>NZ_JBQQEY020000003.1:0-6341 GCF_052258485.2 Psychrobacter sp. T6-5 | reverse complement strand
GAAGGCTAAATTCTCTATCTTTTGGGTAGCTTGACGTAGGTTTTCAAAGCTATAGTAAACGGACTCGTCCAGACTTCCATCAGTTCTTTGTACTACGATATATAACCGTTCTTCTAAACGGTCAATTCGTATTGAGAAATTAGACCCTGCTATGTGTGTATTGAAGCGACCATGAAACATAGACGTATGCAGGACTTGGACATCAGGATAACTTTCGTCATAAGAGCCATAACTTTGTCTCAGGTAAGTATTTGCACCTATAGGCATAGTGGGAGACTTGGTGAATAAAGTTACATAGCTGCCACTTAAATTCCTTTGCGATTTGATCTCAAAACCGTGTAAGTCAGGCTCTGCTATATTATTTTCCACTACTCCCATTAGATCTTCAAATGTTTTACCAATTCCTGTGTTGCTTCTTCTTGTTGAAGGTGTGAAACCTAAGTCTCTTACCCTATTGAAGTCTCTAATAAATAAGTCAAGATCAGTCATTATGGTTATCCTCTAGGTCTAGTTTAAAGTCAGGAAGTATTTGATAGATTGAACAGTCAAGCGCAGTTGCGATCTTATATATTTGCTCAATATTGCAGTCTTTTACGCCCGTCTCTATTTGATTAATAAATGCTTGTGAGTATTTGATTTCATGAGCTAACTGTTCTTGAGTAAAAGCCTTTTCTCTTCTTAAACGCGTAATATTTCCGCTAATCTCCGAATGGACATCAGCTATCATCAAAGGCATAGTGCAATTCCTTGTATTAATTAACTCTTAACGCAAGAAGAATAATGTGCTAATATCATTGTGGTTTCAAAAAGCTATAGGTTATATATTCCTTATGAATAAAGTTGATTTAGAATGGTTGTTAGAGTGGACTTTCAAAGAAAGAGACAAGCCTTTGTTAGCCCATAAGGTTCATCGCTACCCTGCTGTCTTCATTCCTGAGTTAGCAGGAAAGATAATTGAGGCGTTTTCTAATGAGGGTGATACCGTACTAGATATATTTTCAGGTAGCGGTACTACCCTCCTAGAAGCTATGAAGTTAAAAAGACATAGCAAAGGTATTGAACTAAATCCTTTAGCTATACTGATAACTAAAGTAAAAACTCAATATATTGATGAAGAGATATTGAAGGCTGGTATAGAACAGTGGGAAGTAAACTTCCTAAATCAGGATTTTGGTGAACATCAGATAAATAACAAAGAGTTTTGGTTCCATGAAGTTACTAATAAGTCAGTTAATGATGCTATTGGTGCAATAGATGCTATTGAAAATAAACACATAAAAGATTTTTTAAGAATTTGCTTAAGTGAAATAATTAGAGAAGTGTCTTACTGTGTACACAGTGGTTTTAAGCTGCATAAAGACAAAAAGAAAGTTAGTGAAGAGCTTTTTTTCGACAAGCCTGAACTTTTAAAGAAAATAACACCAATTATTCAAAGAAATGCTAAAGCTATTCAAGAGCTAAAGGATGTAGATAACGGTGATTGCACACCAAAAATTTACTTCCAAGACAGTAGAGTGAAGCTAGAAAGTATTAAAGAAAACAGTGTGGATTTGATCTTAACCTCTCCTCCTTATGGGGACAGTAGAACAACAGTCGCCTATGGTCAGTTTTCTGCTTTTTCTTCTGAACTTCTGCAACTGAACAGCTTGTATGATAAAGCGATAAGGCGTTTGGACAATGATCTGCTAGGTGGTGATACTAAAGATATTGAAGTGGAAGATTTCTATGATAAGTCTTTAACTATTAGAAATATTCAGGAGCTTTTTCTATCTAGAATAGCGTTAGCCGAAGATAAGAAGGAACAGAAAAGGACTAGAGATCGTCTGAAAGATATTCTTTCGTTTTATGATGATTTAGATAAATGCTTACAAAATGGAGCCGATTATCTGAAAAAGGACGGTTTCTTTGTTTTAGTTACAGCTTCCAGAATTGTTCATGAAACTAAATTACATACAGATATTATTATAGCCGAGCTAGGTATTAACCATGGGCTAAAGCTTAAGAACATATACTATAGAGATATTCATAATAAACGTATGCCAAGAAAAGTGAGTGCAACTAACGTTGTAGGCGAGACTACAGCTACCATGACTGAGGAAAGTATTATTGTTCTTCAAAAAATATAGGTTATTAAAAAATAAACCCCCCTACTACTTGACGTAATAGGGAGGTTTATCGTTTAATGTTCATTAACGGTTACAGACGTTTGGCGACGACTGTAACGACCAAATAAGCTCTCAAACAGCGTTATTTGACCAGCAATTAAGCCCATTAGGGCATATTCTAAGCCAAAACTAGGCTATTTTGCAATCAAATCACCCATATTACTACCGTAAATTACCTAATTTACTCAGTAAAACCGCCTATTTGCTCGTTACCTTCCACCAATCAACGCCTTGTAACTGTTCCCTAGCAATGGGTGGCAGGCATCAGTGACGACTGCATTGTGTGGGTGACAGTAAGCTCTCGACAGGGGGTTCTAGACATATTGAGCAACGCAATGAGTGGTTATATTGTCTTTCGAAGCGGTACATTGGGCACATTGCCCTTGCTAGCATTAGAAAGCGTATAGCGGTTAAGAGCGTGTCTAGGCGGTGCTATCAGCCGTAATCTTAACAGGGTCAGCTTGATACAGTGATGACCTCCTGATGAGTGTCCCAAGTCGTGCCGAGGGCATGAGTGAACACCGTCAAGGTAACAACACTAAAGGATTTGCAGTTTTTCAACTGCGAGTCCTTTAGGGTGAGTGTTCCCTGATTTCAGAACCCAGCCAAACCAAGAGCATAAGAACAACTTAGGCTCAGTCAAGTGTTATATAGCCCACTAGGCTATATAACATAAGAGATTGAAGAAAAATTTAAGTTAAGATAATAATAGCAAAAAAAAAAAAAAAAAAAAAAGCACTCAATCAGCAGAGTGAGTGTCGAGATCGTTGATTAAAAAACTAATGTGAAAAGATAAGTAAGCCTGAACCTCTGAGAATAAAGGGCTGTAGCTTAAAAACTAGCTAACTAAAACATTTAATATTTTAAAAAAACGTCAAAAAAAAGTGTTTTAGTTGGTCTAACTCAGTAAGCATCTGATGACCAGTAAATCGCTGATACAGTGAATTGATCTGTCTCAGCATTTTTTATATACGCCAAGCCTTTATTTTGAAGGTCTGCATGAAAGCTATTCATAGCATCTCCCCATGTTTCAGCATACTCATTGGCTAGTTGGATCAATTCATCGCCAGTGAATTTACCTCGATAGTCCACCTCACCAGCTGATTTATAAGATTCCATTCTATCGTCACGTTCGCTAATCCATTCTGGAATTTTTACCTTATCGTTACTGTCATTGGTTGAAATAAAATAATCATAAGCCATGTTTAAACTCCTTTTGATCGTGTGACGGTCAAATCGTCTATAACACTCTCTAAGCGGTCTAAATCTGTCTTTCGTGTGATGTTGCTATCAATATCAATAAGCAGCTGTCTGGCTCTATCAGGATCGTTCTTAGCTAGTGATAAAATCATCCCACCAATAACCACTTTCTGCGCTGTATCTAATTTTCTTTGTTTTGTTTTTAGTCTATTAAGCTCGTCTTGTTTGCGTGCTATCTTCTGTTCTATTGTTGGCATAATCTCACCTAAATATATTAATATTTGTGTTAGTATAACAGTGAATTGGAGAGCTTTCACTTTCCTGTCTTTTTAGGGAAGTGCGCATTTACGACTTGAGAAATTTATTCCACGTTGTTGCATAAATTTTCAAGTCCTAAATACGTCCTGCGGAGCAAAAGCCAAAACGACTAAAGCTAAGAAAAGGGAATAATAAAAATGAGCCTGTTTGAAGCATCAAGTTTTGAGAAGTATAGAGAGCTTGCAACCAGTGAACCGATCACCGTTGAGCTAACCGCAGACCAACAATCGGTCATCTTAAAGACGCATGACTACGGTTTGAATGCCCTAACCGAGATTGAAGAACGGTTGTTATTAGGCATCATGTTCACCCTAAAAAATGAGATACATCCGTAGTCATGGCAAGCCACTATTGCATCTAATCAATATTAGAAAATCATAGGTAGATCGCCTATTTTTGGAAGCAACTCAATCACAGATAAAGCGACAGATAGCAGAGCTTCCACTATTGAGATGACAAGGTAAATGCCGTCCAAATTTGAAAATAGCCATTTAAGAATATTCATCGTAACTCCTTTGTTTATGTGGGTTTGCCAACCAATTATTCAGCTGGCAATACTATTTACTAAAAGTAAATTTTTTACTTAAAACAAAGGTTACTTACTTGCAATCTCCAAAGCGAACCTTACAGGGGGTAAGGGCTTTATATGGCAATTTACTACGCAACTACCAAGCCTATATCAAGAAGCAGCGGACGCAGTGCAACGGCATCTGCCGCTTATCGTGCTGGTACAGAAATTACAGACGAGCGCACAGGGTTAAAGCATGACTACTCAAAGCGTGACGGTGTAGAAATGGCTTATACTTTTGATAAGACTATGAAAAAGATTGATCGTAGCGAGCTGTGGAATAAAGCGGAGCTTGCAGAAAACCGAAAAGATGGGCGCACTGCTAGGGAATGGGTGCTAGCAATACCGCATGAGCTTGTACCTGAAGATAAAGATAAGCGTAAAGACCTAAAACAGAATGAGGGCGCAAGGGTAGCGGTTAGGTTCGCTAAAGTCCTCGCAGAGCGTTACAACGTAGGCGTTGATGTGGCTATTCACTCCCCCGATAAAGAGGGTGATAATCGTAATTGGCACGCTCATATTATGACCACCACAAGAGAGCTTGAGCGTACCGATGACGGCATCGAGTTAGGTGATAAGACAAGTATTGAATTATCAAATGCCAAGCGTAAAGAGCTAGGGTTAGGTTCGACCAGTGCCGAAATCAAAGCGCTACGTAAGGAATGGGAAACTATCGTCAACACACAGTTAGAAAAGCAGGGTATTGAGGAGCGTATAGACCATAGAAGCCTGAAAGAGCAAGGAGTTGATAGGCAGCCAACTATTAAAATGGGGTGGCAAGCGTCAGCAATGGAGCGTAGGGGTGTTACAACGGATAAGGGCGATCTTAACCGAGAAATTAAAGCAGATAATGAGCAGCTGCACGATTTAAAGCTTGAAATAAATATCCTCAAAGAAGCGAAGACAGAGATGGCGAGCATCAAAGAACAAATACAAGGTATGCAAGATTTTAAAGCTGAATATGAAGCCTTCAGACAGGAACAGCAGCAACAAAAACTGGATATTGAAAGGCAACAGCAAGCCCATGACAAGGGGCAAGACAGAGGGTTTGAGATATGAATGAGGATGCTAAAAAACAGCTATTTATGCTCATAACAACTGCGCAAGAACAGCAGGAAAGTATTGCTCAAACACTAGCAATCATCAAAAAGCAGCAAGCTGGAATTGAAAGCTTGCATAAGCATTTACCAGAGTTAGCAGAATCATTATTTAAAGACTCGCTGAATGACGCTAGAGCGTCTTTAGAGAGCGATTTAAGCAATCATGCCACTAAGACTGCCCAAGAGCTTAAAAAAGCCTCTAGCGGGGCAATATGTGCAGCTGATGCTATAAAACAAGAGACAAAGGCACTAGGTTGGAAGCATGCTTTTATGACCGTAGGCGCAATTTCAGGGACTTGCTTAGTGGTGATACTAGGATCAATGTTTTTTATACCGAGCCTTGATGATATTGCAGAGCGTAGAGCAACGATAGCGCAGCTAGACAAGCAGGGCGGTAATTTAGATATTGAACGCTGTAACGGTAAGCTATGCGCTAGAGTGATGACAAAAGAATGTAAGTTTGGACGGTCTGAGGATTATTGTGTTTTAGATTTAAAAGACTAACGCCCTTTGGTTGTTGGGTTAGAAATTAGCCAGGACAGGCAAAAAAGACTGCCTGATCTTGGCTAATTTCTAACCTTAAATGACTGCTAATACCAGCCCTTTTAGCACGATAAAAACTGTCATTGTTCGCATAAAGCTGCATTATGGTAAATGAAATTGGGGCGGTTTTTGACGGCTGGATTAGTGACCAAAAAGCCCCTTAGATAGGGGCTTTTTTTTGTCTTTGCCTGCCTACTCTTAAATTACTATAGACTGCTCATATAATAGAGACATATTCTCTTTTTTAATTCTGAATCCTGAGCCGTGATCATGAGTTTTACCTCTCTTGCTACCAGTTTTGTAGGCTCCAATTCTTACATCATACATTATCAAACCTTGCTCAACTAGGTTTAGAAAATGTTCGAAGGATATAAAATCATAAAATATAACGGCATTAGTAAAATGAAAGTGCTCTGTGTCGTTAATCGTTTGAGTGTTAGCTGTGAC
>NZ_JBQQEY020000002.1:0-33687 GCF_052258485.2 Psychrobacter sp. T6-5 | reverse complement strand
TCTGTACCGTTCTCACTGGCGTACTCACGCTTTAGAGAAGCGGTAATATAACGCTTAGCAGCATCTTCATTCAGATTCTCAGCCGCAATCATATCTTTGACTTCACGTTGCTGCTCTACCTGAGCATAGCTAAAGAAGGCATCGATAATGCTGGATTTGTCAGGGATATTATCCAAGTTAGTTTGATTGATAAAATCTACCACCAAGCTTTCTTTGGCTCGGTTGCCAAGGCTTGCTCGAATCAAACGACGTACTTCTTCAACCAAAGCAGACTTGTCCTTGGTGTTTTTATTATGCTCAAAAATTAGCTCAAGGATATAATCTAGATTGATCTCCTGTGATTTGAGCAAGTCTATTTCAAAGACAACCTCATCCCAATCAATCGAAGACTCATCTTGCTGGTCACCCGCCTTTTCACGACGTAGCCAATCGCGTATATCGTTATAGGTTGAGCGATAATCTTGTACGGTACGTTCAGCAGGCACTTTAATAGTTTGCATAGCGGCTATCTCATCATCGTTTAGGTAATGCTCATCCTTAAACGTCTCAACAGCGTCAGCATCGGTCACATCCAAGTCTTGCAGTGCTTTTAGGCTTGCAAACTCATCATAGTTTTGTAATATATTCTCGACACGTAAATACTCCCCGAATAACAGAGATAAGACTCCTTCATCATCTGCTACCACACCATCGACCATATACAGATCTATATCTGTTTTAAAACTTGATAAAGCCATTTTATGACTTTCAATAAACATTTAGCATGATCCTTTATTCTGAGCTACTTTATTTGTAACTTACAGAAACTACCGTTCAACTATTTTCTCATCAATCATTTCAGTTAATAGCTCAGTCACTGTCTTTCGGTTATCAAGCGCAAACTTTTTGAATGCAATATACTTATCTTTGTCAATGTTAAAGTTTACTCGTGCCGTTTTTTGAGGACTATCGGTCACGTCTGACAAAGATAACTCATCTTTTACCTTCTTACTGGGACGACCTGCTGCTAAGCTCATCATTTACTCCTTATCAAAAAATGTTTTAACTTCATTAACCAATACCGTCATTTCTTGTACTGCATTACTGTTCACTGACTCAGTATCAAATACGGTCTTGCCTAATGCTGCGCTATTTGGATAACTTACACGCTGCATAATTCTACTATCTAACACAGGTAGACCGTACTCTAGTAAAACTGAAGCCACTTCCTTACCAATATTAGTATTCTGGATTGCCCTAGACACTACAAAGGCTGCTTTTAGTTTACCGTCAGTCATCTCTATACGCTGCTTTACTAAGTCTACTAAATCGCTAGTCGCCCAAACATCGTATGGGCTAGGCTGTACAGGAATTAATACAAAATCAGCTGCTTTAATTGCAGATAAAGCCAAACTAGTTGCTTGTGGTGAACCATCAATCACAACATACTCTTTATCAGAGACATTTTTTAGATCTTTATCAAGCGTAGGTCTATCGAGACCTATCACTGGTACTGGATTATCTTCATCTACAGCTCGCCAATCACGTGCACTGCCCTGCTGGTCACTATCTACTAGCAATACACTATGTCCTTGCAGCTGCAAGCCACGAGCTAATTGAGTGGCAATAGTTGTCTTGCCACTGCCTCCTTTTTGATTCAACACAGCAATGACTTTCATAGAGCAATCCTAATTTTGAGTATTTGAGTATTTGAGTATTTGAGTATTTGAGTATTTGAGTATTTGAGTATTTGAGTATTTGAGTATTTGAGTATTTGAGTATTTGAGTATTTGAGTATTTGAGTATTTGAGTATTTGAGTATTTGAGTATTTGAGTATTTGAGTATTTGAGTATTATTAAGACTTTACTCAATAGTTAGATGAATAGCAACATTTTTAAAAAATAACTATATCTTTGATATCGACTGAATTTCTATGTGAATAATATTCATAAAACTGCATAAATTTGTCAAAGACTGAGATGCCCCAGTAAACTGACTGCTAACATATAAAGTGTAGCTATCAAGTATCAATATGAGCTACTAAAAGCAATACTTTAGCCGCTCATATTCGTTATAATCCGCTCACCAATCAAAAACCACTAATATGAATGAGGGAACCACTATGGTGAAGTGTCACTTATCGACCATCATGGGTGAAAGACGCCTTAAAATTGCCGATATCTCAAGAGATACTGGCATCAATCGTGGCACCATTACTCGCATGTATCATGAAGAAGCCACCCGCGTTGATCTAGATGTCATCGAGTCTTTATGTACTTATCTTAGAATCAATGTTGGTGATTTATACGAAATCATAAATGAGGACAGCAGTGAGTCACCAGCATAAATAACGTTGTCATGAGCTGTGATTGTCTTTAAACGAATAAAAAGACCTACAGAAGGTTATTTTCTCTTGCAATAGATTAAAATATAGGTATAATTTGACCTGTAGTAAGTCATTTTATTTATTATATGTATATAATGGTCTATAGGAGAATACCAATGAATAACAATCTATCTCGGCTCAATAGCTGCACATGGTTTAGTGAACAGACTAAAACGTTAGCCTCTCAGCTGTTATTAAGCTTACAAATACAGCAAGGCGTACAGCTGGCAACCCTACTTGGTGTTGACCCCATTCTTTATAATGATGAAGCGGTTTATGTCTGGGTGCAACGACAGCTAGATGACGGTCTTATCGTTGACGATCATGCGTTAAGCACCCTTGAAACTGCTTTTATAGAGTTGGTCACAGCTCACACTGACCAAGCAGCGTAATGGCTTTAGCTTATATTTACAGACAACTTGTTTAACAAGAAACAATAACCCTTAAAGCCAGATAAAGTGTCATTATCTGGCTTTTTGATATAGACAAAGATAACGACAATCAAACAAGCTTTTTTCAGTCTTATATGTCTCAGAAGACGCACTTTTGGGCAATATGGCTTACTATTACCATATGCCTTTACTCAGTCGGCTCTGCACGCGGCACCCCAGCTATTTTATAATAAACAAAGCCTCTCTCATCTCTCAAAACACTTTTACTGTCTGCTCTAACGCACCAGCTGATTGCATCAGGCTGCGCTTCATTAACATCACAAGCCAAAATAATCTGCTGACTTTGAGCGTTATCAAATGCCTGCTTCCACCCCGTTTCAAGCTCATCGATGCCGCGCTGTAGCTCTGCTTGCTGGTATCTCATCTCTGCAATCTCATCAAAGCTTGGCACATACCAAAATACCAGGGCCACCAAACTTATTATCACAGCCATCGTACCCGCTGCGACAGCGGCTGCAATCCTTTTAATACTCATAGTCTCAATGGACTTATGAATTTTGTCCAAGTCTTTACTAGCTCTACCCTCAACCTGTTCAATCCGCGTTTTGGTGGTGGTCTCAAAGGTCTCAATATCTTCAATAATCTGCTTATGACCAGCTTGGTACTGATTGGTGAATAGGGCTAGATTGTCAGCGCCTGCGCCAAGCTTGTCAGCCACCGCTTGCATGGTACTCACTTGTACCTCTATGCTGTCGTTTTTAGCAGTGACGACCGACTCTACAGCCGTATCAATCTGCTGTTTCATATCGGTGATGATGCCTGCTATTTTGTCATCATAACGACGCGGCATATCATTGTCAGTAAAAGCAGTCACTGCCGCTTGTAGCTGCTTTAACACGAGTTCTTGATACTGACTCAATGCCTGCGAAGTCGTGCTTGCGCTACTACCTAATTCTTCAATGGCAGAAGACACCTCATTCACCTTGCTATCAATACCGCTAAGCGAACGCTCAAGCCGCCTCGCTACCGCATCATCGGCTCGCTTAATCAGCTCACGCAAGGCCCCAATGACCGGAGTCAATGAAGTCACTAGGTTAACAAGTTGATCGTGTATGTCTTGCTCAGTGCGGTCATTTTTATTCATAGTAAGTACTCATTATTGTAATCATCACAACTAAAATGGGCGTGGTGACGAGTAATGGCGCGCTTTTTCTTGAATAGCCTTGTCTATATCCAGCACTTGTGCGGCCAAGATTTGCGCTAAATTTTGCGTGCCCACGCGGATGTCAGGAACCTGCTCAAAACGCTCATTAAGCGCGTTTATAGTATCAATTTTATGACGGTCGCTAGGAAGCGTGCCGAGCGCTTGTAATAGTGTCTGTACCGATGTATCTCTGTCTATCGTCACCCGTTCTGCATCCGTGTCTCGCAAACGCTTTTGCAACGCGGTGACGTTATCAGTATGCTGAAGCGTTTTTAAAACGAGGGCCTCAGCAGCTAACTTTTCAGCCACCTCTATCACAGTGGCAGTAGTATCAATCGCTTTAAAGTCGATCTTATCAATACGGTCTTTAACCCGTACCAGCATATTATCAAACCTGCTCTGATACGCCTTGACTTCTGCCTGTCGGGTACGCGCAAGGGCAGTAGCATCTTGCTCTTTTTGTTGTTTTTCTTGCCGCCGCTTCTCTGCTTCCTCTCGTGCACGCTCAGCCTTTTTCTTAAGCTCTGCTTGCTCATGTGCTTTGTTGAGCTGGTACTGAAGCCTCATCGTACGGTTGCGCCAGTCATCAAGCCGATCTGCGTTCAATTGAGTGGTCTTGGTACGGGTAATCTCATCGTATAAGTCATCATCTTGCACAATCACCGCTTCACTTTGATCAAGAAGGGCAATACGCTGCTCATAAAACGGCGATAGGCGCTGATAGGTTTTTTGACTGGTATTGATTTGCAGCTTTAATTGTTTGATGTCTTCATTATTGGCGGTTTTAAATGTCTTTACATCAGATACAAGCATCTTCAAACGTGCCTCAGCGGTATCATCTATCTCTACCGCTTTAAGAGCACGCAGCGCCTCACGCTCTTGCTCAAGCGCTTTAAAACGCTCAACATCAAGATCTGCCAGTGCCGCGAACTTATGATAGGTGTCAAGGTTGCTCGTTATCTCGATCGCCTGCAAATCCTCAAACGTCTCCCGCCAGTGCCGCTGCAGCTCAGTTTTTTCAATATCAATCTCATCAAGCGCTTTAAAGTCAGTAGCCAGCTTATTCAGCGTTGCGGCAAACGGTTTTAAGGTGGCCTTTAGCGCCTTATGATCATCAATAACTCGATTGTTAAGGGGAATAAGATTTTTTAAAACCGCTTTATTGTTCAGCACCGTTTTATCAATCTGTGACAGCTGCTCTTCAAGGCGGCTAACAGCGCGGCCTGTTTGTAGGGTGTCATCTTGTCTAAACTGATCAACCGACGCTAAAGCCGTCTTTAGTGCCTCGCTTTGCTCTTTCGTATGTATTTTCCGGGCAAGCTCAATCATTTTTTGGCGGGGCTCGCTAAAATCCTGTCCCACCTCCTTGGTGAACCGCTGGGTACTCTTAATGTTTTTATCAATGGTAATAATCTGTTTAGACTGAAGCGCTAACTCTTCATACAGCGCATCAATGGTTGAAAATAAGGCGCTGCGTACCATCTTTTTTTGACTCACAAAGTCGGCTGAAATTGCTAAAAGCTCATCAAGTGCGTGATCATTGGCCACATCACTATGCGTCTGACTGTTATTTTTAGGGATAGCGGGTTCAAGTTCAGCGGCAGGATCTACAAAGCGGATATTACTGAGCTCAATTCGCGCAAAGGGCTTACGCTTTTTATAATGTACTGTGACGCCGTTAACCTCTTGCTCATTGCTTTCTAGGTCAATACGTCCCTTGTCGTCATACTCAATTACCAGACCATTTTTTTCAATGTAAGCATTGATCTCATCAATCGTCTCGTTGTACTCATGAATCACTGAACGATTGCCTTTGAGAATATCCTTATACAATGACTTGCCCAGTTTCATTTTTGGTAAAAGACTGATGCCCAGCTCACGGTAGGATTTCTCACTAATGGTTTTATTCTCAGGCAGTAGCTTATTGGCCATATCCGCCCAAAGGGTGCGTTGATATTTAAGCTCATCGCCGCGCCCGTTTAACCCCTTAGATAAACGCTCCTCCGTTGACCACTGCAGCCAATTCTTGCGTGCTGATAAAGCATAACCCTCAACATCCGCTACTATCTCACGGCTTGAGAGTAAAATATGGGCATGAAAATTACGACTGGTCAGCTCAACCACTTCAACCTCCCCCACATGTTTCTCGTGACTGTGGGGCCGATGAATGGCCACATCGACAAGCACGTTATAACGATCAGATAAGGTTTGAGCGTAGCGCTCGGCCAGAACTATACGCTGATCAGCGGTGATCCCATCAGGAAACATCACATCAATCTCAGTACCCAATTGCGCGTTTTTACGAGTCTCAATGCGTTCGATATCATTCCAAAAACCCTCACGTGTCACTGCTAGATCCCCAGCAAGAGTTGGCGTTATCAACGCCATATGCACCACATTTTTCTCAATAACTTGCGTATATTTAGTGCCATCACTGTCCACTAAGTTTAAGATTTTATCTTTAGCTTTACTGGTATAATCGTGGACGACTCCTGACTGCCCATCAACCAGTTTTGAGCCAGAATTATAAGCCGACTTTGCCACCACGCTATGATTTTTCGCCTTACTAACGGCGCTAACCGACAGATGAAAACCTTTATTATTCATAGCAAAAAAACCCAATATTGAGTGATGATTTTTTGGGGGTTGTAGGGGGTTCGCCCCCTGCCGGACGACGGAGTTTATGTAAAAAAAATAGCGCCCCTTGTGGGCCTTTTTTACATAAACTCCTAAGTTCGCTCTTAACAGAGGGTTAAAATACTACTGCGCCCACGAAACGAAGTGGTCTTGTGTATTTTACTACCTTGCATACCTGTATATGTACTGCTAGGATCAACTCTATCATAGTTGGCTAAAAAAAGGATGAGGTAATGTCAGTAATATCAGATGATTTATTTGCAAATAAGATTAAGCAATTACAGGCTCTTAAAAAAGAGATTGATCAGGACAGGCTTGAAGCACATAAAATATTGGGGGAGTGGTTGGCCAACGCATTAGACGATGATGACAATCATGAACTGCAAGCTATTTTTTTAGATGCACACGATAATGAAAAATATGTCCGTTTGAAAAAGCACCGTGAGTTTTTAAAGTCAATTGCTCATAAGATGCAAGGTGAGGCTAAGATGGTATCAAGCAGTTTTACTTCACATGAAGACAATCAAGATAGTGAGTACGGTTCATTGTTTGATGACGATTCAGCAGCTCAATAACTGTTACTGTTAGCAATAGCCTATTCATCAGTACAACTGAATCGTCTTCTAATTAGCGAAATGCTAGAAGACGATTTTTAGCTGTTTTAAGCGTTTTAAAATAGCTTTAGCTACCATCGTATCGAACAGAGCGTAGAACGCATATAAGAGTATTTTTTATGCGTTTTAGCAATGCTTTAAGATGTGTTTACAGAGGTGTCGATAATGACTATTGAAAATGAAGACAAGTTATCTACAAAAAATGAGACTGATACTGAGAGTATGAAAACAGCGTTGGCCAGAATGACAGATGAAGACATTCAAAATATCTTTGACCGTGCTTTTGAAGATTTTCAAAGATCAAAGCTTAATCCGAACTATGAGAATAAAGATTGATACCGAGTAAATTGACCATAGCGTTTTGAGCTACTGAACAGTTCTATAAGTGATTGGTCGCTCATATTATCATCTCAAATCCGTCAGTTCTTGAGCTTTTTTCCTATTATTTAATATAAAAACATATTTTTTACTTTTAAAGATTTTTAAAGACTTTTAGGAAGCTCTCAGACCTTACCAGTTAAGGGCTTCAAGATCTATAAAGCTACAATCAGCTAGGTTAATGCTACAATCAGCTAGGTTAAAAGCTACAATCAGCTAGGTTAAAAGCTACAATCAGCTAGGTTAAAAGCTACAATTAGATAGATTTGAGTATTAAGGCGTAGATATGACTAACCAAGTTGGTTTATATGAGAAGAAATACCCTGCAAATTGGGTTGTTATGCAAAATCGTATTCTACAAGCGTTTTATGAAATGACACTTGATGAAAAACGGTTGCTGTTGCTTGCTAGTTCAGTAGTGCGTTTGATAGATGCCACTGAAAAAGACACTATAGAGATAACCGCGAAAGCATTTGCAGAGGCTTGCAACATTCAAGTGGATTCTGCTTATACTCAATTAAAAGATGCTAGTGAAACGATGATGAGGCGATTTTTTAGCTATAGAAATGAACGCGGTAGCCGTGTCAATGTACAGTGGGTCATCAGATCAATATATGAAGATGGCTATGTGTCTCTATGTTTTACAGATGAAGTGCTACTGATGTTGAAGGTTTTTGATGAAAATAATCCATTCACTAAATATAAAAAAGAAGATGTACTTAAACTGAAGGGTGAATATTCAATAGATATATACCATCTGGCCAAAAAACATGAGGCAATGAGCTCGTGGACAATGTCACTTGAAGAAATTAGAGAGGAGCTAGCTCTTTCTAAATCTTACGAACGTATTAACAACCTAAAAAGTCGAGTCATCAACCCAAGCGTTGAAGAAATAACAGAAAAGTCAGATATTAAAATCACCTATGAAAACGTCAAACGTGGTCGTACCGTCACAGGACTAAAATTTAATGTAAAAGCTAAGCCCACCAAGAAAAAAAGTCTGGAGGACTTAAATCAGAATAATGAGAATAGAGATATACCATCCTTAACAGTCAAACAGATCGACCGTTTTGCGCCTCTATTGGCTAACTATGCCCCATTTGGTAGCTATGCGCCTTCAGGAAAAAGTACCCAAGAAGTGATCAGCTGGTTACACACTCAATTAAGAGATGAAGCTTTTTTAAAGACCCATAAAAAGCATTTGCTGGCGGTAGGTTATACGTTCCCTAAGCAAAAATCATAGCAAAGAAAAAAGAGTGATTAATCTGGTACTGTCTATACAAATGGTTTATATTATATGTACACAGATAAGCCATTTGTAATGCCATGACGACAACTAATTATAATATCAGGCTCGATCAAGAGCTAAAAGAAAATGCTTTTGCCGTGTTTGAAAGCTATGGTCTAACGCCGTCTCAAGCGATTAAATTGTTCTTGACCCAAGTGGCGCAAACCAATCAAGTACCGCTATCTTTTGAATACCAGAAAGTAACAGCTGTCAGTCAAGATGAATTGCTAATCTATAAAGAGCATACTGACAGAGAGAACAGATAAGTATTAGATTTGAATGGGATGAACAAAAAAAACACCAATCAGCGTAAGCACCGTTTATTATTTGAGGCAGCCGCCCGAGTTTTTCTAGACCTTTTATGCCTGCGTCAGCAAGACAGGTATGAAAATGATGAAAAGCAGTGGCAAGCGCTGGGTACAGTAGACGGTACCGCCGTCCTATTGGTAGCCCATACGCAAACAGAAATAGATAATGGTGAGGTTATACGCATTATCTCAGCTAGACGTGTCAAAAAAATGAAAGGGAGCCAGTGTGAACAAAGTTAGTTATCAAATAGACGAGCTACCACCACTAACGGCCAAGCAACAAGTAGATTTAGAGCATTTAGCAACGCTTAATGATGACGACATTGATCTATCAGACATTCCAGAAGTCACCGACTGGTCAGGTGTTAGCCGTGGCAGTATTAAACCATAAGCGTTCTTTACTGAGGCCAGTATCATTGCCAAATTTAAGGATAAAACCAAGCAAACAGGCGCTAATCATTAATAAATGATAGTAATGCGCTAGAAGAGTACTTAACTGATCGTTAGCCCTAATCTAATGATTGTGACCTCAAGATTACTTGAGGTTTTTTTAAGCCTT
The DNA here is from genome assembly GCF_052258485.2 of Psychrobacter sp. T6-5. Lineage (NCBI taxonomy): Bacteria > Pseudomonadati > Pseudomonadota > Gammaproteobacteria > Moraxellales > Moraxellaceae > Psychrobacter > Psychrobacter sp. T6-5. Next base: position 23,941 of record NZ_JBQQEY020000002.1, on the reverse strand, counting down.
GTATTGTAGTATGTTGTATATTGTATTATACTATATAAAAAATACTACAAACGCTACATATTTACTCATACAAAATTAAGGACAATAATTATGGCCATTACTACACAGCAAATTCATGCTATTGCTGATCAACTGCACGAACAAGGTATCAAACCTACTTTAGCCGAAGTGCGTAAGGCGCTGGGTGGTGGATCATTCACGACCATCAGTGAAGCTATGAAGTCTTGGCGTCAGGATAACCAACAAGAAGAGCAGCTAAGACAGGTTGAGCTACCAAGTGGTATCACTGAACGCTTACAAACGCTTGGTGCGGATATGTGGCAGACGGCCATTGATATTGCCAATGATCGTCTGGTTAAAGAACGGGAGGCTCTAGAGAGTATTAAGGCCAAGTCGCAAGCTGAGACAGATGAGGCTCAAGAAGCGGTTAAGACCCTAGAGAGTGAGCAGGCTGATTTGTTAGAACAGCTCGATGAGGTCACAGCAACTGCAGAGGCAACGGCTATCACCGCGGCTCAAGTGACTGCTGAACGGGATGTGCTGACACAGACACTCAGCGATACTCAGCACCAGCTAGAACTTGAACGAGCTAAAACAGTGGCAGCTCAGGCCCAACTTGGTGACCTGCGTAGCAGTTTTGATCAGCAATCAAAAGAGCTGAGTGCCAACATATCGAAGGTGGCCACGCTTGAAGCCACTGCTAATAGCGATAAAGCAGAGATCGCGCGTCTGCAAACAGAACTGACAGCAACTAAGGATGAGCTAAAGACAGTCGTTATTGAGCGCAACGAGATAACGAATCTTACAGCAGAAGTGAAAGGAGAGTTAAAGGCCATAATCGCTGAACGTGATAAGTTATCAGGGATTAATGAGCAGCTTACTCAAAAGCAAGCTAAGATTGAAGCAGATCATCAGCTACTGATTAAGCAACACGACACGTTAAATCATGAGAGAACTTTGCTTAGTACTGAGCACACTGCATTGAGTGAGCAGTATGATGAGCTTTCAATTAACTATCAATCAGAACAGGAAAAGAGTAGCTCATTGACTGCAGAGATTGAAAAGATGCGAGAGACAATTAACAATAAATAAGTCAATCCCGTTCTATTCACACTAAGCTTATGAATCCACCATGACAATATCGACTCACTGAATAAATGATGGTTGTATAATAAATATTCTAAATTTTTCTCTGAACTCTCATAGTATATAGCCTAGTGGGCTATATACTACTTAAATTAGCCTAAGTGAATTTATGCTGATTTTGGAGCCTTGAGCAGATTTCAAGGAACACTCACCCTAAAGCAATTATGAGTATAATAAAAATACTCACAAACACTTTAGTGCATTCCTTGAATTTGATGTGATTAGTCATGCCGACTTCATCGCCCATCGCGTCATCAAGACCGTATCACTGTATCAAGCTACGGCTGTTATGATTACGGCTGATAGCACCGCCTAGACACGCTCATAACCGCTACTGTGCTGTCATACGCTAGCAAGGGCGTTCGCCCAATATACCGCTACGATATGCACAAGTAACCACTCATTGCGTTGCTCTGATCCTTTGTCTAGTCACCCCTGTAGGGAGCTCACCCTTATGTCAAACGCAGTCGTCACCGAGGCCTGCCACCCATTTGACGGGTAACGGGTACAGAGAGAGCAGCACGAAAATGTAACGAGCGAACAAGCAGTTTTTAAAATGTATAGCAAATAGAGTTGATATGAAAGCAGATTTTGGATAAAATGCACCTATACGGGCATTTAATGCTGTTCAAATAACGCAGTCTGTGTGCTTATTTGTTCGTTACAGGGTGCGTCAACACACTGTAACCGTTATCTACATTTAAAACTAAATGCCTCTGGGAGTCAACTCCCAGAGGCATTTTTTTATTTGTCATACAGATTAGGTTTTTAATATCTGATTCTTCGTTAGATTGCTTAGGCTTTTCTTGTCGTCATTTAGCGTAAGCATTTCAATTATTTTGAAGTTAGCACTTAGTACATCCTCACAAGACGTTAAGTTTCTGACAATACTGGGATAGTTTACTATGAAGACCGGCTTAGTCGTCAGATGCAAGGTTTTACACGCGCTGTTAAGAAGCGGTAAATCATCTTTCTGAGAGAATACGATAATGAAAAGACAAACCTACACTCCTGAGATTAAAGAACGCGCCGTTCGTATGCTGATTGAAGCATTAAACGATTACACCTTTATGTGGTCATGTCATAAAAAGCACACTAATGAAACTATACTAACCAACATTCAAGACTAAGCTACACATACTAAAGAGCTTGAACATGAGAACAAGAAGCTTACGTAAGCCAGTTAGATTACAGTAAAATCCGCTTTTTTCGCCCAAGGAGAGATAGGACACACAATCAAGTTGTGGCTCAGTTTATTGATAAAAATAAGTGGGTCTACGGTATTAGAGCAATATTGACTGTGCAATATAGAAAATATGCAATAAACTTATTTTCTACCTTTAATAAAATGCAGCAACCTAAACAAGGGTAAATTATGAGTAATTCAGATAACCACAGTCATCAAGCTCCAGACCCTAAAAATATGAATAAAGCTTTTTATATTGGGATTGGTCTAAATTCTGCATTTACGCTCATCGAGTTTATAGTGGGCTACTCAACTAATTCATTAGCTTTAATCGCAGACGCTAGCCACAACTTAAGTGATGTTGCCAGTTTAATAATCTCGTTAATTGGAATGAAATTAGCACAGAAAGCATCTACTACGCTTTATACCTATGGCTACAAAAAAGCTTCTATAATGGCGTCTCTTATTAACGCCATATTGTTAGTTACAATCGTTATAGGTATTGCGTATGAGGCCTTGGGTCGATTTGATACGATACCGGAAGTTGCAGGAAAAGTTATTATTATTACAGCTCTAATAGGTGTATTTATAAATACTGTTTCTGCTTTTGCATTCTACAAAGGTCAAAAAGACGATATTAATGTCAAAGGTGCTTTCTTGCATCTAATGGTAGATGCATTGGTCTCTGTAGGTGTCGTTATCTCGGGCATTATTATTTACTATACAAGTTGGAATATCGTTGATCCTCTAGTTAGCTTGATTATTTCAGTCGTTATACTGTTATCGACTTGGGGTCTACTAAAAGAGAGTATCAAGCTTGCTATCGACGGAGTACCTCAAAATGTTGATCTCAGTAAAATCACTGCTATCTTAGAGAGCTATAATTTTATTCAAAACTTTCATCATTTACATATCTGGGCTTTGAGTACCACTGAGAATGCTCTTACAGTTCATATTGTACCGAAGACCGATATAACGTTTGAAGAGACTATTACTATGAAAGAAAACATCAAGGAAGATTTGGCGCATCAGAATATACAACATGCAACTATTGAATTTGGTACTAAGGCAGATGACAATCAAAAATCGCGTGCATTAAATGAAAGTATCAACTAAAAGATGATAGACCGTATATAGCTATCTCTTTTTAAGTATGAGGCGCGTGCCTTATGTCAACATAATTTTTTCAATCAGTTCTTATGTGATCAATAGTTTAAAACTTTTATATTTACGTGCGTTAGGACGTTACCTAGAAAAAATAAAAAACTTACGCTGATTAAATTATTATGATTAAGTTTACTATTACCCTCGTCTTCTAAGTGTGGTTAGACCTTTGCCAAAATAGCTTATTAGTAATAACAGGGTTATTATTATCAAGATAGGATAATTTCCCATAAGCATAAAGGGCGTGTTACCAACCCGTGCCTGTATCTCACCACGTAGTACAGTACGCTCAAACTGCGGTGCGCGTTTTACAATACGACCTTTATGGTTAATGATAGCGGTAACACCAGTATTGGTCGCTCGAATAAACCAGCGCCCGTTCTCAAGCGCGCGCATTTGTACCATTTGCAAATGTTGCAATGGTCCTGCTGAAGTGCCAAACCAGGCATCGTTAGAGACGGTCAACAAAAAGTCAGTATCGATGGCATTTTTACGCGTGGTATCTGGATAAGCTACCTCATAACAGATAGCCGTCCCTATATTGTGTTCACGCACCTTTAGCGGTGACTGCTGATCACTACCACGACTATAGCTCTTAATATCCTGACTACCGGCCAAACTTGGGAAAATATCGAGCACGCCTTCAAATGGAATATACTCTCCAAAAGGCACTAGACGCTGCTTCTTGTATAGGCCTTCCGCTTCTACACCTCGAGCAATCACGCTATTGTAAAATGGGGGATACTTATCCGTACTGGCATTGAATGCCGCTTTATCCTTATAAGGGATACCAGTTATCCATGTCGTATTGGTCGCATTGGCCATTTCTATCATTTCACTAATAAAGCCCGCAGCCTCATCCTGAAACATCGGAATAGATGATTCAGGCCACACCACCACATCACGTCCCCACTCAGTGCGCGTTAACTTCGCATAAATCTTTAGCGTTTCTACTTGATATTGCGTCAGCCACTTTATATCTTGTGAAATATTACCTTGAATCAATGACACTGACAGATCAGGTGTGCCCTTAGGTTTTGTCCATTGCGGATTGACCAGCCATAATGATGTGCTAATGGCTAATAACAGTACAGAAACGACGGCATAACTACTGCGTCGAAGCAGTAGCTCTACTAAACTTGCAGCCAATAGTATGGCAACAAAAGAGACGGCAAAAACACCAGCAACGGGTGCTAAGGACGATAACCAATACTCTTCAGTAAATGCATAACCAACAAACAGCCACGGAAAGCCTGTGAATAACCAAGTTTTTAACCATTCTTGTAGCACCCAAAGAGCAGCAAATGAAAAGGGTTGTTTGCCTACCATACGGTTAAAGACTAGTGCTAAAAATCCATGAAACAGTCCCATACCGAGACCCATCAATCCAATCATAATCAATGCGAGCCACGTTGGAGTATCGCTATAATCATGGATGGCAGTATAGAGCCAAAAGCCGCCGACGCACCATAGCCCCATACCGTAAGCTTCACCGATAATAAAAGCGCGACGACCACTCATATTTGGTACCAACAGCGCATATAAAATCGCTGGTGACACTATTGCTAGCGGCCAGAACCCATGAGGCGCTAGCGCAAATAAAAAAATAGCCCCTGCAAGCCATGCTGCTACTAGCGTAAACCATAGCGGTAATTGATTTGAGTGAGTACTCAAACGCTTTTGTAGATTAATAGTAGACAGGCGCATCGCAAATTATCCAAAATTATGAGTTTTGAATTTTTAGTCAAAATCCAAAACTCGGATAGACCTGTTAATACTACAGGCAGCATTTCAAAATGAAAACTGCTTATGATACCAGTCCGCACTGCTCAATGGATAAATTTACGTACTCCGTTTGATGGGTTATTATGCTACATTACCAAACGATATGAAGTGTTACTTGACCTTCTATAGCTCACAATATCTACAGTACATGAGAGAGCACTATGACCCCCTTAAAAATAAAATCCAGTCTTATATTCAATCGTTATCTGTCTAAGGGGTTGCGTAGTACGTTAGTATTACTTGCCGCCTCATCACTATTTGCTTGTAGCCAACCGAGTAGTGGCGTATCTGATGCAAGCACAACATCGGCATCAACTGAAGATGTAGTGACTGTTCCGAAGACAGCTGAACCAAACGTTATAAATACTCCTATGATGACATCAGTAAGTAAACCAGACCTACTAAAAAACGTCTCAGCCACTGTCTATAAAGATGCCAATTGCGGCTGCTGTAAAGAATGGATAAGTCATGCAGAAGATAATGGTCTAAGTGCAACCGCGCAAGATGTTGCGGACTTAGCCGTATTTAAAGAGCGCTACAGCGTTCCAAATGAAATGCGTTCTTGCCATACTGTAGTCACTACTGATGGTTACGTCTTTGAAGGTCATGTACCCGCTAAATATATGGCGCAGTTTTTAGAAAATCCGCCAGTACAAGCTATGGGTCTTGCCGTACCTGGCATGCCTGTTGGTAGCCCGGGTATGGAGTATCAAAATAAATTCATGCCCTATCAGGTTATGCAACTCAATAAAGACGGGACGACCCAAGTTTATGCTGATATTGAATCGGTAGAGCAGCAATTATAGTGTGTTAGCAGTTAAGAATACTTTGATTATAGTGTTAGCGTTAAAAGCGAATGAAGCAAGTATAAGACTGTTCTATTGCTTATAAAATGATTCTTCATCAAAAAATTCATTAGCTATTGCGACTTTAAAATTAAAAATAACTTTGAATTTGTAACTTTTGATGACAATGTAAGCGGATTTATCGGTTATTAACCCTTAAAATAGATAAATAACTAAGGGTTAATACAAGAATATACAGGATGTATCGAAACAATTACGTAATATTACATAAGCCAGTAGGGAATTAACATCTATATTAATATTATAAATTATTATATTATCTTAATAATTAGTTAGACCCTATATAGGGTAATTACTTCATCCAATAGAAAAACGTCTGAGGGTTAAATCTAAATTATAGATTTAACCCTCAGACGTTTTTTTGCTTATAAAACAGTAGAAATTGTGGTCAATCTAGTCAGCTATATTCTGTACATGTTACACAAACTTACATTGTAAAATGTGGGATATTAGCAATTTTTTCGACATCAAAAAAGTATTTTTGGGGTTTTTAAGGGGGATGACAGGCTAAACAGCCTATGCTAAAGTCGGCTTTGTGTTTTGGTCAGCAGCTTGATTTGTAACAGCTTCGTAAGACTTCAATGAGCTGTGATCGCCAATAATCATTTTTTATATGAATAATATGCAGCAGAAGTATCAGTCACTATGACATATATATACTTGAGTTATTGAGATTTAATTGACTGCGCTGTTGTTGATAACAGACGATTTTGAATTAACCGTAGGTATTAGATTTATGAAACAGGCTTTATTGATTTTGTCAGTACTGGGTATGGGCATAGCACAAACGAGTGGTGCTGCTATCACAATCTCTCAAACAAATAATACCATCACCAATACTTCTGTGGCATCAAACTACGGTTCATCAAAAAACATCTATAGCACCAAAAGTGGTGCTTATGTTTCTAATAATGATGAAATTAGTCAAGCAATTAGCAACCTAAGTGCGCAGGCCAAGCAAAAAGAGAATCAGCTTTCATCATTAAACAGCCGCTTATACGCTGAAAAACAACAGCAGCAAGTCAATAAGGTTCCTGACAGCAATTCAGCCCCCGCTATCGCTGCTGCTCGCGCCTCAAAAGTGGCTTTATCTGGCAGCTCTGGATATTGTGCCCGTTACGTACGTAAAGCACTACAATCAGCTGGTTATGAATTTACACCCAATCCTTCAGCCTATCAGTACGCCACTCGTGGCACGCTTGATAAAGCAGGTTTTAGCAAAATCAGTAATGATATGCCAACCCAAGTAGGTGATGTTATTGTCTATGATCGCTCATCAAAGCGCCCGCATGGCCATATCCAAATATTTGATGGCGAAAATTGGATTTCTGATTTCCGTCAGAACAGCATCAGCCCATACAGTGGTGTCTATGCTTATACGACATGGCGCGATTCAAAATACGTGGATGACGCATCCGCATCAGATCGTAATATCTACCTTGCTATGAATGATAAATAAGACTTTCTAAGTCAGCACAACATAGTTGTTATTTCCTCCAACCCAGTAGTGATCTTAATATCATTGCTGGGTTTTTTTGTGCTTAACATCAGGGCGTATTTAACCTTTCATGATTTGATCCGTCAGAAATGAACACTACTGATATCATTACTCATGACAGGAGTTATCGACAAGCGCGTTTAAAATGCCACATGATGACGCTGGTGCACTACTTGCACATTTCTGGCGCAAAACGGTCAAGTGATGCTTTAAGTGCATCAGTTCTTCCATTCGTATTTCCACAGCATGAATGTGCTCATCTAGCAAGTTATTCACATCGCCGCAGTCCTTGTCAGGCGACTCCCAGTATTCAAGTAAGATTCGCACATCATCTAAAGCCATATCGAGCGTACGGCAATGTAGGATAAATTGTAGACGCTCAATGTGCTCTTCATTATATAAACGATAATTCCCTTCGCTACGAAAAGGCTCGGGTAATAAACGCTCTTTTTCATAATAGCGAATGGTTTCTACTGTGGCACCTGTGCGTTTAGCGAGCTCACCAATTTTGATTGTCATAACAACCTCTATGATTTAAATAATTAAAGTGGCTGTAAAGACTAGCGCTAGAGAAATTAAAATTACGAAACTGTAGATAAATAACCTTGACTCTAAAGCCACTATAGGGTTCATAATATCATTATTCAAAGGGTAAATTATTATGAAATATCATATTGAAGGTATGGACTGTGCCAGTTGCATCGGCAAGATTGAAACAGCTTTGAAACGTATGCCTGGGGTTTCTGATGTTCAGCTGAATTTCGCTACAGAAACGCTAGAGCTAAATTTAGCCCCTGGTGCGCCGACTCAGGCTAGTGATATCGAAAAAACAATCAAAAGCCTAGGGTTCGGCATCTCTGCCAATACTGGTCAACAAACTGTATCGGCTATTGATATTGACAGCGACAATCAGATGGCTCCGCAGGATAAGCAATGGTGGCAAACTCAAAAAGGCAAACAGGTTGTTGGCCTCGGTATTTTGATGGGCAGCGCTTATGCACTGTCACTACTGTTGCCCGCTTATGGGATATGGGTGTTTGCCATCGCTGTGATTGTAGGCGTTTTTCCATTTGCGCGCAAAGCCTTAGCACTGGCTAAAACAGGTTCATTCTTTTCAATTGAAACGCTGATGTCCGTCGCCGTGCTTGGCGCACTTATCATTGGTGAAGCTGAAGAGGCCGCAGCAGTTGTCTTTTTATTCTCAATCGGTGAACTGTTTGAGAGTATCGCTGCTGATCGCGCTCGCGCTGGCATCAGAGCCTTATCATCGCTGGTTCCGAAAAGTGCAATTTTACTTGATGCTCAAGGTGGGCAGCGTAACGTTCCAGCGACTTCATTACAAGTGAATGACCTTGTGCTGGTGCGTCCTGGAGATAGGGTATCTGCTGATGGTTCCATTGTTCAAGGTGCGTCCAGCCTTGATGATTCGCCCGTGACGGGAGAGTCTGTTCCTGTTGCCAAGACGATGGGTGACAATGTATTTGCAGGGTCAATTAACATCGATGGTGTGCTCCAAGTGCGCGTAGAAAAGACAGCCGCCGATAACACCATTTCGCGCATTATTGAGCTGGTAGAGCAAGCCCAAGCCTCCAAAGCACCCACTGCCCGTTTTATTGAGAAATTCAGTCGCTATTACACACCGGCAGTGATGGCTATTGCCGCACTAATTATTATCATTCCACCGTTAGCCATGGGTGGAGATTGGTCGACTTGGTTGTATCGCGGTCTAGCACTGTTGCTGATTGCCTGTCCCTGTGCTCTTGTACTATCAACACCCGCTGCCATCGCCTCTGGTCTTGCTGTTGGTGCGCGCCGTGGCTTGCTGATCAAAGGCGGTAGTGCTTTAGAAACTATCGGCCAAGTGAAGACGGTCGCTTTTGACAAGACAGGCACTTTAACTGAAGGCAAACCACGCGTGACCGATGTTGTTGCCTTTACACAAGAGGACTCAAGTATTCAAGGTCAGAATTCTCAAGGTCAAGATGAGATATTGGCACTTTTTGCCAGTGTGGAGACTGGTTCTAGTCACCCACTTGCTGAAGCCATTGTCAGCCATGCTGAAGCCGCTAAAGTTGTTATACCTGTGGCTTCCAAAGCTTCTGCTACTGCGGGTAAAGCGGTACACGCAACTGTCGCGGAGCGCGCGCTAGCTATCGGTTCGCCTGTTTACGCAGCCGATGAGGCATTGATTTCATCCACACAACAGGCGCAAATTGAGGCGCTGCAAAATGAGGGTAAGACCGTCTCTGTTCTTTTCGATGAGCAAAACCGTGAAGTGCTTGGATTAATCGCGCTAAGAGACGAATTACGAGACGACGCTCATGAAGGTGTGGCTCAGCTCAAAGCGATGGGTGTGCGCTCCGTCATGCTAACAGGCGACAACCGCTTAACCGCTCAAGCACTTGCCAGTAATTTAGACGTGGAATGGGAAGCTGAGCTGTTGCCTGAGGACAAACTGCGCCTGCTTAACGAGATGAAGAACAACCGCAAAATAGCGATGGTTGGTGATGGTATTAACGATGCGCCAGCGCTAGCAACTGCCGATGTTGGCATCGCGATGGGTGGTGGTACCGATGTGGCCATTGAGACGGCCGATATCGCATTATTAAAAAGTCGTGTTACGGATATGGCTCATCTCATCGCACTTTCACGTGCCACCATGCGCAACATTCATCAGAACGTCATTTTCGCTTTGGGTCTCAAAGGCGTCTTTCTGATCACGACCGTATTCGGCATTACTGGACTATGGATTGCGGTTCTAGCTGATGCTGGAGCAACAGTGCTCGTTACTCTTAATGCGTTACGTTTACTGCGCTTTAAGGGAGCGCCTCCACTGGTAAATCCGCCTAAAGTAGTTAAATAAAACCCTTCGAAATCAATTAAAAACTAGAGATAGCAGCAGATTTCGGGGGTGGGTTCTAATAATAAAAATTCCACCGCCACAGTAAACTGCAACCGCATTAGAGTAAATAAGGTTAGACCGTATGTTGATTACAGAATTGGGCTATTTTGCCTTGCTTACCGCTTTTGTATTGGCGTTATTGCAGGTAATTCTGCCAACTATTGGTGTTATTCATAACCAAGTTGCTTGGCAACGACTAGCCCCTAGCTTAGCTTGGGCACAGTTTGCCGCCATGATAACGTCATTTGGCGCTTTGATAGCAGGTTTTTATTATAATGATTTTAGCCTCAGTTACGTCGCGCAGCATTCCAATACGCTGTTGCCTTGGTACTATAAGTTATCGGCGACATGGGGCGGACACGAGGGCTCTTTGCTGCTATGGATGACCATCATGGCCACATGGTGTGCACTGGTATCATACTTTAGTCGCGGCTTGCCGTTATCAATGCGTGCGCGGGTATTAGTTATTTTGGCCGGTGTACAGTTAATGATGCTAACGATGCTGATATTTACCTCGTCACCGTTTGAGCGTACCTTACCCAATCTAGCGGTCGATGGCGCTGATTTAAATCCTGTCCTACAAGATTTCGGTCTGATTATTCATCCGCCCATGTTATATATGGGCTATGTGGGTATGGTAGTACCTTTTGCATTTTGTATGGCGGCATTGTGGGAAGGGCGTTTAGATGCTGCTTGGACACGCTGGTCACGTCCATGGGCGCTCGCGGCTTGGGGGTTTTTGACCATTGGTATTGCACTGGGCTCGTGGTGGGCCTACTACGAGCTTGGCTGGGGCGGTTGGTGGTTTTGGGATCCGGTAGAGAATGCCTCGTTTATGCCTTGGCTTGTCGGCTTAGCATTGCTGCATTCATTAGCAGTCACTGAAAAGCGCGGGGTGTTTAAAGCATGGACCATTATGCTGGCTATTTTCGCCTTTGCCTTAAGCTTGCTTGGCACGTTCCTGGTACGCTCTGGAGTCCTTACCTCAGTGCATTCGTTTGCCGCTGATCCGACGCGTGGTTTGGTTATCTTAGCTATTCTTGGCATTATCATCGGTAGTGGTCTATTAATGTTTGCCGTTCGAGGTTGGCGTTTAACCGTTGAAAGTCAATATCAGCTGATTTCACGTGAGTCCTTTTTAGTGATCAACAACGCCATCATTTTGATTGCAACCTTAGTGGTGCTGCTCGGCACCCTTTACCCTATTATCGCTGATGCCTTTGGTTTAGGACAAGTGTCCGTTGGCCCTCCTTATTTTAATGCATTATTTGTACCTTTAACGTGGCTGTTATTAATAGCTATGGGTATGGGCTCAAATATTCGCTGGAAAAAAGACACCCGTCCACTACTGGGTATAGGCATGGTCATCGCCGTTAGTAGCTTAGTATTAGCTGCCATTATTACTTACTTTGTTAATCCATCGTCTATGCTTAATATTGGTGTGACTTTAGCCGTTAGCTTTTGGGCACTGCTATGGATGGCAGTTGATTTTAAAGATAAAACTAAGAATGCGCCTAATCTTTTTAACGGTTTGCGGCAGTTGCGTCTGAGCTATTGGGGTCAACAGACTGCTCATATTGGCGTATTGGTTGCTGTCATTGGCATAGCCTTTACTAGTAGCCTGAGTATTGAGCGTGACGTAGCAATGGGTATTGGCGATACAGTCAATGTTCAAGGTTACGATTTTGAAGTAACTGAATTTTTTGAAATAAAGGGTAGTAACTTTGATGCAACGCAAGCGCAAGTCGTGGTATCCAAAGACGGTCGTGAAGTGGCGAAACTGACTCCAGAAAAGCGTACTTATATTATCAGCACGATGCCAACGACTGAAGCCGCTATTGACCCCAGTCTTATGCGCGATGTTTATGTCGCACTGGGCGAACCTATTGCCGATGGTAGTAACCAATGGGCATTAAGGATTTATGTAAAACCATTAATTCGCTGGATTTGGTTAGGGGCAATTATCATGGCTCTAGGTGGATTAATTAGTATGCTTGATAAACGATACCGCATCAAAAAAGTTAAAGCTCCGTTGCTAGTTACTGGTAGTTTGGCTACTGATGGAGTCAATGAGGTAGCTATTGAGCAGGCAATCTCAGCATCGACGATGTCGACACTAAAGGAGAAATAAATGACTATGTCGAATAACACTCCTGAGCAAAAAGATAGCCAAAACAGTAAGCAGCGTAACCCAAAGGCAATGAAAAAAAAGCAGATGAAGCTATGGTTCTTAATTCCGCTTATCCTCTTTTTTGGTTTGGTAGTTATATTGTACATGCGCTTAGGTAAACCAACAGACATTGTGACCAATACCGCTCTTGAGCGTCCGGTTCCTGCCTTTGAGCTGCCGTTATTAGCAGATACTACCCGTACTATCACCAATAATAATTTGCCAGATAAGCCGTTTTTACTTAATGTTTGGGGCTCGTGGTGCCCAACTTGCATTATTGAGCATCCGTTTTTAATGCAACTAGAAGAGCGCGGCATTGATATCGTTGGTGTGAATTATAAGGATGAGATTGGTAATGCGCTCAGTTACTTAAACCAAGGCGGTGATCCATTTTCTATGTCTATTCAGGATTCATTGGGTCAGTTTGCTCTAGACTTAGGCATAACTGGTGCGCCCGAAACCTTTGTTGTGGATGGAGATGGCATCATTCGTCAGCATATTGTTGGTGAGATTAATGAAGCCAATTGGCAACAGCGTGTTAAGCCGTGCCTGACCGTACTTAATGAGGCTAATAAGAACAACGATAGTCCTGATCTCATTCAGGTTGAGGAGATGTGCAAATGAACGTTACTCGAATAAGAGCTCCTCAAATAAAACTCAATATAATTTTAAAACTAGCAAGCTTAATACTAGCGTGTCTGCTTAACATGACGGCAAACGCAGCTATTGACGTATACGATTTTGATTCACCACAGCAAGAAGCTCAGTATCGTGGATTAATAGAAGAGTTTCGCTGCCCAAAATGCCAAAATCAAAACCTTGCAGCCTCTGATGCACCGATTGCACAGGATCTAAAGCAAAAAGTCTATGATTTAATTAAAGATAGACGTAGTGATGCTGAAATACGCGCCTATATGCAAGAGCGCTACGGTGACTTTATTAGCTACAAGCCGCCTATGCGACCATCGACATGGATCCTATGGTTTTTTCCACCACTATTATTGCTCGTCTTAATTGTTGGTTGGTTTTGGCAAAGTAAACGCCGCCAAGTTGTCGCCCGTGGCCAAAACGGCGTTACAGTGAACAGTACTGCTGCCTTGACCTCTGCGGAAAAGGCTGAGCTTGATCGTCTATTATCGCAAGCTGAGAATGTCGACCACGATATTACTAGCATAGAGGACAAAAAATGACTCTATTTTCTACTTTTGGCTTATTTGTAGCTCTAAGCTTGCTGATTGCTCTTATATTTGCGCTAATTGCTATTATGCCATGGCTACGAGCACCGCGTTTGCAGTCCAAACCAATAGACAATCAACTGCTAGATATTAATGTTGCAGTATTTCGCGAACGTTTAGCTGAGCTACAAACAGATAAAGACAGCGGTACTATTAATAATAGCCATTATCAAAATCAAAAGCTGGAACTGGAGCGTCAGCTATTAGATGCGCAGCGTCAGATAACACCTATGGTCACCCCTGATGTCAAAAGCCGTTTAATTGTCGCAGCTTGGATCCCAATATTGGCTGCAATGGCGTACTTACTAATAGGCAATCGTACGCCCGTGTTTGATTTGTGGACAAGCGAGGACAAAGTAGGACAAGTGGCTGATGACCTATTGACGGCTAAGATTGATAAGCCACCAAAGTGGGCGACTGAAAACGGTCGTCAGTTGATTAGCGCTATGCAGACCAACGTCCATCGTAACGCTGATGATCCTAATCGCTGGATGCGCCTATCTGAACTTTTCTTATCGATGGAGGCGACTGACTCTGCGTTAGAAGCCTTATCGCGTGCCTATCGTTTAGCACCTGATAACGAGGAGATTGCTACTACTTATGCTCAGACTAGTTTTTTTGTTAATGAAGGTCAGTTAGACGCCAATATTCGCCGTCTATTACAAGCTATATTAGCTAAGAATCCGCAGCATGAACGGGCTCAAATGCTCATGGCAATGGGTGAGACTCGTAGTAGTAACTTTGCCCAAGCGCAAGGTTGGATTAAACGCTTACAAGGCAGCATTGTGGCCAAACCAGGTGATCATACTAAAGCTTTAGCAAGCTTAGATGAGTTAAGCAACTACGTTAGCACGCAAGAAAAGCAAGCGCTAGAAGGTATTGACGTGACAGTGAAAATTAACGCTAATTTATTACCGTTAGTGAAAGCTGATGATGTGTTGTTTGTTGCGATACGTGACGTTAAAGGAGGTCCACCGTTTGCCGCCAAACGTTTACCCATTAGTATTATCAAGCAAGGTGAGGCTAGTATCCGCTTAAGTAATCTTGATGCGATGATGCCAGATCGCACGTTAAATTCAGCTCGTAGTGACAAAACTCAGTTAGCAGTCGTTGCTCGTATTAGTCATAGCGGTAATGCCATAGCAGAATCAGGCGACTTATCGGGTAATCCTATAATGATTAGCGTTGAACAGACTCAGGTTAATGTTGAAATCAATCAACAGATTCCCTAATAAAAAATTATTACCGTAAGTTTCATAAAACCAGAGCGGTAAGTGGAGCCGTTTATGAAAGTGGCGCGATTAATAATTGTATACCAAAAACATATACGTTTAACATTGTTCATTGTATAAACATAGATAAAGAAAACAACTATGACTGAATCTACCGACAGATTAGATAGTACTAAATTGAATAGCGTTGAATCGGCTAGTACTAATATTGCTGACAATAAAGTACCTATAGCTGTGAGTAGTACTCATCAATCGATTGACTCTAAAACCATGAATCATACGCCTAAAGCTATGTACGTGACTTCAGGCAACTCAATAACACCTAAAGGTAAGTTGGACAAAATGCCAAAAATGGTTGCCAATGGCAGTCGCGCTTTTATCTGGTATTTGTTGGCGATAATGGTATTAATACTTGATCAATGGACTAAGTGGTTGGCCCAAACCACATTAGCGTTCAATGACCCCGTACCGGTCATTGAACCATTTCTCAACTGGACACTCGCTTATAACTATGGGGCAGCATTTAGCTTTTTAGCCGACGCTGGCGGTTGGCAGAAATGGTTTTTCTCAGGCTTAGCTTTTGTAATGGCTATCTTTTTAACGGTTTATTTAATCAAAGCGCCACGTGCAGCCAAGCTATTATCTATGGGGTTGGCCTTAATGCTTGGTGGTGCGATTGGCAACTTAATCGATCGTTTAAGAATTGGTAAAGTGGTTGACTTTATCCATGTGCATTATGCTGATGTATGGAATTATCCTATTTTCAATGTTGCAGATATAGGTGTCTGTGTCGGTGTCGCATTGATTATAATTGACATGATATTTTTAGAAAGTAAGCGTAATAAATAAGCACATTGATGCCGATTATCACAAACAAAATGAACTAGCGTCGTAGTCACTCTATACGGAAACATACTTTTTATACTTGAGTATGTTTATAAAATGTGAACTGGAAGATAATGTATGACTGGTATAGGTACTCACTCATTTTAGGTCTTAAAACTCAATACTTAAAAGCTCTGCGTAGAGCCATTATTATAGAGACATTGAATAATCCATAAATTCTTTATTGATCATAACAAAAGGAAAATACAGTGTCACAGGCTCAGCCAACTATTGAAAAAATTCACAGCCTTAGAAAAAAACAAGAGACAGCGTTAAAAAGTCTTACCCTTATAGGCTATCTAGAAGGCACCTCTTTCTTATTATTGCTCTTCATCGCCATGCCACTAAAATATATGATGGACATTCCAGAAGGTGTGAAATACATCGGTATGGCACACGGTATGTTGTTTATTACCTATATCATAATACTTATAGGCTCAGCTATCAAAATGAAAATGCCTCTTTGGGCAATACCTGCGGGCGTACTCGGCTCACTCTTACCTTTTGGCCCATTTATATTCGATCATTTACTAAAAAAGAACTTGCAGGAAAATGTAAGTAAAGAAGCCTAGAACAAGCTCTGCTACAAATGCCACAAACGTATCTTATTACTCAAGATTATTTTTCCTAACTAAATCACAAGCCGCCATCACTCATCATGGCGACAAATGAATAACATTGAGCAGAAATTAATCACAATAAAACTTTAATTCAGACCAAGTATGAATAGCCTCACACTCCAGTTACTTTTCGAACTTATCTTACATACTATCGACAAACCCGTCTTGTTTAAAAGCTAAACAGGTTTTGTCATTCGCGATGGCTTTCCTGTTATCGTAGGGTATACCCCAAGGGAACCATCTAAAAGGCATCAAAAACCGATTAATAGACGACTTAAAATAGACTGCTGTAATGGAACTACTTATAACAGACTATTGTACGTGTTTATGTTTATCAGAGCGTGTCTACGAGCGTCTACCAAAGAATAAGATGCCAAGCGTACCAAAAACGAGCTTATACAGTTTGCTACTGATCATGATCACAAAATT
Source organism: Psychrobacter sp. T6-5 (assembly GCF_052258485.2). Taxonomy (NCBI): domain Bacteria; kingdom Pseudomonadati; phylum Pseudomonadota; class Gammaproteobacteria; order Moraxellales; family Moraxellaceae; genus Psychrobacter; species Psychrobacter sp. T6-5. The sequence continues at coordinate 6,823 of NZ_JBQQEY020000002.1, read as the reverse complement.
GCCGCCTTCTATGTCGAAAACGAATCAGGCGCAACTTTAATACGTCCACAGTTAATGTAAGTGATCGATGATGCCTATGAAGGCGATATAATTTTGGTAGAGCAGATTGACCGCTTAGCACGTTTAAACCAAGCTGATTGGGATACTCTCAAAAGAATGCTATTAGAAAAGAATCTGGGGTAGTATCAAAAGAGCTACCGACCTCATATATGACGCCTCAATCTGAGAGCAGCACTGAATTTATGAGCAGCGTATTACAGTCCATTAATTCGATGATGCTTGATATGCTCGCTGCTATTGCTAGAAAGGACTATAAAGATCGACATAACCGTCAGGTGCAAGGTATTGCTCATGCTAAGACAGAAGGTAAATATTTAGGGCGTAGGAAAGATACCGAAAAGCGTAAGATTATTGCTAGCCTCCTAAAATCTGGGCATAGCTATTCTGAAATACAAGCTACAGCTAAGTGTTCGCGTCAGCTGATAGCTGTTATAGCTAAACAAATACTCAAATACTCAAATACTCAAATACTCAAATACTCAAATACTCAAATACTCAAATACTCAAATACTCAAATACTCAAATACTCAAATACTCAAATACTCAAATACTCAAATACTCAAATACTCAAATACTCAAATACTCAAATACTCAAATACTCAAATACTCAAATACTCAAATTTTAGGAGCTGTAATAATTCTTGTCAAACAAAAGTAATCTGTTATCAAAGTTCCTTTAACATATTCTATTTTTAGTAGTTTATTAGCTTGAATAGGGTCAAGAAAAATATTGATTACTTTTCAGGCTACGGTATTTTCGCCGAATCGTTTTACAAACGAATCATCATTGGAACGATAATATTGAGACTAGCTTGAGCTTGATTATCAAGGCAGACTTTCCTGCGTATAGCAGGGTTCGTCTAACTATTCAAACCATCTGCTTCATCTTTAAAGGTCTCTACAACGATAGAGAAAATATCGTCCCAAACCTCATCATTTGCCAAAAACGGATAATCCTTCAGTAGCTTATTACTTTTAGCACCCTTATTTTGTAGCATGCTGCGAATGATTCTATCGGCATAGCTGTTGGGCATCTCAACAATCTCTTTTATCGCCAGTCGTGCATGGTCATGCTTTCTTAGGTACTGTGACTCGTTATGCATCTCTTTTTCAATAACATGAGCAATCAGTCCTGATAAGTACTGAACGTGAGGCGTTAGATCCATGAAGCGCCATGCAGGTTGAATCAGGTGAGTATTTCCAAAATTTAAGTTTGAGCGAATACCATCAGGGTAGGTAACTGCCTGTTTATCAAAGCTGTAATGATCACGGATTTGCTTCATGAGCGGCACAGAGACACGGTCTAAAATCTTATCATAGGCATGCCGGTCTGAGGGATGCTCGGCAATGGCTTGTGATATAGGTAGGATAATCGGCTCATGAATGACCTGGTCTCGCCTGAGGACGTCATTAATTAAAAAGCGATGTACACGGCCATTGCCATCCGCCAGCGGATGAATATATACAAAGGCAAAGGAGGCAACCGCACTACGCATCAGTGCTGATTGTCCCTCAGTCTTTTCCATAAATACCTGTAATCCTTCTAACTTATCAGCAATGTCATCAGCTGGTGGAGCAATATAATGCACAATTTCTTTAAAGCCATTGACCTGAGTATGCGACACAAAAACTGGTGATTGACGGACACCATACTGCTGGATAACCGTTTTGCTACCGAGTATCTCTTGTTGCAACTCTGCTAGTGATTCAGGATCAAGCGGAATGTCACCGGTGCCGGTACGCCGTGCCATCACATCGGCAAAACGTTCAATGCGTTTTAACTCTTTTCCCTCACCTTCTATAGTAAAGCTGGCTTTACTCTCTCGTAGGGTCATCCATACGGAGGCGCGCATCAGTAAGTCTTGCCCAAATTCATCGTTAAGTTTGTCAACCATTGTGGCAATATCGAGTGCAGCTGCTTGCGTAAAGGCCTCTGTTTTTACCAGCATCGGACAGAAATGACGGGTTCCTGCTAGATTGTCATTGATACGCCAGCGAGCGTTCTTGATGACCTGCGAAGGACTTGAAGTAACCAACTTCTTGGTATCCAAAGCATCCACATAGTTACCGCCTATATTACTCGGTACCTCTAAATGCTTATCCATGAGCCACTCATACAAGAAAGCCATTCTACGGGCATAGCTGCCTGTCGGCTCAGCGTTTACCCATGCTTGCACGTCATTTGCCCCTATCTGCTCAAATAGACGAACCAGTAACTCTAAATTCAGTACTTCATGACGCATGTGAAACTGTAAGTGCGCAATGATAGTGTCCAGTGGACGTGCGGTTTCCTGATAAGCGTTATGAATGACGTCACCGTCTTTATAGGTTTGTCTGCGCCCACCGATACTACTGCTGACATATAAAGGCGAAACCAGCTCTATGCTGGCATAACGGACAAGCCATGCTGCGCCAATAGGATCTGAGATAGGGGTATTCATCATGAGTGGCTCAAGCGATTATAGATAAGCCATTTTGCGCAAAAACAATTATGAATGCAATATAATGATTATTATAAAGCCTTATTGCATTAAAACGATTTTCTTATGACGTTGCGATGCCTTTAAATCAAGACCAAAGGTCACGTTGAGTCGATATTTAAAATACCTCAGCTATTGACCTGCTTTAAGACACGATAAACGGTAGCTACGCCAACACCAACCGCCTTAGCGATCTCTTCTTTTGTCATATTGTTTTGACTAGCCAATGCTTTAATACGATTGTGTTTTGCGGTATTGGCTTTCTTACCAGTGGGTTTATAGCCACTGTTGGCCAATCCTTGTTTAATGCGCTCTCTACGCTTGTCATTATCAAGCTTTGCCATGGTCGCTAATAAATCGATCAGCATATCGTTAATCACTTTTAGGATCTCACCTGTCATACCGTCACTCATCGTATGTGTGGTTGGTAGATCAGCCACCACCAATCGTAAGCCCTTATCTTTAATACGCTGCTTTAGAATCGAAAAATCATCTTGAGATAGTCTGCTTAATCTATCCACGCTTTCAACCAATAAAATATCGCCTTGCTCGGCGTCCTTTAGCAACTTAGCTAAGATTGGTCTATCGAGCTTTGTACCACTGAAGTGCTCAACGTAATCAACATAGCTATCACCATAGCGGCTACTGAAGGCAACCAAATCTATTAATGCTCTAGTAGCGTCTTGATCCTTAGTGCTGGCTCTCACATAAATACGAACGGTCATAATACCTCTTTGTATCAGTTAGACTTAATAATTGATGTTCATTGATAATAGCAAGATATTACTATCATTTAATATCAAATAAAAGTCAAATGATAGATAGGTTATCGTTTAGAAGTTTTATGTTTTGGGTATAGGTTAATGATAGGCTGACTAAGGTGATAAAACCACCTTAGTCTAATTCTAGGTAGGTTGTTAGCTTCTACATAGTTGATTTAGATAATCGGTCTTTTAGACGTACATTCATAAAACAGGTATATATTAGTGTAATGCCCTACATATATTTTATTTTTCGGTTGTCAAAAGCTATTATAGTCCCTTCTAATACATCAACAGCTTTATTATTAATTATGCTGCACTCTATGGCTCCTGAAATATAACTAATATCATTGCTGTTTGAACGAGAAAATTCACAATGAATTATTTGTTCTGCATCACAAACTATCGCTAAATTAGGGTTATGAGTAACCATAATTATTTGTCTCTTTTGCTTTGCTTCAGTTAACACAGGTACGAGTAAGCTAACTATTGTTTCGTTATCCAAGTTTTCTTCTGGTTGATCTAAGATTATAGGATTATTGTCTTTATCAACCAGGAGGTAGAAGATCAAAAGTAGAGCGCCTCTTTGTCCTGGTGAAAGCTGTTCTATTTGTGCATCCTGAAACATCAAAGTATATTGAGGTTTTAGATACTCTAGCCCAAATATGAAATCATAGACTTCATTAGCATTACGATCTTTCTTTAGTAAAGATTGTATGCCTGGTAGTTTTGAAGCTTCCTCAAGCCTCCCATGTAGTTCTTGAACTAAATTTATAAGAGAAGGTTTAGAACTTATATCATGCTTATCCATTAATTCTCTTAGTACCGCTAAGCTTTCACTCTCCCCTCTAAAATCACCGGCAGTTTGTTTAACCATTAAAAACAATCTATCGTAGATCATATCTAGGTTGCTTTTTAATTCTGACTGAAACTGCAGCTTATATTCGTTGCGTATTAGAGAATTACTTTGAATTAATTCTTGAACAGGTTTGAATAGAGCCTCCCTGCTGATACGTTGTTCATCTAGAATATCAAAAATTTGTGCGGTGATTGAAATTCTTTGGGTTTGCAACTCATCTCTTTCAATTGGCAAATCATTTAATTTTTCGAGCTGATGCTCCAATCCCAGTATTGTCTCAGGTAGGTCGTTTGATCCGACTATTCCAGCCTGTTTTTCTTCCCAAGTATTTAATAATTCTAGGTACTGCTGATAAGCCTGCTGTGGTCCATTTAATCTTGTATTTAAAGCGTTTCGTCTTAAAATTAAAATGTTTTTATTGATATCAAGATTTGCATCACTAGCTTTAATTCTTGTAATTTCAGTAGAAATATTAGTATCTGTTTCTGACAATATCAGCTCATGTACTTCTAACGAAAGCAAGCTTTCTAGAGTTAAATCTAAAGTTACCGCATCAACCAAATGATCACTTCTAAACTGACTCAGAGATCTTTCAACAACCTCAATTCCTTCTTTTATATTTAAATAAGACTTCTTCTTTGAAGCCAACTTAGTCAGCTTAATCTTATTTTCTTCTTGTTGTATATAGATAGCTTCTAATTGCCGATTTACATCTGTTAATTCGGCAGAGACTTGCTGTTGTTCTGCAGAAGACTCGATGGTTGGTTCAGAGACTTCCTCAGGTTTAGCCTTTGAATGCTCTTCAAGCAACCTATTCTTTTGAGTCAATTTCTCGCTAATCGTATTACGAGTTACGTCTGACATCTGTCCTTCAATATATGATATCTGATGATTGATCTTATGTAACACGCTTCTTAAACTATCAAAATTACTCCTCAGCGCACTTTCTTGTTGTTCGATAAGTTGTTCAAAATTATGGGCGCCTAGCCTAGTAGTTTCATTAGCATGAGAGAAAATAACAGCCCTCAATTCCTGTTCAAAAGAATTGGATTTACCGTCGACATGATCGTTACATAGCTCTTCAAAGTGTCCTTGAGGTATATACTTAACAAACTCAACATGTTCAATTTCTGGATCATCATTTAGGTTTTTTTCTAAAACTTGTTCATCTCCCCACATCAATTTTGCAATGAAATGTTTTGCAGGTACACCCACTTTGCCTCTGAAACGGTTTTTCTTTAAGAAAGAGAAATGATGACTTTGTTTTGAGTTGCCTACTAACGCAATAATATCTGCTAGTGCGCTTTTACCACTTCCTTTATTACCAATAATAGCAACCAAATCATTGTTTAACGTTAGTTTAGTATTTTCTAACCAGCGTTCATTAAATGCCGACAATGGAACTTTTGTCACCTCTAGCTTATCTATGAATATACTTCTATTTTCTCTTATCAACTTTAATTTGGGGGGCACTGCACCTATAAAAGAGCGTTTTGCAGGCTCTTTTATTGCTTGTTGTAATCCTTGGAAAGTTGGATTAGCTTTTATCCAAGTAGCTTTTCCTGAAGGGTAATCACCATATCCTCGTTGATCATCATTTCCTTGAATACCAATGAACCGATGCGCATCACTGCCAGAAACAGCTAGTCTTGGAGTATTATTTAATGCTATTTGGAAGTCATCAAACCACCGCTCATTTTTAGTGGTCTTAATACCAGAAAAAGCCTCCCAAATGCTAATATTTCTAGTCTCGAATATTGGCGAAGTTTTGAATAATCCTAAAACGTATACATAATGAGCATTACGCTCTATTCCAGTTAAACCATCACTAGTATCAAAAGGCATAAAACCTATAGCTTGTTTATTTTTTACTTTTGTTATGGCTTCCTTGTAACTTTCACAATTCAATTCAGCCATTATTGAACCAGCTTCTAGAGCATAATTTGTATGATCTAATACCCTAGATATATCTATGCCATGATGCCTTAACTTATCTTCAGGAACCGAACGAGCATAATCAATAAGAGCATCATTAGATAAATTTCTACATCCATCTCCTGGGAACTCTAGCTTCAAATTAGCTTTAAAATCTATGAGCTCTTGGTCTTTAATATTGTCAGAGAAAATTACATGTGCGTTTAATCTTCCTCCTTTTAGGGGTGACATTAGACGTAATTCTATACCAGGAAAAACTGTTTTTTCTAACTTTGGAGCATCGTCCTGCTTCAATCGATGCTTTAAAGCAAACCAACCATCAAAAGTCCAATAATCCATTATTGCAAATACTGCTGGTTCTGCTGAATTGAGTGCATTTATCATCTGATCAACTAATGGCGCATTTCTAGGATCACAAGGATCACTATTGAACTTCTGCCCAGTCCAATGAAACGATGCTGGCGTATGTATATGCAGATCCCATTTTCGCCATTCAGATCCATTAGGGTATTCACTGTTAATCATTAATACTTCCTATTTTTTAATGAACTATCTAGAATTCTCGATAAACATGATTTATTTGCAGAGCTTTCTATTGATTTAGCTAAACCTTCCCACCCACACCTTTAAACTTCTCAACGAAAGCTGCTATTTTCTGCAGAACACTTTGCTTCTTGGTCAGATACTGCGGGTTGAGAGGGTTTAGTTTAGGCAAGATAGCATTCAAC
>NZ_JBQQEY020000001.1:0-3343354 GCF_052258485.2 Psychrobacter sp. T6-5 | reverse complement strand
CTCTGCTTTAGCATGTATATCCAAATGAGCCATTTATTTAATTAACCTTATATTGACTAATACGCTTTGCAAGCATGAAAATAGTATGAAATCGTGATCGATGCGCTATACAGGTATCGAGCATCTTTTAACAATTACAAAGGTAGTAAAATGAATTCTAAAAACCGAAATATCGATGTTAATGCTACTCTTCGTTTGCTTAGCTCACTTAAATCTTCTGTGTATGACAGAGACCGAGATAAAGCATTAGCTATGATTAATAATATTACCAATCAATTAACTGATGAACCTCATAGTGAGCGTTGTGAGCGTTGTAATTCAGTACTTGAACACCCTCATGCTGGATGGTGTATATATTGTTGGGAGAAACTTACGAGAATTAAGTAATAATTGATGCTGATATTTATTATAAAATCCATGATGTGAAGAAGATAGGATGATGTAAATTTTTAATTTGAATTCTATTTCCTTAGCTAGTTCCAAAAGGTATACCCCAAGAGAACCATTTACTTAACCCTTTAAACCTATTAACAGACCACTTAAAACAGACCACTTAAAACAGACCGCTATAATAGAACCACTTATAACAGACTATAATTCCTATCCATTTATCAACCAGTATCATTCTTCAGCCATAGGCTTATCATTTAACTCGTATAAAAAATCAAACATAGCGCCAACACTGTCTTCGATACCTTATCTTACTTTTATGCTAATTTGTTAGTACTTACTCATATCAATTAGACCATAAAAATAAGAAAAGGTTTTGCTAATGTCTACTGCCTCATCAATTATCTTAGAGCCTGACTGGTTTACACGTCCGACCTGTGTGGTCGCTGCCGATTTGGTAGGTAAGGTGCTTTGTAGAAAGCTGATTGACAGCGACGGATCAGAAAAAGTTTTGCGAATGCGCATCTCTGAGACCGAAGCCTATATTGGTCTGGAAGATCCTGCCTGTCATTCGCATGCAGGGTCACGAACGTCGCGCACAGAGATTATGTATGAGCAAGGTGGTATGTTCTATGTCTATCTGACTTACGGTGTGCATCACATGCTAAATTTGATTAGCGGCCCTCTAGAGTCGCCTGAGTCGGTATTGATCCGCGCTGGGTTTTTGACCGATGATAGTAACCGTTTGATTAATGAGCAACAACTCAGTCCAAATAATCAGCTGACTCACCCCCAGCAGTTTGCAGGGCCGGGTAAGCTGACCAAGCGCTTGCAGATAACTCGCGACTTATATGGTAAACCTATCTCGCCAGACTCAGGCGTTTGGGTCGAAGATGATGGTTGCCAGCCACCCGTGTCAGTGCATCCACGTATCGGTATCGATTATGCCGGTGATGCCAAAGACTGGCTACTACGCTATATATGGACCGATCATCCTTCTTTATCTAAGAACTAGTAGATTGAGATTTAAACCTATTTTGTGAGGTAAGTTCATGTATAAGTTGACGGTTTTTATTCCTGATGAGGCATTAGAGCAAGTAAAATCCGCTTTGTTTGCAGCTGGTGCTGGGAGTATTGGCGATTACGAGCAGTGCTGTTGGCAAGTGCAAGGAACAGGACAGTTTATGCCGTTAGCAGGCAGTACACCGCATATCGGTAAGCAAGATAGTTTACAAACAGTCGATGAATGGCGAGTAGAGATGGTCGTCGATGACGCGTTTATTACTGCTGCTATCATCGCGTTAAAAAAGGCGCACCCGTATGAAACACCAGCGTATGATGTCATCAAAGTACTAGATTTTTGATTTTCTAGGCAAAAATATCATCTCACAATATATAAAAAACCAATTATAAAAAAGCCAAATAAATCATTGAATGACTTATTTGGCTTTGAAGATACGCGATATTTCAACTGGATATAAAAAGAGATTAAATGTATTTAAAAATACTTAATCCTTTTTAATCTTAATAACATTGTAGCTTGGATAGCCCAGTTCGATTTTATAATCGTCGCGACCACGCTCAGCTTTGACCTTGATTTTACGGTCGCCCTTTTTATATTTAACATCTTTGACACGGTATCCCATGCTGCTAACTTTATTGGCAGCTCGACGCTCGATAGCAGCTGAGTAGACGTTTTTATCCGCTTTTTTATGCTTGTCTTTGTGCTTTTTATGCTCTTTGTTATCTTTGTAGACGTCTCCATAGATATCGTCATATACGTTATAGCCGCCAGGTGTGGTGACACAGCCAGTAGTTACCGCTAATAAAGTGGCAATAATACTGCCAGACACTACATTCTTTAGTGTTGAAGATGATAAAGTTTTCATAAAAATGTCCTCATAATCTACTATCGTTGGATAAAGATAGTTTTCTAATATTTCAGTAAAAGGGCGTGTAGAACTGCTCTACTGACAGTAGTGTCAGCGTCATTAGTCTTTTTTAACACTAACAACGTCTAAATTTGGGTAACTGAGCAATATCTCATACTCCTGCGAGCCGCGTCTGGCCTCAATGTCAAAGACACCACGCTTATTCTTTTCTTCAAGATCGATATCCTCGACACGGTAACCCATAGACCTTACTTTATTGATGGCACGGCGCTTGATCGCTGGGTAACGTGACTCTCTTTTAATACTGTCCTCTATATCACCTTTTTTATAGCGCTTGTCATTCTTATATTTACCATTATCTTTATGCTTATCTTTTTTATAGCGGTCATTGTCTTTTTGATACTTGTTATCTTCCCAATTGTTCGACCATGATCTTTTATTTGAGCTGATGAGTCTTAGAGAAGGATAAATATATGTTAGCTCATAGAGCTGATTATTCTTTTTGGCAAAAGCTGTCATTGCGCGATCGCCGCGATAGCTATCAGAGCGAATGTCTATGACTTGATAGCCTTTGCGGCGTAAGTCTTGGCGTAGCTGCTGGCTGACGCGGTTGAAGCTATCGTTCTGCCGATTATTATCACCACGATATATGGGCTGGTTATCATAGCCTGGACCAACGACAGCACAACCGACAGTGGTACCCAATAGAGCAACGATAAGACCAGTAGATATGGCTGTCTTAAAGGAGAACGGTTTTAGAGTTTTCATGATGCAATATCCTATAAGGTTTTAGAGAGCTTGTGATAAGAATGCTCATATGAGTCAAAGGTAGGAGATTCTAAAATATGTTGATACAGCCATAATCAGATAGGTATTAAGAGCTACCATCACTAAAAAAACTATTTTTAGAAATGTTTTCTTACATTATCTATCATAGGATACAAAGCTTTATATTAAGTGTCATTTGCGTTAATAAGTTGTAATTATTGAGAATAATTAAATCGTTGTAAGCATATGCTTACACGCAATGACGTTTACGCGACTTAACATGAGAGTGAGAGTTAGGCATTATGGTTACACGGCATTAGGGAATGTGACTCAAGGATTGAGTTGACCGCATTAAGGATAATGATTCAACTATTAGCATCAGGATGATAATAGTAGTTGAAGTAAGGACACATACCCATTGCTGATAGCAGCAGTTAAGATTAGATGCTGTATGCAGTAATAAGGGCAGGATGCCCAGTATCACAATCACTGAATATTTGTGCAAGGATGCATAGAAGGCAGTCGTGATAGGTAACATGGATAGTTAACAATAAAACCGCATAACAATTTATTGCTATGCGGTTTTATCGTGTTTGGGCGATGCTAATTATTTTTATTAGCTGATATTAGCTTTTAACTGATACCAGATATAAAATGACAGTTATAAAGTGCTGCATCTTTAATTTATGATTTGCATAAAAAAAACCGCATAAATTTCTATGCGGTTTTTATTTTATCTGCTTTGAAAAAGACACTATTTATATTTCTCAAAGAAAATTTATTAGTAATTGTTTTCGCGGCGCCAGTCATCTACTTCGCGCTCGGCGTGGTCTTGAGCATGGCCATAACGCTCTTGTACACGGCCAACTAACTTATCGCGGCTGCCTTCAACTTGATCTAAATCATCATCGGTCAGCTCGCCCCATTTTTGTTTTACTGAGCCTTTTAGCTGCTTCCATTCGCCTTTTAGAGTATTCTCGTTCATAGTTGTATTCCTTTTTCTTTAATTAATATGTGTAATATAATTTTTTAATTACTTTTCATGGTAGTTCTGTTTGCTAATTACTAAACCTACTGATTTATTTATTTTCTTATTTTAGTAGTTCACAAGTATTATTAACTGTTGCCAATATCTTGTGGTATTAAATATAGGACGTTTTAATTCACCTGTCTGTATGTGCTATGTTTATAGTGTTACTTAATTATAGTGAGCGTGCATTATGTGTTATCTGCCGACTCGCTGTAGTAGCAAAGCGTAAATTACGTCTGCCATGCGTAATAAAAATTCTCAAATCAATGAGGATCGCTAAGTACGAATAAGATAAAAAAACCATTATTACGTAAAATAAATAGCCTACGAATAAAAAGCAGAAACCTAAAAATAGGTCATCTGCTTTTTTATTCTGCAATATAAAATAAGAGCCAGCTTATTAAGATACTCTGCTAGAGGTTAGCGAGGTAACGCTGATAACGTTTGGTCAATTTGCTGAGACGGATACGGTCACTAAGTAGTGACAATATTGGCGACGCATTTGGTTTAGGCGGCTTTGCTTTACCCATACGCTGCAGTTGGCGCTTGATGACTGCCATGGTAGCAACGGCACTTAAGGTCTTATCCTTCCACTGTACCATAGGATTATGAGCACTGAGGCTGCCATCTTTTTTCCAGTCATTGGGTAGCGCCGGGTTCATGGCTAATGCCGTTCCCATGCCAACAATATCAATACCTTGAGCCAGTACCTCTTCTGCAACGGTCAATCGTCTGACGCCACCTGTGGTCATCACAGGCATTTTGGCTACTTGTGCAATCTCCTTGGCGAAGTCCAAAAAATAGGCTTCTCGTTGCAACGTGCGACCATCTGCTGTGTTGCCTTGCATGGCTGGGCTTTCGTAACTGCCACCCGACAGTTCAACCAAATCTACTGCTAGCTCGTTCATCGCCAACACAACCACTTTGGCATCATCAGCGTCAAACCCGCCTCGCTGAAAATCTGCTGAATTTATCTTTATAGCGACCGCAAAGGTGGGCGCAACTTGAGCGCGAATGGCTTTAATGACTGCAATCAGCAATCGCATACGGTTTTCAATTGACCCGCCGTATTCGTCTTCTCGTTTATTGGTGAGCGGTGATAAAAACTGAGAAATCAGGTAACCGTGAGCCGCATGAATTTGCACGCCATCAAAACCAGCTTGCTCTACTTTGATAGCACTATCGGCAAATCGTTTTATCAGCTGATCTATATCCTGCTGCGTCATGGCGCGAGGTTTGCTAAATAAATGCGAGTGCTTACCCAAATCAATAGCCACATCAGAGGGTGACAATACATCACCACCCATCGAGGCATAAACTTGACGACCAGGATGGTTTAGCTGCATAAAAACGCGTGTGTTGTTTTGTTTGGCAGCACGTGCCCACGCTTTAAAAGGCGCTATATCGCTGTGTTTATCTAATACGACACCACCCGGACCAGTCATGGCGCGGCCATCGACCATCACGTTTCCTGTGATTAATAAACCAGTACCGCCATTCGCCCAGCTTGTATATAGGCGCAGTAAGGTAGGGCCAGGGATTTGACCAACATCAGCCATATTTTCTTCCATGGCGGCTTTGGCTAAGCGATTGGGCAAGGTGATACCACAAGGCAATATAAACGGTGAAAAAACAGGTGATGTCATGATAGCAGCCTAAAATTATTGTTTTGTGAAGCGTGCGTTCTACTATGAATTTGGCTATAGACTTATCGTTTAAATGACTATAACCTTATAGTCGAAACATAATTAGTAAAAATTGTTGTGGGTTTAAAAATGATGAGTCTAAAAATAGTGAGCGATATGTGCCTATCATCACACTTTTTTAGCACAATAGCACTTCAGGTAACTTACTGGCGTGTTGACATAATCCTTTATCGAGTAGGGATACCTCTGTATTGAATGCATTAGCGCAAAATGAAGCCGTACCTATAGAGTCAAAACGTGAGCTGGCAAAAGCCAAGACGCGGCGTGCCTTATTAAAAAGCGCGTTACGGCTCTATAGTCTAGAAGGCGCTCAAGGCATGAGCATGAATAAAGTGGCCAAAGGGGCGGGTATTGCGCAGCCTAGTTTTTATAATCATTTTGAAAGCTTAGATGCGCTACAGAACGAGCTCAGCGCTCAGTTAAAAGACAACTATCTATCGCCGATGCGGCTGGCATGGGTCAATATGCTCAAGGACTATGACGTACTGACTAAGGATGAGTTTAATCAGCAGTGTCAGCAATGTCTGGTGATGATTTTTGATTCAGCGTTTCAGAATATTGCGCTATTTCAGCATTTGCTCGAAGATCGTCCGCGATTCATTGCCGACATAGAGAACCAATCCTCACTCAATAATGGACTGGGTAATCTAGTCAGCGAAATACAGGAAGAGTGGACGGAGATATTTATTCAAGGATTGCAGCTATCCAATCGTTCTTGTGAACGCAGCGCTGTCAATCTCTGTGTGGATATGGCAGCGGCGCAAGTACATGAGCTGATATTGGGCTGTCATCAGCAGCGTTACTCGAGGGAGCAAGCGATTGCCACCTTGAATGTCAGCTTTGACGCACTGTTCGCCAATTTTTTGCAAGGAAGCAACTATAGCGACTCATGTTAAACATCATGAAAGCTAGGATTTATAAAACACAAAAGGGAGTATGATTATGGCCACCACAGCGGCTAGTACGACGGACAACGAGCAAATCCATTTTAGAACCTGTACATTGTGCGAGGCCATGTGCGGCGTCGAAATCAAGCACGACGGCGAAAAAATCTTATCGATTAAAGGGGATAAAAACGATCCTTTCTCGCAAGGCTACATTTGCCCAAAAGCCACTGCTTTGCAGGATTTGTACGAAGATCCTGATCGTTTACGAGGGCCTGTCGAGAGAACGGCGGACGGTTGGAAGTCGATCAGTTGGATTGAGGCGTTAGATAAAGTCGCTGCAGGGATTCAGTCTGTTCAGCAAAAATATGGTCAAAACGCATTTGGGGTGTATTTGGGTAACCCTAATGTACACAACATGGGCGGGATGTTGACCATCAAACAATTACTGACCAGCCTAAAGACGCGCAGTCGCTTTTCTGCAACCTCAATCGACCAACTGCCACACCATATCGTCAGCATGCATCTGTTCGGTCATATGCTGCGTATACCAGTCCCCGATGTGAATCGTACGCAGTATATGCTCATCATCGGTGGTAATCCGCTGGCCTCTAATGGCAGTATCATGACTGCGCCAAACATGCGCCAAAAGCTAAAAGATATCAAAGCTCGCGATGGTAAAGTGGTGGTGATCGACCCAAGGCGTACCGAAACGGCAGACATCGCCAGCGAACATCACTTTATTCGCCCAGCGACAGACGTATTGCTGCTACTTGCCATGCTCAATGAAATCTATGCACAAGGCTACGCCAAGGTAGATAGCCGAGTGGCAGGTTTGGCACCAGAGATTGAACGTATTGAATCATTTGCAGCAGGGTTCACACCTGAGTCAGTAGCAAATATTACAGGCATTACCGCTGTTGAAATCAAACGTATCGTCAAAGAGTTTTGTGAAGCCGAAAGCTCGGTTTGTTATGGCCGTATGGGTATCTCGGTGCAAGAGTTTGGTCTGCTGAGCCAGTATCTGTCTATGGTCATCAATATCGTCACAGGGCGCTTGGATGAAGTGGGCGGGCTTATGTTCCCGAACCCTGCTGTCGATGTTGTTAATAGCTCGGGCCCAGGCTATTTGGGCAAACGCCACAGCCGCGTGAGTAATCTGCCTGATTTTAATGGCGAGTATCCAGTGGTTGTGATGGCAGATGAGATGCTGGTCGAAGGAGAAGGGCAATTAAAAGGGTTTATGAGTGTCGCTGGTAACCCTGTTCTTAGCACGCCAAATGGCGAAAAATTGGATGAGGCATTATCAGGGCTTGAGTTTATGGTGTCGCTCGATTACTTTGTGACCGAGACCAGCCGTCATGCCAATATTATCCTGCCGCCCGTCTCGCCATTAGAGCGTGACCATTACGATGTTACGTTTAATGGTTTTGCCGTACACAATGTTGCCAAATACTCGCCTGCCTTGTTTAGCAAAACAGAGAATGAGAAGCATGACTGGGAGATTTATCTAGGGCTAGCTGATCGTTTGGATAAAGACGCGCCAGAAGCAACGCAAAAAGAACGTGCCGCGACAAAAGCCTTTGGGCCGAAGTTCTTGCTTGAGCAAGGTCTCAAATATGGACCTTATAAAGACGTTACATTGGATGTGCTGATAGAGAATCCGCACGGTATCGATTTGGGACCATTGCACCGTATGTTGCCAGAAGCTATCAAGCATGCAGATAAGCAAATCAATCTCAATGTTGATTTTTATCAGGCAGATTTGGCACGGGTCAAGGAGATGATGCAGCAGTACGATGATCAAGAGATTTTGCTTATCGGACGTCGCCATGTGCGTAGCAATAACTCATGGCTGCACAATAGCTATCGATTGGTCAAAGGCAAATCTCGTTGTACGTTGATGCTGCATCCACAAACGGCAGAAAAGCACGGTATTGAAGATGGTCAAGACGTAAAAGTAACTTCTCGAGTAAGTAGCGTGGTCATCGCAGCAGAGGTGACCGACGAGCTTATGCCTGGGGTGGTGAGTATTCCGCATGGCTTTGGTCACGGACGCAAAGGGGTGAAGCAAAAGATTGCTCAAGAGCATGCTGGTGTGAGTGTTAATGACTTAACAGACGATACCTTAATTGATCAGTTGAGTGGTAATGCCGCCGTTAATGGCGTACCTGTGCAATTAGAAGCATTGGATATGGATGTAGATAGTTTATCTACTGCTACAGAGACTGTAGCAGAAGGCGCACTAGCATAAAGTTAATCGCAAGTTCATAGATATACAAAAAGGCGCTCACATAAAGTGAGCGCCTTTTTTTTGCAATCTGAATATATTGCTGAGCCGATCAAACGCTCATGCCGATAAAGTCAAAATCAACGTTGGGCGTCTCGCCTTGTATCAATAAGCTAATCGCTTTTGCAGAGCCGCAAGCATGCGTCCAGCCTAATGTACCATGTCCTGTATTTAGCCATAGATTGTCAAAAGTGGCTGAAGTATTGTGGCTACCATGCTTGACTTGACCACAGTGTGCGCGCCCAATCAAAGGTACGTTCGAGGGGGTCATTGGGCGCAGTCCTGTCCAGTATTGCACCGAATTTGCGATGATGCCTTTGGGAAATAATTGCTGCACGCGACGAGTAATGGCCTCACAGCGTGTGGCATTTAAGTCTAAATTATAACCATTGAATTCTGCGGTGCCAGCCACTCTTAATTTGTCACCCAGCCGCGAGGTCACCAGCTTAAACTCATCATCAATCAGGCTGACAAAGGGCGCTAAATGCGGTGCTCGTGGATTGACCGTATAGGTGGCCGAATAGCCCTTTGCTGGAAAAATAGGCACGTGAATGTTCAATGGTTTTAACAGAGGGACGCTATAGCTACCTAACGCGACCACATGACTATCAGCCGTGAAAGTCTGCGCATTTTCGCCTTTTGGGCGAATGGTAATACTGTGTACATGACGACGGGTAGAATCGGTATCGACGTTAAGTGCCAAAATCTCAGTATCATATAAGAACTGTACACCCGCATCTATGCAGCGCTGTGCAAGTCTTTGCGTAAATAGATGCGCATTGCCCGATTCGTCACGGCTGGTGTAGGTCGCTCCAGTAAGTTTGTGCGCAATCGGGTAGAGGGCAGGTTCCAAGTTAACAGCATTATTGATGTCAATCACATGGCGCTCACAGCCCAGCGCTTGCATACGCTCAGTGGGTTCAATCGCTGCATCAAACTCCGCTTGGCTGGTATAAAAATGCATAATACCGCGCGTTTGCTGCTCATAATTGATACCGATGTCTGCGCGTAGTTGCTGCAATGCGTCGCGAGAATACAACCCTAAGCGTACCATTTGCACTAGATTGGCATCGGCAAGATCGGCGCGGCACTCTTGCAAAAACTGCATCGCCCATTTGAGCTGATCCTTATCCGCACGCAGACGGAATAACAGCGGCGCATCCTCTTTAAACAACCATTTGAGCGCTTTCATCGGGGTGGCAGGATTGGCCCACGGCGTCGCATGAGAGACCGATATTTGACCACCATTGGCAAAGGACGTCTGCATCCCTGCCGCCGATTCGCGCTCGATTACAGTCACATCATAGCCTGCTTGACGTAGATACCATGCGGTGGTCACGCCCACCACGCCTGCTCCGAGTACCGCAATATGTGTCATGGGATTCTCTATGCTCATGTTAATCATGATGGTAGCCGTATTTTAGCTTGCCATCACCGTTGCTGCGTCGCCTATTTGTTTCAGCTTGATTTTACTTTGGGCGTGCAACATCCACCTGTAGTGCGGCTGGCAAGTCCAGTATGCTAAGCGTGCTTTCTGCCAAGTGTTCAGGACGCGCCACGACAAGGGCAGTAAAGCCGTCGTTATTTTCTATCGCATTCACCACTTGGATTTTATCGAGTTTGTCGCCTGCTGCGGGGAGCGCGCCGCTACCTTTTACATAGTGTAAAAACGCTTTTGGCGCAGATTTAAAATAAATACGGGCAATGACTTCTTGACCCAAATAGCAGCCTTTATCATAGTCCATACCGCCACGCTGATGCAGGCGCAGCTCTTGCGGCTGAAACTCACCTTGAGTCGCCGCGACAATCCAGTAATTACCAGTCACTAGGCTGCACGCCATCCAAGCCTCAGTATCTTCATTGGTATTGTGATCGTCCTTATGGCTAAAGGTTGGTTCGTCTGCTAACACGCAAGGATAAATCGCGATCGACTCGCTGGTATCAAATTTAGAAAACGCGCCAAACTTTTTTAAATGAGCCTGTAAGGCATCTGCACAATCGCGGCTGATGACCACATCATAGTGCTTTTCGGCTTGTTTCTTAATCCAAATACCAAATTCGATCCGACCTTTTAGATTACAAATAGCAGCGGCTTGATAGCTAAGCCCAAGCTTGGTGACATCACAAGTCAATTGCCCTTGCAAGAATTTTTCGGCATCCTCGCCTTGAATGGTCAGTTGTGAGAACTGCGGAAATGTTGAGGGGTTTGGAGACTGAGTCATTGTTATTATCCTTCTGCTTAATAATTAAAATATATAGATGAAATCGAAGCGATAAAAATTATAGGTGCGCTTTAATATAGACGCTGTTGTTACTGACAGAATGTGTCAGCAAAAATCTAAATAAGGTTAAGAAGAGTACCACAAAAATGGTGTCACAAAAACGTCATCCATAAGTGGGGCGCTTAAGTGTGGGTTAAGCATTAAATTGGGCGTAGCGCGGCATTTTCAACGGTACAAATTGGTTAAAAATGGCGAGTTACGGTACAATGTCCGCTCTACAATAAACCCAACGTCTGATGACTGCCGAGGATATGATGAGCTTACCAAATTGCCCTAAATGTGATGCTGAATATACGTATGAAGATGGTGCGTTACTGGTGTGTCCGATGTGCGCTCACGAGTGGACAGCAGCTGAGACGGATGCGGCGCAAGCGGAAGAGCAAGATGCTGTCATTCGCGATGCGGTTGGTAATGAGCTACAGGATGGCGATGCCGTTACCGTCATTAAAGACCTAAAGGTCAAAGGCTCTTCACTTGTCATTAAAGTCGGGACTAAAGCGAAAAGTATTCGCCTATTGCCAGACGCAACCGATGGCCATGACATTGATTGTAAACTCGACGGTTATGGCCCAATGAAGCTTAAATCTTCTGTCGTCAAAAAAGCGTAAATTGTAAAAATGTCTTGAAAGATTCGATAATAAACAAATATAAGACTGACGATATTTAGAAAACACAGAACTTACAGAATACAGAACCTATAAATAGAGAATAGCTATGAGTACTAAAAACGAACAGCTCTTTGCACAAGCCCGTAAGCATATCCCAGGCGGTGTGAATTCACCCGTCCGCGCCTTTGCAGGGGTCGGTGGTACGCCAATCTTTATGCACCGCGCCAATGGTAGCAAGATTTATGACACCGAAGACAATGCCTATATCGATTATGTTGGCTCTTGGGGCCCAATGATTTTGGGTCACGCCCATCCAAAAGTCATCGATGCAGTCAAAAAAGCGGCCGATGATGGCTTGAGCTTTGGCACACCAACCCCGTTTGAAACCACGGTCGCTGACAAGATTTGTGACATCGTCCCGAGCGTTGAGATGATTCGCATGACCAGCTCAGGAACGGAGGCGACCATGAGTGCGATTCGTTTGGCACGTGGTTATACTCAGCGTGACAAAATCGTCAAGTTTGAAGGCTGTTATCATGGTCATTCAGACAGTCTACTTGTGAAAGCAGGCTCAGGTATGCTCGATATCGGTGAGCCAACGTCGAAAGGTGTACCCGCCGATTTTGCGAAGCACACGATCACGATTCCTTATAATGATCCGCAAGCAGTCAAAGACTGCTTTGAAAAATGGGGTAATGAGATCGCTTGCGTGATCTTAGAGCCGATTGCTGGCAACATGAATATGGTCATTCCAGCGCAAGAGTTCCATGACACGTTGCGTGCACAGTGTACTGAGCATGGCGCAGTATTGATTTTTGATGAAGTCATGACAGGATTCCGCGTGGGTCTTGGCGGCGCGCAAGCACACTTCGGTATCACGCCTGATTTGACCTGTTTTGGCAAAATCATTGGTGCAGGCCTACCAGTTGGTGCGTTTGGCGGTAAAGAAGAAATCATGTCTTGTATCGCACCGCTTGGTGGCGTCTATCAAGCGGGTACGCTATCAGGTAACCCACTTGCAATGCGTGCTGGTATTGCGATGTTTGAAGACTTAACAGCAGAAGGCTTTTATGAAGACTTATCTGCCAAAGTCGATCATCTGGTCGATGGCTTTCAAGCGGCGGCGGATAAGCATGGCATTAATCTGCGCACCAATAAATTGGGCGGTATGTTTGGTATGTTCTTTGTCAAAGACGCTGATACCAAAACCCCAAGTAACTTTGATGATGTGACAGAGTGCGACATGGAGGTGTTCAATACTTTCTTCCACGGTATGTTAGATCGCGGTATCTACTTGGCGCCGTCTGCGTATGAAGCAGGCTTTATGTCAATCAAGCACAGTAATGAAGATATCGATGCATCGATTAGTGCTGCTGATGAAATATTTGCAGAGATGGCAAAGGGCTAAACCACTCTAAATCTCTAAAATCTTAGATATTTAAAAGATAAACCAGCATTCATAATAAATTATGATGCTGGTTTTTTTGTGCGTTTGTCATATTTGCGATCTTTTAGGCTTAAATTGCCACGCAAGACATCGCTATACATCCGAAAATCACTAGCAAAACTTTTTAGTGGAAATTTAAATGAGGCAGGTTTGTTTTTTTCAAAGAAAAAATGTCCGACCCAAGCACAAGCGTATCCGGCAGCAATGCCTTTTGCGAGAGGCTTTGCCGAGCCAGTTTTGATAGATTTTGCCAATCCTAACAAGCCAAAGCTGCTACCTGCGAAATGGAGACGGCGACACGCCATGTTTTGATGCTCGTCTAAATAAAAATCATAAAACGCCTGTTTGGGTGACGCTTCAGTTTTTATCATATCCGTTCTGGTGCTGTTATGGGTATTGGCGGTTTCGGTCGCATTTTTTTCGGTTGTTTGATTCATGCGGTTAGCTTCCTTGCTAGTGGGTTTATCGACTATCCATCGTCGGCAGTTTTTAGGTAAATAACTGATGGGTTTCGATGTGATTTATACCGATGTAAAAGCAGTAAATAACGGTTTTTTATCACAATATTACGAGCTTTCAATGTAGCAAACCGATATGGCTAACACAAGCGCTAGATGTAGGCTTGGTCATTAGCCTTTGATAGAGTGGTTTTACACTTTTGCTATGATTTTACGGCGCTTGCGCGTATTTGGTATAAATGCTTTAATGGCAAAATGGCCCAGATTTGTGTGGCGGCTGCTTTTTCTATACCTATGATTTTATATCTATGTCGTACCTGATTTTGTTAAACTACACACTCTCTCTAACACGGTGACAACTTGCCTTATGCCTACTGACTATCTTACGAACCCGCCACTCGGCGATGATGAAATGATGGCAGCCATTGATATTGGTTCCAACAGTTTTCACTTAGCCATTGCCCGTCTTGATCATGGGGAAGTGCGCAAAGTAGTCTCTATGTCTGAAAAGGTACAGCTCGCTGCTGGACTGGATGAGCATAAAATCTTGAGCGAGACAGCTGAACAGCGTGGTCTGGATTGTTTGAGTCGGTTTGTGGCGCGTTTGGATTCTGTACCGCCAGAGCGTATTCGTGTGGTTGCGACCAATGCCTTGCGCCAAGCCAAAAATGCCAATGATTTTATTTCTCGTGCCAATAAGATTTTGCCCAAGCCCATTGAGATTATCGCTGGTCGCGAAGAGGCACGATTGATTTATTTGGGCGTCTCGCATACCAATGAGAGTAGCGACAAGCGCTTGGTCATTGATATTGGTGGTGGTTCGACGGAGTTTATCATCGGTCAAGAGTTTGATCCTTTATTGACTGAAAGCTTACAAATGGGCTGCGTTGCATTCACGCAGAAGTACTTTGCTGATGGCCTCATTACCAAAGAGGCTTTTAACAATGCGATTTCAGGCGCGCGCAAAGAAGTACTGGCAATCAATGGTCGTTACCAAAAGACTGGTTGGAGCAGTGTGGTCGGCTCAAGTGGCACGATCAAAGCGGTGCGCAACGTCCTTGTGTCCAAAGGCTGGGCCGATGAGCAAGAACGCATTACTTATAAAGGCGTCAAAAAACTAGAGCGATTGCTGCTTAAGATTGGCAATATTGATGATATCGAGCTAGAAGGCGTCAAAGACCATCGTAAAGCCGTATTTCCGGCAGGTGTGGCAGTGTTGCGTGCGGTGATGAAGGTACTAGGCGTTGAAACCATTACCTACTCAGATGGGGCGTTACGTGAAGGCGTGATGTATGACATGCTCGGGCGTTTTGCGAGCGAAGATGTGCGTGACCGCAGTGTGCTTGCGCTCATCAAGCGTTATTCAGGCGACAAAAAGCAAGCCAAACAAGTGGTAAAAACCAGTCGTAACCTGTTTGAGCAAGTAAAAGATAAGCTTGCCCTAACAAGCGATGACTGTGATTTACTCAGACGTGCCGCGTTCTTGCATGAGATTGGCCTTGCAATCAGTCATAGCAGTTATCATAAGCACAGCGCCTATTTGCTTGAGTATTCTGACATTCCAGGGTTCTCGCAAGTGGATCAAAAGCGCATGGCGCAGTTGATGCTTAACCATCGCCGTAAGCTCAAAGCCGATATGTTTGAGCAGACCTGTCAGATTGGCGGAAACCAGCTCGTCTATCTGTGCTTGCTATTGCGTCTTGCCGTACTCGCGCATCATAGCCGTAGTGATTATAAACTGCCAGAGCTGGAATTAAAGGTCATCAGTGATAGCGACTGGCAAATCACGGTTGCTGACAGCAGTGAGCATTATGCGTTTTTGGTTGCTGATTTGCGCACAGAGATTGAGCAGTTTGCCAAATGGGGCGTACAGCTGAGCGTGATGGAGACGCATGAGGCTGAGCCGTTACCATTGTCAGTATCGAGTTAAAGATTAACGTAACAAAAGCAGTGCTGTCGATAATGTCATGCCATATAAGATGTGCTACTATAGCTTCTATTGAGTTTACAACTGTACTTTCATTATCTGAACACCGATAACGATATTATTCTTAAACATAAATACATTAAGTATAATGATTAAAGGGAAGCGTCTATGAGCACTGTCTGGGATAGTGTGCAGCTTGCACGACATGCCAAGCGTCCATTATTTATGGACTATGTTAATCAGCTTTTTACCGAATTTGATGAGTTGCACGGCGATCGTGCTTTTGCCGATGACAAAGCCATTTTGGGCGGTCTGGCACGGTTCAATGATCAACCTGTAATGGTCATCGGTCAGCATCGTGGTCGCAGTACTCGTGAGCGTATCGAGCATAATTTTGGTATGGCCAACCCTGAAGGCTATCGCAAAGTGATTCGCTTAGTCAAAATGGCCGAGCGCTTTAATATTCCTGTGATGACCTTTGTCGATACACAAGGTGCCTATCCTGGTGTTGGCGCAGAAGAGCGCGGTCAAGCACAGGCGATTGCAGAGAGTATCGCGGTATTCTCTAGTCTAAGAGTACCTATCATCGTGACTATCATTGGTGAAGGCGGTTCAGGTGGTGCATTGGCAATTGGCGTTGGTGATAAAGTCAACATGCTACAAAATAGCATCTATTCGGTCATTTCTCCTGAAGGCTGTGCTTCTATCTTATGGAAAACTGCTGAAAAAGCACCAGACGCCAGTGAAGCACTGAAGTTAAACGCCATTAATCTATATCAAATGGGTTTGATCGATGCTGTTATTGATGAAGGTGAGGGCGCACATGTGCAGCCACAACCCGTTATGGAAGCTTTAAAATCACTGATCACTGAGCAGCTTGATGAAATCAAAGATTTGGATGCTCAAGAGCGTTGTGAGCTCCGCTACGAAAAACTAAAGACGTTTAACTCAGAAGTGATGCTGCCTGCTTAAGGCTAAGCATGTGCTAAGCTTTTCATATTAGAGACTGAGTCTTAATGTTAAAATAAAACGTGTCATTTAATGGCGCGTTTTTTTATGTCTATTATGTCTATTAATTTGCTCATGAATTTATCTATCTAAAACTAAGGCTGATTATGACCAGCAGTGCCATCCTCACGCATCCTATTAGACCAGTCAACGATTTGCCGATTGATGAGACGTTGGCAGATGCATTATTGAATAGTATGAAGGAATATAGTGATCAGCTGCATGGTCGTCGCCTGTGGCTAGCCTGTAGTGGTGGGCGTGATTCATTGGCGCTTGCAGCGTTGTGTGTACAGCTCTACCGACAAGGGCGATTGCCCTGCTTACCGCAGCTCCTACATGTCGATCATGGTTTGCAAGCCGATAGTCAGCATTGGGCTGCGCATGTCGCGAATTGGGCTAAGATGCAGCAGATACCTTGTCATATCCTAAGAGCACAAGTGCCAGGTCATGATGAGCAAGCCGCGCGGCAAGCCCGCTATAACGTCATGCGTGCGCATATCAATCAAGACGATGTATTGCTATTAGGACATCACGCCGACGACCAAGCCGAAACGGTGCTGATGCGCTTAATCCAAGGCGCTGGCGTGAATGGTCTGTCAGGCATGCAGCCATGGCGAGTACAAACCCAGCACGGACGACGCAATGTATTATGGCGGCCTTGGCTCACGGTAAAGCGCGCCACGATTAGTAATTATGCCAAGCGCTTAGCATTGCCTTATATCGATGATCCGACTAATGACAGTGGTGATAATGTCCGTAGCGGACTGCGCCGCGATATCATGCCAGTACTGGCAACTTATAACCCAAATGTCATCGATAATATTGCCCGTAGTGCGCAGCTATTAGGCGATGCACAAGCCACTGTCAATGCTCAAGCTGAGCAAGATATGTTGCAGACAGCTGATGAAAATCTACAGCTACCAGCCGCACAGCGCGTGCTCAATATCGATGCATTGCAAGCATTACCTCTGTATCGCCAGCGGCAACTACTGCATCATTGGTTGGGTCAAGACGAGCCGTTACCACCTGCTAAGCAGCTTGTCGATGACGTATGGAACCTTACTCAGCGCAGCGACCATGATCATCAAACTGAACTGTTTTGGCAAGGTCGCACGCATTCCTATACTGTTCGCCGCTATCGTCAGCAGCTCTACCGGCTAAGCAATGAATGGTTGTCTTGGTTAGATAGACCATTGATGGTGCAAGCGCAGCCATTATCGCGTTTGGATTTGACAACAAATGACTCAGTAGACGGTGATTTTTTACTACTGACTGTTTGTCGCAATGAAGACTATATCTGGCAGCTGCAAGTGTATCCAGATGCGCTGGTAAGACTGATAGAAAGTCAGATAGGTGAGACAGTACTCAATGCAGTATTAAAGATAAAGCCATTAGATCGCAAACAGAGTGTGCAGACGGCATTGGCGACACGTCCACAATCAGGCAAAAAGCTGTATCAAACGCTTGGTATTCCATTATGGCTGCGAGAAAGCTTGGTTGTGGTTAGCGTAGCGTTTCTAGATAAAGAACACGCTAAAAATGAGATACCCATCCTATTATTATCGCCTTTTAACAGTTGGGTATTGAAAAATGACTTTTCGATCAATACCAAAAATCTAGGTAGTGATATCGATGATGTTTTTAAGAATGTGCTAAGACAAGCTGAGTAGATGAAACAAAATATTTAGGTAGTTAGAGGGTCGGTATTTTTTATCATTTTAATATCTATTATTTTAGTGTTTTCATATATCTCCTCATGACGCTCTGCGCTCTGCTCAAAGCCGTATTTTTTATAAAAGTTAATGGCGTTGGTGTTGGTTTCTAAAACCCATAGATGAAAGCGAGCCGCGGCATTAGCGGCTGTTATATCTTGCAATGATGCTTGCATAAGTGCGCTGCCCATACCTTGATGTTGATAAGTAGGTAAAATATATAGCGTGGTGATTTCATAGCGCTCATCTTGAGAATAGTAACTGATGAAACCTACGATGGTATTACCATCCTGTGCTACCCAAACCTCTACTTCGGGCTGACGCAATATCTGCTCCCACATGGCTGTTTTTTTAGCTAGATTATTCATCTCATTGATATAAGAGATGGGCAAAAGGCCTAGGTAAGTATCATGCCAACTGTGGACATGTACTTTTGCAATATCTGAGAAGTCTTTTTGAACGGCTTTACGAATAAAAAACATAGTTAACACCTCAAAATATTTTATAAAAATTATTTCTCAATCTAACAGCTAAACCATGTCATAGTCGACGTCAGTTGTGTGTTTTAACTAGGTTTACTACCGTTGTAGACGGCAGGAATTTATCAAACGATACTAAGAGCAGTATGATAAACTGAGTGTCGTTTTATATATCAGTATGTTACGTTGAATACTTTTGAATGTTGTGACTAGGAGACAAATATGTCGGTATTAGATAATAAGAAAATCAGTTTTATTGGTGGCGGAAACATGGCACAAGCGCTCATTAGCGGGCTTGTGGGCTGCGGCATTAAGCCAAACCTTATCACGGTCGCCGATCCTAGCAGCGATATTCGTGAGCAACTAGCGGCTAAAGGGCTAAACACTGTTGATCCAATGGCAGATGCCAAATCTGCTGTGGTCGGTGCTGATATCGTGGTATTGGCAGTAAAACCACAAATGATGAAAGTGGTGGTTGGTGCTTTTGCTGATGCATTGGACAATCAGCTGGTCATCTCGGTTGCCGCAGGTCTGTCAACTGACCTTTTATCTAGCATGCTGGGTGGCTATAGTAATATCGTGCGCGCCATGCCAAACACGCCTTCGATGATTCAGATGGGTGCGACTGGCCTCTACGGTACAGATAATATCTCAGCTGAACAAAAAGCGTTGGCAACCGCGGTGATGGAAGCGTCAGGATTGGTCATGTGGGTCGATAACGAAGAACATATGCATGCTGTTACTGCCGTGTCAGGCTCAGCGCCAGCGTACATGTTTTACTTCATCGAATCGATGGTCGATAAAGGCATTGCGCTAGGACTAGATACCGAGCAGGCGTCGGCACTGGCACTGCAAACCATGATAGGTGCGGCAAAAATGGCGATGAATAGTGAAGATGCGCCTGCTGAATTGCGCCGCAAAGTGACGTCTCCAAACGGTACTACCCAAGCAGCCGTTGAATCCATGCAAGCCAATGAGATTGGTCGCCAAATCGGTGAAGCCATGCAAGCTTGCTATGATCGTAGCCAAGCGCTTAGTGAAGAGATGAGTAAATAGTTATTGATTAGTAATTAGTAATTAATAAGTAACGTCACAAAAAGTAGGTCAGGCTAAACAGCTGACCTACATTGCATGATGATTCGCATCTGATAATGACAGTTGTCATCCTAAAATCTGTCAATAATGTCCCATTGAGTAGCCCTTCATGAACAACATGTTATTTCAAGTTTTTGATCTGGTCACCACATTCGCTATGATGCTGGTGTTTATTCGTTTTATGCTGCAATTTGCAGGGATGGATGCGCGCAACCCGATGATTGCACCTGCCTATAAAGCGACCCATATCGTCGATGTGTTTGGGCGTATCTTCCCAACGGTCGGACAGGGACGTATTAGCATTGCGGCTATCGTTTTGATGTTTTTGATTCGTCTGATTGACATCTCTGGAAAAGCAGCATTGACGCATCAAGGGATTGCCCCTGTGCCGCTATTTTTTACGGGTACGATCAGCCTAGTGTTAGACTTTTTACGCATGTGTCGCTACTTGGTGATTGGGTCGATTATCGTCAGCTGGATCGTGGTGTTTACCCAATCACAGCATCCTATTATTGGTATTATTATGAGCTTAGCGGAGCCGATACTAGAGCCGTTTCGTCGTATTACGCCAAACTTAGGGATGCTTGATTTGTCACCGATGGTTGCTTTCTTTGTGTTTTATTTACTTGAGATATTCATCGGTGGGTTGGCGGCAAACTTCATGCCTATGTTGGGTTAAGCGATATTTTGCAACAGTGAATAAACTATGCATATTGTCAGATCTTTGACTAAAAAGGCGCTTTATACTTTATAGAGCGCCTTTTGTATGTTTGCTGTTAGGACATGTCTCTAATTCAAGCATTTATCACTAAATGTGCTAAAAATGGCTAAATCTTTGACAAACAGCGTCAAATAGCTGGTCAATATCTCGATATTGTCTGCACTATTTTCCTTGTTTGCCTGCGATTTATCTCATTTTTATCACCATTTTTAAAATAGAGACACGCCCTAATGAATGTCTGATAAATATAAGATTACTATTTTATAAACATATCAGGCGCGGACAAAGCGATTGGGTATCAATTGAGCTTGAGCATCTTCAGGGTGCGGCACGTCAGCTGCGCGCAGTGTCTGGGTAATCCAACTATCTGCAGATTTTACCGCATCAATCAAATCATCTCCCATCGCCAGACGCCCAGCGATAAAACTGGCAAGCGAACATCCTGAGCCGTGAAATTCACCCTCTAGGCGCGGTAAGATGCTCTTATGTAACGTCTCTCCTTCTATATATAAATACTGCTCGATATCACCGCTATCAAAATCATGAGAGGTTTTTACCAACACCGCATGAGCGCCTTGCGCGCATAGTTTTTTCGCACCACTGTGCAAATCCTGCTCGCCGCTGAGCGCGCGCAATTCATGCGTATTGGGTGTGATCAAGGTGGCGTAGGGTAGCAGCTGCCTAAACGCGCTCACCAGCGTCTTCTCATCGCCCAAGCTGCCACCGCTATTGGCGACCAATACAGGGTCCAATACAAACGGGGTATCAGTGCTTATTACTTGCTCAGCAAACAAATGCGTCAACATTGCAATATTGTCAGTGGTGCCGAGCATACCTGATTTAATGGCTTTAACGGGTAGATCACCCAGCACCGCAGTGGCTTGAGCCTTAACTAACGCTGCGTTACAAGCTTCAAAGCCAAATACCTGCTGTGAGCTTTGAATCGTGACTGCCGTACAAGCAATGGCAGCATGCGCACCAGATTGACCGATGGCTTCGATATCCGCTTGTAATCCAGCGCCGCCTGAAGGATCCAATCCTGAAAAACACAGTACGACAGGTCGCATAACCGCTCCTTTGAGGTATTTTATAATCAATGATAAATACTATAGCTACCTACTGCCAAAAAATCTATCTCAGTCTAGTACCTGTAGATTAAGTATAAAATATCAAAACACATGAGACTGTTTTGACTCATCAATTTAGCAGTGGCATTTTTTTGCGATATGGCGTAATTTTAAGTATTAAAAGGCGAGAAAAGCATTTATATCGATAATTATGAGAAAAGCTGGATTAAATCGGTAGACAAGGCTTGCAATTCGTTTTGGCTTTGCTATAATACTCGCCCACGGCATAAGACGTATTGTTAGCATCAATACTATGTTTATAGATTTTTTATAGATGTTTTAAATCGTTAGGTGAAGTGGGTGAGTGGCTGAAACCAGTTCCCTGCTAAGGAACCATACGTGTAAGCGTATCGAGGGTTCGAATCCCTCCTTCACCGCCATTTATTCAGTTATTATTAGAGTAGTAACGCAGCATATTGCGTTAAACATTCTTAATAATTAAATCAAAAAATATTTTGTTTTTAATTAAAAAAGATGTTGACACAAGCGATATTATCTATATAATAGCCAACCTAATTTACTGAAATTGTTTTTAACAACTCGGTAAATGATTTGCAAAGTACGCGCTTGTAGCTCAGTTGGATAGAGCACTTGGCTACGAACTAAGGGGTCGGGAGTTCGAATCTCTCCAAGCGCACCATTTGCATAATCAATTAAATCAATCGCCTGTCTTATGACAATTGGCGATTTTTTTATGTCTGCAATTTTTGTTATCTAGCACTGCCTTTTATTTAGTGACTTTAAGGGTTTTGGTTTCGTGATTTTATATTGGCCAAATCATAGCTATCCTATGTGATTAGGATGATTAGACAGTCATTTAGGATAATGTACGATAGGCCAGTCATTTACGGTACAATAGCGTTACTATTCACTGCTTGCTACGAGCTTGTACCATGTCAAAAAGTTTACCTAAACGCCCGTCAAAATCTACTGGCAAATCAAAGCCACAACCCAGCGCTTTTGCGCAGCAAGATCCTAATGAAGAGCCCACCATTGCCAAACCCATGGTTCGAGTCGTGGCTATCCTTTATGATGGCATGTTGATTCTGGCTTTGCTGTTTTTGGTGGGTACGATATTGACCGTAATTGGCACGCTGCTAACGATGGAGACGGGTACCGAGTCTTCACAGGCCCAGTCGCTACCGCTTTGGTATCAAAATGCCATTATGACGCCGTCGTTTGTTCTGACACTGGTGGCATTCTATGGGATATTTTGGCGCCGTGGTGGTCAGACATTGGGGATGCAAACGTGGCGGTTAAAAACCATCAATGATGCTGGTCAGTGGCTCACGTGGGGACAGTCGTTTAAGCGTATCTTGGCTGCTTGTCTGATGCCGTTACTCTTTGGCATTATCGGTAGTCTTATTGATGGGTCACGCGCCGCCTTATTGGCCAGCGCATTTCTTGGATTGGTATTCAACTATGTTTTTTGTCTGTTTAACCCTCGCGGTCTCGCAGTACAGGACATGCTATCCAACACCATTACCCTAAAAATGCCAAAAGTAGCACATGAAGGGTTATGGCGTGGCTTTAGAAATCGTAAGAAAAAGTCTTAGGATTATAAAATAGCCAGCAATGCTCAAAACATACCAGAGTGAAAAATTATATACTAACGCTTTGAATCAGCCATGCCGTATAGCCGACAAAGAAAAGTACCAACGTAGCGCCCGACGTACGACCGAACTGGCGCTTTGTTGTAAAGGCAAACACACACAGAGCAACGAGTAATATCGTCAGTAGCCCCATTGCCATCACATCGCGCGATAAAATCACCGGATCAGCAGAGATAGGGGCAATGACCGTTGCTAGGCCTACGACCGCTAAAGTATTAAAAACATTCGAACCAATGATATTACCTAGTGCCATATCGTGTTCGCCTTTACGTGCTGCTGACAAGCTCGATACCAGCTCAGGCAGTGATGTACCAACCGCCACAATCGTCAAGCCAATGATGAGCTCGCTGAGCCCCCATAGCGTTGCCAATTCAACAGCGCCCCAGACGATCGCCCGCGAGCTGATTACCAGCATCAGCATACCAAGTAGCAAGCTACCAAGTCCACGCGCTATGCTTAGCTCTGTCTCATCTGAATCCGCACTATCAGCAATATCATCTTCGTGCTCATGATAGCCTTCACGGATGCTTAGCACGATCTGTAGCCCTAATACAGCAAACAATAACACCAGTAACACGAGACCATCCGCTTGGCTCAACATGCCATCACGTAGCTGCCATGCGGCGATGGCGGTAATTAGCAGTAGTAGCGGCAGGTCGCGCTTTACGATGCCCTTACGGATGATAATAGGGCTGATCAGTACGGTTGCGCCGAGTACTAAAGCAATATTAATAATATTAGAGCCATAAGCATTGCCCAAAGCCAGCTCAGGGCTACCTTCTAGCGCTGCTAATACTGACACCACCATTTCAGGCGCTGACGTGCCGATACCTAATATCAAAACACCGATTAAGAAACTCGGTACACTAAACTTTTTTGCCAGTGCTGTCGCCCCATCAATAAAGACATCGGCACTCCAAACCAAAATTGCTAACCCAATCAGTATTGCAATCACTGCCAACCACATCGGTATGTTTCCTTGTATATGATGAAAAATATGAGTTTAATAGAGAAAAATCGCATAAAAAAAGCCGAATCTTGATTTAGATTCAGCTTTCCCTTTGGCATCGAGATTTTTAGTAATAATAGCAGTTAATTCAAAGATGTAACTTTGTGTTTATCTTAAATTTACCAAAACCTCACCATCCTGTCATATTAAGCAACTTGTACAGGAATGATATTTGCTGTGTCTTTAACTGTGTTGTCTTCGTTGCAATAGACCAGTTTTGGCTGATAGGTTGACGCTTCGACTTCGTCAAAATGCGCGTAAGCACAAATAATGACGATATCGCCCAAATCTGCCATATGAGCCGCAGCACCATTTAATGAGATAATACCAGAGCCCGCCTCAGCACGGATAGCATAGGTGCGAAAGCGCTTGCCATTGGTCACATTATAGATATCGATAGATTCGTTTTCACGTAGACCAGCTAGGTCTAGTAGATCACCATCGATACCGCATGAGCCTTCATAGTGAAGCTCAGCATGGGTAACGCGAGCACGGTGTAATTTGCATTTAAGCATATTAAGTAGCATAGGTTGCTTCCTTAGCGTAACTGATATTAAATAACTAAATCAAAAGGTTAATGGGGACAAACCTGCCAAAATAAAAGGCTATTACCATAGAGGCAATATTTTATTCAGGTAATTTAAAGCCATTGATTTGTGAACGTGCTTTTTCGATATCACCATCTAGCAATAGTGGGAGCGCGTCAAAAGCCGCCGTCAATGCGCTATCAATGGCGATTTGCTCATCGGGAGACGCTTTTGAGAGGACATGTCCACTGACTTTAGATTTGTGACCAGGATGGCCGATACCCACACGCAGACGATGAAAGTCATTACCGATATGTGGCGTAATATCACGCAGGCCATTGTGACCACCGTGACCGCCGTCGGTTTTGAGTTTGATGCTACCAGCGGGAATATCGAGCTCATCATGAGCAATCAATAACTCGTCGTTTTTGATGCCATAAAAATTTACCATAGGCACGACTGACTGACCAGATTTATTCATAAACGTGAGAGGCATAAGTAAACGCACATCAGAGCCATGAATGTGCCCACGTCCTGTCACCCCATGAAATTTTTTGTCAGGGGAGAGTGTAATGTTGAACTGCTGCGCCAAATGATGGACAAACCAAAATCCGGCATTATGACGCGTAAACATATACTGCTGACCAGGATTACCAAGACCGACAATAAGCTTTATGGCCATAAAAACACCCTGCTTAAATTTGATAAATAAGGATAAGGTTTAAAATATCGATAGATAGTAT
Source organism: Psychrobacter sp. T6-5 (assembly GCF_052258485.2). Taxonomy (NCBI): domain Bacteria; kingdom Pseudomonadati; phylum Pseudomonadota; class Gammaproteobacteria; order Moraxellales; family Moraxellaceae; genus Psychrobacter; species Psychrobacter sp. T6-5. The sequence goes on along the minus strand of NZ_JBQQEY020000001.1, from coordinate 3,317,638 downwards.
ATTCTCAAACCTTACTTACAAAAACAGCAGGAGATTTCAAATCACCTGCTGTCTTCTTAACTAAACGAGTCTGTTACTAAGTAGCACAAAATAAAGTGCTACCTAGACATAGTATATTACTCGTCGTCTTTGCTTTCTTCAGCATCAGCGTCGTCGTTTTGCTCAGTTGCTGGTACTTCATCAGCATCAACGTCGTCAGCATCTTCATCAACTTCTTCAACCGTTGGTGGCTGCATGTTAACGATAGTACGGTCATGGCCGTCTTCTAGCTCAAGCTCATGAATCACAACGCCTTCAGGAAGTTTGATGTCTGATAGACGGAACAAATCACCGATTTCCATACCAGATACATCTACTTCTAGATATTCAGGTAACTGTGATGGTAAGCAGATAACTTCGATATCAGATACTAGGGTAGATAGTACACCAGCAGCAGCAGTACCTGGCGCTTCTTCACGACCAACAAAATGCACAGGAACGTTCATGTGGATTTTTTGACCTTTTACAACGCGCTGGAAGTCAGCATGCATTGGGAAGCCTTTAGCAGGATGACGCTGCAAGTCTTTGATAACGGCTTGATGCTCGGTACCGTCAACATTGATGGTCAAGATGTGTGAGAAAAATGCTTCAAACTCAAGTGCTTTTACTAGCTCGTTGATTTTGATAGAGATCGCTGTTGGCTCTTCATTACCACCATAGATGATAGCAGGAACTAGGTTCTGCTTACGTAGGCGGCGGCTCGCACCTTTACCTTGGATTTCAGCAGAACGATCAGTAGCGTTTAGTTCAAAATGATTATTGCTCATGGATATAATCCTATAAAAAGAATGATGAAGTGTCTGGTCATAAAAAAGTGGATTTGCGACCAATCCACTAATACGTGATGAGAGCTAATATCTATCGTTGCGTATAAATGACACAACTATCGATGTTAGCCATTTGCTTATAATAATGATTTTTATAGTAAAAATTACCACAATAGCCATTATTGTTCAGCATGATCAGCACTTTTGATAATGCCAACCTGATTGAATAAAACAAAAGGTCAGCACAGGCGCGCATTATACGGGATTTTGTAGTAATAATAAAGACCTACGCAAAGTACCTACATAAAAATAGCGCCAAGTACTGATACTTGACGCTATTATTTTTATTACTAAATTTTTATTGTCACCACAATGCTATTAAAATTTATAGCAATGACTGTCTCATATTAGGCATCAAACATCGCACTAATAGATTCTTCATTATTAATACGGCGTAAGCTTTCAGCAAGCATTGGCGCGATACTCACCTGACGGATTTTGCTACAGGCTTTTGCTTCAGCTGATAATGGAATCGTATCGGTCACGACCACTTCGTCTAACGCAGATTCGCTGATGTTTTTGAGTGCATTACCCGATAGGACAGGGTGAGTGATGTAAGCTAAGACGCGGCGTGCACCATTTTCTTTCAATGCTTCGGCAGCTTTACACAAGGTACCTGCCGTATCGACCATATCATCAACGATAACGCAATCACGGTCACGAACATCACCGATGATGTGCATGACTTGTGACTCATTGGCACGAGCACGGCGCTTGTCGATAATCGCCATGTCGGTATCACCCAACTGCTTAGCCATTGCACGGGCACGAACCACACCGCCAACATCAGGTGAAACCACCATGATATTGTCATAGTCTTGCTTTTGTAGGTCGTTTAGCAATACAGGTGTGCCGTAGATATTGTCTACAGGAATATCAAAGAAACCCTGAATCTGATCTGAGTGCAAATCAACAGTCATGACGCGATCGATACTGACGATGTTTAGCATGTCAGCGACGACTTTAGCCGAGATAGGCACACGAGCTGAACGTGGACGACGATCCTGACGAGCATAACCAAAGTACGGCATAACAGCCGTGATACGACCAGCACTAGAGCGACGCAGGGCGTCTGCCATCATCATGATTTCCATTAAGTTGTCGTTGGTCGGTGCACAAGTAGGCTGCATGATAAACACATCTTTACCACGTACGTGTTCTTTGATTTCCACGGCAATTTCGCCATCAGAAAAACGCGTGATGTCAGCTTTACCAAGAGGTATATGAAGATGATCGGCTACGGTTTTTGCTAATTCTGGGTGGGCATTACCCGTAAAAATCGCCAAATAAGGCATGACAGAAGTCCTATTGATTGACTCAAGCAGCGACCGCTAAGCAGTGACAAACTGCTCAAATTAAGAAAAGAATGGTGAAAAGGGTTGATGACTACTATTACAGTAAAAAATGGCAGGGGTAGCTGGACTCGAACCAACGGATGTCAGGATCAAAACCTGATGCCTTACCAACTTGGCTATACCCCTGTAATGTCTAGGCTATGAACAACCGAAAGCTAATAGCGACTAATAGTCATTCTTAGAATGGTGTCATGACCTGTCAGTTATCTTATAAACGATTGAGCCGTCTAAAACATAACTTTTCCCTAGCGGTGTTCATTGCGAACTATACCGAAACTGGGATAACGTTGTCAATGACAATAGTATAAGAGGTTATCTATAAACCGCTTATACTCAGTGTATTTCTAACGCTTCGTACTAAAAAATGGCAGGGGTAGCTGGACTCGAACCAACGGATGTCAGGATCAAAACCTGATGCCTTACCAACTTGGCTATACCCCTATTGTGGCGACCTATTATAAGTAAATTTTCAGATTTTGCAAGTCATTTGCGGGTTTTTCTGGTATTTATTCATCATAGGTTGTTGCTGGCGCTATTTTAGCAAATTAAAATAGGCAATCCTACCTTTGTCCTTATGCAGATGATAAGAAATCTAAAGGCTATATGTTCTATTTTAAGTTTCTAACAACATACCCCGAACAAGGCGCACTTTCAATCCATGTTACCAACAGCGCTTTATCAGAGGTAATACTCGCATCTAAGGGTAAAAATACTGCACTACCTGAGCCAGTCATGCGTGCGGTACTCATTGCCTGCGTCTCCAACCCTTGCAAATAATTCAAAGCCTCTGCAACAGCAGGAGCGAGGCTCGTCACTACTGGAGTAAAGACATTGTGATAAGGCGTATTCAAATTTTGAACATAATCATTGGATTGATTTTTAATCGTATCAATCGATATAGGAGCGATATCTCGCTGTAGTTTGGGGTGGGCGAATAGTTTGGCAGTATTGACATGCGCCTCAGGCGTTAAGACTAAATACTGCTGGTCAGGTAAATTGATGGCAGTTAATTCTTCACCGATACCCATGGCAAAGGCATCTTGACCAAAGATAAAGATTGGCACATCTGCGCCTACCTTTGCACCAATTTTTATCAGCTCATCGCGAGTAAAGTTAAGCTGCCAAAGCTCATTGAGCATCAGCATAGTCGTTGCGGCATTGGATGAGCCACCGCCCAATCCTGCACCCATAGGCAAATGCTTGTCTAACGTGACATGAACTGGCACTAATTGACTTGGCAATTTATTTGACTCTATGGCAAACGCTAGCAATGCGCGCGCGGCTTTAAAGATTAAGTTGTCTTCTATGTCGGTAGTTATCACCTCGGCACCAGCTAATACCAATAGCTGATGACAGAGGGTGTTGGCATCTGCTTTATTATCAGCCGTTGGTACCAAAGCATTATCCATGAGTGAAAAATGCAAATAATCACCCCAATCAAGCAGGCGAAACACGGTTTGCAAATCATGATAGCCGTCAGCACGCTTGCCAGTAATATGCAAAAATAGATTGATTTTTGCAGGGGACAAACGAGTAATAGTAGTGTCAGATACTTCGGCTATGTTTTTCATCATATTTTTCATCATATACAGCTAGTGCAGTGAGCAATAGGGGCTAATTTTTCAGTGGTGATACACTAGTAATGACGGACTAGTGATTGATCGTCATCACAACTTTATTGCCTTGTGGCTGCACAGCACTGATTTTACTCGGGAGTTTGTCATTCCCTTTGTAAGTAAAGCTGGCACTCCAGTCGCCATTGACTGAGCTTACCAATCGGTTTTGAGCATCAAGCTGCGGGGCGCTATCTGAGGGCGCTGGGCGACCAGAGATCCAATAAGGCATTTGAGAGATGGGCGCTTGCCAGCCAGTGGCTTTTTGTAATAGTTCCTCAGGATCATCGGCGGTCAGTGTGCCTGTTTTCTCACTGACTAACGTCGCGGTTTGACCATTATATTCAATGTTGGTTTTACCAATACCAAGTGCGCCAATCAATTCAATGGCAAAGCGATCGTTCTCTTGTCCCCATGCATAAAACGCACTACCGCCTTGGGTACCTGAGGTGTCATTAGCAGGTGCTGTCACCCCAATTTTACCCGTGATGTTAAAGCTCTCTAGCTTTTTGGGCTGATCAGCGTTTTGACCTTGCATCGTGGTTGGTTGATTGGTCGCGTTGGCTGTTTTTAATGACTGACAGCCAGAGGTAATCACCATTGTAGTAGCTATCGCAGTAAGCAAAGCCAGTTTATTTGGTTTATAAGACATCGTTGATGCTGACATAATGTTTTCTCAAAATGGGAAAATGGACAGGTTAACAAAGATATTAGCTTAAGGGCTATTTGTTGCTCGGTTATGCACGGCTGTTAGCTTCTTATACGTCCCTTGTAATTGATAAGTGCTTTGTCATTTACCAAGCCTGATGGCATCACGCCGCAACAGTTATTTTGAAAAAACAATATCAATATAGCTGTATGCTGTCATTGATATTATGTTGTCCAAAGGAGAATCGCTGTTGCAAGTCTGCAAGTAGTGCTTCGACTTTTTCGTTATTGCCGAGACCTTGATAAGCACGCAGTAATAGAGTGCCTGAGCGCAGAGTTGGGAGCACATCGTAAGGCGTTTGTAGATAGTCGATGACTTGCTTATAGTTTTCTTTGGCCAATGCATTACCCGCCAGTACATTGAGAGCTTGTAGATGAAGGTCATTATCATAGCGCGGATCGTCATAGCGAATCTGAATAATTGCGGTGGCAAGCGCCAGACCTTGCTCAGAGCTACGCTCGTTGGCCAATAGCAACTGTGCATAACTGAGCTGATAGGATAAATTGGTAGGATCGAGCGCCTGTAAATGGTTAAGGAGCGTACGTTTGACGACATAGTCGCTTTTGTCATCTAACAGTTGGACACGGGCAAAGAGTAACATCTCATTGTCAGGATATTTACGAGCGGCCCGCGTCAACAGTCGTAAGGCTTCTTCTGATTCATTTTGCTGCCACAAAATATCGGCTTGCATCACAAAGGTGTCAGGGGCGAATACGGTAAAGTCTTTGCGTAGCTTTTCTAAAGTAGCAATGGCGGCGTCGACGTCGTCATTGAGCAATTCAAACGCGACTACCTTGCGACGTGCTTCTAATACTAAGTCTTCTTGCATCACGCCATTGAGATAGTATTTGGCCTTATCAAACTGTTGCTGACGCTCGGCACTGATACCGAGATAGTAATAAGCTTGGTCAAGGTAAGCGGGGTTTTTGGCAAGCATATTGAGTAGATCATCTGCACTCGCATATTCTTCGATATCCAAGCTCACTAATGCTGCTAGCAAGGTAATTTCAGCATCATCGTTAAAGCGGCTGTGGGCCTCAAGCAATAGTTTCCAAGCTTGCTCGCTTTGTTTTAAGTCTAATAAGTAGCGAATCTCGTACAGGTACAAACTTTTGCTATCAGGATTGCGCAAGCGTGCTTGGCTTATATAGTTGACCACGGTTTCTGCTGTAACGATTTTGCGCAAGATATCAGCCTTTAGGGTGATAAAAGGCACATAATCAGGCTGGCGCTCTAGCGCACGGTTGATATGTACGATAGCGATTTCGGGCTCATTAAATTGGTAAAGTAAACCAGCTTTTAATACGGATAATGAGGCGTTTTGCTCACTATCTAGTGGCTGCAAAGCGGCAAGCAGCTCGCGTTTGTCATCGTCATTATTGGGATAAATACCGATAAGGATTTCGCTCAAATCTGCACGCGGATCGTAGCGCAAGATGCGGTTTAAGGTCTCGCCAGCTAAGATATAGTCGTGTGCCCGTAGTGCCAAATGCGCCACATAGAACCAAGCAGGTACATGATCAGGATTCTGATCTTGCCATGATTTGGCAAATGCTAATGAATCCTCAACCCTTTCATTACGCAGTGATAGAGTCAGTGCCCTCTCAAAGACCGCTGTGGCATCTTCTTTAAAAGATTGTTGTTTATAGATCGTAATCGCACGTTGTTTGTCATCACGATCCGCAGCAAATTCTGCATCTAATAGAGCATATAAACTGGGTTCATTGAGTTCAGGCTGCCATAAGCTAGCTGGCGCTAGACCATCAATGTTGGTCACGCTATCTGTCATTTGGCTGTTTTTATGAACAGTCGTGCTGATAGAGGTGCTAGAAATAACGTTGTTATTTACCCCATTATCGCTAGTAATGACTGATGCTCGTGGCGTTTTTGCGGCCAACTCTGTATCAGCATGGCTGGCATGCGCAGGTACGGCAAGGCATAAACAGACGGCCAATGACAACGCTAGCTTATAACGCTGGCACAAACGATCGATAACGACCTGCAATAAAGCGCGGAGGCTAGATTGCTCGTTATAAAGAGGTTGTGATCTAGATAATGATCCAAAAAACATCATAGATAGCCGTGTTCGCCCATGGTTTACCTACATAGCTGAGGCAATTTTATTTTAATCATTTCAAATCAAATAGTGGTAACGAGTACCCATGACAAACATTATAAGAGCAGATGAACAGTATAAACAATAGCATCCGTGTTACTCATATCTGAGCAATCATCATTCTATTGATACGCTATGACTGATACTTGTTTTAAGCATGAGTTATTTTGCTAATATTTTTATTCAAATAGGTGTATTGATCAGAATACTGTGAAAATATAACAAGTTAGGAGAGACTAAGCGAATGATTTATGGTGGTCTTAGCGACCATTTGCCAAAACACATCCATTGATTTTATCAATCATATCGGTAGTTGATTTGTTACATTTGCGACCAGATACAGAGATATAGCTATCATAGATGGGTGAGTGTTAATTAACGCCAGCAATAATGATATAATAAGCGGTTTTTAGGGTCTTCCTTTCAGCGCTGTCGTCAAAAACTGTCTTTTAAAAATAATGAGATAGCGTGAGTGAGCAGCTGAGCGGCATGTTTATGGTCTATCAATAATGAGATTAGTGGTCATTGGGGTCAATCACAAAACTGCACCAGTCGCTCTGCGAGAGCGCTTGGCGCTGGTGGGTGACGATGTGAATGTTGCGCTTGAGCAAATAGAATCCTTCACTGATGGCAGCGTGATTGTCTCTACTTGCAACCGTACTGAGATTTATGCGCTTGTGCCCCATACGTTGACGCCGCACCACTCACACGCATCAAGCTCGGCAGTCAATGAGCAGACAGACCACGCCATCTCTCATAATGATTTTAGTAGCAGTGCTCATGTCACATCAAGCATGATCAGCGCTCATATCCTCAAGATTAAGACGTGGCTTGCTGAATTCAAACAGCTGCCACTCGATGATATCGACCCTTATCTCTATGTGCACCGCGACACGCACGCATTGACCCACTGGCTAAGAGTCGCAGCGGGGCTGGATTCTATGATACTGGGTGAGCCGCAGATACTTGGTCAAATCAAGCGCTCTGTGCATTTGGCACAAGAGCAAAAAGTATTGAGCAATCAGCTCGGTTGGATCGTTGATCAAGTGTTTGCCGCTGCCAAACGAGTACGTAATGAGACGCAAGTGGGTGCTCAAGCAGTATCGCTGAGTTTTGCGGCGGCTAAATTGGTCACGCAAATATTTGATGACTTGCCCAGTCGGACGCTATTGGTCGTCGCGGCAGGTGAGATGAATCGCTTGGTTGCTACCCATATCGCTGGTCTTGGCGTCGGACGAGTGATTATTTGCAATCGTAATCCTGAGCGTGCTGAGGCATTGGCGGCGGAGTTGCGTAGTCCCAATCGCCGTATAGACGTAAGACCCTTGCAAGAGTTGCCGCAAGTATTGGCAGAAGCCGATATTGTCAGCAGCTGTAGTGGCAGTATGGATTTATTAATTGATAAAACCATGACCATGCAAGCGCTCAAGCGTCGCCGTTATCAGCCAATGTTGATGATAGATTTGGCCGTACCGCGCGATATTGACTCAACCATCAGTCGCATTGATGATGTCTATCTGTATTCTGTCGATGATTTGCAGCATGTGATTGCCGGTAATATTGAGCAGCGTCGGCAAGCGGCGGTCGATGCGGAACTTTTAGTCAGTCAATTAGTCGTTGAAATAGATCGTCGCTTTCAAGTTCGGCAAGTGGGTAAAGACATCCAGCAATACCGTACCTGTACTCAAAATCAAGTAGATAAGCTACTGCATGAGTCCATTACCAAGCTGCAACAAGATGATGTCAGTCCAGAAGACATTCTCATTGAACTGTCACGGCGCCTGACCCAAACACTGACGCACGCACCATCCAAGCTGATGCGCAAAGCCGCCCGCGAAGGTGATAGCGATTTGCTAGATTTTGTGGTCTCTGGACTGCAGGATGCCCATCGCGGGCGTTAAGATTCTCACAGTGTCGATCAATGAATACTTACCAATAAAACTCTAATTGCGCAAGCCGTATCAGTGCCTGAGCGTATCGTTGTCAACCTCTGGTATCAGTGCTACTATCAAATTTTATGGATGATTTGGGTCAAGGCAGTTTGGCTTAAAATAGGGTGCTGGTACTCGCTTATAATGTGACTAGAAATAGTTTCGCTTAATGTTTATGGGCACTATCAGTCTTCATTGTAGTCAGTGCGTTTGCATATCATAAATCTTAAGCATTGATATCAAAACAGCACATGACCTCATCATCAGAGACAATAGCGCTGGGTTAAAGGGCTATCTTGTCTATCCTATATCTTCTTCATTTTGTTCGATATGAGTATTCGGTTGATACCAATCATCTATGGTACTTAACGATATTAGTATCTATATTATTTCCTATCCCGATATTACGGTACAAAGAATTAAGAGATAGTCATCATCTAATCATATACTAGGAGTGTTCAATGCCTGCATTACGTCAAGATATCGATCCAAACGGCTTATTAGAGTATTCAGTGGTTTACACCGATCGCGCGCTGAACCATATGTCAAAGGCCTTTCAGCAAGTGATGAACGACTTATCTAGTGATCTAAAATCTGTCTACAACGCGGATGCCGTGGTGATTGTGCCGGGTTCTGGTACTTATGGTATGGAAGCGGTCGCTCGACAACTGGCAAATGACGAAGATTGCCTCATCATTCGTAATGGTTGGTTCAGCTATCGTTGGACGCAAATCTTAGAAAAAGGTAAAATTGCCAAATCATCAACCGTACTCACCGCCAATCGTGCGGACGATAGCGAGTCACCAAAGCCGTTTGCACCAGTCGATATCGACACGGCGGTGGCTAAGATTAAAGAAGAGCAACCAGCAGTGGTATTTGCGCCGCATGTCGAGACTTCATCAGGGATGATTTTGTCAGATGACTATATCAAAGCATTAAGCGCGGCTGTGCATAGCGTCGGCGGCTTACTGGTTATCGACTGTATCGCGTCAGGCTGTGTCTGGTTAGACATGAAAGACTTGGGTATCGATGTGCTTATCAGCGCCCCACAAAAAGGTTGGAGCAGTACGCCGGGCGCTGGTCTTGTAATGCTAAGCGATGCCGCTGTCAAAAAAGTAGACAGCACCGAGTCTGATAGCTTCAGTATCGATCTAAAGCAATGGCTAAACATCATGCGCGCTTACGAAAATGGTGGTCATGCCTACCATGCGACGATGCCGACAGACAGCTTACGCCAGTTCCGTGATGCGGTTAATGAAGCCAAAGTCGTTGGTTTTGATAAGCTATGTGAGGCGCAGTGGACACTTGGCAAACGTATCCGCGAAGTATTAGAGGCTAAAGGCATCGAGAGCGTTGCGGCTGAAGGCTTTCAAGCGCCTGGCGTTGTCGTGTCTTATACCGATCGTGATGATATGCATAAAGGCAGCGCTTTTGCGGCAGCGGGTGTACAAATTGCCGCTGGCGTACCCTTAAAAGTAGGTGAGCCTGATAGCTTCAAGACGTTCCGTTTGGGTCTGTTTGGCTTGGATAAATTGACCGATATCGATGGTACCGTAGCGCGTTTTGAGTCCGCACTGGATGAAGTACTAAGCCAGTAGAAATATTAATTAAGAAACCTTTTAAAATGATATCGCTACTTTTATAAGTCGTTCTTAAGACGCTTTTATCATCATAAAATACTGAGCCGTTATTATAATCATACGTGCTCAGTATTTTTTTACCCTTTTATTATATTTTATAATATAATATATTTATATAAATCGAAAGTTAAGCAAATACTTAATAAACCTAAATGGGTAGTCCGTTATGAGTATACAAATAGACTGGCAGGCATTTACACCGATATCTTTAGTAGGTGGTCTGATGCTAGGGGTGGCGACAGTTATCTTACTGCTCGGCATCGGGCGTATAGCCGGTATCAGTGGTATTTTTTCAAGCTTGCTAAAACCCAAGCGTGTAGAGATGTGGCAGGTACTGTTTATACTGGGTTTGGTCATATCGCCCGTGCTGTACGGGCTGGCAAGACCGCTACCTGATGTAGAGATCAGCACTTCTTTGCCGCTGTTGATTGTCGCAGGGCTATTGGTTGGCTTTGGCACGCGTCTTGGCTCAGGATGCACGAGTGGTCATGGTATTTGCGGTAATGCCCGCCTATCTCCACGCTCATTGGTAGCGACCGTGACCTTTATGCTGTTTGGTATTGTGACCGTGTATATCGGTCGTCATGTACTAGGGCTACTATAAATGCTTAATGGCAGATTGTTATGAGATTGCTAGTAGCACTAAAGCGCGCACGACATATGATAGTTAATAGAAGATAATAATAGCGAGATACGACGATGCTAAAAAATATAATTGGATTGCTGGCAGGGTTACTGTTTGGATTTGGGTTACTGGTGTCAGGTATGACCGACCCTGTAAAAGTACAAGGGTTTTTGGACATATTTGGCGCATGGGATATCTCCCTTGCACTGGTGATGGGTGGTGGTTTGTTCGTTGCATTTTTTGGTGTGCTGTTGGCCAAGCGTCAACAGAGTAGCTGGATTGGCACGCCAATTGACATGCCAAGTAAAACCATCATCACCAAACAACTGATTATCGGGGCCATATTGTTTGGTATCGGCTGGGGTTTGGTGGGTATTTGCCCAGGGCCAGGCATCGTTTTACTTGGGACGGGTCAATGGCAAGCGTATGTGTTTATCCCTGCGATGATCATAGGGATGCTGGTCTATCAGTGGCTTGAGCCTAAACTTGGCTGATATAGTTAGTTCTCTATAAATTGGATACGGTGTCAGCCTCGCTTAGTCTACTATTTGTAGTACTTTTACTTGGCTTCCTTGTCTCCAAATTATATTGAACCAACTATAGTATAAATAGGCTAGCACTCGAAAAAAGGTCAGCCACGTATATGTGATTGACCTTTTTTATGAATGTTAGTTGATGACATGATTTAATGTATTTTCAGGTCACTTAGCACTGGCGGTTACTTTGGGCATTTCATGTGCCAAGGATTTGGCCGCTTGGCGTAGCTCAAACTTTTGTACTTTACCCGTACTGGTTTTTGGGATTTCAGCAAAGACGATATATTTTGGCACTTTAAAACCTGCTAAATGCTGGCTACAATGCGCCATCACCGTATCGCGTTGCAAGGTACTACCAGCATGAATCTCGATAAAGGCAACGGGCACTTCGCCCCATTTATCATGTGGCGCGGCGACGACCGCACAGCTCTCAATCGCAGGTAGTTTGTATAAGACGTTTTCTACCTCAATGCTAGAGATATTCTCACCGCCTGAGATGATGATGTCTTTGAGCCTGTCCATAATTTTGATATAGCCGTCAGGGTATTTGACACCCAAATCACCCGTGCGGAACCAGCCATCAGCGAAGGCTTCTTCGGTGGCTTTACGACTTTTTAGATAGCCTTTCATCACCATATTGCCACGTAGTGCCAGCTCACCCATCTCTTCGCCATCGGCAGCAACAGGCTCGGTAGTACCTTGTTTAAATACCTCAAATCCTGTCATCAAGTGAGAAGTCATACCTTGACGTGATTTCTTTTGGGCGCGACTGGCGACATCAAGATCATTCCATTCTTCTTGCTCAGCGCAGACGGTCACTGGCCCATAGACTTCAGTGAGACCGTAGACGTGAGAGATATGAAAGCCCATCGCTTCCATTGCTGCTAGCATGGTTTCAGATGGCGGTGCGCCAGCGACCCAGCCTTTGACGGTATGAGTGATGGCTTCTTTGTACTCAGGTTTGCCGCCAGCAATCATATTGTGCACGACTGGCGCAGAGCAATAATGAGTCACTTGATGCTTGGCAATCAGCTGCAATATCAAATCCGCGTCAATTTTACGTAAGCACACATTCACCCCAGCGCGCTCGGCGATGGTCCACGGGAAGCACCAACCGTTACAATGAAATAGCGGCAATGTCCATAAGTACATGGGGTGCTTTGGCATGTCCCAATCTAAAATGTTCGACACCGCATTGAGCGTAGCACCGCGATGATGATAAACGACGCCTTTGGGTTTGCCAGTCGTGCCAGAGGTGTAATTCAGAGCAATGGCATCCCATTCGTCTGCTGGCATCTCCCAATTATCCAAGCTGTCTGAACTGGCAACCAATGCTTCATAGCTCATCTGTCCAAACGGCTCGACATCGATAGCATGATCGGTCGCGTGAATGACAATGAGGTTTGGGAAAGTCTCATCGATGATCTCGGCGTGCTCCGCAAACTCACTGTCCAAGATAAGAACCTTGGCCTCTGAATGCTGCAAACAAAAGGTCAGGGCGTTGATATCAAGGCGCGTGTTCAATGTACAGAGTACGCCGCCTGACATGGGTACGCCAAAGGCGCATTCGACCATTGCAGGTGTGTTTGGCAGCATGACGGCGACTGTGTCATTTTTATCAATACCCAGTTTGCGTAAGCCATCCGCCAATTGACGGCAGCGCGTATAAGTTTGTTGCCACGTCTGGATGAGGTTGTTGTGCGCAAGGTCATCATAAATGATCGCAGTCTTATCGGGATAAACCTGAGCGCTACGGATAATAAAATCAATAGGAGTAAGTGGTTGATAATTGGCGGCGTTTTTGCCGAGACCAGTATGAAAATCTGTCATGATGATAATCCTTTATCGTATTTTTATAACGCGTCAATAGGGTAACGCAGCACCGTAATTTAATACAGAAAGGGTTTAGAATAGTCGATGTTTATCGATTAATCCATTATTCTGTGAGGAGTAATTTATAAAATACCTGTCTTATTATAAAAAGCCATTATAGACAGTCGTTTTAGAAATTTAGAGCGGTTTAATGATACTCACCTAACCATACGCCACAAGTCAACGTTATAGCCAGCGCCTTTCATTATAATTATTCATATAGTGCTCACTCATCAGTCGTTTGTCTGCATAGCTGACGATAATAGCGGTGTGTTACGATACCAGTAACGCTAAATCCCGTAGCACCACTATTTCTACAAAGCCATTTTTAAGAAGCCGTCTCAAAAGACATTCATAAGGAAAATGATATGACCGCCAGCCGTTCTGCCAATACGATCGCAACTGCCAGCACTAACGAATATTATCCGCATTTATTTGAGCCATTGGACTTGGGTTTTACCACGCTAAAAAACCGCATGGTTATGGGCTCTATGCACACAGGGCTTGAAGACCGTTTTTATAATTATGGCAAGCTAGCGGCGTATTTTGCAGAGCGTGCCCGTGGCGGCGTGGCAATGATGATCACAGGCGGTATCTCGCCCAATCGCGAAGGGTGGTTGTTGCCTGCTGGCGGCACGATGAATACCAAAGCTGACGTTATCAATCATCAGCGCGTCACTCGTGCTGTGCATAAGCATGACAGCAAAATCATCATGCAGATATTGCACAGTGGTCGCTATGGCTATCATCCTTTTGCAGTATCCTCTAGCCCAATCAAATCACCAATCTCACCGTTTAAACCGCGCAAGATGAGCATCAAAAATATTGAGCAGACGGTCAAAGACTATGCTCGTTCAGCGCGTCTTGCTAAGCAAGCAGGCTATGACGGTGTCGAAATCATGGGTTCAGAGGGCTATCTGCTTAATCAGTTTTTATCCAGTCATGTGAACAAGCGCAAAGACAGTTATGGTGGTGATATTCAAGGTCGCATGAAGTTTGCCGTTGATGTGGTCAAAGCCGTTCGTGAAGCCGTTGGTGAAGACTTTATTATCCTATTCCGCCTGTCGGTGATCGACTTGGTTAAAGACGGTAACGTTATGGATGAAGTCATCACCGTGGCCAAAGCGCTAGAAGCAGCAGGCGTGACCATTATGAACACGGGCATCGGCTGGCATGAAGCGCGTGTCCCAACTATCGTGACCAGCGTACCACGCGCCGCTTTCGTTGATTTCACCGCTGAGATCAAAAAACATATCAGCATCCCGATGATGGCGGCCAACCGTATCAATATGCCAGACACGGCAGAAGAAATCGTTGCTACTGGTCAAGCTGACATGATTCAAATGGCGCGTCCATTCTTGGCGGATGCACACTGGGTCAATAAAGCCAAAAACGGTCAGACAGACCGCATTAATACCTGTATCGCTTGTAACCAAGCGTGCCTCGACCATACGTTTGAAAACAAACGCTCAACCTGTCTCGTCAATCCGCAAGCGTGCTATGAGACAGAGCTGGTCTACAAAAAAGCGAAAAAGCCGAAAAAAGTCGCCGTTATCGGTGGCGGTGTCGCTGGTATGTCAGCCGCTCATGTCGCAGCCTTACGTGGTCATGACGTGACTTTGTTTGAAGCAAAAGACGTATTGGGTGGACAGTTTAACTACGCCAAAGTCATCCCTGGCAAAGAAGAGTTCTTTGAGACCGTTCGCTACTATATCAATGAGCTTGAGCATTTAGGCGTTGAGATCAAAATCAATACCTTTGTCGATAAAGAGATGCTGGAAAAAGCCAAGTTCCATCATGTCATTGTCGCCACTGGCGTCGTACCTAGAAGTCTCGCAGGTAAGCTTGAAGGGGCTGATCTGCCACAAGTGATCAGCTATGCAGAATTGCTCTCTGGCGAAAAAGCCGTGGGCAACACCGTAGCGGTTATCGGTGCGGGCGGTATTGGCTTTGATGTCAGTGAATATCTGACCGCCAATCATGGTAAATCGCTCGATGAGATCGGGCCTGAAGGTCTAAAAGATCCAGATTATCGCCCTGAACCGCAGTCCATCAGTGAGTGGCGCGAAGAGTGGGGTGTGACCAATGATACTGACTATCAAAGTGATGGCGGACTGGTCAGACCCAAAGCCATCAAGCCTATTCGCCAAGTGTATTTAATGCAGCGTAGCAAAGGTCGTCTGGGTAGTGGTCTGAACAAAACCTCAGGCTGGGTACATCGCGCGCATATCAAATCGCACGGCGTCATCCAAGTCGCTGGCGTGCAGTATGACAAAATCACCAACGAAGGTATTTGGGTGACCAACTCGCAAGGTCAAAGCCAGCTACTCCGTGTCGATAGTGTCGTCGTCTGCGCAGGTCAAGAGTCCGTGGTCGAGCTAATGCCAAATGTCGGCGATGCGCCAGATGCGCAATATCACCTCATCGGCGGTGCCAAACTGGCAGCTGAGCTAGATGCCAAACGCGCGATTCGTGATGGGGCTGAGGTTGCGGCTCAGATCTAAAATTTTTAGCATGAGTGTTAAATAATGGACGGCGAAGGGATATTCCTTGCCGTCCTTTTTTCTTTAGAATGAAAATTTAACTTATTAAATTAGATCTTCAGTTCAGCTTATGTTTATTCTGAGACAATCAAGAGATTTTGTTCACTTACTCTCGTTCTAATATAATCCCGTCAAAATATCCTCGCATACCACAATGCAGTTCTCTATACTGGTTATCAATGTCTCTCAATAACAACTGAGTCCTACCTTTATAAAATGCTGGATATAAACGTAGCTCAACATCTTTGTTTGACTGTTCATCATTAATGACCCAATGATTCTGTGACCATATGGCTTTACTCTCTCCCAAATCACAGGTATGAGCATTGGTAAAAATCAAAACGCCATCGATAATGGAAAGATAAGGCTTATTAGCGACACTATGAATCGATACCGTGTTTTTTGCCTCTCCCGTATCTTCCCAGCGCTGAGTACCTGAATTATATATTGAGATTTGAGAGGTTTGAGAAAACTTACCAAAGGCACTTTTACTCGGTAAATCAGAAGGACTTAATTCATCTGAAAAATTCCGAGCCATACCGTAATTGGTTTGCTCTTCGATATACTCTTTATACTCACGTATCAGACACTCTTCACTTTTACAGGTATTACGCTGAAAATTCAGCCATGTGCGTTGATTAGCAATGAACCTATCTTTAAAAGCTTTGCTGTCTTCATAGTTAGGAGCAGCGTCAAGATCGCTTTTATATTTTTTTGCCATTGTGTCATCAAGCTTAGAGAGCTCAGAGCTTTCGCAAACTGTTTTTTCTACCCACGTAGCAGCCTTGTTGCAATCAAAACTTGCTGAATTTGCATAAGTGGAAAGTAGGCAAGTGCCTAAAATACCGATTGTAGTGATGCATAACTTTTTCATATTGTCCTCAATTTTTAGAGCTTGGTTATATTTTAAGAAAGATATAACTGTGATATACGTGTCATCATCACTTTCTGCAAAAAAAATCAGCCTAGTTAGCCTTACTCACCTACCAACTGCCAATATTTTCCATCGAAATCCAGGGCTCAATAGGTTCTAAGTCTTCACCATTTTGTAGCAGCTCAATTGAGATATTATTAGGGTCTTTAACAAAAGCCATATGGCCATCTCTAGGTGGTCTTAATATCTCGATCCCTGCCTGTATAAAGGTGTCGCACTGCGCGTATATGTTGTCGACTCTAAAGGCAAAGTGCCCAAAATTATCGCCATTGGTATATTCTCTTTCATCCCAGTTGTGCGTTACCTCAATCTCCGGCGCACCCTCATGCGTTGCTAAAAAATATAAGCTGAATCTGCCTGATTCAGAGTCTCTCTTTCTTAGCAGTTGTAAGCCCATAAGGTCACAATAGAAAAACAACGTTTCTTCTAGTTTGTTGGTTCTAATCATTGCATGTAAGTACTTCATGAAAATACCTTAATATTGATTATTCATAAAAAATCGAGTAATAGCAGAGTGCTGGTTATGCATCATTAATATACAAAAGCTCAAATGGCGTATGTATGATATCCATACCATTAACTATATAGAGCGCATTTGTGTCAGTAACTTTTTATCAAGCAGTGCAAGTGACATACCCTGCAATACTTACTAGATTAAATCTGACGTCGCAAAATCTAACCCTCTATCTCCCCAACCAACCACTGCTCAAAATCATTCACCTGTGCTGCCAACTCAGGTTGCGCGTTTGCTAATTCAGCAAGCATATTTTTTATCTCATGCTTATTATATTTCACACCAGTCAATGTCTCTTTGAACAAATCAATCAGCTCAACATTTAGAGCATCGGAAAAGATGACAACTTCTGTAATCACAGCTTGCTTGACATCCATATGCACATCTATCATGCCCCAATCAAAGCGCGTCTCGATATGATGGCTAAACTCAGGTGTCTTGCCAAAACGCCAATCCCAGTCAGCCATCTGCTGATAGTAAGCGTTTAGCGTTGGCTGCTTGGCAAGGCTGGCTTCATCCAACTGCTCAACTGGCGCAGTCTCTCCATAGTATTCACAAAACGCCTCAATAATCGCCTCAGACAACGTCTCATGATTGATGGCATCATTGAACTCCACTAAGTTTGCCACACGTGCGCGTACAGATTTGATGCCTTTGGCTTTAAGCTTTAGCGGATGCGGATTGAGATAGTCGCCAAGCTTTTGCATGTTGGCATTGACCAGTAATGTCCCGTGATGAAAGCTGCGATCGGCGGCGTGTTTAAAGGCGCTGCCCGATATTTTTCTGTCGCCCACTTGCATGTCATTACGACCAGATAAGGTGGCATCTATACCCAGTTTTTTCAGCGCATTGATGATAATGGTAAAATTAGCCGTTTGGTCATAAGAATTTTTTGGGGATAAAAAAGTAAAATTGGTGTTGCCTAAATCATGAAATACCGCGCCGCCGCCACTCTGCCGCCGCGCCAAAAACACATCGTCTGCCGCCATCTTATCCGTCTTGCACTCGACCCATGGGTTTTGCGAGCGACCAATGACTACGGTCTCAGAGTTGCGCCACAAAAATAATGTATGCGAGTCGGCATCGAGTGTATTAAATATCCAATCCTCGGTGGCAAGATTGAACCAAGGATTGGTCACCGCAGACTTTAAGATGCGCAGTTTCATGATGGATCCTTTTTTAATAGTTTTTATAGGGTGAGT
Source organism: Psychrobacter sp. T6-5 (assembly GCF_052258485.2). Lineage (NCBI taxonomy): Bacteria > Pseudomonadati > Pseudomonadota > Gammaproteobacteria > Moraxellales > Moraxellaceae > Psychrobacter > Psychrobacter sp. T6-5. Next base: position 3,299,182 of record NZ_JBQQEY020000001.1, on the reverse strand, counting down.
GTTATAAATAGGTACAGACATTCTTACCGATGCAGCGTTGGAATTCAATGAGTGTGTGGTAGGGAGGATGGCTTGAGCTTTGAGTAAGATAACGTGATTCGGTAGATTATTTGAATGATTCTTATGTTAGAGCTAAGGCTGATAGAGATAGCTTGTTAGGTTTTGACAACGTTTACTAAAAAGCTGAGTAAAATACTTAGCTTTATGATCTTTTAAGTATCAATACTATCTCATCCTACTCAGCACAGATTTCCCACTGCGATTTGGTACTGAGATAACACTGCATAACCGCTTTGCCAGATTGCGCATAGGCATCACTGACGATACGCTGATTGGTTGGCAGACGATATCTGATGATCGCGGGCTCGTCATTGACTGTGGTCGTCCATCCAGTGATCTCATTACGGTCATTGTAGTTTGCTTGATTAGATGTGGCCATTTTGCCAAATCCTGGCAAGGTATAAGAAACTTGCCTAAAACTATAACTCATCGCTGCACCCTCAACGACATTGTATCGACAAGTCAGCTTTTTTTGTAATGTGTCTTGCTTATAGACGTAACAAATAGTCGCGTCTGAATATTGACCGACGCCGCAAAAACCAGCCGTTGCAACTGTCATACTCCCTATCAAAAAAGCGATTTTCTTCATAATTATTCCTCAATAAATAGTAATGACTGCTCATCCTGTTTGTCAGTTATTTTCTTGACACGGTTAACATCGACTAGCATTACAAATACTAGATAATTAGTAAACAAATATCAGATATTATATTTTTAATGCAGATTGGGATTTGTTAGATAAATTCTGCTCTAATATTGGTGTTATTAAGATTATCTTTTATAGCACCTTGTTGTGATGAGCGTTTGATATCAAAGTGAGTTTGATTTTTATACCTACTAACATAACAGATTACTCAAGGGTGACTTCGGAGTTTGCGAGTATATGAATAGAGAGTCGCTAAAATAAGCTAAAGTAGGCAAGGTAAAGAATAAGAGCTTCTGACGGTGTGGGGCTCAACGAAATGCTAGGCTTAATTTATGTGCATATAGAGCAGCTAGAAACCTGAAAACGGCTTTAAATAAATGAAAAAATAAGAAGAAAACTTACCATAATTTTTATAAAAATCACTCACCAAACCATCAAAAATTTATCGTGATATATTTTGATAGCATGATAATTTCTACCATATATCAGACACTTATGACCGACACGAGTTGGTAAATGCAGTCTACGCGCTTAATAGGATTATCCGATGACCAACCGTGATCTCATCATCTTTGTGACCCTCTCTTTTATGTGGTCACTCTCTTTTGTGTTTTATCGGATCGGCGTGCCTGAGTTCGGTTCATTAGCATTTGCCAGTCTACGAGTGATATTTGCCGGATTGGTCATGCTCGTCTTTGTATTGTTAAAGAAGAAAAACAGAGTCGGTATCAAAGCGCATTGGAAAATGCTCGCGCTGGTTGGTTTGTTCTCGGCAGCGCTGCCATTCGTGTTGTTTTCTTTTTCTGCGCAATCAGTGAACGCAGGCGTACTCGCCGTACTAAACGCTTCTGTACCGATGATGAGCGGCTTTATCGCTCGCGTTTTCTTTAAAGACAGACTGTCCAAAAAACAAGCGCTTGGTTTGGTGATTGGGGTAGTTGGGGTAATTATATTGATGAGCGAAAGCTTATTCGGTGGCGGCGAGCAGGGTAAAGGCTTGGTCGAGGGTTTATTACCAATGGGCTATGCCTTGTTTGCTTGTGTGGGTTATGCGCTTGGCGCGAACATCACCAAAAACTACTTATACAACGTCTCACCCGTTGCCATTACAGCAGGCTCACTCATCATCGGTAGCATCATCATGTTGCCAGTGGCCTTTACTGAGTTTCCTTATGGCAAAGAGATCAGTATAAAAGCATGGGTATCGGTCATTTGTATCGGCGTGTTTTCAACAGCCATTGCTCTTATTTTTATGAATCAGTTGATCAAAAACATTGGGCCGACGCGCGCCACGAGTATTACGTTAGTCATCCCAATTTTTGCGATTATTTTGGGTTATTTATTGCTTGGCGAGGCGCTAAATATACAGGCCATCATTGGTTCAGTCGTGATATTGTTCGGCACATATCTGTCATTAGAGCTGTCTATTAAGAAGATGCTAAAGCCAAAAAGCAAGACTCAGACGAGTAGTATTTAAGGCTTAGTAAACAGTCTTCGTAGTAACCAAACACAAAGATTTGTATAGGTGAATATTGCTGTATCTGTTTGTAAATATTGCTTGGAATAATAAGATCTATCCCCTATAAAGATAGGCGTTAAACGTAGATTTTCTAATAATATCATAAGTATTTCTAAACAGAGTTTGATAGTTCTTACTACCGCTCAATACAATAACGAACAGGATATATCATGGCACACGATAACTTATTTGAACCCGTTAAAATGGGCACCCAAACCCTAAAAAATCGCATCATTATGGCACCGCTCACGCGTCTGCGCTCAGTTGAGCCAGGTGATGTACCGACTGCATTGGCAAGTGAATACTATTCACAGCGCGCAGGGTCTGGTTTGGTCATTACTGAGGCGACACAAATTTCATTTCAGGCAAAAGGCTACGCTGGCGCGCCTGGTGTACACACTCAAGACCAAACCACTGCATGGAAAACGATTGTTGACAATGTCCATGCTAAAGGCGGCAAGATCGTCGTACAGTTATGGCATACCGGTCTTGTCTCGCATGAGAGCGTACAGCCTGAACGTCGCGCACCGATTTCAGCATCAGATGTCGATGTTGGTATCCGCACCTCACTACGTGATAGCGACAACCAAGCGATTCGCGTGGATGCCACGCCACCACGTCCAGCCACGCTTGATGAAATCAAACAAGTTATTGCTGATTTTGCGCAAGCGACTAAGAATGCCAAAGAAGTCGGCTTTGATGGGGTAGAAATCCATGGTGCTCACGGCTATCTGTTACATCAGTTCTGGGTTGAGCAAACCAACCAGCGCGATGATGAGTACGGTGGTAGCCGCGAAAATCGTGCGCGTTTGACCTTAGATGTCATCGATGCGTGTGTGGATGCTTGGGATGCAGACCATGTCGGTATCCGTATCTCACCACTTGGTACATTCAACAATGTAGAAGCGGGCTATAACGAAGATGAAAACGTTTGGATGATTGAGCAAATCAACAAACGCGGTCTAATGTATCTACATTTATCTGAGCCAGATTGGGCAGGTGGTACGCCTTATAGCGACGAGTTCCGTCAGCGCGTCCGTGATGCGTTCGATCAGACCATCATCGCAGCGGGTGGCTACGATGCCGATAAAGCAGAAAGAAATATCAAAGCTGGTTATATCGATGCGGTTGCTTTCGGTCGTGACTATATCGCCAACCCTGATTTGGCTGAGCGTATCCAAAAAGGCGCACCGCTCAATGAGCAGCACCCAGAGTCTTTCTATGGTGGCAGCTCTGAAGGCTATACTGACTATCCGTTTATGGATCAGGCGCAGTAGTTCGTTTATTAGTCGGTTTTGCTGACTAAATAGCTAAATTATGCTTCATAAAAGCCCTCTGACTATTGATAGTTAGAGGGCTTTTTTTACGCATTCATTTTGATTAATGTCCAAAATTCCCTGTTTGGTAATCACGAAAAGTTTGTCTTAGCTCATCTTGGGTATTCATAACAAAAGGGCCATGTCCTGCGACTGGTTCGCCAATAGGCTCTCCACTTAGCAGCAGTAGCTTGGCCGGAGAGTGTTCAGCGTTATCGGTAGAATAGGTAAGCTCAATAGTATCGGTAGCAGCATCAGATAAAGGTACAGGTTGAGAATCTACAGATAGTTTAGTCGGCGCTGCAAACTGAATCAGATTGCCCGCATTGATAGATGTGCCATTGACCAGTACTTGACCTTCTTGTACGAGCAGTAACGTATTGTGCGTGCTAGGTACTTCGAGTATCGTTGTGCCTGCGGTATGTAGCGCGATATCCCACATATTGACTGGGGTAAAGGTCACCGCACTACCTGTGACGCCATGCCAATCACCTGCAATAATGGCAACTTGACCGATGACCGTTTGTTTGTCAGTATTTTGAGCAACAGTATCTTTAGCAACAGTGCCTTGAGAGTCGTCATCGCGATTGTCCATCAATTCTATGATAGGCATCTCACCACGTTTGATAAACTGATATTTAGGATCAGTCAGCTTGTGCGCGCTTGGCAGATTGACCCACATTTGCACCATACTGAACACACCACCGCGCTGCCCAAAGCTTTCAGAATGAAACTCTTCGTGCAGAATGCCGCGACCAGCGGTCATCCATTGCACATCGCCTTCCAAAATATCCCCACGCCCACCGATTGAGTCAGCATGACTGATCTCACCCGAGTACGCGAGGGTGACGGTCTCAAAACCTTTATGAGGGTGTTTGCCAATGCCATGTGGCTGCGTCTGATAATCAGGATTTGGTGCAAACGTCGTCGGCTCACCATAATCAAATAATAAAAATGGATCGGTATGACTGTAATTAAAATCTGGTTGGTCATCGACATAATTGATTAATGTTTTCACAAAAAATCCGTCACCGACCCAATGTGGTGCTTTATCACCATGAATCTGTTTGATTGGGCGCATCGAGTACCTCGCAATTCTATCTAGCATAAATAACAGTAAGTGAATATTATACTATAATTCTATAGTAAAATGAACTTATGTCGTGTTTATTTTATACTATCAAATGCGACTGCTTCTTAAACGACCTCGCCACTGACGAAACCACTGGCCCATGCCCACTGGAAATTATAGCCGCCAAGCCAGCCTGTCACATCAAGTACCTCACCGATAAAGTACAAGCCTTCTTGCAAATTGCTTTGCATGGTTTTTGAAGATACTTCGTCAGTTTTTACTCCGCCGCGTGTGACCTCAGCGGTACGATAACCTTCAGTACCAGACGGCTTGAGCTGCCAGCCGTTGAGGGTAGCGCCAAGCTCTGTGAGTCGCTCATCTTTAATATTGGCAAGCTCGGTATCTTTGATATCGTCCCACAGCTGGGTTTGTAGTGCTGCCAGTAGTTTTTTGGGTAGTGCATTGTCTGTGTTTTCTGCCAATACAGTACGGATCAGTTGGCGTGGATGTGACTTTTTGCGGGCGAGCAAAATCTCGGTGACATCCACATCGGGCAGTAGGTTAATGCTGATGGTCTCACCGCTGTGCCAATAGTTCGATAGCTGTAGCATGGCAGGGCCAGAGAGCCCGCGATGGGTAAACAGTACAGGCAGTTTAAAAGAGATACGCTCGTTACTGGCAATGACTGGCAGGCTGATACCCGCTAAATTACGAATCAGCTCACCTGTTTTGTCCGTGAAGGTAAATGGTACGAGACTGGCATCGGTTGCTATCAGTGTGTGCCCAAACTGCTGCGCTAGCTCATAGCCGATGCCGCTTGCGCCCATCGTTGGAATAGACAAACCACCAGTTGCCACGACTAGCGACTCACAGCTATAGCGCGTCTGCGCAAGTTGACTCTCGCTGGCGACGTCTTTTTTGCCAAGTTTTTTGCTGGTCATTAGCTCAAACCGTTTTGCTTTATCATGGTCAGTCGTCTGTACATGATTGATTTGGGTGTTGAGCTTGACTTGCACACCGACAGCCGTACATTCATCAAGAAGCATGGTGAGGATATCTTGGGCAGAATCATCACAAAATAGCTGACCGTGCTCGCGCTCATGGTAGGGAATCTGATGCGCCTCTACCATGCCGATAAACTCCCAGCTTGGATAGCGACTCAGTGCCGACTTACAAAAGTGAGGGTTGGCACCGATGAAATGCTCAGGCTCGACGAAATAATTGGTAAAATTACAACGACCACCACCGGACATCAAAATCTTTTTGCCCGCTTTATTGGCGTGATCTATGACCAAAACGCGGCGACCACGGCGACCTGCGGTGAGCGCACAATACAATCCTGAAGCGCCAGCGCCGACGATGATGACGTCATAGTGAGTAGAGGGTTGTGCATTGCGGTGATTAGTCATTGTGGTCTCGTAAAACAATAATTTTAAAAAAGGTGATAACAAAACCAATCGTATGTGTTAATAATACAGATCGGCGGTGTTGTCTAAAGCAGTATCGGTAGGGTAGCTATTGTCCATATTTCATTTGAGGTTACAAGGATTAAATGTGATATACGATGAGCTGTGACATGACATCTGCATATCAACAGCACTCTTGATTACGATGTTGCAATAATCCTTACCAATAATTCTTTAATAACCGCTGCTATCAATCACCAAGTATACAGATGTACAGCGAAATTGTTATGATTGGCTGTTGATGCCTTGCAACCGACACGCTTATTTGTCAAACTATCGCTGAGTGTCACGCATTATGGAAGATGACTCTTATTGCCTACATAGGTAGTCGTTATAGACGATTATCTGTATAGGTCATAATAATTAAAAAGGACCAATACTATGACCCAGAAATCATTTCCAATCTCAGCCGAGTTTATGGCTGCTGCCAATACCACCCCTGAAAAGTATCTCGAAGACTACAACCAATCTATCGAATCAACCGAAGCAAATGATGCGTTTTGGGCGAAGCGTGCTGAGCTGATCGACTGGATAAAGAAACCGACTAAAGTCAGCAATGTCAATTATGATTTAGACAATTTTAATATTAAATGGTTTGAAGATGGTGAGCTGAATATCTCAGTAAACTGTCTTGATCGCCATCTTGAAGACAATCCCTATAAGCCTGCCATTATCTGGGAAGGGGATCACCCTTCACTACACAAGATCATCTCTTTCAAAGAATTACATGAAGCCGTTTGTCGTCTGGGTAACTCGCTACGCAAGCTTGGCGTTGAGAAAGGCGATCGTGTCACGTTATACATGCCGATGATACCAGAAGCTATGGTGTCAATGCTGGCATGTGCGCGTATTGGCGCAGTGCATTCTGTGGTATTTGGTGGGTTTTCTGCCGAGAGTCTAGGCAACCGCTTGATAGATAGCCGCTCAAAAGTCGTTATCACGGCTGATGAAGGTTTACGTGGCGGCAAACATACCCCGCTCAAAGCCAATGTCGATCACGCACTAGAGATGGATGGCACTGATAGTGTCGAAAAAGTCATCGTCGTTCACCGCACAGGCAACTCCATCCCAATGAGTGGTCGCCGCGATGTCTGGTATCACAATCTCGTTGATGGGCAATCAGAGATCTGTGAGCCTGAAGTGATGAATGCCGAAGACCCATTATTCTTACTGTATACCTCTGGCTCAACGGGCAAACCCAAAGGCGTGGTGCATACCACAGGGGGTTATATTACTTATGCCTTGTCTACCTTCCGTGATGTCTTTGATGTCAAAGAAGATGACGTCTATTGGTGTACCGCAGATGTCGGCTGGATCACCGGTCATACCTACTCAACGTATGCACCGCTCGCGAATGGTACAACCACAGTTATGTTTGAAGGCGTACCAGAGCACCCAACATGGGCACGTATTGGACATATCATCGACAAGCATGACGTGACTATTTTATATACCGCCCCGACCGCCATTCGAGCGATGATGAAAGAGGGTGATGCCTTTGTACGCGAGTCGGATCGCTCAAGCCTACGCTTGCTTGGCTCGGTCGGTGAGCCGATCAATCCAGAAGCCTGGGACTGGTACTATCATGTCGTCGGTGATGGTAAGTGTCCTATTGTCGATACGTGGTGGCAGACCGAGACAGGCGGTATTTTGATGGCACCTATCCCAGGTACTGTTGATCTTAAGCCGGGCGCCGCGATGACGCCACTATATGGTATTAAACCTGAAGTCGTAAATGCTGAAGGCGCAATCATAGAAGGCGCTGCCGAAGGCAACTTGGTCATCAGTAGTGGTTGGCCTGGGCAAATGCGTACGATCTACAATGACCATCCGCGCTTTTTGAAAACCTATTTTAGCGATTATCCTGGCCATTATTTCACAGGTGATGGTGCGCAGCGTGATGAAGATGGACATTATTGGATCACAGGCCGCGTGGATGATGTGCTAAACGTCTCAGGGCACCGCTTAGGAACTGCGGAGATTGAGAGCGCATTGGTTGCCCATCCGGCTACTGCCGAGGCCGCGATTGTCGGTATGCCGCATGAGATTCGCGGAACTGGCATCTGTGCCTTCATCATTCTAAAATCTGGTGAAGAAAAAACAGACGATCTAAAAGCGGAGCTAAAACGTCATGTGCGTTCTGAGATTGGGCCGATTGCGACCTTAGATGCTATTTATATGGTTGAGGCGCTACCGAAAACTCGCTCAGGAAAAATCATGCGCCGTATCTTGCGTAAGCTGGCAGAAGGTCAGTATGTCGGACTGGGCGACTTATCCACGTTGGCAGATAGCTCAGTGATTAATGATCTGGTCGAACAGGTTAAAGCTAGTCGCGGAGATTAGCTTGCTAAGTAAGTGCGCTTATTAAAGACGTGATTTAAATCCAACCTTTAGTATTTGCCTACCATTAGTACCTGCCATCAAAGTAGAATAAAAGCCATGTTATCGTGAATAGCATGGCTTTTTTACGTAGACGATATTGATATTGCGGCGTTTTGACGGTTCAATATCAATGGTTAATTAACATCGCTACCTACTAGTTGCCTGCCATATAACAATCGTCTTGCCGTTTATAAATGGTAGCGACTCATAAATACTCGATAAGGTTTACTGTCATTATGACTGATCACACTTTGCTATCAACGGATAAATCCTCGCCAAAAATCGCTATCATTGGTGGCGGTCTGACAGGACTGCTAACCGCGACACTACTAGAGCGCGCCTCAAATCAGACACACGGACTATCCAATACACCGCAAATCACTATCTTTGAAAAATCACGCAGTGTTGGCCGGTTAGCGACGCGCTATCGTACCGATAGTGACACAGGTAAAAACTGGCAATGGGCATTTGGCGCACAGTTCTTTACGGCAAAGACTGATAGTTTTCAGCAGTTTATTGCCCCTTGGCTAGATACTGGGCTGCTACAGCCATGGTGTGCCAACGTGGTCGAGTTAACGCCCGCGAATGATCATGGCCAATCACCCGATATCCAAAGTAAAGAGCAATGGGATACCGTGCATGCGCGCTATATCAGCACACCAAAAATGACCAGTTGGGGACGTGAGTTAGCCGCTGGGCTCAAGAATACAAACATAATGTTTAAAACGCGTGTGGCTCCGCTTGATGAGCATACCACTCACTCAAATGATAAAAAAACTGAGCTATTTAATGAAACAGGGGAGAGCCTCGGTTGGTTTGATTGGGTTATTTGTACTGCACCAAACGGTCAGGCAGTAGAGCTGATGGCAGACAGTGGGTTTAGTCAGCAAGATAACATCACCCAGCCGCAAATGCAGGCCTGCTATACGCTGATGCTCGGCTGGGCCAATGTCCAAGAATTACCTGAGACATTGAACTCTCAAACAGCACCGCAGTGGGATGTTGCTTATTTGAATAGTGATGTACTCGATAGGATATTTATTGAACATCATAAACCTGCTCATGATGAGCTATTACCAAGCATTACCATTCATGCACGCAATAACTGGTCAGAAGCCCACGTTGATGAGGATTTGGAGACAGTCAAAGCCGCGTTATTAATGGCAGCGCAGAAAGCCTTAAACTGGAATGACGACCGCGCCCCTAGCCAAACAGATTGTCATCGCTGGCGCTATGCGGCTACTATAATAGATACAGATACTAAAGAGCTAGGTATCTTAGTCGATGAAATCAGACAGTGGATTGTCAGTGGCGACTGGTGCGCTCGCGGCAATATCGAAAGCTGCTATCAGGTGGCGCAGCAAACCGTTGAGGCGATCTATAAGACAAGATAACGGTGCTGTGATGGTCTGTTAGCATCGCTGGTTTATAACTGAGATCTAAAGATACTTTTTATTATATATGAGAGGCTATCGTATCAGCAAAAAGGCAAAAAAAGGCCCACAGAGGAGGTGCTGTGGGCTGAGGAAAACGGGCTGTGCAGATTGGTCACAAGTTCCGTGGTCGTGATTTATTATAGTTATTGGCTTTCTATACACTTATTTATTAGGGCAATAATAACCAATACAATAGGTACATATATTTGCTTACATATTTAAGTGTACAAGTGTTTTGTGACAGTTGCTATCATAACCCGACTGACTGCTATTTGGCTGTTTTGGTTACAGTATATTACGTTATAAAAACACTAAACCGTATGATCAATGCATTAAGCTTTTATTTGGCTAGTAATCTATTTAAGTAGTAAGTCTTATGCCAAGCTATTTAAGTAATACGCTATTAAATCAATGGTAACGTCTTAGCGTTTTTTACTATTAATCTCTATAGAAGCACTCAATGTTTTCAAGAAATTATATCGATATGGAAAGAGACATCTGATATTGATACCTTTGGTGACTCAATCGCTGCAGAGATGGCATGACGGCTTGCCGGAAAAATGCTAAGCTATCTGCCATTATTATGTCTATATTAAACTGGGTTTGCCATGACTGAGAGCACGCATTTGCATACGCAGGAACCGTCAAGTTCGCAAAATACCAAGAGTATTTTTAACTTGCCCAATAATCTTACGATTGCTCGTATCTTGATGATTCCGTTATTTGTTGCAATTGCTTACTGGCCGCCTGCCATGGGTATAGGCTTGCCTGCAATCTCAGACAATGTCATTGCGCGAGTGGGGATGAGCGAATTTAGCGATAGCCTATTGCGCCATTTATTATTAACCAGTGTTTTTATCATTGCGGCGATTACCGATTGGCTTGATGGATACTTCGCTCGTAAATTAAATGTCATGTCAGCGTTTGGGCGTTTTTTGGATCCTGTCGCTGACAAATTAATGGTAGCCGTTGCACTGATCGTTCTTGTGCAGTGGCATCCCAATATTATCATGGCAATCGCTGCGATCGTCATCATCTCACGTGAGATCGCTGTATCCGCATTGCGCGAGTGGATGGCAGAGCTGGGCAAAAGCACCAGCGTCGCCGTGTCCTATGTCGGTAAGTTAAAAACGACGTTTCAGATGGTGGCTATTACGGTGCTCTTATTGAACTGGGAGTCGCTTGAGACGATCGGTTATGCGCTGATGGTCGCTGCTGTTATATTGACGCTTTGGTCAATGATGATTTATCTCAAAGCCGCTTGGCCGTACCTAAAGCAAAGTGGCTAATAGTGAGACAAACAATCATAACCTGTACAAAAAAACGCCAGTGGCTCATGCGACTGGCGTTTTTTATTTGTCTATTCTTACTGTTTTAACGACTGAAGCATTACAGCTCTATCGAAAAATTCTCACCCAAGCTTTTTTCAATGGCGGTATCGGTGACAGCTGCCGCCGCCATTTTGACAGCGCTGGTGATGGCATTACCATTCGCCCAATATTCAGCACCATGTGGAGTAACTTTGATTAGCTGAACGCGTGGGTCCTCTTTGCCTTTTTCAAAATACGCATTGTACATAGGAGACCACAACTCATTGAGTTTTTCTTCGTCTTCAACCAGTTCGGCTGTACCAGCGATAGAGAGATATTTTTTGCCATCTTCACTGACGTAGGCCAAGTTCACTTCTGGGTTCTTTTCAATACTGCTCACGGTTTCACAAGGGCTGTGACCAATAAACCAAATTTCTTTTGCGCCGATACTGGTTTCAGTGGTATTCATCGGGCAAGAATGTAGATGGTTTTCATCATTACGAGTGGTCATCATGGTGTATTTGATGTCTTTTACCATTTCTTGGATGGTGTCCATTTGTTGTTGCTTGCTCATCATAGTTATCCTTTACTATTTGAAATTTGGAGTAAAAATTATTATTCGGTAAGTGTGACCTAGAGTACTAATAAGGTGGTCAATGATGCCTATTAATAGTTATCAATATAGCGATATCACCTAATAGAACGATACGGATAGTCTGTAATACGCTGTGACGGTTTGTAATGCTATAAAAAACGCCAATAAACCGAGGCATATTGACGTTTTGGGCGACTCATTAACTTAACCGTAGATTTATCTGAGCTAAGTCGAGTTATATGTTGCTTCTAAACTATAGCGATACTTCAAATTGCTCGCCGATGTCTTCGGCTGTTTTGCCGTCTTGTAGCGCGGCGGCTGCCATTTTGAACATATTAATAGTAGAGCTACCACCTAACCAGCACTCAACACCATGTGGAACGACTTTGATTAGCTGTACGTTTGGATCTTCTTTACCATGCTCAAAAAACGCATTGTAAACAGGTGACCACAGTTCTTCTAATTTGTTTTTATCCGTTGGTAACTCAGCATTGGCGCTTACAGAGACATAATCTTTTTCATCTTTAGAAGCATAAGACAAGCCAATTTTTTGATTGTTTTGAATGTCTTTGACCACATCTGATGTTTTGTCACCGATGAACCAAATCTCTTTACCACCGATACTTGCTTCGCTGGTTGTCATTGGCCAGGCATGTACATCACCTTTACTGTTGACCGTGCTTAACATCGCAAATTTCACATCTTTGATAACGTCTTGGATTTTGTCGATTTGTTCTTGCTTATTCATAGAGGATTTCCTTTTCTTTATAGTGATTAGATCTTTATAGTGGTTAGATGGTTAATTGTTTGCAGTAATCATTTTATTCAAGGTAGATGTAATTCATCTTTTAGAAAACATCACCTTAACAACTGGAACTAGAATACCGAGTTATGCCTCTAAATTTATATAGGTGCCCAGTAATGCGATGTGAGTGTTTGTAAGGAGTATGAGGGTTAGGTAAAAATTGTGATATCAGGCATCAAAATAATGAGGTCTAAAATGAAGTCTAAGAAGTATCGAAGCAAAACTATAGTGAACAATGGGTCAATTAGACTTGGCATTTAGCACACATGTGATGCTGACAGAAGACAACTTATCGGCAATTTATCTTGGTTTAGACCTGCTTATTATAGGTCTTCTTGTTATAATACCCAGACCATTTACTTAGCATGGCAGAGATGCCTTGATCTTACGGATTATGCCTTTATGATGACCATCGCCGGACAACCGTTTCTTACCGATTTTCAGACGCAGCAACTCATCAGTCAGTTCCAGCAAAAAACCGAGCTAAATGTTAGTCAAATAAGTACTCAGCAAGTATACGTGCTATCACGCGAATTGAGCGGTGATGAGCATAAAAAAGCGCTAGATTTACTGGCGGTTGACGCATCAACAACGCTAGATGCGCCGCAAGACAACCAACGACAAGTCATCGTTGCGCCGCGCTTTGGTACCATCTCACCATGGGCGAGTAAAGCGACCGATATCTTTAATAACTGTGAAATTGAGATCAATCGTGTTGAGCGTGTGGTTGTTTATACGTTAACCCTCGATGAAAAAACAGACGGTGACGCAGGCGAAAAACTACCAGTAGACGCTGAGCAGTTGTTGTTTGACCGTATGACTCAGAGCTTGGTTTATGACTTGAGCGATGTCAGCAAATTGTTTGACGATCAAGCGCCAGCCTCACTGAATCATATCGATGTGATCGGCGAAGGTCAGTCAGCGCTAGAGTCGGCCAATACCGAGTTCGGCTTTGCGTTATCCAGCGAAGATATCGACTATCTGATGAATGCGTATGTCAATGAGTTGAAACGCAATCCAACCGACGTTGAGCTGATGATGTTTGCACAGGCAAACTCAGAGCATTGCCGTCATAAGATCTTTAATGCTCAGTGGACCGTTGATGGCGACGTACAGCCAAAGTCACTGTTCCAAATGATCAAAAACACCTATCAGTCTAATCCACAAGGTATCTTATCAGCGTATAAAGACAACGCCGCTGTGATGGCGGGATCTGATGGCATGCGTTTTTATCCTATCCCAACGGACGCGATGGATGCTAGCTCAATCCATCCTTATGGATTTCATCAAGAAGACATCGATATCTTAATGAAAGTTGAGACGCACAACCACCCAACCGCAATCGCCCCGTATTCAGGTGCGGCGACTGGTTCTGGTGGTGAGATTCGTGACGAAGGCGCAACGGGTCGCGGCGGTAAGCCAAAAGCCGGTCTAGCAGGCTTCCACGTGTCGCATCTGCACATTCCAGAGCTTAGCGAGAAATGGGAGCAGTCAGGTCAGTTGAGCACGCAAGCGTATGGTACGCCAGACCGTATGGCAACCAGCCTTGAGATTATGACCGAAGCGCCATTAGGTAGCGCCAACTTCTCAAATGAATTTGGTCGTCCGAACTTATGCGGTTATTTCCGTAGTTTTCAGCTAGATACCTCTGCGGCAAAAGACGGTAGCGAGATGCGCGGCTATCATAAGCCCATTATGCTGGCAGGTGGTTACGGCAATATCAAACGCAACCTTATCGAAAAAAATGCGATTAAAAAAGGTGACTTGCTCATCGTCTTAGGTGGCCCTGCAATGCAAATCGGTCTGGGCGGCGGCGCGGCCTCATCGGTCGATAGTGGCGAGCTTGATGAAGGTTTGGATTTTGCTTCAGTCCAGCGCGACAATGCTGAGATGGAGCGTCGTTGCCAAGAAGTCATCGATCGCTGTTGGGCCCTCGCTGGTGATGATGTAGACACCAGTAATAACAGTAAAGACGGCAACCCAATTGTCTCACTACATGACGTAGGCGCAGGTGGTCTGTCTAATGCGATGCCAGAGCTGGTCAATGACCATGAAATGGGCGCGCATCTGAACTTGCGTAAGATTCCATCGTTAGAAGCGGGCATGTCGCCAATGGCTATCTGGTCAAACGAAGCGCAAGAGCGTTATGTGCTAGCGATTCGCCCAGAGAGCAAAGATCAATTCGACGCCATCTGTGCCCGTGAGCGCTGCCCATATGCCATCTTGGGCGAGGCGACGGATATCCGCCAGCTAATCGTTGATGATGAGCTATTGGACGAGCAACCAGTCGATATGCCGATGCAAGTACTGCTCGGTGGTACACCGAAAATGCAGCGTAGCTTTGAGCGTACCGAGAGTACATTGCCAGCATTAGAGCTTGGCGATGTGAATCTAGCCGAGTCAATCACCGATGTATTGCGTCACCCAACGGTGGCGAGCAAATCATTTTTGATTAGCATTGGTGACCGCTCTATCACCGGTATGGTCGTGCGTGATCAGTATGTGGGTCGCTATCAAGTACCTGTATCAGACTGCGCGGTGACCGCTTCTGGCTTAGTGGCGCTAGATGGTCAGCCAATGACTGGCGAAGCCATGAGTGTCGGTGAGCGTACGCCTGTTGCGCTTATCAGTCCAAAAGCCTCTGCACGTCTGGCAGTCGGTGAAGCAATTACCAACATCGCTGGTGCGCGTATCGCTCAGTTGTCTGATATTACCATGTCAGCGAACTGGATGGCAGCGTGTGGTGATGATGCAGAAGATGCTGCATTGTTCGATGCGGTACACGCAATCGGTGAAGAGCTATGCCCAGCACTCGGTATCGCTATCCCAGTTGGTAAAGACTCGCTATCCATGCGTGCCAATTGGACTGATGAAGAGGGCGCTGATAAATCAGTCGTATCGCCAATGAGTTTGGTCGTGACGGCGTTTGCGCCTGTCGTTGACGTAGCAAAAACGCTAACGCCTGAGCTAATCAATGGCGACAGTGCGTTTTACCGTATTGACTTGTCTAAAGGTAAATTGCGTCTAGGTGGTTCAATCCTTGCGCAAACGCTTAGCCAATTGGGTAACGACTGCCCAGATTTAGCGCAGCCAAGCGACTTGATCGACTTCTTTAACTTTATCCAAGCGGGTAACGCGCAAGGCGTCATCAGCGCCTATCACGATATCGGTGATGGTGGTCTGCTTGCGACTATCGCAGAGATGCAGTTTACCAGCCGTCAAGGTATCAAGCTGTCATTGAATGATGACAACTTACTCGGTCAGCTGTTCAGTGAAGAGCTGGGCGCAGTCATTCAAGTACTGCCAGAAAACGTCGCGGCGCTCATGCAATTGGCAGAAGAGTTTAACGTCAGCGATATGCTCAGCCTCGTCGGTCAAAGCAGTGAAGAAGATAGCCTGTTAATCCAAACGCCTTTGCACATGGGTGACGACACGCTACGCTTTAGCCGTACTGAATTGCAGCAAGCGTGGACGCAGGTCAGCTATCAAATCGCGCGTCGCCGTGATAATCCAGCGTGCGTACAGCAAGAGTATGACTTGATTAGCGACGCGAGCCATAAAGGTCTGATCGCTGCGCCAAACTTTGATCTGAATCAAAAGGTTGAAGCGCCATATTTAGCTAGTCGTGAAGATAAACCAAGAGTCGCTATTTTGCGTGAGCAAGGTGTCAACGGTCAGACAGAGATGGCAGCAGGCTTTACCCAAGCAGGATTTGAAGCGGTCGATGTGCACATGAGTGATCTACTCAGTGGTCGTATCAATCTACGTGACTTCGACGGTCTGGTCGCTTGTGGTGGCTTTAGTTATGGTGACGTACTCGGCGCAGGCTCTGGCTGGGCAAACTCTATCTTGTTCCATGACGAGCTACGCATGCAGTTTGTGCGCTTCTTTGCCCGTCCAGATACCTTTAGCTTAGGTGTCTGTAATGGTTGTCAGATGATGGCACAGCTCAAAGACCTGATCCCAGGTGCAGAAAACTTCCCACGCTTCATCGCTAACAAATCGGCGCGTTTTGAAGCGCGTACGGTCAACGTAAAAGTTGAGCGTACCAAGTCGATCCTGTTCAAAGGGATGCAAGACAGCATCTTGCCAATCGCCGTGGCGCATGGTGAAGGCTATGCCACGCTGAATAATACCGAAATCGACGGTATGGCAAACCACGGTCAGCTCGCCATGCGTTATGTCGATAGCCAAGGTCATCCAACCGAGACCTATCCGCTCAATCCAAACGGCTCGCTCGGCGGGGTCACGGGTCTGTGTAGCACTGACGGTCGTGTCACTATCATGATGCCGCATCCTGAGCGTAACCTAAAAGCGTATAACCACAGCTGGAAACCAGAAGCGTGGGATGAGGACGGCGCGTGGATGCGTATGTTCCGTAACGCTCGTGCTTGGTTTAGATAGGCTAAGTTGGTTTAGAGTATTGTTGTAAGCATAAAAAAAGGTGGGCGTAATGCTCACCTTTTTTGTGTTTGGGGTTTGGGGTTTGGGTTTGAGTGTTTAGAGCAAGTTACTATGGAGTTTGTAATATCTAATAGTTTCGACAAGGAAGGTTATTCACAGTCCGTGTGAAAAATTGATTATATCTATTATGGTAAAGCTTTATTGACTCAAAGTAATGTATTGATCACAACCTTTTGTATCTCCATTATCACATGCTAGCTTAAACCATTTTTTGGCTATAGTATGATCTTGATCAAAACCTAAGCCATCCTTGTAGATTATACCTAGGTTATATTGAGCATCAGCGTAGTTTTGGTTAGCAGCTTTTTCAAACCATTCTACTGCTTTGACATAATCTTGAGGAACACCTCTATTAAAGGCATACATTGTGCCCAAATTATACTGAGAGATAGTGTCACCTTGAATAGCAGCTTTTTCAAACCATTCAGCTGCTTTTTTTAAATTTTTAGGAACGCCTTTACCATCATTATAAATATTTGCTATGTTACGTTGCGCACCAACATTGCCTTGTTTAGCTGATTTCTGATATAGGTCTATTGCCTTCAAATAGTCTTGGGGAACGCCTCTACCGTTATTGTATAATATTGCTAAATTGTATTGCGCACTAGATTGCCCCTGATCAGCAGCTTTTGTATACCACTGTATTGCCTTCTTGTAATTTGGGGACACGCCTTCACCATCCATATACATTACACCAAGATTATATTGTGCATTAGCGTAGCCTTGATTAGCAGCGCTTTCAAACCACTTTATCGCTTTCACATAATCTTTAAATACACTGTTACTTTCTTCATAAAGCAAAGCGAGATTGAACTGTGCTCCAATATGTCCTCGACTAGCCGCTTTTTGATACCACTTCATACTCTCAGCATAATCTTGAGAAACACCTTGACCCTTATCATACATACATCCAAGATTGAACTGAGCTTCAACATTACCCTGTTCGGCTAATTCCAGTAATTTTGTAAGTTTAAATTTTTTTTCATATGCAAGTTCCGTTACAGAAATTTTCTGACTATCTATACTTTGAGTTTCATAGCTCTCTGCTAATAGCCTAGATGATATAGATAAAAAAAAATAATGATTATTAGTTTAGATACTGAAAAACTCATTTACTAGCTCGCTTATAAAAAATTTATTGAAAATAATATTTTTTTTGGAATCTGGATTAGTGTGTAAAGTTAGTAAATGTAGCGACTCCGAAGCGCCTAACACAGACTATTAGTCCGCATATCTCAGAAAGCGTTTTCTCCAATCGATATAAAACGTTTTTCCACCTTGAGTGATTTCTGCCTCCTCCCCAGAGTATCTTCGAGGAAAAAGGAAATCTTTATCAAATACAATGGCAAACTGCCCTGTTTTATCGATATAGCCTCTTTTATCTTCTGTTGCGACATAAGCCAAACCATTAAAAAAACTATCCGCTAACTGGTAAGGTGAGGATATCGCGTGCTTACCTGTCGTATCAATGTAGTACCAGCCGTCCTCATCGTAAACAGCAGCTAAGCCTTCAGAGAAATTGTAAATATACGGAAAATTGAGCGGCACAATGACGTTGCCTTTTTGGTCTATAACGCCAAACTGGTTGCCTTTAATAACAACGGCTCTGTTATCAGAAAAGTCTTTTGCATCATCATATTTCAATGGCACAATGACCGACCCTGAGGTATCAATATATCCAAACCGTCCATCAATAGAGACAGCAGCCAAGCCTTCGGAGAAATCTTCGGCGATATCATATTGCAGTGCAATGACGACGCTGCCTGTCTTGTCGATATAGCCAGATTTATCGTTCATAGACACACGTGCCAAACCCTCTGAGAAGTCTTCGGCATACTCATAAATAAGCGGTACGATCAATTTACCTGACTTATCAATATAGCCATTTTCGTCATAGTCTGAGACATTCGCTAAACCTTCCGAAAAATAAGCAATATGCCGATAAGTGGGTGGCAGAATGATTTTTCCTGTACTGTCTATCAGACCATACTTACCTGCTTTTTCAATACCAATAATCTCTTCCGAAACCCAATGAGTATTATCATATTCAAAAGGAATAAGGACTGTCCCATTATCATTGATAAATCCATATTTGCCGTCACGCTCAGCAGCCATAAAATGGTCATTAATGCAGGCAATCTCTTCAAAGTCTTGTTTGTATTTTTCCAAATGGGTACAAGTTGCACTGTAAGTCAGTGAGGGAAGTAACAAAAGCGAGGAGATAATACTGAATGTTAGAAGCGATCTTGGATGATTCATTTAGAATTCCTACATGCACGTGTTAAAGCCTCACAAAGTTAGGCAGACATTCGATACGCTCAAACCAACGGCGCAGGTTGTGATAGGGTGATAAATCCAATCCGCCTTCGTCGGCATTGTGGGTATAAGCATACAGGCTGACATCTGCCAGACTCATATCATCGCCCAATATATAGGTTTTATCGCTTAGCTGCCCATCCACGTAGCTGAGAATGTCTTGTGATTTGGCAAACTTCTGATGATATTCGTCCAGTCTACTGGGTATCATATTCTGGAACTTTTTGATAAAACGAACAGAGGCGATATTGGGTCTAACCTCGTTTTGCTCATAGAGTAGCCATTGCCACATTTTTGCATACACTATATCAGACTTAGGGATGAGTGCTGAATCATGAGCCAAGTATCTAATGATGGCGTTGGACTCTAACAGCAGCGTAGGCTGGCTATTGGCTGGCGCATCGTCAGGCTTGATCAGTAGAACGGGCACTTGACCGAGTGGATTGATCCGCAAAAATTCAGGCAGTCGATTTTCTTGCGTTAATATGTCAATCTCGACCCACTGGTATTCAATGTTTAGCAGCGCGCAAGTGAGGCGTGTTTTATAGCTGTTTCCAGAAAATTGATTGCCATATAGGGTGTACATACCTTGTCCTTATTATTGTAATCAAGGGATAATATAGCCCTCATAACCATCGAGCGCTAGCGCAAAACACATTTAGGAGTAAAAATATGTCAGGTATCACAGATGTAAACGAGTTGCTCGGTTCTATGCAGTCAGCATTGGTTGATGAGTCATTTGTATTTTGTACCGTTAAAGGTCAACTGGCTGACTACATAGCTTTAGATCCCATCGCGATGTTTAGAGAGTCTGAGGGGCTGACGTTGGTGTTGTCACAAACGGCGGCGGATAAGGCAGTTTTTGACTATGAGAGCGTGTTTAGACAAATCACGCTGACCGTTCATTCAAGCTTGGAGGCGGTAGGGCTTACCGCAGCCGTGTCCACCGCACTTGCCGCAAAAAACATCAGTGCCAATGTAATAGCGGCCTATTATCATGATCATGTTTTTGTGCCCTGTGCGCAAGCAGAACAGGCTTTATTAGCGTTAGAAGCGCTGAGTCATAAATAGATATATCTAAAGTGTTTTAGCGCGAACAATGAGAGAACTTTAATGCTTATATCAGTAATACAAGAAGAAGCGACAGGGTGCGGCATAGCCTCAGTGGCTAATATCGTCGGCAAAACCTATGCAGAAATGAAAGCAATAGCCAATACCATGAACATCTACGCTTCTGATGAGTCGCTATGGTCAGATACTCAGTATGTCCGAGAGATGCTCTATCATGAAGGATTTAAAACGTCTAACAATGAGATCGTCTTTGAGTCTTGGGAAACATTGCCCGATATTGCATTATTATCAATTAAGCATCATGAAAAAGATGGCGTTAGTTTTTGGCACTGGGTGGTATTTAAACGAGTAGATGGTCAGCCTTTCGTACTAGATTCAGCCAGCTATTTACCATCTAATGTGCGAACAGATTTTACCGCCATGCAGCCAAAATGGTATATAGAGGTGAGTCATCTCTAATGGATTGCCATTATCAGGTTTTTGAAAACGACGGCGATATACTGCCGATAAAAGTATCGTCATCTACATCTGGAATCAACATCAATAGGTCTGTTTCCCCAATATCCATATCCATCTGAGACAGTAAGGTTGTGACTTGACCACGATGATGGGTTTGATGATTAAAAAAATGCTGTAGCAGCATCGAAAAGGGTTTGCTAAAGGTCTTATTTTTAGTGTTTTGGTACGTCAGGTTTTTTAAATAGTCGCTCTCATCTGTTTCTGCAATAAAGCTGATAATCATCTGATCTAAAGCGTGGCAGGTGCTGGGAAGTCTTTGAGCGATGTTAACGCTTCAAATCCTGCTGGATAACTGGGGTGCTGATTGAGGCGGCCCAGCCAAATCAAATCACCGACCATCAAATGATTTAGCGTACCTAATATAGAACCAAAAAAGGCCTTTTTGTTTGCCCACAATTCGTCATTAGACAACGCTGAGATACGGTCACATATTTTTTGATTCATCAGCGCATTGTATGCAGCCATAAGTTCAAAGTGAGGTTTTATCATAGTATTTACGCCACAGATTTTTTCGGGTGTGAGAGTTTTCATATTGCCACAGTATTTACAACGCTATCTAGCTAACGCGCACATTATTGTTTGCCTTCTGTCTAAGTCTCAGCAATCAACTCATAAATCTTATCAATTTCTAATATCCAAAAAAAACGGCACTGAAATCAGCACCGTTTTATAAGTCTTGATAATTTAAAAGTTAACTAGGAATTATTAAAATCAATCCCAGCTTAAAATCACCTTACCGCATTGCCCACTTTCCATGATATCAAAGCCTTCTTGAAAGTCATCAATATGCATACGATGGGTAATGATTGGTGTCAAATCAATACCGCTAATCAGCATTTGCTCCATCTGATACCACGTCTCCCACATCTCGCGGCCATAGATACCTTTTAGGGTTAACGCCTTAAAGATAATCTTGCTCCAATCCACCGTGGTGGTGTTGGGTAAAATACCCAAGAGCGCAATTTTAGAGCCGTTATACATGTTACTAATCATCGAATCAAAGGCCTGAGGCGAGCCTGACATCTCAAGCCCAATATCAAAACCGTGCATTTTTAACTCATCGATAGCGCCTTCGATGGTTTCACCCTTGGCTGGGTTGATGGTCATCGTCGCGCCCATTTTTTTGGCAAGTTCTAGGCGATAATCACTGATATCACTGACTACAATATTACGCGCTCCTGCGAAGCGGCAAATCGCCGTTGCCATTGACCCAATCAGCCCCGCACCCGTAATCAGCACATCTTCACCCAGTACAGGGAATGAAAGGGCAGTATGAGTGGCGTTGCCAAAGGGGTCCATAATGGCGGCCATCTCATCGCTGATACGCTCATCGAGTTTGATGACATTATCGGCAGGTATCACCAAATATTCGGCAAACGCGCCATCGCGGTCAACGCCCACGCCTATAGTGTTTTCGCACACATGCAGCTTACCTCGGCGGCAGTTACGGCAATGCCCACAAGCGATATGACCTTCGCCTGTGACGCGGTCACCCACTTCAAGATGCTTGACGCCATCGCCCATTTCACTGATGACACCGACGTATTCATGTCCGATAATCATCGGCGTCTTGATGGTGTTTTGTGACCATTCATCCCACTTATAAATGTGCAAATCTGTGCCACAAATGGCGGTTTTTTTAATTTTAATTTTTACGTCATTGATACCGACGGTCGGTTCTGGTACGTCTTGCATCCAGATGCCTTTTTTATCATGGGCTTTAACCAGTGCTTTCATACTTTTCTCTTATTTAGCTGCATTTCATTGT
Source organism: Psychrobacter sp. T6-5 (assembly GCF_052258485.2). NCBI lineage: Bacteria > Pseudomonadati > Pseudomonadota > Gammaproteobacteria > Moraxellales > Moraxellaceae > Psychrobacter > Psychrobacter sp. T6-5. Next base: position 3,276,437 of record NZ_JBQQEY020000001.1, on the reverse strand, counting down.
TGAATCTAGATAACTATCGAACGACGCTTAATCAATCACCTTCATTTGCTTAGCGACTTTGATAAAGGCGGCGATACACTGGTCGAGCTGCTCGCGCGTATGGGCAGCAGAGAGCTGGACACGAATGCGAGCCTCGTCTTTGGGGACGACAGGGTAGAAGAAGCCAATCACATAAATGCCTTCCTCAAGCAGTGCCTCTGCCATTTGTTGCGAGACATTGGCGTCATAAAGCATCACCGCGCAGATTGCCGATTCGGTGGGTTTGATATCGAAGCCCGCATCTTGCATTTGCTTGACAAAATAGGCGGTATTTTCATGCAGTTTGTCTTGTAGGGTATTATCTTTTGACAGCATCTCAAACGCTTTTAACCCAGCGGCTGCGATCATGGGCGGAATGGAGTTGGAAAACAAATATGGGCGTGAGCGTTGACGCAGCATCTCAATCATTTCTTTTTTACCTGTGGTAAAGCCGCCAATCGCACCGCCAAATGCTTTGCCTAAAGTACCTGTGATCAGCTCAATATCACCGCGCAGATCAAACAATTCAGTCACGCCGCCACCAGTGCGACCGACCACGCCTGCTGAATGACACTCGTCAATCATGATCATGGCATCATATTTTTGTGCCAGCGCATAAATCTCATCCATCGGAGCCACATTACCATCCATTGAAAACACGGCATCGGTGACAATCAAACGAAAACGCTGTGCTTGCGCCGCTTGTAGCTGAGCCTCTAAATCTTGCATATCCGCATTGGCGTAGCGATAACGCGCAGCTTTACACAGGCGCACACCATCGATGATTGAAGCATGGTTTAACGAATCAGAAATAATGGCGTCGTCGCTGGTCAGCAGTGGCTCAAAGACACCGCCATTGGCATCGAAACAGGCTGCATAAAGAATCGTATCTTCGGTATTAAAAAATTGAGAAATCGCGGCCTCTAACTGCTTATGCAAATCTTGCGTACCACAAATAAAACGTACCGATGACATGCCATAACCTGAGTCTTCAATGGCTTCTATAGCCGCTTTTTTAATCTCAGGATGGTCAGACAATCCAAGGTAATTATTGGCACAGAAGTTAAGCATTTCACGGCCGTCGGCGATGGTAATGAGCGCATCTTGCGGAGAGGTGATAACGCGCTCGTTTTTATACAGCCCTGCGTCGCGGATATCGCTGATTTCTTGTTGTAGATGTTTTTGAAAGGCTTGGTACATAATGGTTCCTTTTTTACTATTATTGGCGTTTGCTTAGGGTTTGTTGATAGAGCCAAATTATTTGCTTATTGATGCGAGTTAAGCACAGATGTCTAAATACTGACGCACCACATTATCCATGCCTTGCTCTAGTGATTCAATCGTAAACGCATGACCGATAGACACCTCAGCGATATTACCAAGACCGAGCAATTGGGCTAAGTTCTCTAAATTTAAATCATGACCGGCATTGACGCGAATGCCGTTGTCACTGGCGAGGGTAATACAGTCGTCAAAGCGTTGCTTGACCTCATCGAAGTCAATATTGTCATCGTTCTTACCATTACTGTAGGCGCGCGCCCATTCTTCGGTATACATCTCGATCGTTTGCACGTCGCTGTCGATGACGGCTTTGATTTGCTCGATATCAGGATCGATAAATACCGCGCAGCGTGTGCCAAACCCTTGCAGCTCATGACTCAACGCTGACAGCATGTCTTTGTGTTTGATGATGTCGAAACCATGATCGGAGGTCAGTTGATCTTCGCTATCGGGCACGAGGGTACATTGATGCGGTTTGACTTCGCGAATCAAAGATAAAAACTGCTCGTTTGGGTTGCCCTCGATATTGAACTCGATGTCTTTATAATCCTTTAAAAACGCACTGATATCATAGACATCTTGGTATCTGATATGACGCTCATCAGGTCGCGGATGTACAGTAAAGCCTTTGACACCCAGATCAATGAGTTTCTTTACGAAGTACAGTAGGTTGGGATAATCTGTGCCGCGAGAGTTTCTGATTAAAGCGAGTTTGTTTAAATTGACGCTAAACAAGGTGCTCATAATATGTCCTTTTTCATTGTTGTTATGGATAGATTGTTGGTTATTAATACTTAATTTTAGTAGAAGTCATCACGGTTAGCATACTTCATATTCAGCGCCTGCAATATCGCATAGGTTTCGCTATCCATATTACCCGTTGGCTGCTGCGGTCTGAAATGCAGTTGAAACGCATAGATGACATCGCGGCTGGGCTTGTCCCACTCGTCGCTATTATTGATTTGATAGCCGTATTTTCGAAAGGCTTGCTTGATCTCCTGCACGCTTGGCGCGACCAAGGTACGCCGATTCATAATTTCTTGCTTGTCCGCTTCATCATACCAAGCGCCGATACCGTACTCTTTATACAGTCGCTCCCATGGGAATTTTGCACCCGGATCGATCTTGCGCGAGGGTGCTATATCTGCATGACCGATGATGTTTTTTGGTGAGATGTCATAGCGTCTAGCGATATCTTGCACCAGCTCCGCAACTTTTTTAATCTGCAATTCATCAAACGCCACATAATGATCATAAGGGTGGTAATCCATATTGCCATTCTTTAGCGCGTCTCGATATTCAGGCTTGACCCCTGCATTGACGATTTCGATACCGATAGATGTGTCATTTAATATCGTTCGACCTGAAAAGCCACCGTCGCCTGCATGCCACGCACGCTCGGACTCTGGTACGAGGTTATAAATTTTATCATCGTCACTGTCTAAGACCAGATAGTGCGCGCTCACATTGCCAGTGGTCAATGTCTTTATCGAGCGCTCGTTGTCTGAGACTGTATAGTGCAGGACGATGGTTTTGATACGCTGGCTTTTGCCAGTCGATTGATAGGTGTCGCTGTCGACGCTGTAGTTTTTGGTTGTTGCCACTGGTGAGGTCGTCGTCACGCAACCAATCAAAGGCAGGGTTAAGACAAGTGCTAAGAAGATTTTTTTTACCATGAAATGCTCTATTTGAGAGTACCAAGACATTAATTGAAAATACACTAATCTATGGAAATGTACGTTTACTTAAAAAAATTCATGAACTTTAATGATAGCTATATTTTGGTTTGGGTCTTCTTGTAGAGAAACATCTAGGCCATTTGCAACCTCCAAACCACACCTATTATCGTCATTAATTAAAAAAAACTCTTCACCTGTGATGCTTCTTTCAAGTACACCAAGCTCAGAAATATGCTTTAATTTGTCTCCAAGACCATACTTTCCAAATATCTTGCCTTGATATTGACTTGGCGTTCTTGTGATATAAACCATAATAGAGTTCAATATCATTTGTTCATTGAAAAATAATTTCATCAACAAATCTTTCTCACCAACATTGACTTTATCACTACTATAAATATCAAAGCTGTCACCATTGTCTCTGACGTGAAAATTATTATTATCTGACTTTTTTAAAAGTACTTTTATATCTTGATGGCTATATTTTGAAATTTCTAAATTAGCAATACTTTTACCTGGAATAATATCTGCATACCAGTCTATTTCATTCTTATCCATCTTCTTGCTCACTTACAATATCGAATCGATTTAAAGAATTTTCTTTGCCAACACCTTTTTCCAACTCGCCTCCAAACACTCAATCGCCAGCCACGGCTCAATCACCTCAGCGTCAAACTTTTCTTTTGAATTAGATAACTGCCAGAGTTTCTCAAGCGTAGCAAATGGATAAGGACGTTCGACTAAGTAGACTGGCAAATCAGCGTTAATCATGCCATCACGCACCACTTGGAAATACCAGCCCGAGATGCCTTGCTTGCTGACCCATGCTGCAATATTTGGCACTTTGGTAAACTGACCAATCTGATCGTTGATTTTGTAGCACGGGCGGCGTGGTTGGACGATGCGCAGTTGCACGCTATCTTCACCGTTTATTTTGTCGTCGCCATACTGATAAACGTCGCCAATACAGACGTTAGACTCATCCATCTCAGGCAAGCCATCAACGGCTGCAGTGGTCAGGTTTTCACCGAGTGTGCCGACACGTACTTTTAGGTCAAATTCTGTATTAATTTTTTCATAAGTGGCTGTTGGTAGTTGATGCACGGCCTTGAGTGGGCCGCCATGATGTTTGCGGTCGGCTTGCTCGTCAGTGGTCAATCCCATAAAATTGACGGCGACAGGTGCTACAACAGGTGCTTTGTCAATGGCGCTCATTTCTTCACGAGTGAACGGCATGGCTTTGCCCGTGCGGACACATACCAAATTTGCCACGTGCAAGGGTAGGTTAATCTCAGGGTTTGAGCGGTGAGTAGCAGACATGGGCAATCCTTAATAGTAGGCGAGAGCAGGACAAAATTTGCGCAGCAATAGTGGTAAGGATGATAGCAATCTATCCGACAATTATCCATTCTAATGGCTGTTTATCATGATAGATATGTCTAAATATCGGCACAAAAAAAGACCAGAATAACAATTCTGGTCTTTTTGATTTCATGCTTTTAGTATGACAAGATTATTGTACTCAATAATCTTATTTGTTCTTGTTGCGACGACCTGCGGTTTTCTTTTCACGCGGCGTGGCGACCAGCTCAGCCAACTGATCCGGTGATGACCATAGGCCTTCTAAGTCATAGAACTCGCGCGCTTGCGGGGTCATGATATGAACGACAACCGCGCCCAAGTCAATCAGTGTCCAATCAGAATCGATACCGCCTTCGCGGCCAAGTGGCATAAAGCCTGCCTGTTTGGCTTCAGCGCCGACGCTATCCGCCATCGCGCGTACATGACGTTTTGAGGTACCATCAGCGATGACGATACGTTCGGTGACGTCAGTTAAGTCTTCTACATTCATTACAGTGATGTTCTTTGCTTTCATATCATCTAGCGCGCTTTGTACAAGGTTCAAGCACACGGTTAAGCGTTCTTCGGTCATGGTATTGATCATAAATTTTAATCTCTTCAATCGTAACTATTAAAAATAAAGGGGTAAAACGTCAATTTGTCTGAGTCGACTGATCATATGTCGTCAGTCACGTATAGAGACAGGATAGGCAAAATGACATAGATAAGGCGATTTTAACGGAATTGAGCAGCAGAATATAGCTGATGGGCGATAATATAGTGATAAACGGCAGGATTGAGCCATTTAGCTAATGAATTGGGGTGAGTATTGCTCATAATATCATTTATTGGTGCGATAGATGCGATTTGCCTCTCAGTGACGGGCATTTTATTTGTTTCAGTCGCCAATATTTGTAGTTGCTCGCGTATTTGCGTGCTTGATACGGCAGTGATCGGTCGCGTATCTATATAAATGCGTCCTTTAATAGCGCTTTTCAAGTCAGTGCTATTTACGTCAAGGCTATTTATTTTTGAGCTGTCGGCCTCCGTGTTATCTATCAAGCGATGTGGAGTTGGGGTTAATAGCTCAATCGGTGAGTCGGTTACGTGTGGGTGTAATGGCAGCGGTAATTGCGATTGTAAGGTCGCTAGATATTGCGAGGTCGCTATACTGTTTTCAAGTGATGTTGCATTGTCAGAAACTCCCTCATTGATATGATCGCTATCCTCACGATTAAACACCCACAGATTGACATAGTCCGTCAGTTGTAACCCGTCCTTCCATTTATCCAAACTGCGTGCGCTGTCCATACCCATGATAAATATCAAACAGTCATTAGGGTATTGCTGCCTAAGTGTGCGTACACTATCAATCGTATAGACAGGTGGCGCTTGCCATAGCTCAAGCTCATTGATTTGTATCGGTGTGTCTTGCGTCGCGAGTTGCAACATGGCCAAACGATGCGCAGGATCTGTGCTTTGCGTTTTAAAGGGTGAGCGTGCATTGGGCAATAAGGAGACGTGCAAGGGGCGGTTTTGCTGCTTTGCGATTGGCAACAAGTCCTGATAGACGTGTAGAGCCACTTCTAAATGACCACTATGTACCGGATCAAATGAGCCGCCAAGATAAGCACGGATGGCAGGGGCAGTTGTTTTTTTTTGAGGATTGATGCTCGTATTTGACATAAATAAATGCGTAAAAAGAGATGAAGTATCTGTTGGTATCAATACACCTTACTCTTTTATCCGCTAACCTTTTTATATTAACTGAATCATAGCACTATTGTAGAGGGCGGGCGAGTATCTGTCATCACTATCTATCACCACCTATAGTCAGTGAAAATTAATACCGCTACATTATGCACTGCTAAATCAATTTTTTTGCTTGCTGTGCCTGCGCAGACAGAGGCTGCAAAAATTGATATTAGCAGTACCGTATCGTTTTTGAGATACTTTGACTATACCACCACAGCACCAATAAAAAACCGACCATCATGATGATAGTCGGCGGTATAACGGACTCTAATTAGCAAGTATGACAGCGATTAAATCAGGTCGCTATACGCTTGGATGGCGGTTAGCGCGATGGTATAGACGATATCATCAACGAGCGCGCCACGTGATAGATCATTGACTGGCTTATTTAATCCTTGCAGCATCGGTCCGACACTAATGACGTTGGCGCTACGCTGCACTGCTTTATACGTGGTGTTACCCGTATTGAGATCAGGGAAAATAAAGACGTTGGCTTGACCTGCGACAGGAGAGTCAGGCGCTTTTTGTTTACCCACGCTCATGACCGAGGCGGCATCATACTGTAGTGGGCCGTCGACTTTGAGGTTTGGCGCACGCTCACGGACGATTTGGGTGGCACGGGCAACTTTTTCGACATCAGCGCCTGCGCCTGATGAGCCCGTAGAATAGCTGATCATCGCGACTTTTGGATCGATACCAAAGGCAGCAGCAGACTGTGCCGATTGGATGGCAATTTCTGCCAACTCTTCAGCATTCGGATCAGGATTGATCGCACAGTCACCATAGACAACCACTTGCTCAGGCAACAGCATAAAGAACACTGACGATACGAGCGAGTACTGCGGCGCGGTTTTGATTAATTGAAACGCTGGGCGTACGGTATTGGCAGTGGTATGAATCGCACCTGAGACCAGACCATCGACCTCATCTAGCTGGAGCATGATGGTGCCAAGATATACCGTATCTTTTAAATATTCAGCGGCGACGTCCGCGCCAGTTTTGCCTTTGCGGCGCTCCACGACAGCAGCGATATATTTGCTCATATCAAGGGTGTCGGGGTCGATGATTTCTAGACCTTCTGGCAACGTCAAATCGCGATTTTTGGCGACTTGCTCGACATCGCTACGCTTGGCCAGTAGTACGCAGTTGGCAATACCGCGGCTTTGACAGATACAGGCCGCTTCGACGGTACGTGGTTCAGAACCTTCTGGCAATACGATACGTTTTTTGGCGTGCTGTGATTTTTTGACCAACTGGTGGCGAAACGCAGATGGGGACAAGCGCGGTTCATGATTACGGCTAAAGTATTCTTTAATCCAGCTCAAATCCAAATGAGCAGCGACGTAACGCGCTACTTCTTCCGCACGCTCAGTGTCATCGCTTGGAATCTCAGAACTCATATGCATCAGGCTCTGCACCGTCTGATAGCTGTCGCTCTCTACGCTCATGACAGGGATGCCGGTTTTGAGTGCTGATTGCCAAAGCTCAGCGACCGTTTTGCTTGGGGTGATACCGCCAGTGAGTACCAGACCTGCTAATGGAATCCCATTAATACAGGCCAACCCAGCAGCCAGCAATAAATCATCACGGTCACCAGGCACCACCATTAACGTACCGCGCTTAAAAACTTCGTTGACGCGTGCTACCGAGCGCGCCGTTAGACTGATGCGATTGATGCGACGTGTTTTTGCTTCACCGATATTGAGCCAAGTAGCATCCAGCTCTGTGGCAATATCCCATGTGCGCGGCACTGATAACGAATCGCTGAAAGGAACGACACCGATGAGGCGGAACGCGTCAGTATTGAACGAAGGCGATAGGCGCTGCACTTCTTGCAAAAAGGTTGGATCTAAGCTGACGACCGCCTCACCTGGAGCGACTGGTTGATTTTCAAAGGTATTAGGTACGTCTTGTACCCGCATCAATATCACGCCAAGCGTACGCGCATCCATGACACCGCCGAACTCGCGAGCATGTACATCTAATTTGTCTGCTAAATAGGCAGGCTTGCTGATATCAGCCGTACTGACAAATATAATCTTGGCATCTAAAGCATGGGCAAGCGCACGGTTGATTTGTGAGGCGTAAGAGGTCTCAGTGGTCGGCACTAGACCTTCACAGATGATGACGTCAGGGCCATCATCAATTGTATGATAATTGGCAATCACTTCTTCCATCAAATCATCAAGATTGCCATCGCCTAGCATCCGCTCGACGTGCTGACGGCTGATCGATTTGGGCGGCTTTAGACCAAAAGCATGCATGGTTAATGCACTTGAGCTGTCTAAGCTGTGCTGCTTATCTAGTGTATCGTCTTGCAAAAACGGCTTCATAAAGCCCGCTTTGATACCGTTGTAATCAAAGGCGCGAATTAGGCCAAGCGCGGCTGATGTCACACCGATACCGCGGCTAATGGGAACAAGTAAAATGGTCTGCATAGTGTATCCTACGGTTTATTTTATTATTAAGTTCAATTCACCCTTGGCAGAATGAGCAATGTATTGAGTATTTACGCCATAGCTTTATAGCAAATGTTAATTATATAGATATGGCGTATCAAACACGCTCACGCTTATATTAAATTCAATGCCTGACGCGTCTCTTGAGCAATACGGTACTCTTCGTCAGTTGGGACGACCCATAGCTCGATACTGCTGTCATCTGCGTGGAAGCTGCCTTCTTTACCACGAACCAAACTGGCATTTTTGTCAGCATCTATTTTGATACCGAAATGACGCATCACTGCCAAAATTTTGGTACGTGTAATGTCGGAGTTTTCACCGATACCGCCAGTAAAGACAATACCAGTAAACTCTGGTAACGCACAGCTAAGACTGGCCAGATATTTACCAGCACGATAGCAGAACATCTCGATAGCGAGCTGTGCATCTTCGTGACCTTCACTGGCTGCTTGCTCAATGGTACGTAAGTCGTTAGACAGTCCTGAGATGCCGAGTAGACCGCTGTCATTATTAAGCATTTTGTCGGTCTCTTCTAAGCTCATATCGAGCTGGCGTTTTAGATGCATGTGCAAGCTAGGATCTACATCGCCACTACGCGTACCCATCATCAGCCCTTCAAGTGGGGTCAGTCCCATGCTGGTATCGAGACTTTTGCCATCGTATACCGCCGCGATTGAACAACCATTACCCAAATGCGCGGTCAACCAACCATGCGGGCCTTTTGCCTGAGTGATTTGGCTGGCACGCTCTGAGACATAGGCGTGAGACGTACCATGAAAACCATAGCGACGGATTCTATGTTCTTCGTATAGATATTTTGGTAGCGCATAGCGAAAAGCAACGGGCGGCATGGTCTGGTGAAAAGCGGTGTCAAATACCACCACTTGAGGCATATCAGGATAGATCGCCTGAACCGCTTCGATACCTAGGGCGTTTGCAGGGTTGTGTAGCGGAGCTAGTATTTTGAGACGTTTCACTTCTGCCAATGCATGCTCGTCAACGCGAACAGCTTTAGAATATTCGCGACCACCATGTACCACGCGGTGCCCAACGGCGATGAAGTGGTACTGCTCTAGTAGCTCAAGGATTTTTTGTAGTGCCAGCTTATGGCGACCACCAGGGATAGAGATTTCAAGCTTTTCACCGTTTAGAGTCGTGTGTTTGATACGAGCCGTATCAAGACCTAGGTTTTCGGCAAGACCGGTGATACGAGTAGAGTTGTCATCGCTAATCAACGCGTATTTGATGGAAGACGAGCCGCAGTTTAAAACCAAAGTTGGGCTGGTCAGGGTTGATGTTTCAGAGTTCTTATCATCAAAAGTGGTCGTTAGGCTGGCGCTCATACTCTATCCTTAGATTGGTTTTTATAGGTGGGTTTTTATAGGTAGAAAATCATCATATCGTCAGATTACTATGATAAAAATGACACTGACATCGCATCGTGTTCATATTAAGGTGATGATAGATTGATCGTGTTTAACACAAAATTAGCCATATCCATGCTGATCTATCAAACAAGTATATGATCGATCTTAGTCATACTGAGGCTGATGGTTGTATCTTATTACTATATAGCAGTACCGCCGAATCGCAGGCCTGCGCCTCATCATAGCCGTAAGGTCGCGGTATAATGTAACATATTTTTGTAGCTATACCGCGATAACGGTAAGGTTTAAAATTGGTGTCTATCAAGCGTTCAAAATATTGGTACATCTGTTATAGCTAGTGGCTCCTAGGTACTTTAGCCATTGATTATTGGCTGTTGTGGAGCAACCTTATAAATATCAAAAATTGTAAGAAATATTGTCTAAATGCTTATCAGATATGTTTTTATGCACAAATTATCAAGCGATATCGTCAGTAAATTATGATGAAAGCATCAAACCAATCCCCACTATAAGCCAAATTTATTGGCCAATGCTGTTCAGTATGCGTACAGCTTTGTGTCATAATGCTATGATTAAAACTTTGATATTGGCTATGCTTTGGCTGCCTTTTTCGCTCTTTATTTATTACGATTTTTAATCGCACTTACACCGCTACACGCTCACAGGTTATCCACTCTATGTCTACTATACTTCGCTCATCAAAAACTGGGCATATCGCCTTATGGAGACCTGCCAGTCGCCGCGCCATTATTACTTTAGTGATTGGCAGTGCGATGATGGTAGGGTTGTCAGGCTGCGGACAAAAAGGCGCTTTGTACTTAGCTGACTCCAGTAGCCAAACGATAGAGGGTAGCCCATCTGTACTAAATAGTACGAGCCATCCACAAGATGCTGCTTTTGCGGGCATTGATGGTGATACCTATCAAAAAAATGACTATCTAGATGAACAGCAAATACTGCCCGAGCCGAGTACGGATCCTAACGATTATTAATTTTTATTCTTACCCTTGATACCCTGATTATATTAGAGATGTTTATATGAGTCATTCTGAACTATCTGCTGACGTAACCGATTCTGCCACTGGCGAGTCTGTCACTATTCAAACCGAGCACGGTCTATATGTTGATCCTAAAGCGTTAAGCGCTCATCTGCCCGCGCTGAGCTATCGCGACGATGCACTATATATGGAGCAGGTCAGTGTTGATGAGTTGGCGAAACAATATGGTACGCCATGCTATGTCTACTCAAAGCAGGCGATACTGGATGTTTATAAAGCCTATACCGATAGCTTCGCCAGTCTCAATCATCAGGTATGCTATGCGGTAAAAGCAAACTCGAATCTTGCAGTGCTTGGGGTGCTTGCGCAGGCAGGCGCTGGGTTTGACATCGTCTCTCGTGGTGAGCTGATGCGTGTATTGGCTGCAGGCGGAGCGGCAGCGCGCGTTGTCTTCTCAGGTGTTGGCAAAACTTGCGGCGATATCGAATACGCACTGACCCAAGGTATTGGCTGCTTTAACGTCGAGTCGATCAGTGAGTTGACCTTAATCAACGAGGTAGCGGCAGCACTTAATAAGCGTGCGCCAATCTCATTACGCGTCAATCCTAATGTCGATGCCAAGACGCATCCCTATATCTCAACGGGTCTTAAAGATAACAAGTTCGGTATTACCCACGAAGACGCCCTAGCGGTCTATCAGCAAGCGGCAGATTTATCGCATATCGATATCGTTGGTATTGATTGTCATATTGGCTCGCAGTTGACTGAAGTGGAGCCGTTTGTCGCCGCATTAGACAAAGTTATTGAGCTGATACATAGCCTGCGTGACCATGATATTGAGCTGCGTCATATTGATTTGGGTGGCGGTCTAGGCGTGCGTTATATTGATGAGACGCCTGTATCTATCGATGAGTTTGCCGAGGCTTTATTACCAAAGCTTAGCGAGCTTGGTTTGACTGTATTCTTTGAGCCGGGTCGTAGTATCGTTGCCAATGCTGGCGTGCTCCTCACCCAAGTCGATGTACTCAAGCCGACTGAGCACAAAAACTTCGCGATTGTCGATGCCGCGATGAACGACTTGATTCGTCCTGCTTTATATCAAGCGGAGATGGCTGTGATTCCAAGTACATTGCCGAGCGATGGGATTGAAACAGATGGTACAAAGCCGTGGGACATCGTTGGCGCGATTTGTGAGACAGGGGATTTCTTAGCAAAAGACCGCCTACTATCACTAGCTGAAAGTGATGTGCTGGCTATGACAGGTGCAGGTGCTTATGGCTTTACCATGAGTAGCAACTACAACTCGCGTCCGCGTGCCAGCGAAGTGATGGTATCAGGTAATAACCATCAGCTCATCCGCAAACGTGAAACGGTTGAAGCCTTATATGCTGACGAAATACTGTGGCAGGATAAATAAAAGCGCCAAAGCTGAAACTGTTTTTGCATAATAAATAAAACCCACCGTGATAATGACGGTGGGTTTTTTATGGCAAACTCGAATGACGTATATTGATTTTGAGGTATAACGATAAGTTGGTATTTGATGGCGGTGATAATTATGATTGTATCTGACAGCGTGCTAATATAAGCCATACATAAAAATAGGATAGGACATCAAAGATATGCTAATAGAATTTACTAAAATGCATGGGCTGGGCAATGATTTTATGGTTATCGATTTGGTGACCCAGCGCCTAGATTTGACCAAGGAGTTGGTAGAGTTATTGGGAGATCGTCACCTAGGTATTGGCTTTGATCAATTGCTTGTGGTCGAGCCACCGATGCGCCCCGATGTTGATTTTAGTTACCGTATTTTTAATACGGATGGCACCGAGGTCGAGCAATGCGGCAATGGTGCGCGCTGTTTTGCTCGTTTTGTGCAAGCACGTAAACTGTCATTTAAGCAGCGTCTGCGTGTTGAGACGGCCAGCGGCATTATCTCTTTGACCACTGATCGGTTTGGTTGGGTAGAAGTCGACATGGGTAAGCCCAAGTTTGAGCCAAATGAGATTCCCTTTAGCCCAAGAGCCACGACCAAAATACAAAACACTTATCACCTCGATGTAAATGGCACACCTGTACAGCTATATGTCGCCAACATGGGCAACCCACATGCCGTTATCAAAGTCGATGATGTACTTGACGCTGAGGTTGAGACGTTGGGCAAGGCCATTGAGTCCCATCCAGCATTTCCAGATCGCGTCAACGTGGGCTTCATGCAAGTGATGAATCAGCGTCATATTCGTCTGCGCGTGTATGAGCGCGGTGTTGGCGAAACGCAAGCTTGCGGCACGGGCGCCTGTGCAGCAGTTGCAGTCGGTATAAGAGAGGGCTGGCTCGATGAAGGCGAAGAAGTACGGGCGCAGCTCTATGGTGGCAGCATGATCATCAAGTGGCAGCCAGGCTATTCAGTCATGATGACAGGTCCGACTGCTTTTGTTTATGAAGGAGTCTTTAGTCCGGATGGTTTGATGGCGCAAGCAGGTATTAAGCCAAGTTCTGAAGGCTGATATCTGTCATTAGGCAACTGATATCAATAACATGGGTGCTTCTGATATGGTTATGTCCACTCATCAAGACGGACAGACAACGCAAACGGCACCTTGGCTATCAGCTGAGCTGGCGGCGAATATAGAGTCAGATGCCGCGCTACGAGCGTTATTAGCACCTGTCCATCGTTGGCTTGATACGCTGTCCGTGCGTAATCACTCGCCGCATACGCTGACCGCTTATTTTGCTGGCTTAAACCAACTGGCACTGTTCTTACGCGGTAAGCGTCTGACGTGGACGCGCTGTGATAAGCGCCAATTGGCTCAGCATATTAGTCAGCGTCTCGATGAAGACAAGCTTGCGCTTGCTAGCGTTCAGCAAGAGCTGTCAGCGATTCGGCATTTTTATGGTTGGCTCATAGAGGAGGATTTGGCGCGTATCAATCCAACGACTGGCTATCAGCTCAAGCGTAGCCCCAGACCATTACCTTCGATTGCTGATGTGGATTTATTGACGCAGTTACTCGATCAACAAATCCCTGACACGCCAGAGCAGGCGCGCTTGTGGTTGCGTGATAAAGCCATGTTTGAGCTGCTCTATAGTAGTGGTCTACGTGTTGGCGAGTTGGTCGCACTCGATATGGCTGATGTGGACTTGTCTGATTTACGGGTGCGAGTCACTGGTAAGGGTAATAAAACTCGCTTAGTACCATTAGGCGCAAAGGCAGCAGAGGCGATTAGCCGCTATCTTCCGCATCGCAATCTATGGGTCGAACAGATGGACAGCGCCTTGTTTATTAGCGAAAAACTGGGTACTAGACTATCAACACGGGCCGTACAGCAACGCTTAAAAGTTGCTGCAATTCGTGCAGGTATTGCGCAAAACATGTATCCACATCTACTGCGTCATTGCTTTGCCTCACACATGCTGTCAGGTAGTGGTGACTTGCGTGCTGTGCAAGAGATGTTAGGACATAGCGATATCAGTACCACGCAAATTTATACCCACGTTGATTTTGCCAAATTGACACAAGTCTATGATCGCGCCCATCCACGAGCCACCCATACTCAAAATGATGAAAATCCTACCTAATTAAGTAATCTACGGTTTAAGCAATCCACGTTATTTCCTAAACTACGCCAAACGATGACAATCAAAGATAGGTAATTTCTGTCGACCTTGCACTTGAGCTTGCTTGTCTAATGATGCCATGACGACGGCGTATCCTTTATCTATGTCAGATGTCGTAGACAGATTTAGCTCACTGCTATCATGACTCGCAATAACGCTGCCGTCAAAAGCAGTAATGGCGGTATGTCCCCACGTCTGGCGAGTATTGCCATCTTTATACGCATGATCGCCGCCCTGTGCTGCCCCAATCACCATACACTGACTGTCCAAAGCACGTGCCTGTAACAACAGCGACCAATGCGCTTGCCCAGTCAGATAAGTAAAAGCAGAAGGCGCGCTTAATATATCAGCACCTGCTTGACGTAAGCGCTGCGCTAGAGCAGGAAAGCGCAAATCAAAACAGACCATCATACCCAACTGATAGACAGCGTCGCCAGACTCAAGAGGCGCAACCACGGTCTGCGTACCAGGCTCAAACGTCGCTGCTTCATTGTAGCTGCCTTGCTTGTCGGCCACGGTCGCGGTGAACAAATGGATCTTGTCGTATCGTGCCACTCGCGTCCCATCTGGCGCAAACAACTGACTAACTTGGCGCAGCCGACCATCAGGAACGACCATGCCATCAGGCCGATAAGGGCAAGGCAGTGAGCCTGCCAGTAGATAGACACCATGGGTGCGCGCATACTCTGCCATCGTCGTTGATAGCGCGTCAAAACGCTCTGCAGTCGCAAACTGCTGGCCCATGCTACAGCAATTTTCAGGTACGACAACGAGTTCAGCCCCTTGCGATTTGGCATCAATGATCGCCGCTTTTATATTCGCTAAATTGCCATCAACGTCTTGCTGGCTGTTCATTTGAATGGCAGCTGTGGTAAATTGAGGGATATTTGTTTGGTCATGCATGACAATATTCTCCGTAAATGTTGAGTATTGATGGTCGCTCATTACGTTATTTTTATAATAAAATTTTGATGATCGTGAACAGGCCATTCATATTTATTGGTTGGCTATTGGGATAAAAGTGATAGGTTTATATAAGAAACATACCAATCGTATCTGGGTAGAATATAAATTATCGTAGCAAAATTGTCACAAAAAATGCTATCGTCATGTCCTGATTAGGTTATGTCACGGCCTCAATTGGCAAAATAAATATAATATCACCAAAATTGGAGTGTAATAAGCCGCCCATGAGTATGTCATTCGGATTGGCGAGCACGCTAAGCACCTCACAAAAACTGACACCGCAAATGCAGCAAGCCATTAAATTGCTGCAGCTCTCTAGTCTTGAGCTCGCACAAGAGGTTCAAGCCAAACTGGATAGTAATCCGCTGCTTGAACGTATCGAAGAAGATGATGACGAGTACGAGAGTAACCGTGACGATAGAGTAGATGAGCTAAGTGAGTCATTAACACTTGATAGCTGGAACCAAAGCAGCAGTGACGCATCTAGCGCAGGATCTGATAACCATACAGACTATGGTGACGATAGCACTGACAGTTGGGAGAAACTGCAGCAATCTAGTATTGATGACGGGGCGATGGATAGTGACAGCAGTTTTGACACTGATAGCTTCGATGCTAGCAGCTTTGATAAAGATAATTACGCTTCGACATCAACAGGTTCAGGCAATAATAAAGGCGATGAGGATTTTGATAGTTATCAGGGCGGTACTTCGTCGACTATCCAAGATCACGTACGCTGGCAGCTCAACTTTAAGCGCCTATCAGAAGCAGACACCCTGATTGCAGAGTATTTGATGGACTCTATGGATGACATGGGATTCATACGAATTGATATCGATGAGCTGCTACAGAGCTTTGATACCATGGCCAACTTTTATCAGTGGGATGAACGCGTTGAGTACGACGAGGTCATGGCCGTGTTGCGTATGATCCAATCTTGCGATCCGATTGGCGTTGGCGCACGTCATTTGAGTGAGTGTCTAGCGATTCAGTTATCCAAGCTAGATACTAATACCCAATATCTCAAAGAAGCAAAAGCGCTGCTCACAGCGGGCGAGCATTTAGTCAGTAACAATATCAAAGCGCTTACTGAACGGACAGGCCTTGCCCCTGAGAAAATCACTCCTGCGCTTACCTTACTGCGCACCTTAAATCCTTCACCCGGATTACTCTTTCAGATCAACCAGCCTGATTATACCCAGCAGCCCGACAGTTACGATATTCCAGATGTGTTAGTCACACCTATTAGGAGTCGTAAAGCCACTGCCAATGCTGAGGCACTAGAAGACGGTTGGCATGTACGCCTCAATCCTGATACCTTGCCGAAGCTACGGGTCAACCAAGAGTATGCCAATTTAGTCAAACGCGGTGATGACAGCCCGGACAACCAATATCTACGTGAAAACCTCACCGATGCGCGACTCTTTATCCGCAGTATCGAAGAGCGCAATCAAAACCTATTAAAAGTAGCAACCAGTATTGTGCGTTATCAGCAGGAGTTTTTGCAGCACGGTGCGACGGCCATGCAACCACTTATTCTAAAGGCAATCGCAGAAGAAGTGGATCTACACGAGTCCACCGTCTCACGTCTCACTACCAGTAAGACGATTTTGACACCGCAAGGACTATTTTCACTAAAGCACTTTTTTTCTTCACACGTCAGCAGTTCGGATGGCGATATCTCATCAACGGCCATTAGTGCCATGATTAAAAAGCTAATCGCTGATGAAGATCCCAAAAAACCGCTATCGGATAGCCGTATTCAAAAAGAATTATTGGCAGACGGTATCGATATTGCCAGAAGAACCGTTGCCAAATATCGTGAAGCCATGAATATAGGTTCATCCACTCAGCGCAAACAGAAGTATTAATCGTTTAAATACAGTATTCTGCAACAATTTTGAGTAATCATTGATATTTCTGTGTCAAGATATAAAAAATAAAATTTTTTGATTATATAGAAACATGATAGAAACAACAGGTATTGTTACACTTAATTACAATTTAACGTCTTGCTACTATCCGTCTTTCATGACAAATTAGAGTCATACCAACAACGAAATCTAAGTGCCAATCTATAGTATTTACTTATAATGAATAAAGGAGACGATAAAAGGATACGTCGAAATCTTACTAGAGGCATTAGATAGATTATTGGTAAGGCAGGATGATAAGAGCAGGAATGCGACTTCATCTGTTGAATGTAAGTTACAAATACAAGGACAATAATATGAATGTTTCTATCAGTGGTCACCATATCAGTGTTACCGAAGCTATGGACACAGCAGTTCGTGAAAAGCTTGAAAAAGTAGAGCGACACTTTGATCAGATACAGAGTATTAAAGTGATATTATCGCTAGACAATAGTGGCGCAAATGATGGCGGTAAAAAAAGCCATAAAGCTGAAGCAATTATGCGCGTCTCAGGTCAAGAAATGTTTGTCCAAGCATTAGAAGATGATATGTATAGAGCCATTAACGAGATGGCAGACAAACTTGATAGACAAGTACGTAAGTACAAAACCCGTCAAGAGCGCAAAAAGACTCAGGGTGCTGGGCGTGATGAGCGCTATCAAGACACCACTCCTGCTGAAGCAGTACCAGCAGCTTAATGATACGTTTGAATAACGTTGATTAAGTGGGCAATCAGATCATCAAGAGCGTCTGAACAAGCTAAAAAATAAGAAATTTGACAAACAGCTATTTCATTCATTGGTGATCTACAAAAGAAAAAAGACCTCGAACGTTCGATACGTTGAGGTCTTTTTTAGTATGTCTTTAATACTGCGGTCAGGAATTCATAAAACATAAAAGCTAATGACAGACTGAAATATAAAAAATCAGCCTCCGCCCACAGCCTGTACGACTTCTATATTCATCCCTTCTTCAATACGCAATTGAGCCAGCTCACTCTTTGGTATCAGCTCGCCATCCACTTCGACGGCGTAGCGTCCTTGACTGAGTCCAAGTTCATTGATGACTAATTGCACTGTCTGATGAGTGGTTTGTAAGTTTTTACCATTAACACTAATGGTGCTCATATAAAATCCTCCTTAATCATTTGAAATTCCTTATATTAGCCGTCCTCTTGTATTAATCGCAATATAGGTGCTTTGAATATTATGGGCGACTATTTTTATCCATACTCATAATATCAATCAATTTTCAGCAGGTATGAGTAAAATGGATTAATCCATTGAGCTCTCAAGTCGAAATGTAGAGATAGCAAGCCATAACCAACCTGCAATCATAAGAACCCCGCCAATGGGCGTAATCGCGCCAAACCAACGCGGTGCCCCAAGCGTCATGGCATACAGACTACCAGCAAATATAATAATACCGATTTGCAATAACCAAGCCGTAGTTTGAGTGGTATATTTTAAGCGTATCAGTAAGCCCACGACTAATAGACCCAGCGCATGTATGAACAAATACAGCGTCGCGGTATGCCACCATTCAAGCTGTTGTGCGCTGACAATATTCTCTAAACCATGAGCACCAAATGCGCCCAAAGCGACAGCAATAGCCATATTAATTGCGGCAATACCGATCCAATTTAGCATGGCATAACTCTTATGATTATAAGACTATTGAATATCATCTGGTAAGATAACACTATCGATAGTCATGGCATCGCGAATTTTATCCATCGCATTTTTTTCGATCTGACGCACACGTTCAGCAGAGATAGAGTAAACCGCTGCCAGCTCGTGTAAAGTAGATTTTTGCTCAGAGAGCCAACGCTGCTCGACGATATCGCGTGAACGGTCGTCTAATGTTCCCATAGCAGCGATCAACGCTGATGAGTTGTTTTCTTCCCAGTCTTCTTCTTCCAACTGCTCAGCAGGATCGATGCCATCTTCCAAAAACAGCTGCGGCGCATAGCGACCATCATCATCGTCACTTGACTGTGCTTCAAATGAGGCATCATAAGAAGTCAGGCGTGACTCCATCTCTAGCACTTGCTTGCGCGTAACATTCAAGTCTTTGGCAATCGCGTCTGCTTCTTCTAGCGTAAGCTGATTATTGGTTTTCTTTAAACTACGTAAATTAAAGAATAACTTACGATGTGCTTTAGTGGTCGCAACTTTTACTATGCGCCAGTTACGGATGACAAATTCGTGAATTTCAGCTTTGATCCAATGTACGGCAAAAGACACCAAGCGCACACCTTTGTTGGGATCAAAACGTTTGACCGCTTTCATCAGTCCCAGATTACCTTCTTGGATTAAATCAGCTTGTGGCAGTCCATAACCTGAGTAGCTACGTGCAATATGAATGACAAAACGCAGATGCGACATCACCAGCAGACGTGCTGCTTCAACATCGCCTTCATCATAATAGCGATGGGCGAGTTCTTGCTCTTGTACAGTAGTCAAGATAGGGATTTGATGAACAGTATTAATGTACGCACCCAAATTGACCCCTGGCGCTGACAAATGGGTTGGCATTGCTGGCACCAAATCACGCGTACTGGTATTGCCTAATGTACTGGCGTCATAAGGTGGGCGCTGTGCAGCTGCCTTTAGTGCAGCATCGCGCGCATCGTTTTTTATAGGAGCTGTGCTGTCTTTTTTATTCGCATTCGCAGCATCAGAAGTAGTAGTAGCCATATTCTTGACCTTGGTTAAATAGTTAAGCAAATAGTCAGATAAAAATCTCTATAGTTGTAATTGTAAAGGACAGCAGCGTTTAGTTGCTATCAGTTTTGGTAATGATGAAGTGATATATTGTAGCGAAACGCTGCAATGATGTGCTATTGCCTGACAAATCAGTAACTTCGTTGACGATTAACGCTAAGTAGTCGTTTGTCTGTGTTTGCTGACTCTGACGACAAAACGCTGTGATATCAGCTTGCGAATTAGGATCCGTCGCGACCACATATAATGATTCACCAGCGGCTACATCACGCAACGCAACCTTGGTTTTCAGCAGGGGCATTGGGCATGCAAGCCCGCGACCATCGACGAAACACTTGATATTTAGTAAAGGTTGCTCTTTATCTATTTTGGTCTCAGTGTCAACATCTGAGCCATCATTCTCTACTGGCAACAAGTCTAACAGATGACTGATCTCTTGCTGTTCTAGATCGGATAAGCTCGCTGATAAATAAATAGAGTGTGATGCACGTTTGATGGGTAATTGGCTATCAGCGGACATAATACAAACCTTACAAGTATCAATATTTCGGTTTCTTTATCAAAAAAGGCTCTAACAATTATTTTTGATTATCGTAAATATATTTACGACAACCATGAGCTTACTATTATTGTGTTTAACCATTATACCAAATAGCCGATGTATAATTGCATTTGAATATAATCAACGTCATGTTCGGTTCATTAGAATCACACAGTCATGTTGCACAATCGTGACGGGTGGCTGAGTGATTGGTAGCTAAACGAATAGTAGAATTGACCTTATACAAACAAGCTCGTATAGTCAAAAAGATGTCGTCAACAATCTGATAGGATACGAATTTGTACCACGCTAATAGACCGCCACGACTTACTAAAGCCACCAGCCATTCGATGAATAAGCTGTCGGAAAGCTCGCTATCTAAACTATTTGGGCAAACAGATAGCCGCAACTCTGTGGTTTTATCTTTTTCAAATAGTATCAAAATTGGACTGTCAGTGACATTGCTGGTAATCGCTACAAGTGCTCATAGCAAGGATGGTGATGATAGCCAAGCTATACCATTTGCCAATCATTCATGGCAAACAGTAGAGTCACAATCGTTAGAGCTACCCAATTTGCGCGGGCAAGGACTGAGCTTTGCTGAGCAGTATCAAAACAAAATGCTGGGTGAGTGGTCATTACAGAACATCAATGGTCGGGTCAAAATGGAGCACGACCCTTGGGTGCAAGAGACGGTAAAAGACATGACGTGGCGACTCAATGCCCAAGCCCGTCAGCAAGCACCACTTGGCTTAGTTATCCTTGATAATCCCAGCATCAATGCTTTTGCCGCACCTGGCGGAGTCATCGGGATCAATACAGGGACGATATTGGCAGCCAAGAGCATGGATGAGCTGGCAAGTGTCATCGCCCATGAAGTGGCGCACATCAGTCAACGTCACTACGAGCACAGCGCAGACGAGCGCAAAAAAGCCTTACTTATGCAAGTAGGCGGTATGTTGGCTGCGATTGCCGCATCAGCAGTCGATGGTGACGCAGCGGCTGCTGTAATGGCGGGTAGCCAGACAGCCTCTATGAATAGCAGCATGGCTTTTAGCCGTAACAACGAGCGCGAGGCTGACCGAGTAGGGATGCAAATCATGACTCAGGCAGGCTATGACCCTCGGGCAATGCCACGGTTTTTTGCCACGATGAATCAACAAAGCCAGCTCAATCAGGTTCAAAATCGCTTTTTACCAAGCTTTGTGCGCTCGCATCCGCTCAGTGATGAGCGACTGAGTGAGTCGCAGAGCCGTGCTGGGCAGTATCCCACACTGTCATTGAGCCAGCAGCAGCGTCATCAAGCCTTGTTTGATTTGCTCTATTGGCGTGTACAAATTACTGGCAAACATGCTTCTGAAGTGACGCTCACAACCGCTGCTAAAAATAGTCTGGGTGCCAAACTTGCCTTAGTGAGTTGGTATGGAGAACAGCAGCGTATCAAAGAGGCTAATGAGGTATTGGCTGAGATACATAAACTCCCAAGTACGCAGCGTCAAAGCCTAGAACCTTTGCTATCGATTACTCATAGTCAGCTTTTAAGTGGACAAGGCAAATGGCAACAAGCTACAGATATATTAGAGAGTCAGCAGCGTCTGTATCCTGAGCGCCGTGACTTACGTCTGTATTTGGCGGAAGCACTGACCAATAGCAATCAGCCATCAAGGGCACAAGCACTGCTAAAACCACTCACAGAGCAACAACCAAGCGATCGCTACGCATGGCAAAGTTTGCAGCTTGCTAATGAAAAGCTCGCTAAAACCGCAACGTCACCACAACTGGCTAATATTGCAACGATCAACGCATTGCGTTATCGCAGTTATGATCAACTTTGGAATGGGCGCTATGAGAGTGCGTTGACATCACTGACGCAAGCCAAGCAATTGACTGAAAACCTGCAAGCCACAGCACAAAGCAATAGTGCGCGCCCGTTGCTAGCCAATATCAATGCAGAAATCAAAGCAATAAAAACCGCCAAAGACTTTGAGCCTTAGGCGGTTTTTCAATAGTCAGTTTTTTGTACAACAACGAGTGCGCTTGACGACATCATTCTCAGTAATAGCAGCTCATATGCCATTTGCTACCTAAAATGAAAAATTAGCCTTGTAGCGCATCTTTAACCATTTTAGATATCAACGCAGGATCAGCGCGACCAGCGGTCTTGTTTTTTAGTACACCCATCACGCTGCCCATATCACGCATAGAAGTGGCGCCTTGCTCTGCGATTTCAGCGTTGACCAATGCCATAATTTCATCATGACTCATTTGCTGCGGCATAAACTCATTGATAATATCAATTTCAAACTGCTCTTTGGTCGCCAAATCATCGCGGCCATTTTCAGTAAAAATAGTGAGCGACTCTTGACGTTGTTTGAGCTGCTTTTGTAGCACTTCTAATACTTGCGCGTCATCAAGTTCTGTCTGACGATCAATCTCAATTTGTTTGACCACTGACTGTACGTTGCGCAGTATTTTGACACGCTCAAGCTCACGAGCTTTCATTGAAACTTTGATATTGTCTGATAACGTCTGTTTAAGTTGGCTCACTGCTATTATCCTTATTCGTTTGTTAAATGCTATTTGTTAGGTACTGTTTAATGAGTTTTTTTTGGGTAAAACCTGCTGAGAGCGGGCTTTGATAAAAAAATGCGTCAGCAGTAACAACGAAAATTGTAGCATAAAAAACGCCACTGATATCGATGGATAACAGTGGCGTTAGTGTAGCACTTGTACTTAACTAACCAGATTATTGATTAGTACATACGAGTAGTACGAATAGTTTCGCGTTGTAACTTCTTCTTATAACGCTTTACGGCAGCAGCTTTTTTGCGCTTACGTACTTGCGTTGGTTTTTCATAAAACTCACGCTTACGTACGTCTGATAATACACCAGCTTTTTCACAAGCGCGCTTGAAACGACGAATAGCGATATCAACTGGTTCGTTTTCTTTAACCTTAACTGCAGGCATGAAGACTCCTCGATTAGGATGAGATATAAGGGCATTAGTTTGGCTGTGTGTTAGTATTTAGCCGTAATATCTCAAGATTACTGGCATCAGCTCAAACTAGGACAATTCTCACGCATGGGCGTAAGGGCGGTTATTTTAATAAAAAATATCAACAAAGTCAATGATTTTAACGATTTATTGTTTATTTATCACTCGTTTAGAGCGGTATTTAAATTAAACACTCTTATTTTGAGTGACGTCAAAACACAAATTTTACGGTCAATAAAAAGTCCCTACAGTCTATAACGGTTTAGTAGGAGTTTATGCTATGATATTTCCCATATTATAGGGTCTGTTTGATATTCAAATGTTAGGGCTGCTGATGGCTAAAATGGCACCAAACTAGGCGAAAACCGACGATAATGTCGCGACCTTAGCTAGGTTTTCAACAACGTTTGGGGAATCTTAGCATCAGCCTTGAGAACGGATCGAGCAAAGCACTGCTTTGCCCGTTCGCAAGACAAGAGCTGTGCTCGAGTGGAGGGCAGTACTCTTTTTTGCCACTATATGGCGAACTTGTTTAGCCTAGAATGACTAGGCATCAACCATTTCACTACATATTGTCTAAAAAATAGTGACTGCCAGCGCCATATTTGAATATCAAACAGACCCTAATAAGCATATAAACCGTTTTGTGCGTATTTTATTGAGGATGTTGGAATGAAAAAAACAGTATTGAACACGGTGTTGAGCGCAGCTTTTATCGTGGCGTTGGGTGCGGGCGTGAGTGCTTGTAGCGGCGGCGAAGAGCATGAAGAAGTATTGGCGATCGATATGGTAGATGAAGCGGCTGAATTGGCACGCGAAAACGCGCCTGAAGCAGAAGACATGGAGTTTCCAGAGACTTCTGCAACTGCAGTGGCAGACAATGCGACGGCAGCTGATGAAGCAGGTGCGACTGAATCTGAAGCGATGAGTGTTGAGCAAGAAATAACAGGCGATACCGAAGCGGATAGTGCTGATACCGCGGCTGCGCCTGCTGCCACTGACAGCGCCGATATGGCAACACCTGCAGATGCTGCTGCAACACCTGCTGAATAAGCCATTAATTAGACTTAGCAACATAGTATTGCGAGCTTATCGGCTGATGCAAATAGCTGGCCACAGACGCATCAAATAAAGGTAAGGTCATGATTGATATACAGCAGCACATAAAGAGACTGAGCTTATCTGTCATCAGCCTGAGTGTGTTATTAGTATTGAGCGCTTGTAGTGGTGATAACGCGACTACGGAAGCGTCTACCGCAGCCAACGAACCTGCTGCTACGAATGTTGAAGAAACAGTTGCAACAGAATCTGAAGCTACGGTGCCTGAGCCTATGGTTGAACCTGAGTCTGCCGACATGGTGGTTGAAGAAGAGAGTGCCGCTGAGCCTGAAATGCTCGCTGCAGATGCTGGTGCTAAACTTTACGAGTCAAACTGTAAAGTTTGCCATACGGCGGGTTTATTGAATGCGCCGAAATATGGTGACACAGCCGCTTGGGCGACTCGTTTGACCAAAGATAAAGAAACGCTGTATATGCACTCTGCTAAGGGTTTCAATAAAATGCCAGCACAAGCGGTAGATGGTGTCAGTGAGGCACAAGTCAAAGCCGCTGTTGATTATATGCTCGCGTCAGTAAGCTGATACGGTATATATAGAGTATATCAGTTATTGAAATTTGTTAAACTGACCGTCATTGTGACTGACAATGGCGGTTTTTCTATGCGCGTTTTCTATTACTATCGATTTTAACAATATGACTGGCTGTGCGAAGCTGATTTGATTCGCCACTCAAAATTTTAAAATGATATACAATAAAAACGCGGCAAAAAATAGTCCGAAAACAAAAGCATAAAGGCAAAAGTATGAAGGTATTGGGTTTAGAGACGTCTTGTGATGAAACTGGGCTTGCGATCTTTGATAGCGCGCAGATCAATAGTGAGAATCAAGGGTTGGTTGGGCAAGTCCTGTACTCACAGATTGAGCTACATGCGCTCTATGGTGGCGTCGTGCCTGAGCTTGCTAGCCGCGATCATATTCGTAAGCTTGTGCCATTGCTCAACGAGCTGCTTGAGCAGTGCGATATGAAAAAAAGCGAGATCGATGCGATCGCCTTTACCAAAGGCCCAGGCCTCATAGGTGCGTTAATGACTGGTGCATTATTTGGGCGTAGCTTAGCCTATGGTTTGGATATTCCTGCCATCGGCATTCATCACATGGAAGGGCACTTGCTCGCGCCGCTTATGGGCGCCAATCCACCCGCCTTTCCATTTGTCTCGCTGTTAGTCTCTGGCGGTCATACCTTACTTATTGCCGCTCATGGTGTGGGACAGTATGAGATATTGGGTGAGTCGATAGATGACGCGGCGGGCGAGTGCTTTGATAAAGCTGCTAAGATGCTGGGCTTGCCTTATCCCGGTGGCCCTAATATTGCCAAACTGGCAGAAGCCGGTAATCCTGATGCTTATGCGCTGCCAAGACCGATGCTTCATCGAGGTTTGGACTTTTCATTCAGCGGTATGAAAACAGCGGTACACAATCTGATTAAAGACACTGATGGTTCTAATAGCGATCCGCAAGTTCGTGCGGATATCGCCGCGAGCTTCCAGCATGCGGTGGTCGACACATTGGTGAAAAAATGTGTCAAAGCACTCAAGCAAGCAGGTATGAGCCGTCTGGTCATTGCAGGCGGTGTCAGTGCCAATACACATCTGCGCGAGATGCTAGAGGCAGAGCTAGCTAAGATCAATGCGACGGTCCACTATGCACCGCCCGCGCTGTGTACAGACAATGGTGCGATGATTGCTTATGCAGGATTTGAGCGCTTGCAGGCAGGACAGTCTGATGACTTAGCCGTTAGCTGTATTCCGCGCTGGCCAATGACAGAGCTACCGGCCGTATAGCTGCTTTATTTGGCCATACATTTATTAATGGTTATTTGATTTAGGAACCGTCTATGCAGTGGCTCGCTATTGGTTTGGGAGCAGCATTTGGTGCTTGTTTGCGTGCGTGGCTATCGCGCTTCAACGCTTTAAATAGTTGGATACCACTTGGGACTCTGAGCGCCAACATACTGGGCGGGCTTCTAATTGGGCTTGCGCTGGTGTGGTTTGAACGTATGGGAAGTAATCTATCTGATCATGTGCGTGTCTTTGTGATTACTGGCTTTTTAGGCGGGTTAACTACCTTTAGTACGTTTAGTGCCGAGACCTTTACCTTGATTAATGATGGTCGCTTACTATCGGGTTTGGTTTTAGTAGGTTTGCATGTTGGACTGACATTATTGGCAACCGCCATTGGTTTTTATTTATTTAAGCTTATTTTATAACTGTTGATAGATATTACTCGTTTAATGGTCTGATTTAAGTAGTTACTAAAATATAGTCTATTTTAAGTGGTCTGTTAATGAGTTTAAAGTGCAAAATGACTGGTTCTGGTGGGTTATACCCATAAAAAACTATTATTATCTTACTGGCATCTTTGAGATCGCCATTTCAATAACGGCTGGGCAAAAATCAGGGTTTTCTACAGTTGACGCTTTCATTTCATCATAGGCATAACAAATAACTACTAAATGGTTAAGCTTAAATAAATTTCTTTGATTCGTATTTAGTGTGTAAATACCCTCGTCGCGTGAGTTACCCTCTTCATCTAGATATTCAAAAGAGTTGACTTGCCCTAAGCTTTCCATCCCAGCTGCATAAGTTCTCGTAATTACACCAGATTTAATTTCACTAGGAATCACTCCATCGTGAATATTATTCCACCACTCTTGTGTGGCAAACAACCCTTTATCACCTCTGATACCCATAAAAGGTCGACTTTCATCTAATGTTAGTTTATGAGTATCTTTTATCATATCTGAATTATTTAGCATATCTTTGGAAAACTCATAGACTAATTCTAATTCAATTGGATAACTTGATAAGTCTATATACATATTGAATCCTGTTTTTAATAGCTATACAACTAATTAACACTATACATGTGCTTAGCTGAAGAATTATTTACCCAAGATAGTATGGCAATTTTTACGTGCTCTATGTATTTTATAGTTTGATGCCTGTATAGCGCATCAATCACCATTTATACCACTCTCGAGGAAAATAACAATTATGCAAGCACTGAGCAAGATACTTACTAATGGGCTGTTAATTTTAGGGATATCATTTGGGTTGATAGTGTCCCCATTCGCAGCAAGTTATATTGAATGGGTTAAAATACAAGCAGAGCAGGGTGACGCAAGAGCTCAATCTGTACTTGCATCTAGTTATAGTTTAGGTAGAGATGGTTTACGTCAGAATTATAGTAAAGCGTTTTACTGGCATAAAAAAGCAGCTGATCAAGGTGATGCAATAAGTCAGTATTTACTTGGAGATGCTTATGCGGACGGTGAAGGTATTCGCCAAGATTATAGCAAAGCAGTTTATTGGTTAAAGAAAGCAGCTGATCAAAACAATGCTGCAGCCCAATATAGTCTTGGAACAATGTACTATTTCGGTAAAGGTGTACGCCGAAATAAAGCCCAAGCTAATAAATTTTTTAAAAAGTCTTGTGATAATGGAATACAGTCTAGTTGTAAAACCTACCAGAAATTAGATGAAGAGAGTCATTGAGATAAAAACTCCTATTTCAGTTAGTTTAGAAACCACTTGCTGGTACTAGCAAAAATTATGCTTATAAAATACTATGAAAATTAGGTTATAGCCGTCTGTTTACTTCTTACAGTGCCGCCCATACTCAAAATCTCACCTGAAAGCCTAGCCAAAAAACCATCGAACCAAGCCCATTAAATACACTCAGATGTACATTGATTCAATATAAAAGCTTATATCTATTGATACCATTACCCTACAGCCAAATATTCAAGTCCTCACTAGGAAACCATCATTTCTCCCAACGCCTATCATAACGTCAAAAGTAGACAGTATTTTATAACCAAAAAATGTAATAAACAGTGAAATATTAAACTGGCTTCACTATCCCTTCCAATAAATTGGCAAACCCCTGCATATACGCCGTATCTTGGCTGGCCGTGCGCGTTGCCGCATACAGCTGACAATGTACTCCGTTCCCGAGTGGCCGCGAGACGACCCAGCCTTTTTTCTCATATTCAGCCACCACCCAATCAGGCAGTGCGGACACGCCGCGTTCACTCGCGACCAGCTGGATCAGCATTGCCGTCAGCTCTGTCGTACGAACACTCTCAAAGCTGACTTGCGCTGGTGTCATAAAGTTAGCAATAATATCGAGACGTTTGGCTTCTACCGGATAGGCGATCAGGGTTTCATTGACCAAATCAGTTGGCTCAATAAATGTCTGTGCTGCTAGATCATGCGTGGGTGACAGCACCAAACGACTCTCATACTCAAACAATGGCTGATAGCTGATACCGTCGAGCGGTAAATCACTGGTAGTGATAAGCAAGTCAATATCACCTTCCATGAGTAGATGATGCGGCTCAGGCTCAAACCCTGTGGCAAAATCTAGCTCAACATCCGACCATTCACGGCGATAGTGGTTAAGTATCGGCATGAGCCAATCAAAGCAACTATGGCACTCTGATGCTAGACGCAACCTGCCTGCTTGACCATGCGCTAAGCGTTTAAGGTTGGATTTGGTGCGGGTCACTTGCGGCAAGATATTATCTGCCAATGCCAATACTGTTTTGCCCGCAGGCGTGAAGCTGAGCGGGCGAGTTCGACGATTGACTAAGCTGATGTCGTAATAGTTCTCTAGCTCTTTCAATTGATGCGAAACGGCAGAAGCAGTGACGTGTAGCTCATCGGCCGCTGCTGCAAGTGAACCATGCGCTCGTAGCGCGGTTAATGTATTAAGATGACGAAGCTCAAGCATAATAGTACCTAACCGCTAAGGTGAGAAAAATTCATTATAGTCAATATGGAGCTGACTTTCACTCATAGTCTGCTACTAGTGAGAAGTTAATAAATAATCAACGTTTAGCGCTTGCGCAATAGTAACTGTGAGATGACTACCAATACTAGCGAGGCAACCAATAATAACGTACCTATCGCGTTGACTTCTGGCTTGAGACCGACGCGCACCATAGAATAAATACGCAGCGGTAAAATCTCATAACTAGGCCCTGTGACAAAGGTCGATACCACCACATCATCAAGCGATAAAGTAAAGGCGAGTAACCAACCTGCCATGACCGCTGGCAAGATAACGGGGATCAATACCGTGCGTACCATCGTTGATTCGTTAGCACCCAAATCACGTGCCGCTTCCATCAAACGCTCATCCAAGCTACTCAATCGCGCAAAGACAGTAATCACAACAAAGGGTAGGCAAAAAGTAATGTGCGCCAGTAGCAATGAGACAAACCCTAGCTGCAAACCAATCAACAAAAACAGGGCGAGCAAAGAGATAGCCAATACAATCTCAGGCGACATCATCAGCACAAACAGCAAACCGTTTAATAAACCTTTACCGCGAAAGTTATAACGATGTAAGGCGAGGGCAGTGAGCGTCCCTATAAGAGTCGAAACGGTAGCCGCGACTAGCCCCAAGACAATAGAATGCCAAAACGCATCGAGCATCGCTTGGTTGTTAAACAGTGATTCGTACCACTTTAAGCTAAAGCCGCCCCAGTTGTAGCCGATTTTTGACTTGTTAAATGACATCACCACCAAAACAATGATGGGTAGATATAACAAAGTATAAATAAGACCGAGATAGCCTTTGGCAGCGATACTGCCAATCCTGAGTGTACGCGAATGAGACATTAGGCCACCTCGTTAAAGTCAGTCTTGCCAATGCGGCGACTACTGGCACGGTAGGCTAGTAATAATACCGCCATTGCCACTGTCAATAACACGCTAGCAGCAGCACCAAACGGCCAGTCACGGGCGTCTAGGAATTGGTTTTTGATGATATTACCGACCAATAAATTGCGAGAGCCGCCCAAAATATCCGCCACATAAAACATACCCATCGCAGGCAGTAGCACGAGCAGTACTCCAGAGATAATCCCCGGCGTCGTCAAAGGCAGTACCACATGCCAAAAGGTCTGTGTCTTTGATGCACCCAAATCCTGCGAGGCGAGTAGCATGTCATTGCGTAAATCAGTAAACACGGCATATAACGGCAGTACCATAAACGGAAATAATAAGTAAGTTAGGCCTGCAATCACCGCGCCTTGCGTATATAAAATATCGATAGGAGCATCAATGGCACCGATTGCCAGCAGTGACTTATTAATCAAGCCATTATTCGCAAAGAGCAGTTTTAGCGCATAGGTGCGTACCAAAGAGTTGGTCCAAAAGGGCAGGATCAACAGCAGCATGAGTAACGGCTGCCATCGCACTTTTACCTTGGACACGAGCCACGCAAAAGGGTAGCCAAGCAGTAGACAGATAGCCGTTGTGATACTTGCCATCCATAATGAATGAACAAATACCTCAAAATATAACGGATCAACCATGCGCACATAGCTGTCAATACTAACAGGCAAGCTAATAAAGGCGCTGCTATCACGGGTTAAAAAACTGACCGCAATGACCAATATGTTTGGTAATAGCGCAAAGATGAGTAGCCAACCCCAGATCAGCCAGAGCGTTGCCGTACGAAACGGACTTTTGCTGCCTAAGTGGTTGCGGGCCATCAGCTACCATCCTTTTGTGCAGTCGCATTGTTTGTATGGTCAGCGTCTTCTGGCAATACCCACTCCCAGCCATCGACCCATGAGACTTTGACGCCTTCGTTGAGTTTGTAATCAAAGCTTGGGTCGTCTTCATCAAAAAACTCAGAAGCCTTAATGATATGGCCATTTGCCAATTCGATAATCGAATCTAACGTACTGCCTTTGTAATTACTCTCGATGACCCGTCCCAACAGTCCGCTATGCTCGTTATCTTTTGGATCATATATTCGCAGGTCTTCGGGACGAAGTAGTAAATTAACGATGTCACCTACTTGTACATCATTGGCAAAATTGGGTCGGCGCAAATTACGTAGCGTTGTTGGTCCTTCTTGCGCTTGAGCCTCACAGACTTCGACTTCGATGCGTCCATTGGTCACTTTGCCATCGCGATCGGGAAGGTCTGGATAAACACCCTTGACCTCAGCTCTAAACAGATTGGTCTCACCGATAAACTTGGCAGTAAACAAGTTGGCAGGGGTCTCGTAAATCTCGATAGGCGTACCGATTTGCTGGAACGTGCCGTCTTTCATTACTGCAATACGATCTGACATTGACAGCGCTTCTTCTTGATCATGCGTAACAAACACAAAGGTAATGCCCAGCTCGCGTTGCAAGCGCTTAAGCTCAGACTGCATTTGCAAGCGTAGTTTGTGATCGAGCGCGGATAATGGCTCATCGAGCAGGAGGAGCTTGGGGCGGTTGATCACTGCGCGAGCAATCGCCACACGCTGCTGCTGACCACCAGATAAATCCTGCGGTTTGCGATTGGCTAAATGCTCTAGCTGCACCATGGCAAGCATCTCGCTGACCCGCGTTTGGATCTCATCTTTTGGCACTTTTTTTATTTTTAGGCCATAAGCAACATTTTGCGCGACACTCATATGTGGAAACAATGCATATTGCTGAAAGACCGTGTTGATCGGACGTTTATCAGCGGACAAGCCTGCCATCTGTATACCATCTAAATGTATGGTCCCCGCATTTGGTTGCTCAAATCCTGCAATCAAGCGCAGCAATGTCGTTTTGCCACAGCCTGAGGGTCCAAGCAAGGTCAAAAATTCGCCATGCTTGATATCAAGGTTGATGTCTTTTAAGACTTCAGTTTGATCGTAGGTTTTTTTGACACCAGTCAGTTGTAGCAGCGTTTTGTCATTTTGAGGCGACGCAGAGGTTTTGTGCGTGTTTGGCGATGGGTCGGTCATAATATCTGTTCCTAAGCGTCCAATAGATCAGATCAGTAAATCAGTGCAGCCATCAAGGTATCTCGCTGTCATCAAAAACTGGCAGGAGCGTAAGCACGATTTGATTACTGTCTGGTTGTTGCCTGATTGCTGCACATTATAGCAAACCCTTACTATAAATCAGTGCAACTTCGTTATCGATTACGCGAGTCGTACCGTCATGGCAGTGCCAGATATCGCTGTGTTTGTAGTGAGAAATGCTTGTGTATAATGACCTTTAAACAAAGTTTTTTGTCATTTTTTGGTCTTTATTCCTATACAATTACAGTATGGCTGACCCAGATAATAGGCCTGATAAGCCAGTCACTATTCGCACACTTAGATTTGAATATATACAAAGCCGTTTAACATTCTCATATTATTGATAATAAAGGATCTCTCATGTCTAACGATACACGTCCAACTACCGGTCAAGAAGCGCTTGAGTTGTTGAAACAAGGTAACGCCCGTTACGTGGATAGTCTCACCAGTACCGATGAATATATGCAGCGTCGTCCAGAGTTGGTCAAAGATCAAAATCCATTGGCCATTATTTTGGGCTGCTCGGATGCACGAGTACCTGTTGAGATTGTTTTTGATCAAGGCTTGGGTGATTTGTTTGTCATACGTGTGGCGGGCAATGTGGTCGCGCCCTCGCAGATCGGTTCAATTGAATTTGCGGCCGAAGCTTTCGGTACGCAGTTGGTGGTGGTCCTTGGACATTCAAAATGCGGCGCGGTCACGGCTTGCGTTGAGACCCTGATCAATCCAGAGCAAAACTATTCACCTAATTTGCAATCTATCGTTGATCGAATTCGTCCAAGTGTTTATAACTTGCACGAGCTGGCAACGGCCAATGGTCAAGACGTCGATGCCGATGAGCTGGTTGATCGCTCTATCCGTGCCAACGTGCGCATGTCAGTGAGTCAGCTCAGACATGGGTCGCGTGCACTAGAGGACTTGACCAATAGTGGACAGCTACTTGTTGTTGGTGCTGAGTATGACCTAGAGACGGGTAAGGTAAGGTTCTTAGACGGCTAATATATCTGTAAACATGAACACACCTTATTCATATTCTTACAAAACCCTATCAATTATTTTGCCAATTTTTATTATGATTAAAGAACCAAGCGAATTGCGACCGTCGTGATTCGCTTATTTATAACTGCATTTTCTAAATCATATTAGGATAATTATGTCTACTCCATCTAATAATAATAACGCAACCATCGCACAGCCTGCGAGCAGCATCAGTGCAGATGGTGTACAGTCGATTTCAGCACAAACGACAGGCTTTACCTTTAATCACACCATGCTACGCGTCAAAGATCCTGCCAAGTCCTTGGCATTTTATACAGGCGTGTTGGGTATGACGTTGCTAGCGGTCAAAAAATTCCCTGATATGGAATTTGATTTGTATTTCTTGGCAAAGCTGACCGAGAGCGAGCGTGAGAATCTGCCCGCTGGTGATGATTTAGAAATATTTGCGTTCCGTCAACGCGGTATCTTAGAGCTGACCCATAATTATGGCACTGAGACAAAAGCTGACTTTAGCTATCATGATGGCAACCAAGATCCTCAAGGCTTTGGACACATTTGCTTTAGCGTACCGAACCTAGATGAAGCCATCGCTTGGTTTGATAAGAACGATGTCGAGTTCAAAAAACGTCCAGAAGATGGCAGTATGAAAAACATTGCCTTTATCAAGGACATTGATGGCTACTGGATTGAAATTGTACAAGCTGATTTGATGTCATAACTGGCAAAACAGCAGTGAGATATTCATTTATTTATCCTCTTAAACGCGCGCTAACACAGCAATAGGAGCAACCCTTTATGCCCACCCCCGACGTGAGTCGCATATCGAATACGCTAACCGATGGTGTAACCATCTATCAACAAGTGGTCTATACCACGCAAGATTTGGCAAGTGGCTTTATTGAGCGCATTCCATATTTTGTGGCGGCGCTCATTGTGTTGGGGATTTTTTGGCTATTGTCGATTATTTTCAAAAAAGTCGTGCATAAAACCTTAGGCGCGCGCGTGCGTCACCAAAACTTAGTCAAGGTGTTTCAGCGGATAGGTGGGGCACTCATTCTGTTTATTGGCTTTATGATCGCCATGGTTGTTGCTATTCCTGGATTTACACCAGCCAAATTAATCGGCGCGCTAGGTATTGGTTCGGTTGCGATTGGTTTTGCTTTTAAAGATATTTTTCAAAACCTACTCTCTGGCATTTTATTGCTGATCTCAGAGCCGTTTCGTATCGGTGACCAAATCGTCTCAGGGGACTACGAAGGAACGGTTGAGGACATCAAGATCCGTGCAACGACCATCAAGACCTATGATGGCAGGCAAGTGGTTATTCCAAACTCGGAGCTGTATACCTCAGCATTGACAGTCAATACCGCTTATAAACAGCGCCGCTTGCAAGTGGCAGTGGGCATTGGTTATGAAGACGATATCGAAACAGCAAAAGCTGAGATTCTACAAGCTTTGGATAAAGTTGAAAGCGTATCGAAAAAAGCGACACCAAGCGTGATTGCTACAGGGTTTGGCGGCTCGTCCATAGATCTGATGGTACGCTGGTTTATTGAAGATGGCACACAAGCCAACAAGGTTACCTCAATCCATCAGGTGATTGTAGAGATCAAAAACGCCCTTGATGCGGCAGATATCAATATTCCATTCCCAATACGTACGATAGATCTAAGCGATCCTTCGGTGAAATCTATCGTTAAGCAGATAAATAAGCAGCAAGATGATAATATTAATGTTAATGTTAATGTGAATGATGATGCTAATAATGCCAAAAAAATAGAGACAGAGTAATTTACTCAGAGCGTTATTTCAAAGAGCTGCCTTGACGTAATATTTTTTGAGCAATAAAAAACCGCCATATCATTGAATATGGCGATTTTTTTATCTTTCTACAAACTACTAGGCCAGTATAAAAAGTTAGTCATTCTTTGCTCTAAATTCGGTATGGCACGATTTACAGCTTGCGCCCACTTCACCAAAGGCAGGCTGAACGTCTTCGACACTAGTGGCCGATTGCGCAGCAGCATTTAGCTCAGCAGTCACTTTTTGAAAGTTGTCAGCTTCAGCACTGAATCCGTCAGCATTTGACCAAACAGCTTCAGCGGCATTACCCATGGCTTCTTGGTTTTCAAAATGACTCCAAGGGCTTGAGGCGTCTTCTGCCAAGAATGCCGCTTGTTCTTTGAAAACCGCCGCATCAAAGGTATCTGGTGATTTGACCATATCACCCATGACGCCCATTGCATCGCCCCAGCTTTTCATACTGTCTTGGCGCGCTTTGATATCAGGGTCGTCGCCTGCACCACTACACGCTGTCAAACCGAGCGCCGCTGCCATTAAGGTGATTCTAAAAAAAGACTTCAAAGATTTTTTGGTATAAACCTGTGCCATATGACTTACTCCTTTAAACTTGGCTAATCGCAGGCGCCACTATAAACGCGCACTTTGCCTCAAATATTATTATAAAAATACTGCCGAACATTCTTTTACGGACAGTAGCCGCCAAAGAACTTCTCTTATTGTAGCGGTTATCTACAAAATGGTAATGAGATAGTTGTTATATCCTCGTAATCATCAGATGATACAAACTCCTTTAGCAAATCGTTTGTTAGATATAAAAAAGGCCAGCGATAATCGCTGACCTACACTCTCAAACCTAACATTCTTGAGCTCTAAAAAAGCTTAGAGAGCCAACCAATCACGCGGCTTGAGATAATAATCAGTCAACTCAAATTCAGGTGTGCCCTCAGTCGGCTCAAAACGATAATGCCAGCTAGCAAGTGGCGGCATACTGACTAGGATAGACTCGATACGTCCGTTACTTTGTAGTCCAAATAAAGTCCCGCGATCGTAGACCAGATTGTATTCAACATAACGCCCACGGCGATAAAGCTGAAACTCACGCTGTGCTTCGGTATAAGGCATATCTTTACGCTGCTCAAAAATCGGCATGATACCGTCAAGATAACCGTTGCCCACGGCTTTCATAAAATTAAAGCAAGTTTCAAAGTCCCAGCCTCGACTCTCGGTACTGACATCATCATAAAACAGACCACCAATACCGCGCTGCTCATCGCGATGACGCAGATGAAAATACTCATCGCACCACTGTTTAAAGTCAGCATAAATATTGTCCCCAAAAGGCGCGCATAGATCGTGACAGACTTGATGCCAGTGTACACAATCAGCGAGTACTGGATAGAATGGCGTCAGATCAAAGCCGCCGCCAAACCACCAAATAGGTGCCTCGCCTTCCGCTTCTGCGACAAATAAACGCACATTGGCATGGCTGGTCGGCACGTTTGGATTTCTGGGATGGACAACCAGTGACACGCCCATCGCTTGAGCTTTACGCCCAGCGATATTGGGGTGACGCGCGGTCGCCGAGGCGGGTAGGTTATGTACATGAATATGGCTAAACATGACGCCCGCTTTCTCAATGACCTCGCCATCTGTCAATACGCACGAACGACCGCCGCCGCCTTCAGGACGCTCCCAGTCATCGGGAACGAAGGTTGCATGCTCGTTGCTATTAGTGCTGCCATCGCGCTCTTGTGCTTCTAGAGATGCACAGATGCGTGCCTGTAAATCAACCAAAAACTCGCGCACGCGCATGATGTCATTATTGGTTGGCGTCGTCACTGACGCTACGGTTGACAAGTCTGTTTCGTTATTTGTATTTGTAATACTCATAAGATATCTATTTATTCAGGTGTATGGCGGTATTAAGGTCTGTATCGAGAGAAGCATCTATATCAAGATTGATGTTTTTATCGAACAGGTGTCCCATGCGATCACGTTTGGTTGCTAAATATTCAGCGTTCATATCGTTCACACCAACCAACAATGGTACTCGTTCGACAACGTCAATACCGTGCTCAGTCAAATAAGCAACTTTGTTTGGATTGTTAGTGATGAGTCTGACAGCGTTGACACCGATATGGGCAAGCATCGGACCACACATATCATAGATGCGCGCATCAGCAGGCAAGCCTAACATGAGATTGGCATCCAGCGTATCATGTCCTTGATCTTGTAGAGCATAAGCGCGAATCTTATTGGTCAAACCGATACCGCGACCTTCTTGACGCAAGTACAAAATAGCACCGCAACCAGCTGCTTGTATCGCTTGCATGGCAGTATTGAGCTGTGGCCCGCAGTCACACTTCAATGAGCTAAAGGCATCGCCTGTTAGGCACTCAGAATGAATCCGAACCAATGGGACTGGTCTTTGCGACGACGTGTCATCTGAGCTAGGTACTGTCATTTTGCCTGTCGTTTGATCGACCACAGACAGACCAACGGTCAGCATAACATGCTCTTGGCCTTCGTCGTTTTCAAAGATATGAATATCAAACTCGCCGTGACGAGTGGGTAGTTTGGCACTAGTGATAAATTGATATGACATTACTGTCCTGCATAAGCCTAAAGTCGTGGCGGTGAAGGGTTTGTGATAATGTTATTAAACCCGCGATAACATTCTAGCCTAAACGGTAAGGCCAAGATGATAGCAGTATAACCCTTTCATAAAGAGCGCGTGCTTATTGTATTTATTATAAAAACACACAAAGTTCACAGACGACGCACGATGATTAAAGCGACAATTAAAAAAAAATGCTATTATGCCATACTATTTTGATGGATACAGTGACAAGTCTTTATCCTTACATTACTATGTCGTCACTAACATCCGATATTGATGCAAAATAATAGGGCATAATAATAGTCCTTTGTATTAAAGCACGTAATTTTGAGGCACGATCTACTGTGGTAGCGTGTTCATATGATACGTAGCGCAGCTATATACACGTAAAGTTGCATGAATAATTATATGGTCGATTACATCAATAATGATGTAGATATTATTGACGTCTCTCAGTTGTAGCTATTGCTATATTGGAGACACGTCTTGTCAGCAGATTGGTAGGTATCGTACGGTTTATGCAGCAGTCACTTCATTCCCCAAAGTCTCAGTCTTCATCTGCATCAGTATCTGATTCTGCCGCCCAGCTATCGAGCTTACAGCAGACTTATACTGTGATTCCTCGCGTGCGTCCGCATACGCCATTGCTTGATGCTATTGACACACCTTCTGATATGAATGCGCTTTCAACCACTCAGCTGATTACGCTGGCTGATGAACTGCGTCTTTTTTTGTTGTATTCAGCTGGTCAAAGCGGCGGGCATTTTGGCGCCAATTTGGGTGTGATTGAGCTGACGATTGTATTGCATTATTTGCTAGATACACCGCAAGATCAGATTGTATGGGATGTAGGTCATCAGGCCTATGCGCATAAAGTCCTGACAGGTCGCCGTGAGCAGTTGGCAACGATCAGATCAAAAGATGGTCTAACTGCATTCCCAGAGCGTGCAGAGTCTATCTACGATACGTTTGGCGTTGGGCATTCATCAACCTCTATCTCAGCCGGCTTGGGCATGAGCTTGGCGCTGCGTTATCAAGGCCGCGCGCAAACCGTTGCCTGTATCATTGGTGATGGCGCGATGACTGGTGGTATGGCTTTTGAGGCCATGAATGATGCAGTCCAACAAGATGCTGATCTGTTGGTTATTTTAAATGACAACGATATGTCGATTTCTTGTTCTATCGGTGGTTTTTCGCGGCATTTAGCGATGCTTTGGGAGTCGGGCTACCAAGTCGATATCTCTGAGTCAGGCAAGCCAGTGCTTTGCCAGCGTCCTGATATGCAAGCATTTGATCGCCGTAAACGTCACAAAGAGATGCGCGATGTACCGCAGTTAGAGGACAACTTATTCAAGGCGATTGGCTTTACCTATTTTGGTCCGTTTGATGGGCATAATATTCCTGAGCTACTGCGTGTGCTGTCAATTGCCAAGCAAGTCAAAGGGCCTGTGTTGGTGCATATCTATACCACTAAAGGTAAAGGCTTCGCGCCAGCAGAACTAGATCCGGTCGGCTATCACGCGATTAGCAAGCTGCCAGCAGAGATTCATAGTGAGTCTCAGAGCAAATCTACAGAAGCACCAAAACAGAATACAAAACCTGCGTTAAAATACTCGCAAGTGTTCGGCAAATTCTTATGTGATAAAGCGGCCGAAGACGATAAGTTGCTCGCGATAACACCTGCGATGGAAGAAGGCTCGGGTATGATTGACTTTGCTCGTCATTTTCCAACACGCTTTTTTGATGTGGCTATTGCTGAACAACATGCGGTCACGCTAGCGGCCGGTATGGCAACGCAAGGTGTCAAACCTATTGTGGCGATTTACTCGACGTTCTTGCAGCGCGGATACGATCAACTGATTCATGACGTGGCATTACAGAATCTCGATGTCATGTTTGCCATTGATCGAGCGGGCCTCGTTGGTGAAGATGGTTCCACGCATGCAGGCGTGTTTGATTTTAGCTTTTTACGTTGTATCCCGAATATAGTGATTGCTGCGCCAAAAGATGAGAATGAATGCTACCATCTGCTCAATACTTGCTATGAACATCAGGGATGTACGGCAGTTCGTTATCCACGCGGCACCGGTACAGGTGCAGCTATCGAGCAGCCAGCACAGAATTATAAAATCGGTGAAGCCGTTATTGAGTCTGTATTGGGCAGCAATGATGCGCCTTATAAGCTAGCAATATTGGCTTTTGGGACGATGGTGGCGACCGCTCAGCAAGCCGCCGAGAGTCTAACCAATGATGATGCAGTGATAGAGTGTCAGGTACATGTGGTCAATATGCGCTGGGTAAAACCGCTAGATACTGCAATGCTTGAGAGCTTACTGGCGCAAGGCGTGACGCATATCGCAACTTTAGAAGAGCATATGGTTATGGGCGGTGCGGGTAGTGCGGTCAACGAGTACTTACTCAATGAGTCGGCTGCTTTTAAACGTCAGCGTCCAGCTGTTAGCAACATAGGTATTGCTGATCGCTTTATCGCGCATGGCTCACAAGCAGAGCAGTGGGCTGATTGTGGTTTAGATGTTGCTGGTGTGATTAAACAGCTTAAGCAACTGTTGTCTTAATTTTTATTTTTAGATTTACAATATTATTCAAGAATTATTGTTTTAAAAACGTATTAGTTCAAACAGATATAAGCTCTTTGAATGGAGCAAACGCCTGCTAGCCGTAGGTGCTGACTTTTTTACAACTTGCGCAGTTTGTATGACCACCAAAATACTGGCTTGGTCAGCGTGACGGTTTTTTCGTTTTTATCGAACAATTTTAGTATAATGCGGTTGTCGTTTATAAGTTTTTATTTATAAAAGACACGTTTTTAATCGCATAGATGTGGTGTGATGCGGCGGCTGTTTGGCATGTTGTGGGCACAGAGTTGGTCTTATTTTTTATATTCATTCATCAAGCAAATAGGTTATTTATGGAACCCATGGTCGTCATCGCAGCGCGT
The DNA here is from genome assembly GCF_052258485.2 of Psychrobacter sp. T6-5. Classification (NCBI taxonomy): domain Bacteria; kingdom Pseudomonadati; phylum Pseudomonadota; class Gammaproteobacteria; order Moraxellales; family Moraxellaceae; genus Psychrobacter; species Psychrobacter sp. T6-5. Next base: position 3,235,447 of record NZ_JBQQEY020000001.1, on the reverse strand, counting down.
ACTGCTGAAAAAGTTGGTAAAGAGATTTTATATGCGCATCAAAACCGTCACAAAATCGAGTTAGATATCGAGTCTAAAGGACTTGATGGTTTGGTGACGCGCATCGATCGCTTTAGCGAAGAGCTCACGATTGAGACGCTAAAAGCCAGCTATCCCAATCATTCGTTTTTGGGTGAAGAGTTTGGTATGCAAGAAGGTCGCGGCGAAGACGCTGACTGGTGCTGGATTATCGATCCGCTAGACGGCACTAAAAACTTCGTTCATGGTGTACCGCAGTTCTGCGTATCTATCGCTGTACAGCACAAAGGCGTGACGCAGCACGGCGTCATTTATGACCCAGTCCGTGATGAGATGTTCTCTGCTAGCCGTGGTAAAGGCGCACGTTTAAACCAGCGCCGTATTAATGTCAGCGAACGCAAAACGATTGATGGTGGGTTTTTTACCACAGGTCATCCGCTTGAGCGTAAGCGCAATGGTGAAGTGATCTCTTATGCCAAGCAGCACTTTGAGAGCTTACAAAAGATCTCTGAAGCTGGTGGTCAGGTACGTCGTCTGGGTTCAGCAGCGCTTGATTTGTGTTATGTTGCTGCTGGTCGCTTTGATGGCTATTTTGAGATGTCGATCAAGCCTTGGGATATCGCAGCAGGTGAGCTTATCGTCACCGAAGCGCGCGGCGTTGTGGTCGATCATACTGGCGCGCACAACTCTATGACTTCAGGTTCTATCTTTGCTTGTAACGTCAAACTACTCAAGCCATTGATGCAAACTGTCGTGCCAATCTGGGGCGATGTGATCTAATCACAAAATAAGCAGGCTTGAACGCCGAGCGATTTAAATATTAAAAAGCTGGTTCCGTTATGGAGCCAGCTTTTTTGTTTTCTTAACAGGTTTGTCTTCGACGGTGATACCTTTAAATGCCAATTCTTGACTGACAGTCTCTAGCAACTGTAGCTCTTCTTCTATCAGCATGAGCATGTCTTGGACACGCGGTAATGCTTTACTACAAGCAGTGATGCCAAACTCAATTCTATCCAAATAACTGGCCAAAGTGATATTCATTGCTTGACCGTTGAATACGATAGAGGCGGGATACAGTGATTGTAAGCGTGCACCATTCCAATATAGCGGCTTCTCAGAACCAGGAACGTGAGAAATAATGAGGTTAAAGGCCTGCTTTTTTGGAAATACACCAGTCGCCAAGTTTATACCTTGCCATGCATAGGCGATGACACTGTAATTAATGACTTGCGCTTGATTCATGCGGCGAAAGCGACGTTTGCCATTATTCATACTGCGATGGATAAGCTCTATCCTGCGTAATGGGTTGTCTAAATGTGTTCCCAAATTCGCCAATACAAATGATAGCTGATTGCCTGATATACTATCATCAGTACGCAGTGACATCGGTACAAACGCAATCAGCGGCTTGCTGGGTAGTGCATCCATCGAGATCAAATAACGACGAATGGCGCCAGCACAGACAGCTAATACCACATCATTTCTACTGATTTTTAGTCTTTCGGCAATTTTATTAAAGCGTTGTATGTCGTAAGACTGCGCCGAGATACGACGTGATGCGGAAATGCGCCTGTTTAAAATACTCATCGGCGCGTCAAACGTACCAACATAGCCTTCATCACCATAGTTTTTCAGATTGTCTATCAGTTCTGTAAATACCGGTTTGATGGTAGATATTTGCTCTTTCATGATGCGCCTGATAGATCTTTCGGCAGGCAAAATAGCATTCACTTGATTACGATGACGCGCCATCAGTGACCATACCGGTAGCGAGACGGGCTCAGTAGGGGATTGTGATAAGGATTTTTTTACCAAACGCATGGCAGCGATACCATCAACGAGCGAGTGATGGATCTTAAAATACCAAGCAAAACGTTCAGGCCCGCCTTCTACTTCTGGCTCAATCCCTTCTATGACGTGACATTCCCATAGAGGCATCGCACGATCTAGCAGTCGTCCATGCTCTCTTGAAACATACATCAAAAGTTCACGTATACGTCCAGGACTTGGTAGCGCCACATGGTGAAAATGATGCTCAACATCAAAATCTTTGTCTTTTTTCCAAAACACCAAATGCTCTAGCACCTGATTGAACGGAAAGCTTGGCGGTACATCAGATTCTTGCATTTGTTTTACCAGCTGATAGACAAAATCACTATCAGCGCCTTCGGGTAATTCAAATAAAAACAGTCCGCCAACGTGCATTGGCTGTTTACGCGACTCAAGAAGTAAGAACAACTGGTCGACTGCTGTGAGAAGTCGCATAATAAATCCTTTTATGACGATAATGAATAAAAATTATAGTTGTCGGAGTGCTGACCCAACCAGATTTCCGTCTTATTATTTTATAATCGGTTTTTTGTTAGGGCTGACCCGAGCAAGCGCCTACTGGAAAAAGTATCCCGTCTGCGGTGAGCTGGCAGTTGCCATTTTTCGCATCGGCATACGACCTGCCAAAAATGCGGCGCGGCCTGCCCATACGGCATGTTTCATGGCATGTGCCATCATCACAGGGTTTTGCGCATTCGCGATCGCTGAGTTCATCAGAACGCCATCACAGCCAAGCTCCATGGCAATCGCAGCATCAGATGCTGTACCGACACCTGCATCGACCAATACGGGCACTTTGGCGTTTTCGATGATGAGGCTGAGGGTATGGCGATTGAGTAAGCCAAGCCCAGAACCAATCAAGCTCCCAAGTGGCATGATGGCGACACAGCCCATGCTTTCTAGCTCTTGGGCGACGATAGGGTCATCTGAGCTATAGACCATGACTTCAAAGCCATCATCAACCAGTACTTGAGCCGCTTTTAAGGTCTCAGTGATATTAGGATAAAGGGTTTTTTCATCGCCCAATACCTCAAGCTTAACCAAATTGTGTCCGTCCAATAACTCGCGAGCAAGCTTACAAGTACGAATGGCGGTTTCGGCATCGAAGCAGCCAGCCGTGTTCGGCAAAATCGTGTATTTGTCAGGAGAGATGACATCAAGCAAATTTGGCTCGTCACTGTTTTGTCCAATATTGGTACGGCGAATAGCGACAGTCACGATTTCTGCTGCCGAAGCGGCAATGGCTTCTCCAGTCTCGCTTATGTCTTTGTATTTGCCCGTACCGACCAGCAGGCGAGAGGAAAAGGTACGACTACCAACGGTAAAAGTATCTTGCAAAAGTGGTGTCGGGTGAGTAGCAGTGCTAACGTTCTCTGACATAACTAAAAATCCTAATGGCGAGCGGGCAAGGTGGACAGAAAAAATATAACGAGATTTCTAAGTAATATTAAAAAAATGCAGTAGACAATAATAGCGCACTGTTAGCAAAATAAAAAATCGCATGATAAGTTGGCTATACATACCGTAAAAATAGGCGAGTGGCGATACGTAAAAAACGCCGACCACATAAAATAATACGCGTCTAAAACAAAATGTTATTATAACAAACTCATGCAATTTTACTTGCAATCTTTTTGGGCTTGGTCAGTCAAGCTCAGTGTATTTACAGTGCTTTGGCGTTATTTTCTATTTGACACTATCTCTATTTATTAGGTTGTCTTTATGATGCAGTTGCCGTACAGCTTTGCGAAACGCCATCAGATTTTGGCCATACTTGCCATTGATCCTGAGTTGCCGCCAACTTTGGTATTGACGAAAGCCACACCATTATCCGCAATCAATGAAGCGGTGCGGTTTTTACAGCAGCAAGGTAGTCGCGGCGTACCAACTTATGAAAGTGTCAGCTCGGATGATTTTGAAAAACGTATGAACGCGGCTTACGCTGGTAATACCGGAGAGTCGCAGCATATCGCTGCTGGTCTTGAGGATCATCCGGATCTTGATAGCTTAGCAGATAGCGTCCCTGAGACTGAAGACTTGATGGATCAGCAAGACGATGCGCCGATTATTCGTCTGATTAATGCGCTGTTATCAGAAGCCATTCGCCTAAATGCCTCAGATATTCATATCGAAACTTTTGAAAAACGCTTGGTGGTTCGTTTTCGAGTCGATGGTGAGCTTAGAGAAATTATCACGCCAAAACGTCAACTGGCTCCGTTATTAGTTTCGCGTATCAAAGTCATGGCCAAGCTGGATATCGCTGAAAAGCGTGTACCGCAAGATGGGCGTATTAGCTTACGACTGGCAGGGCGAGAAGTTGATGTGCGTGTATCGACACTGCCGTCGAGCTTTGGCGAGCGCGTGGTGATGCGTCTACTAGACAAGCAAGCGGGACGTCTTAACATGACGTATTTGGGGCTATCTGATAATGACTATACCGAGCTGAAGCGCTTGATTCATCGTCCGCATGGGATTATTTTGGTCACAGGGCCGACGGGTTCGGGTAAGACCACCACGCTATATTCGGCATTGACTGACTTGAATGACCAAACGCGCAATATCTTGACCGCCGAAGATCCCATTGAGTTTCAGCTCGATGGTATCGGACAGACACAGGTTAATAATAAGGTGGATATGACCTTTGCCAAAAGTCTGCGCGCGATGTTGCGTCAAGATCCGGACGTGGTGATGGTTGGTGAGATTCGTGATTTAGAGACGGCGGAGATCGCTGTACAGGCATCTTTGACAGGGCATTTGGTCTTATCAACGCTGCATACCAACACCGCTATTGGCGCGGTCACTCGCTTGCAAGACATGGGTGTTGAGCCGTTTTTATTATCGTCGTCACTGATCGGCGTGGTGGCACAGCGCTTAGTGCGTACTTTATGCTCACATTGTCATGGCTGGCAGGCAGCGGATACAGAACAAGCCAAGCTTTTTACCGAAATTGGTATTGAGCCAGTATTGGACAGCGATGTTGAAAATGCAGCAAGTAAGGCGATTCGTCTACCCAAGCCAGTTGGCTGCGATAAATGCAATCAGTCAGGGTTCAAAGGACGTACGGCGATATATGAAGTCGTACCAGTTGATGATACGCTGCGCCGCATGATTCATAGTAATACCGCTGAGTATGAGTTAGAAGCGTATGCTCGCCAGCAGACACCATCGATTCGCGCGGATGGTCTACGTAAAGTGATAGAAGGGCGAACGACGCTAGAAGAGGTACTGCGAGTGACGAAAGAAAGTGCCTTAACGGATGATACGATACTGGTATAAGCGCTTAGCTATAAACGATGAGAAACAGTATTTGGAGAACCGTGTCTAGAGAGCAATGTCTGAAAAGTAGAAAAAGATAACTGAGCGAAATAGCCAGTTATCTGCTCTTTTTTTCTGAAATTAACAGGGTAACGTTTTCAACTGCTATTATTTGACAGCGATGCACTCAATTTCAACGCTCGCTCCTGCGGCTAACTCCGATACGCCAAACGCTGAGCGTGCAGGATAAGGCTTGGACAGTTCTGCCTTATAGACTTTGTTAAAATCATCAAAGTCATCCATATCAGTCAGCATGGCCATACATTTGACGATATCAGATTTTCGGTAGCCGTATTTTAGTAGCGTGCTATGGATATTATCTAGTGTTTGTTTGGTTTCAGCGTCGATACCGCCTTTGACCAATTTGCCGTCTTTAACACCAATTTGTCCCGACATATATAATGTATTGCCAACACGTACGGCTTCTGAAAAAGGATAAGGACTGCCATCACCCAAAAAAGTCGGGCTAGATTTAGTATTAGCGGCAGGAGCTGTCGCCGGACTGGCGTTAGCACCAACAGCCAAGCTTAATGAGCACATAGCAACCAGTGGTACGATAGATAAATAGGTGCTAAGTTTGGACATCCTTGTCTCCTTATTGAGTTGATTGATCACAAATATGCTAGATGCGCCATAAAATGCAAATAGCAAATTTTATGTCGGTTTAATCGATTATTTGTTATTAATAGTCTCATCGTCTGTAGAGAATGCATCGTCTTGCTCGTTATCTGCGGTAGTATCCGTATTATCTTCTGAGGCATTGTCACTTGCTTTGCCTTGGCGGCGGGCCTCTAGTTCAGATTTTGGAATCCAAGCCCAAGTCATCTCTACTACAATCGGGTCGCGGTCACTCTCAGATTCACGGTCATCAATGACGCAAGGAATAACCATTTCACCTTTGGGCGTATTTAAAATCTGCAAGCGCTGCTCATCAGATAGACTGGCTACGGCCGCAATTTGACCTTTTTTAATTGGGCGATAAAAATTAACGGAATAGGATTTAATCAGTAGTACGCGATCAGAGGGTAAGTTTAACCCTAAAATGAAGCCTGTTGCCGTTTCAGCCAGTAAAGTGATGGCTACTGCATGGATTGAGCCAATATGATTCTGTACCCCTTTGACATTGTTTAGACTGACGATGACTTGATTGGGCTCAACCATTTCATAATACACGCCTGTTGTCCCTACGTAGGGTACAACTTTACCAAAGGCTTTTGAGAGAATATTTGAGCGCGCACTGGCAGGTAGATATTTGGTCACAGATAACAGTTTGGTAAATTGATTACTGATTGGTTTTAGCGTGCTGCTGGGTTTTTCGATGGACGATCTTGTGCTGTCAGAGACTTTGGCTGGTTTTTTATTGGTCAGCTTGACGGGCAGTTTTTTTAATAATCCTGACATACAAAATTCCTTAACGTAGATAAATCGAATGTTGTTTTTTGATAGTGGCAAACAGTAAGTGTTAGCAAAGCCATTACAAACACTATGGTACATTAACCGCTGCTTTCCTACTATTATTAGCATGAACTGCTGCGCTTATAAAACAGCAGTCATCTATATTGTGTTGCTAGGACATAGTCTTAAATGATGAAAATGGCTCAATGGTGGTGCATGGATCTGCCTAGTAGACAATCTCTTACTATACCACCGCGCTATAATAGCGTGATGTTGGTACGTCTTATTTTATAAATTTTCAATACTGGATGATGCTATGTCTGATATGTCTACTCACGAGCCGACCAATATTATTTATACTGGCGTCGCGGGTACTGGCAAAACCTATCGATTGCTCCAAATCGCGAAGCAATATACCGATTATCTGCCTGAGATAAATAATGAAGCGCTACTTGGGCAGCTGTTGCAAAGCCTAAGCTGGCGTGAAGTACTGTGTTTGATATTTTTAGACTTACGGGCTGAACAACAGGATTTGGTCAAAGTGCGAGAGCTTGTCGACCATCCTTTTTTTATCACTAAAGCGGCACAAAACTCACGTGAGAAAAACCTAGAGAGCACTGCTTGGTTAGAGCTTCGCAGACATAGTCCTATAGATTCTAAAACCGTCAGTTTTGATAATCGAGCCAGCCAAGCGTACTTTGATAAAGATAACAGCGGCGCATGGTATTTACTGCCTGAGAGTATGGTATTGCTAACAGAGTTGTCACAGCAATTGGCGGAGTTTCAGCAGGCACAGCGTGATAATCATTCTAATCAAAACCAAAGTTCTGGTCAGCAGCGTTTTAGTATGGTGAGCTTTCATCAGGCTTATGGCTACGAAGAGTTTGTCGAAGGTATTCGTCCTGTTATGAGCGGCTCTATCCACGCAAATAACAGTCACTCGAGTAATACCCAGATGAGCTACGCCGTTCAAGATGGGGCCTTTTTAAAGTTATGTCAGCGTGCCGCGCGTGACCCTCAGCATCGTTACGCGATGTTAATTGATGAGATCAATCGCGCCAATGTGTCACGAGTCTTTGGCGAGCTGCTCAGTTTGATCGAGCCAGACAAGCGCGCTGGCAAACCAAATGCGATGACGGTTCATTTGGCGTATTCTGGGCGTGCTTTTAGTGTGCCCGCCAATGTTGATATCTATGCCACCATGAATACCCAAGATCATTCGCTCGCGCCTCTTGATATGGCATTGCGTCGACGTTTCCGCTTTATTGATTGCCCACCGCAGCCTGAATTATTATCAATAATTGGTGATATCGCTAGCGCGACTGATCGTGCAGCAGCAGACACGGTAGATTTAAGCAAATTGCTAACAGGCTTAAACATGCGTATCACACAGACGCTGGGAGCCGAGGCGCAGTTGGGGCATGCTTTTTTATTTTCAGTCGATTGTTTAGATCAATTACAAATGGTGTTGGTCGAACAGATCATCCCGCAGTTGGCGCAAGCTGCGGGCGGTCAAGTGGCTATATTGCAGTATATTTTTAGAGATGAGCAGAAACCGCTAAGCACCCAGTTCATCCGCGACAGCCAAACAATGATAAATAATGATTTGTATGATCCGATGAGTAATAAGCATGCAACGACGCAACATCAAATGTTTGCAGGGCAGGGCGCCTTTCTTGGTCAATCGATGAACGTAGGTAGCTATATGATGAATCCCGACCTTATTGCTAAGACTGGTGAGTTTGGCAAGCCCGCTATCTATCAGCGTTTGTACAAGTAAGGTGGCTGTTTAGTGAGAACTCATAATCAATACTATGCGCAAGGAAACTATATTAATGCAGATAATATTAATGCAAATAGTTTTTATGCTCGTATGCCTCAAAATAAGGCTCCCTCAGCGAAGGTTGTGACGGTATTTGAACATCGACGCCTCACAGCGCACGATTTTCCGCATGTCTCTGACTTTCATTGGCTAATGGCGCAAGAGTTTGCCGTGTTTACCATCAAGCGCAAGCAAGGACAATGGCAGCTCAAGGTTGGGCATCATATAGGAATTATCCTCTTGCCTAGTGGTATGACACTTGAGCTATTGCCAAAGCTGAATCAATCCACTCAATATAATAATATTGCTCAGACTCGTCACTGGGTACAAGGCATGTTATCCGACTTGACCCGTCTCGATACGCTTCAAAGTCGTAAGCTGCCTAGCATGAAAAACCTAGGTCAATTTAGTGATCAGTCAATGCCATTATCTGTAGAGTCTCCGCCGTTGTCAGACTGGCTATTAGAGCAGTTTTTGCAGCGCTTGGTTCGTTATCAGCCAACCCAACACTATCAGGCTCAGATCAATAACCAATCATCGCTACAAGGGCGCTTGCTCATCAAAGAGCAGTTACGATACAACAGTATGCAGCCGCATAAGTTTGTCTGTGAGCGTAGTGTGCTGAGTCAAGATATGTTGGCCAATCGACTGATTAAGAGCGCACTGGTATGGCTGATGCCATTAATGCCTAGATCTATATGTATACCGCTCTTACAGCCATGGCAGCTGTTATCTGGGCTAAACCAGCGTGAACAACAGAGGTTAGAGTCAATATATGCTCAAGCAAAGCAGCAGTTAAGCGTTCTACCATTACAAAAAAAGCAACTGCAAGCCGCGCAGCAGTTGGTAGACCTAGCTTATTGGTTGTTACAGCAGTCAAATGCATCGACAGGTTATGGTATTGATCCCACTCGACCAAACCTACCTCAGCCAAGATTGTGTCTATTGATCGATATGAATCAGGCGTTTGAACAGTGGGCGAGTCAGCGTATCGCGTCGATGTTTCAGCAATTGAGTAGCAATTATCGTCCTTTTTACCAAACCCAAAGTGTGTGGCTCAATGATAGCGAGGGTCAAGCATGCGTATCGATACGACCAGATTTGCTGATATATAAAACGGCTGATAATGATAATGATCAAAATCAGAGTGACGCCGCCGTTATCAAAGAGACGGTAAACGGTTGCTATAGCCATGTCATCGATATCAAATGGAAATATCTGCCTCATGCTGGTGCTATTAGCGCCAATGATGCCTATCAGTTGACCAGCTATGCACAGGCCTATCAAGCAGGGCAAGGTTGGATGGTATATCCTGTATTAGGAGACGAGAGACGACCAGTTGCGCTTAAGCAGCAGATTTATCGTGACAGTGGTGATAAAAGTAACCTTAGCGATGATACCAAAAGTGACCACTCAAACCATGCGGATTTATGGTTGATACCGTTTGATGTGCTGACAGGTATGGTCAACGGTGATTTGCCTACGAATTTGAATTAAGTATAGTGATTTCATCAATCATGATTAACAAAGGTTTTAAGGGTGCTGTTTTTATGAGAATGCCTTTTTTTGAAAGAATTTAGAGATTATTTAAAATTAATCGAAAATAGGTGTTGACACAATCGCCTTTACCCCTTAATATGTGCACCTCGATAGCGAGGAACATTAACAAATTAGCGGCATTGCCAACAACGAGTTAATCAACAAACTATCGTAATAATAGAGAATTTCGGAGTGTGGCGCAGTTTGGTAGCGCATCTGGTTTGGGACCAGAGGGTCGTAGGTTCGAATCCTATCACTCCGACCATCTATTTTAAGAGCCTTACAGGCTTTTTTTTATGTATAATGATTTAGTTTCTGATATAGTAAAAATTATATTATAGACTAGGTTATAGTGTATAAAAGTCCTCTAAGAGCGCCTGTAGCTCAGCTGGATAGAGCATCTCCCTTCTAAGGAGGTGGCCGCAGGTTCGAATCCTGCCAGGCGCGCCATTTAGCCTGCAAATCTTGCCTATTCTTTTGGCAATAGTTATGGCGGTTGTAGCTCAGTTGGTAGAGCCCCGGGTTGTGATCTCGGTTGTCGTGGGTTCGAGTCCCATCAGTCGCCCCATTTTATTCTGCATTATCTGCATATAAATCCTATCTTTATACTAAACCTTATCTAATAAATAGCACTCGCCACTGTTGGCGTTTTTTTGTGTCTGCTTGATTTCTATTTCCCTGTATTATCCTATAATATTAAACGGTTAAAGCTTTCTGAACCTTTAATTGTTTAGTGATTTACTGACTTCTTATTCATATCAATTTTGCGATAGGTTTTTCTTCAAAAACCTAAACTGACTGTACCTGCTCTACTATTGGTTAGTACTGCTTATGAGTGAATAGACATCATGTTTTAAATCGGGCATTATGCTTAGGTCTTGATGCATCCTGCTGATGAAAATATCGTATTGGCTAGATCGAAAAAATTTAAAGCATTTCGGATACACCCCCGCCTTTTTAAGATTTGTTGTTATTGACCCTGTATTATTGAGGAACTGATTGATGGACGCATTGAGCGTATTGCTACAGAATGTGCACTTATTTGAGACCAAGTATTATCGTTTGAATGGTGCTGGCAATTGGTCTTATTCTATGAGTAGAAAAGACACCATTTTATTTTACTTGGTGATGTCCGGTGGTTTTTGTATAGACGTTGGCAATGGCCTACGCGAAGCTCGTGCTGGTGATATGATTATGATCCCGAACGCGCACAAGCACGTGAGCTATGCACTCAATCATCATGGTGACGTGGCTGAACCCCTCGATGAGTTACTGACCAACTGTCAAGATCGCACGCTTGAGATCGATGGAAATGGCGATCCTAATTCCTCGCTGATTTTGATTGAATGTAAATACGACAAAGAGATGATTAGCCCTCTACTATCTGTGCTACCACCGATATTGCCTGAGCTCAATGATGCTGCTGATGGTCGGTTTGAGGTGATTGATGTAGAGATCAAGCTTTTGACCTTGGAGTCTGAGCGCGAACGCATGGGCAAAACGGCTGTGATCAATCACTGGGCAAGCATTATGATGATTGAATGTTTGCGCGTTTATATTGAAAGCTTACCTGAGGCGACTGAGAATTGGCTAAAGGCAATGAAAGATCCGTTTTTGACCAAGGCACTAGCGGCGATGCACGAGGCGCCAAGTCAAAGCTGGACCATTCATAAGCTTGCAGAGGTGGCAGGTATGTCGCGCTCGAGCTTTGCCCAGCGCTTTAAAGATACGGTAGGGATGCCGCCGCTGACTTATTTGATTGATTACCGCTTGCGTTTGGCAGCACGCTATTTGCGCTTGCAGCAAAATAGTATCAGCCGTATCAGTGATATGGTGGGCTATGCGTCAGATTCAACTTTTAGTCAGGCGTTCAAACGCGTTTATGGTGTCTCACCCAAAGCGTACCGTCAACAGTATCAACAGCAAAAGCTTGCATAAGTTATTTTTTGACGTCCTCAGTGTTTATTTATTAAAAGCGTTAAGGCGACCAAGGTATCCTTAGCGCTTTTTTTGATTGATGTATATCTAGTATTTGCCTAGGTAAAATACTTGGCAGTCAACTGGCGCTATTTTGGCTAGGCAAGGCTGACAATACGCTTGTGTTCAGGTACTATGGAATAATGAGTCGTCGAGGTGTGAGCGTTAATATTTGACGCATAATATGTGACTGTATACCAGTAATATAAAAGGATCGAGATGATGTTTATTTTTGCTGCTGATGGTATGTTATGACTGAACCGACCGCAAAGCCAAGTACAGAAGCCAATAGCCACCAAGGTACTACTGCAACTGCTAAAAAAGAACAGAAATCTGATAAAGCTAATGCGCAAGATAACGTGCATACTGGCAAAACGGTGTCAGCTAATACGGCTGAGATGCCTGATAAAGCGGCATTATTAACATTATTTACTTTGTCAGATACCAAAGAGAGCATTGATGAAGTAGGCGCTAGCGAACAGCTTGACACCGATACATCAACCATACAGTCGACTGCCAACGAGTCAAACGTAGCCGCGCAGCGTGTGGCTCTTTATCATACCCAGCACGAACGCACTCGACTGCTATATATGGCATCTGCCAATACGCGCCCCACGTATTTAGTACAAACCCTCAAATCACAATTTGCAGAATATCAGCAGTATTTGCTTGCTCAGCAGCTCGATAAGCGTGGTTTGATGGATACGGAGATGCTTGAACGACTATGGCAGCAGCTGCACGTGGTCGATGATATTATTGCAGATATCGTGCATCATATGCCCGCTCAGCAGCCAGCAGGTTGGCAGCTTACCACGCAGGATGGGCGCAACCCGCTGTGTTTTGCCACTGTCGGTAAGCTAAAACATGGCAAGCCAATCCGCGATCAAGGCAGTCTCAACAGCTACGTGCTAGGTCATTTTGGTGTAAGCAGCTTTACCTATGATCGCGGTTATTATATCGGTCATGTGGTTGGGTATTTATTCAGCTGTTATTTCTGCGCACACTTATCTATCAGTTATGGTGTGGCAGCGCTCGGTCAGCAAGTCGTTGCTGATTATGACTATGCTAGCCTTGAGACGCCGCACATGGTCAGGCTGTTACAAGGTCTGGATGGGTATTGTAAAAAACGTGTCTATCAGCTGGCAGTGATTTGTGCGCGCTTGAGCGTGTTTGCAAGCGATAAACGCATTGAGAGAATGCTGATTGCTGAGGTCAATGATTTTGATAAAAAACTCCAGCAGCAGCATTTGGATGTTTTACTATTACAAGGTTTGATGCCTGACAGTAATGACTCAACCCCACTTTGATAGATACTTTTTATAGACATTGCCCTTGTTGTTAAGCCATACATCCAAACCCCTACCTGTGACTTTTTTAGGATATCTGCTGCTATGCCCGCTTATCATTTTAAAGCGCTTGACGACCAAGGTAGTGTCCAAAAAGGCTTACTAGAAGGGGATTCTGCTCGGCAAGTTCGGCAGCAGCTGCGTGATAAGCAGTGGACACCAGTCGAAGTCAGTGCGGTCAATGACAGACAAAGCCAAAACAAAAGCCGCTATAAAAAACCATCTGCTTATGAGCTTGCATTACTCACACGCCAGTTATCTGTACTACTAGCGGCTGGTATTCCACTTGAAGAAACTTTGGCTGCTGTCGCTAAACAATCACCAAAGACGCATATCAAATCTCTGATGCTGGCGGTACGCTCACATGTCCTCGAAGGCTTAAGCTTAGCACGAGCATTACAACAAGCCGCGAGCTTCCCACCCTTATACATCGCGACGATTGCCGCAGGCGAAAAATCTGGTCACTTAGATCTAATCCTTAATCAGCTAGCCGACTATACCGAAAACCGATTTGCTCTCCAAAAGAAAATCCAAGGTGCGATGGTCTATCCGATTGTACTGATGGTCATGGCGATTGGCGTTATCATGGGGCTGATGAGTTTTGTGGTGCCCAAAATTGTCAAAGTCTTTGAGCAGTCTGAACAGGCCCTGCCATTAATTACTCAAGTCGTTCTGACGTTATCAAATATCATTACGCAGTGGTGGTGGTTAATGCTGCTGGTATTGGCAGGTACTGCGTTTTTGTTTTATCGTTTTGCCCAAACGCAGGCTGGGAAATTGGCAATAGATAGTGTGGTGCTCAAGCTACCGATATTAGCCAGATTGTCTAAGGGATTGAATGCGGCGCGTTTTGCCAGTACGCTTGCGATCTTGGTGCGCTCAGGGGTGCCGTTGATTGAGGCACTACATATTGGTGCGGCAGTGACGACCAATTTGCATATTAAGCAAACGATTTTGACTGCTGCTGATAGGGTCACAGAAGGCTCAAGTTTATCCAGCCAGCTCGAAAAATCCACTTACTTTCCACCGATGATGGTACAAATGATCAAAAGCGGTGAGAATTCAGGCGAGCTTGAAAACATGCTCAGTCGTGCCGCCACGATGCAAGAAGCGGAGGCCACCAATTTTATCAGCACCTTACTATCATTACTTGAGCCTTTGATGCTGGTCTTGATGGGCGTGGTGGTGATGATTATCGTGATGGCAGTGATGCTACCAATCGTTAATATGAATGACTTGGCAGGCTAGTCAATAGTTAACTGACTAGCTGACAAACAGCCGATATGTTCTTCTCAAACTATCAACTATCTGCATTTTTATCCTGTCTTAATTACCTATCTTGCTAAACCCTACGTTAGCTTTCTTAAGATTTGCTTACTGTTGTATATTGTTGACTAAGCAAAATTTTTGCTATGGTAAACCTAAGTGCCACGTTATAGTGAAAGCGGGTTAAAACGATAGTGATAAATCTCGATGATTATTTGGTGACGGCCACTTGCTGATTGTTACTTGTTGCTGATGGTTACTTGGTATTGACTGTAATGACAATCTGAGCACAGCGCTGGATAAAAATAAAACCATGGTTTATAGTGACAATGATTTAGGGTTTTATTGATAAGCTCCTAAATGCATGAGTGCTATTAGAACGCCACTTTTACTATTTACATAACTGTGATGACCAAAGCGATGACTATGACTGACACCCTTCAAGTAAATATTAGCTCAAAAAGTGCCAATACCAAAGATGACAATAATAATATTCAAGCCCATGGTGGCATTGTAAATGACCATCAGAGAGTCCATTCAATGGCACATCGCAGCTCGATAGGCAAGTCTGGACAATCGGGATTTACGCTTATTGAGATTATGGTGGTTATCGTTATTTTGGCTATTCTTGCAGGCTTGGTCGTCCCAAAAGTAGTCGGACAAAGTGACAAAGCACGTGTCAAAACCACTGAAACCGCGCTCGCTACTGTCTCTAATGCGTTAGACATGTATAAAGTTGATAATTCACGCTATCCGACGACAGCGCAAGGTTTAGAGGCGCTTACCACACCGCCTGCGGATGCAAAAAACTATCCTGAAGGTGGCTATATTAAAGGTGGCTATCCAACGGATGGTTGGGAAAATGAGATGCAATATGTTGCGCCAGGTAGTGAAGGGCGACCTTATGACTTGTTTTCCCTAGGTGCAGATGGACAGCAAGGTGGTGAAGGTCAGGATGCGGATCTTTATGCTCAGCTATAAGATTTAGCCTTGTCGGCATCTAGAAAGCCTATACCAATAAAATATCGTTAAATGCACTTGTTATCGTGCAATTAACGGCCTATCAATATCAACCAATAATTCTTTATTGGTTGATATTTTTTATCGATACGTAAAATAAATACCATCCTAATATGAACCTGGTATTGAGGGTCAATAGTTTTATCAGTAGGGGTATGTCCGTACTGCCAGTCACTGGAAGCTAAAATCAAAGGTAATAACTTATGTCAATAAAAATACCAACACTACAATCAGTCGCTATCAATAAACGCGCTACTAAGTTCCATGCGCTTGCGTTTACTGTTGCAACCACCTCGTTGATGACAGCTTTATCAATGACATCAATCAGCGCACAGGCGGCAGGCTTGAACGACTTATTTAATAGCAGTAGCGCATCCCAATCAAAATTTTTACCAGTGGATGAAGCTTTCCAAGTGATCAGTAGCACCAAAGCGACATCTAAGGGCACGCGTTTATCCATCACGTTTGATATCACGCCAGGGCATTATGTCTATAAAGATCAGCTCGCGTTAAGCTTTCCTAAAGGGATAAATGCAACGCCGTTTACTTTTAATCAGGCACCAGTGTCCATTGATGATCCAACCTTTGGTAAAGTTCCTGTATTTACGCAAAGGAGTGTTGTTGCTACCACGATGTTGACGACCAATAATGGTAAAGGCGCAAAAAATGCCCCGATTATTATTGGTTGGCAAGGCTGTGCAAAAGCTGGGCTATGCTATCCGCCCGAAAAGATCAAAACTAAGGTAAATATTGCTGCGACACGTAGATAAGTATTGAGAATGTTGATTCAAATATTGGTAATAACAGGTAGCTATTCATGCCCATGAAGACATCACAACAATCGCCATCATTGACTGCAAATACACATGCAAAAAAATCGTATGTCTTAGCATGTGCGATTGCTAGCGGCTCGCTATTGACAGGGTTGTTAGCGACGTCAACGACGGCGCAAGCGGTAGGATTGGGTGATCTATTCGGCAGCAGTCAGAATACAGCGCAATCGAAATTTTTGCCAGTAGATGAAGCCTTTCAGGTTAGTAGCAGTAGTGCCTCTACCAAGTCAGGTACGCGTCTATCCATTAATTTTGATATCACGCCTGAGCATTATGTCTATAAGAATCAAATCAAACTGACGCTACCTGCGGGCGTGACGGCGGCACCTTTTACCTTTAACCAAAAGCCATATTCAATCGACGATCCGACATTTGGTAAAGTATTGGTTTTTGATCAAGCTAATATGGTCGCAAGTACCATTTTGACCAGTAACAACGGAAAAAGCATCGATGATGCAGCGATTGTCATTGGTTGGCAAGGTTGCGCCAAAGCGGGATTATGCTATCCTCCTGAAAAAATCAAAACCACGGTCAATATCAGAGCAGCATCTTCACAGAGCGCGACAAGTAATGCCAGCACTGAGGCAGAACGTGCATCTGTTGGCGAGACGGCCGCGAGCGACAGTCTGACTGATGCGACAATATCTGCTGGGAATACTGAGACGACATCCGTAACGACTGGTACCAGTAGCACCACGGCGCAAGCAGAACAAGCGCCGATGGATGAGGATGTTATTGATTATGATCTAATCGATGATAGTACTTTGGAGTATGACTCTTTAGATGGTAGCACTGCAACGACCACGATTTCTGGAGCAAATGCTAACGTATCAAGTGACGCGACCAACAGTGAGAATGTAAATGCTAACAACCTTGTCGATGGTGATCCCTTTGGTTTGGCGTCTCATCCTTGGCTCGCATTGGTCTTACTGTTTTTAGCAGGTCTAGGTTTGGCCTTGACGCCATGCGTCCTACCGATGTTACCTATCGTTGCCAATATTGTCGCCCGCGAGCAAAACCCAACGGTCAAACGCGGCGTCATCTTAACCACCAGTTACGCGATTGGTGTGGCGACTGCCTATGGTATTTTGGGTGCTGTAATTGCGGTATTTGGCGAGTCATTAGGTATTATTGGTTGGTTACAAAATCCTATTATTTTGATTAGCTTTGCGGTCGTTTTCGTCTTGTTAGCGCTATATATGCTCGATGCTTTTACTGTACGTTTACCGCAAGCACTCAGCCGAAAAATGCAAGGGCTTAGCCAAGCAGGTGACAGCAAGCTTGGTAGTACAGGCGGTAGTTTGATTGCTGGGTTTTTATCTGCATTAGTCGTATCTCCTTGCGTCTCTGCGCCATTATTCGGTGCGCTATTAGCAGTCTCTACCATTGGTAGTCCGCTCTTGGGTTTCGCCGCCTTATTTATGCTAGGTTTTGGTCTATCAGCACCGCTTATTTTAATCGGTGCCACTCAGGGAAAAATCATGCCAAAGGCAGGAGAGTGGATGAATTGGGTCAAGCAGGGCTTTGCGCTACTATTATTCGCGGTGGCATTGTTATTAGTTGAGCGTGTGTTTATATCGCCAGTGATGCTTATGGTCTGGGCATTATGGTTTATGTTGGTGGCGACATGGGCGTGGAGCTGGATCGGCAGAAGACGCATGTTAACTCAAGCCATGAGTCTGATCGCTGGTATTTGGGCCGCTTGTTTGATCGTGGGTGCGGCATTAGGGAATGATGATAGCCTGCATCCATTAGCCTCGCTAAGCGCTGCGCCGACGATGGTGCAGTCAGCGACTGGTCAGTCGATGGGTAACGATAGTGCGGCGACAGATAAAACGATCACCACACTTGCAGAGCTAGATACGATTGTTGCGGCAAATCCTAATGTCCTTGTCGATTTGACAGCAGATTGGTGTGTTGAGTGCCGTATCATGGATAAAAACTTATTTCATAATCGCCCAGCACAGATGCAAGACTGGCAGTTGGTGAGACTCGACATCACGGATACTACGGAAGATTCCAAAGCCGTTTTGTCACGCTACAAGCTGTTTGGCCCGCCCGCATTACTTTATTATCAAGGTGGTCAATTGGTTAATCAGCAAGTGGGCGAAATCGGTCGCGTGGAGTTTGAGCAAACCTTAACGACGCTAAACAACTGATGGCTCACAACCCGTACTTAATAACCTGAGCAAGTCTTTTGCTAAGGCTTAATAATGAAAAAAAGCCAGCGTACGCCAATAACGGTACGCTGGCTTTTTTAATGCCATTAAATTATTTTAAAAATATCTTCTAAACGTTTGGTTTCACACATAATATGTCTCTTGAAGTAGATTTAATATATCGATAACGCTAGTATAGTGATTATATTTTCATTACAATAAAGTAACAATACTGAAGGGGTATATCCATTTTTCATAACTGCCTCTGATGTTCTTATATTTTCTAGTTTTTTAGCGGCGACGCTAACAGTTATATTAATTAACTCACATACTCTGCTGGCGATAATGCTGGTTAGATAAAGGACATTTATGTTTGCCCACATCACCACTCAGCGTCAATTACAACGTACTCATGTAATCAGTCGTAACGCCAGTAGCCGCACGATACATACTCATTTGAGTATTGCGGTTGCTATCGCGTTGAGTTGTACGGCGGTACAAGTACAAGCAGCTGACAATAACCAAACTTATAACGAACTGCCAGTACCAGAAGCGGCGTTTGAGTATGAAACCGTTGAGATGCCGCAGAGTGTAACCACACAGAGCGGTAAAGTAATCAGCAAAGAATTTATTGCTCAACAAGCAAAGCTATTTTCGGAATGTACGCAAGTGCAGAGTAGTGCTGCTCGTTTGGCTTGTTTTGATAAGGTAGCTGAGCAAGGTAAAACACCAAGCTACACCACGACCAAACAACCAGTTGATTTGGCAAAAACATTTAAGACGACTATTTCGGGTAACCCACAAGTTGTTTTTGTGGAAGAGAACTCGACCAATACTTTCAGTGATGAGAGCGCAACTGCTAATCAACAATCTACTACTAATGGCTTGGATACGGTCGCAGACAATCAGCAAGAGGCTCAAGTTCTAGAAAATGTGGGCGTCACTCAAGCAGATATTGAAAAATATACACCACTCAGTCTGGCATATGATCTCGACCAAAATAGTGAGCGCGGTACTTGGACAGTAAGACCATACCGTCCGACTTATCTGCTGCCATTGTTTTATACTTTTGATCCTAATTTAAATCCAAGCACCCCTTCTCAAGAAATTGAACCTTTTGACTCTAATGACATACGTGAGACGGAGCTAAAATTTCAGTTGTCTTTAAAGAGTAAAGTCGCAGAGGATTTATTCGATACCAGCGCTGATCTGTGGTTTGGTTATACTCAAGAGTCACATTGGCAGGTTTATAACGAAGACAATTCACGACCATTTCGTGCTACCGACTATCAACCTGAAATATTTTTGACTCAGCCTGTGACGGCAGATCTACCTTTTGGTGGACGTCTACGCATGTTAGGCGCTGGTGCTGTGCACCATTCTAATGGACAGGATGATCCATTATCACGTTCGTGGAACCGTGCCTATCTGATGGCAGGGGCCGAGTGGGGTAAGCTGTCAGTCATACCGCGTCTATGGGCTCGAGTGAATGGTGATAGCAGTAGTGACGATGACAACCCTGATATCGAAGATTACATGGGTTATGGCGATATCAAGTTCTTATATGATTTGCCTGCCGAGCAAAGCATTAGCGGTACCTTGCGCTACAATCCAAGCACCAATAAAGGCGCTGCCCAAATCGATTATATCTATCCATTGTCAGAAAACGTCAATGGTATGGTGCAGCTATTCCAAGGTTACGGCGAGTCCATTGTTGATTATAATCATGAGAATACCTCTATTGGTTTCGGTATCGTACTGAATGACTGGAAAGGCCTCTAATATAAGCGAGCCTTACTATATTTATGATAATCAATAGTCTATGCACCGCTTAGTGCCTTATCAAACTGGACTGTGGCTGGCAGAGTATTTAAATGTACGCTGCCAGCTATGCCGTATTTATCGAAGTACAGCACAATCTCAGCTATTGATGCAGCACTCACATGCTAATAGTAATGACGCATCGAGCGAACATTCTGAATTTTCCCTTTCAAGCAATCAATCCTCGTTTGCTCATATTTATCATCAAATCAATCACCGCTTAAGTAGTGGGTTACTCTGCACTTATTGTCATAATAGTATCGCATGGCTACCACAGCCTTTTGATGTTGACATTGCTGCTGGTAGATCCTTATCTATCCAAGTATCTACCTATTATGAGTATCCAATTCGTCAAGCGATTCGAGCGTTTAAGCATCATGAAGACATGACAAAATTGCCATTGTTTTTACATGCATTACGCCAGCTACCTCGGCCACATGGCTGTCATCGTAATAATAGCGTGATTGTTGCCATGCCAACGACCAATCAACGGCTAGTGAAGCGAGGGTTTGATCCTGTCAGTATTTTATCATCACAACTGTCAAAGCATTGGCAAATACCTTTATGGCACGGTGTGGAGCGCATTGATGATACGGTCAGTCAGCAAGGGCTCACACGCGCTGAACGTCTACGCAACCTAGACAATGCTTTTGCACTAACTGAAAAACCTCCGGTAAAACGCTTACTATTGTTCGATGATGTATCTACGACAGGCGCAAGCTTACAAGCCTTAGCACGCGCATTCATCTCATCTGAGCAAACAGCGATCATAAATGATCAAAGCCATAATAACTATGACATCTCTGCCTATGCCTTAGCTCATGGCAGCCAATCATAAATTTTTTTCCTATCTGTTTGAAATCATTAATATATTGCTAATATATCATTGTAACGCTATATTATTAGATACGTATATATCTACTGAACTATCAAATGTGCCTTATTTCTCATTTATATATAACATGAGCAGAATGTTGTGGAACAAAAATTGCATGTTATTAGTTAAGTTAACTATAAAATTATTAGCAAAACTAACAGCAGATTCTAGTTATTTTAAAACAAAAACTGATAAGAGACAGACATTAGCAGTGCTAAATAGGGATTTGATGTGAACGCATCTATGAATAGTCTACCGACCTCGCTACGGACAGCCAGTTCAGGGTTTACCTTGATTGAGCTGATGGTGACAATTGCTGTATTAGCCATCATTGTGAGTATTGCCGCACCGAATATTAGCACACAGCTTGCTAATCAACGTGTTAAGTCGACGACAGTGACGCTAGTTAATGCATTAAAAGAAGCAAAGGCTGAGAGCCTGATTCGCAGGCAGACAATTACCTTGACCTTTGATAACGATGGTACTGATACAGGCACAATCATGATTGACAATACCGCCATCATTGCCAGTTATAGTTACGATGCCAAAAGTACGATTAGCGCCGTTGATAGTGATTCTGCGACTGTGACCAATATTGAATTTAAACCTACTAAAACTGCTGATGAACGAGTTTTTACCATCTGTGATAGCAATACAGTAGCGAGTCCGCGACGAGTAATTGTCAGTGCCCTTGGCAATACGACAAGCCAGATAGCGGGGACATGCTAATGACATACAATCAGCAAGGCGTTGGGTTGGTCGAAGTGCTCGTCGCCGTACTACTATTGTCTGTTGCAGTACTAGGCTTTAGTGCATTACAAATACGCGCCATTAGCGCGACCGATGAGAGTTTAGTACGCACTCAAGCACTCAGCATCGTACGCGGATTAGCAGAAAACATGCGCGCCAACGCTACTGCCCTTGAGAGCTATGAAGAATCTATAAATGGTACTAGCACAGTAACAGGTATAAGTAAGAACAGTTGTAGGGAATTAATAGATACTTGTACTTCAGAGCAGCTTGCAGTCAAAGAGGCAATAGCAGCAAAAGCAAAACTTAGCGAATATGGAGTTAGCGTGAGCATGATTACCTGTCCGGGTACTGCTGATTTTTCTGAAATCAAATGTATCATTGCGGCTTGGGGCGATACGTCACCGTCAATGGGCACAGAGGCGAATACGTGCGCCAATGAAAATGGTATTTATAACCGAGGCAGCACTTGCATCATCGTGGAGGCATACTAATGAAAAACGATATTCCGCAGAATCTAATAGATCAGTATGGCTTCACCCTCATTGAGCTGATGATATCGCTGATGCTTGGCCTGCTTATATCCGCTGCCGTCATGCAAGTGTTTTTGACGAGTCAGCGTGTCGACCGTCTTCAAACAGCAGGCTCTGAGATTCAAGATAAGGCCGTATTTGGTCTACAAAGTATCGAGTCGCAAGTCCGCCTTGCTAACTTAGGCAATGACGGGGTCACTAGCAACGATACCGTCGCGATGGGCGGCATCGTCCTCACCGCTGGTAATTATGATGGCGGTGATAGCGGTGATAGCGGTAATAACGGTAATAACGGTAATAACGGTAATAACGGTAATAACGGTAATAACGGTAATAACGGTAATAACGGCAATAACGGTAATAACGGTAATAACGGTAATAACGGTAATAACGGCAATAACGGCAATAACGGCAATAACGGCAATAACGGCAATAACGGTAATAACGGCAATAACGGCAATAACGGTAATAACGGTAATAACGGTAATAACGGTAATAACGGTAATAACGGTAATAATGACGATAGAAAAGAAAATTTAGAGAAGGAAGCAAAAAAGTTAGAAGATGAAGCAAATGAACTAGAAGCTAGAGCAGATAAATTGCCAATTTGGAAACTTATAACCAAACTCGTCCTAATAGTCGAAGCTGCTGAAAAAAGAGCCGAAGCAGAAAGAAAAAGACAAGAAGCTGCCCAAATAGGTAATAACATTGCTTACAGTTTTAGACCCATGCCAACCCCTGAGTTTCAAAGAGCAGACTTTCGCGTATCTGACTTTCAAACACCTGTTTTTCAAAGAACAGATTTGAAAGGGTTGGGTTTTCAACATATAGGCTTTCAAAGGGTCGCATCATCAAGCACATCAGGACCATATAACGTGATGGTAAAAGGAGGTCTTGACACAGGATACTTGACTCGCAGTAATAGCATGACGTCTGGAGGCAGTGACAATAAATGGGACGGCAGTTTGAGCAATACCAATAAGCCTAGTGATCAGCTGACCATTCAGTATATTAATACCACCGGTCGCTCGTTATATGACTGTGAAGGGTCAGAAATTTTGGAAGGTGAACGTGTTATTACCCGTTATTTTGTCGCTGATGGTGGCGGTACAGGTGATAATGCGAGAAAAAATCTTGATCTTCGTTGTGATGCAGGTCGTATAAAAAGTGATGGTACGCTTGAAGGTTTTACCGATAAGGGCGAAGTCATAATCGAAAATGTTGATCAGTTTAATATCCGTTTGGGTGTGCAGCGTACGTTAGTCAATAATGGTGCTTTGACCTATCAGTATGCGGATATGACGGTTGCAGACTATATGGCACTTGGTAGTGGTAAGCCTGCCATTACCAATATACGTATTGCCATCCTTGCTCGCAGTACGGCCAATAGTCCTGAAGCCAGCGGCGATGATTTTGATATATTTGGTGCGGAGCAGAGCTTAAAGGATCAAGACAATCCGCCGAAATATCTACGCCGTGTTTATGAGTCCAATATTTTACTGCGTAATGCGCGCGTCATGCGTATCATTGAGACGAGCATCGTCTAAACGATAGACAGTCGCTATTAGTATAAACGTTGCCCATGATGCATCTATGATGGATGTATATGAATAAAGGTAGTAAGCCATGAATATCAATAAACCTTCAGCCTATCCTGCAATAGCCTCTAATCAGCGCGGTGCGGTATTGATTGTGGTCTTATTATTTTTGATACTTATTATGCTGGTAGGCGCCATTGCGGTACGCAATAGCACAACGGACTTAAAACTTGCGACTAGTGATCAAATCAATACCGTGCTATTGCAATCCTCAGACAGTGTCAATAATAAGATTGAGCAATCCGTCAATGGCAATCCAGCCGAAGAGCCTTATCAGCAAATCATGAGTTTCACAGGCATTTTTGGTCACTATATTTTAAACGATAGTGCCAACGAGGATATCATCGACTTCTGTTATCGACCGCGTTCAGGGTTTTTTAATATTGATAATGCTGTGATTCGCCGTAGCACCGGCAAGCTTGTCAGTAATGACGAAGGCTATTGCGACCCTGAGCAACTTAGCGACTATACTAGTGCCCGTAATACCACCATGACCCAAGTAATGGTTAAAAATGTTAATAATTCTACAGGAGAAGCCTTTGGGCACATGAACCTAGGCTCAGACTCAGAATCTAAAACGGCAAAAATGTTTACCTTTGAGGTTTATGCAACTTCAGTGTTACCCGCTTACAGTGGCGCAAGTGAAGATGAGATCAAAGATTGCTTTGAAAAAGATGCCTCAAGTAGCACAGATGGCGTCGCCAAATGTATGACGGATAACAATATCCCCAACAAGTTACTGATTGAGCAAGTAGATGTGGCCAATATTCAAAACAGTGAGTTTTGTAACTATTTTGGTACAGGCAATGCTTCAAATACCAGTCCGCTGTGTAGGGACAGTTAACATTCAATGACTACGACGAGATTGGCTCTTATTAATATATTCATATCTATCAACACGTCTATTGTAGCCGTGCTTAGGAGATCACTTCATGACACTCAATAAGCTTAAGCGTTATCCTGTTTTAAAAGGCGAAGATCTGCAAAAAGTTGATAACGCGGCAAACACTAGGTGTAAGCGCCTGCAGATATCATACCTTAGTGCGGCTATCCTTGGTGTAATGTGTATGAGCATGACACAAGCGGCCGTTAATGAAAGGGGCGATGTCAGCCAGATTGGTGACTTGAGCATCTATCAGCCTGCTTCTAGCGCGCGTACCAATCTGATGATGATGATTGATACATCAGGCTCGATGGGTATCAGCTCACTGGTACTGCCCAAAAATAACCCATACGGCAGTCCGGGTGATGTGGATGAACCTTTATGTAAGCGCGTGGGCGTAGGTGAGTATCAAAGCGATAGAAGAAATACCAGTCCCATTTATGAATGGGCTTATAACTTGACTGATGCCTCAACCAACGGCAGAACGTCAATACGAAAAAGCGTCGTAATTGGTGGTCAAACGATTGAATACTACGTCCGTGGGTGCCAAAAAGGTGATGTTAAAGCTTTAGACCGTTTATCGCGATTAAAAGACGCACTTTTACCGCTACTGGCAAGTGAGCAAATCAGCGATCAGGTATATATGGGTTTGGGACACTTTTCATCCAAAACGGGTCTGAGTATTGGCAACGCCAGTAATAAGCTGGTTGATGGGCACTCAGGGCGCATACTGGTGCCCGCTGCACCGCTAACCACGGCTCAGCGTCAAAAAATCGCCAGAGCCTTGGCAGATATCAAATCATTAGACACGACCACAAATGAAGACGGTACTGCCAACGCAAATCTTAAGCTATCAAGTAATAGCTACCCTGATGTGACCAAATCATCGAGCGGCACGCCCACCGCCCATGCCTACGCTGAAGCTGGCGCTTATATGATGGGCACTGGTACAGGCTATGATAATAGCCAGACCAACTCTGGATCGATCAACATCATCTACGATGGATCTATGATTAAACAAAAAGCATCGAGTCAGGATCAGCAGGTTTATTTCGTCTGTGTCGAACTTGGTACGAATAACACCTCAGCCATTGGCGCCACTGTCAAGCAGTGCGTCAATAATTGGCCAGGACATGATAACAGTAGAAAAACCGTAAGCCAAGGCACAGTTAATGGAGGCATCTATCGTCCGACAGCTAATGGCGGTTGGGAAAGAATCTTCAGTCAAGACGACTTCAAAACCAAAGTCAATGCAGCAATGGGAAAAACGGTCACCATGGACAACCTGTGGGACACCTATGACAAGTTACCTGTTGGCTGGCGTTATGGCGGCTGGTTAAAAGTTGCTCAAGAGCCACTTGATATCGAGCCTATCGTTGGAACCGTTTGGGGCTATGGTAGTGGCATTACTGGCCTAGTCTCTTATCGAACCAACCCATTTACGATAAGAGCTGATGAGAGGGAAAATATGGTTGGCGGTTTGAGGTACTCTGCCGCTGATACCAAAAAATCTAATGGTCAAAGCTATATTCAGGGTAGTAGTACTGGTCAATGCGACAGTAATGGCATCTATTTTTTAACCGATGGTGCGCCCAACTCGACTAAAGACAGCATGGCACAGGCCATCATGAACGAGTCATTAACAGGCGGTACGACGATCAAAAATAAGCCATCAGGCACAGGTGTATTAACCTCTCCAGCCTTACAGTCTAATTTGTTCCGCGGTGAAACTGGCGGCTGGGAATATATTGGTGAGTATGCTAAGCGCTTGAATGATAGCACCCAAAATCCTGCCGGTACCAGAATCAGAACTGCCGTAGCAGGCTTTGGGGCATCTTTTGCTGGTATTCCTAAAGACAGCGATGGTAACTATCTTTGTGAGGCTACTGCAGACGCTGAGGGCAATCCACTTAATATAAGCCTTGATGCTAGAAACGCTTGCCGGTGGGGCAGTGCCGACTATGGTGATGGCGGCTTTTTTTATGCCGAGACGTCACTTGATATTGCCAATAGCGTGCAGCAGTTCATTACTGATCTGAATAAAACCATCAATACCATGCCCGCAGGTACAATTAGCGTTCCTGACGACCCCTATCAGACCAGCTCTACACTGCCTTATGCCTATCTACCCATGCTAGAGCCAAAAGTGGGCGACACCTACAAGGTATGGCCGGGGAACCTTAAAAAGTACAAAACCAAGAATGGCACGCTCTATGGTAAAAATAATACTCGGTTATATAATGATGAAAGCGGCGAGCTAAACGGTAGTGCGTCTGATTTATGGCAGACATCTAATCTAAGCTCAGGCAACAATGCAGTTCATACTGGCGGGTTTTATGCTCAGCTCGTCGCGCCAAACCTATCATCGCCTACCAGTACACGTAATGTGTTTGTAGAGAGTTATTCTGATAATACTGCCACAAATGGTGTAGTAAAAATCGGTGTCAATAATGAGGGTATCCCAATTGGGTTTCCTTTAATTAATGACACAGTATATGCTCAAGGACGCACTTTATTGCAATCCAAACGCATCATGTTGAACTTTTTGGGTTATAACATTGACTATAGGGCTGAATCGCCAGGATCTATCGTCAATTTGAATATGAAAAACTATCTACCTACATCACCCATTCGCCATGTGGGCGGCGTGATTCACTCTAAACCTGCATTCGTATCTTATAGTGCTGAAGTGAATGCTGCAGGCAATGTGACTATGGACAACCG
This sequence comes from Psychrobacter sp. T6-5, assembly GCF_052258485.2. Taxonomy (NCBI): domain Bacteria; kingdom Pseudomonadati; phylum Pseudomonadota; class Gammaproteobacteria; order Moraxellales; family Moraxellaceae; genus Psychrobacter; species Psychrobacter sp. T6-5. The sequence continues at coordinate 3,207,741 of NZ_JBQQEY020000001.1, read as the reverse complement.
AGAAGACTATCTGCTCTTCGGCTCTATGGATGGTGCGCTACATATGGTTGATGCCGATACTGGCGAGGAGCAGTGGTCGCTCATCACACAAGAGATGTTTCGTACACAGTCTGAGGCTCTAGTCAAAGATGCGCAAGGAAAGCTGTCGTTTGGTATTGATGCGCCGTGGCTCGTGAGCGCTAAATACCGCTATAGTGCAAGTGGCGAAGGGGAGGACCGCACGCGTAAAGTGTCTTTATATCAGCCAAAGAGTAGCGATGCTGATGATGCCGTTAATACCAGTAACTTTTTGCCATTATCAGCTTACGGTGGTTTTCGCATGGGCGGCGATGGGCTTTATGGTTTAGATCTGTCTAATAAGACAACACCTAAGATACTTTTTAGCATCACCCCAGATGTTGGTAATACCAATGCTGTCCTACACAAAAATGTCAATGGACGCCAGACGACAAGTACAGGGTCTGACTATAGCAACGTTGGACAGATATGGAACACGGTCACAACCGCGCGTATCAATCATGCAGCAAATGACAGCAAACTGAAAGACGTCATTATTTTTGGTGGCGGCTATGATATGGCGTATGAAGATCCACAGTTTGTCCCTAATAGTAAGCCTAAAGGTAGCTCAATTTATATTACTGATGCCAAGACTGGTGATAGTATTTGGTCGTGGGATAACGCTCAAAACCATAGTATCGTTTCAGGCGTCACAGCCCTTGACCGTAATAATGACGGTTTATTTGATCATTTATACTTTGCTGATCTTGGCGGTAACGTTTTTCGCGCTGACTTTATCAACGAAAAAGAGAAAGCCTTCAAAGAGGTACGCGTCGTACGGATTTTGAGTGCCTCAGAGAAGCGTGGGAAAGGTAACAATGGCATTGGCAATGGCAATGAAAATGAAAATGCCAATCCCGATGCTAATGGTAGTGTCAATGGTAATGGTAGTAATACCAATAGCAATGCCGCCTTAGCCTATCGCTTTTATAACCGCCCGGTGGTTAGCTTTTATCGTGACAATCAAAACAAGATTTTTGCGTTAGTTAATATCGCCTCAGGAGATCGCAGCTCGCCATTGTCTAAGCGACGTGATGATATTGAGAATGCCAACCGTCTTTATGGCATTATTGATAGCGATGTGACGCGATCTGACATTTTAGAGAGTGATGCCAGCCTCGTTATCAATAATTTGACCGAAAGCAGTGACTTGGTTGAATTGGGCGGTAATAAAGTGTCAGGTGGCAAAAACAGTGATTATGATGCGCTCATGGGCAAATACTGTAAGCCAGAAAAAGAAGCAAATGGTGACGACAAAACCAATGAAGATGGCAGTTTTACGTACTCGACGCTTTGCTATCAAAAAATAACTATGATTCATGATCTGATTAATGGCAGTGGTGACAACAAAAAACACGGCTGGTATTATCCATTAACGCGCTTTGCAGGGTTTGAGAACGTCTCAAATGTAAAAGCTGTAGGTGACTACCGCGTGATTAACAACTATTTGTTCATGTCAGTTTATGACCCTAATATGTCTTATGGTGAAAAGAACATCTGTGATGCGCAAACCCTAGGTGGCTCAGAAAGCCAGCTGTACTGTTTGCCTTATGGCGTCTGTATGGAAGACAGCTCAAAAACTGGTACAGGCGGCTTTATGCCATCAGGTGAAGGCATCCAAGAATTGAGCCTTGGTGCTGTGAATGATACCAACTTGAACACTACCGTCTTGTTAGGCACTCGTACCCTAAGTGAGCGTATCCTAGAAGGCAATCGCTTAGAATATGGTAATGATACAGGTAAAGGTAACGCACCATCCAAGCCTTCAGTAGTACCACCCAAGGGAAGTGAGTATGGCGGCGTCACCAAAGACAATGGTGACGGCTCTATGGCAAACCTGCTATTCCGCGATCGTTTTGTACTCAAGCCAACCCAATGGTATGAGGGCAACTGATCATGCCACTAATGGGTAAAAGCAGCCAAGTAAAAAGGCAAAGCCGTGGACAGAGTTTGTGTCATGCCCGCTACAATCAAGGCTTTACGCTCATAGAGCTGATGATTATTGTCATTATCATCGGCATATTGGCGGCCATTGCTATTCCCAGCTATCGCCGCTATGTAGTGATGAACGCTGAGCGCGAGGCTCAAGCCAAAATGCTACAACTGCAGGTTGAGCTTGAGCGCTGGCGATCATCAGCGCTCACTTATAAAGGATTTGCACCGCAAAAGCTAACGACAGTGAGTGGCACGACCACTTCTACTTATGCTTATGACGATCCGCCAACCAATCAAACTATTTACGTGCCGAATGGTAGTAACGCTAGCAATTATCGCTATAAGATTACTCTCATCGATGGTGCCGTCACGACATCAACGGATGACGAAGGAACCACAATCACAACCAGTAGCTCATTAGTCACCCCGCCTTCAACAACGGCTATAAATACAGCAATAGGTCGTAGCTGGAAAATGCTGGCTACGCCCAATAGCACTGGTATCACTAAAGGCGCCCATTATATGCTGCTAACCAATACAGGCACACGTTGTCAAAATACGACCACCGTTACTATTGCCGCTATAACTTGCGGCACTGGACAGGAGACGTGGTAATGCGCATTGACTCTGATAGATCAGTCAATATATCCAAAAAACAGCAAGGCTTCACTCTTATCGAGCTAATGATCGTCGTCGCCATCATCGGTGTGCTTGCTGCAATCGCTTATCCGAGCTACCAGCAATATGTCATCAAGACCAAACGCACCGATATGATGAGTGAGATGCACAATATAGCAGCGCAAATAGAAAGTCGTAAATTGGCTCAGGGTAGTTATTCTAACGCGTTGCTAACAGGTCTGGGCGGCGATTATCCTAGACAAGGTCCAGCATTATATGACGTCACATTCACACCAACTACGCTAACGAGAAAATGGGAAATAAAATCTGAACCGAAAACTGGGATGCAAATGGCGGGTGACGGTGATCTTACCTTGAATTATCAAGGGATCAAATGCCGTGGCAGTGTTTGTGGTACGGGAGATGAATGGAAGTAAAGGGTTGCCTATCAATTTTTCATTCAAATAGTACCTATATTTGATATGAACTGACAAAAATTGTCAGACAAATTACAGAAAAACATCTAAAGGACGATGACTGACAATTTTTAGTAACTAAATAGCAATACTAAATTGTAAGTAGGAGTAATAAAGCAAGTGAATCTACTATATCAAATATTTGTTAGTGATTGCCAATAGTATTAAAGTATAGAGGTATCAAAACTGTCACTTTTAACATAAAGAGCAATGTTTTTTAGAAAAAATAAATGTTTTTAGCGTTTAATAATAAAAAGTTGGCACAGTATCTGCAACAGATATAACAAGAGAAACATTATATTTATAGCTGGCAACTAGATAATAATTCTATTGCCATATTATCCAAAAGGACAAGTCTATGAACACTCAAAAAGGTTTTACCTTAATCGAACTAATGATCGTCGTTGCTATTATCGGTATCCTAGCTGCGATCGCTATTCCTCAGTATCAGAACTATATTGCTAAATCACAAGTATCACGTGTGATGAGTGAAGTAGGCTCAATGCGTACCGCCGCAGAAACTTGTTTAAATGAAGGCAAAGCAGCTGGTGATTGCCAGTTTGGTTGGACAGGAAGTAATCTGTTAGGTGCGGAAGGGGACGGAACGTCTCTACAGACAGGTTTAACGGCTACTTTCGGTGGTCAGGGAGAAGACAGTACTTTATCAGCTACATTCGGTGACAGTGCTGCCACTGCTATTACAGGTAAAAATTTGACGTGGAAACGTACTGGTAATGGGGCATGGACATGTTCTACTACTGTCGATGCAAAATATGCTCCTAGTGGATGTCCTGTTGCTGGAAGTGATAAAGATAAACAAAATGAAGAAAAATCAGACGATGCGCCAGTATAGTAGTAATCGTTAATTAGATTCATTAAGTAAAGAGAAAGAGACTGTTATAGTCTCTTTTTTTATGCCTTAAAACCTATTTTATTGAACACTTATGTTTAAAAACATCAAAAAAAGTGACGTTTTGATTACTATCAGTCTATTATGTATCGTATCGATATTGGGCTATTATTATGTCAACTCACTCGCCCGCGCTAAACTTTGGGTGAAATCCTACCCCATTCGCGCCGAACTGTCTGCCCGTCAAATAACCTGTAGTGATAATAGCCCCACGTGGCTTACTAATATACTGCGATATCAAACTAAGAGTAATAACGCCCCTACCAATCAAATTGCCTATATCGACCCAACTGGTAAACTCTATCACTGCGAAAATGGCTACGTGGGACAGTATCCATTGATATCAGATAATGTCACTGAGTACACGCGTTTTCGCTATGCCAGTGTAACCAAACTATGGACGGCAGATGCCATTCTATCTTTGGTTAGAGATGGTAACCTATCATTAGACACTAAGCTCGCCGATATCATAACGGATATCAATAATCCAAAAGATACACGCATTAACGACATCACCATTCGCCAGTTATTATCGCACCGAGCAGGATTTGATCGCTATAGCGTTTTTGGGCAGGATATGTTTGGTATTGGCAAGGATATTTGTCCCAATCATTTACAGGCACTTAATGAGATTACACTTGGATTTACCCCAGACAGCAAAACCAGTTACTCTAATCTAGGGTATTGTCTACTGGGTGAGGTGATCAGCAGGCTAAATGGAGATAGGTCTTATGCAGAAATTATCGAGCAGCAGTACCATTTTGTAGATACTGATTTGCATTTTATATCAAATGTAGCGATGGATGATGAAGTATTTTATAACCACGTCGAAACTGGCATTACTGGCGTTGCCAATATTTATACAGCATTTGATTATAAAGGTCTGGCCTCAGCAGCAGGATTATCTGGGAATGCTGTTGAACTTGCTCAGCAAGTACATGGAATGGCTGCTAAGCCATCACCAAACATATTATCTATAGACAAAAAAGAACAGTGCGATTTTACGAAAATAGCAGAGTGCTACGGATATGCGATGATACCTTATCAGCCAAAGTTAGACGCGCCAATGGTATATTATCGAGACGGTAGTCTATTAGGACTATCATCTTTGGTCGCTATAGATAAGCGTGGTAGCGTAATAGCATTACTTAGTAATGGCACGCCAGATAATGGCATAATAGGTAATAATAAAGTGAAGATGATAATATACGATCAGCTGGCGAAAAATGAGTGAGTTAGAAAGGTTTGAGTCTAATTAAAGATTGTTATGGCATAGATTATGCTTGGTGGAAATACATTATTTTAGAGTTTGCTAAAAATGACTGCATATCGTTCTCAGACTGGCTTTACTTTAATCGAGATGATGTTTGTTATCGCTATTGTTGGAATTTTAGCAGCGATTGCCATTCCACAGTATCAAATCTATGTATGTAAAACGCAAGCTACCAGAGTGATTAATGAGCTAGGTCAGTTAAGACTAACAGTAGAAGAATGTATACAGACAGGTAGAACAATTATTGGATTAGGTGCTAACGAGTGTGATCCACGAGCTTCGGCTTCCAACTTGACAGTTGGTGGCTCGCAGGTAGATGTTGTCTTACCCAGTAATACGGGTGTAGCACAACTGAGTAATCCACTGACATTGACGACTAGTATTACTGCCATTGTATCTAATCAAGTGAATCCAAAACTATCGGGTAAAAAGATAGAGTGGCTACGCAAAAGTAACGGGTCATGGAGTTGTCGCAGTAATATAGAGGCTCTTTATTTACCCCAATCGTGTGCTTATGATGCTAATTTATAGCTAATAAAAAACCACCTAACCGCATATCGCCGTTAAGTGGTTTTTTATTATCTCAATATAAATATATCGAGTTGATTTTAAAAAGTTTATCTACTTCTCTAAATACTGAATCTTACCTTCCACGCCATCCCACTTTTCAGCTTCTGGCATTTGTCCTTTCATCTCTGTAATGTTAGGCCATTTTTGTGCCAGCTCTTCATTGAGCTGCGTGAACATCTCTTGTCCTTTGGGTACTTCATCTTCTGAGAAGATCGCATTGGCCGGACATTCAGGCTCACATAGTGCGCAGTCGATACACTCATCAGGATCGATGACAAGGAAGTTTGGGCCTTCATAAAAGCAGTCCACAGGACAGACTTCTACACAGTCGGTGTATTTGCAAAGAATGCAGTTATCTGTAACGACAAAGGTCATAGTAATGTCTACCTGTTATTGATTTGGCTTTTGGCTAAATAGAATAGTCGAAAATAAAGCGTATTTTAGCGCCTTTACTACGATTTGACAATTCCCTTTAATGACCAATGATTTTCTTCAAATGATAGATTAAATCATGCGCTTGTTTAGGGGTCAGGCTATCAGGATCAATGGCGCTCAATTCGTCCTCTATGCTAAATAACTGATTTTGCTTTAGATTATCCACTATATTTGGTGATTGTATCGCGTAACTACTTTGTGGTTCTAGAACAACATCATTATTAGACTCTCGCTGTTTATCCGTTACTGACTTAGCTAAGTCATTTTTATCATCAATAGCTTCTTCACTTTCTGCTTTTAGATTGTCTATTAAGTAACGTTTGGCATCATTTAATACTTGAGTGGGGATACCCGCCATTTTGGCAACATGCAATCCAAAACTAGAACTTGCTGCGCCCTCACAGATCTGATGTAGTAGCAGTAACTGACCATCAATTTCACTGGCGGCGACGTGGACGTTACGAATATCGTCACTTCTCTGTCCCAATTGCGTCAGCTCAAAATAATGAGTGGCAAATAACGTCAGGCAACCAATCTCGACTAGACGGTTGACACAGGCGTGAGCGATTGCCAAACCATCAGTGGTGGCGGTGCCGCGTCCGACCTCGTCCATTAATACCAGTGATTTGTTCGTTGCTTGGTTTAAAATATTGGCCGTCTCTATCATCTCAACCATAAAGGTAGATTTGCCACCAGCCAAATCATCCGCTGAGCCGATACGGGTAAATATACGATCTATATCACCAATATGTGCATGCTCAGCGGGCACAAAGCTGCCGCAATGAGCGAGCAAAACAATCAGCGCCGTTTGACGCATATAGGTAGACTTACCACCCATATTAGGGCCAGTGATGAGGAGTAATCTTTCAGGATGTCCTTCATCAGCATTGGCACTACCCAGCACACAGTCGTTCGCGACAAAATGGTTTGTACTTGATGCAGCACCGTTCCGATTGTTCGCGTTCGCTTGATTTAACGCCGCTTCGACCACGACATGACGACCTTGGCGGATATCAATATGGGTCTGATTTTTAGCTATAGATTTATTTTGATTTTCTGAACCTCCTCCCATAACTGGGCGTTGCCAATGATAAATTGTCGCAAGCTGCGCCCAATTGCTGAGGACATCTATTTGAGCAATCGCAGCACTCAGCTGTTGTAGCTCAGCCAAGTTCTCGTTTAGTTGGTTGAGCAGCGCTTGGTACAGCGTTTTCTCGCGAGCCAATGCCAAAGATTGCGCACTCAGATATTCTGTCTCGACTTCTTTTAATTCATCAGTAATAAAACGCTCACTACTCTTGAGCGTTTGCCGACGAATAAAGTGAGCAGGAGCATTTTTTGCTTGCATCTTGGGCAATTCAAAGTAAAAGCCACTGACTTTATTAAAGCCGACTTTTAGACTAGGGAGTTGGTTATCTTGACGCGCTCGCTCTACCATTTCGTCCAATGTCACTTGAATGTTGTCATGGAGATGAGTGAGGCGGTCGAACTCGTCATCATAGCCCGCTGCCAACATACCACCATCACGGATATGTGCAGGTGGCTCAATGACAATAGCGCGCTCGATTAACTCGGCGACAGATTGAACAGCAGGTAGTTGAGCGGGCAATTGCTGCATCAACATCGGCAATAATCCAGCGTCTTCATGGCTGATACCTGACGCTGTCAATAAAGTAGTCAAATGGGCGCTGCTAGCGATACCATCGGCAAGCTTGCGTAAATCACGAGGTTTGGCACTCATCAGCCCAATACGGCTGCTGATTCGCTCAATATCGCCAATGGTGTTTAGCGTATCGCGTAAACGTGTAACCAGTGAGCTATTTTCTGAATTTTGATTCGAATTACCATCCGCATTCAATAGGGACGTTATCGCGTCTAGACGCATATTGATGCGCGCATGCTGACGCAGTGGACGCTTCATTTGCTGTACGAGCAGTCGCTTGCCCATCGGAGTCTGACAATGATTCAGTACGGATATTAGGGAAGTACCGCTACTACTGACTGGACTAAATAACTCAAGGTTTTGCTGACTATTGGCATCGATAATCAAATAATCGTCACTGTATTCAACGATCAGCTGATTGACTTGTGGCACATGGCGCTGCTGAGTTTGCCGTGCATAATGAATAAGCGCAGCACAGCTAGTTTGCGCCAGCAGGTTATCTGCAATGCCCAAACCATCAAGACGTTTTACCTCAAACTGCTGACAAAGCGTGTCACTGGCGTGCTCACGATGAAAGTCATTGGCAGCGACTTCTATGATGGGGCAGTCCAGATGTTGCCGTAACCACAGCATCCACTCTGCATCAGTGCCATCAATGTTATCGCTGAGTGCTTCGCTAATGATACATTCACTAGGCGCAAAACGTGCAAGTACCGTCAGCATTTGAGTTTGCAACCCATCTATATCGTTTTTATCTGCTATTAGCGTCTGGGTGGTCAATGTGCCTGCAGCTAGATCCATTTGGCTAACAGCTGCTTGTAACGTCTGGCTATTATCTTGCGTTTTTAAATGAGCAATATCGATGGCAACGACAGTTGGCGTATGATTAGGTGCGATTAATGCATCATCGGTAATAGTACCTGCCGTCAGCGTTTTGACCACTTCACGGCGCATAATGCTACCAGCTGCCGATTTACTTTTGTCTTTTTTTTGCTTGTCGCCCATTGCAGGGACGTTAGACTTATTATTAGCACTGCCAGCATTGGTATTTGTCGACTCGTCAATTTGTTCACAGACGACGACCGTTTGCCCAGCCGCGATGAGGCGTGCCATATAGCTATCGGCTGCATGAAAAGGTACGCCCGCCATCGCTATCGTGTTGCCTGCTTTATCCGTACCACGACGCGTCAGAGTAATATCTAATATTTGCGCCGCCCGCTTAGCATCATCAAAGAACAGCTCATAAAAGTCACCCATCCGGTATAGCAGCAATGCTTGTGGATAGTTGGCTTTCATGGTTAGATATTGCACCATCATTGGCGTATGATCCGCTAAGTTATAGACGGTATCGCCGATGCTTAAACAGTCAGATGTATTTTGTTTTGATAAGGCATTATCTGATTGAGTAGAAATAGATGAATGATTTTGGACGGACGGCTTTACAGTCATGCAGAGTCTCTTATTGTGTTTCGATAGGTTTTTATTAAATAGCATTTGCGGCAGCTGGTTTCGGATTAGCGACCGTTTTATAGATTGTTTTGGTACGATAGAGTTGATATAACAAATGCGACTGGTACGTACCGAAGAAGGACATAGCTATTAGGTTTAGGCTAGATTATATCGACAGCGTCACATGACAGTTAACTCATAGCAATCACATGCAGGCGCTAAAAAAGCTAAGAAATTTAATAGAGTAAGCGCTATTTTAACACGTCTTGCTCGGCTTTTGCCTTGGCAAATATCTACTCGCTGCCCTTGTATCCATCAGCGCCATAACCATATATAATGACGGCACACTTAATTGGGCGATACTAAATTAGGTAGTACTTAGTCGGGTAATGACAAGGCAGCGAGCTAAGCTTTGGCTAATGCGCACTAATTATCGAATATTCCATAGGTCAAAAAATTATGTTATCAAAGATTGTAGGCAGTGTGGTTGGCACCAAAAATGACCGCGAACTAAAACGCATGCGTAAAGTGGTCAGCAAGATCAACGCACGAGAGGCTGAAATACAAGCCCTGTCTGATGAGCAACTACAACAAAAAACCGAAGAGTTTAAGGCGCGTCATCAAAAAGGCGAAAGCTTAGATGCGCTATTACCAGAGGCATTTGCCGTCTGCCGCGAGGCCTCATTGCGTGTCAATGGTATGCGCCACTATGATGTGCAGCTGATCGGTGGTATCACCTTGCATGAAGGCAAAATCGCTGAGATGAAAACAGGTGAAGGTAAAACCCTAATGGGAACCTTGGCCATGTACCTCAATGCCATCAGTGGTAAAGGCGTTCATTTGGTCACGGTCAACGACTATCTAGCTGCCCGTGATGCGGAGTTGAACCGTCCGTTGTTTGGCTTTTTAGGTATGACAGTTGGCGTTATTTACTCACAGCAGCCGCCATTAGAAAAAATCGCAGCGTATCAAGCAGATATCACTTATGGTACCAACAATGAGTACGGTTTTGACTATCTGCGTGACAACATGGTCTTTAGTCTAAAAGAGAAAAAACAGCGTCCGCTGAATTTCTGTATTATCGATGAAATTGACTCAATCTTGATTGATGAAGCTCGTACGCCGCTTATCATTTCGGGACAAGCCGAAGACTCATCACGCATGTACGCGCTGATTAATACGATTATTCCTGTGCTGATTCGTTCAAAAGATGAAGAAGCAAACAAGAATAATGAAGAAGAAGATTTCTGGATTGATGAAAAAAATCGCCAGATTGAAATCAGTGAAAAAGGTTACGAAAAAATTGAGCGCTTCTTAATCGAAGTGGGCGAGCTGGGCGCAAACGAAAGTTTATATAGCCCAAGTCGTCTACCGTTGTTGGCTCACGTTCAAGCCGCCATTCGTGCGCATCATGTATTTGTCAAAAACGTTCACTATATCGTCGATGAAGGCGAAGTGGTCATCGTTGATGAAAACACGGGCCGTACCATGCCTGGTCGTCGCTGGTCAGAAGGTCTGCATCAAGCAGTAGAAGCCAAAGAAAATGTTGAAATCCAAGCAGAAAACCAAACGCTTGCAACCACCACATTCCAGAACTACTTCCGTCTTTATGACAAACTGTCTGGCATGACGGGTACTGCTGATACTGAAGCAGCCGAGTTCAAATCTACTTATGATCTAGATGTCATCGTCATTCCAACGCATGAGCCGATTGCTCGTATCGATATGGATGATCAGATTTTCTTAACCAAGTTAGGCAAATACAAAGGCATCATTCGCGAGATTAAAGAGATTCAAGCCAAAGGTGCGCCAGTATTGGTCGGTACGGCGACGATTGAAGCCAGTGAAGAGTTGTCTTATTTGCTCGATCAAGAAGGCGTGAAGCATAACGTTCTAAACGCCAAGCAGCATGAGCGTGAAGCTGAGATTATCGCACAGGCTGGTAGCCCAAAATCAGTGACTATCGCGACCAACATGGCAGGTCGTGGTACGGATATTATTCTTGGTGGTAACTGGCAGTCATTTATTGAAGATATTGATGGCGTCAGTGCTGAGGAGATGCAGCGCCTAAAGTCTCAGTGGCAAGTGAAGCATGACCAAGTTGTTGCGGCTGGCGGTCTACATATCATTGGCTCTGAGCGTCATGAATCACGCCGTATCGATAACCAGTTACGTGGTCGTGCTGGTCGTCAGGGTGATCCTGGGATGTCACGCTTTTTCTTATCGCTCGAAGATGATTTGATGCGTATCTTCGCAGGCGATCGCGTCGTCAATATGATGCGTGCAATGGGTCTCAAAGAAGATGAAGCCATCGAGCATAAAATGGTCTCAAAATCGATCGAAAACGCGCAAGGTAAAGTAGAGAGCCGCGATTTTGATGCGCGTAAGAACCTGTTGAAATACGATGACGTTGCCAATGAGCAGCGTAAAGTTATCTATGGTCAGCGTGATGATTTGCTTGCCGAAATGGACTTATTAGAAGCCATTGAAGTGATGCATCATGAAGTGTATAACGCAATGATCAACCAGTTCATTCCACCTGGCTCTATCGATGATCAGTGGAACATTGACGGATTAGAAGATGAGCTTGAAGACGAGTTCAAAATTTCAATGCCGATCAACGATTGGCTAGATGAAGACCGCCGTCTAGATGAAGAAGGGCTGCGTGCTAAAATTATCCAAACAGCCATAGACCGTTATCATAGCCGCCGTGAGCAGATGGGTGAGCAAGACGCCGCCCAGCTTGAGCGTCACTTTATGCTACAGAGTCTAGACAAGCACTGGAAAGAGCATTTGACACAGATGGATCAGCTACGTAAGGGTATTCATCTACGCGGCTATGCGCAGAAAAACCCTGAGCAAGAATACAAGCGTGAATCGTTTGAATTGTTCCAAATGATGCTAGGCGCCATCAAATCTGAAACCGTACAAGATTTATCACGTGTTCATATCCCAACCAAAGAAGAGCTAGAAGCGTTGGAAGCTCAGCAACGTGAGAATGCTGCGCATATGCAAATGCAGTTTGAACATGATGACGTAGACAATTTGGATAGTAACGTAAACAGTGCAGCCGCTCAGCCGCAACCACAAAACCGCAGTCTTAGTGGTACGGCAGCAGCTGGCGTTGCTATGGCAGCCAGTGGTAGCAATGCCAATGAGCCAAACCCGTATGCTGGTATGAATATCAGTCGTAACGCCCCTTGTCCTTGTGGTTCAGGGCTCAAGTACAAACAGTGTCACGGCAAAATCTAATCACTCTTGTCTTTTAATCATTAACAATTATGGTTAGAGTCTGTAGACTGCCAAATAATAAGCCCTTATCTCAACCAGATAGGGGCTTTTTTATATCTTATAAATGCTGCTTGTTCTATAATTTACCGTTCTATAGCAGATGAACACTTTGTATTGATTGCTTACAAATTCAGCATAGGCGTGAATTTATGGACACGCTATAGTGTTTAGCATATCTATTTGGGAGAGCGTTATGAGTTTAGAATTATTAAAAAAATTGCGTACCTCAGTCGCATTGACGGGGTTGCTCGCTGGTGCATTAACGATCAGTGCCTGTCAGCAACAATCAGAACCAGAGTCAAGTATGGAAGATGGTGTCACTGCTGAAGAATCTGTACCAATGTCAGCTGAGCCTGCTGAGCCAAGTGATGTTGTTGTAAATACTGAAGATGCCTCACTTAATGAAGTAGAGGGTGATACGGTCGCGTCGGTAAACAGCGGTGTGACGCAGGTATCATATCTGTGTTCACCTGAGCTAAAAGTTGAAGCAACTTATAAAGAAGACGCTAACCAAGTCGTCGTCGCGACTGATATGGGTACAGTGACATTAAATCAGACCAATGAAGGCAGTAATCCAGAAGTGTTTGAAGTCGCAACCGCAATGGATGGTGGTCAAGGTTTTACTCAGTGGCGTGTGGCGCATGAAGAACGCGAAACTGGCGTCATGCGTACGGCGGGTGCGGATGAGTCAACCGTGAATACTTTTGAATGTAATAAAGTATAAAAGTTTGACTACTATGTACCATATAAAAAAAGCAACGCTGGTTTGGCGTTGCTTTTTTTTGTCAGTGATTTATTTATGCTGGTGATTAAAGCACCAGTATTTCATCTATTTTGGTTGAGTAGTATTAGTCTCATGCGCCAAATACCCTTCTTCAGTCACATCTAACTCTTCATGCTTAAGCTCTACTGAGATACTATCGGTATGGATATGGGTGCTCTTATTGACCTCAATTTCTTGGATGGCATAGGTGTCTTTGGTAATAGTCGCCACTTGGCGTGATAAGACGATTTCAATCGGATCATCACCAATCTCTATTTGTTTACCATTGACGGTCACCACAGCTTTACTATCAAGTGAGGGCTCAACATGACGTAATATGTCTTTTTCGTCGTAATGGCCAGACAGCAAATCTTGACTCTCTGCATCATGGTATTCAGTACGAATCGTGATGTACTCTTCTACTAATTCAATAGGGACGTCGATAGTTTTGGTGCGGGCGTGCTTGGTGACAGTCACTTTACCAACGTCTAGGCGCTCTTTATTGATGACAGGTCGTTCTTCTAATAGTTCCAAATGTCCAACATTGACGACATTGGAGTTTTCATCAGTTAGTGTACTTTTTTGGTTTTCCAAATCGTCTTGGTATAAGTTTTCTGTATGGTCAGTAGTCATTTTTATTTCCTTATAATTATAAAATGATGAATCGGGCAAGAAGAAGTATTAACGAGTGACATTGAACTTATTACTATCATTAATCATTACTATAATAACTCACATCCCCATATTATCGATACAAAAAAGACCAGAGACATGCTCTGGTCTTAATCTGCTAAACCAAAATGCTTAGCTGCCTATTACTATCACATCTCATGATGACATTACAATGTCATTAAAAGATGCAAAGTATCAGTATATTACATACCACGAGCACGGCGTACGTCTTCAGCGGTGATGTCATCACGGTTTACTAAGTTGCCTTCACGGTCGACTACATTACCATCGTTGTCAACGTCTAGCTCTTCGCGCTGAATAGTCTCAACGATAGTTTCAGTATGACGTTCTGTTGTTTTGCCAACATTCACTTCTTCAGAGACATAAGTATCTTTACCGACGCGAGCACGTTCTGCTTCTAGTTCAACTTCAACTGTATCGTTGACATCCATATCACCAATGCGACGATCTGTTGGACGATCAACGCTGGTACGCTGGATATCAGCATGTTCTTCTTCTAGCTCGACATCGACATTGCGCTCTTCAGTGACAACGTGCTTACCAACTTTTACAAGACCTGCAACGATACGGTCTTTATTGACAGTTAAGCGCTCTTCTAAAAGCTCTAGTGTATTTGGTGCATCATAAGAATGATCTGCAATATCTACGCGCTCTTCAGCTGGCAAGGTGTCAGCAGTAAATGCTTGACGGTCTTTCTCATATTGCTCTTTATAGCTGTACTGGTAATCATGGTCATATACTTCCATGGCTTCTACCTGTGACTTGGTCAAGCTATCGAAGAATACATCATCACCAACGATACGAGCAAGGCCCGCTGGTACTAATACTTCTTTTGAGCTAAACCAGCCGCCTGCATCGACGATTAAGTAACGAATACGGCCAGTGGTATCTTCTACTAGTGCACCTTCGATTTTACCGATCTTTTCTTCGTTCACACCGTAAGCAGTTTTGTCTGTTGGATCGTAATAGTCATCACCGATTAGGTCACGGTGAGTGGCTTGAATATCTTTTAAACGAATTAGTTGACTCATTATTTTAATTCCTTTTCTATAATTTATTAGTTGTTTATTTTCTTTTACTTATCATTAAATAGACTTTGGAAAATCCATCTAAATATCATGTTGATAGCGACGTGTCAATTTTTCTTACTTACTATCCCAACTTGTATTCATCGTAACACCATGATTTTCGATGAGATACATGCTCAAGGTAGCAAAATGTGAGCTTGCAGTAATTGCGTGTAATAGGGTGTAAAGTCCACAACATAGAGGGGGTGTAAAGTGAACATCTTTTTACAGAAGAAGACGATAGATAAAGACGAGCAGACGATAAACAAAAAACCGCAGCACCATTCGCGCTGCGGTTTTAAAAAATAATGAGTGATAAAAAATTAAACTGCAAATTGTCTCTAAAACTACTGTTTTAAAAATAATTGATAATTAAGGAAGCTCAATAGCAACGGCAACTGCTTCGCCGCCACCAATACAAAGTGTCGCAACGCCTTTTTTGCCGCCGGTACGCTTGAGAGAATTAATGAGCGTCACTAAGATTCGCGCACCTGAACAGCCTACTGGATGACCAAGCGCACAAGCGCCACCTTCAACGTTAACTTTGGCGTGGTCGATGTTTAGCTCATCCATAGCAGCCATAGTGACCATCGCAAAGGCTTCGTTAATTTCCCATAGATCTACATTAGCGACTGACCAGCCAGCATTTGCTAGTACTTTTTCGATAGCACCGATCGGAGCGATGGTGAATTCACTTGGGTGACGAGAGTTCGAAGCAGTGGCAACGATGCGAGCTTGATAATCTAGACCTTCAGCCTTTGCTTGTGACTCTTTCATGACGACGACGGCAGCAGCACCGTCTGAGATTGAGCTGGCATTGGCTGCAGTGATTGTACCGTCTTTTGCAAATGCTGGGCGTAAGCTTGGGATACGATCAGCATTCGCTAGGCCTGGTTGCTCATCAGTATCGACCGTTTGCTCGCCTTTACGAGTTTCAAACGTTACAGGCTCAATTTCATCTTTGAAGTGATTATCTTTGATAGCGGTTAGCGCACGATTGAGTGATTCGATGGCAAATTCATCCATCTTCTCACGTGTATAGCCTTTTTCATCCGCCATTTCTTGAGCGAACATGCCCATGAGCTTACCAGTCTCAGCATCTTCTAGACCATCTAAGAACATATGATCTTTGACTTCTTTGTGACCCATACGGTAGCCACCACGCGACCCTGGCATCAGATACGGTGCATTGGTCATTGACTCCATACCACCAGCCACAGCAACATTGAAGCTACCAGCTTTGATACCATCATGTGCTTGCATGACGGCTTTTAGACCTGAGCCGCATAGCTTGTTGATGGTGACAGCGCCAGTCGCGTCAGACAATCCAGCTTTACGCATGGCTTGACGGGCAGGGCCTTGACCCAAACCTGCAGTCAAGATACAACCCATGATTACTTCATCAATATTATCGACACTAACGCCTGAGCGTTCGACAGCGGCTTTGATTGCAGCAGCGCCCAAATCGCTAGCACTCATGTCTT
Source organism: Psychrobacter sp. T6-5 (assembly GCF_052258485.2). Classification (NCBI taxonomy): domain Bacteria; kingdom Pseudomonadati; phylum Pseudomonadota; class Gammaproteobacteria; order Moraxellales; family Moraxellaceae; genus Psychrobacter; species Psychrobacter sp. T6-5. The sequence continues at coordinate 3,191,057 of NZ_JBQQEY020000001.1, read as the reverse complement.
TGAGTACGCCTTGGAAGCCGCCCATTGGTGTACGTGCGCCGTTTAAGATTACAATTGCATCATTTGACATCGTTATTATTCCTTATTTACGTATTTTAAATGAAAGTGCCTCACAGAGAGGCAAGGGCTGGTTCGCCATTACCCTTTATCGGTTAGCATTTGCCTAGCTCACTGATAAAGGGGGTGACAAACGTGGCTTGCTAAAATTATGTTTTAAGCCAGCTCATCTAAGCGAATGCGTACTACTTTATCAGTAATGGTGTCTAATTTTTCAATTTTTTCGATAGCGAGATTCATCTGACTCTCAACCACAGGTAGGGTTAAGATAATGACGGGTACTTGACCAACTTTATGCGCAGGTTTCTGTAGAATGGCATCGATATTGATACCTGCATCGCTTAGGATGCGAGTGATGTCCGCTAAAACACCTGGGCTATCATAAGCATGTACACGTAAGTAGTAACCAGTAATCATCTGCTCAGCACGTAATATCGGCGTGTCTGAGAGTTGCTCAGGGATAAATGCTAAGTGTGGTACATGATGCCCATGATTGCTTTGCTCGCTGCTGTTTTGCTCGTCGCCACTTTTGCTACCTAATACACGGACGAGATCCATGACGTCGGCCATCACTGCCGAAGCAGTAGCACCAGCACCAGCGCCATCACCGCAGTAGAGCGTTTGCCCAAGCGGATGTGAGTTGACCAGTACCGCGTTTTTTACGCCGTTGACATTGGCAAGCAACGCGTCTTGTGGAATAAGCGTTGGATGTACACGCAACTCAACGCCAGCGTCATCACTGTTGCCTTGACCATCACGGCGTACCGCAAATCCTAAATGTTTGATACGATAGCCAAGCTCTTCAGCGTAGTTGACATCTTGTAGTGTGATACCAGTGATGCCTTCACAGTAGACTTTGTCAAGCTGTAGCGGGATACCAAATGCAATAGAGGCAAGCAAGGCTAGTTTGTGCGCCGCATCAATGCCTTCCACATCAAAAGTTGGATCTGCTTCTGCATAACCCAGCTCTTGCGCCTCTTCTAGTACATCGGCAAATGGGCGACCTTTGTCACGCATTTCGGTCATGATAAAGTTGCCAGTACCGTTAATGATACCTGCGAGCCAATCAATTTTATTGGCAGCAAGTGCTTCACGCATCACCTTGATGATTGGGATACCGCCTGCCACCGCTGCTTCATAAGCAACATGGACATTATTCTCTTCAGCGAATGCAAAAATCTCATTGCCGTGTTCAGCCAATAGCGCTTTATTTGCAGTTACGACATGCTTACCGTTTTTGATAGCCTGCATGATGACGTCTTTAGCTAAGGTCGTACCACCAATCACTTCGATAACGATATCGACATTGTCGCTTGCCGCAATTGCCATCAAGTCACTGTTTTGCATGATGCTGGTATCAATATCATCACGCTGACGGCGCGTACCCACTTCGGTAATGATAATATCGCGTCCACTACGGCGTTTTAGCTCATCTAAATTGTCATTGATTAGGTTGATCACACCTGTTCCGACGGTGCCTAAACCAAGTATCGCTAGTTTGATGGAATTGCTCACAGTATCCTCAAGAGGTTAAATATAATGAAGCGGGCATAACGCTGGGGCAATATCAAATGAGTCTGCGGCATGACACCGGCAGTCTATAGGCATTTTCTAGTGCTACTTTGCATACATACTTCATTATAGTTGAATAAAAAATGCTCAGATAAAAGGGTATTGCTAATTTTGCATCGCGCTTTATCGTATCATACCGACAAGCAGTTGTGACGTCTACACAATGTCGATAAGGTTATATAGGGTATAGATTATAGAATAACTATCGTGCTCATCTGTACTTGGCATACTAAGGTATTGCTCAAGTGGCGCTGTCTTACATTTAAATCCATTCATATAAATAATAGATATTGGAATACGTCAAAAATATCACATCTTAGAATTAAGTATTAGTTTGCACCGACAGCTTGCGCCAACTGTGCTGCAGGTAAGTAGCCACCTACTTGCTCGCCTGCTTCAGTAAAGATGGCAGGAGTACCACGCACACCCAGTCTTGACCCTAGGGCCATATGCGCTTGCACAGGGGTGGCACAGCTAGGTGCTTGCACATTGGCACCCATTTTTGCTTGATCCATCGCTGCGTTACGATCCTGACTACACCAAATCGCTTCCATTTTTGGCACAGACTCTTGACTGCGTGGCCATGCTAGATATCGCACTTCGATACCGCGCGCATTGATGTCATCCATCTCTTCATGCAGTTTACGGCAGTAGCCACAGTCGGCGTCAGTAAAGGCGTAGACGACCGCTTTGGTCTCACCTTTTGCTGGATAAATAATCATCTCTTTTTTATCGACTGCTTTTAACGCTTCTTGCGCGGTACTGGCCGCCAAAGCAGCACTGATATCCACTGGCGCAGCACCGCCAACGGCAACTATCTGTCCTTGGATAATATGCTTACCCGACTTATCGGTAAAGAAAGAGGGGAGCCCTTCAGCAGTCACCCAATAAATACCATCCATATCTGTTGGTACCGCTGAGACGATGGTTTCGTCGATACCAGAGGCCTTTAGGTTTGCTTGTAATGCACTAACCACTGCAGAGTCACTATCAGCTGACACTTTGGCTGGCGCATCCTTGGTCTGCGCCGCGTTGACAACACTGGTGTTACTGGTTGCATCCGCTGCATTGTTTGAGCAGCCAGCAGCAATACCTACTAGCAAGGCACTCATCACAAAACGAGATAGGGTAGTACGAGAGAAAAAATTATTCGTCGTGGTATTTTTGCTAATGGATGACAGCATATGGATTTTCCTATAGGCATCGCGCCTAGACATGAGTTCGTTATATACAAAGCGTTGTGGATTACAATATATAGTAAGGTGTCTGAGTAGTGTTTTAAAGGTTTAATTTTACAGAAGTTTTTATAAATTATTGATAATAAAGATAAGCGGTAAAGTCGCTATATTACCATATTTATGAATAATAACAGCTCAAATGCATCGTCTAATAAATGCAAATAATCCCAACTTTTAAGAATAGCTGACAACACAAATTCAAAAAATAAGATACATTTGTACTATGTAATATATAGGCGTGCCCTTGTAATCTACTGCTAACAGCATTGTTTTTATAAGAGTTTTAATAAAATACTTTGTTTTAATGATTTCAGCACGACTTACTTCAACAAATTTGCTTTAAGGAGCACACATGGCAGGTGCCAGTTTATTAACCTTACTTGATGATATCAGTGTGATATTGGATGACGTCTCCGTCATGACCAAAGTCGCTGCCAAAAAAACCGCTGGCGTGTTAGGCGATGATTTGGCCCTGAACGCTGAACAAGTTACTGGTGTCAAAGCCAATCGCGAACTTCCCGTTGTCTGGGCAGTAGCCAAGGGCTCACTGATCAATAAGCTCATTTTGGTGCCAGCAGCGTTATTGATTAGTGCGATTTATCCACCGCTTGTCACGTTTTTATTAATGTGTGGCGGTCTGTTCCTAGTTTATGAAGGGGCAGAAAAAGTTATACATCGATTTTGGCCACATGCATTGCCACATGACGAAGAACAAAATGCCCGCCGAAAAGCCAATGCGGATGAAACAATCGATTTAGTGGCATTTGAAAAAGAAAAGATCAAAGGTGCGATACGTACAGATTTTATCTTATCAGCTGAGATTATCGTGATTGCACTAGGCGCAACGGCAAGTGCTACTTTGCTAGAACGCAGTTTAGTGCTGTCTATTTTAGCAATTGGTATTACGATTGGGATTTATGGTTTGGTCGCTGGTATCGTCAAAATTGATGATGCAGGCCTACATTTGATGGAGCAAGAAAGCACGTTCAAGCAAAAAGTAGGTAAGGTGATGTTTGCTGCTGCGCCAAAGCTCATGAAGTTCTTATCTATTGCGGGTACGTTGGCCATGTTCTTAGTGGGTGGTGGTATCTTAGTACATGGTATTGGCTTTTTGCATCATGGCGTAGAAGATATCGCGCATCTCACTGGTATTTTTGAAGGGGTAACAACTACCGTATTAAATGGTATTATTGGTTTTATTATCGGTGCGGCAGTTGTGGCATTGCTTACCACTATTGATAAAGTTCGCGGCAAAGATGATAAGGCTTCTTCTGCTCATTAAGCTGGCCTATGTTTTTATCTTACTATCAAACTTTTTTCTAAATGAATAATTAAGCTTTGTCCTACCAAAACAAAAAGCCCCAAAGCTATTAGTAGCTTTGGGGCTTTTATATTTCTGCTTCTATATATTAGCTTTCGCTATCGGTATCATCAGACGCAAGCTTCTCAGCTTGGGTCGGTTTTTTATGATCCGTTTTAGGCTTGCGACTGCGTGCCTTTGGAACCTTTGGCGTCGTCAGATTAAACATGCCTGTCTGTGGCAGCAATTGCTCAGCCACATTTTCGATCATATTTTTATAGCTGGCGATGGTGGTCTTAGACTTAGCTGCCTGACTGTCATCTTTGCCCGTTTCTTTAGTAGATTCTTCTACTTTAGATTCGGTTGTTTGCTCAGCCTCTTCTGCATCAGACTTTTCTACATCCGCCTGCGTTGCATCAGCTTCCGTCGTATTGGTTTCTCGTCCTTCACCGGCTTGAGCTTCTGCACTGTTAGCAGCTGATTGCGCTTGCTCGACTTCTAGCAGTTTTTCGCTATCAGAGCTGACATGGTCTGTCTGCGCTTGATTCGCCAGTGCTGTCGCTTCAAGGTTATGTGCATCCACTTCGCTATTGTTTTGCTTAGTGTTTACTAACGATGCTTCATTGCTCGAAGTCTGCTCTGTAGGAACACTCAACACAGCTGGCTCTTGGTAGTCAGGATGCTGACCGCGTGGATCATTGTTGGCACGTTTGCCAATAGCTCGTGGTTCAACGGCTGTTTTGCCTTGAGCTGCTGCAAATTGACTGACAGCTTGCGTCATCGCTGCGAAGCGTGCCAAGTAATCTGCTGCTAATGGCTGGTAGCCATAGTTGCTAAAGTCAAAACTCTGATTGACCATATCGTTGCTATGATTGTCATCAACAGCGCTCTCGACGTTGGTGCTATTATCAGAAGATTGCGCTTGCTCGTTATACAAGGCAATTGTCTCGATAAAGCAGCTGATAACGCCATTTTCTGCTAAGCGAGTTTGCGCGTCTGGCAGCGTAGTACGAATAAACTCACCAACGGTACCACGTATCGCTGCTGTACTTACAATAGTAGCTTCGACTTGAGGTGTTGTTTTCGTTACTTTTGCTTGCTGAGCACGTACCACGCGTGGGTCGTTGCTAGCTTGACCAAATTTCTCAGCAGTCACGTAACGTTCGCCAAACAGTGATTCATGTGTTAGCTCAAGTGCTGAGTTACTCATACCTTTATCATTCGCACCACTGTCATTAGCTGGAACTTTTTTAGCTTCTTCAGCCTTGCTGACATTATCAGTGGTACCAATATCAGTGGTCTCAGTTTTCTGATGCTCGGGCTTGGCTTTGGCCTGCTCTGCATCAGCCGTTTTTGGGCTAATTGACTGGCTGTCTGTGTCGCCAGCAGAGGTTGGTTGGTCGCTAGAAGAGGCTGGTTGCGCTTGTTCTGACTGATTTTTATCGTCAGTGCTCTGCTTACGGTCAGGTGCATTGTTTTGCACCTTAGCGTTAGTAGTCGCCTCTTGATTGTCTTGAGTCTGATTTTTAGACGTCTCTACCGTACCCTTTTTATTGTCACCTTTCTGGTCAGTATTTTTCTCACTGTCACTAGGCTTGTTGGCAGTTTGCTGAGCAGCGTGATCTTTTGTGCTCTCGTTCTTTGCCGTGCCATTTGTTGAGCGTTGCTTATCGCTAGATTGAGGCTTAGCAGGCGAGGACTTGCTATCATCTAAAGATAAGTGCACAACTTCTGACGCCTTGAGCTTGGTCGGTGCTTCATTGACTTGTAGCACGACTTCGTTAGGGTCCTGACTACGACGTGTGCTAGATTGGTTTTTACCATTGGCGTCGTCGTTATTTTTACCATTTTGCTGCTTGTTTTGCTTAACATCGTCAGCCGTTAGCGTTTCACCGCGCTCTAGCTTTCCGCGTGAGCCACGTTGGCTATGCGATTTACGCTTAGCGCGGACTTGCTCGTCAGCTTTTTGGCCAGTTTCGTTGTCTGCGTCATTACGATCATTTGCTTTTTGGTTATTGTCTTGACGATTGCTGCTGTCTTGACGGTTATTACGATTGCGATCGTTCGTGCGTCTGTTTTCCTGTTGACGCTTGTCTTGCTGTTGTTGGCCTTGCGTGTCAGACGATTTCTCATCAGCGCTGTTGTCCGTGCTGCTATTGGCATTGTTAGTCGTCTCATCAGTCGCCTCTTTTCTTTGACGCGGCTTTGAGTTTCTTGACTTACGTGGTTTACGTCTTCTTCTGTCTTCATTATTGCTGTCATCAGTATCGCTATCATTACGACGCGCCTGTTGACGATTAGCGTTGTTATCTGACTGTTGGCTGTCGTTTTTCTGACTATTGTTTTGTTGATTTGGCCGCTCACTATTTGAAGCGGCACTATTCAATGCATTGCTATCAACTTGGCCAAATGAGCCTAAGCTTTGTGCGCCAGTATTTACCAAGGCCTCGATCGCTTCAGCGGCATCGCGACTACTGACACTAGGTGTGGTAGTGGCTTGCGGCGCTTGAGCAAACAGATTTGATAACCAAGCGACTGCTTTTGGTTGAGCAGTGGCTTCAATATTTTGAGTCTGCGCTACGACTGGTGCTGCAACGTTTTGAGGTTGACTGGCTTGTGGTGCGCGTGCTGGCGCAGCGTCATTAGCATTTTTATGATTACGACGATCATTGCTATGATTTACGGTATCGTTCTGCGTGGCTGCGCTCTGCTTGTTGTTATCATTTGATGGCTTACGAGGCTGGCGAGTAGGCTGCTGCTCAGGGCGCTCTTTTTCAGCCGTTTGCCAGTCGACATTGTAGCCAAGGTCACTGTGCTCTTGTTGCTGGGTATCAGTGATACGCTCGTAGCTCGATGGGGCAAAGCCATCGCGGTTAAAGTGCAGCTTAAAGTTCGGTGACTCTAAATGGGCGTGCGGCAAAATCGTGATACGCGTGCCACTGTCTTGCTCAAGATAAACCAAGCTATCGCGTTTCTCATTTAGTAAAAATGCTGCGATGTCGGTTGGGACTTCTGCCTGTACTTCACCTTGGCGTTCTTTGAGCGCAATTTGTTCAATTTGACGCATGATAGATAGCGACAATGAACGCAGGTCGCGAATCATACCGTTACCATGGCAACGCGGGCAGATATAGCCTGTTGACTCTTCTAGGGACGGGCGTAGACGCTGACGGCTCATTTCCATCAGACCAAATTTAGAAATATCACCAAACTGGACGCGAGCACGATCGTATTTGGTCGCATCGATTAGACGCTTTTCTACTTCCTTTTGATGCTTATTGTCATTCATGTCAATGAAGTCAATAACGATCAAACCGCCCATATCACGTAGACGAAGTTGACGAGCAATCTCATCAGCCGCTTCTAGGTTGGTATGGTAAGCGGTCTCAGCGACGTCTGAACCTTTGGTCGACTTAGCAGAGTTGATATCGATAGAGACCAAGGCTTCTGTTTGGTCGATGACGATTGAGCCACCTGATGGCAGACGCACTTCGCGCTGATAGGCCGTTTCGATTTGTTTTTCGATATTGAAACGAGAGAACATCGGCTCATAATCGGTATATTTGCGTAGCTTTTCGGCTTGTTTTGGCATCACTGCATCAATAAAGCCTGCCGCTTCGATATAAGCGTTTTCGTTATCAATCCAAATCTCAGCAATATCATCACGCAGATAGTCACGGACAGCACGTGTAACGACACCTGCTTCTTGATGGACGAGGCGTGGTGACGGGTATTTTTGGTTTTGTTCTTGGATGGCCTGCCAGATATTGAGCAAATGGTTAAGATCATGCTGTAAGTCTTCTTGCGTTTTGCCAATACCCGCCGTACGAATGATAACGCTCATGCCTTTTGGCAAATCAAGATTGCTCAGCATACGTTTCATATCTTCGCGCAGCTTGCCTGAGATTTGGCGTGAGATACCGCCACCACGAGGATTATTTGGCATGAGTACCAGATAGCGACCAGCCAAAGAGACATACGTCGATAAGGCAGCGCCTTTATTACCACGCTCTTCTTTTTCTACTTGGACGATTAGCTCGTCGCCTTCTTTAATCAGTTTTTTGATGTTTTCATCACGTGGGTTACCGCTTAGATATTCGGCAGAGATTTCACGAATCGGCAAAAAACCTTGGCGCTGAGAGCCGTATTCGACAAATACCGCTTCAAGCGATGGCTCAACACGGGTCACATGGCCCTTATAAATGTTAGATTTTTTTTGCTCGCGGGTACGATTTTCTAAGTCGAAATCGTATAGATGATTGCCTGTACATAAGGCGACACGAATTTCTTCGTTTTGAGTTGCGTTGATCAAAATGCGTTTCATATTTATATCCTATGAGTACGCATAACAACGATAAGACAGTCTTTAGAAGATAGTGGCAAGTGTGGCTAATATGACATTAGCATTTGTAGATATCAGTGAACAGTAGAACGTAAATCGTGGGTTTCGTAAAGCACGTGGGCTTTTTCAATGGCTTCTTTTTTACCTGAAGTGATGAGCGCTGCTCACATTAATATAAATAATATAGGGTGTAAGGCTATGATACTTATATTCTATTATCAATAAACTTGGTACATATATGAATATGTCAGCGAATAAAAACTCTCTTAATGTCAGTACGTTCTATTGGTAGTGATGTTGGCGCACGTTGTAAGCGTGGGCGACGGTCAGTTACGGGTCTAAAAAATACTGATATTAAAAAGGCATATTGCGATAGCCATTCATCCTTCAAAGTCTAACAATAATATCGCGGTCGTGATTGCTACTATATATCGTAGCGTCAGTCAGCGGCTATCTATTCAGGCAAAGCGATTGGTTACTCTTTATTTATCGTTCTTTATATATCGTCAATAATATCTTGGGTGTCTCAAGGTTAGGTATCACAGCTTTGGTTATCAGCGGGGCGTACTTGGCAAACAGAGTAATGGACCAGCTTGTCAGCATGGTATCGTATTTACCTCTTTATCGTCATCTGTTTGACCACCAATACTCAGGCAGCTATCGAATTATTTTTCGATCCTAACGCTAAACGACCCATACTTGCTCAACTATGCTGGTATAAAAGACCATCAGATAAGTAATCATTAAATAATAAATAGTTATCAAAAAAAGTCGTTGTCATGCAGTTAGTGAGTCAATGTGGTGTTGTCATCCGTTAATAAATAGACTGATCGTCAAAGTTATTAACGCGATGGTATTTAGTGTCACTATTTGTTTTATGGTACCGAGTAAAATTCGATACAGTGTTTTAATTTATAGGGCTGTGTTTGGTAACGAATACCTTTAAATGCTAATGCCTTTAAACGACTGGCCCTACAATTAGATGAAACGTTTCATAGCAGCAGGGTAAATAGCATAGACCTCTTTACTAGCAATCAGTAAGCACTGGAAAGTAATAAAACAGTAACCAGCTATCTGAAACAACAATGATTATTGCTGTCGCCTCTGCTTAATTGTCGCTCAACATGCTAAACTATAACAAATCTTTGTGTAAATACCTAACTAAAAATGACAAACTCAAAAATGACTGATGACGCTCCTACCCATAAAGCCCCTGCTATTTTCAATAGCAAAACACGCCCACAAAGCGCTGACGATGAGATTAGTAACTTCGGCAAGGTAAACTACCTTGAAGTGACGCGACATCAGCACGACCAGCGTTTGGATAACTTTTTGCTGAACCGTTTAAAGGGTTTGCCAAAATCGCACATCTATAAAATGATTCGCTCAGATGAAGTGCGCGTCAACAATAAACGCTGCAAGGCACATGATAGAGTGCAGCGTGAAGACGTTGTACGTATCGCACCTGTGGAGTTGGCGACACGTGACAAACCTATCATCAGTACTGAGTTCGCCAAAAGCTTGCTAGCACGTGTGGTCTATGAAGATGAGGGTCTGCTAGTGCTGAATAAGCCTTCTGGCATTGCGGTGCATGGCGGTAGTGGCTTGGACTTTGGTGTCATCGAAGCCATGCGTGAAGTGACAGGTAAGAAGTATCTAGAACTGATACATCGCATCGACAAAGATACCTCAGGTCTACTGATGATTTCCAAAAAACGCTCAACGCTTAAAGTGTTGCAGCAACATTTGGTAGATAAGACTATTCAAAAGCACTATCTATGTCTGGCTAAAGGACAGCCTGCGCTTAATGAACAACGTATCAATGCACCGTTACTGCGTTATACCCTTGCTAGCGGTGAGCGCCGTGTCAAAGTAGACGCACAAGACTCACAAGCGAAAGAAAGCCAAACCGATATCATCGTTCATGATCGTTTTATGATTAATGGTCAGCCAGTAAGCCTCATCGAAGCCAAGCCACTAACCGGACGCACGCATCAAATCCGTGTGCATTTGGCTCACATCGGTCATGCTATCTTGGGTGATGATAAGTATAACGTGCATGATAAATCAGGCGTTCATCGTCTGTGTCTGCACGCGTGGCGCTTAGATATTCCGGGTTATGACCCTATTACCGCACCATTGCCAGACGACATGGCGGATTGGCTTCCAGAGACAACCAAATTGCCTGAATAGGTCTAAATATAATCATCTTGGTCTAAAAATTTAGACCTTTATAGAAACATGAAAACGTCACGATACCTTATTTTTATGAATAAGCCACCGTGACGTTTTCGTATCTGTTATTTACTATTGTTATTCGTTAAGGTGAATCCATGACTGCATCATTTACCACTGATACGCCAGAACTTACTCAACACTCTCAGCCCGCAGATGAGCATCGTCTATCTGATAAGACACTAATTATTTTTGACTGGGACGGCACGCTGATGGATTCTATCGGCTTAATTGTGGATTCCATGCACGTGGCTGGAGAAGCACATGGATTTGAGACGACCGATAAAGCGGTGAAAGACATCATTGGTCTGAGTTTAATGAATGGTATCGAGATTTTATATCCTCATGCAAATGAGTCGCAGACGCTCGCCATTCAGCAGACTTATGCAGAGTACTATATTGCTAATAGCCACTATACGCCACTCTTTGAGCCGATAGAGCATATCTTGCAGACTTTGCAGGAGCAGGGCAAAAAGCTTGCTGTTGCAACTGGTAAAAAAAGAAAAGGCCTAGATCGTGTATTGGATGCCTCTGATAGTCGCGATTATTTTGTCATGACACGCTGTGCTGATGAGTCAGGCTCAAAACCTGATCCGCAGATGTTGACTGATATCTTGAATTACACGCAGCAGCAAATATCTGATGCCGTGTTCATCGGTGACAGTATCTATGATATTCAAATGGCAACCAAACTGGGTATGACCAGTATCGCGGTCAACTATGGCACGGCAACAAGTGCAGAGCTTGCTGCTCAGCAGCCGACATATCAGGTTGATACGCCGCAAGCATTGGCTAAGCTATTATGTGCTTAAATAAAAGTCTTTTTAACTTATATAAAAAAGGGGGTCATCGATATTAACGATAAACCCCTTTTTTTATTTGATACCATAATATCTATTTATTTTCTTCCTGACCGCTTTCTTTTTCAATGGCGTCTTCTAACTCATCGCCTTCTAATAATGCAAAAGACGATTCAATGATTTTGTCATTATCCAGTTGATAGTCGTACCATCTACCCATGACACCAGCCAGCTCATCAAGACCTTCTTTTCTCAAGGCTGAAAATAACTGGATAGTACAGTTTAAGCCGAGTTTTTTGAGTCTTTTGCGGGTATTGAGCAAGGCATTTTTAGACGCACCATACTTAAGCTTATCCGCTTTGGTCAGCAAGATGTGTACGGGTAGGTCACCATCTTTTGCCCAATGCAGCATCTGCTCGTCAAAAAACTTGAGTGGATGACGAATGTCTGTCATAAGCACTAGGCCGGCAAGGCTTGAGCGCGATACTAGATACTCTTCTAGTTCGACCTGCCATTCTTTTTTCATCTCAAGTGGTACAGCGGCATAGCCGTAACCTGGCAAATCAACCAGTCGTCTATCAGTGTTACCGATACTAAAAAAGTTAATCATTTGCGTGCGTCCAGGTGTTTTGGACGAGCGTGCAAGCTGGCGCTGATTGGTCAAAGCGTTGATGGCTGAGGATTTACCAGCGTTCGAGCGTCCTGCAAAAGCAACTTCTAATCCCATATCAGGTGGGCAAAGCTTAAAGGTGGGCGCTGATGTCATAAATTCAGTCTGCTGAATTTTCTGACGGGATTTGGTGTTGAACAGCGCATGTTCGGCAGCAACATCGGTAAACGGGGTATTCATAAATGGCTCATTAATCTTAAAAAATTAGATACGGGTATAAAATTCTGGTTAGCTGGTAGTTGGCTTAAGCCATGATTTCAATTCAGCAAATATGCAAAAAGTGGTAAGAGGCTCTTCTTTATCAGCGCTTATACCTTATAAAGTTAGCGATTTGATATTATCCGCTATTCTATACTATTACCTGTCTTACTTATTGAAATAACTGCGATTAGCATCATATAAATAGTAGGATAACATTAAAGTTAATTGTTGATTAGAATAAGTGTTTAGTGTTAACAAAGCTGAATATAATTTATCTATGTTTGTATGACATATATTGTTACAATGTTTAATGAAAGACGTTTAATAGAACGATTGATGAGACACGTGAAATCTCACGAGGAGGTGCTCTATGTTTTCAATCAATAGACTTCTTAGTAAGGGCTATTATGCTCTAACAGTTGGCAGTACTGCCTTATTACTAAGTGGCATCATGATCAGTAGCGCAGGTGCGGCTGATATTGCTACTACTTATGATAACTCATGTGCAGCCTGTCATGATAGTGGCGCACTAAATGCTATCAAAAAAGGCGACAGTGCCAAATGGCAGAAACTTATTGAGCAAAAGGGTATGCCGACACTCATTAAGTCTATCAAAAGTGGCATGATTCAAATGCCAGCAGGCGGTCTCTGTGATACCTGTAGCGATGATGACTATCGCAAGCTTATCGAGTATATGAGCAAGTAGTCCATTTAGAAATGGAGCTTGAAGCGATAAAATAGGGCGCTGGGTTTACAACCTGAATGCGCTTTTTATTTTTGCCCTGTACTTTAGGCTATGCTCACCAGAAAACTGATGAATACTACGATTAAGTAGGCAAATGATACAAAGTCTTGCTATAATAATCGAAAATAAACCCTGATGTTAGTAAGTACTTTCAGACTGCTTGTGTCCAAGACCTCAAAATATATGCCACGCCTATGATTAAAGAGGCGACTATATTGGGTATCTTATCAGTGCAATCACTCTAAATAATGCTTACGCCGAGCTAGTAGGATTTGTATCAATGAAAAAGTTAATCGCTGCTGCCAGCTTATGCGTTGCAAGTTTCAGCGTACAAGCTGCTATTATTGTTCCTGAGTATGACGTCGATGCAGGTCAGAAAATTGCAGAAACCGTTTGTGCTGCTTGTCATGGTCTTAATGGGGTCAGTATTGTTCCTGCGCAGCCAAACCTTGGCGGCCAAAACGTAAAGTATCTTTATAAACAGTTAGTTAACTTTAAAGCAGGCTATCGCAAAAACGGTATCATGCAGTCACAGGTTGCTAATTTGTCTCAGCAGGATTTAGCCAACGTGGCGGGTTACTACTCTAGCCAAGCACCTTGGGGTGTTGGATACGGCAACCCTGCGACTAACCAAGAAGCCACCAAACTATTCTTGGGTGGTGATAAGTCACGCGGTGTGATTGGTTGTGCTGGTTGTCATGGTCCGGACGCTGCAGGTAACCCTTGGGCGGCGTTTCCAAAATTAGGCGGACAGCATGCTCAATACATTGCCACTCAGCTAAAACTATTCCGCGCCGCTGGACGTGCTGATGATATCGATAGCGATGATCAAAAACGTGTCAATGATGCTGCGAAAGAAGGTGAGATGGGCATGATGCAAACTGTTGCATCGAAATTATCAGATCGTGACATTCGTATCTTGTCAGACTATGTGAGTGCTATTCACTAATTAAACAGCACTGATGATCAATGTCTGATACGCACGTTGTAGATAGAATTACTGAGCACCTTGCACATATTGATCATGTCTGAACTACTAAACCCCGATTTCGGGGTTTTTTTATAACTGTTTGTCCCTTATATTGAAAAGACAATGTACAGCTGAATTCCTTTACAGAGGCAACTCATTGCTCTGTATAATTATAAATTACCGTTATTCACTTTATACCATACTCAAAAATGCGATTAGCTGTATCGAACTCGTTTTACTTGCTACTGTCGTTTTTGTGAATGGTATTAGATCGTTTGGATTGAGATTATGATGATCCGTTATGCTTCTTATTTTATCGCGGTACTGTTACCGTTATTATTATTTCGCTGGTTCGCCCCTGCATCAATCGGTGAGATCGATTTTTGGTTATTATGGCTGTTAGCAATGGTGTTGGTCGCGTTGCCAGTCGTTTATGCTGAGATAGCTTTGGCTTATCGTAGTGTCGAGGGACCTTTGGCTGGTATGCAAAAGCTCACTCGCGAATCAGATGCAAGCCCAATATGGCGCAGCTTTGGTTGGCTGGCTGCATTGGTTTCTATTGTGATTGCAGCATTGATCATATCAGGTGCCAGCACAGGGATATTAACTGCCTTGACTGAGCTTAATAGTGCCCCTGATGTGCCAAGTTTTGCGGTTGCCGCAGGGTTGATGGTTATCACTGTCTTATTAAGTCTGCTTGGGGTCGCGCCTTTGCCTATTGGCCTCGGATTGATGGTCGTTGGATTAATATTGGGCATCGCAAATGGTGTGCCTAATATTAGTTTTGCTATGACGGATATCAGCTTGGTTGAATGGGCACGGGCAGTGGCGCTAGCATTGGTCAGTGTTGGTGCAGGTACAGGATTATACTGGTTCGGGCAAAACTTGGTCAGTAAGCAGACGCTCACCGCCGTGGAAGCAAACAGCCAACAAGCGCAAAATAAGGCTGCCCGTGATTATCGCGCCACTAAATTGGTATTACCGATTTGGATTTTGCAGTTATTGGTAGGGGTCGTCGCGTTATTTATCAGTGGTATGTCGTTACCACCGATTGGGCAACTACTCTATTGGGCTGGCGTACTATTCGTCGTTAGCTATTTGCTGCATTACAGTACTCAGCAGTTAACGCATAAGTTTGGGCTATTAGTCAGCTTAATAATAACTTTTGCCTTAGCGTTGCTACTGGTGGTTGCGATTCCAACGACTTGGCTGGTAGGCATTCTAGTTATAGTGAGTAGCATAGCTGTACTACTATTATCAGTATTTGCAGGATGGCAGATGAAGATCAGTCATTTACGCAAATCATTGAACTTTAGCAGCGAAGCATTCTATAACTTATGGCGAGTCGCGATACGTCTCGTTGTACCGCTGGCATTGCTATTGGCGTTGATAGGTTGGGTGATACAGTGGTTGAGCTAACAAGTGAGGGCAGTAAGCATAGCAATAGTAATGCGCTGCAATCGGAGTTAATGACAGTCTATCTGGCGTATGCGGAAGATGCGCAGCGCCAGCATTATCTGGCTTTGCAGGTTACTCAAGGTACGAGTCTATACGAAGCACTAGGTCAAGCTGGCTGGCTTGAAAAATTTGCAGCGCTGGCAAAATGGTGTGAGCAAGCAGTAAACATTACAACGCCAACCGCTAAACGTTGGCATGTGGGCATCTATGCACAAAAACAGCCGCTGAATTATCTATTGCAGCCTTTTGACCGTATCGAGGTATATCGCAGTTTAAGCGCTGATCCAATGTCTCAGCGCAAAAATAAATCTCGCGGTTAAGCTATTATTTATTTTAACTGTTAGTCATTCAAGCTGATAAATCGTACTGATTACGATGCTGGTAAGCTCTCGATACCTTCGATGCGAGTGACTAAACCATTATCATCAAAGTAAACGACTAAGTGTTGGCTTGCATTTTTGACATCAGCAATGCCTTTACGGCGGCCTTCGGTGCCTGCTTGGTAGTCGTAAATGTAATCCCAGCGCTTAGGTTCAAGAGTATCTCTAATCGCAGGACTGCCAAGGATATAAAGTACTTGGTTCTGATTCATCCCTACTTTTAGTTTTTGTGCTTGGGTTTGAGTAATCGCTGTGCCTTGAGGCAAATCAATCTTATAAACGCTCAATAGTGAGCAGCCAGACATAGCGACAGTAGCGCTCAGCATACTGGTGATGACAATGTTACGTAGCACACTGGCATGGCTTAACGGACGAAAATTTAATGTCTTTATCATGGTAAGATGACTCATAAGAAATGAATTAGGCGCGGCCAAAGTTAGATGGTGCGAGTCTGACCGACAATCTTGGACAAATGATACGTCATTTACTTGCAATTGCCTACCACTTACGACATTATTTACCAAACACCACCTGAATGGTTTCATTATTTATATTTTAAATTCATAGGCTTGCACTGCGGTTATTCAGGCAATTATAAAGCAGTTCGTCACCTCATCAGCACTGTTTTGAGGATGTTAAAACCACTTATATTTAATAAAGAATAATCATCAACGATTATTTATCTCATATTTTTTAGTTTTTCATTTGCTAAGACTGTCACAGTCAGAAGGGATATTATGGCTTCTTTTACCAATCAAGATTTACGTAGAGCAGGATTGAAAGTTACGTTACCTCGTATCAAGATTTTAGAGCTGCTAGAAAGCGCCGAGTTACACCATATGAGTGCAGAAGAAGTATACAAAGCGCTCATCGAACAAGGTGAAGATGTTGGTCTTGCCACAGTCTATCGTGTACTCACTCAATTTGAGCAGGCAGGTATTGTAGAACGTCACAACTTCGAAAATAATCTGTCAGTGTTTGAGATCACCCAAGAAGAGCATCACGACCATCTGGTCTGTGATGTTTGTGGCAAAATCATTGAGTTCCATAATGAGATGATCGAGGAAGAACAGCTTAAAGTCGCAGAAAAGCACGGCTTTAAACTATCGGGTCATTCGTTGGTCTTATATGGTATCTGTGCTGACCAAGCTTGCAGAGACAGTGCCAAGTAACGACTTTGGTTATCAATTAAAGTTTTATTTTTATACATGACTCTAAGATCTCTCATATTAAAAAGCCCTCATTATCAATAATGAGGGCTTTTTTGAGTTTAATTTTTCAGTATGTACTGACATCACTCTCAATAACTTAACTGATGTCTAACGATAAACTATCCACACCTTCATCTAAATTAGCCTTACCGTTTTTGCTACTGAGCTTAATTTTCAGACGTAAGTCATTAGGGGAGTCAGCATGCAAAATTGCTTCTTTGTAAGTGATCTCTCCTTGTTCATACAAGTCAAAAAGCGCTTGATCAAAGGTTTGCATACCGCTGTCTCGCGAGCGTGTCATGACATCTTTGATTTCATGCACCTCACCTTTACGGATATAGTCGCTAATCAGCTGTGAGTTTAACAAAATCTCAATGGCAGCACGGCGTCCTTTGCCATCAGGAGTTGGAATGAGTTGCTGAGCAATAATGGCCTGCAAGTTCAGTGACAAATCCATAAATAGCTGATTATGACGACTGGTTTCGAAGAAATGAATAATACGGTCAATCGCTTGGTTGGCATTATTGGCATGCAAGGTTGCAAATACCAAATGCCCTGTCTCAGCGTACTGGATCGCGTAGCTCATGACCTCGCGGTTACGAATCTCACCAATCAAGATGACATCTGGTGCTTGGCGTAGTGTATTTTTTAGTCCTGCTTCAAATGAATGAGTGTCGATACCGACTTCACGCTGAGTGATGATACAACCACGATGTTTATGGACAAACTCGATAGGGTCTTCTATGGTAATGATATGCCCATGAGAGTTTTGGTTACGATGTCCAATCATAGCCGCGAGCGTAGAGGATTTACCTGTGCCAGTCGCACCGACCAGCAAGATAATGCCACGCTTTTTCATGGCCAGTTCTTTGAGTGCTGGCGGTAGGCGTAGTTCCTCAACAGTTGGGATTTTATTCTCAATTTTCCGTAAAATCATTCCTGCCATATCGCGCTGTATGAATGCACTGACCCGAAAACGTGCTTGCTGTGCTTCATCAGAGATGGCAAATTGACACTCGTTCGTCTCTTTAAATTCTTTTTGCTGGCTAGGGGTCATCACTCCTTTGACTAACATCATGGTTTGATCAGCGGTCAAAGGGGTTTTACCGACAGGTAAAATTTTTCCATTTACTTTCATGGAAGGCGCTACATCAGCAGTAATAAAAAGGTCAGAGCCATTTTTATTAATCATCAACTGCAATAATTTATCAATGTCCATATCGTACCTGCATTCGATGTAAGTCGATTAAAAGTTATTTAAAATCAATTGTTAAAGGTCATTTATAGAGACTAATAACAATCTAGCACCATTCACGCTTTTTTGTGATTTGGTTGAGACTATAAAAATGCCTCAGGTTGCTTGGCATAAGGACGAGCCACATCTTTACTAATGGTGCCTTTGCCAACCAAGTTTTTTAGCGTCTGATCGAGTGTAATCATGCCTTCGCCTGCCCCCGTTTGGATGGCAGAATACATCTGAGCAATTTTGTTTTCACGTATTAAGTTACGGATAGCGGGTGTACCCAGCATGATCTCATGAGCTGCTACACGTCCACCAGCTTGACGACGCAATAGTGTTTGTGAAATAACTGCTTGTAGTGACTCCGATAGCATCGCACGAATCATGTCTTTTTCGGCGGCAGGGAATACGTCGATGACACGGTCAATCGTCTTAGCGGCTGAGCTAGTATGCAGAGTGCCGAATACTAAGTGCCCTGTTTCTGCTGCTGTCAAGGCCAAACGAATGGTCTCAAGGTCACGTAATTCACCAACCAAGATGACATCTGGATCTTCTCGTAATGCTGAACGTAATGCAGGCTCAAAACCTAAGGTATCACGATGCACTTCACGCTGGTTAATCAGACTTTTTTTCGATTCATGGACAAATTCAATCGGATCTTCAATCGTTAAAATGTGCTCTTTACGGGTTTCGTTAATATAATCAATCATGGCCGCTAGCGTTGTTGATTTGCCTGAACCAGTTGGGCCGGTAACCAATACCACGCCACGTTTGAAGTCTGAGACACGTTTGAACACGTCGCCCATGCCTAAGTCTTCCATATTCAATACTTTGGAAGGGATGGTACGGAATACCGCGCCTGCGCCGCGATTTTGATTGAACGCATTGACTCGAAAACGTGCCAAGTTTGGAATTTCAAAAGAAAAATCTGTCTCAAAAAATTCTTCAAAATCAGCGCGCTGCTTGTCATTCATAATGTCATAAATGAGCTGATGAACCACTTGGTGCGTCATCGCAGGCATATTGATGCGTGTCATCTCACCATCGGTACGAATCATCGCAGGCATGCCAGCTGAAATATGTAAATCCGATGCTTTATGTTTGACCGTAAAACGTAGCAAGTCTTCGATACTTAAGGTGTTTTTTTCAGCCATAATCCGATATTCCTATCAATTAGTCAGGGTAAGACAAAAGAGCATAAAGGCACGTGGTAAACTATCCATCAATCGTTTTGTTCAAGCGTAAAATATTGAAGAGTGAACCAGCATGCAGTCTTTACCACCGCTATCATATTCAGTAGCATATGTTAAAGCATGTAACAATATCATAACAAGACTGTGAGTATTTAACCATCTACTCCTTTAAGAAAATATGAAATTCGTCATTTTCGAGCTAATTTTATACATGAATAATGGGTTATTTTTTATTAAAAACATTCAATTCAAGCAGTCTTAGCCATAAACTTTTTATAAAATCTATTAAAAATTAAGTAAACTTTGAGGGCCCTATATATGACTGATATGAAAGAGACAAATCAAAGTATTGATAATCAGACGCTTGTCGCTAATTGGCAGCAAGTCAAAGAGCAAATGACCCAAGCCTATGAACAGGCATCTGAGCGATATAGTAGATCTACCAATACTACAATTTTGCTAGCAGTGTCAAAAACTAAGCCTGCCAATATGATTGCTACTTTGGCGAATGAAGGACAGCAGCACTTTGGCGAGAACTATCTACAAGAAGCCATTGAGAAAATAAATACGCTAAAATCGAATCCTGCATGCGCGGATATCGTCTGGCATTATATCGGCAGTATTCAGCGTAATAAGACACGTGATATTGCCGAGCATTTTGATTGGGTGCAAACTCTTGAGCGCGATATTATTGCCAAACGTTTGAACGATCAACGCCCAGATGAGCTCCCAGCATTGAACGTACTGATTCAGGTAAATATTGACAATGAAGACAGCAAGTCAGGTTGCTTACCAGCAGAACTGCCAGCATTGGTCACAGCGATTAAAGGCTATGAGCGTCTGCAACTGCGCGGGTTGATGATTATCCCTGCCAAAGCAGATACAGATGCCTTTGCTCGAACCAAGGCGTTATTTGACGATATCAAAGCCAGCCATCCAGAGTTGAATGCTTGGGATACGCTTAGTATGGGGATGAGTGGTGATATGGCAGAGGCGATAGACAATGGCTCTACCATGGTACGTGTTGGTACGGCTATCTTTGGTGCGCGAGACTAGTTTTGTGCGCAAGGCTAAAATGCTGCGTTCTAGGCCAATTGAATAAATTATTAATTGGCCAATCAATCAAACCGTATCTTCTCGTTTGGTCACTAGCATTTGAGTGATTTTCAGATTATCGGTGGCAATGATTTCAAACCGATAATTGGCATACTCGATCGTATCGGTCTTCTTAGGGATTTTGCGAAGCATATACATCATAAAGCCGCTGATGGTCTCATAGTTCTCACTGCGTGGTAAGTCGACGATATCTAATGCACGAATGACATCTTCAATAGGGGTCATACCATCGATCAACCATGAGTTGTCTGTACGCTGGACAATAGGTTGTTCCTCAAGCGTTACCAGCTCACCCATCACGATACTCATGACGTCTTTGAGTGTGATAACCCCAACCACGAGCCCATACTCATTTACAATTACCGCAAAGTCTGCACCAGTAGACTTAAACATCTCGAGCACTTCAAACAAAGACAACGTATCAGGTACAAAGAGCGCAGGCTTTAGCAGAGATTTGTTTGTCAGGCTCACCTCTTGCTGGTTTAGAACCAACGCCAGAAAACTGCGAGACTCTACGTAGCCAACGATATGTTCTAAATCGTCATCATGGCAGACCAAAAATTTATTATGCGGCTGCTCAATCATGACCTCTACGACAGCTTCGGTACTGGTTTTGGTATCAAAATACACGATATTTTCGCGTGGGTTCATCACCGAGGTGACGGTACGCTCTTGCATATCAAAGATATTTTCGATCAGATGATGTTCTTGTTTTTTGATCACGCCCGCTTCAGCACCCGCATCCATGACGGCATAGATATCCTCTGGAGTCATATCGTCTTGGCGTATGGTCGAGATACCAAAAAACTTAAAGAGGATATTTGCAGCACCATCGAACACCCATATGATCGGCTTTAATACAAAAATTAATAGCATCATAGGGCGTACCAGTCGCACCGCTATCATCTCAGCATTCGACATCGCCAAACGTCTGGGCATTAGATCGGCAAGTAGTGAAAACAAGCTGGTGATGAGTACAAATGATATGACCGATGCGATCGCTTCACTATTGAATAACTGCTCTAGATAAGGACTGATGGCTGATTCACCCACGGCACCAGCCGAGATAGCAACCGCATTTAGTACTATTTGTACCACGGTGATAAAACTACCGGGATGCTCCTGCATGTTGAGGACATCAAGTGCGCGAACATCACCTTCTTTTGCCATGATTTGAAGTTTGATTTTACGCCCTGCGGCAATGGCAATTTCAGCGGCAGAGACAAAGGTACTCAAGGCAAGTAGAAGGAAAAGAAAAACACTGGCAGTTAGCAAGCTCATGACATACTCGAAAAAGAAGTAAAGGTAATTAAGTCAAAAATATTGGGTAGGTTTATATGGGAAAAATAGGAATATTTATAAATTGTTTGGTGAATAAAAACCAAAAAAGCTGGGCAAGCACCCAGCTAATAGGAAAAATTTGACGTTTTGTCAAACGACCTGACTTGCACCTTTCAACTCATAAATTCATAAACCATATAAGCTGAAAGGCAAGTGCGATTTAGCCTTTAATTGACCACTTATTGACCAATGGATAGCGGCGTTCACGTCCAAAAGCTTTGTGGCTGATCTTTGTACCGATTGGCGATTGCAAGCGTTTATATTCGCTATTGTCTACCATCTTGATGACTTTTGCGACCATCTCAGCATCAAAGCCTTTATCGATAATTTCCTGATAGCCCATGTCTTCATCGATATAAGACATCAAGATACCGTCCAATACATCATAATCAGGCAAGCTGTCCTGATCTTTTTGATCTGGACGTAGCTCAGCTGACGGTGGACGAGTAATAACGCGCTCAGGGATGACAGGCGTGTCTTCTAGGCGATTGCGGTAGCTTGCTAATTTATACACTTGTGATTTATACACGTCTTTTAGTACGTCAAAACCGCCAGCCATATCGCCATACAATGTTGAGTAACCAACCGCTAATTCTGATTTGTTACCTGTCGTGATGACCAAATGACCAAACTTGTTGGACAGTGCCATCAAGACAACACCGCGAGCACGGGCTTGGATGTTTTCTTCGGTCGTATCAGCTGGTGACTTATTAAATAGAGGCGCTAATGTATGACGGATACCTTCAACTGCATCGAAAATAGGACACACGGTATAAGAGACATTTAAGCGACGTGCTTGTGCTTGTGCATCTTCTAGACTGATCTGAGAGGTGTACTCGTACGGCATCATGACGGCATAGACCTTGTCAGCGCCCAATGCATCAACCGCGATACAGAGTGTCAGTGCTGAGTCAATACCACCTGACAATCCGACGATAATGCCAGAGAATCCTGAGTGATTGACATAGTCGCGTAGACCGACGACTAACGCTTGATACATCTCTGACTCACGGCTTAGGGTCAATGGCGCTTTGGCTTGGTTGTTGAATTTAGCTGTTTTGACATCTAAAGTGGCCAATAATAACTGATTCATAAAGCGCGGTGCTTCATGGGCCACGCTGCCGTCCGCTTGTACGGCCATAGAGCCGCCATCAAACACAAGATCGTCCTGACCGCCAACCGCATTGACATAGACGATAGGCAAGTTGTTTTCACGGCTGCGTTTGGCAAGCATGGCTTTACGGTTGTCTTGCTTTTCAATCTCAAAAGGCGAGGCGTTTAAACTAACAATGAGGTCAGCACCTTGTTTTTTGAGTTCAGCAATCGGGTTTTTGTCCCATAAATCTTCACAGATGAGCAGACCAATCGTAATGCCTTTATAGTCAAATAAGACTTGATTGCGACCTTTATCAAAATAACGGCGCTCATCAAATACACCATAGTTTGGCAACATCTGCTTGTGATAGAAGCCCTTTTGATGACCGTTATGTAGGATAGCAGCGGAGTTAAAAGTACCATGATGATCGACATGCGGATAGCCGACAATCATGACGATATCGTCGATGTCACTCAAAGTAGATAAGGCGCTTTTGACACGGCCTGATAGGCTTGGACGTAGTAATAAATCTTGCGGAGGGTAGCCTAGTAGCGCCAGCTCTGGAAATACGATAACGTCAGCACCTTGTTCGCGAGCTTGTAATGCAAGCGTGCGCATTTTTTCAACGTTGGTTGCGATATCGCCTACCAAAAAATGTGACTGCGCTAAAGCAAAAGTGACCGTATCTTGTGGTTTATTGGTCTTGCTGGCTTCATGTGAGGGGTTAAGATTGGGATTATCAGTGTCTTTTGACATTGTTATTGTTCCTATCGATATATTATTAAAATTTGGTGAGTCTGTATTGATTTAAAATAAAATCAAAGTAAGTCCGAAATTCATTCAAAACTGCGCGCTTGCTTATCAAGCTCGAATGTTGAGTTGATATGACAAGCCTAAATCCTACATAAGCGCTGAGACAATGCTTAAAAGCATGATTGCTTATGTCTCTTATCCCAAATGCTCGTGCCATCTTAAAATGAGATCTTATGATAGTCTAGAAGAAGACGATACAAGAGGGTCTGGAATCTGCTTTGATAGATGCGATGTTTATGCAACGACAAAAATAAAAGCGTACAAATGCACTTAACTATATTGAAAAGCTTAAAATAATTGCTTTAGTATAACATCAATTGTCGTGACAAATAGAACGCACCAGTGAATTCCCTGATAAGATCGCAGTTTAATATCTGAACATAAAATCAGCTGCGATGGCACTGTTTTTCACAGTAAATCCATGCATTATGCGCTAGTCATTCCGGTCATCATCTAGTAAGCTTGCATAGACAAAGTTGTAAGTAAAGATTACAACATAGCGTTATATAATTATCACAATCTATTGCATAATGGAGCGTAATAGCTGCGTTTTTCGCGATGTTATTTATCAGAGTGATAGTTTGTAAATACGCTGTATTGTCATGTGATTTAATGGGTTTGACACTGTTTTTTCTTTATATACTTATAATCTACCATCCTCGCTAATGGATACAGTTTATGGACAGCGTCTATAAGCTGATGTTCATCACACATTTATAAACTTGCCAGCAAAATTATCGTTTGCTGTCCGCTCTTGGTTTATACGCTATGATTGAAAATTGGACAAAAGAATTTATTATCCAGCGCTTGCTTGCGATTACTTTGTTGGTTGCGCTGTTCGTATTATGCTTTCAAGTGGTGCAGTTTTTTATTGTGCCGGCATTGTGGGCGGCAATTTTGGCGTATGTGACGTTCCCTATTTATGAGTTTTTTCACGAAAAAGTTAAACTGAGTCCAGATTTTAGCGCTGCCATTATGACCGTGAGCATCTCCTTGATAATAGGTGTGCCATTGGTTATTGGTGTATTTATTTTGCAGCAAGAAGCGTTAAGCTTAATCAGTAATTTGGTCTATCGTATTAAAGTGGGCTATCTAGATGTGCCTGACTCATTCAAAGACTTACCGATTATCGGTCAGCAAATCAAAGACGTATTATGGCGAATCAATAAAAACCCAGAAGGCACGCTAGAAGCCTTTCGTCTTTGGGTTCAGTCGCACTTGTATTATGGCAAGGTAGCATTTGACGTAGTTTTCAGTGGTCTGGCCAAGCTTGGCATGGCGTTGATGACACTATTCTTTTTTTATCGTGATGGCACCAGTCTGGTTCGCCAGATTCGTCAAGCGCTGCGTAACATCATTGGCAATCGCATCGATGGTTACATCGATTCTGTGGGTACAACCACACGTGCGGTAGTGTACGGCATCGGGCTGACGGCATTGGCTCAGGCGTTATTGGCGGGTATCGGCTATTACTTCGCTGGTGCGCCAAGTCCTATCTTATTGACCATTGTCACATTTATTATTGCGTTGATTCCCTTTGGTACGCCATTCGTTTGGGGCGGTGTGTCTATTTGGCTACTGAGTCAGGGACATACTGCAGAAGGGATTGGTTTGGCACTATGGGGCGTGTTTGTTATTAGCTGGGTGGATAATCTTATTCGTCCTATTGTTATTAGTGGTGCAACCAAAATCCCATTTATTATTATTTTTATCGGTGTATTGGGTGGTCTGACTGCGTTTGGTTTTGTTGGATTGTTCATCGGCCCTGTGGTATTGGCTATCGGTCTGGCTGTATGGCGCGAGTGGATATCGCAGCATAAGAACGAGATATTTGCGCCGCAAGACGTCACGCTCTCTGACTCAAATGCCATAGCACCAGTACATAATCCGGAACAAGACACAGTCGGTGGAAACGAGTCTATATAGAAAACCCTTATCGATAGAGAAAATTGCCAATGACAAACAATAATAGTATCGCAGATGCTATGGACAATAAAATAGATACGATGAATATGGCTAAAGATATTACAATCGTTGCGGATAGCAATATCGCTAGCCTGAATGATTTTTTTAATGAGGTTACATTAGGTGAATTGACCGAGCAGACAGTCAATATTATTACTGTCGCTGGTCGTGATATTGATGCAAAACTGCTGTCTGAAGTACAGCCAGATATTTTATTAATACGCTCGGTCACACAAGTCAATGAGGCGCTGTTGGCTGAAAATCATAGCGTGCAATTTGTTGGCTCAGCGACTATCGGTACAGATCATGTTGACCAAGACTATTTAGCGATGCACAACGTTACTTTTGCCAATGCCGCTGGTTGTAGCAAGCACTCGGTGGCTCAGTACGTATTGACAGCTATCTTGACCATACGTCCAAACTATTGGCAGCAGCCCGTGACACTCGGTATTATCGGCCTTGGTAATATTGGCGGTACGCTTGCTCAATATGCCAATGACTTGGGCTGGCAGGTACTTGGATACGATCCATTATTGCCAAGCTCTACTATTAATAATGCTAGCCTTAAACAGGTGCTCTCTCAAAGTAACGCGGTGAGTTTGCATGTGCCTTTGACAATCGAGAAAGTTGATACTGATTCTAAAGGCAGTGACTATCCAACGCATCATCTCATCAATGCAGATACATTGGCCATGATGCCTGCTGATACCATATTGATTAATAGCGCGCGCGGCCCTGTGATTCATGAAAATGATCTCAAGAACGATATTGCTCATACTGGGCGACAAGTGGTTTTGGACGTGTTTGAGCATGAGCCAACGGTTGCTGATAGCCTCCTGTCTAAGCTCACAATCGCTACACCCCATATCGCTGGCTACACATTAGAAGGCAAACTACGGGGTACACAAATCATCTATGATGCCTTGTGTGAGAAGCTAGGGATCATACCTGCCCAGTCTATGTCCGACCTGCTACCACTCAACCTGTTTTTGTGGTCTGAGTTAAAAGCACACCCAGACAGACTGCCAAAATTTTATGACATTATGCAAGATGATGCCTCATTGCGAAGTAAAATATCGGGTGAAAGTTCTGACAAAGAAGTGAATGGCGCTGACTTTGACGGTTTGAGACGTGATTACCACTTGCGCCGTGAGTGGCAATCCTAATCTAGCAATTTAAAAACACTATTCTTAAAAACATAAATAATCTACGTCATTAAAGCATTATTATTTATGAATCACGGTAGACAGTCATGAGCCAATCAAGCAGTACATCTAGTCATAAACCTAACTATGCACCAACCATGACACTGGCAATGGCACAGCAACGCGCCAAGTTTATCGGTGATATTCGGCAGTTTTTTACCAGTCGCCAAGTACTTGAAGTGCAGACGCCGCTTCTATCGCAAGCGGGGAATACTGATACTTTTTTGCAGTCAGTAGCAGCAAATGTGACCTATCAAGATCGTCCTCGTACCTATTATTTACATACGTCTCCTGAGTTTGCGATGAAGCGTTTACTGGCGAGCTGGCAAGTGCCTATTTATCAAATTTGTCCTGTCTTTCGGGATAATGAGATAGGCGTGCGTCATAATATCGAATTTACAATGTTAGAGTGGTACCAGCCCAATTACAGTCTCGACGATATGGCAGGTGAGCTTAATGAGTTGCTTACGGCGCTGTATGGTCATTCAATGGTGATGAGTCATTATCGCTATGTCGATGCTTTTATGGATTTTGTTGGTATACATCCACTGACAGCGAG
Organism: Psychrobacter sp. T6-5; assembly: GCF_052258485.2. NCBI lineage: Bacteria > Pseudomonadati > Pseudomonadota > Gammaproteobacteria > Moraxellales > Moraxellaceae > Psychrobacter > Psychrobacter sp. T6-5. Next base: position 3,163,350 of record NZ_JBQQEY020000001.1, on the reverse strand, counting down.
CCTATCTGCGCTCCAAGCTGTAGCAGAAGATAGAGGGTTGATAGGATTTGATTTTAATGATGCTGATGATAGCGAAGAAAACCGTCGTCAGAACTGGTTAGACTTACTATTTAGTCATGCAGTAGAACCCAATCTTGGACATGATTTGCCGACACTGATCATAGAATATCCGCCTGCGACAGCCGCATTGGCAAAGACGGCGCTGGATAAGGAAGGCAATAAAATAGCGAAACGCTTCGAGCTGTATATCAACGGGATTGAGATTGCCAACGCTTATGATGAGCTGGCAGATGGTCCAGCGTTGCGAGCACGTTTTGAACAAGACAATCAACTACGTCAGCGTCATGGGTTGCCACAGATGCCGATAGATGAGCATTTAATTGCTGCATCTGATGACTTGATCCCTTGTAGTGGTATTGCGGTCGGTGTTGATAGATTGCTCATGGTCATGACAGGCGCAAAGAGTTTGGAGGAAGTGATTGCTTTTCCCAGTGGTCAAGCATAATGAGATAGATAGCTTTTATTCATAGCAGCAGGAAAAAAGGTCGTCACCAATTTACCAATCGAATATTGGCGAATCGATAACGACCTTTTTTGTAATTCAATTCTGAAATGTTACGTACGTAGTTACATCTCGGTAGTCAAACTCATCTAAACAGTAGTGGCTTACACAGTAGCAATGGCTTCATTGATGTCTATGTCACCATTATGCATGTTAAATACTTTTCCTATTGTATTCTCAGCGGTTAGGACGGCTGCTAGTGTCGTAGCAACGTCTTCGATAGCATTTTCACCAGAGCTGGTATCATTGATAGTGATTTTGCCTGTACCGTCACGCTCCTTCAGTGCGCCCGGCTGTACGATTGTGTAGTCGAGCGAGCTGTTATTCACTAACCAATGATCAGCATAGTGCTTAGAGATATAGTAGTCTTTTAGATCTGCAATGTTAGGATTATTGTCCCATTTCTCAGTCTCTAGCGAGAATACAGAGCTGAGCATAATATAGCGTTTGATACCTTTGTCCTGCGCAGCTTGCATGGTCTTTACTGCACCATGTAAGTCAACTTCTAATACATTTTTACCACCAGATCCTGCGACAAAGTAGACAGCATCAATGTCTTGATCCAGCTGTTTTTCGATAGACTCTTTGCTAGCAGTAATATCCAAATCTAGCTGGCTATAGCTATCATTATCAAACAGTTTTTCTTCTTGGCGAGTCGTACCAATTATTTGGTGTTCGTCAGCTAATAGTTGCTTAACCAAGTTACTACCGACACGACCACTTGCACCAACGACTAAAATTTTCATAATCATTCCTATTTTTATTTGAATTCTGTTATGTGAGGCATTCAGTGAATGTATTTATCTCAAAAACTGAATGTATCTTAACAAAGATAGGCAACACGCTTCGTTATAAAGCGTGCTGATTGAATAGGTTTTGGTTATAGAGTGTATACGGTTTGCAAGGAGGCATACGTTACTTAGAAGACATCATCTAATAGTTGGTAAGCAGGTCAGTGTCAGACGGAATGATAAGGCCTACTAACGAACCAAGCGATTGAGACCGTCGGCAAAGGCTTTTTTATCGCGGTCGCCGTAGGGTTTTTGACCGCTCATCTCTTGCAGCTCTAGGACACCCGTGCCGCGCATGGTATCCATAAAATCGCGCATATTGAGCTTTTGCTTGATATTATTCTTGTCATAGACCACGCCGCGGGTTGTCAGTACTAGGCCGCCTTTATCCAAAATATCATTGGCTAAAGGTATATCGCTCGTAATCGCCAAATCGCCAGCCTGTATCTGCTCGACGATATAATCATCAGCCTTGTCAAAGCCTGATGGTACAACCGTCATAACGAGCAGAGGAGATTTGCGTAGTTTGATTGGCTGGTTGGCGACGAATATCGCCATTGTCTTGGTACGTTCAGCCGTTTTGATAATCAAATCTTTGGCAATCAATGGTACGGAGTCGGCATCCACCCAAATTTGCATTATTTTTTGGCCTTCTCTGTCTTTGGCGACAATGCTGCTTCAGCACCGTTATCTTCTAAGACGTCGTTTTTAGCTGCGATATCTGCGGTGTTAGATTGAGTATCGATATTTCCATACTCTTTGTCCAAACCTACTTTATTTGGCAATACGGCAACCAACTTTGCCATGGCTGATTCTAAGTCAGTCACATCATTGGGCATCAAGGTGATGTGAGCAATCTTGCGATCGTCACGCTCGGCTTTATGATAGCTATGATAGTGAGCGCCATCGATATTTAACACGGCACTGATATCAGGATATTGGCCAAGTACGTTGACCATAATCGCCGGATGGACATTGTCTGTATCGCCTAATGGCAAGTTGACCACAGCACGGATATGATTTTCAAACTGGCTAGTAACCGCGCCTTCGATGCTCCAGTGTCCAGAGTTATGCACACGCGGGGCAATCTCATTAGCCAGTATCGTGGTATGACCGCGAGCATCTTTGGTGACAAACAGCTCAAGTGCCATAACACCCACATAGTCTAGATGGTTCATGATTTTTGTGATGGCGTCTGTTGCCTGCTGGAGCAGGTGGCTGGTACCGACCGCAGGAGCTTGAGTTTTTGCCAAAATACCGTGATGATGATGGTTTTCGACCAAATCATAACAGCGTACCTGACCGTTTTGTGCTCTTGCTGCAATGATAGAGACTTCACGATTAAAATTAATGAAGCCTTCGGCAATCAGTGGCGCAGGCGTTGGCGTGAGTGAACTTTTACCACTGACGGCATCTTTTAGCTCAAGCCAAGCTGCTTTAATATCATTGTCTTGTTTGATCACGAACTGACCTTTACCATCATAACCACCGCGACTGGTCTTCAACACGATAGGCAAGCCCAACGCTTCACAAGCTTGTTTTAACTCAGCTTCAGAATTAACTTCCATGAATGGCACGGTTGCAATATCAAGCGCATTGAACATCTGCTTTTCTTTCAGACGGTCTTGGGCGACATCAAGCGCAATCAGTGGTGGGAACATGCCTTGCTTGTTACCAGACTTTGACAAGCTCGTTAATTGTTCGACCGTAGACGTTGGCGTGTTCTCGAACTCTAAGGTAAAGACATCAGCGGCTGCGATAAAGTCTGCTAATTGATCGCTATGAAACACGCGACCATATAGGCTGGCAGGGCATTCTGAATTGTCTTCTAAAAACACGCATTGATAGCCGAGTGGCATCGCGGCTTCGGCAAGCATCATACCAAGCTGACCACCGCCTAAAATACCGATGGTACGAATGGTTTGGGTAACAGGATAAGCGTTTGCTGTAGTCATGAAAGGCTCTTTGAATAAAAGTGAATGAGGTCTGTGTTGTATTAAAATTTAAAACGCAATGGGCGAAAATAGGAAAAGGTGCACTATAGGCACCTTATATCTAGTATGACTTACTTAAAAATAAAAAGTGATAGCTTTTGTTTTTAGGCGATCAGTATAAAAGACCATGCTAAAAATACTGGTTACTCTATATTTATTTAAGGATTCATAATACCGGGTGTTGGGCTAGCAAGAATGGTCTCGGTTTGAGTCTGACGCATCTGATCCAGCTTAGTAGCAATCGTATCATCATGCAAGGCCAAGACTTGAATCGCAAGTAGAGCAGCGTTATAAGCGCCAGCGGTACCAATCGCCAATGTCCCAACAGCAACCCCTTTCGGCATTTGTACAATAGACAACAGACTGTCCCAACCACTTAGCATAGAGGATTTTACAGGGACGCCAAATACAGGTAGTGGGGTTTGGCTCGCGCACATACCAGGTAGATGAGCAGCACCGCCTGCACCAGCGATGATCACTTGTAGACCGTTGTCTTTTGCACTTTTGGCGTAATCAAATAATCTGTCAGGCGTACGGTGGGCAGAAACCACTTCACACTCAAAGGCAATATCAAAGTCTGCTAGCAATTGCGCAGCGGCACTCATGGTCGCCCAATCAGACTGCGAACCCATGATAATGCCGACTTTTGGTTGACCAGCAGGGGAGGTGATTGGACCGTTCTGGTTAGCCGCAGTATTGGTGGTGCTCATGATTGGATATCCTCAAAAAGACCATCATACAAAAATTTTGCTACACTCGTAAAGCCAAGTTTGACTTTTAATAATGATATGGTGTTAATAGCGTTTATATCACTGGTTTATCTCTGCTTTTTTGTCATGATAATGCTGCACAAAGCGAGAAGCTGTCAGTGGTAATGGCTGTTCGGTATCAAGCTGATAGCAAGTCAAGTAGCCACTATCTACCGCTGCCGAATAATCAGTACAGGCAACTTGTGGACTGAGTGGCTCAGGTGTGCCGGTGAGCCAATAGTGACCGACAAATACAGGTTTATGTGTTTGTAGCGCAAAGTCAATATTTTCAGCTAATGCATCAGGCGGTATTTGTGCCAGTGCGGAGGACGGAGCGCGAGCGACCTCGCGAAGCGTGCGCTGATTCAACTTATCAAGCCACCAACGCACCCGCACTCGTCTGCGTTCAGTTCCTTCTTTATCTACCATGATGATGCCATCAGGTAACCTTGTCTCAACCCCTTTTAATACTCGTTCTAAAGCATCAAAGGCGATGGTATCTTCTTTAGCAGTTGCGATTAGACCTTCAGGAGTCAGGCAGTTATTATCCGTCAGCAGTGGCTTTAGAACCGCCATGCTATCTATATCCCAACAAGCATGCACAAAACACGCATAATCCGTCTCAATCCACAGAGGTATCTCATATAAGCGCTGCAACCAGTATTCGTGCTGCTCTGAGCCGAACGGTATCTCTGCCAAGAACGCTTCATGTTGGCGTTTATGTACCGCATTATGTGAGCGCAGATATTGGCTAGAATCCTCAGGATCGAGCGTAGCATAAGCCAAGGCATTATATTCATGATTGCCCATCACCGCATCGGCCACGTCTGCGTCTAACATCGCAAAGACAATCTCTAATGTGGCTAATTGCTGCGACCCACGGTCAATCAAATCGCCAATGAATAACGCCCTGTGACCTGCCGGTGGCACAAAATGCTGACCGTTATGCTCGTAGCCTAATTGGTTTAACAAACCAACGAGCTTGTCTGCATAACCATGAATATCACCGATAATATCTATAATCATAATGAATTATTAAATCTCAAACGTAAAAGTAAGCAACTTGCTTAATTGTCCTGATTCAAAGAATTTCTATTTGAGAAAACAGTTTAAAAACCAGGAGACAATAAAGCATTTATAAAATGGGGTAGTACTTTAGGTTCTAAAATAATCGTAGCAATGACGCCAAATGCGCCGCCCCACATATGTGCCATATGATTGATATTTGAGCCACCGCGTTTGTCCGCATAAATACTATAAAACACGTAAGCGACGGCGAACAGTATCGCAGGAATAGGAATAATGGCAAATAAGTAAATTCGCTCCCACGGTGCTAGCAAAATAAAGGCAAATAAGACCGCTGACACACCGCCCGATGCCCCAAGACTTAAGTAACTGGCATTGTTTTTATTTTTAAGATAGCTTGGAACCATGGCAACAACAATAGCCAACACATAAAAAACCACAAAACCATAGCCGAACAAAAATGAACGATATAGCCCTTCAATAGCTCGGCCAAAGAAGTATAACGTAAACATGTTGAATAGCAGATGCATACTGTCAGCATGAATAAAGCCATGCGTGACAAAACGATCCCATTGTCCGTTATTGACGGCGGGTGGATAAAAGATAAGACGGTTGAGCAATTTCTTGTTTTGCCATGCCGCTAAGCTGACAATAACAGTAATGATGATAATAAGGGTCGTATGGTTTAACAAAGGAAAATCCTTAGGCCGCGCCTGATAGGTGACAATGCAATAAATGGCAATGCGATAAATGACAATGTTCAAAGCCTAAGCGTTAGGGCTGAGTAAAAACAAATATGACCATTAATTAATATATTGATACTAAGTTCGAGTTGCTCGTAACGTAATTAGTTAATACTAACAGCAGTTATGCTGATACAAATATCTATTATGTGACAAAACGATGCATTTTTATGCTTTTATAGTGAGTAGTGTAGCAGTGTATCATGTGAGATAAGTGAAACCGCTATATAGACGTCGATGCTGCTAAGAAACGCTGGACAGTTTTAGGGCAAGTAGCCGTATATACAACGAACAATAAGTGCTTAATTTTTGCGGATTTAAAAAGTCGAGAGAGGCAGTGATCCATGAGTATTATCGATCAATTAGAACAGACCGTCACCCCCGCTATATTGGGCGAGCATAATCGCAGTGATAGCGTGGCTTATATCAGCTTGCTTGAGCAGTTTTATGCCATTTTAGCCACGCGCTTAGCGGTGCCACAGGTCTACTCGCAACTACTTCGTAACGATCAGGTAATGGCTAATGACAGTATTGCCGAGCGGCCTTTATTTGAGCAGCTATGGCAAGACCAAATACTACAAAAAACGATTATCCAAGAGCTGTCAGCCGCGCATCATATTGATGAGTCGATCACTGCTCAATTGCTAATTAATGCAACATCCTTAGCCTATCGTGAGCTAAAGGTTTTAGCCAATGGGCAGTTTTTGCCAGCATTCTTGCAAGGAGAGCAGTCGACGCTACGCCCATATTTACCTATATGGTCAGCGTCCGTTATCACTGCTACTCAAGGCGCTGGACACGAATCAACGTCAAACTTTGTCGCAGATAGTGGTATCGTGCCATTGAGTGATACCGTACCGAATAAACTTAATGAGCCTGATCTAAGCACCAGCGCAATCGCTGCAACGACAGCCGCTACAGCCGCTTATGTGGAAAACGCTAATATAAGCGCTACTGACGGATTAAATGACGATGAGCATTTTGGTGACAGTAATGACGCTATCCATGCCAGTCCAGCAGCTCATCACTTGGCAGAAAATAGCAACATCAAGCGAGAGAAAGTGCGCACTCGCAATCAGCGGAACGACTTACTGGTACGGGTGTTTTTATTAATAGTAGCGCTTGCTGCGATGGCACTGGCTGCTTGGGCATTATTAATAAAACCCAAAAGTGACATACCAGTAGAACCTGTTGCTGTCGCGCCTGTGGTCACTCCAGCTCCGCCACCAGCACCAACGATGACGCCCATCGAGTTCATCGTTGGCGTAGATGATAGTGGCAACCTCTATACTTGTAGCGCGACGGTCGGTGATGCAGCGCTACAAAGCTCGTTACAACAGGCACTCAATACGAGCTTTGGTGAGCAGGCGAGTATATGTGAATTGACCGTGCAGGATGGAGTAGCAACTACTATCGCAAATATGCCTGCGGAGATATTGCCCAATGTCCTGACCATGCTCAGATCGACACCGTTTGCCCGTCTACATTTACAAAACGATCGTCTGACAGTAGAGGCGCCGGATGACATGCTACTACAACAATTGGTCACAAACGTACGTAGTTTAGCACCAACCATGGCAGTCGATAGTACTGCGCCATTGCCACTACCTAACAATAGCAATGGTGATACGACATATGATATGGCAGGCACTAATGGACTAAACAATCAATTCGGTGATGGAGCAGGCGCTAATAACCAATACAGTAATGACGGTATGAGCAATGGCACTGGAGAATATCAAGCCGCTGATGATGAAACAGGTGATCGCGTGATACCTGCGCCACTACCTAACAATAATGGTGGATTTAATAATAATTCCAACAACGTACCTGCCAATGTTCCAAGTACTATTCCTAGCAACGTCCCTTCTAGTAATAGAACGAGCAGGCCTTCAGGCCCTATTTCTGAATCAGAAGTAGATGACATGGCGAGCAGTGTCATCGTTGCTGAACCAGCACAAGTCAGGTAGTGAGTCGTATAAAGTACATTCAAATCGACTTAGTTTAAATGTACTTTTAGAACTCGTTCAAAAGTTAAGCAAGGGAGCGGTATGAATTTGTCATACCGCTTTTTTGATTTTAACTGTTGCTTAGCTTACGTATTTGAGATCTGAGTACCAAAAACGGTTACGTGCTAGGTAGGAAGCAGATTTGCGTAGCTGAGTATCAGAATTTTATTAGCTGGTACTCAAATGCCTGTTGAGTTATGGGTGTATAGTTACGTGTGCCAACTGAAACATTACTTAACGTATCATTTGCACAACAACGTATCGACTGTGAACACACCTTTAACAATTCTATAATATCCAAAACCAAATATAGTGGCCTGATAAATCTGACTTTATAGAGTAAATGATAGAGTAAACAGTCGCCGCGTTATTAGATGATTTTGTGCTTTGAATAATCGAACAATATAAATAAAAATTAAGGGGAGAGTTGTATTATGGATATTATCAGTCATTTGACACGCACAGTCAGCCCAGCCGTATTAGCAGACGATCATAGTCCTGCTAAGCAAAATCTACTTGAGCAATTTTATGCAATTTTTGCTGCTCGCCTCGCGAATAATGATACCTATAGCCGTTTTGCTAATGAGAATATTGCTCGTGATGATAGTGCTTTTTATGATCGTGTATGGACAGAAGGGGCCCACCGTGACCAAATCTCTCGTGAGCTCGCTAATGCACATGGTGTCGATGAGACAGCTTCTCGTGGTCTGATTACTATGGCAGCGCCGCTTGCTTTTCATGAAATCAAAAGCTTGGCTGGGACCACCCCTGTACCGCAGTTTCTCAATGACAATCTCAACAGTTATCAGCATCATATCCCTGCATGGGCGGCGGCTGTCTTACCTGCGAGTGCTATTGCGGCCACTCCTGCTGCGGCACCTATATCCGATACGGTCAGTACCGCACCACTGCAGAAAGAAGAAGAGCCGCAAGGCAGCTTTATGAAAGCGTTGTTACCGATTATTGGTCTGATTATTTTGGGTGCATTGGCTTGGGCCTTATTAAGAGGCTGTCAAGAGAACCCTGAGCCTGTTGCTACGCCGATGGCTACCGCGCAGCAAGACGAGCAAGGTAATAAGCAAGCAGTAGTGGCAACTGATATCGAGCCTGCCTCACTCCGTATTGCCACTGGCGAAAATGGTGAGCTATACGCTTGCCGTATGAGCGTAGGCAACGAGACGCTACAGACCAATGTAATGAATGCACTAACTGGCGCGTTCGGCGATGAAGCCAATAAGTGCCGCGCTGATGTCGATGATAATTTTGCCATAGATATGCCAGCCGCTGCACAGCTTGCCACTATATTACCGATTGTCAAAAATGTACCGAATGCTAGCATGGTGATTAAAGGCGATACCATCACGGTCAATGCACCTGATGATGCGGCATTGGCCCAATTGGTGACTGATCTACAAGCTGCTGCACCTGCGATGATGGTAGAAGCTGAAGGTCCATTAGATTTGCAAGGTGAGATTGACGAGAGTGTGGCTGCTGCAGATGCTGCTATGACCAATCTTGATGACGATCCAGACCCACGTGATGTCGCGCGTGCCTTGAGCCTTCAAGTTATCAACTTCCAAGTGGATGAAGCCGTTATCCCTGATGTCAATAAAGCCATTCTTGATCGTGCTGCAAAAATCATCAACGAAGTGCCTGATATGAACCTGATGATTATCGGTCATACAGATAGCCAAGCGTCGGATGCTTATAACATGGAGTTGTCTCGTGAGCGTGCTGAGTCAGTAAAAGAGTATCTGGTGGCTCAAGGTGTCGATGCGAGCAAACTTAGTACAAAAGGTATGGGTGAGACAGATCCTATCGCCGATAACTCAACTGAGCAGGGGCGTTTCCGTAACCGCCGGATTGAATTTATGGTCAATGACAAAATGGTCGATCCAAATGATGGTATGATCATCAACAGCGACTCGCTTGATCCAGATTTGAATCCGCTAGACAGTAATAATGATGATTTGTTGCCTGATGGTGATGATGCGACTCAAGGTACTGCAGTAGATCCAACGAATTAATCAAAAAATATCTAATTTAGTAGCAGTCAAGTCTAAAAAACCGCACCTTAATGATGCGGTTTTTTATTTGCCAAATTTTTCAAATGTTCTGTATGAATATAAAGCTACTTATAGTCAGTAGGGTCTTTTGACTCATTGGCAGGTTCATCAACTTGTGTATCAGACTCAACGTTAAAAAAGGTCTGAGTAACATTGTTCTTTGCTTGTTGCCAATAATCAAACTGCTGGCAAGTAGACTCAAAATCACCTTGCCACTTTGGTATATTACCGCACATGGTTTTGATACGCTTCTGGTTAGGATAGGGTAGTTCTTGCGCTGCTGCTGCCGCTTCATGAGCGGCAACGCGATCGTTACACACCAGTGCAATATCGCAACCAGCTTCAATGGCAGCTTTTACGCGCGCGCTGACATCGCCAGCAGCTTGTGCCCCTGCCATCGATAAATCATCAGAAAAAAGCACACCGTTAAACGCTAGCTGATCACGAATGATGTCTTTTAGCCAAATTTTAGAAAATCCTGCGGGTTTGTTATCTACTTGCGAAAAAATCACATGCGCTGGCATCAGAGCATCAAGCAGTGACAGCGTTTGCGCAAAAGGTTGCATGTCACTATTGATGATCTCGTCCAAGCTACGTGTATCGATGGCCTCTGATACATGAGAGTCAGGAGCGATAGCACCATGACCAGGGAAATGCTTGCCAGTGGTGGCCATACCAGCCGCTTTCATGCCGCGCATAAACTGCGTGGCTAGGGCAACGATCGCTTGTGGCTCCTGATGAAAGCTACGGTCACCGATAACTTGGCTGATACCATTTCGATCCAGCACGGGCGCAAAGCTCAAATCAATACCTACTGCCAGTACTTCGGCTGCCATCAGATAGCCGCAGTCATATGCGCAGCTGAGCGCACGACTTGGGTCGTGATTGAATAACTCACCAAGCCTACCCATAGCAGGTAGCTGTGTAAACCCTTCACGCAGCCGTGCGACTCGTCCGCCTTCTTGATCGACACCGATAAGTATATCCTGATTGTGATACCGGATATCATCACACAACGCGCGTACTTGGGCCGCATCGGCGACGTTACGTCCAAACAGTATGACCCCGCCAATTTGTGCTTGTTTGATCAAGCTGACGTCTTCTGCGGTCAGTGCGGTATTGTCGATATCAATCATTAAAACGCCGTACATTGCGTAATCCTTATTTTTTTGTGTATTGTTATATTATGGGGTTGACCGATCATCGATGTCCAATCGCTTAGCAGTCATTACTCATGCACTTTATTATGACAGTTATTATCAATTGAGCCTAATGTGGCAGATTATTGGTATCAAATCAATTTGTGGATAGTCGGCGAATTAATGCTAATAGCCTTCAGTCGCTATGTGTGATAAAAGTGATAGAAAGTTTGGTATGTGCAGGCGTTGCGTGTAAGATTGCTTATACAGTTTGAGACAGTTCAGTATTTATGCGCATGATAATATTGATTTTTGACTATATATCAGGATTCGATAATAAGCGTCAGAATCTATATATAAAGGCGACGGAATAATAAAGCTATAGCGTTGTAAGCTCATAGTGATAAGTAAGCTAAGGCAAAGTAAGACAGACATTCAGCAAAACAGACGACAGTCATGGGCAATAACACATTCAGCAGTTTTTAATTTTTATAACACAAATAATATCACTAACTTCAAATAACTAGGTACATATGATGAAAAAACAACCAGCACAGTGGTTACTCAGTGCAGCGTCAGTGGGCATCGCCGGTATTATCCTGACACAAAGCTACGGTACTGCCGTAGCAGAAACCAATACGGGGAGTTTTGTTCAGACACCTGAGCAAAAGGTCACTACTCGCCAAGTTGCCGCTTTGCTGGATCGCAGTCATTACCTTAATCAGCCATTAGATAGTAAAACCGGTAGCGAAATCTTATCAATGTACATTGATAGTCTTGATCCAAATCATACTTTATTTTTGCAGTCTGATGTCGATGAGCTTAAGAAAAAGCATGCCGATGATTTTGGCGCTCGCCTCAAGCAAGGCGACCTATCCGCAGGGGTAGAAGTTTTCGATCGTTATCGCAAACGCTCAAACGAATATTTTGCCATGGCGACCAAGATGCTCAAGAAAGATATTGATTTGACCGGTGATGACACCATCATTCTTGATCGCGAAAAGCTCGGACATTTCAAAACCAAAAAAGAGCAGCGCGACTATTGGGAACGTCAGCTAAAGTTTCAGCTGATGAGTATCACGCTGGGCCAAGAAGACGAAAAAGCCAAAGAAAAAGTATTTTTAAGCAATCCAGATATCACTCGTGGACAAGACTTGGTACGTAACGATGAACGTACGCCAAATGAGATTTTGCAAAATCGTTTATCACGTCAGCAAGAGCAGTTTAAGCGTCTCAAAGATGACGAAATCATGGAGACTATCTTAAACACGGCGATGCTCACTTATGATCCGCACAGTAACTACTACGCGCCGATTCAAGCAACTGAACTACAGATTCAGTCTAGTCTACAATTAGAAGGCATCGGTGTTTCTATCCGTCCTGATCGTAAAAACCCAGATTACACCCGTATCGTGACCTTAGTTGATGGTGGTCCAGCGGCCAAATCAGGACAAATCAAGCCCAATGACTTGATCGTGGGTATCGCAAAAGATGGCGAAACCATGACGGACGTGGTTGGCTGGTCGACGCGTGAGATTGTCGGCTTGATTCGCGGTAAGCGCGGTACGTCTGTCACGCTCAAGCTACGTCAGCCTAATACGCCAGATGCCAGTGCCCGTACGGTCACCGTCGTGCGAGATATTATCCAGCAAGAAGAATCAGGTGTGACTCAGCGCGTGGTAGAGGTACAACGTCCTAATATCGACAAAACACCAAAACGTATTGGCGTACTTGAGATACCGAGCTTTTATCTGAACTATCGTGCCCGCCGTAATGGTGAGGACTATCGTAGTGTCAGTATCGATACCGAAAAAGCCTTAAAAGAATTGAACAAAGAAAATATCGATGGTCTGGTTGTCGACTTACGTAATAACCCTGGCGGCTCATTAGATGAAGTTGCCAAGATGCTAGGACTATTTATCAAGAGTGGACCGCTGGTACAAATTCGTGATAATCGCGGCAATATTCAAGTGTACCGTGATGACGATGGTGGCGAGCAGCTCTATGATGGCAAGATGGTGGTTATTACCAATCTAGCATCGGCCTCAGCCAGCGAAATCTTTGCCGCGGCCATTCAGGATTATGGTCGTGGATTGGTGGTGGGTAGTACGACCACAGGTAAAGGCTCTGCGCAGATTCAACTCGATAGCTTGGCACTAGGTTCTGCGACCTTAACTCAGCGTAAATTTTACCGTATCACAGGTGGTAGTACGCAGAATAAAGGCGTAGTACCTGATGTTGAATTGGTCAATATCTATGATGATGCAACCTTTGGCGAACGCGCGCAGAAAAAAGCCTTGCCTTGGGATACCATCAGAACGGCGCCTTATAAGCCTGAAGGGAAGTTCACTAGCGATACGCTAGCGACGCTCAATCAGCAGTCTAAGATTCGCCAAGAGAAGAACCCACAGTTTACTTATCTGTCGACGCTCAATGATATTCGTAATATGGACGATGAGAAGAAACCAGTTCGTTTAGATATTAACAGCCGCCGAGCCAAAATGCAGCTGATTGAAAAGCGTTCGTTAGAAGCCGAAAACAGACGTCTGATCGCTACTGGTGAACGCCCCTATTCTAATTGGAATACGTATCAGGCCGCGATGGATGCAAAGTTTGAAGAGCGTAGTCGCATGAAAGCTGCTGAGCGTCCAGAGTTGCCAGAAGATGAAGCGTTTATTAACGAAGCCGCTTATCTGATGCTGAGTGCAGAACCCAAAAAATTGCTCAGCCCTGAAGAAAAGCTATAGATTCTCAATTACCTATTACACCCATGTAAGCATATGCTTACATGGATTGACGCTTGAACCACTTACCAATCATAGGTCAATCTGCGACTATAACTGTACGGCACGATTGAACGAAACGGTTCATTGATACTAGGGATTGGTATCTTAAAGGTCGCATCAGGGATAAGTGGTTTGCTGATTAGGGACGATAAGGCTGGATGCCTGTCAGTTATGAGATACCCCGGGATTAGGTATCACGTAACGCTAACATGGATGGTTGGTAATAAAAGCCGCATGACGCTTGTCGTTATGCGGCTTTGTTATGTCTGGAATTTGGTAATATATTTTATCGGATATTTATGAGTAATCTATAAATTGCCTTCTTTATATTGATCTAACCTATGATTTACTATAAAAACTCCATAAAAAAAGACCAGTAACCTGATCAGCTACTGGCCTTTTTGATTAGTCGATTCATTCTTTAATCATTTATCGCCTAATCATTTTCACTATACTCTAGAAGAGATTAGTGCTCAACGCCACCTGCGCCATGTACATGGCCGTGGTTTAGTTCGTCTTCAGTTGCTGCACGTACTTCTTGGATTTCAACATCAAATGTCAAACGCTTACCAGCCAATGGATGGTTTGCATCAACAGTCACTTCTTGGTCGTTTACGTCAGTTACAGTAACTAGCATAACTTGGCCACCAGCTTCTGACTGGAACTGCATACCAGGCTGGATATCATCAACGCCTTGGAAGTTTTCGCGTGGTACGTGCTGTACCGCTTGCTCTTGGTACTCGCCGTAGCCATCAGCAGGTTCAACTACTGCGTTGACTTTTTCGCCAGCAGATTTGCCTTCTAGTTGTGACTCTAGGCCTGGGATGATGTTGCTGTGACCATGTAGATAAGCAAGTGGCTGACCTTCTGGAGACTGGTCAAGGATATTGCCTTCGTCGTCTTTTAATGTGTAATTGAATTTGACGGCAGTGTCTTTTGCGATAGTAGTCATAAAATATCCTAAATATATCTATGTAAAAAATTAAATACGGTTGCAATAAACCTAAAAAAGCCAATCAGCAAGCCAAATAGCCACAGTATTAGTCAATTATCATCAGTTTATTAAAGTAACTTTAGCAGTTAGCATCTTTAATTGAGATGGCGTATATAAGTTTCAAGGCAAAAAACATAAAAAATGCCAATTAATGCCACAATTTACAATAATAACTGTTATTTTCTATAGTTAATCGATAACTACTGGCCACTCAGGGTTTGGGAGTTGCGTTTTTTGGGAAGGACTCCTAACATAACAATAAAATAAGGACGAGAGATACTATGACTGCATTTGCCGATAATACTAATAACCAGCTAACGAGCGACGTTTCAATCAGCCACGATGATATCAATAATATGGCTGATATCAGCTACCAATTCGATTTTACCCGTTTTTCTGAGCATTTGGTTGATGTGTCACTGTCTTTTACGGCAACAGCTGATGCTCCTCAGCTCTGGCTACCAGCATGGATACCAGGAAGTTATCTGATGCGCGAGTTTGCTCGCAACATCACCGCTGTGCATTATCGAATAACAGATCGCCAAATAACAGATAACGACAGTCAGTTTGAGACGTATCGCGCGCAAAAAATAGATAAACATACGTGGCAGCTGCCAACGGTTCAGACAGGGCAGAGGGTAGATGTTGAGTATGAAGTCTACTGTTATGACCTATCGGTACGTACTGCCTATGTCGATCAGCAGCGTCTGTATGGTAATTTTACCTCACTTGCACTCGCGGTCGATGGGCAAGAGCAGATTCCAGTACAAGTCAGCTTGATTGTCCCGGAGTCGTTTTTATTAGATAAAGAAGAAAGTCATGTAATCTTGGCATGTGGTTTGGTATCTACGCATCTGTGTGTTGAGGGTCAGAGCGAAGACAAACGGCACTGTTATCAATTACGGGCAGATAATTATCATGAGCTGATTGATTATCCTTTTGAGATTGCAGCACAGAATAAATTTGATTTTATTATTCATGACAGTCAGCATCAGACACTTCATCACAGTTTTTATCTCTCAGGCAAGCATAGCGCCAACATGGGTAGACTACAGCAAGACGTCACCCAGATTTGCCAGACCTATCTAGATTGGTTGGGAGATGCGCCATTCAACGATTACACCTTTATGACGTTTGCCAGTGGTCAGGACTATGGTGGGCTGGAGCATATCAATTCTACTAGTCTGATTACCCCGCGCCGTGACTTACCGAATGCTGATGAGCCAAAAATACCGAGCACGGATTATCAGCGGTTTTTGGGCTTGTGCAGTCATGAGTATTTTCACTCGTGGTGGGTTAAAACCGTGCGTCCCGATGTCATGATCGATGTTGATCTACGCCGTGAAGCGTTCACTCCAATGCTTTGGGTATTTGAAGGATTTACGTCTTATATCGATGATTTTATGCTGCAAGCATCTGGCGTCATCGATAAGTCAAACTATCTTAGGTTACTAGCGGAACAAATCAATCGCTATTATCAAACGCCTGGACGCGATAACCAAAGTGTCGCCGAGTCGAGTTTTGATGCTTGGATTAAGCTATATCGCAGCGATGAAAACACCGGTAATGCAGGTATCAGCTACTACAATAAAGGCGCATTGGTGGCGCTGTGTCTGGATTTGATGTTGCTAAAAAATACCAACAATCGCTATCGTCTATTTGATGTGGTCAAAGCGTTCTATACCCAAGCAAAGCAAAATGACAGCAAGCGTATCGGCATCAATAGCGCGGATATGGGCGACGTGATTGGGCAGTTTATGCCAATAGTGGAATGGGAAGATTTTGAACGCCGTTACGTCAACGGCGTAGAGGAATTGCCGATTGAGGCGCTGCTGCTCGCAAACGGTGTCAAAATGCAGGTCAATACTAAAGAGACTGCGGATAAGCATGTCCCATGGGGTATGCGCTGCAATGAGACACCCGCTGGACTCAAAATTAATCGCGTGAACCGCGGTAGTGTTGCTGCCAAAGCAGGTATCTCAGCCCATGACGTTATTATCGCGATTGATGGCATCAAGGCGGATAGTAAGCAGCTAGCATCGCTGAGTAATGCAGAGCATCCCGTTGAGTGTCATTTGTTTCGTCGCGATGAGTTGATGTGTGTGCAAGTGCAACCTAGTGAGCTGCAACGGCAAGATAGTGCCGATAGTGAGGAAGTTATCGAAAAAGCGTTTCCTCATAAAGTCAGCCTACACATAGTAAAAGGCGATAAAGCGCTAGAGGACAATGATGATAAAGCGCAAGGAGAGGCAAGTTGGGAGACATGGCTTAATGTCATGAAGCGTCAGCCAGAATAGCGGCAGCGGTTTGTACAGGCAGAAAAGTAAAACCCCTTGATAAACAAACATGTTTATCAAGGGGCTTAGGGCGTGTCATCAATTAACCCATTCAATCATTTAGCGGTCTTAAAATGGCTAAATCTTGTCAAATATCGTCAAAAATCTTGTGAATATACCTATATTCTCTGCAGTTTTTTCCTCATTTAACTACTATTTATCTCATTTTAAGCCTCGCTATCTAAATGATGACACGCCCTAAATCATAGTTGATAGATTGTTTGATACTCTCAATCAATATTTAGTAGGAAGTAATCATACAAACAGTCGATTTTATATTTTTATACTGAGTTGATTGTTACTGCTCTTTGGTTTTATCATCAGGGTCTTCACTGGCAGACTTCTCGTTTGCAGTAGTGTCGCCGTTAGGCTCGACAACTTCAGCATTATCGTTTTCAACATCGCTCGTCGCTTCAAGCGCGGCAATCCAGTTTTGCATGAGTTCAATCTCTACTTGCTGCGTATCGATGATGTGCTGTGCCAGTTGACGCATTTCTTCATCAGTACCATATTCGAGCTCGATTTTTGCCATATCTACGGCGCCAATATGGTGCGGTAGCATGCCACGTGCAAATGCCATATCCGGCATAGGATCAGCAATCCCCAGTGTCATCTCGCCATGCATGCTTTCCATACCCTTAGCATATGCCTGTTGCATAGCAGCGGTATTGGGTTTAGGTTTGGCTGCGTCAGGATGGCTAGCAAGCCATTTGTTTAGGATATCAATCTCAGCTTGCTGCGCCGTGATGATATCTTGGGCAAGCTGGCGCATGGCGTCATCTGTACCGTATTTTAGCTGAATTTTCGCCATATCTATCGCGCCGCGATGATGTCCAAGCATGCCTTTGGCAAACGCAGTATCAGGATCGTTATAACTCATCCCGATCATCATCTCGTCATGCATGCTGGTCATGGACTTTGTGTAGTCTTTGAGCATATCCGTCATCTGAGCGTCATCTGTGATGTTTTCGCTATCTACCGATGTATCGTGGCTCATATTCTCATGCTCAGCATGAGTCATGTCAGTCATTGGCGGGGTGGCTTCTTCTACAGGTGCTGATTGACTATCTGCTGCTGGCTGACACGCACTTAATAGCATTGCAGCAGACATGCTGGTGGCCAACAGAACAAAACGATGAGAAGCAATCATGATATATCCCTACTATAAGAAGACCAAATGATAAATAAATGAGGCCTATTTTACATAACTAATGACGTGCTGAATCTTAACAGATAAACCTTACCCATTCGAGACGCTATGTTTAACGAGACGTAATATATTTACTTTAAATGAAAATATATATCGGTAGCTAAGCGCTTAGACGTGACAAACTAATAGCTAATACCCAACTGCTGATAGTGCTCACTAGCTAAGTGAATACGCACAAACTCGCCAACTGCTATGTTACCCAATTCAAACCCTGCCACCGACCAACGTATCAAACGCAGACAGGGCAACCCAACGTGCGCGGTCATGCGTCTGACTTGACGGTTTTTACCTTCATAAATCGTCAGCATCAACCATGAGTCCGGTACGCTTTTACGCTCACGTATCGGAGGATGACGTTGCCAGAGCGTCATCGGTAGCTCATCTTCACTCACGTGTTTGACTTCAGCAGGCAGAGTTTTGCCATCTTTGAGAACCACGCCACGTCTGAGCTGACCAAGTTGCTCAGCAGTAGGAATGCCCTCAACCTGTACCAAATAAGTCTTACCTTGCTTACGTCCAGCATTGGCTTTTGGCGGATGGGTAATCGCTTTATTGACTCGGCCATCATCGGTCAAAATAAGTAGCCCTTCGGACGTTGCATCAAGCCTACCAGCAACTCGCAAAGACTTATCAGTAAAGTACTGCGATAGAGTGGCGTGGTTATTGTTGCTATCGTCTCTGAACTGACTTTGCACCCCATAAGGCTTATTGAACAAGATGAGACTAGAAGTCGGCATAAAGTGATATTTCCTGAATGTAAATGAGTGATTAGCAGTCTTGGCGTATGTTTGATCAAGCAAAGCCAGTACTAAAAAATAAGAACAGAGATATCGTGTTTGACGTACTCTGTGCGATGTATGTTGCTACAAAAGTAGGACAGCAACCGCGCAAATTTACTGTTACTCTAATTCCATATTTTTGTAGTGGTATTTATATTTTTGATAGTAATAAACCTATCATCTACAAGATAAAATGATTGTCCAGCCCTTTGTTCTATTACTATCAACAAGATAATATATTATAACCCTTCAAAGATTACAGTGTTATAAATGCTGTATTTTATTAATAATATATAAAATGTATATGTGATATTTCTTATTAATTTAGCCAATAACACTGAATTTAATAATGAGCAGTTTCTATACACAGTTTTAGCTTATATTTGCATCAATTCGTACGTTTTTAATTTGAAGCTATTTTTTAGTATCGTTCAATCCAATGCCGTAAGTGTCTCACACATCAGACTTTGTTTAGCCAATAAGCGTCTAGAGCGCGACCATTATAATAGAAAAGCTCGCATAACAAAGTGTTCAGTTCGCTTGCGACGTATAACTACCACTAAGGAGTTTTATCCATGTCATATGATAAGGTCATCGTACCAAGAGACGGCGAAAAAGTAACCGTGAATGCTGATTTGTCGCTAAATGTGCCCAATCATCCGATTATTCCATTCATTGAAGGTGACGGTATTGGGGTGGATATCACACCTGTCATGATAAAGGTGGTCGATGCGGCGGTCGATAAAGCCTACCACGGTAAAAAATCAATTATCTGGATGGAAGCTTACTTGGGCGAAAAAGCAGCCAAAATATATGACGGCGAATATTTACCAAGTGAGACATTAGAGATTTTAAAAGACTACGTCATCAGTATCAAGGGACCGTTGACCACGCCAGTGGGCGGTGGCTTTAGCTCGTTGAATGTGGCTGTACGCCAAAATCTTGATCTGTATGTCTGTCAGCGCCCAGTACGCTGGTTTGAAGGCGTACCGAGCCCAGTACAGCATCCTGAGCTGACCAATATGGTGATCTTTCGTGAAAATACAGAAGATATTTACACAGGTATCGAGTGGAAGGCGGGCAGTGATGATGCCAAAAAAGTCATCAATTTCTTAAGAGAGGAGATGGGTGTGACCAGCATTCGCTTCCCTGAAGACTGCGGCATCGGTATCAAGCCTGTCTCAAAAGAAGGCTCGCAGCGCCTAGTACGTAAAGCCATTCAGCATGCTATCGATAATGACTTGCCAAACGTGACCCTCGTTCATAAAGGCAATATCATGAAATTTACTGAAGGCGCGTTTAAAGATTGGGGATACGAGCTGGCAGCAGAGCGTTTTGATGCTGAGCCATTGGATGGTGGTCCATGGATGACGATGAAAAATCCTAAAACGGGTAATGACATCATCATCAAAGATGTGATCGCTGATGCGTTCTTGCAGCAAATTCTGATGCGTCCGGCAGATTACTCCGTAGTGGCAACACTCAACCTAAACGGTGACTATATCTCTGACGCTCTAGCGGCGGAAGTAGGCGGCATCGGTATTGCCCCGGGTGCTAACAAAGGCGGGGCAATCGCTGTCTATGAAGCGACGCACGGTACTGCGCCTAAATATGCTGGTCAGAATAAAGTAAACCCAGGCTCATTGATATTGTCTGCGGAGATGATGCTGCGTGATATGGGTTGGTGTGAGGCCGCGGATCTCGTCATCAATGGTATTCAAGGCGCGATCGCCAATAAGACGGTCACTTATGACTTTGAGCGTCTGATGCCAGATGCTATCTTGCTCAGTACTTCTGAGTTTGGTAAAGCCATTATCAAGCACATGGATGCGTAATCGCATTAATACCTAGAGTGTTAAAATCCATTAAATTTGTTCAAGGCCACTTACTGATGTAGGTGGTTTTTTTATGTGTTTCAAACGAATAGATAGAGGCAAGTTGTTTGTCGTTATTTTGAGATAGGCACAAAAAAACACCTCAACGTTCTAAGACGACTGAGGTGTTTTGTTTACTAAGACTTCAAACTACCTAATCGATCTGTGTATACAAACTAGAGAGATTAGGATTAGTGGTTCAAGAGCAATTGCTTATTACTTATAACGATGCCAAGGTTTCGTTAAACAAAGCGCTTGGACGCATGGCTTTTTTAGCCAACTCTTCATCAGCATAGTAGTAGCCTTTGATGTCTACTGGCTTGCCTTGAGCGTCATTAAGTTCTTTGACAATGGCGTCTTCGTTTTCTTTGAGCTTTTGCGCCAATGGCGTGAACTGTGCTTTTAACTCACTATCTTGATCTTGCGCGGCCAGCTCTTCAGCCCAATATAGCGCTAGATAGAAGTGACTGCCACGGTTATCAAGCTCACCGGTTTTACGTGATGGCGACTTGTCATTAAGCAGCAGTTTTTCTGTCGCTGTATCTAGCGTATCGGCCAAGACTTGAGCTTTAGCATTATTGTCGTTGCTTGCCAAATGCTCCAAAGAGACATTCAAGGCCAAGAACTCACCGAGTGAATCCCAACGTAGATGGTTTTCTTCTGTTAGCTGCTCGACATGCTTTGGTGCAGAACCACCAGCACCTGTCTCAAACAAACCGCCGCCTTTCATGAGTGGTACAACCGACAGCATCTTGGCACTCGTACCAAGCTCTAGGATTGGGAACAAGTCAGTGAGGTAATCACGTAAGATGTTACCAGTCGCAGAGATCGTATCAAGGCCACGAGCGACACGCTCTAAGGTATAACGCATGGCGCGAACCTGAGACATGATTTCGATATGTAGACCATCAGTATCATGATCTTTTAGATACATTTTAACTTTCTTGATGAGCTCGTTCTCATGTGGACGATATGGGTCGAGCCAGAAGATAACAGGCGTATTTGATTCACGTGCACGGCGTACGGCAAGCTTCACCCAATCTTGGATAGGCTCATCTTTAACCTGACACATGCGCCAGATATCACCTTTTTCAACACGCTTTTCGAGCAATACTTCATCGGTATCCACGTCGACGATACGAGCAATACCCGCATCACTCGATTCAAAAGTCTTATCGTGTGAGCCGTACTCTTCCGCTTTTTGTGCCATTAGGCCGACGTTTGGTACTGTGCCCATTGTTTTTGGGTCAAAGTTACCATGCCATTTGCAGAAGTTGATCATTTCTTGGTAAATACGAGCAAAGGTGGACTCTGGCATGACGGCTTTACAGTCATACATTTTGCCATCAGCGCCCCACATTTTACCACCTGAACGAATCATCGCTGGCATAGAGGCATCAACGATCACATCACTTGGTGAATGGAAGTTGGTGATACCTTTGGCAGAATCAACCATAGCCAGACGCGGACGATGCTCTTGACAAGCATGCAGATCACGCTCAATTTCTTCACGTGTTGAAGTTGGTAGCGTCTCAATCTTGTCGTATAGATCCGCCATACCGTTGTTGACGTTGATGCCAAGCTCATCAAAGAGTTCGCCATGTTTTTCAAACGCTTCTTTGTAGTAAATTCGAACCGCATGGCCAAATACGATAGGGTGTGAAACCTTCATCATGGTGGCTTTTACGTGCAATGAGAACAAGATACCAGCTTCGCGACAATCTTCCATCTCTTGCTCATAGAATTCAAGCAAGGCTTGTTTGCTCATGACCATCAGATCGATGACTTCTTTATCAAGCAACGCAATTTTAGGTTTTAATACTTTTTGGGTACCATCGTCAAGTAGCAAGTCCATACGCACGGTACGAGCTTTATCTAACGTCATAGATTGCTCGCCATCGTAGAAATCGCCGCCATGCATGTGTGATACGTGCGTGCTTGACCATTGCTTCCATTCACCCATTGAGTGTGGATGTTTGCGAGCATAGTTTTTGACGGCTTTTGGTGCACGGCGATCTGAGTTACCTTCACGTAGTACTGGATTGACGGCACTGCCTAAGCTTTTACCATAGCGCTTACGTAGCTCTTTTTCTTCATCCGTTTGTGGATCTTCTGGGAAGTTAGGAATGGCATAGCCTTTACCTTGTAGCTCTTTGATAGCGGCTTTTAACTGCTGGACAGAGGCACTGATATTTGGCAGTTTGATGATGTTGGTGTTTGGGTCTTGAGTCAGGCGACCAAGCTCAGCTAGGTTGTCAGGAACACGCTGCTCTTCGGTCAAGTATTCAGGGAATTCAGCTAATATACGTGCCGCAACAGAGATGTCACTGGTTTCAACTTCGACACCTGCGGTCTTAGTGAACGCTTCTACAATAGGTAAAAAAGATAGTGTCGCAAGCGCTGGGGCTTCGTCAGTTTTTGTATAAATAATTTTTGACATTTTATTTAGTTCTTCCTTTAGTTGTCGTTAATAATAATGCTCAAATATAGTGTTGAATATGAGTCAATGATACTATGCAATGCTCAATGATATCGTTCGAACAAGTACGTCGTATGTAGCTGCTTAGCAATATTTAAGTTAGAGATATTCAAGTTTGATAAAACATTTTCTTTTACTGATGTTGACTACAAGGGCATTCTCAGATGGCACGTTGACTGCCCGGTAAAACTGCCAGAAAGCAAGTCGCTGACGGTATATTATAATAAATCCACTATAAATTCGAGAGGATGTCAATCACGTACCATGAACTAAGTATACTGTTTTCGCTCATATCTTAGGATTTCAAATTATACTAAGCTGATAAAGACCTTATTCTAACAGTCATCTGTTGCGATATCATCTTTTCGATATAACGACTATGTTTCATCGGTTTCTGTCATGCTCTAGATATCCAAACAAGCATAATCCTAAAAACCACCAATGTCACTATTGGTGGTTTTTTATTGTGACTCAAAAAACTTTGCAAATTGTGACAGCAAAATAGCAAAAATTTGCTAGGCTAGGTCATCAATAGATAGATTATCTATACACAATATAGTGACGGTAAATATGAGTTTAGAGTATGCGCTGATTAATGATACCAGTTGGCAGAGCCAGACCGCGTGGCAAACGCCAGACACGCCTTTTATGTCATTTGCTTTTTGGCAGGCGCTTGCCGATACGGGCGCGATTGGAGAGCAGGCAGGGTGGCTACCGATATTTATTTTGGTGCATCGTGTCAACGAAGATGCTGAGGATGCCGTACTGCAACCAGTCGCGGTGCTGCCAGTATTTATAAAAGGCCATCATCGCGGTGAGTTTGTATTTGATCACTCATGGGCAGAGGCGTACGCGCGCTACGGACTCGACTACTATCCAAGATTGGTCACCAGCGTGCCATATACACCGATTACAGGTCAGCGTCTTTGGTTGGCAAAAGGCGAGCGCTTAAATGAGGATATCTTCAAAACAGCCATCGCGGGTATCGATGATATCGCTCAGCAAGTCGGCGCCTCAAGTTGGCATGGACTATTTGTCACACCTAATCTAGCATCTGTTGCCACCACATCAATGCCTACTGAGATTGATATAGAGCGTGCGATAGCGGCCCAAGAGAGCGGCGTAGAGTCCGCGCCGATTGAGATGCCGATATTTGAGCGTCAAGGCTGTCAGTTCTTATGGCAAAATAAAGACTTGCTCAATAGCAGCCAACCATTTGCAGAGTTTGATGCGTTTTTGATGACGTTAAAAGCCAAAAAGCGCAAAACCATTCGAGCGGAGCGCCGTAAAGTGGCTGAGCAAGGCATCAGTTGCCAGCGAAAAATCGGCGATGATATCAGCGATGCAGACTGGAAGGCTTTTTATCACTGTTACGTGATGACCTATGCGGTACGCGGACAGCAGCCTTATCTGACGATAGACTTTTTTATGGCATTGGCAGCGAGTATGTCTGAGCACATTATGCTCGCGCAAGCACTTGATGCCAGTGGTGAGATTATCGCCAGTAGCCTATTCTTATATGACACACCTGTCAGTAATAGCGACAACGACAGTATTGATGGCGATGCTAATGATGTTGATAATAATGCGACTTTGTACGGTCGATACTGGGGTGCGCTTGGTGAATATGACAGTTTGCATTTTGAGCTGTGCTATTACCAAGGCATCGAATTTGCCATCGAGCAAGGGCTAGCGTCCTTTGATCCAGGTACGCAAGGCGAGCATAAGTTGGTTCGTGGTTTTATTCCAACGACGACGCACTCGCTTCACCGCATTTATGATCCGCGTTTTGTCCCTGCGATTGGTGATTTTTGTGCTAGAGATCGGATGCATATGGCACAATATCGCAAGCAAGCCCATGAGGCACTACCATTTAACGCAGACAATATGCCAGCCTTTGATACGCTTCATTGATATACACCATTAATGCTGACTATTAATTAATAATAGCGCGCAGGTATTTACTTTACACATTTCACAATTAGCCGTTAACTATGTCCAGTAACTCTCTTACTCCTACCACGTCTCTACCTCCTACTGAACTCGTATCGTGGCTCAATGCCGAAGGTTCGCTCACAGCCATGCTAGAAAAACGAGCAGGGCAGCCGTTACGAGTGGAGCGTAGCTTTGAAGGCTATCGGCTGTTGACGCTGCAACAAAAGCGACAATTGGGTCTACAAGGCTCAGCGCTAAATCGTCCACTGCTGGCGTGGATACGTGAAGTACTGTTATACGGCAATGACAAGCAGCCATGGGTCGGTGCGCAAAGCATCTTTCCGCTATCAAGCCTAAAAGGTAACGCGCGACGCTTGCAGCAGCTAAAAGGTATGCCCATCGGTTATGTATTATTTAAACGTCGCCGTACACTGCCAAACCAGCGATTTGTGCGAAAGACTAGCGAGGGCTGGCAACGGCAAACGCGCTATGACTGGTATGGCCGCTCATTACTTATTAGCGAAACCTTTTTGCCTGCGTTTTTGTCCAGTGGTGCTTAAAAACGTTTTATTTTTATATAAACACAAAAAGGATTATGGTTAAGAATTCGCATTGAGTAAATCCTTTATTTAATTGGCTATTTATCTGTGTTATATCGCCATTTAATTTGCTCATCTTAAGGTGGGCTTTTTTGCGCTCATCGCACAAATTTTCATGTTACACTTACGCTTTCGCGATGATATCGATGCAAATGTATATCGATTTTATTGACGGATCGGTCAAGTTAATGGCAAGCCAATTGCCTGTGTTTATTCTTATTTCAATTTTTGCTAATAGACTCAATTCACAATAATGGTCATACCATAAAACAGCTTGCAGAAAAACAGCGTGCAGAGGTATCCACCATACTTCAAGCGACGTTGACGCAGTGGTCGTTTGGTTGTGAGCAGGCTATCAGCTTCTTTCCAATGAAATTTTTCAATGACAGTCACTACTTAGGACATTACTATGTTTAAAGATATTTCTATCAAAGAGTTTGATCCCGTACTTGCTGAAGCGATGGCCGCAGAAAGCGTTCGTCAAGAAAATCACATCGAGTTGATTGCCTCTGAAAACTACTGTTCACAAGCAGTGATGGAAGCGCAAGGCACTGACCTGACCAACAAATACGCTGAAGGCTATCCTGGTAAGCGTTATTATGGTGGCTGTGAGCATGTAGATGTCATTGAACAATTGGCCATTGACCGTGCAAAAGAGCTGTTCGGTGCTGAGTACGTCAACGTCCAGCCACATTCAGGCAGCCAAGCAAACTCTGCTGTATTTTTGGCATTGCTAGAAGCCAATGACACTGTACTTGGCATGAGCCTAGACGCAGGTGGTCACTTGACGCATGGCGCGCACATCAACTTCTCAGGTCTGAACTACAATGCCGTACAGTACGGATTGGTAGATGGTACTGGTTTGATTGATTATGACCAAGTAGAGAGCTTGGCGCGCGAGCACAAGCCAAAAATGATCATCGCTGGTTTCTCAGCGTATTCACAAGTGGTTGATTGGCAGCGTTTCCGTGACATCGCTGACGAAGTAGGCGCGTATCTACTAGTAGATATGGCACACGTTGCTGGTCTCGTGGCGGGCGGCGTATATCCAAGCCCAATCCCTTTTGCTGATGTAGCTACTACCACCACGCACAAAACCTTACGTGGCCCGCGTTCAGGTATGATCTTGTCGCGTGATGAGAAGCTTGCCAAAAAGCTAAACTCTGCTGTGTTCCCAGGTAACCAAGGTGGCCCGTTGATGCACGTCATCGCGGCAAAAGCGGTTTGCTTTAAAGAAGCGCTAGAAGACAACTTCAAAACCTATCAGCAGCAAGTCGTGAAAAATGCACAAGCAATGGCAAAAGTCATCCAAGAGCGCGGCTACGAAATCATCTCTGGTGGTACTGAAAACCATCTCATGCTGATCAGCCTAGTGAAGCAAGAAATGACCGGCAAAGAAGCGGACAAATGGCTTGGTGATGCACACATCACTGTGAACAAAAACGCCGTGCCAAACGATCCAAAATCACCGTTTGTTACCTCTGGTATCCGTATCGGTACACCAGCTATTACTACTCGCGGCTTCAACGAAGCGCAAGCAGCTGATTTGGCAGGTTGGATCTGTGACGTGCTAGACAGCCGCGGTGATGAAGCGGTTGCAGCTGAAGTACGTGGTAAAGTAGAAGCAATCTGCAAAGAGCTACCAGTGTACGAAAAAAACCAGTAAGTATTAATTGACTCTATTTAAGAGTTGTATAACAAAAACCGCTTAGCTTGTGCTAGGCGGTTTTTATTTTTTGATAAAAGGAGTATTTGATGACGATACGAATCCATGCACTGTACCATGTTGATTTTGAAGAACTCAGCTACATCAAGCAGTGGGCAGATAGTCGGGGCCATCGTATTACGGTTACACGCTTTTATGAGAATGATCCATTACCTGCGCAAGACAGTTTTGATTGGTTAGTCGTTATGGGCGGGCCAATGAGCATTCACGATGAAAGTGACTTTCAGTGGTTAGCTGATGAAAAATCTTTCATTCAGCAAAGTATCAATGATGGAAAAACCGTGATTGGTGTTTGTTTGGGTGCACAACTGATTGCAGATAGCTTGGGGGCAAAAGTTGCGCCATCGGGCATCAAAGAGGTTGGCTGGCTGCCCATTCAATTGACCGAACAGGGGCTTGCGCATCCGTTGCTAGCAGATTTGCCAAGGAATGAATTCACTGTATTTCATTGGCATGGTGATGGTTTTGAGTGCCCCAAAGGCGCGACGCCCATTGCCATGTCACATAGTTGGGCCAATCAAGGGTTTATTTATCAAACACCAAAACATGCCGAGCTAGATACTTGGGTAATTGGTTGGCAATGTCATTTTGAAGTGACCAATAAAAGTATGGTAGATATGGTGTCGCATGGACAGACGTATATACAAGAAGCGATGATTGATCATCCTGACTCTGTGCAAGCGGCTGATAAGATCCTAGCGATAGGGGACACGTACATGGCAGACAACAATGCATGGCTCTCGACCATGCTAGATAAACTGGCCAGATAATTCAGTGTCATGCGGTTAAGAATCTGTAGCAGGTGAAAATCTAGTATAAATAAAGGCGCTAAAATGACAGAGGAACAAACCAGTCAAGATTGTGGGTTTTACTTACATAATACTCGCTATTGATTACTTAACCTGTAGCCTATCTTTTATACAATCTCATTGAACTGAAGAAAGAACCATTTAGCTGATGCTAGGTGGCTTTTATTTTAATAACAGATAAGGAGAATACGATGTCTATTTCTACATCTATGTCATTTTGCTTTTGTAGCGTTCGTGAGGAAAATTTAGCAAGTATGCTTGATGGAGGTATTACGCTGGATGAGCTAAGAGAAAATCGCGACAACCAGTATTTTGATGTCAGAGAAGCGTCTTTTGAACACTATACGGAAGAACTGATTGAGCTGTTGGGAGAAGGGCATTATGCCTTGTGCGATCTATTATTTTTGGCAGACAACAGCACGCCTCTGCATGAGCAGCATGATGGACTACTATATGATTCGGCAGTCGTGCCGAAGATTGTCAAAGCGTTTGCCGCGACAGACTTAAAAAAATTGGTACACGATATGGGTCACCACGAAGCAGAGAGCCAAGAAGTTTTGAATACGTTTCTTGAGAATTTAAATCATGTTCATAAGTTATTTGAGTTTGCAGAAGACAACAAGCTCAATGTGATTGGGTTTACGCTCTAGCAATTAGATGTTATGGATTTAAAAGCGTTCAGCATCTAATAGCTGATATAGGGCTGTGCGTGTCTGAATAGATACGCATGTGATAAAAACCGCTTAGCACTGGCTAGGCGGTTTTTTGCGTTATGACTGTTAAATCATCTTAGAAGGTATCTGTGTTCTTTGTCTATATTCCAAGTGCTTTCTCTATACTCTAAGATAATGACGATATACATTGATAGCTGTTATAAGGGTGATTGGGTTTGACTGTTAGCCTCAAAAGATAATTTGACTTTTGACTAACGAAAGCTTATAAATGTTTTGTTTATTATTTGTTATTGTTATATAGTCAGTGTTAACAATTTATTACTAAGAAGAGTACAAATTGTTAATAAACAATTGCTTGTTTAGTATTGATTTTAATAAAATTTTTGAAAATTCACCTAGAAGTGATTTTTATGACAAGGATGTCTATGAAAAAGCAATCGTTAATCGCTATGGCGCTACTATTCAGCGCCACTCTCTCGCAAGCAGCTGAATCAGGTCTAGAGGCTGAGCAGTCAGCTCTAGCAGCATTTGGTGCAGGTCTCGACAGTTTTATGTCCAGTGCATTTGGATGGTTTGTCGATCTTATCTTCTTTTCAGTGCCACTCGGCGAGACAAGCTTTCCACTTATTGCAGGTTGGTTATTAGTTGCTGCACTCATATTTACGGCCTACTTTGGTCTTATTCAGTTTCGTCAAATAGGGTTGTCTCTGGATATTGTTAGAGGCAAATATACCGATCCTAATCCCGCCGTTAAAGAAGAAGGAGAGGTTAGCCACTTTCAGGCGTTAGCCACTGCTTTATCAGGTACGGTTGGTTTGGGTAATATTGCAGGTGTGGGTGCAGCACTCGCTATTGGTGGACCTGGTGCTACCTTTTGGATGATCATCGTTGGTCTGTTCGGTATGGCTTCCAAGTTTGTAGAGTGTACGTTAGGTGTCAAGTACCGTACGATACTACCCTCTGGTGTGGTCTCAGGTGGACCTATGTACTACCTAAGCCGCGGTATGGCTGAACGTGGTATGGGTGGATTAGGTAAGGTTTTAGCCGTTGGTTTTGCACTCATGTGTATATTGGCGGCTTTTGGCGCTGGTAACATGTTCCAGGGTAACCAAGCCTTTGCGGTCATGAGCTCTACTTTTAGCATTCCTGCTGATTACAGTTTATTCTTCGGTATTGGCTTAGCTGTTTTAGTCGGTTCAGTGATTCTTGGCGGTATGCCTCGCATCGCAACCGTTACTGAAAAAGTCGTGCCTTTTATGGCTTTGTTGTATATCACTATGAGTGTGATCGTACTGGTTGCCAACTTTAATCATATCGGCGCAGCATTTGGAGAGATCTTTACGGGTGCTTTCACGGGTGCTGGCGTAGCTGGTGGGTTTATTGGGGCGTTAATCCAAGGCTTGAAACGTGCGACCTTCTCTAACGAAGCAGGTATTGGTTCAGCCGCTATTGCTCACTCAGCGGTAAAAACGAATGAGCCTGCTACTGAAGGGTTAGTCGCTTTATTAGAGCCGTTTATTGATACCGTCATCATCTGTACTATGACAGCGCTGGTTATTACGATATCTGGCGTGAATACCGTAGCAAACTTACAAACGCAAGCGCTCACTGGTGTGGACCTAACCCGTGCAGCCTTTATGGAAACGGCACCAATTTTCCAGTACTTCTTAGCCGTAGCTGTGGTATTGTTCGCCTTTTCAACCATGATTTCATGGTCATACTATGGTCTAAAAGCTTGGACGTATCTTTTCGGTGAAGGTAAAGTTGGCGAAGTAATATATAAACTCATCTTTCTTATCTTCGTCATTATCGGTACCATCATACAGTTCAGCTTTGTTATCGACTTCTCAGATGCAGCCATCTTCGCGATGTCTATCTTTAACATCATCGGTCTATACTTCTTAATGCCAGTAGTGAAAAAAGAAGTCAATTCCTTTATCGCTCGTGTGAAAAGTGGCGAAATTAAAAAGTATAAATAATGGGTTTGATTGAACACGCTGTTATCACACAAAAAAAACCGCTTAGCATTTGCTAGGCGATTTTTTGTTTTTTTCATTGAATCAAGCTTTACACTATGACAGCAGTAGCTTACATAAACGGTAACTTGGTAAATATCTGCAGTATCGTCGCATTGACGATATCGACGAAGAATGCACCAACCATTGGCACGATTAAGAATGCCTTAGGCGAGGGTAGATAGCGATCAGTGACTGCCTGCATATTAGCAATCGCTGTCGGGGTCGCACCCATACCAAAACCGCAATGACCTGCTGACAATACCGCTGCGTCATAATCTTTGCCCATCACTTTAAAGGTAATAAGGTAGACGTAGATAATCATGATGATGGTCTGTACGATTAATATGACCAATACAGGGCCTGCCAAATCCGTCAATTGCCATAGCTTCAATGACAGCAGTGCCATCGCCAAAAACAGACTCAAAGACGCATTACCAAGTACGTCAATTGAGCGATCAAACATCTCAAAATTAAACACCATCGTTAACACATTGCGAATAATGACGCCACCTGCCAGTGCCCAGACGAACGTCGGCAACTCAAACCATGTGCCCTCAGCCACGAGCGTCATTCCATCAGCAAAAGCCAACGCACCTGCAAATAGCGCCAACGTCTCGATAGTAGAGGATGCCGTGATAAAGCGCATGCTATCGGGTCTCTCGAAGATGTCTTTATTGCTACCTGCAGTCTCCTCGTCATGTTTGGTGCTATATAGAGACTGAGCACTGGCAACTTTTTCAATATCACTAGGATTTGGATCGGCTGGCGTCGGTTTTAGACCCAGTCGGTTAATCAAGCGACGTGCCACAGGACCACCGACGATACCACCTGCGACCAAACCATAAGTCGCAACAGCGATACCCAGTGTGGTCGCACCGACCACACCGTAGTCTTGTTCTAAAGTAATACCCCAAGCACCTGCCGTACCATGACCACCCGTCAGAGCGATAGAGCCTGTCACAAGACCGAGCAGCGGATCAAGCCCCAGCGCACTTGCCATGGCTACGCCAACGACATCTTGTAAGACAATAAATACGGACACCACGATCGTAAAAATCAATAACGGTGTACCACCCGCCTTTAGGCGACTAAAATCAGCACTCAGACCGATAGAAGCAAAGAACATCAGCATGGTGGCGGTCTGCAATCCTTGATGAAAGTTGAAGCTATATCCCCAAACCATATTGAGAACATAGACAGCAACCGCTGCGACCAAACCACCAGCAACGGGTTCTGGAATATTAAAGTCTTCTAAAAATTTAATCCTTTTGACCAAAAAACGCCCCAGTAGTAGCACCAAGGTCGCGAGTATCAGTGTGTAATAACCGTTTAAGGTAATCTCCATAGGTTAATCCTTTGTATAAAATAAATTAACCTGAATTCGGGATAAATATGGCTTTATCTCGAATTCAGGTTTCTATGATGACGAATGATTATTGGTGACTAATTTTTTAACAACGAAACTAGACTTCATCCTCAGATGGCACAATAACCCAAAGTTGTGGTTTGCCAAAATCTCTGTAAGCATCCTCAATGATGCTTTTAAAGATATTGAAGTCTTCTGTGTTTATCCTTTTTACCACCATCAAATCAAGCGTTAGATGCACCACCTCGCTATCTGTCAAACAGTCCCATGCGCTGTCCCAGTTGTGCGAAAAATAACTGGGAAAATCACAGGCGCGGGCCAGACTCGTCAATAGCGTGGTTTTATTGAGGGTGTCACCCACGGATATGGTAACAGCCGTAGGAGGAATATCCGCCACTAGTGCTGTACCGTTTTGGTTAATGTGGTCTTGGTTAACATAGTGGATGGCTTGGCTCTTATCTTTCTGATTCATGGCTTCTTGATTCATATTCGCTTGTTCCATGTTAAGGCACCTGCAGTCTTTGAAAACTATCATAATGATCGACGGTTAAGTAATAGACAGTGGGCGGATAACCGCCTGTGACGATACGCTTTGCGCCGCGATGGGAGATGCCAGGGGTGGGAACGGTGTATTCGCGGTAGTAGCCTTGCGATTGTGCTGGCAATCTACCTTCACGATTGTAAAACGTCGTGCCGTCCTTATTGGGATAAGGATATGGCCCGCCTTGTTGAATCAGCGCAATCGTATTATCGATCTGTGCATCGCCCGTAATGCTAGTGGTCGCTGTGTCAGTCGTGGCGACTTGACTGGTATTGTCAGACGTATACTGAGATAACGTCGAGCTAAAATCGCCAAAGAAGTAGATAGCGACAGCGATAATGGCGATGAGGCTAAATAGGGTAGAACCTAGGCTTCTTTTATTTGAAATATTACTTTGACGGCTGCGGTTTGAGTTGCGACTACTGTGGTGAGTATTTCGTTCGGCATTATTAGGTACATATTTAGATGTGTCTGACGCAGTGTCTTGTTCAAGGCTTAATGAAGATGAGGTGACCTCGGTGGCGCGTAATTGGTTTTTGTCATTGCGTTTGCTATTAAAATAGACGCTTTGTCCAATGCTGACAGGCTGAGACAATCGCACTTTACTCACGTGAAAAAACACATCCTCATCTTGATCATCGACATCGATAAAGCCATAGCCTTTTTCTTGATTCCAGTGTTTAATCTTGCCACTTTGCATGATTGCGCCGTTCCTTATTATGTAGACGTATGTGATTAGCATACTTGTTATTCAAATGCCTATGATTAAAATATTTATTATTCACATGAAAAAACGCCAGCAAAATTGCTGACGTTCCTGATTAATCATTTCGATAGTCGATAAGTACCAAATTAAGCACGAGTTTCGCCATGACCATAGACGATCCATTTTTGCGAAGTCAAACCTTCGAGTCCGACAGGGCCGCGCGCATGGATTTTGTCCGTTGAGATACCAATCTCAGCACCAAGTCCGTATTCAAAGCCATCAGCAAAACGGCTAGAGGCATTAATCATCACGCTTGCTGAGTCTACTTCGCGGATGAAGCGCTGTGACTTGGTATAGTTGTCTGTAATAATGACATCGGTATGATGGCTGCCGTGGGTATTGATATGTTCAATCGCCTCATCAATACCGTCGACGACTTTTACCGCGAGGATAGGCGCTAAGTATTCAGTATCCCAGTCTTCATCAGTCGCCGCAGATAAATGACCGTTTAGAGTAATCACATCGGCTAAGATGCTTTGGGCGCTATCATCCACACGTAGCTGCATCGCGTCATCGGCTTCAATGATGGCGGTGGCAATCTTGGGCAGCAAATCTTTGGCGATAGAGGCATCGACCAGTAGCGTCTCCATCGTATTGCAAGTGCCGTAGCGATGCGTTTTGGCATTGACACTCACTTTGATCGCAATCTCAGGATCTGCATCGCTATCGATAAAGGTATGACAGTTACCATCTAGATGCTTAATCACAGGGACTTTGGCATCGTTGCTGATACGTGCAATCAGACCTTTACCGCCACGTGGCACGATAACATCGACATATTCAGTCATGGTGATGAGCTCACCAACGGCGGCGCGATCGGTCGTTTGCAGTACCTGCACGCTGTGCTCAGAGAGATCCGTCTGACTGAGGCCTTTTATGATGCATTTGGCAATGGCTTGATTGGACTCAAACGCTTCAGAACCACCGCGTAGGATAATGGCATTACCTGATTTGAGTGCTAGTGAAGCAGCTTCTAATGTTACATTAGGGCGCGATTCATAAATCATACCAACGACGCCCAGTGGGACACGCATTTTGCCCAAATGAATACCCGATGGCTGATAAGTCATATCAGTCACTTCACCGATTGGGTCAGGGAGGCCAGCCACGTCTTTAAGACCTTGGAGCATACCGTTAAATCGTGCGTCGTTTAACTCCAAGCGATCAAGGAGAGCGCTATCGAGGTCATTTTTGTGACCATTATCCATATCGATTTTATTGGCTGCCAAAATGTCTTGTTTGGCATTGACTAGCTCATCATGAATGGCCATGAGTGCTGAGTTTTTGTCGCCTGTATTGGCTGCCGCGAGCGCGCGAGAAGCGGCTCTGGCTTGCTTGCCAACAGACTGCATGTAGGTAGTAATATCCGTCGTATTTGCTTGACTCATCAATTATTCTCCTTATGTGGTATCAGTTGTATATAAATAAAAGCGCCTAAAAAGGCGAAAATTTAGCAAAAAAAGAGGTTTTGAATGCCTATTTAAATAGCGATTGGTCATTATGCTATTTAACATAGAGGAGATTGCGGCGATAGTAAAGATGATTTTGTGAATAGAATCTGCTTTACAAAATGCTGATGAGGCTTTATCTCATACAGTCTCATAGAATTTACCCTAAGTTTCTTGATGACTATCTGTTATCAATCGCACACTCTATCTTTACGTGTCTTTAACAGAACTGTGCTGTAAATACTAAGGTAGCCGTAGCACATCATCAGTATAGTAGGCATTAACAAAACAGCGTTGTCAGTAGATAATGCTGCATCACGAAAGAATAAGTAATGGAGAGTGAACATGGCGACTAAAAGCAGTACGTACAAAAACTGGATGACGGTTGGGTTGGTTGCAGGCGTGCTTGCGCTCAGTGCGTGTAGTAAAGACGAGACACCAATGGAGACGCAAGCGGACACGACAGTCGATGCCCAAACCAGCGTTGAAGAGAATGCAACTGCGACTGCGAGCAGCTCTGACGATATCGCTGTTGCTAGCGCCGATGACGGTATGGCTGTCAGTACAGGGGATGATGTGGCAGTGGCAACCGCTGATGATGCAGAAGTGCTGGATGGTACGGAAGATTCAGAGCATGTATCGACATACTAAGTGCTATGGCGCGTTAAACGCTATGATAGTGTGTTAGTCAATATAGCGTTATCAGATAAAACAACGTCCGGTACGCGAAAGTGATAAAATAAAGCCCAGAGCGATAAATGCAGTCTGGGCTTTTTTAGGTCAATTGTTTGTAGCGACGCTATTATTGATGAGTAGCGACTAGTATCGACTAACTGACTGGTTAAACACAAGATTTGCCTTTTTGCTGTGGAATAAGAGACAATATGGCATTTTTTCTTTGCCTACTCAGGCATAGCACTATCACGATAATGCTATAGATGCTGATACTATATAGCCCTTGTTTATAATATACAGCTCTTATTTATTTTTATTCGTGTTTTCACTCATATTTATTGGAAGTCTGCTGAACCATGCTTGATACTGCAAAAAACCCGACTCGGCCTATCGCCTTAGACTTACAAGACATCCATAAAAGCTATGGCTCATTAGAAGTACTCAAAGGGGTATCTCTCACCGCCTATGATGGTGATGTTATCTCTATTTTGGGCTCATCGGGCTCAGGTAAATCAACCTTGCTGCGCTGCATTAATTTGCTTGAAAACCCAAATCAAGGTCGTATCCTGATCGGCAATGAAGAGCTCATGCTAAAACCTGCCAAGTCAGGCGAGTTGCAAGCCGCAGATGTTAAGCAGTTAGAAAGCTTGCGCGCTCGCGTGGGGTTTGTTTTTCAGAATTTTAACTTGTGGCCACATAAGACGATTTTGCAAAATATCATTGAAGGGCCAACGCAGGTGCTTAAGATCAAAAAAGCCCAAGCGATTAGCGATGCCGAAAAACTGCTAGACAAAGTAGGGCTACTCGACAAAAAAGACGCTTATCCAGCCAACTTGTCTGGTGGTCAGCGTCAGCGCGTGGCCATCGCTCGCGCACTTGCCATGCAGCCGCAAGTGCTTTTGTTCGATGAGCCAACCTCGGCGCTAGACCCTGAGCTGGTCAACGAAGTACTTGCGGTAATGCGTGAGCTGGCGGAAGAAGGGCGTACGATGCTTATTGTCACCCATGAGATGCGCTTTGCTCGTGAAGTATCAAGCAAAGTGGTGTTCTTGCACCAAGGGGTGGTTGAAGAAATCGGCACACCTGAGCAAGTCTTTGACAATCCTACCTCTGAGCGCGTCAAAGATTTTATGGCCTCGCATCGTCCGCACTAATCCTGTCCAAACCAGAAATCAGATGGTGGTAGAGCGCTACCAGCTCTATCGCCATTGAATCCTATCAAATATAAAAATCACTATACCGTAACTATTGTTTATCCTTTATTACTCGATAGTCACTGCAAGTATGTAAAACGTTTGTTTTTGATTTTTTACTCAGGTATTATCAAAAGGTTTATAGTCGGTCGATTTTAACGGCTGTCCATTATTCTGCTATCTATATTGCTTGTCTGTCAGGGACGTCAGAGAACAAAGTATCAGAACCCGAAGTCAAAAAATCCTGTCAAAAATTTATGTCAACACCCATCAGAATTTAAGGAACGTATGATGTCGAATTCTCGCCTACTATGGTCATCAATGACCGTCACTGCAGCATTGATGCTGAGTGCTTGTAGCCAACCTGCCAATGAAACTACTGATGCCAACGCTGACGCACCTGCCGCAGAAACGACTGGCAAAACCATCCGCATTGCAACCGAAGGCGCTTACCCTCCGTTTAACTATACCAATGCTGATGGTAGCTTGGCTGGGTTTGACATCGATGTTGCCAATGCTTTGTGTGACCAGATGCAAGCCAAGTGTGAAATCGTTGCTCAGGATTGGGACGGTATTATCCCAGGTCTATTGGCACAAAAATATGATGCCGTTATCGCAGGTATGTCTATCACAGCTGAGCGTCAAGAAAAAGTTGATTTCAGCGAACCGTACTTTGCTAATACGATGGTATGGCTCACCAACACTGATGGCAGCTTTGATCCAATGGCGATCCAAAACGTCACGCTTGGTGGACAGCGTTCTACCACGCCAGGCGCTTATCTACAGGATAACTACGAAGGCAAAGACGGCAATACCGTTCAGCTATATGACAACTATGACAATGCCTACTTGGATCTAAAGTCTGGTCGTAGCGATGCAGTATTGGCCGAAAAAGTCTCTGCCAAATCATGGCTCGCTGACAATAAAGAAGGTTTCGGTATCGTTGGTGATGAGATTGATAACGATGACAATATTGCTATTGCCGTGCGTAAAGGGGATGGACTCAAAGCGGAGTTTGATAAAGCATTGAGCGAAATCCGTAGCAACGGTGAGCTTGCCCGTCTTGAGCAGCAAAACTTTGGTCAATAATGGCTCACTGAAGATTTAGGTTTAACAAAAGCGAGGCTTATCAATATCAAATAAGCATAGCGCTGTTAAGCCTAAATCAGTAAGTAGTGGTTAACGATATGGCTGGTAAATACATTAAGGAATAATAGGTATGACAATTTCAATGACATCACTAATGAAATCATCAATGAGCAAAAAAGCTTTGTGGATTGCGCCGCTCAGCGCAGCGATGCTAATGCTGGCAGGTTGTAACAACAGCTCAGCACCAGCAGAGAATGCTGAAGCCGATACCGCAACTGAAGCACCTATGAACATCAAAATCGCGACAGAATCAAGCTACAAGCCATTTAGTTACACCGATGCTGATGGCAAACTGATCGGCTACGAGATTGAGTTGGTTGACGCATTATGCGCACAAATGAAAGCTGAGTGTGAAGTCATCTCGCAAGATTGGGATGGTCTAATTCCGGGGCTAAATGCACAGAAATTTGATGCTGCCATCGCGGGTATGTCTATCACGCCTGAGCGTAAAGAAGTGGTCGATTTCAGTGACCCTTACTTCCATAGTGGTATCATCCTCATTGGTAAAAAAGGCGATGATTTGAGTGTCGATTCGCTAAAAGGTCAGCCAATCGCTTCACAGCGTTCTACCGTGGCCTCACAGTATCTACAGGACGAGCACGCGGATGCTGATATCAAGCTATATGACA
This sequence comes from Psychrobacter sp. T6-5, assembly GCF_052258485.2. NCBI lineage: Bacteria > Pseudomonadati > Pseudomonadota > Gammaproteobacteria > Moraxellales > Moraxellaceae > Psychrobacter > Psychrobacter sp. T6-5. Next base: position 3,124,285 of record NZ_JBQQEY020000001.1, on the reverse strand, counting down.
CTCAAGACAATGCCTATCTAGACCTAACCTCAGGTCGTGTGCGCGGCATGATGTCTGATAAAGTCACTGGCACTGATTGGCTAAAAACAGAAGCGGGCAGCGGCTATGAGATCAAAGGTCAAGAAATCAGCAGCGACGACGATGCAATGGGTATTGCATTCCGTAAAGGCGATCCATTGGTTGCCAAATTCAATGCGGCATTGGCTGAGCTAAAAGACAACGGCACTTATGATCAAATCACTGGTAGCTATTTTGGTACCAGCTCGACCGCTGCGGCACAAAAAGTAGTCGTGACTGATGGTGTTGATGAAGTCATAGTCGTTGAAGAAGACGCACCAGTTGAAGCAGCAACGAACTAAGACGACGTCTTCTGCATAGACCGTTATTCAAAAGTGTTGTTTACCCAAGAAAACCCAAGGATGACCATGAGCAATCACTGTGTTCCAGCCCGTGCTACGACTGGCAAATCTATTATTAACGCTATGACGACCAGTCGTCTATCTGTGCCATTACTTACGCTAGCGACCATTTTTACCGTCGCTGGCTGTAGCAATAGCCAAGAGAGTACGGCCGATACCAATTCTGATGCGACCGAAACAACGGCAGCAAAGAATGACGTACTGCGTATCGGTACGGAAGGGGCGTATGCTCCTTTTAACTATACCAATGCCGATGGGACACTTGGCGGGTTTGACGTTGAGATAGCCAATGCCATCTGTGCCGATATGCAGGTGACTTGTGAGATTGTGGCGCAAGATTGGGACGGTATTATTCCTGGTCTAAAAGCCGGTAAGTATGATGCAATCGTGGCAGCAATGTCCGTTACTCCAGAGCGTGCAGAGCAGGTTAGCTTCACTGATCCATACTTTAGTAATACCTTGGTTTTTTTGGCCAAAAAAGACAGCAATTTTGACCCTAGCAACCAAAGCGACATCGACGCTCATTCGATTGCCGCGCAGCGTTCGACCATCTCATCACAGTGGTTCGAAGACAAGTATCCAAAAGCCGACATGAAGCTTTATGATACGTTGAGCAATGCATTTTTAGATCTAGGATCAAACCGCGTCGATGCAATGATCTCTGATAAGTTGCCTGCGATAGAGTGGCTGAGCTCTCCTGCTGGTAGTAAATATGCACTAAAAGGTGAAGAGATTGATATCAATGATAACTTTGCGATAGCAGTACGCCCAGGCGATCCGCTACAAGCAAAGATCAATCAATCTTTAGCTAATATTAAAGCCAATGGTACTTACGATAAAATCAATCAAAAGTACTTTGCGGTGCCAGCATCTGCAACGAGTACAGTTGATGAGGACGCAAATACAGATGCAGATATTAGCGAACAACCAGCGACGAAAAACGCTAGTTAATAGCTAACAGTAGTTAAAGATAGCAGTCAAAAAATATTGTTTTGATTAATAAAAGGATATTGCCATGATGGTGATGTCCTTTTTTATTATTCTATAAACGTATCGTACGGTCATGGCGTAGTGATCATTATTCACCATTCGCTTTACTCAAATTTAGTCAGTTCGTTTCAAGCGTATTTGCCCAAGTGTCTGTTTAAGTACGGTTTAGACACAGCTTTTACGCGTCAGGATTAACATCACGGCGAGCGAATATGATAAAATCAGCGCTCATTTCTACTGTGTCAATTATCGCAGCGCCAACCGTATTCCTTTGACGTCATTTTTTGGCGCCGACCATCCTTATTGATTTGGTATAAAATACGGTACATAGCCGCGTTCAGCTATTGATGCTGATTCTTTTAACTCATATTTTGCAAATTGCTAATATAAAGAGACTGAGTGGATAATCGTGTTTGACTTACAAGGATTTGGCGCGCTTTTATTAAGCGGCGCTACCGTCACTATACAGCTTGCCATGACCAGTTTAATTATTGGTCTTGCATTAGGCTTACTCGGCGCAACCGCAAAGATGTCCAATATCTGGTTGCTGCGTAAGCTTGCGACTGTCTATACTGCGACGATGCGCGGTATTCCTGAGCTGCTATTGGTGCTATTCATTTATTATGGCGGCTCTATCTTATTGATGAGCATCCTCAAAAAGTTTGGCTACAATGACTATGTCGAGATTAGCGCTTTTTGGGGCGGTGTCATGGCGCTGTCTATCGCTTTTGGGGCGTATGCGACTGAGATTTTTCGCATGTCGATTCAAGAGATTCCGATAGGGCAGCGAGAAGCGTCGCAAGCGATTGGTATGCGTCCTTTTCAGACCTTTTATCGCATAACCTTGCCGCAAGTATGGCAGATTGCACTACCTGGTCTGGGTAATTTGTTTTTGGTATTGCTCAAAGATACCGCGCTGGTGTCGGTCGTGGGTCTCAAGGACATCATGTATCAGTCGTCGCGTGCGGCGCAGTCGACACAGCAGCCGTTTACCTTTTATATGGCAGCCGCGATTATTTATTTGGGTCTGACCATGTTGATTACTGGCTTTATGATGTGGCTTGAATGGCGTGCTAATCCAGCGGCACGCTATGCCAAAAAGATAAGCCGTCAATCGACTCACCGTCAATCGACCATAGGATAGAGGAGAGAGACTATGGATTGGAATTGGCAGGTCATTTTTGACCATATCCCTGACTTACTAGGCGGCGCGGTATTGACCGTACAGCTGGTGGTCATCTCATGTGTTATCGGGTTGTTTTTTGGTTTGATCTTAGCGCTATTACGGCTGTCTAAGAATTGGTTGGTACAGATACTCCCATTTCTCTATATCTTCTTTTTTCGCGGTACGCCGCTGCTGGTGCAGATATTCCTGATTTATTACGGTTTGGGTCAGTTTGAAGCGGTACGTGATTCGTTCTTATGGGAGCCTGTGCTCAGTCAAGCATACTGGTGCGCCATTATCGCCTTTACGCTTAATACCAGTGCATATTTGGCAGAGATTATACGTGGTGCGATTCAAAACATCCCAGTTGGTGAGCTTGAGGCTGCTGATGCGCTCGGAATGTCAAAATGGCAGAAGTTGACACGCGTGACCTTGCCGCGTGCGTTTGGTATCGTAATACCCGCCTACAGCAACGAAGTTATCTTTATGCTAAAGGGCAGTGCGCTCGCTTCGACCATTGCATTGATGGATATCACTGGTGTTGCTCGTACGATTAGTGCGCGTACCTATACCTTGATGGAGCTGTTCTTTGCTGCCGGTATCGTTTATCTATTATTGTCATGGGTTATCTTATTTAGCTTTAGAATGTTTGAAAGACGCATGAACCGACACGCCAGCTATGTGCCACCAGATGTGGTGACCAATACAATTCCATAGTGAGTTGCTAGCCATGAATGGTCGCCAAAATGACAATAAAGGTGACAGTAGACAATAAAGGTGACAGTAGACAATATAGTAAGGATTGCTGAAAAATATTTATCATTTATAGGGAGAGTCTAGTATGAGCCAATCGCCACATGTGTCATTAGCAAATGCCATTGCTGCTGGCGTCAATGAAGAGCAGAGCATTGATAATCACAATGAGCGCTTACGTGCTTCTATTGGTAAAATCGTCTGTGTGGGTCGTAACTATGTGGCGCATGCTGAAGAGCTCGGTAATGAAGTGCCGTCATCGCCCATACTGTTTATGAAGCCAGCGTCTTCAGTGGTCTCTATTCGTAGTGATGTGGTGCGCCCCAATCCAGAGGTGCTTGGCGAGACGCATTACGAGGCTGAGCTATGTATTCAGCTATCAACTGACCTGTCGATGGCAACGATTGAAGAGGCACAGCAGGCGATTGGCGGGGTGACGTTGGGGCTGGATTTGACCTTGCGTGATTTGCAGAGCACCCTTAAAGAAAAAGGTCATCCATGGGAGCGTGCTAAGTGTTTTGATGGTGCATGCGTACTTGCTGATTGGATCGACCCGCAAGCGTTTGGCAATCTTCAGAACGTACATTACCAGCTCACCATCAATGATAAGCTGGCGCAAGATGGCGATAGTGCTTTGATGTTGTTCCCCGTCTATGAGCTGCTGGTCAACATCAGCCATGCTTTTAGCTTACAGGCAGGTGATGTGATCATGACTGGCACACCAAGCGGTGTGGGTGTACTACAAGCAGGTGATAAGCTCAAACTAACATTGGGTGCTCATGAATGGGTAACACAAGTGCAGTAAGCTTGCGAAATGAACCAGTACTAGTCGTCATAAATATCAAAAAGCTCTGAGCCGTTGCTTGGGGCTTTTATTTTTAGACTTTATATATTTTTTCAAAATTTTTTAATACTTATATCTCTCAATAATTGTTTGTACAGTTATTTGTCATGAGTTTGTCATCTATCGTTCAGCGTGCTGTCATAAAGAGTCAGTAGACTTAAGCGGAATTCGTATTTTTGTGGTTGTAATGTGACGTCGCGACCCACTCTCCGCCAATCTAGCCCAATAGCAAGGTGACTGATAATGACATTATTGAATAAAGAACTAGAGCTCGCTCACGAAATCGTTGAAGATTCAAATCCTACTAATAATACTGATTTTCAGACAGTTATTAATCGCCGTCTGAATCGCCGTAGTATTCTAAAAGGGGGTACAGGGTTGACGGCAGCAGCGTTTTTTGGCGCGCTACCTTTGGTTGGTTGTAGTGATGACGATGACAATATCAGCAGTCCTATCGTCGAAGATGGCAATGATGCTGCTATCCCGGCTCAGGGTGATTTGAAGCGTCCTGAAACCTTGAAGTTTAAGGCTGTAGCGCACTCAACTGCTGAGACGATGACGGTGGCAGAAGGTTACAAGGCAGAGATGATATTGCCACTTGGTACACCGCTGATGCCTGGCCTTGCAGATTGGAAAGACAATCGTGAGCAATCGGCAGAATCATTTGAATGGCGCATGGGCGATAACCACGATGGCATGTGGTTCTTTGGCAAAAAAGGCAATGCATACGATGCCAAAGCCTCAGAGAATGGCTTACTGGTTATGAATCACGAATACGTGAATAGTGAAGAGCTAAGCCCGTTTGGCTATTATGTCATCGAAGATAAAGATGCTGCGCCTTTATTTCAACGCCGCCGCCTTGCCAGCGATATACGCCGTGAAGTCAACTGCCATGGCGTGGCAGTGGTTGAGATGAAGCGCCGCGCAAATGGCATGGGCTATGAGATGGTGCCAAACTCCAAATACAATCGACGTATCACTAGTAGTACGACCGCACAGTTGGCAGGCCCTGTGGCAGGTTCTGATTTGGTCAAAACCAAGTTTGATCCGACGGGTTTTCAGACGCGCGGCATTAATAATAACTGCGGTGCAGGCTTGTCACCTTGGGGCACGTATTTGACCACAGAAGAGAACTTCTTGGGTGTATTTGCGCGCGGACAAGACGCCAGTCAGTTAAGCGCCAGTGATAACTATGGTCGCGAGCGTTACGGCGCACCAGAGAACTCTCCAGGCTCTAGATATCTATGGCACACGCCTGATGCCAAAGATGCCATCATCACAGACGAGTTTTCACGTTGGGATATGACCGCTGTTGGTGCTAGTGCTGCTGATGATTATCGTAATGGCTTCAATACTTTTGGCTATATCACTGAGATTGACCCGTTTGACCAAAACTCTGCGCCGCAAAAACGTACCGCTATGGGTCGATTTGCCCATGAAAACTGTGCCTATGCACCCGTTAAGCAAGGCAAACCTGTGGTATTTTATATGGGTGACGATGCCCGAGGCGAGTATATTTATAAGTTTGTCTCCAAAGCAATGTGGTCGAACTCGGATATCGGTGGCGGTCTAAAAGCTGGTGACAAATACCTGAATGACGGCACGCTATATGTTGCCATATTTAATGAAGATGGCAGCGGTGAGTGGAAAGCACTTGTTCAAGGTCAAAATGGACTAGACGCGTTCAATAGTGCGTTACCATTTAATAGCCAAGATGAAGTGTTGGTCTATGCTCGCGCTGCTGGCGATGCCGCTGGCGCCACTAAGATGGATCGACCAGAATGGGTATCGGTCAGTCCGATCACGGGTGAGGTCTATGTGACATTGACCAACAATAAATATCGCGGTGTACGTGATGACCAACCTTTATCAGCTGCTAACCCACGCAGCTACGATGTCAATGGCAAAGAAAGCGGCAATGACAACGGTCATATCATTCGCTGGGCAGAGACGGGCGGCGATCATGCCGCAACCAGTTTTGAGTGGGATATCTATCTGTTTGGTGCACCAAGTAACTTGTCCGCAGAGAATTTATCGCAGTTAAGTGCTAGCAATGATTTGTCTTCTCCTGATGGTTTGTATTTTGATCCACGTGGTGTATTATGGATTCAAACGGATGATGGTGCGTATACCGACACTACCAGCTGTATGCTGCTTGCGGCATTACCGGGCAGAGTCAGCGATGGTACGACCATCACGACGTCAGCAGGACAGCAAACGCGCATTGGTATGCCGGCTAGTAACGACAACATCAAACGCTTCTTTGTCGGTCCTGAAGGCTGCGAAGTCACCGGTATTACCATGGCACCAGATTTCAAAACACTGTTTATCAATATTCAGCATCCAGGTAATACATGGGGTGCGGTCGCTGGCGGTAGTACTCCGCGCTCAGCAACGGTCATGATTACCAAAGAAGACGGCGATGTCATATTGGCAGAGTCATTTGAGTCGGCTGCCAGCCCGGCATAGCTCGGTAAGCGCTAGATGACGAATCAGTAGAAAGTAAAAATAGTAGAAAGACATATTTACTAATCCCAAGTTTCGGCTTGGGATTTTTTCTTTTGGTACATATATTAGATAATGATTTAACAGTAATAGAGACACCGTTCATCACCCATACGTCTCTTTTGGTCACAAACGAATGCTAAAACTAAATCATTCGCTTCTATTTGCGACTGTTAAAGGATAGTATAGAAAAACCCCCTTTTCGCTAAACGTGCCAATACTATGAGCAGTCAAAATTTGTTTTATAACAACCGTGTTAGTGACAGTAGCGCTCAGAATGATAGCAGTTATACGCGTAATCGCCATGAGCTTGATGCGCATTTTGTCTCAGCTGATAGTGTGCCACGGCATGGTGATTTGTACGAGCAGATAGATCAACTCGAAGCTATCGATATGGATGAGCTGGTCAAGTTATTGGCAGATACAGAAGACAGTGAGGAAACGATAAAAACCCCTGTCTCTTTGGCAGATTTTTTTGAAGGGTTGGCGCAGCTTGCGACCATGGGTGTGGTTGAGGTGACTGAGATTGTGGAGTCCATCCACCGTGAAGTCATCTTGCGTCCCTTAGGTCGGTTCAATGATAAGCATCTCAATAAATGGCAGCGCGGTTTCACTGGGCGCATCTATGGCACGATACGTCATATCATGCTGATGGTTGGTAACAATCTGGCCTCTGTACTACGAATATACAAAAACTTCATCGTGCAAAAAACAGCTCAGCCACTACCTGACTCACTAAAAAAGCTGGTCAATGTCATCAATGGTGTCATGGGCGATCATCTGGTCAACAATCAAAATGCGCTCGCGATTCCGATGATGTTATACACCAAAGATGGTAAGCCCCAAAGTGAGCGGCTATCAGGGCGGATTGCTATTTTGTGCCATGGTCTGTGTATGAGCCACTTAAGCTGGCAGTCACAAGAAGGCAATGATCTGGGCGAGGCGATTCATATCAGCCAGCCTGACACCACCGTTCTATACTTAGATTATAATACAGGTCGACGTATCTCCCGCAGCGGTCGTAAATTCTCGCAACTGCTACAGGACTTGGTCGATAATAACCCAAATATTACTCAGATAGATTTGGTTGGTCATAGTATGGGCGGCTTGGTCGCACGTAGTGCGCTGTTTTATGGTGAGCAAGAGCGCTTAGATTGGATAAAGCGCGTGGGCAATCTCATCACCCTAGGTTCACCGCATCATGGCGCAGTGCTTGAGCGTATCGGTAATTATGTACAAGACATCATCGCCAAGTTACCATTTGCGGGCTCGCTTGCCAAGCTCGGTGATATGCGTAGTGCGGGTATTATTGATCTGCGTCACGGCAGTATTCGTGATGCTGATTGGAAAGCCTTAGAAGGACGCAGCGTATTACCACAAGACTTCCGTCATCCTGCGCGCTTGCCCAGTGGTATCAAAACTTACTTTGTCGCCAGTGCTTTGCTCGAGACGCATTACGAATCTAAGATGACGGATTTGCTAGGGGACAGTTTGGTATCGGTCGCATCAGCGTTAGGTGAAGATGATGCTGAGCATGCATTGTTTGTGCCAGATGGTCATAAAGCGGTGTTTTATGGCGTCAATCATCTTAACTTAATCCATAGCAGGCGAGTGCGTGAGCAAGTCGTTGAATGGCTGCTCGATAATGGTCTAAGCGACTATGCTGGACGTCCGCGCATACATTCTTATCCTAGAAGTTTGGCTGTGGCGGTGTAGAGAGCAGTGGGTATCATTTCGAGTTATCTGCGTTATGTGTACTGCGCAATGACGTTTTTATCATTTCAGAAAGTGCTACTGAGAAATTTGTCTTTGCTATTAGGCAGCGCACTCATAGTTACTAGCTGTGCCAAGCCAAATGTACACGACCCTAATGCTCAAATTAAAGTAGATGTAGAGGGTGACAAATACGTTATTCCCTTAAACCATATTGTCAGACCAGATACGGGTAGTTATGCCAGTTTTGAGACGGATATGGGTCATGGTTATTTCTTTTGGCCAAGTGGTCGAGGCCTCAATAATAATGATAAAGACCCAAATGTCTTTGATTATGACAATAATATTATAGAGTTTTACTGGGCAGCTAAAAACTCAAAAATTGAAGGTGCTGATATACCGACTAGAATAGATAGTATCAAGCAGGAAGAGAATAGAGATTTTGATAAAGATGCTTATGAACTAGAGGCATATATCGGGTCAGGCAATCTTTATGCCATCTACTATATAGGAAATACTTATACAGACGCGCCGATTACGATTCGCTGTATGCCTACAATTGATGAAGACCAAGATAGAATGTGCCAAATGGAATACATGTATCCTGAATACAATAATTATGTAAGACTTCAGTTTTCAAAAAATCATTTAGCTGACTGGCAGGCAATCAACACAATGGCGATTGATTATATGAAAAAATGGCATCAAGACTAAAGGTAGATCAACATAAAAGCAGTCATATACTTTTTAAAATTTCAAAAAAACCCTCAAGTATGACACTTGAGGGTTTTTTTATGAGGGCTGATGCTTAGTGATAAAAAACTAATCAGCAAATACCGCTGCTACATCATCTTTGTTGAATTTATAGACTTCACCGCAGAACCCGCAGTCCATCTCAAACGTACCGCCTTGCTCTTCAACAATGTCTAACGCTTCTGCTTCGCCGATTTGCTCAATTGCCATCTCACACTTCTCGCGTGAGCAGGTGCAACCAAAGGCTAGAGGCGCAGGCTCAGGGGCGACGATGTTTTCTTCATGATACAAGCGATACAGAATCTCGTTAGCATCTAGCGTCGTCAGCTCTTCTGCCTTAACCGTACGCGTCAACACGCTTAGACGTGTCCATAGATCATCGTCAATACCCGCATCTTGGTTTTGCTCAACTTCAGACGTTTCTTCAGCAGTACGCGGTAGCATTTGTACCAAGATGCCACCCGCTTGCAGGCCATCAGATGCCAAGTTAATGAGCGTCGGAATCTGCGCCGATTGCTTTTGATAATGTGCTAAGCAGTCTGCCAAATTGTCATGGCTACGCTCAACAATACCTTGGTATGGCTCACCGCCATCAGGCTGAATATTGATAAACAATACGCCTTGTCCCATCGCACCCAGCTCAGCAAATGCTTCTTTGGCATGAATCATATTGTCCCACGCGTGTATTTGCTCATCCGTCTCACCTTTCCAGCTGGCAAGCGCACGGATGATACCGTCTTGGTCACATTCTGCCATCGCCCAATTCAGCAAGCTGTCGCTGTCTGATGATTGCAACTGGATAGATAGGCGACCGTTAATTTTGACGGTACTGATAAGCAAACTTGCTGCTGTCAGCATCTCACCTAATAAGCGTTTGATGGCTTCAGGGTAGGGCTTTTGGGCAATTGTGCTGGCATAGCTGCGTGATAGGCGTACCACATCACCGCGCACGGGCGAGTCTTCAATAAAAAAACGTTGGCGTATGTCGTTGTCGCTATGAGTGCCAGCAGTGTGGCTGTCCGTATTCGGGACTTGAGTATCTTGTGTCATAAGTCATTTGTAGTATTAAGAAGTTGTTAGCTTTATGGGGACTATGGCCGATTTATCAATCATAGCAACCACAATATTATGATCACAATGTTTTCTTGATTATATGTATCAATGAAGGACAGATATAGGTGTGAATGAGTCAGTTAGCTGTCTATTGCTATAGTGATGTAGTAATTGGGAAACAGCGGTTTTTAGGTAAAAAATAAATATATTCCAAAATATCATTTCCTTTAAAAAAAACTTACCATCTAACACAAATTTGTTGTACAGTAACATTGAGTTGCATTGTGACAAACAACAGCAACAACCGTACGGATGCGGGGCAATGAGGTCGGTCAATCAGACTCGTGTCTTCAAAGCACTCATTCAATCTTGTGATAAAAGCTTGTGATAAAAGGATGTATTCCATGACCCACTTATTTTCTAAACCGTTGACTTTGGCGGCCTTTATGGCATTGGGCTTAGCTGGCTGTAACAACAGTAGCCAGACCACAGCCGAAGCGCCAGCTGCAGATGGTGCAGAGCCAACCGAAGCGGCTGCCAACATGAACGGCACGCTACAAAAAATCAAAGACTCAGGCACCATCGTCGTCGGTCACCGTGACTCCTCTATTCCATTTTCTTATATTGCTGATGATCCTAATCAGCCTATCGGCTATGCACACGATTTAGAAATGAAAGTCGTCGAAGCAGTGAAGCAAAAGCTAAACATGCCAGACCTCAACGTCCGTTATAACTTGATTACATCACAAACGCGTATCCCATTGGTACAAAACGGTACGGTAGATTTTGAGTGTGGCTCAACCACCAACAACGAAGAGCGTCAAAAACAGGTCGCCTTCTCTAATGGTTTCTTTGAGATTGGTACGCGCCTGTTAACCAAAAAAGACTCCGGTATTCAGAATTTTGAAGACCTAAAAGGTAAAACCCTTGTCACCACGGCAGGTACGACCTCAGAACGTTATATCCGTCAGTACAATGATGACAACAAAATGGATATGAACATCATCTCAGCAAAAGATCATGGCGAAGCCTTCTTGATGTTAGAAAATGGTCGTGCTGATGCCTTTATGATGGATGATGTGTTGCTCGCGGGCGAAAAAGCCAAAGCAAAAAATCCTGATGAATGGGTTATCGTTGGTGAGCCACAATCGTTTGAGATTTATGGCTGTATGATGCGTAAAGACGATCCTGAATTCAAAGCCGTCGTCAATGAAGCATTAAATAATGTCTTTAGCTCAGGCGAGATCAATAGTATTTATGACAAATGGTTCTTGAACCCAGTCCCACCGAAAAACGTCAATCTAAACTTTGAGATGTCTGACAACTTAAAAGCGTTGATTGCCAATCCGCATGACGGTGCTCAGCCAAAAACGGCGACCGCTCAATAAGTTCTTTGTCCCTCAATATGGCTTGCCTATAGGTCAGATATTATGTGTCTGACCTATAGGCTTATGAATCGCTGCTCGGAGAGACAACCATGAATTATAGCTGGAACTGGGGTGTGCTCTTTGAGCAAACTGGTATCGGTAACGAGCTTTATATCCATTGGATGATTACAGGTCTTGGCTGGCTGCTATTAATCGGCAGTATCGCATGGGCCATCGCCATGGTCGTCGGTACCATCTTTGGTATCATGCGCACCCTGCCCAATAAGACTGCTCGTACGATTGGTACGGCTTATGTGACATTCTTTCGCAATATTCCACTGCTAGTACAATTGTTCTTTTGGTTTTACATCGCACCCGGCTGGCTGACGCCCACGATACAAGAATGGTGGTATAAGGACTTGTCTCCGAATACCTCAGCCATGCTGTCAGCAAGTATCGGTCTTGGCTTATTTACCGCTGCTCGTATTGTTGAGCAAGTACGGACGGGTATTGAGTCGCTACCTGATGGGCAGACCAATGCCGCATATGCATTGGGTTTTAGCATTCCGCAAGTCTACAAAGAAGTGCTGCTACCGCAAGCCTTTCGTATTATCTTGCCGCCGCTCAGCTCGGAGCTGACCAACTGTTTCAAAAACGCCTCTGTCGCCTCGCTCGTCGGGGTAATGGAGCTGATTAGTCAAACAAAAACCATCAGTGAATATACGCAGAATAGTATTGAGATTTATACCTATGCGACGATTGTCTATTTGGTTTTCAATTTATCTTTGATCGCTATTATGGGACTCATTGAACGTAAATTGCGTGTACCTGGGCTTATTGCGGGAGGTCAGAAATGAATATGACCGAATTGGCAACAGCCTATCCTGGTTTGATGGGCGGGATGATAACCACCTTAAAAGTGCTGTTTTTGGCAATTATTGGTGGTATCAGCTTAGGCACGATATTAGCATTGATGCGCTTATCTGGTATCAAGGCGCTTGAAGTACCTTCGAAGTTATACGTCAATTATTTCCGCTCAGTACCGCTGCTATTGGTACTACTGTGGTTTTATTTTGCCGTACCGATGATTTATTTTTGGGTCGCAGGTAAGTATCTTCAGATCAATGCCGCTTTTGCGTCTTGTGTGGTCGCATTCATGATGTTTGAGGCTGCCTACTTCTCAGAAGTGGTGCGTGCGGGTATTCAATCGATTGGTAGCGGACAGGTCAATGCTGCCAAAGCACTGGGCATGACTTATGGACAGACCATGCGTCTGGTTATCTTGCCGCAAGCCTTTCGCAAAATGCTACCACTGATTTTGCAGCAGTGTATTATCTTGTTCCAAGACACGACATTGGTATTCGCTATTGGTTTGACCGACTTTTTTCGCGCCGCCTACGTTCGCGGAGAGCTGATGGGATTACTCACACCTTATATCCTAGGTGCTGGCGCTGTCTACTTTGTGATTAGTTTGAGTGCGTCGATTGGTGTGCAACAACTACAAAAGCGTTTACGGTTTTAATAGATATCTCGCTTGGGACTTTGAGCGTTAAGATTGTGGTTTGGTATTTTGATTTAATTTTTAAACGACGGTTATCGATAATAATGTGGTTAGGAGCCAGTGATGAGCAATGCTGATACATACATAAATTCCTTTGGTGGACTGGTTACTAACAATGGCCATGCGACTGATGAGATGGTCATTCAAATGTCAAATGTCAGCAAGTGGTATGGAGACTTTCAGGTACTAACTGACTGTACTGCGCACGTGCATAAGGGCGATGTGGTCGTTGTTTGTGGCCCTTCAGGTAGTGGTAAATCGACGTTGATTAAGACAGTCAATGGACTTGAGCCTTTTCAAAAAGGTGAGATCATGGTCAATGGCATCTCTGTCGGTGATTCAAAAACAAATCTGCCTAAGCTACGTAGCCGTGTTGGCATGGTGTTTCAGCATTTTGAATTATTTCCGCATTTGACCATTATCGATAATTTGACAGTGGCACAGATCAAAGTATTGGGGCGCAAAGAGAGTGAAGCCAAGCAAAAAGCGATGGTGTATCTAGACCGCGTCGGTCTGACGGTACAAGCGGCGAAATATCCAGCGGAGCTATCGGGCGGTCAGCAGCAGCGCGTCGCGATTGCACGAGCGCTTGCAATGGATCCTGTAGCAATGCTGTTTGATGAGCCAACCTCTGCACTCGATCCTGAGATGATTCAAGAGGTGCTCGATGTGATGGTCGAGTTGACTCGTGATGGCATGACCATGATGTGTGTGACCCATGAAATGGGCTTTGCCAGTCAGGTCGCCAACCGCATTATTTTTATGGATGAAGGGCATATCGTCGAGAACTGTAGCAAAGATGAGTTCTTTGAAGGCGCAAAAAGTGATCGTGCGCAGATGTTCTTATCGAAAATTTTGAATCATTAATCACTTTGGTTGTATTTGCACTAGTGCTTGAAACACAAATGAAATCATCAATAAAGAGCGTCTATTAATAGGCGCTTTTTTATGAGAGTTAATTTAAAAATTTGGTTCAGATGAGTATGTGATTGGTTATACGGTTAGATAGGTGAGTGCATGTCTGTTTACTGATACAATGGCTGCCATCCTTGTTGATAATTAAAATAATTCACAAACCATATTGGAGTTTTTATGAGCGTAGACAATCTATCTGTAGCATCGGTAACCTCATCAAAAAATAGCGTCGTCATCATTGGTGCAGGCTTGGCAGGCTGGCATGTGATTGATGCCATTCGTGCAAAAGATGCAGAAATTCCGATTACCTTGATCACCTCCGATAGTGGCGATCGTTACCACAAGCCGATGCTGACCATGGCGATCAGCCAAAACAAACGCGCATCAGACTTGGTACGGGCATCTGGTAGCGATGCGGCAAAAACCGCAGGCGTGACGCTGCTTGCCGACACACAGGTTACAGACATTGATACGGCTACCCAGCAGTTACAGCTTATCTCTGCTAATAGACCAGATCCAGCCCACACGGATTATGCGACGATCAACTATGGTAAGTTGGTGCTAGCAATGGGTGCGCATCCTATTTTCCCCAAAAGCTTACCAGAAGATTTGGTCTGGCATGTCAATCACATCGAGCAATTCGGTCAGCTACAAGAAAAGCTGGCAACCGGTAGTCAGCACGTCGCCATCGTTGGCGCTGGTATGGTCGGGACAGAAATCGCGGAAGACTTGCTAAAAGCAGGTCATCAAGTGACCTTGATTGATTTGAATGATGCTCCACTGTCACAAATGCTACCAGCCAAAGCGACGGCACGTATTGCCAAAGCGATTGAGTCACAAGGCATTCAATTCTTGGGTGGCTATCAAGTATCTGCTGTCACTCGTATTAATGACAGCAGCGATAGCGAAAAGCTAAAAGTAGACTATGCACCGCTCGCCTCAGCCGAAAGCAGTACCGATGCAGAGCAACCTGAGCCATTGATCGTAGACCATGTGATTGCCAGCACAGGTCTGACCGTCGATGGGCAATTACCAGCGGCAGCGGGCGTTACGTTTGACCGTCGTACGGGTATCGTGGTTGATGAATCGACATTGCGTACCGACACCGCACACATCTATGCCATTGGTGATTGTATGTCGATCAATGGGGTTGCCTGTCGTTATGTTGCGCCATTACGCGCACAGGCTGCGACCATCGCTGATGATATCTTAGGGCACGAGCACAGCGGTTATGATCATAAGCCACCAATGATTCGCCTAAAGAACAAAGCCATTTCGGTGATGGTAACGGGTGTGCCAAACGCGGCTGGTAATTGGCAAGTGAAGACGGAAAGCGATGATGAACTCATCATGGATTTGCTAGATGATAATGACGCAGTGAGTGCAACCGTGACGATCAAAGCGCCTGCCACTCCTAAAGCATAACGATAGACTCTGCTAAAAAGTAAGCGTAAAAGACAGCGCTAATGATTGAGCCAGCCCTTATTTATGATGTGGCTGGCTTTTTTGTGTCAAATATTTGCCATGATTTTATGTTACCTTTTACTAAGCATGAATATCGAGTATCCAATTAAATGATACATACCGTATTGATATTGTTGACATGCTTTCATTTATAGCGTTATAGTAGCTGAATGCTATTGCTATATCAGACCGAATCAAGGAAGAAGGTTTGCTGGCCAGCGATTAATCAGCACTATCTATAAATACTATAAAAAGTAAAACGAAAGGACTCGTTATGATTCAAAATTCTAATTTCGATGCGACTCACGTTGATTTCGATGCTATTTTAGATAATATCCCTAGTATCAATATGGGTGCACGTTCAGCAAATGCGCCGCTCACCCAAAGCTATGATAAAGGTCCTGATGTGCCGCTGATTGAAGCGACAATCGGCGACTTTTTTGATGCTATTGTGTCCAAATATCCCGAGCGTGAAGCGCTGGTCGTCTGTCATCAAAACATCCGCTGGACATATCAACAGCTACAGCAGCAGGTCAACCAGCTAGCCAGTAGTATGATTGAGATGGGGCTTGAGATTGGCGATCGCATCGGCATCTGGTCACATAACAATGCTGAATGGCTACTGATGCAATTAGCCACCGCAAAAGTCGGCGTTATCCTTGTCAATATCAATCCTGCCTACCGTACCTTTGAGCTGCAATATGCCTTAAATAAACTCGGCTGCTCAGCACTGGTGCTTATGCGTCATTTTAAAACCAGTGACTATGCCAGCCTGATTCGTGAGCTCTGTCCTGAGATTTATCATAAAGATTACACCCAGCTTGATTTGGTTGAGATTCCAACGATCGAGCGTATCATTTGGATTGATGAGCCAGAGTCGGACGAGACCTTTGGTTTCATGCAAAAATTCTCTGCGTGGATGGCGGAAGGCGACGCCAACGATCCACGTGTTGCCGAGCGTCAAGCTCAACTCAAAAACACTGATGCCATCAACGTGCAGTTTACTAGTGGCACGACAGGCACACCAAAAGGCGCAACCTTAAGCCATCGCAATATTCTCAATAACGGTTATTTCATCGGTGAGGCCATGAATCTCACAGAAGCTGACAGATTGTGTATTCCAGTGCCGTTGTATCATTGCTTTGGTATGGTACTTGGTAATCTCGCAATTCTGACGCACGGCGGCTGTATCGTGTATCCAAATGATGGTTTTGAGCCGTTGACGGTATTACAAGCCGTTGAAGAAGAAAAGTGTACAGGTCTGCATGGCGTGCCAACGATGTTTATCGCCGAGCTTGATCATCCTGAATTTGAAAACTTTGATTTATCTACCTTGCGTACGGGCATCATGGCAGGCTCTAGCTGTCCGATTGAGGTCATGCGCCGTGTTATCGACAAGATGCACATGAGTGAAGTCACTATCGCTTACGGCATGACCGAGACCAGTCCAGTCTCTTGCCAGACCAATGAGCATACGCCACTTGATAAGCAAGTCTCTACTGTGGGATTGGTGCAACCAGCGCTTGAGGTAAAAGTGATCGACACCGAGACGGGCGAGATTGTGCCTATCGGGGAGACTGGCGAGCTACTCACGCGTGGTTATTCAGTGATGAAAGGCTATTGGGGTAGCCGTTTTAAAACGCGAGAAGCCATTCAAGATGGTTGGATGCATACGGGCGATCTGGCAACGATGGATGAAGATGGTTATGTGAAAATCGTTGGTCGTAGTAAAGACATGGTGATTCGCGGTGGCGAAAATATCTATCCGGTTGAGATCGAAAACTATCTTTATCGTCATCCAGAAATTCGCGATGTACAAATTGTTGGGATACCCGACGAGCGTTATGGCGAAGTGCTGGCGGCGTGGATTATTCCAAAAGAGCCTGGCTGCTTGACCGAAGAAGAAGTACGCGAGTTCTGCAGCGAGCATATCGCTCATTATAAAGTGCCAGCTTACTATCGCTTTGTCACTGAGTATCCAATGACCATCACGGGCAAGATTCAAAAGTATAAAATCATTGAGCAAATGAAAGAAGAGTTGGGTTTATCGTAAGCTGACTTATCAGCTCTAAAACACTAAAGATGAATTATGTGAGTCATACTTAAAAAATAGCAGTTGGCATCATTCATATAAAAGCTACTCGCATTTACGTATCTATGTATTAAAGAAAAGGGATATCATGAGCGCTATCATAACCAGTAAACTGAGTCCAAACTCAAGCGACTTTCAGCAAAACAGTGCGGCGATGCAAGAGATCGTCGATGACCTGTATGTGCACCTGCGCAAAGTCGCCCAAGGCGGCTCAGAGCGTGCCCGTGCCAAGCATCTAGCACGCGGTAAGTTGCTACCACGCGAGCGGGTCGAGCGTTTGCTTGATGTGGGTACGCCGTTTTTGGAAGTGGCGCCAATGGCAGCGCATGATATGTATGGCGAAGAGATTCCAGCGGCTGGCGTGATTGCTGGTATCGGTCGTATCAATGGTATTGAATGTATGATTGTCTGTAATGATGCCACGGTAAAAGGCGGCACGTACTACCCAATGACGGTCAAAAAGCATTTGCGCGCCCAAGAAATTGCGCAAGAAAATCATCTACCGTGCGTGTATCTGGTCGATTCCGGTGGCGCTAACTTACCGAACCAAGATGATGTGTTCCCTGATAAAGAGCATTTTGGCCGTATCTTTTTTAACCAAGCCAACCTCAGTGCAGCAGGTATACCACAAATTGCTGTCGTGATGGGCAGCTGTACGGCTGGCGGTGCTTATGTGCCTGCCATGAGCGATGAGTCTATCATTGTTAAAGAGCAAGGCACGATATTTTTAGGTGGTCCGCCACTGGTAAAAGCAGCAACGGGTGAAGAGGTGACCGCAGAGGATTTGGGAGGCGGCGATGTGCATACACGACTGTCAGGCGTGGTCGATCATTTAGCGCAAAACGATACCCATGCGTTATCAATCGCCCGTAATATCGTCAGTCATCTCAATCGTCCTACCAAACACATTCCCAATCAAATCACACCGCGACCGCCACGTTATGACGCCAAAGAACTATACGGCGTGATTCCAACGGACAAGCGTAAGCCATTTGATATCAAAGAAATCATCGCCCGTATCGTTGATGACAGTGCCTTTGATGAGTTCAAAGCACGTTTTGGCACGACATTGGTTTGTGGGTTTGCCCATATCGAAGGGATACCTGTGGGTATCATTGCTAATAACGGCATTCTGTTTAGTGAGTCAGCGCAAAAAGGCACGCACTTCATTGAGCTATGCTGTAAGCGCAAAATTCCATTGGTGTTTTTGCAGAATATCACAGGCTTTATGGTTGGCCGTAAATACGAAAATGAAGGCATCGCCCGCCATGGTGCCAAGATGGTGATGGCAGTGGCCAATGCAAAAGTACCAAAATTCACGGTCATCGTCGGTGGCTCTTTTGGTGCTGGTAACTACGGCATGTGTGGCCGCGCTTATAGTCCGCGTTTCTTATGGATGTGGCCAAATGCCCGCATCTCTGTCATGGGCGGCGAGCAAGCAGC
This sequence comes from Psychrobacter sp. T6-5, assembly GCF_052258485.2. NCBI lineage: Bacteria > Pseudomonadati > Pseudomonadota > Gammaproteobacteria > Moraxellales > Moraxellaceae > Psychrobacter > Psychrobacter sp. T6-5. The sequence continues at coordinate 3,105,248 of NZ_JBQQEY020000001.1, read as the reverse complement.
CTCAGTATTGGCAACGGTCAAGCGTGATAACTTTGATCGTAAGGGTGAGGCGTGGAGTGAGGAAGACGAAGCGGCCTTTAAAGCGCCAATCCGCGAGATGTACGAAGAGCAAGGCCACCCGTATTATGCCACTGCGCGCATGTGGGATGACGGCGTAATTGACCCTGCTGATACCCGTCATGTATTGGCATTGGGGCTGAGCGCTGCCTATAACGCTCCGATTGAAGAGACGACGTTTGGTGTCTTTAGAATGTAAGCGTTCTAAGGTCCGCTCGTAATAAGAGAGTGGTGCGACAATTTTTTGAATACGATTCTACCGTGACATCGGGTTTTGACATCTTACTTTCTTATATGAGCATTATGATGGATGACCCAAACATTGGGCTAAATATTTACATACGCATATATAAATAGGAACATAGAAAAAGTTATGAAAGAAGCGAAATTAAAAAATGCTGATAATTATAAAAGCCTGCTGGTCAGCGTTGAGCAGCACGTGGCGACGGTGACGTTAAATCGTCCAGAGATACGTAATGCCTTTAATGATGAAATGATTGCCGAGCTGACAGAGGTTTTTACTGTGCTTGGTGCTGACGATGACGTACGTGTCATTGTATTAGCCGCTGCTGGTAAGGCATTTTGTGCGGGCGCTGATCTCAATTGGATGCGCGCCATGGCGGACTATAGCTATGAAGAGAATCTAGCAGACGCGGATAAATTGGCGCAAATGCTCAAGACGATTTATGAATGCCCCAAGCCCACCATTGCAGCAATACAAGGCGATGTCTATGCTGGTGGCATGGGTCTAGTTGCCGTTTGTGATGTGGCCATCGCCGTGAAGATTGCCAACTTTTGCCTCAGCGAAGTGCGTTTGGGATTGGCGCCTGCGACCATCAGTCCTTATGTCATCCGAGCGATGGGCGCTAGAGCTGCGCAGCGTTATTTCTTAAGTGCAGAGGTGTTTGATGCCAAAAAAGCACGTCAGCTTGGCTTTATTCATGAGCGCGTGAGCGAAGAGTGGCTGGATGATGAGGTCGCAACGCTATGCACCAAAATGGTTAAAAACAGTCCCGATGCGGTCAAGACCTGCAAGCAGCTATTACACGATGTCGCTGGTGCGCCTATTACAGATGAGCTGATTGCTGATACGGTCAAAGGTATCGCTGATATCCGCTCATCAAAGCAAGGCCGCGAGGGTGTGCAAGCATTTTTGCAAAAGCGTAAGCCGGATTGGTTGACAGCAGACTAACTAGCAGCAGAATAATGATAGATAAATGAAAAAATAGACAAGACGTCAAATAACAACGACAAGACACAGGGATAGTTATGTTTTCTAAAATTCTAATTGCCAACCGTGGTGAAATTGCGTGCCGAGTGGCGGCGACCGCTAAGCGTCTTGGCGTCAGTACCGTCGCTGTTTATTCTGATGCTGACCGCGAGGCCAAGCACGTGGCTGTCTGTGATGAAGCGATCTATTTGGGTGGTTCAGCGCCAAAAGATAGCTATCTCAAAGGCGATGCTATTATTGCCATTGCTAAGCAAACGGGCGCTGAGGCTATCCATCCGGGATATGGATTCTTAAGTGAAAACGCAGATTTTGCACAGTCTTGCCAAGATGCTGGCTTGGTGTTTATCGGTCCATCGGCTGATGCTATCCGTGCTATGGGCGGCAAGTCTGAGTCTAAGCGCTTGATGGAGGCCGCTGGTGTGCCGCTGATACCGGGCTATCACGGTGATAATCAAGATGCACAGTTTTTGCAGCAGCAAGCAGATGCTATTGGTTATCCAGTATTGATCAAAGCGAGTGCAGGCGGCGGCGGTAAAGGCATGCGTATCGTTGAGCAAAGCAGCGATTTTGTCGATCTATTAGACTCGTGTCGCCGAGAAGCCATTACCAGTTTTGGCAATGATCAGGTGTTGATCGAAAAATATGCGCTAAAACCACGTCATATCGAAATCCAAGTATTTGGTGATATGCATGGCAATTATGTGCATCTGTTTGAGCGTGATTGCTCTGTGCAGCGTCGCCATCAAAAAGTATTAGAAGAAGCGCCGGCACCGGGTGTCGATAATGCCATGCGTCAAGCGATGGGTACGGCGGCAATCGAAGCAGCACGTGCCGTTGATTACGTTGGTGCAGGTACGGTTGAATTCATCGTTGAGCAGCGCGAAGACTCTATGAATTTTTATTTCATGGAGATGAACACGCGCTTGCAAGTTGAACATCCGGTCAGTGAAGCTATTACTGGTGTGGATTTGGTTGAGTGGCAGCTGTTGGTCGCTGCAGGTCAGCCATTACCAAAATCGCAAGGCGATCTGGCTATTAACGGTCATGCGATCGAAGCACGTATCTGTGCTGAAAACCCTGACAATAATTTCTTGCCAGCGACAGGGACGTTGTTTACTTATCAAAAGCCTGAGCATAGCACCTTTGTCATTGATAAAAATGGCGCTGATGTGCGTATCGATGATGGCGTACGAGAGGAAGATGTCATCAGTCCTTTCTACGACTCCATGATTGCTAAGCTTATCGTGCATGCGCCCACGCGCGAGCAAGCGTTGGCGAGACTAGATCGTGCATTGGCGCAGACGCGTATTGTGGGTCTACCAAATAACGTGGCATTTTTGCGTTATATCTTAAATACCGACTCATTTAGCAACGCCAATCTTGATACGGCATTGATAGAGCGCGAGCAGGACAAGCTTTTTGATCAGCATCCGCTTGGATTATCAACGCTTGTAGTGACGGCTATCGCGCAGCAGCTAGCGAGCGAAGCCGTATCACAAAAGACAGACAACGACCCTTTTAATAAGCCGACAGGGTTCCGTGCTTATAGCGACTATACCCGCTCATTTAGCCTCATTTATAATGAGCAGTCATATATTGCTCGTATCAGCAATTGGCACAATGCGAGTTGTGCTGATGGCAAAAAAGGCGGCGATAATCTCAGTAGTTTTACGCTCGTCATTGGTCAAGAAATCGCGAATACGCAGGATGATCGCAATATTAATGTCGCTGCTCAGACCGAAACGGTTTATGAAGGGCAAGTCAGCTATGATAGCAGTGACGCGCACAATCATACCTTATGGTTAGAGGGTGCACGTATCAGTGCCCAAAGCTGGGTAAATAACGAGACCGTTTATGTGTTCACAGATAGCGGACGTGATGAAATTAGGCTTGTCGACGTAATGGCACATGTGGGTGAAGACACCGCAGCGGTTGGCAGTTTGAAATCACCAATGCCAGGACAAGTGGTTGCATTCAAAGTAGCTGTTGGTGATACTGTGAAAAAAGGCGAACCACTTGCAGTTATCGAAGCCATGAAAATCGAACATACGATTACCGCACCGACAGATGGTGTGGTAGCAGAGCTATTATTTGCAGCAGGTGACTTGGTCGCTGATGGTGATGAGCTACTGCGTATCGATAGTGAAGGCGGTCAGTAAAAAGGATTATAAAAATGAGTATCTCGTATCCAAACCATTCGTATCCAGAGCATGTCACCATCGTCGATGTCAGTCCGCGTGACGGTCTACAAAACGAATCCATGACGGTACCGACTGAGGTTAAGCAAACGCTTATCAATGATTTAATTGATGCAGGGATTAAAAAACTTGAGGCGACCAGTTTTGTCTCGCCAAAGTGGGTGCCACAAATGGGTGACAACAGCGTGTTGCTTGACGCACTCGCACCGACGCGGCAGACGGACGTTTGTTACTCGGTACTCGTGCCCAATATGCGCGGCTTTGAAAATGCTATCTTGCATCGTCCTGATGAGATCGTTATTTTTGGCTCAGCCAGTGAAACCTTTAGCCAAAAAAATATCAACTGCAGTATCGATGAGAGTATTGAGCGGTTTGCACCAGTGGCTGCGGCAGCAAAAGCGCAAGGTATCAAAGTACGCGGCGTTATCTCTTGTACCGTTGGTTGTCCTTATGAAGGTGACATTGACCCCAGCCAAGTCGCTTACGTCACCAAACGCTTGGTTGAGATTGGCTCAGAACAGATTGGCGTTGCCGATACGATCGGTGTGGGTACGCCGCTCAAAGTGCAGCGTGCCCTGCAAGCGGCCCTTGAGTACGCTGATATCAGCATGTTATCAGGTCACTTTCATGATACTTACGGTCAAGCACTCAGCAATACCTTGGCTGCCTTGCAGATGGGTGTCAGCGAATTTGATACCTCGGTGGCAGGTTTGGGCGGTTGTCCGTATGCCAAAGGCGCAACGGGTAATGTCGCAACCGAAGATGTGGTGTATATGCTGCATGGTATGGGTATCAGCACGGGTATCGATTTGGAAAAATTGGTCGTGGCAGGTGAGCGTATTAGTGCGTTCTTAAAGCGTCCGAATGGCTCAAACGTGGCACGGGCTTTGATTAATAAACGTCAGTCTTAAAAAATGATCGTAAAAATGAAATACTAAAAACAAGGAATGGTTATGAGTTTACCTGGATTGAATTTTCAGCTTGGCGAAGATATTGACGCGCTACGTGATGTCGTACAGCAATTTGCGGCAAATGAAATTGCCCCGCGCGCAAGCGAAATCGACAGTAGCGATGAATTCCCTATGGATCTGTGGCAAAAGATGGGCGACCTCGGTCTACATGGTATTACCGTCCCTGAAGAGTATGGCGGCTCCAACATGGGCTATGTCGCTCATATGGTTGCAATGGAAGAAATCAGCCGCGCGTCGGCATCGGTGGCGCTTAGCTATGGTGCGCACTCTAATCTGTGTATCAACCAAATCAAACGTAACGGCTCTGAAGAACAAAAGCAGAAATATCTGCCAAAACTCATCAGCGGCGAGTTCATCGGTGCATTAGCAATGAGTGAGACCGGTGCTGGATCAGATGTCGTCAGCATGAAGCTCAAAGCCGAAGAAAAAGACGGCAGTTACGTGCTGAATGGTAGCAAAATGTGGATTACCAATGGTCCCGATGCCGATGTGATGGTGGTCTATGCCAAGACCAATCCTGAGATGGGTGCCAAAGGTATGACCGCCTTTATCGTTGAAAAAGGCATGGAGGGGTTTGGTACCGCGCAAAAGCTCGACAAGCTTGGCATGCGCGGTAGCCATACGGGTGAGATGACTTTTAACAATGTTGAAGTACCGAAAGAGAATATTTTGGGTTGCCTAAACGAAGGTGTGAAAGTACTCATGAGCGGGCTAGATTATGAGCGTGCCGTATTGGCTGCGGGCCCAATTGGCATCATGCAAGCAGTGATGGATAATGTCGTGCCTTATATCCATGACCGCAAGCAGTTTGGTCAAGCGATTGGTGAGTTTCAGCTTATCCAAGGTAAAGTGGCAGATATGTATACCATATTGCAAGCAGGACGCAGCTTTTTATACACGGTGGGTAAAAATCTCGATATGTTGGACGCGCGCGGTGCCGGTCATAGCCGAGAAGTGCGCAAAGATTGCGCTAGCGTGATTCTATGGTGCGCCGAAAAAGCCACATGGATGGCAGGTGAAGGTATCCAAATATTTGGCGGTAATGGTTATACCAACGAGTATCCGCTTGGTCGCTACTGGCGCGATGCTAAGCTGTATGAGATTGGTGCAGGTACTAGCGAGATTCGTCGTATGCTGGTCGGTCGTGAGCTGTTTAATGAGACCAAATAAAAAATATTAGGGCAGTAGCTAGTAAAGCTCTGACCTTATAAAAGAGAAAAGCACATATAAAAAAAGCAGCACGCTTTAAACGTGCTGCTTTTTTTGTCAGTGTGACAGTGTGACAGTGTGACATTGAGTTATATATGATGGATTATGACTTATTACGATAATCAAAATACCGCGCCAGACCATTCAATAGTAAGTCATCACGTAAGCGTACAGGGCGATTGACATGCTGCGAGATAGTGGCTGCATCGCCGCCCGTCATGATCACTTCAAAGTTTGGGTGACGACGACTAATCTCATTAACGGCGCCAACGATAGAGAGCAAGATGCCACGATGCACGGCGTCTTGGGTGGTCATGCCTTGGCTGACACTATCAAACGTGCCATTAGAGATGGTGATTTGTTTAGTCCCAGAAAACAGAGACTCGCGTTGCAAGTAGATACTGGGGAAAATATAACCACCCAAATGCTCAGCGTGATCAATCAAATCAATCGTCACCGCCGTACCGCAGCCGATCACGCATTGGCGCTTTTTCTTATCGACTGCTCCTAGCATCTGTAGCCAGCGGTCACAGCCGAGCTGCTGGTCATTGTAAGCACTTTTCATCAGTGGATGCGCGGCATCAACATGGACAAACTCAAATGGAATGTTCAGACGACTGAGCGTCTCTGACACTTGGGCATTTAGCGCATCGCCCAGTACGGATGAGATACCAATAAAATCGGGCGCATAACGCTCAAAGCGGTCAGTCAGACCCATGAGTAATTCAGCGGGTGCTTGCAGATGCTGCTTGGCATCATGTGAGACTATCTGCCCGATATCGTCGGTCAGCCAGTATTTTAGGCGGGTATTGCCAAGATCAAGCCAGAGCATAAAAATCCCTTTATATAGCGCTCGTTAATGATGGTGCTCGTCAGTTTGGTGGTTAAGCTTAGGGCGTGTCTCTAATAAATAACGTCAATGCGTCCAGTAAAAAGCGTAGAAATCTTACCGTTATCTTGCTGCAATTGCAAACACCCATGAGTATCCACGCCGCAAGCTAACCCCGTCATCACTTGCTTTTTATTATTATAGTCTTGGGTAACGCGCAATCGCAGACCTGCTAGTGCGTCCATCGCAGCAAACTGCTGTAAGAATCCGTCTAAATAGTACGTATGACCCGTTGGTTTTTCTATACCCAAATGCTCAAAGCGGGTCATCGCTGCCATGAGTGCCGTCGTCATTTGCTGATACAGCGTTTGTAAGTCTGGCAGGCTCGTGGCAGCTGCCACTTCTGGATGTAGCAACCCATGGATGTCTTGTAAGCTGATCGCTTGATAACTCATCCCCTCAGACGTTTGAGCGGTGAGCTTGGGCGCAGCTTGTACATTTAACCCAATGCCTAGCACCACACCAACCAGCTTGCCAGATTTAGTCACGGGTTCTATCAAGATGCCAGCGAGTTTTTGAAACGGCAATGTGCGCTGATTTGAGATAGCGCTGTCTAAAACTGAATTATCGGGTGCAGAACGCTCCAATTCAGAGTGATGATTGGTTTGACTCTGATAAAACCCTAAGTCATTAGCCCATTTCACCCCAATTGGCGTCAATCCTTGCGCTAGTAGCTGTTCATTCAGTGTTTGGATGACAGGCATTTTTGCCAGCTCAAGGCCAATAATTAAAGACAATAAACCACTAACTGGCATATGCATGGGGTGATATAGCGACAGATAGACATTGCCGCGCGGCGACTGCCACGAGCGCCCATGTTGTCCACGTCCCGCGCTTTGGGTCTCTGCGGTCAAAACGTGCACGGCTGCGATATCTAACGACCCATCTTGCAGTGCTGCGATCAGCTCGCTATTGGTTGAGGCGCTACTGGCAACGTGACGGTGGTTGAGATCGGATAAATAGCTGGAAAAACTGGTGAGTGTTGGCATAGGTTTAGTCGATGTGGTTAAGAGAAACTTTGATATACTAGGCGGTTGTCAAAGACAGCATAAAGGTCACGTTAAGATTTGGCAAATACAGTTGAGTGCACAAAGAAACCAGTAAGTATGAAATAAAATTAATACTAGACCAGTATTATAAAAGGTTTGTTCTATGATGTTATATGTGTGGTTTGTGATTGCAGGGGCGTTTGCAGGTGTCAGCGCAGGGTTATTTGGCGTGGGCGGCGGCATGATTATCGTTCCTGCACTGGTCTGGATTTTTACTGCTTATGACTTTTCGCCAGAAGTAGTGACACATTTAGCCATTGGTACGTCTCTTGCGACCATCGTGATCACTTCGATCAGCTCACTGACGGCTCATAATAAACGCGGCGGTGTCCGCTGGGAAGTATGGCGCAAGATGGCGCTCGGCTTGGTGGTGGGGAGTTTGGTCGGCGCTGGTATCGCAGATATGATTGATGGTCAGGCGCTACAAGCCATCATCGGTGTTGGCGCGCTATTGGTCGCCCTAAAAATGCTGTTCTTTTCTAACAAAGAGCAAGTGGGTAAGCCGTTGCCGCCTGCTGGGGTGCAGTTTGGCGCAGGTACGGGCATTGGTATGGCGTCGTCTATCTTCGGTATTGGCGGTGGCAGTTTGACCGTACCGTTTTTGAACTGGGCGGGATTGCCGATGAAGCAATCGGTCGGTACGTCAGCGGCGTGTGGTCTTCCTATTGCTCTAGCTGGCGCGGCTGGGTTTGCCTGGTTTGGTCAAGATGTGGTTAATCTGCCTGAGGGCACCATCGGGTTTGTCCACGTCACAGGATTCTTATTTATTTCGGTGGCAAGCTTTGCCATGGCAAAAGTCGGTGCCAAGCTTGCCCATGTATTGCCTGCTCTGATGCTTAAGCGCGCGTTTGGCGTGCTACTGATATTTGCAGGAGGGCAGTTGTTATTAAGTGGACTGGGTGTGCTTTAGAAATACCAATTGTTAGACTATTTTGGATGACATTATTTTAGGGAGTACGAGTGGACGCATTAATAGCTGGTATTGCTGGTGTGATAGCTGGAGGAGGGGTTTCGTTCATAGCAAATTATTTTTTGAATGTTCAAAGGTATAAACAGGATACCAAGAAACAAAGTGCTGACCACAGTCATAATCTTGCTAAGCAAAAAACTGAGTATGATTATGAGCGACAAATATTCCTAAGACAAAAGTATGAAGATTTAGTATTTAGGCTTATTGATTTTTCTATGATCTTAAAATCGTTAGATTTAAATGTACAACAGCAAGGAACAAGGCAAATTAATATCAATGAGTTTGTTGAGAAAGGTGGACAGATAGAGGTAATTACTGTGCTCTACTTTCCTAAATTAGTTGATGAATGCAATAGGTTCTTAGAAGTGGCAAATCCGTTGTTCGTATCACAATATAATCGCCATCATAACTCTACAAATAATAATTCAGATAATCTGGAGTCGCTAAAAGTAAAGTTTAATAAAAGATATGATGAGTTATATAGTGAAATTCAAAAATATAAATCAGACTATACCTAGCAATGTATAAGCTTTAAAACCACCTATGATTGACAATAAGGCAATATAAACTATTTATCTATTCAGTAGGCTTAGCGTATTTTAGTAATCTAAAATCTTTGTTGTAAAAAATGTAAACCATGAGACATTCTTAGTATGAAAGCAGCAGAAAAATATCGCCGTGTGTTTGGCTCAATAAGTCATTTAAAAGATCAGCTATCATGGACGACTGGTCTTACGAATATGGTAGAGTTTTTGGCGTGGGAGCCAAAGCAAATTCTTGGAATCACCAAAAAGCAATATGTACGCCAAATCATCGAATGGGCAGTCGCTCCAGAGCTAGCAGGCAAAAATCTGGAAGAAGTTGAACACGCCGTCATTAAGAAGCTCAATGCAAAAATGCATGAGTCTGAGCAGTTAGATACTTATTCACCGAAAACGACGAGTATCTGCGATCCTAGAGAGGCTATTCGCCGAGTCGCGTTTTTCTCTGAGGACTATTTAAATAAAGAGTTCGATATCTTTTTGAGTTTATGTAGTGATGTCTACTTAGACTCATTTTATCAGCAATTCATCACCTTTGAGCCAAATGGGTCGTGGTCTACACATGGCAACAGCGGATTGTTTGAGGCCAGCACAGAGCTAAAAGCAATGTACATGGATAACTTGGCCTACAACCATCAGGCGAATGTGCTGGTTGCCAATGAATTGAAATTTAATGGTCGAAAAAACCCAGATCAGTTGCTCAAGTACTGCGTGATGTACGAGCATTTGCTCGAAAAAGGCTTTATCGATAAAGGGGCCAAGTTTTTGTTGTTGTTCATCGGTGGTAATGCGCTAGAGCACAACAAGCAGCGCTTAGCCGACCGAGAGCTGGCACTGTGTCACAAAAGACCCAAGAAGTATCAGCATCTATTAAGACCAGAGCTGTTAGAAATCGTCGATCATCTACAAGTGGACAGTATCACGTGGTCAGCATTGACTGAGTTCAATCAGCACTACTTAGCAGAAAATAACGTCTGCCAAGTCGAACAAAAACTGCTGCTTGGGTTTCACCAGAGCCTGAAGGCAAAATCGTTTATGCACTTAGACGTTTAACCCTAAAAACTCACAACAATTTCAGGTAGAATAGCCGCCTGTTTTCGCCATATCAACTGACTATTCATGCGTTTAAAATCCCTAAAATTGGCAGGCTTCAAATCTTTTGCCAACCCAACGACCTTTACTTTTCGTCATGGCATCACTGCCATCGTCGGGCCAAATGGCTGCGGCAAATCCAATGTGATTGACGCCATTCGCTGGGTGCTGGGTGAGACCTCTGCCAAGCAGTTACGCGGCGGGGCGATGAGTGATGTTATCTTTGGTGGTACGCAAGATAAAACGGCCAAGAGCGTTGCCAGCGTTGAGCTGACTTTTGAGCACACTCAAGATGAGCAGACGGGTATTCGCCATGAGTTTAACTTATACCAAGAGCTGTCCGTTCGCCGTCAGGTAAATAAAGAGGGGCGCTCGGATTATTTTATCAATGGTACGCGCTGTCGTCGCCGAGATGTGGTCGATGTGTTCTTGGGGACAGGACTGGGTGCGCGCAGTTATGCGGTCATTGAGCAAGGCATGATTGGGCGGATTGTTGAGTCCAGTCCTTTGCAGCTGCGTGAGTTTATCGAAGAAGCGGCAGGAGTTTCGCGCTATCAGGCGCGCCGCGAAGAGACGCAAAAGAAGCTTGAGAAGACAAGAGACAATCTGGCGCGTCTGCACGATATGCAAAGCGAACTACTTCGCCAACAAAAGACACTGTCTAAACAAGCAGCTAGTGCGCAGCGTTACGAGGAAATCTCTCTCAGCTTGGCTGATATTGAGCAGCAGCTCGCTATTCAGCAGCTCTACCAAGCCAAGCACAATCAGCAGCAGCAAAAAATAGCGCATGAGCGCAGTACGGCTGAAGTGTCAACACTGCAAGCCGACTATGACACGCTAAAGGCACAGCAAGACAAGCTCACCGCTCGTATCAACCAAGAGCAATGGCTCAAAGATGATGCCCAAAGCGCGCACTATCAGCAGCAGCTGGGCTACCAAAACGCCGAGCATCAATTGAGTGATGCCACTGCACAGCTGGCAGCCATTGAGCAGCAACTGTCTCACTTAGCGCAGCAGCGCGAGCAATCACTCGCTGATATCGAGCGGCTTAACGCTGAACAAGCTGAGCAGAATCAAGCGCTAGAAGCGTTACGCCCACAGCTCGCTGAGCTGACTCACAAGCGCGATGACTACAAGCGTAATGAGCAACCATTGCAGCGCGCGTGGCATGATGCGCAAAACCAGCTATCACGCTTGCAGGACAAGGCTCGCACGCTTGAGCAGCAGCAAGCCATCAACACTCAAGCACAAAAGCGTCATCAGCAAAGCTATGATAAATGGCAACGCCGCGAGCAAAATTGGCAAAACCTCTGGCAGCAATTGCAGCAGTCTATAGCGCCATCTGCCAGTGCTGATTCAAGTCAGGCAGCGGATAAGCGCGACCTAAGTCAAGCGCTAGCGCAGCAAGTCACTGAACTGAGCACAACGTTACAGCAGATTGAGCGTCAACGAGAGGGCGTGGACGAACGTCTATCTGACATACAACCGCAAGCGCATCATTTGCAGCAGCGACTGAATACGCAGCAACGTAAGCTGAGCGATGATGAAAAACGTCATGCACTACTCGCAGGCGAATACGATACGCTGCATCAGATATTGCATCCGAAACCTACAACGAACTCTCAAGACAAAGCAGCTATAACAGGTAATAGCGATAGTGGCGTTATAAATACACAGCAATTGGCTATTACGACGCTACGTGAACAGATTGAGCTGAGCGCGAAGGGGCAAGCGCACGCACAGCTGCTCGATAGTGTTTTAGCGTTATGGCTAGATAGCCATGTGCTGGTTGCTAACCAACAAGCTAATCAAATCAAGCAATCAGGCGTTAATAACGCTAATGGCGTTTCTCAAAAAGCTGACAGCTTATGGCAAGTACTTGAACATGACATTACTGATTTACTGACTTATCAAACCGTACAAAACACGTCAGCCAGTACAAAAGAAAAAACACTAGCAACGGCTCATAGCCTATGGCTACCTGCGAAGCAAAACGATAGCAGTGATCATGCCTTTATCAGCGATTTACCAGATAGCTTAACTGATAAAGTATTGCCATTATCACATCTGATTGCTCAGCCTGCGCTTACGCTTTGGCAGCAGTGTTATCTATACACAGCGCAGTTTGAGTCTACTAGTGAGCATGATATTAACGTGCTTGCAGATGTCTTAAAGTCATTACCGTCATCAGCGCTTCTGCTGACTGCTGATGGTTGGGTCATTAGTTGTCAAGGCACGTTTAATCTAAGCAAACTCGCTGGCGCGCAAGACGATCAAAGCGAGGGCAGCAGTCAGTTTCTCACCCAGCGTTTGGCGCAGCGCACGCGTTTGCAAACGCTAGAAGACTTGCTCGATGAGTTTGAAAGCAAAATCCACGATCAGCAAAAATCCATTGCAAAAGACCAGCGCGATTATGACGCACTGATGATTAGTCTAGAAGAAACGCGCGCACAAGCTGAGCAATTAACCCGCGATAAGCATAATTATCAGCAGCAACTGACCACACAGCGCGCCAATGCGGAGCGCTTGCAAGCAGATAGCCAACGCCTAAATGCTGACAAAGTGACGCTCGAGCAGGAAAAGCAAGAGCTTGCGCATGAGGCGCAGACACTTATTCATGAACAGCAGGATATCGAGCGCGAGATCGCCATGCTCACGCCGCAAATAGCAGAGGCACGAGCGACCAATCAGCAATTGCAATCTGAGCGAAGCGAGCTAAACCGCGTACGTCAAGCCGATGATGAGGCTTGGCAGGCATTACAGCTACGTATTCAGCAGTACGAGATGCGCCTAGAGCATAGCGTTAGCAGTCTGGCGCGTGCAACCGAGCAATATGATAAGTCATTAGAGAATGAGCAGAGTCTACAGACGCGTCACAAGCAGCAGCAGGCTAAATTGCCCGATCTGCAAGCCGCATTGCATAGCGCACAGACAACGCGCGATGAGCAGCAAGCGTTATTGAGCGAGCGTGATACTGCGCTCACGGCACTAAAGCAAGCGTATGCTGAGCAGCAGACGGTATTTGATACGTTGCAAAATACCTTGCAAACGCAGCAAAGCGAACTTGCACAGCACGCAACTGAGTTGGCACTGAGTGCCGCGCGTTTGGAGGATGCAAGTAGACAGACGCAAAGCGCTCTAGATGCTTATACTCAAGTAAGTGAAAAGTACAACGCGGTATCAGAACCTGCGCAACAAACCATGAGTGTCTCAAATTTGCTAGCAGATTTTATCGCTCATGATCGCCGTGTGCGCCCAGACAAAATTGCTGAGCTGGAGTCCGAGCGCGCCAAGCTTGCGCAGCAATTAAGTAAGATTGGTGCCGTCAATCTGGCTGCCGTCGCAGAGTTGGCCGAGGTCAATGAGCGCTTGGAGCCACTCGCGCAGCAGACTACCGATATTGCCGCCAGTATGCAGACGTTGACTGAAGCGATTGCTTCGATCGATCAGACAACCAAGACGCTATTTATGCAGACGCTCGATGCAGTCAACAATGAGCTGGCCAATTTGTTTGCTAAAGTGTTTGGTGGCGGACAAGCCAGTCTGACGTTGAACACAGATGAGATGCCAGCCAACACGCCAAAGTCAGAGCAATGGCGGGCAGGGCTTACTTTGATGGCGCAGCCAAAGGGCAAGCGCAATAGTCGCTTAGCCGTACTCTCTGGCGGTGAAAAAACGCTGACCGCGCTTAGCCTGATTTTTGCGATATTTAAGCAGCATCCCGCACCGTTTTGTGTACTTGATGAGGTCGATGCGCCGCTTGATGATGCCAACGTCGCGCGTTTTACTAGCCTCATTCATGAGCTGGCAGATGACTTGCAGTTTATCTTTATCAGTCATAATAAACTGACGATGCAGATCGCTGATGAGCTGAAAGGCATCACCATGCCAAGCGCAGGTATTTCTACCCTAGTCAGTGTGTCGCTCGATGAAGCCGCGCGTTATGTAGAGAGCTAAGACTAAAAAAGCCAAAACTAAAAGAGCTATGAGAATCAAAGCGATGCAAATATAATCAATCCATTGGCATAAATACAAATATGCTTGACCTCAGTCCAGCATACTGGTTATAAAGTACACAATGTGGTGACGACATGGGTCAGCCATGCTAGAATATTGCCATTTATGCTCGTTTGTGTATTCCCTTTTGTTATATATACTAGGATGTATTTATCATGACCGCTATTCAGTTTGTATTGATTGCCATTGCCGCGTTTATCGTGCTCGCAGGGCTGTTTATGGTCATTCGCAGTTTTAAGCGCCGTAATGGTGCCGAAGCTGCTGCGGTCAATTATGATAAAAACGGTATTCCCATCATACCGCGTCATGAGCGCAATATCGTTGATCAGCCAGACTTTGATGATACGGTTGCTGGCGAGACGAGCATTGGCCCTGACCGCACTTATCTGAATGCTGTCGTTGAAGAAGAGCCATTGACGCAGCCTCATACCAACGTCGATGCCCAGCTGACCGCTGAGCGTGACACTATGGCGGATGAAGATCATGACGTCATCGACAATGCAGACTATGCGCGCTGGCAAGAAGAGCAACGTCGCGCTGATAATGCTGAGTTTGTAGAAGCGGCTGATCAGATGCATATCGAGCAAGAGCCTGATGCGTTCTCTAGCCTCATGTCGGCAACAGATAGCTTAATGCCATCGATTGATACGGCAGAAGAGCCAAGCTTTGACAACAACAGCCCGATATTGGATCAGCATTTATCAGAGTCAGGCGATGACGCGCAAAACGGCCCCTTGATCAATGCCAAAGACAACATCAACATTACCATCTTGCCACACCAATATCGTGATCGTCCAACTGCAATTATCCGTGGTCGTGATCTGCTAGCATTGATTGATAAATATGGTTTACGCTATGGCGCGATGAATATGTTCCATCGCTATGAACAAAAAGACGGCACGGGTATGCTGTGGTTTAGCATGATGGGTATCACCGACAGTGGTATCGCGCCATTTGATCCGCATAGTGTCGCGACCAACACTTACAATGGTGTGGTCATGTTTTTATCATTGCCACATCCACAAGCTGTGCGTAGCTTCGATAGCATGATGAGCATTGCTTATATGATGGCAAGCGATCTTGATGCGATTATGCTCGATGAAGAGAACCAACCAATCACGCCTGAATACAAGCAGCAGCTACGTAATCAAGTCCGTGACTATGAAGGCTAAAGGCTTGAAAGCTAACAGCTAATGAGTATCAGAAATCATATAAAGGGCAAATAGCGATTCACGTTATTTGCCTTTTTAATGGGCTATAGTTTCTGAAAAAATCTAGAGTCGGTTCAAGATAGTTTAGATACAAGGGAGGTGAGTGAAAGTGCTACATGTAGTAGACGGAGCGAGCCTAACACAGTAGCTGATTTATATAGGATTGGCTATATCCGAGCCTCCTGCAAACTTGTTATCATATCGGCATCTTGAATGACAAAAAAGACACCGACTATGACTGACGCTACCTCACCAAATAATTCTAAAAACCTATCTGCTCAAGCACAAAGTGCAACATCTAACATAGCCAGTTCGGCCAATGATGGCACAAATAAGAATACAGAAATTATCTCGCGGATGCGCACGCTTATTGATTCGATAAAAACGCACAATTATGCTTACTATGTGCTGGATAATCCGATCTTAGAAGACAGTGAGTACGATCAATTGCGCCGCTCGTTGCTTGAACTCGAAGAAGCTTATCCAGACCTGATACAACCTGACAGTCCGATCAATCAAGTCGGCGATGTGCCGCTCTCAGCCTTTACCCAAGTCACGCATGACATCCCGATGCTGTCACTGGGTAATGTTTTTGAGTATGATGATTTGCGCGATTTTATGCGCCGTGTCAACGACCGTCTGAGCGACTCACAGCAAAACCCTGAGTATGAGATGGAGCTAAAGCTTGATGGATTAGCCGTTTCATTAAAATATGAGCATGGCAAATTTGTCCAAGCGGTCACGCGCGGTGATGGGCAGACAGGCGAAGATATTACCCAAAATGCCAAAACCATTCGTAATCTACCATTATGGATCGCCGATGCCGCTGATATCGAGCTGTTAGAAGTACGCGGTGAAGTACTGATGCCAAAAGCAGGGTTTGAACGTCTCAATCGATTGGCGGAAGAAAGCGAAGGTAAAACCTTTGCCAATCCACGCAATGCCGCCGCTGGTAGCTTACGTCAGCTCGATCCAGCGATAGCAGCCAGTCGTCCATTGGCATTTTACGGCTATTCGGTCAATCAAGGACTGCCTGAGAATATCTATACCCAATCAGGGGCGCTGGCGTGGCTTACCGAGCTTGGCTTTACCGTCAGCGCTGTAGAGGTGGTTGCCAATCCACGCGCCGCACAGACCTATTATGAGTCGGTGATAGAAGGGCGTGCCGATTTGCCATTTGAAATCGATGGCATGGTGATTAAGGTCAACAGCCTTGCGTTACAACAGCAGCTTGGGTTTTTATCCCGCGAGCCACGCTGGGCAACGGCTTATAAATTCCCTGCCGAAACCGTTATGACGCGTCTCAACGATATCGAATGGCAAGTTGGCCGTACAGGGCAAATCACGCCAGTTGGCAAGCTCGAACCCGTCAAAGTGGGCGGCGTCACCGTCAGCAATGTCACCTTGCATAACTTTGGTGAGATTCAACGCTTGGATGTGCGCGCAGGCGATATGGTCAGCGTACACCGTGCAGGTGATGTCATCCCCAAAGTCACTCGCGTCTGGCACGAGCAGCGTCCAGCCGATAGCGAGCCAGTCACGCTACCTTCGACTTGCCCTGTCTGCGACTCGCCTGTTGTCCTGCCAGAAGATGAAGCATTGGCACGCTGTACGGGCGGTCTTTTTTGCCCAGCGCAGCAGACTGAGGCGCTCATTCACTTTGTCTCACGCCGCGCGATGGATGTCGATGGGCTTGGTGCGAGTTGGCTCATTAGCTTCTTTGAACATGGTCTGGTCAAAACCGTCGCTGATATCTATCAGTTGCACAACCATGCGGATAAGATGGTCACCTTTGAAAAACTGGGTGAAAAATCAGTACAAAATATCATCAATGCTATCGAAGCGAGCAAGCATACGACATTGGCACGCTTTATCTATGCGCTGGGTATTCGCGGTGTGGGCGAAGGGACGGCACAGAACTTTGCACAGCAATTTGGTGATTTAGAAAGTCTCATGGCGGCCAGTATTGAGACCTTGATAAAAACCCCAGATGTCGGTGAAATCACTGCCGAGCTGACTTATAAGTTCTTCCGTGCGCCGCACAATATAGAGGTCATCACCGCCTTGCGCGAGGCTGGCGTGCACTGGGATAAGGTCGAGCAGATCGCATCCGAAGGGCTACCACTCGATGGGCAAACGTGGGTCATCACCGGTGCGCTCGATAGCATGGCGCGTGATGAAGCCAAAGCCAAACTACAAGCGCTGGGCGCAAAAGTCTCAGGCAGCATCTCGGCAAAGACAACAGCGCTACTAGCAGGGGATAAGGCTGGCTCTAAACTGACCAAAGCAGAAAAATTGGGTGTCAAAATTGTGGCTGAGGAAGCGTTTTTGGCGATGGTTGGGGATGAGAACCGTTAAAAAATTGCACTGCAATTTTAGGTTCGCAAGTGAAAATCCCTTAGAGGGGATTTTCTGGTTAGGTTATATTTTAATAACATGCTCGTCCCTCGCGTACAGTTTTCGTCTTCAGCTTTAGTAGAGAGTTACGGTTGCTTTATTCATTCACGCAAGAGTAAGCATTTTGCACATTTTTGAGCTAAGGTAGGGTACGCCCAGCGCACCTTTGAAGAAACGTATTTTCGAACTTAAAGCATTGTATGATGAATAATAGAATGTTAAATAATTTACATGGATAATTATGTTTAATCTACTTTTTCATATATATGTATTGGTGCGCTGGGCGCACCCTACCATTCTTTATCAAGCGTAATTAGATCATGGTAACCATTTATACATTTATGAGATAAACAATGACTTTTGTATTTAGAGAAATTACGGACGACGACTTAGATTTACTTTTCGCTTCACCAGATGTTAAAAAAGCGCTCTATGGTATATTTTTTGACAGACAACATGCTGGATGCATGATTGATTTTAGCTGGAGAATAGCTGTCATTGAAGCAACAGGCGAGATGATTTTTAGTTTAGGTGGTTTTTCGGGTCTAGAGGGAGAATCGCCACGTTACGCTTATCTATTTGACGGACGCATCTGTACTATTATTGAAACAGCAGAGGGTTATGAGCTGTCCATATACTATTGTTCTTCTATATTGCGGGAAAGCCTGCCTCACATCAAAGAAGTAATGACGCAAGCGCTTATTTATGGTGGAGAAACGCTAACGGGAAACAATCTTAAGGGGTTGCCTGAAAAAATAAAACGTATCGCTATGAGTAGAACTTATACATTTATTGAAAGCAAGCAGCGGCACTTTCGTTAATCCTAACCATTTTTAAATAAATGATTAAAAGATAACACGGTGAGTAAATATCTATATCGGAAGGCTACAAGGGAAGACTTCCATGAAATCTATAGCTTACCAGAGGATGAAAAGTGGTTAATATCACTACCATATTATGATAATAGTTGTCGTAGGTCGCGCCCAGTGCACCTTCAAAGAATAGATTTCTGAATTTAAAGCATTGTATGATAAGTAATCGAGAGTTAAATAATTTACGTGCATAATTGCATTCAATATACTTTTTCATATTGGTGCGCTGGTCGCACTCTGCTTAATTACAACGTGATTACCTATCCTTAAAAGCACGACAACCCAACTATCACAGAAACCCAAACTATGATCCTAAAAACTCTCATCAAACCCATATTGCTCGCTCTCAGCCTACTACCACTCTCTGCGTGTAGCTCCTTGTTTAAACCTGACCGTATGACTATTGAATACGACGAAGAGGTAAAGCTGCATGATGGTGAGATGATATGGGTACATATCACACGGTACTATATTCTAAGCTCAGCGGCGTTAGGAGATCCAGGTGGTCTAGAGAGCAGTTACAAGCCTCAAAAAGTCAAGATAAGCTGGGATACGGGCTTTGAAGGGGTGGGTCGGAAATCGGTTTATTTTAAAAGACAAGTTTTTGTTATGAATAAAATAAATAATGAATGGTATGTTTATGGAGCATCAGATAAGCATATGACAAGCTCATATGGACAATCAACCAGTTGTAACGATGTAGGAACATCATATTTCAATGGGGCAAACTGTTTAGTCAAGATCGATTCATCAGGCAAGTTTTTGAAACCTAGCGAAGCTGAAATTAGTAAGTTAATTAGAGGGAATATTCTATATTCCTATAGTTTTGATGAAACTAAAAGTTTAGAAAATAAAAAGCTCTCGTGGCAACAGAAACTATCAATACAAAGTGGAAAACCAAAAAAATATCAACTAGTAAATAAACAGCTATTTCCAAATAAGAGTAAATAATTATGAGTAATTTAACGAATCAACAAAAAGCTACTTATGCCTTATTAGCGGATAACGTTTACTGGGATGTGAGAAAAGGTTTTGATATATCAAAAACTACAGGTATTTAAGACTTCAGCAACTCCAACTGGACACCTGTTTCTGAGGGTTGGACAGTGTTGGGTTAGTTTAGGGTGCGCTCAGCGCACTATATAAAAAAATTACTTGTTATTTTTTTAAAAATATATAGAACCATCGATATATGCTTCCCCGTAAAAATCTTTCCTCACATAGCCATAAAATCTCTCTTAACCTTCTATTCTTTCATTGCACCATGTGCCTTTTCGCCACTTTTCTTACCATCAGGTTTGATTTCAATTGGCAACACCAGCCCTTTGGCAAAGTTATCATTTAACCATAGTCTGAGCACTAGCCTACCTCTAAAACCCGCCACTTATCATTAAACCTAACAAAGTTAACAAGACTGATTCAGATCGCCCTTACCGATGCTTATAAGATAATAGTCATAAGAAAAACTATTATTAAGCAGCGAATAAGCAAAACGTAAGGAGCGCGTTATGGCAGACAATACTGATAATAAATCTAATACCGACACCATAGACAACAGCCACAGCCAGCAAGTGCAGCATCTCATCGATACCCTGCAAGGCGAGCATATCGGCAAAGAAGGCGGACAGTCTGCCATCATCTTTCGTATGGTGATGCCAGATCACCTATGCCCGTTTGGACTCAAATCAATTGATGCACTCAAGCACGCAGGCTATGACATCATTGATCGCCATATCACGACCCAAGATGAGAATACACTGGTCAAAGAGACGCTTGGGGTCAAGACCACGCCGCAGACCTTTATTGATGGCAAGCGTGTTGGCGGTAATGACGACCTGCAAGTATTTTTGGGCAATCATGAACCTGAGACAGACGACGACACCACTTACGCGCCTATTATTGCGATATTTGCTGTTACCGCGCTGATGACGTTGGCATTATGCTGGGCATTTGCCGTCAGCGTCTTATCGATACAAGCGCTCAAGTGGTTTGTCGCGCTGTCCATGTGTGTATTGGCGATTAAAAAGCTTGAGGATTTAGAAGGGTTTACGACGGGGTTTTTGGGTTATGATTTATTGGCACGCCGCGTGGTACGCTACGCCTATGTGTATCCGTTTTTAGAAGCGTTTGCCGGTATCGCTATGCTTACCGATCAGCCGTGGCTCAATCCCATTGCGGGTCTAGTCGCCTTTATCATCGGCTTAATTGGCGGGGTATCCGTTATTAAAGCGGTCTATATCGACAAGCGCGAGCTAAAATGCGCCTGCGTGGGCGGCGATAGCAATGTGCCACTGGGCGCGATCTCTTTAACCGAAAACGTCATGATGTTCGGCATGGGTGGTTATATGCTGATTCGCGCTTTATTATAATCAAGTGATTAGATGATGCGTAATAAATACATATCGCTACTCCGCCATTTCCCCATGCGCCTTCGCGTCACCTTTTTTGCCATCTGGTTTAATCACGATAGGTAATACCAACCCTTTGGCAAAGTCGTCTGATAACACATAGTCATAGCGACTGGCAGCGACATCGGGTGTGGTATGAATGACCAGTGTCATCTCGTTACCATCGGTCAGCTCATGTGAGACATAGGTTTCGCTCAGCTGATCCAAGGCTTTGGATAGCGCTTCGTTACTTGCCATGCTGATAGTGAGGTTGTGCTGAGCGGTGGCAAGATCTACATCGAAGTACTCTGCATAATCACGGACGTTTTGACTATCAATCGCAAATGGATACTTATAATTGGTAGGATCAGCAGGCTTTGTCCCACTGTCGACTAACGACCAATCTATCTGATCGGCTGCGGGTATTGACGAGTCTGATGCGGTCGCCGCTGTTTCGGAGGCTTGGTTAGGGGTTTCGGTGCTATTATCGCAGCCTGTTAGCGTCCACATACTAGCAGTTGCGATTACCATCATCGTTATCAGACGCGTCGCCATCGGATTATCCTTTTTATTATTGATCATCGTTAATTTGTGCTAAAGGCTATTTTGACAGCTTTCTTGATGGTTCTCTAGCGAAATGAGACAAACAAGTCATGGTTATAAAAATATCAGACAGACAAGATTTATAAAAAGCACGCATAAAAAAACAGCCACTCTAGGGTGACTGTTTTATTTTTGATAAATCTCTGCTTATCTTTGATTGATTAGAGTTGGCAGTTTACTTTATATTCTTGACCGCTTGCCCATTTCATCGCAAAGATACCTTTGTCACCTTTCATGTGCCATGCATAGACTGCTTTTGGATTTGAATCGTTGACATAGCTTGCGACGTCGCCTTTTACATCACCGTTTAAGACGAGCTTTTGCTCTGTCCATTTTACTTTAGGTAAGGTGGCATTGAGCATGACTTGTTTTTTGTTAATAGACTGTTTTGCCATGATGGTGCTGCCATCGGTACAGGTATATGGGGCTGCTGCCATGCGATCATAAGCGGCAGTGACTTTTTCTGGCGCAGGGGTATCAGTCGTATCTGGCGTAGCAGGGGCGGTAGTCGCACAAGCGCTAAGTAAGGCAAGCGCAGGTAGGGCAGTTGCAATTTTAGTGATGGTATTCATCGTTCTCTCCAAAAGTATTACTGGTGTCATTTACTTGTTCTTAATAATGCGTTTAGCATATGAGGCTTATAGTAGCGAAAACGAAGTATTGCCGTGTTAGAAATTGTTCATTACCTATTAGCTTCGTTACCCAATCGCTGACTAATGTAACTTACCATCGCCAACATATTGAAAGATAAACGATAATCATTTGAATTTTATTTACCAATGAGTCAGATAAAAAAAGCACCTATCAACTGAGCGCTGATAGGTACTTTTTTGACTGACTTAACACGATCTACGTTTAGACCATGTTTCTATACTATTCATATTATTAAAGCTATTTTTTATAAAGCTATTTGGTTTTGCGCGGTGGCAGACCCGTATGCTGAGTTTGGAAGTTGCCTTTGCTGACTTTTTTCTTACTATTTTTACCGACCGTATTTTTGCCCGCTGCGCCTTTGGTTGCTGCATTAGGGTTTGACGAGTTGTTGCTACGTTTCACCGAATCATTACCAAGGCGGCTGTTCTTTTTGCGCGCTGACTGATAGCTGTTTTGCTCGGCATCGCGACCTTCTAAGCTTGCATTGAATGGCGGAATCAGGCAGCCACGGTTTTTACCGATTAAGTCACTACGACCCATGTCTTGTAGGGCTTTGCGCAATAGTACCCAGTTTTTTGGATCATGATAACGGAGGAACGCTTTGTGCAGTTTGCGCTGCTTGCCAGATTTGACAATATCCATGTCACCTTCACTACGGCTGATCTTATGTAGTGGGTCTTTGTGCGTGTGATACATGGTGGTCGCAGTCGCCATCGGGCTTGGATAAAACGCCTGTACTTGGTCAGCGCGGTAGCCATGACTTTTTAGCCATAGCGCAAGGTTCATCATGTCTTCATCTTTCGTACCCGGATGTGCGGCGATGAAGTAAGGAATCAGATATTGCTCTTTGCCCGCTTCCTGACTGTACTGCTCAAACATCGCTTTGAATTGATCGTAGCTGCCCATGCCCGGCTTCATCATCTTCGATAGCACGCCTTCTTCAGAGTGCTCAGGGGCAATCTTGAGATAACCGCCGACATGATGGCTGACCAGTTCTTTAACGTATTCAGGATCTTTTACCGCCAAATCATAACGCAAACCTGAAGCAATCAGAATCTTTTTCACGCCTTTGATATCACGCGCTTTGCGATACAGCTTGGTCAAGTTGCTGTGATCAGTCAGCAAGTTTTCGCAGACATCAGGATAGACACAAGAGGGTTTACGGCAGTTCTTTTCAATCGTCTCGTCTTTACAGCTCAGACGATACATATTGGCCGTTGGGCCACCAAGATCAGAGATCACGCCAGTATAGTTGGGTGCAGTATCACGAATGGCTTCGACTTCGCGCAAGATCGATTCTTCTGAACGGTTTTGGATAATACGGCCTTCGTGCTCAGTGATCGAGCAGAACGTACAACCGCCAAAACAGCCGCGCATGATATTGACCGAAAACTTAATCATGTCATAAGCAGGGATACGCGCATCGCCATAGCTTGGGTGTGGCAGGCGGGCATATGGCAAGTCAAACACATAGTCCATCTCTTCTGTCGAGAGTGGAATCGGTGGCGGGTTCAGCCAGACATCGATAGACGTATGCGAGTTACCCGCACCGCTGCTATGACGCTGTACGAGCGCGCGAGCGTTACCCGGATTGGTCTCTAAATGCAAAATACGGTTAGCATGAGCGTAGAGTACAGGGTCAGATTTGACATGCTCATAGTCAGGTAGACGAATCACTGTCTTTTCACGTGGTGGCATCTTGATTTTGTGCTTACGGGCGGTTTTTGGCTTATCAAACACATTGTCAAAGCCGCGCATCTGTACCACTTGGGTATCAGTGTCCACTTGGTCGGCGTTAATGATTTTATCAGTGACTGGCTCAGCGACAAAACCTTGATACTGTGATGACATCGACGACGGCATGGCTTGCCCGACAGGCGAGTCCGATGGTTTGTTCTGCTCAATTGAGCAGCTATCAACGTCTTCGGTCATGACATACGGGTTGATGATCGGATCGACACGGCCAACGGTATCGACATCGTTACTCGCGACCTCAGTCATATCCGCTTGCCAATGACGGCGAGTCGGAGTCAACAGATAAGAAGTGCCGCGCAATTTGCTCATTTGCTCAAAGCTATAGCCTTTCGACAGACCATGTACCACATCGACGATGGCACGCTCAGCATTACCATACAGTAAGACATCCGCACGCGCATCTAGCAGGATACTACGGCGGACTTTGTCTGACCAATAATCATAATGGGCAATACGGCGTAAGCTGCCCTCGATACCGCCTAAGATAATTGGCACATCAGGATAGGCTTCACGGCAGCGCTGACTATAGACGATAGCGGCACGATCAGGGCGCTTATTAGCCACGTTGCCAGGAGAGTAGGCATCATCACTACGGATTTTACGATCGGCGGTATAGCGGTTGATCATGCTGTCCATGTTGCCAGCGGTCACGCCGTAAGCATAGACCGGTTTGCCAAGCTCCATAAAGGCATCTTTGCTCTTCCAATCTGGCTGAGCGATGATACCCACACGAAAGCCTTGTGACTCAAGCAAGCGACCGATAATCGCCATACCAAAGCTTGGGTGATCGACATAAGCATCGCCTGAGATAATGATGACGTCACAAGCATCCCAGCCCAGATCGTCCATTTCTTTGCGGCTCATTGGCAGGTAAGGCGCAGGCTCGTAGCAGCTCGCCCAGTGTTTGTCATAATCATAAAGTGGCTTGGTGCCTTGTTTAAAGGCAGTGCGGGCGATGGTATCGGCAGACATGGGCGGACCTGTTAATTAGAAAAATGGCACTAAAAATACAACCCTTATACATCACTGATGATAAAGGCTGATTTAAAAGCGCTCATTTTAACATGAATCACCTTCACTATGCGACCTATTATATGAGGGGTGATTGCCGATAAGTTATTGATAGCGCGAGATAAACTGCTCATGCAAAGTGAGCTGCTAGCCTAGCAGAATAATGACAAAAATGGTTTCAGCAGAACCGTCACATTTTCGCAAGCATGGTAGCTAAAGTACAGTTATCAAAGTATGGGTTCGGTCAGTACTGATCATTTGTTTTCTCATGTTTGTTAGCCGTTCTAATTTTCATCCATAGCTTTTGGCATAGCTTTTGCTCCAACCCCGTTAGGGCTTATTTGTGTGCATTAATGAGTGAAAATGGTGCACCGATAAAAATTGAACGGATAGATAAGTGTTTGGAGATAAAATGAGAACATCATCTGTTGGGCTGGATGTATTGGAGAAGCTACTCAAGTCATCACTAGGTAAGATATTAGCGCTCAGTACGCTACTGTTTGGCACGATAGCTAGTGCACAAGCTGCGGAAGCAGACACATTGACGGTGGCGCAGCTACTCGAATATCAAAATATCGCTTGGATTATTTGGGGCGGGGTATTAGTGTTCTTTATGCAGGCAGGTTTTGCGCTACTAGAGAGCGGCTCCGTGCGCGCAAAGAACGCGGTAAACGTGATGATGAAAAACTACACTGATATGTGTATCGGTGGTCTGGCGTTCTATTTGGTGGGTTTTGGGCTGATGATGGGTACTAACCATTCGGGGTTTGTCGGTACCGATCATTTTATGCCAGTCAATCTGTCCAATATGGACTGGGCGTTGATGTTCTTTCAGATGATGTTTGCGGCGACAGCGGTGACCATCGCGAGTGGTGCCATGGCAGAGCGTGTCTCGTTTATCGGCTATGCAGTCGCTGCCTGTTTGATCTGTCTATTTATTTATCCTGTGTTTGCCAGTTGGGTGTGGGGTGGGCATTTTGGCGGTACTGGTTGGCTAGCTGAGCTTGGTTTTATTGATTTTGCTGGGTCGACAGTGGTGCATTCTATCGGGGGTTGGTTGGCGCTGGCAGGTATTTTGGTCATTGGGCCAAGGCTGGGTCGATTTGCGCCTGATGGTACGCCAAGACTCATCGCAGGTCACAACATGACGCTGCTAGCGCTTGGCGGATTTATCTTATGGTTTGGTTGGTTTGGCTTCAATGCTGGATCGACGTTATCTATCACGGGCAATATCGGTCTAATCGCCGTCAATACTTTTGTCGCTGCGGTTAGTGCGGTGGTGAGCTACATGCTGATTGCTCGGACAATGAGCAAAGCCATTTTGCTAAGCGATAGTGTCAATGCCAGTTTGATTGGTCTGGTGTCTATCACAGCAGGCTGTGCCACAACAACGCCCATCTTCGCTATTGTCATCGGTGCAGTCGCCTCCGTGGTCTATATCTTATCCACACAGGCATTATTGAAGCTCAAAATAGACGATGTGGTATCAGCGGTGGCAGTGCATGGTTTTGGCGGTGCATGGGGCACACTCGCGGCTGGATTGTTTTATACAGGGGACTTATTTAACTTATCACGGCTGGGCGTACAAGCGCTAGGCGTGGGTGTGGCGTTAGCTTGGGGACTGGGGTTGGGTCTGGTGATGTATAAGCTGATTGATATGAGCTTTGGGTTAAAGGCCAGCCGCTTACATGAGCAGCGTGGCCTTGATTATACCGAGCATGCAGAGCTTGGCTATCCTGAGTTTCAAAAGCAAATGTTTGATACTAAAAGTTTAACAGAGCGGCATTTATAGGAGAGAGCTGATGAATATTGATACTCAATCCGTCGACCAAACCGTGTCTGCGATGGCAGAGGTGCTGTCAGAGTACTTACATCCTGAAGAGGTGCGCCTGCTCAAGAGGCAATGGCAACAGTACTCGACTGTCTCTGTCAAAATGATGCAGCAGTGCATCTTAGATGCGACAAGGCGCTATCCTGAATTACAAGATCACAAATCTGAAATTCGTAAAGGCTTTTGGGCTACGTTGCAAGTGGATAGTCAGCAGACAGTGGAGTCTGACAGTCATAATGGCCATAACGAGACAATCAATGCACCCGTACCTATCTCTGAGCCCGTTCTCGCATTTTATACCGTGATAGAAGCGCTGCGCAGTCAACTAACAGCAGCAGACAGTCGCAGCTTTTTTCATAGTATGCACCAAACTGTTTCGCAAGAACGCACCTTCAAAGGGCATCACATCAATATCAATCAGTTTTTGGAAGGTAATCGCCCACCTGTACCGGACAATGAGCATCTTTTAAATAATTTGATGCAGCTTGCCTACGTGTGCTTGTGCGATATTACTGGTCCCGTGGAGGCAGATGAGATACTGTTTCAAGCAGCACAAACGGCCAAGCAAAGTTATCCAAAAGCCGTTGTCGAAAAATTATTTTAATGTACCAAGTGCGCACGTTACGAGCAAGTACGGATATCGCCTCGTAACGTACCTTATGGTTTAAGGGGAGTCATTGCGTTGGTTGATAGCTTTTAATTATCTAATAGCTGAAGCGGGAAAGTCACCACGTCAAAAGCGAGAGCAAAGGGAAGTAGTACCAGTTTTTGCGCACTATTTGGTCCACGACGGTTTGTGTTTTTTTGCTGCGCTTGAGTATAAAAGCTTACTGTATAAGGCTTGGTTAAAGCGCGATAATTTGACTGAATCAAGCTCAAGTTACTCACTTGCGGATATATGGCACCTTTAACGGGGACATTAAAACAAAAGCGCTGGGCACCAATACGTTGGTCACTGGCTGATGTGCATTCCCGGCCATTATTTTGTAAAAAGAACTGATAATCCGTGCGCTCAAACTCGTCTTTTAGTTTGGCATAAGACAGCCTCATTTCTCCTTGGAAATATCCATCGTTATTGGGTACATAAAAATTCATGTCATTGTCAACGTGGATGTTTTTTTGCGTGAGATTGCTAAGCAAACTGATCATCTCAGTCCCACCTTGGGTGAGTACGTAGCTGTTTTTTTCACCAACGATAACCATCGTCGCATTTGGTGTTTTTGGCAATGCCTGCGCTGGACGGCCAAAGGCAATAATTTGGTCTTCTGATAATGTTTGTTTAGTAGTGAGGACATGGTTATTACTTTCTAGCAATGAGCTGGTCGCACAGCCTGACATTGCAAGCATTGAAGCCAGTATAGTTACTGTTATCAATGCTTTTGGGCTTATTTGATTTAGAATGCTGTACCTGCTGTTTGTTTTATGAGGGTAGTCTGGTTGAGAGGTCATGCTCAGGCTTCCTTGTCTACTACGGTGAATAAAAATTGCTAATATTATCCAACTTATGTTAGTTTTTTACAAGTTTTGAATGCAGTTTAAACTCTTATTTTTAATAAAAAAGCTGATACCAACTCATACAGATAGATGTATTTAGTCTAAGGTAATCTTGGTCCCACTCTTAGTAAAGTTCATCACAAACTGACTTTTGAAGTTGCGTACATTATTTTCGTAGGTCAGCAAGTTGCGGGTGAACTGGTGGTAGTCACTCATATTTTTGGCATTGACCATCAGCATGAAATCAAAATCGCCAGATACTTCATAACAGCTCATTACTTGCGATTGTGCGTCCATCAAACGCTCAAATCGATGTTGCATCGACGTATTGGAGCGCTCCATCTCTATCATCACCACTGCAGTCAGACCGTAGCCCACCTTATTGGGATTAACGATGGCGACTTGCTTGGTAATCACGCTGCTATCTATCAACGCTTGAATACGACGCTGAGCTGTCGCAATAGATACGTGCACTCGTTCTGCGACAGTTTTAAGCGGTAATGTCGCATCATCTTGCAGCAAGTTCAAAATGGCTTTATCAGTGCTGTCTAGAATATGGCTCATGACAATGTACCCTCATGAATTATGGTTGTTAGATTATCGATTATAAATATTATCACTAATAATTTAAATATAATAAAATAGTTATTTATATGACATTATTTTGATAAATTTATCCATAAATACGTTCTTATAGAAATAATATATCAGAGCACCCTAGTAAAATAGTCCGTACCAATCAGAGCTGCTTTAAAAAAAAGAGCTAGCAATTGTTTTTTTATCATCTATTAATGGCTACGGTGCTTATCATGTTTATCTCAATGCTCTCCAATGTATTCGCTAATGCGCTAGCAACCACTGCTTCACGTTTGCCATTGCCTGCGATTTGGACGACTGGTAACGCGCAGCAACGGACGTTGATGTTGGGAGTATCATTTGCCATCTTATCCAATATCTTGTTTGGCGTGCTCTATGCATACAGCAGCTTTCTGACGCCTTTGTCGGGTACGCAAGTGTTTATCTGGCGCATGCTAGCAATGTGGGCGGTGCTGGTCGGCTATTTATTGGTGAGCGGTAGGCTGAGTATGCACATCGACAAATTGCGTGCGCTGCGCTCGTTCAAACAGTGGGCATGGTTACTACTACCTACGCCGATATTTTTGAGTCAGCTGTGGCTATTTATGTGGGCACCGGTCAACGGGCAAGGCGTCCAAACCGCGATGGGCTATTTTTTGTTTCCGTTGATGATGGTGGTGTTCGGTTGCCTGCTGTTTGGCGAAAAGCTCAGTCGTCTACAGTGGCTGGCAGTAGCATTCGCGGCGGTAGGGGTGTTTAGTGAAATCATTCGTACGCAAAGTGTCTCTTGGGCGACATTGTGGGTGTGTGGTACCTATCCGATATATTATATCGTGCGTAGGCTCCAAGGCATTGACGCCATTACAGGTATGCTAGTCGATCTGACCTTGTTTGCCCCATTTGCGCTCGGTTATTTATATTTTGTTGCCCCCAGTAATTTGGCGATGGTCGCAAGCTCAGGGTTTTTGATGATGATGTTAGTCGGTCTTGGCATTTTGAGCATCCTAGCGATGAAAACCAATATTGATGCCAGTCAAATGCTACCCGTCAATGTCTATGGCATGATGAGTTATATAGAACCTGCATTGCTATTTATATTGGCGGTGACGGTGCTCGGTAATCCGTTCGAGTCAGCGATGATCTATAGTTATGGGTTGATCTGGTTAGGTATTGCTTGTTTGATTGCTCATGGGATAAAGCAGCTTCGCGCTCGTAAAAATACGCCATTATCAATCAAAGGGCAGGTCGCATAAGTAGCTAGTATGGTAGTTAATGAGTATTGTCAGTCACGAGTGTTAACAGTTAATAAGTATAAGCATTAATAAGGTACAAAAAAGGACGGCTCAATATTTACTGAGCCGTCCTTTTTGACATATAGACTAAATAACGCTTAATCTAAATGCTGTTTAAAGCCGCGCTGCTTATCACGTTCCCAGTCACGATCTTTCAACGTCTTACGTTTGTCATGCTGTTTTTTACCTAGTGCGAGGCCGATTTGGCATTTCACTAGCGAGTTTTTCCAGTAGCAAGACAGCGGTACGCAAGCGTAGCCTTTTTGATTGATTGCTCCAGACAGTTTCTCGATTTCACGGCGATTGAGCAGCAGTTTACGGGTACGAATACTGTCTGGACTAACGTGCGTTGAGCTCGACAGTAATGGCTGAATGTGCGCACCAAATAAGAAAGCTTCGTTATTGCGAAATATGACGTACGCTTCAGTGATGGTCATTTTTCCTGCACGAATGGCTTTTACTTCCCAACCTTGCAATGCCAGTCCCGCTTCAAAGGTTTCTTCGATAAAATATTCATGACGCGCCTTTTTATTGGCGCAAATCTGATTATCAGGTTTTTTTGATTTTTTTGACATAATTTCTCCATAAGGATTGCCTAAAAACACAAGATCCTTATTTGACCAGTCCTACTAATTCCTCATCTTAACCCATTCAATGGTATTGAATTTTATTTGGATTATAAGTCAGATGAGTCGAACCGCCTATTGTATCAAAGCCTCTGGTGAAAAGGTAAATCGGTTGTTAGGACAAATGTAGCAGATAAGTATTAAGTTTGAGCAAAATTTGCTAGCATATGGCCTAATATTACCGATTATATTAGCCATGCTATGAGCCATTCTATTTCCCCTAATTCCTCAAAGCTACACACCAAAATTCTATATCCTGGTACGTTTGATCCCATTACCAATGGTCATGTGGATTTGGTGACACGTGCAACCAAGCTCTTTGATGAGGTTGTGATCGCGGTTGCCTCGGGGCATCATAAAAAGCCTCTATTTAATTTTGAAGAGCGCGTTGCTTTGGTCGAGACCGTATTTGCCGATTTGCCGCAAGTCTCGGTGATTGGCTTTGAAGGGTTGCTCGTCGATTTTATGCGCGAAAAACACGCCACCGCAGTGCTGCGCGGGCTGCGCGCGATGTCAGATTTTGAGTACGAGTTCCAACTGGCCAATATGAACCGCGAGCTTGATGAAAACTTTGAAGCGGTATTTTTGACCCCATCTCAGAACTATTCATTTATCTCATCTACGATGATTCGTGAAATTGCCAAACTTGGTGGCGATGTCAGTAAATTTGTCCCACCCTGTGTCTTGCAAGCTTTTGACAAGAAATTAAATAGTAATTAAAAAATGCTGCATCAAAAATACTCTGCTAGCACTTGCTAAAACAGTCAAGCGCAGCCAGATAGGGCTAATACGAGCAAAAATATAAGGAGCAGTTTATGGCGCTATTAATCACTGATGAGTGCATTAACTGTGATGTGTGCGAGCCTGCCTGCCCAAATGAGGCCATCTCAGAAGGCGATGATATTTATGTTATTGATCCAGATCTATGCACAGAATGTGTCGGGCATTTTGACGAGCCGCAATGTGTGGTGATTTGTCCAGTCGACTGTATCCCTCATGACCCCAATCATGTCGAGACAGAAAATGATTTATTAGCCAAATACAAGCGTATTACTGGTCAATAAAATATTGATAAGCGATTGATGACGTTTGAGTTTACCGCGTTGTAGGGACAATACAATGACCACAAAAACAATGACAACCAAATCTATGCAAGTAGCCAGTGAGTTCGATCAGCAACATCTTTGGCATCCATATGCCAGCCTGCCACCAACCTATTCCAATATCGTTATCGATCGCGCTGAAGGTATTTATATTATCACTGAAGACGGCACGCGCCTGATTGACGGGATGTCGTCATGGTGGGCGAGCGTCCATGGCTACAATCATCCTAAGCTAAACGAAGCACTGACTCAGCAATTGGGTAAGATGGCGCATGTCATGTTTGGTGGATTGACCCATCAGCCAGCGATAGATTTGGGTAAAAAGCTGCTCGATATCGTTCCTACGGGGCTTGATGCGATTTTTTATGCCGATAGCGGCAGCATCGCCGTAGAAGTGGCACTAAAAATGGCATTGCAGTATCAAGTAGCTGCTAAGCGCCCGACCAAGCAACAGTTTGCGTCAACCCATTCGGGTTATTACGGTGATACGTGGCACGCCATGAGTGTCTGTGATCCTATCAATGGTATGCACAGCCTGTATGGTAAACAGTTACCGCTACAGCATTTTGTCCCAGCACCGCCGCTTGGGTTTGATCGCGTATTGACAGTAGATGAGCGTGACACGCTGTCTCAGTTTTTTGTAGAGTATGGTGAGCAACTGGCAGGTTTCATCATTGAGCCGATTATTCAGGGCGCAGGCGGCATGCGTTTTTATAGTCCTGAGTATTTGCACCTATTACGCGCACTTTGTGATAAGTACGATGTACTCTTGATTGCCGATGAAATTGCTACTGGGTTTGGGCGTAGTGGTAAACTATTTGCGTGTGAGCACGCCAGCATTACCCCTGACATCATGACCATTGGCAAGGCTTTGACGGGTGGCTATATGACTTTTGCCGCAACGCTATGTACTCGAAAAATTGCCGATACCATTCACAATAGCGACTATCCAGCGCTGATGCATGGCCCGACTTTTATGGGCAATCCATTGGCCTGTGCGGTCGCTTGTGCGTCGATTGATTTGATACTGTCTTATGATATCGAAACGTGTACCGCCAATATGCAGCGCACGATGGAGCAACAACTTTCCCCAGCTGCGCAGCTATCAGGTGTTGTAGAGGTACGCTGTTTAGGTGCAGTGGCGGTGATTGAGTTGCATGAGGCGGTCGATATGCCTGTTTTTCAGTCTTTATTGATCGATCATGGTATTTGGGTCAGACCCTTTGGTAAATTGGTATACATCATGCCACCTTACGTGATTACTGATGATGAGCTGACCACCTTATGCCAAGCGCTACTAAAAGTGGTGCGTACGTATTTAGAAAGTCGAGATCAACCATGAGTGTATTATTTGTCTCCGGCATCGATACCGATATTGGTAAAACCTATGCCACTGGCCTACTTGCCAAAGCATTGATACAAAAGGGTGTGAACGTTATCACGCAAAAGTTGGTACAAACGGGCATCAGTAAACAAGCAGATGGCGAGCTAGGCATTGCAGATGATATTGTGACCCACCGTCAATTGATGGAGATTCCATTACAGCCGTGCGATCTTGATTTTACCACTTGTCCTTATCGCTACGAAAAGCCCGCGTCCCCACATCTATCCGCAGCACTGGCCAACCAGCCTCTCAATATTGAAGCGATTACTGAAGCCACCGAAGCATTGCAAGCTGATTACGATGTGGTATTGCTCGAAGGAGCAGGCGGGTTGTTAGTTCCCATTACCACTGAATTATTGACCTTAGATTATATCGCTGAGCAAGGCTATCCTATCGTCTTAGTCACCTCTGGTCGATTGGGCAGCATTAACCATACGTTGCTTAGTTTGGAGGCGATAAAATCGCGCGGCTTAATGATACATAGTGTTATTTACAATCATATTCATGATGATGCTGAGCAAACGGATACTGAGATCGCAAATAGTACTATTGATTTTCTACAAGCGTATTTAGCCAATTATTATCCTGAAGCGCATTGGCTGGTTTTAGCCAAACAATCAAATGAACATTCAGGCAATATCGATATACCTTTGCCAACAGCGTTTATCTAAGTTTTTAAGATGTTTTTGAGGCAGTCACAGTCATTCTAAAAATAAGCCGAAAAGACATTCCCATACAGGCGTTAGTTTTGCTATACTAGCGCGCTTGGTAGACTAGGCGATCGCCGCTGCACACTGGCAACAGATGAGCAGGGGAGGAAAGTCCGGGCTACATAGGGCAGCGTGCCAGCTAACGGCTGGGCAGAGTAATCTGACGACCAGTGCAGCAGAGAGTAGACCGCCTTTGGTATCCTAGATACCATCGGTAAGGGTGAAAGGGTGCGGTAAGAGCGCACCGCGTGAATGGCAACATCTCACGGCATGGTAAACTCCACGCGTAGCAAGACCAAATAGGCATCGGCATGGCGCGGCCCGCGTTCGATGCGGGTAGGTTGCTTGAGCGTATTAGCGATGATACGCCTAGAGGAATGATCGTCCACGACAGAACCCGGCTTATCGGTTTACCAAACCTTTTTTATCGTTTGTCGTAGTAATCATTGCAATTAATTTGAATTACATTCATTTTTTTGCAAAAAATGCCCATTAGGGGTTGACGGCAGTCAACAGCTTGGGCATAATGTGCAGCCTAAAACGGCGATGTAGCTCAGCTGGTTAGAGCGCATGACTCATAATCGTGAGGTCAAGAGTTCAAGTCTCTTCATCGCCACCATATATAGCAGTATCAAAAAAGCCAATCTCTCTGGGATTGGCTTTTTTTTGCCTGAAATAATCTTTCATTTACAAGGTTTGTAGGGGCTATTGCTTAGTCAAATACTCCTTGTTAGATGTCTGTTAGTCTCGCTTACTTGATAAATACTTTCTCTGCTACTAAAATCGCCTTACTTTGCAGTAGAAAACTGCTAGAATACTCTTTGGTATGTGCGTACAAGAGCGCAGCAGAGTTACCGTACTAAGTACTGGGCTTTAGACGACGTTATCTATTCTAAGGATTACGATCGACATAACAGCTGACCTGCAGCATACGCTTTAACGAAGCATACCTATCTTATCAAGTGTACTTGACCATATTTATCTCTTATCTTTATTCTATCACCTTTAATTTAGTAGGCGCTTTGTGACTGCATTAGCCAATATTCGTAACTTTTCAATCATTGCCCACATTGATCATGGTAAGTCGACCCTTGCCGATCGTTTTATTCAGATGTGCGGTGCCTTGCAAGATCGCGAGATGCAGGCGCAGGTGCTCGACTCGATGGACATTGAGCGTGAGCGCGGTATCACTATCAAAGCACAGTCTGTAACACTATTTTATGATCACCCAAATGGTGAGCGTTATCAGCTGAACTTTATTGATACACCGGGTCACGTCGATTTCTCATACGAAGTATCACGTTCGTTAGCCGCTTGTGAAGGCGCGCTTTTGGTGGTCGATGCCGCGCAAGGCGTAGAAGCTCAGTCGGTTGCCAATTGCTACACGGCAGTGGACCAAGGTTTAGAAGTGATGGCGGTCCTTAATAAAATTGATTTGCCACAAGTCGAGCCTGAGCGCGTTATTCAAGAAATTGAGGATATTATCGGTATTGATGCAGTAGATGCGCCGCGTGTATCAGCGAAATCCGGTTTAGGTGTCGACAAGTTATTGGAAGCCTTAGTCGAGTTTATTCCAGCACCGACTGGCGACCGCGAAGCACCCCTACAAGCGTTGATTATTGATTCATGGTTTGATAGCTATTTGGGCGTGGTCTCGCTCGTTCGTGTACGCCAAGGAACCGTGAAAAAAGGCGATAAGATTTATATCAAATCAACGGGCGATGCTCATCCAGTAAGCTCTATCGGTGTATTTACACCAAAACCTGTCGATACTGGTATCTTAGAAGCGGGTGAAGTAGGCTTTATTATCGCGGGTATTAAAGACATTGCTGGTGCGCCAGTTGGTGATACGATTACCCATGCAAAGACTCCTGACGTCGACCGTATTCCAGGTTTCAAACAAATCACGCCACAAGTATATGCTGGTATGTTTCCAGTAGACTCTAGTGATTTTGAAAAATTCCGTGAAGCGTTGCAGAAGCTACAAATCAATGATGCCTCGTTATTCTTTGAGCCTGATACCTCAGACGCGTTAGGCTTTGGCTTTCGTTGTGGCTTCTTAGGCATGCTACACATGGAGATTATCCAAGAGCGCTTAGAGCGTGAGTATGACTTGGATTTGATCACCACCGCCCCGTCAGTGATCTATGAGATCGAAAAGAAAGGCGGCGACGTCATCTATGTTGATAACCCATCAAGATTGCCTGAGCCCAATAACATCGAAGAGTTCCGTGAGCCAATTGCGCGCTGTCAAATCTTAGTACCGCAAGACTACTTGGGTAACGTCATGACGCTATGTATCGAGCGCCGCGGTGTGCAGGTTGATATGCGCTTTATGGGTAAGCAGGTTCAGGTTATCTTTGATATTCCGATGGGTGAAGTGGTCATGGATTTCTTTGACCGTCTAAAATCAGTCTCGCGTGGTTTTGCATCACTGGACTATAATTTTGATCGTTATCAAGTTGATAAATTAGTCAAAGTTGACGTATTAATCAACGGTGATAAAGTCGATGCCTTGGCGATGATTGTACACCAAGATCAAGCACGTTTCCGCGGTAATCAGCTAGTGACCAAGATGAAAGAACTGATTCCACGTCAGATGTTTGATGTGGCGATTCAAGCAGCAATTGGTAGTCAAATTATCGGCCGTAGTACAGTAAAAGCCATGCGTAAAGACGTATTGGCCAAATGTTATGGCGGTGATGTGTCGCGTAAGAAAAAGCTATTATCTAAGCAGAAAGCAGGCAAAAAACGCATGAAGCAAGTAGGTAACGTGGAGATTCCACAAGAAGCCTTCTTAGCTGTCTTGCAAGTTGATAGTTAATAGACAGTGCTATCTCAGATAGTTTTGTACATAGCAGCAGTTGAATATCGTTAATTTTATCGTCAAAGCAGCTAGACAAGCAGCATGTTAATAGGCAATTTGGTATGGATTTTGATTTCAATTTAATTTTAGTGCCGTTGACTATAGGCTTAGGTATTGTCTGGCTGTTAGATAAGCTTGCGTTTAAACAGCGTAAAACTCGCGGGCGAGGCAAAGAGAGCCTGCTAGTACGCTGGGCTTATGACTTCTTTCCTGTGTTGGCAGTGGTATTAATCGTACGCTCCTTTTTAATTGAGCCCTTTAATATTCCATCATCCTCTATGGTGCCAACGTTATATACGGGTGATTTTATTGCGGTCAATAAGTATGCATATGGCGTCCGTCTACCGCTAACGTATAATAAAGTATTGGATACTGGCGAGCCTGAGCATGGCGATGTAGTGGTATTCCGTTATCCTGAAAACCCAAGCATCTACTATATCAAGCGCTTGATTGGGTTGCCTGGTGATACCGTCAGCTACAATCAAGGTACAATCTCTATCAATGATGTACCAGTGGAGACGACGCCTGTCGATTTTTCGGCAAGTGCAGAATTGACGTCACAACTTTATTTGCCAGGACAAGTTGCTCCAGGTCAGGTGCTCACAGAAGAGAGTGCTGCTGCGATGGGTCAGGAAGAAGAGGACGCAGCACGGTATTTTCAAGAGACACAAGGTGAAAACACACACCTTGTTCGCTACTTAGATGGCATGAACAGCTCACAGTATGCTCCCTTCCTGCAGCAACAATCACCAGAAGTTGTGAGCTCAGAAGGTACAGAGTGGCGTATCAAAGTGCCAGAGGGTCAGTATTTTGTCATGGGTGATAACCGTGATCGCAGTGCAGATGGTCGCTTTTGGGGTTTTGTCCCTGATGAAAATTTAGCAGGTAAAGCTGTCTATATATGGATGCATAAGCCACCTGGACTAAATCTACCAACCTTTGAACGCAATGGTACTATTGATTAGTATCGTGAGTACTCTATTGATTGATTTATCGATAATAGTTTTATGCTAATATCGTTACTATTCAATAAATAGCGTTCTACTATCTGATTTATAGGTACAGAACGTTATCAAAAATAGTCATCAATCAATCGAGGGTTTCCATCATGCAGCAGTTATCTGGTCTTGCCACGCAGCGCGGTGCTAGTGTGACAAACATCGTTCTCATTATTATGATGTTGGGTATCGCGGTTAAACTGCTGGTGGCCATTGTACCTGCTCAAATTGGTGACTATCAACTGACTAAGCTCTTGAGTACAGAGCTTAAAGTAGCCAATAACAACAACGAGACAGCCAAGCAGTTCGTTGAGCGTGTTAACAAACAGCTATCCATCAATGCTGACTATGACACCAATGCAGAAGATGTATTCACTTTTACCAATAAAAAAACGGGCCAATTGGCCATTCATAAAGAATATGCAGTAACCAATACGTTTTTTAGCAATGTCGATATCGTGAATCGTTTCGAAGGAGACATCGATATGGCTACAGCAGAATAAATAATCATAATATGGGACAGCGCTTTAGTGTCCTCAACAAAATCCAATATAGACTCTTATTAAACTAAATCTGTAAAACAGAAGGGATAACCACAAGCCACGCATGAAACCAACTTCGCAACATTCCCAAGCGGTTCTTACTCCTAAAAAAAACAGCACGTCTGTCGACACGCTTGTTGTTAGCTCAGAATTTACTCAGCGCTTAGCAGTCTTAACGCGCAAGTTAGGCTATGTGTTTAATGATTTGAGCCTGCCAAAGCTTGCATTGACGCACCGCTCATTTGACAGCAAAAAAAACTATGAGCGTCTAGAGTTTTTAGGTGATGCGCTTTTGGGCATGATTGTGGGTGAGGCTTTATACCATCGTTATCCTAATCAAAACGAAGGGCGCCTAACCCGTATGCGTGCAACTTTGGTTCGCCAAGAGTCATTGGTTATTATCGCGCAAAATCTGGAGCTGTCTAATCATCTGATATTAGGTGTGGGTGAGCGTAAGGGTGGTGGTCGTAATCGCGCTTCGATATTGGCGGATGCGGTAGAGTCTTTGATTGGAGCCATCTATTTGGACAGTCAAGATATGGATATTACTCGTCACTGCGTACTTTCTTGGTATGGAGACTTGATTGATAACGTTAATGACCAAAAAGCACTAAAAGATGCGAAGAGCCGTTTGCAAGAGTGGTTACAGTCTAAGCAATTTGATTTGCCAAACTACGAGCTTATGGAAACACGTGGCAACGCTCCCCATCAAATTTTCGTGGTACGTTGTCACGTGAATATTCAAAACTGCCCTGATATTACTGAATCTGGTGAAAGCCGCCGTATCGCTGAGCAAAAAGCAGCAGAGCTTATGATTAATCAACTGCATAAACTTCCAGGATCCGCTAAAAAACGCTCTTAGCAAATATTCGCAGGTGATTACAGGCATATTTCTGAGTGAATAGTGCCGCTTTTAAGTGATGAGACCTGAAGCGGCATAGACCCAATTTACCTTATATACTACTTATTTCAAATATTACCAGCTGATATCCAATAGTAACTGCACCGACAAACTATTAAGTCATATTTGGCTGGATATAAACCCTATAGGATCAACTTATGAGCAATCACCCTGATGTGCCATCGAATAATGAAGATAGTACTCAAAATATGATTGAAAATACAGATGTCGATACGAATGCCGATAACGTAGAAGATATCACAATCGATAATGATATGGCGATTGAAGAGTTTTTTGCGCCAAATACGAATGCTCGTATGGCTGACGACTTCAGAGCTGGTTATGTTGCCATTGTTGGACGTCCAAACGTGGGTAAATCAACATTGATGAACCACTTATTGGGTCAAAAGCTGTCTATTACCTCGCGTAAGCCGCAAACGACGCGCCACCGTATTCATGGCATCTTGTCCAATCATGAGATGCAGGCAGTGTTTGTAGATACGCCAGGTATTCATCGCAATGAAGTACGGGCTATTAATGAGCGTATGAACAAAGCGGCAGTATCTGCTCTAGTAGATGTTGACCTAGTATTGTTTGTTGTTGACTCAGATCAATGGCGTGATGATGATCTATTGACGTTGCAAAAGCTTGGTGATACCAATTTAACTGTTGTATTGGTGATTAATAAGTCAGATACCTTAAAAGATAAAGGCAGCGTATTGCCACTTATTGAAACCTTTAATGAAAGTTTTGACTTTGCTGATATCGTTCCAGTATCGGCGCTTAAAAACCAAAACTTAGATCGTTTGCAAGAAGTGATCGCCTCACATTTACCAGTTGCTGCACCTATTTATGATACAGAGCAAATCACTGACCGTTCAGAGCGATTCTTAGCGAGCGAAATTATTCGTGAAAAAATCATGCGTAGTGCGGGTGATGAAGTGCCATACGACTTGACTGTACAGATTGATGCGTTTAAAGATGAGCCTGCGCATACAGATCCAAAGACAGGGCGTCCACGTAAAGCATGTACTTTTATTGATGCAACTATCTATGTTGAGCGCAGTGGTCAAAAAGCCATTGTCATTGGTGATAAAGGCCAGCGCATCAAGCAAGTCGGTATGGATGCCCGTAAAGACATGGAGCAGCTGTTTGACAAAAAGATTATGCTAACGCTATGGGTCAAAGTCAAGCGTGGCTGGTCCGATGACGAACGTGCATTAACCAGTTTGGGATATTGATAGCAATCACGCATAGTGCGGTAGTGCTACTACCCATATGTTAAATGCTGAGGTGATAAACGATGCGTAACGAAGCGTTAATTGGCTATTTATTACATCAGCGTCCTTATCAAGAAAAGCGTGCGTTGTATTATCTTTTTTCTCAGCAGCATGGTGTGATACATGGTGTTGGGAAAAAAGGCGCGCCGTTATTTATGCCTTTACAGCTATTTGCCACTGGCAAACGCGACCTAAAGACATTCACTCAAATCCAGATTACTTCGCAAACCACTCCTCAAACAAATAACGAGCAAAAAGAGAGTGCCCCTGCCATACTTTCTACTGTGCCTTACAGTAGTATCAATGGGCAGCATCAATATGCGGCGTTGTACCTTAATGAGATACTGTGGCGATTGTTACCGACCGAAGATCCAATGCCAGTATTGTGGCAACATTATCAGGACAGTCTACAGCAGCTGAAGCAACCTTTAGATAACACTGAGCTTCGTTTATGTTTACGCCAATTTGAGCAGCACCTATTCAATGAGTTAGGTTTCACCTTAACGCTAACGCATGACAACATCGAAAATACTATCGAACCTGATTGTGTGTATCGCTTTTTACCTGATGTAGGGCTAATACCAATCATGCAGAATACTACAGATTCTGAGCATTTGGATAGTACTACCGGACAAACTGTATTTAAAGGTATCGATATTCTTGAAATGGCTTACCTAGGTATTACTAAAGCAACGCTGAATAATTGGTCAAAGCTACATCGGCATCTGATAGATCATCTGCTTGATTATCAACCATTACAAAGTCGACTGCTATGGCAACAGCAGCAACGTTATCAATAGATAGATTATAATTTTTAAATCTATTGAATGCAGGCCACGAATTAACTCGTGATAATTTCGATACTGTTGCCTAGGTCGATGGTAATGATGAATAAAATATAGGACACGCTCTGATTTCTGACGTAGGATTAGAAAAAGATATCGTTATAATAAAAAATGCAATGTATTAAGATACTTAAAAGTGCTGTACTCTCTACTTTGTCAGCATTCAATTATCCATCACAATCGGTAGGGTGGTCTTTGTTAAGCTTTTGACGGATCCGACCATTTTGATTGAAAGAAATTTGGTACATTGTATTATTATAGGTAGATGTGGGGCAGTACTTGATATGGCCAAAATGACCTCGAGGCTTACCACTATCACCCCAAAATTTGATGTAATGGCGATTTGCTCCGACTCTGAGTTTCAGTGTACTATATTTTAAATTCAAAGATTGATTAAGTACTAGAGTATCAGCATTTGCATCGAAGTTTTTGTTACCGTTTTTGTCCACGAATAATATAAGCATGTTGTCACTATTTCGATCGCACAGTTTACCGTCATTCGATAGACAAACCAATACATCCTGTCTGGTGATGTAGCTTTCAGCTTTTGCCAAAGCGAGGGTGTTCTGTAATTGGGTTTTGACGCGTTTGGCTTCCATACGCGTTAATTGTGTCAATATGCTTGGCGTTGCAATCGCTACTATGATAGCCAATACCGTTACAGTAACAATAAGTTCAACGAGAGTGAAGCCATTCCTACCTTTGGATCCTAAAACGTGCAGATGTGTCGCAGAGTATTTATTACGTATAGTTAACTGATGCAGTGGAGCGTACCACTTATTTATTCGAAATATCAGCCTACCATGATTAATTACTCCTTTCACTGAAGTAGATACAAGTAAAAATACTATCAGTAATCTGTGATAATTTGATGATGTCTTATAAAGCGATTTCATAGGTTGCTACATCCTATAGCTTCAGATTTTCCAAATAAAATAATCGCGCTTATTTGCAATAGGTAGCTAGTCTATTATGCAAAGAAAAATGCTTAATAAAGACTAGTATTTTGGCTTGTTAGCAATATACAAAATTATTACTTATCTATAGATTACTTCTGACATGAAATAATGTTGACTATTGTAATATAAACGGAATATATGTCTAGTGTCAAAAAATGTTTCAATTAGTGAATAATGTGCATTAGGAATAGAGAAAAACTATTAATTGTAATAAAATATGTTCAAACGACAGGTAGCGCTTGAACTACTATCTATCGTGAACTGACATACAAAAGATATAGAGTGTAAGGTGTGTTAGTTCTAGGTAACTTAGAATGCTTATTGTGTTTTAGTTACAACATTATCGTGTAATAATGTGTAGCTCGTTAACGAAAAAAGTTGTAAACTGGATTGATAATCGCTAAGCTACGTTTTAATTGGTTTTGCTTTGTAACCTAAAATGTGTAAAAGATGTCTAATTTAGAGCGTCTTGAGAATCGGTTTTGCTTAATGCATCACTAAAATTATCCTTTGGAGGAAGTCCATGAAACTGAATAAAATTGCTCTAGCACTGTTCGCTGTAACAGCTGCACCTCTAGCAGCTAATGCCGGTGTTACTATTAGCCCACTATTACTAGGTTATCACTACAGCGAAGGCGCTGATGATGATCAGGCTGAACTACTAGGAGACTATAGTGGTAATGGCGATAGCTATTATAAAGAAGATGGTTTATACACTGGCGCAGCTTTAGGTATCGAACTTACTCCTTCTACTCAGTTCCAAGTAGAGTATGGTGTATCAGATACTGATGCTATCCGCCAAGACGGTTCTGATAACTTTGATGCAGAACAAGAAATGATCTCTGGTAACTTCTTAATTGGTACCGAAGAGTTCACTGGTTATACTGATAGCGCTCTTAAGCCATATGTATTAGTTGGTGCTGGTCAATCTAAACTTGAAATTAAAGACTCTTCAGGTGACAAAGTTAGTGGTACTAAAGACACTATTGGTAACCTAGGTCTAGGTGCTATGTATCGTATCAACGATGCACTAAGCCTACGTGGTGAAGCTCGTGCCATTCATAACTTTGACAACAACTGGTGGGAAGGCATGGCTTTGGCCGGTCTAGAAGTTGTACTTGGTGGTCATCTAGCACCTACAGTAGCTGTACCGCCAATGGAAGAGCCAATGGTTGACAACACTCCAGTAGTTGTTGTTGAAGCTGACCTTGATTCTGACGGCGATGGCGTACCTGATAGCATGGATGCATGCCCAGGCACTCCAATGAATGTAGTGGTTGATGAGCGCGGTTGCCCAGTACCAGTAGATATTACTGATGAGCTGAAAATGGAACTACGTGTATTCTTTGATAACGATAAATCAGCTATCAAAAACCAATACAAGCCAGAAATCGCTAAAGTAGCAGAAAAAATGCGTGAGTATCCAAACTCTACAGCTCGTGTAGAAGGTCATGCATCTAAAACTGGTCCTTCAGCACGTTACAACCAACGTCTATCTGAAGCTCGTGCCGTTGCTGTTAAATCTATGCTAACTAACGAATTCGGTATTGCTCCAAACCGTCTATCAACTGTTGGTTATGGTTATGACCAACCAATCGCATCAAACGATACTGAAGAAGGTCGTGCTATGAACCGTCGTGTTTATGCCATCATCACTGGTGACAAAACCATGACTGTTGAACAAACTAAAGATATGGTTGTTCAGTAAGTATTAGATAATTAATCGTATAATTAGATATATGGTTACAAAAAAAGCCACCCAATCGGGTGGCTTTTTTTATTTATGTATTGAGAAAAGTAAGTTATTTCATAAATTTATGAATCAATAATGTTATACTAGCCACCCAAACATTCTGTAAATTGACAGAATGTACATTAGCATAGCTATCTGTACGATGAATTTATCGGCATAGATATTTGATTATATTGAGATTTTCTGAGCGATAGCATTTATTGTGTATCATCTAGAATTCAATATTTATCTGATTGATGATAAGAGTTTATCCAGCGGCGCTTATTGCTACTGCATTTTTTTAAGACGACACGAGCATTTTATATGGCGAACGATATC
This sequence comes from Psychrobacter sp. T6-5, assembly GCF_052258485.2. Classification (NCBI taxonomy): domain Bacteria; kingdom Pseudomonadati; phylum Pseudomonadota; class Gammaproteobacteria; order Moraxellales; family Moraxellaceae; genus Psychrobacter; species Psychrobacter sp. T6-5. The sequence continues at coordinate 3,060,655 of NZ_JBQQEY020000001.1, read as the reverse complement.
AAACACCTGCGTAACATTGCAATTATTGCCCACGTTGACCACGGTAAAACAACTTTGGTTGATAAATTATTACATCAATCTGGTACTTTTGGCGATCGTGCAAATATTGCTGAACGTGCAATGGATTCAGGTGATATTGAGCAAGAACGTGGTATTACTATTTTGGCTAAAAATACAGCCATTCGTTGGACAGATCAGACTTCAGAAACTGAATACCGTATTAATATCGTTGATACCCCAGGTCACGCCGATTTCGGTGGTGAAGTTGAGCGTGTAATGTCAATGGTTGATTGCGTACTTTTGGTTGTTGATGCTGTCGATGGCCCGATGCCTCAGACTCGTTTTGTAACGCAAAAAGCATTTGAGCAAGGTCTAAAGCCGATTGTTGTTATCAATAAAATTGATCGTCCTGGCTCACGTCCTGATTGGGTTATGGATCAAATCTTTGATCTATTTGACAATCTTGGTGCAACTGATGAACAGCTTGATTTTCCAGTGGTTTATGCATCAGCGTTAAATGGTATTGCAGGTTTGGAAGCAGATGATTTAGCTGATGACATGACGCCACTATTTAAAACTATCGTTGATGTTGTACAACCACCACAGGTTGATGCAGACGCACCATTCCGTATGCAAATCTCAAGCCTTGATTACAATAGCTTCGTTGGTGTTATCGGTATTGGTCGTATCCAGCGCGGTAAAGTGAAAGTTAATACACCAGTTACTGTCATTGATAAGCATGGTAAGACACGTAACGGTCGTATCCTAAAAATCATGGGCTACCATGGCCTTGATCGTATTGATGTTGAAGATGCACAGGCTGGTGATATCGTTTGTATCACAGGTATCGATGCACTTAATATCTCAGATACGATTTGTGATCCTAATAATGTTGAAGCATTACCAGCACTAACAGTTGATCAGCCTACCGTATCAATGAATTTCCAAGTAAATAACTCACCATTTGCTGGTCGTGATGGTAAGTTTGTCACGTCACGTAATATTCGTGAGCGTCTTGAGCGTGAGTTGATTCATAACGTTGCACTACGTGTAGAAGATACTGAATCTCCAGATAAGTTCAAAGTATCAGGTCGTGGTGAGCTTCATCTATCTGTACTTATTGAAAACATGCGCCGTGAAGGCTTCGAGATGGGTGTTTCAGGCCCAGAAGTTATCGTAAAAGAAGTTGATGGCAAGCTACAAGAGCCGTATGAAAACGTTGTCTTCGATATCGAAGAAGAGCATCAGGGTTCTATCATGGAGCAGGTTGGTCTACGCAAAGGCGAAATGACCAATATGGAGCTTGATGGCAAAGGTCGTATGCGTATTGAAGCAACAGTACCAGCTCGTGGTTTGATTGGTTTCCGTTCTGAGTTTTTAACACTGACCTCAGGTAGTGGTATCATGACGTCAAGCTTCTCGCATTACGGTCCACAAAAGATCGGTGATGTGGGTGGTCGTTCAAACGGCGTATTGGTTTCTATGGCAAACGGTACTTGCCTAGGCTTCGCACTGTTTAACCTGCAAAAACGTGGTAAGTTATTTGCTGAGCCACAGCTTGAAGTTTATGAAGGTATGATTATTGGTCTTAACTCTCGTAACGATGATATGACGGTTAACCCAACAACTGGTAAGCAGCTTACTAACGTACGTGCTAGTGGTACTGATGAAGCATTGACTTTGACGCCAGCAGTTAAGTTCACGCTTGAGCAAGCGCTTGAATTCATTCAAGATGATGAGCTAGTTGAAGTAACACCAAAAGCAGTACGTATTCGTAAACGCTACCTGACTGAAAGTGAGCGTAAGCGTCACGGCCGTAGTAAGAAAAATGCATAATATTTTAGTTTAACTAAAATGATGTAACAAAAAAGGCTAACGTAAAGTTAGCCTTTTTTATTGTCTATTCATAAAGTTATAGTTTTTGATTTATGCTAAAAACAATTAAACACAGTAATTTATGGCGTGACAACCACGTAGTCGTTAGTATTAATCAAAATCTCTGATGGTTGATCAACGACGATACGCACAGTGTTATTGTTAATAACTTGTGATTTATAATAGTTGTCTTCTGCAACTGTACAGCCTAAACATCTTCCCATAGCATCCCAAGGCTCAACAAATAATTTTTGCTGCGCTTGATCGGCATTTCCACCGATAAGAGAGAAGGGCAGGCTCACGATATAGGCGGCGGTACCAGCCACAGCATTGACCAGTTGTAATGGTTTACCAACAATCGTATCTACTACCATCGTCTCATACGAAGGGCCAAAGTCAGTTTCGTCTATTTCTATAGCTGCAAAAGTAGGTTGCATACTAGCAGCCATTAACGCTAAGGAAGTAAAGACAGGCAACAACTTCTGCTTAACTGCGCGTTTGTTTTTGGCTTTAACCGTCATAACGATATCCTAAAATTCACAATGAGTATGATTAATGGCTGCTGCTGTCTCCATATAGGAATATCGCGGCAACGACAGGTAAGGTAAGTATTACAGAAGAATAAATAGTGCGCACTATTTGTGTAAGCGCTAGCACTATTAAAGCAAGATGTAGACCAATAAGCAACAAGAATACATGGGATATTCTTATGTGAGCAAAAAATATATCACACTAGATTGTATTTATTTTGAGGTAATGGCGGACTTATCTTTATTTAAGACAACATTGTATATGACCAATAATTAAGCTTAAGCTAGCGGCTGACAATTTGGACAGTAAACACTGGCTCTACCGTTAAGCTTGATATTCTCTAGTATGGTATCGCAGTGTGGACAACGCTCTCCTTGTCTACCATAAACATTCAAGGTTTGCTGAAAATAACCGGTTTGACCACTAGCTACTGTGAAATCTCGTAGCGTTGAGCCACCAAGCTTGATAGCCTTTTTTAATATATCTTTAATATGATCAACTAAAACTATCAGCTGCTCAAGTGATAGCTGATTCGCTGGAGTAGCAGGGTGAATACCTGATAGGTAGAGGCTTTCCGTCGCATAAATATTACCGACACCTACCACGACTTTTTGTTCCATAATGACAGATTTGATAGCTCGTGCGATGGACTGTGCTCGTTTGGTCGTGGGGCTTTTGTTAGAGCCTATATCGTTATGATCTTTATCAGATAAGTTATTACGTTGAATAACGTTATACAAATACTCTGCGGTAAAATCTTCTGAGAGTGGCTCAGGGCCTAAGTGGTCCAGTAATTTGCTACCGTAATCTTTATACCATAATACTGAGCCAAATCGTCTTGGATCGTAATAATGTAGCTGAGATTTTGCGTTTTCAGAATCCCTAAATACTACTATTAGATGATCATGTTTACGTTTGTCAGTGCCATAACTGTGCTGCTGTAAACTACCTGACATGCCTAAATGGATCAAAAGCTTAAGTGGTGCTACCATGGCATCATTATCATTAAGCACTGCGGGCAAAAAGTTAAGAACAAGATATTTTGCTCGGCGTTCAACGCTATCTAACGCGTAGTCAACCAGACTACTTAAGTCATCTGGCATCGCCCAACGCAGCTTTGGTTGAAAGACTTTTATGTCAATCACCTGTTGTCCTAACAATGGTGCAAGGCTAGTCTTGGTGGTTTCTACTTCTGGCAATTCGGGCATGATGTTTTATGACAACTCTATTTTTGAATGAATAATTGATAGCTTAACATTTCAACTAAGCCACAGCGCGACGAGCATGCAAAATACCATGCTGTTGTTCTAGTTTGGCGAGTAGTTTAGATAGATGCGCCAGCCCTGAAACTTCGATATGAAATTTCAAAAAGGCGATATTATCATCGTTACTAAGCGTTTCAACTTTGCGGATATTGACGTTTTCTTTATCAATAATCTGTGTCAAATCACGCAACAGGCCGCGTCTGTCATACGCCTCTACGTGGATATCAACTGGCTGATAGCGACCAGATTGTACTTGCCAAGCCGCCTCTATTTTGCGCTCAGGATCACGCTCGACCAAACGCAGATACTCAGGGCAACCTCGGTTATGAACGCTGACACCTCGCGATAGGGTGATGTATCCAGCAATAGGCTCACCATGTACAGGGTGGCAGCAGCCTGCTAAATTGATTTCAATATTATCCAGACCATCGATACGGATTTTGTAGGCATCGAGCTTGCTTGCATCTCTGGTATCGACGTGCGGTGCAAAGTTCTCTGGTGGTATCTCAGGCTCCAGATGTAGCTGCCGAGAAATATGACTGGTGAGCTGATTAAGACCAATATCACCTGTGACGAGCCCAACGATAATATCATCGGTCGTATTGACGTGGAAATGCTGGATGTAGTCATTTAAGTCGATGCTATTGGGATGCACAGATAGGCGCTCAAGCTCTTTGCTGAGCATCTGACGACCTATCTCAATATTCTTATCACGGTCTTGTTTGTTGAACCATTGACGCAGTTTTGAGCGTGCGCGGTTGGTATGAATATAGCCCAGTGAGGCAACTAGCCAATCACGATTGGGCTCACGCGATGCCTTAGTGATGATCTCAACTTGTTCCCCTGTTTTTAGCTGATAAGTCAATGGCACATAACGCTGATTGACTCGGGCTGCCTGCGCACGGTTACCAACTTGGGTATGCACATAATAGGCAAAATCGAGAACGGTTGCACCTTTTGGGAGCTCGGTGATGTCGCCGTCACGGCTGAAAATATAGATACGCTCGAGCTCATCAAAATCAACGAGTTGCTCTTCTTCGTCAAACTCCATTTCATCTAGCTCTTCGCCTGTCATGACAGACGAGCGTGGCTGATTACGGGTCTCGTTGTTAATAGACAGTAACTGACGTAGCGAGCTGATTCTTTGATTTAAGTAGTTGTCTTTTTTATTCTTCAGGCCTTCTTTGTAATTGACATGTGCGCACATGCCAAGCTCTGCTTCAAAGTGCATTTCTTGAGTACGAATCTGCACTTCAAGCGATTTGTTTTCGGCAATGACGGCGGTATGTAGTGAGCGGTAGCCGTTTGACTTTGGATTGGTAATATAATCGTCAAATTGCTCAGGAATATAACGCCACAAACCGTGTACCAAGCCTAAGACGTGATAACAATCTGAAGGATTATTGACCAATACTCGTAATGCACGAATATCATAAAGCTGGTCAAAGGATAAGCCTTTGAGCTTCATTTTGCGGTAAATAGAATAGATGTGCTTAACACGTCCGGATACTTCGCCCTCAATGCCAGCATTCGCTAATGCCTCATTGAGCTTGTCTTCTACACGCTGAATATAAGACTCGCGTTCGCTTCGCTTTTCGGACAGTAGCTTGGCAATCTCTTTGTATCTATCAGGCGCAAGGTAGCGAAACGCTAGGTCTTCAAGCTCCCATTTAAGCTGCGCGATACCTAGGCGATGTGCTAACGGGGCATAAATAGTCATGACCTCACGCGCGACACGAGTTTGACGCTCTGGCCTAGAAAACGTCAACTCACGCATGGCAAAGGTACGCTCTGCCAATTTGATGAGTACCACACGCACGTCGTTGGTGACAGAAATGAGCATGCTATAAATATTTGATAGCTGGTCACGCTGATTATTGACGAAATGATCTTCTAAGCGTTTATTACTCTCAATAATCTCTGAGAGTTTCCCCATTGCTAAAGTGTCTTTGACAAGGGTTAGGATATCCGCACCAAAATTTTTCTCAACTTCAGCGAGACTAATGATGGATTTGCGTGCACTGCGATATAGCATGGCAGCAACAAGCGCGTCTTCATCTTGATAGAGATAGGTCAATATGTCTGTCATGCCAATACCAGTGACGTAAGCACCTGAGCGCTCAGATTCGCTAGTATTCATGTGGCTACGGATAAACTCACAAGCAGCACTCAGATGAGGTACGGACTCTTGTCCGATACGCTTCGCCACATTGTCGAGCCAAGTTGGTACATCAATATTGGCTTGATCTAAATCAATGGATTCGAGCTCTTCGTCTGAGAGCGTATAGGTATTGTCCAGATACTCGTTTTCAAGCGTGGGGTCGAGGCCATCATAAGTATGCGCCGCTGATCGATCGAAAGTCGTATGTAGCTTGTGAGTTGACAGCTGGTATTTGATATCGAGGGGAATTTGGGCGTAACTATTGGCAGACTGGTGGGAGCGTTGGCTCGCCACCAATTGCGCCGCAAGTGCTGCACTATCGGCCTGCGTGGTTTGTCCATCCACCAGCGGTAATCCTTCACGAATTTTTACCATAGCCGACTCCTCTTAGCTATTTTGAATTGATTATAACCTCATCTACTATGCACACACTCTGAATGAACGATTCATAAAGTGCCAGCTATAAACCAATACAACTGCTAAAAATCTGATTTTTAGCAGCTATAAAATGCGCGTAAAATATATAAAGCTATGAGTGCAAATACTTCTTATACCCTTATTTAAAACATAAGAAGATTGTTTAGTATTATCTCACTTTGAAGTGACAAATCAAGCGAGGCTCTGTAATGACCATGGTTAATTGCGTGAAATAGCCGCGACTTATTGGCAAAAACTCATCCACATTTTGGGTTGAGCCATGCTGCTATGAAACGGCTATTTTGGATGCTTTCATGAATTACATTATAAGGGTCAAAATTAAACCGCGACTTTTTCGAAGCGAGCGATAGATTCAACATGACCTGTATGACAAAACATATCCATGACGCCAGCATGAGTCAGACGATAGCCTTGCTCTAACAATGCTTTTGTATCACGGGCGAGAGTTGCTGGATTACAGGAGACATAAACAATGCGCTCAGCATTGAACTTTGGCAAATACTGCATGATCTCCCAAGCGCCAGAGCGTGGTGGATCGATTAATAACGCGTCAAAACCTTGATTGGCCCATGGCTTGTCCGTGCAGTCTTTCGTCAAATCTTGGCTATAAAACTCAGTATTGTTGATACCGTTGCGACGCGCATTATCAGCAGCACGCTCAGTCATGGCCTCGCTACCTTCGACACCAACTACTGAACCGGTCTCACCAACGAGGCGTGCGAGTGGTAAGCTAAAGTTGCCCAGACCGCTGAATAAATCCAATACTCGCTCACCTGCTTTTAAGTCTAATAAGTCACAAGCCAGCTTGGTCATTTGGCGGTTTACAGACAGATTGACTTGGGTAAAGTCAGTAGGGATAAACTCAAACGTCAAATCATACTCTGGCAGTTGATAATACAAACGACCAAATTGCTCGCTCAAATCATCAGTATCTGTTAGTGCGATACGTTGGATGCTATCAGCGCCTTTCGACTGTAGATATAGCTGCCAATTGCGCGCCGCAAAAAAACCTTTTAATTTGTCTATATCAGCATCTGATAATGGTTCTAAGTGACGCACGATAAGTGCAACGGGTTGGTTGCCATCAGGGAGTTCTGGCAATTCCTCACCCATCGCAAGCTCAAGCTGGGCAATCTTGTCACGGCTCTCTAGCGTGCTGATGAGTGTTTTTAGGTTTTCAATCTCAAAACCAATACGTGGGTCTAAGATATGACACTCATTGAGCTCTGCCAAAAAGTTACTTGAGCGTTCACGAAAGCCAACAAGCGCAGTTTCTTTTTTGACGACATAGCGCACGCCCAATCGTGCTTTGGTACGATAGCCGAGGCGATCGCCGACGACAGGCGCGAGCCAATTATCAGGCTCTGCATTGGCTTGATGCATCAGCATCTCAGCAAGCACAGACTGCTTAAAGTTTATCTGTGCCTCTGGCTCCCAGTGCTGCAAGTTGCAGCCGCCGCAGACGCCAAAATGTGGACAAGGCGGCACAGCACGTTCAGGATTTGGATTGGCAGTGATGCTGATTGCATCGCCTTCCTCAAAACTGGCACGGCTATTGGTTATTTTGACCAAGGCGCTTTCACCTGGCAACGCAAAACTGACGAATACTGTTTTGCCATGCTTGTCTTCAGCGTGACCGTCATCAACTCCAAAACCATTGCCATAGATGGCAACACCGCGACCGTCATGCGACAATCTATCAATAGTAAAAGGAATCGGCTCTGCATCTTTTAGACGGCGGCGCGTTTTTGATGATGGCTTAGATTTTTTCTTGCTAGGTGGAATAGCAATCTTTTGGGTATCACTGGTTTGAGTAACATTGGCTTGAGTAACATTGTTCTGCGATGTTGCATCAGTTACTGTCGACGTTTTGGAATCGGTGGGTTGCATAAACCTGCCTTAATAATAAATAACTATAAGAGGAGAATAACAAACTGCTAATAATACGGTTTCTATAATTTGGGTGCCGATGACCAGTCAGCGATGAACTCTTGATGTCGCGGGCTACCATCGGCTTGGGTATATTTGGCTAGATAGTCGTAGCTCTGCTGTTGCCAAGCATCGAAGTCTGGTGAGGACAGCTTTCCTGTCAGACGTAGCCAACGAAGATAGATGAGCCAAGTGTTCATCACATCAGACTCACAATAGATGGAGAGTGTCTGCCAATCACCACTACTGACGAGCGCGCCCACCATGCTACCATCAACGTCAGTTTTGCCCGGTAATCCATATAAACTGGCGACGATATCCATGGCTTCGCGGCGACTGGCACCGTACTGACTAAATCTGTCCATTAAATCAAGGTGACGCGTATGGAAACGATTGACGTAGTTATCAAAGCGCATATTTTTGATACGTTCGCCTTCTTCAAACAGCCATGGCGCTGACAAATCATATTGCATAGCGCGATATATCAGTACAGGTATGTCAAAGCCTGAACCATTCCAGCTGATGAGCTGTGGCAAGGTTTCAAGATCACTGAATGCCCGAAAAAACTTGGCAAGAATGTCTTTTTCGCTAAACTTATCTGCGGTCAACGAAAATAGCGATAACTTGCCATCTTTGATATATAAAGCGGAAATACAGACAATGCGCTGCAATGGCAAGCGCATAAAATCGTGTCCTGCCTCTTGCGTGCGTATCGCCGTCAGCGCGCTCAACGTATCTGCATCATTAAGATCGGCCAATTGCGGATAGATACGGCGAGCCGCATCGATATCGGCGACCGTCTCAATATCAAAAACTAGTATAGGGTCGGACGGTAGAGCTTGTGACATAAAGAATCCTGCATTGTTATAAGCTTACTGTGCTGCGTTATCTGCACCATTATCGATATGACTGTCATCAACATTGTATAAACCTGTCGATAAATAACGGTCTCCACGATCACAGACGATAAAGGCGATAACGGCATCAGGATTATTTTTGGCTACTTGCGTTGCTGCCCATGCCGCTGCACCTGAGGACACTCCAGCAAAAATACCTTCAGTTTTTGCCAGTTTGCGCATGTAGACTTCAGCGATACGCTGATCGACATCCATAATCTCATCGACCAAATCTGCGTCAAAAATACCCGGCATATATGCGGCAGGCCAACGGCGGATGCCAGCAATAGAAGCGTCTTCATCAGGTTGCAAACCAATGATTTTCACGTCTGGATTTTGTTCTTTCAAATAACGTGAGACACCAGTGATGGTACCAGTGGTGCCCATGGAGCTAATAAAATGGGTGATTTTACCCTCAGTTTGCGCCCACAGCTCAGGCCCTGTAGTCAGGTAATGCGCGTGGCTATTGTCAGGATTATTAAACTGATCCAAGACGATGCCTTTGCCATCGGCTTGCATCTGCAATGCCAAATCACGCGCCGCTTCCATGCCTTCATCGACTTCGATCAACGTCGCGCCGTAAGCAATCATGGCATCTTTACGCTCTTGAGTAGAGTTGGTTGGCATCAGTAATGTCATCGGATAGCCGCGCATCGCCGCGACCATGGCTAATGCAATGCCAGTATTGCCGCTAGTGGCTTCAATCAACGTGTCGCCGGGTTTGATATCACCGCGCTGTTCCGCTTGATAAATCATATTAAAAGCAGGGCGATCTTTTACAGAGCCAGCAGGGTTATTGCCTTCTAATTTGGCCAATAACATCGCGCCATTTTCGATATGCTCTTGTTCAGGTAGACGCTGCAGTTTAACCAGTGGCGTTTGACCGACACAATCGGCAAGCGTGGTCACTTGAGTGATAAAGTTGGCATTTGACATGGCCGTCGCGGACATAAGGTATCCTTATTTATTTTTTAAAATATGTACTTGGGTGATCGCTTTGATTGGATCACTGTTTTTTATTGTTTGATCATAATTTGAGACAGCCGTTTTGTATATTGGTTTATGGTGATAAGCAAACCAAAACTTGGCGGCATTAGAGCACGCTCTCATTCATCATGAGGGTGAGCGGTCTATTGTGGCAAATAAAAAGTTGCGTCATTATATCATTTTGTTGCTAGCTGCGCTTATTGCATAAAAGAATAATGGTCACTGGGTTAGCCTATGACTGGTCATGTTTTGAGTGAGGCATCAATGTGTTTGGCAGTGTGGCCACGCTGTTTTTTGATAAAGTCAGTTTGTGATAGAGCAAGTCAACATTTAGCACGTCTTATCAAGAGTCTGTTAGTCAAAGTGACTATTTGACCAACCTCTAATGTTTAACCGCCATTTATAGAATCCTGTTAAGATAATCTCGAGCCATAAAAAGGCGTATCATTAAAAAACAAGCTAGCAAGCTTAAGCATTTTTTATGGTAGCGTAGAGACCGTAACAAAATTCACAGACAGCATTTTCGTAGAGAGTAGAGCGAGCATGGCATATAAAAAACGTTTCAATACCAGCAGTGCCTATGGGCAGCTGATTATACTGGTGTTTTTACCCATCTGCGTGTTGGCTGCGGTGGGCGGTATTTTGGTATTTCACGAAACCATGCGCGCGAGCGATTCTGAGCAAGAAGTGTTGGCTGAAGCGGTGCTGATTCGTTATACACCCGCCATTGCAGAGCTGATTCCTGATTTATTAGAGCAAGAGCGTCAGCAAATAGGTAGCGGTGCTGCTGATGCGTCGCAAACGGCGATGACGACGCTCGAAAGCATACAAGATAAACTCGGGCGTATGCAGTCTGAGCAACACGTACAGCGTATTGCTATTATCAATGAAGGCAATCAAGTATTGGCGACCGTAGGTTATGGTCTGAACGAGAAATGGCCGCTAATCAGTGACTCAGCAAAGTTTTTATCGCAAAAACCAACGCCTGTAGGCACGGCATATGGCAGCGTGTTGGGTGAGTTTGAAGGGCAGACGTTGTGGCTACTGGTCGATATGGATAACGAACCTCTCTATATCGCCCGCTATCGTATTGCGATGGCTCTGGTCATTACTGGCTTGTTCACCATTTTAATATTATTACTCAGCTTAAATATTTACTCAAAACGTTGGATTGCACCTATCTATGAGCTGCGTTTGCAATTACAACGTACCCATGTTGATAACTTATATCAGCCTGTACCAGTAGAGTCGGATGGTGAGCTTAATTTATTACAGCAAGATTTGGTCAAGACATTCCGTCGACTCCATAGAAGTTTTCAAGAGCTTAAGGATCATGCCGAGCAAACCGAAGACGATCTGCGTTTGGCATTTGATGAGATGGAAATGCAAAACATCTCTATTCGAAATGCGCGTGATGCCGCAATCTCGACCAGCCAAGCCAAGTCAGCATTTTTAGCGAATATCAGTCACGAACTGCGCACGCCGTTGAACAGTATTGATGGCTTTATTAACTTATTAGCGCGTCACGGTGAGCTCAATCCTGAACAAGATTTATACGTACAGACTATCCGTAAGTCTTCGGCACACCTGCTTGCTTTGGTCAATGACGTTCTAGATTTTTCTAAGATTGAGGCGGGCAAGCTGGTGCTTGATCGTCATGAATTTGATCTGTATGACACCATTTATGATGTGGTTGATATGCTCTCTCCTGTCTCTGCGGAGAAAGGTCTGCGTATGGCTGTCTTGTTCTATAACGATGTGCCAATGCGTATCAATGGTGATGCGCTACGCCTCAAGCAAGTATTGACGAATATAGTGGGGAATGCCATCAAGTTCACAGATAGTGGGGATGTGGTCGTACGGGTCAGCTTGGACGATCATCGTGATAATTATCTAATGATCAGTGTGCAAGACAGTGGTAAAGGCATTTCGCTTGCTGACCAAAAAATGCTGTTTCAGAGCTTTAGCCAAGGTGATCCGTCAATCACACGTCAATATGGTGGTACGGGGTTGGGGCTGGTTATCTCCAAGCAATTAACGCGTCTGATGGGCGGTGATATTGGTTTTCATGACAATGCTCAAGAGAACATCGCCAATCAAGGTGCGACGTTTTGGTTTCGCATGCCAGCACATGTCGATGTGTTAGAAGCACCAACTGGTCAGACTATTGAGCTACCGATATTGGCACCGCTTGCGAGCGAGACTGATGAATTTAACGTATTGGTTTGGATCAGTCATACGGCCTCAATACAAGTGCTGAAGGCCAGCTTGCAGTACTTGCCGATTAAACTTACTCAAGCCAATTCATTGCCAGGGGTGCTTGAGTCACTCAAAGAGCATGGCAACTTTTGGGATTGGGTCATCGTCGATGATGACACGCAAGACGATATGATGGCGTTACTCAAGCAAATCCGTCTCCATTATCAAGGCAAACTTGCCGTATTTGGCTATCAAGTGGCGGCTGACCAAGCGCTGCTTAACCGCTATCAAGCCAATATCTTGTATGAGCCATTGGACAAAAGACAGCTGTACGCAATGCTCGATACACAAAACCGTAGTATGCCAAAGAGCTTACAAGAACCACGCTGGAAAGGCGTAACCGTATTAGCCGTCGATGATCACCTGCCAAATTTATTGGTGCTCGATGCATTACTGAGCGAGCTTGGCATTCAGGTAATGACAGCGAGTAGTGGCTTTGATGCGATAGAGATTATCAGCAAACAACAAACCAAAAACATCAAATCTGCTAAAAACGATAAGCAGAGTCTGTCGAATAAAACGCAACTCTCAAAAGCTGAAACACGTGATGAGGTCAATAAGAAATCAAGCAATACATTCTATGCTGAAGATATGGGGATCGACGATAAAATCGCTGCCCAAGACAAAAATCATATCGATTTGATATTCATGGATATCCAAATGCCGCGCATGTCAGGTCACGAAGCAGCCAAGCAAATTCGCAATATTGAGGCTACGGACAGTCGTATTCCTATTATTGCCTTGACAGCCCATGGCCTAGCTGATGAGCGTGATAAACTTATCGCCAGTGGTATCAACGACTACGTTGGCAAACCAATCAGCCAACCTCAGTTATTGCAAGTACTACAAAAGTGGCTAGGCCGAAAAAGCACCACGCCGCAAATAACGGCATTGCCTGATACTGATTTGCAAGCTTCTAACTTACAGGATTCTAATTTGCAAGATTCTAATTTGCAAAGCATCGATTCACAAAATACTGACTCTGAAAATCTAAATCTCACAGAGCAATCGACGCCGCTTTCAGATCAAAAGGCCGCTATTTATCCGATGGTCAAAGACAACGAAAGCGTTCGTAATAGGACTGAAATCACAGAACCGCCAAAAGTCACTCGACCATTATCACTGAAAAAAATCCGTGATGACTACTTGCGTGACAGTCAGCCCCGTGACGATTATAGACGAGAGACTACCCGTGAGAACCAGCCTCGCTATGAGAGCCTACGTTTACACAAGCAAGGGCAAGAATCATTATTGCATCCACCAAAAGAACCGATAGATAATTCTGCTGAAGACATAACAGCGAATATGGATAAAAGGCTATATGAGCAAGCGGATCACAACCTTCATCAAAAAAACCTCAGTACAACGGATACGTCTGATATTTTAGACTGGCAAGATGCGCTTACTCGCTCAGCAAACAAACCTGATTTGGCCGCCAAGCTCATCATTATGATGCTCGATACGATTAACGAGGAAAAGCAAGCACTGACTCAAGCATGGGAAGCTCGTGATCGTAACTTATTGGCACAAATCGCCCATCGTATATTGGGCGGCAGTCGTTATACAGGAGTGCCGCAGCTACGTCAGGCCAGCCAAGACTTAGAGGATAAGTGCTTATTGAATGTACAGCATACAACACCGGTACAATTCGCGATGATTGAGCCGTATTATGAGGCACTACTTACTGCACTGAATAATTTACAAAACGTGGATTTATCGGCTTACCCTCAGCTCAACTATCATCGTTTGAGCGAAAATGACATGACATGGAAAATGATTTAGAGCACGTAATCGGACCGTTATTGTGCGATAGGGTAAGTGAGTTCCATACGTTACCAGTCGCTAGCAGCCAAATAATGTGCGAATATTAAAAGGCAGGCGCTTGATACAGTACCGTAGCAGTCAGTTATTGCTACGGTAGAGTAGGGTTAAGCCTGCTAATATTGTGACCATTATTACTATAGTTATTTTATTCATTAATAAGGATTATTATGAACGTGGTCGCCAGTTACCAGTATGAAACATTACAAGTGCATGTCGTAGATAATATACTAACGGTCACCTTAAATCGTCCAAACAAAAAAAATGCCATGAGCTTTCAAGTTATAGATGAGCTGATTACCGTGGCAGAGCGCATTGGCAAAGACAAAACGATACGCGCGGTTATTTTAAATGGTGCAGAAGGCACATTCTGTGCAGGTATTGATTTAGGAGATTTAAACCATCCAAAAAACCAAGCCTTTGCCATTTGGGAGCTTATTAAGCCTTGGCAAAGCTCATTCCAACGTGTCTGCTTGGTGTGGCGTGATCTGCCAGTACCTGTCATCGCGGTACTAGAAGGCTACTGTATTGGCGCTGGGCTACAATTGGCATTGGCCTGTGATGTGCGTATTAGCCACCCAGATTGCCAACTGTCTATTATGGAGGCCAAATGGGGTTTGGTACCCGACATGGGATTGACGCAATCAGCATTTGGGGTGGTACGAGAAGACGTTCTCAAAGAGCTTGCCATGACTGCACGCATCATCAATGCCAATGATGGCAAAGAATTAGGATTAATCAGTCATTGTAGTGAGACGCCGCTTGAGCAAGCACAACAGCTGGCAGCTGAGTTTGCTGAGCGCTCTCCTGACGCTGTGCTAGCGAGCAAACGCGTAATCAATGCGATGTATGAGCAGCCTGCGACTACCTTATATAAAGAAAAAATCTGGCAGATTAAGATGATGATTGGTCGTAATCGTAAACTTGCTCTTAGAAAAGCAAAGCAAGCCAGCACCGTATTTAGCAAACGCCAGTTTCGCTAAAACTTCCTTATTTTTGATAGATATTGTCTTAAGGATGTTATCTGAGACAATTTTGGCCTCAGTCCTTAGATTAAAAGTAAGCTAGACATATTTTGATAAATTACTTTGATTGTTTTTAGTTGTTAAGGCTTGTTTCATTAGTTCCCTATGACTATTGAAATACGAGTGGACAGCACGATATAACACTGTCCGCTTGCACAGATTTAGATAAAGATGCACTATTGTCGTTAAAAATATCTATTCTATGCATTTTACAAGCGCTTAAGTAATCATCACTATATAAATGGTCTAACTATGTCTGCCCCAAAATCCTCTCTCCCAAATAAACCTATCGCCTCCGAACGAGTACGTTCTGCTGATCTGCCTGTTGCATGGATTATGATGCTGGGATTAATGGTTGCGGTAGGACCGTTATCCATTGATATGTATCTGCCTGCGTTACCCTCAATGGCAGACGACTTTGGTGTGTCTACGGCATTTATGGCCAACTCTGTACCAGCGTATTTTTTGGGTTTGGTATTCGGGCAGTTATTTTATGGCCCTTTTAGTGACCGTGTCGGCCGTGTTAAGCCTTTATACATAGGCATGACACTATATGTGATTGCGTCCATTCTTTGTGCGACCACTGACAATGAGTATGTATTATTTGTAGGGCGAACGATGCAAGCATTGGGCGCTTGTGTGGGGGCAGTGGTGACCCGAGCCGCCATTCGTGATCGCCTAACAGCCAAGCAAACCGCAAAAGCTTTTTCGATTATGATTTTGGTCATGGGCTTAGCACCCATATTAGCGCCGTCGCTTGGTGCACTGTTTTTACAGTTTTTTGATTGGCATTCCATTTTCTGGTTTTTGGCCGCCTTTGGTGCCCTAAATTTATTGCTTACCAAGTTTTTCTTTTTTGAGACATTGACCGAAGAAAATCGTAATGTGCGTCCTGCAAAAGAGGTGCTTAGTCAGTATTGGGATTTATTAAAAGATCCAACCTTCAACTATCCAGCGATTGGCGGTGGGTTGCTGATGGGTGCGATGTTCGTCTATATCAGCTCAGCCTCTGAGCTTATCATGGATACCTATGGTGTATCGGCGACACACTTTGGCTGGTTATTTGGGATGAATGCGGCGGGCTTTGTAGGTTTGACTCAGTTGAACCAATGGCTCACCAATCGCTTTCGTATTTTAAGCATTCTGCGCTTTGGTGCGATGATGCAGGTTATCTCTGCAGGTGTACTGTTTGTGATAGGTCTGTTCTTGGGTACTGATGCTTGGTTACCACTGGTACTGGCTTGTATTTTCTTCTGTATTGCAGGTTTGGGTCTGAGTCAGCCTAATGCATCGGCAATCGCACTAGCCTTTCAGAAACGCCGCGCGGGTATGGCAAGTGCGCTGCAAGGATCGCTTATGTTTTCAGTCGGTATTTTTGGTGGACTTTTATTGAATCTATTCCCCGTCAACCCAGTGCTTAAAATTGGTATTGCGATGTTTGCTTTGATGAGTATTGGTACCTTTTTGATCTGGCAGATAGACCGTAACCTAAATCTTGACGATGCAGAGTAAATACAAGGTCTTATCGTAAATCAAGTACTTACAAAAAGCACCCATACGTTTAGAGCGTATGGGTGCTTTTTTGTGGATATTTTTATCTTTTACATAAGGTTTTCATTTTAAAAGTAATTTTTCTGTATGCTAAATAGAAAACATATGTTTTGTATATTCAAATATGTCTTATTTTATATATAACTTATCGTACATAATTGTCAAACATTATTATTGCAAATGTAAAGTTAGGTAAGTATTATCTGACGTAACGTTATGTAAGTAAATATTATAGGGATATTGCCTAACCTTTCTAGATTGTCATTCATTAAAATGTACAACAACGTTAAGCTCTAAGGGTAGATTATGATGCAGTTATATCGAGTGTTACCAGTGGTAATGAGTATTGGCCTATTTGGCTGTGGTGATTCTTCCACTCAGGAAAATACTAGTGCACCAGTAACAGAGAACAAGGACAGTTTTGTTAGCAAATTGCCTGATACGGCGCCAACTCTGAAAGTGGCGACAACAGGTACGATGCCTCCATTCTCGTTTCAGGATGACTATGGCAATATGCAAGGCATTGACATTGACTCTATCCGCGCGCTTGGCGAAGAAGAAGGGTTCAAAGTTGAGTTTTATAAAGAAACCTGGCAAAACATGTTCGATACAGTAGAGTCGGGTAGTCGCGATTTGGCGATTTCAGGCATCTCTTATAAGGATGAGCGTGACGCTAAGTATGGATTATCTCAGCCTTATTTCTTTAACCCTGCCGCTATCATGTATGCAAAACCAGAACTAAATATCAATAATTTAGATGATTTGCAAGGCAAAAATATCTCTGCGATGGAAGGCTCTAAGCAAGTTGATCAAGCACAGCAAATGGGTAAGTACAACAATTTCTCGACCAGAACGACTGCCTTTTTATTGTATGAAGATTTAATGCAAGGCAAAGTAGATGCAATTTTGCATGATCTACCTATCTTGCAATATACGGCAAAAAACCATCCTGAGCAAAAAGTAACCATCGTTCCTTATGAAGGGCAAGACAACCCATCAGCACAGCAGGTTATTTTGATGGCAAAAGGTAATACTGAGCTCATTAACAAAATCAATGACGGTATTACCAAACTAAAAGCGGAAGGTAAGTTTAAAGAAATCGAAGCTCGCTGGCTTGGTGAGACAGAAAGTCCAACGGCTAGTACTTCTGCCACCACTGAACAAGCAAACTAAGGGACGATTGATATGGCTACAATAAATAATGGAGATAACAAACGTTATCGCGGCTTGATTATTTCGATTGCACTGTTTTTATCTTTGATCGGTGCTTTGCTTGCATTTACTTTCTATACCTCAAGCTTGCTTGAAAGAAATACCGTATTGATTGATCAGACCAACCAAGTAGCAAACAGCGCACAGTCGGTAATTAAAGATTTGTTCGATTTGGATAGCAGTTACGGTGAAGATACCAACTCGCCACACATTCAGCGCGTATTAGAGCGTTTGGAACAGAATACAGCACTGATTAATAATACGTTGACCGCTATCGGAGAAGGCGGCACGATTACCGACGATGCTGATGGTAAAACGTATAAACTACCGAGCGTTAGTGGTAGTGCACAAGAAAGTGTACAAGCGGCAAACCAGCAATGGCAGCTACTTGAGCCTAGAATTGAAACTTACTTAAAAGATGCTGATAACGTACTGGTCGATTCATCAGATGACTTGACTCAAGCGGTAGAGCAGGCGAAAACCTCAAGTTTGCTAATGAACGAATCATTAGATGATTTGACCAACGAAGTGTTTGATGATGCAGAGCGCCAAGCCAATACCATTCGTTTGATTCAGGCACTTGGGGTTGTTGCGATTTTTGCCTACTTCTTGATCTTCGTATTCTTTTTTGTACGCCGCTTACGTGAGACGGATGCTGAGGCATTTGCTGCTCGTCGCGAAACGCAAGAAATTATGGAAACGGTAAATACAGGTCTGTTCCTACTGGACAAAGACTTAAATATTGGTCAGCAGCACTCGCGCGCGCTTAACGGTATTGTCGGTTCTGATAGGCTAGCAGGAGAAAACTTTACCAACGTCTTGCGTGGTCGTATTTCTGACAAAGATCTTAAGACCACTCAGCAGTTCATTGAGCAGCTCTATAATCCTCGAGTTAAAGAAAAATTGGTAGATTCTCTAAATCCTTTGCACAAAGTGATGCTACATAACAGCTCTGATGATAAAGGTCTTAATAATCGTTTCTTAGACTTTAAATTCTCACGTGTTTATGAAAATAAAGACATCGCGCGTATTTTGGTCAACGTCAACGATGTGTCAGATGCTGTTTACTTAGAACAGCGTTTAGAAAAAGAGCGTTCGCAAAATGATATGCAGATTGAGATGTTAACCACTATCTTGAATGTAAATCCAAAAATCATTAATGAGTTCATTAGCAATACCCAAGCGCATATTGAGCGTATGAACAACATCTTGAAAAACCCTGGTAGCTCACAATACGAGCTAGAAGGGAAGCTAAAAGCTATCTATCGTGAAATGCATAGCTTGAAAGGTGAGGCTTCTGCGTTGAAATTGCATAGCTTTACCAAAATTGCCTCAGAGGCAGAAGATAAGCTGCATGCATTGCAAAACCAAGGTCAGCTATCGGGTAATGATTTCTTACAGTTGGCAGTACACTTAGATGACTTGTTGAGTCTATCAAATACCATTGCGACCTTGGGTGAACGCATCAACCGCTCAGCACCACCTAAAGCGGCGACAGCAAAAACAACCATAGCGTCTAGTGATGATATCTTAAACAGCAGTGTGTCAAAAGCGCCGGTTGCAAATCACCAGCCAGTGAACAGCATCGATACTGATGGTGGTCTAGAGATTGATCTAGATAATGAAAACGATGATCGACTGTCTTTTTACAATGAGTTTGCAAAAGAGATCGCCGCCAGACAAGGTAAACAAGTACAGCTAAAAAGCAATACGCTGACGCAAACGGAGATACCGGCGCATCTTGCAAAGCCAATTAAAGAAATTAGTATCCAGTTACTACGAAACGCCGTCGTGCATGGTATCGAAGCACCAAGTGTTCGTCACTCTGCTGGTAAGACTGAAGTTGGAACGATTGACTTAGAAGTACAAGACAATGGCTCAGATGTCACACTGGTCGTACAAGATGATGGTCAAGGTATCGACTATGACAGCATACGTAATAAACTGAGCACAGAAGGTCGCTTTAGTGAGGAAGAAGCAAGTCAACTCAGTCAAGGCGATTTACTCAAGCAGTTATTTTCTTCTGGGTTCTCAACCAAAGAGCATGCAGATGAAGATGGTGGACGCGGCGTTGGACTTGATATTATCAAAGCGCAAGTAAAAGACTACAATGGCAAGCTGAACGTAAATAGTGAGCTGGGTCAGATGACACGGTTCGTCATTACGTTACCAAAAGCTTAATTAAAAACAGTAAACATATTGTCAGGGACGACAAGCACTTCATTAAAGGTAATAGATAAGTTATGCATAAATTAATGATTGTTGATGATTCGAATATTATCAGAAACCGTATTCAGCGCGCATATGATTCAGGAAAGTTTATGCTGGTTGCTACCGCAACCAGTGGCGTTCAAGCCATTGAAAAGTTCAACATTCATCGTCCTGATGTGATCACGATGGACTTGACCATGCCACAAATGGATGGACTAGAATGTATCGAAAAAATCATTGCGATTGATCCTGATGTACGCATTTTGGTGGTGTCGGCATTGTCTGATAAAGCCACTGGCATCGAAGCCTTATCATTGGGTGCTAGCGGTTTCTTATGCAAGCCCTTCTCAGAAGAGGAGCTCGTAGAGTCTTTATATGAGCTGATGCAAGACTAATACCATTCATCGACTAAAGCAGATGTCATTATGAAAGAACAAAAGCTACAGATTTTTTTGAGCATTATTAGTAACTATTTTAATCAGTTTGGCGGAGAAGAGCTGGTTGCTGATACGCCTTACTTGTTAGAAAACAAGCAGCCAAAAGTCCATGACTATACCGGTGTTATCGGTATATCAGGCGCGCAGAAAGGCGTTGTGTATTTTTCGGCAACCCGTGAGTTACTGTCTTCAATATTGGACAGCATGGGTGAAACCGATAAGAGTGAGGAAAACTACATCGACTTGGCTGGTGAAGTTGCCAATACAATCGCAGGTAATGCGCGCAAAGAGTTTGGTGCAGAGTTTCATATCTCTGTACCCTTCGTATTCAAAGGCGCACCGCAAAGTATTGTATTGCCAAACGATGAGCGTTCTTTTATCATTCCCATCACTTGGCACTCACAAGTTGGCGAGATTGTGGTTTGTTTGCAGGACTAATGCTGCTGCCACGTAATACAGATGGATATTAATATATTATGTTTAAAGTAGAAAAGTTGGGTGTGTTTCTAAGCTCGATCAATGCATTTTTTGCGCAGATCGATGGCTCAGAAGTATCTATCGATACCCCTTATTTGAACAACAATAAAACGGCAATTGGTTTTGATTATAGTGGTGTCATTAAGATATCAGGGCCTCTTGAAGGTTGCGTCTATGTCAGCGCACCAAGCGTAATGTTGCGAGAAGTGATAAAAGTGATGGGTGAGCCTGACTCTTCGATCACGATGATGAAAGACTTGCTGGGTGAAATGGCCAATACCATCTCTGGTAATGCGCGTACAGAATTTGGTTCTGAATTCATTATCTCTCCGCCGCAGATCGTTGAAAGCGCACCAAGTGTGTCTTACTTACCTAGAGACCGCCAAAGCTATATCACGCCATTCACATGGCGTGGTTACAAGGCTGTGATTGGTATCTGTATTGCATAATCTAATATGAAACCATTCATATAAAGTCAAAGCCAGAAATAAAAAAGCGATACGAATGTGTCGCTTTTTTTTATCTTTCTATCCATAACTTTTGCTTTATATCTTATTGATATGCAATTAACAAACTGCTGGAGATTCAAAGGCGTTATGTGATAAAATACAGCGCAGCTATTTTTATAAATCACTTTATAGTTTAGATTTGAAATTTTTTTGAATCTGACCATAGCTTCTTTTTTAAACCAACCAATGACACACACATCATGGCAAAAAATTGCTGGGTGTTTGGCGACTTGATTAATTTGTGATCCGTTAGTGCTGTACTAATGACAACTAACCGATAGCAGATGCGTGTCGCTAAATAGGCTGTTTTTGTGATGTGGAGGCATAACCCAACCAATAGGATATATTCTCATGGCTACAAAGAATCCAACCAAAATCGAAATGCGCGACTTACTACAAGCTGGCGCTCACTTTGGTCACCAAACACGTTTTTGGAACCCAAAAATGGGTCCATACATCTTTGGCGCGCGTAACAAGATCCATATCATCAACCTAGAGCACACCGTAAAAGCATTCAACGAAGCGTTGACTTACGTAAACGGCCTAGCTGCTAAGAAAAACAAAGTATTATTTGTTGGTACTAAGCGTGCTGCAAGCGGTATCGTACGTGAGCAAGCTGCTCGTGCTGGTATGCCATACGTTGACCATCGCTGGTTAGGTGGTATGTTGACTAACTGGAAAACACTACGCCAGTCAATCAACCGTCTAAAAGAGCTTGAAAAGCAATCAGAAGACGGTACTTTTGCAAAGCTGACTAAGCGTGAAGCATTAGAGCGTACTCGTGATATGGAAAAACTTGAGCGTTCACTAGGCGGTATCAAAGATATGGGCGGCCTACCTGACGCTATCTTCGTTGTAGACGTAGATCACGAAGCAATCGCTATTAAAGAAGCTAAAAACCTAGGTATCCCAGTTATCGGTATCGTTGATACTAACTCTAGCCCAGACAACGTTGACTACATCATCCCAGCTAACGATGATGCTATCCGTGCTGTGACTTTGTACGTAACTTCTATGGCTGATGCTATCATCGCTGGTAAAGAATACGCACAAACTCAAGCTGGCGGCAAAGCTGAGCAAGCACCTGCTACTGAAGAAGCACCAGCTGCAGAAGAAACTGCAACTCCAGCAGAGTAAATAGCTGAGTTAAAAAGTTTAACTTTGTAAGGATGTCTTGATAGTGTGACTATCAGCATCCATATAATGTTGTGAACAGCGTATAAGCTCATAATAGGCATGATGTAGTTTTACTCGTCATGCCTTGTTATTGAATAGAGCATTATTAATGAGGCCGCTATACATAACCAAGTAGCTAATGGGCGAGTATTATCGTTCGTACTGGCTATAGCGCTATGTTTTTAAGATGTTATCTTTTTGACATCATTGATGGCTATATTAGTAATGACTCAAAATGAGCTGTCTTGCTAGATTTAAAGCAATATTAAGATATCGAATAGATATTAATTCCTCTTATACATAACTATACTAAGGTGACTCTTATGACAGAAGTAAAAGTATCTGCCAAAATGGTAAAAGAATTGCGTGACCGTACTGGTCTTGGCATGATGGAATGTAAAAAAGCGTTAGAAGAATCAAACGGTGATGTTGAAGTTGCCATTGATAACCTACGTAAATCTGGTCAAGCAAAAGCAGCTAAAAAAGCGGGTAACATCGCAGCTGATGGCGCTATCATCATCGCTCAAGGCGAAAATAAAGCATTCTTGTTAGAAGTTAACTGCCAAACTGACTTCGTTGCAAAAGACGACAGCTTCACTGCGTTTGCAGAAAAAGTGGCTAACATTGCACTAGAAAACAACGTCACTGACGTTGCTGCTATCTCTGAATTGCCTTATGGCGATGGTCAGACTGTTGAAGAAGCACGTGTATCTCTAGTACAAAAAATTGGTGAGAACATTCAGGTTCGCCGTGTTGAAGTACTTGAAGGCGCTAACATCGCTGCATACCGTCATGGTCTACGTATCGGTGTAGTGGTTTCTTATGAAGGTGGCGACGCTGACACTGGCAAAAACCTTGCCATGCACATTGCAGCATTCAACCCTGTTGCTGTAGATGACGAAGACGTGGCTGCTGATGTATTGGCACGCGAAAAAGACATCATCGAAGCCAAAGCAAAAGAGTCTGGCAAGCCTGACAACATCGTTGAAAAAATGATCGAAGGTGGCCTACGTAAGTACCTAGACGAAGTAACTTTGCTACGTCAGCCATACGTTATGGACAACGACAAAAAAGTTGGTGATGTCCTAAAAGCTGAAGGCGTAAAAGTACTTGGTTTCAAACGTCTAGAAGTTGGTGAAGGCATCGAGAAGAAGCAAGAAGACTTCGCTGCTGAAGTTGCTGCAACTCAGGCTGCTAACAAGTAAGAACTAAGTTATATTGGGAAATACTGTGAGTACTGATTTAGTAATCACAGTTTGTCTTTGTTACTGATGACCTATCAATATACAAAGCGTCCAGACACAAAAAAGCCCGTTAAGAAATTAACGGGCTTTTTTGTGTCTGGCTTTTTAGGTCGCCAGTCTATTTTATTACTGGCTTAGCTCTAGCTTAGCGTAAAGCATCATAAGCTGAGTTAGCATAGCTGGCACTATTCACATTATTGCTAGTACCGTAACTGACGTTGCGTAACCCACTGTTAATTGTGCTACTCGTTTGATTGCTGGCATTCATACTGGCGCCAGATAGCCCAGCATCATTCTTATACAAGCTATGATAACGGCTCATGACTCTTTGTACGTAGTTACGGGTTTCTTTAAAAGGAGGAATACCGCCGTATTTATCGACATTGCCTTCACCCGCATTGTAGCCAGCTACGGCATGTTCTACATTGTTATTGAAACGGCGCATGAGCCAAGCGATATATTTGGCTGAGCCTTCAATATTGTCTGCAGGGTTCCAAGGGTTACTCACATTAAAGCGACGAGCCGTCGCTGGCATTAGCTGCATGAGGCCTTGCGCACCGACTGGTGAGCGAGCATTGGGATTAAAAGCGGATTCGGTATGCATCATTGCTTTCATAAGAGCAGGATCTACGCCATTACGTTCAGCAGAGGCACGAATGTAGCTGTCGTAAGCGTTGCGGCTACCACTATTACTAGCGGCACTGCTACCATAGTCATTGCTACTATTACTGCCGTCATACATTTTAGAGTCTTTATAATAAGTGACTTTAACTTTTTTAGTGAATTTATCAAAATTGCCACTAGGATTGACGTTGGTCAGTAGTACTTGTCCACCTTTGTCTTTATAGATATACATATTGCCAGCGTTGGCAGCAGTAGAAAAAGTAGAGAGGGCAATCGCACTTAATAAAATAGGAGACAAACAGCGAGTAATCAAAGTAGCAGTATTTATCATAGTGTTATCACTTTTTATCGAATAATAGCAAATTGTTTTGCCTATAGACGCGTCATTTCACGCGCTTAAGCGGTCATCGGGGTTGCAGGATTTTATAGCTCGTCATCGATATAGCGACCTAGCAAATACCACGTCTAACAAGAACCACTTGCAATAGATACAAAAAATAATAGTTGCTTACTATAACATATAATAACTTTTTGCCGCATCAGATTGACAAAATAAGTTATAAAATCAA
Source organism: Psychrobacter sp. T6-5 (assembly GCF_052258485.2). Lineage (NCBI taxonomy): Bacteria > Pseudomonadati > Pseudomonadota > Gammaproteobacteria > Moraxellales > Moraxellaceae > Psychrobacter > Psychrobacter sp. T6-5. The sequence goes on along the minus strand of NZ_JBQQEY020000001.1, from coordinate 3,035,458 downwards.
ATTTTTATCGTTAAACAAACTCAAATAAATCAAAGTACTATGTTTTTAGAGACCATTAACTACCTGTTTATATCGGATGATAGGCAAGCACTTTTTTGATGCATACCTTATTTTAATTCTCTAAAATGCAAAGGTGATGACAACGCTCGGATGAGCCAAGTGTCATGTCAATTAATCTCGTCATTGAGTAAGCAATAAAAATAATGATTGAAAAGATGAAACAGTGCTCAGTCATCTATCAAGGCGGTAAGCAAAATCAGTTTAGATGCCTAAAGCACCGATAAATACAGGTACCCAAACGGCAGTGACTAAACCATTGACTGCCAGTCCAAATGCCGCATATCGTCCTGCTGTATGGCTGATTTGCCAAGCTTCTACTGTACCAAATGCGTGAGCCGCCAGCCCTAGCGCGAGACCTTTAGCCCGATCATCATCGATACCACGAAACAAAAATCGCGCTAAAGTACCACCGATGAGACCTGAAACAATGATAATCAGGTTAGCCATCGCTAAAGGTGCTTTGATTAAGTCTGCGACACTAAGGCCAATGGGAGTAGTCACAGAACGAGTGGCAAAGGCCAGTATGGTGTCGTGACTCAATGAAAATAGATAAGCCAAGGACATGGGTAGTAGGGCACCAATGACACTAGCAATAGCAACGATCAAAGAGAGCTTTTTGACAGGTAGTCCTTTGAAGTTCATTGCTGCTAGTGGTACCGCCAAAAGCACTGTGACATATCCTAATAGATGATCGAATACAGGCTTGGCTGCGCTGTAGTAGTTGTCATAATCCCATTGCAATAAAAATAAGAAGACCAGTACCAAAACGAGCGCGGTAATTACCATCGGCAACCATGACAGCTTACGCGCTAACACACGCGCAATGACGTGTGCCGCCAAGGTTAGGAGTACGGCTGCTAAGGTTGCCATAAATACGCTGTCAAAAGTCATAATATCTCTCCGCAGCTCACGGCTGTTCCTTTTGCTGATTGGTCGTGCCGCTGTCGGCATTGGCATCTTGATTCAACCATCGATTAGCCAGTAGCGCGAGTCCCCACATCGGTATGAGCGTACTTACTATCATTGTGACCATCACGCCCAACAGCTCATCTCCTAACGCAAATAGCAGTAAGCCTGCACCCGCTGAGACGGGCAGAAATGCAAAACCACTATCAACGAGCAGGGTATTACTGGCTTGAGTGAGCCAGTTAGGCAACCCTTTGAGCAATCGCCATATCATCAGGATAACAAACATCGCGACCAAGCCGACAATATTGGCGGCTTTTTCGATACCTGCCAATTGACAAAGAACCACAGCCGACTCTCGGACAACGATAACCATGGTCAACGTTAAAATTAACGAAATCCACAGCGGGAGATGGAAGGAGTGAGTAGGCTTCATAAGCAGTGTGGCCAAGTCAGATATAGGTGATGATTTTATAAAAACGAGTGGGCGATAGCATCCATAATATAACGTGAAAAATAATATTATGAACGCTGATAATAGACAGTAGTGACATTTCAGCTTTTGAGTGGCGAGTATCACCTATCAATATTTGTTGAATGTATAACCGTTGATTATATAGAGAGTAAGCTTACTAATAAAGCTTGTAGACACATCCAAAAAAATAGACGATATCGATTGATACCGTCTATTCTATTTTAACCTACTGTATAAAAGATTGCTGTCTAACAATATGAATCAAACGTTTACTTATCTATTGACGTCAACAATCGTTTTTCAGCAGCGACTATTTTTCAGAATCAGCGGTTTGTGAATTGAGCGCATTGAATTCGTCAAATGCTCTTTCTTCTTCTGCTGTCATCGTCGGCTCTTCAACATCATGCTCGTCAGGCTGCTCAAATTCTTCAAGTACAGGCATCAGCAATGTTGCTTGTGCAAGCGGTAATACATCGGTAGGCTTGAGATTGGCTTGTCCGAGTAGTTGTCTTAGTCTATCGCTTGGCAAGCGAATGGCTAAGCACTCATGACCGCTATCATCATAGCTTTCTTCTTCAATAACACCGAGCTCGTACAAAGTGTTTTTTAACTGTCCTGCATGATAGGGTAGCGTCAAATCAAAAGTGGTTAATGTGCCAGTCAGTAATTGCTGCACGGCTAATGACAACTCTTCTATGCCTAAGTTCTCTCTAGAAGACACATAGACGCGGTTAGGTTGACCTTCGCTAGCATAGCCAATACGTGCAGGCTCATCAGTCAAATCAATCTTATTATAGACATTGAGCACTGGTACATCGTTATCAATCTCAGCAAGTACCTCTTTGACCGCCTGAATTTGCTCATGCATATCTTCACTAGAAGAATCGATGACGTGTAATAATAAGTCCGCCTCTAGCGTCTCTTCTAGCGTTGCATGAAAGGATTCAACCAATTCATGCGGCAAATGACGGACGAAACCTACGGTATCAACCAAGACTACACGTCCTACACCTTGCCAGTCTAAGCGGCGTAGCGTTGGATCGAGTGTCGCAAATAGCTTATCAGCTGCGTAGATGTTTTCATCCACCAAGCGATTGAATAAAGTGGATTTGCCCGCATTGGTATAACCAACCAGTGAGATAGTCGGTACGTCTGATTTTTGGCGACGGGCTCGACCTTGCGCACGAGTCTGTCTGACTTTCTCAATTCTACTTTTAAGCTGCATGACGCGCACTTGTAGCAAACGACGATCGGTCTCAAGCTGGGTTTCGCCGGGTCCACGTAGACCAATACCCCCTTTTTGACGCTCCAAATGCGTCCAACCACGGACCAAACGTGTCGATAAATGGTTCAGCTGAGCCAGCTCGACTTGTAGCTTACCTTCGTAAGTACGAGCACGCTGCGCAAAAATGTCTAAAATCAAACCAGTACGATCCAGTACACGGCACTTCACGAGCGCTTCGATGTTACGCTCTTGTGATGGCGATAAATTATGGTTGAACAATACGATATCTGCATCATGCTCGCGCACCAGTTCTGCAATTTCTTCTGCCTTGCCACTACCAACGAAATATCTGGCATCAGGGCGTGCACGTGAGCCTGTGACCAATGCCAAGCGATCAGCACCTGCTGAATCTGCCAATAGTTCAAACTCGCCTAGATCGTCAGGATCTTGAATTTGGCGAATGTCTAAATGTACAATGATGGCGCGCTCGCCACCTTCATGTCTTTCAAAATAATCCAAAGAGTATCACCTGTTTAATAAAGTAAATATATCGCTATTATCAGTTCAGTATACTTTGATATAGCGTTCATATAATTGTCTATATGTGGTCTTATCACTTGATATTAAAGGGTATGAGCATAATTAGCGATGGTTTTATGTTACAGCGATGACTGAGATTAATGTTTTATAAATCTGCTTTATTGCCCGTTTGTATAAAAGTCAGCACTCACTGAGTGAACACCCTATCACTGAGCGTGTGAACTTTGTTATACTGGGCTCGTTTTTTGACTATTAAACACCCGTTATTTAATCATGAGGGCGAAGATGAGCCAAGCTAAATCAAGCTTTTCACTCGGACAGCAGCTAGGACGCGGCAAGAAAATCGCTGGTATGACCACGACCATGGTCGGCGGTATACGCGCGGCAAAGCGTATCGGTGCATTCAAACAGCCACCGCGCGAAAAACTGCCACGCTATATTCAGACGTTTTGTCGCAAGATGGCAGGCTCATTTGGGGTAAAGGTCGTTGAAGTCGAACCAGTAGAGCAACATCACGGCTTGTGGGTGTCAAACCATGTGTCATGGATGGATATTCCTGTTGTTGGTACCGTGAGCCCAGCGTTCTTTTTATCCAAAGCTGAGATTGGTGAGTGGCCCGTGTTCGGTAAGCTCGCGCATGCGGCAGGTACACTTTTTATTGAGCGCGGTTCCGGTGATGCAGGCTCCGTATCCTCACAAATAGCTGATTTCTTAGCCAAAGGTTTTTCGGTGATTTTCTTCCCTGAGGCGACCACCACTAGTGGTAAAAAAATCAAGCGTATTCATGGGACATTGCTCCAGTCAGCGATAGATGCTGACGTGCCTGTTAGACCCATTGTTATCGCCTATGTTGATAAAGATGGCACGCTCAGTGACGCGCTGCCATATTATGGCAAGATGACGATGAAGGACAGCATGAAAAAAGTGCTCGATAGCAAAGATGTCACCGCATATGTATTGCCACTGGCGCCGCTAGATCCAAAAGGCTGTACCAAAAGCGAGCTGACTAATTTGTTGCAAGCACGCATGCAAGAAGGGTTAGCAGAGTTACATTCACGAGTACTTCGTGTACCCGTTGAAGATTGATTGGCTATATATAGTTAAGCCAGTTTAGTGAATAAAAAGGCGCAAATCGCGAGTTGTATGACTGCGGTTTGCGCCTTTTTTGTGTCTATAATAAATGCGAGTGCATCAATTTATAGATAGCTGATTCAGATCGCACTAAGGGGATGGGTTAGGGTGCTGCGCGTGTACCGCTTCAATCGCTTCCAATACATCTGCTGTTAGCTCCACATTGACACTATCGATGTTCGATTTGAGCTGTTCGGTCGTCGTCGCACCAATGATATTGCTGGTGACAAAGTGACGTGAATTGACAAAAGCCAATGACATTTGCGCCATATCTAACCCAGCATCAGCGGCGATCTTTGCATATTGCTCGGTCGCTGATACCGCTTGCTCATTAGTGTAACGGGCGAAGCGATCATACATCGTCAAGCGTGCGCCAGCTGGGCGCTTGCCATCGAGGTATTTACCAGACAACACGCCAAAACCAAGTGGCGAGTAAGCAAGTAGACCAACGTTTTCGCGATGGGCAATCTCAGCCATACCAACTTCATATAAACGGTTCAGTAGACTATATGGGTTTTGTACCGTGATAGGCGCGATCAAGCCATTTTTGTCCGCTTCCCATAGATAGCGCATGAGACCCCATGCCGTATCGTTTGATAAACCATAAGCACGAATACGACCTTTTTTGATCTCATCATTTAACGCTTGAATGGTCTCTAAAAATGGCGTTAAGTCATCTACTGACTGTGCTGCCATCTCTTCCGTATAACCGCGCTGACCAAAAAAGTTCGCTTGACGTTCAGGCCAATGCAGCTGGTAAATATCGATATAATCGGTTTGTAAGCGCTCAAGGTTGCCATCAATAGCGCTACTGATGTGCTCGGCGTTAAAGCGTGTTTGCCCATCACGCAAAAAATCCATCGGTGATATTTTGCTGGCAAGAATGACTTTGTCACGTTGTTTGGTTTTGTCAAACCAAGTGCCCATAAACCGCTCAGTATCCCCTTGTTTGTCTTTGTCTGGCGGTGATGGGTACATCTCGGCAGTATCCCAAAAGTTCACGCCCTCGGAGAGAGCCATGTCCATTTGTTCATGTGCTTGAGCTTCCGTATTTTGCTGGCCCCATGTCATCGTACCTAGACATATCTTAGATACTTTTTCATCGAGCTGCGGTAGCGTTGTATATTGCATTCGATTGTCCTTTTTAGTTTTTTTATTGTGGATTGTGCGTTTGGGCAACTACATAAGTTGTATACCAGTGACGCCAGGTGGTGTGACCTTAAAGATTTTTACTTTGAACAAGACGTCTTGCCCGGCAAGCGGATGATTGAAGTCCACTTCGACTTGGTCGTCATCAATGGCACTGATCGTACCGGGCAGCGTGTTTTTGCCTTTGTCTTCAAATTCAACCATCATACCGACTTCTGGATTATCAGCGACGAGCGCAAACTGAGGGCGGCTAAAGTGTTGGATGTTTTCAGGATTCCATTCGCCAAATGCTTGCTCTGGCTCAAGATGAGCGGTACGAGTGTCACCGGCGCGTAGGTTCATCAATACTTGCTCAAAACCAGGTAACAAGCTCTCATCACCGATAGTCAAAGATACGGGCGCATCACGACTAAACGTTGAGTCAATGACAGTGCCGTTTTCTAGTGAGACTTCGAAGTGCAGCTTTACAAGGCTACCGTGAGCGATACGCGTGTCTTCGTTTGGATTAATAAATTGAGATTGGGTCATAATGGCTATTTCTTTTATAAATTATAGTTGATACGTTAATATTCGCAGCTGTGTTTTTAGTAGACAAATAGTCTAGCATAGTCACTATATTACATGCTGTTATATCAGAGAGTAGTATAAAAACGTAGATAGGAAAATCCCAAAAACCGACTTAAATTCAATTTTTTCTGTCAAAAGGTAAATTTAAGTTGACTTAAGTTTCTAAAATGTATATAAATGTTTACGCTTCGTTAACAAGCCATTTGTATCTAATTATATTTAATTTAACAATTTTGAGATGACTATGAAAAAAGCTATTTTGGTAATTGGTGTATTTGCATTATTAGCACAAGGTTGTGCGACTCCACATGTCGTACAAACTAAGAAAGTAAGTGATGTTAATTTATCATGCCAACAAATTCTTGGCGAAATTGAAGAAGCTGAACAGTTTGAAAAAGAAGCACGTGCTGAACGTAAAGTGACTGGTAAAAATGTAGCTGCTGCCGTATTATTCTGGCCTGCATTGATCGGCACTTACTCTAATACGGAAGAGGCGATTGAAGCAGCTAAAGAACGCCGTGAAAACTTGAATAAACTTTATGAGCAGAAAAAATGTAGCTAATGTTATGTCAAAAATATAACAAGTAGTAGGATAAAAAAGCTGAGAATATTTTCTCAGCTTTTTTTATGGTAAAAGTAGTCCTTTATAATCGATACTATTAAATCAGCTCTCACCTGAGTACGTTTATGTTATGACTATATTTGTTTTATTTCAAAATTATTATGAGAAGGTAGGTATGGATAATCAGCAACAGGGCACTGTCAAAAAATGGCAGGATGACAAAGGTTTTGGCTTCATTGAAACCGACACGGGCGAATCTGTCTTCTTTCATGTGAGTGAGTTTAGAGCGCAGCGCCGTCCTGATGTTGGCGAGCAAGTCGTTTTTAGTATTGGACAAGACGATCAAGAGCGCAGGCAGGCCAAACAAGTACAAGAACTTGGTTTTGTACAGCAAAAAATGGCACAAAAAAATCAGCAAATCCGTCAGCGTAATCAGAAGCGCAGCCATCAGGCGGAATTTGAAGCAGGACAAAAGAAGCGCTCGTTCCTTGGACTGGCTTTTTATGGTGTCCTAGTTTTATTAGCAGCAACAGATAAACTGAGTTGGCTAGTGGTCGGCTGGTACGTCGTGCTAGGGATTATTACTTATGGTATGTATGCCAAAGATAAAGCTGCTGCCCAGAGTGGCGACTGGCGTACGTCTGAGTCTACATTGCATATACTAAGCGCGCTTGGCGGTTGGGTAGGAGCGTTGCTCGCACAAACGTATCTGCGTCACAAATCACAAAAGCCTGAGTTTCGAGTTACCTATTATTTGACCGTTGTCATTAATATGGCAGGCTTGCTATTTCTATTGGCAGGTGGCGGGCTAGAGACTTTGACTGATTTATTATGATGTTTTCTATAAAAACGATACAGATACCGCAATGATTAGTAGCATCGACGTATATAGAAATCAATAAAATAGAAGACAAAAAAAGGTGGGTTACGACTGCGTAACCCACCTTTTTATTTATAAGTAATAATACTATTTAGAATTATGACCGTGGCATTTCACGCTTCTTTTCCAAAAACAGCATATCGATAACAATCAGTACAACACCGAGAGAAATCGCAATATCTGCGATATTAAAAATCGGATAATGCCAAACATCAGCATAATGCACATGGATAAAGTCAATCACATGACCATGTAACAAACGGTCGATCAAATTACCAAGCGCACCGCCCAATACCATGGCAAGTCCAAGCGAGAGTAGCGTAGCTTTGCGAGGCGCTTTGAGTAAATAGATAATCAAAAACAGCGACATGAGTAATGCCAGCCCTGAAAAGAACCACTTTTGCCAACCGCCAGCATCTGCCAAAAAGCTAAATGCTGCGCCGTAATTATAAGCGAGTGTCCAATTAAGAAATGGCTCGATCACTGGCACTGGATCGTGAAAGGTCAGTTTGGTTTCAGCCAGCCATTTGGTCCATTGATCGATGACAATGATAATCAGCGCCAGCGCATACCACATAAAAGCACGACTGCCATTGGACACCATCTTTGGTGTCCTATTTGTTGACTTGGTCAGTCGACTTCTAGGTGTGGTCGAGCTACCTGTAGTCGCATGAGCAGGCTGAGGCGATTTATCGACTTCAGCTTGCGACGGTTTATTGTGCTGGCTGTCAGATGAGTCTGTTGGGTTAGGCATAATGGCGCACCTCGCCGTCACCACTGACGTTGGTCACGCAGCGACCGCAAATTTCAGGGTGCGCGCTATCTGTGCCAATGTCATCACGGATGTGCCAGCAGCGTACGCACTTAGTACCAGTGGCAGCGCTAACTTGTACCACTAGGTCTAGAGCTTCTTCTGTACTCGTTTCGGTTGCTTCATCTACCTGTACAGTGCTATCAGTAGGTGCTTCGCTCATTGGCTTTAGTTCTGCGTTACTAGTGATGAGTACAAAGCGCAGTTCTTCATCAAGCTTGGCTAGACTTTCATACATGGCACCATCAGCGTATAGGCTCACATCGGCAGACAAGTTGGCATTGATAATTTTTTCGCCACGAGCGGTTTCGATATGCTTGTTTACCATGTCTTTGGCAAACATAATACGCTGCCAGTCATCATTGCTGATGGCACTTAGCTCAAATGCTGGGAACTCGTACCACTCTTGGGTAAACACGTAGCCACCTTTATCAGCCTCACGTTGGTTCAGCACTTCCCAAGCCTCTTGCGCCGTGAATGACAAGATCGGTGTGATCCAACGAATCAGCGCATGAGTGATATGATAGATCGCTGTTTGTGCAGAGCGACGAGGCTGGCCATCCGCCTGCGTGGTGTATTGACGATCTTTGATGATATCTAGATAGAAGCTACCCAAGTCTTGCGAACAAAACGCCGTCACATGCTGAGTGACTTGGTGAAAGTCCATCGCATCATAAGCGCTCATGATTTGTGCTTGTACGGTTTGTGCGCGTTCAATGATAAATTTATCAAGGCTAACCAATTCGTTGACATCGATGCTGTCAGCTGCTGGATCAAAGTCGTCGGTATTGGCAAGCAAGAAACGCAGAGTATTACGGATACGGCGATATTGATCGATCGCCCCTTTAAATGATGCTTTACCAGCGCTCATCTCATAACGATAATCGCTAGACGCAATCCAAAGACGCAGCATGTCGGCGCCCGTTTTGTTGATCTCTTCTTGCGGCGTGATGATATTACCCAATGACTTACTCATCTTACGACCGTTTTCATCGACCACAAAACCATGGGTCAATACTTGCTTAAACGGTGGGCGCTCATACATGGCTTCCGACGTCAGCAGTGACGTCTGGAACCAGCCACGATGCTGATCAGAACCTTCTAAATACATGTCAGCTGGGTTGGTTAATTCATCGCGCTGCTCAAGTACGGCGAAATGCGTTGTGCCTGAGTCAAACCAAACGTCCAATGTGTCCGTTGCTTTGTCATAGTCAGCGGCTTCACTACCTAAGAAGTCTTCACAGCTAGCATCAAACCACGCTTCAACACCGCCCTCATTGATTTTTTGCGCGGCAGTTTCCATCAGCTCAAGCGTGTTTGGATGCAGCTCGCCCGTTTCTTTGTGCGTGAAGAAAGTGATGGGCACGCCCCACGTACGTTGACGTGAGATACACCAATCAGGGCGACCTGTCATCATCGCTTCGATGCGGTTTTGTCCCCACGCTGGCGTCCAATTCACTTTTGGAATATCCGCAAGCGCGCGAGCACGTAAGCCTTTGGTTTCCATATTGATAAACCACTGAGGCGTAGCACGGAAAATAATCGGCGACTTATGACGCCAGCAATGCGGATAGCTGTGCTCAATTTTGGTATGGCTGATTAAGTGGCCATTGTCATTAAGCTCAGCAATGATTTTCGGGTTGGCTTTATAGATATGCTCACCGGCAAATACAGCAGCGCTATCTAAATAAACACCTGTACCGCTTACTGGGTTTTCCACTGGTAAGTTGTATTTTAGACCAACGATATAATCGTCTAGACCATGACCAGGTGCAGTATGCACCAAACCAGTACCACTATCGGTGGTGACGTGATCGCCCAAGATGAGCGGCACTTGACGGTCTTCAATCAGTGGATGCTGCGCGCTCAAGCCTTCAAGCTCGCGGCCTGATACGGTCGCGAGGACGCCATTACTTTCTAGTTTAAGCTCGCTCAGTGCAGTCTCAACAAGATCAGTGGCTAGGAGTAGATTGCCCTTTTCGGTTGCAACCACACTATAGTTATGCTCAGGATGGACTGAGATGGCTTGGTTAGCAGGCAGTGTCCACGGCGTTGTCGTCCAGATAACCGCAGCGATGTTATCTGCGATATCTGCCAATGCGGTCACTTTATCCGTACCGAGCACATCGAAGCTGACATAGATCGCATCAGAGACTTTGTCTTGGTATTCGACTTCAGCTTCTGCTAGGGCAGAGCTACAGTCCAAGCACCAGTTGACTGGCTTCATACCGCGAGTCACATGACCATTGTCATAGATTTTGGCAAGCGCACGTACGATGTTGGCTTCTTGATGGAAGTTCATGGTCAAATAAGGATTGTCCCAATCACCGAACACACCTAGACGCTTAAAGTCTGCCTTTTGCAGTTCAATCTGCGTGCTGGCGTATTCGCGACATAGACCACGGAATTCGGTCGCTGAGACTTTTTTACCGACTTTACCAACCTTGGCTTCGACTTTTTGTTCGATTGGCAAACCATGACAGTCCCAACCAGGGACATAAGGCGCATCAAATCCTGATAGCGTTTTTGATTTGACAATAATGTCTTTTAGTACTTTATTGACTGCGTGACCCAAGTGAATCTGACCGTTAGCGTATGGAGGGCCATCGTGCAAAATATATTTGGTCGCACCAGTACGCGCTTGACGAATTTTACCGTACACGTCATCCGCTTCCCAAGCAGCTAGCCAATCTGGCTCGCGTTTGGCAAGGTTTGCACGCATCGCAAAGGGCGTATCCGCAAGGTTTAGGGTATCTTTATAATCTTGGCTTGGTGTATCAGTACTTTTATCAGTCATAGAAGGTGTCTTTTTAAAAGGTAGGTTTGTGTGTCGGTTAAAACCGGCTACAAGGCTCAGTATTCAATGTATTTCAATATAGTACTGAGGGTTACGCGGTGTTGATAATGCTTAATCACTAATAGTAGGTATATTGCTCATGATAGTCGGTTTATCAACCGTCATATCAATAAATAGCCATTATTGCTCATCAGCCCGTAAATAGTTACGTCAATAATAAATGGTAACGAGACGATTGCAACATAAAATATGCTTGTAAAAACAACGAGAAAAAATATTTAGATCGGCAGCTATTATATGACAAAAAGGATAGGGTAAAAAGGGCTGAGCCGTATCGGGCTTATTTTGTCTAAGGTCGTGCTTTCATCTACATACAAGGCCATCTATTAAATCATATGCTAGTTGTTTATAAGTGTTTATTTATTAGAATATAAGACATCAGTTAATGACTAAAAAACAGAAGATAGCCAAAGTCGCAGCTTTAATGACCAGAGTGGTTGAATGCCTGTCAATCCTTGTGTCATCTCGCCATTCTCTAATACCACATAGGACGGTGTGACTTGTCCTTGCCAATCGGCAAAGATATCGCCTTCTTGGTCATTTATCGCTGTAAAGCTATATTGATGCTCATTGAGATAGCTATCTAACTCTTGGTCGGAGCCTGATTGTACAGCGATAGTGACAACGGGATAATTATCTGCTGCTAGCTTATTTATAGTTGGTGAGGTAAAACTACAGACGGAACACCACGTACCCCAAAAGTATACCAGTATGGGACGCTTATGACTCATCGCTGCTAGGTCGACAGTTTGCCCTTGGTAATCGGTCAGTTGTAGCTGCGGATTAGCAGGCATGACAGGCTGTCGCCACCAATTGACCGCGCTATATATCACGACGAACATCAGAGCGTATAGCGCAACCGTTTTAAATAGCGAAATTATCTTCTGCTTTGGCTGTTTCTTTGATTTTATGTCTTTTTGATCCAGATCAGTCGTCATGGCGTTGGCTTTTTAGTTGAGATATTTTCATTGAGCAAAAATTTAACAGGTATCAGATAAAAATAAAACGGCTGAGATTCAGCCGTTTTATTAATGAAGTTTACTCTTAAGTCATTATATCAAGCGCGTACAACTAACTATGGCTTTTGCGCGCGATTCTGTAATGGATCACCGATAAGCACACTGCCTGAGTTTTCACGGCGTTCTTCGTCACTTAATTTGCTTGCAGGAATTTTGGATTTACGCTTCCATTTTAAGCTAAATAAGTCATCACGGCGGTCAATCAAGTTATGTACTGAGCCTTCGTGACGAACGTGAGTCAGCTTGTCTAAGTTCACATCTGAGAAAAACACCATCTCGGTATTGGCGGTGGTTTCTGCCATGATGGCATCATGTGGGAATGCAAAGTCTGACGGTGAAAAAATCGACGACTGTGCGTACTGAATATCTAAACTTTCGACTTGTGGCAAATTACCTACCGAGCCGCAAATCATTACATAGCATTCGTTCTCAATGGCACGTGCTTGGGCACAGTGACGCACACGCAAATAGCCGTTTTTGGTATCTGTCCAGAAAGGCACGAACAAAATATCCATATCATCAAGTGCTAATAGGCGCGCAAGTTCAGGGAACTCAACGTCATAACAGACCAAGATACCGATACGACCAGCATCAGTGTCAAATACTTTGACCTCGTCACCACCTTCGATGACCCAAGCGCTACGCTCATGCGGCGTGATGTGGATTTTACGTTGCTCGTCAACCGTACCATCACGGCGACACAAGTAGCTGACATTGTACAAGGTATCATCTTCGTCTAATAAAGGCATAGAGCCTGTAATGACATTGACGTTATAACTGACGGCCAAATGCGAAATCTCATTTTTGAACCATTCGGTATAACCTGCCAAAAAGCGAATGGCGATATTTTGATCGGTTTCTTCGCATAAACCCATTAATGGTGCGTTAAAGAACTCTGGTAAACAAGCAAAGTCTGAGTTGTAATCAGCCATGATATCAACGAAAAACTCAACTTGCTGTAGTAGCTCTTCAGGTGACTCAACTTCGCGCATTTGCCACTGAATACCACCAATACGTACCTCAGATTTGCGCGTGTTGGGCTTGTAGTCTTTAGGCTCATAATAGATATTTGACCACTCAAGCAAGGTGGCAAACCCTTTAGATTGTTTGTCATCTGGTAGATAAGCGGTCAAGATACGCTTGACGATGAACCCGTTTGACAACTGAAAAGACAATGCAGAGTCGTGAATTTCGCGGCTCTCAACAGCGTCAATATATTCGCCTGGGCTCAAGTCTTGGTGGTTATGATAGTTAGGAATGCGGCCACCAGCCAAAATAGCGCGGTAGTTTAACTGACGACACAGCTCTTTTCGGGCGTCATAGAGACGACGACCGAGGCGATAGCCACGATATTCAGGATCAATCAGTGCGTCTAGACCATAAATGGCGTCGCCTTCAGGATTGTCTCTAATGATTTCTTTTTGCCCAATCAAATCATCATAAGTATGCGGGTTGGAAAATTTGGCATAATCAACACGCATGGACAGTACAATGCCAATCAATTGATCATGGTCAAACATCGCAATTTGACCTTCAGGAAACGCATCAATCAAGGTATGAATAGTCGTCTTAGACCAAGCACCACCTAGGTTTGCATAGACACGGTCCATCAGTGCTTTTAATTGGGGGTAGTCTTTTTTCTTGATTTCAGCGATTGTAAGGTGAAGGTCATCTAATTTTTCAATTTTGCTCATAATATTCCTGTGTTAAATCTCTACTAAATGTGATGATATTTGATACGACAGTATTAAAGAGGTGAGTGACGTAAGTTTTTGCACAAAAAAGTAATAAAAATATTCCAATACGAGAATATTGCCGTTACAATAATTATTGTCGTGTTTACAATAGGTTATGGTGAGATTCTATCTCATTTCGAATACGAGTTTTGATGTTTATCGCGGTCGAAGCAGTTCTCAATTGATAGAAAGTTAATGTATTAAAAACCGTCATCGTGATCGATATAATGCTAACACTTATTGAGTTACTTAGAAGAGCTGGATAAGCGGTTTCTCATATATTAAGTTAGATTAGCCTTATATTTTCTTGTATCGACCTTATATACTGTCAGCGCCCTTGAGTTTGTTCATTATCATAGCAAGCTGTATGAGTAATAACAGTCTCACGTAGTAAATATTTGCTACGTTTTTGTGAGTCAATATCTTCATTTACTTCAGGCATAGTATCGTTTTGCTTGTCAAATTTAGCCGTATTTGTCCGGCTGTAGGATCGTTTTATTATGCCCTTAACTCGTAGCAATAGAATCAAAAAATGGGATGAAATAGAAGAATCAGCATTGGTTCAGCTGGTCTATGTCAGTACGTTGACCATTGCGTCACGTCTAAACACCTCTATATTTGAGGATGTAGAGGCCCATGCTCGCGATTATAATGAGCAGCATGGTATTACTGGCACACTGTGTTATGGCAATGGTCAGTTTTTGCAGTGCATCGAAGGCGAAAAGAGACATGTATTTGCGCTACAAGAACGTATCTTTGCTGATAGTCGTCACAAAAACATCGAAGTGCTTTTACTACAAGAGATTAATCATCGCAGCTTCTCAGACTGGCGCATGCGTCTGCTGTTTTTGGAGCGCTGGCTATGGTCGCCTGCAACCAAAGAGCAAGCAGCACAGCTTTCACCGTTTTTGCCATTTGCGCCGCACGGCTGGTCACCTGATCGTACTGAGCAATTTTTGCAAATTATCAAAAATTTCGATACCCCGCCACATATCAAAGCAGCGGGCATTACTTACAATGCGCTAGGCAATATGTTCCGTCATATCGCGGCACCGCATCAAGCATTTTTGATTATTCAAGGATTTTTGAGTGTCTTGTTAGTTGTGGCGCTGGTACTGTTATATCTATAAATTATGTTTTTTTAAACGTAAATTTGGGTTTTCCAAATATAAAGTTGCAAACATAAAAAAGACGCTAGCCTTTAGGCTTAGCGTCTTTTTTTGAGATAAATAGTTAGCCTACCAATCACATATCAAAAATCTTGCCACGATTCATAATGTTGTTAGGATCAAATACCTTTTTGACCTCACGCAAGTAATCGATCTCAGTCTCGCTACGGCTATATTGCAGATAAGGCTTCTTCGTCATACCCACCCCATGCTCAGCAGACACCGAACCGCCATACTTCTGCACTGTCTCAAACACGTGTTTATTGACAATTTGACACTCGGCAAAGAAATCATCCTTGCTCATGTTTTCAGGCTTCAAGATATTAAGATGTAGATTACCGTCACCGATATGACCAAACCAGCACACCTCAAAGTCAGGATAGTTACTGCTGACAATCGTATCAATCTCTGCGATAAAGTCGGGTACATGACTGATCAGCACAGATACATCGTTCTTATAAGGGGTAAATACAGAGATGGTCTCTGAGATATACTCACGTAGCTTCCACAGCTCAGCTGCTTGACTCAAGCTTTGGCTCATCACGCCATCAACGACCCAGCCTTCTTCCATACACTGCTCAAAGATGGCCATGGCTTTTTCCATGATCGGCTCGTAGGGCGCTTCAAACTCTAATAAGGTATAAAACTTGGTACGTGACTCAAACGGCTCTTGTACTTGACCATGGGCCATCAGCTTATCAATCGCCACCTCATCAAAGAATTCAAAGGCGGTCAAATCAATCTTCGCTTGAAAGGCAGAGAGGACATTCATAACGTCACTGAAGTTGTCCATACCCAGCACCATGACATTTAGGTCTTGTGGCTGACGCTCAAGTTTGATTTGCGCGTGAGTGACGAGACCAAGCGTACCTTCAGCACCGATAAACAGTTGGCGCAAGTCGTAGCCCGTGGCGTTCTTGACCATACCACGATTGAGATGCAAGATGTCCCCTTTACCCGTAACGACCGTTAAGCCCATAATCCATTGACGGGTCATGCCATAGCGGATGACTTTGATGCCGCCAGCATTGGTACCGATATTGCCACCCATTTGACTAGAGCCTGCAGAAGCAAAGTCGACAGGATAGTAGAGATCTTTTGATTCGGCGAACTGTTGTAGCTGTTCGGTAATGACGCCGGCCTCAATCTCGACGATGCGGTCAGCAGGATAGAACTGGCCAATCTGATTCATTTTATCCATGCTGACGACGATTTCGCCATTGGCGGCAACTGCGCCTGCAGAGAGTCCGGTACGACCACCGCTTGGGGTGAGGACGACGTTATGCTCATTAGCAAGCAGGACAATCGCTTGGACTTGTTCGGTGGTCTTTGGAAAGACGATGGCAGCAGCGGCTGGGGCAAAGTGTTTGGTCCAGTCTTTACCCCAGTGCTCTAAGCTCTCTGCGTCGGTTTTGATTTGGCTAGGGTCAAATTGATGAGTAGCAGTCAGCGTGCTTAGGATCGTTTGCACAGCATTGGTATGGGCTTGGGAGGTGGACTGTTCGGTAGTTAGCGTCATGGTCAAATCTCAATATTAGCGTAAGCACGATGTTGGGACTGTTTATTATATAGCGAAATGACTATAAATTCAGTGAGGAGTCGGCTCGTGATGGCAATAAGTGGGTGATAGTTTTTAAATAGAAAAGGAGACAAACAATAAAAAGTGGTTTGTTTGATTTCAAACAGAATGATTCACTATAGCATAAAAATTTTTCAGGCTTGATAATCAATAATTCATCTAATCTGCTAACATCGGCGTCAAATTTTGTGTAAGATATCGGGACTGTTTTCGTTTCATCCATCACAGATTATCCAACAGGTAATCTTATAAAACAATTATAGGACAGTTCTCATATGGCGTTATCACTACAAAAAGACAAAATCCGGTTTTTATTGCTTGAAGGTCTACATGACAATGCCCTAAAAGTATTGGAAGGCGCTGGTTATCACAACATCGAGAATATCAGTCACGCGTTAGACAAAGAAGAGCTGATCGAAAAGATCAAAGATGCTCACTTTATCGGTATTCGCTCGCGTACTCAATTGACGCGCGATGTACTTGAGCATGCAAACAAACTTATCGGCATTGGTTGCTTTTGTATTGGTACCAACCAAGTCGATCTAGATGCCGCTCGTGACTTAGGTATTCCTGTCTTTAACGCGCCATTCTCGAACACCCGTTCAGTGGCTGAGCTGGTATTAGCCGAAGCGATCATGCTGTATCGCGGTATCCCTGAAAAGAACGCAACTGTACATCGCGGCGGCTGGGGTAAGTCTGCGACTAACTCACATGAAGTGCGCGGCAAGACCATCGGTATCGTCGGTTATGGTTCTATCGGCTCGCAGTTGTCTGTGCTAGCAGAAAGCTTCGGTATGAAAGTCATCTATCATGATGCCGTGACCAAATTGCCACTAGGCAATGCGGTACAAGTTGGCAGTCTAGAAGAGTTACTATCAACCGCTGACATCGTGACGTTGCATGTACCTGATGTGCCAAGCACCCGCTATATGATGAAAGCTGAGCAGTTCGCTCAGATGAAAGAAGGCAGCTACTTTATCAATGCGGCTCGCGGTACTTGTGTCGAGATTGATGATCTAGCGGCAGCAATTGAGTCTGGTAAAATTTTGGGCGCGGCGGTTGATGTATTCCCTAAAGAGCCAAAGTCAGCTGACGAAGAGTTTGAATCACCACTACGTAAGTTTGATAATGTGATTTTGACGCCGCATATCGGTGGTTCAACCCAAGAAGCACAGGCCAATATCGGCCTAGAAGTCGCAGATAAGTTTGTTAGATACTCTGACCAAGGCGATACGGCGACTGCTGTGAACTTCCCAGAAGTCTCTATCCCGTTCAAAGAAAACTCGCATCGTCTGCTACATATCCACAAAAACGTGCCAGGCGTACTATCTCAGATCAACCGCTTGTTTGCCGAAGCAGGGATTAACATCCTAGCTCAGAGCCTGATGACAGAAGGTGATGTTGGTTATCTAGTGATGGATGTCGACTACAACGATTCGACCGCTGCACTCGATCAATTAAAAGATGTAGAAGAGACTATCCGCGTACGTATTTTGTTTTAAGAAATATTGTCTCTACATATAGTTTTAGAAAAATAGCAGATCATTATTAAGATGGTCTGCTATTTTTTTGTCTTAAATCAAATGATTGGCACGTTTGAGAAGATCATTAATATTTTATATTTGTGGATAAGCTAGATGACAGCAAATAGCATTTTTACATTCACTATACTTATTTTTATGCAAGTTAACATCACCTTAATTTTAATATCTGATTGATAATATAAACTACACCAGTGCATTTAACCTACGAGGATAAATATGTCTCTAACGAATAATAAAATAAACTATATTCTCTAGGTGAGTCGCGATTATATTCTACAGGTAAGTATACTTTAAAATAATAAATGGCTTACTGAAGAAGATAATCTATTTAACACATATAATCGATTGAATAGGATGATTTATGAAAAATAATTTACTCAGGGCCGCCGCATTCGGTGGTGTATTAGCGATGACTGCAACCGCTAGCCATGCTGCTGGTGATCAAGAAAAATATCAATTATCTAGCCATATCTTAGATATTAGTACAGGCAAGCCAGCGCCAAACGTCAATGTAAAATTAATGATGCAAGAGAAATCCGGTAGCTGGAAATTGCTCAATACGCAAAAGACTGATAATAATGGTCGTATCGGTAATTTTCTACCAAATCAAGATGGTGTCGAGCATGATGGCACTTATAAGTTGATATTTGAGACAACGCCTTATTTTAGAAATCAAGGTTTAGAATCTTTCTATCCGTATGTTGAAGTCAACTTTAATATTAAAGGCGATAACCATTACCATGTGCCAATCACCTTATCTCCATATGGCTATAGTACTTATCGCGGTAGCTAAGCGATGCTAATAAGCACTCAGTAAGTATGAATAAAGCAAAAAGGACGCCCTGATAAAGTATCTCATCAGGGCGTCCTTTTTGCTTTATTCAATTTCAAATTTATTTATCTTTATTGCCTTCATCTGCTAGACGACGTGCTTCAGTTTTGGCCGCTTTGCGTTTTTCTATGACATCCATCACGTCACTACCAATATGAGCTTCACCGCGCTTTTTCGCTAGTTGCATTTGATGCTCACGCTCACGGAAACGCGCTTTTTGCTCATCGGTCGCTTTGTCGATACAGTGTGGGCAGGATTCGCCTTTGATGTAGGCTGGGCTCTGCATGTCATCGCTAGTGATCGGCATACGGCAAGCAAAACACTGCTCATAATTACCTTTTTCTAAGTTATGATTGACCGATACACGGTTGTCAAACACAAAGCAATCACCTTGCCACATAGAGTCGCTAGCGGGGACTTCTTCTAGGTATTTTAAAATGCCACCTTCTAAATGGTAAACCTCTTCAAATCCTTGTTCGCGTAGATACGCAGTCGACTTCTCGCAGCGGATACCACCCGTACAGAACATGGCGACTTTTTTATGCTTGGTTGGGTCCAGCTCTTTTGATACGTATTCTGGAAACTCGCGGAAGGTCTCAGTGTTTGGATTGACGGCATTTTGGAACGTACCGATTTGCACTTCGTAATCATTACGTGTATCGATGAGAGTCACTTCAGGATCTGAGATCAATGCGTTCCATTCGCTAGGCTTCACATAGCGACCGACCGATTGTAGTGGGTCAATGTTTTCTACGCCCATGGTAACGATTTCTTTTTTTAGCTTTACTTTGGTGCGATAGAACGGCTGGGCGTCGGTATAAGACTCTTTAAAGGTAAAAGTACCAATAGCCTCAATACTACGCAGGTAGTCAAGGATGGTATCGATGCCTTGACGCGTGCCAGAAATCGTACCGTTAATGCCTTCGCTTGCAAGCAACAAGGTGCCTTTGACGTCGTTATCTAACATCGCATTCAAAATTGGCTCGCGATACTGCTCAAAGTCAGTAAAGCGTGTGAATTTATAAAGTGCGGCAACAACGATATTGTTGGTTTTACTGTCGTAGGCGGGGGCTGATTGATTGTCAGTTATCACGGTTTCTTTGATATTACTATCTTGAGTGGTGCTCATGTGTTTCTCCTGCTGGCTAGGTCGTAAACCTAGTGCGTTGGGTTTAAAGTATCTTTTCAGTTTAAAGCATTAACAAAATTGTGGGATTGATGAATGCGCGCGTAGTGTAGCAAACTTTGGCAGGGTTTTGAATAGCTTAAAATAAGTCGCTTGATACTAAAGAAAAAAATCAGCGATTTGTCTACACGATAAAAAACAAAAAAGCCCAGTAAAATACTGAGCTTTTTTATATTCACTGCGTAAGCGTTTGGTTTACTTACTCTGGAACCAAGTATCTGCTTTGTTGCGAGCACTAGCGATATCTGCACTGGATAAGTTCAATGCCAATTGGCCGATTTTACCACGCGCCTTGTTACGAACTTTTTCATCGAGCATGCCATCACGGGCAGCTAAGTCGTACCATTTATAGGCATCAACCAGGTTTTTTTGTTTTTCATCTAACAATGCAAGTGTATAACTGGCACGGTTGTCGCCACGCATCGCGGCTTTTTCTAGCCAAAGACGCGCTTGCTGCAAGTTAGGCTGTACGCCTTCACCGCGTAAGTACATGATAGCAAGGTTCAACTGAGCAGGGGCAACCCCTTGTTGAGCGGCTTTGGTGTACCACTGGATTGCTTGTTGAGTATTTTGTGCAATACCTTCGCCTTTTTGCAAGCGCTTGGCTAGATAGAATTGAGCATGATCGTTACCTTGGGCAGCACGACTAGACAGCTCGCTCACAGGCATCAGCTCAAAACGTGAGGTATCAAGCGGTACGTTTGATATTAACTCAGCATTGGCCAAACCAGCACAAGAAAATAATGCAGTAAACAACGCAGCTTTTAATAATTTCATAGCAGCTCCAAAATTAGGCAGTTAATAAGCAAAAATTGTACCGCTAAGCATTGTCTTGCTAAAGACAGTTAGGCGGCGATAACAATTAGGTGACATCTTGCGATATGAACTTACCTAATCATCAGCAATAGAGTTTTTAATTTTGTATCATCGATTTAGCCCAACTGATTAGACAAACGGTCGTAATAGTGGGGTAACTGACAACATTTTGCTAGCTTAACACCCAAACTTACGAAACTCAAATACTAATTACAAGATTTAATAGCTGCTTATACCTGATTGTCCCCAGTAAAATCATAGAGTTACTATAAGACAATCATTAGTTAACAATTTGCTAAGATAAATGGTTCATCAATAACGGTCATTTTGTCCTTTTAAGCAAAAATCAAATATCTGACATTACTTCGTTTTTTTCTTTGTCACTCGATAGATAGCGACATCTGCGAGTAAATTGGGTGCTTGTCTAATCAGTGCCGTCATCAGCGGTGTATGGCCTTTGTCAGAATCACTGACCGCAAAGCGATTGATGATATGAATATCATGCTGCGCACACAATTGCTCAAAGTCTTTAAAGGTACACAGATGAATGTTTGGCGTATCGTACCATTCATAAGGCAGCGCTTCAGACACTGGCATCATTCCTTTGAGCCCTAAATGAATGCGGTTTTGCCAATGGGCAAAGTTGGGGAAGGTAATGATGGCTTCACGAGCGACGCGCAGCATATCGAGTAGGAGTACATCAGGCGATTTTACTGCTTGTAGCGCGCGTGCCATGACCACGGTATCGAAACTGTCATCGGCGAAGCGTGCCAAACCATCGTTGAGGTCTTGCTCAATAATCGATAAGCCGTTGCCAATGGCTTCGTTGATTTTGTCTTCGTCAATCTCAAGCCCGTATCCGGTGACGCCTAATTTTTGCTGTAAGTGCGCAAGTAGCTCGCCATTACCGCAGCCCAAATCTAATACATGTGCTTGCGGTGCAATCCAACGCTCTGCTAATTGGTGATCCATTCTCATGAGCGCTCTCCTGTGGCTGGGCGGCTAGGGTTAATAAATGGCGCTGTCAAAAATCCTTCGACTGCACCCATGTAGCGAGGAATATCAAATAAGAACGAATCATGTCCATGTGGCGCATCAATATTGATATAGCTGACAGGTTTGCCCGTTGCCATCAGTGCATCCACGATTTCTTGCGAGCGCTGCGGGGCAAAGCGCCAATCGGTAGTGAACGACACCACCAGATACTGGCATTTTGTATGAGCGAATGCCGCTTTGAGTGCCGACAGCTCTTGCTGACGATCAGACTCAATGTCTTCAATCGTCGCTACCGCATCTTCTAATTCATTCTGCGCATTGGCTTTGCTAGACTCGACTGACGCCGCGATAGAATTTTCTAATGGCACGGCCGACTCTGTAGTATCTTTTGCTACCGCTGATGAGTAATCACGCGTCGGGTCGAAATAATCTAATGCCTTGGTCATCAGCAAATAGGTATTGGCATCAAAGTTTTCGCTAAAGCGCTCACCTTGATAACGCAGATAGCTCTCAACTTGGAATTCGACATCGTAGCCATACATGAACTTGCCAGATTTTAAATCACGGCCAAACTTGGCTTTCATCGCGTCATCAGTCAAATACGTGATATGACCAACCATCCGTGCCAAGATGAGGCCGCGACGAGGGTACGTGCCTGCTTGTATATAGCGTCCATCCTTAAAATCAGGATCAGACAATATAGACTGGCGTGCGACTTCGTTAAAAGCAATATTTTGCGCAGATAGCTTCGGCGTACTGGCAATCACCACACAGCGTTTTAGCCGATCTGGATAATCGACAGACCATTGCAGCGCTTGCATACCACCCATTGAGCCGCCAACGATGGCATGCCAAACATCGATGCCGAGTCGATCTGAAAGCATGGCTTGGGTTTTTACCCAGTCTTTAATTGTGATAAGCGGAAAGTCAGGGCCATAAACTTGTGGCTCATTGCTGTTATTTGCACTGCTATCGCTTGAATCGATATTGTCATCCGAACTAATGCTATCGGGATTAATAGTTGTTGGGCCAGTTGAGCCAAAACAGCTACCGATATTGTTGACGCATACCACATAGAACTGATTGGTATCGATGGCTTTATTAGGGCCAATCATATTGTCCCACCAGCCCGCTTTTTTGTCATCAACGCTATGAAAGCCTGCCGCGTGATGGTTACCCGATAACGCATGACAGATCAAAATGGCATTTGATTTGTCGCTATTGAGCGTACCGTAAGTCTCTACCATTAAATCAAACGAGGGCAGGGTACGGTTACATTCTAAGGTCAATGGCTCAGCAAAATGTAATTTTTGCGGCGTAACAATACCCACGGATCCAGCAGCATTGGCTGAACGGTTAGCGTGAGCGTGAGACTTAGGGGACTGGTCACTGGTATTATCAGAGCGTGCGTTCAAAGCTACCTCGCAAGACAACAATCATCAATAAAATAAAATAAAAGTAAAATGGCAAAATGTTAACGGACTACTTTACCTACACCGTTTTCATAAACTGGGCTTGCCTATTGTATGGTGATGCGCGTAGGAGTACAACCGCCGAGCAGGCCTTTTAAACGCCGTTTTTATTGCGTTAAATAGTAAAGGGTAAATAATAGAAGATTGGCGACTGCGTATCAAATTGTACAAGTGTGCTTTTGCCATGCGTGATTCATGGATAAAATGCTACACTAATGCGGTGTTTATTCAATGGTGTCTTAACAATCCTGCATCTTACACTGCACCTCATATTGTGACATCGCCTCTAATAACTTACTGCTGATAAATAGTGTTGCTATGAAACCTGAATTGCCCCCACGTATTGCTGTCCTGTTAGTTAACCTTGGCACGCCAGATGAGCCAACGGCACCTGCTGTACGTCGCTATCTCAAACAGTTTTTGTCAGATCCGCGAGTGATCGAGATTCCCAAGTTTTTGTGGGCCATTATCTTGAATTTGTTTGTCCTGCCAAGTCGTCCTAAGCGTGTCGCAAAGGCTTACGCCAGTATCTGGGAAGGTGACTCGCCGATTCGTAAAATATTAAAAAGCCAAGTTGAGCTATTAGAGCCGCGTTTGGCAAATAGCGTAGCGCCATTTCGCGTTTCCGTGCATCCTGCAATGAGCTATGGTAATCCTGGATTGCCTGATGTCATGGATGCGTTGCGCGGAGAAGGCGTGGATCACTTTGTTATCTTACCTTTGTTTCCGCAATACTCAGCCTCTTCAGGTGGTGCGGTATATGATGCGCTGACGAAGTGGACACTTAAGCAACGTAACCTACCAAATTATACGATTGTCAAAGATTACTTTGCGCATCCACTATATATTCAGGCATTGGCCGACTCGATACGCCGCTTCCAAGAGAAGCATGGTAAGCCTGAAAAATTGATGTTCAGCTTTCATGGTATTCCGCAGCCTTATGCTGATAAAGGCGATCCGTATCCTAAGCGTTGTAAATGTACGGCGGCACAAGTGGCACATACTCTTGGTCTAAAAGACGATGAGTGGATCATCAGCTTCCAATCACGCTTTGGCAAACAAGAATGGGTCAAGCCTTATACCGATGTGGTATTAGAAGACTGGGGCAAGTCAGGTGTGCGCTCGGTACAAGTGATTAGCCCTGCGTTTTCAGCGGATTGTCTTGAGACGCTAGAAGAGTTAGCCATTGAAAACCGCGATAATTTTCTGGAAGCAGGCGGGCAAGAGTATCACTATATCCCCGCGCTCAACCTCGATGAGACGCATATTGAGTTACTTGAAGCATTGAGTCTGCCTCTCGTGAAAGGTTGGGCTGGCACACTTGATGGATGGGTTTAATCAGCTAAAACTCATATCTTTGTCAGTGAAATGATAAGCCATAAAAAAGCACGCTTGACAATATTAAGCGTGCTTTTTTGCTCTAAAGGGTTATATCAACCGTGGTGCTAATTTCTAAAAATCATCGTCATTACTACGCTCTGCGGCATCTCTATCAGCAATATCCATGGTATCTGGATAATCATTGTCATCAAGATTGTCTTGAACTAAGACTTCATCGACACGTGACTCATCAAGGTTTTGACGATGCATAGGTGTTAATCCTTGGGTAGCAGCACTACCGACTTCTGCGTTATCAAACCCTGCACTGTTGTCAATCACATCATCGTTGTCGATAGTGTGCAACATCGGATTGTCTAAATCGACTAACTGGTTGTCTTGATTGTCAGTGCTGTCATTATTGTCGCGGCGATTGCCATCGATATGATCCATCTCTTCTGGTAGTGGGTTTTTTGAGTTTTCCATAAGTCATTCCTTATTGTAATTATTAGCAGTAAAGTCATAGCAGGGCTTATAAAAGCGCTGCTTATAGCGACATTGATAATCTGTCCATAAGTTTGTACGGTTATTGGGATTTTCACTAGTAGTAAGGTGTGACAGGATGTTCAAAAAATGTAAGGCGATTGCCAAAATGCAAAACGGCTACTCATATTGAGCAGCCGTGAGTTTTCATAAAATTGCTTAAAAGATCTTTGTTACTACGTCATTAATAGTATCGTGACTATAATTTTAATTATCAGCGTGTTTGAGCTCATAGTTTAATTTCTGCGCCAGACATGATTCATAATCAGCCAGTTTGAATCGCCATAAATATGTCAAGGCAATACCATAGATGACAGTCTCAGCCAACTCTTCGACAACTTCACCAAATGTATGCGGGAACATAATGGCGTTCTCTCCCATATATTGGACAATTGCCAGCGCGGTAACGATGAGGTAGAGCGAGACAGGCACGTTCTTTAACACTGCCCATAGGTAATGCCTCGAATAAGCCAATAGACCGAGTGCAACGAGATAGATAACGGTCAGCACACTGTCTTCCCACCAGTCATAAGATTGATTTAAAAACGAGAAATCGCTCGGAACCAACAAATCTGGTAGATAGTTTAGCTCGCGACGAATGACAGCGACAAATATAAGCACAGAAGCCAGCCAAAAAGCCTGGACTTGTTTGATGTGACTTTTTATAAAATATTGCGTGCAGCGTAGCAAGCAGATGAATAATAGGATAATACCGGGGGCTTCAATGATGCCATCTGAACTCAAAATAACTGGCTCCTGCGTATCAAAAAGAATGTGTCAAAAACAAAAAAGTGAGCCCGCAGGCTCACTCTAAACCGAAAAATATCTAACGAAATATGAATAATTTACTATGACGCTATTATAACCCAATATGGTAATAACAACGTCATAGAATATAACCAAGTAGTCATAAGTGGTTGTTTATATGGATGATACAGTGGGTTTCAAAACCCGTCATATCTTTAAGCTCACTAGCGTTCTGAGTTGTCCAAATCAACGGTTAGTGCGCTTCATCCCAGTTTTGACCGCTATCGGTTTCGACCAGTAGTGGCACAGCAAAGTCAACATGCCAGCCTTTCTCTACCGCTGTTGTCCTCAAGACATCTTGCATGGCATCGGTAATCAATTGGCTAACCGCGTCTACCTTATCAGCATCCACTTCAAACACGAGTTCATCATGGACTTGCAGCAGCATTTTAGCCTGATCTTTTG
The DNA here is from genome assembly GCF_052258485.2 of Psychrobacter sp. T6-5. Lineage (NCBI taxonomy): Bacteria > Pseudomonadati > Pseudomonadota > Gammaproteobacteria > Moraxellales > Moraxellaceae > Psychrobacter > Psychrobacter sp. T6-5. Next base: position 3,008,874 of record NZ_JBQQEY020000001.1, on the reverse strand, counting down.
GCAATACTTTATCCACGGCGATCATGGCAAGCTTAATCAAATCAGCGGCGGAGCCCTGTAGCGGCGCGTTAATTGCCGCGCGCTCAGCACCTTGCTTGACCATACGATTGCTATGATTAATATCCGGTGTATAGAGTTTACGGCCTAATATCGTCTCGACATAGCCTTGCTCGTACGCGCTGGCACGGGTGTTGATCATATAGTTTTTGACACCCGGATAGCGCTCAAAGTACATATCGATATAGTCTTGCGCTTCACCGCGACTCATTTGTAGCTGCTTGGCAAGTCCAAAGGCACTCATCCCGTATAGCAGACCAAAATTAATCGCTTTGGCATTACGGCGTTCAGTTGGGGTCACGTCCGCAACATCCTTGCCAAGCACTTCGGCGGCAGTCGCAGCATGAATATCTAACCCTTCGTTAAAGGCATGCGTCAAGTTCTTATCGCCTGAGAAATGCGCCATGAGACGTAGCTCGATTTGTGAATAATCCGCAGCTAAGATCACGCGGCCTTCTGGTGCGATAAAGGCTTGGCGAATCAGGCGACCAGTTGCAGTACGAATGGGAATATTTTGTAAGTTAGGATCTGTCGATGACAGACGGCCTGTGCTGGTGAGTGCTTGATGGTAACTGGTATGCACGCGATCCGTCTCAGCATCTGCGACATTATCGAGTGCATCGGTATAGGTGCTTTTGAGCTTAGATAACCCGCGATACTCTAGCGTAATATCGACTAAGGGATGATCGATTTTTGATAAGACCGCTTCGCCAGTCGAGTATTGACCAGACTTGGTTTTTTTGCCACCCGGCACGCCGAGCTTGTCAAACAGCATCTCGCCAAGTTGCTTCGGTGATCCTAAGTTAAATTCTTCCCCTGCGACTTCATAAGCGCGTTTTTCTAGTGCGATAATTTCTTCATCAAAGCGTTTTGATAGCTCGTTTAAGAAGGAGCGCTTAATGAGAATACCGTTTGCTTCCATCTGGCAAAGTATCTCTGCTGTCGGAATCTCTAACTCGTGGAGCAGTCTGGCATTGTTGGCATCGTTCGCTAGCTCAACGCTGAATACGTCAAATAATTGATAGGTGATATCGGCGTCTTCACAAGCATAGTCACTCGCAATATCGATAGCCACTTGGTCAAAGGTGACTTGCTTAGCCCCTTTGCCCGCGACTTCCTCAAAGCTAATGGTCTGCGTTTGCAGATAATGGCGTGCCAAATCGTCCATACCGTGACGAGTCGCTGCCGCATTGATGACGTAGCTGGCAAGCATGGTATCCATCGCCCAGTTGTTTGGCTGCTCATGTATCGCACCAACTAAGTCGATATTATAGTGTGCGAGGATATGCGCGTCGTATTTTAGATGCTGTCCGATTTTACCGATATTTGGATTCTCTAATATAGGCTTTAAGCGCGCCAATACCGTATCACGGTCGAGTTGTTTCACTGTCAGCTCATCGCCTTCTAAGCTGTGGGTGAGTGGCACATAATAGGCCTCGTGAGCTTGCAGGGCAAAAGACAAGCCGACGATTTGGGCATCGCGCCAATGAACGCTGGTGGTTTCGGTATCAATGACAAAGTGCGGCGCCGCCTCTAGTAATTCGACTAAGCTATCAAACGCAGGTTCGTCGAGCACAGTATGCCACGCTTTATCTTGATGGTTACTGCCCGTCATATTATCAGTGTTGGTCGATTGCAGCGATTTGGCAACTTGTGCTTGTGACTCAGCATTGGCTTGGCTATCAGCAACGCTTTGTGAGCCATTTGCAGGATGGTTTGGGTGATCAAGAGATGCCAGCTCATTTCTAAACTCAAGCTCGGTATATAATTCGCGCAGCTCATCTATATGCGCACAAGGATCCGTATTGATTTTTAAATCGTTCCAGTCTTGGCCGATTTCCAAATTCGTTACGATGGTGGCAAGCTTTCTATTAAAAGGAATATCATCAGCGTGCTCGATCAGACCTTTAGCCCCGCGACCTTTGATAAAGCCAATATGCTTGAGCATGTTTTCGATATCACCGTACTCAACCAGCAAGTCTTTGGCGGTTTTTTTACCGATACCCGGTACGCCTTTAATACCGTCAGAGGCATCACCCATTAGCGTCAAAAAATCAATCATTTGGTTTGGATTAATACCGAACTTATCGATCACCGCTGGTGTATCCGTGACTTTACCAGTAAAGCTGTCTTCTAAGATGACGCAATCGTTGACCAACTGCATCATGTCTTTATCGCCGGTGGAGATGACCACATGGTGACCTTGCTCGACAGCGCGATGGGCAAGTGTACCGATGATATCATCGGCCTCTGCACCCTCAATACGTAATAGCGGAATACCTAAGGCGCTAACCAAACGATGAATATAAGGAATTTGCTCCACCAGTTCTACATCGATGGGCGGACGAGCTGCTTTATAGTCAGACGACATATGATGGCGAAAAGTCGGTGACTTGGTATCGAAGCAGACAGCCATGTGGGTCGGGTGATAACGACGCATGAGTTTGAGTAATGCGTTCAATGTGCCGCGTATCGCATTGGTGATTAGACCCTGCGAGTTTTGCATGGTTTTTGGGAGGGCATGATAGGTGCGAAACAAATAATAAGAGCCGTCAACCAAGATAAACGGGGGCTGATCTTTGTCTACGTGACTGGTATCCATCAGCGCGACATTAGGCATATCGTCAAAATTCGGTAAGGTTTTAGGATCGAGTGCTTGATGGGAGTTGTGGTCGTTATCGGTGGTATTGTCAGCTATATTATCAGTCATAAAGGTCACTTATCAGCTATTAGATAAAAATATGCCCTTATTATAACGATAAAAACAGTGCGTGCCGAACTGCTTAACCGTTACGAGATGTTCTAGCGGTTTTATTTTTTCACCAAAATTTCAAACAAAAAAAGAACCCAGACCAGCTGAGTTCTTCTATAATTAATATATTCTTAATTAATCATTGATAATGAGTCTCATAATGCGTTATTTTACTTCTGAAGAGACTTCAACATCGATGTTGCCGCGTGTGGCTTTAGAATATGGGCAGACGTCATGCGCCTTTTCAACCAGTTTTTGGATCTCATCAGCTGACAGATCAGTGTTGTCGGCGATTACATGGATTTTTACTGAGAGTTTGTACTCGTGGTTGTCACCTTGTAACAAATCAACAGACGTTTCAGTTGTGGAACCAAAGCGTGCGTTTTCCATCTTTTTGACCACGCCAAGCGCGCCATCAAAGCAAGCACCGTAGCCCATAGCTAGCAATTGCTCAGGATTATTGCCTTTTTGATTGCCACCTGGTGGGGTCATGTTGATCTCAAGGTCGCTATCGCTCAAGGTTGCCGTACCCATACGACCGCCAGTAACAGTAGATTTAGTAGAATATAAAGTTTTCATAACACATCCTTTGTTGTGGTTTTTGGGTTTGAATAGTGAATCTAAATATGCAACTTAGGATAACAAATCATCAGCCAAGCTCAGTAAGTCGGTAGTAAATATTTACGACAAGTTTGTAAATATGACTTTCAGAGCTATCTACCATAACAGTAGATGCTGATGCTAATAGACAGAATGACCGAAGCCAGCTATGTGGTGGGTCATACTAATATCATCAAATTGGGTGATAAAAAATCTAAATCATAAGGACATTGTTCGATGAATAGAGTGGTTGCGATATCTGGTGTTTTCTTCTGGTCAATGCTTGCTTTGATAGGCTGCGAAGTAGATGACGGCAGTTATGGTTCTGATAGCAACAATATTACGCTGACGAGCTTTGCCAATAGTTACGATAGTAAGGCCAACGATACCGCCATTGCGCGCATCGATGAGACCTATCGTACAGGCGCACGCAACATCAAAACCACCAATCTCATTAACAGTTATAGCAACCAGAGCCTAAATGATTTAGACAGAACGGTACTGGCAGATAATTTCGAAGGTCGACTCGAAAACAAAGACATCGAAGTCAATGGTCGCACGGTCAAACGCCCCATTTATGAAAAAAACAGTAATAACAAACTAGGCTACGAAACCACCTATCAAACACTCAACTTATCAGGTCTAACGACTCGTAGTTATAGTGCTGGCATGAATATCGAAGACCGCCGAGGTATTCTTACGGATTTGAGCAATTACTCCAACATTCCATCTAATATTGCCTTTCCTGAAGGCTCCGTTTGTTATATTCCAGTCGTGACAAGCGAGCGCTCGTTTTTGGCTTTCAATGACAAAAATAAGACAGGCTATTCGTCATTGGAAAAATGGATCGAAGCTGCCAAACAACGCTTTAGTGATGACAGAGATCATAGAACTTCTCAATTTGGTGTTGGTATAGCAAATAAGCAAAAAGCGGCGCAAGTGATGTTCTTTGAATATAAAAATCAACCTGCCTATGAATATAGTGGCGTTGAATATGGGAAGGATATTTATGAGGCAAATTATGTTGCCAAAGGTAGCACCGATCCGAATATAGATAGCCGCTTTGGCGTGGTAGATTGTACGCTTGTTAATGAGGTCGCAGGAGACTTCTTAGCTGAGCAAATCAAGCGCTATTATTAGAATCAAGCAAGTCCTACGCTGACGGTTAAAAATTCTGTTAACACGCTTTGTCTGACTGACAGAGCGTGTTTTTTTATACGCTAACTCTGCACCCTAACGCTAAATCGGCTACAATACGCTCATTATTGATTTTATTTATTTAGATTAACTTCTAAATGACACAACTGTTGAAGCTGAAAATTATGAGCGTAGATCCAAAAAAACTAACCAAAGAAGTGGCCAAGCGCCGCACCTTTGCTATTATCTCGCATCCCGATGCCGGTAAGACCACCATGACCGAAAAGCTGCTGTTATGGGGACAAGCGATTCAGGTAGTGGGCGAAGTCAAAGGCCGTAAGACCGATCGTCATGCGACCTCAGATTGGATGAGTATGGAGCAAGAGCGTGGTATCTCAATCACCACGTCTGTCATGCAGTTCCCGTACAAAGACCACATGGTCAACCTATTAGACACCCCAGGTCACGCCGACTTTAGTGAAGATACTTATCGTACCTTGACCGCAGTGGATAGCGCATTGATGATGGTGGATGGCGCAAAAGGTGTCGAAGAACGAACCATCAAGCTGATGGAAGTTTGTCGCATGCGCGATACGCCAATCATTTCGTTCGTCAACAAGCTCGATCGCCAGATTCGTGAGCCACTTGAGCTACTGAGTGAAATCGAAGCAGTACTAAAGATTAAATGCGTGCCAGTCACGTGGCCGATTGGTATGGGACAGGATTTTGTTGGGGTGTATCACCTTGCAGAAAACAAAACCTACTTATACGAGAAAGGCAACGGCGGCAAGATGACCGTTTCTGAAACTCGTGAGGGTTATGATTATCCTGATATCCGCGAGCGTCTCGGGCAGTTGATGTTTGATGCTTTTGAGGAGTCGCTCGAGCTGGTACAGATGGCGCTAGAAGAGTTCAGCGTTGACGCGTTTTTAGCGGGCGAGATGACGCCAGTATTGTTTGGTACGGCATTGGGTAACTTTGGTGTCAACATGGTACTTGATACCTTGGTCAAATACGCGCCGCCACCAAAAGCCCATCCAACGACTGAGCGTAAAGTATCAGCAACCGAGACCGATTTCACAGGTTTTGTCTTTAAGATTCAGGCAAATATGGATCCACGTCACCGTGACCGTATTGCGTTCTTGCGCGTGTGCTCAGGCAAGTACGAAAAAGGCATGAAAATGAAGCACGTGCGTCTGGGTAAAGACGTCCGTATTGCTGATGCGCTGACCTTTTTGGCAGGCGACCGCGAGGCGCTAGAAGAAGCCTATCCGGGCGATATTATTGGTTTGCACAACCACGGAACCATCTCTATCGGTGATAGCTTCACTGAAGGCGAGGAGTTGAGCTTTACCGGTATTCCTCATTTTGCCCCTGAATTGTTCCGCCGTGTGGTGCTAAAAGATCCGCTTAAATCAAAAGCCCTGCAAAAAGGTCTACAGCAATTAAGCGAAGAGGGCGCCACGCAGGTATTTATGCCGCAGATTAATAACGATTTGGTATTGGGCGCGGTTGGTGTACTACAGTTTGAGGTGGTCGCGCATCGTCTCAAAGAAGAGTACAAAGTGCAATGTACCTTTGAGCCAGTATCGATTGCCACCGTGCGCTGGATTCACTGCGATGATGAAGTGGCCTTGGCGAAGTTCAAGAAAAAAGCCCATGACCAATTATCATTAGATGGTGGTGGTTATTTGACTTACCTTGCGCCATCACGTGTCAACTTGCAATTGATGCAAGATCGTTATCCAGAAATCACCTTTAGCAGCACGCGTGAGCATTAAAACGACTGTTATCAAATCAGCCGTATCACTGTATTGTTCATTGATTAAGACACGCTAGCCGTGTCTTTTTTATTGTCCGTTATTTATGCGGCAAATGAGTCAAGAGAGGTTTTGAGTGAGTAGCAACACTTCAAAAACACAAACAGTGTTCCTACAATACAGCGTCATTGTTACGGTAGAATGTTATGCAACACTTTATATTTATAAAAAGGGATGTATGAAAGCTATGGTTCAATCTCATCTTAATAGGTTCACGCTGACGCATATTTCTTCAGGCAGAGTAGGGCGTATACGGCGAATTGGTCTCTTAGCAAGCGGTTTACTGATGAGTGCCGCTAGTCTGTCCGCAAATGCAGGTAGCCTGATCAGCTCAACAGAGTATCTCGATTATCAGCTACCAGAAAAAATTCAAAAGATGTGCACTGAGCGCGATAATTGCCCAGAAATTGAGGTTAAATATCTTAAGACCAATCATGGCTGGATAGATAAGACAGTCAATGCACGTATCGATAATTTAGTGGTGAATAGCAAGCCAACTGAATCAGCACCTATTAAGACAAAAAGCAGTCAGGCAGACGTCACGGCTGCGATTAATGACTTTGCGACATCGCAGTTTCAAGATATGCCTGAAGAGGTTTCGTGGGCTTATAGCTTGATGGTGACGCCTGATTACTTGGGTCATGTTAATAACTTTGAGCTGTTTGAAATCAACTCCTACGTCTTTACTGGTGGTGCACACGGCATGCCTTATAGCGAGTATCTAACGTTTGATCTGACCACCAAAAAACAAGTTACCCTTGATGACATGCTGATCAAAGGCAAAAAGCCTCGTTTTGAAGCACTCGCGCATGATGCGTACAAAGCATGGGTTAAAACGGTCGCTGATGATGTCAGTAGCTATGAGCAGAGCTGGCCGTTTATGCTGAGCGACAATGTGACCTTGACAGAGACAGGGATCAACATTCGTTATCAGCACTATTCTATTGGTCCATACGCCTACGGTATGCCTGTATTGAGCATTCCGTATAGTCAGCTTGATAAAGTCATTAAGCCTCACTTCATACCAAAATAGACCAAGCACATGACCACTAATTATGCTCTCTATCATAGAGTGATTAGTGAATAAAAATTGATAGTAATTTGCTTAAAATCGTTTGAAAATTAATAGAAAAAATAAGGAGTGATAGCATGACGAACAATACAGATAGCGTGAGCACGACAGCAGAGATGGATACTTGGCAACTGAATGCGTTAACAGAGGCATTGGGTGATCTGACGCTGACAGTTAATGATAGCTTGTCTATTGGTCGTGGCAGTGATAATGACGTGGTACTAGGCAGCAAGCAAGTATCTCGCAATCATGCCATTCTAAGTATACTTGATGGTCAGTTATACGTAAAAGATTTGGACTCTTCTAACGGTACCTTTATCAACGACCAACGTATCGCGGGCAACGAATCAAACCTTCTACAGGCTGAGGATACGCTTGGATTTGCAAGCTTTAGCTTTCAGGTACAAGCGCCTGTCGCTGCTAAAGCAGATGAGACACTAGAGCCAGTCACAACAGAAGCTGCAGTAAGTAATGTCAGTGATGAGACTGCCCCAGCAGAAGCCACTGAGAATTTGCACGACGAATATATCATCGAAGAACATATCGCCAGCGAGCCAATCGTAAAGCAAACGAATATTGAAGAGATTTTACCCGCTGCAGAAGATACAGAAACGTCACCTATCGATACTACTTCAGACACCGTAGTAGATTCAGCAAGTGCGCCTGTAGTTGACAGAGCGGAAGTAACTGAACCAGCGCCTCAAGAGTCTCAAGAGCCAGTAGTCAAAGAGACAGGTATCGACGATGTCTTGTCGGCCGCAGAAAGTGCTACGCCTGCATCGATTGAAACAGCACCAGAAGAGTCAGAGATAGTATCTGAGACGTCTGTATCTGAAACGCCTGTATCAGCAGCGACTGAGTCAACAGCAATGGAGTCAGAAGCTGTGACGACTACAGAGCCGTTGACCCCAACAGTATCTACTGATGATGAACCATCAGTATCGCAGCCAACAGTAAGTGAAGAACCAGTAGTAAGTGAAGAGCCAGTAGTAAGTGAAGAGCACGATAAAACGACAAAGACTGAATTACAAGAAGAAGCCGATCCTGAGGTTTTAAAAGCCAAGCAAGCAGCGACCGCGCAATTTTCGGGTACGGCCAACTTAGGGCAGGCTCATGATCTTGGCACTGAAGGTAATAATGCCAAGGATCAAGAAATCAGTAATCCAGCTCATACAGGACAAGTAGAGAAAAAATCTAGCGGTGGTTGGTTTATATGGGTATTTGCTGCCATTTTGATTATTGGCTTGGCATTATGGCTATTTAACATGGGCGTTATGTAGTGACATCAATCCATAGTTTGAATGCTATCGTTTGTCTATAGCTATCCTAATTGATAAGCAGTCTGTTACCTCAGTTTCTCTATGAAGGTTAAGACCTGAACTTAGCTGTCGTATGATTCGTCATTCAAGCAAACTGCTTTTTATAGCGCCAACATTCAAATAAGGTGTTGGCGCTATATTTTATGGTTCAGTCCACTGTTTTATTTTTTACCATTATGCTGCTAAGAGAGCGTTACTATGATGACTTTCCAAGAATATCAAGCGTTTAAAGATCGGGGTTTTAGTCATGCACCCTTAGTAAAAAAACGTTTGATGGATGCACAGACGCCAGTGTCTGTATTTTCCAAAGTACGTGATCTAAACGGTTCTGCTTATTTGTTTGAGTCTGTGGTAGGCGGTGAGCGCTGGGCAAGATACTCGATGATCGGTCTGGGTAGTGACCTTATTTTACAGTACGCTGATGGCAATATGACCACCAAGCGGAACGATCATATCGATACAGAAGCAGTAGATAATCCTTTTGATTATATCCGTCAGCTGATGGCACAGTATCAGATGCCGACCGCTGAAGATGTGCCCACCATGCCAAGCTTTAGCGGCGGCCTAGTCGGTTATTTTGGTTACGACATGGTACGTATCATTGAGCCTAGTGTGGGCCTATCTGACGCACCCAATCCGATGTCGATGCCGGATATGTGGCTGATGCTTTCAATGAGTGTCATTGTTTTTGATAATTTAGAAAATACCTTATCGATTATCGTCTATGCTGACTGTCAAACCGAGGAGGGCTACAGCTTAGCTATCCGTGAGTTAGAAAAAATCGAAGAGAAGTTGGCAGAACCGTCCAATTTGTCCGCGCCAGTGATGCCCACACCAAAATTTATCTCGCAAACAGGTATGGAAAAGTACTGCAGCGACGTTAAGAAAATAAAAGACTATATCGCAGCAGGCGACGTCATGCAGGTGGTTCCAGCACAGCGGTTGACGGCGGATTATACAGGCGACTCTCTAGCCGTCTATCGTGCATTACGGTATCTAAATCCATCGCCGTATCTGTTTTTGGTGCATGGCTATACGCTTGATGATCACAAGCGCTTCGATATCATTGGCGCTTCTCCTGAAATCCTGTCCCGTATCGAAAACGGCAAAGTCACTGTACGACCACTCGCAGGGACACGTAAGCGTGGTCAAGACGAAGCGGAGGATCTGGCACTTGAACAAGAGCTGCTCAATGATGAAAAAGAGACTGCTGAGCACTTAATGCTTATTGATTTGGGTCGCAATGATATCGGCCGTGTTTGTGAATATGGCAGTGTTAAAGTCACAGAAAAAATGTTTATTGAGCGCTACTCACAAGTGATGCACATCGCGTCCAATGTGGAGGGTACGATAAGGTCTGATAAAGACGCGCTAGATGTATTTTGTGCCACGTTTCCAGCGGGTACACTATCAGGCGCGCCCAAGATTCGCGCGATGCAAATCATTGACGAGATAGAGCCAGTACGTCGGACAGTATTTGGTGGTTCAGTGGGCTATCTAGGTTGGAATGGCAATATGGATACCGCCATTGCTATTCGTACAGCAGTGATGCGCCGCGGTGAAATCCATATCCAAGCAGGCGCAGGTGTTGTTGCTGATTCTGTGCCGGAAGCGGAGTGGGATGAAACCAATAAAAAAGCATTGGCATTGGTAAAAGCGGTAAAAATGGCCTGTAATGGGTTACGTATTCGCTAGTTATATAGCCAGCTATGCAGCGCATATAATCACAATAGATCAGAAAAGCAATTACGTTGTTATTTTTCTCTCAAAAAAATAATAACGTAATCAGTAGCTTAAATATTATTATTAAAATAATTGAAAAAAAGATAAAAAAGGGCTTGCGCATCTCAAAATATTTGATAGAATAGCCACCACTTTAGAGAGAACAAGCCGACTTAGCTCAGTTGGTAGAGCAACTGACTTGTAATCAGTAGGTCGCCAGTTCGATCCCGGCAGTCGGCACCATCTCTTTTAAAGTAGCTTTTTATGAATTTGTCTTAAATGAAAGTCATTTTTGTTCAAAGCACCCTTAGGTGGGATTGGGGAGCGGTCAAACCCAACAGACTGTAAATCTGTCGCGAAAGCTTCGAAGGTTCGAATCCTTCTCCCACCACCATATTTTTTAAAAGTTTGTTATAGCGCCAAGCATGCTCTATATAGTTTCTAACTCTCAACTAGAGTTATTAAGATTAGAGTAAATGCGGGTGTGGTATAATGGTAACACCTTAGCCTTCCAAGCTAATGACGCGGGTTCGATTCCCGCCACCCGCTCCATATATACACCATCGCAAAGCCTATTAATTATTCATCACGACATCAGTTATTATTGCTGTATCGTGATATTTTTTTTAGTGCAGCTCAAAGGTTTACACTATACGCTCATATAGCTCAGCGGTAGAGCACTCCCTTGGTAAGGGAGAGGTCTCGAGTTCAATTCTCGATATGAGCTCCATTTATTATGTAAGTCCTCTATGCTTGTTTTGCTATTTATATATAGCTTTGCGTCGATATCGAAAATATAAAATATTGAAACATATAAAATTAGTACGACAGGTAATGATTTAAAGGTGACACTGAGGTGTTGCCTTTTAGTGCTGTCAGCATATTAATAAATATTGTTTTTAATGATTCGATATCAATAGAATTAAAACTGGTAGACGAGTATGCAAACGTTTATACATTACTTTTTGCATTTTGGTTTCCCTCTCGTTATCGCAGTTGTATTTTTTAAGAAAGAGTGGAAAAAAGCATATCTGATATTGCTCGCGACTATGTTAGTTGATTTGGATCACTTAGTCGCAGACCCGATTTTTCAGGCTAATAGATGTAGCATTAATTTCCATCCGTTACATACGTATTATGCAATGCTGGTATATGTTGCTTTACTCTTTTTTCGTAAGCCTTTTAACATCATTGGAATTGGATTGCTTTTTCATATGTTAACGGATTTTACGGATTGTTTGATGATGTCATCTAGCTGATATAATAGCGTTGCACATCGAGCCGTTAAACGGTTATAAGTAGTAGCATGTTTGAGACCTCTCTAGGCAATAGAAAAACAGGTTTCGAGCAAGAGATATATGACTATTAAAGATAAGTCGGCGTATAATAACGGATACAAAAATTAGTTCGAAGTGCTGTTTGATAAGAAGCAGTGATTCGTGCGGTTGATAGCTAGGTTTATGATGAGTTAGTTTTATTATGAGCCATTAAACAGCTTTTTATTGATCATTCACCAAAAAAAAGAGGAAATACCCATGGCAAAGGCCAAGTTTGAACGTAGCAAGCCACACGTCAACGTCGGTACCATCGGACACGTTGACCATGGTAAAACCACCCTTACCGCTGCAATCGCAACCGTAGCTGCAATCACCTCTGGTGGCGAAGCAAAAGACTACGCGTCTATTGACTCAGCACCAGAAGAAAAAGCACGTGGTATCACCATCAACACCTCACACGTAGAATATGACACAGACAGCCGTCACTACGCACACGTAGATTGCCCAGGTCACGCCGATTATGTTAAAAACATGATCACCGGTGCCGCTCAGATGGACGGCGCAATCCTAGTTGTATCAGCAACTGACGGCCCTATGCCACAGACTCGTGAACACATCTTGTTGTCACGTCAGGTTGGCGTACCATACATCATCGTATTCATGAACAAATGTGACATGGTAGATGACGAAGAATTACTTGAGCTAGTAGAAATGGAAGTTCGTGAACTACTGAACGACTATGACTTCCCAGGTGATGACACCCCAATCATCCACGGTTCTGCTACTGAAGCCCTAAAAGGCTCACAAGAAAAATACGGCCAACCAGCCGTTGTAGAACTACTAGGCGTACTAGACACCTACATCCCAGAACCAGAGCGTGACGTTGACAAAGCATTCCTAATGCCAATCGAAGACGTATTCTCAATCTCAGGTCGTGGTACCGTAGTAACCGGCCGTGTTGAATCTGGTATCGTAAAAGTTGGTGACGAGATCGAAATCGTTGGTATCCGTGACACTCAAAAAACCACCTGTACTGGTGTAGAGATGTTCCGTAAACTGCTTGACGAAGGTCGTGCTGGTGAGAACTGTGGCGTACTACTACGTGGTACTAAGCGTGAAGACGTACAACGTGGCCAAGTACTAGCGAAGCCAGGTTCAATCACGCCTCACACCAAGTTTGACGCAGAAGTATATGTACTGTCAAAAGAAGAGGGTGGTCGTCACACACCATTCCTAAACGGCTATCGTCCACAGTTCTACTTCCGTACCACTGACGTAACTGGCGCAATCCAATTACAAGACGGTACTGAAATGGTCATGCCTGGTGATAACGTTGAGATGGGCGTAGAGCTTATCCACCCAATCGCTATGGACAAAGGTCTTCGCTTCGCAATTCGTGAAGGCGGCCGTACTGTAGGCGCTGGTGTTGTTGCTAACGTATTGAACTAATCATTAAGTCTCAGTAATGAGAACTTGAGTTAGTCAGAAAAGAGCCACCCTATCTAGGGTGGCTTTTTTTATTGGTATTGGAAAAGGGTTAGTTACTTATTTATATAATTATATTTTCATATCACTGGATCATTAATCGATAAACGTGCGATAAGATTTATGTATACAATTTCAGCATAATAAAAGGACAGTCATGTTTCTGATAGAAGCGTTATCAACCAATACAGCAGAGCTTGAACAAGCGGTTCAAGCTGTAGCGAATATCGAAGCCATCGTCCAGCCGCAAGACGCGTGGAGTTACCAGACTTTGATCGAACTACTTGAGCAAGACAGCATTAATATGCTGATCGTTTATAAGCATGAAAAAGAACAGCAAACCGAAGAGAGTAGCATTATTGGCTATTGCTTATATCAAATGGTGTTTGAGCAAGCAGAAGTTTTACGTATTGGCACGCATCCTGATTATCAACGACAAGGCATTGCTTCACAAATTATTGATAAGTTGCATAAAATATTGCAGAGTAATCAGGTGGAAAATTTGTTGTTAGAGGTACGAGCAGACAATCATGCTGCGATAGCGCTATATGAGAAGCAAGCATTTGCAGTCATTCATAGACGAAAAGGCTATTATCAGTCACCGAATCAGTCTGCAGTTGATGCGTTAATCATGCAACATGTCTATGGTGAGTGAAAAGAATAAATTCTCAAGTGATAAGCGTAGTTTCTTTAAAGGTAAATTATTTATCTCAACCAACGTTATCGTGTTTAACTTGATGGTATTGTCTTCTTACAGATATTAGTGTCTAATTGATAGTTGCTGTCTGCTTTCATCCGTGCAAGAACGTCTATACGCTCGCTCAATAACTCTACCATCACGCTTATATTGGCTTGCTGTTTTCTGACTTGTTCTAGCTTTTGCTGAGTCAGCATGAGCTGCAAATCAATATCCAATTGGCCATCGTAATAATCGTTTAAGCTGTTTTTGATTTCAGTAAGGGTAAAACCGATGGCCTGTGCGCTTTTAATTAGCTCAATACGCTCGACACACTCGGGATGAAACTCAGTATATAAACGTGAGCCTGCTTGACGCTTACGTGACCTTAGTAGGCCCAACTGCTCATAATGACGCACGGTGTCTTTGGTTGTATTGGCTTTTGCTGCCAGCTCTCCGATTAGCAGAAATGAGGTATCAAGCGCCATAAAATTCTCTTAACTCTTTAGCTTTTGTAGACTTCATGATTGATGCTGCCAAGGATTTGTCGTATCGAGAAGGGATACGGCTAATGGTTTGTGAGAATTATTGTGCCAATTGATGGAGCGACTGCTTATTAAGCGGTCTAATTGAGCAAGAAAGTCAGGACGCGGTAGAGTAGTGGCACCCAAGCTCATGAGATGATCATTAGGTAACTGGCAGTCGACAAGTGCAACATGACTTTGCTCACACAAGCGTATCAATCCCCAAAACGCGAGTTTTGACGCATTAGAGGCACGATGAAACATAGATTCGCCAAAGTAGATGCCGTTTATTTTTAGCCCATAAAGTCCACCAATGAGCTGACCTGCCTCATCCCACACCTCAATGCTATGGGCAAAGCCTTGCGCATGCAGTTTGGTATAAGCCTCAATCATCTCTTCATGAATCCAAGTGTGTTCGCCTTCGGGCAGGTCATTATTAAGACTATCGCTACGAGGCAGACTACAGGCATGTATGACATCACCAAAAGCTTGATTGAGCGTCAATTGCCAACGCGCGCGACTTGCTTGCTTGCGCAGGGACTTACTCGGTTGATAATCAGATGGGACGATCACACAACGTGGCTCAGGACACCACCAAGCGATAGGCTCATCTTCATTGAACCATGGAAACAGCCCCTGTGCATAAGCAGATATCAATGTATCGGGTGCAAGATCGCCACCCATTGCGACAATGCCAATGCCACCAGGATCGATAGAGATAGGATCAGGAAAGTCATAACGCCCAAGACTCTTTAAAGTCTCAGGCGTGATGTATTGATGGTTGTCGTTGAGCTGTGTGAAGTTATTCATTTAGTCTTCTTGATCAGCAGTCAGGGTTGAGGCATACGTATGGTCTTTCGCCGTTGCCTCACCGATAGCATCTAAGTACTTCTCAGCATCCAGCGCTGCCATACAGCCAGTACCAGCAGAGGTAATAGCTTGACGATAGACATGATCAGCCACGTCACCTGCGGCAAACACACCTTCGATACTGGTTTGCGTGGCATTACCATTAAGACCACTATTGACGACCAGATAGCCATCTTTCATATCCAATTGACCTTTGAATAGGTCGGTATTAGGCTTATGACCGATGGCGACAAACATACCCATTGTATCTAGTTGTTTGGTGCTGCCATCAATCATTGATTCGATAACGACACCATTGACGCCCATGTCATCACCGACGACTTCTTTGACTTGATGGTTCCATTCGATTTTGACGTTACCGTTTTTGGCTTTTTCAAACAGCTTGTCTTGTAGGATTTTTTCAGAGCGTAAGCTATCACGGCGATGCACTAAAGTCACTTCAGAAGCAATGTTAGAGAGGTATAAGGCCTCTTCGACTGCCGTATTACCACCGCCAATCACGGCGACTTTTTGATCTTTATAAAAGAAACCGTCACAAGTGGCACAAGCGGATACGCCAAGCCCTTTAAATTTGGTTTCTGATTCTAGACCTAGGTACTGAGCAGAGGCACCTGTTGAGATAATCAGGGCATCACAAGTATAGGTGCCGTTGTTACCTGACAGCTCAAAAGGTCGTACATTCAAGTTAACATCATTGATATGGTCGTAAACCAATTCTGTACCGAAACGCTCAGCATGTGCCTTCATACGCTCCATCAATGCAGGACCGGTCAAATCATGTGCATCGCCTGGCCAGTTATCGACTTCAGTGGTGGTAGTTAATTGGCCACCCACTTCCATACCCGTTACCATAACAGGCTTAAGATTGGCGCGTGCTGCATAGACCGCAGCAGAGTAACCGGCAGGGCCTGAGCCTAAAATGATGAGCTTTTCGTGACGTGGAGCAGTAGTGTCAGTTGCCATGAGTTGTTCCTTTCTAAATATACGAATGAAAAATATGAGTTATAAATATAATAAAAAAACGTCAAGCGTTGCTACTAATATGGTTTTTCTAATTGCTGTGTGATAATAACATAAGGGTAGATAGCAAAAAGTGCAAGTTTGCTAAAACAAACACAGCTATCATTAGAATCAAAGCATAATAACCTTGAAATACTCGTGCTAGAAACAGCTGGTATTTTATAGGGTCTATACAAAATTGTTAGCAGTATTCTGTTAGTAACTTTTGGATTATTCGCAGATTTTTTGCGCAAATCGTACATTGATTTACTTTCTTGCACGCTTTCTTTATAAGAGTGTCGCCACTGTACCTATGTATTTGTTATTATAAGAAGTTATGCCAAGTGTGGCAGAGCTTAAGCGATGACTGCTATGCTCAGGCCTTTTGAGAGGTGAATCTCAACCAAACACTTTGCTAGGTACCTTTATATGTCAGCACTTTATGTCAGCATGATTAGACTTAGTCATGCACTGGCGACCATTTAGTATTAACAACAAGGCAGATTTTACGTGATATCAGCACCGCTTATTGAGTATTTAAAAAAGGGAATATTTACCCTCCTTGGGTTAATACTGGCTGTTTATTTGTTTGTTATTTTGATGACTTACACAGGCAATGATCCTAGCTGGTCGCACATCAGTAGTGATATGACGACCATTAACAATATGGGTGGGCAGACGGGCGCTTGGTTGTCCGACTTGCTCTATAGCTTTTTTGGCTATGGTGCATGGTGGTTTTTAGCGTTTGTGGTTTATGAGTCTATCCTTATTTGGTGGGACAATAAGCCGACGTTTTGGCTCATGCGACTGGTCGCTTATGTGTTTTTGCTGTTGAGCGCCAGTGCATTATTTGCACAACTGGTTGCCTTGGTTCAGCAAGTAGCCAATCCTGCCTCAACGGGACTTGAGGGCGTGGCTGGCGGTATCATCGGTCTTGAGTTGCAGGAACGTTTGGCACAGTTGTTATCGCAGTGGGGGAGTGTGGTTTTCTTGGCGGTATTTGTCGTGATTACGGCTACCTTTGCCTTTAACATCCATTGGCTTGCTATATATCAGAAGATTACAGCATTATCTTGGCATGGCTCAGGGTTGAAAAATAAAGACACGGTTCAAGCGGATCAACAAAGTAATGTCTCACAAAACGCTGATAACATCACAGAAAACAATCCCAATCAAACAGCCGAATACGAGCAGCTGCCACTTGAGCTGCAATCAGCTGACGATGCGAATAGAGCTCACGCAGTAGATAATAGTGGCAGATTCAGCAACGTATTGTCAGATTTTTTGTCGACGTCAGGATTGGCTGATAGTATGAAAGCCTCTATGGCGACAGCAAAAGCAGCAGCTACGTCTAGCGATGAAAAAAGTGAGCCACAATACGCGACCGCAGCGACTACTAATGCTACGGTTGGCAATACAGTCAGTGATACAAACACATCGGCGATATCAAACCCTACCGTAGCGCCTGCTCGTAAAGTTGAGCCAAGCTTTGCGTGGAATGATGCAAATACGGTTGATGATTTGCTCGCGCGTGAACAGATGGCTTATAGCACTAACAGCATAGATAATTCTACTGTGCCTAACTATGCACAGAGTGAAGTCGTCACTGACGTGTCACTAGAAGAAGCAGTACAAACATCTGTGGCAGCACCGATGTTAGAGGCAGCAGATCTATCTAATCTAGAAAAAGCTACTCAACCATCAATGGATGAATCAACGAATGGTAAAGCTGTCAATCAAGCTATCAATGAGCCGGAGGATTCTTACCCAGATGATACAACGGGGGATGTCGATAAGTTAGCAGAAGCGTGGTTGGCTGAGCATGGCGATATAGAGCCTGCTACAACCCATGTTACTGAGCAGCCAGCGCAAGAAGCGCGATCAAAGCCTGCGCCTGAAATGACTCCTAGTTTTTCAAATGCATCCTCTCATGAACAGAATGAACTGCCACATAGTGATGATTCACTATCTGTGTCTGAAATCTCAACGGCTCAGTCATCGATAGAAGTCGCTCCGCCAGTGTCAGGCGTCTCTGACATGACCCCAACCAATACGCCGCCTGCCAATCCAAAAGCGGCGCCAACTGTGGAAGCGGTCAGTTCGGCCTCAAATACGCAGCCTGTAGCCCCAGCTAAACCATCCGTCAGCTTTGCGGTACCAGAAGGTGATAGTAGCAACCATATCACTGACATGATGCCGGAGGATGATGCTACTGACGACACCAGTGCACCAGTTATGCCGCATATCAGTGACGATGCGGCGTTCAGTCAAAAATCACGCTCGATGCAGACGGCTGCCTATCGCAGTAGCCTAACCCCTATTCCAGATGTGTCTATATTGGACAAGCCTGACCCTGACCGTAAGCCTAGCTATACCATTGCTGAGCTTGAGCAATTATCTGAATTGTTAGAGATCAAGCTCCAAGAGTTCAATGTAAAAGCCAACGTCGTCAACGCTATCCCAGGGCCTGTCGTAACTCGCTTTGAAGTCGAGCTTGCGGCTGGCGTAAAGGCAAGTAAAGTCACTGGTATTTCGCGTGACTTGGCGCGCTCATTATCGATGGCCTCATTGCGTGTGGTCGAGGTCATCCCTGGTAAGCCGTATATCGGTATCGAAGTGCCCAATAAGAAACGTGAAATGGTGCGCTTGATTGAACTATTGAATACCGAAAAGTTTAAAGATCCTAAAGCACAAATCAGTATGGCGATGGGTAAAGACATCGGTGGCAACCCCATCATTACTGACCTTGCTCGCGCACCGCACATGCTGGTCGCTGGTACCACAGGCTCTGGTAAATCTGTACTGGTCAACTCGATGCTATTATCGATGTTACTCAAGTACACGCCTAATGAGCTGCGTCTGATCTTGATTGATCCAAAGCAGCTCGAGCTGGCTAACTATAATGACATTCCACATCTACTAACGCCCGTTGTCACCGATATGACCGAGGCTGCTAGCAGCTTGTCATGGTGCGTGGCCGAGATGGAACGTCGTTATCAGCTAATGAGCTTACTCAAGGTTCGTAAGCTCAATGAGTTTAATAAAAAAGTCATCGCGGCAGAAAAGTCAGGCAATCCAATGCTTGATCCTCTCTGGCGACCGAATGACAGCGTGAGTATCAGCCAAGCGCCAAAGCTCAAAACCTTACCGATGATTGTTATTGTCGCGGATGAGTTTGCCGATATGATCATGCAGGTGGGTAAGCAAGCCGAAGAGTTAATCACGCGCTTGGCGCAAAAATCACGTGCTGCTGGTATTCACTTGATGTTAGCTACTCAGCGTCCATCAGTCGATGTCATTACGGGTTTGATCAAAGCCAACATTCCCGTGCGTGCGGCACTACGTGTGAACTCAAAAGTCGATTCGCGTACCATTTTGGATAGTGGCGGTGCTGAGGACATGCTGGGTAACGGTGATATGTTGTTCTTGGGGCCAGGGCAAATCGAGCCAGATCGTGTGCATGGTGCTTATGTCAGTGATGAAGAAGTCAACCGTGTCTGTGACGCATGGCGTGAGCGCGGTGCTCCCGATTATATTGACAACATGGCAGGCAACTTTGAATTATCTAGTCCGGGCGGTGGTAGTAGTGCCAATGCTTCTGGTGAAGATGATGATCTATATAATGATGCGGTCGCCTTTATTATGGAAACGCGTAAGGTCTCAGCTTCTAGTATCCAGCGTAAGTTCAGCATCGGCTATAATCGTGCCGCCCGTATTGTCGACTCGATGGAAGACGCTGGACTGGTCAGCTCGATGGGCAAAAGTGGTAAGCGCGAATTGTTAATGTAGCGCTTAGTATTGAATTGATAATGAAAAAACGAGTCATAAAAGTGGCTCGTTTTTTTTATGAAAGAGATTTAAGATTAATTTCATTTATAAGCGCATAAGTTACCAAAACTTTCAAATGACCAGTGAGTTTGTTTATCAACCATAAGTCGTGGTTTTTTATAATAAACTGACAGTTACTGATGAAATAAGTATTCCAAAATTTACTACAATTACTCTCCAAGGAAGGTCAGTTATGTTTAAAGAATATACCCAATACGATGCACTCGCCTTAGCGGCACTGGTTAATTCAGGTGAGGTCAGCGCAAAGGAGTTGCTGGACGCAGCCGTTTATCAGGCCAATAAACTCAATCCCAAGCTAAATGCCATTATTCACCGTTTCGATGAGCGCGCTTATAACGCTGCGCAGGCAGGTTTACCATCTGGTGTGTTCAATGGCGTACCTTATTTGCTAAAAGACTTGTCATTTAGTTTTACGGATGAACCCATCACGATGGGCAGCCGCAGTGTGAATATCCTTTCAGAAAAAGACAGCGAAATCGTCAAGCGAATGAAAGCCACGGGCGTGAACACCTTTGGTAAGACTAACACTCCTGAGTTTGGTTTGATTATCACCACTGAGCCAAAAGCACATGGTGCTACTCATAATCCTTTTAAAAAAGGTTATAGCTCTGGTGGCTCATCGGGTGGTAGTGCAGCAGCAGTGTCGAGCGGTATCGTACCGATGGCAGGCGCTGGTGATGGCGGCGGCTCGATACGGTTTCCGGCTGCTTGGTGCGGTGCGTTTGGCTTAAAACCAAGCCGTGGTCGTAATCCGCTTGGTCCTAATCTTGGTGAAGGGTGGGATGGGGCAGTTGCCGATCATGTGATTACACGCTCGGTACGTGACAGTGCCGCGATGCTCGATGCCACCAGTGGTGCGGAGATTGGTGCGCCTTATGTCATTGCGCCGCCAGATGGCACGTTTCTGCAAGCGGCGATGCGTGCACCGCGACCATTAAAAATCGCTTTGCAGCAGCAGCCACTGATTGCCAATACCGTAGTGGACAAAGAAGTTCTTGCTGTACTGGAGCAAACTGCCAAGCAATTAGAGTCTATGGGGCATCAGGTCATACCCGCTGAGCCAAATATCAATATCGAGCAGTTTTGGCACGATTTTATCGTGGTGGTCTGCGCGCATACTGCCTTTACGATTGATAATATCGAGCGTGAGTTTGGGTCCGCCCATGTCAAAAACCTAGAACCGCAAACCTACAACATGGCGCTACTCGGACGTTCGCTATCAGCAGTGGACTTGGTTCATGCCAAACACGGTTGGCATAACAGTCAGTATCAAACGGGACTGTTATTAGAAACCTACGATATGATTTTATCCCCGACCGTGCCAACACCTGCGGTCAAACACGGCGTGCTACCACCCAGCCGCATGGATGAGATGATGATGCGTGGCGCTGGGGTACTTAATAAAGGTTTTGATATGGGCAGATACGCCTTTAGCTCGGGGATGATCGAAAAGCTAAGCGCGCCTGTGCTAGGAAAAATGGGCTTCACGTTATTGGGTAACGTCACAGGATTGCCAGCCATGTCGGTGCCAGTCGGTATGAGTAAAAAAGGCTTGCCAATTGGTATGCAACTTATCGGACGTATGAATGATGAGGCGACTTTATTTAGTCTGGCAGGTGAGATGGAGCGTGCAGGTTTATTTACCAAACCTGCCTTTGAAAAGTAGGTTTGGTTTGTGTGCTTTGATTATATAAGTAGGCGCTAATAAATATGAGCTAATCAAAGCGATAGATATCCATACCCAAACTATGATGGGCCATACTCTGATGAACAACCGAGACGCGCTGACCGGCACCTAACGCAAAAAACAATGGCAGCAAATGCTCGTCACTTGGATGAATGTCTTTGTACTGTGGATATTGCTGCCAGTCGAGGGCAGTGGGTATGTCTATCTTGAGCTGCTGGAGCAACCACTGCTTAAATCCTTTAGCAGCCTGATCGATGCTGTCGGCTTCCCAGCGTAGCGCTTGTAAGTTGTGGGTGATATTACCTGAACCAATGACAAGAATTCGCTCATCACGCAGCTGCGCGAGCTGCGCGCCCAATTGATAGCAAGCAATGCTATCGTAATGCTGCGGTAGTGACACTTGAACGATAGGCACATCTGCCTCTGGGTACAGGTGTCTGAGCGGTGCCCAAACCCCATGGTCACAGGCACGCACTGGATTGACGCTACAAGTAATACCGCGCGCGGTGAGCTGCTGAGCAAGTGTCTCAGCCAGCGCTGGTTGACCTGATGCAGGATACTGAAGCTCGTACAGCTCAGGCGCAAAACCCGAGAAGTCATGCCACGTCTTTGGCTGCGGGTTACTGCTGATCTCAAGTTTTGCTGATTGCCAATGCGCCGACATAATAACGATAGCACGTGGTTTGGGTAAGTTTTGCCCGATACGTGCCAATGCGCTGGTCGTGGCAGATTGCTCAATCGCAAGCGTGGGTGCCCCGTGCGAGATAAATAACGCAGGTAGTTTGGATGCATTGGGCATTATAGCAGACGCACTTTCCCATGCCGCAGCAGAGGTAATAGGCGTCTGTACAGTGTCGTGATGATGGTCACGCTGATGCGTAGTCTGAGAGGCTTTGGATGTCGCGCGTTTTGGATATTTCATGTTCCATTTATTAGGGCATGCGCCAGTTTTTCAATCCGTTGCGTGACGGATATTTTTCGATTCAGTCTTCATTTTTGGTTCTGGTTTAATTACCGCGATGATAAGGGTGGTTATTATTGATACTCATCGCGCGGTATAGCTGCTCCATTAGTACAACGCGTACCAGCGGATGTGGCAATGTCAGTGCTGATAATGATAATTTTGCGTCGGCTTTTGCCAACACTGCTGGTGATACGCCATCTGCACCGCCGATGACCAACGCAATATCATCACCTTGCTGCATGCCATCAGCGAGTTTATCAGCTAATCCTTCTGTCGAAATCATCTTACCTTTGACGTCTAGTACCCATAATTGCTCACGGCTCGCGGCATTATGAGCGGCCAATATCGCCTGACCTTCTTGCTCACGGTACTGTGCTAGATTGGCATCTGATGGGTTTTTTGCCCGTTTTGCGGCGGCAATTTCCACAACTTCTGTGCTCAGCATGGGCTGAATACGCTTAAAATACTCATCAAAACCTGTTTGCACCCAGCTAGGCATCTTATTGCCAACGGTCAAAATTCTTACCTTCATAGTACGTACCATTTTTTAAATTGAAAAATTTTTACATCCGAGCACTGAATTTGAGTATTGATGGCCAGCAGTGCTTAATTATCTAATCACTACATCAAAGGGGTAATGGTCTCTGATACGCTGTGATCTACATCCTGCTCATCATCACTCGTATCGGCTTGGCGTTGTTTTGGAATCACGCTGAGCTTGGCGTCAGATTCGAAGACAATGGCTTCGATATCATCAAAATTATTGATACCTTCAGCACGCATCGCACATTCGATTTCTTGCCGAGTCAAGCGCTCGGCACGCATCGCCTCTGGCAAAAACTGTCCTTGATAAAAGACAATACGTGGATCAGACAAAATAACACTGCTAAATTGCGGTGAGATAGAGGCGTATTTGGTCACCAAAAACTGTAAGAGGTAGAGTACCAATATTGATGACACCCCTTCGATGAAAGGGATGTTTTTGAGCAAAATGGTACTGGCGCCCAATGAGCCAATCATTACCGTCACGATCCAATCAAAATTATTGAGCTGTGACGTCGAGCGTTTACCAGAGGCTTTGGTCACCAATACAATCAACACGTAGACCATAACAGTCGTTAAAACAATGCGCCCGAGCTTATCTATGTTGTCAAAAAAAACCGTTTCCATGATGTCTGCTCCTATCATAAAGTAAAACAAATAACCGCTAAAATTTGACTACTTAAAGTTAGCCTAACGGATTTTACGTATAAGTAGGAGAAAACTTTGTATTAGCTTGTAGGTGGTTGGTTATGCTCGTAGTAAATGGTCGAGTGTGTTCATACTGTTTTGAGAGCAGGGTTCAAGAAATGGTTGATGGCCCATAGGCTGATACGCGTACTGACCAAGGTGAATACCAGCATCAACACCAGTGAAGAGAGCAAGGGCAAAGGCCGCGCCATTGCCATCTCGAGTAGTACCTCACGGCTAACCGCATCAAATAACCAAAACCATATGGCTAAAAAATAAAGGACCGTCAATAACCAAACCACCGCAACACCGCCAAACATGAGCCGGTTGATTTCATTTTTAGCCAAGGCGCGCTGCTGATGCTTGATGAATTTGCTGACAGCTATATAGGCACCGACGATGATAGAGACGACCATGACCAGTTGCGAGTTAAGCGCAATCTTGGTCTGAATCATCATAAAGATGGCGCTGGCAAGGATGTAGCCAATGGCAAAAAACCCGATATATTGCGCCAGTTTAGTCTGACTTGACGCAAGCGTTTTAGGCTTACTAAGATTGGGTGTCTGGCGTGACATAAGCTGGCCTTTGTAAAGATAAAAATAAAAGTTTTAAAAATATATTCATAAACATAGCAGTCATGATTGCCGTGCAAATAATCATACCACTTTCGTCAAAATATCTGCTGTTGCTTTACTACTGCTCACTAAGCATCGCTTTAGCAAAACCATTAGCGCTGAGCGGTCCAGTCGAGTACTGCATCTAATACAGGTCTTGCTGTATAAGGATTGAGCGCTTGATCTGTATTAATCATACCCACAACAACATAGTCTTGACCTGATAACCCTTTGACATAGCCTGCCATTGAGGTGACGTTATTTAATGTGCCTGTTTTTATCCATGCTCGGCCAATCGCTGCTGAGTCAGGTAATCGCTCACTATGAGCGGCAATAGTGCCACTGACTCCAGCGATACCTAACGAGTCTACATACGCATCAAAGCTTGGGTGACCATAAGCGTAAGTCAACAGCTCGCTTAGATTGGCGGCAGTGATGGTACAGTCGCGGCAGAGTCCTGAGCCATTGGTCAAATAAGGTGGCGGTGTGCTTAGGTTGGTTTGCCACCATTGATTGATTGTCTGTAAGGCTGAAGAATAATTGGTACCAGCAGGTGTGCCAAACTGATATAGGCTATCAGCTTTTTTATGGGTATTCTGATTATTGACTACTGTGTTATTTGTTAACTCGCTAGTATTGTTATTAATAGCTGTTGATTGAGTCAGTTCTGCTTTGTCATAGGCACCTATAGATAGGGCCACTTGTTCAGCCATAACGTTGTTTGAAAAATGGTTAATATCATGAATCTGCTGCGTTAGGTTCAACGAAGGATAGCTGACCATAGGCAAGGGTGAAATGGTAATAGCCGTGAGACCATGTACTGATTTTGAGGTTTTTTTGGCATCGTAAGGGGTTTCTTGTGAGATCACTTTTCCGCTCAGGGTATTGCCTAGTGCTTGCCATTTGGCAGCAATGACGTGTGCCGCAAACTCTTTGGCATTAGGATACGCCACATAAAACACATGCTCGCCACAGCTCTCTGGCAGACTAGCATTGAGTGCTAGCCGCTCCGCTTGCCACTGCGGCGATAGGCTGTAGCTTGCCTGTCCACAGTAAGCGGCACGGGTATTTATCTTATCAGGCAGCTGATAGTTAGCCAGTCGTGGCTTATAGGTCAAGCTCGCTTGGCCATTATCTGAGGGGTAGGTTTTGATACCAATGGTGCTAAAGTTTACCAAAAAGCCATCAGGACTGGCGTTATAAGGGCGCAAAGGTGAGTTATCAAAAGCGGCAGGATCTTCGCTCACGTTTTTGAAGATTGCACTGTCAACGATGATGTCACCGTCGATATGGCGAATACCTGAGGCTTGTACTTTATACAGTAGCTCCTTCAAACGCTCGTGGGTCATTTTTGGATCGCCACTACCTTGAATGATTAAATCGCCATATAGACGGTCGCCGATGACAATACCAGTATGATAGACGCGTGTATACCATACAAAGTCTGCCCCTAGTGTGTCCAAAGCGATAAAACTGGGAACGAGTTTCATGGTGCTGGCAGGGGTGCGAGGGACATCAGGCTGATGATTCAATAGTGGCGAAAAGGAGATTTTGATGGAGGTTTTATCAGTGCTCACCGCGCTATTGTCATTGTTAGCAGCGGCTGGTTGATCGTCAGGCACTACCGTTGGGATGCTTTCTACACTCTGATAAGTATAAGGATCATCAGTATAATCGTGTATCTTCTGCTCGTGCTGTTCAATCGTGCGCTTTTCAATAGTAATCAATGCGCTTTGTTGGTCAGGATTACTGGCGGCATGGTTGTTATTATTTTGAGTCGCTTCCTGACTGCTACTGTTTTTATCAGTAGTCGTATTTTTAGATGGTGTCGTCGGTATCGATTGGCTATCAACATCACTGCTATCGACCACCTGAATAGGAGCAGGCAGACGACTGGCATTCTTGTCCCCTATTGGTGTGACGATGATACTGATATCAGATTCTGTCAGATCTGCACGTGATAACGCAGCCTGAATGGCTGTTGGCAGAGCGGCTTGTGCGTAGGTAGGCACCAGCATAACTGCTGACAGTAGCGCAAGTACAGGCAAACGTTTTTTAGATTGATTAAATGGTGGCACATGGCGACAGAGCGTGGTGAGCTTTGCTGTCATAGGGATGCGGCTATTGCATTGAGAGAGATCGTGTTGAGATGGGTCGTATTGACAGAGATCGCGTTGAGAAGGGTATCGCATGAGCATCTTTCATCAGGTGGCAAAAACTGCCTATGGTAACATGAGTTGCTGTTTTCGCACATGCTCTCAGAAGCTCAATTTTATCGTCAATGATAAAGGCTAGCGTACATGCAAAAACGCCATCGCCGTCATTATTGCATCGTTATAAGCATCATGTGCGCCTAGCTGAGGAATATCATAATGCGCCAAAATATTAGTCAAATGCTGCGTTTGATTGGGGATACCTTGCGTACGGTCACCCATACGCCGACTGTATAATTGACGCACATCGATGACTTTGTTGGGCAGGGTCGTTCCCATATAGCGTTTGACCAAAGGATTCAAAAATGTCATGTCGAGCTGTGTGCAGAATCCGACGATGGGTCGGTTATCAATAAAAGGTAACAAGAGAACCAGCATCTCGTCATAACTCATGCCATGCTCGACATCAGCGGTACGCAGACCATGAATGACAATCGTGTCGCGATCTGGCATTACAGGCGGTCTGCAAACTAAGTGCATGCCATTACCCGTATCGATCGTATTGCCATTAATATGTATCGCTGCCACGGATAATAAATGGTGCTTTTTGGGGTTCAGGCCAGTCATTTCACAGTCAATCGCTACCCACTGCTCAGCCGATGGTATGGTGAACATTGATGCCAGCTCCGGACGCTGTAACTGCGTCTTTTGCCAAGCGCAAGATAACTGCTGTAGCCAGCTCATGTTGATCATCCATTTATTTATTCTATTGCTATATTTATGCTATTTCTAACTGATAGTGTTGACGCAGCTGATTTTTAAAACTTTTTACCACGGCCAGACATTCTTTAAGCAGGTCGCGTTCTAGTGCGGTTAGTGTCATTGGATCGACTTGCCTTGCTTGTTTGTCATCGGTTGACAGTGCGACTGATAAACGCTGCGCCATAAAAAACTCCAAGGCTTCCAATAATGTATCAGCGCGCTCTTGGGTCAGGGCATGAGACTGCACCAATGCCTTTAGGCGATCTTTACTGCTAGGCACATCGAGCACATCATTTTCTAATGCTAACGTACGAATACCATGAACCAATGGAAAGATCCCTGCTTTTTTTAGATCAATATCTGCTGATATAGATTTACCCCCTATCAGAGGCACAAACTTTTGCCACCACTGATTGACATCGCCAAACTGCAATGCTGCACGGGCAAACTGACGTACAAACATTGGATCGGCTTGTCTGTGCGCCACTCCTAAATGCTGACGTACCTGCGTAAGTAGGGTTTCATCACCGCAGACATATTCGCCATCCATTATGGCGGACAAGTAGATGCCATGTATGGGGTCAGTGTTTCTAAACCATAAGCCAATCTGCGCGGTAAACTGCCTGAGCGGTTGTCGCCACATGGGGTTGGTCATCATGATATTGCCATCGCACAGCGGATAGCCAAGCGTTGCCAAGTGGTTATTAAAAGTATCGGCAAATTGCGCCAAATCCAGATGCGTATAACCGTCACGAATGATTAGCGCGTTATCTTGATCGGTACGCATGATTTGCTCACCGCGACCTTCTGAACCCATGACGATGAGACAAGTATTGCTTATCACTTCATCAGGCACGATAAGTTGCCATAACTTGGTAAATACCTGTGCATTCAAGGTCTGCACCATACGGCTGATATTACCGATTTTGACACCGTTTTGATGCTGCGCACGAATATAGCGACCGATGAGTTCGACTGCGGTATCTAGGCTTGGTAGATCGGTTGCTTGCTCGATTTGAATACTAATAAGCTGTGAGTGATGACCAATGTGGGCGAGCATATCGCTTTGTCCAAGCACCCCGACGACATCACCACTGCTATCAATGACTGGCAGCCTATGAATGCGATAGCGAGTCATGGTGAGCAACGCATCGCCAATCTCGTCAGTGGCCTTGATCGTACGTAGGTTAAAATTAGCATAGCGTTGGCAAAGCGTAATAGCGGGATCTTGTCTGTCACTCACAGCGCGGCAAATATCCGTATCGGTTAGGATGCCTAGCAGCAGTTTTCGCTGCTCAGTTTCTTGTATATTTTCTACATAGTTCAGCGGTCGTACCAGTACGTGTTTTAGTCCAGCTTTGGTCATGATACGCGCAGCTTCGTACAAGCTATTATTGGCATCGACAATATGTACTGGCAATAAATGGACATCGATGACAGGTTGCAGCATGATTTGCTGCACTTCTTGTTGATGGGTATATCCAGCAGGGTCGAGCGCTTTATTACTACGGCGCTGTCGTAATGCCTTTAGTCTTTCGGGTAGCTTGTCTGATAGCATTTGGCGTACCAGATGATTTTGCGCGCTGATTTTATCGACAGTGGCACCATCGACTTGTAGCAGCAATGTCTCCTCACTGGCCCGAAACTGGTACGGCTGTATAGGCGTGTCCTCACTTTCTGGCACATCATTTTTTATGAGCGACTCGGGCAAGCGGCGACTATCGAACCAGTCATTATTGTTTGGCTCATCAGAATGGTTGCTGCCCAGATAAGAGGCGACAAATTCACCACCCAGTGATTGCTCAATTTGTCCTTTGATGACCACATATAGATATTGCAAATCTTCTGCAGGTAGGATCTCATTTCTAGCGAGATAACGGATCTTCGTGTTTTTTCTGATGCTTTGACGTTCGGCTAGACTCAGTACGTCAAAGGGCGGCTGGGTAAAGTCAAGATGGGGCATGGCATCATCCTTGATGGCATATTTTGCAATAGAGACTTTACTATAGCACTATTCATGCAAAAAGCCTCCAATAACCCTATTTATATTGTGGTTATTAGAGCGTGCCCCTAACTCAAACGTTTATCACCATTTTTAAAATAGGGACACGCCCTAGAGGCTACTTTATTAGCTCAAGATAAAAGCTTTTTGAGTGGCTGTTTATGCCGCCAGCAACTTTCGAATACGATTGATTGCTTCGCGGCTCTCCTCGACACTCGCGACCAAAGCAACACGGACATAGCCTTTTCCAGGGTTATTACCATCAACCTCGCGCGACAAGTAGCGTCCTGCCAATGCATGGATATTGGCCTGCTCGTATAACGCTTTGACAAATACCTCATCATCGCCATCAAACGGTTCAGGTACTTTTATCCAAAAATAAAATCCAGCTTCTGGCATGCGCAAATCTAGTAACTCGCCAAGCTCTGACATCCATAGCGCGAACTTTTCTTGATAAAGGGCGCGATTGTGTGCGACATGCTTTTCATCTTGCCACGCAGCGATAGAGGCAAGCTGATGCGGTATCGGCATTGCGCAGCCTTGGTAAGTACGATATTGCAAATAAGACTGCAAAATTTTGGCATCGCCCGCCACAAACCCAGAGCGTAAACCAGGTAGGTTCGAGCGTTTGGATAATGAATGAAACACGATACAGTTTTTGAAATTACGGCGACCCAGATTCGCGCAAGCTTGCAATAAGCCGATCGGAGCAGTATCAAAATACAGCTCGCTATAGCACTCATCGCTGGCAATGACAAAACCGTATTGGTCCGATAAACGAATGAGATATTCCCAATCCTCCATGGTCATAACCGAACCCGTTGGGTTATTCGGACTACAGACAAATACAAGCTGTGTGCGTGCCCAAACGTCTTTTGGCACCGCGCGATAATCCCCTTTAAAGTCATTATCTAACGTACAAGGAACAAAATGGGGCGTCGCTTGTGCCAATATTGCCGCACCTTCATAGATCTGATAGAACGGATTGGGCATAACAACCAGAGGTGACCCATTAGATGCTGAAGAGGACGTACTCTCGTTATCAGCGGTATCATGATTTATGACGGCTTGTACAAAGCTAAAAATGGCCTCGCGAGTACCCATCACTGGCAAAACTTGGGTGTTGGCATCGACGTGGCTAAGAAAAAAACGCTTCTCTAACCAGTGCGCAATCGTCTGACGTAGCTCAAACATACCATTGGTAGTCGGATAACGACTTATTTTGTCCAAGTTTTCGCGTAGTACGTCCAGTACAAATGCTGGTGGCTCATGTTTTGGCTCACCAATACCCAGTTTGATTTCGCTGTAACCACTGGCAGGCTTGCTGTCAGCGAGTAAGGTTGCCATCTTGGCAAAGGGATAAGGATGTAAATGCGCTAAGTTGTGATTCATAAGTGTGGTAACTATAATAGACAATTAATAATAAAGTTATAAAGAAAATTTACATTAGAGCAGTGTAGCACCCCTCTTGTTTTTTGCTTTTTTCTTTTCATAACGTGAATGCGAATTTAGTGTGCTTGAACGGCTGACCTTATCATAGCCCATTCAGCCGTACTTACAAAGCGCATTGAACGCTTCGCGTCTGATAACTTATAACAATATAAAAGATGACTGTCAGTGCCAGAGACAGATCATTTTAAGGA
This sequence comes from Psychrobacter sp. T6-5, assembly GCF_052258485.2. Classification (NCBI taxonomy): domain Bacteria; kingdom Pseudomonadati; phylum Pseudomonadota; class Gammaproteobacteria; order Moraxellales; family Moraxellaceae; genus Psychrobacter; species Psychrobacter sp. T6-5. Next base: position 2,977,660 of record NZ_JBQQEY020000001.1, on the reverse strand, counting down.
CAGTTTGATATGCCTAGTGTACTAAATCATAATAACTTCATCGCTAAAAATATCAATAATGACATTCCTGATGCAGGTGCGCACCCTATTAACGTATATGCGCTGCTAAAAGAACGTGAAGCGTGCTGGTGGCAGGCGAGACAGCAATTGATTGAGCATCAAGAGAAGAAAATCTTTTGGTATGGCGAAAATAGCTTGATCATGTGGTTATTATGGCAGTTGGTTGGTTACGTGGTTGTCGCCATGGCACTGATGCTGCTAAATAATATGTTGAATATATCGTTATCTTTGTGGCAATACATTGCTTTATTTATCTTACAGACCATATTTTTTGTCAGTATTCTTGCAGCGAAAGGCCGTCTAGCGAACAAGTTGCAGAATGAGATAGATAAAGATGAGCTGATGCGCGAAGAGGCGTTCAATGAAATGATTATTTTGGCAGAGGATAGTCTGTATCCTGACGTGCATGCCAAGTCGCCCATTTCTTTAAGGCAGCTGGGTGACTATCTAGATGGACAGTTTCACCTAGCAAGCTTGCAATGTTTGCTACAAAAAGAAATCGATGCTGGACGATTAATTATGGAACAGCAGCTACTTGAAGTAGGTGTTTTGCCGCCAGAGCTTGCTGATGTAGAGCTGATAGAACATGCTGACAATATAATATACAAGAGCACGTTATAAAACGTGCTCCTGATAGCGTCAATTAATAGCTATAAACCACGTTGTTTTCCCTTTTGGTCGCTAGGCTGGCGAGCAATGCTGATTTTAACGCATCAAGTCGTTCAGCAGATAATGGCTTATCGTTTTGGTCACTGATATAGAACATATCTTCTGCGCGCTCGCCTAAGGTCGTAATACGAGCCGCATGAACTTCAATTTGCTCCTGCAAAAATATTTGTCCAACCCGAGCCAAGAGTCCTGGCTGATCCAGTGTCTCTAAGCTCATAATATGCTGGTCAGATGCTTCATTAAACTCAAAGTTGATCACCGTAGTCACTTCAAAATGCCTGAGCTGACGCGGTATACGTTTGTTGGTGAGCTTTAATACTGTCGGGTCTTTAAAGGCATTAATCAGGCGCTGTTTAAGTTCCTGCTGACTGTCTTCGTCGACCAATAGCGTACCGCTAGGATCTAGCAGCACATAAGAATCCAAGGCAAAGTCGCGGGTAGCAGTAATAATACGCGCATCTAATACATCAAGATTCATCTGATCGAACACCGCCATCGTAACGGCAAACAGATTCATCTGATCTTGGGTATAGACAAAAACCTGTACCGCATCCAGTGCCAGTTCACGATGCTCACGCAAGACCACCAGTGGTGGACTATCCGCATTAGAAGCAAGGCCAATCGGTGGATGGTTCAAGATGGCTTCGGTGTGCCACAAGATATCTTCTGCAATCTCTCGCAAAAAGTACTCATCGCCCAAATCATCCCATAGTCGCAATACTTCATCGCGATTCATGTGCTGGTTATTGACATTGTCTAGCATCGCGAGCGCTTGCGCACGTGTGGCACTGATCATATCTTGGCGATTGGTAGGCGCATCGATATCGGCGCGCAAAATGCGCCGCGTCTGCGAGTATAGTTGTTTCATCAGCGTCGCCCGCCAGCTATTCCATAGCTGTGGATTGGTCGCATTCATATCAGCAACCGTCAGTACATAGAGGTGATTCAAGTGTGTCACATTACCAATAAGATCTGCAAAGATAGTCACCACTTCAGGGTCTGAGATGTCTTTTTTCTGTGCGGTAATCGACATCAATAGATGATAGCGGGTCAACCAGCCAACCAAGTTGGCATCTGCCAAGCTCATGCCGTGTGATAAGCAAAACTCTGTCGATTCAGTTTGACCAAGCTCACTATGATCGCCGCCACGACCTTTGGCAATATCATGAAACATCGCGGCCAGTACCAAAATTTCTTTGCGTTCGATACGCTGAAAGATAGCACTAACCAGCGGAAACTCTTCAGAAAACATAGGATCGGTAAAGCGGTGCAAAATCCGAATCAAAAATAAAGTATGCGCATCCACCGTATAGCGATGGAACAAATCATATTGCATCAGACCAGTGACTTGCGCAAAAGCAGGAATATAGTTGCCCAATACCCCATAGCGATTCATAGTACGCAAACGATGGAACAGATAGTTTTGCTCTTTTAGATTAGATAAAAATAAAGCTTTATGAACGGGGTTGTCCCTATAAATTTGATCGATGCCGCGTGCTGCAATTTTTAGCGCGCGTAGTGTATGGGTACGAACCTTGTCGATACCGTGCTGACCCATTAATAAGAACATCTCTAAAATAGATTCAGGATGCTGAGCGAAAACCCGATGGTGTGCTATAGCAATATGATCACCAACACGGTTAAATCTCGCATTAATCGGCTGCTTTTTGGGGCGCTCATCATCAGGCAGGTTGGGCTCTATGATGGTCTCATAATAGTGGTTGGTCAGCATCTCAGACAGCGTTGATATCTGCATGGCGCAGCGATAGTAATCACGCATAAAGCGTTCAACAGCGGCATTGGGCTGGTCGTCCGGCTGGGTCTCGTACCCCATTAGTTGAGCAATCTCACGCTGATAATCAAACAACAGCTTGTTTTCATTACGACCTGTCAATACATGTAAATAATGACGTATCTGCCATAAGTAGCCTTCTGCAAAGCTTAACTCATCAAACTCTTTTTCGGTCAAAAAGTTTTGTTGTACCAAGTCATAGAGCTTGCCCACTCGAAAGTAGCGTTTGGTGACCCAGCCAATGATATGAATGTCACGCAGACCACCTGGAGCCGTTTTGATATTTGGCTCAAGGTTGTACTCGGTGGCATTGTGCTGTAAGTAGCGAGTTTTGGACTCTTCCATTTTTACATCAAAAAAGGCGCGAGGAGACCACTGCTTGTTCACGATTTGGATGGGCATATCTCGCAATGCTTCGTTGCCGATTAACAATCGAGCTTCGAGCTGGGCACTGGCTATCGTATGGTCAAGTGCAGCTTCTAACGCATCATTGACGCTACGTACAGACAGCGCAGGCTCCAGCCCGATATCCCACAGCAATGCGACCAATTTATCAATCTTACTGCTGGCATCAGCACCGATTTCGTCAGGAGATAACAGCAGAATATCGATATCTGAATAAAGCGACAGCTCACCGCGTCCATAGCCGCCCGTTGCAAACAATGCCAAGTCCGTCTTATCTAATTCAAACCATTTGAATAGCGCAATGAGTAAGCTATCAATAGCGCAGGCCCGTACTTCGACCAATTGACGAATATTGGTACCACGCTCTAGTAATCGGCTGATATCCTCATTGATTTGTGCCAGCCATTCAGGAATGCCGAGTAGCGCTTTATCTGTCGTATTTTGCTCTGACAACAGCGAGTTATCTGTCGCCGTATCATTTGATAGTAGCGGTAGGGGCGTTAGATCAATAGAAGCGACATCACAAGTAAACATGAGTGTTATCCAATTAAAAGTTTAAAAATAGAACGTTTGAGCTGCAAAGCATCAGGCAATTCGCTTGCTGATAGCTGATAAAAGTTACCAAGAGAATGTACTAATAAATGTACTAATAAATGTATCAATATAAATTATTAACTCATCAGAGTATAAAGACAAAAAGCCAGTAAGCACAATACTCAATCTGTCCTAACTCGATATGCGCTAATGATTGGCCAAAAAAAAGACCGCCTAGGCGATCTTTTATTGTCTTACTGTGTCAAAAAACTCAAATCTTCTTCAGGGCGCGTGGTAAATACTTCACAGCCATTGTCTGTTACGACCATCGTATGCTCCCACTGAGCGGACAGTTTGCGGTCTTTGGTAATCGCTGTCCACTCATCTGGCAAGATCTTAGTTTGCCATGTACCTTGGTTAATCATCGGCTCAATGGTAAAGGTCATGCCGGTTTTTAGCTCAAAACCAGTGCCTTTTTTGCCGTAATGCATGACTTGTGGCTCGTGGTGGAATTCATTACTAATACCATGTCCACAGAACTCACGAACGATACTAAAGCGTTCAGGCTCGACCACTGCTTGAATGGCGGCACCAACATCGCCTAGACGCGCGCCGTTTTTGACCACACTCATGCCAGCATATAAGGCATCTTGTGCGACTTTGCAAATACGCTGCGCCATGATAGAACCATTGCCAACGATCCACATTTTTGAGGTGTCGCCATAGTAGCCATCTTTGATGACAGTCACATCAATATTGATGATGTCACCATCTTTGAGTAGCTTGCTTTCCGTTGGGATACCGTGGCAGACCACGTGGTTGACTGACGTACAAATAGATTTTGGGAAACCATTGTAGTTAAGCGGCGCAGGAATGGCCTGCTGCACATTGACGATATAGTCATGAGCGATTTGGTTAAGCGCTTCGGTACTGACGCCAACTTTGACGTGCTCGTCGAGCATTACCAAGACATCACTAGCGAGTTTACCGGCCACGCGCATTTTTTCTATGGCGTCGGCGGACTGGATAAGAGATTTTTTAGTCATCATCATCTGTCTTATAATTATGGGTTTAATGTGGATAGATTATACCATAAATGGATGAATGGCAGTTTCATGTTAAGTGATAGTGAACCTATCATTATTATTGATAATAATTGCTTTACCGCGTGGTAAAGACAGTTGTGACTCTTTAGTCACGATAATATATTCATATTTTGACAATTTAGTTGAATCTTGCAGAATATATAAGTAATGTAATTTTGCATGCTAAAGGGATTAGCTGCCATCTTTGCCGATATTATGAGGTAAAGATAATCACAATTAATGATAACAAGGATGTTGTTATGACGCTTTCCTCATCTATTCGCGCCGCGCTCACGCCAAAAGCATTTTTGCCAATACTGGGTTCTATCAGTACTGGTGTCCTGTTAATGACGATGCAAACCACCTCTGCTCAAGCGGCAGGCCAATACTATAATTGTGCCAATGCCAATGGCTGTACGCTAGTCGACAGCAAGTATTTTACCTCTAATTATACCAAAACTCAGTATCCAGTGGTCATGGCGCATGGGCTTGGCGGCTTCACCAAGCTGTTTGGGGTTTTAGATTATTTCAACGGAATTCCGCAAGAATTGATGAAAGGTGGCTCAGAGGTATACACCACCAAAACATCAGCGGTTAATAATAGCGAAGTGCGTGGCGAGCAGCTGTTACAACAGGTAAAAACCATCACTGCCATCTCAGGCGATCCTAAAGTCAATTTATTTGGGCACAGTCAAGGCGGTATCGATATTCGTTATGTCGCTGGTGTCGCGCCAAAATACGTTGCATCAGTCACAGCAGTATCAAGCCCAGAGCAAGGTTCTAAAACCGCCGATTTTGTCAAAAATGTCCTTGAACCAAATAATAATACAGGCACGCCGTCAAACGTCACCACAGAGCTAGTGTCAGGCGTATTTAACCTGATCGGCGGTTTTACCGATGTTGGGTCAGGTATCAGTTTTAAGCAGATACAAGAGCAAGATGGCTGGCAGGCGCTCATGGCGCTATCGACCAGTGGTGCTGCTAAGTTCAATGCCAAATTCCCAGCAGCAATGCCAAAAAGCTACTGTGGTCAGCCGACCAGTACTGCCGCTAACGGTATCAAATACTATTCATTTAGTGGCGTTGGACAAGTCACGAGCGCCCTTGACCCCAGTGACTATCTACTTGCAGCAACAAGCGTACCGTTTTTATTTGAGGGAAATGATGGCTTGGTTTCTGCCTGCTCGAGTCGACTTGGTTATGTGATTCGTGATAATTACATCATGAACCATTTGGATTCAGCAGATCAAGTATTAGGTCTGACGGCATGGGGCGAGTCTGAGCCAAAATCTATCTATCGTACTCAGGTCAATCGTCTGAAAAACGCCAATCTTTAAGCTGACTTGTAAAAAGAACTCTCATCTATGTCGAAACATCGCCGTCCAGCCTATTTACCAATCGCTATCATCGCCGTGGTCATCATCGCCATCGCTGCGGCGGTAATTATATGGTTTAAGCCAGACAGTCAACGTATAGATTCAGCGCAACTAGCATCCAATGCCATTGCTAATGAGTCTGAGGACACGTTATCCACTGCACTCAATAGTGAGCAAACAGGACAAATGACGTCATATCAGAATCAGGCTTCATTTGTCACTGGGCTAGAGCGTTTGCCGCGCTCATTAATAGGTACGCAAGTTGATGGCGAAATCATCATTGATGAAAACAAACAATTAGTTATCACTGAAGGTCTACGGCGCTTGTTTGATTATTTTTTATCCGCATTAGGAGAGGAGGACGAAGCCGTTATTTTTGCGCGTGTCGAGAGTTATATTCGCCACCACACGCCAGAACCTGCCGCCAGTCAAGCGGTCGCTATCTTTGGCAAATATGTGGCGTATCTCAAAGCACTTCCTGAGATTGAAAAGCGTTATGGCAATCTACAATTACAAGCAAGCAAAAATGGTGAGTTGGATTTGAATGCCGTCGCTCAGCAAAAGCAAGAGGTTACACGTTTACGTCAGCAGTATTTTGATCAGCCAACCATTACCGCGTTTTTTGGTGCTGGGGATAGCTACGATGACTATAGTATCGAGATGGTCAGAATCGAGCAAAACGCGCAAATGAGTGACGCGCAAAAGCAAGCGGCTAGACGTGATTATATTAGCCGTTTGCCAGAGAGTACCACCAAAGCCAACATCATGCAGCAGGCCAATTTGGGTGAGCTTATGATGCGTACCGAACAGATGAAGGCTCGCGGTGCGACGCCTGAAGCGCTATACAATATGCGCCGAGAGCTAGTAGGTGCACCAGCGGCAGAAAGACTGGCACAAGTCGATCAAGAAGATGCCAATTTTGATCAGCGTTTCATTCAGTATCAGAAGCAAAAGGAGCAGCTATTGAGCCAAAATACCAATTCAGCAGAGGTGCAAATTCAGATAGACCAACTTGAGCAGCAACTATTTGATGACGCTGAGCGTAAGCGTTTGTCTGGTTATGCAGCGTTACAGGAAACTAAAACTCAGTAAGCAGATTTCATTAACATTAATTAACTTACAGCAATATAAGAGATAGGTATGCTAAAAGTGTGAATAAGCTATGATCATTGGGAGAAGTACGGCCCGATATTTGTAGCTTTAGTACAATGGTAGTAATCTTTCAATTGAACCAACAGTCTATTAAAACGATTCTAGGAGCTAATATGAAAAACTTAACCAAAGCATTAATGACTGGTATTGTCATGGTAACGGTACTTGTCGGGTGCCAATCGATGTCAAGTATGACAGCGCCCGCGACTGAAGAGCCAAATATTACTGGTACAGATGTGATCTAAGCTAGTTATTAATACGTGTACTGAGGCCTATATGTATTACTTAAGGTTTCGATAAACGATATCAGTCATCAGATGCGATAGTCGCATGATAAAAACACCTCACTATTTAGTGGGGTGTTTTCGTATCAGCTGACATCTGCCAAGAGAAGGTTTAAATAAAACCTCATCAAGAAAAGTGACACCATCGTTGAAAAATAGCGACAATAGGAAATATCAGTAATCAGTAATCAGTAATCAGTAATCAGTAATCAGTAATCAGTAGTTAGTAGTTAGTAGTTAGTAGTTAGTAGAATGTATGAGGCAAAAAAGATTCGCCAAATGATTACTCAATTGATAATGACAGTCGCTGGTGAGTCAGACAAAATATCGCTACTGTCTGAAACAGTGAATAAGACAATCAACCATAATAAATCAAAATTTTGAATGCGCTTTGTGGGTCTTGCGTCAAGTACAACCTTATGCTCGGCAAGATTTTTGGATTCAATAAAAAAGGAATATATATGAAAAATATGACGAAAGTGATGATGGCAGCTACCTTTTCAGTTAGTGCTCTTGCCACTGGTTGCCAGACAACGGCTACCTTGCCTGCGCCAGCCAGTCAGCCCATCACTGTAGAGGCGTTACAAGCGCACAATTGGCAGTTGGTTGATGCCAAACGTAGTAACGGTGAGCAGGTATCTCAGCTGTTCTTTGATCCAGCCAAGCCTTTAACGTTAAGCTTCATGAACGACAATGGTAGAAACTACGTGGCATTTATGAACACGTGCAACAATATGAGCGCGGGCTATAGTGTCGTCAATGGTGATGTACAGATCAAAAACGGCATCAGCACGATGATGGCCTGTCCTGAGCCGCAAGCCAGCTTTGACACAGCGACCCTAGCAACGGTACAAGGCAAATATAGTCTCAGTAAAAATGCCAAAAATGTCCCTGTATTGACCATCAAAAACGACAATCAAGTGGCTTACTTTAAAGCTGTCTCTAAATAAGCCAGCGATGTATTAGAACGATATAAATACGCCGGTTAGATTTGATAAGGCCTCACTAATATGTGGGGCCTTTTTTTGTCCAAAGTTTGTCGAATTTTGAGCTACACTAGAGTGATGCTGCTGTCATACCTTAGCGATTTTATTGGATACTATTTTATGTTTAAAACCATTATGTCAAAACCAACCACGAATAACATCACGATAAAAGGGGCAACGACGATAGCGATATTGGCGGCTCTCACTGGCTGTCAGACACTGCCTAGTGCTGAAATAAAAAAGCCGACCAGTACAGTGGATAGCAATCCACTGACCGCCGCTATGCCTGCCGTTGATCGTCAAGGACACATTGCTTATGTGGAAGAGCAAGGGTCAGGGAGCGCCAAAGTATCGACACTCTATAGCATCCGTCCTGATGGCAGTGATCGTCAGCTCATTGATCAGATCACGGGCTATATCTATGCGCCAGCGTGGTCGGCTGATGGTCAACTGCTTGCTTATAGCAAACAAGCCCCGCGCGAGCATCCTAAAATATATATTTATGACCGCAGCAGCAAAACGCGCAATCTAGTCGTCAATGCTGAAGGTAGTAATATGTCAGCGTCATTCTCACCTGACGGCCAACGTCTACTCTATAGCTCAACCGTCGGTGGCAACGCGGATATCTATGAGATGCGCCTGAGCGATGGCGAGACCAAGCAATTAACGACACTACCGAGCACTGAGGTACAGCCAAGCTATGCGGCTGACGGCAAAAGCTTTGTCTATACCAGTGACAAAGTCCGTGCAGGCCGTCCCCGTATCTATCGCTATCACTTCGCGACTGGTAATGCCGTACCTGTGCCGACCAATGGTTATGTCGCCAGTCCTCAGCTCAGTGTCGATGGTCAGCGCATGGCTTACCTAAATGGCCGCAAGGCTGCTGTTATGACGCTGACAACTGGACAAGTGCTCAATCTGGCAGAAACTGGACTCGATGAACCGGCACGTCTATCTCCTTCTGGAAATTATGCGGTCTACCCAACACGTCATTCAAAAATCAGCGGGCAAGTAGGCGGTCAAAGTTTAGGAAGTCAAAAAGGTGGCGATTTGGTTATTCATTCGCTCTTGGGGAACACAAGTTACGCCATCAATAGCCAAAATGGTGGCGTTGTGCGCTCACCGATATGGGGTCGTTAACAGCCATAGCTATATATTATGTAATGAAATGTATATATAATCATTAATAAAGGAACATAAGTCGATTCTGAAAATAGAAATATAACGGCATCAAGTCGAGCAATCGTCATTCATGTCATGCCAAGCTATGTAACTGAGTCATTAAGATACTAGATTAAGTGAGTAAAGGGAGAACACATGTAATGCAAGAAGCTTTTTTAGTATTTATCACTAAAATCAGTTTATACCCCACGATTATTTTTACGGGGCTTGTGATGTTTGTCACCTTATATTGGGTCGTATCACTGCTTGGTATGACAGATATGGACAGTGTGGATTTGGGTGATGCAGGCGGTGATGCGGATGTCTCCAACTTATCATCAACCGGATTTTTCACAGGATTGATGCTCAAGTTTGGTCTTTATGGTGTGCCTTTAATCATCATACTCAGCTTGATTAGTTTGATCGGTTGGCTGCTGAGCTATCTGTACACCAGCTTTTTACACCAAAACGTTGACTCAGGCATTCTGTATTATTTATTCGGTACAGGGGCACTCATTTTTGTCTTGGTTGTGTCCATGTGGTTGACTGGTCTTATCATCTCGCCCATCCGCAAAAATATTGCCAATATCCCCAAGCGCAATTCGTCTAGTAATGTGGGCAAGATCGCTGTGGTACGCACGCTCAGTGTGACCGACAAGCATGGCGAAGCTGCGCTCAATGATGGCGGCGCAGGATTGATACTCAAGATTCGCTCAGATATGAGTGACAATCAGCTAAAACAAGGCGATAAAGTGGTGTTGGTAGAGTATTTAGATGACGCCAACACTTACCGCGTAACGCCTGTCAAAGACAAATAACGCTCATCAATGATATTGGTCAGTGAACGATGGCTCAATAATATAAAAAATAAGTATTTGGTAAATATAGTAAGGGTTTTAAATTCGCTTGGAATGTTTTAATTAAAGGAATGGATATGGATATACTCATTATCGTCGGCGTGGTTGTAGTGCTGGCGTTTGTTTTTATGATGGTCGCGCTTTTGATGCTCAAAGCCTTTTACGTCAAGGTTGAGCAGGGCAAAGCACTTATTATCAACGGCGTGAGTAAAATAGCTGTACGTTTTGATGGCGGCTTTGTTTGGCCAGTTATCAACAAAAAAGAGCTGATGAAAATCTCGCTGATCACCTTAGAGGTGGACAGACGCGGCAAAGAAGGACTTATTTGCGCGGATAATATGCGTGCGGACATCACAGTTGCATTTTATCTACGGGTGAATGAAACCGAAGAAGATGTGCTCAAAGTCGCCAAATCCGTCGGCGTTGAGAGAGCCTCTGATAAAGTCGCGGTCAATGAGCTATTCAATGCAAAATTCTCAGAAGCGCTAAAGACCGTCGGTAAGCAGATTGATTTTGTCAAACTGTTCGAAAACCGCAGTCAGTTCCGTGACAGTATCGTCCAAGAAATCGGTAACGATCTGAACGGCTATGTTCTAGAAGATGTGGCGATTGACTATCTAGAGCAAACGCCCAAAGTATCGCTAGACTCAAGCAATATCCTAGATGCTGAGGGTATCAAAAAGATCACTCAGCTTACCGCGTTTCAAAACGTTATTACCAATGAGCTTGAGCGTGACGAAGAGCTGGCGGTTAAGAAAAAGAACGTCGAAACCCGAGAGGCAATGCTGGAGCTGGAGCGTCAACAAGCCGATGCCGAAGCCAAGCAAAAGCGTGAAATCTCGTCAGTGATCGCTCGTGAAACCGCTGAAACTCGCAAGATTGAAGAAGAAGAACGCAAAAAGTCAGAAACCGCCATCATCATGGTAGAGCAAGACTTGGCGATTCAGCGTGAGAACCAGCAACGTGAAATCGAAGTGGCGGGTCAGAACCGTCTGCGTGCCGTAGTCATTGAAGAAGAAAAAGTCACGCGTGCTCGCGATCTAGAAATCGTCTCGCGTGAGCGTGAAGTCGACTTGCAACGTATCGAAGCCGAGCGCGCGATTGAGCTTGAGAAAAAAGAAATCGCCAACGTCATTCGTGAACGTATCGCGGTCGACAAAACTGTGGCGCAAGAAGAAGAACGCATCAAAGAAGTTCGCGAAGTCAGCGAAGCGGAGCGCTCTAAGCAAACGCGCGTACTGGCTGCCGAAGCGGATGCTGAAGAGCTCAAAGTACGTCAGGTGAAAAAGGCAGAAGCCGAAGAGCTATCCGCCAAGCACAAAGCTGTCGAGATCACCACGCTGGCTAATGCCAATCTGGAAGCCTCTGCTAAAGATGCAGAAGCCAAAATCAAAATGGCAGAAGGTATCAAAGCAGAAGAGTCAGCGCATGGCTTTGCTGAAGCGGCAATCCAAGAAGCCAAATCAGTATCGCTTGAAAAAGAAGGCATTGCGAGAGCGAATGTCATCAAGGCAACCGGACAGGCTCAGGCTCAAACAGACCGTGAAAAAGGGATGGCTGAAGCTGAAGTTATCGCGGCTCGCGGTGAATCTAATGCCAAAGCCGAGCGTGATGTCGGTATGGCCAATGCTGAAGTTATCGCCGCTCGCGGTGAGTCAAATGCCAAGGCCGAGCGTGACGTTGGACTGGCAAAAGCCGAAGTCACTCGTGCGCACTTCCAAGCCGAAGCCGATGGTCTGGTTGAGAAGTTCAATGCCATGGGTAGCATGAGCAAAGAGGCACGTGAGCACGAAGAGTTCCGCATGGGACTCGAGACCGCGCTACAAGAAGCCTTGGCATCTATTAATGCAGGTAAAGAGATTGCCAAAGAAAACGCCGAAGTCTTGGCAGTGGCGCTCCAAAAAGCCAAAATCGATATCGTCGGCGGTGAAGCGCACTTCTTTGATAACTTTGCCAAGTCATTGTCGATCGGTAAAGCCATTGATGGCCTAGCGGGTAAGTCAGACACGTTAAGCGGTATTATCAATGGGGTTATGGCCAATCAAGCCAGGAAAGCCAACCAGTCAAATGATGACAGAACCGCTTAAATGATGTGTGATTGGTATACATGTCAGTATTTATAAGCACGCTGCATTTATAAGCAAGCTATCATCTAGATAGCAGCGTGCTATGGCCCATTCGCGCTAAGTTTCTTAAAGCGCGATAGCCAACTCATCATTCATGATGAGTTGGCTAATCTAAAAAATCGCATCACTTCTACTGATTTTTTAGATTAGCCAAGTGCTTCTTTACCTTCAATGATTTCTTATTGCCAAAATATAAAAATGGACGAGCAACGATGGCGGACACGCAAAACCAAACCAATTCAGATAGCAAAAGCGATCCTAACGCTAACCAAGCAACTCAAACCGATCAGGCCGTTGCCTCCGGTAATGCGTACGAGCTCATCAAAAAACGCTTAACAGAGCAGGGCAGCCGTCTAGAGCAATTGACCGCCAAACTAAATGCTGCACGCCTGACGGAATTTGGTAGCACCCAGATGCAGGTCATTGCCCGCACGCGTATCCGTACCGAGCATAACTGTGTGGCGCAGGATATGGTGCAAGTTGGCGACTATCTGCTGTTTGGCTACAACGTGTTTATGGGGCTAAAGCGCGCCAGCAATGTTAAGGATGTACTGTCGCTATATCGTTTGATAGACCCTACTGAGAAAGGCGATAGCGATGAGAGTCAGAAGGGTAATGGTGGTGATAGTGCGGAGCAGGAGTATCAGCTCGAAGAGGTCGATTTAACAGGGACGTTTTTAGATCAAGATGCCTTTGTACAAGACTTCAATGAGCTCTATCGCTACTACAAGCAAACACGCCTGATTCAACTAACCGTTAAAGACAGCAAGCTGCTATTAGCCTTTCAGATTGGTGAGCGTATCACCGATATTCGGGTGTTTCGTTTTGCGTTGGACTTTAGTCAAGGCACACCAGAGTCTGCTCAAGTCGCCTACGTGGACAATCGAGGCGAGCGTGATATCGAGTTGCCACCTGCCTATGATTTTGATTGGATTGAGACCACGCGAGAGCAGATGGTCAATGGTAAGTATCCGCACATGAATATCTTAGATACGATATTTGTGGAAACCGTCGGCGGAGATCTGACCATTAAGATTGAGGACAATACGCAGTCAGGGAATGGCATCTATAGCGAGCCTGTCAATGATCGTACCCAATCGCTGACCGATGCTGAAATTGCCTATGCCAAAGTCGGTAGCTTAATCCTCCTCAAAATATTACCGTACCGCGAGGACAGTTATCGTTATTTTGTTTATAACACCTTAACTGAAGCGGTGCTGCGTTTGGACGCGATCGGTCAGTCGTGTGTGCAGTTGCCCGAAGATCACGGCATCATATTTCCGGGTGGTTATTATTTACAGACGGGCGAGTATAAGCTGTTCGATGCCAATAGTGTCGGTGCCAAAAACTTAAAGTTTAAGCGCAAGATTATCTCGACCAATGGCGAAGATGTTCTATTCTTATTTTATGACAGAGAGCTGGGTATCACGGGGCTGTTTCCTTATAACCTGATCAAAAAACAACTGGCGAATCCGATCTATTGTAATGGTATGGCGTTGGCAGATAACGGTCGCTTAGTACTGTTTAGTGACCAAAGTGAGCCGTCGCGCATTCATCCCATGCAGATATGGCACACCCCTTATGCCTCCCCTGAATATGTGAGCGAATTGCCTGAGAGCACCAGTTTTTATGGCAAAATCGGTAACAAAGAGCTGGTGCGCGGCATCTCTGATCTTTATAGCATTACGCGTCTCATTGACAACCAAAGCGTGTCGCAAAAACTCTATGAAGAGCTGTCGGACAATACCAGCAGATTGTTTGATAGCTACTACTGGCTGTCTGAGCCTGAGCTGACCGATATCGCCAGTAGCATTAAAGAAGTGACAGCGACCGCTGAGCTGGTCATTGATGAATTTGCCAAAGTTCAAAGTATCCAAAAGCAAACCCAAACCGCGCTCGCGGATGCCGAATCTCAACAAAATGAGATCTTGCGGCAGATACGGGTCACGACGTTTGAGTCTGCCAGCGACTATGTCGATCAGCTGTCAGCATTAAGACGACAAAAGGGTCGCTTGGTCAGCCTAGAGGATTTGCGTTATTTAGACAGTGATAAATTAGAAGCGTTGCAGGCGCAGCTAGAAGAAGCAGAAATCGATCTTGCGGAAAAAACCGTACTGTTTTTAAGCGGTGATAAAGCGCTATCAAGCTACGAAGGGATATTGGTCGATGTCAGTGAGCGCTTAAACACGGCGGAGACCAATGCTGAATTAAAGCCAGTGCTGGATAAAATTGACGATACGGCGCAAGGGTTAGACTTGTTGACCGAGCTGCTCGGTACGTTGGATGTTGCTGACGCCACCGTGCGCACGCAAATCATCGATGACATCTCGACCATTTATGCCAGCCTCAACCAGAGCAAAGCCAAACTCAGTCATAAACGCAAAAACTTAGGATCAGCAGAAGCGGTCGCGCAATTTGGCGCGCAGTTCAAGCTGTTTGGTCAATCGATTGCCAATGCTTTATCCATGGCTAATACGCCTGAGAAATCAGATGAGCAAATGGCAAAGCTGCTGGTACAGTTAGAGGAATTAGAAAGCCAGTTCGCGGATCCAGAGACCAATAGCGGCGATCAATTTTTAGCCGATATCATCAGTAAACGTGAAGAGATTTACGAGACCTTTGAAAACCATAAGCAGCAACTGCTCGATGCCCGCAATCGCAAAGCGCAAAACTTAGGCGATGGCGCGCTGCGGATGCTTGAGAGTATTAAGAAGCGCACGCAAAGCACAGGCGTGACGGGCTTTACCGAGGAAGAGGCGCTCAATACTTATTTTGCCTCAGACGGTTTGGTGCAAAAAGTTCGCAACATCGCAAAAGAGCTGCAAGCAATGGGCTTTAGCGTCAAAGCCGATGACATTGATGCGCGCCTAAAAGCTATCCAAATCGAGAGTTATAAAAGCCTAAAAGACAAATCCGACTTGTTTGAAGATGGCGGTCAAATCATCAAGCTGGGCAAGCACCGCTTTTCAGTCAATACGCAGCCATTGGATTTAACCTTGCTTAGTCGCCAGCAGTCGGATGGCAAGCGCGTGCTCAATTTGCATCTGACAGGTACCGACTATTACGAAGCGCTTAACAACGCTGAATTAAATGCCCTGCGTCCGTATTGGGAGATGAATATCGCCTCCGAGTCTGATAAGGTATACCGCGCCGAGTACTTGGCGTATAGCATTATCGAGAGCGCTAAAAACAGTCAAGACGGTCTGACAGAGACCCGTCTATACCAAGCCTACGACGAAACCGTCATTACGTTAGATATCAATGGTGACATCGATAATAACAGTCCGCTGGCAAAGCTGGTCAAAGCCTACGCTACCCCGCGTTATCAGCTCGGTTATGACAAGGGTATTCATGACCATGATGCCACGCTACTGTTGATGCAAATACTACCGACATTACGCGAGGCCGGGCTACTGATTTATACCCCGCAAGTACGTGCCTTGGCGCAACTGTTCTATTGGCAGTTAAATATCGTGCAAGCGTTGGGGCTAGATAACCTACATCAATTTGGCTACGACAACTGGCTGAATGAGTCAATACTGACACACGCAAATAACTGGACGGATAGAGCCGCTACCGCCGAGCAGTTGCGCCGTGCCCTTGGTAGTGATACTGCCAAATCCTTACTGGTTGAGGATATGAGCCAAGTGATGCACCGTTTTGTCGTGGCCTATCGTGACGAACGTATTAGTAGTAGTAATGATGCTAAGCAGACATCAGACGCTGTATTGGAGTCAGAGTCAGATTCAACTATCAGCGATGTTCATAATACCAATATCTTTAAACCAAGCTATGTACAGCTGGCTTGCGAATACTTGGTCAGTGTCATGGGGCAGTCAACGGAATCAAATGCTGCCGCATATAACAAAATGAACTGGCAAACCAGCAAGCAAGCCGAGCAATTATGCGAGCAGCTGAGCCAAACGCTGAGTAGCTCTCCCGTCAGTACGCAAAACACTGCCAGCTTTGCGCAGCTACAGTCTTCCATCGGTAAGCTCGGTTTCCAACCAAAATCAGCCTATGAGCTACTGGCGACATGGTTTCATGCATTACTTGATAAGACTTACGGTAATAGTGAGTCGGCTAACGCAGCAGATGATGGCACGGATGAGGCAGGCGAGGCGCTGAGTGAAGCGCAGTTGGCTGAACGTCAAGAAAAAGAGGCACTACGCAAACAGCAGCTAGAGAGCGGTCGTCATTATGTGCCCGAAGCGATTGCTGTTTTACTTACTCAACTGAACGATGTGCAGCGTGAAGCCTTGGTACAGCGTCTGATTGACTCGGGCGCGAGTTTTGATAAAGGCGGCGCAAATAAAGGCACAGCTAATGCCGCTTCCACCTTATCGTTCTCCTCACCTTCAGCGTCATCATCGACATCACTGACCAGTATCAATAACCCGCTCAATCCAGTACAAAGTTTTGTGCGTCACACAGGCAAGGTGTCGCTTGAAATACAAGTTAACGGTTTATTGGGTGAGCATACACGTATTCATCAGCAGAGCCTAACCTTTACCGTTGATGACTTTTTAAACCGTTTGCATCATCACGATACCCAAGTGATCCCTGCCTATCGACGTTATCTGGCGATGCGCTCAGAGATATTACATGAGTCAAAAGAAACCTTGCGACTGGACGAATTTATGCCGCGTCCCTTGTCCTCATTCGTGCGTAACCGTCTGATTAATGAGAGCTACCTGCCACTCATCGGTGATAACCTTGCCAAACAGATGGGCACGGTCGGTGAGGATAAGCGGACTGACTTGATGGGCATCCTGATGATGATATCGCCACCAGGGTATGGTAAAACCACCTTGATGGAGTATGTGGCCAATCGTCTCGGCCTGATCTTTATGAAGATTAATTGTCCGTCACTCGGTCATGACGTCACCTCACTAGATCCCGAAAAAGCGCCCAATGCTACCGCACGGGAAGAGCTGAATAAAATCAACTTAGCCTTTGAGATGGGCAATAACGTCATGCTGTATCTTGATGACATTCAGCATACGCATGCGGAATTTTTGCAGAAGTTTATCTCACTCGGCGATGGCACGCGCCGTATTGATGGCGTCTGGCAAGGCAAGACCAAAACCTATGACATGCGCGGCAAAAAGTTCTGCGTGGTCATGGCGGGTAACCCGTATACCGAAAGCGGCGAAGCCTTTAAAGTGCCTGACATGCTCGCCAACCGTGCCGATATCTACAACTTAGGCGATATCATGAGTGGTATGGAAGATATCTTTGCCCTCAGTTATATCGAAAACTCACTAACCTCTAATAGTGTCCTTGCACCACTGGCAAATCGCGATTTAAGCGATGTGCATCGCTTTATCAAAATGGCAAAAACGGATAATGCCAACCTCGCGCAAGCGCAAAGCAGCGATCTGACCTATCCATATAGCACCTCGGAGATTAACGAGATTATCGCGATCTTGCGTCATATGTTTGCCGTGCAAGCAGTCATTTTGGACGTCAACCAAGCTTATATTGCCTCCGCCTCGCAAGATGATAAATATCGCGTTGAGCCGATATTTAAGCTACAAGGCAGTTATCGCAATATGAATAAGATGACCGAAAAGCTGTCAGCGGTCATGAATGAGAATGAGCTAAACCAGCTGATAGACGATCACTATCTGGGTGAGTCGCAGCTATTGACCCAAGGCGCAGAGAGCAACTTGCTCAAGCTTGGTGAGATGCGCGGTGTGTTGACCGATGTGGAAAAAGAACGTTGGGCGCAAATCAAAGCCGACTTCTTGCGCAACAAAGCCATGGGCGGCGAAGACGGCGATACAGGCGCGCGTATCGTCGCGCAGTTGGTCGACTTGGCGAGTGGCTTTAATGCCATTAGTCGTCAGTTTGAGACTTACTTAACCAAAAATGATCCAGAGCAAATCGCTCGCTTGCGAGAAGTAGAGCGTAAGGCCCAGTTAGAAACTCAGATGGAGGCGCAATTAGCCTCACAAAAAATCCTCGCCGATAGCGTGATCAATAATGCCAAAGTCGTCAGCGATAGCATCGATAATGGCTTTGAGAAAAGCGTAAGCCAATTGCTACAAATATACAAGCATGATCATAAAGCCGAAGGCGAGTATCTCAAGCAAAACCAAGATGCGCAAAAAGCGCTGATGGAGCAACTGGTCGACGCCGTGGAGCAACTGGCACACAATATGGCGGACAGCTTGTCTTGTAGCTTAGCCGAAAGCCTGATTAAAAATGATGATAGTAAAACCGTAGAGAGCAATGCGCCTGATATCCATGAGCAGACCACACTGATGGCCAATGCGCTCAAGCAAGCGCTAGCACCACTGACGATGCGCATGGATGAGAAGCTCGCGATTGATAGCAGTACTGATCAATCTGGTAAACTGATCGTCAACAGTCTCAATCGCCTAAATAAAATATTTGACGATTATGACTAGTCACTGTGACTAATAGCAATGATACGTAGTAGGCTATAGTGACACGTGACTGATGTCGTAAACAAACCAATGAGAAATGTATGGCGCACAAAAAAAAGAATGTCCGAAAAAAACTCTGCCCCATCTGTGAGCGTGAGTTTAGTTGGACTAAAAAGCTGGATAAAAACTGGGAGAGCATGGTCTACTGCTCAGACCAATGCCGTCGAATCAAGAAATATGAGGGTGTCGAGCATCAAAAATAAGATGATACCAAACGCCAAAAATACGATTAGCTGCGTCAAAATCGCTTAGCCTACAATGCGTAGTACTGGCACTCTTTTTCCTTGCTACTCTAATTTTTGTGTATGGTATGGATAATTCATAAGTCAAATAGATAAGGTAGGGCAGTTATGGCACATAAAAAAGTAAATCTACCGCAAAAAACCTGTCCCGTCTGTCATCGTCCGTTTACGTGGCGTAAGAAGTGGGAGAAGGACTGGGAGCAGGTGATTTATTGTTCGGAACGGTGTCGGCGGGGGAAGAGTAAAGATTGATTTATAAATTAGGATTTTTAATCAAATTTCGCTCATAAATAGTGGAGTCATCTTCGTCAGTCCATAAATGACCATTATCTATAATTAATTTGCTTTGAATCAATGCATCAACTATATGGTCAGTAACTTCAACATATTCGTTGATATTATGCCTGAAAGGCTCTAGAGCAGACTCATAACTGTCATATTCTGGTAAAAATAGAATATCATCACCACTATTTTCCAACATATACCATGTGACCATTAAGCATGCCACATCGCTAGCATAAATTTCATTAGGCTTGCTAAAGGGTAGGTGAGCAAATAGTAAATACTCTTTTTTAGTTCGGTTAAATAAAGTTTGAGATGCTGGCATTTTTTATCTCTTAGATAACATTAAGACCTATATTATGATATCTGATTGATTTATTAACTGTAATATTAGTAAAAGTTGATGGAATCAAACGAAAAATTTTCCCATCTGCCAGCGTTCTTTTACGTGGCGTAAAAAGTGGAAAAAGGATTGGGAGCAGGTGATTTATTGTTCTGAGCGGTGTCGTCGGACGAAAGGTAAATCAGATTGAGGTAGTCCAAAACATTAAGGTAAATTATGAGTCAACATTTTGAACAATCAAGCTTTCGAGAAAAGCTCATTGAACATTTATTCGTTAGTGAAATGCTTAAGCTTTCTTGGTTGAAGGGCGATTGCCAACTTGAGGTACTGAAGCCAGAAGTTGATAATGCTGGTTGTGACATTGTTCTAGAAACCAAAAATATTATTCGTCATATCCAGCTTAAAACTTCAAAACTAGGTGGAAAAATACCAAGTCAGAAGGTCAATATTCGATTGGCGAGCAAACCTTCAGGATGTGTCGTCTGGATAGTATTCGACGAGAAAACATTGGAGCTATGCTATTTTTACTTTTTCGGCTCCGAAGCTGGAATACCACTGATTGGACTCGAAAATGCGAAAATCGCTAAACATACCAAAGCCAATGTGGATGGTATAAAAGCTGAACGGCCTAATATTCGCACTATTAATAAAGGTCGATTTGATCGTTACGACAGTATTGAAGCTTTATATAACGTCTTGTTCGTTCCAAAGAATTAAGGTTATTGATTATTTTTCTCAATATGCTCGAATATTTTTTCACATATCTGTTTTGCAGAATCTGTGAGATTCCAGTCCTCATTTTCCATTAAGGTTATGACATCGCGACAAAAATTTGTTTTGTTCTTAATCGTTTTTTGACCACCTTCTGAGAAGGTAAAAGACGTCTCTTCTTCAGCTACAACTGGTACTATTCTGTCTGAGCGCATTGCTGTAAGTATGTTATCCAAATAGTCACCAATGCCTAAATTTGAGCTCTCATAACTATCATCGAAATATTTATCATACTCATCTTTGTACGCCAGCTTACTTTGATTACCTTTATTAGCTAGTCCGCTATGAGGACACATAGTAAAGAATTTCTTTCTCAAAAGGTTAGCAGGCAACGTATTTTCTGTCTCTTTACCTTGAGTAACTACTATATTATCGTTCAATTGATCTTGAAGTTCTGCAAATCTAGGCTTACCTCTTAAATCTGCATCGGCAATGACGAGAGCGTGTGAAGTGGTTAATACAGCAGGAAGTCCTTTATCGGAGCTACTATCCACGTCATCAGGACAATCTACTTCAAAATCCCAATGCTCTAAGTTTGAGCCTTGATACTCTACGAATGCATAATGATAACCATCGATGAAACGTGAATAATCTTGCCATTTCTCTTCATCAGTCGTCTTTATTTCTTCCAAATATTTCTTTAAATATTGAACAAAATATAGACGGTCAGTAATACCTTCTATCCAAATGGTACAATTAGCTAAAAACACTGAAGAAGGTGACACACCAAGTGTTTGCAATATAGTACGGTCACCATCACAACGCTTGATTACCGTTTCGTATTTGTTCTCTTCGTCGTTTATTTGCTCTTTATCCACACGATACAAAGCAATACGTTTGTCTTCGTTAATCATATCAAGCAAGTAATTTGAATGACTGGTCGCCATGTAGTAATGGTTAGTTTCATTTAACAAGAATTTCATAACCTGCTTTACATAACCTGCATGTAAGTGCATTTCTGGCTCTTCGATAAAAAAGAAAGAAGGTTCTGTGGTCAAGAAGGCCTTATAAGTAAGGATAATAACTTGCTGTAAACCATCACCGAGTTGAGAGATGGGGAATTGTTCCTCGTCACCAATTTTAATTTCTATAGTGTCAGTTTTTAAATATGGAATGATGGTGATAGTTTCGTTGTTAAAAAAATAGTGAGATAGCTTTTCCTGATAGTCTTGGATTCTTTGCCTTTCATTAGGTTTCCCCAAGAGTGAATCTGTTAATAAATCAAAAAACTCTTCACCTGAAATGATTTGATGATCTATGAAATCATAGTCCTGATAAGCTCTTTGAAGTAAAGGGTTAGAGATTAAAACTTCTTTTACTTGGTCAGAATTCCGCGTGGGATGCTTCCTTGCAGAATTTTTTATTTTTTCACCTATAGAAGTTATACCTGATGAGATAGTTTCATCTAGCTCCGAATTTTTAGATAGCTTCTTCAGACTCCGTAGGTTACTAACATAAAAGATATTAAATTTAGTGACATTCATATTTTGATAAATTTTGAAGACTGCTGACGGATCATCTATAAAGTCGCTAAAGGCTGCAATTATTTCCTCTTCATTAAAGTCAACATGCTTATAACTTTCATAATCATGGCTTCCAGCCATTGAAGAATGTTGAACAAAGTTACTTATTGAAAATATATCTTTGATAATTGGGTCAAAGTTAGATAACATCGTTTCAAAGTCAGTTAATTCATTCCATTTTAAAATGTTACTAGATTTATTAAATTTAACTAAAGTATTTCTTATTGCATCAAAACGAGAATAAGAAGGGCGTACCTCTATCTCATTCTTATAACATTGAATAGCTAATTCTCGCATAAAACGGCTTTTGCCAGAATTGTTAGCTCCTACAATAACATTCAAGCGTTTCAGTTCAAAAGGGTGGTCTCGATTCAAACCTTCGCTTGAATCGAAATCTGTATATCCGTTCTTGAACCAAAGCTCTATAGTATCTTCCATTCATATAACCTTAATTATTCATAAATCTAAATTCCATCAACATTAAAGCACTCGTAATTAAGATACAAGTAATAAAACTACTACCTACCTAGCATCCCTTTTCGCAAAAATATTCGCAACCAATGCACCACTAAAGTTATGCCATACACTAAATATTGCACTCGGTAAGGCAGCGACAGGATTGAAATACGTCGCGGCAAGGGCAGCACCCAAACCAGAGTTTTGCATCCCCACTTCCACCATAATGGCGCGGCGCTGTTTCTCGGTAAATCCGGACAAGCGCGCGATCACATATCCCAAGGTATATCCCAGCATATTGTGTAGGGCTACCACGACAAAGACGATAGCACCGCTATCTAAAATAGTCGCCTTAGACACTGCCACCACCGCCGCGATGATAATAGAAATCCCCAATACCGACACCATCGGCAAAACCTCGGTGACGAACTCGATCCTTTTACCCAAAAATTTATGAAAGATAACACCCAACAATATGGGCAAGATGACGATTTTGGTAATGGTCATCATCATACTGGCTAGATCGATATCGATCAGCTGACCAGCAAACACGTTTAATAGAATAGGGGTCAAAAAGGGTGCAAGTAGGGTAGAGATAGAGGTAATCGCCACACTCAGCGCCACATCCCCTTTAGCCAAAAATGTAATCACGTTACTAGACGTACCGCCAGGGCAACAGCCTACCAAGATGACACCGACCGCGATTAAAGGATCAAGGTTAAAGATGACGGTTAATAGGTAAGCGATCAGCGGCATGAGCGTGAATTGTGCCAACAGTCCTACTAGTACAGGTTTGGGGCGTTTGACAATCTCTAGGAAATCTTCGGTTTTGAGCATCATACCCATGCCAAACATGATGATGCCAAGTATCGGCACAATCAAAAAAGCTAATGAAGCAAAAAATGTAGGAAATATAAAGCCCAACACAGCACTGACCAATGCCCAGATTGCAAAGGTTTTGCCAATCCAACTAGAAAGTAATGCAATCTGATTCATAGCCTGTCTCACAACAATAAAAGTAATATAGTAGACAATAATCTAGCATGGTTATCGACCATGAATGATAAAAGTATTTTGCTATGAACGTAGCGATAAGTTTGCTGATAATAAATAAAGGATGCGCCATAAAAAATGGCTTACTCATATTAAATGAATAAGCCAAAAAATAACGATAAATGATTTGAGCGTTAATTAAGTTTTGAAAATCTACAAATTCGGATTTAACCACTTCTCAGCCGTTTTCATATCCCAGCCTTTACGCTCAGCATAGCTCTCTAACTGATCACGACTGATCTTACCGACATTGAAATACTCACTATCAGGATGCGAGTAATAGAATCCACTAACCGATGACGCAGGCCACATCGCATAGCTTTCGGTTAAGGTTGTACCGATTGCCTCGACTGTACCGAGCCAGTCAAACAGTTTACCTTTTTCGGTATGCTCAGGGCACGCAGGGTAGCCAGGAGCAGGGCGGATGCCGACGTATTTTTCTTTAATCATTTCCTCATTGGTGAGTGACTCAGTCGGCTGATAGCCCCAATACTCTTTACGGATGAGCTCATGTAGATGCTCGGCAAAGGCTTCTGCTAAGCGGTCAGATAGCGCTTGTACCATGATGGCGTTGTAGTCATCGCCTGCCGCTTTATAGTGCTCAGCAAGCGCTTCTGTCCCGACGATGGAGACGGTAAAGCCGCCCAAGTGATCGGTATGCGTCTCTGATGGCGAGATAAAGTCCGCCAAGCTCAGGTTTGGCTTGCCGCTTGCTTTATCGCTTTGCTGACGTAAGTGCTCGAACTGATAAGTTGGGCTGCCACCACTCTGTGGGTCATTATCATAAACAGTTACCGTGTCTGCACCAGTACGGCGAGCAGGCATCAGTTTAAACACGCCTTTTGCTACGATTGATTTTTCCTCAATCATTTTGTGTAGTAGCTCTTCAGCGTTCTCAAACAAATCTCGTGCCGCTTCACCCACCACATCATCTTGCAAGATTTTTGGGTATTTACCCGTTAGACCCCAAGAGATAAAGAACGGTGTCCAGTCGATATACGGCAGCAGGTTGTTGATAGGATAGTCATCCAATATCACTTGTCCTAACTTATTTGGCACTGGTGGCACATAGTTTTCCCAATCATACTGAAAGCCAATCTTGACCGATTCGGCATAGGTGACTTTGGCCGCTTTTGGTTGACGCTTGGCAAGGCGTTCACGTACTTTGATGTACTCTTCACGGGTCTCATCGATGAGGGCAGTACGGTGCTCTTTGGATAGCAGCTTGGTCACCACGCCGACGGAGCGCGAGGCGTCCGAGACATAGATGACCGCATCATTTTGATATTGCGGCTCGACCTTGACAGCAGTATGCGCTTTAGAGGTCGTTGCGCCGCCGATCATCAAGGGTAGAGTCATGCCGCGCTCTTGCATTTGCTTGGCAACATAGACCATTTCATCGAGACTGGGGGTGATCAGACCTGACAGACCGATGATATCGACTTTTTCTCTGATAGCGGTATCAAGGATGGTTTCGCACGGTACCATCACGCCCAGATCGACGATGTCATAGCCATTACAGCCAAGTACCACGCCAACGATGTTTTTGCCGATATCATGCACGTCGCCTTTGACGGTTGCCATAAGGATTTTGCCTTTGACTTCGCCTTCGAATTTTTCCGCTTCGATGTACGGGTTTAGCCAAGCAACGGATTGCTTCATGACGCGCGCTGATTTGACGACTTGTGGTAGGAACATCTTGCCCGCACCGAATAAATCACCGACGATATTCATACCGTCCATGAGTGGTCCTTCGATGACCTCGAGCGGTTTGGGGTATTTCTCCCACGCTTCTTTGGTGTCTTCTTCGATAAAGGTGGTCACGCCTTTAACGAGAGCATGAGCGATACGCTCTTCTACCGTACCCTCACGCCAGCTCATATCGACGGTGCTGTCTTTTTTCTTGCCGCCGTCTTGGTAATTTTCAGCGACGGTCATTAGGCGTTCGGTCGCATCCTGACCCGTTTCACCTTGATTGCGGTTGAGCATGACGTCTTCGATGGCATCACGCGCCTCGACAGGAATATCATCATACAGCTCTAGCATAGCTGGGTTAACGATACCCATGGTCAGGCCATTTTTGATCGCGTGAAATAGGAACACAGAGTTGATCGCTTCACGGATGGGGTTACCACGGAAACTAAACGACACGTTGGATACCCCGCCCGAGACCATAGCATTTGGCAGGTTCTCTGTGATCCAGCGTGTGGCATTGATAAAGTCCGCGCCGTAGTTGTTATGCTCAGTGATACCCGTGGCGACGGCAAAAATATTGGGATCAAAGATAATGTCCTCGCTAGGGAAGCCCACTTCGTTGACCAATACGTCATAGCTACGCTTTGATATCTCAATTTTGCGCTCGTAGGTATCGGCTTGTCCGTCTTCATCGAACGCCATGACGATAACGGCTGCCCCATAACGCATGCATAGTTTGGCGCGCTCAACGAACTCAGCATGACCTTCTTTTAGGGAGATGGAGTTGACGACAGATTTACCCTGCGTACGTTTTAGGCCTTCTTCGATGATGTCCCATTTAGACGAGTCAATCATGAGTGGCACACGGCTGATATCTGGCTCACCTGAGACGAGGTTGACGAAGTGAATCATTGCTTGCTTGGAGTCGAGCATACCCTCGTCCATATTGATATCGACGATCTGCGCGCCGCCCTCGACCTGATCGCGCGCGACATCGAGTGCTTCAAGATAGGCTTCGGTCTTAATCAAACGGAGGAATTTCTTTGAGCCTGTGACGTTAGTACGCTCACCGACATTGACAAACAAACTGTCAGCATTGATGGTAAAAGGCTCTAGACCTGACAAGCGACAGGCAGGCGCAATTTCAGGAATCACGCGTGGTGCATAGTTTGCTACCATTTTAGCGATTTGACGGATATGCTCAGGTGTCGTACCACAGCAGCCGCCAACGATGTTTAAGATACCCGCTTTGGCAAAGCCTTCGAGTAGGGCTGCGGTTTCTTCAGCGGTTTCGTCGTACTCACCAAACTCATTGGGCAGACCCGCGTTTGGATGCGCAGAGACATAAGTATCAGCGATGTTCGATAGCGTTTGAATATGCGGACGTAGCGCATCAGCACCTAGCGCACAGTTAAAGCCAACAGATAGTGGTTTGGCATGGCGAATCGAGTTATAGAACGCTTCCGCCGTTTGACCAGATAGCGTACGACCTGACGCATCGGTAATCGTCCCTGAAATCATGATAGGCAGCTTAAAACCAATATCTTCAAACACACCGGTGATGGCAAATATCGCCGCCTTGGCATTGAGCGTATCAAAAATTGTCTCAATCAAAATAAGATCGACGCCGCCTTCTATCAGGCATAAGGTCGCTTCACGGTAGTTTAGGACCAGCTCATCAAAGGTAATGTTACGAAAGGCAGGATCATTGACATCAGGTGATATCGAGCACGTGCGTGAGGTTGGACCAACGACACCTGCGACAAACCGCGGCTTTTCAGGCGTCTTGGCGGTAAATTCATCAGCCGCCTCGCGCGCAATTTTGGCTGCTGTCTTATTCAGCTCAGGCACCAAATACTGCATGTCATAGTCAGCCATCGACAGACGCGTACCGTTAAAGGTATTGGTCTCGATGATATCCGCACCAGCCAACAGATGATCGTGATGAATATCTCTGATCATATGCGGCTGGGTTAGCACCAGCAAATCATTATTGCCGCGCACATCTTGGTCGATATCGGCAAAACGCTCACCACGATAATCTGCTTCTTCTAGTTTATAGGTCTGAATTTGCGTACCCATTGCCCCATCTAACATCAAGATGCGTGATGCCATCTGCTCGGTGATACGGGCGCGCGCGGTGAGCTGCTGCTCCTTATAAGGAAAGACAGCAGGCGGCGTTAAGATAAAGTCATCAGCGGATGATGAGTCAGAAGTAGTATCAGAGTGAGAAGAGGTCGGTGAGGTCATCGTTTGAGTCATAGGTGCGCTGCTTATATCGTCAATATTATAAAAGGAAGGATTAACAAACCAATAGAGTGCAAAGCCTTATAGAGGAAATCATCAAATTTGAATTATTCTAGCATGAAAAATATAGCACACATGGATACTGCCCATTCTACTTTTACCATAGACAAGCAGATACCTATTCGCTGAGCTGCTGAGCATAGCGTTAGATTGTATTTCATAAAGAATATGTGCACAAATGAATATCATTTCGCTTACGGATTACACAAAGCGTTGCTTCTGCAAATGAAAGCCAACGCTTATGCTTAAAAGTCCGACACAGTTTACACCTGTACTACAAAAAGTTGCGTAAAGGCAGATTGATAAAGGTTTCATACATGTTAATTTGATTTCAGAAGGATTAGGTCTTTGTAAGTTTTGCTTATAAGTCACTTATGGGCAAAAAGTTATTATTGTTCTGTTGGTCTATTTAGATTTTGCTTATCAAAAAGATAAGCGTTTGAACAGCACGAGCAACTTATATCAGAAGACAATATAACCTGTAAGACAATAAGCGAATACATACTCAATCATTAAGGATAATGTTATGAAACTGACTAAAATTGCAACTATCGGTACGCTAGCTATTTCTATCGCTGGCCTAAGCGCTTGTAATAATATGATGCCAGCAAAAAGCGCAGATATGAAACCACCAATGCATAGCCAAACTATGGCAAAAATGAATGTGGTACAAGTTGCTCAAAGTAACTCTGATTTTTCAGTCTTAGTAGAGGCGGTACAAGCAGCAGGTTTAGCAGGTATGTTATCTGATCCAAATGCACACTATACGGTATTTGCACCAACTAACGCTGCATTTATGCAAGCGCTACAAGAAACAGGTATGACCAAAGCCCAGTTGTTTGCTAACAAGCCATTATTAACCAAGATTCTAGGATATCACGTAGTAAGCGGTGACATGGCCATGTATGCCAAAGACGTGAAGCCTAGTAACGTCATGACCGCTAGCAAAGACACGCTAATGGTAACCAACCAAGGTAAATTGATGGACGAAAACGGCCGTACTGCAAACATCGTAAAAACAGATATTGCCGCTACCAATGGTGTTGTCCATGTCATCGATAGAGTGCTACTACCTAAATAAGCTTTAGCGAAATAACATATATATTTGTGATGAAGCTTAAGTAATCAGCTATTATTTGATGAGTTTATCATTTGATAATGGCTGTTTTAGTATTTGATAATCAATCATGTAGCATGAAATACAAATTACAGTAGCTTTAATGATCACAGACATCAAATAGACGAAATTATGTTTTAAAAAACGCAATAACGAATATACAAGTTGATAATGCTATATACGTGATTGATACAGTGCTACTACTTAAGTAAGTATCAATTAAAAATTAAACCTTTAGAATTATAGTTATTGATATAGCGGACTTAAAACTATGGCTGGTTATTTAGTCATATCCACGATTTATCAGTCACTGTTAAATTTATTAAAAGTAACTGTCTGTTAAACACATGACGCAACCAATCATTTAAAAGGAAATACCCATGTTAAAGAAGAATCTATTATCTATCGCAGTCGTAACAGCAGCCATGTCATTAGCGGCATGTAACGACACCGAAACTGTCGCAGATCCAGTTGAGCCTGAGGTTACTACTGAAGAAGTCGTAGTAGAGCCAGTAGCTGAGACTGATCCAATGGTTGAGACTGAAGCAGCGCCAATGGCAGACGACATGAATATGGAAGCGACTCAAACCATCGCTGAAATAGCAGCAAACAATGAAAACCTAACCATTTTGACAGCCGCATTAAAAGCCGCTGGTCTTGATACGATGTTGATGGAAGATACTAAGTACACTGTATTTGCACCAACTGATGATGCATTTGCTCCAGTACTAGAAAAACTAGGCGTAACGAAAGAAGAGTTACTAGCTAACACAGACTTGCTGAAAAAAGTATTGCCTTACCACGTAGTACCTATGGAAGTGAAAGCTGCTGATATCCCTTATGGTACTGATATCGAAACGGCTAATGGCAAAACGATTTCTATCAGCGATGCCAACGTAATTACTGATGCGACTGGCAACACAGCTAACATCACAGGTACTGATATCATGGCAACCAATGGTGTGGTTCACACTATCGATGCAGTATTGATGCCTGAGTAAGTCTTTCTTTAACTCAGTTGTTATAAGAACTTAGCTGTCATAAGCTAATAAGTATATTAAAGAGGCCCAGCTATAAAGCTGGGTTTTTTTGTGTCTATAAGATGGTGGCGTAGCAGCGGTATCTTAAAATCTGCGTTATTTATTTGCAATAAAAAAGCCCGAGACCATTGCCTCGGGCTTTTAGTAAGACTGAATAAGATTGAGCAGTAGCTACGTTAGCGCATATTATCTATATTATTTACGTAGTGGATCTACATTCGTTCTTTTTTGCTCTGCTAGATGACGCGCTTCCCAATAAGGTGCGTTTTTGATACCGAATTTTGCAGGATCAAAACTGTAGCGTGCCACACCAGCTTTACGTTGTGCTTCGTAGTCTTTAAGCATGGTAAGCGTTGGACGAGCCACGATAAAGATAACAAGGATACCAACAATGTTGAGCCAAGCCATAAGGCCAACACCAATGTCACCAATTGCCCAGATATAACCAGCTGAGTTTAGACCACCGTAAGCAACCATCACCATGATCAATACTTTTACTAAGAATAGACCTGTTTTATTGGCACCGCGACCAAGGAAGCGTGTCAAGTAAGCCACGTTTACTTCAGCGATGTAGTAATAAGCTAGGATGGTTGTAAAGGCAAAGAAGAATACAGCGATTGCGATAAAGGCATTACCAAACGTACCGTATACCGATTCCATTGCCATCTGCGTAAACGCAGGAGCGTTGATTTCAGTAGTAGCAGCAACGTTTTGTACGATGAACTGACCATCTGGTAGCGTACCTTGGATGTTGTACATGCCAGTAGATAAAATCATAAAGGCAGTCGCAGAACAAACCAGTAGCGTATCAACATATACTGAGAATGCCTGAACAAGACCCTGCTGTGATGGATGCTCAACTTCAGCAGCCGCAGCAGCGTGAGGACCTGTACCTTGACCCGCTTCGTTAGAGTAAATACCACGCTTAACACCCCAACCGATTGCTGCACCAAAACCTGCTTGTGCAGTGAATGCATCGCCAACGATCATGCCGAATACATCTGGAATCAAGCTGAAGTTACTGAACATGATGATTAAGGCTAAGGCAATATAACCAATTGCCATAAACGGAACGGCAAACTCAGTAAAGGTTGCAATACGCTTAATACCACCAAAGATGATGACACCTAGTACGACTAAGATGATGGCTAAGCCGACCAAACGCATAGAGCCGACTTCTAGGCCTGCCACGTTCATGATCGTACCTTCACCCATTAACTGTGCGAATGCACTGATAACACCGTTGGCCTGTACGCCAGGTAAGAACATACCACATGATAAAATAGAAGCGATGGCGAAGAGGATGCCATACCACTTTTGACCAAGGGCACGCTCAAAGTAATAAGCAGGGCCACCGCGATATTCGCCAGTTACCACATCTTTTTCTTTGTAAATCTGTGCAAGGGTAGACTCGACATAGGCAGTAGATGCGCCTAGGAAGGCCACGATCCACATCCAAAATACAGCACCTGGACCACCGAAGCCGATAGCAGCAGCTACCCCAGCGATGTTACCCATGCCCACACGTCCTGCGAGGGAGACGGCTAGTGCCTGAAAGGATGAAATACCATCAGTACTAGACTTACCACTGAATAGCAATTTGATCATTTCACCGAACAAACGCACTTGTACAAAGCGCGTCAAGATGGAATAGAACAGACCAGCGCCCAGGCACAGATAGATCAGTGCTGGGCTCCAGATAATTCCGTTTACTAAGTTAACTAAACCTTCCATATGTATATTCCTAGTACTGTCTCAAGGTGGCTCTGTATGCTAGGAGTAAATTAACTGGTTAACTTACTTATTTAAGTTAAGCAGTTAAATTATCTGCATCGACTCATATTTATATTAGTTAAGTCTCATACGTGCTTAGCCACCAAGAATGGACTGTAGTTGTCTGTATTTATCCGCTTGGCTTCATCAGTGACACAGACTATTTTTATAGCGATTATCATTGATAGCATTAATATCAGCTGTGTGTTTGATTGTTCTACAGCTTCAACTACTGCGGTGTCCTATCATCACGTTATGAATGAGATGAGTTATAAGTTAACCCGCAGATAAAACAGGCGGTTATATAATTGAATACTGCTCATGATGAGGGTATTCAATTTGCTATGAGCCGTCCCGATTGGCTACACTGCTGGTATGGCGGATTGAATGTATTAGTGGAGTATCTAAGAGTGAGTAACTGTTTTTCATCACAGCTGCCAACTCTCTAATACGTATCAAACTATAAGTCCACTACCAAATGTATTCAAACCGTACGGCTACGTAACTGCAATTTGCCATATTTTTGTACCAATTACTAGAAATTTCTTTGTGTATGGACGGATAAGTTTTGTTTTGATGCCATCCTTTCACTCATAACTGACTGCAGTAATAACCTAGATCTATTCACTGTAAGTTATTTAGTAGACTTTTGTTTTATATATTAATATTTGGCTCAAATGCATGCTTTTGAAACAAAATAGCAGTCGAAAGTTGCGGTTGTGTTTTGGTAACGGTCAATTGTAAAAGCATCATGATAGCGCCATTATGAGCAGTATATCTTGTAGCTTATAAGACTGAGCAATATGCATGAGTAGTTTTTCATGTTGTGTCTGTAGATATGAAAGCTACAAGCGCGTGCCTTTATACAAAATATAGAACGCATATGACCGTTAGATGATTGTGAAGGCATAAGCGCAAAAAAATTATTAAAAAACGTGTTACCAGATATTTGTTATTTATCATTATTAGGAGAAACAACGATGACGCGTAAATCTATTATGAAGCCGATGTTGCTAGCAGCACTATTGACGACGTCTACTGTCGGTCTGAGCGGCTGTGGTTATAACAATCTTCAGGCGCAAGACGAGCAAGTAACAGCTTCATGGTCAGAAGTGGTCAACCAATATCAGCGCCGCAGCGATTTGGTGCCAAACTTGGTCAAAGTCGTACAGCAGTATGCTGAACAAGAGCAAGAAGTGTTTACCCAAGTGGCGGAGGCACGTTCACGTGCGGGCGGCATCACTGTGACGCCTGAAGTGCTCAATGACCCAGAAGCAATGGAGCGTTATGCTGCTGCGCAAGAACAAATGACAGGCGCACTGTCACGTCTGATGGCAGTGTCTGAGCGTTATCCTGAGCTAAAATCAGATGCACTGTTCCAAGACTTACAGGCTCAGCTAGAAGGCACTGAAAACCGTATTGCGGTCGCGCGTAATCGTTATATCCAAGAAGTACAGGGCTACAATACCACTGTGCGCCAGTTCCCAACCAATATCACCGCAAAAGTATTTGGCATGGATACCAAGCCAAACTTTACCGTTGCTAATGAAGATGCCATTTCGACAGCGCCAAGTGTTGATTTTGGCGATTCTGCAAAAGCAGAGTAGGAAGCATTAGAAATATACAAAAATAGAGCGGTGTATGCCGCTCTATTTATTTAGCTGATGACTATTAGTTAATGTCTATTAATTTATAAAGATGTCATTTGAGGTGGTAGAGATTAGATGAATAATTCAAAAGCAATCTTATCAGCATTACTGTTTACACTGAGCGTCAGCGGTGCATCAGTGCTGTATGCTGCGCCCAATACCGATGCTGGCAATAATACTGCGGCGACAGATAACACCTCGAATCTACAAAACCGTAGTGTCGAAGACTTGGTGGCCATTGCCAAAGCTGGGGAATCCAATGAAGCGATCAATGATGCAGTGTTGAATAATGACGCCATCAATGGTGCGGTGCTTGGTAATGACGCTATTAACCAAAGCGCGGCAAATGATGAGGCAACCGCTAGTGCGCAAGCGCAAGCTCAGCCACCAGTAACCTCAAGTGCCCAGAGCGTTAATGCTGACAAACTGATACTCAACGAGCCGGTCGTTGATCAGGCTAATATCTTAAATCCGCAAGAAAAGCAGCGCTTAGAGGCGCAGCTGAGAGATATCTATCAGCAAGGTTTGGCACAGGCGGCGGTCGTTATCGTACCGACCACCAATGGTCTGCCTATATTTGATTATGCCTTACAAGTAGCTGAAAAATGGCAATTGGGCGACAAGGACATTGATGATGGTCTGCTAATCGTCGTTGCAGTTAATGACCGTGACATGTATATCCTAACCGGCTATGGCTTAGAGGGTGTGTTGCCAGATGCGGCGGTCAACCGTATCATCCGTGAAGACATCACACCATTGTTTAAGCAAAATGACTATGGCGCTGGGATACTGGCTGGCGTGGATGCACTCAAGGCACGTCTAACTGCTGATCCTGATGTATTGGCGCGTGCTGATGCGCAAGCTGCTGAGCGTAGTGACGAGCAAGGCTCAGATGAGCTACCATCACCTATTTTCTTATTTATTATGGCTATGATATTTGGTAGTTTTATTACCAACATCTTAGGCCGAGTATTTGGTTCTATTATCACGGCAGGTGGCTTTTTTGCGGGTTCGTTGGCGCTGGGTGGCGGCTTCTTTATGACATTAATTATGGCGATATTTATATGGCTGTTTTTGATCTCGCGTGGCGGCGGTGGTGGCAAAGGCGGCGGTGGTAAAGGTGGACGCAGAGGCGGTGGCATGATTTTCTTACCCGGTATGGGTGGGGGCAGTAGTGGTGGTGGTTTTGGCGGCGGCGGCTTTGGTGGTGGTGGCGGCGGCTTCGGCGGTGGCGGTGCTGGTGGCTCGTGGTAAGTGTCTATTTATTAAAAGCTCAGCTTAGTTATTAGAAGCTCAGATTAGTAAAGACTCAAATTAATAAAAGCCAAAAACAGAGTCCCAGTAAATAGACCCAAATAACCATCAAAAATGACGTAATTGAGGAAAAATATAATGGCAGAAAACCATGCTTCAACTTCTAGCTTTGCTCGATGGTGGCGTCAGGTCTTGTTTGTACCTTTGCTGCATAGTAAGTGGCTGACAGCAGAAGCCAAGGCACGGCTGACAGATGAGGTGACACGTGCTGAGCGTGGACATCGCGGTGAGGTGTTTTTGATTGTCGAAAACCATTTGCCAATTCAAGACGCTTATCATATGGATTGCCGCGAGCGCGCCATTGACTTGTTCAGTGAGTATCGAATCTGGGATACCGAAGAAAACACTGGCGTCTTGATCTATGTCAATATTTGCGAGCATCAATTAGAGATTGTGGCTGACCGCGGTATCAGCACTCACGTAAGCCCAACCGTCTGGCGTGCCATGTGCGAAAAAGCAGTATCAGGTATCAGTAATAAGAAAACAGAAGAGAGTTTGGCTGAATTGTTGGATGAAGTGGGACAAGTGCTGCGCCAGTACTATCAGCTTGAGCAAAATCCAGCAGGCAATGAGCTGTCTGACACCGTGGTATTTCTAAAATAGTCACACGGCATCTCTAAACACATGATTGATAGAGTCGAAGGTGCCTGTTCTCGTCTCTAGCGTTTTGATGCTAAAATATCGCACGTAAAATATTCGTACCGTCTAAAGAGGGTGCGAATATATATAAATTGTCCACAGCGCGTCTCGATAACACCATTATTGGAATACTATGATTGATTTAATACAGAAACTACCAAAAGCGGAACTTCATTTACACATCGAAGGGTCATTAGAACCCGAGCTGATGTTTAGACTGGCAAAAAAGAACAACGTAGAGATTCCTTATGACAGCGTAGAAGACGTGCGTGCCGCCTATAATTTTAATAATTTGCAAAGTTTTTTAGATATCTACTATGCCGGCGCGAATGTCTTACTGACCAAAGATGATTTTTATGATTTGACGTGGGAATATATTCTTAAGTGCGTTGAAGACAATGTCATCCACACTGAAATATTCTTCGACCCGCAGACACATACTGAACGAGGCGTGTCTTTTGAAGCGGTAATTACAGGTATCAAAGAAGCGCTTGCGGATGCCAAAGAAAAGTACGGCATCACCTCTTGTATCATCATGTGTTTCTTGCGCCATTTATCACAAGAAGAAGCGTTTGAGACATTAGAGCAAGCGCTGGACTATAAAGATGACATCATCGGTGTCGGTCTGGACTCATCGGAGCTTGGCAATCCACCATCGAAGTTCAAAGACGTATTCGAAAAAGCCAAAGAAGAAGGGTTTAAACTGGTCGCCCATGCGGGTGAAGAGGCTGATTTTTCGTATATTTACGAAGCATTGGACTTATTGAATATCAATCGAATCGACCATGGGGTGCAATCGATAAAAAGCCCAGAGTTGATGCAAAGACTCAAAGATGAGCAAATGCCGCTGACCGTTTGCCCGAACTCAAATATCGAACTGCGAGTTTTTGATAATTACAAAGAGCATAATATCAAAGAGCTTTTGGATTACGGTCTAAATATCAGCGTTAACTCAGATGATCCTGCCTATTTCAAAGGCTACGTGAATCAAAACTTTATTAATCTGCATGAGAATCTGCCGATAACAGAAGAAGATGTTATTACGTTAGTAAAAAACTCTTTTAAATCGGCATTTATCAGCGACGAGTTAAAAGAAGATTACTTGGCGAGAGTGGACGCGGCATTGCAATAAGCTTTAGCGAGCTTATTTTTAGTAGTAAAGGCTTAACGGTTGATAGCAATCGTTAAGCCTTTTTATTGTTTATCAGATAATGACATTTATAAGCAGTCGCAATTATAAAGCAGTAATCTCTTCTATAAGTAACGGCAAAATCACTCCAGCTTTTTCTATTAGCGTGATATCAACAATGGTATTCGGTGTTGGGTCAGGGTTTATCTCAATAACTTGCGCACCGTTTTGCTTGGCTAACTGTGACAGTCCAGCTGCAGGATAAACCAAGCTTGAGGTACCGATACTGATAAACACATCACAGTTAGCTGCAGCCTCTTCGGCAGTCTGCCATGCTTTTACGGGCAAGGCTTCACCAAACCACACAATATCTGGTCTGATATAGCCTTCACAGTGCGGACAAGTAATCAGCTTATCATCAAAACGTATAGTATCTTGCTTAATATAGGCGGCTCTTGATTGTTCTGGATAAGGTATCTCACACTGACCACAGCGATTACGCCACAGATGACCGTGCAGATGAGTTACCGAACTACCAGCTTGCTCGTGCAAATCATCGACATTTTGCGTGATAAGTGTGACTTGCTGATCGGAGGTTTGCGCATGATACTGCCACTCAGCCAATGCATGATGGGCTGGATTTGGTGCTTTATCTGCGACCATCTGCCTGCGCCATTGATACCATGACCATACTAGCTTTGGATCACGAGTGAATGCTTCAGGGGTTGCCAAGTCTTCCGCGCGGTAATTCTCCCACAAGCCCGTTTGCTTATCTCGAAACGTCGGAATACCACTTTCGGCTGAAATACCGGCCCCTGTCAAAATGCAAATACGCTCTTTCGATGCCAACAATGTTGCCGCAAGTTTTACTTCTGCTATTACCGCTGGTGATAATTCTGCTAACATGAGCCAACCCTTGTTAGTAATGGATATTTTTTCTTATGATAGACGGAATTTGGTGGCTTGTCATATTGTTCGCCATCATCGTGGCCTTATGGTTGGTGGCGAAATCGCGCGGGGCAAAAGCAGGCGAAAAGCACGGTAGTGCAAAGTCAAAAAATACAGTACCGAATGATGCCCTGCAAAAAACATCCGCATTATTAAAGCAGTACTTTCCTGATTATCGAGTCACTCGTAAGGCAAATCACTTGCTCGTTAGCAAACAAGGCAAAAAAATTGCGATGATTACCATTGATAAAAAAATTGCTGAAGGTCAGCGTCGTTTGGGTGAGGTACCAGTAATTAATTATCACCGTGTGCCTAGCCGTGCTCAGCTAACAGCTAACTTACAAGACGCAGAGTGAGTTTTATATAGGTGAGAGCACTAGAGGTATGCGCGCACAGAAAGACTGCCAACATTTTGACATGTAGGTTTGATGAGTAGAGCAGTTTAGGATAGTACTAAGGAATTGATGGAGCGAGGGTGTAAACATCATAATTGGTGCGCTCGGCGGGAGTAGATCATATCGAGGTAAGTATTGTTGAATAAGGTCTGTAGGTTTTATATAAATAATTTTAACAACAGATTTAACAACTTTCGACTACCGCTATTTGCATTTAAGTAAATATATCTATAAACAAGAAAATAGCTCAACATCTTTAACCGTTGAGCTTCTTTTTATCCAAACCGCTAATGGCGGATGGGATTAAATCATAAATGGATTTTAACATGCATTCAAGTGACATAGTGTCTTGTGATTACCGTTCATCTTGATGATGAGCGTATGAGATTAGAAGGTGGCCATAAGTTCAATTGGTTTGAGCATCCGAAAATATTGAGTAACTGCTGACAAGAAACGTGTTTTGACTCGACTTAAAGTCTGACTGATCTTCCCATTATTCAATCATCTAATATTATCTATTACATGTAAAACTCATAAATAACATATCTAAACATTTGCTCAAAAGTTACCCATCGTTTACAGTTAGGTAAATATTATCTTGGTGAATGGTCATGAGGTACGTAGCAGTCGTTGGTTTAGTTCTAGCTCTTGTTGGATGTGGCGGTGGTTATGATGATATTGATGCCAAGAGAGATGCTACTACAGGCTCTACAGACGTAATTGTTGGCAGCTCAGGTTCTAACAATGATAGTGCTGACAAATGCTTTGAACCTAATATCCTGAATGTTAGCAGTGTCCGTGTCATTGATGGTGATACTGTAGAAGTTACTCCATTATCAGGGCAAAGCGAACGTGTGCGCTTATTAGGGATTGACGCACCAGAATCGGCACAAGAGTACGGGATAGAAAGCACTACAGCCTTATCGCAGTGTGTGAGCAATGCAATTGTTACTATCGAGTGGATTGAAAGAGATAGGTATGATCGCCTGCTTGGCAAGGTCATTGCTAACAATGTGGACTGTAACCTCAATCAGTTGCAAGAAGGTGCAGCTTGGCACTATAAGGAATATCAAAGCAGTCAGACACCTTACGATCGCATTGAATACTCCAATGCTGAAATTGTAGCGCGATCAAATGGTAGAGGTTTGTGGGCAAATCGATATCCTATAAAACCATCAGATTATCGAAGCGGCAAAAATAGCTCTGACCTTAACTTTAATAATGATCGCTTACCATCAAAAGGTGCGAGTAAATGCTATAGCAAGCCTAGCGCAGGTACTTCTAATGGTTCTGGTATCATTATTCCTTTGCCACCTGCTGGTGCTATCTGCAGTAACTTTATTAAGAAAACCTGTGGTCAGATAACGACTTGTGTAGAAGCACAGCAGCAACTTGCATGTGGAAATACACAGATTGATGGCGATCAGGATGGTGTACCATGCGAATCAATCTGCCCAGGTGGCTAATAGCTTTAGTGTGATCTGTTGTATATTTTTGAGTGATTTTAATAGATAAAGAGGCTGACTGTGCTGGTAAAAGCTTGGGGTTAGGTTGCATACTGAAAGAGACGGTCGGGGTTTCAGTAGATGAAGATTTTCTTAGGAAAAATACAGAAGGGTTTGAACTAAAGCTCTCTGGAAAGCAGTCTAAGGTAGTATTTGTATCAGGAGAACTAGTAACAGCATTCCTTAGTGAATTAGATAGGTTAAAAAACTAGCATTATGCCTAAGTGGTTAATTATCAATAGTCGCATGCACTCCTGTCCAAGATGAAAACACTGGTTCAGACTCTGCTGTAGTAAATGAAATATTTTGGGGATCTGATCATAATACGTCTTACCCGTTTACTGTATTAGATGAAATATCATGCGGGTTTAATCAAGAGCTCTGTCGTACAGCATATTTGAAACTTGTAAGCTTTGCCGATAAATCCGATATCGGCATTCCGCTCAACAAAACTGCTCCTAAAGATATAAAACAAACAGAAATCTAAATTTTTTCCTACAATTTTGATTTTTTTACTACAATTTCGATTTTTTTCCTATAATTTCGATTTTTTTCCTACAATTTTGATTTTTTTACTACAATTTCGATTTTTTTCCTATAATTTCGATTTTTTTACTACAATTGCGATTTTTTTCCATAACTTTACAATGAAATATTATTCGAAATGTTATAATAATTTAAACCAATTCAGGTTATGTCAAGAGAAAAGGAGAGCAATATGAAATCTGCATTAGATATTGCACAATACTTTATCAACCATTCTTATGGTGGACAGCTTGATGACGTTACTAACCTTAAGCTACAAAAATTACTTTATTACGCACAAGGGTATAATCTAGCTTTATATGGCGAACCGTTATTCAATGAAGATATTGTGAACTGGGAACATGGTACTGTCGTACCCTGCATCTATCATCAATTCAAACATTATACAAACCAAATTATACAACCGACTCCTGATTTTAATATGAATAAGTTCTCAGAAAAAACTAAGGAGGTTTTAGAGTTTGTATGCCGTGATTACGCCAAGTTCTCTGGTTGGAAATTGAGAGAAATGACGCATGATGAAACTCCTTGGAAAAATACACAGCGAGATGAAGTGATTACTAAAGATAGTATTAAGAGTTTTTTCACTGCTAAACTAAATTGCGAAGAATTCAATTTTGATTTAGAGTGTATGGAACGAATGTTAGATACTGAGTTTGTTGAAATGCCAAATGACATTAAAACCTTAGCTCAGTTCGATAAGTGGTTAGCAGAGGGTTAATAGGTGAAGGTGACGTTTGGTAAAGAGATAAAGAAACATCTGCTTAATTTTTCTGAACAAGATAGACAGAAAATACTAGACTTCGCTATTCATGTAATGGAACATGATTTTGAGTTATTACCAGGAAAGAACAAGCGTTCTGATGGATTTCCTAATGATGATCCTTTTTTTGCTAGTAAAATGGCGTTAGTGAAAAAGTACAATCTTTGGCACTATCATATTGGAATTCCTTCTTATAAAGATTCTTTCTGCGGTAAATATAAGACTTCAGAGTATATATTACACTATAAGAAGGGGGATGATTCTATTGAAATTGTCTCTTTGGATAGGCATCCTCCATTCAGCCTTCCTCCACATAATTGCTTAGAACCGCCACCATGATTGGCGGTTTTTTGTTGTTTAATACACCTATCTTCTAACCAGGCTCGACAGATATTTGGACCGATAGTCACTTATCCAAGTTGTTAACCATATAACAGCTGCAGCCATTAACGAACCCAATGATAGTAACAGAAGTCCCCGAGCTATATATTTAGACAGCAATATCACCGGACCAACTTCATTAGCTTTATATAACCAAGAGTTAATAAAAAGAAGCGATGTGGCAAGTGATATCAAAATTGCTGCATAGACTCCGCCGCGAATGCTATATTGCAAAATCTCATATAATTTTTCTAGCATGGCGCAAAAACCTTCACTTAGTGAATTAACTACAAACCTTCTTAGACTGACTAATTTTTCCATTCTTACAAACAAACTTACCATCCTTACAATGCGAGACACCACCCATGCTTTTAGAGCAAGGATAGTTCTGAGCATTCGCCTTTAAGATTGGCGTAATCATTAGCATAGATACTACAAACGCTGACCACATTTTCATAGCCTACTACCTTCATAATCAAATAATATAGATCTGAACATATCACCGCATGATGCATTTATCAATACGAATATAACTTATGTTTATAATTATTAACTCCTAATTATATCAATCCTATGCAACTCTCCATTGAGTGGTTTTTTGTCTTAGATATAAAACTATTATTAATTGTAGAATGTAACCAAAGAACTAATAATTATGTTATTGCAAGTTAAATACTTGCATTGTATTATGTGAAATACTGATTCATATAATAGGTGATGGTAATGGGTAGAGAAAAGGGTGGTATAGCTGTAGCTAATAAAATGACAGCAGCTCAAAGAAGAGAAAGAGCAATGAAGGGTGTAGAGGCTCGAAAGTTACGCAGCTCTCTGAGCAAAGTGATATATAAAGGTGAGCTGAATATCGGAAATATGAGCATGCCTTGTTATATTCTAGATGATGGGCGACGAATTATTAGTGAGCATGGAATACAAAATAATTTTGGAACAACTGGTGGTAAAGGTCGAAGAATAAGAAGTGAATTAGAGAAAAACACAGGGGTACCTGTGCCTCTTTTCTTAGCGTCAAAAGCTCTTGAGCCCTTTATCCAAGAGGTTTTTGAGGATGGGTACCTTGAAACTATTCAATACGTTGTAAACGACACGGTGAACACTGGCTTTGATGCTACTATCTTGCCAAAAGTTTGTGAAGTATGGTTGAAGGCTAAAGATGCTGGCGCACTTCAACCCAGTCAGTTGGCTAGGGCAAAAAAAGCTGAAATACTTATGCGAGGTTTGGCTCATATAGGTATCGTAGCTCTAGTTGATGAAGCTACAGGGTATCAAGATGCTCGATCAAAAGATGCATTAGCTAAAATTTTTGAAGAATTTGTAGCTAAGGAACTACAACCTTGGATTAAGACTTTCCCTGACGAATATTACAAGCAGTTATTTAGATTGTATGGCTATGATTATCCAAACCCAAAACAAAAGAATTTTAGGCCTCAATTTTTTGGCAAAGTTACCAATAAAGTTATTTATAAGAAGTTGGCGCCAGAGATACTTCCTGAATTGAAGAAGCAAGCTAATAAGTTGGGAAAAAAAAGTACTAAGTTGCATCAAACACTTACTAATGATGTTGGGCATCCTAAACTCAGAGAGCATTTGGCTTCTATTGTGACGTTAATGAAACTCTCTAAAGATAAGGATGATTTTTTTGAAAAAGTCGATCTTATTCATCCTAATTTTAATGAAAACTATATCTTGGATTTCGATGAATAGTATAGAAGTACTGCTTCACCTAGTATTGAGTGAGCTTTCATTGCCCAAGTAAGTTGCTGGCAAGAATATCGATCTTCATCATGTCGAACCCCAATATCCAGAAATGGATAGTGATATCAGCTTGCCAGCCATTGCTCAATTTTGAGCAGTGAATTGTTCCAGTGATTTCTGACTTCCACAGATTGAGGATGTGTAGGAATGCTACCTAAAGATGACATCTGTTATGGACTCGCCAGCCTCCCCCAAAGCTGGGGAAGGGTGAGATTCCAAATGCGAATCCCGTTATACATCCAACCTCAATTTGAGGATGAATAATCACACTCTCCAAAATTGGGGAGTAACAATAATTCACCTTAACTCTTCAACCCGCAGTGGAGAGTGTATTTAATCACAATACGTCCAAAACTGGACCCATCTATTTACTCATACCTCGCGCTTCCACCATTAGTGGGAATAATCTTTGAATCATAACTGTTCTAAACAACTGATTTTGTATAACTTCCGTCATTGGCGGAAGTTGGGTTATAATCGCCAGCGACGGTTAGAGCCACTCATTCAGAACTTCAAATCCTGGATTATTAAAGGGATGCTGATTTTTAGCACACTCTATTAATAAAGATACTGAATACGCTGACCCTAGCGGGAAGACGTTTGCTTATAGATAGGTATCGTAATATCTACGACACTCCTATGATTTCAATTATCATCGATATTCCAAAGCTTAGGCAGATCTCGCCAGCTTTATTTAGGCCATAAACTCCAGTGGGGAACATGTTGATCAGGTGTATTCATTCAATACTTAAGGTGCGTAATTGAGTGCTGGCATGTTGATACTGACTAATAAGCTTTTAATAACCCCTGCCCAAAGTTGAGCAGGGCTTCTCACTTTGAAGAAGTTGTAAGTACTGGCTACATTGCCAACGCAATTTTGCGTTGTCTGTGCAAAGTTATGTTTGAATAGTCGCAATTTGTTCCAATACGTCAACGAGACGTTCCAGCAACGTTCTAA
Source organism: Psychrobacter sp. T6-5 (assembly GCF_052258485.2). Taxonomy (NCBI): domain Bacteria; kingdom Pseudomonadati; phylum Pseudomonadota; class Gammaproteobacteria; order Moraxellales; family Moraxellaceae; genus Psychrobacter; species Psychrobacter sp. T6-5. Next base: position 2,934,119 of record NZ_JBQQEY020000001.1, on the reverse strand, counting down.
GTTTTTTATATCTAAAACAGTATAAGGTCTCCTCAAAACCTTGGTCGATTTGGTTGCTGTGGGAATTTGAGCCACTGGCGGTAGTTCAGTGAGATTACGGGTTTCGTCGCCTTGGGTATTCGTCATTAAGTCGTGAACCCCGTAGTCCATGCTCTCTGGCGCAATACTTAGCACTAGCCATAAAAGCGATCCTCTCAAGCTAAAATAATTAAAACGCCCTTTAGCTATGTGGTGGTTCTGTCCGTACAGGCGAGCATGTAGGTGATGCAGCTTCATATCATACGTGATAGTAAGTGCCGATCAGTATTAAGAAAATAGGTAAACCACTTTTGAATTATCAGTAGTATCAGGCGCTTACGATTCAGAGCGTACTAAATGGTACGCCCTAGTAGTGAAAACATCTTACCGCCAACCTCAAATTGAGTGTAGGATTGATTACTGGTAATAGCAATCGACAGCCTCATTATTGGGTGCCTAACTTCTTGGGGAGACTCTTGTTTTTTGCCAGTCGAAAGTGTGGTGTTGACCGTTCATCGTAATGATGGACCCCTTAAAATTAACATCCTCAATTTGAGGTGGTCGCTTATACTGACAAGGGCAGTTTGATAAAAAGAGTAGATAATTCAGATTTGAGTCATGATTGATATCATGTACTTAGATCTTAGGGTGTTAACTTTTTTACACCCTGATACGGTTCAGATTTGAGCGAAGCTATTCGACACGGTCTTAGGAGCTATAGTCAGTTAAGCAAGCGTAGGTAAGTGTTAATAAGGAGAGCGACAATGGCTAAGCAACTATGGAAGAACGTCACTGAAGACGAAAAAATTAAGATGAAGCAGTTCGTTGTTAACAATCCACCGGACACACCACTGACGCCTGAATACGCAGCAAGCTATCTTGGCATATCAACGGCAACCCTGCAAAAGATGCGATGTGAAGATACTAATGGCATACCTTTCTTTAAACCTAGCCATAGATGCGTTGTTTACTACAAGCATGATTTAGATGAGTATCTAACAAGCCCGCCCGCCTATCGTTGCACTTCAGAATATAGATAACCATCTGTTAGTGAATAATCATTGGCTGGAAAGCAAGCTCTGCACAGTAATACAACAGTTGGCATGATTTGCTTAAGCAAGAATGATGATCTCTATATTAATAAGGTGAAGAAATGATTAAGTGGTTAAACTTACGAGAAGTGGCGACCGAATGTGGCTTTAAAGACACGCGCACGTTTAAAGCTCATTATATGGATAAGTACCCACCAGATAGGCAAATCGGTAATCGTAAATGGTGGAAGCGCTCGACAGTCGACTTTATTATAAAAACTGAGTTCCCAGATAGTTTTAAAGATTAATAATCATTAAAATCGGCATTATTTTGGGTATGCTTGTAAACATAAGGTTAAAAACTAGGAGCGAATTAATTGCTTCTTAACTTTCTTAATCAGACTATAACTCATTGGAAATCAGTCAAACGCTACCGCATAGAGTAGCTATTTGAGTCGTAAAAGGCAGAATACCTGTACCACTATTTCAGGAACTGCGACAGCACCTGATAAACTACTAAGCGCTGTGTCACGAACATGCCCACCAATACCTTTATTGGGCGCAGCTCTATTCTCTTTAATAAAACGCGCAATCCCTTGACTGCGCTGATTTACAACTTCCATGGCTGGATCTTTTTTATCTTCTTTGTACTTGTCCCTTGGTGTTTACCTCAACTGTATAGGGCCGCAATTTGAGATTGCATTTCTTCGTCGCTTAAATCTCTGTTATTTATGATCGCAAGGACTTCAGGGTCTGAGAAGTTTACCTCTTTTTTAGGTAAGTTAATAAACTCACCAGTGTCTTGATCGTAGATGATCGATGGGTTTTTCTTAACACCGCCCAATCCACCTGGTATTGGTGACTCACCTGTCTGAGTAATAACCAATGGCTTGCTCTTCTTATCAGGCGTTCCTTTTAGCGATTGAATTTGTTTAGCGATAGCGCTTCTATCCTCATCACTTTGTACGGCATCAAACTTCTTATAAAGCTCGTTCAGTTGCTTAGGCGCAAAGTTTGCCACGTCGGAATTACTTTGCTCAATATCCAAGCGACGACTGGCCAAATTATTTGCTTGTTGCTGTTGTTCGGCAGTTTGTTGAAACTTGCCAGCGTCAAAGCCAAGTTGTGCATTAATTCGGTTATTACTACCAAACTCGCCTAGCACCGCACGCTGGTTAGCACCATCTTGCGACATCTGCGCTTGGGCCATCTGGCTTGCTGCGCTTAGCTGTGCGCCATACTGATCATTTTTGTACTTATCACCAGCGCCGATAATGCCTGCACGTAATTCCATCTGCTTAGCAGTCAGTTGGCCGTTTTGCGAGCCTTTATAAGCGGTACTGGCATCACGTAGTAACGAGTCACGCTCTTGGCGCTCTGACATAGTTCGACGTGGTGCGTTCGGTATACGAAAGCCAAAGCCACCGTTACTAACAGTATTTTTCATTGGCGGAGGATTGTTAACTGGATCAAACCCTAGCCGTACTGGTGCGTTATTAACTTGCTGTTCAGCATAAGTTTCAGCAATGGGGTCTTGTGTTGGTGCTTGCCTTGCTGAATATATGGAAGGATAATCTTTCGGGTTCCATGTTTCCTCACCATTGCTAGGTTTGCCAATCATAGGGAGCTTTAGGCTCATACCTAAATCTTGCATCTGCTCTGTAATTTCATTCTTACCAGCTTGAGACATAGCTTGTCTGGGAGCTTGATAAGTGCTCTTTAGCTTCCCCATTTCGTCAGCAACATTGTTTAGCTCTCTACTAATCCTACCACCGCTTAGTAAATCGGCACCATTCAACACTAAAGGCATTCCACGGAACGCAATCTGTCCTGCGTCAATAGCTGTATCGGCAAGGGATGATGTTGAACGTCCCTGCGTGCTTGGCTGTGCCGATCTTTGATAAGCGACTGGCTTAGGTGGCTTGGACTGCATCTTAGCCACAGCATTAGGTTGCTCTCTTGCAGGTAGGCTCAATATTTCTTCAATATCCTGTCGAGCTTGCTGTGTGTTGGCAGTATGATTATTGTTTTGATTTATTTTCGATTGATGTCTGGCCGCAAGTGCTTGATTGCGTTCTTGTGCAGCTTGCTGTGTCGCCATCTGCGGAGACCGTTGAGTTAGCGATTGGCCTTGCTTCTGAACCGCTGCTTGTTGGCGAACCTGTTGAGTAAGTTGCCCTGAACTAAGCAAGCCGCCTTGACCTACTTTGGCACCAAAACCTAGGTTTGCTCTGCTGTTATCGAACTGCTCGCGACGTTTCTTTCTTTCTTCTTTTTCTGAAGGTTTAAAGCCTATTTTTAGTCCAAAAGACATGATATTACTCACTAATTGAATGATTATGAGTACAGTATGAGCAATATTGCGTGATACTTAAAACCTTATAGTGGTGCTCATAAGGTGCTTTCAAAGAGGTTATGTGGGATGTTCTTGCCGACGCAATTTTGCGTCGGCGGATGTTATATATAGGCGAGATAGATAGTCTTTCCTTACTGATTAATAAACATCAGCTTTAACACCTATCGTATTACTTGCGACGTTATCTATCTCACCCTCGTATGCAGGGTCATCTTTCACTACGCTAAGGGCATTGCCATTACGATTAGCGATACTGTGTAGCAGTGCGGTGAGTGCGTCGACTGGCGAGCTATCAACATCGTCAAGGCCATATGCTTGACGTTCAAGCGTGACAAGCTTAGTCATGGTGTCGGCGAGGTCTTTCATGACACGGACGTGATTAGATAAGGATGTGATACGCTCATAAGCTTCGAGCTGACTTGCATCTACCACTTCTGCTTGTAGCGCTGCAATAAATAAGTCTTCTAAGCGCTGGCGGTTATCGGCACCAATTTGGGCCCTCAAGTCATCGAATAGCATCATGGATAGCTGGCGAGCTATGCCAATATCTTTTCGGTGAGATATGCGAATACTAGCGGTAAGCTTGGCGTTCTCCTCTACAGTAGTGTTATCCATATTCTCCAAGCGTCCGACTTCACGCTTAATAGCGTTTTCATTAACAATCTTATCCGCTTCTAATCTAATACGCTTACCAAGGTCACGCGACCAGCCATAGCGTTTAGCCCTTGATCGTAGCGTACTGTCTTTAAGACCAAATTCTTTTGCTATTTGCGCGACTGTCTTAACATTTGCACGATATGCAAGCTCAACACTTTCCCAATTTACCTTCAATCTATCACCCATTACATACTCCAATGCCTTTGTATGTATGCATTTGACTACATTGCAGTGCGTTAAGTCGAACCTTATGAGGGTGAGTTTGCACGATTACATGACTATATCTGGTCACGCATAATCGTTCTTAAGTCACTCAAAAGGCGGCTACTTTATATAACTAAGCCACGAGTGAAGGAGTGCGTGCTACTCAAATGCACTTTGGTAATGATATTTACGAAGTGATAATTAAATCAGAAATGTCAAAGTTGCTGCTAGTAACTTTATAAATTTCGGAGTACTTTTAATATTAAATCAGGCAAGGGGAGATTCAGTCATGCGGAAGGTGTTTATTACTGCGGGTTATATGTTAATAGCTTTGAAATTAATATGCATGCCAGCACAGGCTAATTCTGATGGAGACTATAGAGAGTCTGTACAAGTTCAGCAGTACGAAGATGAAGACGATCTCAGTATTTTTGAGTTAGCACTAATAGCAGCCTGTGTTGTAGGAGCATCTTATTGGCTAAGATTTAAGTAATACCTATAAGATATAACTAATGTTCATAATTATTAGACATGAGGTAAGTGGAGAGAATATACTTCCTGTATCAAAGCCGTACTAGGGCAGGACCGGTCATGAGTAGTATTATAATTTTTGGACTTAGCTTCGCAGCGTTAGTCATCATCGTTGTATCATTCTGGTACTTATTCCAAACTATTCGAATCATGTGGGGATATAGCTTATTATTGGCTATTGCAGCAATACTATTTAGCCCTCTAGTTCATATTATTTTTTATTTTATTCCTAAAGATGGATTCGACCAGTACGAGAGAGGATTGTTCAGGAAGTACTTTTTGTCTATTGCTGTGCTAATGATATTAGGGGTAGTTGTGTCTATCGTCATACCTTTTGTCATTGGAGAAGATCAAAATAGTGAGATGACTAGTGAGGTTGATACTAGCCAGCCTTGGGAGTGGGACATACGTGCTGAGAACCAAGAAGAAGTAATAGCACTCATCGATAACAATTCCAATGATGATAAAGCGGCCGAACTGCACTTCGAGGCTATTTATCAAGCTCATCCTGATGCAGATGAAGTTATGGAAAGTCCTGAGTTTGAAGGTTGGGCGCAGGTCAAGTCTGAAGAAGAGCAGGATAATATTGCAAGAATTTTAAAAGAAGGTACAACAGCAGAAGTAATTTATATTTTCAGCACTTTCAAAAAAGATTTGAAGAGTTATAGGGCTTATGAGTATCAGGCTAAACGTGATAATGCACATGCCATAACTCAAAGAGAATATGAGGAAAAGCAAAGCCGTGATCTAGAGGCTATGAAGTCTGATAGCCAAAAACACTATGAAGCTCAACGTACGAAACAGATTGCAGAATACGTAGCAGCTAATCGTGCACCTCTACTACCAGCCGTGCAAGAAATTTCTACTAAGCCTACATCAAGCTATTCAGTACCAAAACCAAGCGTATCATCTATACCTGGTCAAATTGTTCATTGCGATGGGGCTGGTTGCTGGGACACTAATGGTACAAGATACAATAGGGGTGCAGGTAACACTTATTTTCCCTCTATAGGTGGCGTATGTCAGAATGTTGGTGGCCAGATGAACTGTAGTTAAATTATACTTCTATAAAAATATTGTTCGTGTATAAAAAGGCCCTACAGTAAATGTAGAGCCTAAGCTAATAGCTAGCATGTCACGCTGAAGAGCTTTATTATCAGACGTTCACCATGATGGTGAAGGGTGACAGTATTTGTATAATAACGACGAATACTTTGTTCGCACTTTTCAAAATGAAAGATACTATGCAGGATTGCTGGCAGGTAGCCTTTTTTGCAGCTCTCTAATTTCTCGGCGCATTTCTTTCGTTTGTAAATCCATTTTAGCAGTCGTAAGCGCTGCATGATGACCTATCTCTATGTTGCTATACTGCATCGCTTCACACATCATCAGCGAGCCCACAATTCGTGCCTCTTTGGGTGTGAGTGTCAAAACAATGGTGTCACCAACATCAATCACAGTCGTACCATCAGGCAGTACAATTTTACTGATAATACGAGCTGGCTTGTGCTCAACTGTTGGCACATAGACGCCACGCTGTATGCGATGAATCTCACCATCATTGGTAAGTGTTGATAAGCTCTCATCAATACTAATGAGCTTCAAATCAAGTATGTCAGACAGCGTTTCGCGTGTGACTATCTGCTCTTGGTTATGCAAATCAATAACCGCGTCCAATACTTTTTGCTTGTTCGTTATCTGCATGTGACTTAATCCTCAAATTAATATAAAATCGACATGCGATAACATTGCTCTGTTACTTGCCAGCCAAACCGCCTACGTCTGCCAACGTGGGCGGTTTTTATTACACCTTTGTTGTATTGAGATGTTTACGAAAAGGGTAGGGCTGGTTATGCTTACTAATCAAGAGTGACTGCTACCATATTCTGGTATATCTTCTAAATCACTCATCATTGGCATGTAATTGGCAAAGCGTGCGTATTGCCCCTCAAAACCCAGTCTTACGGTGCCAGTCGGTCCGTTTCTACTCTTAGCCAAGATAATCTCTGCTGAACCATCAAGCTTGGCGCTACCGCCTTTCTCTTTCTGTTCATAATAGTCATTACGGTAAATGAAAGTGATAAGGTCAGCGTCTTGCTCAATCGTGCCTGAATCGCGTAGATCAGACATGATAGGGCGCTTATTTGGTCGCTTCTCAACATCACGGCTCAACTGGGACAGTAGAAACACGGGGCAACCAAACTCATGCCCCAATGCTTTTAGCGTGCGAGTGACCTTGCCGATATTATCAATCTTGTACTGACCATCAAGCCCGCCCATTATCTGCAGGTAATCAATACCAATCGCAGATAGCTTACCGCCAGCCTCACGCTTGATGCGGTTCAAGTGGGTGCGTATCTTCGCAATGCTGATGTCTTTTTCATCCACGATGGTTAAAGGCATGCTTTCTTGGTCTGAGACAAAGCGCTGCATTCGTGCCCACTCATCCACACTTAGCTGACCCTTCCTGATAGAAGTAAGCTCAACTTTAGCTTCAGCGCTGGCAAGCCTGTCCATGACCTGCTCCTGTGGCATCTCTACGCTAAAGAATACCGCTTCACCTTCTCGGTACTTGGCAATATGTGACAGCCAGTTCATAACTAAAGCCGTCTTACCCATTGAAGGGCGAGCAGCAACTACGACCAAGTTACCAGCATCGATCATCATCAGATTGTCAAGCTCTGGGAAGCCGGTAGAGATGAAGTTGTTAACGCCATCTCTAGCAGCTGCGATACGTTCAATCATTCCGCCCATCAATTCGCCTACACGAGAGCAGCTGTTGTCAGTGTCACCCACTTCAAGGTTGGCAATAGCACTCATAACCTCGTTGTTAACCTCAATGGTCTGATTGTCGCCCTCTTCAAGCTTTTGTATGCCGTACATCATCTGAGCAATAGACTGCCTACGAATTGAACGGCTTTTCACTAACTGGGCATGATTGCGCAAACTACTGAAAGCAATACTTGGCACCAAGTTCATTTGAGCAAAGTAACTGGCTGGGCAACATTCTTCATTGAGCTGGTTACGCTCTTCTAGAAGATCTGCCACCATAACCTCGTCATAAGGCTTGCTGTCCATTGCCAAATCACTGATTGCCTGATAGATAACCTGATGCCTTGCTGCTTCAAAGTCCTGAGTAATAACAACGTCGCTGACTATATCAAATGCACCCTCTTTACCAAGCAGCTGATTAAGTACGCATTGCTCAACTTGGATAAATCTCTTTTTATCATTAATCATTGGGCGACTCCTGCAATCTGAATGTCTGACGTTTGAGTTCTATAGCTACCCCAGTCGCAATGCATCACCAATAGGTTCTGCTGTAATCGGTCCCACGCTCTATCGCCCAAGAACTCACGTAGGCCCCTAATGTCCATATTGGTGGTTATGATGGTCGGCGCTCGGTTGTAACGTAAGGCGATTATCTGGGCAATGCGCGCGCGGTCTTTTTCGTGACCGTCGCCCGCTCCCAAGTCGTCAATAATCAACAACTCATTTGCAGCAAGCTCCTGAACGTAATCATATTCGCTCACCTGGTAATTACCCCAGTGGCCTCTTGCTTGTGCGCCAATATCAAAAGACGTTATCAGCTCGCAAGTATGATCATAAAAATCCTGCTGGTTGTAGCTCTTAAACTCGCTTGGTAGCGCCTGCTCTTTGACCAAGTAATGATTGACCGCGATTGCATTGGCCAACATCGTCTTGCCTGTGCCAGTAGGTCCAAGAATAACGATGTTGCGAGAATTGCTATCGATGGTTTTGCTGTACTGCTGCAGTTCGGTGATTTTGGCGCGTTGGTCTTCGCCCTTTACCGTGTCATACCGCCATTCACTGAATCGACCCATATTAGCGCTCACGCCCTTATTTTTCATTTTGGCTAGCATTAACGCTCTCATGATACTGCGGTCAGTTTCTAGGCGGTTCTCATTGTCACGAACACGCTTCTCTTCGTTACACTGACAGCAGCTAATCTTGCCCGCTATCTCTCTATGGGTTGTCTGCCCATGAACATCACAATCAGTTAATACCTCACGAATAACCGTTGTACCTAACTCGATTCGTGACAATTCTTTAATAATCTTCATTAGGTGCTCCTGTTCTGCTGGATAACCCGTCCAAAGGGTCATAATCTGGATCTTCATATTTGGCATTTACATTCATGCTGCTGTAGGACGGGTTTGGCTGCTGATTAATACCTGGCTCATCAACAATGATGTCGTCTAGCCAGCCCTTATTATTCAAATAAGTGTATGGGTCTTTGCGAAACTTCTTAACTGGTGTTGAAGCAACATAGGCTGGCAGGTGCTGCATGATCTGCTCACGTACCTTGTTGCTAAGAGTTTTCCACTTAGCCTCGCATTTATCCTTAGCTACTGATTTTGCATAGGTCTTCCAAAAAGTATCAAACGGTATATTCAGGACTTTTTCACCATCGCCATTAGTATTGGTTAATGGTTTTTGGTTATTAGTTATTGGTTCTATTTTAGTCGTGCCACTTGCGTCCGCGAGACGTTCCCGAGACGTTCCATTTACGTCACATTTTTGGGAGCCTTCATCTGCCTGACAATGTTCAGAATAAAGGGCGCGCAAGTCATCCATTTTTATATTAAAACTTGGTATGACGCCCACACTGCGTAGTCCTGCAAACATATCGCGTCTATCATCCCTGTAGCGCCGCTTACGTTCATTGGCTGCTTCCTGCTTCTTTGACGCTTCTTTATCCCTAGATTTATAAGCGACTATTTCCCTATCACAGCGACCATTCATGTAAATACCGCCTTCCTCCTCAAAAAATTCACTGAGGATAAAATCAAGTGCGACTTTTTCCGCGTCACTGTGACAAAGTAAGCGTCTCTGGAGACGTTCCAAGTCCGTTCCATCTAAAGGACCTTCATTGTCGTAGTACATTTCAATGCAATCACGATAGACAGAACGCTCAAGACGCCCTAAATGCCGCGTAGCATTATTAAAGTCTGCTATATGGTGAGGGTAGTAGTGCATCACATACCTCCTGCTTGGCTGCGCACCAAAAACCATATCAACATAGGTTTTCGCGCTTGAATGGGTGCCAAGTCGCCAACAGGTGTGCTATCATCATTCTCGTGGTGTTTAGCCACTGTTCTGAATGATGTTCGCTTGTCTGCTAGTCCTTGCCCTGGAGTTAGCACGAAAGTATTTATCAGTCCCAAGAAGCCTGAGCGAATCGCTCGGGCTTTTTTGTGGTTGTTCGTTTTATGCAGTAGGGTAGTCATCGCTTCCTCCCTGCTTGCTTATTTGCTTAAGGTCTTGCTTAGAAGGCTGACGAGTAGCGCGGTAATTTTTGAAGTAGCTCTTACGCTTCGCATGGCGGCGGCTTTGCTTAGATGGGTAGCTATTTTTCACAATGCCACCTCTTGTTCTTGGTTCAGGCCAGCCAAATCATCTTCTGAATAATGTTGAAAGTCTTGCGCTAAATATTGCCCAAGGTCGGCAAGTTTTTGCGCTTTTTGGATATCACCACTTTTAAGATCATCTTTAATAGTAGTGAACAACGCGTCGAACCATGAAAGGCGCTGTATTTCTACTTCTTTAGCGAAGGCGGCATCGGATGCTGCTTGATTAAGTGCTTCCATGTTATTCACCCACCTTGGCAAATTTTGATTGCGTCATTGCGTCATTGATAGCGTCCAGTTGATGACCAAGTATCGCGGTCCATCGGTCGGTGGCGTCATTTGTTAGACGGGCCATAGATGATGCTTGTCTTGAGCTGGCTTCATCTTGTTGGATAAGGTGTAGGATGTTGCCGATGTCGTTTAGCACATTAATCGCACCGCTGATCTCGCACGCAATATCGGATAATATGATTGTAGGTAGTATGATTACCTCGTCATCGTCTATTTCAGTTATGTCGATTACTTTGCGCTGATCACGGTTATTGGTAGGCGTCTGGCGATTTAGTGTTGTCATATTATTCTCCCACCTTGTTGAAACTAGTAAGAGCTAATATCTCGTTCATTTTGTCTACTTGCGTATAGAGTATTTCCGACCATGTGTCAGCCGCAACTTGTGTTAATCGCGCTAATGATTTGGCATTTTCTTGATCAATTTTGCCTCTGTAGATAAGTCCAAGTAAAGATGAAATGTCATCCAGTACCTCGGCCGCTCCATGCACTTCACAAGCATTGTTAGACAACTTTGAGGGTTCAAGTAGAACCACATCACTATCACTGGCATCAGTAGTATCAATTATTTTGCGCTGGTTTGATTTGGAAGTAGAGTTTAAGGTTTTAGAAGGTAAGCCATATAAGGTGGCGATTGCTTGGCGGTTAGCTTGCGTGTCAGGAAATAGGCTTGGCTGATAGTCGTCTGTCTCTGTATCAGATGCTTTGACAAAATAGCCTTGCGCATCATAATAGAAATGGCTGCCATCGTACGTGAGCGCTAACTTGTCACGCTCACCATAGGGGTCGGCAGTCAGTTCAAAAGACTGATCACTTAATGATGGACACAGAACAACATCACCAATAGCAAAAATAGCTTGGTTGGTAGTTAGTGTGGGGGTAGCAGTTTTTGAGGTCGTGCGGATTGAATTACCCATTACGGATAGCTCCTGAACATTTAGTTAGTTTGTTGCCGCCCAAAAAAAAGGGTGACAGGTTATTAACTACCGTGTTCAGACGGCGGGGCTTATTTCCCACAAGGGGTATTTTATTCGGCCCACTTAACCCGTCATAGATGTTCGCACCGATGGTATCGGTACTATATTTATGACTTGTCTGCAGTGCAGAAATATTCGTATTTATGTCATTAGTAAATCGCTGATAGTTAGTCAGACAAATTTTAGACATAAAAATAGCCAGTGAATGACGGCTTGGCTTTGCCGCTGAACAATTAGTAGTGAGACCATGATAGCGCTTGTTATCGTCTATTGTAAAGAGGTTAATGTCACAATCATTACTATTTAGCTTGCAGTAGGCAAGCTCAAGCTTTCTGACAGATAGAGCCGCCGCTTTCAAAAAATGGGTAATATCCTGTGTTACATCAGAAAATAAAAAATCTGAATCTATACGTTTTGCGAGACCCTGAATTGTGTTGAGAAAACTCAAATTATCATTGTTCTGACTCGAATTAGTGCTATAAGGACTCAAATTTGAGTCATTATTTTCATAATTTGAGCCATACTGCCACTCTATAGATTGATCATGTCGAATACAATTACTTAACATCATGGGGAGCCTCGCTTTTTACTGACTTATCAATGCTGCTACTAGGGTTTTGTTGGTAGCTTTGAATAACGTCGCTATCTATCCAGTAATTGCTAAACCGTTTACCATCACGCGTGACTATCTTACTTTTGATAGGTAGGCCTGCATTTCTCAAATCGTGAATCCTTTGAGCTAAGCAAGTAATGTTGTATTGCTGATACGCTTGCCAAGTGGATATGAACTCGCCAGCAAGCAAGTGAGATTTGATAGTATCGCTGTGTGTTTTTGAAGGTGTTTGCTGTGGATTAGTCATCGTTATGCCTCGCTACTGGTAGCTGTGCTATGACTATCCAACCATTCATTTATTTCAGATAAGCGCCAAACGCTGGCATGTCCAATTTTTATCGGAGCCGGGAATTGGTCGTTTTTGATCAGATGATAGATGTGTTTAATGGAGAAGCCAGTAATACCACGTGTGGCAGGCTTGGCGGTTACGTTACGTTGTTGGCCTGAGCGAGTGGTATAAGTCTTGGCTTTACGCTCGGGTTGATTGGCAAGATCTGCCATTCTTAGATATCGGTCGCTTAATGTCATAGTATTTCACCTCGTAGCATTTGAAGGAATGGACGGTAATGCCCTGCTATGAGGTGAATATAACTTTTATTGGTGGGGTTACTGCAAAGGGTAACCCCTTAAGCAATGGGTTACCGTCAAGGGTTACCGTTGGGGGTTACCCTCGGTTAAGTCTTTGATATATAGTCCTTTAATTTCTATAAATTTTTCAACGTCATTTTTCTGTTTGTTGATTTGTGGGTTAGTTATTTTACTTAACCTATTGAATAGTGCGGCACCATGAATGGTCTGATTTAGTCCCATTTTTTCAGCAATAGTATTAAATCGCTGAGAATGGTCTTTCATATGGGGATTATCAATCTCATTCAAGATATAACTTTTTTCCCATATCATTAAGGCTAAATGAAGTTCGGGAGGGTAATTGTATTGGCTCATTCCTTGCCAGTCATAAAGTTGCGTTGATTTCATATTTGATGGTTGAATTAGCTTTTCTTTAAGACTTTGTATATGTAGGTCCTGCTGTTTGATTCTATTGTTAGCGGTTGCCAGTTCTTCAACAAGCTGCTCATAGCTTTTACGCTCGGCATGTCCCACTACTGCTACTCCCGTTTTGTCATTATTATTGGATAGATTATCGTTGAAGCCTTTGTAAATAAAACTGTGATTCGCTAGCCATGTCTTGACCTCTTTTACTGGGATCTCATCTGAATCATTTAGGATTAAGGAACCAGCTTTAATAGCTTTATAAATCATGCGCTGATGCATCAAATAATTAGCGTTGCTATTAATGCAAGCAGGGTTCTCGTCAATGATTAAGCAGGTCATATCTGATACAGTGAAGGACGAATAAGTTATTAATAGCCTCTGGTTTTCACCCAAATTATTAATCACAGAACTATCATATGATGGCTTTGAATTGTTATTAGATGATTGGTCATCAATATGAATTGAACTTTCTTTTTCAACCGCTTTAGAGTTTGAACTAATTAGATGTGCTACTTCTGAATATGCAAAGTAGAAATCTCTGAATAGTTCTCTGTCCGACGATACTATACCCGTTTGGCTATTATCTAAAACATTGTAAAAACTCCGTAATATCTCAGCAGAATCTTTGTATTCAAAACTATCAGTTTGAGAAACTAATAAATATTCTGTCTCTCTTAATTTATATAAATTAATATTATTTAGCGTGGCATCCTCAATTATTTGCTTAACAGTGATCTTTAAGGGACTTCCTGCTCCAAAGCTTCCAAACTTGCTCAAATTATTTACAAAATCACTTACAGCAATATATTTTCTTCGGTTCTCTTCAATTAGCCTATCAATTGGGTTTTCAAAACTCTTATTTACCACTTTACGCTTAACATCAACATCCTCAAAATGCAGCAACCCATTTAAAGGCTCAAAACTCAAGAGCTCTGACCTTTTAAAAAAACAGTGCATAGCTTTCATAACAGTAGTCGTTAGCAGTCTTCTATCAGTTTCAATTAATTCATCTAAGCTTTCACTACTACTGAATACCCAGTCACAAGCACTAATCGCAAGGGCGTCTTGCACTTCTTTTAAAAACTCCTTGATAGAATCAAATTCAAAAGGTTCAAATTTAATGATTTTATAATCTGTATCAATATTATAAAACCTAATACTATTTAAGTCATGATGGAGTAAATAAGTGACCACTTCATACAGCGGCTCATCATTAACACTTGAGAGATGAAAGATAAAGTCTCTAAAACTAATATAATCCTTCATAGGCTCTATAAGCCTATTTATTAAACTCACGGTACACACCCTTACACCCTTAACTATAATAGGAGCAAGGCGATGATGGATTAAGGGTGTGAATAACCATCTTTCGGGGGATCAGCCCTAGCCTTGCAATTTGTATCAATAACGATTGACGCTATCAAGTTTGGTTTGCTAGTTTAATGACTAACGGTATTCGTTAAAGCTGCTCTGCAAGCTTCATTAAAACTTCTTTTGATATCCCTTGTGCTTTCAAGCTCTTTATCAGAGCGTCCTTATCATGCACAGCTATATCAGTCGCTTGCTTATTCCTAATCTGTATTTCCTCTTCTACTTTATCAGGCGTTAACAAATCAAAGTTAATAGCCTTGCCAGCACGTAAATCATCTAAATAGTTGGCCCATTGGTTCATCATTACTTGCCGTTCGAGTAGATGAGCTGACAAGTCGTAACGCTTTTTGACGCTTGATTGCTCAAGGTGGGCAAGCTGTATTTCAATGATGTTCTCAGGGAACTGCAGCTCATATAATCCCGTGCTGGCAAGTTGCCTAAAACCGTGGCCAGTCATCTTGGGGTAGGGGTCACCTGTATAGCCCATTCGTTTCAATGCTTGGTTGAACCAGACCTCACTGTATGGTTTGCTGCTCTCAAAATTGTAGAAGACATAACCTGTTCGTTCCGTCAGTGGTCGCATACGTTCGATGATAGCTACTGCTTGTGGTGATAGGGGGATGATATGTTCTTGTCGCATCTTCATCTTATGGGCTGGTACACGCCAGACGCTTTTATGATAATCAATTTCTGACCATTCAAAGAACCTTAGCTCTTTCGTTCTCACAAAACATAGAGTCATTAGCTGCAAGCCAGCCACTGTTTGCTGGTGCCCGTTTGGGTGCTTTTCTATGTAGTTATCGATGTTACGTAGGAGTTCGGGGAATTGGTGTTGCTCAACGGCTTTCATGCGCTTGGCTTTGTGCGGTCTCAGTGCTTTATTACGTCCGCTGGCTAGGTTAATAATGTCATAGCCTAAAGTATTGATGGCATGTTCAAAAATTGAGCTAATGAGCCCCATGCACTTATGAGCAGTCTCTGACGTGTATTTTCCTTGCTTCTCGAATTCTGCTTGAATATCTAGTCCGGTTTTAATCACGTCTTGCGCAGTGATAGCACCAATAGGGTATGAGCCCAAACGTTTCAGAATATGGTTATCCAAAAAACCTTGCAGCTTTTGTACATTCTTTGACGTGGTTTCTGATTTTTCGTCTAGATAGCTTTTTGCTATGGTTTTAAACAAATCTCTTTGTTCATAGTTGTTTTTTAAGTGGCTCTTGTGCTCGGTGGGATCAATACCATCAGCAAGAAGTGCCTTAGCTTTATCACGTGCTAGCCGCGCTTGTTTTAGCGATATTTGCGGCTTGAATGATGGGTCAATGATTTGCTTAGATGATTTATATATACCGATTTGATAGGTTTTCTGTTTGGGCTTAATATCTTTGTCCGATTGATAGCGGTATGACATTTGCCAAAACAATGAGCCGTTAGGGTGCTGTATCAGATATAGGCTGTTGCCATCACTGTGACGGGTGATCTTATCGGGCACTGGTTGTTTGGCGATTGCTTTCACGCCAGCATCGGTCAGTTGATAGTCTTTTCTTTTAATCATGACATCACCACAAGATGTTAAATGTTTTTAACAACATATTTAACAACATTCTATAGGTGCTGCTAGGTAATGGCAAGTAATCTTGAAAGATATAAAGCTTTTAAGGTAGAGGTCTAAAGGCTTAGGAGGTAATGGGAGGTTATGTGCAAATACGATGATTGGTGCGCTCGGCGGGAATCGAACCCACGACCCTCGGCTTCGGAGGCTGCCCTTATCTTCGTCCAATATATTCTTTCTCTCTCTCAGGTATTTGCATCGGTGGCACAGCCATACCGCCACCGCTTAAATCAGGTGACGGATTAGGCTTAGGAGCATAAATAGGATCTGGTTCAGGCTCATCTATATGAATATGACAATGAGGACAACAATTATCATCCTCAATGAAGAAACCCTTGATGTAATTCCACCACCAAGAAAGAGCAGGAATAGTTAGAAAAACTAGAAAGATTTTAATTAACCATTTTACTTGTTCAAACCTTTCCCAATTAACATATTCCATAGCGCCAAGCCTAATTTATCAAGTCAACCGCACTTACCAAGTGGGCATAGTCCAAGTGAGCATAGCGCATTGTACTATCAATGTCACCATGCCCTAATAAATCTTTAACCGTATATATGCCAACACCAGTTTGAACCAGCCATGACGCATATGTGTGCCTTAAATCGTACATTGTACAATCTACACCAGCACGTTTTTTGCACCTTGCAAACGTCTTGGTAAAAGTCGTGTACCTATCACCAGTGACAGGACTGGTAAAGACATAATCACCGTCATGACTTTTATTTTTTAACACATCAAATGCGGTCTGATTTAGATACTTGTACATGGTGCGCTTTGACTTGCTGTAATGATTGCGGACTATAAATTGTCTTTTATCTAAGTGTACATTTGACCATTTCAAAGTTAGCAACTCTATAGGCCTACAGCCTGTCATTGTGAGCAGTACGATAAAATCATGTAGATCATGGTTATCTGTCTGTAATGCAGATTTCAAGAGCCTTTCATACTGCTGTCGATTTAGGTAATTTGCTATATAGTCCGCTTCAATAAATTTAACCTTCTCGAACGGATTATTCAATTTTGTATCATAGTCATCTATAACACGATTAATTGCAGCCCTTGCAAAACTGACTTCTCTATTTATTGTCGCATTGGAGACTTTAGAGCGTCTTAGCTGTGCATACTTTTTTACGTCTTTTTTTCTCAAGTCTGCTAAATCATAGGCATCAAAAAAGCGGAGGTTATCCGCTCGATATTGATACTTGTTTTTAGTCAAATGGTACTCTTGGTAATACTCAATGATTTCTGATAATTTAGTAAACATTTTTAATCTCTTTTTATCGTCCGACATTGGACGAATTAAGATTAAATTCAGACTTCTGGAATTGGTGCAGGGTTTGCTATAGCTTCATTAGAGCCGCTGTTATAATTTTGTTGAGCTATACCAGCTTGGTCACTGTTACCGCTTGAATTAGTAGAATTATTTTCAGTAATAATCCGTTGGCCATTTCTATTGGCTTTTGGCATTGCTCCAGCAACTTGAGTGTAATTGACACATTCAGACTGAGATATGTTGATAAATTCACCATGACCGTTGTATGCCTTGCAGCTACCACCCATCATGACAACGCCACTCACGCGCAAATCTTCATTATTTACGGTTACTCTATAATCTTGGGGCAGTCGTTGCTCATAAAGCTCCAATGAGCGTACA
Source organism: Psychrobacter sp. T6-5 (assembly GCF_052258485.2). NCBI lineage: Bacteria > Pseudomonadati > Pseudomonadota > Gammaproteobacteria > Moraxellales > Moraxellaceae > Psychrobacter > Psychrobacter sp. T6-5. The sequence continues at coordinate 2,916,441 of NZ_JBQQEY020000001.1, read as the reverse complement.
GCGTCTAAATTGTTTTGCTGTAGGTTGGTATCACCAGCCGTATTCATGCCGTTTGTTGGGTTCGCCTTATCGGTAAAATCCTTTGCCTTGTCTGTTATCGTGCTATTCACTTTTGCATTGACGTTATCAGTGTCGAATTGGTCATCTTTGACCTTTTTAATGAGATAAAACATGCCTATAAAAACAGGTATGCAAAGGATAAAACAGAGAATGGCTATTCGCTGCATTAGTTGCGCTTTTTTGTTTTTAGCTGGTTTTTGGTCGTGCTTAACACCTTCATCAACTGACTTATAAAGTGGAAAAATAGCAGGGTCTAACTTGTGATCAAATTCCTCAATGATCGTCTTTTTTGGTGATGAGTCATTAACGCCAGCCGTAACAAAACATTTTGTTTCAGTACCCGAGCTATAAGGGTTTGAAAAGTGAAAATGAAACTTAATGAGCGAACGTAAACCACTATGCACCAGCTTTGGATCTTGAGTCACAAAAATGGTTAAGACGTTTTTGTGTCGTCGCATGGTCAATGTTTCAACATCAATGTGACTGTTAATTTTAGTTTTGGTATTGTTGAAACGCTCAATCGTTCCAGCTTCATCATAAATAACAATACTGTTTTTTGGGGCATCTTCTACCCAAGAAAATTCAGGCTGGACAATATGAAATTGAGCATCAACGAGGGTCACACCATCGACATTTGCTAGAAATATCTCATATTCATTATCAGGTGTATCAAGTATTTGCTTAATTTGAGACATGATGAAATGGGATTTGCCCGAGCCTTCAAGCCCAGTAACTAAAATGCTAGATCGACCAAGTATGCTTGACATAATATTTTCCAGTTAAAATATTGGGGAACTCAGAAAAACAAATCATATTTTTCGTTGCCGAAAAATATGATTTGTTTTTACTTCGCGCCTAATTTTTTGAATGATAAAGACCCTTGCTGCAACATGGCCTTGAGCACATAAGCACCAATAATGATAGACAATGCTTTATCAAGACCAGCAAGACCGAATAAACCAGCAACGCCATAACCAATAGAGCCAGTCATTTCAGTGATTTTTGATATGAAATAGTTGATAACAACTAGACTCACACCAGCAGAAGCAAGACCAATACCAGCACCTAATAAGAGCTGTTTTAAGCCAGTCTTAGAAAAACCGCTAAATAGTTTTGAGAATAAACCGATTAGACCGCCCATTTTTTATAATCCTTTTATAAATTAAAGTTATTAATAGTGCTGTCCTGGTATGCCTTTTTAATAACTTTTAGTAATGATTAAGTTAGGCCATTACCGATGATAGAAAGCCCTTTTATATAGGCAAATAGGAGTATCAAAGGTTTCATCATTTCAGCAAATTGGCAAAATATAGACATGGGAAAGGGGATTTTTGCGCCCATAAATTCTAGTATTGGGTCAGGAGGACACGCAGCAGGCATATCAATATATAAACGTTCTAAAATGCCGACGTGCATATCAGGGTCAGGTTGGTCAACTGGTATATCACCATCACCGTCATCATCAGGTGGCTCAGTTTTTACCCAGTCGATAAAGTCACAGACCTTTGTAGCCCAAGAGCAGAAAGGAGGCAACTGAAAAGACTCACCTTCAGGCTCAGGACTAGGAGTATCAGTACCAGTACCACCATCAGGAGTAGTACCAGTACCACCATCAGGATCAGGATCAGGAGTAGGCGAGGAACCACCAAAGGGATCAGACTCATTAGAACCAAATTGTTTAGGATCGGCGGAAGATTCTAACTGAGAATCAAACTCACCAGCATTTAGAGAATCTAAAGCAGCATCAGTCATGACCTCAAGGGCAGCGCCATTACCTTCATTTGCTTGTACTATAACTTCCTGAGCAACGGTATCAATAGGGATACTACTTTCTTGAGGCTCAGGAAGTACGTCGGGGTCATATTCTGGGTTCGCAATAGCATCAACAGTCCAAATGTCAGTAGAACCATCTGAGCGCTTACAAGGGACATAATATTGCCAATCATTAGACTTATAAGGCTTGCCGTACGACTGTTTACGGTACTCACAAACAACACGAGCAGCAGCCTCAGGACTGTTATAAATATAATCTTTACTAGGAGGAGCTTTCCATATTTTTTTATCTGTGGGTTTGATCTCAGTGGGTTCAGGTTCAACTTTAAACTTAATACTATTATTTTCAGGGTCGAGAACCCACTCAACAGCCCTATCAAGGATGGCATAAAGAGCCGTACCAATTGCAGCGTGAGCGCCACCCTTTAGAAGACTTCTACTAACAGAAGAAACAGAAGGAGTTAATTTAATAATAGAACGCTGTGTTTTTGTTATAGTGTTTTTAGCACCAGAAGCAGGATCGACAACCGTGACAGGGTAAGTACGACTTGCTTTAACCTCAACAGCCGATTTAGTCAGCGGATCATTAACAATTGAGTCATGAAACCATTTTGAATGCTTGGGGTTTGGGTCATAGACAGCAAAAGCAGACTTGAAAAAGAAAAAGCCAAGTATCAGAAACAGAAAAATAGTTATATACTTTCTGAATTTATACGGTAGGGATAATCTAGCCATTTTCAAAAGATAATATAAGTTACGCATGTTATAACCTCGCGAATAAATCGCGTATGGCTAAACACGATATAATGATGAATATGAGATATAAACCATCTTGAGCAGTCATAAAAAACCCCGTCAGAGTGCGCTAACACCATGACAGGGCGGTAACGCTAAAAAAGTGTTAATTAAAACGCAGATTTAACATATTTAAACGACTTGACCGTTAACGCTAGAGACAGTGACGCAAGACCAACCGCAGTCACAGCAGCAATCACAACGCCAATATTTACAAGCAAAGTAGCCATATCGAGGCTAAATTCGGCAGCATTGGCGGCACTGGTAAACGCTAGAGCACCAACGGCACCAGTGGCAGGTAAAAACTTCATAGTCAGACCAGTAACGCTATAGTCTTTTTTGGTTTCTAGTTGGTCAGCTAGTTGTACTTCTTGACCGCATGCAGTTTTTTTAAGTCCAAACATAACGATACTTCCTTTTTTAAATAGTCCGTTTGATGGCAACAAAGCCGTAGACGACTATATTGATAATGAAGGCAAACATTATTATTTGCCCAGCTAGCTCAGGTGTAATGTAGTTACCCTGATGCACTTGTTGCCAAGCGTCGCACAATGCTGGATTGTCAGCATTAGGCTGTAAACATACATAAACAGCTTCAAATACTTCGCTTGGCATATTCGGTTACTTCTTAAAGAATAAGAGCCATACCACAGCAGCGATCACAGCAGTAATGACAAACGTGTAGATAAATAGTTTGACTGGATCCATGATTATTTAACTCCAACAACATTGGCGTGTTTATTCGCAGTCTGAGCCTTCCATTTCTCAAAGGCTTCTAATTCTTTGCGAGGGATAGTCGCTAATTCTTCAATATTGGCAAAATCAACCCAAACAATTTCATTAACCTGATTGCCTTTTTTATCAACTGTAGAAATCATTTTTACATTGGCTTTGTAAGGGTATTGGTGTTCGTTAAACTTGTTATGATCGCTTAAATCAGAATAACGGTAAGCCGCTTGAGCACGACCACCAGCGTTAGGTTTTTTATTTCTTAACTCGGCTAAAACCTCAATAAATTTATAATCTTCGTAATCAGTAGGCTGCTGACCTTTGATAACAAGGGTGCGCTCTGTTACTTCATCAGCGTCATAGGTAATGCCGTTTAATACGATAGTGTCATCATTCATAGTATTCACTCCTGCCTAGTGGCTAAGTTTTGGGATAGTGAGCACGTCTATGCGCTCAGGAATTGCGGTATTTTCGATGTCTGTCAATACATCCAATAGAGCGGTATCGTCATCAAAAACATCGCGGAAAAAGTGTAGATATCTGCCGTATTGCCTTTTTACTAAATCAATGGCTTGCTGATAAGTCATCAAATCTTGCTTATCTATTCGCTCAAATTTCTTTGTTTCACCCTCGAATTCAAAAATAGAGAAGCAGGGATAAGTCACGCTAAAAAACTCGTTTGGCTTAATTAGTACATCAGAGCTAATCAACATACCGCGTGAGCTATACTGTACTTCTGTGCGTAGCCATTTCGATTCTGTATCGCCTAGCTGTTTGCCTTTTTCGTATATTCGGCATAGCTGTGCAGATTGACGAGAGCCTATGTATAGCGTTCTACCTTTGCCGTTTGGTCGTTTCCAATCTCCGCGCCATTCGACACTAGGAGGGCGACCACCGCGAGTAAAACCGCCTATCGTGTGCTGATTGTTAAACCAGTCAATATCTGTATATTCGCCATATAAATCGTCATGGGCTAAATCAACACGAGTGATTTTAAATTCACGAGCAAACAAGTTAAGCCATGCGTGTAAGTGTTCTTCCCAGCCGTGTTTGCCGTATGTGCAACCAGTGCCGTTAATGCAAATCATGACGGTGTTATTCTGGCCACCAATGCAAACAAAACCAGAGTTATGTTTTAGGTTAAAACTGCGATCATAGAAGTTACGACCGTTTTTGTTTTCACCGTCAATGCCAAACCCGAATATGTCTTTCAAAACGTCACCGACGTTATCGACAATGGCAGACTGGCGGAAGCGTTCGAGCACTTCCTTTGTAGTCTTAGCATCATCAAAAGTGTCTGACTGCATCGTGATGCTTATCCAGTCGATGAAGCAGTTATTGCGACCTGATGGTCGTCTTATCATTTCATCTTGCACACCGTCAGCAGTTATCACAGCTTCAACTTTCAGTAGGTGGCTTTGGCTGTAATCCGCTTCGGTAGCCTTACGTGGATCAATCGCTGATGCATCTAAGGCAGGGTTTAAAAACACTTGCTCAGCAGAGTTTGAAACGCTTAAAAACGGAATCTCGACATGCTTAGCTAGTTTCTCTTTACGCGCCAGTTGCAAGCGTGTTTGTTCCAAATACTCAGCAGCGTTCTTGTCAAAATCTGTCATTTTGTACTCTCTCAAAAGATTGCTAACCACTGAACAAGACTGTTTAAAACAAGTTTTAAAGGCCTTAACTGAATACTGAAAACCCTAGAGGGTACTTAACCCCCGTATTACTAGTGGGGGAATTGTTCGCCAGTAGTCAAAACTCCTTAATGCCTTTCTTACTGTACTTATTCTTGCAACACCCAAACTTCACTAACGCCCTTCGGTTGTTTGCTGACTGTCACTGCGCGTTCTTTTTACCGCTAAGCGTTTGGATAAAGCCCCAAACGCTTGCGTTAAATAAGAACCCTTCGCACCAGTCCAGCTTCTCTGCTCTCATTACTTTTATTAAATTTTCTTTGTTTCTGCTAACAAGACGTTTCGATATGCTTTTGCGGAACATTTGAGCTATGGGGAAAATACTCACCCTAGAGATAAGCTGATTAGCTTACCGCTAGAGTGATCCGCCTTCGTTTTCGTTGTTATGCTCTCGCATCACACCATCACCGATAGGGGGCTGTAGTCTTAGTGTTAAGCCACAGCAAGGCTGATTACGGCAACACGCACCGCCAGTACACAGTCAGCCTGCCACAGCTTTTGGACTACGCGAGCAAGGGCAGTTTGCACCCAATATACCGCTACGCCACTAAAAAGCTGTGTCACTCATACTGTTGCCGTCTGTGTACTGTAACCCCAGTAGACGGCTTGCTAATCAAGTCGTGTCACCCTGTCGTCACTTAGTCCTGCCACCAGTGACACGCTTTAATGCTTAAATACTGCTAGACGTTTTGTTTGAGCCAAATAGTGAGAAGCACGGCTAAAACAGCTAACAAAAATATGATTACATGCACTTGAATAAGTGTAGGTAAGGACTGTAATAAATCATCAGACACAAGAATGTGCATGTCTAGAAAGGGCTGATAGTTCATTACGCCACCGCCTTATGATCTAGATACTTCCAGAGTCTTGCGGATTTAATGGCATTGCCTGATGGACTATTGGACACATCTTTCCAAAATAGCCCCGACTGACCGCAAGCGCTGTTAATGTGCTGCAAGCCGTAATTACAGAAATAGCCTAGTCGGTAGTTGTTAAATTCTTTGTATCGTTCGCCCACGCAGATAACTTTGTTGTAAGGAAACAACGTATAGAAGTGCTCAGGTTTGGGCGTGTCAAAGGCTTTTGCTATTGACTGCAATATGTAGCGTTTAGTGAAATCAGCGTTATAAAACGCTATGTCAGCGCGTCCAATGGCGTTGCTAAGTCCTTGCCATATCTCAGCAAAGCTAGGCTCACCCATGGGAACGTCTTTGTAAGGCTTGGAAGGTCTAACACGAGAGTGAAACAAGACGTTTTCGGTATTATCGACAACTGATATTTCGATTATTTCAGTGTCTTTGCCGCGACCTACTGTGTCTACTTCTACAAAAAGGATGCCCCGCTCTTGCTCCGACGACTTGGCAGGAGTAAGAGCAGGAGCAGGGCAAGAGGGTACAGACGAGCTATCACTGCCTCTGTGGGCATCACTTGCGCTGTCTGTAATTTGGTTTGCTTTGGCGTATGCCACCAATGCAGAATATGATTTGATTTTTTCTACTTGTTCAGCTAAATCAGCTGGCAATTTATAATTATTTAACTCTTTACCAGTCTTAGAACTGCGAATATGTACAAAAACAAAATTACCTCGATCAACAGTGCTAACAATCCCAGCCCATGCTTGATGAGTTTTAGTTTTAAAATGTAAGTCTCTCATTGTGGTCACTCCTGCCTAGTGATATGATTCAATTATTACCCCTTTGGGGAGCTACTACCCAATTGGGAGTAGTGCAGACAAAAAAATATTGCCTACACATGTATACTACCCAAATGGGAGCAGTATGTAAAGGAGAATTTACGATGATTAAGCAATTAATTGAAAAGGCATCAATAAGAGCAGGTTCACAAAATAAACTTGCAGAAAAGATAGGATTAACTTCTGGCAGAATATCAGAATTTAAGAACTATAAAGCTGGTGACAAGCGAAAGCCAAATGATGAAACCATATTGAAAATAGCAGACATGCTAGGACTAGATAAGGGTGAAACACTATACAAGGCTAAGCTGGAGCTTGACCCAGAGAATGCGGAATTATGGAAATGGTGCGCTCGGCGGGAATCGAACCCACGACCCTCGGCTTCGGAGACCGATACTCTATCCAACTGAGCTACGAGCGCATATGATAACGATATGTCTGACTGTCACGCTTAGATGCGCATGATAACTAGCATAAGGTGCCTAGAAATAAAGACCGCTTAGTCTAACAAATAAAATGCATAAAGCCAATAAATGACAGTCGTGATTGAGGTTTTTTAAGAAAAAACAGCCAAGTCATTAAACAAGCATGGCAATTTACCTGCCTTTTCCCTTATAATGTTGGGGAGAATTCATATTTATAATCACCGATTGCAAGTGCGCTGGCACGCGGGATGGCTGTCTGCTATTGAGGACTTAGAGGTCGTCAAAGGAGGACAGACAGAATGTCCGAGCTGTGCTAGTTCTTGTATACGTAATAAGAGAACGTGACGAATGAGAAAAGTAGTTATGTTATCGGCAGCTGCCATTCTAGGAATCGCTAGTATCGCGGTGAGCCAAGCTGAAGATATTGTCGACACGCCTGTAACTGTGACTGACGTCGCAGAAGGCCAAGAAGTCGTAGAAGAGGCGCCTCAAACGCTAGGTGGTGAGCCCCAAGCTGCTGCAGATACAACAGATGGCGCTGCACCTGCTGATGGTGCCGCTCCAGCAGAAGGCGAAGAGACCGCCGCTGCAGCACCTGCCGCAGACGAAGAGCCGATTCCGCAAGATACGCCGCAAGTACAAAAGCTGATTGCTTTGTATCCTAATCTGATTGCCCGTATTCAACCTGTTGCAACTGTATGTTTCGAAGACGATGAAGTGTGTGACGTAACAGCACGCTCATCTGGCCCATCTGCTGGCGACGGTCCTCGTGATGGTAAAGCAGTATACAATGCGGTATGCCATACTTGTCACGCCGCTGGTTTGTTAGGTTCACCTATCTTTGGTGATGCTGGCGCTTGGGGACCACGTATCGCGAAAGGTAAAGATACGCTATATACCCATGCTATCAACGGTTTCAATGCGATGCCTGCTAAAGGCGGCGCGGACATTCCTGATGAAGAAGTCCAAAACGCTGTAGACTATATGGTTGCAGAAGCAAGCTAATTTTTGCTAACGGCTTTGCTGGCTTTTACAATAGTTATCGATAAAGCGCCTATTTCAGTAATGAGATAGGCGCTTTTTATGATGAGTATTATTAATACGGTACTTCAAATATAAAGCAGTTGAAATTTGCGATTAGTAGCCTCATTTTATGAGATTACACAGTATCTTCTAGATAGTAGAGCGTGTTGAACATTTTTATATGGCATAGGCCATTATGATAATGACAGTCGAATGTTCAACACGGCCTATTATTCTAAAATCGTGTTTTATACAAATTGATAAAAAATAAGAGGTCTTCATGTCTGATGTACCAGCACTTTCTATCCAAGGCTTATCCAAAACCTATGACAATGGGTTTTCGGCATTAAAAGGGGTTGATTTAACCGTACCACAAGGGGGGTTTTTTGCATTACTTGGGCCAAATGGCGCAGGTAAATCTACCATGATTGGTATTATTAGCTCACTATTTAAGCCAACCACAGGTAGTGTGCATATTTTTGGCACCGATCTATTAGAGAACCCTTCGATTGCCAAACAGTACCTTGGCGTTGTACCACAAGAATTTAATTTCAACATGTTTGAAAAAGTCGAAGATATTTTGATCACTCAGGCAGGTTACTTTGGTATTCCAGCGAAAGAAGCCAAGCCAAGAGCAAAAAGGCTACTGACAGCACTGGGGCTTTGGGATAAGCGTGACAGCAAATCACGCGAATTGTCTGGCGGCATGAAACGCCGTCTGATGATTGCGCGAGCGTTGATTCATAAGCCAAAATTATTGATTCTCGATGAGCCAACCGCTGGTGTCGATATCGAGCTGCGCCGCTCGATGTGGGAATTTATGCAGCAGATCAATATCGAAGAAAATACCACGATTATTCTAACGACTCATTATCTTGAAGAAGCCGAGCAGTTGTGTAAGCGCATTGCGATCTTGGATCACGGTGAGATTCGTATTAATACAGAAATGAAAGATTTATTGGCGCAGTTATCTGTAGAGACGTTTGTCTTTGATCTAGAGACGCCGCTCATCGAGCAATTGGCTTTGACCGGAGTGACAGATATCTCACAGCCAGATGAGCAGACGCTAGAAGTCACCTTGACAGAAGGCGAGTCATTAAATGGCGTTTTTGATCAGTTGTCTGATAAAGGCATCAAAGTCGGCAGTATGCGTAATAAAGCCAACCGTCTAGAAGAGTTGTTTATGCGCTTGGTTGACAAAAATATTGAAAGTGCAAACAGCATGAAGGAGGCGGGATTATGAGTCAGGAACTAATCGATCATAATAAAACGATGTCACTGAGTAAAAAGTGGATTGCATTTCGTACTATTTGGTTCAAAGAAGTGCGCCGTATTCTGCGTATTTGGCCGCAGACGCTATTACCGCCAGTGATTACGATGAGCTTGTACTTTGTCATCTTTGGTAAAATGATTGGCTCGCGCGTGGGTGAGATGGGCGGTGTGCCCTACATGCAGTTTATCGTACCAGGTTTGATCATGATGTCGATCATTACCAACAGTTACTCGAACGTGGTTTCGAGCTTTTTTAGTGCCAAATTCACGTCTAGTATTGAAGAGCTTTTGGTCTCGCCTGTTTCCAAACATGCGATTTTGATGGGTTATATCAGCGGTGGTATTTTCCGTGGACTCGCCATCGGTGTCATTGTTTCGATTGTCGCGCTTTTCTTCACTGACCTTGGTATCGAGCATTTATTTGTCACTGTATTTACGGTACTTGGTACGTCTATTTTGTTCTCACTCGGCGGTTTTATCAATGCCGTGTTTGCGCGCTCATTTGATGATATCTCTATCATTCCAAGCTTTGTATTGACCCCGCTGACCTATCTTGGCGGCGTGTTTTATTCGATGGAAAACTTATCACCATTTTGGCAAAACATCTCGCTACTGAATCCTATTGTCTATATGGTCAACTCGTTCCGTTACGGTATCTTGGGCTATTCTGATGTCAATGTCTGGTATTCGATGGCAGCGATTTTTGTGTTCTGTGCGATATTTTATACCATTGCTTATCGCTTGCTCAGTAACGGTTCGCGCGTGCGTTTGTAGTTTGCTTTATCGTCTGAACTGCTGATTATCAGTAGTTTGACGCTTTCTCTTTTTTCTTACTCAATTTGGTCGCATTATTTTTCGGATAGGTGTGTAGGTCTTGGTAATTTCTTTTGTGATAAAAGGAGGCGCCAGTCTTATCATGCCTATCCGTTTTTTTTGAATAAAATGACACTTGTTGTATAAATGCATGGTTGATCCGTAGAAAGATAAGCTATTAATTGCGAATAGTCCTCATTAGCATTATACTTCTCATTTTTTAAGACAAAAGGTAGCCTCCGGTTACCTTGGTAATTGAGACACTAAATGACCCAATCAGTCAGCGAACAAATCATTCGACAGCAACGTCGCATAGAATCGAAACGCCGATTGGTGTTGTTGGCACTTGCGGTAGCGTGTGTCGTGGGTCTGGTGCTGGATGTAATGACAGGGCCTTCCATGCTACCGATGGGAGAGGTGATTAGCTCGCTATTGCAGCTAAGCGGTGTAGATGATACCTCGCATACCATCGTTTATGATTTGCGCCTGCCTATTGCGTTTATGGCTTTGCTAGTAGGGGCGTCACTCGGTGCCGGTGGTGCTGAGATGCAGACACTGCTTAATAATCCGATGGCAAGTCCTTATACGTTAGGGCTTGCGGCAGCAGCAGGATTTGGCGCCTCCCTAGTCATTGCGTTTGGTAGTTTTGGTTTGCCACTACAATATGCTGTGCCTATTGGGGCATTTTCGATGACGATGATCGCCTCTGCGGTGCTGTTTTTGTTTGCGTCATTGCGACAGTTTGCGGCAGCTACACTGATATTAGTGGGTATCGCCCTGTTATTCATTTTTCAGTCACTATTGTCATTGGTGCAATTTACCGCATCAGCTGAGGTCTCCCAGCAAATTTTGTTTTGGCTATTCGGTAGTTTAACCAAATCTACTTGGTCCAATGTGTCGGTGGTCGCTGTCGTAAGTGGCATTTGCATTACCCTACTGATGCGCGACAATTGGAAATTAACCGCGCTAAGATTGGGCGAACAGAGGGCATCAGCACTTGGTGTCAATATCACGCGACTGCGTATTAAAACCTTGATTTTAGTGGCGATGATGACGGCAACAGCGATTAGCTTTGTCGGGGTGATTGGCTTTATCGGTTTGGTGGCACCGCACGTAGCACGGCTGCTCGTTGGTGAAGACCAACGTTATTTTTTGCCCGCGACCATGCTCGCAGGTGCAGCGTTTTTATCATTCTCATCGGTGTTATCTAAAGTGATTGTCCCAGGCGCATTGTTTCCGGTTGGGATTGTCACGTCGTTTGTGGGTGTACCCTTTTTATTCTGGATTATTTGGACTAAGCGATGAAAAACTGGATTTGTGGGACAGTGGCAGTAGGTTTAATGTTAACGACGTTAACTGCCCATGCAGAAATCAAAACCATTAATGATGTGCTAGGACGCGACGTTCAAGTCGATGTACCTGCTAAGCGCGTGGTATTAGGGTTCTATTATCCTGATTATATTGCAGCGACAGGCTCGGAAAAATTTGGGCAGGTGGTGGGTATTTCACGAGAGTTTTGGGAAGATTTTAATCCGGGTAGTTGGGAATTATATAGCGAAAAATTACCAAATCTAAATAGCATTGGCGATATTGGCAATATCGATAGAGGCACGTTTTCTTTCGAAAAAACCTTGGCAATGAAGCCCGATGTGGTAGTGTTAGCAAAATGGCAATATGACACCCTAAAGGCTGAGATGCCCCGTTTTGAAGCGGCAAATATTCCGGTTGTCGTGGTTGATTATAATGACCAAACGGTAAAAAACCATGTCAAAAGCACCGAGATTTTTGGACAATTGGCAGGTAGCGAGCAACGCGCTGACCAAGCGGCGCAAGAATATGCTGACGGCATCGCAGATATTCAGAAACGCGTACAAGCCGCAGCGCTACCTAAGCCCAAAATCTATATGGAGTTTGGTGACAAAGGTCCGCAAGAGCATAGCTTCACCTTTGGTAAAAACATGTGGGGCGCGATTGCAGACACGGTAGGTGGTGATAATATCAGTAGACCCTTCATCGAAGACTGGGGCGTCATTAACCCCGAGCAAGTTTTGGTGAGTAAACCTGACGTTATTATGATCTCAGGCACCGAAGTGGGCATGAAACAGCCTAATGCGATGGCAATGGGAATTGATATCCCAACTGATGAAGCCCAGCGTCGTCTAAAAGGCTTTACCACCCGTAGTGGTTGGGAAGATCTGCCCGCAGTGAAGAACAACCGCGTATATGGCATTTATCACACGACGTCTCGCTCGTTGTCTGATTTGGCAGCCGCACAATTTATGGCAAAAGCGTTATATCCTACAGCCTTTGCTGATGTCGACCCTGAAAAAACATACATGGATTTTCACGAAAAGTATTTGCCAGTCAAGCCTAACGGTACGTTTTTTATCCAGCTAGGCTGTGGAGCAAGTATTTGTGACGACAATGCTAACGTTCAAGCAAAAGATCAGGGCAACGCATCAACCGCTGCGACCCAAGCCGATCCGGCTGCCAATATGTCTGAAAACGCCCCTGAAAATGTGTCGTGGTTTACTAAGCTCATGAATTGGTTCGGCAGTTTATTTGCTTAAGTAGAGACATGCCCTAGTTTTTGATAATTTGATAGAAGAAGTCGCTATGCTCAAACTTAACCGTTTAACTATCCAATATGGCTCGCACACCGTTGCTAGGGAGATTGATGCCCAGTTTGAATCGGGCAAGATTTACACCATTTTGGGAGCAAATGGGGCAGGTAAGTCGAGTTTGCTCAAAGCGATTTTTGGCGAGTTGGCATTTTCTGGCGCTATTGACTATCAGGGCAAAGCTCAGAGCAAAGCTCATCTAAATGTATGGCGAAAACCTATTGCCTATATGCCGCAAGACAGCCACACCGACGCTGAGTTGACTACCCTTGAAGTGGTATTGCTCGGACGCATGGATGCCTTGAGCCGTCATATTGGCGATGAACTATTAACAGAAGCGGTCGAATTATTGGCAGAGTTGAATATTTCTCATTTGGCACATCGTCCGATCCACTTATTGAGTGGCGGACAGCGGCAACTGGCGATGTTTGCTCAAGCCTTACTGCGCCGTCCCAAGATTTTGCTGCTCGATGAACCTGTCTCCGCACTGGACATGGCACATCAAATCAATCTATTGGACAAAGTGAGCCATTATACTCAGCAGCACCAACTGATTTGTATTATGGTGTTGCATGATTTGAGCCTCGCCGCGCAATTCTCAGATGAAGTTTTACTGTTAGCTGATGGCCACATTCATGCTCAGGGTATGCCAAGCGCCGTATTACAATCTGATACTTTACGCCAAGTGTATCACGTGGATATTGAGATTTTGACCAGCCATCAAGGCTTGCCAGTGATTCATCCGTATCGCAAGCAGCTTGCTGGCGTCTGACTCATGCCTGATTAAGAAAGTTTAACGGCTTTTTTGTCAGGTAAGCTGCTGATTACCCCTGCAAAGATGACCGCTACAATACCAAAAACCTCTATCCAGCCAATGCTTTCACCGGCAAAAATGACCCCATAAGCCGCGGAAAACACAACTGTTAAGTAGGACAATGCCGCGACCGTGAATTTTTGCCCCACGTGATAAGCATGCGTCATTGCTAATTGAGCCAGTAGCCCTGCCAAGCCGATACCAATGATGTAAGGCAAACCCGCACTCGTCAAAGCGCTCCAACCAAACCATGTCGCCGCTATGGCTGAGACAATGGTAGCCACTGCCGAAAAGTAAAACACAATCCGCCATGCAGGCTCACCCATTAGGGATAGCTCTCGCACTTGTAGTAGCGCAAACGCTGTAAAAATACCGCCACTTAACGTAATCAAAGTTTCCAACAGTCTGTCGGAGGCGAAGGCAGGTTTTAACATCAAACAAATACCAGCCAATCCCAGTAGCAGCGCGCCCCACGTTTTGAGCGATGGTTTGTCTTTGAGCCAAAAAATAGATAGCAAAGCAATAAAGACGACAGAGGTGTAGTTCAGCGTCACAGACGTTGCGAGCGGTAAATGGCCCAAACCATAAAACGCCAGTAATAGTGCCGTTGTGCCTGCTAAACTACGCTGCATATGGCCCCAAAAAAAAGGCGTCTTGAGGGTTTTTTTTCGCGCAAGGGTCGTGCCAAAAATGACTAAGGCAGGCAACAAGGAGCGCCAAAACGCCAATTCATATTCATTCATGTGCAAGTGAGTGGCGGCGTTTTTGACCAAAATACTCATCGTAGCAAACAAGAATGCCGCAATAACCATCCAGCCTGAGCCTAGAGAAATTCTTTTTATCATAAGTAGCGATAAGCAAAAAGAGGCAATTGTACCATTCCACGTGATATGCTTTTTGATTAATTTAGAGCATCAATAAGGGTGGTATCTGAACTAGGGAAGACAATATTTAATGACGTGAAATCAAAAAATAAAAGGGAATGTCGGCTTATCCTCATTGGCTAAGGCGGTGACAGCCGCAAGTATACAAAAGGCGCACACAGACAGGCCAATTGCGGTAAAATAGCGACCTATCAATATTACGTACATTATTTAGCAACTTATTTAGCAGTTAGGGCCGTTTATGAGTATTCATGGTATTTTAGGAGAACAAACCACCGATTATCCGACTGAGTATAGCCCAGAGACGCTATATCCTATTGCACGTAGCATGGGACGTGATGCGATTGGTTGGGACGCTGACAAACTAACGGTCGGCGTAGATTGGTGGCAGGCATTCGAGATCTCTTGGTTAAATCTGCAAGGTATTTCGCAAGTGGCGATGGCTCGGTTAAGTATTCCTGCCAGCTCCCCATTTATTGTAGAGTCAAAATCGCTCAAGCTATATTTGAACAGCATCAATTTTACTGAGTTCGCCAGTTGGAATGACGTGCAAACATTGATCGCTAAAGACTTGTCAGGCTGCTTGCAAGCGGAAGTACAGGTGGAATTATTTACGCTGAATGATGCAGCAAGCCTGCTAATAGCCCAGCCAACAGGTATTTGTATTGATGACGCATTGGCAGGTAGTACGGGAAAAATCGCGTTAACTGAGCATCCTGATGCATCACTGTTGAGTAATGATGAAACAGAAAAGAGTAGTGAGTGTGTGGCAAATAACAGCAATCAGCCTTATGTTTTTTATTCTAATCTGCTGCGTAGCAATTGCCCTGTGACCAATCAGCCAGATTGGGGCACACTAGCCGTGTCGATAATAACTGAAAAGATTGTCAATAATGCGGATATGCTCCGTTATATATTGAGTTTCCGTCAGCATAACGGCTTTCATGAGCAGTGTGTTGAGCAGATATTTGCAGATTTGAGCGAGCATTATAAGCCAAGTGAGTTGATGGTTCGTGCATGGTATACACGTCGCGGCGGTATTGATATCAATCCTTGCCGTGTCAGTGATATGGCACTATTGCCTGCGCCGAGTCGCCTGATTCGCCAATAATTTATGAGTCGTACAAAAAAAGCGCCTATCTCATCAAATGGGATAGGCGCTTTTTTATGCATCAAATCAAACACTGACATTCAGTTTATTGACATGTCATGCTTGGACTGCGATTTACTCACAGCCAAGTTTTGCCAGTAGTTCGTCACGGCTGAGCAACTCTTTTTCACCGTCACGGCGATTGACATATTCGTACTTGTCTTCAGCGATGTTACGATCAGACACGACGATACGGTGCGGGATACCAATCAATTCTAAATCAGCAAACTTCACTCCTGGGCGTTCGTTACGATCGTCCAGTAGGATGTTGACACCTTTGGCCTTTAGCGTCTCATAAAGCTCAGTGGCAGTCTGCATGACCGTCTCTTCTTTTGACTTCATCGGTACGATAGCCACTTCAAAAGGCGCAAGTGAGTCTTTTACATCAGGTGTTTGTGGCCACATGATACCGTTATCATCGTGGTTTTGCTCGATGGCAGCAGCGATGATGCGGCTGACGCCAATACCATAGCAACCCATCATCAAGGTCACAGGTTTGCCAGCTTCGCCTGAGACGCTGCAGCCAAGTGCTTGTGAGTACTTATCACCTAACTGGAAAATATGACCAACTTCGATACCGCGTTTGATTTGTAGGGTTCCCTGACCATCAGGTGAGGCGTCGCCTTCGAGCACGTTGCGGATATCAACGATGCGCGTGATGTGCGCGTCACGATCCCAATTGACTCCGGTTGTGTGTTTGTTGACTTCGTTGGCACCAGCGACAAAATCAGAGAGAATAGCAGCTGCGCGATCGACGAACACAGGTATGTCTAGATCGACACCGATATAGCCCTTAAGTAGTCCTGCGGCTTTCAGCTCTTCTTCGCTCGCCATAGTCAGCGGCGTGTTTACTTCTTCGATTTTTTCCGCTTTGATATCATTGAGCGTATGATCGCCACGCAGTACCAGCGCGACCAACTGCTCTTCGCCTTCTGGCGTATGACCTTGAACAATTAAGGTTTTCACGGTGGTGGCAAGTGGAATGTCTAAATGCTCAGCAACTGCTTCGCAGGTTGGCATGTTAACGGTATCAACGTTGGTTAATTCTTGGGTCGCAGGCTGACGCTCGCCCGTGCTAATGGCTTCAGCAAGCTCAATATTGGCGGCATAGTCAGAGATGGTGGAGAAGGCAATGTCATCTTCGCCACTGTCTGCCAAAACATGAAACTCATGTGAGGCAAAGCCGCCGATAGAGCCTGAATCCGCTTGTACCGCGCGAAAGTCAAAACCCAAACGGCTAAAGATGCGAGTATAGGCGTCGTACATATCTCGATAAGTCTCGGCAAGTGAGGCTTGATCGATATGAAACGAGTAAGCATCTTTCATGGTAAATTCGCGTGCGCGCATCACACCAAAGCGTGGACGAATCTCGTCACGGAATTTACTTTGAATCTGAAAGAAAGTAATCGGTAGTTGCTTATAACTACGTAGCTCGCCTTTTGCCAGATTGGTGATCACTTCTTCATGCGTTGGACCCAGCACAAAGTCACGATCATGACGGTCTTTAAAGCGCAGTAGCTCAGGGCCATAGTCTTCAAAGCGTCCGCTGGTCTGCCATAGTTCAGCAGGCTGCGTCATCGGCATCAGCAATTCTTGCGCGCCGATGTTTTGCATCTCTTCACGAACGATGCGCTCAACCTTTTGCAAAATACGCAGACCCATGGGCAACCAAATATACAATCCAGAAGCGATCTTGCGGATAAGACCAGCACGCACCATCAATTGGCTTGAGGCGATGTCGGCATCACTTGGGGTTTCTTTTAGTGTGGCAAATAAAAATTGACTGGCTTTCATAAATAAAGCGTAACCTTATCAACGATAAAAAAATAAGAAATAGTAGGATGTTGAGCGTATGGCTAATCGTTTCATTGCCGCCGCAAGCTTACCTTTATCACTTAGCAATAATCTAGGGTATTTCCTAGTTACTCACATGCTGGTATAAAAAAGCACATCAGTAAGAACCACTCTTATAACAGCAAACAAGAGAGGCAAATTTGATTTGAGGTATGAACATGCCGAAATGCAATATATTCAGGGCAAAAGCCCGATAATACTAAAAGACTGACATTTTATACATACAATCTGACTATGTTAGGTAAAGTTCGCCTAAGACGCAATGACTTTTTGTCTTTTCAGACCGAACGTTATACAAAGGCTGAGATGAGACTCAAATAATCGAGTTATTTATAAGCTTTTAAGCTAAAGGCAATGTATGTTTTAGAGATTGCCTAATTTACGTATTATGTAGAAGATTGGTAGCCATTACTTGAATTTACTGCACAATAGTCACATTTATAGGTTAAGCGGTTGTTTCAATTACATAAAATCGTTAGTCATCTGAAAAGCGATGCACTCTTACAAAGGTAACTTCTATGAGTAGTCCTGATATGAACAATACCAATGGCACCCACAAGCCAGCGAAGCAGCCTATTGCCACGATGTCTTGGGTAATATTACTCATTGGTTTAGCAGCCATCGTTTTTGCTATTTATAGCGCGCAAAAAATCACAGAAGAAGAACCGATAGAAACCATTACTCGAGAAGGCGTGGTCACACAAATCCAGCAATTAAACAGATTACATACCGTCGCATTCAGCGTCGATACGGTGATTACGAGTGAGCGTCCGGGGAGTTGGATGAAGTTGTGGCAAGATGAACAAAAAGCGCTGTTCATCGCTCATGGCCGCGTCGAAGCAGGGGTTGATCTGAGTGCCTTGACGCCTGAGATGGTACAAGTCATTCAGCCTACTCAGACTATGGCTGATGCAGAGGATGAGCAAGCAGCGAATAATTCACTTGCCTCAGCCATGCCTCAAATCAATATTACCTTACCGCCTACAGAGATATTTTCAGTATATTTAGATGATATCGAGATTTATGACTGGCAGACAGGCGCTTTTGGCATGATGCAAGTTGATCCTAAGATATTGGCGCAAGCACAAATCATGGCAAAAAAAGAAGTGCTAGAGCGTGCCTGCCGAGGAGATGTCATGAATATGGCGCTGCAAAATGCCCAAACGCAATTGCAGCAGCTGTTTGCTTTAACGGGTGCGGTCGTGACGGTCAACACGCAGGGTGCAGGCGCATGTCAATTGCCTGCAGCCACTAATAGCTAATTTACTCTTTTTTAAACTCAGCAATGGCGAGCTTACGTACTGATTTATGCTCGACCATCGGCGCAGGGTAGTCCACATCGGCAAACTCCCCACCCTTTGCCAATGCTTTACGCATTTTATCCTCACTATGCAAAGTGCTCGCGGGGATGTCTTTTAGTTCTGGTAGCCACGTTTTGATAAAGATCGCTTTTTTATCATGAGTGCTGCCTTGGCTAAAGGGGTTCATAATACGGAAGTAGGGCGCTGAGTCAGTTCCTGTTGACGCGCTCCATTGCCATCCGCCATTGTTGGAGGCAAAATCCCCATCGATGAGCTGCTGCATAAAGTAGCGCTCACCCAAGCGCCAATCAATCAACAAGTCTTTGGTCAAAAACATCGCCGTGACCATTCTTAGTCGATTGTGCATAAATCCAGTAGCGTTCAGATAGCGCATCGCAGCATCAACGAGTGGCACGCCTGTTCTGCCAGTGCACCAAGATTCAAAATCCTCTTCATCGTATGACCAACTCACTTTGGTGTCAGTGTCCTCTTTATACGCTTTATGGCGAATCAGGTTTGGCTTATCGACCAGCACATGACGATAAAAATCTCGCCAAGCAAGCTCGCTTATCCAACGGTCGATATCTTCATTATCGCCATCATTACCGTGTAGCTTTTCTTGTACTTTGCTGGCTTGTAGATAGCAGAGCCGAGGACTAATGGTGCCTATAGTGAGATAAGCGGATAGCTGACTGGTGGCATGCAGGTGCGGCACATCACGGCTGACATCATAGTCATTGATATCATCATCGACAAACTCATCTAAGCGCTGGCAAGCAGCCGATTCACCCGCAGGGTAGGCATCTCTTGCGGCAGTGAGTTGGGCTTTCATATCGATATGTTGTAACGAGTCCTCTTTTTGTAGCGTCTTTTGATAATCACTAAACATTTCTTTACTGAGGGCTTTGATATCGTCAACTGTATTGGCACTATTTTTCGATGCTTTTAGCTCGATTTTATCATCGCAGTCGACTGCTGGTGCGTCATGCATTTGAATGGTGCTAACGTCTAGCGTATGTCGCCATTTTTTATAGAATGGCGTGAAGACTTTATACATACTATCGCCGTCATTTGTCGTGATACTCAGCGGTGGCAAGATACATTGGTCATGCCAGCGGACAAACTCGATGTCGTCCTTTGCAAGCTGCTCACACAATTGCTCGTCACGATCAATCTCATTGCCTTCGTATTCATGGTTAGCCATGACGCAGCTGATATCGTTGTCCTTGCATAAGCTCGTCAGAGCATCTATACAGTCAGAAAAGCTTGGACAGAGCTGTACCGTTAAAGTGATATTCAGTTGTGATTTCAAATCCTTTGCTAGTATAGGTAATGTACGGGCAATATGATCGACTTGTACTAGAGAGGTGTCATGTTGTTGCCACTGCTCGGGCGTCAAAAAGAATATGGCGGATACCGATGCATTGTCTTCATTAGCCCGCTCGCACAGTGCTGCCAATGCGGTATTATCATGAATGCGCAAATCTCGACGAAACCACATCAAGTAATGCAATGGACTGTCGCTATCGCTACTGTCATTATTTTTATTATTGCTACCATTGTTGTTAGTAGTCTTTGACATCAAAGTATCCCTATATTAATCAATCGCAATCATAAACAAAACTGAGCATAAAAGTATGCTAGGATAAGTTTTTGGATGCAATGGCTTTGCCGTTTGCGTAACAATTTCTCATCATATCTCACGATTTATCTTTAGTCTGACGCTATCTGATGTCGCTATAATCGATGTCAGATTTATGAATATAAAATCCAAGGTCACAAAATGCACGTTAAGTTTTGCGGATTTACTCAGCTTAGTGATATACAGACTGCGGCACAGTTAGGTGCAGACGCAGTCGGTTTGGTGTTTTATCCGCCAAGTCCGCGTGCGGTCACGATAGAGCAAGCACAAACTCTAAGCGCTGCGGTACCTGCTTTCGTCAGCGTGGTGGCGTTAGTGGTTAATATGCCTAAAGATGAGCTAGTCAAATTAGCAAACGATGTACCTTTTGATATCATTCAGTTTCACGGTGATGAAACGGCTGAACAGTGTGAGCAGCTGGCAAGCACAGTCAAGAAACGCTGGGTGAAAGCGCTGCGTATCAATGCAGAGCAAGACACACCCGATAGCGTTCGTGCTCAGATTGCACAGTTTGCTGACGCAGGTGCCAGTAGTATTTTGCTCGATGCGTATCATCAAGCGGCATATGGCGGAACAGGGCAGCGTTTTGACTGGAGTCTCATTCCCCATGACAGCGCGCTACCAATTGTATTGGCTGGTGGTCTTGATGCGCAAAATGTCGCAGAGACATCAAATCTGCCTATCTACGGCGTCGATGTCAGTGGTGGTATCGAGGTTGATAAAGGTAAAAAAGACGCCGCCAAGATGCGTGCCTTTATGAAAGCGGTCAAGCGCGACCGATGGCAAAACGAAACGGTCACTGACGCCATTTAAGTTTGTTATCGTAGGTTGTTTTCTATATATAATAGGCTTATTTGATCGTTATTCCGATTTTTCTGTTCCAATCTTATTTCATTTTTCTCTTTATATTTATTCTAAAAAATACCACTTATTACAGTAGGAATTATCATGAGTCATGTCGCGAACAAAGATTTATCTACTACAGCGCAATCTGTAAACACCTTTACCAATCCTGAAAATGTACAGGATTTTAACCAATATCCCGATGCACGCGGACATTTCGGCGTACATGGTGGACGCTTTGTCTCTGAGACGCTGATGGCGGCATTAGAAGAGCTTGAGACGCTTTATACCAAAGTCAAAGCAGATCCAGCGTTCTGGGAAGAGTACCACAATGATTTGGTTAATTATGTCGGTCGTCCAACACCGCTTTATCATGCCAAACGCTTAAGCGATGAGATCGGCGGCGCGCAAATTTACTTTAAGCGTGAAGACCTAAACCATACAGGCGCGCACAAAGTAAACAACACCATTGGTCAGGCACTGCTTGCCAAGATGTGCGGCAAAAAACGTATCATCGCTGAGACTGGTGCAGGACAGCATGGTGTCGCGACCGCAACGATTGCTGCGCGCTTGGGACTAGAGTGTATCGTCTATATGGGCGCTGACGATGTCGAGCGTCAAAAAATGAACGTCTATCGTATGCGCTTGCTTGGGGCGACAGTCGTGCCGGTTACTTCTGGCTCACGCACGCTAAAAGATGCGATGAACGAAGCCATGCGTGATTGGGTGACCAATGTCGATAGCACCTATTATATTATTGGTACGGTTGCAGGTCCGCATCCTTATCCGCTGTTGGTTCGTGATTTCCAAGCGATCATCGGTAAAGAAGCACGCATTCAGCATTTAGAAAAAACAGGAAAAATGCCAGATGCATTGGTTGCTTGTGTCGGTGGTGGCTCAAATGCTATCGGTTTGTTCTTTGATTTCCTAAACGATACTGATGTCAAAATGTATGGTGTTGAAGCAACAGGTGATGGTATTGAGTCAGGTCGCCATTCAGCGCCATTGGCTGCGGGTCGTATCGGTGTATTACATGGCAACCGTACTTACCTCATGGCAGATGATGATGGCCAGATTCAGGAGACGCATTCTATCTCAGCCGGTCTTGACTATCCTGGTGTTGGTCCAGAGCATAGCTTCTTAAAAGACATGAAGCGCGTTGAGTATGTTGGCTGTACTGACAAAGAAGCGCTAGAAGGCTTCCATGAGTCCACGCGTAAAGAAGGCATCATCCCTGCGCTTGAGACTGCTCATGCTGTCGCTTATGCATTGAAACTGGCTAAAACCATGACGCCTGATCAGACAATTATCGTTAATATGTCAGGTCGCGGTGACAAAGATTTGCATTCAGTCATGCAGGCTGAAGGGATTGAGATGTAGTAACGAGTATTTTATAAGTTGCTAAACTCTCCTTCATACATAAAGAAAATTGCTTAATGCCCTTTACCTAATGCAGATTGCTAAATAAAGGGTTAAGTAAGCCAGTTTATAATAATTAAGAGACCACTATGACCAGAATTGAAAGCACTTTTGAAACTTTAAAATCACAAAATAAAAAAGCCCTGATTCCTTATGTCATGGCAGGCGATCCTAATCCTGCAACGACCGTCGGTCTATTGCATGATTTGGTCAAGCACGGCGCAGATATGATCGAAGTTGGTTTGCCGTTCTCTGATCCGATGGCAGATGGCCCTGTGGTTGCGTTGGCTGGTGAGCGCGCATTAGCAGCAGGTACGAGTACTCGTGATGCGCTAAAAATGGTGGCAGAGTTTCGTCAAACTGATACGCAGACGCCAATTATTTTAATGGGCTATCTTAATCCTGTTGAAATCATCGGCTATGACAACTTTGTGGCGCTATGCGAGCAGTCAGGCGTGGATGGCTTATTGATGGTAGATTTGCCACCAGCCGAGGCGGGCAGCTTTACGCAGCATTTGACTGATCATTCAATGAACGAGATTTTCTTGCTATCGCCAACGACGTTGCCTGAGCGCCGTGAGCAAGTATTGACCCATTGTGGTGGCTATATTTATTATGTGTCGCTAAAAGGCGTGACTGGTTCAGCCACGCTAGATACAGACGACGTTGCCACTCAAGTTCAAGCAATCAAAGCAGAGACAGACTTGCCAGTATGCGTTGGCTTTGGTATTCGTGATGGTGCCTCTGCAAAAGCAATTGGTACTCATGCTGATGGTGTTATCGTGGGTAGTGCATTGGTACAGAATTTTGCAGATATCGATGCCAATGATACCGATGCGGTAGCAAGTGCTCAGCAAAACATCATGGCAAAAATGGATGAGCTGCGTGCAGCTTTAGACAGTCTGAGTGCTTAATACTCATTATCCTAGTATCGCTTTTATTAAGCTAACAGCTGCATGATGTTTTAAGTATCTAATTGAGGCAATTTGATGAAGGTAATAGTTATAAAGGCGATAGCTGGTTTGAAGTAGTTATTTTGAGTAGTTGTCCTTGAATCACGAAGTTAAATGATGGGAATCAATGACTCAAAAACGTTACTGAAAGATGACGTGAAATGACTTTGCTAAATTTAGTTTACGAGTGTAAACTAACATGACTATTATATGGCGTCTGATAGCCGTGGTTTGTCAGTGACTATTGTCAAAAAGTATTTGCCAAAAAGCATTTGTCAAAAAGTCTCAACAAGCACATCATCTATCAACAAGCACCTAACCAAACGATCGACACGTAGGATTGCAACATCAGCGTGTCGCATAATTGCTCATGTTATGACTGGGTTTGACGCTTTGTTTAGACAACCATTAAACTCTCAATGACAAGCGAATGAGCCAACTTGTCAATAAGCCTTTTATGATGGCAAATAATATGACTGATACAGCAACAAAACTCGATAATAATACTGCTAAAGCCGAGCCGAACAGCAACGCGGATAGGCAGTCATGGTTTAACCGTCCTATACCAGGTATCAAGCAGCAATTAACTGCGCAATTGACCGCGGTAGAGACTGAACCGTCGACCAAATGCAGCAATTGTCATTCTGTGATTACCAACACCGCACTGATTTTTAACTGCTATGTATGTCCGCACTGTGATCATCATTTACCGATGAGTGCTCGTGAGCGCTTAAATTGGTTGCTTGATCAAGTAGACGGTGAGACAGGGCAAGAATTTACTGCCAAAGATCCGCTAAGCTTTGTGGATAGCAAGCCATATCCTGCGCGTATGAGCGAAGCACAAGAAAAGACAGGCGAGAGTGAAGCATTAGTTGCCATGTATGGCAAGCTGCGTAATCTTGATATTGTCGCTTGCGCCTTTGATTTCCGTTTTATGGGTGGCTCGATGGGGTCAGTGGTTGGCGACCGTTTTGTACAAGCCGCTGAAAGAGCGCTTGAGCAAAAAGTACCCTTAGTGTGCTTTGCTGCTTCTGGCGGTGCGCGCATGCAAGAAGGTCTGTTATCATTGATGCAAATGGCACGCACGGCGGCAGCGATTGAACGTTTGAGAATCGCGGGCATCCCTTACATCGTGGTATTGACCAATCCCGTCTATGGCGGTGTGACTGCGTCATTGGCCATGCTAGGTGATATCCATTTGGCAGAACCAAAAGCGATGATTGGCTTCGCTGGTAAGCGTGTGATCGAGCAGACCGTGCGTGAGACGTTAGAAGAGCCGTTCCAACGTGCAGAGTTCCTGTTAGAGCATGGCGTCGTAGATGAAGTGGTGCATCGTCATCAACTGATCGATACCATCTATCGTTTGCTCGCAAAGCTGTGCCGTGTACCTAATGTAGATGCTTAACAAGATGTATGGCTCAGTATCATGAGTCAATTATTGAGTGCATAAACGCCTAGCTGCGTGCTAACATCTACTACATATGCAAGACCCTCTAATAGCATTTATCGTCATTGCACGGTAAATGCTATTTTTGGTTTTAGCCAACACATATATTTCTATTTCTTATCAAATTTCCTATAGGTTTTATCAATGTCTGATCTTGTAGCATCCAACTCTAGTAGCCCTAACGACAACGTTGGTTTGGTCAGCTTGACCGAATGGCTAAATTATATGCAGCAAATACATGTGTCTGCGATAGACATGGGGTTATCGCGTGTATTGCCTGTTGCCGAAGCGCTAGGAGTAGTGCAGTCAGCCAAAGATGATGCCTATGTCTTCACTGTAGCAGGCACCAATGGTAAAGGTTCTACGACCGCTGTTATCGCCGAAATGTGTAAGGCCGCAGGTTACAAGACGGCACTATATCAATCGCCGCATTTGAGCGTCTTTAATGAGCGCGTGCGTATCAATGGCGAAATGGTCAGCGATGAGACGCTGATTGATGCTTTTAGCAAAGTAGAAGCAGCACGTTTAGAGTGCGATTTGACCTTGTCATTCTTTGAGATGACAACGCTGGCAGCATTGCTCATATTTGCTGAGGCAGACTGTGATGTGTGGGTATTAGAAGTTGGATTGGGTGGACGGTTAGATGTGGTTAATATTATTGATCCTGATATGGCAGTGATTACCAATATTGGTATCGATCATGTCGACTGGCTAGGTGACAATGTTGAGGACATCGGTCGCGAGAAAGCAGGTATATTGCGCCAAGGTATTTCTTTAATTTATGGTGCTACTGAAATGCCATCTAGCGTGCAGAACGCTATCGATAACCAGCAGGCAACTTGTTATCAAATTGGGCAAGACTTTAGCTACCGCGATATTGACTCAATGATTTGGCAATACAGTAATGCGGCAGTTACCTTGCAATTACCACGCTCTGCGCTGTCCTTGGCCAATACTGCCAATGCACTATCAGCGGTACTCGCAAGTCCATTGAGTGTCGATATCAATGCCATCGAACAGGCATTAAAAACTGTCAAACTGGCAGGGCGCTTTGATTATCGCGAAAGCCATCATCGCCATTGGTTGTTTGACGTGGCGCACAACGAGCAAGGCGTGGAGTTTTTACTAGCGCAGTTATTGCCATTTTGGCAGCAGCATTTGAGTAAACACGGCAACCAAGCTGGTAGAGATCGTCCAAAACTCAAAATGTTGTTCTCTATGTTGGGCGATAAAGATATTGAAAAAGTGGTACAACGTCTGACTCAAGCAGGTTTACCGATTAGTGATTGGTTCATTGCTGAGATTGATTATCCCCGTGCCGCGAGTACCGAGCAGCTACAAGGCGTCTTAACTCAGTATGTGGATAGCGCCAACATATATGAATTCGATGGCTTGCATGCAGCGACGTATGCGGTGATA
Source organism: Psychrobacter sp. T6-5 (assembly GCF_052258485.2). NCBI lineage: Bacteria > Pseudomonadati > Pseudomonadota > Gammaproteobacteria > Moraxellales > Moraxellaceae > Psychrobacter > Psychrobacter sp. T6-5. The sequence continues at coordinate 2,889,817 of NZ_JBQQEY020000001.1, read as the reverse complement.
GCTGACAGTCAGCCACAAGATCTAATTGTTGTATGTGGTTCTTTTCATACAATTGGAGAAGCGCTCGCTGCACTTGCCGTATGATCATTTAAGTTAAGGTGGCGCCTGTTTAGTGTTAATCTTAGTACTTGCCTGATAGCAGACAGCACGAAAAATATGCTTTATAATCAAAATGATTTGCAAGACTGGCAAAAATAGGTCGGCATAGATTTTGAACACTGATGGCAGTAAATGGCGGTACGAGGTACTTATTAGCGCAATTATCTGTATTGCTGCGAGACAGTCCCTGCGCCGCTCAATCAACCTTATTACCAACTAAGAGACGTAAACGGATGAACTTTTCGAGACAAGCCTTATTGGGCATTGGGATGATTCTAGGCGGTAGCGTGATGTTATACGCCATGGTGCAGCAGATTGGCGAGAGCAACCAGCCACAGCCAACATCAGCGATGATAGAGAAGCCAACGACCGAGCAAGAATCTCCGCAACCGCTAACGACTGACATCGAGACAGAAAAACGTATCCTTGCGCAAAAGCAAAAAGAACGTGCTGCTCGTGTTGCCGAGCAGGAGAGGCGCGCACAGGAGTTTTTGACAGAACAAGAAGTGGCTGAAGCTGAAGCGTTGGCCAAAGCCCGTGCCGAAAGCCAGCAGTATGTCAAAAACAGCATGCCAGATGCTGATGAAAAAAGCGACAGCACAAAGTCCACTCAAGAAACTACTACCTCAGCAGAATCAGCATTAGCATCGCCCATAACCCCAGAAGCCTCGCAAATCTCAGAAACCTCGCAACAGCAAGAAGCTCAACGACAAGCTGCTGCCAAAAAAGCAGCTGATGCAAAGAAACAAGCTGAGGCAAAGAAACAAGCTGAGGCAAAGAAACAAGCTGAGGCAAAGAAACAAGCTGAGGCCAAAAAACAGGCTGAGATTGAAGCTGCTGCTGAGAGAGAGCGAAAAGCAGCTGAAGCCGCTAAAAATGAACCACCAAAATCGCCTTCTGATTATCAAGTCAAAAAAGGCGATGGGCTGATTAAGCTTGCGAGACAGTACAATATGCCTGTCGAAGTCTTGGCTCAAGCAAATAACATTTCACCATCGACCTCATTACAGCTGGGTCAAAACATTACCATACCATCGCGTAATCAAGTGCAACGTCTGGAGCGTGAAGCCGCTGCTGCCGAAAAAGCGGCTGAGGCTAAGCGAGACGCTCAGCAAAAGCTTCGTGAGGCTCGTCAAGAAGTTAAAGAAACCGATGCGAAAGGCAGCTTTGGGGTGCAAGTAGCGCTCGCAGATAATCAGGCCAAAGCAGATCAGTTAGCGAAAAAATTCAAAGAAGCTGGATATCAAGTGAAGACCAGCCCTACCAGTCGCGGTGTACGCGTCATTGTCGGTCCTGAACGTGGAAAAGTCGCTGCATTGGCACTAAAAGATAAGATCAATAGTGATTCTAACGTCAATACGAACGGTGCTTGGGTACTTTACTGGCGTTAAGCTTTAGACTCGCAACTGTCGTCAGAGATTGATGGGTAGATAGATGAAATATTTTCTTTAGTGCTGAATTGAATTATTATTTAATGATTAAAACACGACATCTGCTGTCGTGTTTTTTGTTTTATCGTTTGCCGATTGGCGCAAGCTTGGTTACGATGAGCACCATTTTTATTACTCATTTTTGTATAACCTGTCAGCCTGCAGAGGTTGCCCTGTGGTGATCAGCCAATCATTAACTCTTTAGAGTTGTGAGCGTTAGCCGGTCACTGTTATATTGTATAAGGTAAAACCATGTCATTTGGCGCTATATTTTTAATCTTGGCCGTTGGGTTTTTAGGGCTGATTACGTTACCAAAACTATTGGCAAAACGCCCAGTCGCAGAGCCTGAGCCAAAGCCTGTGCGCGGTGATGAGCTGGCTATCTGGCCATTTGCCCCAATGCCAATCATGACCGACACTGAGGTCATATTTTTTAATAAATTAAAAAATGCGCTGCCGGAATATCATATATTTGTGCAGGTTCAGCTGTCACGAATCATTGAAGCCAATAGTGACGAGACATCGGAGCGCAGCTTTTGGTTTAATCGTATCTGTCGCCAGAGCGTTGATTATGTGATCGTGGATGTTGATGCTCAGACCACGCTTGTTGCTATCGAGCTTGATGACTGGACACATAGCAGTAAAGCGCGGCAAAAAGCCGATGATAAAAAAGATAAAGCCCTTGCTAGTGCAGGTATCGCTATCGTTCGTTTTCACGCTGAGCGTATGCCGAGTGCAGACATGTTGAGATATGAGCTAATGCAGGTGATTGAGAGTTATTGAGCAGTTCACTGAACGTGTGTGATTGTTAAAATCTACAATCATACAAGCTACCTTATTCAAAACATCTGGGTTAGCTAAGGTTATTCGTCTACTCCGTTTGGCCATCTTGGATAAATGACAATAGGTCTATTACCTTCAAAATATAAACCTGTCCTAGGTAACTCATTATCTGACCAAACTATCGGCTGCTGGCGATTATCATAAGCATTTCGCTCATCATAAAAGTCGCGCTTAGTGAACCATTCAATATAATGCGCGGCTCGCAATGAAGTGGTGTCAATCGTCGAAAGAGCGGTTTTATCTCTCTTATCGCACCATTCATGTATTGGAAAGCTGGGCGTTAGCCAATGAGGCCAATCGTAATCGCCAAGGTCAGTGGTATTAATCGGTAAAAAGAATCGCCCTTTGATCACGCCATAGCGCTTATCAATTTTGACCTGTCCGCGATCTTCCGTATCTACCCATACCGCTCGAAATTGCTTGGTTTGCATGTGCGTAATTTTGCGCTGTAGATTATCATTGGAGTTAATCCCTACCCAGTTCACAGGCTCAAAAGGCGCTGATCCCATAAAAAATTTAATGGCTAGCTCCCAATGCTCCACCAGATCCTCTTCATGATTATACAAAATCAAATCAAGCTCACCGACGGTCTGCTTACCATTGTACAGCTGCACATTGTTTGCTAGGGTCTCATACGGATGCAGCTTGCGCGCAAAGCCATCCTCTAACCAAAACGATAGCAGTCCCTCAAAATGAAAACCCAGACGATTGGGACTAGGGCGTTTAAGTAAATAACGAGTCAGCTCTTGATAGGCGGTAGTGGTGTCTAGCTCTGTTAATCGTTGCTCGTACACCTCAAACTGGGTTTGCCAAAATTGCGCGCTATGTACGTCAACCGTATGGGTGTTTTGATGCGGTGCAAAGTCTATCCACTGCGTCAAGACATTGGGACATGCCAGCACGTACGCCAAATCACGCACATAGGGTCGGCGGTAACGCTCCCAAGGTGCATTATCTATAGGGTGTGTGGAGGCGGGTTGAGTGATAGGCTCGGACATAGGATGAACCAATGTAAAGATGTAGCATTTACCCTAACGGCTCGTTCTATAAAAGTCTATAGATGACAAGTATCCGCTAGTGTAGTGTTCAGTTTGTTGGCGCTAAAATATGATATTAATGTGATGGATATGAATACTGATATCAGGCGGTGATAGCAAGTAAGGTAATAGAATACTGAGTGTTGTCTTGATTATTGATAATAACCATTTCGATGGGTTTTTGGGTGCGTTATGGGGTGGTTGCTGCTCTAAATTAGATGAGGTAAGATTTCTCTGTGTCATATCAACTGCTCCATATCGTATGATTTGTATCACTGCGTTGTTCTGCGATATGGATAGTTTAGGTAGTTTGATTATATAAAAAAATTCCTCAACCTAGCTTAATCTATATAAACATAGGTTGAAGTATATTTAATTTATGACTTTGGTCTGCCTGCTTCACTAGCATAGCTAGGTGATACTTCTTTGATCCAAGGTCTTAGATTGTCTATATGGTTAGGCAGTTCTTCGGAAAGGTTATACTCTATTAGCTTAGCCCATACTATATTGCACATCTCACCAATTTTTATTCTATTTTCAGTATCTTGAAGCCACTGTTCTTCTGCCACATGCTTTGCAATTTCTTTTGCTAAAACCTTCTTATAACTTACACCTTTTCTACTTTCAAACTTACCTTTACTTTCAATAGGCTTGTTATTCAGGCTTTCTTCTTCAAGGCTTAACAAGTCATTATGCAAAATTATTATATCGCTTAGTTTGATATTGAATTCAACGAAAGAAAAATCAGCTCTTTTATTAAACGAACATGAAAAAGGTGACTTTTCGGCAAACTTGGCTAAATCTTTATCGTCTATAGAGTCAATAACAAAGTTTATATAACTAATGTCTGTTAGTTGATAACTTTTATCTTCTACAGTTATCTGCCACTCTGCAAGTTGTCTCGGCTTAGATGGGTCATCAGTATAGTTGGGTCTTTGAATAAAGCCCTCTAATCCGAATAAAAATATTTTATCATCAGGATCATTACTCAAGGTCATATTAGATATTGTTTCCTTGCTTACTGTAAACAAAAAAGAACCCATATATAAATCATCTATAATTCTATTAGACACAAATTTTTCTAGTTTTTTCAGAGTATCAACAATAGGCTTTAAATCTTTTTCAGATAAATCATAAATATTTATATCTGTAGAAAAAACATTTGAGTTGTAAAACTCTATTTTTGCTTGTAATGGCTTATCAAGATAGCTATCCATGCGAAAGTGAATGAACGTATTGATACCCCGACTAGATATTTTTTTCAATAATTTTTTTGGAGTGATATTATTAGTTTTATGCTTTCTATTTAAATAGTCACAAGCTTCTTGCAAGCTGTAATATTCTGCAGTATCGAAAATTAATGCTATATCGTTATTACTCACAATTCACACCTTTACACACCCTTAAACCAAAATAGGTACAAGGCAGTGCCAGCCTAAAGGTGTATGAACGGCTGTCTTTTGATTATTCATCATGCCTTGCAAGATTTTTATTATTATTTGCTCAATCAAAACATCATAAAACCACCCATCAAATTTAGCACAAAAAAAGCCAACCATTGAAAACAATGATTGGCTTTTCTCCTTATCTAAAGAATATGACTTATTAGTATTCATATATCCGATTATATTAATAGCGTTATTCGTAAGCCTAAGTTACAATATGATTACTTTATGTTAATAAAGTATAAAGTATGTTTTATGTGCCCTTGTAAGCAGTATTTCTATCTGAGACGTATTCTTAAACCAATTTGAGAGACTATGTATGAGCATAATAAGCTTAGTTAAGGCTACATTATTCAGAGAAAAAACTAGATCTAAAAAGTATGATGAAGAAAAGTCATGTAATTCTTCGGTATGTATAGCTGCTAACATATTGAGGAATATGGCTCTTGATTGTTCTTGTGGAGAGATTGCTGTTTTTGTTGGACAGAGAGGATCAGTATATAGATGTGTTAGATGTAATAAAGAAACAGTAGGCCCCGTATATAATTTGGACCGTACTAATTGTATGGAATCGACGTCTGAATCAAATACGCCATTTTTTGATATGGATTTTTACAATGAGGCTATCATCTTATTGTGCAACAGCAGAAAACGACCAACACTTAAGCAATGGAAGTACCGTTTAAAACATTAATTTGTACATTGTAAAGATGAAAAGTTATTCGATGCACGCCAGTGCTTTAGAATATTATAGATTTTTGGGGATTATAAAAATAGTTTGGTTGCTTTCGCTTAACGCGTCTGAAAACTGTCTTTAGCAAATGAAACGATAGAAACAAAGGTTATCTATTTTGTCGAACGATTATAAATTCTTATGACAGTGCTAGGACACTATGAGCTAATGATAGTGGGGATTGTGTCTTTAATTTCTGTTTTATGATCAATAAAAGGTAGTAAAGATAATTCCTTTTTAGCCGCTTATAGGGTCATAAAAAAACGCCCAAAATAAAGGGCAGACGGTCAATGACGGTCTGCCCTAAATCTATATTTGGTCGGAACGGCAGGATTTGAACCTGCGACCACTACACCCCCAGTGTAGTGCGCTACCAGACTGCGCTACGCCCCGAATGACTGACTATTTTACGCAAAATTATGCATATTGCAAGGGCTATTTATACTAGCCAAAATCTACTACATTATTCTACGCATCACAGTCAGTACCTTTATTGCGCAGGTAGCTTTAATCCAATAGCTCTTTTAGGATTTGGTTCACTTGCTGCGGGTTAGCACTACCGCGACTGGCTTTCATGACCTGACCAACTAGACCGTTAAAGGCTTTTTCTTTACCGCCGCGATATTCTTCGACCATCGCTTCATTTTTTGCGATGACTTCTTCGACCATCGCTTTGATAGCGCCAGTATCAGTTTCTTGCTTGAGGCCTTTTTCTTTGATGATTTTGTCTGCTGCATCATCATCGTTGCCGCCTTCACGCTCATATAGCGCACTAAAGACTTTCTTAGCCAATTTGCCAGATAGCGTGTCATCTTTGATACGCTTAAGCATACCAGCCAGTTGTTTGGCGCTGATAGGGGAGTCGATGATATCTGTGTCATCTTTGTTCAGTGCGCCGAGTAAGTCACCCATGACCCAGTTGCCAGCCATTTTGGCATCTGCTTGCCCAACTTCTGCGACCACAGCTTCGAAATAATCGGCAATTTGACGACTACCAGTCAAGATACGCGCGTCATATTCTGACAGACCAAGCGCTTCTTCGAAGCGTGCGCGACGAGCAACCGGTAGCTCTGGCATCGCTGCTTTGATCGCGTCAACGGTATGCTGCTCGATTCGGACAGGGAGCAGGTCAGGATCAGGGAAGTAGCGATAGTCGTTGGCGTCTTCTTTGGTACGCATGGTACGCGTTTCGTCACGCTCTGGATCATACAGCATCGTTGCTTGGACGACTTTGCCGCCATCTTCCAAGATATCGATTTGACGCTCAATCTCACGGTTGATAGCACGCTCGATAAAGCGGAATGAGTTTAGGTTCTTTAGCTCAGTACGTGTACCAAGATCATCACCAGGTTTACGTACAGAGACGTTACAGTCACAGCGGAATGAGCCTTCGGCCATCACGGCGTCTGAAATACCTAGCCACGTGACTAGCTGATGAATGGCTTTGATATAGGCAAGTGCTTCGTGGGCTGAGCGCATGTCTGGCTCAGAGACGATTTCGATTAGTGGCGTACCAGCACGGTTCAAATCTACACCCGTCATACCATCGACTGCGTCATGGACAGATTTACCTGCATCTTCTTCTAGATGCGCGCGGGTGATACCCATACGTTTAGGATATTCGTTCTTTTCGCCCTCATTGACCACGACATCGATATAGCCTTCACCCACGATAGGATTGGCCATTTGGGTGATTTGATAGCCTTTAGGCAAATCAGGGTAAAAGTAGTTTTTACGGTCAAACGTATTAAATAGACCCAGCTCAGCATTGACACCGATACCGAATTTTAAGGCACGATCGACCACGCCAGCATTTAGTACGGGTAATACGCCAGGCAGACCCAAATCAACGATACTAGCTTGGCTGTTTGGCTCATGACCGAAGTCAGTTGGCGCACTTGAGAATATTTTACTTTCTGTATTTAACTGGCAGTGAATTTCGATACCGATGACCACTTCATAGCCATCAACAAATAGCTCTTTACGCACGGCGTGCTCGCGGACGGCATTGTTATCAGTAGTAGCTGTACTCATTATACCGTCTCCTTTGCGATGGTAGAGTGTTGTAGATGGTGATCGGTATGCTGCTGGAACAGATGCGCAGTCGTGAGCAATTGACTCTCTTGCCAGTGCTTACCGATCAATTGTAAGCCAATAGGTAGACCTCCTGTCGTCAAACCTACTGGCTGACTGAGCGCAGGTAGGCCTGCTAGGTTAACCGCGATGGTATAAACGTCGCCTAAATACATCGTCGCAGGATCAAGGTTGTCAGTAAGCTTGTAAGCCGCCGTCGGTGCGGTTGGGCTAGCAATCACATCGCAGCTAGCAAAGGCTTCATCAAAGTCTTTGACGATTAAGCGGCGGATTTTTTGTGCTTTAGTATAGTAAGCATCAAAGTAGCCAGCCGATAGCGCATAAGTACCTGTCAAGATACGGCGCTGTACTTCAGGGCCAAAGCCTTCAGAACGTGAGCGCGTGTATAGATCGATAAGGTCCGTTGGGTTCTCACAGCGATAGCCAAAACGTACGCCATCGAAACGTGATAGGTTTGATGACGCTTCGGCAGGCGCTAGCATGTAGTAAGTAGCAAGCGTGATCTCAGGGTCAGTGATGTTCACTTCTACAATCGTTGCGCCCAGCTCTTCGTACTTCTTGAGCGCGGCACGTGCTGCTTGCTCGACTTCGCTATCAAGCCCTGTACTGAAGTATTCTTTAGCCACACCAATACGAAGACCGTCAAATGGCTTATCACCAGACGCGGCCTCTGCATCATTGATGTCTTGTACGTAGTTAGGCATATCGTATTTGATAGAAGTGGCATCGCGCGGATCGTGCCCAATCATTGGCTGAAGTAGGTAAGCGCAATCTTTCGCGCTGCGTCCCATGCTACCCGCTTGATCCAAACTTGAAGCGTAGGCAATCATACCAAAGCGTGACACACGGCCATAAGTAGGCTTGATACCGGTTAGGCCACAGAATGAGGCAGGCTGACGAATAGAGCCACCCGTATCACTACCGGTAGCAACAGGGACAAAACCTGCGGCAACAGCAGCAGCACTACCACCTGACGAGCCACCAGGGACGCGCTCTAGGTTCCAAGGGTTCTGTACCGTACCATAGTATGAGCTGCTGTTATCTGAGCCCATCGCAAACTCATCCATATTGAGCTTACCTAAGCTAATCATGCCAGCTTTGTCGATGTTAGAAACGATAGTCGCGTCATATGGAGAGACAAAGTTATGTAGCATCTTAGATCCACAAGTCGTCAATACGCCTTGGGTACAAAAGATGTCTTTGTGCGCCATCGGTACGCCAAGTAGTGGACGCTGATCGCCTTGTGCACGCATCTCGTCAGCGGCTTTTGCTTGTGCACGTGCTGTCTCAGAAGTATGTGTGATAAAACTATTGATCTTGCTATCTAGCGCATCGATACGCTTGATGTAATGCTCAGTTAATTCTGTGCTGCTAAATTGTTTGTTTTGCAAGCCAGCAATCAGCTGCTCGGTACTTAATAAATGAAGTTCAGACATAAGGTGTCGTCCGTCAAAATGTGAATAGCATAAAATAAAATAGGATAATGGCAAATGCGTGGTTGTGTTATTCAGCCACTATTATTCAATCACCTGAGGTACAAGGTATAGGCCGTCTTCGACAGCAGGTGCGACTGACTGATTACGCTCGCGATTGATATCGTGTTTGGCCACGTCAGCACGTAACTCTTGGCAAGCTTCATGGATATTGGCTAGTGGTTTGATGTCTGTGGTATCAACGTTAGATAAGGTATGCATCAATTTTAATACTTTACTGATATCATCGGCATAGCTATCGGCAGTGCTTTCATCGACACCCAAGCGCGCAAGGTTGGCAACTTCTAGGATTTCTTCGCGGCTGACAGTGTTGTCAGACGTTGCTGGTTGCTGAGACATAGTTTCTCCAGTTAAGGACAGTTTTGTTAGAGTGGTTGACTACGATAGTCAGAATACGTAAGCACTAAAGTACAATTGGCGATAAAGTTGGCTTATTATAAAGCATCTGACCCAAGTTTACAGAGCATGAGGCTTGATTGGTGCACAATATCCATCAACACACCGTATCAATCAAGGCAGAGTGCTGACATAGCAATACACAAATACTTGCAAAACTGACCGAATAATTCATGATTGATTTTCAATTGCTTCCCAATTAGGTTCTAAAATACGTTACAGTATGCACCTACTACTAAGTAAAGTAATCATCTGCCTGTAGAGCCTTGTTAGTTATCACATTAAAAGCGGTTTCATTGAGTTGAATGATAGTCACTACTATTTCAAACTTTGTAACAACTTTTAGCGTCTAAGACAAAAATCCTTGCTTACTGATGCAAATACCTATGTTTTTTTTGAGCTAAATCGGTATAATTTAGCTCAGTTTTTCATATCATCATTATTGCTTAGGTTTGACTGGTTGCGATGATTCACTTTCGCTTCCGTTAATGTCTAACGACGACCTGCTCAACACTGACGAGTAACACCTCAGTCAATCTCATTCGCCTCATTCGTAAGACGCTGGATATATTAGTCATGAACCTGTTTGGATTTTTATCAAATAATATCGCTATCGACCTCGGTACTGCGAACACCCTTATTTTTATTCCTAATAAAGGCGTCGTACTTGACGAGCCTACGGTGGTCGCATTACGAAGCAATCGTACTCAAAACCCGACCGTCGCTGCTGTGGGTATCGATGCCAAGCAAATGCTGGGTCGTACGCCTGCCAATATCACAGCGATTCGCCCGCTAAAAGACGGTGTGATTGCTGATTTTGAAGTGACACAAAAAATGCTAAAACACTTCATCACTAAGGTAAAAGCCAAGCGTTTTATGGCACAGCCTAACGTGGTGGTATGCGTGCCATGTAAGTCAACCTTGGTTGAGCGTAAGGCGATTCGTGAGGCAGTATCATCAGCAGGCGCGAGCAAAGTATTATTGCTAGAAGAGCCAATGGCTGCGGCTATCGGTGCTGGCATGCCTGTTCATGAAGCCAGTGGTTCTATGGTTGTTGATATCGGTGGTGGTACGACTGAGATTGCCGTTATCGCGCTATCTGGTTGCGTCTATGCTGAATCTATCCGTATCGGTGGCGACATGTTTGATGAGGCGATTATTACACACGTGCGCCGTACGCATGGTTGTGTGATTGGTGAGACGACCGCTGAGCGCATCAAAAAAGAAGTCGGCTCTGCATTGAATGAAGACAGCAAGCTAGAGGTAGAAGTGCGCGGTCGTAGTATGGCAGAAGGCGTACCAAAGACCTTTATCGTCAATTCAGAAGAAGTACAAAAAGCATTGACTGACCCATTGAGCGGTATTATCAGCGCTGTAAAAGTAGCCCTTGAGCAGACGCCGCCAGAGTTGTCATCAGACATCGCAGAGCGCGGTATCGTGTTGACAGGTGGTGGCGCATTGCTACGCGATCTTGACAAGCTTATCTCGCAAGAGACTGGCTTACCAGTGACGGTAGCAGAAGACCCATTAACCTGCGTTAGCCGTGGTGGTGGTATCGCCCTTGATTTTATCAATAACAAAAGCCTGAACATGATTTTTGTTTAAACAGCTTTTGCTCATGAGTGTTATGCCCACATACCTTTGCTATCGCTATTATCCCGCTTCAGGATGGCTGACATAACCCATGAGATGACAAGTAAATAACATTAAAGGTAGCCAATTGCGCTGCCTTTAATTGCATTAATCCATGCTAGAACCCGATATCACCGATAAACATTCATGCTCTAAATAAGTGCTATTGCTCATTTTAGAATTCTTAAATTAGACGACTTATGACTCCAAGTATCTTTGCGCGCCAAGCGTTATCACTTCGTAAGACTGCCATTGTATTGATAGCAGCCTTAATACTGATGTGGTTTGATAGCAAAAACTCGGAATGGTTCAATCCAGTACGTAGTACCAGTCATGCTGCCATGCAGCCTATTTATGAAATGTCTCTATTACCGAGCTATGCCAAGCATTGGGCGAGTGGTAGTTTGCAGTCAAAAGAAGCGCTGCGCCGTGAAAACATGCAACTAAAATCGCAACTCATTCATGCACATGCCAAACTGCAGCAACAAGATTATATCTTGGCGCAAAACGCACGCTTGCAAGGGATTTTATCAACCACTAAGCCTGAGCAGTTTGATCTCAACTTAGCTCAAGTCATTGGTACAGATACCAACTTGCTCAGACAGATTGTTGTGCTCAATAAAGGCAAGCAAGATGGTGTACAAGTGGGACAAACGGTTATCGATGAAGATGGTATTTTAGGACAGATCATTAACGTCTATCCTAATACGAGCCGTTTACTATTGATTACGGATGAGCAGCAGTCAGTGGCTGTCACTGTCAAGCGTACTGGCCAGCGGGCTATCGTGACAGGCCAAGGTATCCCATCTGCACTGAGCCTAAACTATGTCTTTAAGACTTCAGATGTGCGCGTGGGTGATGAGTTGGTATCATCTGGTTTGGGTGGGCGAATTCCAGCGGGCTATCGTGTTGGCCGTATTGCCCACATCAAAGATGAGCAAGCGGATAATTTTAGAAGTATCGAGGTTACGCCCTCTGCAAACTTTATTGATAATGCGTACGTATTGATACTCCAAGACAAGCTACTCAATAAAAACGACACTGCTATTGGTCAGTAGCAAAGATACATTAACACTTTATGCAAAACTACCAAATGGCTCATCAAATTTTTTATCCATAGTATCTTATCAATATTCAATCAACCATATCACAGTAGCCACTATACAATCGCTAAGGTAAGTACTCATGTCGTATCCTGATTCTGAGAATTCAACGGCACTGTTGATTGTGGTCATTGTTCTAAGCTTTATTATTGCTTCATCGCTCAATGTGTATCCATTAAGTCCAAGTATGGCAACACTGCGGCCCATGATTATGATTATGGTGCTGATATATTGGCTACTGTTCCAGCCGCGCTATGTGGGTATCTTTACTGCATTTACCATCGGGCTTATTGCAGATTTGCTGATGGACACCCATTTAGGTCAGCAAGCCTTTGCCGCTGTCGTGGTGGCACTAGTGATCAAAATTACTAGTATCTATGTTAGACAACTAAATACCATCAGCGCATGGTTGATAGCCAGTTTAGGGTTAGTTGTTTTTCAGCTAAATTTATGGATGCTGCAGATGTTTATCCAAAATACTTTTATCGCAAAATCTGCTTTGTCGCTTATGATGAGTATCATCAGCTGGCCACTTGTTTTACTGGCTCTACGCAAGTTTGCGCGTTAATAATGTTTATTAACTTATCTACAAAATATCTAAAAAATACATACCTCATAAATTTGTAAATGAAGAGAAGAGCGATGGATATCATTTTAGCGTCTGGTTCGCCGCGCCGTCGAGAGCTACTAGCAAGAGCACAGTTAGATTTTAGAGTATTGAGCGTAGATATTGATGAAACGCCGCAAGATGATGAATTACCCAAAGACTATATTGAACGTATGGTCGCTACCAAAGCCATAGCTGCCATAGATCAATTAAATGAAACGTTAAATACTAATAAAGACACTTCTGCCGAATCAATTATCATACTGACCTCTGATACCATCGGTGTGTTACCAAATGGCAAGACAGTACTGGTTAAACCGACCGATCGTGAGCACGCTTATAGCATGTGGCAGCAGATGTCAGATAATATCCATGAAGTATGGACTGCTGTACAAGCCACTAAAATACAGCGGCTACCTAAAGTAACAGAACACAATACATCAGAGCGCATCCAAGCATTCCAAATTATCGAGCAGCAGCAAATTACTGAGCGTACAGCAGTAACCTTCATACCATTGACTACAGAGATGATGAGCAATTATTGGGACAGTGGAGAGCCTGCTGATAAAGCGGGTGGCTATGGTATTCAGGGTTTGGGTGCTGCTTGGGTGAGTCGTATCAACGGCAGTTATACCAATGTCGTTGGGTTGCCATTGGCGCAAACGCTGGCCTTAATCAAAGACATGACAGAAGGCAGTGAGGATATCGTTGACCCGTTATAATTACATATGCACATAATGACACGGTAGGGCAATGGGCAAGAGCAAGGCGCATTTGTTACACTGTCAACCTAATAGACGATGACCGTCTGATAAGAAAGCTGAGAGATAAGAGAAAAAACTATGTCCGAAGAGCTGCTGATTAATATTAGTCCAATGGAATCCCGTGTTGCGGTTTTAGATAATGGCATCTTGGGTGAGATTTATATTGAGCGACATCACAAACTGGGTTTGGTCGGCAATATTTATCTGGGTACAGTCGTACGTGTCCTTCCAGGCATGCAGGCAGCCTTCGTTGATATTGGTCAATCGCGGACAGCATTTTTACATGTTAATGATATGCAGCGTGAGCCTCGCCCAGTTGCAGAAGACAAAAGCAAAGCCGCTACAAATGACAAAAAAGAAAATAGTGACAATAGCGCCACCACAGAAACATCCACGGATAGCTTAGCAGTCACACCACCGGTTGTCAGTGCTCAAAGTACGGAGGTTGTGCCTGTTTCTAAGACCTTGATTCAGCATCGATTACACGAAAGCCAGCGTATCTTGGTGCAAGTCACCAAAGACCAGTTGGGTAGCAAAGGCGCTCGCTTAACCACCAATATATCACTACCATCCCGCTATTTGGTCTATTTACCATCAAGCGATCATATCGGTATATCACAGCGTATTGATGGTGAAGAAGAGCGCACGCGTCTAAAAACTGAGCTTAGTAGCTTAATGCAAACAGTCAATCTAAAAGGTGGTCTGATCGCTCGTACTGCGGCTGAGCGTGTCCCTGTCGATAAGCTAGAAGAAGATATTTACTATCTGTTGCAGCTGTGGCGTACTATCTGTGCTCGCCGCCAAGAGATCAATCATCACCAGAGCTCAGAACTTATTTATCAAGAACTATCGCTACCACTGCGCTCTATTCGTGACTTGGTACATGCTGATACCGAAAAAGTCATCATTGATAATACGCAAATCTATGAGCAAGTCAGATACTTTGCCAAAGAGTTTGTACCGTTTATTTACGATAAAATCGTGCATTATACGGCAGAGCAGTCACTGTTTGACGTGCATCGGGTTGAGGATGATTTACGTGATGCATTGAAACGTCGTGTCGACCTAAAGTCTGGTGGCTATCTGATTATTGACCAAACAGAAGCAATGACGACGATTGATGTCAATACAGGCTCTTTTGTAGGCGGTCGCTCATTAGAGGACACCGTCTATAAGACCAACCTAGAAGCCACACATGCTATTGCACGTCAGCTGCGCCTGCGTAATCTAGGCGGTATTATCATTCTTGATTTCATTGATATGCTAGAGCAGCAGCATAAGGATGATGTATTAGAGAGCTTGCAGGCGCAGCTGACCCAAGACTATGCAAAAACCAAAATTACGCAGGTTAGTGAGCTTGGATTGGTAGAGATGACACGTAAGCGCACACGTGAATCACTAGGACAACAGCTGTGTGAGCCTTGCTCAACCTGCCAAGGTCGCGGGTTTGTCAAAACGGCAGAGACAGTTTGCTTTGAGATTTTCCGCGAAATCATGCGCTGTGCTCGCACTTATAACTCTCCCAAAAAGTTCACCGTTGTCGCTCATGCCGCAGTCATTGATTTATTGCTGACATCAGAGTCAGATACGGTAGCCGATTTAGAGTATCTACTAGGTAGGGTTATTACGTTTGATGTAGAGAATTTATATACTCAAGAACAGTATGATATCGTTTTAGACTGATACCATTGAGTACAGTTAAAATTTTCTGGTGGCAACACGCCAACTGGCAAAGCAGATTTCTGAGAGCTGGTATCTTTCATCACTTCAGAGATTGCCCTTGCAATGCCTAAAATACTGTGTATAATATACACCACTGAATTATATATGCGCAGCTGAATAAAAAAGCTGGCGCTATTACAGCTGGAGCATCGTTTCTAGCACTATTTCATTATGCCTTTGCTGACATCCATTATAGGAGAGTTGGCGGGGCTTTAAACTATTTTGCTTTTGGCACGCTATAAGTTCGGATAAAGAACTCATTCTGGTTAAGAACAGAAGGCCGCTTTAAGTGAATATTTAACCAAACTGCTTTTGATCATGATCTTGCGACGCAAGAATGACGAAAGCACATATTAGGAGCTTGCTGGCATGGCTAACCAGAGAATCCGTATCCGTCTTAAGTCTTTTGATCATCGTCTGATCGATCAATCTGCACAAGAGATTGTTGATACTGCAAAGCGCACCGGTGCGCAAGTTTGTGGTCCTGTACCGTTGCCGACTCGCATTGAGCGCTTCAACGTTCTAACCTCACCACACGTTAACAAAGACGCGCGTGACCAGTACGAAATTCGTACTCACAAGCGTATGGTTGATATCGTTCAGCCTACTGACAAAACTGTGGATGCGCTAATGAAATTAGATTTAGCGGCGGGTGTTGACGTCCAAATTGCTTTGGGTTAATGCACATTACACACCCAACCCATTAATATAAGATATAAAGAGGTCTAAAATGGCGATCGGTTTAGTCGGTAAAAAATGCGGCATGACCCGTGTCTTCACTGAAACAGGCGCATCTATCCCTGTAACAGTGGTTGAGGTCGATGCAAACCGCATTACTCAAGTAAAAAATACTGATGTAGATGGTTACCAAGCCATCCAAATCACCACAGGTACTCGTCGTGACAGCCGCGTAACAGCCGCACAAAAAGGTCACTTCGCGAAAGCTGGCGTTAAAGCTGGCCGTGGTGTTTGGGAATTTCGTGTCAACGATAGCGATCTTGAAGGTCGTGAGATTGGTGGTGAGATTCTAGCTGACTTGTTCGAACAAGGTCAGATGGTTGATGTGACAGGACAGAGCAAAGGTAAAGGCTTCCAGGGCCCTATCAAACGTCACAACTTTAGTATGCAAGATGCTACTCATGGTAACTCAGTGTCTCATCGTGCACATGGTTCAACTGGTCAAAACCAGTCACCAGGTAAAGTATTCAAGGGCAAAAAGATGGCGGGCCAGATGGGTAACAAGCGTGTTACTGTTCAAGGCCTAGAAGTGATTTCGGTTGACGCCGAAAAAGGGTTACTTGTCATCAAGGGTGCTATCCCAGGTGCCACCGGTGGCGATGTTATCGTACGTCCGTCAGTCAAAGCCTAAGCAAGGGGATTAACGTGGATTTAAAAACAGTTACAGGTGCGGCGGTTGAGCTTTCTGATACGGCATTTGGTCGTGAATTCAACGAAGCACTAGTGCATCAAGTCGTCACCGCTTATTTAGCTGGTGCTCGCCAAGGTACACGCGCACAAAAAACCCGTGCCGAAGTTTCTGGCGGTGGTATCAAGCCATGGCGCCAAAAAGGTACTGGTCGCGCTCGTGCGGGCTCTATTCGTAGCCCAATCTGGCGTTCAGGTGGTCGTGCATTCGCTGCAAAACCACAAGATTGGTCACAGAAAGTAAACCGTAAAATGTATCGCGGTGCGATGCAGTGCATCCTAGCAGAATTGATTCGTCAAGAGCGTCTGATTTTGGTAGAAGAGTTGAGCGTTTCTGGGCCGAAAACTAAAGAACTGATTGCAAAGCTAAATGAGCTTGGTGCACCTCGTGCATTAATCGTCACCAAAGAAGTTGACGAAAACTTATACTTAGCTG
This sequence comes from Psychrobacter sp. T6-5, assembly GCF_052258485.2. Taxonomy (NCBI): domain Bacteria; kingdom Pseudomonadati; phylum Pseudomonadota; class Gammaproteobacteria; order Moraxellales; family Moraxellaceae; genus Psychrobacter; species Psychrobacter sp. T6-5. The sequence continues at coordinate 2,872,558 of NZ_JBQQEY020000001.1, read as the reverse complement.
CTCGCAACATTCCGCACGTCAATGTACTTGGTACAAACGAAGTGGATCCAGTGAGCTTGATCGCATTTGATAAAGTGATCATGTCAGTTGAAGCTGCGAAACAATTTGAGGAAGCACTAGCATGAACAACGCAAGACTTTATCAGGTCTTAAGAGGACCTGTATTCTCAGAAAAATCTCAAATGCTTGGCGACTCACTTGGTGTGCAGGTATTTAAAATTGATTCTAATGCTACTAAGCTTGAAGTCAAGAAAGCAGTTGAGTTGATGTTTGAAGGTGTTGAAGTTACTAAAGTAAACACTTTGAATGTTAAAGGTAAGACAAAGCGTTTTGGTAAAAGCATCGGCCGTCGTAATGACTACAAAAAAGCCTATGTTACCTTAAAAGCTGGTCAAGATGTACAAATGGCTGATGCTGGTGAAGACGTAGCGAACACTACTACTTCTACTAGTGAAACAGCGAATAACGAATAAGGATTACACTCATGCCTATCGTAAGAGCAAAGCCAACATCACCAGGCCGTCGTTTTGTTGAAAAAGTTGTGCATCCACACCTTTATAAAGGTCGTCCTTATGCAGCGCTTCTAGAATCAAAAAGTAAGTCAGGTGGTCGTAACAATAATGGTCGTATCACTACTCGTCACATTGGCGGTGGTCATAAGCAACATTATCGCATTATCGACTTCAAACGTACTAAAGACAATATTCCAGCTGTGGTAGAGCGTATTGAATACGATCCTAACCGTACTGCACATATTGCACTACTTAAGTATGCTGATGGCGAACGTCGTTACATCATCGCTGCTAAAAAACAAGCAGTTGGCGATACAGTAATGTCAGGCGAGACGTCTCCAATTCGTCCAGGTAACTGCCTACCGCTAAAAAACATCCCATTGGGTACTGTGATTCACAATATCGAGCTTAAAATCGGTAAAGGTGCACAGATGGCTCGTTCTGCGGGTGCTAGCGTTCAGTTATTAGGCCGTGACGGTATCTATGCTATTCTACGTCTACGTTCAGGCGAAACACGCCGTGTACACGTAAACTGCCGTGCTGTTATTGGTGAAGTTTCTAACACTGAAAACAACTTGAAATCACTTGGTAAAGCTGGTGCTTCACGTTGGCGTGGTGTTCGTCCTTCAGTTCGTGGTGTCGCTATGAACCCGGTTGATCACCCACATGGTGGTGGTGAAGGTCGTAACAAAGGTCGCCATCCAACTAGCCCTTGGGGTCAGAAGTCTAAAGGACTTAAAACGCGTCATAACAAGCGTACTGACAACATGATCATCCGCCGTCGCGCCAAGAAGAAATAAAGGAAGAATTTCATGCCTCGTTCATTGAAAAAAGGTCCATTCATAGACGCGCACTTATTTGCTAAAGTTGAGAATGCATTAGACACCAACTCACGCAAGCCAATTAAAACTTGGTCGCGCCGCTCGATGATCCTACCACAAATGGTTGGCCTAACTTTATCTGTCCACAACGGCCGTACTCACGTACCGGTTATCGTAAGTGAGCAGATGGTTGGTCATAAACTAGGTGAATTTGCCCCGACTCGTACGTATCGTGGTCATGGCATTGACAAAAAAGCTAAGAGATAAGGTGCTTACCATGGAAGTAACTGCAAAATTACGCGGTGCCGCCATATCGGCACAAAAAGTTAGACTCGTTGCTGATGAAGTTCGTGGCAAATCTATTGAGCGTGCTTTGGATATCCTAACGTATAGCAATAAAAAAGGCGCTGTGTTTGTTAAGAAATGTCTTAACTCAGCCATCGCCAATGCCGAACATAATCACGGCCTAGATATCGACGACCTTAAAGTCGCTACTATCTATGTTGATGAAGGCATTACGCTAAAACGTATCCTACCACGTGCCAAAGGTCGCGCTGATCGTATCAGCAAGCGTACTTGTCACATCACTATAAAGGTAGGAGAATAAGTTATGGGTCAAAAAGTACATCCAATCGGAATTCGTCTTGGTGTTGTAAAAAAGCATAATGCAAACTGGTATGCTAACCCTAAACAATACTCAGAATACCTAATCAACGACATTCAAGTCCGTGAATATTTACGCAAAAAGCTAGATAACGCAATGATCAGCAACATCATGATCGAGCGTCCTACTGGCGCTGCTAAGATTACCATCGCCACTGCGCGCCCTGGTATTGTTATCGGTAAGAAAGGCGAAGATATCGAAAGACTTCAAAAAGAATTGACCAAAATTATGGGCGTACCTGCTCAGGTCAACATTGAAGAAATCACGTCACCTGACCTTGATGCACGTTTGGTAGCAGAAGGTATCAGTAGCCAGCTTGAGCGTCGCGTTATGTTCCGTCGTGCGATGAAGCGCGCCGTACAAAACAGCATGCGTTCTGGTGCTAAAGGTATTAAAGTTGAGCTGTCTGGTCGTCTTGGCGGTGCTGAGATTGCTCGTAGCGAATGGTATCGTGAAGGCCGTGTGCCATTGCATACACTTCGTGCTGATATTGACTATGCGTCAATTCGTGCAGAGACAACTTACGGCACCATTGGTGTTAAAGTTTGGATTTTCCGCGGAGAGATCCTTGACGGTATGAACAGTGTTTATAATCCCGTCAAAGAAGAGCAGACTCGTGCGCCAAAACGCCGTGGTCGCGGAAACGGAAACCGTCGAAACTCAGACAGAGGTTAAACTATGTTACAGCCAAAACGTACCAAGTTTCGTAAAATGCACAAAGGTCGTAACACTGGGCTAGCTCATCGTGGAAGCACCGTTGCATTCGGACAAATTGGTCTAAAATCATTGACGCGCGGTCGTATGACAGCCCGTCAAATCGAAGCAGCACGTCGTACCATCACTCGTAAAATTAAGCGTGGCGGTAAGATTTGGATTCGTGTATTCCCAGACAAGCCTATTACCAACAAACCATTAGAAGTACGTATGGGTAAAGGTAAAGGTCCAGTCGAGTACTGGGTATGCGAAATCAAGCCTGGTAAAGTGCTATATGAAATTGAAGGGGTGCCAGAAGAGCTTGCACGTGAAGCTTTCACGCTTGCTGCAGCAAAACTGCCCTTTAAAACTACCATTGTTAAGCGGACGATAATGTAATGAAGATCAGTGAATTACGTGATAAATCATTAGAAGAACTGACCCAGTTACTTGATGAAAAGCAACTTGATGCTTTCCGTATTCGTATGGCTAAAGCAACTGGTCAGTTGGGTAATACCCATGAAGTCAGAGGCAATCGTCGCACGATTGCTCAGCTTCAGACTTTGATCAACGAGAAACAACGAGGCGACTCATGAGCGATAACAATCAAACAGCTACCAATGCTAGCGTATTGACAGGACGAGTTGTCAGCGACAAGATGGACAAGTCCATCACAGTTTTGATTGAGCGTCTGGTTCGTCATCCTTTGTATGGCAAACAGCTTCGTCGTTCTACTAAAATCAAAGCACATGATGAGAACAACGTTTGCCAACAAGGCGACCTTGTCCGTATCAAAGAAACGCGTCCAATCTCAAAAACTAAGTCTTGGACTTTAGTTGATGTGGTTGAAAAAGTAGAAAAAATCTAAGTAAATTGCATTAAAAGCCAGAAGCTGTTAAAATAGCCGCCTTTTTAAGGATGCTGATTGCGCCGAGCGTATATCACTCACATTAAGAGTAAGTTGCGGTTATTTATATTAAAATGCCGTCCTACTCATTCTGTGCTAGCGGCAGCAACTGGTTTTTATTGCTCATACGTGTGGAGTAACGCTATGATTCAGGTTGAGTCAATGCTGGAAGTTGCAGACAATAGCGGTGCAAGGCGAGTTCAGTGCATTAAAGTACTGGGTGGTTCTCATCGTCGTTATGCATCAGTTGGCGACATTATTAAAGTAACGGTTAAAGAAGCCATTCCTCGTGGTCGTGTTAAAAAAGGCGACGTGATGAATGCAGTAGTTGTACGTACCAAAAAAGGCGTTCGTCGTCCAGATGGTTCTGTGTTACGTTTTGATGACAATGCTGCGGTATTGTTGAACCAAAACAAAGCGCCGATTGCAACTCGTATTTTTGGACCGGTAACTCGTGAACTACGTGGTGATCAGTTTATGAAAATTGTATCACTAGCACCAGAAGTATTGTGAGGTAATCCATGTCAAAATTACGTAAAGGCGATACAGTTATCGTGATTGCTGGGAAAGACAAAGGCAAGCAGGGTACTGTACAAGCTGTAAAAAACGATCGTATTAAAGTTGAAGGCATTAATATTGTCACTAAACATCAGAAGCCAAATCAGGCAACTGGCGTTGAAGGTGGCATTCTTAAGCAAGAAGCTTTTCTGCATATCTCAAATGTCGCAATCTTAAATGCGCAAACCCAAAAAGCAGACCGTATTACTTATCAGTTTGGCGAAGATGGCAAGAAACAACGCGTCTATCGTTCAAACGGTGAAGTAGTGGCGACTGCGTAAGACACTAAGGGTGTAATGGTAATGGCAAGATTAAAATCTTTATATAACGATAAATTAAAGCAGCAAATCAAAGAAGATCTTGGTTTGGACAACGTGATGCAAGTGCCTAAAATCACTAAAATCACACTTAACATGGGTGTGGGCGGCGCGTCTCAAGACAAAAAATTGCTTGAAGGTGCTGTAGCTGACATGACCGCGATTGCTGGTCAAAAACCTGTTGTCACCAAAGCGCGTAAATCAGTTGCTGGCTTTAAGATTCGTGAAGAATGGCCAATTGGCTGTAAAGTAACGCTACGCGGTGAGCAAATGTACGAATTTTTAGATCGTCTCGTTGCCATTGCAATTCCTCGTATTCGTGATTTCCGCGGTTTTTCACCTAAAGCCTTTGACGGACGTGGTAACTACTCATTGGGTATCAAAGAACAGATCGTATTCCCAGAAGTAGATTTTGACAAGATTGACCGTATCCGTGGTATGGATGTGACAATCACCACGTCAGCTCAATCTGATGAAGAAGGTCGTGCGTTGCTTAAAGCATTCGGCTTCCCATTTAAATAAGGTAAAGACGTTATGGCAAAGAAGAGCATGATTAACCGCGAATTAAAGCGCGAAAAAATGGTTGCTAAATATGCTGAAAAGCGTATCAAGCTAAAAGAAACTATCAGTGATATGACTGCAAGTGACGAAGCTCGTATGGAAGCGATGTTAGAGCTACAAGCTCTTCCACGCAATTCATCACCAGTACGTCTGCGTAATCGTTGCGCTATCACCGGTCGTCCTCACGGTTACTTCCGCAAGTTTGGCTTATCACGCAATATGCTGCGTGAGCGTGTCATGCAAGGCGATGTGCCTGGTGTTCGTAAAGCAAGCTGGTAAGGAGTAACTATATGAGTATGCAAGATACCGTTGGGGATATGCTAACCCGTATCCGTAACGCACAAATGGCTAACAAAGTATCGGTAGCAATGCCGAGCTCTAAATTACGTAAATCAATTGCTGATTTGCTAGTTAGCGAAGGTTATGTGGCGAGCGCCGTTGTTACTGAGCAAGAAAACAACAAAGCAACCCTTACTATTGAATTGAAATACTTCGAAGGCCGTGCGGTTATCGAAACTATTCAACGTTATAGCCGCCCTGGTCTTCGCCAGTTCCGCGGTAAAGACGAAATCCCTACTGTTAAGCAAGGTATGGGTGTTGCTATCGTATCTACTAGCCAAGGTATCATGAGCGATCGTGCTGCACGCGCTGCTGGTATCGGTGGTGAAATCGTTGCATTTGTAGCGTAAGCTATACGACGATGAAGTCTATTTGATGTTTGTTAGGCTTCTATCGATTGAGTAATGTTAAGTTATTTCAAATTGATAGGTGTCTAACACAGTCAACTATGCTAAACTAACACGCTTTTTAGCCTGTTAGTTTTTTCGCTAATATAAAGAAGTTAAATTTTTTAAGGAATATTCCTATGTCTCGTGTGGCTAAAGCCCCAGTGACGCTGCCAAATGGCGTAAGCGTTACTTTGAACGATCGGCAGGTCGAAGTTAAAGGCAAGAACGGTACTATGTCTTTACACCTGCATGAATTGGTCGAGCTGAAACAGGAAGATGATGCTATCATTTTCTCACCTACAGTCGATTCAAAAGAAGCTATGATGCACACTGGCACCATGCGCGCTCTTATTAACAACTATGTTAAAGGCGTGAACGAAGGCTTTGAAAGACGTCTTCAGTTAATTGGTGTTGGTTATCGCGCACAAGTTGCTGGTAACAAAGTAACCTTAAACGTTGGTTACTCTCATCCAGTAGAGTACACGTTACCTGAAGGTGTGTCAGCTGAAACCCCAACGCAAACTGAAATTGTTTTGAAATCAAACAATAAACAGCAGCTTGGTCAAGCAGCGGCTAATATCCGTGGTTTCCGCCCACCTGAGCCTTATAAAGGTAAAGGTATTCGTTATAGTGACGAGCATGTGATTCGCAAAGAAGCTAAGAAAAAATAAGGTGAGTTGAAATGTTTGATAAAAAAGCAGCTCGTCTGCGTCGAGCTAAGAAAACACGCGCACATATCCGTTTCTTAGGCGTTCATCGCTTAACGGTTAACCGCACGTCAAAACATATTTATGCCCAGATTATCTCTCCAAATGGTGGTGAAGTGATTGCTCAGGCATCTACCTTAGACAGCAGCTTGCGTTCAGGCGCGACTGGTAATGCTGATTCAGCAACGTCTGTAGGCCAAATGATCGCAGAACGCGCAAAAGCAGCTGGCATTACTAAAGTTGCCTTTGACCGTAGTGGTTTCAAATATCATGGTCGAGTTAAAGCTTTAGCAGAAGCTGCTCGCGAAAACGGATTGGAGTTTTAATCATGGCTAGAAATGATAAAAATGATAAAAATGAACAGACTGACGGTCTAGTAGAACGCTTAGTTACCGTTGATCGCGTTGCAAAAGTTGTTAAAGGTGGTCGTATTTTCTCTTTCACTGCGTTGACCGTAGTGGGAGATGGCAATGGTCGTGTTGGTTTTGGTCGTGGTAAAGCGCGTGAAGTGCCTGCTGCTATCCAAAAAGCACTAGAAGCTGCCAAACGTAATATGATTACTGTTGAGCTAAATGATGCAACTTTGTATCATCCGATCAAAGCACGTCATGGTGCTAGTAAAGTCTACATGCAGCCTGCATCTGAAGGTACTGGCGTAATCGCTGGTGGCGCAATGCGTGCTGTATTAGAAGTTGCTGGTGTCAAAGATGTTTTGACTAAATGTTATGGTTCTACCAATACTGCTAACGTTGTTCGTGCAACGTTTAACGGTTTACGTGATATGTCAACTCCAGAGAAGATGGCAGCTAAACGTGGTAAATCTGTAGACGAAATCTTGGGTTAACTTAGACTAGGTGAGTTACGATGAAAAAAATGAAAGTCACTCAATTTAAATCGGGTGCCCATCGCCTAAAGAGCCACAAAGCGAGCTTGAAAGGATTGGGTTTACGCCGCATTAATCACACTGTTGTAGTAGAAGATACTCCTTCAACACGTGGTATGGTTAATCGCGTTAACTACATGGTAAAAGTGGAGGAAGCGTAATGGGTCTTAGATTAAATGAATTATCACCAGGTGTTGGCGCAAAGAAAACTGCCCAACGTCGTGGTCGTGGTATCGGTTCAGGTCTTGGTAAGACTGGTGGTCGTGGTGTAAAAGGTCAGAAATCTCGTTCAGGTTCTAGCATTCGCTCAGGATTTGAAGGTGGTCAAATGCCTTTATATCGTCGTCTACCAAAATTCGGTTTTACCAGTAAACTGGCTATGAAGACTGCTGAAGTACGTCTTTCTGAACTGAATAAAATTGAAGGCGATGTAGTTAGCCTTGAAACACTTAAAGCTGCTAACCTTATCCGTCACGATATGAAACGTGCTCGTGTAATGCTATCAGGTGAAGTCACTAAAGCTTATACTTTCAAAGGTATAAAAGTGACTAAAGGTGCTAAGCAAGCAATCGAAGCTGCTGGTGGTAGCATCGAGGAGTAGTAACGTGTCAAAGCAATCAATGTCATCGGCTGGTATACCGCTTAATCCATTCGCATTTATACGCAAGTATGATGAGCTATGGTCGCGTTTATTGTTCTTAATCGGCGCATTGATTGTTTATCGTTTAGGGTCACACATTCCAGTCCCGGGTATTAATCCGGTTAATCTGGCTGATCTGTTTTCGCGCAACGAAAATACCATCTTGAGCATGTTTAACATGTTCTCAGGTGGTGCGCTAGAGCGTATGTCTATTATGGCGCTTGGCATCATGCCATATATCTCAGCATCGATTATCGTACAGATGATGTCTGCGGTATTGCCATCGCTTGAAGCTCTCAAAAAAGAGGGTGAAGCGGGACGACGCAAGCTGAACAAGTATACCCGTCAAGGAACGCTTGCTTTAGCACTAGTACAGTCATTAGGAATGTGTGCTGGCTTAATCAGCCAAAATCTTACCTTATCATCTGGTCTGACTTTCTATATTCCAGCCGTTACTTCATTGGTAGCGGGCGCAATGTTCTTGATGTGGCTTGGTGAGCAGATTACAGAACGCGGCGTTGGTAATGGTATATCAATGCTCATTTTTGCGAGTATTGTTGCTGGTACGCCAGGTATGATTTCGCAATCTATCGAACAGGTCAATCAAGGTCAAATGAACTTGATTGTATTATTTATTTTTGTATTGTTAGGCATCGCGGTCACTGCAGGTATCGTTTATATTGAACGTGCTCAGCGCCGTGTTCCTGTCAACTATGCACAGAAGCAACAGCAAGGTCGCAAAATCTATGCTCAGCAGCAGTCACATTTGCCGTTGAAGCTCAACATGGCAGGGGTTATCCCAGCTATTTTTGCCAGTTCTTTGTTGTTATTTCCAGCAAGTTTAGGGCAATGGGTTGGTCAATCAACTGATCCTACCTTCGTACAAAAAATATTACAAAATATGGCATTGGTACTGTCTCCTGGACAACCGCTATATTTAGTACTGTTTGGTGCAATGATTATTTTCTTCTGTTATTTTTATACGGCACTAGTATTTAGTCCACGTGAAGTAGCAGAGAACCTTAAACGTAGTGGTGCGTATATCCCAGGTATCCGCCCCGGACAACAAACTCAGCGTTACCTCGATCATGTATTAAACCGACTGACCTTTATTGGCGCGATGTATATGACGGTTATTTGTTTAATGCCAATGGTCGTCCAGTCATCGTTTGGTGTACCGTTTCAACTTGGTGGTACGTCGCTACTGATTATGGTGGTTGTGGTAATGGATTTCATCTCGCAGATTCAAGCGCATTTGATGACCCATCAATATCATGATCAGACGTTAATTCAATCGCCCACTCAATCTTAATGAGCGGTACGATATTTCAAGGAGCATGCTATGAAAGTTCAAGCATCAGTTAAAAAGATTTGTGGTAGCTGTAAAGTTGTGCGCCGTAAAGGCCGTGTACATATTATCTGTACAGCAGAACCGCGCCACAAGCAACGTCAAGGTTAATATCTGATAGCATGAGTTTTTTAACTTTTGTTACCAAATAAATTAATACTTGAAAAATAACGGCGGATGCGATATCATCCGCCACTTGCCGTGTTTATGCAGAATGTTTTATAATGTTTTCGATCGATAGGCTTTTAACTAAGTCAAAAGAACGACTATCGTTATAAAAAATCTAGTATTAACAGCAACAAATCTGAAGAATAATGCCTTATTGATAAATAACGCTTATTTTTCTTTAATGGAGAGAAATCAATGGCTCGTATTGCCGGCGTAAACATTCCGGATAATAAGCATGCTGTTATTTCACTAACTTACATCTTTGGTGTAGGTCGTACCACTGCTCAGAAAATCTTAGAAGCAGTTGGCATTGCCCCTACTACTAAAGTTAGTCAGTTAGATGATACACAGTTAGATGCTATCCGTGCACAAGTTGCAAATTACATGACTGAAGGTGACCTTCGTCGTGAAGTTTCAATGAATATTAAGCGTTTAGTTGATCTTGGTTGTTACCGTGGCATCCGCCATCGTCGTAACCTACCAGTTAGAGGTCAGAACACCAAGAACAACGCTCGTACTCGCAAGGGTCCGACACGTCCTCTCAAAAGATAATTAACTTAGGAAGCTAAAAGATGGCAAAAGACACTCGTAGTCGCAAAAAGGTGACTCGTCGTTCAGTATCGGAGGGCATCGCCCATATCCATGCGTCTTTTAATAACACCATTGTTACGATTACCGATCGTCAAGGTAATGCATTGGCTTGGGCCACTTCAGGTGGACAAGGCTTCCGTGGTTCACGTAAATCTACACCATTTGCAGCTCAGGTTGCAGCTGAAGTCGCTGGTAAAGCGGCTCAAGAATATGGTGTTAAGAATATCGACGTTTTGGTCAAAGGACCAGGACCGGGTCGTGAGTCTGCGGTAAGAGCACTAGGTGCATTGGGTTATAAAGTTAACAGCATCTCTGATGTAACCCCAATCCCACACAATGGTTGCCGTGCGCCGAAAAAGCGCCGCGTCTAATATTAAAGACGAAGCTTTTTATCCCAAAAGCTTATAGGAGACATAACAATGGCCCGTTATATTGGACCAAAACTTAAATTATCACGTCGTGAAGGCACTGACTTAGGTCTTAAGTCTGGCGTTAAACCATACGACGTAAAAACGAAAAAAGCTGGTCGTCCACCAGGTCAACACGGCGTAAGCCGTAACAAGACTTCAGAATATGCTCTACAGTTGCGTGAAAAGCAAAAAGTTAAGCGTATCTACGGTGTATTAGAGCGTCAGTTCGCTAATTACTATAAAGAAGCTGCTCGTAAGCGCGGTGCTACTGGTGAAAACTTGTTAGCTATGCTTGAGAGCCGTCTAGACAACGTGGTATATCGCATGGGCTTTGGCTCAACTCGCGCTGAAGCACGTCAGCTAGTCAGTCATCGTACTGTTATGGTAAAAAAAGCTGGTCGTGATGAGTTTGTTCGTGTGAACATTCCATCAATTCAGCTTCAAGATGGTGATGTCATCGCTATCCAAGAGAAGTCTCGCGAACAGCTACGTATCAAAAACGCTATCGAACTAGCGACACAACGTGGTATTCCAGAATGGCTTGATGTTGATCACAGCAAACTACAAGGCACGTTCAAAAAAGCGCCTGATCGTATTGATCTACCTGCTGAAATCAACGAAAGCTTGATCGTTGAGCTATACTCTAAGTAATAACGTCATGCTCAATGTTATGAAAATGGCATTGAGCAATTAACGTTAATTAAACCAGTTTAATAAATCGAGGTGACATCATGATGCTAAATGCAACTGAGTTTCTAACGCCGAACGCCATTAATGTGGATACGGTTAACGAAACGATTGCGAAAGTCACGCTCGAACCGTTAGAACGCGGCTTTGGGCATACCCTAGGTAATGCTCTGCGTCGCATCTTGTTATCTTCATTACCTGGTGCTGCAGTCATTGAAGCTGAGATTGATGGTGTTGACCATGAATACTCAACGCTTGAAGGACTACAAGAAGACGTACTTGACCTGCTTTTGAACCTAAAAGGCTTGGCAATTACACTTCATGACCAAAATGAAGTATTTTTGACCTTGGATAAACAAGGTCCAGGCACTATTACTGCTGCAGACATCGCGTTACCGCACAATGTTGACATCATCAATCCAGAATTGGTCTTGGGTACATTGAGCGATCGTGGTCATCTTAAGATGCGTTTGCGTGTAGTGATGGGTCGTGGATATGAGCCAGCAAACCAGCGCCGTGAAGATGGTGATACCAGAGCAATTGGACGCTTAAAGCTTGATGCAAGTTTTAGTCCTGTGCTTCGTGTTGCTTATCAGGTTGAGAACGCTCGCGTTGAGCAGCGTACTGATCTTGATCGTCTTATCGTTGAGCTTGAAACTAATGGCACTATAGATCCAGAAGAAGCAATTCGTAAAGCAGCCACTATTTTACAACAACAGATTTCTATCTTTGTTGACCTAGAAGCTGAAGAAGCGCCTGAGCCTGTGAAAGAAAAAGAAGAGGTTGATCCGGTGCTATTACGCCCTGTGGACGATCTTGAACTAACGGTTCGCTCAGCCAACTGCTTGAAAGCTGAAAACATTTACTATATCGGTGATTTGGTACAGCGTTCAGAGACTGAACTTCTAAAAACCCCAAATCTTGGTAAGAAATCATTAACAGAAATCAAGGACGTATTAGCGTCTAAAGATTTAGAGCTCGGTATGCGCCTGGATAACTGGCCACCAGCTGATTTACGTGTTGATGATCGCTTTTCTTATCGTAGCCGTTAAACTTTAAGGATTTTTGACTATGCGCCATCGTAAGAGTGGAGTCAAGCTGGGTCGTACCGGCAGTCATCGTAAGGCAATGTTTCAGAACATGACTAACTCATTATTTGAGCATGAACTGATCAAAACAACTTTACCAAAAGCTAAAGAACTACGTCGCGTTGCCGAGCCATTGATCACTATGGCTAAAGAAGACAGCGTTGCTAACCGTCGTTTAGCATTCAGCCGTATGCGTAGCAAAGCTATGGTAGGCAAATTATTTGGCACGTTAGGTCCTCGTTACCAGACGCGTCCAGGTGGTTATTTGCGTATCGTAAAATGTGGTTACCGTGATGGTGACAACGCGCCAATGGCTTATGTAGAATTGGTTGATCGCGACTAGTTTTGTATTAAAGACATATTTCATAAAAAAAGCTCCAATTGAATTGGAGCTTTTTTTTGTGCTTAAATTTAGTTAATTATATTGCTATCTGATCACAGTAGTAATGAGTCGACATCAGCAGCGCCTTGCCTAATGACTTCAGGGCGGCTACTAGTCATATCTACAATGGTGGTGAGCTTGGTCGTTTTTATACCTGCATTGATGAGTCCGTCGATTTGATTACCTAATAAGTCTTCAATTTCAAATGGATCATCCAATATATCATCTCGATTGGGAAGAATTAGCGAGCTGGTCAGAATAGGTTCATCCATCGCTTCTAATAATGCCTGAGCAATTGGGTTACTAGGCACACGAATACCAATGGTTTTTTTCTTCGCATGCGCCAGTTTTTTGGGTACATCTTTTGTCGCATTAAGAATAAAAGTAATCGGGGCAGGAGTGTGGGCTTTAAGCTGCTTAAATTGTACGTTATCCACGGTTGCATAGTTGGCAATTTCGCTTAGGTCACGGCATAACAGTGTAAATTGATGCTTATCGTCAAGCTCACGAATTTGCTTGAGCTTAGTCAAAGCGTCTTTTGCACCTAGTCGACAACCGAAAGCATAACTGGTATCGGTTGGGTAAATGATTAAGTGGTCTTTGCGCAGTAGGTCAGCGGCTTGCTCAATGAGACGTGGCTGCGGGTTGTCTGGATGGATGTAGAAGACTTCCATAATGGTTCCTTATTTTATAATTATTGGTTTTTAATTGAGACAATTTTTTCATTAATTAGATGTAGTTCAATCATTGGACATATTAAAAAAGTTATTTTAAAAATTAAGCAAATCTGTATTTTTAAAATACTACTTTAGTTATCAGTATAGCTTAAAGCAAATATAAGTTTAGTGGCAAGGCGTTACCAACCGTAGAAAATCGTTAATAAGTAGGAACACTTAGTAATTTGAATTAAGCGTTGATTTCAGATAAAGAAGTACAAACGCTAAGTAAAGCAGTCAGTAAAGTCTTGGCGTCACGCGGCAGAGTATGAGGTTTGGCTATATAGCTTTCTACTTGCTGATAGACATCACTGGCAAAGGTACTACTGCTAGTATCAAAGTCGGCAAACAAGTTATCCTGTGAAACTTGGAAGTGACGTCCACAAGCCAAAGTAAATAAACATTCTAATGCCTGCGGTTTAATTTCTACGCGCTCAAATGCTTGCTGCTGAGCCGCTGTCCGACCGTCTGGGGCATACCAGTAGCCGAAGTCAGGTAATTGTCTACGAGCGTCACCAGCGACGCACCAATGACTGATTTCATGCAGAGCACTGGCAAAAAATCCATGAGCGAATTCAATTCTGGCAGGCTCATTGTCTTGAGCAGGGAAATACTCTGGTTCACCATTACTACGAACCAATATCACCTGTTGGTCAGTAAATAAAGTATTAAATAGCTGTATGAGCCAATCAGTAGCTAATCGTTCGCTATCAACTATCGATTCTGTTGAGTGAGTATCGTCAGTCTGAGTAGTAGACAATTCTTGCCATTGATTTCTCCATTCGTTTAAATACGCATCTTTATCGAGGCACAGTCTATTATTAGGAGCATTTTCAGTATGACGATCTAGTTGAGTAAGATGTTGCAGCAACGAACTTGCTGTAGCAGGAGAAAGTAAATCAGAAAAATTAATTTTGTTATCAGATAGGTTCATAGAGAAGGCATTGACTTAATAGATATTAAATACAAAAAACTTTAGGTAAAAAAGTAGGTAGTAAAAGAGCTTGAAAACATTTGCTATCAAAAAATCTTAACATACTAGCGCTAGCAGAATATGGCACTTTCCGTTAGTATGGCAGGCAATATTATACACCGTTTTTATGAATGAGGCCGCGCATGTCAAGCACTCCAGAAACTAAACCGTCAGCACCTTACGCTGACAATAAAAAAGCGCCTGTATCTACTAGCATGCCTGAGCACATTTCTTTGGACAAGTGGGCAGACACGGGTTTTGAGTGGTCAGGTGAAGTCGATCCAAACTCTTTTGAACGTCTTGCCACGACATTGAGCGCTGAGCATGATCAGTCAAACACTCAGTTAAACGCTGAACTCTATCGTCGTAATAATGTTTTGCATTTGGCATTTACGTTGACAGGTGATGTTTGGCTAACGTGCCAACGCTGTTTGCAACCAATCGCGATAGACTTGTCTGATGATTACGACATCGCACTACTTGAAAATGACAGCCAAGTGCGCTTGGTTAATGACGAGCAAGATTATTTGTTACTTGATGAAATCGTCACTGAGCAGTCTCCCGAGCGTCTATTACCATTTAAAAAACTGGTAGAAGATGAGATCTTGCTCAAAACACCGATGGCGCCAAAGCATGATGATTGTGAGATGTCAGTTGAGCAGTTTGGCGAGATACCAGAAGAAGAAGAGAATGAAAATCCATTCGCTGCTTTAGCCTCGCTAAAAGGCAAATTATAAGCGCCAAAATTATCTACTCGATGCATTTAATAAGCCTTTTATCTGCTTTGTACAGAAGAGTGCAAGGCAGGGCTTTATTAATCTAATAAACATGCGTATAATGTCCGGTTTATTGCATTCGAGCAACCTGTTGCGTGCTGATAGAAGCTGACTAGGTAAATTTTTCATAAATTTCAGGCATAGTTAGCGTTTTATGTAAGTAACAATCTATTTAACTAATGATGCTTCAGACTTAGGTTGTTGTGATTATATAGCCTCTGTCAGTATCGACTAAAGCTGAATTTCAAGCTTATCCCTTTTAAGTATAGGAGCTATATCATGGCTGTTCAAAAAAGTCGTAAAAGCCGTTCTCGTCGTGACATGCGCCGTTCACATCACCGTATGGAAATTGCTGAACTAAGCGTAGATGCTACTACTGGTGAAAAACATCGTCGTCATCACATGACTAAAGATGGTTTCTACCGTGGTCGTCAGCTATTCAAAGTTAGTCAAGATGCCTAAGACATTGACCCTATGATAGTTAGGTGAAGTAGTGACAGTACTGGTGACTGTTGTTTTATTTACCTAACTATCATTAGTCAATAAGCTTTGAGCCAAAAAAAGCCAAGTTATTTCGCTATCATATATTATGTGGCTGGATAACTTGGCTTTTTGTTATTTATAGCTACACTTTTTGCTCAATTCGCTTGTTATTTTTAGTAGATTTAAAAATGTGCTGATATAATCTGCTCTTTTAATTTTAGCAGCGTTACTCTTGCTGTTTGGTTTGCATCCGCTATGATAATAGTGTGTGTCAGTGTATAGTTTACTGACAATCCGTTTTCTTATACAAATAATTGAACTAACGGCTTTGTATCACATCTAATAATATAATACACCCCATTGTTTTAGGGATATTTCTAATCAGATAAGGAATATTGGTTATGGCTTCTGTACCCGATATGGTAAAAAAGCAACCCGCTCGTATCGCGGTCATTTTTCCTGGACAAGGATCTCAAGCAGTCGCAATGACGAGTGAGCTTGCTGAAATCTACCCAGAGATACGCGATACATTTACCGAAGCGAGTGAGGCGCTTGGTGAGGATTTGTGGGCAATCTGTCAGGATGAAGAAAAACTCAATCAAACCGAGTATACTCAGCCAGCGCTACTGACAGCTAGCATTGCCATTTGGCGTGTCTTACAACAAAAAATAGAAGAGACGCCTTGCTATTTAGCTGGTCACTCTCTAGGCGAGTACAGCGCCCTGTGTGCTGCCAATGTGATATCGCTTGGTGATGCTGTCACTTTGGTCCATAAGCGCGGTCAGTTGATGCAAGAGGCCGTTGTAGGTGTAGATACCGCTATGGCTGCCGTATTAGGACTTGAAGATAACCGAGTCGAAAATCTGTGTGAGCAAGCAACAGAGCATGTCGAGAGTGCCATTGTCGGCGCGGCTAACTTTAACAGCCCAGGACAGGTAGTGATCTCGGGTAATGCTGCTGGCGTTAACGCTGTAATCGACAAAGTGAAAAATACGGGCAAAAAATCTGTGCCCCTAAAAGTGAGTGTGCCATCTCATTGTGCACTAATGGAGCCAGCAAGTAATGCCTTAGCTGAGATATTAGCAGGTATTCAATTTGATCAAGCAACCATTCCTGTGATTCAAAATCGCTATGCGCGTGTTGAAACCAGTGCAGTAGGTATCAAGCAAGCATTGACTGAACAGCTGAGTGAGCCTGTATTATGGTCGAAAACTATGCAAGAGCTGGCTGATAAGCAAATTAACATATTAATCGAATGTGGCAGTGGTAATGTGCTCAGTAACTTGGCTAAGCGTCAAGCACAGCCAATTACAAGCTATCCTACTGACAAGCCTGCCCGTCTAGAGAAATTATTAGAGGTGTTATCATGAGTCGTACGATTACATTAGTGACTGGCGCGAGCCGTGGTATTGGAAAGGCCGTTGCTAAACGTTTTGCTAAAGAAGGACATTTTGTCATTGGAACAGCAACCACTGAAAAAGGTGCTGAATTGATTAATGACTATCTTCATGATACTGGTGGTATCGGTCGCATCTTAGACGTACGTGATACTGCTCAAATTGATAAATTGTTTGAAGAAATCGAAAGCGTCTATGGTGCAGTACAAGTATTGGTTAACAATGCAGGTATCACTCAAGACGGTCTACTAATGCGTATGAAAGACGATGACTGGTCAAATGTCATCGATACGAACTTGACCTCAGTTTATCGCATGAGTAAACGCGCAGTACGCGGGATGATGAAAGCGCGCCGTGGTCGTATTATTAATATTACCTCTGTTGTTGCTCAAATGGGTAATGCAGGTCAATCTAACTATGCTGCGACTAAAGCTGGTGTAGAAGGGTTCAGCCGTACGCTTGCACGTGAAATCGGCTCACGCCAAGTGACCATCAATTGCGTGGCACCAGGTTTGATCGAGACTGATATGACAGATGAGCTTGACGAGCGCCTATTGAATTCTATGCTAGATGCCGTTCCTATCAGTCGTCTTGGTCAACCAGAAGATATCGCAGCAGCAGTACATTTCTTAGCCAGTGATGAAGCCAGCTATATCACCGGCGCGGTGATTCCGGTCAATGGTGGCATGTATATGTAGACGTTACATAGTTATAATAAAAAACTGTGTGAACGAGTGTAAACTATAATAAAGGGTGTTATAATAACGAATACTTTTGATTCAAAGCCCTGTATTATAGCAGGGCTTTATTAGACAGACTGTGTAACAAGTCATAGAGTACTCAGACAGCAATGCTAGTCTGGCAAACACATTTTATATACCATGCTACAGAGCTTAAATGAGGCGCTATAGCAGTTTATTAAAAATAATAGATGATAATGGAGTGATCTATATGAGTAATGATATCGAGCTAAGAGTAAAATCAGCAGTAGCAGAGCAACTAGGCATGAACATTGAAGACATCAACAACGATGCTTCATTCATGGAAGATCTAGGCGCAGATTCACTTGACCTAGTCGAATTGGTTATGTCTTTTGAGAGTGATTTTGGTATCACTATTCCTGACGAAGACTCTGCAGAATTGACTACTGTTCAAAAAGCAATTGATTACGTACAAGCCCAGCTATAATTTGCTATTCGTTTAGCAATTTTTATAATGCCGCTTATCTTAATAGATAGGCGGTTTTTTTATGAGCGTGATTTAGTTTATTGGTTGCATTAACATAAGCTACGTCAATTAACATTACTCAACATACTCTTACTATTCACGTTTGGTTCCTTTGTCTATACTCATCATGGTAAACAGTACAAAACACGGTGGCGTTAAATAACACACTACCGAAAATAAATATGAATAATAAATAATAATATTTCAAGGAGCAGTTATATGGGTATGTTCAGTTTTGCAAAAGATATCGGTGATAAAATCTTTAATCGTGATGACGAAAAGCATGACGCTAAGACAGAAACCAAGGCAGATGCTAATACACCAGTAAAAAGCAGCGAGCCTTCAGCTCAATCAGTTGCTAACATTTTGCTACGTCGTATTCAGCAACAGAACCTAAATATCAGTAATTTAAAAATCAAATATAACGGTTCTACAGATACGGCAGAAATTAGCGGTAATGCTAAAACTCAAGCCGATCGTGAAAAAGCGATTATTGCTATTGGTAACGTACAAAACGTTGCTAAGGTCATTGACAATATCGATATCGAAGAAGATGCACCTGAGTCAACGATGTATACGGTAAAATCTGGCGATAGCTTATCTAAGATTGCTAAAGATGTTTACGGTGAGTCTGGCGATTATATGAAAATCTTTGAAGCGAATAAGCCAATGCTATCTGATCCAGATAAAATCTATCCAGGTCAAGTGTTACGCATTCCTAAGCCATAATAAATTGACGATACAAGCAACAAATAATCGATGATAAAAAAAGCCTCTTTTATAAGAGGCTTTTTTTATTATTTAAAACGATATAGTAATAGATATGAAGTTTTAATAGTGGCCAATACTTGAGATATTTAGAATTGGATACTGTCCTTCAGCTTTTTTTGTTGCTCATCCAAGGCCCACTCGATATGCTCGTCCAGCATAGCACTATGTATGGTGAGCTTAGATTTTAACTGCTCAACCACTTCCAAACTGGCATTGGCATTGCCAAGACCAATCGCGATATTACGTAAGAAATTTATATAGCCTGTGCGCCTGAGCGGGCTTCCTTGTGTGTTTTTCAAAAAATCCGCTTCGTGCCATTGCCATAATTCAAGCAAACTGCTGTTATCAAGCCCATGCCTTGGTGCGAAGTCCTCAACGGTAGTCAGATTGGCATAACGATTCCACGGGCAGATCAGCTGGCAATCATCACAGCCAAAGACTCGATTGCCGATAGCGCGTCGATACTTGGTATCAATAATGCCATCGTGTTCAATCGTCAAATAAGAGATACAGGCAGAGGCGTTGAGCTCATAAGGCGCTACAATCGCTTGGGTAGGGCATACATCAATACAAGCACTGCAACTGCCACAATGCTCTTTAACAGGTTGGTCATCGGGCAGCTCTAAGCTCAAAAACAGCTCACCCAGTACAAAAAACGAGCCAGCTTGTTTGTTGATTAATAACGTATGCTTACCTGTCCAGCCCAGACCAGCAGCATCTGCAATAGGCCGCTCAAAGATAGGCGCAGAATCACTAAAGGGTCTAAAAATAAACTCTTTATCTGAGCCAATATCGAGATGCTGCCACTCAGGAAGCATGGCCTCGATATTCAGCGCCAATTGCTTTAAACGGCTACGCATTGTCTTATGATAATCACGACCTCTTGCATAACGCGCAATGATGCCTTGGTTGGGATGGTCATTATCTGTGACAGCACGTGGCGTCGGGGCTTGGGTGAGGTAGTCCATCCTTACACTAATAATGGTCTTTGCACCATCTACTAACTGCTCGGGATGAGCGCGCAGATGATGGTTGTTGTGCATGAACTGCAATTGACCCTCATAGCCTTTATCCAGCCACTTCTGTAGTTGTTCGATTTGCTTAGCAAACAGTGGATGATGGACAGATAAAAACCCACAATCAGCAAATCCTAATGCTTGCGCTTGTGTTTTGATCCACTGTTTAACATCTGCTGTTGTTGCAAATACTGTTGAGTTACTAACGGCAATTTTGTTTTTATCGGTAGGCATATAGATAGAGGCTTATTGGCTGTCTGCTTGTTTGGGTTGATCAGATTATTCACATCTCACAATCAGTGATCCTATGAATAGCGTTTATGATAAGCCAGTGAGCGATAAGCGCAAGTAGAAAAGAAAATAAACGCACATTCATATTGATACATAAGTAGGCATAAGCTTTTGCTAAGCTGATACCAAAGGTTAGCAAATAGACTTTCAACACCATAAAAATATCAGAAAAACATAGCCGAGGATAATAAATGAAAAACTGGACCAATTTATCAACAATAAAAAATACAAAGCCTGTTGCGCTTTATAGTAGTGAGCAAATTTATGCAATAGAGCAAGCGTGGTTTGCACAAGGATATGATAGTTTTGGCTTAATGCAGCAAGCGGCTTGGCAAATGGCACAGCAAATAGAGCAGATGTATGAGCAAAGATGTTTTGATGACAAGCACGCTAAACATACAAGCATTTATCATCGTACGGAGCATTTGCGCCGAGTAAGTGTCTGGGTAGGTAAGGGCAATAATGGCGGGGATAGCTGGCTCATTGCGCACTATTTGCAGCAAGCTGGCTGGCAAGTGGAGGTAATCGCTGTTGGCTTTGATAAAAACGACTTTACCATCAGTGGTCAGTCAATAAACGATCATGGCAAAGACAATACTAGTCACAATATGTCTGATGCTACCAACGCGCTACAGATGGCTCTATCTGCTAATTGTCACTATCAACGCTTCGAAGAGATGCATGACAGTCATGATGATTTAACTAAAATGGCTTTACCAGCTGACGTTTATGTCGATGCGTTATTCGGTATTGGTCTGGATCGCGCACCAGAAGGTATCTATAAACAGGCCATTAGCGCTTTTAATGATGCCAACCAGCAGCAAAAGGCATTAACAGTTGCCGTTGATATACCAAGTGGGTTGGTGGCTTCTACTGGTAAGGTATTCGAGCGCATGGCGATACAGGCTGACGTGACTTTATGTCTGATTGCCCGAAAGTTCGGTCTGCATACCAAAGATGGTACAGATTATAGCGGGGAGGTCATTGACATACCGTTGATACCTTATCAAATGGCGCTTAAGAAAGCAGTTAGTCATACAACATCTGGTAAAAATGTCAGTCAGGCGTTTGAACCCGTTGCCACGCTGTTGTCAGCTGCACACAGCATGAAGCCTCGTCGCCAAAATAGCTACAAAGGGAGTTATGGTCACGTGTTGGTTATCGGTGGCAATCGCGTTGATGGCTCCCAAGGGATGGGCGGGGCGGCGATACTCTCTGCCTCTAGCGCTATGGCAACAGGCACTGGAAAAATCACTGTAGCCTGCCATGAGGCGTTCCATGGCGCATTATTAACGTCATTGCCAGATGCGATGACAATTAATTTGCATGACGTAGATGGCGTAAAGGCAATCATCAAGCAAGCCAGTGTTGTCGCTATTGGCATGGGACTTGGCCGTGATGAAAAAGCAAAAGTACTATTTATCGATTATATACAGACTGCGATAGCCCATGACACATCAATAGTGATCGATGCAGACGGACTTTATCATTTGGCCTCGCTGCAAATGGACAGTCATGATCTAATAACTACGCTTCGAGAATATAGCATGAATCATCAAGTCTGCTTGACGCCGCACAGTGGTGAAGCAGCTAGATTACTCAGTCAAAAAATAGGCGAGGTAGAGAGTGATAGATTGCAAGCTATAAAACAGTGCGCTACGGTCTATGGTGGAGACTGGGTATTAAAGGGAGCGGGGTCGTTAGTTTTGGAGCAAAGTATAGAACAACAGCAAGTATACGTTTGCAATGTTGGTAATGCTGGTATGGCAACCGCTGGCATGGGCGATGTGTTATCTGGCGTGACTGCTGGGCTGCTGGCACAGCAGGATTTAGAAGGCGTATCGCGTAGCTTACACCAAGCGGTGCTTATACATGGGTTTGCAGGGGATATATTGGTCCATCAAACTCATGATTGTCACCATGAAAATAAGCTGCTCATTGGACAGCGAGGGCTACAAGCTCAAGATATGCCAGCAGCCATTCGTCATGTTATGCAGTTACTGATAGTCGATTAACCATTAGTCGATTAACAATCATTTTTATAGAGGTTAGGTCGTAGCGCTGCCACAGTATTGGTTGATTGCCTGCTGTACACGTTCACGTTTTAGCTCAATCTCACGGCCATCTAAGTACTGACGCTTGCCATTTGCATCCATCTCATAGATACGGCCGCCAACATTTAAGTTGGTTAGGTTGTTACGCAATGATTGACAGCGCTGGGCATTGGCTTGCGCTTCTTGTTCTTTGATACGTGCTTCGAGCGCTGCTACACGCTGCTCTTCTGCCGTTTGAGTATTGTTGCTTTGGCTGGCATCTGTTTTACCTGCCATTTCTCCGGCGTTATTTTGTCTACCGTCACTACGAAACTCAATTAATTCAATATTTTTACCATTTTGCGGTGCGTGCTGGCTATATTTAACTTCGCCATGTGCGCCAATGGATTTGTAAACTTGAATAGCCTGACTGGCATTCATGGACAGCATTAGCATACACGCAGTACTTGTTAGCAGTTTGGTAGCGGTAGCTATTTTAGACGCATATGCCATAGCAGCAATCCTCTTGTTTTATAAAAGTAAATTTGTATAAGGGTAAATATAGCATTTGAGCACTTTATTGGCAGCACTAATGTATCGACTTCCGATTTTAGCAAATAATACTTATCAATGTATATTATTTAATAACTAATAGTTTGGGATAGGCTTTAGAAGTTTTTCTTGACAATAACAGACAAACAATCGAATATAATAGACGTTGATTGGTCAGTGAGCGGCTTTTACGATATTGCCGTGGCACTTGAGAATGAGAACTACGGGTTACTTATCGGTAGCTTACGCAGTTTTATTTCCTTTGTGATAATGATATAGCAGATATAGTAGCAGAACGATTACTATTGATAGCTAATCATCGTCTCCGGACTTATCTGTCTACAATGACTAAGATAAACTTATTATTTGACATGTGCTAAATGTGATTCTAGCAGTTGTATGAAACACGATATAATATCAGTTATGAGATTTCCTTAAAGCCTTGTCATCAGTTCTACTGAGCTTGTGACACCGTATTTGGCTATAAAAGTCATTTCATCTATATCGATGCATCTGTATCAATGAATTTATTATCCGTACTTGCTTGCATGAATACTCAATAATAAGCTTCTTTATAGGTGCGTCCGCATCTTGTCACTGTATATCGATAAACATCCATCACAAAACTGACCTTAAATACATTGCTGTGTTTGAGTAATTTGCTGTCTTAAAAAACAACATTACTTAAATATGATAGGCAAATATTCTTGATATGGACAAGGATTAGCGATCATTTTATGAGCTTGGAAGTAATACCTATATGGGGTTATCTCTTGTCATAGAATACTGCAAATCCTCGCCGCAAAAAAAGGTGATGACAGTGACGCAAACCACGCAAAGTCCGAATATGACGGGACATACCCAAACGGGTAATGCCGCCAAAAATTTTGAAGAAAAGCAACAACGTCTTGCAGAAGGCAGCTCACAGCCTGTGATGCTATCGGGCGCTGAAATGCTGGTACAAGCGCTGACAGACGAAGGTGTCAAGTATATCTTTGGTTATCCAGGCGGTGCCGTTCTGCACATCTATGATGCGCTATTTCAGCAAGAAGCCATTGAGCACATCTTAGTGCGCCATGAGCAGGCTGCTGGTCACATGGCAGATGCTTATTCACGAGTTACTGGTGAAACGGGGGTTGTACTGGCAACATCAGGACCTGGTGCAACCAATACGGTTACCGCTATTGCGACAGCTTTTATGGATTCAGTACCGATGGTCGTGATTTCAGGTCAGGTGCCAAGTAGCCTAATCGGGGAAGACGCTTTCCAAGAAACGGATATGGTAGGGGTATCACGTCCGATCGTTAAGCATAGCTTCCAAGTGCGCCATGCTAGTGAAATTCCGATGATTGTCAAAAAAGCCTTTTACATTGCACAGTCTGGACGCCCAGGCCCTGTTGTCATTGACGTGCCAAAAGACATGACTGCTCCTAGTGAAAAGTTCGCCTATGAGTACCCAGAAGAGGTATTTATACGCTCTTACCAGCCTTCACTCAAAGGTCATAGTGGTCAGATCAAAAAAGCGGTTGAGACACTACTATCTGCCCAGCGTCCTGTCGTATATGCAGGCGGTGGTGTGATTTGGAGTAATGCCCACGAAGAGCTAACCGACCTTGCTCATCGTCTGAACTTGCCAGTGACCAATACGTTGATGGGTCTTGGTACGTTCCCAGGCTCTGATCGTCAGTTCCTAGGTATGCTTGGTATGCATGGTACTTACGAAGCCAACATGAGCATGCATCATGCCGATGTTATTTTGGCAGTCGGTGCGCGTTTCGATGACCGTGTGACCAATAACGTCAAAAAATTCTGTCCTAATGCGACGATTATTCATATCGATATCGATCCTGCTTCAATTTCAAAAACCATTCTTGCGCATATTCCTATCGTTGGCGATGTAAAATCTGTCTTAACTGACATGTTGGAAATCGTTGGTGAAGACAAGCAGCTAGAACAGCACGCACTGCTAGATTGGTGGTCACAGATTAACGAATGGCGTAAGCGTCATGGTCTGCGTTATGACACCAGTACAGATAATGGTATTAAGCCACAAAGCGCTGTACAAGCCCTGTGCAAGGTCACGGATGGCAATGCGATTATCACCAGTGACGTCGGTCAGCATCAGATGTTTGCAGCCCTTTACTACACTTACAATGAGCCTCGCCAATGGCTGAACTCAGGTGGCTTAGGTACGATGGGTGTTGGCTTGCCGTATGCCATGGCAGCAAAGCTTGCCAATCCTGAGCGTGATGTGGTGTGTATCACAGGTGAAGGTTCTATTCAGATGAATATCCAAGAGCTGTCAACTTGCTTACAATACAACTTGCCAGTCAAAATCCTGAACTTGAATAACGCACAGCTAGGT
This sequence comes from Psychrobacter sp. T6-5, assembly GCF_052258485.2. Taxonomy (NCBI): domain Bacteria; kingdom Pseudomonadati; phylum Pseudomonadota; class Gammaproteobacteria; order Moraxellales; family Moraxellaceae; genus Psychrobacter; species Psychrobacter sp. T6-5. Next base: position 2,847,294 of record NZ_JBQQEY020000001.1, on the reverse strand, counting down.
ATGGTCAAGCAGTGGCAGGACATGCTGTATGAAGGTCGCCATGCTCAGTCTTATATGAACTCCTTACCAGACTTTGTCAAATTGGCTGAAAGTTATGGTCACGTCGGTATCAAGATTACTGACCCGGCGACCATGGAAGCACAGTTGGCTGAAGCCATGGCAATGAAAGACAAACTGGTATTTATCGATGTTTATGTCGATCGTAATGAGCATGTATATCCGATGCAAATCGCTGGACAGGCAATGCGTGATATGTGGTTAACAAAAGGGGAGCGTACCTAATGCAACAACAACATCTGATTTCGGTATTGATGGAAAACGAAGCGGGTTCGTTGTCGCGTCTAGTCGGCTTGTTCTCACAGCGTGGCTACAATATCGAAACGCTAAACGTCGCGCCTACTGATGACCCAAGTATTTCACGTCTGACGTTGACGACCATTACTTCACCAGAAAGAATCGAACAAATCACCAAACAATTGCATAAATTGATTGAAGTGGTTAAAGTGCATAATCTGACAGAGAATGTACACGTTGAGCGTGAATTGATGCTGATCAAAGTACGAGCGACTGGTAGCGTACGTGAAGAGGTGAAACGCAGCGCAGATATTTTCCGCGCACAGATTGTCGATGTGAATGCCAACTTGTATACGATTCAAATCGTTGGTGATAAAGCCAAACTTGATGGCTTTATTGACGTACTTGGACGTGAGCGTATTATGGAAGTGGTTCGCTCGGGTGTGATTGGTATTGCTCGAGGCGAAAAAACACTTAGCACCTAGTATTTATTACGACCTATTTTAATCAAGCTATATTTTAATCAAAAACTATTTATCTAAATCAACAAAGCGCTTATCTTAATCACTATCTTGATTACAGTATAAGCGCCTACTATCCATGGTACGCCATGATTGAGGACAAGGACTCTATTTATGAACGTTTTTTATGACAAAGATTGTGATCTATCAATTATCCAAGGCAAAAAAGTTGCCATTATCGGTTATGGTTCACAAGGTCATGCGCACGCGCTTAACCTACAAGACTCAGACGTTGATGTAACGGTTGGTCTACGTGCCAACTCTGGCTCATGGAAAAAAGCTGAAAATGCGGGCCTAAAAGTTGCTGAAGTAGAAGAAGCCGTAAAAGCTGCTGATGTAATCATGATTTTGACGCCTGATGAATTCCAAAAAGAGCTTTACAACGACGTCATCGAGCCAAACATCAAAGAAGGCGCGACATTGGCTTTCGCTCATGGTTTCGCGATCCATTATAACCAAGTGGTGCCACGTGGCGATCTTGATGTGATTATGGTTGCGCCAAAAGCACCAGGTCATACCGTACGTTCAGAGTTTACTAAAGGCGGTGGTATCCCTGACTTAATCGCCATCTATCAAGATGCTTCAGGTCAAGCTAAGCAATTAGCATTATCTTACGCTGCTGGCGTTGGTGGTGGTCGTTCAGGCATCATCGAAACCACATTTAAAGATGAGACTGAAACTGACTTGTTCGGTGAGCAAGCGGTTCTTTGTGGCGGTGCAGTAGAGCTAGTCAAAATGGGCTTTGAGACGCTAACAGAAGCAGGCTATGCTCCAGAAATGGCTTACTTCGAGTGCTTGCATGAGCTCAAGCTAATCGTTGATTTGATGTATGAAGGCGGTATCGCTGACATGAACTATTCAATCAGTAATAATGCTGAATATGGCGAATATGTCACTGGTCCTGAAGTCATCAATGAGCAGTCACGTGAAGCCATGCGTAATGCGCTAAAACGCATTCAGTCTGGTGAATACGCGAAAATGTTCATCTCTGAAGGCGCCACCAACTACCCATCAATGACTGCGCGTCGTCGTAACAATGCCGAACATCAAATTGAGACTACTGGTGCCAAGCTGCGTGGCATGATGCCTTGGATTGGTGGTAACAAAATCATCGACAAAGACAAAAACTAATTCGATACTACTTAAATAGAGTATTTGATAGTTTGTTAATTAGCCCGTGTTATCACCTGATAGCACGGGTTTTTTATATCCTACTTTTAGCATATGGTTACACCGCTATATGTGTTGGTTGAAAACCAGTAATACCTGCCCAATATAGGCAGGCATCTTCACGTTAACCGATGGGCTTTTACTGTGCTTACTTATCTTTGAGTCATCAAAGTAGATGAGTCCTCATTCATATTTTCTATAGATTACAGGTTGTATGTTGTGCAAATATCTTATCCAGACTGGCTAACGCCGCAATTCGTGTATATTACTCTTAGCGCTGTAGTAGCAGTTTTAATTTGGATAGAAGGGGAAATGCTTAAGAAAACCGATGGTAAACTGCCCAAATCTAAGTTTTTCCAAATCAGTTCAATCTTAGATACCATCTGGTTCTTTATCTCTGTAGTTGTCCTATACGTGATTGATTTGGCACCGCTCGCGATTGCTGTACCTGCCGCTTATGGCATTTACACGACTTTTGGTTGGGTCTATGGTACGCGACTATTAAAGCGCAAAGGTATCCCTGATTCTCCTAAAGACTTGGTCATACCGGCCAAATACATTGCGTATAGTCAGTCGTTTTCGTTGATATTTTTTGGGCTATGTTTGCTTGTATTAAGTTCACCATGGTTGCCGATATTGCAATAGGCAATGACTGAGTTTTTGGCCTATAACGGTCTTTCTTTTTGTATTTAACGATGCCTCCATAAATACAGCCTAATATTCAGATGTTAGAAATTTATTTAATATCAATGTGATAACGGCAAAAATGCTATCTATTTTAATGGGTTCTAATAGCTAGAATTTATTTACAAAAATCATCAATTTAGACTGTTACCTGTATAGAAAACTGTTATAATCAGATTGTACTCAAAGTATTTGAGGTAAAAAATTCAGGTTTTCTCTTAGATTATTTGAAATTTTGAACCGTAGCGTTCAGCAAAAGATGCATGGGTATATATCAATTAATCGGTGATGACACAAGTCTCGCCAACAGTTAAAGAGTCAGGAAAATTTATGTCAGATAAAGTTGAAGGCACTGTAAAGTGGTTTAATGAAGCTAAAGGTTTTGGTTTTATCGCTCAAGACAATGGCGGACAAGACGTATTCGCTCACTACAGCGCTATCCAAGGTAACGGTTTCAAAACTCTAGCCGAAGGCCAAAAAGTGTCTTTCATCTTAGGTGATGGCAAAAAAGGCCCACAAGCTGAGCAAATCGAAGCTATCTAATCTCATTTACTATTAAGTTAACTGACTTTCAGTAAGCTTAATAACAATAAGATTATCAATATGCATTGATTACTTTGTTTGTTAAAACAATAAAAATACTGTATCGACTTTAAAAAAAAGCAACCTCTCATCAGGTTGCTTTTTTTATATCATTTTGTCTGAAGTAGCGTTTGATTGATTTTCTTAATAATTATCAGTTCATAATAGGTACTGACTCAATAATAAATAAGGTTCTATTATGAAATGGGAAACTTGGTTTTCAATTGATTGGCAACAAGCACTAGGTATTTCTTTATCTGCGGTGGGTTTCTATATTGGTTTGATGCTCTGTACCCGATTGATGGGTCTACGTAGTTTCTCCAAGCTATCAAGCCATGATTTTGCAATGACGGTCGGCATTGGTAGTATATTGGCGTCGACTGTACTGGCTGACAAGCCGTCTCTTCTGCAAGGATTGTTTGCAGTTGCCATGTTGTTTTTGATTCAAGGCACCATTTCAGTTATCAGACGCAAGGTAAAGCCACTAAAAGCGCTGATAGACAATCGGGCTATTATACTCATGGCGCATGGCGAGTACTTTGCAGATAATTTGAAAGAGGCAAACTTAAGTACTAGTGACGTCCAGGAGGTGCTGCGCAAAAATGGTATCAAAGCCAAGACGGAGATATTTGCCGTCATTATGGAAACGACAGGCAATATGAGTGTCATCAAAAATAATGGTGTGACCCCTGACTGGGCATTGTTCGATGACATACGTGATAGTGAGTTGTTAATGAGCTCTAGCAAAGACAGCGACGTATAGATGTTGGGTTCTTGGTGATTGCTATCAGTTGAGCCCTAAGAAATAAATAATAACAAAATATTAAATAAACATACCATTGAGAGTGCTATAAAGGTGAGTACTCTTAAGGCTATTATTAAACAAAAACCACCAGATCACGTGCTTATAAACTATTTATTATAGAATAGTGACAAATTTATGACGCATTATTCACGGCGTTGTCTTGACCTTATCTGCAGGCTGACGCAAGATACATAGGTCTGATAATAACGGTTGGCTTAGCTTTAGCAGATTTTATTCGTAAGAAGTGCAATGCTAATATAATTTCGAATATTGGCGTATTTTTCTTAATTAGTTATACATCTGTTGATATAGTAATAACCTTGAGTAGTATTTTGAACGACGATTTGAACCACAACGAAAATTTGGTTCTTAACTGATATTTTTTAATTCATAACATTAATAAACGAGGAACGTATGAAAGCATTAGTAGCGGTCAAGCGTGTCATTGATTATAACGTAAAAGTTCGTGTAAAAGCCGATAACTCTGGCGTTGATCTATCAAATACCAAAATGTCAATTAACCCTTTTGATGAAATCGCAGTAGAAGAAGCCGTTCGTCTAAAAGAAGCTGGCGTCATTGATGAAATCATCGTCGCGTCTATCGGTCCAAAAGAGTCGCAAGAGCAAATTCGTGCAGCCCTAGCATTGGGTGCTGATCGTGGCGTTTTAGTCGTGAGTGACGAAAAACCGTATCCACTACAAGTTGCCAAGATTCTAAAAAGTATCGCTGAAACGGAAAGCACAGATATTATCTTGTTGGGTAAACAAGCGATTGATGATGACAATAACCAAACAGGTCAGATGCTAGCGGCATTGATGGGTATTGGTCAGGGTACATTTGCCTCAGAAGTGAAGGTTGAAGGCGACAAAGTCAACGTCACGCGTGAAATCGATGGCGGTCTACAAACGGTTGCTCTTGATTTGCCAGCGGTTATCACGACTGATCTACGTTTGAATGAGCCGCGTTATGCAAAACTGCCTAACATCATGAAAGCGAAGAAAAAGCCGCTTGATGAAAAAACGCCAGCAGATTTCGGTGTTGATATGACGTCTAAGCAAGAAATCATTAAAGTCGTGCCACCTGCTGAACGCAAAGCTGGTATTACAGTAGGATCAGTTGATGAGTTGGTCGATAAGCTAAGAAACGAAGCAAAAGTCATTTAATGATTTGACGCTTCGTTACGGCATATCCTGTACAAGGCTATCCATTTGACTGATTTGTTTCATATTGAATAATAGTCGCTCAAATAGCTTTGTACACAAACAACCGCATGAATAGATAATACGAATAAATAAAGGATTAAAACCATGGCAATTTTGGTATATGCAGAACACGACAATGCCAGTCTAAAAAAGGCAACTTTGAACACCATCGCTGCTGCTAAGCAAATCGGTGACGACATCCATGTATTGGTTGCTGGTAGTGGTGCTCAAGCAGTCGCTGATGAAGCAGCAAAAGCAGAAGGCGTGACGAAAGTACTATTAGCTGACAATGCAGCCTATGAGCATCAATTGGCGGGCAATGTGGCGCTATTGGTTGCTGATGTCGCTGGTGATTACAGCCATATCCTAGCAGCTGCGACCACGACTGGTAAAAACTTTATGCCACGCGTTGCAGCGTTACTTGACGTCAGCATGCTGTCAGAAATCTCAGGTGTTATAGATGCGCAAACGTTTGAGCGTCCTATATATGCTGGTAATGCAACGGCAACCGTAAGAACGACAGAAGACAAAGTGGTACTAACCGTACGTACGACTGCGTTTGACCCAGTAGCAAGCGAAGGTGGTTCAGCGACTGTTGAAACTATCGACAATGTGCAAGAAACTGGCAAAGCTAGCTTTGTGAACGAAGAAATGGCTAAATCTGATCGTCCAGAATTGACCTCAGCTGGCATCGTGGTTTCTGGTGGTCGTGCATTGGCAAATGGTGAAAACTTCACCAAGTACATTGAGCCATTGGCTGATAAGCTAGGCGCTGCTGTTGGTGCATCACGTGCTGCTGTTGACGCAGGATATGTACCAAACGATATGCAGGTCGGTCAAACGGGTAAAATCGTTGCACCGCAGCTATATATCGCAGCTGGTATCTCAGGCGCGATTCAGCATTTGGCTGGTATGAAAGATTCTAAAGTCATCGTTGCTATCAATAATGACCCAGAAGCACCTATCGCTAGCGTTGCTGATTATTTCTTAGAAGCTGATTTGTTCGAAGCATTGCCTGAGCTAACTAGTAAGGTTTAATATATAGTCACAGAACTACTAAACGGCTACGGCGTTACCCTCCTTAGATGTACTACTTGTACAATCTGCAGTCGGCTGACTTGTATCCGTTTTAGACTTCTTTGACTATATCAGTAGTAGACAGATAATAAAAACCCACTATTAAATGATAGTGGGTTTTTTTATGCTTTACAGAAAGGGTTTTAATAGCAGTTATAAATGGACGTTAAGAGTATTGTCTCTGACGCAAGGTTTCGTACAGACATAAAGACCCTGCAATCGCTACATTTAAGCTCTCTTGACCATTTGGCTGTGGTAAGGCTATCGGTGTGGCACACTGCATCAGCTCGTCACAAACGCCTTGACCTTCATGACCCATAATCCACGCCACAGGCGCAGATAAATCGTGATCGTAAATGATAGTATCTGTGTGTGAGCTGGTTGCCAACAGTGGCACTTGTACGTGATCTAAAATATCTTGCGTACTCAAGCCTTCATAAATAGTCAGCGCAAACTGTGCACCCATACCTGCTCGTAGCGTCTTGGGAGACCAAGCTTGCGCGGTAGCACTGGTGCATAGAATATTGCGGATACCAACCGCTGCTGCTGTGCGTAGTAGTGTACCAACGTTCCCACTATCTTGTACATCATTCAAAACCAAGCAGTCCCCATCGATCATTGATAGGCTAGGCGTTGGTATTTTAATGACGGACATAATATCGATACCAGTACCCAAGCTACGAATACTCTCGTAAAGTGCATCTGATAAAGTAAGAATAGGCGTATAAGTAGGCAGACGAGTTAGTACCTGCTGAACTTCAGGGTGGCTACGCGCTGACTCAGACAGGAGTATCTGGGCAAAAGGATAGTCGCTACGCAGTGCAGCATCTATCAAATGGACGCCTTCTATGACTGTCTGACCGTTCTTTTTACGCTGGCGTGCTTGGGACAACAGTGCTTTTACAAGCTTCACGGTTGTGTTCTTATCTGAGGTAATCAGCTCGGTGGGATTTAATACCATAGTGGATCGCTTAGAGAAGAGTAAAGGAGTTATTTAAACGACCAGCAAAATATCTATGATTAATTTAGTATTCTGCTGGTCATTGTTAATATATGAGCAAATCAATTATTTTTCAGAATAATTGACGTGTAAGTCTTTAACGTAATCGACTTCGTTTTTGCTACCGAGCACCACAGGTACACGCTGATGGATGTCAGTCGGTTCGATATCTAAGATGCGATTGACAGCGTCTGTCGCACTGCCACCCGCGCGCTCAATCAATAAGCTCATTGGGTTGGCTTCATACATTAAGCGTAGTTTACCCGCTTTATGAGCATATTTGGTGTCAAAAGGATAAGTGAACAGACCACCACGGCATAAGATACGATGGACGTCACCAACCATAGCGGCGACCCAGCGTGTATTGAAATCGCGTCCACGTACGCCTGTCTCGCCAGCGATTAGCTCATCGATGTACTGTTGCATAGGTGCGCGCCAGTAGCGATAATTTGAGCTATTGATCGCATATTCGCTCGTATCAGCATCGATTTGCACGTTGTCTTCTATCAGCACATAGTCTTCAGTTTCTGGATCTAGGCTAAACATCACGACTTTATCTGCGATGGTTAATGCCAGTACCGTAGAGGTGCCATATAACAGATAACCTGCTGCTAACTGTTTGTTACCTGCCTGTAGATAGTCGCTGTTTTCACTGGTCTGACCTTGACGATCATACGGCAAAACAGAAAAAATCGTACCTACTGCCATATTGATATCAATATTTGATGAGCCATCTAGTGGGTCAAATAATACCAATAGACTACCATCATCATTAGCAGGGGTGGCATCATCGAGCTCTTCTGACGCAACGCCGGCACAATGGGTATTCTTTGCTAAGGCATCTAGCAATAAATCGTTCGCCAATACATCCAATTTTTTCTGATCTTCGCCTTGAACGTTTTGATTACCAGCTTCGCCTAAAATATCTGCCAGAGCACCTTTTCTAAGTAGTTGTGAGATGGTTTTACCAACATTAGTAACCGTGGTAATTACGTCGTTGAGTGCAGGATTAGAGGCATGTTGGTTTAGATAATCTGCTAAGGTCGTCATAAAGCTTCCTAATAGGGGATATGGAAAGTAAAAAATGGATGGTCTCAGAGTAAGGCCATAGGCGGCATTTGGCACACCTTAAATGGATAAATTCTCAAATAGCTTATACGGTATCTTTGTCCCGACCACAAAATCGGCTACACTATATCTATTGTTATTCATTTATAGATTTGTCAGAATTATTCTCTATGAGAATATAGCATGTCTATTTACGCTTTCTGATTATCTGCTGAGGCGGTTTTTGGTCGAATTTGATTACGGTAAATTGTAGCAAATAAGCGTCAAAATGTCCTTGTCTCTGTGCCTATCAGTGCTAAATGATCGAACAAAGATGAATAAGCGATTACGACAGACTCATATAAACCCACAATAAAGACTCGCCATTATGTCAAATTCTCTCGATAGTAGCGCTACACAACCAGTCTCACCGACTGATTATGCAAAATTTGATCCCAACACGATTCATCAAAGACTCAACACCTCACTGAGTCGTCCGCAGCTCAACACCGATGGCAGTATCAGGCATTTCTTGGGTGTTGAAGGTCTTAATAAAGCACAGCTCAAAGCTATTATCGCAAAAGCAGAGACTTTCTTTGACGAAAATGGACAACTCATTAATCGTCCGGAATTAGATGGCTATACGGTCATGAATTTGTTCTTTGAACCGTCGACCCGTACTCGGACGACATTCGAGGTTGCAGAAAAACGTTTGGGTGCCAATGTACTCAACATCGATATCGAACGCTCTAGTACCAAAAAAGGCGAGAGTCTACGCGATACGTTATGGAATCTACAGGCGATGACCGCAGATATTTTTGTGGTTCGACATTCAGCATCAGGTGCCGCACATTTTATGGCGACAGAAGTGACGCCTGATATTGCTATCATTAACGGCGGCGACGGCTGGCATGCGCATCCTACGCAGGGAATGCTCGACATGTTGACCATTCACCGTGAGGCACCGCGCCCATTTGAAGAGTTGTCTATCGCAATCGTTGGTGATATTAAGCACTCACGCGTAGCCCGTTCTGACATCAGTGCACTGCAAACGCTAGGTGTGACAGATATCCGTGTTTGTGCGCCGCGTACTCTACTGCCAAAAGGTATTGAACGTTTTGGCGTAAAAGTATATGAAAATATGGATGAGTGCGTCACGGACTGTGATGTCATCATGGGATTAAGGATACAAAATGAGCGTATCGGTTCGCCGCTATTGGCATCATCGAGTGAATACTATAAGCATTATGGGATCACGCCAGAGCGAGTAGCGCTTGCCAAGCCTGATGCGCTCGTCATGCATCCAGGGCCAATGAACCGCGGTGTTGAGATTGCTTCTAGTGTGGCTGATGGCGCGCAATCCGTTATCTTAAAGCAGGTAAATAACGGTATTGCCATTCGAATGGCGGTCTTGTCGCTTGCGATGGAAGGTCAGCGTGCTCATCAAGCGGCTGGCAAGTAACAGCCTGCCGCGCGACTTATTCTCATTTATTTCATTTTATTGATACGGTAATAACGTTATGTCTACCATGCTTAATACGGATGCACCCATTTTTGACCATTTACCAAAAGCATTAAAAGATGCATTGCCGCAAACTGTAACAGAAAAACTGTCTACACTCGATTCTGGCCGTGAGATGTGGCTGCTACCACCACTAGTAGATCTGTGCGCGCGCTTGCGTGAGCCAGGCCAACAGCAACACGGTACGCTAGAATCAGAAGGCAGGGCAGCACGTGGTAATGGGTTCTTGCATGTAGTCACACCACCTGATACCAATCCTATTTTAGAAAATGGCTCACTTTTAAAGGGCTTGCGTGAGCGTGCCTTGAGTGATGGCGGTATTTACTTGCATATTTTGGGCGCATTGACTACAGGGTTAGAGGGCGAGCGACCCTCTAATATTGCAGGGCTTAAGAAGGGCGGCTGTATCGCAGTGTCTAATGCGCGTAGACCTTTTCGCAATGACTTAGTATTGCTACGTACACTAGAATATGCGGCAACTTTTGGCATGAAAGTGTTCTTTTATCCTGATGAGCCAAGTCTGTCTGGAGATGGCGTGGCGCATGAGGGCTATATCGCCTCTTATCATGGTTTGCAAGGGATTCCTTGGATTGCTGAGACTGTTGCACTGTCTACGCAACTGTTGATGGTTGAAGAGACGGGAATAGCCGCTCATTTTAGCCAGTTATCATGTAAGTCCTCTATCGAGCTCATGCGCTGGGCAAAAGATAAAGGCTTGCCGGTGACTTGCGACGTTGCGATGCACCAGCTTTACCTAACTGATGACAATCTTGAAGGCTTTAATGCTCAGGCTTACGTATTACCTCCACTACGTAGTAATACTGACCAGCAAGCTATCCGCCGTGGCTTAAAAGATGGCACTATCGATGCTATCTGTAGTCATCACGAACCATTAAACAGTACCGCTAAAAAAGCCCCGTTTGCTGAGAGTACACCAGGTATCTCGAATTTTGATACTTTTATGGCGCTGGCATGTCAGCTGGTTAATGATAAGGTGTTAACACTCTCAGAGTTGGTTGATAAAATCTGTCTCAATCCTGCAAAGATTGCGGGTATTAATGAGCAGTATGAAGCGATCGGCGGCGCGGTATTGGTTGACCCCAATCTGGAGTGGCAAGTGACCGCGCAATCTATGCTATCGAATGGTAAAAATACGCCATTTTTTAATCAGCAGCTGCAAGGACGTGTTGTGGAGACGTTCTTTGGCTAATTTGCCCCGACAGGATGATAGTCTGCCGCTATCCTCGAAGGATAAAGGGGGTGAAATGACTGACCATTTAGAAAAACCACGCAGTACGGCCAGCGAGTCTATCAAAGCGGTAGCTATTTATGAAGTCGTCAAAGGTGTGGGGGCATTATTAGGCGCAGGTGCATTGTGGTCGTGGCATACCGATCTTGAGCATTGGCTGACGACCGCGACTGGCTCTTGGCGCCACACCTTTGGCCACCTGCTTGCGCCGCAAATAGACAGTGCGGTAAGTATTGCCCAACAGGCAAGTAAAAACTGGCCAGTGTTTTTATTGTTGATATTTGCTTATGCCAGTTTGCGCTTCCTAGAAGCTTATGGCTTATGGCGCGACAAAACATGGGCATATTGGTTTGGTGTGCTGGGCTATGGCGTCTTTATTCCTATAGAAGTTTACTATCTGATAACCAGTCCATTTGATTGGTTTAAACTGGGAATATTAATCTTTAATATTATTATTATTATCGTGGTTTATCGTAATATGAAAAGAAAGGGTTTGATATAACCATTGAAACTACTCAACAAAGCCAGCATAAGCCAGCCTAAGACATCATGTCTTAGGCTGGCTTTTTTATACATGCTGTGTTTTTGGCTTATGCCTCTGCTATTTCTTTATCCTTACGAATGCTCTTGGCGACTCTGCCAACACTTAGACCTTGTACCAAGATAGAAAATATTACTACCGCATAAGTGAGTGCCAATAAAATATCACGCTCGGTACCGATGGGTAGCTGTAATACTAAAGCGACTGAGATACCGCCGCGCAATCCACCCCACGTTAGTACTTTCCATGCACCAGTGGGCAAATCAAGCTGACGGTGAAACGTTTTGGTCGTCATCCCAACAACGATAAAACGAGCTACTAGAGCAATAACGATGGTTAAACCACCTGCAATAAATAAGTTTGCTGAATAAGCAATCATCACTACTTCTAGACCGATAAGGACGAATAAAATAGCATTTAAAATTTCATCAATCAGTTCCCAAAACAGATCAATGTAATGACGCGTCTGATCACTCATCGCAAGCGCCCGCCCGCGGTTACCAACCATCAATCCCATCATGACCATAGCGAGTGGCCCTGACAAATGCCAATGGCTGGCAAGCGCATAGCCGCCGATGACGCCTGCTAACGTCAAGAGCACTTCTTCTTGATAACTGTCGATGCTCTTTAGCAAATAGTACAAAATCGCCCCGAGTACCAATCCAAAGATGACACCGCCGCCAGCTTCGACCGCTAATGTATGCGCCACATAGTTAATGGTTGGAATATCGCCACTAGATAAAATCCCCAGTAGTAGAACAAAAATCACGACACCGATACCGTCATTAAATAATGACTCACCAGCGATAACGGTTTCGATGCTTTTTGGCGCGCCTGCTGATGCAAGAATCCCCATGACGGCAATGGGATCAGTAGGGGAAATCAAAGCACCAAACAGTAGGCACCAAAGAAATGGCAGTTCAAAACCGAATAAGGGCAGCATAAAGTAAATCGCGGTGGCAATGAGCATGGCTGATACGATAGTACCAAATCCTGCTAGGATACCGATAGGCAATTTATAGCGCCTCAGATCACCAATATTGACATGCAAGGCACCTGCAAATAGCAACATCGAGAGCATGCCATCTAATAGCACCTCAGTAAAATCAAGCTGCTCTAATAGACTGACTTCATAATCAATCAGCTGATCAAACCCTAAAAATCCTAAAAATATCGCACCGATAGACAATAATATAGAAATAACCATCACGCCAATCGTGGTTGGTAACCCGATAAAGCGATGATTGACATAGGTCAGTGAGGCCGTAATCGATAAAAATATGGCGCTGATTTCAAGTATGGTGAGGCTGGTTGCAGATGCCATAAAGCAGATCTCGTATGAATATAAAATTAACCCTAAGCCCATGACTTATGAGAGTTACGTAAAGATTTTGAGCTATAAATATTGAAATGATAAGGACCGTGCTTACCAATACGCTATGCGATCTAATTGTCATGTCACTAACTCGACTGTGACTGTAGTGCTTCACGGATATTGACAGCAAACACACTGACATAATTAAAATGTTGATGCTGTGCGTCCTCATCAAGAATAAATTGCTTGGCTTGCTCACACATAGCGACAAGGTCGTCTATCAGTTCTTGATAGTTTAAGTTTTCTTCTCCAGCTCGCTTGATCAGATGTAGCTCATGCAGTAGCGTTTGTTGTTGTGCGCTATTCACCCTTGCATAGTTTAGATTGACCATTGCTTCGCACAATGCTTTTAGTACCATCAAATCAGCGGCTGCATAGCGGCGTATTTCACCAAGTGATACGTTGATAAAATCCGATATTTTTGGGGTGTGAGTGACCAAGGCTAGTATGGCCAATCGTTTTTGTTTGACCTCATCTTCAGAGCTATCATCCGATTTTGGTATATAAAAATGATAGGGACTTGGGGGCTGACGCCGCATCATAATACTTAAGCAGCTTGTCAAAGACTGTACGCAGTTGACGGCTGTCTTTGGGTCATTGATACCAGGAGATAATGCTCGTACTGCGATTTCAGTCATTTGGCCCAAGCTATAGGCAATGTCATCAGAATGTGCCAGACGTTGTTCTATTCGCACGCAGCCAGTAAAGCGTTGCCAAAACATCCCATCAGGTGAACGCGGTATCATAGCTAGATTCGGTGTCGCTGTTTTTTGCTGATTGTTTGGATGATCTGCTGGACGTTGGTAAAAATATCCAATGACATTTTTGTCAGTAATGTATTGACCAAGATTGACATGCATCTGTACCACACCGCCGTAGTCTTGTGACAGGGCAATCAATGATTCAAAGTATATTTGCTGTAAATAGCCTGAGCTTGGTGAGTAGATAGGCATGGCAGGCCAGTTATGAAACTGCTCGACATCATGATGTTCGGCATCACGTTGATGCTGGATGTCGCATCGATCGCTGTACCAATAATAAATATTATTAATCGCATCGTTGCTGGCATTTTGGATGACGTGAGACGCTTGAATGGCATGTACCATATGCTGTACAAAATACACCAGCAACAGCGCACAGATAATAGCCATAATAATGGCAAAGGTTACGGCTAATTGTGGCACACCATAAGACACGTCATACTTGTGAATGGATTTTAAGACAAGCAGGCTGTAACTAAAGGTACCGATAAAGGCGCCGAGTACAAACTGGTTCGGAGTGTCTGTCAAAAAATTACGTAACAATCTCGGACCAAATTGTGATGATGCCATCGACAGCACGGCGATCGTAATCGAAAACGTCGTGCCAGCCACGCCCAATACCGCACCAGCAATAGCGGTCATGATAGCGCGTGCAGCATCATCATCGCCTGTAAACGCAAAAGAAATTTCTCGAACCGTTTCACGATCAAAGTGCTGATCGACAGTCACCAATAAAGGCGCCAGCAAAATCCCCGCAATCACACAAGCCGTTGGGATAAACCAGTAAGACCCAATAAGCTGTTGCCACAAAGCTCTTAGGCGATCAGGCAAGTCAGTCAACGTTTGCAGTGACCACAACTGAGTAAACTGTTTGAGCTTGCTCTGACCTGTACTAATAGTACGAATCCACAAGCTCGTTTCATCATCTTTATACACTGCCATATACTCAAAATATCCAAAAATAGTCGTAAAGTGGCTCATCGCTATCGTTTGATAATCTTGATCAGAGCATCAAACGATGAATTTTTTAGGGTAATGGAATGGGTTTTGGCTAATCTGTCATTAACCAGCTTTAGGATTATCAGCTTCAGTAATAATGGCACTTTTATAGTCGCGTCTGCCAGCCTCTGTCCCAGCCGATGGCTCACCAGAACCTATAGGGATGATCGCCTCATTGTGATGATCATCGCAATCAATGTTGCTGTCTTTATCATAGGCGATAGGGTCGAAGTGGGGTGATGCTTCGATATCCACATTGTCTCTATAAGCGCCGCTGCTATCTAGGCTATCACTTGTCAGTGAATGGCTCGCCGCCGTTGTTTTTCTAAACAACTTGCCACCATTGCTATTTTTATTAGGAGCTGATTTTTTGCGCGGCTCGCTATTGGCGAATATAGCACTCAATGGTAGATGTAGCTGCTGCTTAGCATACGCTTCTGTGTGTTCAAAACGATCTACCAGTAAGCTGAGCCAAGGCTTTTGGTCTTCTAGCTTCATCTCATCAAGCTCATCCTTAATAGGTAATGGATAAGGCAAGGTGCGATAAAAATCCCATAATGTCATCTTACTCAAATCTCTTTTGAGTACATAGTCATCGTCTTCAGTCATGGTAATGAGGTTACTGTCTTGTAGATAATTGATATAGGTATACCATTTTGGTAGCTCTTTTCGTCCCAGTACATTACGCAGCGCTTGTTCGCTGACGGCCTCACCTTTTAGATGGTGGGTATATACCAAGTTCAGCATGTCCAGCAAGCTAAGTAAGGGATGACGAGGATAGACCTCTTCGGTTTCAAAAATCGTTAAGGTGTAGCTGATCTCAACGCCCAGCAAGATAAGGTTCCATGACAAGAAAATCCATAGCAAAAATATAGGCAGCGCGGCAAAAGCCCCATAGATTGCCTCATAGCTGGTAAAGTTGGCCATAACGGTACCAAATAGATGCTTCATCAGCTCAAAGACTATCGCGACAAACACACCAGCAATCGCTGCATTTTTTAGCGGTACACGCGCCTTAGGAATGAACCAATACATGCCAATAAAACCTGCGACAGTGATACCAATCGATACGGCTTGTACCCAAAACCCCCAATCGATCCCGTAACCTGCGATTTGTCGATTCAAAAAACTCAAACTCTGAACCGTACTTGAGGCAATAAAAGCCGTACCTAAGACCAATGGCCCCAAAGTCAAAATTGTCCAATAGCGCATCATGCTTTTGAGGCCACCTGAACGATTCTCTACCCGCCAGATTTGGTTGAAGGCGCGCTCAATGGTTGTCAGTGTCATGATGGTCGTCAAAAATAAAATGATGGCACCAATAATGGTTAGATTGGAGGATTTTTCGGCGAAGTCATTGATATACTCACTCACTTGTAGACTCGATTGGGGTAACAAGTTGCTATAAATTACCTCGTATATCTGTGCTCTTACAGAGGCGAGTGCTGGTACTGAGGATAAAATCATCAATAATACCGTTAGTACAGGCACAATTGAGAGCATAGTCGTGTAGGTTAACGATGCTGCTTTTTGCTGACAGTTGTCTTCAAAAAAATGTCGAACCAAAAATCGCAAGAATTGAAACCAGCGTTGTTGTAGAAATGGGAGTTTTTGTGAGAATTTTTCCATGTCGACCAGTTAGCAAAAGTAAGAGTGACAATAGTGTAACAAACATGCGCTGCTCACATCTGCGGTTTAATTGTGTCAAAATGCATAGCGCACAGCAGCATCGAGTGAAAATCGATATAATATAAGCCATGTTATATACCGCGGTTATTTGCATGTCAGTCAATGACTCGGGCATAATGTGCACATATTTTACAATGCAGTTATAGGTTATATTCCGGCAGTACGAGACTACAGCGTCTGCCATAAAAGATAACATTAACGATTTTATAAGGAAGCTTTGCTAATGAGTCAGACCGCCCCTTATGTATTGGTGCTCTATTATTCTAATTACGGTACGACTAAGACATTGGCATATGCTATCGCTCAAGGGATCGAAGATGCTGGCATGACCGCACGTATTCGTACTGTCCCAACGGTGGCCCCTGAGACGACATCGAGCAAGCCTGCAATACCTGATGAAGGTGACTTGTATTGTACGATGGATGATCTAAAAGACTGTAGCGGTCTGGCACTGGGTAGCCCGACGCACTTTGGCAATATGGCCGCGCCCATGAAGTATTTTTGGGACAATACTGTCACCCTGTGGCTAGCAGGGAACCTACAAAATAAGCCAGCGTCCGTATTTACAGCGACAGGCTCTATGCATGGTGGACAAGAGACCACACTGTTGACGATGATGTTACCATTGATGCATCACGGGATGGTTATCGTGGGTGTGCCTTATGCTGAGCCCGCATTGAATCGCACCCACCGCGGCGGCACGCCTTATGGTGCCAGTCATGTTAGCGGGGCCGCCCATGATCAGCCAGTATCGGCAGACGAGCGTGACCTAGGTATTGCACAGGGTCGCCGTTTGGCAATAGCTGCTACTGCTTTAGCACAAGCAAACTGGGGTCGCTAATCGATTCTCATGTAACCGGTGTTATAGCTCAAACTTGATACTTAAATACTTTTTGTACTCAAATACTGATAATTGATCGCTAATAGCTAGATACCCATGCTATTCATTTAGGAAGTAAAAATCTCTAATGGCCACAAACCACTCTAACAGTAAGTCTCCTAAAGTCACCAAGCCTATCGCACCTATTGCGCAGCGCTTGATGGTCACTTGGTTGATTTGGCTGGTTTATAGGTTAATGGGACTGCCTATTTTTATCAGTATCTTTAATCCAAGCAGCCCTGATATCATCGGTGGTATTGCTTGGCAAGCATTGTGGCTAGTGCCCGCCTTTATCTTGACACCATGGATACTACGTGGGCGCTCCCCCTATGCGTTATTGATAAGTAGCATGTTTACGCTTGTATATTTGGGCGCGAGTGGAGTGGTGCTATTTACTCGCATATACGGCAGTAGCTGGGCTGAGATCGCCGTATATTTAACTGACTTTGTGTTGCTACTTGCCATTAATGTCTGGTTATTTATTTTGCTAAAACGCCTGCCTTCGATGAATAATGTCGTTAAGAAACCGCGTTCTCGTTAGTAGGCTATAATACTAGTCATTAATCTTAAGACATAAAAAAGCGGCGTTCCAAATAGGACGCCGCTTTTTTATTGCAGTATTACCTTTCAACGCTTCTGTTTATATGCTTGGATTAATTAACCTTGGTCAATTCTAAATCCATCTTCTTACCATCATTAATTTGGCTAACTTTAACTGGCATATAGTCTAAGCTTGGTGCCAACCAAAAACTGGTAGAGCGACTATCGTCATCATGGACGCGGTCGACACGTACCGTATCAAATGTACCCGCTGGAACGGTGATTTTGGTGCTACCAGATTTTTTGAATGGCGTCTTTTCGATTTTGTCTTTTTTCGCCATGTAGTAATTGCCAGTGAACTTACCATTTAACAGATCTTGGCGAATTTGCACTTCAAGACTCAAGTCATCAAAGGCTTGCTGTGGCATACTCAGCGTCGTGGTCTTACCCTTATAATTACTAGTGACTTTTTTAGTGCTTGGGTTAAAGTCTAGTTTGTGGGTACGACCCAAGCCTAATAGCTTATAAGTGGTGCTGGCTTGGGTTGGGACGACATTATTACCATTGAGGGTAAACGTACTGTTTTGCGAGGCACTAGCTACCCCAGCGACGCGAGCCTTAACGTTGTATTTCCACGTATTACCGGACTTGTTTAACGTACGAGTCGCGGTTCCTTTGTATTTGTCTTCAACGGTAAAACTATAGTTGGCTGTTGATGGCTGAACAGTCTTTGCGCTGGCAAGTGTGGGTGCGGTCATACTCAAGGCTCCAATGGTGGAAATACTGATACCTGTCACTAAGGCAGATAAAAACTTAGATGGACTGCGTTTCGTATTATTAGAATCGTTGTGCAGTGATTTATTATGCATTGATAAAAAACTCATAGATACCTCTTAGTAGTTAATAAGATGCTGATATAGCAGCATCTATCGTCATTCTTATTATGTTCGCAACGCCTATAATGGTCATACTCTGTTACATTTTCAAGAGTAACAATCGACTGGCACGTGTGACGATTGTAGCGAATGTTGCTATGACATCTGATACGACCATCGAGGGTAACGTGCTGTAAAGCCAGCAATAGAGGGTAAATAAAATGTATGGTACCTATTAGGCCTCACTTCTATCAAGTGTCATCAAGAGCCGTCAGAATAATCTTGTAAATTTTTGGGCTTTACACTTGAAGCCAACCTATCTTGCCCCCACTTTTTGTTACAAGCTCAAAGCGTATCTTTAGATTGCTGTTATTGAATGGCGACTCTTATAGATACTGGTATTGAGACTATTAATTCAAATAAACCCTTTATTCAAACAACCAATTTTTGGAGTCATATCGATGAACATTCGTCCTTTACATGACCGTATCGTCGTCCGCCGCATAGAAGAAGAAACAAAAACTGCTGGTGGTATTTTATTGCCGGGTTCTGCTCAAGAGAAACCTTCACAAGGTGAAGTGATTGCAGTTGGTAATGGCCAAGTTCGTGACAACGGCGAAACTCGTGCGTTAGATGTAAAAGCTGGCGACAAAGTTTTGTTCGGTCAATATGCTGGTCAAACCGTGAAGGTTGACGGTGAAGAACTATTGATTATGAAAGAGTCTGACGTATTGGGCGTGTTAGAAGGCTAATAGCCTAATAGAGTTTTTTAGCTGATCATTTTTTAGCTAAAAATACTCCCCACAATACGAACGAATCATTCAATTGTATTCTCATACTTATAATAATGGAGTAATTTACCATGGCAAAAGACGTAAAATTCGGCATTGATGCCCGTAAACAAATGATGGACGGCGTAAACGTTCTAGCAAACGCAGTACGTGTCACCCTAGGCCCTAAAGGCCGCAACGTGGTTATCGATAAATCTTTTGGCGCGCCAACCATCACTAAAGATGGTGTATCAGTTGCCAAAGAAATCGAGCTTGAAAACAAATTCGAAAACATGGGTGCTCAGCTCGTTCGCGAAGTGGCTAGCCGCACCAATGATGTTGCTGGTGATGGTACGACCACTGCGACCGTATTGGCTCAGTCAATCTTGCAAGAAGGCATGAAGTCAGTCGCTGCTGGCATGAATCCAATGGATCTTAAGCGCGGTATCGACAAAGCCGTTCGCGCCGCCGTTCAAGAAATCCATAACCTATCAACCCCAGCCGATGACGAAAAAGCCATCGCGCAAGTTGGTTCTATCTCTGCAAACTCAGACACCAAAATCGGTGAGTTGATCTCGCAAGCGATGCAAAAAGTTGGTAAGCAAGGCGTTATCACCGTTGAAGAAGGGTCAAGCTTTGAAGATACCTTAGAAGTTGTCGAAGGTATGCAGTTTGACCGTGGTTACATCAGCCCGTACTTTGCTAACAAGCAAGACAGCCTGACTGCTGAATTTGAAAACCCATACATTCTATTGGTTGACAAAAAAATCAGCAACATCCGTGAGATCGTGCCATTACTTGAGCAGGTCATGCAGCAAAGCAAGCCATTGCTTATCATCGCTGAAGATGTAGAAAACGAAGCATTGGCAACGCTAGTTGTGAACAACATGCGTGGCGGCCTAAAAACTTGTGCGGTTAAAGCACCAGGTTTTGGCGATCGTCGTAAAGCCATGCTAGAAGACATCGCAACGCTAACGGGCGGTACTGTAATTTCTGAAGAGATTGGTCTAAGCCTAGAGACTGCGACGCTTGAACAATTGGGTACGGCGAAAAAAGTCACTGTTGGTAAAGAAAACACCGTGATCGTTGATGGCGCCGGTAACAAAGCTGACATCGAAAACCGCGTTGAGTCTATCAACCGTCAGATCGCAGAGTCTACTTCTGATTACGATAAAGAAAAGCTACAAGAGCGCGTTGCGAAACTAGCAGGCGGCGTAGCAGTTATCAAAGTTGGCGCAGCAACTGAAACCGAAATGAAAGAGAAGAAAGACCGTGTTGATGATGCGCTACACGCGACTCGTGCAGCGGTTGAAGAAGGCGTTGTACCTGGCGGCGGCGTTGCGTTAGTTCGTGCCATGAATGCATTGTCTGAGCTAAAAGGCGACAACGACGACCAAGACGCAGGTATCAACATCCTACGTCGTGCGATGGAAGCACCATTACGTCAAATCGTCACCAACGCTGGCGAAGAAGCATCAGTGGTGGTTAACGAAGTGAAAAACGGTACGGGTAACTACGGTTACAATGCTGCTTCTGGCGAATACGGCGATATGCTAGAAATGGGTATCCTTGATCCAGCAAAAGTATCACGCTCAGCACTAGAGAACGCTGCCTCTGTTGCTGGCCTAATGCTAACGACTGAAGCTATGATTACTGACCTACCAGAGAAAGATGACGGTATGGCTGGCATGGGCGGTGCTGGTGGAATGGGCGGTATGGGTGGAATGGGCGGCATGATGTAATTTTACTTCTGCTGAAAAGCGGTTTGTCTTCGTCAGACGCGCTCAATGTACGATAGGTACTATTTTCGCTCGTCTTCCTCGACAAATCACTTTTCGCAAAAAGTAAAATCAACCTCATAAAGTCTATTTGACTACTAAAGGCTCTGCTATCGAAAGATAGCAGGGCTTTTTTATGCTCGATAATAAAGTAATGTAATCATTCAAATTAACTAGGTATTTATACCAATCTTAATAGACTTGACGTAATTGAAGGCCGTGCTCGAGATTGCTCATTAGTATTAAAAACCTCACACAAAAATAGGTAAAGTCGTCTTATTGATGACCTTTCTCACCGATAAATGAGTATGTATATCTTTTACGCTAGCAAGCTTGTGTAGCTTACGTGTGAACCGCTCATAACCATCGAGATTTGGACTGACTACTTCTAATAAATAATCGTAAGAGCCTGATACCACATGTCCATTGATGACCTCGTCCATATCGGACAAAGCATTCTCGAAGGCTGCAATAGACTCTTCTTGGTGGCTGTTGAGACGGACCTCCACAAAGAAACTCATCGCAATACCCGCTTTGGCTTTATTAATGTTCGCTTGGTAGTTTTCTATATAACCCTCATCTTCCAAACGCTTTAGGCGTCTTGCACAAGGAGATGGCGACAGCCCTACGCGTTCGGACAGTTCCGCCGTAGATAAGCGTCCCTCTTTTTGGAGTACTTCCAAGATATGACGGTCGATTTTATCCATAATTTGCCCTTTGGCTTTTTAAGCCAATAATTTTTATTTAATTAGCATTATCCACCAAATATTTGCAAAATTGCAATGAATAAATAGAGATAAAAGCGCGTATTTTAATCGATAATTGGTCTTTGTATACCAGCATAAGACACGACTATGAATACGATATTTCATCCCTCAGCACGCAAAAACCCTTTGTTCATTATGTCGCCACTAACCAAAGGTTATGTGGCTATGAGTGTCGTCTTATTGATTTGGTCAGGATTTGCGTTGACTGTACGAGCGGTTGGGGCGTCGTCGCTCAGTATTGCGGATGTCATGCTTATTCGCTTTAGTGTACCGCTAGTTTTGTTGACCCCTTGGGTGCTCTCTAGTTGGCATGAAATCAAAAATATAAGACTGCCAGATATCATGTTTATTTTATTTGGCGGTGTGCCTTTTCTTTTATTGGCGGCTTTTGGTGCAAGTACAGTGCCGGCCGCTTACATGGGTACTATTTTGACAGGGACACCAGTTTTCTTTGCTGCCTTATTGTCTTTTATTTTTTATCGTCAACGAATATCATTAAGAAAATTTGCCGCATTGATCCTTATTCTCTTTGGTATCGCGACTATGATTGGCGGGCATGCACAGTCAATACCTAATAGTCTTCTGTACGGCGTAGGGTTACTGTTGATGGCAAGCCTGATTTGGGCGGGTTATACCTTAGGGTTAAAAAGCACCAAGTTAAGTCCCATAGCTATCGCGATCGTACTTTCTTATACCTCTTTTTTCCTGACATTAGTCATGGTTCTATCTGGTATTGTGGAGACCAATATAGGTTCTGTATCTTTTGATGACGCGCTTCCGTTTATCCTAGTACAAGGCCTTGGTGTAGGGGTGGTATCAACCATTGCGTTTTCTTATGCGGTCAAACAGCTGGGCTCCATTCGTACCTTATTACTGGGCTCTTTATCCCCAGGATTGACCGCTATACTGGCTGCGCTGATACTCAATGAGTCTCTATCAGTCATCATGATATGCGGCATTGTACTCAGTACCATTGGTGTCATCTTGTCCAATCGAGCGAAATAAATTCATTAAGGAGGTATCATGATGTTAAACAATATGCCCATTATCAATGGTGATCCACTGTGGGCGTTGTTAGGTAGGTTTCGTGCTGACCAGCGCAAACATAAAATAGATCTATTGGTTGGTGTCTATCGAGATGAGCATGGCAATACGCCTGTGATGAAAACCGTGCAAGATGCAGAAATACATCTTGCTCATGAAGCTCATTCAAAGGCTTATGGTATGTTATCGGGTAACGATAATTTTAACCAACAAATGGCAAAATTTGTACTGGGTGACCGTCCAAGTCTAAAAAACCAATGCACGATTCAGACGGTTGGGGCATCAGGGGCTCTACGACTCATTGCTGATTTGATTGCCACGCTCTCTCCAGATTCAACCGTTTGGATCAGTAATCCTGGCTATATCAATCATCGTCCGCTGATGGAAGGTGCTGGGTTAACCGTTAATACGTATCCATGGCAAAATAAAAACGGTCAGTTAGATATTGATGCGTGTTTTGCCGCGCTAGAAAAAGCAAAAGAAGGAGATGTGTTGTTATTACATGCGTGCTGCCACAATCCTACCGGTATAGATCCTTCTTTAGAGCAGTGGCAACGGTTCTCTGATAAGTGTAAACAGAAAAATATTGTCCCATTCATTGATATGGCGTATCAAGGTTTTGGAGATGATCCTGATACCGATGCTGCAGGGCTTCGTTTAATGATCGAAGACTCTGATTTTGCATTTATCGCCGCCAGCTGCTCAAAAAATATGGGTCTATACAATGAGCGGACGGGTATTGCCACGGTGATGACGACGAACCATGAGCGCCATGCCGATATACAGACACTTTTAGAAACCATTACACGTGCCAACTACTCTATGCCGCCCAATCACGGTGCCGCAGTTGCTTCTTATTTATTAGACAGCCCAGACGCTTGGTTAGTCGAGCTGGCAAGCTACCGTGATAGAGTAGATACTATTCGCCAAGCGTTAGGCGCAGCCTTAAAAGATAGAGGTGCACCTGCAGAGTTTTCGGACATTTCGCATCAAAAAGGCATGTTTTCTTTATTACCGCTAACAGAGAGTCAAATGCTCATGTTGCAAGATGAGTTCGCGATTTACGGTATGCCAAATGGCAGAATCAATATTGCAGGTTTGAAAATGACGGAAATCCTTCAACTGGCTGACGCTATCATGTCGATTATTTCACGTTAGAGAATCATCTTTATCGCTCAAGGCAATGGTTTTAGTCATCAATCGCAACAGCAAGAAGGACTGTTGTGATCCGTTCAATTAAAGAAGATGTAATACAGTCGCTAGAAGCCCTGAGTGCCATGCGTCTAGCGACTGTAGTAAATATGATTTTTATATCAAGTTACTGATCCGCCGCATCTCTTCTAAACACCCACGTCTTATCATCAGACGCCTCGATACAGTAATAATAACCCGCCAAATCAAAATCTTTTAACTGCTCCGCATTGCTCAGCTTATTGTCAGCAGCATATTTCACCATAAGGCCACGTGCCTTTTTGGCATAAAAACTAATGACTTTATATTGACCATTTTTTTCGTCTTCGAATCGTGGCGTGATGATATCCGCCTTCAATGCTTTCTTTTTCACAGCTTTAAAATACTCGTTCGACGCCAGATTGATCAAGACCTTGTCCTCACTATCTGCCATACGGGCATTGATAACGTCAGTTATTTCTTCTCCCCAAAACTCATAAAGATTATCACCGCGCGTGTTTTTTAGCTTCGTACCCATCTCCAAGCGATAAGGCTGAATCAAGTCCAACGGTTTTAATACCCCATAAAGACCTGACAAAATACCCAGATGTTCATTGACGTAGATGGACGTTTCTTTATCCATGCTATACATATCAAGACCGGTATAAACATCACCGTCGAACAAGTAGCCCGCTGGCTTTGCTGCATTACCAGACTCATCATCAGTAAACGGCTTATCTTCGCTCCAACGCCATTGTTGATTGCGCGTGGCATTGAGTTGCGCAAGATCATCAGAGATGCTCATCAGCTCTTGCAGATCAACGGGCTCTTTGGACTTCAATACTTTCATGAGTGACTGTGAGTGCGCGATCAGTTCAGGCTGACTATAGTAGTTGCCCAAGTTTACTGGGACAGCGTCTGTTTCATTCAAAGATTTGGCAGGAGAGAGTAAAAAATACATGGTGAGTCCTTATTATCGTGAGTCAATGACCGACCTGTTCAGGTGTCAAGCATTCTTATTATACGACAGCTGCGGGTTTAACTTGACTTGACCTTGAGTGTTTTATATTTTTTTAAGGGGGTATGGCAATGCGTAAACATATATAGAGTTGGCTGTTATTAAAGCGAGACCTTGTTATATAAGGGGTAGAGGTTTTTTGAAAAAATAAAAAACTTTAATATAACAACAAAAGTTATGCAGATGGTATCAATACCTAACTTTTTATCTTACTTGTTGGTCATCATTAGACAATGAAAGTTGGCAGATTATGTCTCTATAATAAAAAGGCATGATGGTAAACAACATATCATTTATTAAATTGATAGTCTTTATTTATGATATTGGATAAGTCATGGTTAAGGATTTTTGTCCCCTATGCTTTTGAAAATGCGTTGAGGGTATTAAGGGTAAGTCATTCTATATAAGTAAGGAGACGATATGAAAATCGGTGTAATCAGTGCAGATATCGCGAGTGAAAGCCGTGTCGCACTAACCCCAGACTCAGTCAAAAAATTGCGCAAGCTTGGGTTTGAAGTCGTCATTCAGTCAGGTGCAGGCCAAGCAGCGTATTATGCTGATGAATTGTATCAAGCTGCTGGTGCCGATATTGCCAACAGTAGCACCGAGGTGATTACCCAGTCTCGAATTATTACTACCGTCAATGACTTACCATCTGAGACTACCGCTCATTTGTCATCAGGTCAGGTTGTCATTGGCATGCTCGACCCTTATCGCAACACTCAGCTTGACACTTATGCAGCCAAAGGTGCGACGGCTTTTGCAATGGAGTTATTACCGCGCACATTATCACGCGCACAAAACATGGACGTATTGTCCTCGCAGGCTAACCTTGCTGGTTATAAAGCGGTATTGCTAGCGGCTAACGAATACTCTCGTCCTTTTCCTATGTTTATGACCTCGGCAGGAACGGTCAAGCCAGCCAAAGTGGTTATTTTGGGCGTAGGCGTGGCAGGTCTACAGGCGATTGCCACGGCGAAGCGTCTAGGTGCTGTGGTAGAGGCGAGTGATTTGCGTCCTGCGGCAAAAGAACAAGTCGAATCACTTGGTGGTAAATGGCTTGATGTGCCGATGAGTGAAGACGAAGCGCAAAAGGCTAAAGCAACGGGCGGCTATGCGTGGACGCCATCAGAGCAATATATCAAAGACCAAGCTGCTGTGGTTGACAAGGCACTCAGCAATGCTGACATCGTTATTACCACGGCGCAGATACCTGGTCGCCAAGCGCCGCGTTTGGTGCACGCGGCAACGCTTGCCAAAATGAAAGCAGGTTCGGTATTGATTGATATGGCAGCTGGAACAGGTGGCAACGTCGAAGGCAGTGTACCGAATGACACCATTACTACAGAGAACGGCGTACGTATTGTTGGTGCAGCCAATATCCCATCAATGCTTGCGGCACAGTCGTCAGATCTATACGCCAATAATTTGGTTAACTTTATCACGACTTTGATCGCTCCTGCTGGCGACGATGCAGCAGCAAACGACCTTTCGCTTAACTTAGACATGGAAGACGAAATTCAGGGCGCACTGGCAGTGACACATGACGGTCAGGTACGACTAGCCAAACGCTAGGTTCGACTGCCTAGCACGATATGTTTCGTCACTATATGTTTGTTAATAATAAAACATTTGCCAGTAATGAATAAATTTTTAGGAGGATGAGATGATCGCCACCATTTTAGCGGCAGCGCCAGCGGGTGCAGCCATGAGTAGCACACCATTTGTAGCGATTTTTACGGTATTTGTACTCGCTATTTTTGTCGGATACTACGTGGTTTGGGGCGTTACCCCTGCCTTGCACACGCCATTGATGGCAGTAACCAACGCCTTATCGAGTATTGTCATCGTGGGCGCGATGCTACAGACCGTCACGATTGATGGCTCGATGTTTACACCGACCAGTTTGCTTGGTGCCTTTGCCGTATTTTTAGCCAGTATCAATATCTTTGGTGGTTTTGCGGTGACTGAGCGTATGCTGGCGATGTTCAAACCCAAAGTAAAAAAAGCCTCAGAAGCAAGCACTGATAATGGAGGCGACGCATGAATGATTTATCAACAATGATTGCGGCGAATGCGGATTGGTTCTATCTGGTTGGCGCGATCCTTTTTGTCTTGACCTTACGTGGTTTATCGAGTCCAAAGACGGCTATTCGCGGTAACCGTTTTGGTATGGCAGCGATGGCAATTGCCGTTGTGACAACCTTCTTTTTAACAGAAGGTCCTGTCCTTTGGCTCATTATTGGCGCGATGATCTTAGGTGCCCTCGTTGGTATGTGGAAAGCGAGAACAGTCGCGATGACGCAGATGCCAGAAACCGTGGCTTTGATGCATTCATTCGTCGGTTTGGCAGCGGTTGCGATTGCCCTTGCAACGGTATTACATACTGAGCAGCAGCATGGCGCGGTTGCCCGTGTCGAGCTATTTATTGGTTGCTTTATCGGTGCGATTACCTTCTCAGCGTCGGTTTTTGCCTTTGGTAAACTGGCAGCAAAAAGCTGGGCGAAAACACTGGTCGGCGGCTGGGTCAAACCTGTTCAAGCGCTATTATTTATTGCGATGATTGGTTTTGGTGGCGTGTATTTCGTCACGGACTCATTACCAGCGTTTTATGCGATGGCAGTGATTGCGGTTATCTTTGGTTGGATGTGGATTGCGCCAATCGGTGGTGGTGATATGCCAGTGGTCGTGTCTCTATTGAACTCGTTCTCAGGTTGGGCGGCAGCAGGGATTGGTTTTACCCTTGGCAACTCAATGCTGATTATCGCAGGTTCGCTCGTTGGTTCATCGGGGGCGATCTTATCTTATATCATGTGTAAAGCCATGAACCGCTCATTACTCAATGTATTATTTGGCGGAATGGGTACGTCAGCTGTGGCAGCAGGCGGCGATGATGGTGCGCCGAAGAACTACAAGGCAGGCTCCGCAGAAGATGCAGGATTCCTTATGTCTAATGCGAGTAATGTGGTCATCGTACCAGGTTATGGTATGGCACAGGGTCGCGCACAGAATGCGGTAAAAGAGCTATATGAGCTGCTAAAAGAAGAAGGTGTTAACGTTCGTTTTGCCATCCACCCAGTTGCTGGTCGTATGCCAGGTCACATGAACGTACTGTTGGCAGAAGCTGATGTGCCTTATGATGATATTCTTGAGATGGATGAGATCAATTCAGACTTCGCAAGTACCGATGTGGTGTTAGTTATCGGTGCAAACGATGTTGTCAACCCGTCTGCAAAAGACGATCCGACTTCTCCAATCTTTGGTATGCCAATTTTAGAAGTCAGCAAAGCCCAAACAGTCATGGTCATCAAGCGTTCAATGAGCACCGGTTATGCAGGTCTGGATAATAGCTTGTTCTATATGGACAAAACCATGATGATCTTTGGTGATGCCAAGAAAATGGTTGAAGAGATGGTACGAAGTATCAATGGCGGCGGTCATTGATAATTAAACGATGTTTTTGACTATTCGCTTTTGCCTATAAGTTTTTAAACAAAGAAAGTCACTAAGGTGGCTTTTTTGCGTTAAAGTGAGCGGCATTTATGAAAGGGTGACAAGCCAATATCATCGCCCACTATAATCATTAATTATAAATAAAATGAAACAAGAGAAATATTTATGAATATGTTACTACGCTTTTTTATTATGGTCAGTTTGCTTAAGCAGCAGCTCAAGCATCAATCGGCGAGCGAAACGATTAGTCTAGAGACATTGACCGCACCGACTGTCCGTCACTATCGAGTGTTACCGCATGACATGGGATTTCGCGACCACTTGCCCAATTATCGTTATCTGTCATTTATTGAGCTAAACGTGACACGCTGGGTCATGGCACGCTGTCATGAAAAAGGTATCAAGCCTTTAAACTGGGTCATCGCTATGCAGGAGATGGTGTATCTCAAACAAATCAAGTTTTTGGATAAAGTGACGCTTAGCAGTGCGGTTGTAGGCTGGGATCACAAATATGTATATTTTGAGCATCGATTTTTTGTCAAAAATCAGCTGATGGGCGTTGGTATGACCAAGTTTGTATTTACCGATGACACAGGTATGCGCACGCCAGAGGTATTGGATATGACAGGCGAGCAATTGACAGACGTGATTAACACATGGAATAACCATCAAGTCGCTGTAAAATCGACCAAGTCAGCATAAAAAATATTGAAAAATAGCACCCGATAATAACTTGGCTATAATCATTTGCTGAATTTTGGTAGGATAGAGTCCATCAAATCGCCAATACTAAGGCGATACTACTATTTCTAAAACGACTAAAAAAGGTACCGTTATGACGCCACAAAAATTAAAATGGACAGACAGCTTAGATATCGCAATCGAGCTTTATGAAAAATTCCCAGAGACTGATCCGCAGTATATACGTTTTACCGATTTGCATCGCTGGGTGACTGAGCTTGAAGGCTTTGATGATGATCCACAAAAATCAAATGAAGGTATCTTAGAAGCCATTCAAATGAATTGGATCGATGAAGCCGACTAATCGACTCTATAACGTTGAGCAGTGTTATCCATAAAAATTCAATAAATACATTAAAAAGGCCGCATCATGACATCACAAATTAAAGAGCTGCCAGAAGCGATCGCTTGTCGCGGTATCAGCGTTCGTACCACCAATAACGCTGAGATTAGCCATGATACTGCCAAGCTGGGTAGATTATGGCAAAAGTTTTATCAAAATCACGCAGGTCAGCTTCCTGAAGGCGAAGATATCTATGGTATCTATCATAACTATGAAAGTGATGATTTAGCAGGCGCGTTTGATGTTGTCGCTAGCTGGAAAACTGTCAGCGAGCAAAACGCTCAATCAGACAGTGAGAGCACAGCCAGTACCAGTAATGTGGTAGAAGTCACCATTCCCGCAGGAAAGTATTTGGTATTTTCTGAAGAAGGTTATATGCCAAATACCGTCATGAATGCGTGGGAGAATGCTTGGGAGTATTTTAATACGGCAGACTGTGAACACACCCGAACGTTTAATGTGGATTTTGAGCATTATATCGGTGGTAACTTAGAATACGGTCAAGTGGATGTTTATATTAGGATTGAGTAGACGGATTAGACCGTAAAAAGTAAGTGTTATAAACTTCTGTCTGCGTTAACGCATTAGTTAGTGTGCTATATAAATCGCTCAATCACTTTTGAAACATTGGTTGAGCGATTGGATTTCAGTATTTTCTCCGCTATTTTCCTTTTCTTGATGCATCGCTAAACGATGAGCAGGTTTGTTTTATAAGAAATGAACTTATATCTCTCTAAAAAATCCCTTCTCTTTCAAATAATGATATTACGAAAATTTACCAACCATCGTCTGCTTTACCGTATATTGAATACTATGTCTATATGAGAAAACTCTCAAAGACGCTAAAGATGGATAGCAAAAATGGACGATGATAATATTTCAGTTTACGAGTTAGGAATAATCAAAAATGCCTTGCGTGGACGAGTGGTTGATGTAGAAGATTTTAGAACAGAAGGTGTGCTAAAGAAGGACGAGGAAGACATGAATGACAAAGTCGATGCTTTTCAAGCAGAGCTAATAAACATTCAGCAGAAACTTGAGAATATTTCGCCAGAAAAAGGTATTGATCTTTAAACAAACCACTATACTAAAAATAAATGCTCATAAAAAAAGCGCCATCTGTAATAGATGGCGCTTTTTGCTATCAGAAATTAAAACTAATCTAGCAATAGATTTTCCAATATCCCTTCATAAATCTGCGCCAGTTTGCCCAAGTCATCAACTTCTACTTTTTCATCCACTTGATGAATCGTCGCATTACGGACGCCAAGCTCGACGACTTGTGCCCCTGTTGGTGCGATGAAACGTCCGTCAGACGTACCGCCAGAAGTAGATAGTGTGGTATCGACATTGGTGACTTTTTTGATCGCATTTTGACAGGCCGAGACCAGTTTCCCTTCAGGGGTCAAAAATGGCTGCCCAGATAGCTTCCAATTAATATCGTAACTGGCTTTACTGTTGGCAAAGTGCTTATCAAAGATAGCATGGGTTTTTGCCTTTAACTCGTCTTCAGTAGTTTCCGTTGAAAAGCGGAAGTTAAAAACCACGTTTAGCGTTTCAGGGATGACATTGGTTGCGCCTGTGCCACCGTTGATATTTGATATTTGCAATGACGTGGCTGGGAAGTAGTCATTGCCATTATCCCACGCGGTAGACGTCAGTTCAGCAAGCGCAGACATTGCTGCATGAATCGGATTACACGCCAAATGCGGGTAGGCGACGTGACCTTGCTTGCCTGTTACGGTAAGTTCTGCGCCTAGCGAGCCACGACGACCATTTTTGATGATATCGCCTAACGTATCTGTGCTCGATGGCTCACCAACAAGACAATAAGTGATCTTTTCTTGACGAGCTTCTAAGGTTTCGATGACTTTGACCGTACCGTTGATTGACGGCCCTTCTTCATCTGAGGTGATCAAAAAAGCAATAGAGCCATTGTGCTCAGGATGATTGGCGACGAAGCGTTCGGCCGCAATGGTAAAAGCAGCAATCCCCGTCTTCATGTCTGCCGCACCGCGTGCCCACAGATACCCATCAGCAATGGTTGGCGTAAAAGGAGGATAGGTCCAGTTTTTTTCATCACCCGTTGGTACCACATCTGTATGACCGGCAAAGCAAATCACTGGATCGGTAGTACCACGGCGTGCCCATAAGTTTTTGACTTCGGCATGTTCACCCTTTGCTTGCCTATCACCATAGTACATAAACTCGCAGTCAAAGCCTGCTTGCTCCAAACGCTCTGACAATATATCTTGGCAACCATCATCGTCTGGTGTCACGGAAGGACGTTCCAATAGTGCAATACTTAAGTCTAAGGTTGCTTGCTGGTGGGTGGGCTGTTGGTGAGAGTCAGACATGAGTAAGCCTTTTATATAATAATGAAAATGTTAAAGATAAATAGATAATGAATAATAGGTGCTAAGCGTCTACTTCGACAAAGGGAACAAGTCCGTCACGGCGCATCCAAGTAGCAATAGAGTAACGCTGACGATGCGCGATTTGTACTTGATGCTGTAAATCACTGTCGAAGATAATCAACCTGTTGGCAACTGGCATCACTTCATGATGGACACCATGTTTATCGACGACTTCTAGTGCGCCGCCGTCAGTGGTTTCCCAATTATCATTGAGATAAAACACCGCCGAGATCACCCGTTCATCACGTCCAGCAGGGTTGTCACTGTGCCATTGATAGCCAAAGCCAGTCGGATAGCACGCATAATGCGCTTCGCTATGACGAATACCAGCGAACAAACTACGATTGAATAGCGAGGCCAAAGCATTAATGCTTTGGAGATAATAGTAGCCTGCAAAAAAGTTCTCTGTGATCCAGCGTATTCTATCACCGCGAATATCACTGATGCGAACACCAGCGGTCAGCTCTGCATCACGATAGTCAATAAAACCGCTTTCTGCTTGTAGCGCGAGTAACGCTGTATCATCAAACACATTATCAATGACGAGCCAGCCATCAGTGACAAATGTATCAAGTTGTTTATCCGTCAGCCTATCTTCCCAGCTGACTGCAAAATCAGACAGTTGCAGCATCTTCTGGGTAGGCGCGTTTTGGGCGTCGTTATGACTGTTTGGAGATAGTAACGGAGGGTTGTCTTGTCCTATCGGATGATCAACGACCAACGCTGTTTTGCTGAGGTTGCTAATAATCTGCGTCATTTCATCTCATTCTTATCAATCAGCGGTCAATATAACGTCATTCAATGCGTTTTTATTGAAAGCGCTTACTAAAACCACATTATCTTTTACTCCGCCTATGCTACCATAGATGCAATTTTTCTTATTTAAACTTTTGAGATTATGAACTATAAACACGCCTACCACGCTGGTAACTTTGCTGATGTGGTTAAACACATTTTATTGGTACAACTGCTTAATCAATTGGGGCAGAAAAACAAACCGTTTTATGTGCTTGACGCCTATGGCGGCCGTGGACTGTATTCACTGAGCAGTGAAGAAGCGCGCAAGACAGGGGAGGCCAAAGGCGGTATTCAAGCTTTTTTGAAAGCAGATACCGAAAAGGCACCAGCTGCTGTCAAAGACTATATGGAAGGCATTAAGCAAGCCAAATTCACTTACGACATTAAAGTCTACCCTGGTTCGCCGTGGTGGGTTGCCCATCATGTCGAAAAAACTGCGGCTAAAAAGCCTGATGCTGGCGTGCGTGCTGAGGCTTTTGAAGCCAAAGCGACTGAATATGATGCGTTGAACTATCAGCTACATAAGTTGCCGATTGGTATCCAGCATCGTGATGCCTTTGAAGGCATCACCGCTGTTATTCCACCAAAAGAAAAGCGCGGTTTGATTTTCCTTGATCCCCCTTATGAGCAAGAGCACAAAGACTTTACGCGCCTTATCGATTTATTAGTTGCGGCTTATAACAAGTGGCCACAAGGTACTTATGCGCTTTGGTTCCCAATCAAAAATATCGAAGCGGTCGAGTTGTTTTACAAAAAGCTCAAGCGTACCGAAATGCGTCGTCAGCTGGTTTGCGAGCTAAATATTTATCCTAATGATGTTGCAGTTGGTCTGAATGGTACAGGTCTACTGGTTATCAATCCGCCATGGCAGTTTGATAACCATGCACGCGAGATATTACGTTTCTTGCAGCCGGTACTAAAAGTAGAAGATGCCCCAGACTTAACCCCTGACAGTGCGACCAATGTACGCTGGCTGGTTGGCGAGTAACTGAACAGCAATATTGGCCAATAAGGATATCAAGATGACGAATATGCAGCCACCTGAAGGCGAACCAAATAATATGCCTCCAAGAGAGGGAGCGTTGCAGGATAATGCAGCGACCCAGCCTCCATACATGGATGAGCATGAGTTTAATATTCGTCTAGCGGACAATGACAATTATGATGGTTTGACCTTTGAGGTCGTTGAGGCAGAAGTCGCGGAAGGTAAGCGTGTGGTCAGTCGCGGTGTTTATTTGGCACCCAATTTGATTACCACATTATCATTACTGTCAGGGTTTTACTCTATCTTAGCGAGTACGCAAGGTGAGTTTTATAAGGCGGCTTTGGCTATCTTTTTATCCGCGATTCTTGATGGGGCTGATGGCCGCGTTGCGCGTATGCTGAATGCCCAAAGTCCGTTTGGTGAGCAATATGATTCATTAGCAGATATGCTCGCGTTTGGTGTGGCCCCTGCTATTTTGGTTTATAGCTTTGCCCTAGAGCCGCTGGGTCGTATTGGTATTGGTTGTGCGTTTGTCTTTACTGCCTGTGCTGCCTTTCGTCTTGCACGCTTTAATGTTCAGGTTGGCATTGTCGATAAAAAATACTTCGTTGGTTTGGCCAGTCCGCTTGCCGCCATTCTAGTAACCTCTGCTGTTATGGTGGCAGTTGATCACAATGAATGGATTGGACAGTACGATACGGCGATCATGTTTTTGTTCGCAGCGTGGGTGGTCATTTGTGGCCTACTCATGGTCAGTAACGTTAAGTACTATAGCTTTAAAGAGTTTGATAAAAAGAAAGTACCCTTTGTGGTGCTTATCATTGGCGTACTTGTCATGAGTATTGTGCTTTATGACATACCTGTTGGTATCTTAGCGATCGGTATCATTTATGCGTTATCTGGTATTGTGACTACGATCAGAGCAAAGATGTAAGAGTCAATATAAACGTTACTGAGATAAAAAAAGGGACTTGCCAATAGGTAAATCCCTTTTTTTATACTTTATTTGCTATAAAAACATGGTGCTATCAAAGAATATTCTACTATTAGATACGCTTTATCCTTGCCTAGCAACCATTCATTATGTTTCTGAATGGGAAGTAGAACCAAACGAATATTTATGTATATGAAAGCTAATAAGCGCAAATTGATAAAACTTTCAAGCTTGATTTATAGATTTTGGATAGTAAAAACATGTTGTTTTATTTCTATTTTGTTGCAGATAAGATTTTCTAAAAAAAGAAGCGTATAGTGCCTGTGAACTAAAAAGGGTTGCATTTGATGGTTTTATACCTTGTAGACAGCATGGAATAATGCTGTGGTAGCCAGATAAGATTTAGCCTAAAAATAAGCTGATCTTAAATATTGATACCCTTTTTAGTAACGCGATTTCCCAATCTTATCAATCTTCTAGACCAATAGAAACAGTACATTATTGCTACTGTTTCGTCATTCTGTGCGGCTGATTTGATTGGGCAGATAGCGTTAAGACCTACTCTATTGATGATGGTTGCAATCTAGTGACCGAATGCATGCTTTGTCGCTTAAAATTGTCAGCAGTGTTACCCATCAGATTTTGATTGGTAACACTGCTGACATGGTGATAGCCAACGCGACTGAGGGTATAAATAAGGTCAAAATTTAGCTTCATCTCTTTACTGTCCATTGTAAGAATGTGACAGCCATGGAGTGTTTCTAACATTTAACATGTACTAACAAAACTGACCGAATATAAGGTTAATAAGGCATGACGTTTTTCAAATTACCGATCTGGCTAAAGGCCAACTTAGTGGTATTGATAAGCAGCTTGCTCCTGACCGCCTGTGATAAAGGTGTATTGCATCCTCAGGGTGCAGTTGGCGTGCAAAATAAAGAACTTATCATTGTTACCACTGCCTTGATGTTGATTGTGGTTATACCAGTCATCGTCATGGCTCTCTGGTTTACTTACCGTTATCGCGCGGATAGACCAGATGCTGATAAAGACTTCGACCCTCAGTGGTCACACAACACTTGGATTGAAATTTTAATGTGGACGATTCCCATTATTATTATTGCAATCTTAGCTGTGATTACTTGGCGCAGCACTCACGCGCTTGATCCTTATAAGCCACTAGAGACTCAAAAAGATAACCCTCCGCTTGAGATTCAAGTTGTGGCACAAAACTGGAAATGGTTATTTATCTACCCAGAACAAGATATTGCCGTCGTCAATGAACTTTATCTACCAGTAGATCGTCCAGTTAGTTTTAAAATCACTTCCGATACGGTGATGAATTCGTTCTTCATTCCTAGACTGGGCAGCCAAATTTATGCCATGTCGAGCATGGTGACACAATTGCATCTGATCGCTAATGAGCCTGGTGTCTATAACGGACTTTCTGCCAATTATAGTGGTCCTGGCTTCTCGGATATGAAATTTTTGGCCCATGCTGTCGATAAGCAAGGTTTTGATGACTGGGTTTCTAAAATTAAAGCGGGAGACAATAAGGTTCTCGATACTGCGGTTTATGAAGAGTTATCGAAACCATCAGAAAACCATGCCATCGAATACTTCAAATCAGCACAACCTGATATGTTTGACTATATCGTGAATCAATATAGTTCAGATACACAGCAACAAAATCAGTTTATAGAGTCTAATGAAGTCAATCAGCGTGATAATAAAAATGCGGTGAATAAGGGCTTAGAGTCTGATTTGAAGGATGACGGCGAAGGTAGCATTAACCCAGCAGCGCCATCAAATAAAGATGATGCGCAAGAAGCTGACGCTCAATAATAGGAAAGCTGATTATGGAAGCAATATTCGGTAGATTGTCCCTTGAGGCAATACCTTACCACGAGCCTATTATTATGGCGGCTGGTGGTATGATGGCCTTGGCTGGGCTAGCAGTTTTAATTTTTCTAACCAAAAAGAAGCTTTGGGGCGTTTTTTGGCACGATTGGCTAACCTCAGTTGACCATAAAAAAATTGGTATCATGTATATCGTCGTCGCGATTGTAATGCTATTACGCGGCTTTAGTGACGCTATTATGATGCGTACCCATCAGATGCTGGCTAACTATCCTGAGACAGGGTATTTACCGCCGCATCATTATGATCAGATTTTCACCGCCCACGGCGTGATTATGATTTTCTTTGTCGCCATGCCTCTGGTTGTGGGACTCATGAATGCGATCATACCGCTACAGATTGGTGCACGTGATGTGGCCTTTCCGTTCCTAAATTCATTGTCATTTTGGCTGTTCGTTACTGGTGCTTTATTGGTCAACGTGTCACTCGTCATTGGTGACTTTGCGGCAACCGGTTGGTTGGCTTATCCACCATTGTCAGAGCTGACATACAGTCCAACAGTGGGGGTAGATTATTATATCTGGGCCTTGCAGCTGTCAGGATTGGGAACTTTGCTGACAGGTGTCAACTTCTTAGTGACTATTCTAAAGATGCGTGCGCCTGGCATGAATCTGATGCACATGCCGATTTTTACGTGGTCAGCACTTTGTACCAACATTTTGATCGTTGCGGCTTTCCCTGTACTAACGGCAACGTTGGCGATGCTAACGCTAGATCGCTATCTTGGTATGCACTTCTTTACCAATGATGCAGGCGGCAACGTCATGATGTATATCAATTTGATTTGGATTTGGGGTCACCCAGAGGTATATATCTTGGTACTACCAGCCTTTGGTATTTTCTCAGAAGTCATCTCGACGTTCTCGCAGAAAAAACTGTTTGGCTACGTCAGTATGGTCTATGCCTTGATGGTTATTGCCATCTTAAGTTTCATCGTTTGGTTGCATCATTTCTTTACCATGGGTTCAGGCGCCAACGTCAATGCCTTCTTTGGTATTACCACCATGATTATTGCCATACCCACTGGGGTGAAGGTCTTTAACTGGCTCTTTACGATGTATCGAGGCAAGATCGTCTTTGGTACGCCAATTTTATGGACACTTGGCTTTATCATTACCTTTACCATTGGTGGTATGACGGGTGTCATGCTAGCGGTTCCTGGGATTGATTATGTCTTGCATAACAGTCTGTTCTTAATCGCGCATTTCCATAACACCATTATTGGTGGTGCTGTATTTGGGTACTTTGCGGGTATTACCTTTTGGTGGCCAAAAATGTTTGGCTATCGTTTGGATGAGAAGTGGGGCAAACGTGCTTTTTGGGGCTGGCTCATCGGCTTCTTTGTGGCCTTCATGCCGCTGTACGTTTTAGGATTTTTCGGTATGACGCGTCGTACCAATCACTATGCCAATGATGTTTGGCAGATATGGTTGATCGTTGCTGCAGTTGGTGCCTTTATTATTCTATTCGGTATTGTGAGCCAATTGATGATGTTCTATGTCAGTTATCGCGATCGTGAGCGTCTTGCTGATGTGAGTGGTGATCCTTGGAATGGTCGTACGTTAGAGTGGAGCACGCCATCACCTGCACCGTTTTATAACTTTGCTCAACTGCCTGTTATTAACGATCTTGATGCCCTAGCGCATCTTAAAGACAGCGGTTGGACGTCAGATAAAGCGCCCAATTACTACAGCCCAATACATATGCCAAAAAATACAGACTCTGGTGTGATTATTGGTTTATTAACGTTCGTCTTTGGCTTTGCTTTTATCTGGCACATCTGGTGGTTGGTAATCGCCTCTTTCTTAGTCATGATTTTCTTTGTGATTCGTGAAGCCAACAAACGTGATATCGATTACATCGTACCAGTTGATGAGATTGAAAAAATTGAAAATGCTTATTATAAGCGTCTTCGTACGGCTCACGCAGGAGACGGATTATGAGTAGTACCGAAACTATGCACACGCATGAAGTAAATAGTAATTTACCAGACGACAACGGCGAGGAGTTGTTGCCGTCTGATGATAATCACAAAGGCAATATAGATTACTTTAACCATAGTGATCCTCATCATCCAGACCACTTGGATGCACAGGGTAATAAAGTACTCGGTTTCTTTGTTTACTTAATGACAGATTTGGTTTTGTTTTCAACGTTTTTTGCCGCTTATGCAGTATTGAAGGTTGGCGTAGCAGATGGTCCAAGTCCTAAAGATATTTTCGACCTTAAGTTTGTTTTGGTTGAAACTTTCTTGCTACTGATCAGTAGTATTACCTTTGGTTTTGCCATGCTTGGTGCTTATCAAAACAACATGTCAAAGCTTAAGCTATGGTTGGTTATTACTGCGCTATTCGGCATGGGCTTTATTGGGATGGAGATTTATGAGTTCCATCACCTCATCGTCGAAGGCTTCGGGCCTGATCGTAGTGCCTTCTTATCAAGCTTCTTTAGTCTGGTAGGTTTGCACGGTATTCACGTCACAGTCGGTATCTGCTGGTTACTGTTTACGTTGTTCCAGTTGAGCAAATTTGGTCTTTCTGAACGTATGATGACGCGTTTGAGATGCTTAAGTCTGTTTTGGCACTTTTTGGATATCGTGTGGATTTGCGTCTTTTCGCTAGTGTATCTGGTAGGAGTGGCATTATGAAAAATGAGAATTTGCATGCAGCCGAACACGCTCATGCACACGGCGATGTAAGTCACGGCCAGAGCAGTCATGGAAGTAAAAAGAGTTATATTATCGGCTTTGTACTATCAGCCATTCTGACAGTGATTCCATTTTGGCTCATTATGAGCAATATAATGTCGGGCATTAGCGCGATTTGGATGATTGCTGTTTTTGCTGCCGCACAGGTTTTTGTGCAAGTTTATTTCTTTTTGCATGTGGACTTTAGCCCTGAACAGCGTAATACGCTCTATAGCTTCTTATTCACCTTGTTTGTGGTAGCGATTGTTATGGTGGGTTCATTGTGGATTATGCACAACGCCAACGAAAACATGATGCCTGGCATGGGTAAAATGCAGATGGACATGGGCATGAAAATGCCGACCAATGCTGATGGTACACCGAGATTGGATCGTGAACTTGAAGGTTTTGAAGATAAGTTAGATCTACCAGAAACCTACAAGCCGTCTAATCAAGGTGCGCCTGCTGCTACACCACAAGAAGATCACTCGGACATGGCTGATCATTCAGACATGGCTGATATGCAACAGTAAGTTCCTAACTTTCTTATTTGCGCCGCAAGCTTGCGTATATAAGTTATCGCAAATGTCTAATGATGAGCTTTTATATATTTTTATATATAGGCTCATCATTCCTAAATGGCACTGTTTCATCCATATGGCTCAGATATTTGACGATATTAACTGATGGACAATCATGAATAAACTTGCACAGTTAAAACTCGATGTCGCCAAACAACCGCTTGTTCAGGTCATCAAACCTGGCATTGTGTTTGGCAACGCTATCACCGTTTTGGGTGGCTATTTTTTAGCGGCCAAAGGCAATCCCGATTGGTTGATATTGCTTCAAGCCTTGATTGGAACTTTGACAGTGATAGCGTCTGGTTGTGTAATCAATAACATCATCGATCGTGATATTGACTCGAGGATGCAGCGCACCTGTGACCGTGTGTTGGTGACAGGTGAGCTCTCTATTACCAACGCAATACTCTATGCAGTATTACTACTAGGTATCGGCGTCGTATGTTTAGCCGCTACCACGCCACTGGCTTTATATTCAGCGTTATTTGGTTATGTCGTTTACGTTGGATTTTATAGTCTGTACTTTAAGCGGCACTCCGTCTGGGGAACGTTTATTGGTAGTTTTTCTGGTGCTATTCCGCCAGTGATTGGCTATGCTGCTTTGACGCCGTCTATCGATGGGGTGTATTGGGTACTGTTTGCCATGTTTGCTATTTGGCAGATGCCGCATGCTTATGCCATCGCTGTTTTTCGCAAAAAAGACTACAGTGCAGCCAGTATTCCTGTATTGCCAGTCAAGCACTCCTTTAGAACGACTCAGTGGCACATTACGATTAGTATTGCCTGTTTCTTAGTCGTGGGCAGTTTGCTCACAGCGTTGAACGCAACTGGCTATTGGTATTTGGGCGTCCATCTACTGTTGTCAGGCTATTGGTTAGTTATTGCTATGAAACCGATCAAGGTCACTAGTGAACAAGACCGAGTCCAGCAGCAGATTAAGTGGGCGTATAAGATCTTTGGACTATCAATTATCATCATGATGGCGCTATGCTTAATGATGGCGATCGATTATGTATAAAGCTGCGTAGTAAAAGATACTGTTGATGAGTATTACTAAAAAGCCACTAACACGAATAGTGGCTTTTTTTATGTCTATTCCTTTTTATGTCTAGCCCTTCAACAGTAGTATCCTAAAAGCATCGCTAAACCCTATCTTGCATAACCATTGTCAAATAAGTAAAATCATTGAAGTATATAATCCATTAGAATATCTTCACTATTTAGCTTCTATCAAACCAGTTAGCAAGATCTCCAGAATAACCCCTTGACCTAGCCTCAAACCTGCGTATAATGCCACCCAGTCGAAAGGGAAGTGGATTACTGATTTGAACGATGCAAATTGTTTGAATCAAATAGAAAATACTTCTTGACTAAATAAATAAAGGGTCTATAATACGCCCTCATCAGACGGACTGGCGGCAACGAATATGTGAATTACATATTACTAACCCAGTTAACCTGTTGAAACAAATTAAAATAAAGCTTGACAAACCTAATCTATATGATAAGATAGTCGGCTCGCTAGATAGCTTAACCGGAGACGGAAAAGCTGGAAAGCAAAAGATTTACCCTATATATCGATGACTGGACGACAGTGATTGAGACTATTTAAAAGCATAACTAAAGAACAACTTGTGTGGATTTTTGCTGATTCAGAATGCTAAAAAATAAAGTTGGTCGACTATCTTTTCGGTAGAACACTAACTATAAAAATTATCATTTAAGACAGCAGAAAAACTCAAAGTTAATTCATTACGAACATAATTTTTAGCGATTTTGCCAGATTAGATGAGCCAAGTTTAGAAGCTTCTTTAAAGAGCTTCATAGCAAGATTAAACTGAAGAGTTTGATCATGGCTCAGATTGAACGCTGGCGGCAGGCTTAACACATGCAAGTCGAGCGGTAACATTTCTAGCTTGCTAGAAGATGACGAGCGGCGGACGGGTGAGTAATACTTAGGAATCTACCTAGTAGTGGGGGATAGCACGGGGAAACTCGTATTAATACCGCATACGTCCTACGGGAGAAAGGGGGCAACTTGTTGCTCTCGCTATTAGATGAGCCTAAGTCGGATTAGCTAGATGGTGGGGTAAAGGCCTACCATGGCGACGATCTGTAGCTGGTCTGAGAGGATGATCAGCCACACCGGGACTGAGACACGGCCCGGACTCCTACGGGAGGCAGCAGTGGGGAATATTGGACAATGGGGGAAACCCTGATCCAGCCATGCCGCGTGTGTGAAGAAGGCCTTTTGGTTGTAAAGCACTTTAAGCAGTGAAGAAGACTCTTCGGTTAATACCCGGAGACGATGACATTAGCTGCAGAATAAGCACCGGCTAACTCTGTGCCAGCAGCCGCGGTAATACAGAGGGTGCAAGCGTTAATCGGAATTACTGGGCGTAAAGCGAGCGTAGGTGGCTTGATAAGTCAGATGTGAAATCCCCGGGCTTAACCTGGGAACTGCATCTGAAACTGTTAGGCTAGAGTAGGTGAGAGGGAAGTAGAATTTCAGGTGTAGCGGTGAAATGCGTAGAGATCTGAAGGAATACCGATGGCGAAGGCAGCTTCCTGGCATCATACTGACACTGAGGCTCGAAAGCGTGGGTAGCAAACAGGATTAGATACCCTGGTAGTCCACGCCGTAAACGATGTCTACTAGTCGTTGGGTCCCTTGAGGACTTAGTGACGCAGCTAACGCAATAAGTAGACCGCCTGGGGAGTACGGCCGCAAGGTTAAAACTCAAATGAATTGACGGGGGCCCGCACAAGCGGTGGAGCATGTGGTTTAATTCGATGCAACGCGAAGAACCTTACCTGGTCTTGACATATCTAGAATCCTGCAGAGATGCGGGAGTGCCTTCGGGAATTAGAATACAGGTGCTGCATGGCTGTCGTCAGCTCGTGTCGTGAGATGTTGGGTTAAGTCCCGCAACGAGCGCAACCCTTGTCCTTAGTTACCAGCGGGTTAAGCCGGGAACTCTAAGGATACTGCCAGTGACAAACTGGAGGAAGGCGGGGACGACGTCAAGTCATCATGGCCCTTACGACCAGGGCTACACACGTGCTACAATGGTAGGTACAGAGGGCAGCTACACAGCGATGTGATGCGAATCTCAAAAAGCCTATCGTAGTCCAGATTGGAGTCTGCAACTCGACTCCATGAAGTAGGAATCGCTAGTAATCGCGGATCAGAATGCCGCGGTGAATACGTTCCCGGGCCTTGTACAC
This sequence comes from Psychrobacter sp. T6-5, assembly GCF_052258485.2. Taxonomy (NCBI): domain Bacteria; kingdom Pseudomonadati; phylum Pseudomonadota; class Gammaproteobacteria; order Moraxellales; family Moraxellaceae; genus Psychrobacter; species Psychrobacter sp. T6-5. The sequence goes on along the minus strand of NZ_JBQQEY020000001.1, from coordinate 2,803,847 downwards.
ACCGCCCGTCACACCATGGGAGTTGATTGCACCAGAAGTGGATAGCTTAACCTTAGGGGGAGCGTTCACCACGGTGTGGTTGATGACTGGGGTGAAGTCGTAACAAGGTAGCCGTAGGGGAACCTGCGGCTGGATCACCTCCTTATAGACGCATTCGGTCAGCAAGAATTCACAACAAGTTGTTCTTTAGTTTAAGCTTACGTTTTTAACAAACGTATTAGGGTCTGTAGCTCAGCTGGTTAGAGCACCGTGTTGATAACGCGGGGGTCAGTGGTTCGAGTCCACTTAGACCCACCATTTTATAATGGGGCCATAGCTCAGTTGGTAGAGCGCCTGCCTTGCACGCAGGAGGTCAACGGTTCGACTCCGTTTGGCTCCACCACTACTAAGACGGTCAGTAAGCTTTAAGTGCTAAGAGTATAAATAGAAACAAGTGATTGTGATTGATTACTTCTTTCTGTTTTATACAGAACCTGTTATTCGACGAGGATACAGGAACTATTTAAAAACATAGATATGAGTCTGGGTTAGGAAGCGCGTGTTCACGCGCACTTCCTAACCTTAATAACTCACCTCTTAACGACATCAGTTGTTATCCCAGGGGTGAGTTATTAAAAAAAGTAAAGAGAACTGAATCAAGCGTATAAACATAGGTGATATCGTTATCATAATTAGATTGTATGACACTTAGAAGTCGAAAGACTACTTGGGGTTGTATGGTCAAGTAATGAAGCGCACATGGTGGATGCCTTGGCAGTCAGAGGCGATGAAAGACGTGACAGCCTGCGATAAGCTTCGGGGAGGCGGCAATATCCTGTGATCCGGAGATTTCTGAATGGGGAAACCCACCTACCATAAGGTAGGTATCCTAATTTATTAGGAAGCGAACGAGGGGAAGTGAAACATCTCAGTACCCTTAGGAATAGACATCAATTGAGATTCCCCTAGTAGCGGCGAGCGAACGGGGAGAAGCCGATTAGTACTAATGTAGAAGAACAGCGTGGGAAAGCTGACCGTAGTAGGTGATAGTCCTGTATTCGAAACATTAGCATTAACATATTAAGTAGAGCGGGGCACGAGAAATCCTGTTTGAAGATGGGGGGACCATCCTCCAAGGCTAAATACTCCTGACTGACCGATAGTGAACCAGTACCGTGAGGGAAAGGCGAAAAGAACCCCTGTGAGGGGAGTGAAATAGAACCTGAAACCGTGTGCGTACAAGCAGTGGGAGCCCACTTGTTGGGTGACCGCGTACCTTTTGTATAATGGGTCAGCGACTTATATTCTGTAGCAAGGTTAACCGTTTAGGGGAGCCGTAGGGAAACCGAGTCTTAATAGGGCGAATAGTTGCAGGGTATAGACCCGAAACCGAGTGATCTATCCATGAGCAGGTTGAAAGTGCCGTAACAGGCACCGGAGGACCGAACCCACTGTCGTTGAAAAGCCAGGGGATGACTTGTGGATAGGGGTGAAAGGCTAATCAAACTCGGTGATAGCTGGTTCTCCCCGAAAGCTATTTAGGTAGCGCCTCGGACGAACACCATTGGGGGTAGAGCACTGTTTCGGCTAGGGGGTCATACCGACTTACCAAACCGATGCAAACTCCGAATACCGATGAGTGATATCCGGGAGACACACGGTGGGTGCTAACGTCCATCGTGGAGAGGGAAACAACCCAGACCGCCAGCTAAGGCCCCAAATTCCTAGTTAAGTGGGAAACGAGGTGGGAAGGCATAGACAGCTAGGAGGTTGGCTTAGAAGCAGCCATCCTTTAAAGAAAGCGTAATAGCTCACTAGTCGAGTCGGCCCGCGCGGAAGATGTAACGGGGCTCAAACTAGGAGCCGAAGCTGCGGATTTGAATTTGTTTTCAAGTGGTAGGGGAGCGTTGTGTAAGCCTGTGAAGGTGTGTTGTAAAGCATGCTGGAGGTATCACAAGAGCGAATGCTGACGTGAGTAACGATAATGCGAGTGAAAAGCTCGCACGCCGGAAGATCAAGGGTTCCAGTCCAACGTTAATCGGGGCTGGGTGAGTCGACCCCTAAGGCGAGGCCGAAAGGCGTAGTCGATGGGAAATCGGTTAATATTCCGATACTTGTTTATAATGCGATGGAGGGACGGAGAAGGTTATGTCAGCCTGGCGTTGGTTGTCCAGGTGAAAGGATGTAGGTTTATAGCTTAGGTAAATCCGGGCTATTTCATACCGAGATCTGATAGCAAGCTGTACTTGTACAGCGAAGTGGCAAATACCATGCTTCCAGGAAAAGCTTCTAAGCAATAGTTATAAACGAATCGTACCCTAAACCGACACAGGTGATCAGGTAGAGAATACCAAGGCGCTTGAGAGAACTCTGCTGAAGGAACTAGGCAAAATGGTACCGTAACTTCGGGAGAAGGTACGCTGTTGGTGGTGATAGGACTTGCTCCTTGAGCTGCTGGCAGTCGCAGATACCAGGCTGCTGCAACTGTTTATTAAAAACACAGCACTCTGCAAACACGAAAGTGGACGTATAGGGTGTGATGTCTGCCCGGTGCTGGAAGGTTAATTGATGGGGTTAGCGTAAGCGAAGCTCTTGATCGAAGCCCCAGTAAACGGCGGCCGTAACTATAACGGTCCTAAGGTAGCGAAATTCCTTGTCGGGTAAGTTCCGACCTGCACGAATGACATAATGATGGCAGCGCTGTCTCCAGCAGAGACTCAGTGAAATCGAAATCGCAGTGAAGATGCTGTGTACCCGCGGCTAGACGGAAAGACCCCGTGAACCTTTACTACAGCTTTACATTGAACTTTGACCTGACTTGTGCAGGATAGGTGGGAGGCTTTGAAGCCGAGACGCTAGTCTTGGTGGAGCCAATCTTGAAATACCACCCTGGTCATGTTGGGGTTCTAACTCAGGTATAACAATACCGAGGACAATGTATGGTGGGTAGTTTGACTGGGGCGGTCTCCTCCTAAAGAGTAACGGAGGAGTACGAAGGTGCGCTCAGACCGGTCGGAAATCGGTCGTAGAGTATAAAGGCAAAAGCGCGCTTAACTGCGAGACCCACAAGTCGAGCAGGTACGAAAGTAGGTCTTAGTGATCCGGTGGTTCTGTATGGAAGGGCCATCGCTCAACGGATAAAAGGTACTCTGGGGATAACAGGCTGATACCGCCCAAGAGTTCATATCGACGGCGGTGTTTGGCACCTCGATGTCGGCTCATCTCATCCTAGGGCTGAAGCAGGTCCTAAGGGTATGGCTGTTCGCCATTTAAAGAGGTACGCGAGCTGGGTTTAGAACGTCGTGAGACAGTTCGGTCCCTATCTACCGTGGGCGTTGGAAATTTGAGAGGATCTGCTCCTAGTACGAGAGGACCAGAGTGGACGAACCTCTGGTGTTCGGGTTGTCACGCCAGTGGCATTGCCCGGTAGCTACGTTCGGATGGGATAACCGCTGAAAGCATCTAAGCGGGAAGCCCACCTCAAGATTAGATTTCCCTAAAGAGCCGTTCAAGACTAGGACGTTGATAGGCAGGGTGTGGAAGCACAGCGATGTGTGTAGCTAACCTGTACTAATTGCTCGTTTGGCTTGACCATACAACACCCAAGTGGTTTGTATACAAGTCTAATTAATCTATCTTGTATAAGCGTAAGCTTATAGAATAAAGAAAGAACATTTCGATATCACCGTTAACCTTGATTCAGTTAGGTTACAAGTTGATCGACCATAAACTAAACATTTATAGTCAATAAAAACAACAACAGACTCATATCTAACCCCCTTTGCTGACGACAATAGCGCGATGGCCCCACCTGATCCCTTCCCGAACTCAGAAGTGAAACATCGTTGCGCCAATGGTAGTGTGGTTCGCCCATGTGAGAGTAGGTCATCGTCAGCTCTCTATTCTAAAGTAAAAGCCCCCTTTGCGAAAGCAGAGGGGGCTTTTCTTTGTCTGTAGGAAAATTTTCTTTGTCTCTAAAGAATGCTGCTTTTCTTATCGCGTAAACACCAAAACCCATCATTGGTAAGCTGTTTTTGAAAAGTAGTATAATCATCGCAGTTCGATAAAAAGCCTTCTTTTCTTACTATAAATTAGAATAAAATATGAGCATTATGCTCCACTTTGAATTCATGTATAAAAAAATAAATTAAGGATAGCGTTATGAGTACTCAAAAAGTAGCACTCATCACCGGTGGTGGTCGAGGCATTGGTGCTGCCACAGCGAGGCTGTTTGCCAAGCAAGGTTATGCAGTAGCGATCAACTATAAATCCAATTCAGAGGCAGCCAACAAACTGGCTGAGGCGATTACTGCTGGCGGTGGAAGGTGCATTACGATTCAGGCTGATGTTGCTTCTGAGGGAGACGTCATTCGCATGTTTTCCACTGTCGATAAAGCGTTAGGTACACTATCCGTACTCGTGAATAACGCGGGTATTTTGAAAAAACAATCCCGTTTAGAAGATATGACTGCCGACAGAATAAACGCCATATTCACAAACAATGTCACCAGCTATTTTTTGTGTTGTAGAGAAGCGGTAAAACGCATGTCTACTCGGCACGGCGGTCTAGGAGGTGTGATTGTAAATGTCTCTTCTGGAGCAGCGCGCTCAGGCTCTCCTAATGAATATATTGATTATGCTGCATCGAAAGGCGCAATAGATACCTTAACTAAAGGATTGTCATTGGAAGTTGCGGCTGAAGGCATTCGGGTTAATGGTGTCCGTCCAGGACTGATTTACACTGATATGCATGCTGATGGCGGAGAGCCGGAAAGAGTAGAGCGGTTTAAAACTGTGATTCCACTGCAAAGAGGCGGGCAGCCTGAAGAAGTCGCTGAAGCAATCTATTGGCTGGCGTCAGATAAATCCTCCTTTTCGACTGGAAATTTCTTAGATATCACAGGTGGTCTGTAAGTGGGGTAAAGGGTTTGAGGTCGCATGTTAAGCACATTGTATTTTTTGCTTGATCTATTTGAGAGTAGGTCGTTGTTAGCTCTCTATTCTGAATATACCTCTTTGACTTATGTGAGATAGGATATTTCTTTGCACATTAATTTTAGAGATAAATAACAAATTTAGAATCTACTAGTAAATTAAGAAATATAAATCTACTAAAAATTTGGCATTAATGTTAAGTTTGTAAGATATATAGTTATTACAATTAAAATACATTCAAGGATACATTATGGCTCAAAAGTTATTTTTAGATGCACTTATCGGAAGAGATGACTTTGAAGTTGAGGATCAGTCTCATAGTTCACAAGGACCTCATAAAACTACACTAAGTTATGCTGATTTTGAGATACCAGGATTTTTCTTTTCATCACTTCGTAAACCAGACTTTCAGCGTGAAACTAATGAATGGGATGCTGATAAGGTTAAAGACCTTGTGAAAAGTTTCTTAGATGGAGATTTGGTTCCAGCCATCATTCTTTGGAAGTATGCTGATAGCTATACATTTGTAATTGATGGAGCTCATAGAATTAGTGCAATTTCTGCATGGGTTAATGATGATTATGGAGATGGAAGAGTCTCTAGAAAGTTTTTCGATAATGCTATACCAGAACAGCAATTAGATATTGCAAAGAAAGCTCGCGAGATCATAAATCGAGATATTGGTGCCTACAAAGATTTTAAAGATGCTCTCTATGAGCCAGATAGTGCAGCCGAACATGTTAAAAAAAGATTAAAAAGTTTTGGTACAAGAGCATTGCAATTGCAGTGGGTAGATGGTGATTCCAAAAAAGCCGAAAGTAGTTTCTTTAAAATAAATCAGTCTTCCACACCCATTAGTGATACTGAGATTGCAATACTAGAAGCTAGAAGAAAGCCAGCTGGATTATGTTCTAGAGCTATTTTACGTGGTGGACAAGGATATAAATACTGGAGTATCTTCGAAGCTAGTTTAGCTGATAAAATTCAAAAAGAAGCCGAAATAATTAATGCATTGATTTTCAAACCAGAACTACTAACGCCGATCAAGACATTAGATTTACCATTAGGTGGAAAAAATCATGCGAGTAATTCATTATCAATGGTTTTCGATTTAGTTAAGCTATTAGGTATTAATAATATTGAAGAAGACACTACTGGAAAAGAGACTCTCAAAGCTCTAGTTAAAATTAAAAAATCTATGCAACGAATAAACGATATTCATCCATCTTCTTTGGGTTTGCACCCAGCTATATATATTTATAGTCGATCGGGAAATTTTAGAGTCAGTTGCTTTCATGCAATAATTGTCTTTATTGAAGAACTTTCAGATAGTGGGAAGTTAAATGTTTTTACCCAGCACAGAGCAGAATTTGAAAGTATCATTATCAAATCTGATATATTAATTCAACAAATAGTTAGAAAGGCGCGACAAGCTAATAAAGCTGTTGCACCTTTGGTTAGGTTTTTTCATGCTATTCTCAATAACCTGTGTAATGCTACAGAATCGGATGAAGTATTAGTAATACTAAGTAACTCATCCGATTTTTCATACCTAAATCTGGACGATTTATATCAAGAAGAAACTGTTGCTACTTCATTTTCAAAGTCTACAAAAAGTGCGGCATATATCTCTGAGGCGATTAAAATTTCTCCAAAATGCAAAATATGTGGAGGAATTCTTCATCAAAAGTCTATTTCGATTGATCATAAAATCCGCAAAGAAGATGGTGGAACTGGCTCACTGAGTAATGCACAGCTTTCACACCCGTACTGTAACAGTACTTATAAAAATTAAAGACATAACAAATTTGAAAGTTTTAGGTAGTTTGCTATTTCGGAAGATATTTATGGATAGAGAAATCAGTAGGGATGACAACAGGAGAGCTTTATTCTCTAGGTCTAAGCATCAATTAAATGGTTCAGGAAATCATTCTAAATGGTTATCGCAACCAATAGAAGAGTCTACTTTTGATTCGGCTGACTATGGAAACTTTACTAAGTCTGAAGGTGATGCATCATGGATATCTGACGGTAATTTATGGGGTTTTCAGTTAAATTCAAACAATATTCAAACTGTAGGTACAAAGAATCAGCAATTTGGTTTTTTCCCTGCTACTAGAAATCCTACAGATCATTGGCATGGTTATCCCGTTATACCTTTTTCAGAGAAGAATAAAAAATATAATATATCAATTGAGCTATTAGAAAAGTGGGTGTTAGATGGTTATCTCTCTAACGAAGATATTGCGATTATAATTAAAGGTAAAATTTTGTGATCGACATAATTACTTCGATTTTGATATATAAAAATCGTATATACATTGCAAATTTAGATGGAAAAATTAATGTTTCATCACTATTTGACTTACATTCGAGAGGTGAGGTTGAACATATTAATTTAAGTGGCAAAATAATTATTGATATTCAGGCGTACAAGAACAAAATTTATATACTCACAAATAATGGCTTATATAGTTATGAAAATGAAAGGTTAATTTTAATCAAGAATCTTCATGATGCAACGCATATAGCAATAGACAGATTAAAACGAATGATATTTGTATTATCAGCTACTCGTGGTTTGATATGTTTATCACTTTCTAAGGAAGATTATCTTGGCGATATCCGATTTATTTCTAACGTTGATTTATCACAGGAAGAATCAATTACAGATATTATTGCAAGCAATGGGAAAATATTTATTTCTATTATGAACAGAGGTGTCTATAGGATTGATTATGAATATCGAGAAAAGCGGTTCCAGATGAAGGCATTCCTTAAAAGAGCATTAACTTTTCCGCAAAGTTTATATTTTAATGAGTTGCTAAACGAGCTATCAATTATAGACTATGTTGATGGACTAATTGTTACAAATATTGATAATGGTGAGTCAACATATAATAGGTATTTTGATTCTACAAATCCTAATAAAGTAATTAGCCTTAAAAATGGGAAGAAAATAGTTCAGACAAGAAGTGCACTTTATTTAATAGAAAAAAATGAAAACTCAGTTATTATTGATTATCAGGTTGCAAATCTAATAAGTTATCATAACTATATATATTATTCGAAAGATGGATCTGTATCTAGGTTGAAAATATAGTTAGGTATTTAAAAAATTAAAAAAAGTGAGTTAAGTTTTATTCTTTAGTGTAATACCTTGCTATCTTTATAGACCTAAGTAAGCATTATATATAGACATTTTTTCTCATGACTTTCACTCTTAACTTATCAAACTTGAAGAAAACGCTATCAATTAATACACTATTTAAAATTTTGTAAATAGCTATAAATATTAAAGAGAACCCCTATGACCACATCAAAAGTAACCTACCAAGGCGATTTGCGCACCACCGCCATTCATTTGCAATCAAACAATGAAATCATTACCGATGCGCCAACGGACAATCAAGGCAAGGGCGAGGCATTTTCACCAACTGATTTGCTAGCCACCAGTTTGGCCAGTTGTATGCTTACCATCATGGGCATCAAAGCCCGTGACATGGATATTGACCTTGCAGGCACCACGGCTGAAGTGACGAAAGTCATGGCTGCTGATCCAAGACGCGTGAGCGAGATCCATATCATCGTGACTTTTAACAAGGAACTTGATGATCGAACGCAAACCATCTTTTATAACACCGCATTGACTTGCCCAGTCGCCAACAGCATCCACCCTGATATCACGCAGAATTTAACGTTCCGTACTGCGCGTGGCCTTTAAAACCATGGCAAAAACGTTATTGATTGTCGCTCATGCACCGTCGCCCAACACTGAGAAGTTGGCGCAAGCGGCGTATGCTGGTGCCAATCATCCTGATATAGATATCAATGTCGTTTTGAAGTCGCCGCAGGACACGCAGCCTGAAGACGTATTGGCTGCTGATGCGCTACTGATCGGCACGACTGAAAATCTGGCGTATATGGCAGGGCTGACCAAAGACTTCTTTGATCGCTGTTATTATCCTGTGTTGGAAGAGAAGCAAGGCATGCCATTTGCGTTATATATACGGGCAGGGCATGATGGTACGGGTACCAAGCTTGCGATGAAGATGATCACAACAGGGTTACGCTGGTCATGGATTCAAGAGGCGCTGATACTACAAGGTGAGTGGCATGATAGCTTTGCTGACCAAGTAAAAGAGCTTGCCATGACGTTAGCCGCTGGCGTTGAGGCAGGTATTTACTAGTAGCATATTTTGGCAATGATTCGCGAAATATGCTGCAAAAGTAATGGGTAGTCTGAGGAGATTTTCAATGCAAAACGATCATCTAAACAGTCAAATGGATATCGACGCGTTGCTATTCTCTCAAGCGTGTGAGAACAATAAGCAGCCCATTCTAGACATATTACAAAACGAGCTACAAGGCTTTACGCACGTGCTAGAGATTGGCTCTGGAACGGGTCAGCATAGTGTTTATTTTGCGCCGCGTTTACCTGAGATACAGTGGCAAACCAGCGATGTCACTAGCAATCACCGTCATATAGCAGCTTGGTATCATGCTTATCCTGCGCCCAATCTATCTCTGCCATTAGCGTTTGATTTGGCTTACGATTCTGTACCTATCAATAGTCAGTTAGCAAATAGCAATATAGCCAAGCCTTATGATGCGATATTTACGGCCAATACGCTGCATATCATTAGCTGGGCGTTGGTTGAGCGGTTATTTGTACTGGCTGGTGATGCGTTACCTGTGGATGGTAAGCTGATTGTCTATGGCCCATTTAACGAGCATGGTAACTATACTAGCGCGGGCAACCAGCGATTTGATGCGATGTTAAGGCAAGGTAATTCTGACAGCGGGATTCGTCATAAAGAAGACATTATCAGCCTAGCAATTACTCATCATTTGGCGCTTAGCAAAACGTACGCGATGCCTGCCAATAATCAGCTATTGGTCTTTCAGAAATATTAAATGATTAGAACGTCAAAAAAAGACACCTCAATAGATCGTTATTAGATATTGATTGAGGTGTCTTTTTATTTAGCATTGTTTATATTGTGACTGATATTTTTATACGATTAGATTATTTGTACTCATCTGCTAAGAAGTCCAAATAACGTTTCCAAGAGCGTTCATCAGCACGGGCGTCATATCTATCACTGCCAAATACGCTAAAGGCATGTGGTGCACCGCTGTAGGTGACCATTTCATGAGGAACTTTTGCCGCTTCTAGCGTTTTGCCCAGAGTTGCAAAGCTCTCTAGAGAGACAGACTGGTCAGCTGAACCGTGGAAGACCAATATCTCTCCAGTGGTCTTGTCATAACTTTGACCCGTTGGAATATCAAAGGCACCATGGAAGGGGACAAAAGCTTTTTGCGGGAAGCCTGAACGGGCTAACTCTAATGCAACCGTACCACCGAAACAATATCCCATGGTGGTGCCGTTACGCACATCATTGCCCTCCAGTCGTCCAGCATTCAATGCACCTTGTAGTATGCGGCGCATTTTGTTGCGATCGTCATACAATTCGCCTGTTAAGCGTTTGTTTTCCTCGACAGAGGTCGGACGAATGCCTTGTCCAAACATGTCTGCGGCCAGTACGTTGTAGCCTTCATTCGCTAGCATATCAGCACGTTTGCGCTCATAGTCTGTCAAACCATCCCAGTCATGAATGAGTAAGATAAAAGGGGCATTGGGCTTATCTGCTTTGGCGTAATAGCCTTCGTATGCTTGGTCATCAACTGTGTAAGTGACGTTCTTGGTCGTGATAGCGGCAGCAGTTTGGCTGAAGGTTAATGCCATGAGACCCATTGATGCACCCACCAATAAGGAGTGGTAAGGTTTTTTGGACGAAAAATTCGAAGTTGGTAACATAGTCGATAGCCTTATAGTTATATTAAAAAGAGATAAATATATGGCTAAAAACCATGCCAATTTTATTTATCGATGATCTCTAGTACGCCATAAAAGCATACCTTAAAGAATAACTACATTACAAGATTGGATTGTTAACGTTTGGGCTCGCTCAGAAGCCGTCAAGCGGTTGAGTGACTGCGCACGTAAACTTTAACCAAACATCAACAAGGTTCACTATATACGCAACTATAAGCGACTTAATTTTTGGGTAAGATAAGCCGTATGCCTTTTATTCCTTTATCTTTTTTAATAATTGGTCATGCAGCAGCACAGACAAATAATCGACAGATGAAGTCAGTATTATCCCAAAGGATACAACACCTGTGTAAGCACATTTTTAATGGTCTTAGAAGAGACTATTTTACTCATTAGCTAGGATGTTTTATGAATAATAATATCGATCATACCGACCCAGCCAAAGACATGAATTCTGAGCGTGGTAATGGTGGTGAAACCCATCAGCGCGCAGGCGATGACACCAAAGTATTGACCACCCAACAAGGCGTGGCTATCAGCGACAATCAAAACTCACTAAAAGCAGGCGAACGCGGTCCTACGCTCTTAGAAGATTTTGTACTACGTGAAAAAATCAACCACTTTGACCATGAGCGTATCCCTGAGCGTATCGTCCATGCTCGCGGTAGTGCGGCACACGGTTATTTTGAGCTGACCGAATCATTAGAAGAGTATACAACGGCCAAAATTTTGACCGAAACCGGTAAACAAACACCACTCTTTACCCGTTTTTCGACCGTTGCCGGTAATAAAGGCTCAAAAGACACGCCACGCGATGTACGCGGATTTTCAGTCAAGGTTTATACCGAAGAGGGTAACTGGGATATCGTTGGTAACAACATGCCAATCTTCTTTATCCAAGATGCGATTAAATTTCCGGATTTGATTCATGCGGTTAAACCAGAGCCGGATCGCGGATTCCCGCAAGCGGCATCTGCCCATGATACGTTTTGGGATTTCGTCTCATTGAGCCCTGAAACCATGCACAACTTAATCTGGCTCATGAGTGATCGTGGTCTGCCACGTAGCTTGCGTATGATGGAAGGTTTTGGTATTCACAGCTATCGTTTGATTGACAAAGACGGTAAGAGCACCTTTGTACGTTTCCATTGGAAGCCAGTACTTGGCGTACAGTCAACCACATGGGACGAAGCGGTAAAAATCTCTGGCGCAGATCCTGATTATCATCGCCGCGACTTGTTTGAGTCAATTGATAATGGCATGTATCCTGAGTGGGAGTTTGGTGTTCAGTTATTTACTGAAGAAGAGGCAAACAGCTTCCCATTTGATCATCTTGATGCGACCAAGCTCATTCCAGAAGAGCTAGTGCCCGTAAAAATTGTTGGTAAAATGGTCTTGAATCGCAATGTAGATAATTTCTTTGCCGAAACTGAGCAAGTCGCGTTCTGTCCATCGCATGTCGTACCAGGTATCGACTATAGTAATGATCCACTACTACAAGGGCGTCTATTTAGTTACTTAGATACGCAGTTGTCACGTTTGGGCTCACCAAACTTTGCGCAAATTCCAATTAATGCACCAAAATGCCCGTTTGCCAATAATCAGCAAGATGGTCATATGCAAATGCAAGTGCCTAAGACGCGCGTGATGTATGAGCCACAAAGCCTCGATCCAACGCGTCCACGTGAAAGCGCCAAACGCGGATTTGCCTCATTCCAAGAGCAGATGGATGATGGCGTTAAAGGTCGTATCCGTGCCGAAAGCTTTGCTGATCATTACAGTCAGCCGCGTATGTTCTATCGTAGCCAGACCGATGCAGGCAAGGCACATATTGCCTCTGCTTACGCGTTTGAGCTTGGTAAAGTAGATACTGCGCACGTACGTACTCGTATGCTCAGCCATCTGCCTCATATTGATGAAGACTTGGCGAACCGTGTTGCAAGTGCGCTTGGTATGGAATTACCAGAGCCTGCTGATGCCGCCGCTCCTGTACAGGATCTTGGTACTTCTGAAGCACTGCAAACCATTGGTATCTCACCGAAGAGTTTGAAAGGTCGCCTAATCGGTATCTTGGTTGCTGAAGGTTCTAGCCATAGTGAAGTCAAGAAGTTTGAACAAGCCGCTATCGACGCTGGTGCTAGCGTCAAGATCGTCGCGCCTAACAAAGAAGTAACGCTAGACGATGGTACGCACATCCAAACGGACGAGCGTCTCGCTGGTGGCCCTTCTGTGCTCTTTGACGCTGTTGTTAGTATCATCATGCATCCACCAGCCAAAAAGCTGGCCATGGACAGCGCAGCGTTAGACTGGTTCAATGATGCTTATGCGCATTGCAAAGCGATTGCTTATTGTCCTGCGACTGAAGAACACATCTTGAGCAAGTTACCTATCGAAAAAGATGCGTTTGTGACGCCGCTTGATGATGTTGCTGGTTTTATCGAAAATGCTAAGACCCGTCTTTGGGAGCGTGAGCCAAAGGTACGTGACTTGGCGTAATTGATGGCATAAGCTTTAAATCTATAAAGTAAGTTCTTAATGTAGAAAACCCAGCCTAAGTGCTGGGTTTTTGCATTTTTACTGACAAGACAAATATCGTCATTAATGACGTTACGTATTATGCGACTATTATCAACCGTATCTATAGTCACAAGCGTTCACTCAAAGTCATTTTTTTTAAATTGACGGGCGCTATACTAAATAGTATCTATAGGATGGAACACAAGCCTCATCATAATAATGAGGATGAATGCGGTAAGGAATACCAATGAGTCTATGTGAAATCGTACGTCTAGAGGGCTATATCCAGAGTAGCTACTTGGCAGTATATCCAGATAAAATCATGCTGCTAGATGGCTGTTGCCGTGCCGATGTGCCGATGGTACTCAGCTATGTCAAGACGACCTTAAAACGACCGATAACGGACCTAAAAGTCGTGGTAGTCACACACATGCACCCTGATCATGCAGGCGGTGCGCGTAAGTTTCGACAAGAGACAGGGTGCCTTATTGTCTCTGCTGACAAGAAAGATCAGTGGTACGGCGGTATTGGTGGACGAGCGATGCATTTTGTCGATATAAATCTAGGGTATTATGTGGCTAGACGGCAAGGTCGCCCATTTAAAAACCTATATTACTCAGCAAGCCTTAAGCCAGATATCACTGTCACAGAAGGTGATCTTATGCCAATGTTTGATGAATGGCAAGTATTAGAGACACCAGGACATACGGATCGTGATCTGTCTTTATTCCATCTGCCCAGTCGCCAAGTATATACGGCTGATTTGATCATCAAGTTACGCCATAAGTTCGTGGCGCCGTTTCCTGTCTATGATCCCAAAGCCTATCTTGAATCGCTATACAAGATAAGAGATTTAAAACCGTCAATGGTGATGATGGCACATGGTAGGGAGCGGGCGATGAGTATGACAGAATTTGATGAATTCATCGCTCAAGCGCCTAAATATCCACGTACAATCAAAGATACAATCAGACATAAATTACGATGGCGTAAGAAAGATCACTTCCAACTCTTTAAACGTCGACACAAAAAATAGAGATAAAATAAAAAGAGTAGGATTAAAACATGCAGACGAAAAAAAGCCCAGTTACTACGATAGTAACTGGGCTTTTCGAATATGGTGGGCTGTCCGCGACTCGAACGCGGGACCAATTGATTAAAAGTCAACTGCTCTACCAACTGAGCTAACAGCCCTGAGAAGCGTATAAAAATTGCACTGCAATTTTAGCTTCGCAAGAGAAAATTCTTTAAATAGAATTTTCTAAAAGTTATACTAACAATAAATGTATATTATTGCCAACAAGAGTAATTCATTTAAAAAAGAAATTACTTAGAACTAACTTTATTAAGCAACTACCGAATAGGGTAGAACGATTAATAAAGATCAAGCTAAATATGGTGGGCTGTCCGCGACTCGAACGCGGGACCAATTGATTAAAAGTCAACTGCTCTACCAACTGAGCTAACAGCCCATATTTACCCGTTCAGATAATTTGTATCCCTAAACGTGAGAGCACATTATATATATAATTATGACAATTACAACCCCATGAGCTAAAAAAAGTGTAAATCTCTTATAAAATTGCTTATTTCTTTGGTTTTTTATCATTGAGCGACTATTTGAACCCAAATATTTGCTCGAAAGGCATTATTCATTTGTTACTAGTCGCGAGAAAGTGCCTCGACGGGATCAAGTTTGGCCGCATTACGCGCAGGCAAGAAGCCGAAGATAACGCCAATCAGCGTCGAGCAAACAAACGCGGCAATAATAGAAGTTGGTGAATAGATGACTTTGAAACTGTCACCGCCCACACGATTGATCAATTCACCAATGGCGAAGGCCAGTCCAATCCCAAGTAAACCGCCCAAGATACAGACTAAGACTGCCTCAATCAAGAACTGCTGCATGATATCACTTTGGCGCGCACCGACTGCCATACGCACGCCAATCTCATTAGTACGCTCAGTGACGGATACTAGCATGATATTCATGACGCCAATACCGCCGACGACTAAGGAGATGATGGCAATGGATGAGATCAGTAAAGTCATGGCAGTCGTCGTTGACTCAATCGTCTGGCGAATAGAGTCTGAATTGCGTATGCGAAAGTCATCAGTACCGTGACGGCTTATCATCAATTGCGAGATAGCAGATTCAGCAGCGGAAGAAGAGATATTGTCATCAATCAGTGCCACAAAGCTTTCGATGTTCGAGCCGCCTTTGATGCGCGACATCATCGTGGTATAGGGCATATAGAGCGTCGGTGTGTCGACACTGCGGCCAAAACCACCATCATTGGGCGCAAGGACACCGATCACACGTCCAGGTACGCTACCGATGAGCAGTACTTCGCCGATGGGGTTGGCATTATCCGGAAAAAAGGTTCGCTTGGCACTGTCATCAATAATGATGTCCTGCATACGGCGGTCGATACTTTGCGCATCAAAGCCTTGACCCTGTGTTAGCGTCTCACCACTGACGGTCAGGTAGTCTTTACCAACGCCGCTGACACTAGCCGCCTCCTGTATGTTGCGGTAGCGCACGTTCATATTGCTATCGAGCTGTGGACTGACGCTGATGACATAAGGCTGGTTTTCGACGGCCTCAGCGTCTTGCGGGGTCAGATTATCATCGTTGTACTGACGCCTTGGGTCACCATAAGGATAACCATCACTGATGGTGATGGTATTGGTGCCAAGCGCACTGATATTCTCTAAAATTTGTGCCTGTGAGCCTTTGCCAAGCCCAACCACTGACACGACTGAAGCGATACCGATGATAATACCCAACATCGTGAGCAGAGTACGCATCTTATGAGCACGCATCGCTAGCAAGGACATTTTGAATGCTTCGAGCAGACGATCAATAAAGCTACTAAACACGCTCTTGCGATTGTTGTCTAAGATAGGTTCTGGTTGGTTATGGGTCTGCTGATAGTTGTCGTTTTTGTAATCTGCAATTACATAACCGTCTTTGAGCTCAATGACTCGCTCAGCTTGCGCCGCAAGTTTGGGGTCATGCGTGACCATAATGATCGTATGACCTTGATCATTAAGGTCATGTAGTATTTTCATCACATCTTCGCCAGATTTACTGTCAAGCGCACCTGTTGGCTCATCTGCAAGGATAATATCGCCACCGTTCATGAGCGCCCGCGCAATGGAGACACGCTGCTGCTGCCCCCCTGAGAGCTGATTTGGGCGGTTATTGATCTTTTCTCCCAACCCCAAGTCTGCTAGGAGCTTTTCGGCACGATCACTACGAGTTTGACCATCCATCCCTGCATATACAGCAGGGACGGAGACATTATCCCTCGCACTGATATCGCCGAGCAGATGGTAGCGCTGAAAGATAAAACCAAAATGCTCACGGCGCAATTTTGCTAACTCATCGGCGTCTAGGCGGTTGACGGATTGACCGTATATTTTATATTCGCCAGCCGTAGCTTGATCCAAGCAGCCCAAAATATTCATCAAGGTCGACTTACCAGAGCCTGACTGACCGATGATGGCAACCATCTCGCCCTGATTGATGGTTAAGTCGATATCATGGAGAACGCGAATGTTTTGTTCACCAGCTTTGAATTCTCTGATCAGCCCTTTGACCTGCATCAATGGAGTGTCTGCTGCGGCATTAGGGTTGGGGCTTTTGGTGTTCATTTACGCTGCTGCCTATATCAGTACTGCTTATATAATGACTTATATAAAATTATAAAACGCTTATCTACCATGACTCGATGCT
Organism: Psychrobacter sp. T6-5; assembly: GCF_052258485.2. Taxonomy (NCBI): domain Bacteria; kingdom Pseudomonadati; phylum Pseudomonadota; class Gammaproteobacteria; order Moraxellales; family Moraxellaceae; genus Psychrobacter; species Psychrobacter sp. T6-5. The sequence continues at coordinate 2,786,835 of NZ_JBQQEY020000001.1, read as the reverse complement.
GGTTTATCTACTTAGGTATTAAAACGGTCTTCCACCTTTACCGCCTTTTTGTGGTCCTTCTTCACTCAGTATCACCTCATCGCCTTTATTCAGGCCACTTAAAATCTGTACATCGACGCGGTTGTTGATACCTGTCTTGACGACTTGCTCAGCCACACTGCCATCCGCTTTTAAGACACGAACTTTGGCTGTTTTTGCATTTGGATCATCGTTAGTTGTGACTGATTTTTCGGTTTTGCCGACAGGCTGTAGGGCAGCAGCAGGAATAAGTAAGACGTTCTTTGCTTGATTGATCACGACATAAACCTGTGCCGTCATGTCAATACGAAAGCGGCGATCGGTGTTAGGTACTTCGATATAGCCAACATAGTAGATAGCAGAATCGGTTGAGCTGGTGTCACTGATTTGCTCAGGAGCAGGTTCAATTGCTTTGAGCACAGAGTCAAATTTTTGGTCAGGGTTACCAATGATGTTGAAATATACGGGCATACCTGCGTTGACATTGATAACGTCTGCTTCGGAGATTTGCGCGTTGATACGCACGGTCGATAGATCTGCTAATGTGACGATGGTTGGTGCTGTCTGATTAGCATTGACGGTGGTGCCTTGCTCCGTTGTAATCGATACGACTGTACCTGATATCGGTGCACGGATCGTGGTATAGCTCAGATCTTCTTCAGCTGTGCTGACGTTGGTCTGTGACTTACGTAGCGCCGCTTGCTGGCTGTTGATATTGGCCTCTGTGGTCGCAATCGCGGCTTTGGCCGTGTCGATAGCAGCACGGGCATTGGCAACGGCTGCTTTTGCGGTCTCAACGCTAGTCGCTTGTGTGTCATATTCCTGTTGGGAGATGGCATTGATAGCGACTAAGTCTTGCAAACGCGCAAAATCAGATTGCGCTTGCTTGAGCTCAGACTGACGACTGGCAAGATCGGCATACGCGCTTTTTAGGCTGGCTTGTTTGCTTAACGATTCTGCTTGTGCGCTTTGGATGGCGGCCACACTTTGCTCAAGGCTGGCTTGTTCGTTGCTCAAGTTGTTTTTTTGGGTCACTTGGTCAATCTGTGCAATCAAATCGCCTTGTTGTACCTCATCACCGACCTCAACGTACAAGCGTTTTACTTCGCCAGATACCTGCGCGCCGACGTCAACGGTATTTAAAGCTTTGACCTTACCGGACGCCATGACATTGTTTTCAATATCACCAATCTCAGCTGTCGCGGTCAGATAGTTGGGGGTGGTCTCTTTCGGTTTTAAGAAGGTATAGGCTAAAGCCCCTAGCGCTACGACGACTAAGGCGATAACGCCCCATTTGATAGCAGACTTTTTGCTCATTTTGCGCATGACAACAATCCAATCACAATTAAATCAAGTGTAGATATAGTAGAGACTTCATGTGCAAAAGGGAATGATAATTAGTTTACGAAAGGTTAAGGCTTGTTTAGAACAAATAACATGACAGAAAATAAGTGGCTGCTAATGGTTGGATATTAGAAAGAATGTATTTAGAAATGGATAACAAAGAGGTGCGTTTTAGAAAGTGTTTTTAGTAGGATGAGTTTGACAAAGAAAGCGATAGGCAGGGGAAATACAGAAAGGCGTGCCCAATTACTAGCATCCAGTCTATCGCATCGCAAACAAGCGCTTCCCTGCTAACTCTAATGCTGCTTGCAATAGAAGCTCCCATGCTGGTTGGCGAATGAGGCCTTTGATGGCTTGGTCACAGCGATAGAGCAGAGCAGGCCACTCGGCGGTTCGTTCTTTTGACTGACGACGGCACGCTTGTTGATAGAGACCCTGCTTGCTACGCCAAATCCCTAGTGCTTGTGGGTCTTGTCCATCCATCAGTTGTATAATTTGCCGCATGTCTTTACTGATTGCCCATAACACTAAAGTCGTTGGCTCATCGGTCGCCTTTAGCTGAAACATGATTTTGGCAACTTGCGTACTATTGCCCGCGAGCATCGCATCAGATAAATCAAACACACTAAATTGAGCGTCACTGACCAAAGCGGCTTGCAAGTCTTTAATGTCCAGTGCAACGTTGTTTACCGGCTGCGTAAAGTTATTAGATTGATCGTTATCTTCATGATTATTACTATTGCTAACAGCTAATTGCGGTGCAAACAGATAAGACAGTCGCCATAGCGTTTGATAAGCACTGAGTAGGTGGTGCTCAGTGTGCGACATGAGTAGCTGCCACGCTTCTTGTGACAGTCGTAATCCAAACTTTTGAGCCTGTATCTGCAACAACTGCTGGCGCTGCTGCTCGTTGTATAAATTGCAATCAATGACATTGCCATATTGAGCAAAAGGGGCAAACCACTTGCTACTCTGACTGCGTTTGTCTTGTTTGGGTGTTAGCCATAATACGCTGTGACTGTGCGCACCTGTTTGCGCCTCAACAGCAAAGCGCTCAAGCTCAGCAATAACCGCTTTGTCGGGTTTATGGTTGCCAGTCACGATTACCGCACTCGCATCATCAAACAAAGACTGGCTACCAAGCTCTGACAATACCTCTTGCCAACTCTTCACCGATATCAGCTCTATGCGCTTGATGGCGTAGTTTTGCGCGCGCCAATGTGGACGCAGTGCGTCAATCAGCCATTGACTAAGCAATGGCTCATCACCATGCGCCAGCCACAAGCCCGCTACCGCAACCGAAGGCTGCAGGAGTTTTGGATAAGCTTGTATAAAGGTATTTTGCATAGCGTGGTAGGACACAGGTTGGTAAGCAGATGATAGCATTTGCAAAAATATGACGAGCGCTGTCGAACTTACTTAGCTAACTAAGTTAGTGCGTACACTCGTTGTTCTTCATACTTAAATGACTGCAAATGGTAGAGATTCATAACAGTATTTGTTAAAAGTTACTTCTCGGGTACGACAACAACCGTTGGCGTTGCGCCTTTATTCATCAGTACAGACTGTTTGGCAGCAGGTGCGACTTTTGGTAGAGAAATCGCCACATATTGATCCGTGATACGGCGTGCTAAGCTGTCATAGAGCCAATCACGAATCTGATCGCCTTGCTGGTCATCAGTACTGACGGATGCTTCATTGTATTGATAGCTACGCTCGACTTGAATGGGATTGGTAAGCGTGACTGGCTTGCCATTCTCGATCGTTTGGTAGCTGACATCAGCAGAGAGTACCAAGCGAATCTCTGTTAATACACCCACCAACTCGTAACGCTTAAAACGCACGTTACTGATATCGATCGCTGCAATCGGTTTAGCACCAGCTTGTTGATTGCTGCGAATCACATCATCAACTGTCATATTGTCAATGACATCGACACCTAACGTGGTTAGGCGGCGTGTCAATGGCAATTTTAGAGGAAATGAGGTGCGATTATCTTCGATAATGACGGCTGTCTTGCTATCATTGAGCAGCATAGGGGTATCATAACCGCGTAGCTGAAAACCGCAACCGCTAAGCCCTGCCGTTGCACCCAATATCGCAAACATGGGTAATGCTGCGAGCATTGCGGTTGCAAGCTTACGCCCACCAGATTTTTTTGCACCAAGGTGTAGTGCGCTTGGCGTTGGTTGTGACTGCTCAGCTCGATGTTTATACAACATAAACGCTATCCTCATATGATAAAAAGGCTTAGAGCACTAAGCCTAGGCGACTAGCCTGCAACCACGATATTAACCAGCTTATTAGGAACGACGATTTCCTTTTTAATCTCGCCTGTGATGAATTTTGCCACACTTTCCATCGTTCGAGCCTGTACTTTTAGTTGCTCAGGATCGCTGTTTGGTGCCACATCCATCTTACCACGCATCTTACCATTGACCTGTACCACCATCGTGATCATGTCCTGTACCAGCGCATTTTCATCAACGGTTGGATAGTCTAGGGTTAAGGTATTAAGTCCTAGCTGCTCAAGCAAATGCTCACCAACGTGCGGCGCATAGACAGACAGCATAATCAGCAGATTGGTCAACGCTTCGTGTTTAACGTGTAGCTCTTGCTCGCTACTGGCGTTAAAAGAAGTTAACTCGTTGGCAAGTTCCATCAGGCTTGATACTGGCGTGTTGAGTGCTAAACGATCACCCAAGTCACTATCAATCTTAGCGATGGTTTCGTGCGTTTTACGGCGCAAATTTTTGGCTTCTTTGCTTAGACCGTCTGTGTTCAAAGTAGCACTATTAAGCGTATCAATGCTCATATTGGCGGCCGTTAGCGCTTGCACATGATCATTGGCAATACGCCACACTTTTTTCACAAAGTTATAAGGACCTTTTAGCGCATCATCTGACCATTCAAGCGTTTGATCCGCAGGTGCAGTGAATAGCGTATATAGACGAACCGTATCAGCACCGTATTTATCAATAGTTAGCTGTGGATCTACGCCATTGTTTTTTGACTTAGACATTTTTTCGATCTTACCAATCGTGACTGGCTGACCATCTGACTTCAAGATAGCTTTGATTGGTTGACCACGTTCGTTGAAGTCGATGTCGATATCTTCTGCAAAGTAGTAGGTCGTACTGCCATCAGCATTGACACGGTAGAACGTACCAGCGAGCACCATGCCTTGCGTCATTAGATTGGCAAATGGCTCGTCGCCAGTGATTAAGTTTTCATCACGCATGAGCTTATGGAAGAAACGCGCATACAATAGATGCATTACCGCATGCTCAACACCGCCCACATATTGATCGACTGGCAACCATTTATTGGCAGCAGACTTGTTGACCATGTTTTGCGCATCAGTTGGGCTAGCAAATCGCGCGTAATACCAGCTTGACTCTACAAAGGTATCAAAGGTATCGGTCTCACGCTCGGCAGGGTTGCCACATTTAGGACAAGTGGTATTGACAAACTCTGGGATGTTTTTAAGCGGATTACCGCGACCATCAGGCACGACATCAGTCGGCAACACAACTGGCAAGTCTTGCTCTTCAACTGGCACCGTACCACAATGCTCACAGTTGATCATTGGGATAGGGCAGCCCCAATAACGCTGGCGAGAAACACCCCAATCCCGCAAGCGATATTGGATTTTTTTCTTAGCAAGCTCTTTTGGCTCAAGCTTGGCAAGCATTGCTTCAAACGCTTGCTCAAAGTCTAGGCCATCAAACTCACCTGAGTTAACCAAAGTATTGCGTTCAGTGTAAGCAAGATTCACTTTACTATCATTTGCTTTAGCATCTGCTTTTAGCTCATCAAAATAGCCATCAGGCGTATTGATGACTTGCTTGATCGGTAGATTGTACTTCACCGCAAATTCATAATCACGCTCATCATGAGCTGGTACCGCCATGACTGCGCCTGAGCCATAGCTCATCAGCACGTAGTTGGCGACCCACACTGGCACTTCTTCCCCAGTCAGAGGATGAGTGACGGTCAGGCCGGTATCCATACCGATTTTTTCGGCTTTAGCAAGATCAGCCTCAGCCACTGAGCCTTTTTTGCACAATGCACAGAATTGAGCGATCATGTCATCGTTTTCAGAGGCGTACTGGGCAAGTGGGTGCTCTGCGGCAACGGCGACATAGGTCACACCCATCAAGGTATCAGGACGAGTGGTGAACACATCTAGCGTGTTTTCTTCACCAGCAAGCTCATAAGGGAAATGTACTTCCATACCGGCACTACGACCAATCCAGTTGCGCTGCATGGTCAATACTTCAGAGGGCCAGTGGCCTTCTAGCTGATCCAAATCATCCAATAGCTCATCGGCATAGTCAGTGATGTTGAAGTAATACATTGGGATATCGCGCTTTTCGACGGCAGCTCCACTACGCCAGCCTTTGCCATCGATGACTTGTTCGTTTGCTAAGACAGTGTTGTCAACAGGATCCCAGTTGACCGTTGATAGCTTTTTATAAACCAAGCCTTTTTTGTACAACTGCAAGAACAACCACTGCTCCCACTGATAATACTCAGGGCTACAAGTGGCAAACTCGCGTGACCAGTCAATAGACAGGCCAAGTAATTTAAGCTGGGCGCGCATGTTGTCGATGTTGGCAAACGTCCATGCAGCAGGCGGGGTCTGATTGGCAATCGCGGCGTTCTCAGCTGGCAGGCCAAAACCATCCCAGCCCATTGGCTGCATGACTTCAAAACCTTTTAGGCGATAATAACGGCTTAATACGTCAGAAATCGTATAGTTACGTACGTGGCCCATGTGCAGCTTGCCGCTTGGATAAGGGAACATCGATAGCATGTAACGACTTGGCTTGTCGCTTGGCTCATTGCTGACTTCAAAGCGCTTGTCAGTATCCCATTTGGTCTGCTGCGCGGCTTCTATCGCTTGTGGGTTATAATAATTGTTTTCTGCTTGGTCTGCTGTCACGGCGTTGCTCATAGTCGGCTCGAAATTGGTTGATACTGATTTATTTAATACGGATTTGTTTAATACTGATCAAAATAGGTGGAATTTGACAATGCCATAGCATAGCGTAATTTGGCAAAAATTGCGATTGATTGTGACGTTGTTATAGTTGAAGATAGGGGTGTAGTCTTTATAAACAGATGTTCTATTAATCACCTAATACAGTAGATACAACATGAGTGAAATTATTCTTAAGAAACCTGTCAGTTTACTTAACCGTGACGTTAAGTTTGATTTAAAAGAGTTCTTTATCCAAGCTTCTTCTACTGTAGCAGGCACTGCCATTCAAGTTGCTACTGCTAATCCTATTGGAGCGTTGACGAGTATAGTCAAAGGCTTATCAAGTACTTCTAAAGCAATCTCACTGGAGGATGTTCCAGTAGAGCAGAGAGCTTGGCTGCTTGTTGTGACTTCTTTAACGCATGCTATCGCTAAGATATTAGAAGATTTTAATGACTTATTTGAAAATAATATTGAAAAGTCTCAACTGAACACAGTTAGTGAGCAACTTACTAACCAAGTTAACGAGATAGAAATTACATTAACGAATGAATTTTTCAACAATCCGCATCAATTATCTTTTTTAAATGATCTATCGCCCATCTTAAAGAACTGGCTACAACAACTTGGACTGAATGATAGTCAAGCCAGCTCATTTATTTACCAGTTTAAATCACAATTTCCCATGTCGTTACACCATGAATGGGGTACGAATCCAGCTTATTATGCTCTAATTGTTGAAAAGCTAGATACACCGTTCAATACTGCAAATAGATTGCAAAGACAAGCATCAGAATATCGCTATTGGTTACAGCAACAGGTTAGTGAGCGTGTCTTTGAAGAAGCGTTTGGGCTTAAGCAAATATACGTTCCTCTACGGGCTTATTACATACAAACAGAAGAAGATAGTAATGATAAGACACTTGATAATGATGTGATAGAAGCTGGAAATAGCAATATTCTTAGATCTAATCGTAATGAAAATATGGTCAAAACAGTTTGTAATCTGCACGAAGAAATTGATAGATGGATTACGCAAAGCGATGCCGAAGATAATTTAAAAGTGATTAGTGGTGGGCCTGGTTCAGGGAAGTCGTCCTTTGCTAAAATTCTAGCCTCAGAGTTGGCTGAGAAATCCGATATACCTGTCTTATTTATACCTTTACATCGTTTTAAGATAAGTCATTACTTACCAGCAGCTATTAAGGAGTTCCTTGATAATCATAGCATTTTAACTCGAGATAACTTACTAGAAGAGCCAAAGTTGCTTCTCATATTTGATGGTCTAGATGAGCTATCAATGCAAGGATCTAATTCAAAAGAAGTAGCAAATAACTTTACAGAAGAATTGAAAGAAGTATTGAGAGAAAAAAGAAGTTTAAACTGGAAAGCAATAGTTACAGGTCGCGAATTATCTATACAGCAACAGCAAAATAAGTTGAAGAAGCGAAAAACTGTTTTGTATCTACTTCCATACTTTATTAATGAAGATGACAGAGAAGATTTTAACGATGTACATAATCTATTACTAGAGGATCAACGTGATGAATGGTGGCAGAAATTTGGTGAGTTAAAAGGTAAGGACTTTGCTAAGTTGCCTTCGATACTGGCGACTGAGCATTTAGAACCTATAACGAAAGAGCCTTTACTGAATTATCTCCTATCACTGAGTTATTTGAGACAAGACATTAATTTTACAGAAGATACCAACCTTAACCAAATATATGCAGATTTACTAGACTCAGTCCATGAGCGGAAATATACAGGTAGTCGTACTCATATAGGAATAAATAATCTTGAAAAAAATAATTTTATACGAATTCTTGAAGAAATCGCTTTAGCAGTTTGGCATGAAAACGGTCGCACCGCTAGCATCGATAAGATCATGGTACGTTGTAAAGAAGCTGGAATTGCGAACTATTTTGATGAGTTTAAAGACGATGCGGAGTCAGGCGTTATTCGGCTATTGATGGCATTTTATTTTAGAGAGTTCGATGGTAGTCAAGGAAGTAAAACATTTGAATTTACTCATAAAAGTTTTGGTGAGTATCTAACAGCAAGGCGAATAATGCTTGAACTAGAAATAATGTCAGAAGAAGTTGCACGTAGTAGAAGTCGTGCTGGAACTGGATGGACGCTTGAAGAAGCATTTGAGAAATGGATAAGACTTTGTGGACCACAACCATTAGATGATTATTTAGAGAACTTCTTAAGCGGAGAAGTGAAAATATTAATGAATAAAGATGTGGAGATTATAGAAAGTTATCAAAGGTTGATCGTAAGTTTAATACAGTCAGCTATCAATCACGAGTCTCCTGTTAAGAGGCTGGGTTTATCTACTTTTAACAAAGATCTAAAATATAAGAGAAACTCTGAAATAGCTTTGCTAAAAATACATTCAGTTTTAGCACAAGCTACTGATAAAGTGTTTGATGGCGCCAAGTACGATAATCGGGATGCTTTTAGTAATTGGTTTAAAACCCTAGACTACAATATTAATGCTAACTTGAACCACTTAACTATTAGTAATACGTATGCTGGGTCAGTACTTTTAATGAGTAATTGTACTAGAGCAAATTTTGAAAACATCAATTTTAATTTGTCTACCTTATGGCATACTAATTTTCATAGAGCGAGTCTAATAGAAGCTTCTTTTTATTACTCGAATCTTTGTGATGCAACTTTTGATGAAGCAAACCTTGAACGTGCTGAGTTTGATTGGACTATGATGTCAAGAGCTAGTTTCGTAGGATCAAATCTAAAAAATGCTTCTTTTAACAGTGTAAATATGGAAGGTGTAGATTTTACTAATGCTAACCTCGAAAATGCTAACTTTGAAAATACCAACCATGAAAAAGCGATTTTTACTGGAGCAAACTTAAAGGGTACTATTTTAGAAAGTCTATACTCATTAGAAGAAAAATCAGAGGAGGAAGAATGACCATCACTATTTACGGTATCAAGTCGTGCAGCACGATGAAAAAGGCATTCACTAAACTAGATGAGCTAGGCGTTAGCTATGAGTTTCACGATTATAAAAAACAAGGCATTGACAAGGCAACGGTACAGCGCTGGGTTAACGAACTAGGTATTGATAAAGTGTTGAACAAACGCGGTACGACATGGCGCAAGCTAGACGACAGTCAAAAGCAAGCGGCTGATACCAGTGTAGACGCTGCGATAGCGTTACTGGTAGAAAATACCAGCATGATCAAACGTCCAATTGTAGAAGGTCAGTTGGCAGATAAAGATCGAGCAATATTGCTGTGCGGTTTTGATGAAGCGGATTTTGAGCGTATGTTTGGTTAAAAACGGGCATAAAGAGCCCGAGCTAATAAACTCTTAGCTCGGGCTTAATAACGCCAACAATAAACCAAATTACACTAAAGCCCCAAATAATGAGCACATAGAGGCGAATTTGCTCCGCTGTCCAATCAAGGGCAAACCAGTCAATCATAAAAAACGACTTCCAGCCCTCTATCCATTTTGCACCGCCATAGCCGATAATCCACCAACAATAGATACTTTGTATTATGAATAGTAAAAACCATAGCGTGAGAGACATGATTGCTTCCTGTGTTTGACGCTATGAGGCCTCTATCTCACGGCTGATCAGCGTACCGACCCCTTCGTTAGTGAAAATCTCTAGCAAGGTGGCATGAGGAACGCGTCCATCGACGATAACGGCACTTTTAACACCGCTACGTACCGCATCAAGCGCACACTGTATTTTGGGAATCATACCGCCTGAGATCGTGCCATCTTCGATTAAGGCATCGACTTTCTTGGGTGTTAGCCCAGTCACTACCTCGCCGTCACGGCCCAATACACCTTTGATATTGGTCAATAGCATTAGTTTCTCTGCTTGCAAAAACTCAGCCACTTTACCAGCGACCAGGTCAGCGTTGATATTGTAGGTATTGCCTTCTTTATCAACGCCAAGTGGTGCGATAACAGGAATAAAATCAGAGGCAATGAGCATATTGATGACGTCTTTATTGACACTCACCACGTCGCCCACGAACCCTAAATCTACAGGGACAGCGATACCGTCTGCGCCAATTTTTTCCATCATCAGTTTTTTTGCCTGAATCAAGTTGGCATCTTTACCCGTGAGGCCAATTGCGCGACCGCCGTGTTTGTTAATTAGGCTAACAATCGATTTGTTGACACTGCCGCCCAATACCATTTCTACGATATCCATGGTGCTTTTGTCAGTGACGCGCATGCCATCGATACGGTCTGATTGACGGCCGAGCTCTTTTAGTAAGTTATCAACTTGTGGACCACCACCATGTACAACGACTGGATGCATACCGACCGTTTTTAGCAAGACAATATCGCGTGCAAATGAGCTTTCAAGCTCAGGATCGGTCATGGCATTGCCGCCGTATTTCACCACGATGAGTTTATCAACAAAGCGCTGAATATAGGGCAGTGCAGTAGTTAATACTTCAGCGGTGTTTTTGGCGTCATCTAGATTAAGCGTCATTCCTAACTCCTAAAGGGCGGGTTTTAAAAGGGTTGTTCTTTTTAGCATATTTAATTGGTACAGGTTTTAAAGCAGTTATTCAGCAGGCATGGCGACAATCTGTGTTGCCAGCTCTGCATTAAATGGGCGACACAACGCGGCAAAGGTCGCTTGAATGTCTTTTAGGTCATGCATACTGTCACCAGCGAAGCGTGCAGTCAGGCTATTACTGGTATTTGATTGACGCAGTACGCCAAATCCGTGCGCAAAATCCAAGCGGACACCATCTATGCAGCTAAGTCTAGTGCCTGCTGGTAATAAAGACTTGGCTTGTTCGACAGCTATATGGGATCTGACAAAGGAGCAAGTACAGACTGGTGACTCACATATAGCAGCTGGTAGATTAGCGGCGTCTAGTCGGTAATCATAACTGTCAAACAAATCAGCATGAGTAGTCACGCTCGCTAGGTCTTGCAAGTAAGTACAAACCCTCGTTAATTGCTCCATAATTGAGCAATCTGTCCTAGCAGTCTGCGGCACCGGCAAATAATGATCAGCCGTACTGACCATGGCTGGCAAGCGTTGGAGAATATCTGTTAGCGCATTTTTATCATCTAAGATATTACGAGATTTAGCAAACCAATGTAGTAAGCGTAATGCAGCATATATGGCATCATCATAAGGGATAAAGCGGCCATCATTAAAAATAAAATGTCCTGATAGCTCACCTGCAAAGATAATTTGACTATCAAGATGCTGTACCTGTTGGCGCATAAAGCTGCTACCAGTCTTGCTAATCACTGGCATCGCGCCAAGATCTGCCAGTAGCTTCGGCAGATGATGCGCGCATTTAATATCAAATAGCACCTCAGACGCTAAGGAGTTGGTTAAAGAATCCGGACGTTCTGTAATGGCAATGCGTGCCAATAAGTAGAGTAGGTGATCAGGCATGACCACTTTGCCGTCATTATCGACGATCATCAAACGATCACCATCACCATCAAATGCCAGACCAATATCGGCATGATGAGAAACAACGGCTTGCTGCAGCGCTGTTAGACGGTTGGGCTCGGCTGGATCAGGATTACCAAGAGGAAAACTGCCATCTGGCGTGTCATTGAGCACAATAACATGCTGGCAAAAACGGTCAAATAGGCGCTGAGTGATGTTGCCAGTGGCACCGTGCATACAATCAATAACCACAATCAGATCAAGCTTAGCTGACGTTTTTTGGTTTTTTGTAGGTGCTGTCTGATTATCCTGAGTCAACTGACAAAAGACTTGCTCGATAGCCGCGATATAGACGTCTGCTATTTGCTTGGCAGGCAGTTCTTTAAGCAACGCTCTAGATAATTCTGTATTGCTGCTAATATTTATATGGTGTAAGTCTGATTTTGAGTCTAAGGTTGCTTGCTCGACCTGATTTTTAGATGAGTAATGAGTATGAGAGATTAATTGTTGATACAAGGTTTGTATCTCTACATTACTGGGAGATTTATGATTGACCAGCCACTTGATACCCAATATATCTTTGGCAGAGTGGCTGGCGGTCACAATAATGCCATGGCCTTGATACTGCTTTGCCCAAAATGCCATCATGGGTGTGGTAACAAGACCGAGCTGGATAACGCATAAACCTTGCTGATTCAATACAGTAGCGAGTGTACGTGCAATCGATTCGCTGCCATGACGCATGTCATAGCCAATAACCACGATATTTTTAACACCAACATCGTCAACGCCAGTATTTTGCGTAGTGTCTATGGGCGTATCGGCATTGCTATCGATAGCGGTAATAACATTGGTATCAATACTGGTACCAGTATCAATGGTATTGGCATCACTATTTTTTGTGAATTGGCTGCGTTGAGAGCCATAGAGCTGAGCAAAACGATGGCCGAGCGCTTGTACAAACTCATTGGTAAAATGTTTGTTTGTACCACGGATGTCATAAGCACGAAATAAGGATTGCTGCGCCGCAAAAGATGGCATGGCTTATTCTCCTTATTGACGTGATAAATAGGTGATTATGAATACAAAATGGACAGCGCAACATTCTATTAATGTAAAAAAATAAATCCTAGTCGCTATCTTGGTTATGATTTGGCTTAATGACGATCTAAGTCGCTGTCCAAAAATTACTGGCTAATGGATGGTTACTGACGACCTGAATGCCCAAATCCGCCAGCACCGCGCACGCTTTCATCACTGAATTCTGCGACCACTTCAAACTCAGGACGGGCAACAGGCACCACGATATATTGTGCCATGCGATCGCTTGGATTGAGAACAAAATCATTCTCACTACGGTTCCAGATGCTAACCATCAGCTCACCCTGATAATCGGCATCAATCAACCCAACCAAGTTGCCTAAGACGATGCCATGCTTATGGCCAAGTCCTGAGCGCGGCAATATCATACCAGCATAATTAGGGTCTTGAATATAAACGGCGAGGCCTGTACCTATCAAGTGAGTTTCGCCTGCTTTGATCGTTAAGGGCTCATCAATACAAGCACGTAAGTCGATACCAGCACTGCCATCGGTGGCACGAGTTGGCAAAGAAAATGCTTCATCTTCAGTAATTTTAGGGTTGACCACTTTTACTTGTACAGCTTGCATAACACACTCACTTAACGATTTAGAAGTTTTATAAATTAAGACTATTTAACAATATTGTATAAACAACAATGCTATATAAATAGCAATGCTATATTTTTATTGAATACTTTATTATTTAGCAATTCACTAGAGTATTAACACACTCGCCAAGCCTAAAAATGACATGAAACCGACAATGTCCGTCACGGTGGTCAAAATCACTGAGGCTGATAACGCAGGATCGATATTCATACGTTTTAGCATCAGCGGTATACTAATTCCTGAGACATTAGCCGCAGTCATGTTGATCGCGATGGCAAAGCCAATGACAGCACTAATTTTGATGTCATGAAACCATAATTGGGCAATAAATGCCATGATTATCGCCCAAATGATACCGTTTATCGCGCCAACCCACAGCTCTTTGTTCAGGAGCCAAACTCGGTTAGAACCACCGATTTGACCCATTGCCATACCGCGGATAACGACTGTCAAGGTTTGCGAGCCTGCAATACCGCCCATACTGGCGACCACAGGCATCAATATCGCCAGCGCCACCACTTCTGCCAACACTTCCTCGAACTGTCCAATCACTGCTGCCGCTAGAAGCGCAGTACAGAGATTAATGCCCAACCAGACACTACGGCTTTTAGCACTGGTTAGAATAGGCGCGAACAGCTCTTCATCTTGGCTAACACCAGCAAGGTTTTTCATGGTGCTATCGACATCATCTTGGATAATCTCCATGATGTCTTCGCCATTTAGTTGTCCAACCAGCTCGCCATAGCTGTTCGTCACGGGGGCAAAGCGGATATCTTCTGAGCGAAAAATCGCTGCGGCATCTTGGATATCTAAGCGATCATTAATCGTGATAGCCGTATCAATCAGTTCTGAAACTAACGTTTTTTGGTCATGTTTAATCAGATCTACCAGACTCAATAGCCCAAGTAATTGCTGGCTTTGATCGACCACGAGCAGCTCTTGGCTTTCGTCATCGAGTAGATCCTCGTTTTCGCGTAGCCAATCCTGTACATCCGCCAGATAGATATCATCCCGTATTTGGATAATATCAGGATCCATGTAGCTCCCAACTTCCCAGTCATCATACGTATCAAGTTTATTGACTTGTACGCGCGTTTCTTCATCGAGCGTTGCCATGACTGAGGTACGTACGCTCTCAGTGACAGTATCCAAAATCTCAGAGATGTCTTGGGCATCAAGATCTTGGGTAAATAGCGAGATTTCTTGAGAAGAAATATTCTCTAATAATGGCTGGCGGGTATCGTACTCGAGCTCAGCAAGTACCTCACCTTTAATGCCCTCTGGTACTTGCTCCCAGATGAGTAGGCGGTTTTGAGTCGGGAAAGACTCTAGTAGGCTTGCAATCTCATACTCAGACTGCTTTTCTAAAAACTCTGTAATCGCCTCATATGCTTTATCAGCAACCAAATCCTGCAAATACAGCAGTTTATATTCGGCACTGTATTCAGCCGGATTATAATCTCCTGGTAGCACTGATGGTCGTTCCTGATCGGGCATCGAGGTAGGCATAAGGATTCCAATATCTTTTATAAAGTGTCAATAGTAGCAAATGGCAAAACGTCGGGTTAGCGTTTGCCGAGTTAGTTCTTTTTGGCATCAGCACTGCCAATGTTGATGTTAGCGCTTACCCAATAAAGCGCGAATATTGGCCAAATACTCATCAGCGACCGCTTCTGGATCTTTGGTTGCTTTTTTCTTTTTGGCCTTGGCGGGCCAGTCAACATGATCTTCAGGTAGCTCGTCCAAAAATCTGGACTCTGAGGTGACGCGCATCTGGCCACCAGCACGGCGCTGGGTCGCGAGCGTCAATGTCAGCTCACGACGCGCGCGGGTAATGCCTACGTACATCAGACGACGCTCTTCTTCCACTGTCTCACTCATGATAGAGTTGCGATGCGGCAGCATCTCTTCCTCAAGCCCCATGATATAAACAAAATCAAACTCCAAGCCTTTTGCAGCATGCAAGGTCATTAGATTGACTTTGTTGGTATTCTCTTCTTCTTGCTGTTGCTCAAGCATATCAAGCAAGACCAGTTTACGAATGATGGTATCAATCGTGCGATCTTCGTCTTCTTCCGCGCGATTAATGAGTGACTGAATACTGGTATACAGCATATCGATATTATCAATACGGTTTTTTTCTTGCTGCGGTGTTTTGGCATCGCTACGGACAAAATCAATATAACCCGTCTCATCAATCATCTGACGCACGATTGGCACAGGATCAGGGTGTTGGTCCAGCTCGCGTGTATAGTGCTCGATGAACTCGCCAAACTCTTTTATCGTGCCATAAGCTTTTGATGGCAAAACATGAGCCAAGCCGGCATGAGTACAAGAAGCCAATAGCGAGATGCTGTGTTCTTGTGCAAATAAGCCAAGCTTCTCTAGCGTGGCAGGTCCCATGCCGCGTTTGGGGGTATTAATAATACGCAAAAACGCGCTGTCATCTTCGGGGTTTAATATCAGGCGCAGATAACCCATGATGTCTTTGATTTCACTACGGGCAAAGAACGACTGACCGCCCGATAACTTATAAGGCACTTGCAACTGGCGCAATTGTGCCTCTAGCATACGTGCCTGAAAGTTACTGCGGTAGAGTACCGCGTACTGCTCCCATTCATTGCCGAAACGCAGCTTATGGGTGACGATTTCTTTGGCAACGCGCTCGGACTCATCATCATCATTACGGCAGTTAATGATGCGGATTTTCTCGCCTTGACCTTTATCTGACCATAGTTTCTTTTCAAATAAATGCTCGTTGTTGAGAATAACGGCGTTGGCAGAGGTCAAAATACGGGTGGTTGAGCGATAATTTTGCTCAAGCATGACGATTTTTAGTTTTGGGAAATCTTCTTTTAGCAGTGCCATGTTTTCAGGCTTCGCACCGCGCCACGCATAGATAGATTGGTCATCATCACCCACCACGGTAAAACGACCTTGGGGTCCAACCAAATGCTTAATCATTTCATACTGGGCGGTATTGGTATCTTGATACTCATCGACCAATAGATAACGAATACGGTTTTGCCATTTGTCGCGCAGTTCTCTATTTTCACGTAATATTTTGGTTGGTAGTACAATCAAGTCATCAAAATCGACCGCGTTGTAAGCGCGCAAGTTACGCTCATAAAGCGCGTACAAGGTCGCAAAAATCATGTCTTCTGGATCGTCTAACGTCTCCATCGCCTTGTCAGGCTCAATCAAATCGTTTTTCCAGTCGGAAATCATCTTGATCGCTTTACCAACCAGCTCACGACTTTCAGCGCCACTTAAATTGTCGCGCATCATTAGCTCCATGAGCAAACGCTTACTATCATCACTGTCCATGATAGAGAAGTTACCTTTTAGCGGCGTATGAATCAGCTCGTAGCGCAAAAACTGGAGACCAAATTGGTGAAAGGTCGATACAGTCAAACCGCGCGTTTTTTCGCTTGGGAGTAGTTTGCTGACACGGGCTTTCATCTCACGTGCCGCCTTATTAGTAAAGGTCACGGCAGTGATGCGCTCAGCTGGCATGTCGCACTCTTGAATCAGATACGCAATTTTACGCGTGATCACCGAGGTCTTGCCGGAGCCAGCACCTGCGAGCACAAGTAGTGGGCCGGATACGTAGAGCATGGCTTCTTGTTGTTTGGGATTGAGTTGACTCATAACGTGACCTGTAAGACAAAAGCAAAAAGAGGGTAGCGCTGATATAGCACAAATAGATGAGCGCGATGCGTATCACCAAAATCAATATCGTAGAGATATCTTAATAATGTTTGTTATAAGGATAATAGAATTTAAGGTTTGATGATGACATATCGTAAAATTAGGTGGGTCATTATAAAGCAAAAATGGTCACTTTGGGGGAGGAGTTGGGTGATGAAAATAGGGTATGAGCGCACTTGATTTTTGATAAATAGCGTGACAGCGTTTGCGTATCGAACAAAGCATGGATTTGGGGTTAATATAAGGTAACGTCTATATCATAATTTTTGGTAAAAAAAACACATTTTGTTTCATAGAAAATGACCGTCGAATACAGTTAAAAACTAGCTTTTAGGCACTGATATGCGTATAGTACGTAAATAATTTATGCCAGTTGTCACGTCATTATTAACCACGTGTAATGAGCTATTAAATCAATTAAGTACGCAGTCAGATATGATATTGATTTAATACGTTGATCTTACGTTGTTAGAAGATGCGTTGGGCGACCAGCCTTTATCCGCGTGCATACCGGAATCTCTACAGTTGGTCAGGTCTGACATCGTCGTTAATAAGCTTGATAATTGGTTATTACCAGCAAAATACCTAACATGTGACTCAATGACAGTTACTTAAACACAGTGTCAGTGAATGACAGTTGCTTTGTGTTTTCGTCTGCGTTATACCTGTCGTGAGGCGACCTTAATGGGTCAGTGCCTGCGCTGTGTCTAACACTCGATTGGGTGAGGAGCACGTATTATCATGTCTGCTTTTAATTGGTCAGCAGTTGCTTTTATCTTAGCCGCCATTGGGCTAGTTGTCTTTATGCTGGTGGTACCGCGTTTACTTGGCGGTCGCTCTCAAGGCTTACAAAAAGAAGAGATATTTGAAGCGGGTGTTGTCGGATCTGGCAACGCCCGTATTCGTTTGTCTGCTAAATTCTATTTGGTCGCGATTTTCTTTGTGATTTTCGATTTAGAGGCACTGTATCTCTACGCGTATTCTGTGTCAGTACGAGAGGCCGGCTGGCTTGGTTTTGCCGCTGCTGCTACCTTTATCACTATTCTGATTATCGGTTTGATTTATGAGCTGAGCTTAGGTGCGATGAACTGGGCACCTGCTGACAAGCTGCGCAAAAAGGCACGCTTATATGCCGCGCCTGCTGGCTTTAACTTAGCGGATATCACTAAGTTTGATGGTGCTCACGAGTTGATGGTCGATCCTACTGGTAAAGTGCCTGCGCAATCATCCGGTCAAATCAATGTCTCAAACAATATTGAGACCAATCGCCGTCATCTACAAAACATCGATCATATTAATACCACAGGTAATGTGACTTCTGTGGACTTTGCGACGTCTAGTCAAAAAGATAAAGCTGCGCGTTAATGCCAGTTGATGGTTTTAACGGCTAGGTTTTTTTGTAAAGGACAGGCAGCAAGATATAAAGACACCAGTCTATTGATATCGATGATCGCTGATGATTAGCCACTTATTAATAATAAAATTATGGCGACAGCGCGAGCAAGATGATTGCTACGCTAAGCCTAATATGAAGGTTGTATGTTATGAAATACACATTAACAAAAGCCAACCCTGATGCAGATACCTATCCTGCACAGACCCGCCAAACGGTCAATGACCCTATCGAAGATGAAGTCAATAAAAACGTCTTTATGGGTCGTCTCGAAGACCTCGTTCATTCAACAGCAAACTGGGGGCGCAAGCACTCGCTCTGGCCATTTAACTTTGGTACGTCTTGCTGTTATGTTGAATATGCCACTACCTTAACCGCCGTTCATGATTTGTCACGCTTTGGGGCAGAGGTTATCCGTGCGTCACCTCGTCAGGCAGACGTGATGATCGTCGCCGGTACTTGCTTCGTTAAAATGGCCCCTGTTATTCAGCGTCTCTATGAGCAAATGCTTGAGCCAAAATGGGTTATCTCTATGGGGGCCTGTGCCAACTCGGGCGGTATGTATGATATCTACTCGGTCGTACAAGGCGTCGATAAAATCATCCCTGTTGATGTGTATGTGCCAGGCTGTCCGCCGCGTCCAGAAGCGTTGATTCAAGGCTTAATGTTATTGCAAGAATCTATTACTAAAGAGCGTCGTCCGTTAGGTATCCATGTCAATGAGCAAGGTGTCTATCAGCCACAAATGACGCCTGAGCGTGACCGTAAGCAAGCAGATCGTATCGCTGTCAAAAACTTGCGTAGCCCAGACAGCATCTAAGTTTAGATGGCATTTAGATTCACAGCAATAACTTCAATATTTTATGCGCCTATCATAGTTCAGTTATGATTAACATAGCTCAGTTATGGTTGACATAGTTTAGTTATGATTAATGAAGGAATACATCATTCATGGTCACGGTAGTCGAAAACATAGATCCTAAGATCAAGCCCGTCCCAGTAGTCATCACAGAGCTGGAGCAAAAGTATGCGGGTAAATTTGTCGTGCAGCAGACTGTGGATGAGATTCCAACGGTTTGGGTGGCTCGTGCTGATTTATTAGATGTTCTCTTATTTTTGCGCAAACTGCCTCAGCCGTACGTCATGCTATTTGACTTGTCAGCGATAGATGAGCGTTTACGTCAGCATCGCGCGGGTTTGCCTGACAGTGATTTTACGGTGTTCTATCATCTGATGTCGCTTGAGCGCAATAGTGATATACGTGTCAAGGTCGCGCTGAGCGAAGATGATCTCAATGTCCCAAGCGCGACCAATATTTGGCCAAATGCCAACTGGTATGAGCGCGAAGTGTGGGACATGTTCGGTATTGTCTTTACAGGTCATCCGCATTTGACCCGTATTTTATTGCCAAAATACTGGGAAGGTCATCCACTGCGCAAAGAGTACCATGCGCGTGCGACTGAATTTACCCCGTACTTCTTGAATACCGCCAAGCAACAATACGAGCAAGAAAACCTACGTTTTGTCCCAGAAGAGTGGGGCATGAAGCGCTCGGGTCGTGATGAAGACTTTATGTTCTTGAACATCGGTCCTAACCATCCCTCTGCTCACGGTGCGTTTCGCTTGGTGCTACAGTTGGATGGTGAAGAAGTCGTCGATTGTATCCCAGATATCGGCTATCACCATCGCGGTGCAGAAAAGATGGCTGAGCGCCAAACTTGGCATTCATTTATTCCTTATACCGACCGTATCGATTATCTCGGCGGTGTGATGAATGAGCTGCCATATATCATGTCAGTCGAAAAGCTTGCAGGCATTACCGTGCCGCCGCGCGCTGAGACCATTCGCGTGATGATGAGCGAGTTTTTCCGTATTACCAATAACTTACTATTCGTCGGTACTTTTATTCAGGATGCGGGCGGTATGACCCCTGTATTCTATATGTTTACCGATCGCCAAAAAGCTTATGATGTCATCGAAGCCGTAACTGGCTATCGTATGCATCCCGCTTGGTTCCGTATTGGCGGTACGGCTGCTGATTTGCCGCGCGGTTGGCAGCGCTTAGTTCGTGAGTTCTTAGATTGGATGCCAAAACGCTTAGACGAATATGTCAAAGCGGCACTACAGAACAGCGTGCTTAAAGGCCGTACCCAAGGGGTTGCTCAGTACAATGCTAAGCAAGCATTGGCTTGGGGCGTGACGGGTGCTGGTCTGCGTGCGACAGGCGTTGATTTTGATCTGCGTAAAGCACGTCCGTACATGGGCTATGAGAATTACGATTTTGAGATACCCGTTGGTTACAACGGTGATGCGTATGATCGCTGTATGGTCAAAGTCGAAGAGATGCGTCAGTCATTGCGTATCATTCGCCAATGTATGGACAATATGCCGCAAGGCCCTTACAAAGCGGATCATCCACTGGCCGTCCCACCGCCGAAAGACCGTACATTGAATGATATCGAAACGCTGATTAACCACTTTATCTCAGTATCTTGGGGTCCTGTGATGCCAGCGGGCGAATGTACAACGATCGTCGAGGCGACTAAAGGTCTGAATAGTTATTACATCACCTCAGACAAGGCCACGATGAGCTATCGTACCCGTATTCGTACGCCGACATTTGCTCATTTGCAACAGATGCCATCGGTCATCAATGGCTCGCTAGTTTCTGACGCCATTATGTACCTAGCATCGATTGATATTGTGATGGCGGATTGTGATCGTTAAGGTCTTGATATTTAAGATTAAAGCCGCTGCTTCAAAAGTATTTGTTCATCAATATATTATTGCCTGATGGCACACCAAAATGCTGTCACTTGTCGATATAACCACAGTTTCAATCAGACTGATATTGGCTTGTGATAGAGCAGGATGAGTGAGGAAAGACAGAAGATTATGAAAATTGTTTCCGACAAAATGCCAAAAGTAGATGTGGAAAGCATTCTCACCAGTGATGAAATCGCTGCCATTCATGAGTTTATGCATCATTACCCACAGGCGCGTGCCGCCTCGCTAGATGCGCTAAAAATCGTGCAAAAGCGCAACGGCTGGGTCGATGATGCGCAAGCGAATGCTATTGCCAATATCCTAGACATCCCGATGTCAGACATGGACGGGGTTGCGACTTTCTTTAACCGTATTTATCGCCAACCTGTCGGTCGCCATGTGATTCTCATATGTGATTCTGTGGCTTGTTATTTGACAGGCTATGAGGCGCTGTCAGCTGAGATTAGATCGCAGCTGGGTATTGAGTATGGTCAGACTACGGCTGACGGTCGCTTTACGCTATTGCCAATTTGCTGCTTGGGCAACTGTGACAAGGGGCCGGCGGTACTGATCGATGAAGACACTTACGGCCCTGTCCAGCCATCTGAGGTCGCGCAATTATTGGAGCTATACGCATGAGTTTAACGATTTCAGAGCAAATTGCTCGTCGCGGTCAAGGTCAAGCACCAAGCCAGCTAAATGCACAGCGTGTTCCAATCTATGGTGATAAAGCGACCGCCACTAGCGAAACCAAGCCTTTGACGTGGCGTTTGGCGCATCATGACGCGGTGCTTGATTTGGCTACTTACGAATCTCTAAAAGGCTTTACGGGTCTAAAAGAAGCGCTATCTAAATCGCCTAAAGATGTCGGCAATATGATCAAAGCGGCCAATGTTCGAGGTCGTGGCGGTGCAGGTTTTAACGCTGGTCTTAAATGGTCGTTTATGTCGCCGCCGGATGGTTTGCCGCGTTATCTCATCTGTAATGCGGATGAAATGGAGCCAGGCACATTCAAAGACCGTTTGCTTATGGAGCGTCTGCCGTTTCAGCTTATCGAAGGTATGCTCATTACCGCTCATGCGATTGGTGCTACTGACGGTTATATCTTTATTCGCGGTGAGTATATCTTGGCAGCCCAGCGTTTGGTCGCTGCTATCGAAGAGTGCTTAGCCAATAATCTCATGGGCGACAATATTTTAGGCTCAGATTTTAGTTTTAATCTGCATGTGCATACGGGCGCTGGACGTTATATCTGCGGTGAAGAAACCGCATTGATTAATTGTCTAGAAGGCCGCCGTGCTAACCCACGTACCAAGCCGCCGTTTCCACAAATCTCTGGCGCATGGGGTCGTCCAACCGTTGTTAATAACGTTGAAACTCTGTGTAATATGCCAGCGATTTTGAATCATGGCGTTGAGTGGTATCAGTCGCTATCTGAAATTAAAGGCAAGAGTAAAACGCCAGGTACCAAACTATTTGGCTGCTCAGGATTGGTTAATGATCCAGGCCTTTGGGAATTACCGTTTGGTTATACAGCTCGCGAAATCATTGAAGATCTAGCGGGTGGTATGAAAGATGGTAAAACGCTGAAAGCATGGCTGCCAGGCGGCGCATCGACTGACTTTTTGACCGCAGAGCATTTGGATGTAGTCGTAGATTTTGACCCAATTCAAAATGCTGGTAGCCGTATGGGTACTGGTCTGATTATGGTCGTCGATGAATCACAAGACATGGTGCC
The DNA here is from genome assembly GCF_052258485.2 of Psychrobacter sp. T6-5. NCBI lineage: Bacteria > Pseudomonadati > Pseudomonadota > Gammaproteobacteria > Moraxellales > Moraxellaceae > Psychrobacter > Psychrobacter sp. T6-5. Next base: position 2,763,765 of record NZ_JBQQEY020000001.1, on the reverse strand, counting down.
ATTACTGCGCAACCTTGAGATTTTCTTTCAGCGTGAATCGTGCGGTTGGTGTACACCATGCCGTGATGGTCTGCCGTGGGGCGTTAAACTGCTTACCGCCATCAATGATGGTGAAGGGCAAGTGGGCGATGTAGAAAAACTAGAAGGCCTGACGCGTGATTTATGGATTGGTAAAACATTCTGTGCGCATGCCCCAGGTGCGATGGAACCACTAATGAGTGCGATTAAATATTTCCGTCCAGAGTTTGATCAAAAAATCGCGCAGGCGGTTGGTGTCGAGGTTATTGATGCTGCAGCCAACCAACAGCCAGTAGTGAAATAAGGAGAGCGGCATGGCAGTCATACATATTGATGGAACCACTGTCGAAGTAGATAGCGCAGATAACTTACTACAAGCCTGCTTATCACTCGGCATTGATGTGCCGTATTTTTGTTATCATCCAGCCCTTGGCTCAGTAGGCTCGTGCCGTCAGTGCGCGGTCAAGCAATTCCAAAATAAAGAAGATATGGAGGCAGGTCGCGGTCGCCTTGTGATGTCATGTATGGTCGCCCCTGGCGATGACATGTACATCTCTGTGACTGACGATGAAGCCAAAGCTTTCCGCAAGTCGATGGTTGAGCTACTCATGACCAACCATCCACATGACTGTCCAACCTGTGAAGAGGGCGGACATTGTCATTTGCAAGACATGACCTATATGTCAGGTCATAGCCGTCGTCGCTATCGCTTTACCAAACGCACACATCATAACCAAGAGCTTGGTCCATTCATCGCGCATGAGATGAACCGTTGTATCGCTTGCTATCGCTGTGTACGTTTCTATAAAGACTACGCAGGCGGCGAAGATTTAGGCGTTTATGGCTCAAACAATCGCGTTTACTTTGGCCGTGACAAAGATGGTCAGTTTGAAAGCGAATTCTCAGGTAACTTAACCGAAGTCTGCCCAACCGGTGTATTTACTGATAAAACCCACTCTGAGCGCTACAACCGTAAATGGGACATGCAGTATGCGCCAAGCATCTGTCATGGTTGCTCAGCGGGTTGTAATATCTCACCGGGCGAGCGTTATGGTGAATTGCGCCGTATCGAAAACCGCTATAACGGCGAAGTAAACCGTTATTTCTTATGTGACCGTGGCCGCTTTGGTTATGGCTATGTTAATCGTGATGACCGTCCAACCCAAGCGCTTGAACGTATCAATGATAAGCATGTCAAAATCAATATTGACTATGCCCTTGATGAAACCATCAAACGTATCAAAGATAAAAAGGTCATCGGGATTGGCTCACCACGCGCCAGTCTAGAGACTAACTTTGCGCTAAAAAACCTCGTTGGCTTTGATAACTTTTCAACAGGTCTGAATCATCAGCAGCAAGCACTGGTCAATAAATGCATCGAAGTGCTCAGCACTGAAGGCATTTATAACCCTAGCATGACCGATATCGAAACGCATGATACCGTATTGGTATTGGGTGAAGACATCACGCAAACTTCATCACGTGTTGCGCTGTCAGTACGTCAAGCGGCAAAAAATGAAGGCTTGAAAATGGCAGCGGCATTGCAAACGCAGCCGTGGCTTGCTGAACCAGTTAAGCGTATTGCTCAAGATGCGCTAAGCCCAGTCTATGTCATCGATGTAACCCAAACTAAGCTAGAAGATATCAGTAAAGTGAGCGTAGTGGCGACACCTGAAGACATCACCAAACTTGGTTTCAAAGTTGCTGATGAAATTGCTAATTTCGCTGATGATTTAGTAGAAATAACAGATCCACAAGCAGTTGAACAAGATGCTAATGCCAGTACTGAAACTGATGGTATGCAAGCGTTGGCGCAGCAAATCGCTTATGACTTGATTCAAGCTGATAAGCCATTAGTTGTTTCGGGTAGCAGCTTGTCTTCTACCGCATTGATAGAAGCAGCGGCACAGATTACCCAAGCGTTGACCCAAAAACGCGCGGCAATCAAAGCGACTGAGCAACAGCAGGTTGAGGCACACAATGCCAAAGTACAGGCAGCCCAAGCAAAAGCGGCTAATGACCAGCCTGAAGAAGACCAAGATTTATCTGCCAAGCCAAACAAACCTGAAACAGGCGTGAATACAGAAGCTCAAGATGATGTCGAACGCGCACCTGCTGAAAACCTTGAGTTAAAAGAAGTAAACAAACAGTATCAGGCACAAGCAGGTATCTATCTAACGGTTCCTGATGCCAATAGCATGGGCGTTTGTATGCTTGGCGGTCAATCAGTTGAAGAGTTGCTAGCCACTGATTACGATGTGGTTGTGGTTGCAGAAAACCAGCTAACAGATGCGATTGATGCCAATAAATTGACGCAGCTATTGACGGATAAAACGGTCATTGCGTTAGATCATCAGCTCCTTGATTGGCATAAGGACGTCGATATCGTATTGCCAGCGGCTAGCTTTGCAGAAGCGGATGGTACATTAATATCAGCTGAAGGTCGTGCGCAGCGTTTCTTCCAAGTTTATGACAACGAATACTACCATCCAATGAGCAGTATTAAAGAAGGCTGGCGCTGGATACATGCTGTGCATAGCAGCATTGAAGGTCGTGATGTCGATTGGACGCAGCTAGATGATGTAATCAATGCGTTGATTGCCACCCATCCTAAGCTTGCAGGTATCAAAGGCGCTGCGCCTGATGCTGATTACCGTATAACGGGTCTGAAAATCGCGCGTCAACCGCGTCGTTATTCAGGTCGTACTGCTATGCGCGCGCCAATCTCAGTGCACGAGCCGATGCAGCCAAAAGATTTGGACACTGGTCTGACTTTCTCAATGGAAGGTTATAGCGGTAAAGAAACGCCAAGCTCGATGATTCCTTTTGCCAATGCGGCAGGTTGGAACTCACCGCAAGCATGGAACAAATATCAAGATAAAGTTGGCGGTCATCTGAAAAATGGCGATCCAGGTGTGCGTTTGTTCGATCAACTAGAGCGCCTAGCCACTCGTCAATATGTGGCGCCAGAAGCCATGTCTGCAAACACTACTGACTTACATCAAGGCCAAGCGAAACTGGTACCGATTCATAATATCTATGCCAGCTCAATGATGGCATCACGTAGCCCACTCGTTGCAGAGCAACTACCCGTTGCTGCATGGCGTATCGGTATAGACGATGCCAAAGACTGGAATATCGCTGCTGGTGATTACTTGGCGATTGAAATTGACAAGCAACAAATTACCTTGCCAGTACAGCTGGTCGGTTATCTAGCAGAAGGCTGTATCGGTTACCCAGTTGGGCAGGTGAGTATCATTCACCCATCAATGCCAGCGTCGGTGCGTAAAGTAGATGCACCAGTAACGATGATGGGTAGCATGGCTAACGATATGATTAATGATAATGACACAGCGCAAATAAACGCAGCGCCGACCACCACACAGGAGGTGTAATATGCAAGTTACCCGTATTATCCCTGATGTGCCAAGCTTTTTGGCCAATAGCATGAGCTTTGATACTTGGTCTATTCTGTTTTTGGTGGGTCAATCGCTAGTCATTTTTCTGGTCGTGGTATTGGTTGCCGCGATGATGATTATCTATGAGCGCCGTATGTTGGCCTTATGGCAAGATCGTTATGGTCCAAACCGTGTCGGGCCTTTTGGTTCGTTGCAGTTGGTCGCCGATATGCTAAAAATCTTCTTTAAAGAAGACTGGACACCAAACTTTACCGATAAGTTTATGTTCACCTTGGCACCTGCGGTCGCGATGTTTACCGCATTGGCCTCATTTGCCATCATTCCTATCTCGCCAACGCTTGGCGTGGTTGATTGGGATATTGGTATTCTGTTTTTCTTTGCCATGGCGGGTATTGCTGTTTACGCCGTGATGTTCGGCGGTTGGGCATCTGCCAATAAGTTCTCGCTACTTGGTGGTTTGCGCTCAGCTGCACAGACGATCAGTTACGAAGTGTTTTTGGGTTTGTCGTTGATGGGCGTTGTTGCGCTAACAGGTTCATTTAACTTGCGCGCTATTGTTGAAGCGCAAGCGGATGGCTGGTATATCATTCCGCAGTTCTTTGGCTTTTTGACCTTTGTCGTGGCTGGTGTGGCCGTTACGCATAGACATCCATTTGACCAACCAGAAGCAGAGCAAGAGCTGGCTGAAGGCTATCATGTCGAATATTCTGGCATGAAGTTTGGTATGTTCTTTATTGGTGAGTATGTCAACGTTGTCTTGATTTCTGCCTTGATGACTTGCTTGTTCTTTGGCGGTTGGCTTGCGCCGTTCAATTTAGATATTCCATTTATTCCACCAGCTTTTTGGTTCATGATTAAAACGCTGTTCTTTATGACCATGTTTGTTTTGGCTCGAGGCTCACTCATGCGTCCGCGTTATGATCAGGTGATGAACTTTGGCTGGAAAGTATGTCTGCCCGTAACCTTGATCAATCTGTTGATTACGGCTGCGGTCATTTTGATCTTTTCTCCAACGTTATAGTCATTACTAGTAGCCATCACTGATGAACTAGGGTAAAGCTGATAAGGATAATAACCCCATGTTTACTACCATAAAAAAGACCGTCATTGGTATATTTACCATTGTCCGCAGCATGTGGATGGTCAATAGTCATGCGCTCAGACCGCGTGACACCATCCTTTATCCTGAAGAGCCGGTACCTGTACCGCCGCGTTTTCGTGGACGTATTGTCTTAACACGTGATCCTGATGGAGACGAGCGCTGCGTCGCTTGTAACTTGTGTGCGGTGGCATGTCCGGTAGGGTGTATCTCATTACAAAAAGCCGAGCGTGAAGATGGACGCTGGTATCCAGAGTTTTTCCGTATTAACTTCTCACGCTGTATCTTTTGCGGATTGTGTGAAGAAGCCTGTCCAACGACAGCGATTCAAATGACCCCAGATTTTGAGCTGGGTGAATATAAGCGCCAAGACTTGGTCTACGAAAAAGAGCATTTGCTTATTTCAGGACCAGGTAAATACCCTGATTATAACTATTATCGTGTGACAGGTATGGCGGTAGCAGATAAACCAAAAGGCGCAGCACAAAATGAGTCTGCACCGATTGATCTAAGGAGCTTGCTACCATGATGAATATTTTGAACCATCCTGAACTGGCTGGGTTTTATTCGCTTGCAGCAGTGGCAATATTTGCCAGTCTGCGCGTCGTGACTCAGGCCAATCCAGTGCATGCTATCTTATCGATGATTGTATCGTTACTGGCAATCGCTGGGATATTTTTTGTATTAGGTGCGCCGTTTGCGGGTGCGTTAGAGATTGTTGTTTATGCTGGTGCCATTATGGTGCTATTTGTCTTTGTCATTATGATGCTGAATTTGGGCATGAGTAATGACGAGCGCGAAGAGCGTTGGCTCGATGCGGGCACTTGGGCGATACCGACAGGATTGACGATAATCATTGCCGTTGTGCTCTATGCAATGATTGGTCTTAATCATGATGAAGCGGTCATGATGGGTGGAACGACTATCTCTGCCAAAGCAGTCGGTACAGTGCTATTTACCAAATACATTATGTTGGTTGAAATTGCAGCTTTGTTACTACTAGCGGCTTTGGTTGCTGCTTACCATTTGGGCAAAGAGTCAATCGATGAAGAGATCGTCGGTCATGCGAGCCAAGGCTTTCAGCCAAGCGTGGGCAGTATTGAGCTGTACGAAAATGACAGTATTTACAAAAACAACGACTATACAGATAGTGACGCCGTAAAAATGGCTAAGCCCTACGAATATAAAGATGTTGACCCGCATGACTATGTTGGTATGAAAACAGGTGCGAACAAAGTCACGCGCAAGGAGTCAGACTAATGATACTAGCAGCAAGCGTGGCACAAGATGTGTCAAACGTGCCGTTTGCCCACGAGGTGGCAGGCTTAGTACAGCCAGTTACTGAGGCGCAAAATGTACTGGGTATGATACCCATGAGCCATGGACTGATTTTGGCAGGTATTTTATTTGCCATCGGTCTGTGCGGCGTCATGGTACGACGTAACTTCCTATTTATGCTCATGAGTCTTGAGATTATGATGAATGCGGCAGCACTAGCATTTGTAGTAGCAGGTAGTCGCTGGGTCGATCCAGACGGGCAGATTATGTTTATCTTCATTTTGACGTTGGCCGCGGCTGAAGCGTCAATTGGTTTGGCAATATTATTGCGTTTTTATCATCAGCGTGGACATCTCGATGTCGATAGCGCCAATGAGATGAAAGGATGATGTCATGAGTTTATTACCATTAACCTTTATATTCCCGCTCATTGGCTTTTTGATTTTAGCCTTTATGCGCGACAAATTATCAGAGACGGTCGCAGCGATTGTTGGTGTGGGTAGCATGCTGCTATCGGCTCTATGTACGCTAGTGGTTAGTTATACCTTTTTGACCACAAATCCAGCTGGAACGGTAATTGAAGTTCCGCTATGGACATGGTTCCAAGTTGGCGACTTTGCGCCGCATTTTGGCTTGAGCTTTGACGGTCTTGCATTGACTATGACGGGTGTTATCACTGGGATTGGCTTTTTGATTCATCTGTTTGCCTCTTGGTATATGAAAGGCGACACTGGCTTTGCCCGTTTCTTTAGCTATATGAACTTGTTCGTGGCCAGTATGTTATTACTGGTGCTAGCAGATGATTTGTTCTTGCTATATCTCGGTTGGGAAGGCGTGGGTATCTGCTCGTATTTATTGATTGGTTATTATTACCATGACAGAGCCAACGGCCGTGCTGCGATGAAAGCTTTTACCGTTACGCGTGTCGGTGATGTGTTCTTAGCCTTTGGTTTGTTTCTATTATTCCGCGAATTCGGCACGCTTAATATTCAAGAAATTATTACGCGCGCGCCAGAAGTGTTTGATGTTAATAACCCAACGATGATGTTAACCACCATGATGTTGGTTGGCGGCGCGATGGGTAAATCAGCGCAGTTGCCACTACATACATGGCTTGCTGATGCGATGGCAGGCCCAACACCAGTATCGGCATTGATTCACGCAGCAACGATGGTCACAGCAGGTGTTTATTTAATCGCCCGTCTACATCCATTGTTTGAGCTGACCCCAGCTATCTTATTGTATTGGGTTGGCGGCGTAGGGGCATTGACGTTGGTTGTTGCTGGATTCTGTGCACTCGCGCAAACAGACATCAAACGTATTCTTGCTTATTCGACCATGAGTCAAATTGGCTATATGTTCTTAGCACTTGGCGTGGGCGCATGGCAAGGGGCAATCTTCCATCTGATGACCCATGCTTTCTTTAAAGCATTGCTGTTCTTATCATCAGGTGCGGTCATTCTTGCGGTACACCATGAGCAAGACATCTTTAAGATGGGCGGTCTGCGCAAAAAGATACCATTGGTATTTTGGTGTTATATCATCGGTGGCGGTGCACTTGCTGCGATACCTTGGGTTACCGTTGGTTTTTATTCTAAAGAAGCGATTCTTTGGGAGACGTATGCAACAGGTCACTTAGTACTATTCTATATGGGTGTATTCGGCGCGTTCTTAACCGCGATTTATACATTCCGTATGATTTGGATCATATTCTTCGGTGAAGAAAAAACCCATGCGCATAAACTATCAGGGGTGTCTTATTGGTTGCCTTTGACGGTATTGCTTGTTCTATCTACCGCTGTTGGTGCATGGATTACACCGCCACTACAAGGCGTCTTACCAGAGAGCGTGGGTCATCTGTTAGAAGTCGCAGGTCAAGATCATGCCAAGCACACCGCAGAGTATATCGCGATGGGTGCAATGGCGGCAGGTTTGATATTGGCGGCACTATTATATGTGGTCAATAAAGGTCGCATGCTCACGAGCTTTAAGCGCTCTCGTATTGGCGGGGCGCTATATCACTGGTGCTATCACGGTCTAGGCTTCGACGCGCTATACGATATAATTTTTGTAAAACCCTTTTTGTTCATCGGCCGCTTATTAAAAGCCGACCCTATCGATAAAACGTGGTATATCTTGCCTAAGCTGGCCTCAGCAGGTAATAAAGTATTGTCTGCGACGCAAACAGGGTCTCTTCGAGGTTATGCCACAAGCTTTGGCTTGGGTATGGCTGTATTGCTGGTGCTGGTAATGATGACGGTGGTGTAAAGATGATTGAGTTACAACAAACGTGGATGCTACCAGCATTAATCGCAATTCCTTTTATTGCAGGATTGCTATGCTGGTTGGTGGAGCGATTTAATAAACGTCTGCCGCGCTGGATTGCCTTGATCGGTATGATTTTGACCTTTGCTTTGTCATTGGTGCTTTGGCGGCAAGGTGATTTTAGCGGTATGAGTAAGCAGGTCATTGCGCCAGATGCTGCAGTGCCTTGGGTAGCTGAATTTAGTGTGCCATGGATACCGAGTTTTGGTATTAGCTTTCACTTGGCGCTAGATGGTTTGTCATTGATGATGGTAGCCTTAACAGGCTTGCTTGGTGTAGCAGCCGTTGCCTGTTCGTGGAATGAGATTCAGCGCCGTGTTGGTTTTTTCCACCTAAACTTGCTATGGAGTTTGGGCGGTGTCATCGGGGTTTTCTTAGCTATTGACCTATTCTTATTCTTCTTCTTTTGGGAGATGATGCTGGTTCCTATCTACTTCTTGATCGCCATTTGGGGTCATGATGTGGTTGGCAAAACCAAAGAATACGCCGCAACCAAGTTCTTTATCTATACCCAAGCGTCTGGGCTTATCATGCTCATCGGTATTTTGGTATTGGTCATTATCAGCTACGCCCAAACAGGGGTAGTGAGCTTTAACTATAATGACTTGCTCGGTACGTCACTTGGCGGCTGGGAATATCCCATCATGCTGTGCTTCTTCATTGGCTTTGCGGTGAAATTGCCAATTATCCCGTTCCACGGCTGGTTGCCAGATGCGCATGCGCAGGCACCAACGGCAGGTTCGGTGGATTTGGCAGGTGTGCTCATTAAAACTGCTGCCTATGGTTTGATTCGTTTTGTGTTGCCGCTATTTCCAGTAGCGTCACAAGAGTTTGCGCCGATAGCAATTACTCTAGGTACGATTGGTATCTTCTACGGTGCTTGGCTCGCGTTTATGCAGACCGATATGAAGCGTTTGCTGGCCTATACCAGTATCTCGCATATGGGTTTTGTGGTACTGGCAATCTATGCTGGAACATTGCTCAGCTTACAAGGTCTGATGATTCAGATGCTTGCTCATGGCTTGAGTTCAGCCGCACTATTCATCATGGCAGGACAGTTGTATGAGCGTCTGCATACACGCGATTTGACCTTGATGGGTGGTATGTGGGGACAGTTCCGTTACTACGCACCGATATTGATGTTCTTCTGTGCAGCGTTGCTTGGTATTCCAGGAACAGGTAACTTCATTGGCGAGTTCATGATTTTGTTTGGCTCATTTTCTCAGTATCCCGTGTTTGTGGTATTTGCGACATTCAGCTTGGTACTCGCAGGGCTATACTCGCTCATTTTGATTCATCGCGCATTATTTGGTGAAAACAACATCGCCGCATTGGCAGAGCGAGAGACTAAGTCACACGGCTTGCCTGCGCGTAAATTAAAAGATTTGGGCAAGCGCGAGCTGTCATTACTATTGATGTTAGCGGCTGGTTTGGTATGGCTTGGATTGTATCCACAGCCGTTCCTTGATACCTCAAGTCATGCAATGCAATGGATCAACAACGCATATATATACAGTCAAGTGACACAGGTAGATGCGTCGCAAATGCTTGATGTAATGGAGGCACGTTAAGTCATGAATGAGATTACAATGAATGATTTGATAGGGCTTGTGCCTTACGCGCCGATTATCGCCGTAGTGATTACGGTACTCGTGGTGATGATTGCCATCACTATCAAGCGCTCGCATATGGTCACTGGTACAATCACCGTGGTCGGTTTGAATATTGCTTTGGTTACGTTACTTGGGCAAATGACGGGCTTTATCGAGAGTGGCGCTATCGCACCAAATGCTGAGCAGTTATTTGTGATTGATAATTTTGCTCAGTTCAATATGGTGGTGATCCTGATCTGCGCCTTGGCTTGTTGTACGCTATCGTATGCGTATTTGGCCAACCTCAAAGACAATAAAGAAGAGCTGTACTTGCTCATGCTGCTATCGACCATTGGTGCACTACTGATGGTAAGCGCGCAGCACATGGCATCGTTCTTTATGAGTCTAGAGATGTTGTCAGTGCCTTTATATGGCTTGCTCGCTTACACTTATATGCGCAACCGCTCGCTTGAGTCAGGACTAAAATATCTAGTGTTGTCGGCGACAGCGTCAGCGACTTTACTCATGGGTATGGCATTTATTTATGCAGAAGTGGGCTCGTTGGCATTTAAGCCAATCAGTATGGTGCTAGGCAATTTGTTTGAATCGCCACTACTGATATTGGGTGCGGCGATGATGATGTTTGGGATCGCCTTTAAACTCTCGGCTGCTCCCTTTCATATGTGGACGCCAGATGTTTATGAAGGCGCGCCTGTTCCTATTGCGACCTTTTTGGCATCCGTCTCAAAAGTTGCCATGATGGCGCTGGCGGTTCGATTCTTAATCGATACCTCTTTATTGGCATTGCCATCGGTGCAGATGTTATTAATGGTCATGGCAACCTTGTCTATCTTGGTAGGTAACTTGTTGGCTGTGCGTCAGACCAGTCTTAAGCGTCTACTCGGTTACTCATCTATTGCCCATATGGGTTATGTGATGATCGTTATCGTCAGTATTGGCGCTGCTGCTGATAGCATCTCTAGTATGTATATGGCGGTGTATGCCTTTACGTCTATCGGTGCTTTTGGTGTGGTGACATTGATGTCGAGTCCATATCGCCTGTCTGGTGAAGCCGATGAGTTGACTCATTATCAAGGGCTATTCTGGCGTCGTCCAGTATTGACCGCGGTGATGACTATCATGATGTTATCACTGGCTGGTATTCCATTGACCGCCGGCTTTATCACCAAGCTGTTTGCGATATTGGCTGCTGTACAAGGTACCAACTGGTTCTTAGCGGCGATGATTATTTTAGGTAGTGCAATTGGTCTATTCTACTACTTACGTGTATTACTCACACTGTTCAAACGTCCTAAGCAGTTCATCGAGTTTGACGTGTCTGGACAATGGGGTATTCGTACCGGCGGTATTATGGTTATTGCGGTGACGGCCATTATTCTGTTCTTTGGTATCTTGCCAAACAGTATGATCGAATGGGCAAGCTTGGCTCGTATTTGGTAGATTCAATGATTTATGCGATAAGATAAGTCATTTGCTGCTTATCTGTTGTTACGGTTAAAAAACCAAGATGCGCCCGCTTTATGATAAGCTTGGCGCATCTTTTTTTGCTTAATTTTTGTCTTTGGCAAACTTATCTTATAAAAATACCATTTAATAAAATATAAGTGATGAACAGTTATGAGTGACAATATTCAAACGGTAACGGTGCTCAGCAAAACCACATGGACGCCAAATTTATTTAGTTTTACCGTCAGCCGTCCCGATAGTTTTAAGTTTACTGCCGGACAGTTTGTGCGTTTGGGCGTCAATCCCAGCCAGTTGAAATATTACCAACAGGTTGAGGCAAGTGATGAAGTCTCTAATACAGCCCTGAATGAAGATATCTTTCGAGCGTATTCGATTGTGTCTTCGCCATTCGATGAGGTGCTAGAGTTTTTCTCTATTGTGATTCCTGATGGTGCCTTTACCTCACAGCTGCAACATCTACAAGTGGGCGATGAGCTATTACTTAATACCATGCCATTTGGATTCTTAACGTTAGCGCGTTATCAAAAACCATTGCCAAAGGATTTGTGGCTGCTCGCGACAGGGACTGGTCTTGCACCATTTTTATCGATGCTACAAGACCTAAAGACATGGGAAGACTACGAGCATATTGTACTGGCCTATAGCGCACGCTCGACGGATGAGCTTGCTTACGTCGAGCAAATCGAGCGCTTGCAAGAAGACTTTGGCACTTTGGTGGATAATCCAGCAAAGCTGATCTTTATTCCTATCGTCACCCGAGAGTCTGTCGACGGCGCATTGTCAGAACGTCTACCGAAGCTATTATTAGAAGGGACGTTGCAAGCGCGCGCGGGTATTACTTTAGATGTTGATACGACGCATGTCATGCTATGCGGTAACCCAGATATGGTGGATGACACCAAAGAAGCATTGAAGACATTGGGTCTGGTGATGAATCGACGCGGTGAGGGTAATATCGCTGTTGAGAACTATTGGTAGGGGTAGCTACCGATTATTCTGTTTAACGAAAAACGCTGCATCTTACAGGTTATTAGCCTTACAGATGCAGCGTTTTTTATGGAGACATAATTTATCTTGGATAGTTATTCTTGGCTTGGTTCGGTGGCATCGTCTATCGGATTGATGGGGCCTTGCATCAATTGCGGCTCATCATCGTCGCTAATGATATCTTCGCTATTGCTTGAAGCCAATAAGTCACGATAGTTAATCTGCGCCTTCAAAACCATTTGCTCTTCTTCAAGCTTGCCATAGTTGACCTGTACTTTGTACAACGTACTCATGATCTTTTTGTTGTTCTTTAGCCAGCGGTTAATATCGAGGTAAATCACTTCGTCTTTTGGGCGAGCAATATTGACGTAGGAGAGAATAAAGCCCAATGGATCTTTTTTGAGGACGCTGTGATAAAACCAAATAGCCAGCTTGACACCTTGGCGCTTAACAAAAGACTCGCAGCGTAGATTTAATATATCGGTATACGTCTGCTGACCAAACACAAAACGTTGAACATTACGATCTAGCTGCACATGCACCAAACTAAAATTACTGGCCACTTCAGCATAAATACCGCCAGCATCAACCGTGCAGTATAAGCGAAACCAATCATCATGCATTTCAACGCGCAGCTCTAGTATGGCTTTTACATTATCCGTCACAAAGCTTTGTAGCGCCTCGTTGACGTATTTTTGTGCGACTGGTAGGGATATCTCATCTTCGAGTTTGTCTGTCGTTTTATGGTAGATGTCTTTAACCGATTGAGCGATACGCTCCCAACCACTACCAAGTGACTCGTCAAAACGATAGCCGATGTTCTCAAAGAACTCGTCAAAACTGTCTGAATCATTCACGTTATCAAAGTCGCTCAAACTTATTATCCTTATAATTATAGGGCTTAGCACCAGCGTTTTAAAACAGTATATAACAAATACAGTGGCTTCAAAATGGACACATGCGTTTTATGACAATTCATTTGACACTATAAACACTATATTGGTTTTATAACATTTTCGATGACCTGTTTTTTTCTTAAATGGATGAAAGGTCGTAAACACCGAATGGTTGGGCCAAAATTTTGACATTGATGGTTAGGCTAGCGACACAATTCTATGTCATGTTATGATAGCGCCAACATATATCGTGCATATCACTACATGCTCATTTATAAATCATACGCCTTACCTATCAGCTGAGACCCATTGTGGCCTATATCAAAGACTCACAAAGCTACCATTTTTCGGCGCAGCCTCCCAAGCGTGATGTGAGCTTACCCGTGGCGATTGTCATTGCGGTCGCCATACACGTGTTGATTATTTTTGGCATCAGCTTTTCGATGGGTAAAGACCCTGCGGCCATGATGCAGGATGTGGCAAAGGCGCTCACCGATAATATGAAGCCAAACGAAGACGCGCATTTTATTGCCAACGCCTCACAAGAAGGCGGCGGTACCATAGAGGAGCGGCTGAGACAAGAGAATGACCAAATGAGTCCGTTGTCTGCTGAGCAAATGAGCGAGACACAAGACGTCATCAATCTGCAGCGCCAAGTTCGACAGCAGCGCTATCAAGAGAGCTATCTGCGCACCACGTTAAGCTGGCGTCAGGCGAGCGTAGAGTCGGATAATGATAGCAAACAAGCACAAGATGACATCATGGCACAAGAAGCGCGTCTGCGTAAGCAAATCGCTACTTTAGAAGCGCAATTGTCTCAGCGCCAGCAAGTCTATGCAACCAAATCCAAAGTGGTCACTATGGATAGTAACTCGACCACGCGCGGGGCAGCAGCCGACTATATCAATACCTTTCGTGAGCATGTCGAGCGTGTCGGCAATCTGCATTATCCCGTGCAAGCAAGGGCGCAAGGCATTACTGGTGAAGTGCGGCTCATGGTCATCATTAGTAATAATGGCAATATCAAAGCCATTCGTCTGCTAGAAAGCTCAAATTCGACGATACTGGATGAGGCCGCAAAACAGTCAGTACGACAAGCAGCACCCTTTGGACAATTCACCAAAGAGATGAGTGATATTGTTGAGTTACGACTGATACGTACTTATCGCTATAGCGACGAAGTGGATGTTACTTACTAACGCCACAAAACTAAAACTACAAAACTAAAGCGATAAAAAATCAGCGACACGATAAATAAACATAGAATATCAACGAATACGTCATAATATTCGACGACAATAATTAAGAGTAATCGACACCCAAATTTATAACACACCGCTATAGAGTAAAGAGTTAGTATGGAATTTTTAGGTTTTACAGTAGATGTTGCAACGCTCACCAGCAATGCACTAGAGATAGTCATCAAGGTGGCTTTGGCAATAATTATATTTATCGTTGGACGTTGGCTTGCCAAAAAAGCCGTCGACTTCTCTGGCCGTCTCATGACGCGTAGTCATTTAGATGAAACAGTCTCTGGCTTTTTAAGCCGCCTGTTGTATGGCGTGCTATTGGTTGTCGTAGTCTTAGCCGCACTTAGCAAAGTTGGCGTACAGACTACCTCGGTCGTTGCTATCTTGGGCGGTGCCGCGGTGGCGGTTGGTTTGTCACTAAAGGATCAGCTATCGAACTTTGCCGCTGGCATCATGATTGTGACTTTTCGCCCGTTTGTGCGCGGCGACTATGTGCAAATCAGCAGCTATACAGGTACGGTGACCGAGATTACGTTGGTCAACACGCATCTGACAACGATTAACAATCACGACATCATCATTCCGAATAGCGATATCACAACCTCACCAGTTGTCAACTATACCGCGCTACCCAATCGCCGCGTCGATATCACAGTGGGTATTGGCTATGATGCGGATATCAAAATAGCCAAAGATCTGATGCTGAGCCTCGCCACAAATAACCCGTTGTCTTTTACCGATCCTGAGCCTATTGTACGAGTGACCAATCTTGGTGACAATTCAGTTGATTTGACATTGAACGTGTGGACAACCAATGCTGACTGGTGGACCATGCAGTGCCAATTACTTGAGCAGTTCAAACACGCATTGGATGACGAGAAGATTGAGATTCCATTCCCGCAGCGTAGCGTCCATGTCAAAGGCCTAGATCAAATGATCAATCAAATGGGTCAAGCGCAAAAGCTGCCGACCACTAAAGATTGATTAAGACCGAATTAAAGATAGGGGTTTGGTAGGTTTAGGCCTGCCAAAATCTCAATCTCAAAGCGCTCCATCTCATCTTGCTCGGCCTCTCCGAGCTCATGATCAAAACCCAGTAGGTGCAGCACGCCATGTATCAGCAAATGGCTGATGTGCTGTGCCACGGTTTTGTCTTGCTCATGTGCCTCTCGTACCATGACTCCATGACAGATAATAAGCTCACCAAGAGACAGCGTTGGCATTAGTCCAATGATGGCGACAGGCAACTCACTTGGATAAGACAAAATATTGGTCGCGTAGTCCTTACCGCGCGCCTCTAAATTGAGGGCTTGGCCTTCGATTTCATCTGTAATATATATATCCAAAGTTTTAGGTTTTTCTTGCCACAGCTCAGAATCGATATCTGCAAAGTAGGGTAGCGTCAGCCCTTCATTGATGCGCGCATTCATATAATCTAAAGTCGCCATCATGACAGATAATAGATACTTACGATCATAAAACGTATCAAGCGTCTCATCATCGATACTATCGGCTGCATTAATATCCAGTGCTACCAAGCTGTCATCGTCATTAGTGGCGCTATGATCTTGGTGGCTATTATTACTGTCAAATTGGTTCATATCGTTGTCCTGTTTTATTATAAATGGGCGTGTTTAGTCGGCTATACTCAATCTAGACCATGCCTCACCCAAGTAATGCTAAACCTAAGCAATCTCTGCCAAGAAAAAACCGGACTACTTTAGTAATCCGGCTTTTCTATGCAATATAAATCTTTATAGTAAATTGTTCTAGCATTATTATTACAGTTTGGCAGCAGCATTAGCCACAGCTTGTCTACGTTCTTGTTCTTTGATACGTTCAAACTTACGCTTCTCTTCTAAAGCCATTTGCTCTTCATCGTACACATCATAAGCTTCAACAATTTGTTGTACCAACTGATGGCGTACCACGTCTTTTGAATCAAACTTTGTGATATGAATCTCTTCGATGTCTTTTAAGATCTCCATCGCTTGCGCGAGACCTGACTTATGACCGCGCGGCAAATCGACCTGCGTGATGTCACCAGTAATCACTGCACGTGAGCCAAAGCCCAGACGTGTCAAAAACATTTTCATCTGTTCAGGCGTGGTGTTCTGTGCTTCATCCAAAATGACAAATGAGTTATTGAGCGTACGACCACGCATATACGCAAGCGGGGCGATTTCGATGATTTGTTTTTCGATCATCTTGCCAACTTTCTCAAAACCTATCATCTCATAGAGCGCGTCATACAATGGACGCAAGTAAGGATCAATTTTTTGCGTCAAATCACCAGGCAAGAAGCCCAGTTTTTCGCCAGCTTCTACGGCTGGACGTACTAGCAAGATACGTTCAATCTCGTTACGCTCAAGCATATCGACTGCACAAGCCACCGCAAGATAGGTTTTACCAGTACCAGCAGGGCCAATACCGAACGACACATCAGAGCTTAAGACGTTTTTTACATAGCGCTGCTGGTTGCCACCGCGCGGTATGATGCGACCTTTGCGCGTACGCAAACTAACAGGCGTAAACTCATTAGCCTCATCTGATTCTGCATCCTCGATATCATCATCCTGCTCGTCGTCGTCCATATCCTCATCACGCGAGATGCT
The DNA here is from genome assembly GCF_052258485.2 of Psychrobacter sp. T6-5. NCBI lineage: Bacteria > Pseudomonadati > Pseudomonadota > Gammaproteobacteria > Moraxellales > Moraxellaceae > Psychrobacter > Psychrobacter sp. T6-5. The sequence continues at coordinate 2,746,798 of NZ_JBQQEY020000001.1, read as the reverse complement.
AGATTGGATAATCAGATGCAGTTCTTCTGCGCTGATATCTTTGGTATTTTGGGCTTCATCGACCATCTTATAGATGATACGTTCACCGCGCTCGACAGCGGTCACATCGCCACTTAAGCAAAAATCGCCTTGGCGTTGCATGATTTTGATATCGAGGCGTTCTTGGATATATTTCATGTGATTGTTATATTCACCAAGCACGGTTTTGAGCTGTGCTGGCGTTAGGGATTCAAACTTTATACGGCGGCTCATGGTATCAGTCAAGCGATTATCCTTGTATTGTGTGCCCGGCGCTGTGATTTAATTTTGATAGCGTCACGGGTTTCAGAGATAAAGTAGTTAGTAGCGTTATATGGGTGTTGAGTAGTTATAGTAAATACTAAAAATGACGGTAATATTATTGTTGGTTTTGTGGAAGATAATAAATAAAAGTCTTGCCTTCATTATGGTAGAGAATTTTTAAAATTCAAGCGATACATTGAGCAGATAGCGTTGTTTTTGTATGTCGATTGCAATCAATGCACAGGCCTACTCTAAATCGAGTCAACGGCATGTCTATTAAGTTCATTTATCAGTTAGATAACATCATTAGTGAAAAGTGACGCTCGCATTGAGATATTGATAAGTTGAGTTTTTACTGAGTTTACCGATATAAACCTTGTCTGCGATGAGGATGGACGAACGATTTGTCTACGGTTAAGAGCGCAGCATGATAGGCAATTTGTGGTAATCTATGAGCGATATTACAACGCTTTACGATTGAGTAAAAAGCGGCCTTTATCATATAAAGGCTATTCAATAAAACGGCTATCAATCGCCAAAGAAGTGTCTGCCCAACAATTATAATAGGAACAACAACGATGCAAGAGACAGGTTCACCTTTATCCAATTCTGAAAGTCTATCTGAAAAAAGAGAAGCAATCACCGACCAGCAAGTGCTTATCGTTGGTGGCGGTCATGTCGGTTTGTCTTTTGCCTTACTACTAGCGCATCACGGCATTGCTAGCACGCTATTAGAAAAGAACCGTTATCCAACCATCAGTCCGACCGATGACCGTACGCGCAGTCATTATCTAGACAGTCGTAACACGGCGCTATCGCGGCGCACAGTACAGATCTATCAAGAGATTGGACTGTGGGATGAGCTACAAAGCCATGCGTGCCGTATCGATAGCGTACAGATTAGTGAGCAAGGCAGCTTTGGGCGCGCGCAGCTGAATAAAGCAGAAGAGAAAGTAGAATCCTTTGGACAAGTGATTGAGAACGCATGGCTAGGACGTAAGCTCTTATTAGCCGCACAGCAGTCGCCACTTGTTAACTTGATTGATAATGCCAGTGTCAATGCAGTTACCCAACAAGCGGACGGCGTGACGCTGAGTTTTAGCAACGATGAAGCAGCAGAAAGTGAACAGCAGCTACAAGCCAGCGTATTAGTCGCTTGTGATGGACGCGATTCTACCGTACGTCAGTTGTTAAATATTGGCACCACCACTTATGACTATCAGCAAACGGCTATCGTTGGTGTGGTAGAGACCGATACAGCGCACGAGCATGTGGCGATTGAGCGCTTTAGCCCAGCAGGGCCGCTGGCTGTGCTGCCACTGACGGATCCAGAGGGTGATGGCAATGATGACTATCAACAAGGCTATAGACGATCTGTGGTTTGGGTCTGTCCAACAGGCGAAGAAACCAAATATCTAGAAGACGACGCACATTTCTTACAGACGCTACAGCAGGCATTTGGCCATCGCGCGGGCACGTTTGTCGCTGCTGGTCGCCGCGGTGCGTATCCGTTGTCGCGTGTACTGGCAGACAAGCAGGTCGAGGGTCGCTGCGTTATCATGGGCAATGCTGCTCATACGTTGCATCCTGTCGCGGGTCAAGGGTTCAATCTGTGTATGCGAGATGCTCATGTATTGGCGCAAATGATGAGCTCACAAGTGCTCAAAGGCGAAGATATCGGTAACGCACAATTACTAAAGCGCTATGAGAAAGCACGTCAAACGGATCAAAAGCGGGTGATTCACTTTTGTGATGCCGTGGTACATGGCTTCACCCATCCCAATCCAGCCATTAAGCTGGCACGTAATATGGCATTGTTGGCCTTTGATAAGCTGCCAAATATCAAGCCATTGGTTGCGACCTACGCGATGGGTCTAAAATCATAGAAGCGTATCAAAATACGATTTTTTCAAAATACACAATAAATAAAATGGGAGTGGTTCGTGCATCGTTTATAGGATGATGGATGGACAATGCTCCAGAAAGGATAATTCATGAAAGACAATCATACGCTGATTATCGGTGGCGGTATCGTTGGCGCGACGCTCGCGCTAAAGCTTGCGCAGAACAAAATGCCAGTGACCTTGGTTGATGCTTGTCCTGCGCGTGATGAGTCAGCGTGGCAAGCGGTGCTAAGCAAACGTGACGCGCGTGTCTATGCGCTTAGTTTGGCGAGTATTAACCTGCTCGACGATATTGGCGCGTGGCAACACATTGCCGCATCCAAGCGTAAAGCCGACTACTCACAAATGCAGGTATGGCAGTTGAACGGCATGGGCGAGCTATTATTTGGTGATAGTTGTGAGCAAAACTCTGACCCTGAGATACTTGGTAGTATGGTCGAGCCTGCTGTTATTGAGCACGCATTATGGCAGCGTTTGCATGAAGCGCATGTTAGCGACTATCTGACTGTTATCGCTGGTCACAAAGTGGTGAATATGGACTGGCTAGGTACGCAGCAAGGTTACCGTGTGACCTTGGATGATGGGACAGCGATTGATGCGCGTCTATTGGTCGGTGCTGATGGTCGTGGCTCATTTGTCCGTCAGCAAGCAGGGATTGGGCTCGATACGCTTGATTATAATCAAACGGCGATTTGCTGTGCGATTCAAACTGAAAAACCGCATCAAGCGACTGCCCGCCAAGCCATGTTGCCAACGGGGACGCTAGCGCTATTGCCGCTAGCGGATATTACTGATGACGATAAGGTAAATCCACAACATTGGCAGTCAATCGTATGGACACTGCCGCGCAATCAAGCATTAGCATTGATAGAGGAAGATGACCGCTATATCGCGGATAAGCTTGCGGCAGCGAGCCATTACGAGCTGGGTGATATCAAGCAGATTGAGTCCATTGCCACTTTTCCTTTAGCGGCACAGCAAGCAAAAAGCTACGTCGCTGATAACTTGGTACTCATAGGCGATGCCGCCCATGGCGTGCATCCGCTCGCAGGCCAAGGGTTGAACCTCGGTATGCTCGATGTGAAGGTATTAAGTGAGCAATTGGCGCATGACTTTACCCGTAGTGGTGGCACGCTGTGGGGCAGCAATCAAACGCTACGTCATTATGAGCGTTCGCGTCGTCCGCATAATAGCATCATGATGCATAGCTTCTCTGCGCTGAACTGGTTGTTCGCAGGATCGCTTGCCCAAGCGCGTCCCGTGCAGCAAATCCGTAATGAAGGCATGTACCGCGTTGGTAAGATTAAGCCATTGATGCGCTTGTTTGCTAAACAGGCGAGTGGGGTATAAGTAATCGTAACTTTTACTAAATGATAAGAATATTTTGATGAAGCATATTTTAATTGATTATGAAAACATTCAGCCTAAAAGCTTTGATGATATAGAGACAAAAGATTGCCATGTATGGTTGTTCTTGGGTGTTAATCAGCAGAAGAGTCTACCACTTGAGTTGGTTGAGACTTTGCTCGAATTTGATAACGAAAGCGTTCATATCATTAGAATGCAGCACGCAGGAAAAAATGCCTTAGATTTTTACTTATCTTTTTATCTTGGCAAAATTTCTGAAATTGATCCTAAGGCTGATGTTTGTATTTTAGCAAGAGACAGTGGTTATGATATCTTGGTTGAGCATCTTAATAGCGCCTATGATGGTATTAATATCGTACGATTAGCAAATGCTTCTCAACTAACCGTCGCTGACGAATCAAATGGGAAAAATGCTTCAGATGTAGAAAAAAGCCAATTTATCGTCGAAGATAACCAAGGCGTTTTATGCGATCACATCAATAATGTCATAATAGAAAATCAAAAGTCTCTAACTCAAACTATCGAAGATAATGTACCTAAAGCAGTTATACATGAGTGTTATGTCTTAGTGTTTGATAGCATCGTTAATCGTAGAGTGTTTTTACCGAGCTATAAATCCAACCTCTTATATTCAATGAAGAAATATGTTCCAGTGACAGTACTAGAGAGCTTCAATAGTATTGAGCAAGACTATATTTTTGAGAAAGTTTTCGAAAAGTTTATCAAAGCAGGACTCATTAGTATTGATGAAAAAGAAGAAAAACTCAGTTATAAAGTAGACAGTCAAGGAATATTAGATTTAGTGAAGGACCAAGTTGTATTAAACAGAGCTAAAAAAATTGACGGATTAAATAACGTCATTAAGCAGAAACTTGCAAGTTATCGTCAAGTGAATAACGAGAAACAAGTTAGCCTAGTTGTGACGTGGTTAGAAAAGCAAGGATTTATCAAGCAACACAATCAAGTTATCTATTACCCATCCTTTGACGACGCGACAGTAAGTTCAAGCAAAACTCCTGCTACGCTATATCAACGTGCAATAGCCTTAATAAAAAATAGACCTGTAGGCACTCGACCATCCAAAAAATCAAGTTTAGTAAATTATCTTAAAAGTCATCTACGCAACGAAGATGCTAAAGCCATTGATAAGCTTGTTCAACAGATGGTTAATAATAAAGTTATCATCGTATCAAACACAAATAAACTGAGCTATAAGGTATAAATAATTTACCCCAACGCCGAAAAGAACACCATCAGTACGGGCGAGACAATATTAATCAAAAAGCCAAAACTGATCGCCAGTGGCACAACTTTTAGTCCACCTGACTGTTGAATAATAGGCAAGGTAAAATCCAAACTGGTCGCACCGCCAAGCCCGACCGCAGCAGAAGGATATTTACGCATAAATACAGGGATAAATAGTAAGGCAAAAAACTCTCGCACCAAATCATTAAATAGCGCGACACTGCCCCATACCGCGCCGTAAGCATCGGTCATGACAATCGCTGATAGCGAATACCAACCAAACCCTGATGCCATTGCCAAGCCTTTCGTCCATGACACATCTGAGAACAGCAAAGCAAACACAAGCCCACCAACCAACACCGACAGCGTAAAGATAATGCTCATCTCGACGCCGCGTTTGTTGAGCATGACTTCTTTTAGTGTAATGCCTGAACCCTTTAAGCCAATACCGACCAACAAAATCAAAATCATCAGCATGACGGTCATAGAGTTTTCAGGCGGCATATAATCAGCAGGCAAGAAGTAACCAATTACCATCCCAATCACCACACAAACGACCTGTGCTAAGCTGCCCCGAATACTAACGCGATGCTCTTTAGATTTGACGCTTGGTTTTTTGGCATGCCATGGTCGTACGCGGTCAAACACCATAAGTGCAAACAATCCTGTACCAATCGTCAATATAGATAAGACGGTCACATACAGGGCAATTTCGCCAACTTGATTACCCAGCCCTTCTACCTGTGATAGCTCAATACCGATCAATGCCAAGATAAGGTATACCAAATAAGATAAGCCTTTATCGGCAAGTTTGGTCAAGTTTGGGTTAGAGGGAATGGCAAAGCCAATAAACATTGGCATCAAGACCAAAACGAGGGTAATTAAGCTTTGCATGGTGATCGGCTCGCAGCATTTTTAACAAGATATTTTAAGAAGTTTGCGATTGTAGCATATCAGCTTAGCAATACTGACATGGGCAACGAGGATGTATAGAAAATTATCAGGCGTGGATTCTCGATCAGTAATAGCTTAAGGCGCTATAATTCTTTACCAAACAAAATTTTATTGATACATTAAGGCACTGACAATATTTGGCTAGCATTATGTCGCTATACCAGCTCAAATCTCACTTTCAAGATCAGCTTCGCCCGATAAGTAATGCATTGGTTGAGCAAAATGTTACTGCCAACCAAGTAACAGTATCTGCTGCACTGTTAAGCGTGGGTACGGCATATGTGGTTGCCAAGCCCGCCGTCGAAAAACAAAAATTATGGCTCTTATTACCATCTTCATTATTTGTACGTATGGCGCTCAATGCCATCGACGGTATGATGGCGCGTGAACATAATCAAGCGTCAACACTAGGCGCAATACTGAATGAAGTAGGTGATATCGTTGCCGATACGGCGTTGTTAGCGAGTCTGTTACCTCATGTCGCTGACCAGAAAAGTGATGCGTCAGTAATCAGTTTATCAGCTCATCAGCACACAAATAACCAGCAGCACATTTTTAGTTTGATCGCGCTTAGTATCAGCACCGAATTATTGGGTATAGCCAGTAGTGCAGTTTTAGGCAACCGTGCCAATCAAGGGCCTTTGGGTAAAAGCGACCGTGCTTTTGTACTGGGTGCGCTTGGTGCGGTTATGGGTATTAAAGCACCGATATCATGGTCTCATCCCAGAATGGGACAATTTCTTATACTGACAGAGGCCTTGTTACTAAAGACTTGCCTCAATCGACTGCGCTATATGGCAGCGTTATACTTGATGCGTAACCCGCCTGTATGTCGGTCAGACAAATTATCTCCTCTTATGATCTGCCATAACGATTCTATTCAAGCTGATACCTTATCTACTGACGGCTCTGTTTCTAACTTTTCTATGTCAAATTCTGCTACTCAAGCTTCCTTTTTGGAGTCCAAAACAATGCCATCTGCTACTACAAAACCTAAAAATGTACAAAAGGATATGACCGACGATATTCATGTTCCTGAGCAGAAAATCATCAATGGTGAAAGCTGCTATAACGCTTATGATGGCACGGCTATTTATTATCGCTATTGGCTAACGATGCCTTTAGAGGAGATAAAAGAAGCCTGTCAGCCGTTACGCCAAGTTATTTTATTACATCGAGGTCATGAGCACTCGGGACGATTGGCAGAGCTAGGAGAGCAATTTGCAAAAGCGGGCTATCAAGTATTTGCTTGGGATGCACGCGGCAATGGTCGCTCAGGCGGTATCAAAGATCATGCTGAGAGCGTCACAGAGCTTGAGCGCGATTTAGACGGTTTTGTGCAATTGGTCATGGGACAAACTGGCATCGCTATCGAAGACACGCTGATTGTCGCCAGTAGTATTGGCGCGGTATTGGCAGCAGCATGGGTACATGATTATGCGCCCAATATTCGCGGGATGATATTGGGTACGCCTGCGCTCAGTATTCGTCTGTATATGCCTTTTGCCATACCATCGCTCAAGGTAGCGCGTACGCTAGGTCTGATGTCACGTGTCAGCAGCTATGTCAAAGCACAAGTACTGACCCATGATAAAGACGCGCAGCAAGCCTATAATGCGGATCCGTTAATCTCTAATAGTATCTCGACCGACTTGCTCATCGACACTCATGCGACGGGTCAGCGCTTGCTCGATGATGCAGGTGCCATTACCGTACCGACGTTTGTCTTATGCGCGGGTAAGGATTATGTGGTCAATAAGCAGGCTGAGCGGACATTTTATGAAGCGATTAATACCTCGACGAAACGCTGGCAGTTATACCCAGATAGCTATCATGCGATTTTTCATGAAACCAATAAAGCCGACGTATTCGCAGACTGTATTGAGTTTGCCGAGCAGGTATTTAGCACACAAGTACAAGCACCTGATTTGAGTACCGCTCATTTAAACAGCACCAGTAAAGATAAAGTGGATCGTTTAGCGATTAAACCATTCAATCCAAACTTTGCGATTACCCGTTTTGCGATGCAGAAATTCGGTCATGTCAGCGCTGCGATTGCCACAGGGCTGGAGCATGGGTTTGATTCTGGTCATTCGCTGGATCATGTCTATTACAATCAGCCCAGCGGTCAGAACAAATTTGGACAGGCAGTCGATAAATTCTATTTAAATAATATTGGCTGGCAGGGCATTCGTATTCGTCGTGAGCATATATTAGAATTGGCACGCTTAGCACTTGCAGATATTGAAGATAACAATCAAAGCAGTAGTAAACCGTACCAACCAAAAATGTTAGATATCGCGAGTGGGCATGGTTTTTATGCGTTTGATCTACTGACAGAGTTTGCAGATTTGCATGCTGAGCTGCGTGATTATGAGATGCATAATATCGAAGCACTGCAAGCAAAAGCAGAGCAACTAGCAATGGCTAGTAGGGTAGTGATAAGCAAAAAAGATGCCTTTGATCCTGCCAGTTATGTCAATGTACGAACGAAAGATACCAGTACGGATACGACAACATTTGATATCGCTATCGCTTCTGGGTTGTTTGAGTTGTTCTCTGACAATACATTACCAGCGACGGCATTGGCTGGCATTTATAATAGCCTAAAATCGGGCGGTTATTTGATTTATACCAATCAACCTTGGCATCCTGAGCAGGAGTTTATCAGTAAAACATTGAACAATCACCGCGGTAGCAGTTGGGTCATGCGTTGTCGCTCGCAAGCAGAAATGGATCAACTGGTTGAGCGTGCAGGCTTTAAAAAAGTCACGATGCGTATCGATCGCTTTGGTATCTTTACCGTATCATTAGCGATTAAAACCGCACAAACTGATGATGAGTGATAGATGAATAATGAGCGGGTCAAGCCTTATGAGCGTGTGCAGCTTTTTTCAGGTGGTGGCTCACGCTTTGGTTATTATTTGGGTAGCTATGCAGCCTTAGTGTCTCATGACTTAGCGCCAGACATTATCGTCGGTACTTGCGGTGGTAGTCTGTCTGCTTACTTAGTACAACTTGCGCCTGATCCTGAGCACTTGCAGGAACTCATGTGCAGCCGTGAGTTGTATCGTGTCATCACTGCCATCAGACATGTCGCGCCAGATGAAGCCAGTAGACGTCTAAAGCTACGCTATATGACGAGCGCACTCAAACGTTGGCGGTTATCAAAGTTGCGAGACAATGGACAACGTCAGCAGCAAGCAGACAGCTACGAGCGACTGTTGGAGGAGCTACAGCAGTTGGCGATGTTTCGTATCGATAACGAGGCAGAGTGGCTCGATGAATTGTCGCAGTTTGCTATTAGTAACAATAATGGTAGCGACGATAATAGCGCTGCTCATAACTTGTCACCAGAGATAGCTATCATTGCTAGCCGCCTGTATCAAGCGCCTGCTGATGATTTGTTTAATACAACACTAACACTGCAAGAGTTATTGTTTGTGCCGCCGCGCTTAGCAAATTTGCCAAATTTTGCATCAGGTCTGGCCGACGAGCAAATGACGTCACCTGCGCATATATTTGCAAACGGGCGCATACACCCGTCTGTGAAAGTACAAACTCAATGGGATTTTGCCTCAGTGGTTCGCGCTTCTATGGCTGATATGTATTATCTACCGCCCACGCATATCACAGAGCTTGGCTGGTGCTTGGGTGGCGTGATTAATCTCACACCGATTGAGCTGGCTTGTCAGTTGGCTGAGACGGTATTTGCCGAGACCAAAGCAGGTTATGATTTATGGCTTGCTGCCCCAGCGATTCAGCGTGTTTTTGGCTTTGACCCCAATGACCGGTTGGCACAAGTGCATGGTTATAATCCAATGAAAGAGCCATCGCATACTACTAGTAAAAACCATCAGCTACATTGGCTGCCATTCGCAGATAACGCGCAGCAACTGAAAGGGCAAAATGTGCAAAAGCGTTTTAACCTAAAACAAATGACCGTTGAGCTCATACATAGTGACTATGATGGCTTTGTGCAGCAAATGCAGGCGCAATGGCAGTACGGCTACCAACGTACGACCGGTTACATACAGCAGCATGGCCTATGAAACACGCTAAGTTATCTAGTCATATGAACAACACACCGCATATTATCGTTGTTGGTGGTACAAGTGGTCTTGGCCTGGCATTGGCGCTGCACCATCAAACGCTTGGCTGGCAAGTGAGCGTTGTAGGAAGTAATGCGGCAAAGATAGCCGATATCAACAGCCAATATCCTACTATCGTGACCTATGCATGCGACTTGACCGATCAGAGTCAGACACAAGCGTTGTTGGACAGTTTGTCGGGTATTAGATTTCAAAGGCTGATCTATAGTGCTGGCAGTTATACTAATGAGCGTGTTCATCAGTTGAACCAAGCCGACAGCAATCAAATGCTAGCGATTAATTTACAGGCGTTTGAGCAGGTTTTTAGATGGGCAAGCAGTCAATTAAAGCAGCAAAACCAGTCGCTCCATGTCACTAAGAATGTTAGACCAAGCCTTGTCTGTATCGCTTCTATCGCAGGGACAATGGATTATCCTTATGCCAGTCTATATGCAAAAAGCAAACGCGCGATGATTGCGACTGCCAGCGCGTATCGAGCGGCACTTGCTTCTCATGATATTCAAGTGAATGCCATTGCCTCAGGCTATATCGACACCCAAGCATTACGCGACTTAAATAACGGTGATGCCAGTCATAAGCCATTTATCATGAGTACGCAAACAGCAGTCAGTCATGTCATGCAAGCGATTGATGATGATGTAGAGTTGGCAATATTTCCACGTTCGATGCGATATATCACGAGCGTCTTAAATCATTTGCCTAAGCCTGTACTCAATTGGCTATTACGTAGCAAATTAGATAAAACCAGATAATGTTGCTATCCGTACTGTGAGTATAGTTAACCAAGTAGCCAGTAAAACAGGGTAAATAATGGGACACCGATGAGCAAGCTGTCTATCCTATCTAATACGCCACCATGTCCAGCGAGCATAGTTCCCGTATCTTTCACCCCATGCTGACGTTTAAACGCTGATTCTAATAGATCGCCAAAAATACCGCTGACTGCCAAGCCATAGGCAGCTAACAGACAGACCCAGCCGTTAAAAGGGGTGAGCCAAAGACCCAATAACGCTGCCAATATCGCGGCAAAAAAACTGCCAAAGACAGCACCTTCAATGCTCTTATTTGGGCTAATCGTTGGAGCGAGTCCTCGTTGAAACAGTTTGCGCCCCAGCAATCGCCCACATAGATATTGAGCAATATCATTAAACTGACTGGCAAATAGTACGAAGAGCAATACACCGTATTGTTCGCGTTGCCACGTCAATTGCTGTAAAGCGATCAGGCTAATTATTAGGGAGGCAAAGACAATGCTGAATAGCAGATCTAAAAAGTTAAGCCGCGTATAGTTTTGCGTAGCGTCCAAGGAGGCATTAGAACAGCGTAGAGAGTCTGGCTGCAAACCGCGTGCTCGGAGTTTCTGAATAAGGGTTTCTCTACTGCGCAGACACCACAGGCGTTTGATCTCATAGCCACCGCGTAAACCGATTAAGATAAAGAATAAAACAATCAGCCATTGATAAGGATGCGCTTGATAATTGGCGCTTTGGTTGTCGTTCGCTATCTTTGCAATCACATAACACGTGCATAGCGTCGCTAACATCAGCCACCAAGAGCGCGCAATTAAGTATATTTTCGGTAAACGTTTGCGTAGATAAGGAATGGCAAGTGCGCCCCAAACCAAACTGACGACCATCATCAGGGCAATCACAAACAAAATGTCAGCAGCCATACCTTTAACACTCAAATAGTAGAGGATATTTAAAGCCTATCTGTAATGATAGCTTAAATACCTCTTTAACTATAGAGTTAGATACTGCTTTTAGTAGACTTAAGTGCTTTCTATAATAGGAATAGGTGTCTTCTCTTCTTCTATAATATTAATGAATGACTCAAGTGTGAATTTTTTTAGCGGCTCAACCACACTTGTCCGAGAAGTAGCCGCTAGATTTGGATAATCAAGGCGATAATGCCCACCACGACTTTCAAAACGCTGATAGGCAGACTGGATGATTAAGGTCGCTAATTCAAGCTGCCTAGCTAATTGAAAATATGCCAGCTCATTTATGCTCGTAGGGCTGTCATTTTTAATGATATCTGGTTGTCCAAGCTCAGTACTGGCAAGCGAATCTTGCCACTTTTGTATTTGGGTTAGTGCCTGCTCTAATTGACTGGCGCTACGGGTGATACCCATGTTGGCCGTCATGAGCGATTTTAGTTCTGAGGTTATTTTTACAATGTCAGTTTTTGCCAGATTAATATCAGTGCTGAATCGTTTGTTGGTATTATCACACTTGGGTTCTGCAAGTATAAAGGCAGGTAAGATTATAGGCTGCGTATTTGTAAGAATTGGCGCTGACCAAACAGTAGTAGCTGATTGAGCTGCCTCATAATAAATGTCACCATTTATCTCTTCTAAGTGTTCTAAACGTTCTAAATACTGAGGTAGGTGGGCTGCAATATTACGACCAACCACCACGCACTCCAACAGTGAGTTACTTGCCAAACGGTTCGCCCCATGTAGCCCTGTATAAGCGACTTCACCAGCCGCATAAAGTCCTAGGACGTCCGTCAATCCATTGGCATCAGTCACCACACCGCCACAACTATAATGCGCAGTCGGGGCCACTGGAATAGGATCTGTCGTGATATCAATTCCGAGCGTTAATAGCGTTTGGTAAATCTGCGGGAAATGCGCTTTTACAAAGTTAGCAGGCAAGTGACTGACATCAAGATGCACGTAGCTAAGCCCATTGTTATCAATCTGCGCGGCTATCGCCCGAGCGACGATATCGCGCGGTGCCAATTCAGCACGGGCGTCCACGTTCAACATAAAGCGGCCCCCCGTTTGCGGACAATATAATCGTCCCCCTTCACCGCGCAGTGCTTCAGATATCAAAAAGCTGCTGTCATCTAGCGCTAAGCCTGTTGGGTGAAACTGAATAAACTCCAAGTTTGCCAAGCGGCAGCCTGCTTGCCATGCCATCATCACGCCATCACCGACGCAGACGTTCGGCGCGCTGGCACGCTTAAATAATTGACCCAATCCACCACTAGCCAATACGACTGCACGACTATGAAAGGTGAGCGGGCGTCCATTGATATGATCAAAGACAAGCGCCCCTCGGCAATGCTTAGCATCTGTATTGCCAAGATATTGAAAACCAATCGCAGGAATTGTCAGTAACTTAAGCGCTTCATGATAAGGCAAGATAGTGATATTGGTAGCAGCTTGCGCTTTGATGGTCAATGCGCCCATCACGTGTCGCCCCGTCGCATCATCTGCATGTGCCACGCGTCTACAGCTATGACCGCCTTCTTTCGTTAAATGCAAGTCGCAGGTCTGTAACTGAGAGAAGTCCTGTGCGTTTGTATTACCCAAAACTTTAGGTGAATTTTGCGTAAAAGGGACACCTTGCGTACATAGCCATTGAACCGCTTGTTGTCCTGCACCCAAAATACTGGCAGTATTGTCAGGTGTGCAAAGCCCTGCACCAGCCACTAAGGTATCAGCAACATGATCAGACACAGAGTCATCTTTGTCTAAGCTGGCAGCAATACCGCCTTGGGCATAATGACTTGAGCAAACCTCAAGCGCCGCTTTGCTCAAAACCGTGATATTCAGCGACTTCGGTAGCGATAACGCTGTACTCAAGCCTGCCAGTCCAGCACCAATGATAAGGACGTCAGTGTTTATGATATGGCTCATGTGACTACTCCTATAGTTATCAGAAATACGGTTATCAGGAATGGTGGTGCGGGTTTGATTGGCTGAGTGCGGCTTACTCATGCTAGGCTGCCCCAACATTGGCAAACAATGCACGGTCTTGGACGATATCGCCACTGGCCGCCACACGTTGCTTTTGTGATTCAGCAAAATCAAGCATGCGTTGCAAAGGTTTTCTAGCAGCGGCGGCAAGCTCAGGCGTCATTAGTACCTCACCGCTGTTATTGGTCAAGCATTGCTCGATACCTTTTAGGCCATTCATCGCCATCCAAGGACAAAACGCACAGCTCTTACAGCTCGCGCTTTCACCAGCGGTAGGCGCTGCCAAAAAGCGTTTGTTCGGTGAGCGTTTTTGCATTTCATGCAATATGCCTAGGTCAGTCGCGACGATAAAGGTGTCAGCATCCATCTCATACGTTGATTGCAACAGTTTACTGGTTGAGCCGACGACATCAGCGAGTTCAACCACGCTATCGGGCGACTCAGGATGTACCAAGACCTTGGCTTCTGGATGTTCGGCTTTTAATTGCAGCAACTCAGTGGCTTTAAACTCATTATGTACAAGGCAAGATCCTTGCCAAAGCAGCATATCTGCACCCGTCTCACGAGCGATGTATTTGCCCAAATGACGGTCAGGCCCCCAAATGATCGGCTCACCTTGCGCATGCAAATGACGGACGATGTCAATACCGACAGACGAGGTCACGACCCAGTCGGCGCGCGCTTTTACCGCTGCACTGGTATTGGCGTAGACGACGACGGTACGCTCAGGGTGGGCATCACAAAATGCGGAAAACTCATCAGCTGGGCAGCCCAAATCGAGCGAACATTCTGCTTCCAAATCTGGCATGAGTACGGTTTTTTCCATACTTAAAATCTTTGCCGATTCACCCATAAAGCGCACGCCAGCGACGACTAGCGTCTGGGCGCTATGGGCTTGTCCAAATCGTGCCATCTCAAGCGAATCACCGACACAGCCACCTGTCGCGAGGGCCAAGTCTTGGATAAAAGGATCAACGTAGTAATGTGCCACCAGTACGGCGTTATTATCTTTTAATAATTTTTTGATGTTTTCTTCAACCACAATGCGTTCAGCACGAGGCAAGTCTGCTGGCATTTTTGCTCTGGCATATTCGATGTTCATCTGAGTGGCGATGCGATTGTCGGTACTCATAATGGGTGCGTCGTAAGGATAAATCTTCATAATGGCAACCTCTGTTGGCGCTATAGTGATAAATGTGTGTGCTAAAACAAGATGTTTGGCTAAATAAAATCAATTCGTTTTTTTAATTATGCTCATTTTGAGCATAAATACAAGTGTTTTTTGTATATCTGTTGATTAAGTACAGCTATGTTCATTACCTGTGATTTAACCAAATGATCTGCATTTTTAGTTTGTCTTTATACAGAAGCTAACGTTTAGCTATTGATTTTGATGCTTTATGATTACAACGCCAGACTATGATATTTCAAGATTCACGTTATACTGTTTTAGATTTGAGGCGTACCATTACTATCAGCCTTGAGAACCCTTTCATGCCATTTTAAAGAGACAGGATAATCCCCAAAACTATGACGTTGTCTTATTCACATGCGCACCAGCAAGGTAGCGGCACAACAGAAGTGGTCGCTGTATTGGTCGCGATTACCGATCATATCGCTCGTGTCCTAACCGTTGACCAAGGTAAGCTATTGCCAAATGGTCCACTGATGCCGCTACATCGCTCGCTGCAAGCTGGCGTGCGTCAATGGGTAGAAGAGCAGACGCAGCAGCCACTTGGTTATTTGGAGCAGCTATATACCTTTGTCGATACCAATAGACGTAATATTGATGGTCATGCGCTCGTCTATGTTAGCTATTTGGGCCTAGTGCAAGAGACGCAAACACAGGCGCTTCAAAGCAAAGCGCTGTGGCGAGATTGGTATGATTATTTCCCATGGGAGAACCATCTAGATGGTATGCCTAGTATCATTATGGATTTTATCATCCCTGTGCTATTGGAGTGGGCAAGTACCGCTGAAGACTCAATTATCGAGCAACGTAGGCGTCAACGCATTGGTCTGTGCTGGGGACTAAGCGAAGGGTTTTTGACAGATAGAGAGTTCATAGAAACTGAGTCAGTTGTCGATAAGACTGATGAAAGCAGAGAATGGATCGCAGAGCATGTGCTGCTACGCTACGAGATGCTGTATGAGGCAGGACTGATACCTGAAGCGCCTAATTATCCACCCAATTACCAAACGGTTGAGCTGCCAAGCGACTGGTCTCAGCGTATCGGCATACCAATGTATTACGATCATCGCCGTGTGATTGCCACTGCTATTTCAAGACTGCGCGCCAAGATTGAATATCGACCGCTTATCTTTGGATTGATACCTGACGTGTTTACTTTATCGCAGTTACAGCATAGTGTTGAGGCATTATCAGGCATACGCTTGCACAAACAAAATTTTCGGCGTTTGCTTGAATCACAGAATCTCGTGACGGAGACAGGAGAGAGTAGTAATGCTCAGCGTGGTCGCCCTGCCAAGCTCTATCGTTTTCGCCATGATATAGAGCTACAAAGCTTATTGATGGACAGTAAACTTCCTAAGCGCAAATAGTGACTATTAACAAATACAGCTAGGTCAATTTCATATAGAAATCGACTTGCTTAATAAAAACTTTTTCACTTCCCTTGCAGGAGGGTCAACTTTACGTTATATTTATGCTCATTTTGAGTTTAAATATTTAGACGTTTTTATTCATATCATGTCTATTTATCCATATTACGCCTACATGAGGGTCAAACATGACAATTGAAAAAGAGCCAGCATTGGATGACGTATTGCTTAAACCCTTGGTAGAAGATGCGCTAGCGGAAGATTTGGGCAGGCGTGGTGATGTCACCTCGCAAGCCACTATCCCAGCAGATATGCAAGCACAACTGCAAATTAAGGCGCGGCAATCAGGTGTAATATGCGGTATGGATTTGGCGCGTTTATCTTTTGCCTTAGTTGATGCAAAAATTGAGTTTGTGGCTCAAGTACAGGATGGTGAAACAGTCGCCGCTGAGGCAGTACTAGCTACTGTAAAAGGTAACGCACGTCACTTATTGACAGCAGAACGTACAGCATTGAACTTCATGACGCATCTTAGCGGTATTGCGACAGCGACCCGCCAGATTGTCGATAGCGTGGCACAGTATCCGGCACAAATTACTTGTACGCGTAAGACCATCCCAGGTCTGCGCATTGTACAAAAATACGCGGTACGCTGCGGTGGTGGTCGCAATCATCGTTTGGGTTTGGACGATGCGATTTTAATCAAAGACAATCATATCGCCATTGCTGGTGACATAAAGACCGCTATCGAGCAAGCACAACATTTTGCTGGGCATCTGATTCCTATTGAGGTTGAAGTAGATACACTAGAGCAGTTAGAGCAGGCATTAGAGGCGGGTGTGAGTTTGGTATTGCTAGACAATATGTCGCCAGAAGTCTTATCGCAAGCGGTAGCTATGTGTAAAGGTCGCGCAAAGACTGAAGCATCTGGTGGTATTACACCAGAAACGGTGCAAGCAGCTGCCAGTACGGGAGTCGATTTTATTGCGATGGGCTACCTAACGCACAGTACTACCGCTTTGGATATTGGCTTAGATTTTAGTGCATAGGCCATCAATTATTTCAGCTTCATCTAAGCCGCCGCTTTTTATATTTGCTTTATATTCGCTGGATTTTTCGCCAAGATGACATAGGAGGGTAATCGAGCAAAGTTAATGATTTAACTCGCTTATCTGCCTATGTTACAATGCTATTATGAATTGCCTATTGGGTCATCGTCGCACTCGCACGATGGCCTTATCTTTTTGCACAAGCGGTATCAATAGACAAGCGAGCGCTCAGTGAATACTGAAATTATCAAGATAATCCTAGCCTTTATGGTATTGATCAATCCATTTAGCGCATTGACGTTGTTCTTGGATTTGACTCGCGGCTATTCGATGAACAATCGACGCAAAGTTGCGCGTGTTGCTTGTCTGACCATTTTTATCACGATTAGTTTTTTTACGGTGGCGGGTGAGACCTTACTAAAAGCACTAGGTATCTCTATTGGCTCGTTTCAGCTGGCTGGTGGTATATTGGTGTTCTTGATTTCACTAAATATGATGAACGGTGAAGGCAACCCTGTTAAGCCTGATCAAGAGAACTTCGATGTCGACCATGTGCAAGATGCACCGCCGACGATGGCCTCAGCAGTCGTTCCCCTTGCGATACCGATGATGATTGGGCCAGGTGGTATTTCTACCGTTATTATTTATTCATCACAAGTCTCAGGAATTTTGCAGGTATCTGCCATCATCATTGCTGGTCTCTTCATTAGTCTATTTTGCTATCTGGCATTGATGGCAGCTGGTCGTATCAGTCGCTTGTTGGGTGATACTGGTCTGAATATTATGAGCCGAATCATGGGTATGCTATTGGCAGCCGTGTCTATCGAGATTATCGTTAGCGGTCTGCGCACACTGTTTCCTGCTTTAATCTAAGCTATTTATTCTGTCTCTAATATTGAGCACTTAAAATCCTAATAATTGAATTAACAGGCCTTATCAGATAGCTGATAATGGCCTCTTAATTTATCTAGATTTGACGCCTAGCATTTTTTAGCTTTGGTATAGATGCCAAGCCAGATACAGCATCAGCAACCCTACCAACGCATCCAGTATATTCCAAGCTTTTGGCTTCGCAAATAGAGGTCTCAGCAAGCGTGCGCCATAACCTAGGGCAAAGAAGAAAAAGAATGACGCGCTAATTGCCCCAACGGCAAAGGTGAGTTTGCTACTTGCGCCTGTTGAAACCATCCCAACGAGCACCAATGTATCTAAGTAGACATGTGGATTTAGCCAAGTGAAACCAAAGCAGAGTAGTAGCGCTTTTTTTAAGCTGGTCACTACTTGCCCATCAACGTTCAAAGCGTGTGATACGCGTACGCTGGCATACAGACTCTGTAAGCCGTAGCCTAATAAAAATAAAACGCCTGCTATTTTTGCGATATCTACCACATGCGGATAGCGTGCGGTGACCGCACCAAATCCACCAACGCCCGCTGATATTAATAGCGCATCGCTTACCGCACAAAACAGACAAACAAAAAATATGTGCTCGCGCTTGAGGCCTTGTTTAAGTACAAAGGCATTTTGTGAGCCGATGGCAATGATGAGTGATAATCCAAGCAGGAAACCAGAAATATAATCAGAAGCATTCATAACAAGGCGCTTAGCATCTAAAGAGTGAAAGTCGAGAGTAGGAATGTTGACACTTTGCGTACTGGCAGGTCAGCAAAAACCTGTTAAGATACGCTATTGAATGAACGTATGCAATACGAGCACAATGTGTGTGTACTAGACGAGGGGCAGAGCAAGTCATGGTAGTCAGTTTGACAAGAATGCTAAAGTCATTTGGGCAAGCTCAAGATGACCTACCAACGTTAGCTGCCAACAATGCGCAGGAGATGGGTGTTAATCGTAATTTGAATGACAATATTGATAATGTTGATATCCATCATAATAATGACGGCACTCAATCAAATCACGAGCGTGCTGCATTAACGCCACCTGAGCGAGTAGACCGTATACGTGATGCACTGGCACAAGTGAACGATATTCGCTCATCAACCCCGTTGACTGATCGCTATTTATCCAATCGTGCGCACATGCGCCCGACCAATAGACCGCCTTTTGACCCCGATACTTTATGGTATCTCAAACATGGACGTTGTCCGATTATGACTGAGCTTGTTGATGTGGTCGATGAGGCCACCCTAAATGCGATGCCTATCGAAGCCGTTGCGATATTAGATCGTATCAATGGTAAGCTAAAACGTTATCGTGAGTGGAGTAGTGAGCTAAACGAGCAACAGCAGCAGCAACATAATGAGCGCCAGTTTGTCATTGACAAGCTCGTGTCCGAAAGTATCCCTGAGGCCCTACATCATTATGAGCAGCTACAGCGCTTTAGTCCGCATCGCACCAAAAACAATATGGTACAAGGCAAGATGACCGCAGGCGATATGCTGACAGATTTGTTTTTAGAAATCGATTATGAGCTTGATGAGCTATTGGATGAGCTGCATCAAACCGTTTTAAATCGTCTTGCCTCAACCCATCGTTATGTCAAGAGTCGCACGCAAAGCTAGCGCCTTTTACAAAATAAAAGATTATCCAAAAACACAACAGACTCAATGTATAACAATATAGGGCTTTAATAGAGCCTTATTTTTTTGTTTAATAAAAGCAGTGCTAAGCAATAAAGCTGGCGACACCAAAATCGCCTAGCTTAAAATACTGATTAAAATAATAAGAAATTTGCCAAACTATTCTGTCAAACAATAAGGACAACCTGATGACCCAAGTGACTGCTATGTTAGTGATGTTTGTACTATACGGAGTGCTGCCGGCCGCTGGGTTATATCTGGGGTATCGTGGTATTAAGAAAGTCACCGCGCCCAAAATGCTGGAATATACTGCCATGCCACAACTGGGCTATATACCAGAAAAGAGCTTGCCAGTTGATGTTAAAACTGCACTTGAGCAAATCAATCGAAAAGGCAGAAAACTCCGCTTGATTTATGGTGATACCAATAATGACGGTAAAATTGATGATAAAGATACTGTCACTGAAACTTATATTATGATCCAAAATCTGATGGATCGACATGTACCACAAGCAGTAGCCGATTATCGCCGCTTGCATGACTTAGATGTGGCGGATGGGGCGCGTGCCGATACCACCAAAATTAAGCATTCAGATGTCACTGGTAAAGAAGCATTGTTAGAAGTACTTAAAACGATCAATACCCAGTTTGATGATCTACTCAATGCCTCATACCATCAAGATGGGCAAAAACTGCTCGCAACCAATCGCTATCTGCAAACACGCTTTGATCATCCAAATATAGATTCAACAATGCAGCCGTTGAGTAATCTCAGTAAGAAAACAGAGGCTATTGAGTCACCTACTTCGAGTAGCACGGATGTGAAAAATCCAGTAGCAGAAGATATTAAACTATAAATACCAACGATAAGTAGTCATACACAGAATTAAGCGATAAGTAGCAAACAGTTATGAGTATATTGATAGGAATTGGCATTGTGACCACCATCACGACCTTTTATTTGGGTAAAAAAGGCTGGCATGCGTTGCACAAAGCGGTCGGTATTACTCCAGGTGTGCTGATATATCAAGATGATCATGCGCCATTGTCACTGGCTACGTTAAGTTGGCAACAGCTTAACTTGAATAAAAAGCACTTAAAAAGCTTGTCAGATCAGCAGCTACGGCAATTAAAGCGTATCGATAACAAAGTGAGTAGCTATCAAGCTTATCAGGCAGCATTACAAGCTCAACATAAAACTCCTGCTATAACAGAAGCGCAGTTTGTATTGAACAAAATGCTGCAAACTCGGTTACCCGAAATGCTAGCTACCCACTATCAATTAACAAATATGTATGTCACTAATGAGAATAGTGAAAAGAGGTTAGAAGCTAGTGAGTTATTGCAAAGTGTTTTAGATAACATCGAACAGCGTTTGGATAGACTACTGTCACAAATGGACGAGGAGCAGCTAAAAGAGCTGCGAGTCATGGAGCATTATATTAATAGCCACGATAGCTGAGCCGTTATTTTTATAATGAGTAACTGTGACGCCTGTAAAAGAGACACAAAAAAAGCGGTCAATGATAAATAGTCATTGACCGCTTTTTTTATGTTTATTCTAAATCTATCAAAAACTTAGAATAATGTTAAATAAATTGAATTAGCGCTTATCGTTGCGGTCACGAGTATTACGCGTGCCGCGGCTGGCAGGGCTAGCACTACTTTTAGGCTTCGCGCTGCTGTTGCGGTTGTCGTTACGATTGTCCGTACGACGCGCTTTAAGCGGCTTGTTTCTGATACGCTCTTGCTTCTCTTTAGCTGCGCCATGTAGACCTGTGCCATAACGTGGGCGTAAGCTCACCAAATCGGTCAACGTATTGATCTCTTTTTTATCGAGCTCTAAGAAACGACCTGTACGTAACTCTTTTGGTAAGGCAATTGTACCGTAGCGTGTACGCAATAGGCGGCTAACTTTCAGACCTTGTGACTCAAACAAACGGCGTACCTCACGGTTACGGCCTTCTTTGAGCTGGACGTGATACCACTTATTAACGCCTTCACCGCCGCCTTCTTTGATATCGTCAAACTGTGCCATGCCGTCTTCTAACATGACACCAGCAGTCAAGGTGCGGGCGATATCAGGAGTTACTTCACCCAGCACACGAACAGCATATTCACGTGTCACTTCGCTAGAAGGATGCATTAGACGATGCGCCATCTCACCATCATTGGTAAATAATAGTAAGCCAGTTGAATTGATATCCAAACGTCCAACCATGACCCAGCGATCATGAGTGAGCTTTGGCAAGCGCTCAAATACAGTCGGACGACCTTCTGGATCTTTGGCTGAGCAGACTTCACCTTCAGGCTTGTAATAAGCGATCACTCGGCGACGCTTCTCATTTTCGGCAGTATATTTTATCTGACGACCATCCACACGAATCTCATCGCCTGGCGTAACACGGTCACCAATCGTTGCTGGACCGTTATTAACAGATACGCGACCTGCTTTAATCACTTCTTCCATTTGGCGACGTGAACCAAGTCCCATACGGGCTAGTGCTTTCTGTAATTTTTCATCTTTCATCTTAATGTCCTTGAGTCGGTGGGTTTACATTTCTCAATGTATAATGATTAACAATTGTTTGTACCAAATTATAATAGATAAGAAAATGCATTATTTACTGTGAGCAGCATTATACTAGTAAAAGACTGCTTATACTGTATTTTTTGACTTATTTCTTTGACTTATATGCCTCGCAACTGTACTCAAACCAACCTGAACAAAATTTTGCGTATCTTTACTGAGAATACCTAATGTCTTTTAGGCAGTAGTACATATGCAGCAACATAGAAGTGTAAGAATTTAATATAAATTTAATCAGTTATTAATATATGTAATATATGCAACGATAATTGATAAACAAAATTTATATCTAATACGGAGTAATTAAGATGAAAATATCTTTTTGTATCAATCAATAAGAACATTACTGCATAATAGATAACTTATGTTATGATGCCGATTATTTTTGTTAAAGACAGAAAGTTAAAGTACTATCATAAAGTCGTTTTTAATAATTTGTGTGATTGTATTGGTTAATAAGGCTCTCCTATATGAAACAGGCAACTAAGCTATTAAGTACAGCATGTTTACTAGCTAGCACTATGCTTTACGGCTGTGCTACGACAACCATCAATGCTGGACTTCAAGCTGGCGAGTTGCCACCAAGTGGTTCCTTCACTGCAAGTAATGGCATTAACTTTAACGTCCAGCCTCTCACTCTTGCGACATTACCACCGAAAAAAACAGTTATACCGAGTAGTGATTTAATACGTTTGATTAATACTTCTGGCCAATTGGATTACCGTATTTCTAAAGGAGATATTTTGGGTATTACGCTGGTAGGTTATCCTGAGATAGCGCCACCTTTGACCAGCAGTAGTGCATCTAACCCATATGCATCTGGTTTTCCTATAGATCAGCAAGGGTTTATTCAGTTCCCGCTTATTGGTCGTATAAAAGCTAGCGGTATGAGTGTGCCACAATTTACAGCGAACTTACAAAGTCGACTTCAGCGCTATCTTAAGTATCCAGATCCGCAAGTAAAAATTATTAATTATCGTGGTAACAAGTTTTTTATAGATGGTGAAGTTAAGCAGCCTGGTGAGTTTCCTATTGCTGACGTACCCGTTTCTCTATACGGGGCAATTTCTATGGCAGGTGGTGCAACGCCTACGGGTGATTCAAATAATGTTGTGCTGAACCGTAAAGGCACAAGCTATAATATAGGATTACAGTCGTTACGACAGATGGGTGCTTCTGCTAACCAGATTTATTTGCAAGATGGTGACTCTGTTCATGTCAATAGCCAAGAACGTAATAAGGTATATGTTTTAGGAGAGTTTGGACAAGTGGAGCCAGTACCTATCTTAGAGCAAGGCATCAGCTTGGCACAAGTTTTAGGTGAATCTAAAGGTCTCAATTCTAATACTGCAAACGCGGCCAAGATATACGTCGTTCGTGACAATCTTCATACAAGAGCAACTGATATTTATTATGTAGATATGCAGACAGTTACTAGCTTTGCACTTGCTAATCGTTTTGAGATGTATCCTAATGATATTGTCTATGTTGACCCAACGGGTCTTACACGCTGGAATCGTGTTATTAGCGCTCTACTACCTTCTACGACAGCGCTTAGATCTTTTTCAGGTTTATAGGTAAGAACTATTATGGCATTTAATAATATCTTAGTCGTTTGCGTCGGTAACATTTGCCGCAGTCCGATGGCAGAAGCGTTACTAAAAAAGCATTATCCTACCAAGGTAATCGACTCTGCAGGTGTGGGCGCTTTAGTTGGGCATTCTGCAGATCCATCTGCTCTCAAAATCATGTCTGAACAGCAGATAGATATTGCAGACCATATAGCCAAACAAATTGACGAAAAATTAGCAAAAAAAGCTGATCTTATTTTTACCATGTCAGATAGTCAGACCAAATGGATTGAGGAACGTTGGCCATTTTGCCGTGGTAAAACATTTAAGCTTGGTCACTGGCAAAACAAAGATATTGCTGACCCATATAAACATGAAATGAGCGCTTTTGAGACGGCATATCAAGATATTGTTGATGGTCTCGATCAGTGGGCCGACAAAATTAGCTAAGTAATGCTTATCCGATGAACAAGCTGAAGTGGTAGACGTATAGTTATGAGTACAGATTCGAAAAATTTATCAAAACGTGTTTCGAAAGAAGATAATGATGACATTGATCTTATGGCGCTGCTGTTTGCCATTTTGCGTGACTGGAAAATCATCATATTTTTTGCTGTATTAGGCCTAGTAATTGGGGTTTTGTATAGTAGATATGTCAACCCTACCTTTAAGTCAGATGCACTTATCCAAATTGAAGAGAACTCCAAAGGAGTGGCAGCACTAGGGGCTGATATTTCTGAGTTAGTAGGATCGGAAGTCAGTAAGGCTCAAGCAGAAGCAGAGCTGATAAGGTCGCGTATGATCTTAGAGCCTGTTGTCAGCTTATTGCATCTACGTATTCGCCTATCTGACCCTAATATTGGGGCTCTGGACAAAATAAAAAGTAATAGTACTGCGACTCAAATAAACAAACCTGAAGGTGTATCACTTAAAACTGAAAATGGTGAAGTAGAGGTCAGTCAGTTTAATGTGTCTCAAGAGTACTTAAATCAACCATTTAGCTTAATGCGCTCAGAGACTGGGTTTATCTTAAGTAATGGCTTTGAAGATTTCAAAGGTCAGATTGGCCAGCCCCAGCAGTTCAAAGGCACAGACGGTCAAATTCAAGTAACAGTAAATAGTCTACCTGCTGATGGATATTCAATTAATCTTACTAAGCAGTCTCTTCAAATGACGACAGAGCGGTTGAATAGTGCTTTATCTGTGGTTGAAAAAGGCAAGCAGACAGGCATTATTCAGTTGTCTATGACCGGAGACAATCAGCAACAAACCAGTTTGATCCTAAAACAAATCGTTTTGTCTTATATTGATCAAAATCAGTCTCGTGGCTCTGAAGAAACCACTAAAACCATCAGCTTTATGGAAACTCAAATCCCTACCCTAAAGAAAAGATTGGAAGATTCTGAAGCAATATTTAATGAATTTCGTAAAAAATACGGTACTATTGACGTGGCAAAAGAAGCTGAGTTGCTCTTAACCGAGAGCTCGCAAATTGAGATGCAACTCAATGAGCTAAAATTAAAAAAAGCGGATCTAACTACTTATTATACAGAAGAACACCCGCTAGTAATCCAGATCAATGATCAACTTGCAGTACTGAATGCTAGAAGAAAAGAAATAGATAATACTATTGCGGGTTTACCTGAGATACAAAGAGAGTTTTTACAGTTATCGGCTGATACAACGATCAATAGAGAAATATATCTCACGCTACTCAAAAACTATGAACAGTTAAAGATCGTTAAAGCTGGTCAAATTGGTTTCGCTCGTATCATTGATTTGCCGATTAGTACTCATCGTGCGATCGCACCAAAGAAAGTTTTGATTATCATACTAGCCATGTTTTTAGGCGCCATGCTAGGAACCACGTTAGTGCTACTTAAAAATGTGCTTAGGAATGTAGTTAAGGACCCTGAACATATCGAAGCAAAAACGGGTGTACCTGTGGTCGCAACGATCCCTCGTTCACCTTTACTGACAAAGCTACGTAAAGATAAGAAAACGTCTTCTCGTTTGCTAGCATATGCCGATAGTAATAGTTTGAGTTATGAAGCTATTAAAAGTTTAAGAACCAGCTTAATGTTTGGCATGTCAGCATCAGAACAATCAAGCAAAAGAGCGAAAGTCATACTTATCACTGGTGAAAGTCCTGGTGTTGGAAAATCATTTATTTCTGCTAACTTAACAGAAGTCTTTGCTCAACTAGACAAAAAAGTATTGATTATAGATGCAGACATGCGCTTGGGTGAGTTGCACAAAATTTTTAGTATGAGTCAAGATAATGGCTTAGCTGATTACTTATCACAACATGGTAATGCGTTGCCACAAGATAGTAACATTTCATCGGCGGCGCTGAGTAATTTTATTCATTCTACAGGTATAGATAATATTGATTTTATCCCCAGAGGTGAACATCCACGCAATCCTGTATCGTTGCTCTCTGATAGCAAACTAAATCAATTGATGATGGAATTGAATATACATTACGACTATATAATTATCGATTCACCGCCAATATTAGCGGCATCTGATGCTATGATATTGGCGCAATATTCTGATAAAGTATTAATGGTAACTAGATACGATAGCTCAATTGAGGGGCAGCTAGTTTATGCTATCAATCAAATGCACAAAGCCAATATAGAGGTAGATGGTATTATTTTAAATGATGTGCAACAGGGCATAATGAGTAAATATAGCTATCACTATAGCTATACATATGGTAACAATCAGTAGATTTTTTAAAAGTAATGTAAAGTGAATGGACGAATCATACGTCCAAAAAGTCATCACATAATGTTAAATATAAGCCAAAGCTTGAAGGTGAAAATTTGTTACAATCTATAGCCCAGTATCTGTTGTCGCGACCAAGATATGTCAAGCGTATAATTCTTATTAGTGCAGACTTTGTGATGGCTATTGCCTGTCTGTTTTTGTCACTGTTATTGCGCTATGGTTATATCGAGCTTCATATTAGTTTATGGGCGTTAAGTCTGTATGCATTAACTCCTGTCATTGGTTTATACTTTGTGGGTTTTTATCATGGTGTATCTAGAGGGTTTCTTGATACAGTTATGAGTGGTATATTGCAGCTGTTTCTTGTGCTGATTATTTTTTACGAACTGATTATCTACTTTGACGTACTACCACAAATACCTCGATCTGTCCCTATTTTGTTTCTGTTTTTGCTCTATATATGGTTATGGAATAGTCGTCTTACAATCAAAGAATTATTGAAGCGATGGCAAGGTAAGCGTTTTGAGGGTGAGCTTATAGATTATGATAATATTTTAATTTATGGTGCAGGTGAAGCAGGGCAGGAGTTGATGAAAGGTTTGAGCAATTCACATAAATATAGTGTGATTGCTTTTGTTGACGATGATCGTCAGCTAACAGGTGCTCATATAATGGGTAAAAAGATTTACCATACTGATAACTTATTGGATATTGTAAATACCCTTGATATTGCCCAAGTGTTTTTGGCAGTACCCTCGATTAGCCGTGCTCGTAAGCGCAAGATTATTGAAAAGCTTTCACATATTTCTATTAAGATAAAAGAACTACCCAGTCTAAAAGAATTGGCTGACGAAAAAGTCACTGTTAGCCATATGCGCAAGATTGATATATTAGATGTATTAGACCGCCAAACTGTAGAGCCTGACGAAAACTTACTGAAGAAAAATATAGCAAAAAAGTCTGTCTTGGTAACAGGTGCTGGTGGTTCTATCGGTAGTGAGTTGTGCCGTCAAATTATCAAAAATGAACCAACTTGTCTGGTTTTGTACGAGCTGTCAGAGTTCGCACTTTATAGTATTCATCAAGAGCTTTTGGCAAAACAGGCTAGTCGTAATGAATATCAGGACATTGAGATCGTATCCATTATTGGTAATGTGACTGATGAGCATAACCTTATGAGGATATTTCAGACTTATCATGTACAAACAGTCTATCATGCAGCAGCATATAAACATGTGCCTATGGTCGAGCATAATCCGTTTCAAGGGGCTATTAATAATAGTCGCGGTACTTATCATTGTGCTCGTGCTGCTATTCAAACAGATGTAGAAACCTTTGTTTTGATATCTACTGACAAAGCTGTCAGACCTACTAATGTGATGGGTGCCTCAAAACGTTTGGCAGAACTTGTATGCCAGGCATTGAGTCATGAGGCTACCTCAATAAAGCCAGATAGCAAAACCTGTATTAGTATGGTTAGATTCGGCAATGTCCTCGGTTCATCAGGATCTGTGGTGCCTGTTTTTACCAAGCAAATCGAAAAAGGTCTTCCGATTACTGTTACCCATCCTGATGTAACACGCTATTTTATGACTATTCCAGAAGCTGCTAATCTAGTAATACAGGCAGGTGCTATGGCAAAAGGTGGTGAGGTTTTTGTGCTTAATATGGGAGAGCCAGTAAAGATTGTCGATCTAGCTCAGCGCATGATTCATCTAAGCGGGCATGAGGTAAAAGACGACAAACACCCTAATGGTGATATCGAAATTGTCTTTACAGGTCTTCGTCCTGGAGAGAAGCTCTATGAAGAGCTTATAATCGGTGATGACAATGTTGAAGAAACTGCTCATCCTCTTATTATGCAAGCTATGGAGCATAGGTTTTCTCTAGCAGATCTTGAGCAAATATTAGAAAAGTTACCAGAAAAATCTCAATTATATGACGTTGTGTGGCTAAAGGCGCAGTTCAAACATTTTGTAGATGGATATAAAGAAGATACTACAGTTCACTCATAATTTGAAAGACATTCATTGATAAGGTTGGTTGATAGATACTATGCTAAATATTAATAATATTAAAATTGCCGTTATTGGTCTTGGTTATGTGGGGCTGCCATTAGCAGTAGAGTTCGGTAAACATCATTCAGTGATGGGCTTTGATATCAATGCTGAACGTATTTCAGCACTCAATACAGGTACTGATCATACTTTAGAGGTTAGCGAGGAAGAACTAGCAGAAGCCAAAAATTTAAGATATAGCTCAGATATCAATGAGTTAAAGGATTGTAATTTCTTTATTGTTACTGTACCTACTCCTATCGATGATTATAAGCAGCCTGACCTAACACCTTTGATCAAAGCATCAGAAGCTATCGGTAGCCTAATAAAACAAAATGATATCGTGGTTTATGAGTCAACGGTATATCCAGGCGCGACTGAGGAAGTGTGTATCCCTGTATTAGAGAAGGTATCAGGCCTAACCTTTAATCAAGACTTTTATGCAGGTTATAGTCCTGAGCGTATTAACCCAGGTGATAAAGAGCACCGTGTTACTAATATCCTGAAAGTAACAGCTGGTTCAACGCTTGAGGTTGCAGACTTTGTCGATAAGGTATATAACCTAATCATCACTGCTGGTACTCATAAAGCACCTAGTATTAAGGTAGCAGAGGCAGCTAAAGTTATTGAAAACACGCAACGAGATGTCAATATTGCACTGATTAATGAGTTAGCAGTTATCTTTAACAAAATGCATATCGATACTGAAGCAGTGCTAGAAGCTGCTGGTACTAAATGGAATTTCTTACCGTTCCGTCCGGGTCTGGTCGGCGGTCATTGTATCGGTGTTGACCCGTATTATCTTACCCATAAAGCACAAGCTATCGGCTATAACCCTGAAATCATCTTGGCAGGACGTCGCCTCAATGACGGTATGGGAGAGTACGTGACCACGCAGCTTATCAAAACTATGATCAAAAAGCGTATTCAAGTAGAAGGTGCAAAAGTACTCATCCTAGGTCTAAGCTTTAAAGAAAACTGCCCAGATGTACGTAATACCAAGGTTATTGATATAGTACATGAACTGCAAGAATATAATGTCGATGTTGACGTCTATGACCCTTGGGTAGATGCGAGAGAAGCTGAGCATGAGTATGATATCTCACCGATCACTAAGCCAAATTCTGGTCAATACGACGGCATTATTCTAGCGGTTGCGCACAAAGAGTTTGCACAAATGGGCGTCTCTGCCATCCGAGAGCTAGGTCGTGATAACCATGTCTTGTATGATCTGAAATATCTGTTTGCCAAAGATGACACTGATATTCGCCTATAAATGATCAATAGCTTAAGATTGGAAAGCATTATGTCAAAGTATGAGCAAGTCAAAGAAGAGCTGCTAAATAACAAAAAAAAATGGCTGATTACAGGCGTGGCTGGATTTATCGGTTCAAATTTGCTTGAGACGTTACTTAGGCTCAATCAGACTGTAGTAGGTTTAGACAATTTTGCCACAGGCTTTCAGCACAACTTGGACGAAGTACAGTCACAAGTGAGTGATGAGCAGTGGCAGAATTTTCGTTTTATAGAAGGCGATATTCGCAGCTTCGAATACTGTCAAACAGTTTGCAAGGGTGTGGACTATGTATTGCATCAAGCTGCATTAGGCTCTGTGCCACGCTCTATTAAAGACCCAATCACGACCAATAGCGCAAATATTACAGGTTTTTTAAACATATTGACTGCGGCACGTGATGCAGAGGTATCCAGTTTTACTTATGCAGCGAGTAGCTCAACTTATGGCGATCATCCAGCGTTACCTAAAGTGGAAGATAATATTGGTAAGCCGCTATCGCCATATGCAGTGACCAAGTATGTCAATGAGCTTTATGCAGAAGTATTTGCGCGCACTTATGGCTTTAAAACCATTGGTCTGCGTTACTTCAATATTTTTGGCAAACGTCAAACACCAGATGGTGCATATGCAGCAGTGATTCCTAAATGGACGGCAGCAATGATTGCTAGTGATGATGTCTATATCAATGGTGATGGTGAGACCAGCCGCGATTTTAACTTTATTGAAAATGCGGTACAAGCCAATATATTGGCAGCGACTGCAAATGATGATGCCAAAGATGAAGTATACAATGTAGCGGTGGGCGGTCGGACAACATTAAACACCTTGTTTACAGAGCTACACAAGAACCTTAAGCTTAACGGAATAGATTATACCAAAAGTACTGTATATAGAGACTTCCGTGAAGGGGATGTACGTCATAGCCAGGCAGATATTAGTAAAATAAAGAATGCTTTAGGATATGAGCCAGAATTTAATATTTTTCAAGGTATTGAAAAAGCAATGCCTTGGTATGTCAATTTACTTCATTAAAATTTTATAAAATTGTCTATTTTGAATTTGAAAAAATTATTTGATCGCTTGACTCGCAAACTCGAAAAAAATGATTCTTCGAGTGTTTTCAAAGGCATGTTTACATTGGCCCTAGGGTCGAGTGCTGGAAGAATTATTGGCTTTGCAAGTATACCCATTGTTACCCGTATTTATACGCCATCAGATTATGGCTTATTGGCTTTATACATATCTATCGTTGGAATATTAGCACCTTGCGTGACTATGAGATATAGTACAGCGATTCCATTACCGAAGAAAGATGCAATGGCCATTAACTTAATGGCTATCAGCTTGCTTTTGATTGCTCTTTATTCTACAGCTCTACTGATACTTTTATCTGTTTTTGGTCGTTCTTTTTTTGCTCTATTCGACATGATTGAGCTTACAAAATGGTGGTGGTTAGTATTGCTAGGTATTATAGGTACTGCCGTTTATGAGCTATTCAGTGCATGGTCTACTAGGAAAAAGCAGTATAAGGTCATGGCTAAAACGCAATTGATGCAATCACTGACAGGAAATGCATTCAAAATAATACTGGGTCTATTAGGTTTCAAGCCTATAGGCCTGATATTTGGTCAGTTTTTATCTCAAAGTGGTGGAGCTGTTAGTCTTATAAGGTCATCTCTTAAAGATTTTAAAAGATTGTGGCCAATGATTAATAAGAAAAGATTAGTTTTTGTGGCGGGCTATTATAAACAGTTTCCTATCTTTAGGTTACCCTCGCAACTGTTACTTCAAGTATCCAGTAATGCTCCAGTATTAATGATGGCAGCGTTATACGATAGAGGAGTAACGGGTCAACTAAGTTTAGCTTTGATTGCTATATCAATGCCTACAGGGATAATAGCGCAAGCAATGGCAAAAGCATTTTACGCAGAAGTTGCTATGATCGGTCGTAGAGACTTAGTAAGGGTTAGAAAGTTAGCAGTTGATGTACAAAAGAAACTATTTTTTTTGGGTGTTCCTCTGACTTTAATGGTAATGTTTCTTGCTCAACCAATGTTCAGAATTGTTTTTGGTGTAGAGTGGGAGGTGGCGGGGAAATATGCTGCCATCTTATCCCCTTTCGTTTTGTTACAGTTTACTTCAAGTCCATTAACACAAGTATTGAATATTACAGGCTCTCAATTTCTATTCTTAATTTTAAACATCACTAGGGTGTTGGGTTTAGTGGTAATTTTCTTTGTAGCAAAACATTTTAATATACAAAGTACACAGTTTATCTTTATTTTGAGCTCGTACCTATTTATCTATTATTTATTTCAGACTGTCTTTATTTTTAGATTGATGAAATAGCGGAGTTTCCGTGAAGTAATCTATTAAAGTTACTAGTTTATATAGTTTTAGTCATAGCGAGCTTAAGATTATAAGCTTGACTAGTAGACTTACAGTCGTAAATTTATTTGAATTTTCTAGAGCATGCTAAGCAATAGATAATAACTCATAAGGTTTCGTATGAATAATCAACACGTATTAAAAGTTTCTAAAAGTCAATTAGAAGGTGAGGTGGTTTTAGCAGGCGCAAAAAATTCTGCTTTACGTCTACTCGCTGCTAGTATTTTATCAAAAGAAGATATAGTGCTCGAAAACTATCCCTCTCAACTTTTGGATGCTCAGGTACATGTGGGTATGTTGCATGCGCTAGGCAAAGATACTGTTCTCTTATCAGAGAATACTATAGTAATTAAAGAAAATAAAAACTTAATGACAAGTTTGGTTTGGGAAGGACGCTCTATTCGAAATACTTTACTTATATTAGGTGCATTAACGTCGCGCTTTGGTGAAGGCCGAGTCCCCTTACCAGGAGGTTGTAAACTTGGTGAACGAAAATATGATTTACATGTAATGCTGCTAGAAACATTGGGGGCAAAGATATGGGAGGAGGGTGATTATCTTTGTGCGGAAGCTAAAGGTGGACTTATAGGTTCAGATATACACCTTCCAATGCGCTCAACGGGTGCTACAGAGAATGCAATTTTAGCAGGTTCATTGGCTAAGGGTACTACTCGGATATGGAACCCACATATTCGTCCAGAGATACTCGATCTTATAGCAATGTTAAATAAAATGGGTGCAAAAATTACAGTCTTTGGTCAAGAGCGAATAGAAATCAATGGTGTAGACCATTTGTCGGGGGTTAAACATAAGGTTATTGCTGACAATATGGAAGCTATCACCTGGTTAGCAGCCGCAGTAATAACTAAAGGTGATATTGAAATTCATGACTTTCCATATGAGGATTTACAGGTAGTTCTTGCACATTTGAAGTCTGCTGGTGCAAAGCTGTATCAAGGAGAAGACTCTCTTATTGTGCGCGGAGGATCATGTTATCCCGTAGAAATTAGTACAGGTCCACACCCTGGTATCAATTCAGATGTACAACCTATATTGGCGGCTTGGGCTGCTTATGCAAAAGGTGAATCAAAAATAATAGATTTACGCTTTCCAGGTCGCTACGGATATGCAAAAGAAATGGGAAGAATGGGTCTTCAATATGAAGTATCTGGTGACATGCTAAAAATAGAAGGCAACAGAGGTGGATTGGTTGGAACTGAGGTAAAGGCTTTAGATTTACGAGCTGGTATCGCCCTTATGCTGTGTGGTTTGGCTGCGGAAGGGGAAACAGTTATCACAGATGCTTGGCAAATAGGCCGTGGATATGTAGATTTAATACCTAAATTAAAAGCGTTAGGTGCTAACTGTAGTGGAAATATTTGTTGATAAAATTATGGACATAACTCATAAGAAAAAGCTAAAAACACTTTTCCCAGAAAGCGTAGAGCTCGACATTCCATTGTCTACACTTAGCCAATGGAAAGTAGGAGGAAACGCCGAACTGGTGGTAAGGCCAAAAAATAAGTTCGAGTTAATAGAACTGCGCAAGTGGCTTTATGAGCATAATGTACCTTCTGTTGTTATAGGTAATACAACAAACTTACTGTTTTCAGACGAAGGTTTGAAAGTAGTTTGTATAAAAATAGATAATACTTTTTCAAATATTGCTATAAGCGATAACATGCTTACGGTCACTCCTGGAGTTTGGGTTCCAGAGCTGGCTAGAACTGCAATGAAGGCAGGGTTATCAGGTATTGAGCATATTTGTGGTATACCTGGTACTGTGGGTGGTCTCGTGGTGATGAATGGTGGCAGCCAGAGAAAAGGAATTGGTAGCGTAGTTACTAGGGTTGAAACGATAAATACCGCAGGAGCTTTAAAAACATACAATAATGAAGAATGTGGTTTTTCTTATCGAAGCTCTATCT
This sequence comes from Psychrobacter sp. T6-5, assembly GCF_052258485.2. Lineage (NCBI taxonomy): Bacteria > Pseudomonadati > Pseudomonadota > Gammaproteobacteria > Moraxellales > Moraxellaceae > Psychrobacter > Psychrobacter sp. T6-5. The sequence continues at coordinate 2,712,506 of NZ_JBQQEY020000001.1, read as the reverse complement.
TCCAACAAAATAATGAGCTAATAACAGAAGTTCAGTTGATTTTAGATGACAGTAAAAGTAAAGAAGCCATTCGACAAGAGATGCTAGCAATATTACTCTCCCGCAGAGGTAAATTTCCGCGTAAACAACCTAACTGTGGGTCGGTATTTGTCAGTAATCCTGATATGTATTCAAGGTATGGTACGCCTGGTAAAGTTATAGAAAACTGTGGATTAAAAGGAATGACTCAAGGCGATGCTCAAGTTTCTGATTTGCATGCCAATTTTATAATCAATAAAGGTAATGCAAAGGCTATTGATATTATCTATTTAATCAATAAAGTTCGAGAAGTTGTTTATAATCATACAGGATACAAAATGGTAGTAGAAGCCAAGTTTGTATCACCTAACGGAGAAATACGGAATATATAATCGTTAGAATATAAACAAGAGAAATTTTTAATATTGAAATTTGAGGCTCTATGAAAATATTAATTACTGGGATAGCTGGATTCATTGGCCATGCTACCGCCAAAAAGTTGGCTACTAATAATAGTCGGTATCGTATTGTAGGAATAGATAATCTAAATGATTACTATGATGTCGCATTAAAACAAGCTCGTCTATCAGATTTAGATAACTTGACTAACGTGCAGTTCATTCAGATGGATTTGTCTGATCGAGAGAGTATCGCAAATTTATTTACTATCGAAAAATTTGATGCTGTTATTCATTTAGCAGCTCAAGCTGGTGTACGCTACTCTATAGACAATCCTCATGCTTATGTTGATTCAAATTTAGTTGGTCATGTGAACATATTAGAAGGGTGTAGACAAAATAATGTCAAACATTTGATGTATGCGTCTTCAAGTTCAGTGTATGGCGAAAATACCAAAGTTCCATTTGCAGTTGCAGATCGAGTAGATGAGCCTATTAGTCTATATGCCGCTACTAAGAAAGCTAATGAGCTTATGACATATACCTACTCGCACTTATATAATTTGCCAGCGACGGGATTGCGTTTTTTCACAGTATATGGGCCATGGGGACGTCCTGATATGGCATTATTTAAATTTACTAAAGCTATCATCAATGGTACGCCTATTGACGTATATAATCAGGGAAATATGGAGCGTGATTTTACCTATATTGATGATATCGTAGAGTCCATCACACATTTGTTTACATTACCTCCTGTTTCGGATGGTGATAATACTCCTCATGCTGTGTACAACATAGGTAATGGTAGTCCTGTAGCTTTGATGAGCTTTGTTAAGGCTATCGAAAAAGCTACAGGTAAGTCGGCAATTTGTCGATATTTACCAATGCAAGCAGGTGATGTTCCACGTACATGGGCAGATACAGAAGCCTTATTCACTAAAATTGGGTATCAACCACAGGTTGAAGTCAATGTAGGTGTTAAAAAATTTGTAGATTGGTATTGTCATTTCTATAAGATTAATTAGAGCATGTCATCATTTATATAGTGAAGTTCAGCATAGCTCGGTCATTTTGAAACTATTAAAAGATAATAAGCTTTAATTTGATCTGAGACTATAATATCTAAATGTATTAGTATGTAGATACCCTACGAGAATAAAAAACTATTCATCGAATTATGATGAATAGTATAACCATCATATTAATGATTAATTCTTGAAAATCCATTTTATCATTATGCTGATTAAGACTGAGAATTTGAGATAGTGCTATGAAAGTAGTTTATTTTATTACTGCAAGTAAAGAAGGCAAAGGTGGGCATTATCACAGCCTTAACGAAACTGCTAAGATATTTAATAAATATGAAGATATCGAAATAATCTCTATTGGAGTAAATAGATCCCCAGTATTAGATCATTTTGATGATAAATATACTCATTTAACCTTTAAAAACATTCTTTCTACTTCTTTAAGAGCATTAGAGATAGTACGTAAGAAAAAACCTGATGTGCTTCATGCTTTTGACATAAACTCATTCTACTATGCTAGGATAATTTCAATAATAACAAATACGCCAGTATTAATAACTTTATGTGGCGGGAAGAATCCCAAATTCTTTCCTTTTAGTCATGAAATAGTACTCTATAGTTTAGAAAACCTAAAATTTATAGAGAAAAAAAATAAATTCAAAGAATCTAATTTAAGCTTAATACCTAACAGGGCTAGTGCTACGCAGCAAAATAATAGCAATATTGAGGATATCAAAAGAAATCTGAAAACAGACTTTCCTATAGTTTTAAGAATTGCACGTTTTTCTAGTTTACACGAAGATAGTATACTACAATCGATAAAACTAGTTGAATTTCTAAGAAACGAAGGAGTTGAGACTCAACTTTTAGTGGTAGGTTATGTTAAAGATAAAAAAATATTTGAAGATTTATCGAAATATCAGTCTGAATACATTACATTTATAACCGATGAAAAATATACGGTCAAAGCCTCTCAATTGATAGATATAGCCGATTTTGTAGTAGGAACGGGTAGAGGTTTTATGGAAGCAGCGTTGCTTGGTAAAACTATGTTAGCACCAACTTCGAATATCAAAACTCCTATAGTTGTAAATCAAGAGAACGTTTCTTTAGTATCTGATACAAATTTTTCTAATAGATACTTTGAGAAGCGCCCAGAAAAATTAATTATGGATGAGATTTTGAAAACCTTCAGTTCGAAAGATAAAGAGAACTTAATAGATTTTGCAAAAGAAAACTTTTCTTCTGAAAAGATTTACGATAAGTACTTACCTATATATCTTAGAGCAAAGACTGCAAAGATTTTACCTCTAGATATAGCTTATCAAATAGCTATAATAATTAGACCAAAAGAGAAATTAAGGTCAGTATTTAAAAAGTTTAGATATTTAAGCTACAGTGGCCACTAATAAAAGTTATTAATTGATGAAGCTAAGTAAAGACAGTTTAGTATGTAATTCATTATTGTTTGCTGTAATTGTATATTACTGTCAGCAAGCTATAGGTTTGCCTAATATTATTGGTCAGATGCTTTTAGTATTTATTCTAACCGTTTCCATTGTATATATTCCAAAGATATTGTTGAATAGAAGTCAAGTAACGAACTTTATACTAGTTTGGTTTATATTTGTTTTCTATAATATACTTATGTATATAACAACATCGGGACTTTCAGATATAAATATATTAAAAAGTGTAATGCTAAACTTTTTTCCTTTTTTTCCTTTTTATTATTTTTCTAAGAAAGGTATTTTAAATAAAAACAAGCTTATAATATTCTTATTTGTAGTGTTACCATTTTTTATTTTGAATTTTTATCAGTCTGTATCTTCTATTAAAGTAGATACAGGAAAAGAAGACGTAGTAAGTAATTCTATATATTTTATAATGGGTCTATTTCCATTTGTTTTACTTATAAAAAATAAAATAGTATCTCTTCTACTAACTACATTCCTAATATATTTTATGATTGACAGTAATAAAAGAGTAGCTGTTCTTATAGGTTTCCTTTCTTTTACAGTATTAATATTTAAAGATGTTTATATTGAAAGTTTGAGAAATAAAATAAAACAAATATTTATCTCTATGGTAATATTATTATTGTCCTATCCTTTTATTTACAATATTTATACTAGTAATGAGACTATTGTTAATAGAGTGAACTTAGTATTTGAAGGAGATACAGCTGGAAGAGATGACATAATTAACGAAATACTTAATATATGGTATAACTCTGATAGTGCGATAGTATATATATTCGGTCTTGGTTATAATTCGACACTTACATATGTGGGTCATGATTCGCATAACGACTGGGCAGATATGCTAACTAGCTTTGGTATAGTTGGGCTTATGTTGTACGTAATTTTACTCATATCTATGATATCAATTCTATTCAAAAGCAATTGGAATAAAGATAAGAAGGTTATTTTCGTATTGTTTTTATTGCTAGCTCTAGTTATTTCAATGACTTCTAGATGGTATTGGTCAAGTTTTGCTTATATAAATTTTTTACTCTTACCCTATCTAATAGCCACAAGAAAAGATAGTCTTTAACTTTAAGAAATTAAGATAATAGATGGGATAATTTCATAATGAAAATTGCTAAAGTTTTAGTAGGTAATCCAAGCAATCGGAAAGGTTTTTTTAATAATGTTATTGAAAGAACTAAGCATTTAATGGCGATTGAGTCTGAAGTTGACTGTTATATGATCAGAATAGATTATGGAATAGTCATGAGAATACTAAAAAGGCAATTTGGTAAATCAGTTTTAGATGAGTTTTACACAATAGACGGAATAACTTTCAAAAACTTATGGATAAAAATGGGTGCGCTTGACTACTTGTTAACCCACCGTTTACATAGAAATATCGTTCTTTCTGAAAAACAGTTAGAGAATTATCTACCAATCTTTGAACAGTATGATTTACTTTCCTCACATGGTATAGAGGCCTCATACCTTTCTAAACTTGTCAAGAATAGATATTCTATCCCATTTATTACCACTTGGCATGGATCGGATATCAACATCACACCATCTAAAAGTACAAAGTCTAAACAAAAAATCAAACAGCTATTAGAATCAGCAAACCATAATTTCTTTGTAAGTAAGAAACTGTTAGAAACCGCAAGCACGATTAGTATTAAAGCTAAAAAGAGTGTTCTATATACTGGCCCTTCTTCTGCATTTTACAGATATGACGATGCACGTAGGATAGAAATTATTGAAAAGTACAGCATTAATACTAGCCATGTTGTAGGATTTATTGGCAATTTTGTGTCTATTAAAAACGTACTATTATTACCTGAAATTTTTTTAAAGCTACAGAACTCTTTAGATGATATTAGTTTTGTAATTGTAGGAAATGGTGAGTTAGAGCGGAAGCTTAAAGAGAAGTTAGCTAAAAGCAAAATTAAGAATCTACATATGCTTGGCAAACAAGAGCCTGAAAACGTGGCTGAAATTATGAATATGTTGGACGTACTTATATTACCCAGTTTGAATGAAGGTTTACCAAGAGTAACGTTAGAAGCTCAAGCTTGTGGCGTGCATGTAGTAGGGTCTAATCGTGGCGGTATTCCAGAAGCAATTGGTAGTTCTAACTGTTTTGAGCTAGATGAAAACTTCATTGATGCCATAAGCGCTCGTATTTTGATATTACTGAAAAATAAGAGTTTGGCTAAGTTATCAAACGGTTTTTCGTGGCCTAACGCGATTAGACATGAAAGAGAGGTTCATCAAAATGTCTGTACAAAATAATATTATTTTGCATATAGCAAACGATTATGCTGGATCTAAAGTATATAAGAATTTAGTTTCCGAGTTGGATCAGATGGGTATCAAACAGACAGTATATACTGCAGTAAGAGATAGAAACAAAATTGGCAATAATCGAGTTGCTCTCAAGGTTGAAGGATCTACAATCCTATATTCAGCCATACTCAACTGGCATATAGATAGAGCACTCTATCCTTTGAAAATAGTTAAAATATATAAAGATATCCAATCAAAAATTGACTTCAATAAAGTTAAATGTATCCATGCGCATACTTGGTACAGTGATGGTGGGGTGGCTTACTTGCTATCTAAAAAGTATGATATACCTTTCATCATTGCTGTCAGGGATACTGATATAAATTTATTTCAAAAAAAGCTTATTTATGTACGTCCTCTTGGGCGAAAAATTATCAATAAAGCATCTAAAATTATTATAATATCAAAATCTTATAAAAATAAGTTATTGACTCAAAAATCATTAGTAAAAATAAAAAATCAACTAAAAGATAAACTTGAGGTTATACCCAACGGTGTTGATAGTTATTGGGTGAAAAACCGATTGTCCGAGCAAAAGAGTATAGACACAACCAATGTTATTAACATCTTATATATTGGTACCTTTTTAAACCGGAAACAAATATTAAATCTACAAAAGGCAATTATATCAATTGATAATGATCATAGTAATAGGGTGAAACTGCATCTGGTAGGTGGTGGTGGTGATGACGAATCAGCAGTCTTGCAATTGGTTCAAGATCATCCGAAATTGATGACTTATCATGGTGAAGTTCATGATAAGGCAACGCTAAAAGATATCTTTCAGAGTTGCGACATCTTTGCTATGCCCTCTCTTACTGAAACTTTCGGCTTAGTTTATGTAGAGGCCATGTTACAAGGTATGCCTATTTTATATACTGAAGGACAAGGTATAGACGGTTTTTATAATGAAAATATCGGAGAAAAGGTGAGTAATCACAGTGTCGATACTATAAAAAAAGCACTCAAAACTATGATTGATAATCCTAATAAGTACTCAATTCCTATTAGCAAAATAGCTAAAGCCCATGACTGGAACTCGATAGCTAGACAGTATGAAAGTATTTATCGAAATTTATAAAATAATAGCTTGAAAGTTCTAACTGAAGTTTTGTCTATTCATAAATAGTTTATAGGTTTTAAAAATGAAAATCATATATTTACACCAATATTTTACTACACCTCAAATGTCTGGTGGTACTAGGTCGTACGAAATGGCTAAACGTATGGTTGTTGCAGGTCATGAAGTCAATATGGTAACCAGTTTTAGAGAGAAAAATGATGAGCACGCTGATTGGTTTACTACAAATGAGGCGGGTATTAAAGTACATTGGTATCCTGTACCCTATTCTAATGATATGAGTTACTCTCAACGAATAAAAGCTTTTATAAGCTTTGCATATAAAGCCAAGAAAAAGGCAGTCTCGCTATCAGGCGATGTGGTGTTTGCGACAAGCACACCGCTAACCATTGGTCTACCTGCTGTTATGGCTGCTCGCAAGCTCAAAATTCCTATGGTATTTGAAGTGCGTGATCTTTGGCCAGAAATGCCCATTGCGATGGGTGCCCTTAAAAATCGCACATTACAGCGTGTAGCTAAAAGATTAGAAAATTGGACGTACCAAAACTCTGACGCTATTGTTGCATTATCACCTGGTATGAAAGATGGCGTTGTAAAAACAGGCTATCCTAGTAATAAGGTGGCTGTTATCCCTAATAGTAGTGATAATTTTGAGTTTACTTATAATGAGTCTGATGCAGAAAAGTTTCGTACAGATCGTACTTGGCTGGGTTCTAGACCTTTATTAGTATATGCTGGTACTCTTGGTAAAGTTAATGGTGTTGACTACATAGTTAAAGTAGCTAAAGAGCTAAAAAATCTAAACTCCAATATTAGAATTCTATTAGTGGGGGATGGAAAGGAAAAAAACAATATAATGAAGGAAGCTAAAGACTTAGGAGTTTTTGAACAAAATGTCTTTTTCGAGGCTGCTATGTCAAAAGGAGATATGCCCATTTTATTTGGTGCTGCTACCATGACATCTAATTTAGTCATAGACCTTCCTGAAGCAAGAGCAAACTCCGCTAATAAATTTTTTGATTCTCTAGCCGCTAGTAAGCCTATACTTATAAATCATGGTGGCTGGATATATGATTTAGTCAAATCACATGAATGTGGATTAGCCGTGTGGCAACAACCTGTAGAAGTAGTTGCAGAACAACTGCACGAGAAAATGAATGACAAGACATGGTTGGCACAAGCAGGTTTATCCGCTCGTAAATTGGCTGAGAAAGAGTTCGATAGAGATGTTCTTGCTGCGCAGCTTATATCTATTCTGGATTTAGCGCTTCAAGATAAAACTGATAATGTAGAAATTAGAGCACCTGGTAAATATTTATAGGATTAAGATATGAAAATAGCAATTGCTGGAACGGGATATGTGGGTCTTTCTAATGCCATGCTTTTAGCTCAGTATAATGAAGTAGTAGCGGTTGATATAGTGTCAGAAAAGATTGACTTACTTAATGCGAAGAAATCACCGATTGAGGATACGGATATCCAGTCCTTTTTAGATAATAATCAACTAAATTTTAAGGCAACACTTGATGAGCAAGAAGCATATAAAGATGCTGATTTTGTCATTATTGCTACCCCTACTAATTATGATACCAAAACTAATTATTTTGATACTCGAAGTATAGAATCAGTCATTACTGTTGTGACTGATATTAACCCAGAGGCTACAATAGTCATTAAATCTACAGTACCAGTTGGATACACTGAAGAAGCTAAAGAAAAATTTAATACTAAAAATCTTATATTCTCTCCTGAATTTTTACGTGAAGGAAAGGCGTTGCATGATAATTTATATCCGTCACGTATTATCATTGGTGAAGATTCCAAGATAGCAAAAGAATTTGCCAATCTGTTATTACAAGGTGCAGTTAAAAAAGATGTCGATGTATTGTTTATAGGAAATACTGAAGCTGAAGCTGTTAAATTATTTTCTAATACTTATTTGGCGATGCGTGTTGCCTACTTTAATGAGCTAGACAGCTATGCTCAATCATTAAGCTTAGATAGTAGACAGATTATTGAAGGAGTGGGTTTAGATCCACGTATTGGTAATCACTATAATAATCCATCATTTGGTTATGGTGGATATTGTTTGCCTAAAGACACAAAGCAGCTGTTAGCCAATTACGAACAAGTACCTAATAATATTATTCGTGCTATTGTTGATGCAAATCGTACGCGTAAAGATTTTATTGCAGAATCTGTGTTGGAAAGAAAGCCTAAAGTAGTAGGTATATACCGTTTAATAATGAAAACTGGATCGGATAATTTTAGAGCCAGTGCTATGCAAGGGGTTATGAAACGTATAAAAGCTAAGGGAGTCGAAGTCATTGTTTATGAGCCAGCTTTAGAAGAAAATGAATTTTTTGGTTCACAAGTATTCCGTGATTTAGCTAAATTTAAGGAAAGGGCTGATGTTATTTTGACTAACCGTTTGGCAAAAGAATTAGAAGATGTCACTGAAAAAGTATTTACGCGTGATTTATTCGGTAGCGATTAGAAATCGGTATAACAGAAAATATTTGGTAAGTTGGGTTTGAAATGATAAAACGACTGTTTGATATCGTAGCAGCTTCTAGCGCACTTGTGGCCTTAGCGCCTGTCTATGCGGTGACTGCTTACAAGGTAAAGAAAAACTTGGGCTCGCCTGTCTTGTTTCGTCAAGTGCGTCCAGGTAAACATGGTGTTCCTTTCGAGATGATTAAATTTCGCTCTATGAGGGACGCTGTTGATGACCATGGTGATTTACTCCCAGACAGTGAGCGGCTGACACCTTTTGGTAAGGCTTTAAGGAATAGTAGTCTAGACGAGTTGCCAGAGCTGTGGAATGTAATAAAGGGCGATATGAGTCTCGTTGGCCCAAGACCTTTGTTAATGCGCTATATGGAATATTATACAGAAGAGGAGTGTAAGCGCTTTGATGTTCGTCCTGGCATTACCGGTCTGGCTCAGGTAAGTGGTCGCAACTTCTTATCTTGGGAAGAACGTTTCAAATTAGATGTGTACTATGTGGATAATTTAAGTTTGTTGTTAGATTTAAAAATAATATTATTAACCTTAAAAAAAGTATTAAAAAGTGAAGGGGTGGCAGATTTAACAAGCTTATCGATGGAGGATTTAGATAAAGAGAGAGGTAGTAATGAGGGTCGATAAATTATCTTTTATATTTTCTGAGCAAGTAAATAATTTATATAAAAATGAAATCGAAAAAAATTATTTGATAGGTACAGTATATTATAATAAAAAACTAATTTGCTATTTAGATTCCATTTTTGATGAAAAAGAACATAGATTTTATGGAATTGTAGAAGATGGAAATTTGTTGGCCGTAATTCATTGTAAAGAAACTAAGAGTTTTTTACACATAAATAATATTGTAGTCAGAAACGAATATCAAGGTAATGGTTACGGCAGACTATTAATGTCTTTTATTATCAAAAAATCACAGGAAAAAAATATCGATATTTCGCTTGATGTAGATGCAAAAAATATAAGAGCAGTTAGTTGGTATAAAGATTTAGGTTTTAAAGTAGTTGAAAACAATCATATCAAAGTATTTAACTTTGAAGGTGGTTATGAAAGTAATATCAAGATTTATGATAGACATTGTTATAATAAATTTGGGTTCTCTAATGCATCTGTAAACGATATAGATTTTTTCTTGATAGAACCTAATGTGTTCAAGTATAAAGGTCAAAGTGTTCTGAATTTACAAGATTTATATACTTTCAAGGAATATATTAATGGATTCTTAGTTGTTGATTCAAGTTTTTTAGATGATGATGTTGATTTATCATTTTTTTATGAAAAATTAGTCTTTAGGATGGTAAAAAATGTCGCTTGATATAATTAAAGATTGCATTTCTTGGAACAAACTAGTTGATGATTTTGAGCATGATTTTTACCATACATGGGAGTTTCATAATTTATCTTATATTAACAATGAAGGTACTCCTGTTTTATTTTTATTTAAGTACGAAGATAAAGTTTTATTATTTCCTTTGTTAGAGAGAGATATTATAGGAACAGAAAAGAAAGATTTAGTCAGTGTTTACGGTTATCCAGGACCTCTATTTTCAACAGATAATGTTGAAGATCAAAATATTTTGTTAAATAAGGCTTTCGAAGAAATTAGCAGTCTTGGTTATGTTTCTTTGTTTTCTAGGCTTCACCCAATTATAAACAGCCAAGCCATTGAAAATAGTACTAAACTAGGTGAGATTGTATACTTTGATTTAAATGAAAGTTTGGAAGATATATATGCTTCTATGCGTAAAGTACATAGAAGAGACGTTCGAAAATTGAAGAAATCAGATTTTATTTTGAAGAGACACTACAAAGCTATATCTGAAAATATCAGCGAGTTCAAGAAAATCTATGATTTAACTATGGATAAACTTGGTGCTAGTAGTTATTACTATTTTGATGAAAACTTCTATGAGAAACTATTTTCTAGTGATAATTTTAAGGCGATGTTATATACAGTTTATTTTGAAGATCAGGCTGTAGCTTCTGCTGTTATGATGCATACTAGTGTATTTGGAGAGTATCATTTAAGCGGGACATTGCCAGAATTTTATAGAGATCATCCGATGAAACTGATTCTTGCTTGTGCAATGGAAGATATGCATAGCGCTGGTTTAAAGTATTTTATTCTTGGTGGAGGAGTTGGCTCTAAGAAAGATTCTTTATTTGATTTTAAGTACGGTTTTGCTAGAAATACTAAGAGTTTTTCTATAGTGAAAAGAATATTTGATTCAGAGACATATGATGTTTTAACTAGAAGAAATTTTGAAAGTCTTAATATTGACTACGAGAAAAGTCAGATCAATTACTTTCCATTATATAGATATAGTGAGTAAAGATATGTTAAATAATAAATTCTCACCATGGCCAAGCTTTACACAAGAAGAAGCCGACAAAGTCAGCGCTATTTTGTTATCCAACAAGGTAAACTACTGGACAGGTCAAGAAGGGCGCGAGTTTGAAAAGGAGTTTGCCGCATGGGCAGACAGTAAATATGCGGTCGCGGTTGGCAATGGTACGCTTGCCTTAGATGTGGCATTAAAAGCATTAGATATCGGTGCTGGTGATGAAGTGATTGTCACACCGCGCACCTTTATTGCCAGTATCTCTTGTGTGGTTAATGCAGGTGCGACGCCTGTATTTGCGGATGTGGATGCCGAGACTGGCAACATCTCGCCTGAGACCATCAAAGCAGTATTGACCGATAAAACCAAGGCCATCATTTGCGTGCATTTAGCAGGCTGGCCTTGCGATATGGATGGCATTATGGCATTGGCGGATGCGCATAATTTATACGTCATTGAAGACTGCGCGCAGGCACACGGTGCCACCTATAAAGGACGCAGTGTGGGCAGCATCGGTCATGTGGGCGCATGGAGCTTTTGCCAAGATAAAATCATGACCACAGGCGGTGAAGGCGGCATGGTCACCACCAATGACGAGCAATTATGGCGCACCATGTGGGCTTATAAAGACCACGGTAAAAGCTACGCTGCTGTCTATGAAAAAAAGCACCCACTTGGCTATCGCTGGCTGCATGAAAGCTTTGGTACCAACTGGCGCATGCCTGAAATGCAATCTGCTATTGGGCGTATTCAGTTGACGCGGATGAGCGATTGGACACAAAAGCGCACACAAAATGCGCAGGCGATCTTGGATGCGTGCGCGCGCTGGGAAGACAAAGGCTATATGTCTGTCCCGCGTTTAGAAAACAGCGCAGATTTTGCAGATGCCAAACATGCGTATTATAAGCTGTACGTTTACGTAAAGCCTGAAAATCTGCCTGAAGGCTGGACACGTGATAGCATCATCGCTGCTATTAATGAGCAAGGCGTGCCGTGCTTTTCAGGCTCGGCATCTGAAGTATATTTAGAAAAAGCCTTTGATGATACAGCGCTGCGTCCCAAAGAACGTCTGCCAGTTGCCAAGGCGCTTGGTGAGACGAGCCTCATGTTCTTGGTGCATCCGACATTGACAGAGGCAGAGGTTACGCAAACTGTTCAGGCTTTAGGCAAAGTCCTTGCTCGTATCGATGCGGATGCAGACGCTAAATAAACGATGATCAATTAAGACTTATCTATTCTGGATAAGTACACTTTATAAAGAGTAGATAATTATGTCTAAACAAAGAAAGTACAAGCAGCTGAGTGTGTTAGTAGGGCTGGGTATGGTATCCATGCTAACCTCAGCACAGAATTTGTATATGAATGATATGAAGCTAAAATCAGAGCTAGAATGGTTAAATGCACAAGGCGTCACTCACATTAGTACCAGCACATGGCCTTTAACTGCTAATGAAATTACAAAAGCAATCACTACGGCTCAGGTGAGTACTGACACACAGCAAAAAGTACTACAGTCAGTTCGTGCAACACTTGCTAAAAACTCCAACTCCTTAGTGAAGGCGGAAGTAGATGCTTATGTACAGACCGATCGTCAGCAGTTGCCGCAAACTTTTGCTGATAACCATTTAGCAGGGCAAGAGGTTTCAGCAGCGCTCAGTTTGAGTGAAGAAAATTGGGAGATGAAACTTCAAGCCAATCTAAAAAACGACAGTTTGCTTGAAGACAGCAACGACTTGAGTTTTGAAGGTTCATATATTGCTGGCTCTGCTGCCAATCAATGGTTGATTGCCGGTCAGATCCCGACATGGTGGGGCCCCGGTACTGACGGCAGTTTGATTCGTGGCGATGCCAGTCGTCCTGTTGCAGGTATCACCATGCAACGTGATGAGCAAAATGCACCAACATCACCTTATCTTTCATGGGTTGGTCCATGGCAGTATCAGTTATTTGCAGGTCAACTTGAAGATTATGATGCCGTACCAGATGCTAAGCTATTTGGTGCTCGCCTTACTGCAAGTCCATGGGAGTGGTTAGAAGTTGGTGCGTCTCGAACCTTTATGTGGGGCGGGGAAGGTCGTCCAGAGAGTTTTAGCTCCTTTGGTGATGCTGTTTTAGGCACTAAAGATAATGGTGACAATGGTGCTACGATTGGTGAAGACCCTGCTAACCAATTAGGTGGTTTTGATGCGCGTATGAATCTTGCGCCTTTGGTAAATATTCCAGCCACAGTATACGCGCAGTATGTGGGCGAAGATGAGGCGGGCGGGCTACCAGCGAAGAACATGTACCTTGCTGGTGCTGACTACGCTTCTGAAGCTTATGGAAAACCATATCAATTGTATACAGAGTATGCAGACACACGTACCAGTGGCGAAGTCCGAGGCGTATCCTATGATCATGGTACGTATACTGATGGTTACTACCAGCAAGGCTATCCACTCGGGCATTCTTTGGGCGGCGATGCAGAGAGCATATCAGTAGGTGGCAAGTTATGGTTAGATAGTCGAAACTTTGTAAATACAAAACTGCAATATGCTAAAGTCAATCAGTCAGGAGAATTAGATCGTCGCACTGGAAAGTCTGATAACCAAGCATTTCCAATGAAAGATAAGCTGACAGCTATTGATATATCATGGGCGCATCAGTTGAATCCAAAAACTTTAGTGACATCTCGCTTATGGGGCGTAGACTCTGATACCCAGTCAAGCGATATTGGAGCAGGCGTTGGGCTAGAGTTTCAGACTTATTAGCCCTAGTCTATAGCGGCTAATAAATGACGTGAATATATGAGAGTAAAATGGTCTACTAGATGATAGTAGGCCATTTTTTTATTGTATCCCAATACACGCTAGGATTTTGCAGCGTACACAGGTACAATATTATTATCAGTCAAAGGTTGACGAAGCAAAAGACAGGCATGCAAAGTACTTGCACGCGCTGTCTTTATTTTTTTATATCGTACCCTCTATTGGAGTTACTATGTCTATTGCCCACGAGTCCGCCACCGTTTTGGACGGCAAAGCACTTGCCAAACAAATAGAACAGGATCTACGCACGCGCGTGGATGCGATCAAAGATAAAACGGGACGCACCCCAAGCTTAGCGACGATATTGGTTGGTGACGATCCAGCCTCTGCCACTTATGTTCGTATGAAAGGCAATGCTTGCAAGCGTGTTGGCATGGACTCTATACGCGTTGAGATGCCGAGTGCCACGACCACTGAGCAGCTCATGGCAAAGATCGATGAGCTAAACAGCAATCCAGATGTACACGGTATTTTGTTGCAGCATCCAGTCCCTGAACATATCGATGAGCGCGCATGCTTTGAGCAAATCGACTTGGCAAAAGACGTCGATGGCGTGACTTGTCTTGGTTTCGGTCGTATGGCGATGCAGCAATCCGCTTATGGCTCGTGCACACCGCAAGGCATCATGCATCTATTAGAGCATCATAATATCGAGCTTGCGGGTAAAGAAGCGGTGGTCGTAGGCCGTAGTGCTATTTTGGGTAAGCCAATGGCGATGATGCTATTGAATGCGAACTGTACGGTGACTATCTGTCATTCAAGAACGCAAGACTTAGAGTCTCATATTAAGCGTGCCGATATTGTAGTTGGTGCTGTGGGTGTGCCTGAGCTGATCAAAGCCGCTTGGATCAAAGCTGGTGCGGTAGTCGTTGATGCTGGTTTCCATCCAACGGATAACGGCGGTGTTGGTGACATTGAAATGCAAGGCATGGAAAACATTGCTAGCGCGTATACACCAGTGCCAGGCGGTGTTGGCCCAATGACCATCAACACGCTTATTCGCCAGACGGTCGATGCGGCTGAAAAATCAGCAGGTTTGGGTATTAACTAAAAAGATAGTCATGTGAGTGCTGATCGCCGATAGATAAGGGGCTTGAGGCAAAGTAGCCTCAGGCCAAATCAACCACCCCTCAGTTGATAGGACCTAAAAATGGCTAAAAAAGACGTAGGTATTCATGAGCGACTACAAGGTATTGGCAGAGAGTTTGTCGATGTCTGTCATTACGTTATCTTATTTTTAATCAGTGTGGTGGTGGTCTGGACAGCAGGTAAAGAGTTTATCTATATTGTCCAAAAAGGCTCAGCGGATTTAAAAGATATTTTGATGCTATTCATTTATCTTGAGCTGCTGGCTATGATAGGAATTTACTTTAAAACCCATCGTCTGCCAGTACAGTTTTTGATATTTATTGCCATAACGGCTTTATCACGACATCTAGTGGTCGATGTGCAGGCAGTGTCAGATTATTTTCATCTATGGTTGCTGGCCACGATTTCTGTGGCAATCATGCTATTGAGTGGGGCTATTGTGATACTGACTTGGACGGCAAAAACATTTGGTCGCCCAGAAGACAATCTTGATAAACAGTATGCAAATTTAACGGTCAAGGCTATGCTGCCTGATAATGCGCAAGCGCCAGATAGCCATACCAAGCACCGCCGCGAATAACGGCAATAGTGAGTCGCGTTCTAGAGGTTGGTAAACGTTCTAAAGTTAGAGTGATATAAAAAGGGCAGTCATCATGACTGCCTTTTTGTGCTTTAAAAATAAGTCACTAGATGTTATGTGCTGAACTGTTACGTGCCAATATTAATAATGACAGACAGCGACTATAGTAAAAATATTCTAAAAATGCGGCGGTATTACTGATAACGATTTTTGTCGCTTCTGTCTGCGCAGATACAGCAAGTAAGAACAATTGGTAACAGCCATGCGTGAGGTATCAATATTATTTTTCACTGACCATCTCTTTAGACACAACCGCTACCCCTTAGATCTTAGATGCCGCGTACGAAAGTCAGTAAGGTATCTTTTTCCGTTGGTGTCAGCGCTTTAAAGCGTGATTTTGTGGTCTCTGCTTCGCCACCATGCCATAAGATGGCTTCTTCCAAACTGCTGGCACGCCCATCATGTAAAAATCTGGCGTCTGGGTCACGTGCGACAATACCAATACCCCACAGCGGCGGTGTGCGCCACTCAAAGCTTTCGGCATCTTTTTCTTTGACCCCATCATCAAGGCCTGCGCCCATATCATGCAAAAGCAAGTCGGTGTAGGGATAGATGGTCTGCTGAGATAAGACAGAAAAGCGTGTGCTGTCTCCAGTGGTTTGTTTGGGGGTATGACAGCTGGCGCAGCCAACTTGGGTAAATAACGTCGCGCCTTTATTAAAGGTTGCTAGATCATTGATACGGCGTTCGGGTACAGCTAGCGCCGTCATAAAGTCTACAACAGCACTTAAGCTGCTGTCGGATATTTCAGGACTACCGCCATTGGCCGCTGTCCAGCAAATCGGCTGATTGATAGTGCAGTTCGGGTCTATAAATAAAGAAGTCGTCAGCCCCATATCCTGCGACATGGCATTGGCATTTTGATTGCGCAAGCTTGAGTTGATGGCCTTCCAGCCAAAACGGCCAACGTGGCGTTGTTGCCCATTATTCACCCAATGCACCCGTCCACTAATACCATCTTGATTAAGGTCATCAGGATCGGCCGCAGCAATGATATTTGCTTCTGGAATCAAATCGATCAGGCCCATACCTACCAGCTGCGGTGAGATACGCCCGCTCAAGGATTTGGTACCTAAGGGCTGATTGGGGTTGGCTGGCGTAAAGTCAAAGCGCACGCCAGTAGGGGCTTGGTCGGTGGCTGCTACTGGCTGATAGCGAACTTGTCCTTCAGGAAGGATACTCGGATCAATGCTTTGGTGCTGTATTTGTCCGCCATAATAATCGTGAGCAGCGCCTTGGGCGTCTCCTGCCCGAAACAATATGGCATCACTAAGGGCGCCATTATCGACATAGACAGGCATGCGCCCTTCGTCGCTGTGACACTCAGAGCATGAGGTAGCATTAAATAAAGGCCCAAGACCATCGAACAGTACGCGCCCTTCGTTGGCAGGTCGCCACTCAGTGATAAACAGCTCACGCCCTGCTGACACGCCACTTAGCGTATTAGTAGGCAAGCTGGGAATGATCTGTAAAAAAGGCCGCGTGATGTCAGCATCAATCGTCGCATTGCCGCCAGCAGGTAGCCAATTGGTGTCGGTTGGATCCTCTGTCGGATCAGGGGTGGTCGGTATTGTAGGGTCGCTTGGATTGGGTACAGGGCTGGCAGCCGTCTCATCTGAGCCGCCGCAACCAGTCAATATCGTACTCAAACTTAGGAGTATAGGGCATAGTAAAGTAAGGGTCGACATGGGTTTTGCAGTCTGTGTGGCCAAAAAAGGCAGGGTATTAAAGGGTGAAGACATGGGGTTACCTAAAAATGGATTACCTAAAAAACGTGTTGGTCAGCCGCAACTGTGTTCACCATCAAGCATAAAAGCGGAATGGTCAAATCCGCCTTTTTGATGAGATATTACAAGTTAAGCAAAGCGACCAAAAGTAATGATAGCGTTACGTATGGCAAGGCTTGACTATTGATCTGCCGCTGAGCTTGGTAAGCTGATTGGAATAGGCGTGTTATACATCCATACATTTGCCGTATCAGGACTGCCTAATGATCCCTCATAACTCCAGCCCCAAGTGTATAATTGTTCATCCTTGTCTTGAGCAATAAAGTGCAATGCGCCCATTGCCATATTGTCGATATTGACCAGATTGGGTAGTTTGTCGGTTGGTTCACTTAACTCCTGATACACAGTATTACCGGAACTATTGGTCTCTCCAAACATACCCCAAGGGTAGAGCTTACCATTGGTGAGTAAAACATAGCTGGTATTACCATTGGCATAGATTTGCTGCACGTCTTTGTTCTCAAACCACGGCAGCTTTGTGGGGGAGGTTATGGTCCCCTCCCAAACGTTGTCACTACCAGCAGGCGGCGCTGTCTTATAACCGACTTGGTTTTGGGCGTTGAGTCCCCAGCCGTATACTGAATTTTTACTGGTCAGTGCCAATATATGGTCACGTCCAGCCGCCAGCTGTATCACTTTTTCAGCATCAGACTCGGGGTTTAGCGTATCGGTAGTGTTGGTAGTTGCTGGCGGGATGACAGTGATGCGTACAGGTTTAGATGTGACATTGGTACAGCCTTCATAGGTTTTGCAGGCAGTGCCGCGCCCAAGATTGGCATAGTCATCTGTGCCCCATCCCCAAACCTGCCCTTTATCATCCAGTGCATAAGAGCTATCAGAGCTGGCAGCCACTTGAATAATACGTCCCACATTGTTGGCTTCTGAAAAGTCAACTTGTACAGGTAAATTACTGTTGTCAGTTGTGCCGTCTCCTAACTGACCCGCAGTGTTTTTACCAAATGCCCACACACTGCCATCTTCTGTCAGCACAAGACTGTGTCTGTAACCTGTTGCAATCATCACCGCATTGTCGATGTTGTCGACCGCACCGATGTCAAGGACACAATCATTAGTACTGACGCAGCTACTGTGCCCTTGCGGTCCGCGGCCCAGCTGATCAAATCTATCATCCCCCCAGCTATAGACGCGTCCGTCTTCAGAGATGGCCAGAGAATGGTTTTGGTTGAAGTTTAGGCTGACGAACTTCGTCTGTGCGGTATTGATAAGCATCGGGGTGTTTGGATGTTGTGGGTTGAGCGCGTTATCTAAGACTCGTGATGTGGTTATACCAAGACCTGATTGCCCCGAATTGTTTCGCCCCCAGCTGTATAACTGACCATCTCTAAGCGCGCCAGTATGTGAGTTGCCCGCTGCAATCTTGTCGCCTAAATATACAGTTTTACTGACATTCAAAAGATTGCCAGCATTGTCTGCCGCTGTCAGCGTGATTTTATTGCTACCTGCCTTTAAGAAAATCTGATCTTCAAAATGTCCAGTGATATCAAGTGGTATATCGTGCGGTGCCTCATCGTTTAGCTGATAAGTGACCGACGCAACGCCGCCATCATCTTCTGCCATTCCAGCAATAGATACGGACGATATGGCAGTATGACCATTGGAAAAATTGCCGTCTGTCGTTAGTAGCGGTGGAGTCACATCAGGCAACGTGGTTGATGTCGAATCTGCATCATCACCGCAAGCGGTCAATAACATAGCGGTGGTGGCAAAGCAGATAGCCTGAGTCAGACGGGAAAAGCGCATAAAAACCTCAAATAAAAATGATCGCGGGGACGCAATTGTAAAATTCAAGCAACATTAATTGATAATGGTATTACAAATGATAATTATTATCAATTAATAAGTAAGGTTTATGGCTTTTTAGGGTAAAAAAAATGATATTAATTATTAGGTCAGTCCGATTGAGTGTCCTTTATCGTCATGGTTAAAACGTGGGCACGACCTAGGCAAGCCGTTTATGTTTAGTATAATCGGTCTATAATTATAGAGTGGTAGGACGGTGGTGATTATGACATAAGGCAGCATTATAGCTAATCTGCTTTAGTCAATTTATAGTACAGAGATACTCAACATAACTTAAAAATGCTACGATACTGCTGAAATAAATTTTTGTAGCTTCTGTCTGATCAGGCATAGAAAGCAAGAAAATTGATAGCAGCCGTGAGTGATGTATCGATGTTATTTTTCGCTGACTATAGCTAAAAAGCATTGCCGAGAATAGATGTCTGCTAACGACATAAAAAAACTACCCAAATAGGTAGCCCTTTTTTATATGTGAATGAGTTATCACAACCATTTGAGTCGTTTAAAGTTGTAATACAAGAAGCTACAAAGAGTGATGATGATTATCATAATAATGAAGTAAGCGTACTTCCAATGGAGCTCGGGCATAAAATCAAAGTTCATACCATAGATACCAGCGATGGCGGTTGGTACGGCGAGGATACCTGCCCACGCCGCAAGTTTCCGTACGACTTCGTTCTGTCCCATATTGACCATCGCCATATAAGTGTTCATGACCACGCTTAGCATCTCATTAAGACCATTAATGGCATCCAATGAGTGCAGAAGATGGTCATTCACATCGCGAAAATATGGCTTAGCTGCTTGAGAAAATCCTGAGACTATCTCGCTTTTTTTATGATTGATAAAGAAGCTACAGATGTCCTGCACGGGTAGGATGATAGCGCGCATATGTACCAGCTGTGATTTGAGCTGATACAGATTTTTTAATGTACCTTTATCAAATTCATAGGTGAAAACATAACGCTCTTGCTCACGCAAATATCGTCCCAATCGATCAGTGATCGGCATATAGTTATCAACGATAAAATCGAGTATGGCGTGGAGTACAAATATGGGACCCATGCGTAGCTTTTCTGGGCGACGATGACAGTGCTCGCGTACAGGCGCATAGGAGTTTGACGGACCATTACGAATCGTAATCAGGTAGTTTTTGCCCATAAATATCGCAGTCGTACCATAACGAATGACATTGTCTTCGAGTTTGGCCGTACGTAGCACCACAAAGACCATATCGTTATCGTAGTTTTCTACCTTGGCCCGCTGGTGGTCAGCAAAGGCATCTTCAATCGCCAATTCATGTAGATCAAAGGCGTCTTTTACCTTGACCATGGTTTCTAGGCTGGGATCGTAAAGACCGAGCCAAATAAACTGGCCATTGTTACTCAGCGCACGGCTCACATCAGTGAGAGCGATTTTGTCTAGATTTTCGCCTGTTTTTCGCGAATACGCATAGCAATTAACCACTTCATCTTTACTTGATGAATCAATGTCTTCATAGCGCTCAGAGTCAGGATCGTAGACCGTCATGGTCTCGATGGTATCCTGAGTTGTGGCTTCAGCATCGCCGTAGATATAGCTGTCATCATCATCTAGATAGAGATGCCGGTCATTCATATTGGCATAAATGTGGCTCATATTAGAGTCAGGTGCAATGTGAGCCGTTTTTTTGATTAATTGGTTATTGTCGTTTTCCACACACCCTCCCGTCATATAATAAACAGCTGCAAGAATCAAAATTTGTCTTAAGCGCAGCTGTTATTATTTGGTCGTCTTATCTATGAACAACCTTTTACAATGCATAGCTTTTTAGCGTGTCGATATCTACTAATGCCAATAGGCTCTCGTGGCAAGCTTCTAGTTTTATCTGCGGAGCAATTTCGAAATCTAGTGCTTCAACCCAACGCAGGGCGCAGATACACCAGTAATCACCAGGCTTGAGACCGGCAAAGTTATATTCAGGCAAAGGAGTGATAAGGTCATTGCCACGACTGGCTGAGAAGTTTAAAAACTCGCTGGTCATCTTGGCACAAACGGTATGTTGACCAACATCATGGTTGCCCGTATGACAAAAGCCATTGCGATAATAGCCAGTGATAGGGTCGAAGCAACAGCTGGCAAGTGCTGTACCTAAGACATTGGTTTGGTTGATGGCAGGGTTTGGGTGGTAATCAGATGACATAAGGCTTCCGAGATAAAAATATGTGTTAGTGTACCATGAGTCTGTATTGATGACGCTGCCGTAATCATGCTCATCAGTGTATGTATAACAAAAAATAAACGCTATTGTCGTCTGTTACTGCCGAGCTAAATATATGAGTGTTAACGGCTACCTCTACCGTACTAATGAGAAGCACTTAGACAGTAATTAGATGCGGATTGTGGCTAATTGTCACTAGGCGAACCTTGAGTGCTATGCTAAACTAAAGCATAAAGTGCCTTGATTATTTGTCGCAATTTTTTAGCGCATAAAGATACTCGTCTTATCATTCTAAATTATACTTATTACTCACCCTCTTAAAGTCACCTGGTTTGTTTATAAATAATTGGGTCAATGATGTTGCGCGTTAAAAATAAAAACACTCGGCGTCAATACTTGGTAAAACAACCTTTGAGTACCGCATCAGTACCGCGTTTTTGGTAAGCGATACGCCAAACAAGGATTTATTGTGTCTGTTAGTTCTGATTCTGCAAAATCTGCCCAGCAAAACCCTCCAAATGAAACAGCAACTCAGTCTGCCAAAAGCAGTACTGCATCTAATAGCATGCCGTACTTGAGTAACTTTGGTAGTGATGTTGCCAATAGCTGGCTGTTGCCTGATGGGGTAGTCGATGTCCTGTTTGAAGATGCCCATAAGCAAGAAGTGCTTAGGCATCAACTGATTGAGCAGCTTATCACTCATGGTTATCAGCTGGTTTGTCCGCCGATGATTGAGTTTACTGAATCTTTGCTGAGTGATGCATCAGAAGATTTGAAGCGTCAAACCTTTAAGATTATCGACCAGTTGACAGGCCGTCTAATGGGCGTGCGCGCGGATATTACCCCGCAGATCTTGCGTATCGATGCGCATCATGGTGGTACGGGTATCGCTCGTTATTGCTACGTCGGTGATGTGATTCATACCTTGCCATCAGGATTGTTTGGCTCACGCACGCCATTGCAGCTAGGTGCTGAGATATTTGGCTGTGCATCACTGGCAGCAGATATTGAGTTGATCGATGTATTGTTTACCATGGTAAATAAACTCAATATGAGTGCAGCGCTCCATATCGATTTGGGTCACGTGGCGATATTTAAGCGTTTAGCCGAATTGGCTGAGTTGCCAGACAGCGCCACTGAGCAATTGATGTACTTATACGCCAATAAAAACCTTCCGGAATTGAAGCGTCTCTGCCGAGACTTACCGATGGGCGATGATTTTTATGTGTTGGCACGCTTTGGTCATGATATCGCAAACTTATTATCTAAATTGTCAGACGCAGCTCAACAAGACGATCAAGTCGCGACTGCTGTCGATGAGCTACAACGCCTCAAATCTTATTTAGAAAATCACTGGCAGTGCCCAGTTAGTATCGATGTGACAGAGTTGTCAGGCTACCACTATCATACAGGTATCGTGTTCAACGGTTATATCAATAGTGAGACACAGCCCCTAGTACGTGGTGGACGTTTTGACGGTATGCAAAGCCAGACGCAAACACTGCGTGCTGCCACAGGCTTTAGTATGGATGTCAGTCGCCTGCTCGCTCATACACAGCTTGATGCACCAACCACAGTACTAGTTGATTTTGCTGCTATAAATAATGCCAACGAAGATGAGATGCAGACACTCTTACAACAAGTTGAGAGTCTACGTCAGCAAGGCTATCGCGTCACTATGCCGTTAGATGCACAGGATAGTCCAGATGATGTGACGCATCGTTTGAGTTTTGCTGACAATCAGTGGCAGCTACAAACGATTTAGCTATTCATTTGTTAAGCGAGCGCTCATTAAGCACCATTTATTAGAACGCTAAGTTTTTAGATAGAAAGCTTTTTTATATAGAAAGATATCGTCAATAAAGTCACTTTAATTTTTTAGCTTTTATTGCACACACCTCAATACATAAAGGTAAGGATTGATCATGGGTAAGAATGTTGTAGTCTTGGGTAGCCAATGGGGCGACGAAGGTAAGGGTAAAATCGTTGATTTACTTACCGAAAAAGCCTCAGCAGTAGCCCGCTTCCAAGGCGGTCATAATGCTGGTCACACGTTGGTTGTCGATGGCAAAACCACGGTCTTGCATTTGATTCCATCGGGTATCTTGCGTGAAGGCGTTACTTGCTTTATCGGTAATGGCGTGGTGTTAGCACCCGACGCACTACTAAAAGAGATGAAAGAGCTAGAAGACAACAACGTACCAGTACGTGAGCGTCTACGTATCTCTCCAAACTGCCCACTTATTATGCCTTACCATGTGGCACTTGACCAAGCTCGTGAAGCCAAGCGTGGCAGCGGCAAAATTGGTACAACAGGTCGCGGCATTGGTCCTGCCTACGAAGACAAAGTTGCTCGCCGTGCGATCAAGCTTGCTGACTTGTTCCGTGAAGATCTAGAAGAAAAACTACGTAACTTAATCGAATATCACAACTTCCAACTGACTGAGTATTATAAAGTTGAAGCGATTGATTTTGATGAAACGTACAAGCTTTGCCAAGAGTGGAAAGAAGAGATTAAAGGCATGGTTACTGATGTAACTGAAGACCTAAATCAATTGCGTTTGGCTGGCAAAAACCTTATGTTTGAAGGTGCTCAAGGTACGCTACTTGATATCGACCATGGTACTTATCCGTTTGTGACCAGCTCAAGCGTAACCGCTGGTGGCGTATCAACGGGTACAGGTATTGGTCCATTATACTTAGATTATGTACTTGGTATCACTAAAGCTTACACCACGCGCGTTGGTAGTGGCCCATTCCCAACTGAATTGTTCGATGATGTTGGTGCTCACTTAGCCAAAGTCGGCCACGAGTTTGGTGCAACGACTGGTCGTGCGCGTCGCTGTGGTTGGTTCGATGCTGAAGCATTACGCCGTGCAGTGGTACTGAACTCTATGTCAGGTATCTGCTTGACCAAGCTTGACGTATTAGATGGTCTTGAAGAGTTGCTAATCGGTGTGGGTTATAACCTACCTGAGACTGAGTGTGCAGGCGCACATGATGCTGAATTCTATGAATCAGTAACGCCTAAGTACGAAACGATGCAAGGCTGGAGCGAGTCTACTGTTGGTATCACTAACTACGACGACTTACCAGAAAATGCGAAAAAATATATCAAACGTATCGAAGATTTGATCGGTTGTCCTGTTGACATCATCTCAACTGGTCCTGATCGTGAAGAGACCATCGTATTGCGTGATCCATACGATGCGTAGTTTTTAGCGCTACTGCGATTCAGTAGGCTGTAGTATCAATAAAAACCTCAGTGCTAAGCATTGAGGTTTTTACTTTTGTTAGAATTGATAGCATTATCAACGACTACTGCATAATAAATTTGCTTTTATGCAAGTTCTAGTCATAAATTAACCCTATCATTTATAGTCTTAATCATTATAATAGGCAGCAATCCTATGTTGGCGTTCAGGTTTTTGATTTGACAAACCACTTGCCAGTCAAATTAGTCCAAATCCAACATTGCGGCCAAAGACAAAACAAGGTATTAACCATTTCATTTTTTATTGAATTTATCATTTATTAGGAGCTTTTCATGGCTAACGAACGTACTTTATCTATCATCAAACCTGACGCAGTTGCTGGCAACCACATCGGCGCTATCTACAGCCGCTTTGAAGACGCGGGTCTAAAAATTGTTGCAGCCAAAATGCTACAACTTGATGATGAAAAAGCAGGTGGTTTCTATGCTGAGCACGCTGAGCGTCCATTCTACAATGACCTAAAATCTTTCATGATGTCAGGTCCAGTATTGGTATCAGTACTAGAAGGCGAAAACGCGATCGCTAAGCATCGTGAAATCATGGGCGCGACTAACCCGAAAGAAGCTGCTGAAGGCACTATCCGTGCTGACTTCGCGAGCAGCATCGACGAAAACGCGGTACATGGCTCAGATTCAGCTGAATCAGCAGCACGTGAAATCAGCTACTTCTTCAGCGATGACGAAGTTTGCGCACGTACGCGTTAATAGCAGCAGTTATTAATGTCAGCTATTATTTAGCATATTGATCGTTAATAATTGGTTGTGCAAGACGGCTTATATCTTATGGGTATAGGCCGTTTTCGCTATAGGTCGTTTTCGCTATTTGCCAATGGGTAACTTCGATTATAATAGCGCACTCTATATTGAAATTGTCCGACGTTTCCCTCATTATTAGTTTTAACTAGCGTTATCAATCCCTTATCAGCATGTTTTTACTCAATATTGATTTATTGTGTTATTGATTTTATTAAATTACTAAAGACCGCGCTCATAACGGATTGCTCATGCATTCCTGCCATACGTATGTACGGCAACGCTCATCTCAATAATTGCAGCGCTTATTTAAGCGCATGCAAAAAGGTTACCTATTATGTCAACTGTTCAAGCACCAACCCAGCACGTACCTACCAAGCTTACTGATAGTATTAAGCTAGTAGACGAGGCGCACGCAAAAACCAATCTATTAGGCATGACACAAGCACAGCTGTCTGATTACTTCAAAAGTATCGGTGAAAAGCCATTTCGTGCGACTCAGGTCATCAAGTGGATCTATCAGCATGGGGTGACGGACTTTGAACAAATGACCAACTTGAGTAAGTCATTGCGTGATAAATTATCACTCAATGCTTGTGTCGTACCGCCCAAGGTTATTCATCGTCAATACAGCGATGATGGCACGCGTAAATGGGTATTCGAAGTCACTGGTGGCTCGTTGGTCGAGACCGTATTGATTCCGGCTGATGACAGCAAACTCAATGGCCGCAAAACACTATGTGTGTCTTCACAAGTTGGCTGCGCACTCGATTGTAGTTTTTGTAGTACGGGCAAGCAAGGGTTTGAGCGTGATTTGAGTGCAGCTGAGATTATCGGACAGTTATGGGTGGCTAATGCTTCATATATGACAGATGAAAATGAAAGCTTAGAAAACGTGGATCATAGCCTATGGGAAAATAACGTCACCAACGTGGTGATGATGGGTATGGGCGAGCCGTTATTAAACTATAAGCCTGTGGTAGGCTCGATGGAGATCATGCTCAGCGATCATGCTTATGGACTATCAAAGCGCCGCGTCACGTTATCGACATCAGGTGTCGTGCCGAAAATGTATCAACTGGCGCAAGATATTGATGTGGCATTGGCTATTTCATTGCATGCACCAAACGATGAGCTGCGTAATGAATTAGTACCTATTAATAAGAAATATCCGTTAGATGAGCTGATTGCCGCTGCAAAAAACTACGTCTATGATGTCAATCCGCGTCATAAAAAGCATGTCACGATTGAGTATGTGATGCTTGATGGTGTCAATGATAGCAATGAGCATGCTCACCAGTTGGTCGCGTTATTAGAAGGGCTGCCAAGTAAGATAAACCTTATTCCGTTTAATCCGTTTCCGCATGCGCCGTACGACAAGTCAAGCAACAACCGCATTCATGCGTTTAGCAATATACTGAGTGAAGCTGGGTTTGTTTGCACCATTCGTCAAACACGCGGTGATGATATTGATGCCGCTTGTGGTCAGTTAGTTGGACAAGTGGCTGACCGTACCAGACGTTCAGCCGCATGGCAGCAGAGCATCAAAGATCGTGAAAATGTTTGATACGTTTTGCATATGGCAGGATAAATATCCGTCTTTTCTAAAAGCTTAGCTGTCTTTTATCTGTCGCAACGGTAATGAAAATGTATCAATAACGGTCAAGATTGAAGAACATAGCAATTAATAACAACTAAATTGTACTTATAGAGGCTAAATCTATTAAACTGATGCCTCGAAGATCGAATGCATTGAACCACAGTTTTATGATGGCGGCTATGATGACTTCTAAAAATTCTTATCAGTTGGTAGATCAAAAACCATTTTTCAACCTCTATAAAAAGGCAGGTGGGGTGACGAACCTAGTCACTGCACCAAAGTGCGCATTACTGGCCGCCGCACTCGCAGGATTATTGCTAAGTGGCTGTCAAAGTACGCCAAACAATGACTTGTCAGGCATCGCGCCTTATCAGACATCCACAAGGCCCAGCGGTGACCGCAATTTAGATCAGCAAGAAATTGCTCGTGTACGTACCTCACTTGCTGCACAATATATCCGCAAAAATGAGCTCGATACGGCGCAGCGTCAACTCGAAAAAGCCTTTTCTGCGGATAGCCGTTACGCGCCAGCCTATGATATGATGGGCGTTTTGTTGCAGCAAGAAGGCAGCCGCATTAATCTTGCAAAAGCCGATCAGTACTTTAAAAAAGCCATCGCGCTGGATAAAGACTTTGTGCAAGCACACAATAATTACGGTGTTTATTTATCACAGATGAAGCGCTATCGTGAGGCGGCGGAGCAGTTTGAGATTGCAGGCGCCTCATTAGGTTATGAAGGTCGTATCGGTGCGTTAGAGAATTTAGGGCGTACATACCTTCAGTTGGGTGACAATAGTGCCGCTGCTAAAGCGTTTTTGCGGGCCCTCGATGGCAATCGCAATAGTATTATTGCTCATATCGAGCTGGTAGATTTACTGCTAGAGCAGCAGCGTGTACCGCAGGCTCAGCGCTTGTATGACGAGACCTTGATATTGGTACAAGGGCAGGGCATTAGTCCTAGATTGCTCCTACAAGGTATCAAACTTGCGGCAGCACAAAACAACATTACAACTCGCCAGCAATTGGCACAGCAGCTTTTGTCCGCTTATCCATTGAGCGACGAAGCGAAACAACTCAAGACTTGGCTTAACAATCCAGAGGCACCATGGAAATGATCACCCCATCATCAAACACTCAATCTAACGCTCAGGGATCATTTGGTGCCACGTTGCAGCAAGCCCGTAAAACGAAGCAAGTCAGTTTAGAAGAGGCGGCCGCCGAGTTATTTATCTTAAAACGTCATCTAGAAGCACTAGAGAGCGAAAACTTTGCTGAATTACCGCAAGCGGCATTTGCTCGTGGCTTTGCTATTAACTATGCCAAATACTTGGGCCTAGACTCAGCCAAAATCGCAAGTAGCTTTGATGCCGCTTACCCCAATGAGCTCAAAGCCAAATCGGTCAACAATACTGATACACCATTGCAACCAATGGGTACGCTGCAGCGCGATACACATAATCGCATTCGTTTTAATCCGCTATTGATTATAGGTGTGATTGGACTCATTATTTTGGCAGTATTTTTATTTCGCATGGTGAGCAATGCGAGTAAAGAAAATAACCAAGAGCCTGTCTCTACTGTTGAAGATGTATCTGCTATTGAGCAAGCGCAAGGGGCTGCGATTAGCAATGATGCAAGTGGTGTCGGTGCGTCTGGCTCTGCGTTGAATTTAGGTGCTGCCAGTGCAGATACGGCTTTTTTAAACGTGAAGCTGACTGATGATGCTGTGGTTAGTATCACGGATGCATCGGGTAACAGTCTCATTAGCGGTTCACAGACGGCAGGTGACTATGACCTATCAGGTGTGCCACCGTTTAGTGTGCAAATTGACAATATCGATAATGTTAGCTTGATGCTCAATCAAGAAACGGTTGCTTTAGATACTTATGCAATGGATAAGCAAGCTACTTTTGAGCTAGTACCTTAGTCATCATTGGCCTCTTATCGAGCATGATTGCTAGTGTTTAATAAAACTACTATACGTCTAAGCTCATTTATATATACAAGCCTGTGGTTTTTCTATTTTTGATTCAAGGATTTATCTATGTCAATGCCATCGCCTATTAACCGCCGTTTGACCAAAAAAATCTATGTCGGCGATGTTGCGATTGGTGGTGATGCGCCAATTAGCGTACAGAGCATGACCAACACTGACACTTGTGATGTGGCGGCAACCGTCGCCCAAATCGAGCGCTGCGTAGAAGCTGGCGCTGATTTGATGCGCGTATCAACGCCGACGATGGATACCGTCAAAGCCTTTGGTGAGATTCGTAAACTGGTGAGCGTACCTTTGGTTGCAGATGTGCATTTTGATCATAAGATTGCCTTAGCAGTGGCTGAAGCCGGCGCTGACTGTTTGCGTATCAATCCTGGTAACATCGGTAGCGATGCAAAGGTGCGTGAAGTGGTTGCTTGTGCTAAGTATCACAATATCCCTATTCGTATTGGCGTCAACGCAGGCTCTTTAGAAAAAGACATTCAGCGTAAGTATACTGAGCCGACTGGGGAGGCGATGCTTGAGTCAGCAATGCGTCATATCGACATTTTAGAGCGTCTTAATTTTGACCAATACAAAGTGTCTGTCAAAGCCAGTAATGTGTTTTTGACATTGGATGCGTATCGCCTGCTATCAGCGCAGATTGATAACCCACTACATTTAGGCGTCACTGAAGCGGGTGTCTACCGTACTGGTGCTGTCAAATCTGCCATTGCGCTTGGTGGTCTCTTGTTAGACGGTATTGGCGATACTATTCGTATCTCCTTAGCGGCTGAGCCTGAAGAAGAGATTAAGATTGGTTTTGATATTTTAAAGTCGCTTAACATTCGCTCAAATGGCGTAAACTTTATCGCTTGCCCAAGTTGCTCGCGTCAAGAGTTTGACGTGATTAGAGTGATGACGGCATTAGAGTCACGTTTGGAAGACATCCGTGAACCAATGGATTTATCCGTAATCGGCTGTAAAGTAAATGGTCCAGGCGAAGCAAAAGAGGCAGATATTGGTATCGTTGGTGCCGCACCAAGATCACTGGTATACCGTATGGGTCAAAAAAGCCATCTTATCGATACCGACAATTTAGTCGATGAAATAGAAAGTATGGTTCGCGCCCATGCAGAAGATTTGGCAAAAAAGCGCGAGAACGAGATTATTCGCGTAAAATAAGTCGCAATATAGGTGTCTGCTTTTTGCTGTGTAAACAAAGGGTAGGTAGCACATTTTTTATGTTAATACGTAGATAATAACAATAGACATAACTGTTAAATTTTAAGGACATGACCGTATCATGATTAAAGCTATTAAAGGGTTTAATGACATTTTGCCTGACCAATCAGCAAAGTGGCTGCATCTAGAAGCGATATTGGCTGATGTACTTGGTAGATATGGTTATGAGCATATTCGCTTGCCTATCGTTGAGCAAACCGATCTGTTTGCCCGTGCTATTGGCGGCGCGACAGATATCGTTGAAAAAGAGATGTACAGCTTCACTGATAAATCTGAGCCACCGACGCCTTTGGCCTTGCGTCCTGAAGGTACAGCAGGGGCAGTACGTGCCGTTATCGAGCATAACTTATTGCGTGGGGACACGCCGAAGCTTTGGTACGTTGGTCCAATGTTCCGCTATGAGCGTCCGCAAAAAGGCCGCTATCGTCAGTTTCATCAGCTAGGTGTCGAAAGCTTTGGTAGTGCGCTACCAGACGCTGATGCTGAGCTGATTGCAATGACGCATCTGATGTGGCAAGAACTGGGCCTAAAAGATGAGATGCACTTACAACTAAACAGCCTAGGTGAGCTTGATGAGCGCCACGCCTATCGCGAAGCATTGGTTGCCTATTTGACGGACAAAAAAGATCAGTTAGACGAAGACAGCAAACGTCGCTTGACGACCAACCCACTACGTATCTTAGATAGTAAAGAAGCGAGTACGCAGGCAGTATTAGCAGACGCACCAAAGCTTGCTGACTTCTTGGGTACAGATAGCGTGACGCATTTCGAACAAGTCCAAGCTTATCTGACTGCGCTTGGTATCGATTTTGAGATCAATCCACATCTGGTGCGCGGGCTTGATTATTATAATAAAACGGTTTTTGAGTGGGTAACGGACAAGCTTGGCAGTCAAGCGACGGTGTGTGCCGGTGGTCGTTATGACGGTCTGGTTGGACAATTAAA
This sequence comes from Psychrobacter sp. T6-5, assembly GCF_052258485.2. NCBI lineage: Bacteria > Pseudomonadati > Pseudomonadota > Gammaproteobacteria > Moraxellales > Moraxellaceae > Psychrobacter > Psychrobacter sp. T6-5. The sequence goes on along the minus strand of NZ_JBQQEY020000001.1, from coordinate 2,681,159 downwards.
GTCCATAGGTACAAACGATGATAAGTCAGAAAAAAAACCTGTAAAATCTGAACCGGCAATTGGTTTTGCGATGGGGCTAGAGCGCTTGTTGCTACTGATGGAAGCCGTGGCACCGATTGCTGACAAACCCGCTTGTGATGTCTTCGTTGTGGCGCATCCTGAGGTTTATAGTGCAGGTATCAGCTATGCACAAAACCTACGTTATAGTCGTCCAGATGTACGTGTGAAGATGGCAAGTGCAACGAGTCTAAAAGCGCAAATGAAAAAGGCAGATAAGTCAGGCGCAGCATTGACAGTCATCATCGCACAGCAAGAGCTGGATGATAATACCATCAGCATCAAAGACATGCAGACGGGTGAGCAGCAGACTGTCACACAAGATTGGCTATCGAGTAAAGATAATTTTTCTCGTAAATAATCGCCTTGCAACACCGCAGTTTTGATTTTGGCATCAGCAATTTAATGTACATTTTATCAGGTAAATATATATGGCTCTGACCCCCAATTCGCCGAATGCAGACAACTCCATGCAAGCATTAAAGCAATATGGTAGTTATATTGTCACTGCGATTTTGTTGGCACTGGCTGCTTATTTTGGCTGGACATACTGGCAGAACAACCATGCGCGAGTAGATACTGTCGCCGCTGATCAATATGCCGATATCCAGCGATTGAATGAAGAAGTCAGCTTGGCTTCGCAAAATCCAGATCTAGAAGCCGACGCGCAAGAGTCGCTTGTACAGAGCCGCACACAGCTAGATAAAGATATTGATACTTTAGTTAGTACGCATGGTGAGTCAGTTTATGCCTGGCAAGCGCTGATGATAAAAGCTCGTCAACAGGTCGATAATGATGATTTTACGGCGGCAGCTGAGACATTCAAGCAAGCACTCGCCATTGATTTAGGTGATGCTGGTCTAAAGGCAATTACTCAGCTGCGTTATGCCAAGACGTTACTGGCGACAGGCGATGCAGATGCGGCCTTGTCAGAAGCCAACAACGATATGCCAAGCTCGTTTGAAGCCAGTCAACAAGAACTGCTGGGTGATATCTACTTGGCACAAGACAACAAAGAATCAGCGATTAAGTCTTACAATAATGCTTGGGAGCTATTACGTAGCCGCCAAGAAACGCGTGCAGTATTGGCTTTAAAGATGGAAAGCTTGGGTATCACCCCTGAGCCAATTGCTGGGCCCACCAGTCTTATTCAAGAATCAGCTACTCCTGAACAGCCATTGGTGGTTGAAAACTTAGAAAGTACGAGCGTTGAAGCTGCTCAGTAAGTCACTAAGCTCAGTAAATCACTAAGAGAGTATTTAATAATAGCAATCGACTAAATGCTTTTTGATACGACGTCATAATGACTAATGTGCTGTTGGCCAATGTACTAATTAATAATAATTCATTTGTAGTGAGAACATATAATGACTCAATCTATTCGCTCTAGCAAAATGTTAAAAACTACGTTAAGTAGTCAGACTATCAAGAAGACAGTCATGCATGTGGCAGTACTTGCCGTAATGAGCACTGCAGTGATTGGGTGTAACCGCGGCATCAAGCCAGTGGTTAATGACCCAGTAAAATTGGTACAAATTGCGCAACCGATCAGCGTGCTCCAGCCAGTATTTAGCACCGATGTGGGTAATAAAAAAGCCAGTAAGAAAGACCCTCTAGATTTGCAAGTTGGTTACGCCAATGGGCAAATCGTTACGGCATCACGTGGTGGTGATCTGATAGGGTTTAATCAGGCAGGCGAGCGCTTATGGTCGATTAACGTCGGTGATCAGATCACAGGCGGTGTGGCGTTGGATGCGTTAAGTCAGACAGCGGTTGTGAGTACTCGCAATGGTCAAGTAATGGCGTTTGATACTACGACTGGCGCAAAACGCTGGCAGCAGCAGTTGTCAGGGTCGGTATTGTCCCCAGCGCTTATCAGTAATAATCGTGTGGTGTTATCAGCGAACGATGGCTTCTTGCATGGCTTATCACTACAGACTGGTGAATCAGTGTGGCAGTTTGCGACGCAAGTACCAGCGATCAGCGTGCGCGGTAGTGCGGCACCAACTTTGCTAGATAATGAAACGGCATTATTAGCGACTGCTGATGGTCGTTTGCATGCAGTCACCGTTGATAATGGCTTACCAAAGTGGTCAAGACGTGTTGGCATTGGGTCTGGAAGTAGCGAAGTTGAGCGCATGAGCGATGTCGATGGCAAACCTATCGTGGATAAAAACCAGCTGTTTGCGATTAGTTATAGTGGTCAGCTATTGGGTATTGATTTGGCCTCACGTCAAGTGATGTTCGTCAATGAGCTTGCTAGTTTAAAAGCACTTGCAGTCAACCCTCAGCAAGTGATTGCTACTAGCCTAGATGGTAAAGTGGTTGCCTATGATCGTAATAGTGGCGAGACATTATGGGAAAGTGAGGCACTGGCTTATCGTGACCTAACCAATCCTGTCATGATTGGCAATTATATTGCAGTCGGTGATTTTGACGGCGTGGTACATTTATTTGACCCTGCTACTGGCAATATCGTTAGCCGCGTGCAGACAAAAGGGGCGTTGACGAACTTGCAAGTACAAGGCAATCGTCTTATGACCCAAAGCACGTCAGGACAAGTTGCTATCTGGCAGTTAACGCGCTGATAAGACAGTACACTGGTTTTTATCTATAAAACACAAACGCTGCTTAGTCAGCGTTTAGTGCCTTGTGTAAATCGCTTGTTTAAGTACAGGCTTTCGCGTACTCTATGCGACCGATGTGCTAACCATATATACTATATATAATTTAGTCGTCCCAATTATTTTTTAGCTAAAAAATAGCCAGCTACTATTTTTGCTATTGTTTTATCATTCATTTTAATTTGCGGTTAAGTGCAGCCCTATTCGTTACTATTGTTATATCAGTGGTCATAAGAATAATTGTACTGTCCGTCATTGTGCCTTTCACTGAGAGTAACCCATGAGTATCAAGCCTGTGGTCGCCTTAATTGGTCGTCCAAACGTCGGTAAATCCACCTTATTTAATCAGTTCACAAAAAGTCGGCAGGCATTGGTTGCTGATTTGTCGGGATTGACTCGTGACCGTCAATACGGTGATGCGACTTATGAAGATAAATCTTTCATCGTTGTGGATACTGGTGGTATTGGTGAAGCAGATGACGGCAGCGGTAATATCGATGATTATATGTCTGAGCAGTCGCATACCGCGATTCACGAAGCAGATATCATTGTGTTCGTCGTTGATGCTCGTGCTGGTATGATCGGTGCTGATGCTGAGATTGGCAAGTTTTTGCATACCCTAGGCAAACCGGTCTATGTCGTTGCCAATAAAGTTGATGGCGTCCATGATTCAGCGCCAGCAGAGTTCTATGCACTAGGATTAGGCGAGCCGTATCCGATGGCAGCCAGCCATGGTCGCGGTGTAGGCAACTTGCTTGAAGTGCTAACGGCTGATATGCCTGAGCAAGAGAATATAGTAGAGCCAAGAGGGTTGAAGCTTGCCATCATTGGTCGTCCAAACGTTGGTAAATCAACGCTAGTTAACCGTCTGTTGGGCGAAGAACGAGTGGTGGTATTCGATATGCCTGGTACGACGCGTGATAGTATTTATATTCCTTATCAGCGTGAGGGCAGAGACTACGTATTAATCGATACGGCTGGTGTACGTCGCCGCGGTAAAATTGATGAAAAAGTAGAAAAATTCTCTGTTATCAAAACCTTGCAAGCGATTGAAGACTCTAATGTAACCGTCATTGTCATTGATGCGCACGAAGGTATTGTTGACCAAGATTTGCATATGATTGGTTATGCGCTTGATGCTGGTCGTGCTCTAGTCGTCGCGATCAACAAATGGGATGGTTTGACGCCAGATCAAAGAGATTATATTAAGCTTGAGATGGATCGTCGTTTTAACTTTATCCCATATGTAAAAGTGCATTTAATATCAGCGCTACATGGGACTGGTGTGGGTAATTTATATCCATCTATCTTGCGTGCTTATAAGTCTTCGATGTTTGAAGTCTCGACCAATCGCTTAACGCAAATCTTGCAAGACGCTGTCACTGCCAATCCGCCACCAACTATTGCTGGCCGCCGTATTAAGCTACGTTATGCACATATCGGTGGTCACAACCCACCTGTTATCGTGATCCATGGTAATCAAACCAGCGCGCTTCCTAAGAGCTATCAGCGTTATCTAGAGAACCAGTTCCGTCAAGTATTTAAGCTTGAAGGTACGCCGCTCAACGTCATCTTTAAACAAAATGACAACCCATACGCCAATAAGAGCGACACACCAACCAAGGCAAAAACACAACAATTGCGTCAGCGTGAGCGCAATCGTGCAAAGAAATTCACTACTAAAGATAAAAAGTCTCGTTAATTACATAATCTGCTATGACTTATTTTATCGTGCAACTCAGCAGGGTAAAATAAAAAAGCACTATAATCATATAGTGCTTTTTTTAGCAGTTCAGTATACTCGCTAATTACCTGAATCTTTCGCTTATCACATCTCTCAAATACCTGTAATATAAGTAAAACTTTTCTTGACTCAGTAGAGTGATATGAACAATCGTTCGTCTCAAACCATTTCTATGCTCATTTGGCGCTCTGTTGGACAGGCCGTAATTTTGGCTCTGCTGGCAGGTTTTGTATTGCCTTTTATTTATGGTTTGGTGCATCACTACCAAGAAAAGCATCAGCATATACAGCAGTTAGCCTCGTTACTAACAACCAGTGCATCGACGCCAGACGGCGCTGACGTCGTCGCTGAGCAAGTGAATGTTTTATTAGAAAATGAGCCGAGCATTCAGAGTATTGTGTTTTATTCCACATCCCAGCCTATCAACGATATCAGCCAATCACTAGATGACTGGAAAAATGCTTTATTTGCCGATACGGTCAGTTTTAACTATCCTGTCGTTAGTAAGTCTGAAGATTTTGAGAGTGTCAGACCCAATAAACCCACATCTAATCAGCAGTTAGCGACAGATCTATCTGAGAGTATGAGCGCGTCATCAGTTACGGATGAATCGATCGGTAACACGAATAGGAATAACACGCTGATTGGCTATATCAACATCACCATGGATGTGAAAGTACTGCGTTCACATTGGTTTCGTAGCATTATTCCGTTGTGGCTGACCACATTACTACTGACTATTATTTCAGGTATATATATTTTCCGTAAGCTGAATTGGCCGGTCAAAGATATCGAAGCGTTAAATGGTGTCTGCGGTATTATCATCAAAAACGCAGAGCTAGAGCAGCTACCTATTATTCCGCAGCGCTTTAACTTTCAAGAACTGACACAAATAAAAAAGGCCTTGGCTATCCTGTTTGGTCGACTGCAAGAAGCCAAGCAAGGATATGATACGCTTGCTGCCTTTGAGCAGCAACTACATAACAAAGATGTCTCGCTTGATGTGCAGTTGCATAATTTCCAAAGCATGATTACCCATGAGCTAAAAACATCGCTCAATGCTATCGTGGGTGGGCTACAGTTATTGGACTATGAAACCTTAACTAGAGAGCAAAAAGACGCTGTCGAAATTATCAGCAACGGCAGTGATAAATTGGTGCTGTCACTGGATCATATTATTCAATTAAATCAGATACAAAAAGGACAGATAAAAATTCATAACAATGAATTTAATCCGTTACAGTTGATATCTGATCTTTTGATAAAGTTTGAACCTATAGCCAATCAACAAGGTTTAGCGTTAACCAGTAACATTCATCATGTAGATTATAGCCTTTATGGAGACTCAGCAAAAATTCAGCAAATATTATCCATATTAGTCAGTAATGCCATTAAATTTACTCCTGCTGGGCAGGTAGTGATCACGTCACAACTGACGCATTTTGATAAAAGCAATCGTTGGAAAATCAGTGTCAAAGATACGGGCATCGGTATTGATAGCAATCATATTGATGATATTTTCAATCCTTTCTTTCAAGTGGATTCGTCACAAACGCGCCAATATGAAGGCTCAGGTGTGGGCTTGCCTGTGGTGAAGCAAATGGTGCAGCTCATGGGAGCGACGATCGAAGTTGATAGTACCTTGGGGTCAGGGACGCAGTTTACCCTGACGTTAGTGATGCCGAATCAACAGCAATCTCGCCAGCAGCGGCTACTAAATGGTCTAACGATTATTTATTATTATGATCAAGAGACCGGTACTTTATTCAATGAGCTAGAGTATCTGGGCGCTACGGTTATTTGCCATCAAGACACACAGCAAGTCATGAATGAGATAAAAGCGCAGAAAGTGGATATGGTGATGTTCGCTGAGGACGTACTCGCGGACAAAGCTGAGCTATTAGCAAAACTTATTCGCCAACATGAAAACGAAGAAAGCGTGCAACGTGCTCTATTGATATACTGGTATCCCCAACATCAAGCGCGTTATGTCGATAATTTCGAGTATGGTTTAAAGGCAGCCGGCATCGATTACTGTCATAGTACGACCTATGAATATAAGACTTTGAGTGACTTGCTAAAACGTTGGTTAGTATGGACCTAAAACACTCTCCAAACATTCTCAAAAAATAGGTTTGGCTTTTTGAAATCGTACAGCCTGTTAGATGTAATGTTTTGATAAATGAACAAGCCAAGATTTTTTTACAATAAATAAAAAAGACGCCCAATTTTAAGGCGTCTTTTTTATTGTGTAATTTTCTCATAATGAGAGGCTTTGCTATAGCCCTCTATTTATAAAAATAGAACAGTTCTTAGAACAGATTCTGCGCCCAGCGTACAATATGTTGCCAAGTACGGCTCAAGAATCCTGACTGTGCGACATCATTAGTGGCAATAATAGGGACAGATGCGACAGCTTTACCATCAATAACGGCCATCATCTTACCGATTTCTTGACCTTTCTTAATCGGTGCTTCTAGGCTGTCAGGAATATCAACCACGGTCGTGATTTTATTCTTCTGCGTTTTACTGGTCAGGATTTGTAAGTTATCACCCGTTGCCAGTTCCACCTCATCAGCTTCTCCGAACCATACTGGAACTTTGCTGACGAACTGACCAGCAGGCGCTTTGGTCACTGTGGTGAAGTGGCCAAAGCCCCAGTTGAGTAGTTCACGCGATTGATCGGCACGAGCCTGCTGGCTCTTGGTGCCCATGATGACAGAAATCAGACGCATACCGTCGCGGTTACTCGAAGCCACTAAGCAATAACCTGCCGCATCGGTATGACCGGTTTTTAGACCATCAACCGTAGGATCGGTTGCAAGTAGGGCATTGCGGTTGCCCTGAGTGATACCATTATAGGTAAACTCTTTTTCGGAATAAATGCTGTAATAATCACCGCTGTTTTTGACAATAGCGCGAGCAAGTTTGGCTAGATCTAGCGCTGATGCTTGGTGACCTTCAGCAGGCATCCCAGTAGAGTTGACGAAATGAGAGTTTTCCATACCAAGCTTTTGCGCTTGCTCATTCATCAAGATCGCAAATGATGCTTCGCTACCCGCGATATGCTCAGCCATGGCTTTTGACGCATCATTACCTGATTGAATGATAATACCGCGTAGCATATCGATGACACTAGCGGTCTTATTGACTGGCACATACATGCAAGACTGACTGCTGCTACCACGGCACCATGCATTTTGGCTCATGAGTACTTGGTCGTCTTCTTTGAGATCGCCTGATGCTAAGCGCTGTTCGATGATATAACTGGTCATCATTTTTGTCAGAGACGCTGGCGGTAATGACTCATTCGCATTTTTTTGACCCAAGATCTCACCAGTATTATAGTCCATCAATACATAGGCGGTATTATCCATCTCAGGTGGTTGTATGGCTGCGTTTGCCATCACTGCACTCATTGAGATACTTACACCAACTACCAGCTGTACTAGCTGATTTTTTATACGCTTTACTGTCATATATCATTACACCGCATCATGGAACCAAATGTATCTATCGCTTGTATTCAGTGTCAATTTTCATACATTATTTTAAGCAGCATGCCTTAAACATCATGTCTAAAATAATGTATTAATCAAAACAAGAACAACCGTACGATAGACATAAAATTAACGCCTTATCTTAGCAAAATGCCAACCGATGGGGAATCGATAAATGCAAAAAAGTAAGGCATGAATAAAAAGAAAAGCGAGTAGGTATCAAGTGTTTGCTCTTACTAACCTATAGATAGCTTTCGATCATTACAAATTCAACGACCACAAAAAAGCCTGCTGTACCGCTTGTGGTTTATAAGCGGAATGACAGCAAGCTTTTATGTTCATTAAACTTAATGGGTAAGTGTAGAGTATTGTTCTTGATAATGAGAGTAGAGCTTCAGAAAGAACAAAGCCATTTTTTATTGTCGTTGATTATGACTGGCTTTTCTAACGCTCAAGACGGCTCTCTACGCTTACACGCTTTTTAGCAACTAATATTCTGCGTTCGCCAAATCTTCGCACAAGGCTTTATTTTCTTGCTTTGAAAAGCCCATTGTCCAGCTACGAATCCCTTGCAGTATCTGACGATAGTCTTGCTGCGTTGACAGGTATTGGATGGCTGCTTTTGGGTCTTCTAACGAAGGCATTAGCTCGTGCAATTGCACAGTATAAGACTTATAAAAACGTTGTTTTTGATTGCCGTTCAGCATTGATGGACAGATCTCTGATAGTACCTGCATCACAGCAATTTCATGCTTTGTGATATTAATGCCAGACATATCTAACGGTATAGTGGTCGCAGGATTGTTTGCAGCATTAGACGCTTGAGACAGCATGGCAACAGACGTTATCAGTCCTGCCAGCCCGATTTTTGAGGCGGTCTTTGCTATCACAGAAGCTATAGATAATATCGATTGATTCTTCATTCAGTATTACACTCGCTTATCTTTATTTGATGGTGATATGTTAATGGGTAAAAAAACAAAAGTCACATAAAATATTGATTTATGTGTAGATATCTTGTGAGCCAAAGGCATTTTACAGCAACATATCAGTAGCATATACCAATGAAGTCACGTCAGTATAAACGCATCAGTTTGTATTGTTGTATGGTGTTGCATATTGTAACGCGTTGCCTTATCTCTCTCATTTCGACTCCGTTTGAGGCAAAGAATATAAAAACAGACAAAAATGCCAGACGGTTTTTGGTCAAAGACTGGGTTCGTGATTATCTATTGTTCAGGTATAATCGCTCGTGCTATCAAGATAATTTAGTTTTAATGTACTGATATCACAAGGCTTTCAAGAGTAATCGCCAATTTTTTATTTTATATACTAGCCTGTGGTTGCTATTTTTATGCGAATAAAGATATGGTACGGTAGCAAAAATTTCTACTAGAAAGACGGTTTGACACAAACATACTGAGCTGACATGAAGATTTTAATTAGTAATGATGATGGGGTGTATGCGCCAGGGTTATTGGCACTGTCTCAAGCACTATCAACCATCGGTGAGGTCGTGGTAGTCGCACCAAACGAGGAGCAGAGTGGCTATGCTAGTGCATTGAGTGTATCAAAGCCATTGCATACGCATCAATTGCCATCGGGTTTTATAGCGGTCAATGGCTCACCAGCTGATTGTGTTCATTTGGCGCTGCATGAGCTATACCGTGACGTGGATTTTGACTGTGTTATTACGGGTATCAATTCAGGTGCAAACTTAGGACAGGACGTGATGTTTTCTGGTACCTTTGGCGCGGCATTGACCGCGCAGCTATTGGGCATACCTGCTATTGCCACGTCTTTGGTAGGTGGCGGCGTAAAAAATGGCGGACAAGAATCAGCCAGTGACTATCAAGTGGCGGCAAATGAAATTGTCAAATTGCTCACTGAGACCTCGATTTTAGAGTTTCTCAAAAGTTTGCCCTATCATGTATTAAACGTTAATATTCCTGATGTGGATAGCAGCAGTGATATCAAAGGGCGAAAGGTTACCTCGTTGGGACACAAGCAGATCGCAGAGCCAGTGCGTCATATGATTGACCCGCGCGGCCGAGATGCGTATTGGCTGTCTCTACGAAAATGTAAAGACAGCAAGCACGAGAATGAGCAACCCTTAGACAGTTCAGCTGAATCAACCAATCAAAAAAATGTTGTATTAACATCGGGCATGACGGATGATCAAGCAGTGGCGGCAGGATACATCAGTTTGTCGCCAGTACGTCTACATCATACCCCAGCGGCGGCATTGGATAAGCTTTTGGCACTAGATTTATAAGTTCGATAGGATATGATTATCAATGACATAGGTGATGGTCACCATATCGCTTGCTGTACGAGTGATATAAATCATCTGCTAGATCGCTAATTGTAGTAACAATATCTAGAGGCTTTTGAGTGATATCACATGCTTTTGGATGATAAAACAATAGATAAGCAACACAAAGAACAGGAACCTTGTATGAAAAGAATCATGACCGGATCGCACCTTGCTAAGGCAGCGTTGATTGGCACTATGGCAGTTACTACCTTGTCTGTAGTCGGCTGTGCAACCAAACCTACTTATCAATCACCAAACCAAGCAGGTCCTAAGATTATTACCAACGCACAAGGCGTCCCTAACTACCATCGCGTACAGCGTGGCGATACGGTCAGCCAAATTGCGGCACGCTATCGCCTTAACTATCGTCAGATTGGCGCACTAAATAATCTAGACAGTAAATATACGATTTACAGTGGGCAATGGCTTAAACTATGGCAGGGCGGTGCAGCGACGACGGCGAGTAATAACAGCTATAGCAGACCAGCACAGCCACAACCAACTTATACCCCACCTGTAACCCAGTCTCAAACGCCAGCATACGAAGCAACTGCCAATTCGACCTCTGGCTATGATTATCCTACTCGCAATCCAGTAACGCGTAATATTGATCCAGCGGCGGGCAATATGGGCATGTGGTTTGCTGGTAATGTCGGTGATCCAGTACTTGCTAGCCAATCAGGAACGGTGCTTTACTCAGGCAACGGTCTACCAGAATATGGCAACTTGATTATGATTCGCCATAGTGATGATTACATCACGGCCTACGCACACAATAGCCAATTGCTGGTAAAAGAAGGGGACACGGTACAGCGTGGCCAACGTATCGCGACGATGGGTAGCAGTGGTCAGACCAATCAAGTAGGGCTGGAGTTCCAAGTTCGCTTGAATGGTAATCCGATTGATCCACGTACAGTACTTGGGCGTTAGTGTTGAGGCATGTCGCTGATGGCTGGGCGGCTTTGGTCCATTTTATTTATTTATGTTTGAGACTTTTTATGAGATTAAAAAAACAATACCTCACTCTTATGCCGGCATTAGTGATGGTCGGGTGTACGAGTCAGCAAGCCATGCAAAAAAAGCCTGTCCGTCAAGGTGGCGTTGAGATTACTCAAACCCAAACCGTGCAGGTCAAGCCAACGCCAGCGCCAGTTATTAAGCCGCAGCCCGCCCCAAAGCCAAGCTATAGCAGCTTTTCTGATTGGAAGTCAGACTTTTCTATGCGTGCAATATCTTCAGGCTATGATGCGGGGGTCATTCGCCGATTGCTCGATTCCGCTTATCTGAATCAGCAAGTTATCTCATTGGACTCAGGACAGCCTGAGTTTTCTAAGATGCCTTGGGAATATGTGGACTCTGCTGTCTCTAGTGGGCGTGTGAGCGTAGGTAAGCGCAAGTTTGCAGAGCAGCGTGCGTTCTTGTCTCAATTAGAATCGCAGTATGGTGTTGATGCAGAGATTGTCGCAGCGATATGGGGTATGGAATCGTCATATGGCGCGGTCACGGGTAACAGTGATTTGCCAAGCTCGCTTGCCAGTCTTGCCTACGACGGCCGTCGTCAAGAATTTGCAGAAGCTCAGCTATTATCCTTAGCAACGCTACTTCAGCGTGGCGATGTATCATGGTCGCAATTGGATGGTTCTTGGGCAGGCGGCATGGGACAAACACAGTTTATTCCTGAGACTTGGCTCAAGCAAGGCGTTGATGGCGATGGTAATGGTCATCGCAATCCTTGGGCCACAGGCGATGCACTCGCTTCTACCGCCAACTATCTGAGCAACTCAGGCTGGGTGCGTGGTCTAGCACCTTTTTATGAGGCGACTGTACCTGCTTCGTTTGATTATTCACTGATGGGCAGTAAGCAACCTGCAGCCAGATGGGCGGCGATGGGTGTCGATACGATAGATGACGTCTATTTAGATGCCAATACTCAGATGGAGCTATGGTTGCCAGCTGGTAAAGATGGTCCCGTATTGCTGCTAAGCCCAAACTTTGATGTTATCAAGGTTTACAATAACTCGTCGAGTTATGCGCTAGGGGTGAGCTTGTTAGGCAAAATGATTGATGGACAAAGTGGTCTGCGAAAATCGTGGCCTCGCTATGAGCGTCCGTTGTCAACCACGCAAGTGACCAACTTACAGCGCCGTTTGACGAGTATGGGTTACGACACCAAAGGTGCTGATGGTATCGTGGGCACCAATACTCGTATGGCATTTCAGCGCTGGCAAGCAGATAATGGGCAAACGCCAGATGGATTCATCACTCAAAATAGTGCCTCTTCATTGGCTGGCTGGTGAGGTAAGCTGACGGTATTTATACACCGTATGAAGGTCGCTATTCATAATCGCTTTTAGCCATTATGAATCAGTCATTAATCATCAATTAAGCATGTTACCTTGCTCTACAAAAAGCACCTTGCCAAGGTGCTTTTTTTGCCTCAGGCTATGTCTGATTTTGCTGAAATTTATCGAATGAATAAATATTGTGATACTCATCAAATATTTGAGTTGGCTTGATCTAGCAGTCTTCAAAACTTATCAGGACAAGGTTAATACAAGAAAATCGATACTGTGAATGATAGACTCTAAAGACAGCTTTTAATAATAAAGATTCAATCACAAATAATTAGAACGACCAAAAGAGCACACCTTTATGATTACCATGGAAGAATTACAAGCGGCAATAAAGCTGCGCATCAATAATTATAATAATACTGACTTCCCGCTTCACAACAGAGCTATCAATACCTGCGATCTATTAGACAGTCGTAATCACATATTGGCGCAAGATATCGCCTCACCCTTTGATGTACCCAGACAAAATCTATCTGCGATGGATGGCTATGCTATTGCTAGAGGTAGCGAGTTATCAGAAAACACTACGATCGAGATCATCGGAGAGTCGCAAGCGGGTAATGCCTATACTGGTGAGACAATAGCAGGGCAGGGCGTCCGTATTTTTACTGGTGCAGTGGTGCCTGATTGTTGTGATACAGTCATCATGCAAGAGAATACCAACTTTGCTGATATCAAAACGACCATCGATAAATCCCAACCTTACAGCATAACGCTCACGCAAACGGCCAAAGCCGATAATAATATCCGTGCGCAAGGCGAAGAGATTGAGTCTGGCGAAGCTGTACTAAAGAGAGGAAAACGAATTAATCCTGCCGATATCAGCTTGCTGGCAAATTTAGGTATCAGCGAAGTGAGCGTGTTTCAACCACTCGTCGTCGGTGTGCTCGCGACAGGCGATGAGCTCGTCGCTATTGGCGATAAGTTGGAACATCTAGCCCAAATATACAATTCAAATACCCCAACGCTCAAAAGCCTACTGTCGGACTTGCCTATCATCATTTGTGACTATGGCATCATTCCTGATGATTTGGATAAGACGACAGCTGCGGTCAACGAAGCCATGCAAGACTGTGATGTGCTCATATCGACAGCAGGCGTCTCGGTCGGCGATTATGATTTTCTGACGACCGTGATCGAAACGCTTGGGCAAATCAACCACTATAAAGTGGCGATGAAACCGGGTAAACCATTCGTATTTGGCGAGTTAAATAAAAATCTCGATAAGCCCGTATTATATTTTGGACTACCGGGTAATCCGCTTTCGACGGTGGTGGGCGCGCTACAGTTTATGATACCCGCATTATGGCAGATGTCAGGTGCGAGTTTATCAGAGCAGCCGATGCCCCTAACGATCAACGCTAAGCTCACAAATAACATCAAAAAGTCCCCCGGTCGCAAAGACTTTCAGCGCGGCGTATTGTCACAAGATGAGTCAGGTCATTACCAAGTCGAATGTTTTTCAAGTCAACAATCACACAGAATAAAACAGCTGAGCCGCGCCAATTGCTTTATTGTGTTAGACAAAGACAGTGGCAACGTAGTATCTGGTGGTGAGGTTACCGTACAACCGTTTCCTTGGTTACATCGCTAATTCACCGTTTGCCGATCTGCTATAAAACGATGGAACGAAATTAAAAAGCAATCTAGCAATGGGATGCTAAACACGAATAATAAAGTAACGCTTATGACAAGCAATACTGATGGCAGTAATATATGAATGAAGACAATATCAAAATAGACAGACCGCAACTGTATTTTCCTGCGTCAGCACCTGTGCTGTCTGACAGCTATATACCGTCTGCTCTAATGATGCCGATTGATCAGGTAACCCAAGTCCATCAGCCTTTAACTGACGGGTTTGCACGGCGTCTGACGTATCTGCGTCTATCTATTACTGATTTTTGTAATTTTCGCTGCGAGTACTGTTTGCCAAAAGGCTATCAGGGCAAGCGTCCTGACGATGAGTTGAGCGTTTCTGAAATTGCGACATTGGTGCGCGGCTTTGCCCAAGTAGGTACCAAAAAAGTGAGAATTACGGGCGGTGAGCCATCCATTCGTCGTGATGTTGTCGAAATCATCGAAACCATTAAACAGATTGATGGTATTGAAACAGTAGCGATGACCAGTAATGCTTATAAGTTAGGCAAACACTTAGCGAGCTGGCAAGCGGCTGGACTCGATCAGCTCAATATCAGTATGGACAGTTTTGATGCGGCTACTTTTCACAAAATGACAGGTTTTGATACTTTACCGCAGATACTGGCGGATATGGATACCTTGCTAGAAACGACGGATATCAAACTTAAAATAAATAGTGTTTTGATGGCAGAGACTGCCTTTGAAAACCTGATCGCTGCGATCGACTACGTCAAAGACAGGCAAGTGACCTATCGTTTTATTGAGTTTATGCAGACCAGTGACAACAGCGACTTGTTTTTTGCCCAACATGCCCAGTCTGATATCATCACGGATTATTTGTTAGATCATGGTTGGCAGCCACACGAGCGTGGTAGCGCCGATGGTCCAGCGGTCGAGTACAGTCACCCTGATTATGTCGGCCGTATTGGTATGATTGCCCCTTATGCGGCGCACTTCTGTGATACTTGTAACCGCTTGCGAGTCAGTAGTCAGGGCAAGGTGCATCTGTGCTTATTTGACCAAGGTAATTATGATATTCGTCCATACTTACAGCAGGACGATATCCAAGGACTGGTAAACACTTTACATAGCTTTATGCCAATCAAGCCTGAGCATCATCATCTGCATGACTCGAACAGTGGCATCATGCACAATCTCTCGATAATCGGTGGTTAAGACATTCTAAGCCCTTAATCATGATGCTGACCGATGCTGTTTTTGCTATAGATTTTCTAACATCAGCGTTTTTTAATACAATTATAAAATTATATCTATAAAGGATCTTTTATGAGTAAGCCTGCTGCACCATTTACACCTCTTAATATCGCGGTCTTGACTGTTTCTGATAGCCGCACGCTGGCAGAAGACACATCAGGTCAGTATTTAGTAGATAGTTTGACCGAAGCAGGACATCATTTGGCAGACCGTCAGCTGATTACTGATGATATTTACCAGATTCGCGCCGTGATTAGTGGCTGGATTGCCAGCCCAAACGTGCACGCGGTCATTACAACGGGTGGTACAGGGTTCTTTATTAGAGACAGTATGCCAGAAGCGGTGAGCGTGCTGTTTGATAAGTCAATTGATGGTTTTGGTGAGATGTTCCGTTTGATCTCGAAAGACGAGATAGGCATGTCTACCGTGCAGTCGCGGGCAGTGGCTGGTATGGCCAATGGTACTGGTATATTTTGTCTACCAGGTTCGTCTGGCGCATGCCGTACAGGGTGGGAAAATATCCTGAAAGAGCAGTTTGATAGCCGTACTCGTCCATGTAACTTTGTGCCGCATTTTTTGGCACAAAACCCTAGTCATGACTGATTTATAAATAATTAATAATAAATGATGAAGCCATGACAGCTATTTAACCAAAATCGATAGGCAGTGGCATCATGACAACGTGCTCGAATAATTCGGACAACTTAGCAGGTATAGTGATCTTAGCTGGCGGGGCATCCAAACGTATGGGTACACCAAAAGCGACGCTCACTCTGCCGACAGGTGAGCAGCTACTCGATTACCATGTCCGTCATGCGAGCGAGTTACAAGTGCCTATTTTGATTGCGGATAATGGGCGAGGCTTTCATGTT
The DNA here is from genome assembly GCF_052258485.2 of Psychrobacter sp. T6-5. NCBI lineage: Bacteria > Pseudomonadati > Pseudomonadota > Gammaproteobacteria > Moraxellales > Moraxellaceae > Psychrobacter > Psychrobacter sp. T6-5. The sequence continues at coordinate 2,664,835 of NZ_JBQQEY020000001.1, read as the reverse complement.
GATTCAGATGCTACTTTGAACAAACCCAGTTCGCCCGTTATGCATATTGCTGACTATGGTTCTAATTTTGACGCTGATAATGATGAGCAAATTCATACAGGCGGTGCATTGATCGCTATCGAAGCAGCCCTGAAAATATTGACTGGCTCGAATAATCTGGCTACAACTAACAATCAGTGCGCATCGTGGCTACTGGTGATAAGCTGTGACAGCTTAATACCTGCCACTGATTTATGGCAAAAACTGCAACACTCGATTATTCCACCCACTGATAAGAGAGTCATTTGCTTAAAAGATAACAGTCATTTATATCCACTATTAGGGCTTTATCACTTAGACATTGAACCTGATTTGAAAGCTTATATTGATAGTGGTCAGCGTCGAGTCATACCATTTATTCAGCCGATGGTGAAGGCTGTACCATTTACTCAGGACTGGCAGCATTTGACCAATTTTAATACGCCTGAAGATTTCAAGCAGGCATGTGCCACGCTACCAAAATAATAAAAATACTAATAAAGAGATTACTAACAAAAGGCTATATCAATGAGTGACAGCGTTCAGACAAATCAGCAATCTGCTTTATCACACTTAGATGGTAAAGGTGACATCACGATGGTTGATGTCAGTGGCAAAATCGCAACGACGCGAGAGGCCAATGCAACGGGACAGGTTTGTTTTCCGAGCGAGATTTATGCGCAAATTAAAGCGGCTGATGGTATGACCAAAAAAGGCAGCATTACGCAAACGGCACATATTGCCGGTATTATGGCTGCCAAACGCACACATGATCTGATACCGCTTTGTCATCCGCTACCGCTAGATAAGATTGGCCTCACCTTTGTGTATAATGATGCGCTTAGCAGTATTATCGTCAGTGCTGTGGTCAAAGTCACGCACAAAACAGGGGTTGAAATGGAAGCGCTAACTGCCGTAAGTGTTGCCTGCTTGACTATCTATGATATGACCAAAGCGTTATCGCATGACATCGTTATAGATGATATTCACCTGATTAAAAAAACAGGCGGTAAGTCAGACTATACTCATGCTTAGTATGAAAACAATGAGTTCATAACTAGAGAAATACCGAATATCAAGCAAGGACGCTTGCAAAGAAAGGAGATGTTTATGAGTGCTATTGAGACAAAAGCTGATATCGAATCAACGATGGATATCAACGTCATGTATTTCGCCAGTTTGGCAGATGAGGCCAACTGTCAGCAAGAAACTGTCAAATTACCCCAAAACACCTCATTAACTGAACTATACGAGCAGCTTAGTCAAAAGCATCGTTTTAGCCGTCCGCAAGCAGAGCTACGGGTGGCAGTGAACGATTATTTCGCCAAATGGACAGATCAAATCAATGACGGCGATAGCGTGGTTTTTATCACCCCAGTCGCTGGTGGTTAGACACACATTTATAAGCGGCTATAAGCCACAAGTAGAGCAGACAGAGAAAAGAAATGACAGATAACGTCCATAACCACTCAATGACCATCAAACGTAGTAGCGATGAGGCGTACCTTATTGCTGAGCGCGACGGTTTTGCATTGCTCGATATTGCAATTGACGAAAATAAGCTCAAAAGTACGTTAGACAATGACAGCTGCGGTGCGTTTGTTTGCTTTGAAGGGCGAGTGCGTAACCATAACAATGCCGCGAGTGTGGATCGTCTTACGTATTACGGTTATGAAGATTTGGCCATCAATCAAGGCCGTGCCATTATGGAAGAGGCCAAAAAGCGCTTTGAGATCACTCATGCTATTGCCATACACCGTATCGGTGCTCTAGAAATTGGTGATGTTGCTGTATGGGTTGGGGTAGTGTCGGCGCATCGATATCCTGCATTTGATGCCTGCCGCTGGATATTAGATACCATCAAAGCGGATATTCCTGTGTGGAAACAAGAGTATTACGAAGACGACTCGTCTAAATGGCTCAGCAATAATGGTTAAGTCATTCGCCGCTGTCTGTGCATCGATAGGTACGCTATTAGTGCTAAATGCTTGTACACCAGATAACAGTACGAATACAGAATCGGCGGCTGCGACAAGTGCTGAGCACCAAACCCTACGTATCGCAGCGGCAGCCAACTTATCTGATGTCCTACCTCATATCATTGATAGCTATCAAACGGATAGTAATATATTGAATCAAGACAACTTAGATATCGAAGTCACTTACGCGTCTTCTGGCAAGCTATATGCTCAAATCAAAGCAGGCGCCCCTTATGATATATTCTTGTCTGCCAATCAAGAGTTCCCTGCAAAGCTTGCTGATGAAACCGCTTTACCTTTTACCTATACCAGAGGTCAGCTTGCACTCTATAGTGTCACAAAACCTTTGAATGATTTTACGCCAGCATCTCTTATTGACGCGTTTACAAGTGCTAGTTTCAAAGATGATAGCAAAGTTTCTATTGCTAACCCTGAACTCGCTCCTTATGGTGCGTCTGCAAAAGCCTATCTGCAATCACAAAAGATATATGATAAATTACATGCACAAAAAAGCCTGATACAGGCAGAGAATATTGGCCAAGCATTTCAATACGCGCATACAGGTAGCGTAGACTATGGTTTTGTGGCGCAGTCTCAACTTGTTGCGATAAAAGCTAAACCTGAGCAGTTCATTACTTTACCAAAAGCGTCCTACCCAGCTATTCTGCAGGATGGTATCGTTATCAATAATACAGTCCCAGCAGCAGCGTTTACCAAATACTTGCGCTCGGATGCAGGACAACAGCACTTCGCGCAAGCAGGCTACCTGCCCATTCAATAATCCGTTAGCCTAGACACTCTACCTATAAAACGAGCCGTGACATTATATGATCGACCAATCTCTTATGTCAGATATGCTCAGTCCTTTTTGGGTGAGTATTAAGCTCGCTTCTGTCACGACCTTGTGCTTACTGTTGTTTGCAACCCCTATAGCTTATTGGCTTGCCAAACCAAGTCGAAAGAAGGCAGTTGGGCGTTTCAAAATTCTGCTTATGGGCATTATTGCTATGCCTCTAGTACTACCACCTACGGTTATTGGCTTTTATTTATTATTACTGCTAAGTCCAAGTATGGGTATCGGTAAATGGCTGATTGAGCACAATATTAGCCCTTTAATTTTTACCTTTGAAGGTCTGGTGATTGGCTCCATTATTTACTCATTGCCTTTTTATATACAGCCTGTTTATGCACAGTTTTTGCGTATTCCGCAAAGTGTCACTGAAGTCGCGCATCTGTTAGAGCCCAGTCGTCTGCGCCGCTTTGTCAAGGTAGCCTTACCGCAAGCGCGCGTGGGTATTATTTTGGGTAGTTTGGTGAGCTTTGCCCATACCATTGGTGAGTTCGGTGTGGTACTGATGATCGGAGGTAGTATCTCAGGGGAGACCAAAGTAGTGTCGATTGCGATATACGAGCAAGTAGAAGCACTTAACTATGAGGCGGCGCATATGATGTCTGGCATTTTGATTATCATGGGCGTGGTAATGGTGGCGTTGATTGCTAGTGTGAGTCGCATGAGTCAGCGTCCATAACACTAAAATACCTGCACGTCTGCTGGATGATTATAAATATTGCTAATACAAAATAGATGCTTATCGAGAGGTAGTTATATTAGAAGGAACATAGACAAAAAACGCAGACACAAAAAAACCCCAAACAATCTAATGTTTGAGGCGAAACTTGCTTAAACTTAACAGTTTAAATTCGTTTTAGCTGTTTACAAGAAATGGTGTAGTGGACGGGACTCGAACCCACGGCCTTTAGCGTGACCTTACAAACTCTCTTGCTTATTAGGCAAGTTAGTTATAGTACAGACTATTAATCGCAGTGAGTTAAACACCGTGACTATCTAAAGTCTGGCATATAATGATTAAAAACCAGTACCTTTAGTATATGAAGAAGACACGATATGTTATTAGAAGGGATTGAAACGTTATTAGTTCTCGCTGAAGCAAAGACGATGAGTAAAACGGGTAGCTTACTATTTATAAGCCAGTCTGCTGTAAGTAAGCGTATCCATAATTTAGAAAAGAAAATAGGTAAAAAGCTCATTGAGCCTCAAGGCCGTTACGTACGCTTGACGAATGATGCTATCGCTTTAATAAATAATGTTGGACCGACTTTTAACGAACTACGTGGTCAAATCTATGACCAAAGTATCATCGATAGTAATGATTCACCGATTAAAATTGATTGTTCAGAAACGCTAATCTCAGGATACTTCAGTGACCTACTTTCATCAGCTATTCAGCTTGATAGGAATATTATACTATCCACTAACCACACGCCAAGAATTATAGAAAACGTCAAATCTGGGAAGGCGACCATGGGCCTAAGTGCAGGCTATTTACCAGCAAGCACTGGGTTGCTTACCTTTTATTTGTTTGATGAACATTTTTATATAGTAAGTAATGAGCCACTAAAGACCTTGCCTACACAGTTAATTACTACGGATTTAAGTAATTCTGCTAATTCTTATCAATTAGCCATATTGGATAGACTCAATATTAAGCCTATAATGCAGCTCGACTCTTATCATGCAGCTGCACACCTCGCGTTAAGTGGGGCAGCAGCTGCACTCATCCCATTATCGATTATTAATGGGCTGTGTATAGAAAAATCTAACATATATTACTTTGCAGAATTAGACGATCTTGTTCGACCTGTGAATATTTGTGTTAGGCAAAAGAGCTATGGTATGAGTCGTGTCAAGAACTTGGTTCAGAAGCTTTGCAAGTACTCCTACGACTCAATGACAAACAGCGATACAATCGATCTCGATACTCAAACCAAAGTGTAGATCTCGTGTTGGTACAATGGTTCTAACGGGCTTGTGGGTAACAAAATACTCGCCGCAGATGTCATTGACTTGATTCCATAACTCCACGCTTGAAATATAGATAACCAATTTAATCACTTGATTGAGATCAGTACCAGCCTGATTCAGGATCAGTTTTAGGTTATCGAATACGCGTCGAGCTTGAATATTTATTTCCCCAGTCACTTTTTCACCAGAGTTAGGTTTAATAGGCAATTGACCAGATATATAAAGTAGTCCAGCATGTTTAATCGCTTGGCTGTAATGACCTGCAGGCTTGAGTGCATTGTCAGTTTGAATATATTCCATTTGAGACGCCTTATCGTTATTCAGCATTGATCAGTAAGTCTTGCAAGGTGTTTGTCGATTTAAGACCGTTTCCCGTGATCACACCAATAGTGATTTGTCCTTCAATAATTTGGTTTGTATCAATCAATGTTTTGATACCGGCAAAAGCGGCAGCTGACGTAGGTTCAATAAAAAATCCTTGTTTACCCATCATATGCAATGCTTCTTTGATCTGTGACTCGCTCACACTAATAAAGTTACCATTCGATTGGCGAACAAACTTAACAATTTCTTTGAGTCGAGATGAGCGTTGAATCTTAATCCCTTCTGCAAGAGTACTAGTTGAGCCAATTTTAATTTCTTCTTGATTGAATTTTTGTATAAAAGGCTGAATCCCTTCGGTTTGGATGCCAAATAGCCTTGGTAGCTTGTCTATAGCGCCGCCCCTCAAAAGCTCCATAAAACCTAAGTAGGCACCCGCTAATAAACTTCCATTACCTGCTGGTGTGATAAAGTTATCTGGTGCTTTGTAACCACATTGCTCCCATATCTCGTAGGCGATGGATTTAACCCCTTCGATAAACAACGGATGCCAATTATGACCAACGTAATAACTGTTATGCGTCGCTTTGCTGTTCATCGCTGCATTGGCGACATCTTCGCGTGTGCCTGCAATTTCAAAGCAACGCGCACCATATACCCGAGTTTGAACGGTTTTTCCAAGTGACGTCCCTGCTGGCACGAAAATATTGCAGTTCAATCCTCCTTTGGCAGCGTAGCCAGCATAGGCTGAACCACCATTGCCGCTTGAATCTTCAGAAATGCTTCGTATACCTTGTGAGTTTAGATAGTTGACGACCATGGCGGCACCACGATCTTTGAAAGAACCCGTTGGCATTAATGAATCCATTTTTGCTAAAATATTTATATGACCGATTTTGGCAGATGCTAATGGAGTAATAGTTTCATTAAAGGTGATCTCAATGGATTTCTTATCTAGCGGATAGGCTTTGGCGTACCGCCACATGGTAAAGTCATCAGTGATAAGATCTGACTTTGAAAAAGTTTTCTCAGGTTTGACCCATAACGCGGAGCCACAATCACAGCGGATAAGAAGTGGTGCTGGCACGTATTCTTTTTCACAATTCGTGCATATATATTTCATATTAATCCTTAGTAATGTTTGTTTTACATAGGATATGAGCAATACGGGCGATCAGTAAGAGAAAGATTCAAATACGTTGTATGCCTGCTTGGAATTGATGGTAAGGTTTCGAATTAGTTTAAGCAATTGGTCTAATTAATAGCGATTGTTAAGCCATTATGATCTGACTAAAAAATAAATTTATATAAATCAGATGCTTATATAATTCTACAGACACAAAAAAACCCCAAACAATCTAATGTTTGAGGCGAAACTTGCTTAAACCCAAAGGTCTAAATTTGTTTTAAATATGGCGCAGCGGACGGGACTCGAACCCGCGACCCCCGGCGTGACAGGCCGGTATTCTAACCAACTGAACTACCGCTGCTTAGGTCTCTTAGCTTGTTTAGCCACTTGCTAAGAAGTGGTGGGTGATGACGGATTCGAACCGCCGACATTCTGCGTGTAAGGCAGACGCTCTACCAACTGAGCTAATCACCCTTCGAGCAATTGCGATGCAATTTATTCAACATCAACTGAGCGCTACGTTTGTCACTAAGCTCTGCTGCTGTGGGTGTGTATTATATAGATTTACACTTGGCTGTCAAACGTTATTTTAACTATTTTATGAAATAATCGGCAATAAATTTTTAATGGTATTAAAAACAGTAATATATGGTGGACGCTTACTTGTATTTTTTAGAGGCAGGTTATGATTGTTAGCAGTTGTTTGACAGCGAAAAGCTACTATACTACGGATACTTTGTTTTTTGAGCATGATTGAGGGAGGCCAGCATAGATATTTTTACGATTGGGCAGATCTTTACCAACTGGACGTGGGGAGAGTACGCAGGTCTAGGTCTGATATTTCATATTATGCTGATGATCGTTATGACGTTACGCGTTGTATCAGTGCAGCGTAATATTGGTGTATCCATTGCTTGGATTGCAGTGCTTTATACTGTACCCGTGTTCGGTCTGATTGCGTACATACTACTGGGCGAGCCGATGATTGGACGACGCTACCGTGAGCGCGTGGATCAAGCAAGCATCATGATGAATGACATGGCACGGCGCGAGCATCTGGTATTTGATAAAGGACAAGAGCTGCTACCCATAAAATACCGCGGTGTGAGCCAAATAGGAACGCGCTGGACAGGGCTAGGAGTATTTCCCGATCATCAAATGCAGTTATTAACAGATCCTGCATCGATTTTTCAGCGTTTGATTGAGGATATTCATGCAGCGCAGCGCATTGTCTTTATGGAGTTTTATATTGTATATCCCAGAGGAAAAGTACTCGATGTGATAGAGGCGTTGTCAGTAGCTGCTCAGCGCGGTGTTGAGTGTCACATACTGGCTGATAGCGTAGGCAGCTTTAGTTTTATTAATAGTAGTGCCCATCGTAAATTAGAAAAAGCCGGTGTGTTTGTCCATCAGTCGCTGCCAGTGGGATTGCTTAAGACCTTATTTAAACGCTCGGATTTGCGTAATCACCGTAAGATGGTGGTCGTTGACGAATATATTGGCTATATCGGTAGCTTTAATTTGGTCGATCCGAGGTTTTTTAAGCAAAATAAAAATGTCGGACAGTGGATTGATGTGGCGATCAGAACCACCAGCCAGCACTCTATTAGTATCAATACCGCCATGGCTAAAGTTATTGTTACTGATATTGGTGCTGAAAATAACGACAATCTCGCTGAGCTACATCAGCGAGTTAACAATTACACGCGTAAATTGTATGTGATGGACCCAACTATCAACGATCTGAACAGTCGAGTAAAGGTGTTGGGCGACACGATTGATTATCATGAGCAGCCAGATATCGGTAGCACTTCAATTGTGATACCAAAGATGCCTGTCGTAGACAAGGTGATGGCACAGCTCATACCGTCAGCACCGCAGCTGACAGCGCATGTAATTTACAATACGTTAGTGACTGTGATTCACCGTGCCAATAAGCGTATTCGTATTACCACACCTTACTTTGTACCGGATGAGTCGCTATCGGGTGCGCTGACGATAGCGGCAAAACGCGGCGTTGAAGTGACGATTATTGTTCCTGAAAAAGTCGATTCGTTTTTGGTGCAGCATGCTTCACAAGCTTATTATCAAGAGCTGCTAGATGCTGGCGTGACCATTGCGCTATTTCGAGGGGGATTGCTACATGCAAAAACCGTGATTATCGATGATGACTACTGCCTGTTTGGCACGGTCAATATTGATATGCGCAGTTTTTATTTAAACATGGAAGTCAGCTTGGCGATTTATACGCCAGAGATGGTCGCTCAAGTGGCTGACTGTCAAGAAATATATTTACAAAGTTGCCGTATTTTGGACAATGAAGAGTGGCAGCAGCGCCATGGATCAAAACGCTTATTTGATAATGTCGTACGCTTGTTTAGTCCTTTATTGTAGCGCGCTGAATTTTAGGTTAAGGTAACCTGTCCGTGTTTTTTATGCTCATATTTTTAATCATTATCATTGCCTTTATAATCAACTTATCTAAAAAAGGACACGTCTGTCTATGTCTGCCTCGCCCTTAACACCACTTGACTATATTGCAGAAGGCTACTGGCAAGATTTCTTAGCTGGGCGTCCTATCGCAGGTGGGATCGCATATGAGACACAGCTGCATAATTGTGCGCTAGATGAGTCGCTTGAGAGCTTACAGCGTATCGACACGCTATTGTCTCAGGTACGGCGTGACATGATCAAAGGCGGTATATGGAACGAGGCGACGCTATTGGTCGATGAGCACTATCGCAACTTTATGGTATTTTTAGGATTTTATGCAGGTCGCGTATTGGCACAGCAGTGGGAAAATAGACCACGCTGGTATGGTCAGTTTGAGCTACGTAAGCGCTATCCAGAATTGTCATTGATTACCGATGACTTTTATCAGCATATGGCGGTTGGCTATGGTGATAATAATGCGGCGACTGATGCTCTGCCTTTATTTTTTCCTTTAGAGCCAATAGGGCTACGTCTATTTGGCAATATTGATCGGCCGTTTAAAGCGGTACAAGGTGGACAAGCGGCGAGTGGACTATACCAAGCAGTCAGCGCAAGATTGCCAGATTTATCGGATCAAGCGAATTCTTTGAAAATTTCTAGTGGTCAAGCGACCGAGGTCGCAACGAATAATACGACCCAAAGCATTCACTCAACGATAGATTCGAGTACGACTATCAGTACAAGTCAATCTGCTAAGCACTATGAGCCCTCAGAGGACGTACCAGTAAATAATGAATTCGATGATGTTAATGTAGTATCAGCCAATATCGAGCGCCCTTCTGCTGCAACTACTGTATCTGAACCATTAGTGAGTAACGCGCCGCACCAACCAGATCCTCAAGTAAATCCTGAGCTGACGAAGATAGAGTCGCCAATCACTAAGCCTACATCGACTGTGAAAATCCCACCGACACCAGAGTTATTTACCCAGCTGCTCATAGAGTTAGATGAGATTGAGGTACCACAAGCATCAGGCGCTAGTGAATATCAGCAAGCTTGCAAAGTTCTCGATCAGTTTGAGCGGCACATTGGCAAGCAGGACAAACCGCGTGGCCAAGTTGTCTTTTCAGACAATCATATAGCAGCAAAAAACAAAGCATTGCTAGCATTACAGGCCGCTGCAGAAGCGGGTAATACGGCTGCTATGCTGCGCTTGGCGATGTATGAGTTGCTTGGCGAAGGACTCACGGCAGATAATGAGGAAGCTAAAAAATCTGGTGTAGAATGGGTGAAGCAAGCCGCTAGCAAAAACGACAGCCGTGCCCAGCGTTTGCTTAGTAAGCTGTACTATCAAGGGGTAGGCGTATCACAAGATATTGATAGTGGCAAATACTGGCTAGAGCAAGCCGCAGACAACGGACATACGGAAGCTGCAAATCTAGTACGACAATGGGAGCAAGCGCAAGCATTGATCACGACACAAAAACAAGAGCAACACAGTATCAAGCGCTATCAGTTACTGTTTGGTGCAGTGATCATAGTCGCGGTATTGATACTGATTATCGTCTAATCGCTATTTACTCAGTAAACTTTTAAAAGTTTATTGTTACGCGCTGATTTCAGGTAGAATTGGCGCGTTTTTACATTTACCTTTCTGCTGTTTGATTCATTACTAATCTGGGCTACTCCATGCCATCATCTCATACTTCATCTGACGCCTCGTCCAACTCCACTGATACCATGCTACTAGACAATAAGCCGCTGACTGATCGTACAGTGTACCAGACGCCATTTTATTATCAGTTTCTGATCGGTGTGTTAAAGCCGCTATACCGTCTGCAAGTATGGCGCCGCTCTCACAAACGTGACAATTATCAGCAAGAAGTTGCTCAGCGTTTTGGCAAGCAGTATCCAGCGCGTCCAGAGACTACTGGTCACAGTAATAACAGTAATAACAGTAATAAAGGTGTGATTTGGTGTCATGCGGTATCGCTGGGTGAGACCAATACGGTTGCGCCTTTATTAGACGCATTACTGGCTAGTGGCTATCAGATATGGTTGACCAATACTACGCAAACAGGGTTCGCTCGCGGAGCCAGTCGGTTTGCAGATGAAATCGCTCAAAACCGCATGAGCCACAGTTATGTCCCTGTCGATACTCCTGCCGTGATTGAGACATTTTTGACGCATGTACAGCCTATCGCCGCGCTGTTTGTCGAAACTGAACTATGGGCGAATATCTTGACCAAGCTTGCTGAGCATCAGATACCAAGTATTCTAGTCAATGGTCGTCTCTCGGTTTCTTCTTTTAAAAGTTACCAAAAAATCGGTGCGGTGAGCACCAGCATGATGAAAAACCTTGCGCTCATCATTGCGCAAGACAGCGATTCTGCTAAACGCTTCCGTCAATTGGGGGCGGATAGCGCACAGATCCGCGTGGCAGGGTCGCTAAAGTGGGTCATCAATACGCCCAAAATCGATGATAAGGCGATTGATTCTAGTGAGCAGGCTGGTGATACAGAAGAGGCACGTGCGCAGATACCCTCTAAGAAAAATGCGCTCGCCAAAAAAAATGAGCTGGCAAAAGCGTTTGCGATAGCAGACCGACCAGTTTGGGTGGCAGCAAGCACTCATAATGGCGAAGAAGAGACGGCGCTATCGTTACATCAGCAGATCTTATCGCATTCATCACTAGCCAATACATTACTTATCATCGTGCCTAGGCATCCTGAACGCTTTGATGAAATTGCATCATTGATCGAAAAGACTGGGCTAGTAATGGCACGGCGCAGTCTTGATGAGGGCATCAATGCAGACACGCAAGTCTATCTGGCGGACAGCATGGGTGAGATGATGACTTGGTATACACTGGCAAATGTCGCATTGGTTGGAGGGTCGCTAGTAGATATAGGCGGACACAATCCAGTTGAGCCTGCTAGCGTGGCAACACCTGTCATCATGGGTCGTTACACCCAATCGTGCCAAAGCGTGGTCGATAAGCTGGCCGAGGTAGGGGCTTTATATCAGCCAAACAATAAATTTTATCGTCCAATCACGATAAATGGTTCAAATGAGTGCGCTAAAATTATAGCAAATCATCAGCACGGTACTGATAGCGCTGATGACACCGCACTTGTTTATCAGTGGCTAGAGACTTGGTTAAGTGATTTGCCATTAGCGATACACGCAGGGCAGGCTGGTGAGACAATAACCGTACAACAGCAAGCAGTGTTGACTCGTCAGTTTACGATGATTGAGGACGTTATTGAGCAATATTTTCCTCAAAATTTAGGGCAAGAGATATTATGAATTGTATATTACTGCCCGTTGAAAATTTCTCTGCAAACACGGCAAGTATCAATGCCCTAGCACAAGTCGACCATGTCAATAACATACTGGGCGCAAAAGTCGGTGACACACTCAAAATTGGGCAACTTGGTGGCAATCTTGGTACAGCTGTCATTGAGGGCATTGCTGCTGATAGCATTCAGTTATGTGACGTTCAGCTCACTATTACCCCGCCTGATAAACTGGATTTGACGGTTGTTTTAGCGCTGCCACGGCCAAAAGTATTGCGGCGTTTAATCATGGATATGACGGCGCTTGGCGTACGTGATATTGTGCTTGTCAACAGCTATCGCACGCAAAAAAGCTATTGGCAAAGTCCGATGCTCGAGCGTCTTGATGAGTTTGTATTAGAAGGGTTGCAACAAGGAGTTGATACCATTGCACCTCGCATTACGCTACAAAAACGATTTAAGCCATTTGTCGAAGATACGCTTACCAGTTTGGTGAGTAATCAAGCCATCGTTGCACACCCTTATGCTGAGCAGTCATTTTCTGAATTTCGACAATTAGATGCAGCATTAGAATTACCCAGTTTGCTCTGCATCGGCGCTGAGGGCGGTTGGATCGATTATGAGATAGCGCTACTCGCCGCGCACGGGTGCACGCCAGTACATATAGGGCCGCGTATATTGCGTACAGAAGCGGCGGTCAATGTTATGTTAGGGCAGTGGTTGCTCTAAATTGGTTTGGCATTCGTTACTATATTGGCCATTCACAAGATTATAGGAGTACAAAAACACAAGAGCTGTTTTTGGCACAACTTAGCTTTAGAAAATGACTAATAAGCCAAATAATTTCAGCATCTTGGGTTAGATAAATGTATTGATAATTAATCTCATTTCTATTAGTATGTTGTTTCCATAATTATGGTCCAACGAATCCCAACAAACAGGGGCTTTGACCATTTTATCTCACTATTTGCCGTATCTTTTTTATCGCATTACTATGGGGAAAACCATGCCACTGAACACCGTCCGCACTAATCTAGTCACCACCAAGCCTGCATTGTCTGCTGCCATATTTGGCCTGATGTTGGGAATGGTTGGCTGTAGCAATTCTTCTACAACCGAAGACAGCGTGGAGACAGAGACAACAGAGGCTGGTACTGAAACTGAACAGCAAGCAGCGAATGATGACGGTGCAACCAGTGCAGATGGTCAAACAATTACTATTTATTCTTCACGTAATGAGCAGCTGATTAAGCCATTGCTAGACCGCTATACTGAACAGACTGGTGTCAAAATCGAACTTGTCACAGACAAAACTGGTCCACTGATGGCGCGCCTGCAAGCGGAAGGTCAAAACACTCCAGCTGACATGCTACTGACGGTTGATGCTGGTAACTTATGGCAAGCAGCGCAGCAAGGGTTGCTACAACCAGTAGCGTCGTCTGTGCTAGAGGCCAATGTCCCTGCAAAGTATCGTGATCCAAAAGGTCAGTGGACAGGTCTATCACTGCGCGCGCGTACGATCTTTTATGACCCAAGCAAAGTCAGCGCCGATCAATTATCGACTTATGCAGATCTGGCGGATCCAAAGTGGAAAGGCAAACTATGCTTGCGTACTTCTAAAAAGGTATATAACCAGTCGCTTGTCGCCAGCATGATAGAGCATTTGGGTGAAGAGAAAACAGAAGCTGTTATCCGTGGTTGGGTTGATAATCTTGCCACTGACGTATTCAGCGATGACACCGCCATGCTAGAGGCGATTGCTGCTGGTCAGTGTGAAGTCGGTATTGCCAACAGTTATTACTATGGCCGTCTATTAGACGAAAAACCAAACTTCCCTGTGAAAATATTCTGGGCAAACCAAGGCACCACTGGTACACACGTAAACGTTTCAGGCGCGGGCGTGGTTGCAGGGTCAGACAATCCAGACGGTACGCTTAAACTGATTGAGTGGTTGTCATCTGATGAGGCGCAAGGTCTTTATGCCAGCTCAGACAAAGAATTTCCAGTCAAAGAAGGGATTGATGAGTCAGAAATGCTGAGATCTTGGGGTGAGTTCAAAAAAGACGATATCAACGTACAGAAATTTGGTGAGCTACAAACTCAAGCCATTCAAATGATGGACAAAGCGGGTTATAAATAAAGGACTGCCAGTCATCGTGATACCAAGCTCAAAATCATCTTTTTGAAGAACAGTTTTTAAAGAATAGTTTTTAAAAAAAAGCCTTTAAAGATAAGTCATTAAGAATTAGTTGCTAAAGTAATGACGATTTTGAGTTTGGTCTATGCTTAAAAAGCCTTGATGAGTGAGTATGACACGGTAATGATACTATGATCACAACGCCAGATGCGTCTGTTAGTCAAAACGATACAGTCAATGACAGTGCTAATGACACTCAGACGATCAGTCAAGACCATGCCCTTCGTAAACGTATTATCTCGAAATCAGTCTTAGGGCTGATTTCGTTGTTTATGCTGGTGCCGATTTTGATTGTGTTGTTATCGTGGACGCAACCAGTCGCAGACATTTGGACGCATATGGCAGAATATGTACTGCCACAAGTGCTCAAAAATACTGCGATTTTGTTGTTTATGGTGACTGTTATATCGGGCACTATCGGTACGGTTTTGGCTTGGATAACCAGCATGTACCGCTTCCCTGGTCAGCGGTTTTTTTCATGGGCACTCATGTTGCCGCTTGCCATACCGGCTTACGTATTGGCATTTGTCACCATTGGTATTGTTGATTTTAGTGGGCCGTTACAGACAGGGCTGCGCGATTTTGGTATCACGACAGCGATTCCTTCAATACGCAATGTATGGGGCGCTGGTCTCATTTTATCATTGGCATTCTATCCTTATGTGTATTTGCTGGCACGTCAGGCGTTTTTGTCGCAAGGTAGAAGGGCGATTGAAGCAGGGCAGATGCTAGGTTTGAGCCGTAGCCGTGTGTTTTTCCGGTTGGCATTACCACAAGCATTGCCGTGGATCATCGGTGGCTTATTGCTAGCAAGTATGGAAACATTGGCAGATTTTGGCGCGGTTTCGGTATTCAATGTCGATACTTTTACCACGGCTATTTATAAGGCATGGTTTGGTTTCTTTAGTCTAACCACTGCCGCGCAGCTGGCTGCATTGCTCATCGGTGTGATCTTTATCGTAGTACTGTTTGAGCAGTATTGGCAGGCCAAGCGCGGTAGTTCGATTACGCAAGGCAGCAATCAGCGTTTTGATGCCAGTACCCCTGCCAAAATAGGTATGAGCTTGCTGTGTACGTTTGTATTTTTGCTGGCTTTTTTAGTGCCGTTTTTGCAGCTGATTTATTGGACAGCGTTAAACTTTCGCCAAGATTTTGATGCACGTTATATTGATTTTGTCCTCAATAGCCTCATGATTGCTAGTATGACCACGCTTTTTATTGCCTTTTTGGCAGTGATTATTGCGTGGATAAAGCGGCAATATCCTGATAAATCGACCAAGCTAATGACCACATTGGCCAATTTAGGTTACGTTGTGCCGGGTACGGTATTGGCAGTGGGTATTTTTATCCCCATTGCGTGGCTAGACAATCAAATGATTGCTTTTGGTATTACCTCGACGCAAATACTCTCAGGCAGTGTCATCGTTATGCTATTGGCATTGTCGACGCGTTTTATGACGGTAAGTTTTCAGCCAGTAGATCGGCAGTTGCAACGATTGACCGTCAATCAAGAGGCGGCAGCTAAGTTGCTGAGTGACAGTGCTTACCAACGTTGGCGTCATGTGATGCTACCGGTGCTCAGCCCTGGGGTGCTCACAGCATTGTTAATGGGGTTTGTTGAAGTAATGAAAGAGATGCCGATCACATTGATGACACGCCGGCAGGGCTGGGATACGCTGGCGGTACGCGTGTTTGAAATGACAAGCGAAGGCATGTGGGGACGGGCGGCATTACCGAGCCTATTGATTGTACTGGTTGGATTGCTTCCTGTTTGGATACTATTGCGTCAAAGTGACAAACAAAGCTAACCGCGATTTCTTCGTATATATTTGCCATGTTTAATGGTGCTTGACCCAATTTATATTATAATTTTTACTGCTTTATCCAACATTGTATTTACTAATAGCGAACTGGGATTGTCTATGTACACTGATTCAATGAACGACTCATCAGACGCTCAGTCCGTAAAGACTGGAGCACGCATTACTCCTGTCAAACAATCACCAGTAGTGCAAACTCGGACAGCCCAATCTCAACATAACAAGCCTGTAGAACAAGCCGATACTGTGAGCACTATCGCGAGCAATCCTTATTTTAGCGTACAAAACTTAATCGTTGGCTATGACGATACCATCATCGTCAATGGTATGTCTCTAGTATTAGAGCAAGGAGAGATTGGATGCTTCTTGGGTTATAGCGGCTGCGGTAAAACCACGGCCTTACGAGCGATTGCCGGTTTAGAGCAAAGCCGCGGCGGTACTATTCATTTAAACAATCAGCGTCTAACGGAAAAAACAGCTCGCCAATCATTTGCCGTGGCGCCAGCCAAGCGCGGCATGGGGATGGTGTTTCAAGATTATGCGCTTTTTGGTCATTTAAGTGTGGCAAAAAACATTGCCTTTGGTCTTAATAAATGGTCATCTGCTGATAAAAAAGCACGAGTGGCGGAGATGCTAAGCCTAGTCGAACTGACTGAGCATGCGGATAAACGTCCAAATGAGCTGTCTGGTGGTCAGCAGCAGCGCGTGGCGCTTGCAAGGGCGCTTGCACCGAAGCCTAAATTACTACTACTTGATGAGCCATTTTCTAACCTAGACGTGGTATTACGCGAATCCTTGGCAATGAATGTCCGTGATATTCTCAAACGCACCAATACCACCGCAATCTTGGTCACTCACGATCAAAACGAAGCGTTTGCGTTAGCAGATAAAGTTGGGGTCATGAACAAAGGTAAGCTTGTGCAATGGGCGACCCCAAGCGAGCTGTATCATGAGCCAGTCAGTCCTTTTGTCGCTGAGTTCGTCGGCGAAGGCGCGATGATAGACGGTATCATCAAAGAAGGCCATGTGGAGACGGCGCTTGGCAATATTTATCGCCGTATGGAAGTCTACGATGAGTCAGGCCAACCGCAATATTGCGCGTATGATTATCCCAATGGCACACCAATCAAGGTACTCGTGCGCCCTGATGATATTATCCATGACGATGATAGTACGCAGACAGCCTTAGTTATTGGACGTGTGTTTCGCGGTGCCAACTATTTGTACCGTCTACAGTTAGATGATGGACAGACTGTGTTGTCATTGGTTGCCAGCCATCATAATCATGAAATTGGCTCACATATTGGTATTTTGCCGTTATTAGAGCATGTGGTGGTATTTGACGAAAAAGAAGTCAATGCCACCACTTGGTCAGAATACGATCGATCACTAAAGGTTGATGAGGATGTTTAGCACCCTTCAAAAATTTTGAGTGGTTGTCTAAATTTATCGTTTAGCCAAAATATGCAAATATCTTCCAAGCCATTTGTATGGCTCTAACTGTGAGTAACGTAACTCCATCCTTATCACCGCATCTGGGTCGTTATGACCGCCACGCTTAAGCGGTGCATAGTCATGAAATACTCGTAGACCACTGCTGCGTACCGTCTGATAATCATGCGCTTTGAGCCAAGACTCCACTTCTTCCTTAGCGACAGGATGATTGGGTGTCAGACTTTTTTTGTTGTCTGCCTTATAGTCTGTATTATCAAGTAAGTTAAAGTTGCCCATAATGAGGTTGCGATAATCAAAGCTTGCAGGGTTATAAAAGCACAAAGACAGCGCGCCATCATCGGTTAGATATTGATCAAAGAAGTCCATGACGGCAGCGGGCTCTGCCAACCATTCGAGTAGCGCGTGCGACATGATCAAATCAAACTTTTCTGTCTCTGTCTGAGCCAGTTTTTCTTCAAGCGCCTGATAAGGGCAGACGTACCATGTGATGTCTAGCGCTTGATCGATTTGTTCTGCACTCGCTTTTGCCTTTTCAAGCATATTTGCTGATATATCATTAATGACTATGCTATGACCTTGAGTAGCAAGCTCTATGGCAATTTGTGCAAGCCCTGCGCCCACATCTAAGATACGCAGCGGTCGTCCTAAGGCCTTACTCATCTGCGCACTGTATTCAAAAATGTCACGGCGTAATACCGCCAGTCTAATCTCTCCCTTTAATCCGCCGTAGACCTTTTTTTCAAAATGATCGGCAATGGCATCGAAGCTACGATCGGCACGTGTGTCTTCTTGCGCTGTGGCTTGGTTTAGGCCAAGTTGGTTGTTTTGATGTTCAGTTGTCATAAGGCGTTCAGATCAATAGATGAGAGGTTGAGAGCAATAAAAATATTCAGTATAGCCTAGCGTTTCAAACGTCTATTAATGACCCATTTAAAAACGACCTTGGCTAAAACAATAATGACAAATACGACGATAACAAATACCCACATACCGTTGCCTTGTAGGTTTTCTTGATAGGCTTTTGCTAAATATGCTGATAAAGCCATAGCGACTAAAAGTGTTCCCCAACGGACATAGGGTACAGCGCGATTGTTATGATTAGGAAAGCTAGCAACATAATCGCTCGAAAAGCTATATAGCACCATTGCTAAAATCCAAATAATCGCAAGAATGATATCCATAATAAAAGCAGCCTGTTAGGTCGTTATTTGAGTTCTATAAAAGATGAGTTAGTGTAACGCTTAGGATTTTTTTGTCCAGCGTCACTAAAAAAATAGCTTCATTGACATGATTTGAACCATAATATACTTATGAAAATAGTACGGTTATGAAAACCATTAGCTCATGTTAGAACAATTGGTAGGCTCTGTTCAGGTAGAATGGGCGGAGTATCTCATTGTTTCGCAGATGGTAAGTTTGTTTGCAAAAATAGCAAAATCAGTTAATCAAAAAAAACCTGCTACTAAAATTATTTTAATGTGTGTCAATAATTCAAAATATCACTGTGAATGAACCGCTTGGCTTGATTTTAATGGTAGCCAGAACCCCCTAAATCAGCAAATTTGTGCTAAAATAGCTTCTTTTATTAAACATTAAAACTATCGCTATTTTCCTATTGTTTTGCACGTGTAGCAGTGTTTTTTTATGGTATGTATTTTGGTCATGACTGCCCATTTATGTGGCAGTATTTTTATATGATCTATGGGTGCCATAAGCGATGTGTCAACGCTAGAAAAAAATGTGAGTGAAGGAGTGTATATGAGCGAATCGGTCAGTCCTATTGGCATCGTAGATGAACTAAAGCAGTCGTATTTGGATTATGCGATGAGCGTGATCGTCTCGCGTGCGCTGCCTGATGTGCGTGATGGGTTCAAACCTGTACACCGCCGCGTGATGTATGCCATGCACGTGCTATCAAACGACTATAATAAACCGTATAAAAAATCAGCACGTGTGGTCGGTGATGTGATCGGTAAGTACCATCCACATGGCGATAGTGCAGTGTATGACGCCATCGTACGTATGGCGCAGGATTTTAGCTTGCGCTACCCAATGGTTGATGGTCAAGGTAACTTCGGTTCGATCGATGATGATCCTCCGGCAGCGATGCGTTATACTGAAGTACGTATGACCAAGCTGACTCACCAGATGCTGGCAGACTTGGACAAAGACACGGTCGATTGGGAAGACAACTACGACGGCTCTGAGCGCATGCCAAGCGTGATGCCAGCGCGTATTCCTAACCTGTTGGTCAATGGCGCGACAGGTATTGCTGTTGGTATGGCGACCAATATGGCACCGCACAATCTGACCGAAGTGATCAATGCTTGTCTTGCCTATGCTGAAAACCCACAAGTCTCAGCTGAAGAGCTGATGTCACACATCTCAGGCCCTGATTTCCCTACCGGCGGTATTATCTATGGTCGCGCTGGCATTTTAGATGCTTATCGTACGGGTAAAGGTCGTCTGCATATTCGTGGTCGTTATCATATTGAGCCGATGAGTAATACTGGTGTCAACCGTGACCGCGAGCGTATTGTATTTACCGAAGTCCCTTATCAGGCCAATAAAGCCAAACTAATCGAGCGTATTGCAGAGCTGGTTCGTGATAAGAAAATCGAAGGCATTAGCGAGATTCGTGATGAGTCTGATAAAGACGGTATGCGTATCGCTATTGACTTACGTCGCGGCGAGACTGCCGAAGTTATTGTTAATAACTTGTTCTTGCAAACGCCGCTTGAGTCTAGTTTTAGTATCAATATGGTCGCGCTCGATAATGGTCAGCCAAAGCTATTGACTCTACGTCAGCTTATCGCTGCATTTGTCCGTCATCGTCAAGAAGTGGTGACTCGCCGTACGATTTATGAATTGAACAAAGCCCGTGTTCGTGGCCACCTGCTCGAAGGTTTAACGGTTGCACTAGCCAATATCGATGAAATTATTGCGACGATTAAAGCGTCAGCAAACCGTGGATTGGCACGCGAAAGCCTATTGAACAACACGTGGGGCTCAGGCAGTGTCGTTGCGATGCTTACCGCTGCTGGTAGTCAGTCTGTACGCCCCGAGTTTATCGAAGGCGAAGATCCTAAAGCGCCGTTTGGTCTGATCGAGGGCAAAGAGCGCTATCGCTTATCACTTGAGCAGGTCAATGCCATTTTAGACATGCAATTGCATCGCTTGACGGGTCTTGAGCAGGACAAATTGACCGAAGAGTACCAAGACTTACTGCGTGAAATCGCGCATTTAGAATCTATCCTTGGCGATTTTGATAAGCTAATGACTATTATCTCTAATGAGATGATTGAGATTCGTGATAACTTTGGTGATGAGCGTCGTACCGACATCATCGACTCACGTATGGATTTCAACCGCGAAGACCTTATTCCTGAGCAGACTGTTGTGATGACGGTGTCGCGTACTGGCTATGCCAAGACTCAGCCGATTGATGATTATGTCGCGCAAAAACGTGGCGGTAAAGGTAAGTCTGCAACCGCGATGAAAGAAGATGATGTGATTGACCATTTAGTCGTGACATCAACCCATTCGACTGTTTTGTGTTTCACGGACAGCGGGCGTGTCTTTAGCTTACGCGGATTTGAAGTGCCAATTGCCAGTCGCGGTGCTCGTGGTCGTCCATTGGTTAATTTGATTGGTTTAAATAGCGACGAAACCGTTACGACGATATTGCCAATTCCAAAAATTGTAGAAGATACATCAGTAGTAGCTGAGGTATCAGAGCATAGCAATGATGACGATTCGGTAGAAGATAGCAATCAAGCAGAGCCACCTTTCGTATTCTTTGCCACGGCTAATGGTACAGTGAAGCGCGTAGAGCTGAAGCAGTTTGCCAATATTCGTTCGAACGGCTTGATTGCGGTTGGTCTAGAAGATGGTGATAAATTGGTCAGCGCTCGCATTACTAATGGTAGCCAAGAAGTGATGTTGTTTGCTTCAAGTGGTAAAGCGATTCGTTTTGATGAGAATGATGCTCGCGCGATGGGCCGTACGGCGAAAGGCGTCCGCGGTATGCGTTTGGCTACTGATGAATTTATCAAATCATTGGTCGTTATCGAAGATGATGTACATGAAATCTTGATTGCTTGTGAAAACGGCTTTGGTAAGCGTACCCTTATCGAAGAGTTTAATACGCAAAACCGTGGCGGTGGCGGTGTAATCGCCATTAAGACCAGTGAGCGTAATGGCGCATTGGTACGAGCGACTAAGGTTGACGCTACCGATGACATTATTTTAATCTCTGACAAAGGAACGCTAGTACGTACGCCAGTTGAGCATGTCGCTAGCTCTGGTCGTAATACACAGGGTGTCACGCTCATTCGTTTGTCAAAAGATGAAAAATTAGTCGCTATGGCGCGTGTTGAGCACGAAGAGGGCGATGATGAATTAGTCGATGCGATGAAAGAAGATGGGACGTTTGATGTAGAAGGTCAAGAGCAGATAGATATCGATGCTGCAACTAACGATACCGCTTTGAGCGATGCCAACGACGTTATCGATATTGCCAACGATTATACATTGGATAATGATGCAGTAGACGATGACGAGTAATAGTCTTGGTAGTTAGCTTTTCAGTCTAGTTTCTGATCATTGTCCTAGAAAAAAGCCTCTGACGTTATCGTCGGAGGCTTTTATTTTTCATTCACTTTTTCTTAATAATGTACACAGGGTTTTACTTTTAAGGCTGTTGTTATGCTTACGACTAATCAAACTTTTCAGGGAACTGTCGCAGCGGTATCGTCGAGCTTTTTATTCTCGATGATGTTTTTGTTTGGGCTATTTATGCTGCCCTTAACGGGGACACAGGTAGCCTCATGGCGAGTGCTGATGATGTTGTTAAGTTTGGTCATCTTGCTCAGTTTGACCAAGCAATGGCAGCATGTCTTTGATTATATAAAGACACTTAAAACCTTGAAAGAATGGCTAATATTTATATTGCCTGCACCGATCTTGGGCGGCCAGATTTGGTTGTTTATGTGGGCACCCGTGAATGGATTTGGACTGGATGTCACCTTGGGCTATTTCTTATTGCCACTTGTGATGATTGTGCTTGGTCGATTTTTTTACCGTGAGAATATGAGTGTCTTGCAGTATGCGGCAGCGATACTGGCAGCACTCGGTATTGGCTACGACATTTTTCAATATGGTTCGGTGTCTTGGGTGACGCTATTTGTATGTTTGGGTTATCCGCCGTATTATCTATTGCGCCGCACGCTTGCTGTACCGCCCATTACTGGCTTGTTGTTTGATTTGACATTGCTGACGCCAGTGGTACTGATCATGCTTTATCTCACTGGTGGTTTTAGTGTGGCGGCACAAAATATGAAGTTTTGGTACCTACTGCCATTGCTGGGTGCATTTAGTGCACTAGCAATGTCCCTGACGATGATTGCGAGTAGCAAGTTGCCGGTCTCGTTATTTGGGGCACTGAGTTATATCGAGCCGCTGCTATTATTTGTGTTGTCCATTACCGTTCTGAGTCAAAGTCTTGATGAAGGTGGCTCGCTCTTTATGTACGGCATGATTACACTTGCTCTAGTAGTCATGATAATCGATAGTGCGATAGGCTATCTCGTTCGTCAGCGTAATGACCGCTTGCATGGATATAGAGAGCTTCAGATTGGCGGCTTTCCGCCGCGTCGTCATTTTATCAATCAGCGTATCGATGGTGTGCTAAAAGCGCATCGCTTTCGCAAAATTCGTCGTTATCAAAAAAAGATGGATAAGATACAGCAAAAACTCGAACAACTTGATGCAAAATAAGCACTTATATACATTAAATTTACTGGATGTAGAAATTAATGCACTAGATGCACAGTA
This sequence comes from Psychrobacter sp. T6-5, assembly GCF_052258485.2. Classification (NCBI taxonomy): domain Bacteria; kingdom Pseudomonadati; phylum Pseudomonadota; class Gammaproteobacteria; order Moraxellales; family Moraxellaceae; genus Psychrobacter; species Psychrobacter sp. T6-5. The sequence continues at coordinate 2,641,525 of NZ_JBQQEY020000001.1, read as the reverse complement.
GCATTGCTTATCTATGCCGACTTTGACATAATGCGGCCCATGATGTAGCAAGATACATTAAAAGCGTTTATCTTAGATTGCGCGACGACCTTATATGCAAAAGCCTCAGACGTTATCGTCTGAGGCTTTTGTTTTTTTTTAAAATTGCAAAGGATGTGCCCCCATCTCTAAAGGCTGTTGTGATGTTGACTACTAACCAAACCTCGCAGGGTACGATCACTGCTGTGGCTGCAAATTTTTTATACTCATTGCTGTTCCTATTTGGTTTGCTGTTGCAACCGTTATCAGGTACGCAAGTTGCTTCGTGGCGTGTGCTGACGATGTTTTTTAGTCTGGTGCTGCTAGTGAGTGTGCTAAAGCAGTGGCAGCATATTTTTGATTATCTAAAAACACTAAAAAACGCAAAAGAGTGGTTTTTATTTATATTACCCACTCCGATTTTGGGTGCGCAAATCTGGATGTTTATGTGGGCACCGGTCAATGGCTTGGGGCTTGAGGTGACGTTGGGCTACTTCTTATACCCGATGATCATGATCGTGGTTGGTCGCTTTTTTTATAATGAAGACATGAGCTTGCTACAGTGGGCTGCGATTATATGTGCAGGTCTTGGTATTGCTTACGATATCTTTGAGTATGGCGCAATCTCTTGGGCGACTTTGTTTGTGTGCTTGGGTTATCCGCCGTACTACTTGCTGCGTCGTAAACTGGCCGTACCACCTATCACAGGCTTGATCTCTGATCTTGTATTGCTGCTACCAGTCGTACTGGTTGCGCTATATATGAATGGCGGTTTTGAGGTGGCAATCACCAACCATAAGCTTTGGTATCTGTTGCCATTATTGGGCATCATCAGTACTGCTGCGATGTCACTGACGATGGTCGCGAGTCAAAAGCTACCTGTCTCGTTGTTTGGGACTTTGTGCTACCTTGAGCCAGTATTTTTATTCATATTTTCGATTGCGATTTTGGATCGCAACTTACATGAAGGCGGCTCCATGCTGATGTATAGTATGATTTTTATCGCACTGCTGATTATGATTGCTGATAGCGCCCTTGGTTATCTGGCGCGCAAACGTGAAGACCGTTTACATGGCTACAATGAGCCACAAGTGGGCAGTTTTCCACCGCGCCGCCGTCTCAAAAATCGCCGTATCAAAGGCGTGCTAATTGCGCACCGCTTTCGCCAAATCAAAAAATATCAGCAAAAGATAGATAAGATGACGCGCAAGATTGAAGCACTACATGTAGAATAATGCGGATGATGACCGTGTCCTAGATATATGTAGAGCTGACTTGTCAGGCCGTACTTTCGTCACAGTTCTACAAAGTTGCAGTGTCAAAGGGGCAAAAATTACGCTATTATCGAGAACAGTGGTGTCATGTTTAATTCAAAACGTGGCGCCATATCTAAGAGATTATGGCTGATTTAAAACAATATATAACTAGGACGGTTTATGTTAACTTTGCATCATTTAAACAATTCGCGCTCGTTTCGTATTTTATGGCTACTAGAAGAGTTGGAGCTGGATTATGAGCTGACAACCTATGAGCGTACTAAGGCGTATCTTGCACCTGAGAGCTTAAAAAAAGTGCATCCGCTTGGTCACACGCCGGTGCTTGAAGTGGGTGATCGCGCTTTGGCTGAGTCAGGTTTTATCATCGAATATTTGCTCAGACACTATGATAAAGAACATCAGTTTAAGCCCGCTGATGATAATGAAGCGGCGTGGGAAGATTATACTTTTTGGTTGCATTTTGCCGAAGCCACGGCGATGCCACAATTAGTCATGCGTCTGGTATTTAGTAAAGTCGTTGAACGATCGCCTATGCTCATCAAGCCGATCAGTAAAGGTATTCGTAAACAAGTTGAAGATGGCATGATCAACAACAATATTATCAACAACTTAAATCTGATGGAGCAGCATCTACAAAATAGTCACTGGTTTGCAGGGGAGACGTTTAGTGCCGCTGATATTCAAATGTATATCGTAGTCGCCGCATCTAATGCGCGTGCAGGTATGGATCAATCTAAATACGCCAATCTATTGAACTGGCTCAAACGCTGTCAAGAACGCCCCGCTTTTAAGCGTGCTGAGGCAAAGGGCGGAACACCGCAGTTTTAAAAGATACTTGTATAAACACTTAAACACCTCTCAATGCTTGAGGTGATATTAGATAAAAGGTTTTGTTTATTCATAAGCAAAGCCTTTTTTAGGATAAAACAATGACAGACTTGAATACATCGCATCATGCAAAAACAAAGAAAGACACAGATGCTAAGCAGTCGCTAGATCAGAACTTGCAAAGCAAGCAAACGGTTGATAACCAGCAAGTATCTATCAAATCTTGGTCACAGAAGCTGCTGGTTGTGATTTTGTGTGCCGCTAGTTTTTATGGTGGCTGGAAATCTTATGAATCTAATATGGTCAATGAATGTACAGCCAATGGTGGACAAATGGTTGACGGTCAAAAAACCATGATATGCCAACGGTCCTAACCCATGCCTCTGATAAATAGAAGACATGACCTATGCTAAAATTAACCTTTTTGGGCACCTCCGCAGGCGTGCCAACCAAGCAGCGCAATGTGACTGCTTTGGCAATCGAGTGTTTGAATCCTCATGCGTCTGGTTCATCAAAAGGCAACCAGCCGCATAGCAACAGTCAAAATAAAAAGTCGCGCCCGTGGCTGCTCATTGATTGCGGCGAAGGCACACAGCAGCAATTACTGCATACCAAGCTCTCCTTACGTCAATTGACGGCTATTTGTATTACGCACGTCCATGGCGACCACTGTTATGGCCTGCCAGGGCTGCTGGCGAGTGCCGCGATGTCAGGTCGCCGTGAGCCATTGACGCTCATCGCACCAAAAGCCATCTCGGCGCTGCTTGATGCCTTTATCCTACATACTGAACTATATCTGCCATTTACCCTCAACTTTGTGTCGATAGAGGATCTGTTGTCGCAAGAAGACAATAAGAGTAAAGTAAAAATTGACTTGGATAATCAACATCAGCTGATGATAGAGGTTTATCCGTTATCGCACCGTGTGCCATCTCATGGATTTGGTATCACGCAGACCATCAGCCGTCGCACGCTTAACACGGATAAGCTCGTAGCAAATGGTATCCCAGCAAGTGCGCTGTGGGGCAAGCTACAACAAGGTGAAAATGTCATCACTGAGGATGGTCAGCACTTGCATTCAGCAGACTATATTCATGATGATGTGCAGCGGACAAAAGTAGTAATAGCAGGGGACAATGACACGCCAGAGTGTTTGAGTGAAGCAGTTATGGATGCGGATTTGTTGGTGCATGAGGCCACTTATACGCACGAGGTCATGATGGCTATTCAAGCCCGCAACCCTGATTTTGATCCCATGCATAGCAGCGCGCACATAGTGGGCACATTTGCGCAAAAGATGAGCTTGAAAAACATCATTTTGACCCACTTTAGCGCTCGTTATCAGAACTTTGATAATCCAGATAGCGAAACGCCAAATATGGCATATATCCGCTTAGATGCGCAAAGTGTCTATCAAGGCAATCTATGGCTGGCAGAAGATTTTGCTCAATATACCGTCAATGGGTTTATCGATTTGGCAGATAATCAAGAGAGCAGTCAAAAGGAGAGTCGCGTGCAGTATGTAGGCTCTGCACGCAGCAATTAGGCATGACTGTAAAGAGGTAAGTTTAAAGATATGGCTTAGCGGCTATGATTTACGGTCTTCAATAGCCAATTGTGTTTTGCCGCTCCAATAACGACTGAATTGATAAGCAACCCGACCTGAGCGTCCACCGCGTTCAGATGCCCAGCGCAAGGCGTCCATTCTGATTTTGTCAGGTAGATTTTCGCCGTCCACATCCATTTCATTATCAGTATCAATGCGAGCTGAAATTTTCCGTTGCTCTAAACTTAGATAATGCTGCACAATCTGTAAGTAAGTCTGCTGATCCATAGGATGAAAGGTCAAGGACAAGCCAAATCGATCTGATAACGACACGGTCTCGTCAATGGTCTCGTAAGGATTGACTTCATCCGTCTGCCCATTATAAATATCAAGATTGTCCTTCATCATCTGTGGTAGCAAGCGGCGGCGATTACTGGTGGCATAGACCAGTAGCTTGTCTTGCTCAGAGTCTAGCGCGCCATCAAGCACACTTTTTAGCGCGCGGTAACTCTCATCTTGACCATTAAACGCCAAGTCATCACAGTAGACGATATAGCGACAAGCGCAGTCCGCTGGCAGCGCATTAATCGCGGCACGAATCTTGTCTAGCACCTGTAGATCATCACGCGCAATCTCGATAATCCGTAACCCCTCACTGTGATAGGCTTGTAGCAATGCGCGAATCAGTGAGGATTTGCCGGCACCGCGTGTCCCTGTCATCAGGACGTGATTGGCAGGATAGCCTTTTAGGAACTGGCGGGTGTTTTGTACCAGCTTTGCTTTTTGCACATCAATACCTTGCAAATCCTCCAAGCTCAAAAATAGATTGACAGACAAAGGCTGCAGGTGACCAGTACGTCCACCGACCCAGCGATACGCAAGCTGGCTTGGGTCAATCTCAATGGTAGGTGTGACGTGTTCTTGCAGATACTGACTGAGCAACGCTAATAAAGGGGCGGGCAGGGCGTAGTTGTTAGACTGTGACATAATGACTCTAGCGGTAAAGTGGCGGTTGGGTAAAACGATAGTGCGCGATTGCGACTCTATAATATGATGAGAGATGATACTTTGAAAAATAGTGCCAGTAATTTGCCTATTACACAAGCCTTGCAAGTACAATCTGGACAACTATTACCAGTCATCACCCAAGCATTGTCAGAGCGAGCATATAGTAAAATAGTGCATCAGCGTATCAGTCAGCAACAAATAGAGAAAGGGGCAGAACAAACCCAAGAGAGTCACACGCAAATTACCAAACAACGCAGCAAGCAAGGTTACTATCAAGGTCTAACGCGTGCACGCCATCTAGAGTATGGTAGTGTGATGATTAAATGGGAGCTGTGCGCCACTTCAGATAGACTTCAAAGTGTCTCAGATTTAACTCATGAAATAAGCGTGTTGCAAGCGTTATATACTTTGCAGAAAACGCAAGTTAGCTCTATCACACCACCTCTATTGGCCCATCACAATGTAGAGATCGATACATTAGGACAAAGCCAGCAGTTAACGGTATTGGTCATGCCGCATTATAAAAACGGCAGCTTAGCTAAGCTGTTGAATCACTATTTAGCGTTAACGGACAATCAAAAACATAACTTGATCAAAGAGTCTGCTCATTTAGTCTGCAACCTACACAACGCTGGCTGGCTTCATAATGATATTAAACCCAGTAATATCTTGCTCAGTGATAATCTAATGACTCACGCTGACAGTGATTGTATAGTGCCTGACTTACTATTGACCGATTTTGCATTAGCCCAAAGAAATGATCAACCAAACGCAATAAGTTTTTCTGGCGGAACACCAGCATATTTGGCACCTGAGCGCTGGCAAGGACAAAGAGCAATGATACAAAGTGACATCTATGCCTTCGGTATCATGATGGTTGAGATACTGATAGGGAAGCGACCATTTAATATAGACCCTCAAAGTCAGCAACCAATGACAGATTGGGCCATTCAGCACTGCCAACAGCCTATTCCAAAATTACCGTTAGAGTATATTTGCTATCAAAGTATCGTAGATAATGTATTGGCGAAGCGAGTAGAGAAAAGGTATCAAAGTATGGAAGCTGTATTAGGGGAGTTAGAAAAATTATAACTAGAAATGCTAAATGACAGACACAAAAAAACCTGCTAAAAGCAGGCTTTAATATTTGGTCTAAGATGTACTATCCGAAAATGGTGGGGCTGGAGAGACTCGAAACCTCTATGATTATTAATTTCAGGGTTTTGGGATTGTTAAGTACATGATATTGTTAGAATGTAGTGTTGAGTTAATCAGGTAGAGCTATCCCATAGTAATCCCACGTAAGATATAAGCAGATCGTGAGCGTGTCCAGCGCACCATCTTATTTTGATGTTTTTAAATTTTCTGGGGTGGTATGCAAACTAGGTAATATAGGTAATCATATTGATTTTATTAGGTTTTTTATGTAATTTAGAGGTAATTATTAAGTAATCCAATACACAGCTAAAAGGTATTAATCAAGAAACTATAAAATATATATAAATCATATACTTATACTATATATGTAATAATAATTACTTTTAATTACTATATTAAGGTATTTATAAATAATAATAATATCAAATACTTATATCTGATTTATTAAGCTATTACTATGATTACCTTCTATTGCTACCCCTGTGGTATTTTATTACTTAAACCTATAAATGAGGTATAAAAAAAGCCCTATATTTAGGGCTTTTTGCTGATTGCATTATTGGCTGTTGTCTAGTGCATTGGCTAAGTTGCGGATAATATGGCGCGTGTCACTGGGAATAAACTTTGCATAGTGTTTGTGGATCATGTCTGTATTTACGTGTCCCAGTTGATTGGCTAACCATTCGGCGCTGATAATGCCCGTTGATAGCACTTGGCTTGCATAAGTATGACGACCATTGTTTAAAGCGCGATAGGGTATGTCGCATTTATCCAGGTGGCGCTTCCAGCGTTTTTCAAGCTGAGGGTATGTGTAATGGCTGCCGGTGCGCGGGTTGTACCAAAGCCACGTTAGATGCTGCTCTTCATAGGTGTGATTATCTCGCTCAAGTACTTTGACTGCTTGAGGGGTTTGATCGGCTAACAATTTGCGTTGATTGTCCAAGGCATTCGCTACGATCGGTAGTAGTTCGATTTGCCGTTTGCGTCGCCGGTTTTTAGTTGCCTTATGAATGCCTTTCACAAAGCCACGTCTGATATATGCTGTTGCCTGATCAAAATCAATATCTTCTACGGCCAGTGGCATTAGCTCATGACTGGATAGACCGGACCATAACATGACTGTCCATAAGTTTCGAAAGGTTGTGTCCGTTTCGGTATTGATGATCAATGCGATCTCTTCACGAGTGAATGGCTCGATGTCTTTTGGGTCTTTTGCGTTAAGCTTGATGTACTGGCTTGGATCGTTAGGGTTTTTTTGATGACGTGCCCAGTAACTCCATATGGATCGCCATAAACCTAGTATATCGACAATCGTTTTCGGTGATAGATTGACTCTAAGCACTTTGTATACCCAATATTCAACATCTTCAGCACTGATTTTGCTAATTTGCTTATCTTGCCAGTATGGCGTGATGTGGTTGGCCACTTTGCTGGTGTAGGTCGTCCAAGTCGTTGGGGAGACTGTACTTTGCTCGGCATTCTCCCAAACGGGGATGTAATAGCCAAAATATGATGCTTGTCGCTTTGGTGATGATGGGAATACGGCATCACGGTTGAATATGCCCATTTGTATCTGTTGCTCAACCATATCCGCTATTTTTTGGGCGTTAGCCTTGTTTGCTGCGGTTGGTGGCGTGTTTAATAAGGTTTCGCTGTCTTTTTCACCGTTTATGTACCAAATAATGCGAATACTGGTTTTGAGTGGTTCAATACTGGCCACTTTGGATGCTCCTATGCGTAAAAACGTGTGTAGATAGATCTTAAAATGCTGATATAACTAGCTTTTACACGGATTTGACGCTATAATAAAGGTCTGGTTTGGTAACTATTGAGCCACTTAAAAGTTCTTGGTTTGGGGCTTTTGGCTCAAATGATTTGACGAAACAGCCCTCACAATTGTGAGGGCTGTTTTTTTGTCCATAGTATATTCATTTGATAAACCTGTCATCAATGATGATTGAGAACGGGTTGTCTAGATCCAGTTTCATTGTTTTTGCCTTCTTATGCGCCAGTCTGGTCAGTTCGTCTATGCCGTAGGGCTTGTTGTTATGTAAGATAACGCTACCTTCTGGCATTTTATTTACTGGGGATTTTCTACCCATGCGATCACGGTTCAGATGCTCATTGACCATACTTTCATCAGTTGCTATGCAAACGCTGTCACGACAACGATATAAACTTAGTGGTAATGGCATGACTACCTCCGTCCCTCTATATTGTTTTGACAATCGATACAGCGGGTGACACCGCCTAAGCGCTGCCGGCGCTCAGGAATATCTTCGCCACAATCGATACACTCTGCCAGTGATGGCTGATCAAAACGTGCAGCCTTGGCTAAGTTACGTTCTAACTCTTCTTGCGCTTGGTCGTTGGCGCGGTCAATAATGTCGCTCATTTAGTTTATTCCTATTTTGATTTCAGTTAATTTTTCGTATTTACGTTCTTGGTAGACTTCGACCTTGCAGCGCATTTCAATCTTGTCTTTGTTGATACTGTAATGCTTGCCTTGATAGAGGCCTCGCTGCTTGTGCGTTGGGTGCATCGAGCAGTCAATCATTTGACCGCTCACCGTGTCGAAGGTTAGCCAATGTAAAGGGCTTTCACGGTTGTAAGGGAATAGGGCGCGGACTAGGTTCATTTACTTAGCCTCACGCACTGGTACAAATAGGTCTTTGAACCTAAAAATATCGGTACTACTGAATGAGTATTCTTTTGGCACGCCATCTATACGAAAAAGGACTCTTCCAATTCTTACTTTAATATCAGTGACACGAATCGTATGCCGACTACCAATAGATTCCCATTGACTACCTTCAGTTATTTCTGCAAGCAAATCATCAAGGTTGATAAACTCGTTAAAAAACTGTTTTTGGCTCATATATTTTGTATGACCATTAAGGAATTTAATTGTTAGTCTCTCTGGATCATTCCTACAGTGACCTGGCCCAAGACATCTAACCTGCACGTTCTTATTTTTTCTGATAAAAAATCCTGTTAACGCTTTCATCGACTTGCCTCCGTTTTAATTGCCATATCAATAACTATGTTTTTTGCATTACCCATCAGCTCGAGGAATATCTCTTTTTGCTCGTCATCAAGATAGCCAGCGTTGGCGATGACTTCTTGCATGGAAAGAGCTAATTCGTGCTCACGTTGGACTGGTGGAATGATTCGGATAAAGGTTAAAGCCAATAGTTCAAAACTTGCGTTGTACTGAAGCTTTGATGCTTCTTGCTGCTGGTGATGTTCCATCGCCATTTGCATTAATTTGTTTAAGTTCATTTGCTAATCCTCTTTCTTTACTAGTTCATAATCGACCGTAAAATTGACTTTTACCGTGAACTCTTCCTTACATTTTTCGCAGTCCTCGATCCAATGATCACCGTCATAAGCCCAGTACTCAAACCAGTCAGTTGTATCATGTTGATGTCTACAGTGAGGGCATCTAAAAAATTGACTCATATGATTTTCCTTTTAAGTGAGACTTAGGTTTTTAGGCATTTCAAACACCCAGCAACGAATGCTACGGCCTGTGATTTGAGACGCTACCGTCTTGTTTGCTGCCACAAACTTGAATTGCCTAGACTGGCGTAGCGCGTGGTGCATGTCTGATTGTGGCGGTAGGTCATAGCGGTACTCATTCGCAAGCTGATAGATCTCTGGCATACTGATCGCCAATAGTTCTGGGTTTTTGCTGTGGTTGATATGCAAACGGCGGATATGATGACCAGCACCTTCGATTGCGTTGGGCGCTGCATTCAATCGTTCGAGTACATCAAAGAACTGGATATTGAGCGGATGCTCGGTTTCAAGCGTCTGATCGCGTTCGGTTGCCATATTGAATACTTCCTGCTTAACGGCCCCGTCCAAGCGTTGCAAATCTGGCAATACCAGTTTCATCGCATCAAACATGGCGAGTATCTGCGCGTGGCAATGAGCAACACGGAAAGCTTTGACACCGCTATCTTTTAACCAATTCTCATGCGCTATTTTGGTATCAAAAAACACCTGCAGTATCTTGTCTTCCATCTTGAGAATATCGACTAAAAAATGACTGACATCTTCGGTCTGTAGAGCCTCGATGCGTCTGGCTGCTGCTTCAGAATCTCGGGTCTGGTTGTCCAATGCAAAGAATAGGTGGCAGATACGGCTTAGCACTGCCTTGGACGCCACCACGGGCAAATTTTGACTGATGACGATAGTGCCGCGGAATGGTGGCTCGTAGACTTCGTTGCCGGCTGACTTGACGCCGCGTGTACCAATTGTGCCGCCGTCATATAGGTTTTTTAGTTCGTCCCAGTTGAACTGGCTATTGCGACCAGTGCCGGCACCGTCACGGTCAGACTCAATAAAGACGCTAGGCATATTTGAGGTTTGTGATAATGAGCGCAGACGACCAGCCTTGGTGGTTTTGTTGGGATCGATACCCTCATAGCCGTCACGACCTATCAAGCGCCAAAAAAAGCTAAGTAGGGTTGATTTACCAGTACCAGGCTCACCAACGATTTCTAGAAAAGGAAAGGACTTTTGACGGTCGCGTACTTGCTGGGCAAACAAGCTGCCCATGAAGCCGACTAGACTAATGACGCCTTGAACACCCCATCCAGATATGATGTCTGCCAACCAGTTAGCTGGATCTTTGGGGCGGTCACTGATTCTGATATTTGGACTGGCCGCTAATGTCTTTAGGCTCTTATTATTTGGCAGGTCAAAATAATCATCAGCATTGAGCGGGTAGCTCTGACCGTGACGAATAGCGATATCGTTAAAAATGTAAGTCTGATGGTCTTTGCTATAGCCGATAAAATCGATGGTTTCTACTGTCTTGATACCGTTAATCATGCGTCCCAACATGATGTCGAGCTGCTTTGAATTGCCTTGATAGATGACGCCAGGCGCGACTGATAATAGGCGCTTTTTAAATTCACCCGCTGCAGAGAGTTGGCTACCGGTAAAGGTATTTTTGGTGTCTGCTTGTGGTGTGCGAATACGAAAAAAGTACCATGACTCATCGGTGACCAGGTTTTGCTGATAGTAAAGAGCCTGCGGTTGACAGTTCATGATCTGAGTGACGGTCATGCAGGACTGCATCAAGTCGTCATGCCATAGCTGTACGGCTTCTTTTAATTCTTCTTCAGTATTGAATAGATCCTCTGTCGGTTCGCTGTCTGCATCCATTTGCTTGGCTTTATCAAAGCTCTCGCTGTCTACTTTTACCCAGTAGGTGCAACTATTGAAAAACATATAAAAGCTAGTGGTGCCATACTGGTTGTACGTCAGTAGCGCCTTATCCTTTGCTGTCTCAGCAATAAGCAGCTCACCATAAAAGCGGTAGCGTTCAAGGTCTGACTTGGTAAGTTTTCCCGCTTTGTGTAGGTCGTTCCAGTCATCACCGTTACTGTATTCGCTCGACTGAGCGGCGGTAGCGTCCCAACCGTTTTGACGTGCGGTAGCTACCAGTTTGTCAGTGGCTTTGCGTCCGGCATTATCAGGATCTAATGCGATTACCAGCTTGGGTAGGGGCTTGCCAAGCTCAATCATTCGCGCTTTGATCTGCGCTAATGTATGCGCTGGGAAGTTACCAGCGGTGATATTGCTGATAGCATGTAGACCGTTCTCAGTCAGTGCCATGGCGTCAAAGATGCCTTCGACTATCCATAGCTCTTTCACATATGACCAGATGCCATGCTGTAGGTGCAGCTTTGGCGGTAACCAAGCATGACCCCCAAACTTAAAACCGTCTTGAACTCTTGCTTTTTTTATTCCTGCGGCGGGTTCAATCAGGCGTTGCCAATAACCAATAGTGTTTCCTTCGCTAGTAACGTTAAAGCGCACAGTTGGGCAAGTAAAACCTGTCTTATAATCTTTGAATACTTCTTGAGTGTAAGCGCCTTGCCATTTGACAATATCAAAGCCACGTCCCGACTGAAGGTAAGCGTCAGCCGTGGCATTTGGGTTGCTGGGTGTTGGTGGGTTTTTCTTCGTCCAATTGGCGAATATTTCAGGGTAGATATCACGAGTAGATGCTTGATAATTGCACTTATTAGCACGGCCACACTGAATCGTCCACGGTGCATCTGCACCGGTAAATAGTTCTTTTTTATTACATGATGGGCAGCGGCCATAACGCAAAAACTGACGGTCGCTGGAGAATTTAAGACCATAATCTTGTACGAGGCGAGTGATTAGCTCGCTACGGGTATCATCTTGCATGGGTTGCATAATATTGCTCGTCTGGTTTGGTATTTTGTTTAGGCACTTGCGCTGATTGGTTTGTCTTTCTGCACGTCTGGCTTGACTATCGAGCGTACATACTCTTGCTGAGTGACGAATATATGTCCGCATTCGTCGTTTTTGCAGCGGTGTTCTATGTCGCGTAAGTAGTCAGTAATGACGCGGGTACGCAGGATTAAACAGTTGGAATGACAAGCTGGACAGCGCATATAAGACCTCTTTTAGTGTTTGACGATGAGTTGTAACTCTTTATCTGTTTCAGCGAGTGCTTGTCTCAGTGCCCAAGCGACAAACTCATCGACGCTTACTCCATGCTCGGCAGCCTTACGTTCAAGTAAGCGCTGCTCTGCAGGGGTTGGGTGGATATAGACATCGTTAGGCATGGCTAGTGACTCCTGAGGTACTGACCGGTGCTTGCGTCATCGCCCAAAAGTGACCTAATGGCATCTCGACTGTGTTTTGTGATGGCAGTATCATAGCGATAGGTTGTTCACGAAATACCAGGTCATGGATCTTGCTCATGGCAAGCTGTCTGACCAGTGTGGCCATCTCGATACCCGAACGCTCGGAGTGGGCCAGTAATATCTGGTAGTCGTAGTGATCGACACTGATTTTGATCGGGTTATCGCGTAGTTTTTTGGTGTTTGGGTTCATGGTTTGGTTTCCTTCTGGGTTTGGTTTTAGTGTTGCTTTGACTGCTTTTTCGACTGCTCTAGCTCTAGACCAGCCTGATAGCGACGGTATGCAACATAGCTCATGGATCGAACTTCATTACCAGCTGTGCTTACCAACTCTTCATGTTCATTTGGCGTTAGCCGTAGCTGTATGGGTTTGCGTTTACCATCTTTTAGATGTGGCAGCTCTCCCTTGGGCGTTGCCTGTAATGTTGTTTCAGTCATTTGGTGGTATCCTATAGCTAATTGAAAGCGTGTTAACGTGGTACGGTTTAATAATACAGTCAAACGAACGTATTTGCAATCATATTATACATTCAAACGAAAATATAAGGGGTGTGCTGTGGAGTCAATTGAAGTGGGGAAGCGCTTAGAAGCAGAGCGTCAGCGTTTGGGCCTTATGGCAGTTGAGGTTTATGAAGAGCCAACTATCAGAATTGCTCAAACAACATATAAAAACTATGAGACAGGCAAGCGTGATATGCCTTCATCATTGTTAATTAAGCTATGGAATATTGGGTTTGATGTGATGTATGTCTTGACTGGTCAGCGTTTAGAGGATATTGCGCTTGATGTAAGATCTCATAAGGATCTGCCGTCATATCATCAGAGATTGATTAATCTACCCGACATACTGGATCTAGAAAGCCCTTCAGATAGGCTGTTGGGTGCGATGTATCATGCAGAGGAAGCGTTGGTACAAGCCGGGGCAAGTGCCAATGAAGACTATGACTATAAGATACTGGCAACATTGGGACTGGGTTTGATCGATACAGTCAAATGAGGCAATCGAGTAAATGGTAGGTACAAAAAAACCAGTCACTCGGACTGGTTTCTCATACTATTGAGCTATTAAAACGCATTGTCTGACATATCTTTTTGACTGTGTACCAAGTCAAGTAGGTCGCTGCTGGTCATACTGATACGGGCATTCGGGTCTGCTACGTGCAGTGTCTCTGCCATATCAATGATGATGGCTCGCAAAGATTGAATGGTATCTTGCTGCTCTATGTGCACTTCTTCAAGATGCATAGACCTTTCTATCCACCTCCTACTGGCATCGCATTTGTCTATTTCATCTGCTGTGTCGTTAAAAGTAACTTGGGATAGTTCGAGTGCAATCTCGTCTGTCTTAGACTTTTCTAGTGGAATTGCCTTGTTAGTATGACCATACTCTAAACGTATTGCATCAATTGTTTTACCATCCAATTCGGAATTAGAAGTGATGGTCGAAGGTTGTAGCAGCTTGGGTTCTTCTAAATCGTAGAGTGCATCAACAATCTCCATATGCGTGATAAGTTTGCCACAGTGTGACTGTATGAGCTGCTGTACCTGATAGATATCAAGTGTCATCATTGTTGGATGAGTAGGTGTATGGTCGGTTTTGATACTATGCTGACGTTCGCTGACAAATAGCGCATTAAACAAATTGCGTATGATGCGTTCGTGATTTTCACTGATGTCGGCTTTCATTATGTAGTCACGCAGACTTTTATTTGATTGTATAGTCATGATAGTACCCCTTATACCTTTGCTATGGCGGTTTGGCTAAGCGATCTGACAAATACCCAGACGCGACGAGACCGACCTATTAAAGCACTTGCGATTACTGTATTGGCACGATAAAAGCGTGGTGTGTCGCTCAGGCGTAGCGCCTTATATAACAGGCTGGTCTCTGGTAGCTGCCAAGATTCTGCTAACTCGTAAACCTCGGGGATGCTAATCGCTAGCTCGTGTTGCTTGTCACTATGATTGAGATTGGCGATGTTTTGTGTAGCGATAAAGCCCCAAAACTGATCAAGCGCGTGCTGTAGTTCTGGGGTCATGACTGGGGCTGGGTTGGTAGTACGGGCAGGGCTACCTATGATGTCATGTAGGGCATTGATTACTTGCTGCTCGCTGTGCCCTGTAAACTGTGCCATCTCGGGGATGGTCATCGAGCGTGAGTAGCGCATCCAGTCGGCATCGGTAATAGCGGGTGGCTGCTCGATAACTGGTGTACTGACCTCACGGTCTAGGATATCAAGTACCCACTTGCGGAAATCTTTGGCAATCTTGGTACGGGCAAACATAGCGATTAGGTGGCAGCCGCGTAGGGAGAAAATGCGAGTATCTTTTTCACTGTTGCCATTACCAAAACCCTTGGTGGTCAATTTGACCACCGTTGTCATCGCTGATGTAAACTCTTCTGCATTGCGACTATAAATTTTGGTTACAGAACGCACATCGGCATAATCTAATGCTTTCGCTATATCTGCTGAAGTCATCCAAATCTGTCCGTTCTTAGTGACGAGCTGTAAGGTGTTACCGTTGAATGACAATGTGGCAAGCGCTTGGCTGCTATTACCTTGATTACTTGCTGTGTTATACTGTTGCATACTAATTAACTCCTAGAGTTATTTGGTTAGGATAATCAACTTTAGTTAGGTTGATTGTTTGGTTGTTAAAGGTAGACCGAGTACTTTGGCGAGTGCGGTCTGCCTTTTTTATGCGCTTACATAATTGCAAATGACGATATAGCAACTGCTGACTGCATAGGTAAGTATTGATCTGCTGAGTGGTATTCGGTCTATTTAGCATTATCTTTTTCCTTTTGTGCGGCTTTACGTGCTTTGTCCAGATGCATCGTAATTTCGGCTGATAGCGTGCGGTAGTTTTCGGCGCCGTGGACTTTTAGCCAGTGGTGTAGCTCAGGGTCTAGCTTGAGCTTATAATCAACGGTTTTTTTTGCTGCCATTTTGATTTCCTTGTATTAGTGTTAATATTAAACCCTATAGGGTTGTTAAATGCCTACATTGGAGGCATAAAGGAATGTTACGCCTACAAAGGAGGCGTGTCAATATAATTGTGAGATAAATATGAGCGGCAACAGACCACCTGATTTTAGAGTCCGTATTCCTGAAGAGTTAAAAGAGAAGATAAGAGTGTCGGCTAAAGAATATAGTCGTTCAATGGGTGCTGATATCATTGCGCGTCTTGAAGCCAGTTTTGCCACTGAAGAGTCACCGCCAAAGCCCATAAGCGTACCGTTTGATGATAGCTTTCTTAAAGATGCGGGGCTGACTCGTGAGCAGTTCGGGGCGTTTGTGCGGAAAAGTATTTCCGATAGTCTAAAAGATGACAAAGGGAGTGAGTGATTGTGAGTTTTATTACTTATCTCGTTATTCTGCCTTTTACTTTTTTATGGCTATTCTTGATATGGTGGTTGATTAAGCCTAAATACTTTCCTTTTTACACTTTACAAAAGATTCCTAGTCGGGCGGTTGTGCTAGGAGTAAGTTTTATTGTTTACATCGCTTTAACGATGGTACTAGTATCAACAATCGATACATCCCAACCATCCGAAGAAGTTACCGCCACCGCCTCAGACGTTATGGCTGTTTTATTCTCATTGTTACTTATGGTGCTTTTGGGTTTTTGGAGTAGATACGCAGCCAATAGGCGCAAAAGACTTGACTACCAGTTGCCAGTTTCGCAACCTCCACAGCCACAGCCACAGCCACAGCCACAGCCACAGCCACAGCCACAGCCACAGCCACAGCCACAGCCACAGCCACAGCCACAGCCACAGCCACAGCCACAGCCACAGCCACAGCCACAGCCACAGCCACAGCCACAAGACAATGAACCACGCCAACGCGCTCCCAAAGAGGAAGCTAGTCATACGATGGTTTATGTAGATAGTAAAGGGAATTTGTCAGAACGTGAGATTAACTTGCGTGGCGTAGAAGCCAAGAACGGTAAGTTATATGTCAATGCGTATTGCTTTAAGCGTAAGCGCTTGCGTACCTTTGTCGCTAAAAATATCATATCACTACGTGATTATGCGACAGATAAGACATTTACTGATGAAGATGAAATTTATAATGAGTTACTGGCTTGGATAACTACAACCCAGCCTCACACTTAATGCCAGTACTATAACCACTGCCTGATAGGTCATGTGTCACTTCTACAACTGTCCATTGATGCTCATCGATATAAGGTCTAAAGCCTCTCACTGTCGCAGGGCTATCAGCAATAATATCAGGACGCGCTACTGCTAACGTCAAATCAAAGTTCGCCACTTGGCGGGCTTTTTTGTTGGCGCTCGCTTTTGCCTTGGATACTGCCTCTGATTTACTCTTAGCGGGTTTAGTCAGTACATGAGACTTGTCATTGGGTAGGGCGTCCATCGGTTTGGACTCACCATCTTTGACGCTGATATGCTTAGTCTTACCAGTTTTATCATCATGATAGCTCGATGTCGTCTCGTCATAGTCGCTGGTACGATCAGCACGACTATAGCGATGGCTGTCACCAGACTGACGAGTGATAGTGACTGCTCCCAATGCCGCCCCTGAAGGTGATCTTGCATTGGCAATCGGTTTGATAATCAGCCGTCCCGCCTTAATCGTACACATCAAATCATGGTCATCACAAAGCCTGGTCAATAGGTTGATATCACTCTCACGGTGCTGATCGATATGATCGATCATTATTGCTGACACTGCATTATCAATGGCCAATATCAAGTCATGACGTTTGGCCACACTCGATGCTATCTCCCCAAGCTTGTGCTGATGATAGCTGTCACTGCGCTTTACCTTCAGAGATGACTTGAAATCGGCTGACTTGGCGCGGATCTGCAGCTGGTCAGGTGTGCCACTGTGCTCGGCTTGGTCAATGGTAAATGTGCCTTTGTCTATCATATCGCCAGTATCAGGCATCGCGAGCCATAGCCTTATCTCATTGCCATTGGTAGGCAAGGGCAGCGCCGCGTCATGATCAGATAGCGTCAGTGATAATTCATCTGCTTCAGTACCACGCTTGTCTGTCATTGATAAACTAATCAGACGCTTCTCAACCTGCGCTGTACGATCGATGCCTTCGATTGTGAGTTTGAATAAGTTAGTCATACGTCTGCTCGATCCTGATCTAAGATGGCTACTTGCTCACGCTCGCTATCATCTGCCAGTTTGAGTGCTAAGCTAAAGCTAATTTTACGAGCAGTACCATCTGATAATAAGTGTGATTGAGTCTCGCTGATGTCAGTGATATAGCACATGCCATAGTAGTAACCATTGCCATTCATAAGCGCATAGGTTTTACCAGTTGCTGCCATATCTCGTAATTCATCTAATGAGACAATACCTTTTGTGATTTCTGGGTACAGCGTACCTGATAGTGATATGTCGTCGTTATCTTGGCCAATATACTGCATATGCGGTCTGGTACCGACAGCGTTGCCGGTGCCAAAACGATAGCCAGATTTGCGCGATATCTCATCAAATGCGGCACTGGTGGTCTCAAATACAAACAATCCTAAACTGGCTAACATAAAATAATCCTTATATGCCCTTAATCAATATCAGATAAGCGGCTACTCTGACGTGCCATTTGATTGCGTTGCTCTGCTGCCAATGCGCGCTGGACTTCACGCGCTACGGCTTGCGGATCGGTTGCGCCATGAATGTTGATAGTGATATTGCCACTACTCATACCGCCCATCATCGCCATACTAGACTGGCCACGAGGCGGCAAGATAGATTTTCGGCTGTCGATACTGATCGGTGCATAATCATTGATTTGGCCAGCGATAGATTTGGTGGCACTGACGGGGATGCCAGCATTGGATAATATGCCACGTCCCAAGCCTTGCATCATATAACCGCCATAGCTGTCAAAGACTCGGCTAGGGCTGTGAATGTCCATTCCTTTTGAACCAGTAAATGCACCTTTGATACGTCCAACGATATTACTGATTGAGTTGATCACCGCTTGCGCCCTGCCTAAGATGCCGTTTTTTAGCCCTTCGAGCATATTGGCGCCGTACTGTCTGAAGGTCGCACCCAGTCCAGCCAAGTAACCCCAGACGGCAGAAAACGCTGCCGTAAAGGCACTGACTGGACTAAAATTCGATATAAAGGATCTAAGCGCCTGAATACCCGTATTGAATATGGCTTTGATGCGCTCCCATAGCGCCGCAAACATCGGCCCTAGGGTGTCCCAGTTCTTATAAATGGTAAAAGCCAGTACTGCTAATGCTAGGCATAGTGCCAAAATAGGGTTGGCCATTAGCGTGAGCGTCAACGCTCTGACAGCACCACCAATCATACCGAATGCTTTGGCCAATAGCCCCAACGGTGTCAGTGTCGTCGGTAGTCCCATCGTGATCAGTGATGCACGTAGTAGTGCCATAGGTCCCAAGATGGTTAGCATGATCGCGCCTAGGCCACCAATGACGACTGCACCAATGGCTAACGTGGCGAACATTGTCCCTAGTACTGACATTAGCTGTGGATGAGCATTGGCGAACGCGGTCAAACGTTGGGTCATGATAGTGATTGTCTGAATAAACTCACGTAGCGCACCGCCGTTGGCATCAAAAATAGAGGTTCTAAGGGCATCAATGGCTGATGTCATTGACTTAAAGTCACCAACGGTATTGTCGCTCATGGTTTTTGCCAAGTTACCAGCTTCGCCTTGGGCGTTTTGTAACTCACCAATGAGATTTTGTAGCGCACCGCTACCAGCTTGATCAACGAGAATGGCTAAAGCACCACCGGCTTCTTCTCCTGCAATACCTTTGAACAATTCTGATTGCTCTGCATTACCCAAATTTTTACTTTTATCATGAATCTCTTTTAATATATCTGGCATTTGGCGCAAGTTGCCATTTGCATCGGAGGTCTTAATACCTAGTCTATCAAGTGCCTCAATCGTTGCTTTTGGGCCTGCTGCCATTCTAGACATAATAGCCCGCATAGCTGTACCGGCCATGCTCGCTTGGATACCTGCATCGCCAAGCTTACCAGCCATTGCTGCTGATTGCTCTAATGACACACCTAGTAGTGCGGCGCCTGGTGCGGCATACTTCATGGTTTCGCCAAGCATTTCAATATTTGTGTTTGAACGGGTGAAAGTACCTGCCAATACATCGCCAAGCTTACTCATTTTAGAGGGGTCAATCTTCATGCCTGAGAGGATATTTGACGCGATATCAGCTGTTCGGTCTAACTCCATGCCACCAGCTAAAGCAAGATCAAGCATCCCCGGCATAGCAGCTTTTACAGATTCAGGGGTAAAACCAGCCATTGCTAAGAATGTCTGTCCAGCAGCGGCATCGGCTGACGTAAAACTAGTAGACGCTCCCAACTCTTTAGCTTGTGCAACAAGCGCTTGATACTGTGGACTGTTTTTATCTAGACGAGTGACCGCCTGAACTTTACTCAGGTTCTGTTCTAATTCAATACCTGGTTGAATGAACCGTGCACCGGCATAGGTTGCTGCTGCACCGCCTACGGCTAGTCCTAGGGCTTTATTACGCATGTCACCCATTTGCTGTGATTGACGTTCAAGCTGTCGAACCTCGTTCATCCGCCGCCGCTGCTCTGCCAGCTGCTGATTGGTGCGCTCGATATTACGCGCAAGCTCACGCTCATGATCAGATAGATTATTGGTGCTAATACCTGCATCTGATAAACGACCACGTAGCTGCTGTAAATGCTGCCGTTGACTATCAAGGCGAGTATTCAAGCGCTGTGACTCACGCCCTGCAGCCTCGAATTGACGTACCAAGGCTGCGCTAGGATTGGCCGTATCGCGCATTTGCTGCTCTAACTGCTGTAGTCGGGCACGGCTACGGACAGCGGCCTCTGAGGTATCAGCTAAGGCTTGTTTTTGTTGTCTGAAGCTATTGATCAAGCCTTGCTGTGACTGAAGTTTACGCGCTGCTTGTGCTGTCTCACCAAACTGACGACCTAAGCGATCGGCTTGGCTACTGAGTGAGCGCATGGGTGCAGTCATGCGGTCGATAAGTTCTATCTGTGCTCGAAAGCTTAGGTCTGCCATGTATTTGCGCCCACTTTATTGTTGATATCAATGATGCTGATGTTGTCCTGGTTCCCTCATTCGTGAGGGAACCAAGCTATCATTCATCAGGGTTGTTACGGATACGCGCTCGTTCGCGCCAATCAGCAAGCTCTTCGATAGTCATGTGATACATCGCGTCTGGTGTCCAGCCGAACACCAAGGCGATGTCTGCCATGCAGTCTTCTACGCGGTTGGGATAGCTGCGGTTTCGGTTTCGGCTTGCAACTGATGTTTCGCTTTGGTAAAAAAACCTGCAATAGTTAACCCCACATCCATCAAATCAGCGGCATCCATGTTTTTAACTTCATGCTCATGGATGACAGGGTTACTGATGCGAGGGAGTACTACGGCTAGGGCATCGACTTTGGCCATTGAAATGTCAATGAGTGACTGGCCACGCAAGTCACCACCCATCGGACGACGCAGGGTAAATTCTTTAATCTCTTTTTGCTTGTCGCCAGTACCACGGATGATAGGGTAGTCAAGTTCGATAGTTGGCATTTCTACGTTGTTGCTCATGGTGTATCCTTAATTAGTCGTTTTAATAGGTGTTTTCATCAAATAGGTGTCTGGTTTGGCCACTTAATTTGTATGATCAGTTTAGACGGTGGCAAACATTCCCATGGCTTCACGGATCTCTTTTAGTCGGTCTTCGCCATTGACGATACACTTCATGGCCATGGCATCAATTTCAATGATGTCTTCACCGTCTACGACCAGCTTGTAGTAAGCCAGTGCATACTTGAACGACTCTTCTGTGTCGTCGCCTAGCTTGGCGCTACCAGGGTCGATTTCTTCTAAGCGACCACGGCAATAGATATCGACCGCTGACACACTGCAGTCATCATCACGCTGATACGCACCTGAATACGACAAGACGACCTTATCAACACCAGCACGCGCAAAGTCGCGGTACAAATCTGCTTCGTGACCACCGCATTTGATGGTCATCTCCATGGCTTCTTGGCCCAAGTCAACCTTGACCGGCATATCCATACCACCAGCACGATACTCTTCAAGCACGCGAGTCAGTTTGGGCAGCTCAATCTCTGGGATCTGACCTTGATAGCGTTTTTGGTTACCAAGGCCTTTGTAAGCCATGAAGTTCTTTAATTTACGAGGTAACATAGGGGTTCCTTTTTAGTAATAGGGTCGTCAGATGGCTATTAGGCCGCTGCTGCTACCAAGTCGGCAAAGTTGACCAGGTATGTATCTGTGATCGTCTGATTCAGGTTAAGGTTTTCGAGATTAGGCACTGGGGTAAAGTCATAATCTAGATACAGCTTGCCTTGCATGAGCAGCGTTTCGCTGTTTAGCTCGGTGTTGTACCAGCACTTTGCACCGATTAAATAACCGAAGTTGACCATCTCCTGCAGCTTGGTATTGATGGCACGAATGATGTCACGCACAGTCGTTGGTGAGAGCGGTTGATCTATGAACTGAAAGCAGCCATTGATGATCGTATCGAGCAAAAACTGCGAGGTACGCACGACCGGCTCAAACATATACTCAGGCTGATCAGAGCAGGTATGACTGCCCCAAAATCGAAAGCCATTGTGTTGAATGAGGCTGGTCACATCATTCGCGTTTAGGTAGCCGACTTCAGTATCAGGATCTTCTAGATCCCAGGTACGTGGATATTTGATACCACTAACAGTATCAATGGCAACGTTGGACAGCGACTTGACGAAGCTATACCGGTGCGTCTTGTCTAGGTGAGCGCGTAGAGCTGCGGCCACGGCGATGATTGGGGTTACGTTGGGCATTTTGGTTTCCTTTCAGTTATAAAGTTATTAATTAAAATCAAATATTTACTAGCGAATTAGACATACAAGGCCGCCCGCACGCCAACATTGTCGTAACTATCCGCGCGCGAATAATGGAAGTAGACAAACCAGACGCCCGAGAGCGCACCACTACCCCAAGCGCCACCCGACATAGGGCACAAATAATCCACGCGATCGTCATAAAAACGGTCATGACCAAATAGGTCTGTGCCAGACGTACTGCTAACGCCAGTAGCAAGAGGAATGCCCGCGCATGAGGCTTGCCATTCTTTACCTGTCATCGCACTTGAGAATACCTGCTGTATACCGTTGCCCATCTCCAAAACACGAAGCGTACCTGTGAGCGCACCAATACTAGCACCCAGTGACTCGTAGTTTGCTGCGATACCCGCTGCACCCCATGCGTCATTGGCAAGCGTCGCGCCACTGGTCAGCGCTGACGCCTTAGCAGACGTTTTCAGCGCGTAGAATGTACCTGACAGCTGCGTGACACCTAAGCAAATCTCGTACATATTGCCGTTTAAATCAGCCACACCATTGTTTTGACCGTTATGCGTGGTTTTAGCAAACTGAGTTGCTGAACCTGTTTTGCCTGCGTTTAGATAACCCGTTGCAGTATATTTAACGGTTGCATCATTAACGTCACCCAACGCGTCGTTGTTACAACCCTTGGGATAATTAGCGACGCCCGTTGGGTCATACCATGCACAGTTATCAATACTTGTTGCTGCTTGCGCATGAGCCATACTAAGTAGTGATAACGCACGTTGCACAAATAATGTCGTGACAAAAAATGCATTACCGCGCGTCTTAACCGCATCAATAGCACCTGCATACGTGTTCTTTGGTGAGCCTGTTAACGCACTAAATGGGGCATTTGAGCTAGACGATGATAAAGGGATGCCGTTTTTGATTGAGCTTGCAATGCCGCCGTTATTACTCGCTTGGTATTTATCAACAAAAAATCCATCTTTGATTTGTCCATTATCATAAAATGCGCGATGCAAGGCATACCCTGCGGCATTTGCTGCTGCCACGTCTGCAAAGTCATACTTAGACTTAACATCTAGCGAGTTTGCGTCGTACTTATCCGCGCGTGGACTATCCGCATGACCCCATCTGTAATAAAACTGTGGGATCCAGCACATAATAGAGCCGTCTGTATGCTGGTAGTTGCCGTAGTTTTCGTGTCCTACGGTTCGCGTACCTGTCATCTCTGACATGCCAAGCGGCAAGGTGTCCGTAATGCCTACGCCAAAATTAGCCGATCCTTGTATGCCAATATTGTTAACGGTTAGGTTGATATCAGGCTCCACTGGCACACTCGCTGCGCTTGTCGCGGATTCGTCATAACCATCGTTATCTGTAAATGAAGCTTTGGCGGTAATAGCTTTACCTACCTGAGCTGCTTTTAGTGTGTAACTCTTAGCAGTAGCGCCTGATATTGCTACATTATTAGCAAACCATTCATAAGATATATTATCAGGTACACCATTGGCATCTGTGACGGTGGCAGTCAGTGTTTCCCCAACCTTGAACGTCCCGTTGATAGTGATAACAGCGGGACGGGGTCGGGCTGCTACTTTCCCAGCTCACCAAAAGCCCCTTCAATCAACATCAACTCACGAGCAGCGAACGTATCGCGATAAGCGGCAATATCTTCTTTCACCGTAATCAACGTGCCGTCTTCAGCTCGCGGGGACGCATAGACAAATGCGCGGCGCTTTTTGGCGATCTCAATCAGCTTACGTGTCATATCTGGCGTATCAATTTCAGGTGCAATCAAAATCTTTGGCGTCACGCCAAGGCGAGATTGGCAGCTCAGTAGCGTATCTACTGTCGTCAAATCGACTGGCTCAGATACTCGCAATACGACCACACTTGTATTTTGGATAGATTTAATCGTACGTAAGCATTGATGCAATAACTGGTCATCGCTACCTGCGTTAGCGACATCAGTCGTGGTAATGCCAGTCAGTAGTACTGGCGTATCAAGAGGATAAGCGGTGTCATCAGCGTCAGCGCTAGTACTGATAAGTGCTATCGTGCTCGTGCTGACAGACTTGATAATTGGCGTGATATTACTGGTTTCAGTAGCAGTGACGCCGTGATGGTAAGTAGTTAATGCCATGGTCTAGATCCTTTTTTTGTCCAAAATAAATAATGTTTTAAGCAGTACGTAACCACTTGCCGACCACTTTTGATGGCTGAATGTTGTTGTGAGGTTTGTCGCCACCTGCCTCATCTACGTAACCAGTCTCATAGGTGCCCGTGGTGTCGACAGCTCGATCGGTTTCCTGTGAGTCATCATGAGCAATTTTGGTTCTAGTGGATATGCCCAACGTATGACCGTGACTTGCTGACTCTTCAAGCGTCAGCGTGTGCTCGTTTTCACCGAACTCATTACCAATAGTTTTATAGTCGCTAGGATCGCTTGCCTTTTTAGATAGTCCGACTAGCGTACGACCTTCTGCGAATCGCTCCCACGTACCATAGCCGTGATGGGTAGCCACAGCAGACGCGTCTGAATGATTGAGGGTTGTCTGGTAAATATCGCCAACTTTATATGGCTGTAAATCTAGAAGCCCGGCAATGCCATCTTCGATTTCTTTGATACGACCTGAAAGTATTTCAAACTGGGTGGCCATAAGCTCATCCTGTAATTGATTGATAATATCGTGTAATTCACTCACTAAAGATTTCAAAGCAAAGCGGTCGGTAACCCAATCGCGAGTAGCGATAACCACATTGCCATCCATTTCAATGACAACAGTCGCAAGGTTGTCTGCAGTAATCGTAAATATAAGCTCCATGTCACCGCCAGCGCCTTCAGTGAGCGTTGGGCGATAGCCGCCATGGAAGTTGCCCACATAGACAAGCTTGCCGCTACTATCTGCAATCCCAACTTCATGTAAGTTAAAGCCACCTACAGTGGACGGGACAACTGCAGATACTTCAGCTGTCGTGTCATTGACGATCTTGATAGAGGTTACGGCTACTTTTGCTCTTTGATTCACCAGGCTAGTCTGAGTCAAACGCGAATCAGGTAGATATGGCTGATCGTTAGCATCACCCAATACAACATCCGTTAATGCCAGCTGTGAACCAGCTTGGGCATTGGCAATAAATGACTTGCCATAGTCAGTGAGTAATACATAGTAGTTGGCCATTATTGTTACCTAAGCGTTTGGAGTTGATAGATAAGTGACATTGCCAGTCCGGCAAGCGCCAGCAACATAAAATTGCGAGCCATTGACCACACTGGCATCAATAGAGAACTGATCACGGGCAGATTTAACACTGTCCAGCGCGGTATAGATCTCTTGTTGCTGTTGAACGCTCACGCGACCGCTAGTGATTTTTACAGTAAAGGTATAAGGCGTGCCTTTTGGATATAGCTCATGCCATGCAAGCAAACTATGACCTATCCCTAGGTTTTCCATTGCTTGCGTCAGCGTGTTTTTAGTACCGCGCTGCGCGTTAAAAGCCCGTGCACCTTTTACTACGTCACGCTTTTTTGCTTCTGGCCATTGACCGTCCCAGTACTCGACGCGGCGTGACCAAGCAAGCCACGGTAAAAAAGCTTCAGGGCATCTATCAGCATCAATCAAACGAGCAAAAGTAACAGGTAACGCATCAATGCGCTGCGTCTGGTCATCCAATGCTTGTTCGAGCTTGGTGCTGTTTTTTGGTAGTAGCGCATTAGACATCACGGTACTCCACAGCACTGATCGTCACGTCGATACAGTTGGCATATTTGCCATCTGGTAAACTGATATCAGCAGTAGGTTGTAAGAGGCTGACACGTTGGACACCCGCTTGATGTAAGGCGTGATATAAGCCAGATAGCGTGACGTCATAACCTAAGTAGCGGACTTGCTCGATATATTTATCAAGCTGTGCACGGGCTGCATCAATCACCACGTCTTTATCTGGGCCCGGATAGAGTGTCAGTTCCGCTTGTAGGCTCCAATCCTCTGGCTGACCAGCCGCAATACGCACGCTATCGGTAAAAGGCCGGCGCTCATCCGTATCAACGGCCAGTCTTACTTGTTCACGTAGTGCATCGCTAGCGATAGCATCACTATGGCTTTGGACATAGACCGTCACGCGACCAGGGGAGGCAGTGACAACACTTGCATCACGAACATCACCATCAGCAGACAGTGCCCAAAATAAATAAGCGCCTTTACTACCTGCAGAGGCTCGTTCAGGCTCTAACTGGACACGGCGACGTAATGCAGTGTCAGACTCCGTGACATCAGGGATCGGTGGGACAGCATTAGGATTACCAGGCTCAACCAATAGACGAGTCACACCAACGCCAGCGGCAAGATGATCAAGCGTTGTACCAGTGGTATAAGCAAGCAGCATTGATTTCGCTGTCTGGTTAATATGATTGGTCTTAGACATCAGACGATAAGCAAACAGCTCAAGGATCTTGGTCAATGGCTCGCTTTCAAGCGTTAAAGCAGCGGCAAGCTGTGGATCTTTGGCTGTCAATTCAGCTTTAAGATCGGCAAGCTCTGCTTCAAAGTCTAAAGGCGTTAAAATATCAGGGGCAGGTAGTCCAGATAGGTCGATACGACTCATAGCGCACCGCCTAATGACAGATAAGTACGTTCAATCTTTTTGCTAATCACATAACGATATTCAATCATTAAACTGGCCACGCCTTGTGAGGCACTGTCGTCAGTCATCAGCTCAATGCGAGTTGGTGTAACACGAGTTTCCCAGCGCATGAGCGCATGAATAACAGAGGCGCGAAGCTGCATAATAAAATAGGCGTTAATAGGTGCGTCAATTAAGAATGGCAGTAATGAACCATAATCGCGGCGCATGACACGACTGCCGATAGGGGTCATCAATATGTCGCGGACGCTTTGTAAGATATGGTTGGTCTGGTCAATACGCTGACCAGTACTGCGTGACATGCCTTTGACATTGATCACAGTGACGTTGTTATCTTGATTAAGCATTAACGCCCCCAGTAGTGTCTGAGCCAGACTTAACGTTTTTATGACCGTGGTCTAAATATGGTTGGTCATTAATAACTAACTTTCCGTTCTGATTGATCGTTTGACCGTTCAAGGTATAAGACTGGCAACCAATAGAATAGGACTCGCAATTAACATCAAAGTTATTACAATCAAAAGAAACATCGCTAGCAGATACTTGCACGCGGTTGGAAATAAGCGTAGTAGTAGAATCATCAGGTAAAGTAACCCCTAGGTTATGTGTCGCGTGGTTATAGATAAATGTCGCGCCATCGTCACAATGGATCTCAAACGTATCAGCATTGGCAGACGGCATTGGCTGATCATCATAATCAAACGATGTCGTTACCAGTCCAGTCGACAGCTCACCAGTCTCGCTAATAACTAAGACTTGCTCACCAACACACGGTGGATTCCAAATTTTGACCTTACCGATGCGAGCTGCTGAAAACTTTAGCCAGTCAGTCTGTAGACCATCTATCTGCACCCGGCAACGAGCATTAGCATGATCAACGTCTGTGACAATGCCTCGATTGATAAAACTTTGGAGCCGGCGCTCGTTTTCGATAGGGGATGTATTCATGACGTTATCGTCACTCATTGCGATTTTTGATACAAAACAAAAAAGCGTGGATTGAGTAAATACACGCAAAAAAGAGCAGGGCATCTAATCAGCGGTTAATGACTCGCGTAGCACTCGAATAATGATATGTCTGTCAGCACGAGAGATACCGACCAGCTCGCGTTTGGGGTAGGGGAATTTCTTAGAACTATCAGGACGGACAGTACTGCGCTGGCCCTCGTGATGGATGCGTGCGATCTTAGCGGCACTGCCTTTAAAACCAATTTGGGCATAGCGACTGGTTGCATTAAATTTAAGATGACGCGCTTTGGTCAGCTCACGAAACATGGGATTGTTAGAAGCTTTCAGTGGATCTACAAAATCGCTACCATCAGGATCAGTTTGTGCGCGGATACGCTCTCGATTGACCGCTCGCATTTCCATAGCTAGGGTGCGATTGACTTTTTTTAACTGCTTATTATCTAGCTGACTCGCTATTGCGGTCGCCCATTCAGGTAATGCAGTGGCTAGTTCAGTTAAGTCACTCATTGCTATAGATTAGGATTATGTAAAGGTTTTGGCGGGTGTAGAATTGGACGTGGACAAGCATTAAACACGTAGTTGCCAGTGTCATCAGTAGATACCTGGACAACTTCTTCTACTTTAATAGTAAAGACTACTGTGGTTGTGTGGTTGCTCAACACATAGGATTCAAATTCAATCGGTGATGGCCCATTTGGGGGGACTGGATCTTGATTCTCTTGATACCATGCCAAAATAGCGACAATGACTAAATTGGCGTCAATGCTCTCAGGGAACTCATCAACCTCGACTAGCAATTGATAGTGTTGACGGTGGCTCAATGATTGACCAGTCCATTTCAGTGAGCCCTTTTCTACGCTAATGATTAACCGGTCAGGGTTCTGGGCAAAGAACTCGACTTTATCAGTTAAAAATCGGCGTAGGCTGTCATCAAATATCATGCGACAAGCTCTCTATCCCAGTATTTCTTGCGATCGCGCATTTTAGTATCGTACTGGTTCTTTTTATAACCAGGCCCATTGTATACTTCAGCGAATAGTGCCCAATCACCCGTGCGAATGGCATTTAATAAGCGAGGATCACTTTCTATAAATCTGACAAAAGCTTCTAACTGTTCAGGCTCGCCTTTGGACAGCGTTAGCACAAAATCAACAGCTGACTTATAGCCCAGTCGTTCCCAATGAAAGCCCATAATCTGAAACATGCCCCAACTTGCTGACTCTAAGCCTAGGTCTTTATCGATGCGACGTGCTTTCTTTAGACGGTCGTGCTCAGCAGTACCGCCACTATAACCACCAGTACGAGTATTGACCACATCGGGGCTAGTACGAACATGATCAAGCGCTTTGTCACGGCCAAACTTTTTGTCTAGCAATCGATGCATAATATGGCGCTCAAACAGTATTTTAATACGCCATTGTTTGTCATCTTTATCGAATAAGAACCCAGCACCGTGTGACTCTACGTCACTAACAGAACGTATAGAAGACTCATCACAACGTAAACGGCGAGCAGCGACTTTATAATCACAGTCAATCAGTGTCATCGGTTGGGTAGTGCTCATACAAGATTATCCTTTTTTGATTGATTAATAGCGCTAATGAACACGCCATAACGCGCCCAAAAGGCTCTTAATTTAAAATAAGTAGTAGCGGTTGCAGCAGCAGCAAGCATACGAAATATTGGTAGGGCCCACACACCGTCCCGACCAGTGGTCTCATCAAATGCCAAGCCGACACAGCTCAGCGCGAAAAATAAAATAGTGAGCGTAACCAGTGAGCCAAGCTCGCGATGATATTTAATGATTGTCATAGCACAAACGATGGCAATGACAATGATAGATAAAGTCGATAACGTCTCAAGAATGATCATGATTGTCCGCCTCGTTGGCTGGTTTATCTTTGAATAAAAAAGGGAAAAAATGACGCAAAGCCGCCATCAAAAGGGGCCGTACATTGTCATTCACAAAGTCATAAAAGGTGACAAACAACTCACGACCGACCATGCCATAAATGATGGCGTAGCCAGTGGCATAGTTACCACCCGTCAATAGTTTTGCAGTGATATCCGATAGCATCACTGCAAGCAATACGCCCGCCGTCGCATTTTGAGATCGCATCCAAAATGGCTCGGCGCGGATCAACAAGAGACGGATACAAGCGCCACCAGCAGCAGCCCAGATAACAGGCAAAGTAATCAACAACCATTGCAGATGGTTACTCATAACATCATCGATCGTTAATACCTGAATTTGAGTTACGTCCATAATTGAATGACCTGCTTTTGTGTACGTTCGGGCGCGTCTGGCAATTGGATATCAACACCGGTAGGCAATACAAGATCGTAACCAACCAGATGCGGATTGAGATCCATAACTTGTTCAGTAACGCCGCCAGTGAAGCTGAAATAGCGTAAGCAGATCAAATCTACTGTGTCGCCTTGCAATGTCGATATAACACGCATTAGATGAGCTCAATGGTTGAATGCGGCTCATCTTTGATATCAGCAATCGCATTGCGTGCATTGCGATAACACGTATCGATTTGCGGTGTGAGCTCTTTAGTACGGGCAGTAGCATCTTTGCCTGTGTCATAGTCACGATAGTGTTCAGTCAGTTGTGCCTTTGCTAAGTTATAGACGGCCTTTTTGAAGCTAAAACACTTGTCTGTATCATTAGTCAGGTCGTAATCTTCTAAAGTAAGAGAGCCGTGCTCGTGTAGTGCGTTGGCAGTCCAAGCCTTTAATTCACGACAGACGCTATTTGCAGAATCAGTCAACGCATATTCCATCCGCGCTGGTGTTACTGTTCCGTCGAGCTTCATGGCGTCAGCGAAGTCTTTGACAGAGATATCAGGCATAAATGCAGGAGTAATTACTATGTTATCTACGACTGGATTGGTAGAACTAAAACCCATAACAACTCCAAGGATTGATAAGGAAAATAAAATAGGTTGAGGCGGTGGTCATATCGGTCATATGCAGTATCAACTGAATGCGTCAATGAGCCGCCTCGGCTCGCGGCTACGAGTTGTTTTCGTCCGATTGCTCAGACAAATTTGGTTCTGGTACCGCTTTTTCTTCTTCCGGTACCGCTTTTTCGTTAACTGGTTCTGGTACCAATTCTGACGCTGGTACCGCTTTTTCTTTAAGCTGTTTTTCGAGACGTTTAATAGAGCCTTTTACACCACTATTTTCGTCAAACTTCAGCGCATTTTGAAAGTTATCTAATGCAAATACTGGATTGACAGCCTCAGTCAATTCACCGACTTGGCGTGATAGCTTTGCGCGTACCTGGTCAGGCATGTCAGCATCAGCGGTGATAGTGGATGCGCGTAGTACTTGAGCGATTTGCTCATCATCGATTTCATTGCTAGTTGCTAATTTCTTAGCAGTGTCAGCAATTTCTTCAGCGACGACAGTAGCGAGCGTACGTTGATGCGCGTCTGGCATTTTCAAATCATGCTTCATCGCGTATTCAGCGATATCAAGCGCACGGCCAAAGTTGCCAATGTCGATATGCCATAGCATTAAAGTAGTCAAGAGATTGTCTTGATCACCTTTGCCGGCTGTTAAAGTTGCATTGATCCATTCGTCATAATGACCAACCAATTCGCGCTTCAGCTCAATTTTTGCTTGGATAGATTGCTTAGACTTTAACGCCTGCTTATCTTCACGCAATTTTAGTTGCAACATGCGATAGGCTTGATTAGGTCCCGCAGTGATATTGGTTACTTCTTTTTGTGATAGAGCTTTCTGGCGGTGGCGAGCCGCTGGGCTTGTCTTGTCTGTCATAATTCCCGTCCTTCGTTAAATTTCATCCGTCCCATTGTTCAAAAATACGTTAACGCTTTTTTTTAGTGCGTCGGTTGTTACGTGGGTTATGAGGGATAAACATCCAATGTGCGTGTAAATCCAAAATACTTGATGGCCACATCTTATTTTCCTTATCAATAGTAGCTAGCAGAATGGTATTGCGCTCACATGCTTGTTCTAAATTAATCAGTGCCATTCTTAACGAGTCTGCCAAGCTCAATAATGTTTTATGTAGCTTGACAGTAGCTAAGAGCCACCGATTAATCAGAGATTCAAACATTTACACAAGCTCAACGTTTTCAATCAAGCAGCCTGCCTTATAGTTCTCAACCACATACGCTTCATTATCTGATTCATAAAAAGCAACGCGACTATATTCAGGCTCATCTTTATGATGACGGCGACGACTATCTTCTTGATAGTAGATAGACAAGTTGTCTAATGGAGTAATCAGGATGGCATCAGCCGGGAAGTTGGGCGGGGTAGATTCAATCTGCACACCACCGACTTTATCGAGCATTAATAGACTATTAACAGCAATAACCTCTGATGGGGTATTGTTGTCGTTGACCATGTTGAAGTCACGACTCTGTTTTAAGTCACGGCCGAGGATAACTCGCAATCCGCTATCATCGCGCACGATAGGGTCAATCAGCTGATCAACACAATCTTTTACTAGCGCATCAAGGTTTTTGTAGCTAGTTGCAGTCGCACCTACTGTCACTTGACCAGTACCAGCTTCAGATTCTGTCATCACTGACTCTGGAGCATTAGAGCGCCATTTTTGTAACCAGCCAATGTTAACGTCCTGCAATAAAGGATTAACATCAATGTCAGTCTCAACAGCTACTTCAGTACCGTTAAAGCCAATTGTGATACGGTCAAGTGCTTGTTGCTTTAATACAGCATCACGAATTTTCTCTTGGAATTTGGGATCACGTGCCCAGCTGTCAATTTTGTTGTACTGAATAGCAGTGTCGAAATCTGTGTGCTCACAGACATAAGTGTAAAGAAGACCGACTTCACCGACATTCTTTGGTTCACGACGCTTGCCAGATTTGGTATTTGTACGGCTTGCAATACCACCACTAATACCAAGCCCCAACGCCTCACCTTTTTGGTCAGTTACTGGCGTAATATTAATTTTTTTCAAAAACTCGCTTGATTCTTGAATTCGCTCTTCAACCTTCTGTTGAACTGAAGGGACGACGGTATATTGATCAGTTGCATTCGGTACGCCATTTAACTGTGCTTGGTTTTCAAGATAGCCGTTAAATTGCTGACGGGTAGTATTTTTCATATTGGGGAAGTCCTAATGTATTAGTAGTCAGTTATGTATTGCTTTTAGGCGTTATTAGCAGTCAGATTTGACGTAATCAGATGAGCCGGTTGCAGCTGGACGCTGGGTATAATTGTCTTCAGGCGTATTATCAAGATTGTCTTGCACGCTCTTCAAAGACGTTTCAACTTCGTTTTGCTTTTCAGCAAAATCAGATACCGTCGTGTTTAAATGCCCAACAGAGGCGTTGATCGTGTCAATAGAACTTGCCATTGTTTGCAGGACATCTTGGAAGCTTTTGATGGTTGCTGGCAGTTCAGCAAAAGCTTGTGCGGTGGCTAGCTCTTTGTCTTTATCTGTTTTAGGTGTGACAGGGGCGGCAAACATATCTTTGACGGTTGCAAAGACTGATTTTGGCTCTTCTTTATATTCCCAAGCGCTTTCGGCAGTGGAAATGTAGGTGTCAGGGTTTTGTTTGCGAGCAGATAAAGGGCTGTCGTCGGGGTTCTGTTGGCAAAACTTCATATAGCTGGTGCCAAGTGAGGCAGGACTATCGGTACAAGCTAAACCAACCATATAAGCTTCTTTGGTATCAGCAAATTCTGGATAGAACTCAATAGAGAAATAAACCTTTTGCTTCGACTTGGCGAGTGCGATTAGTTCAGGGGTTGGATCAACTTCTGCCAATAGATATAAATGATCATCAACTTCTTCAGTCGATAGCGATATCACATCGCCGTAACAACGAAAGTCAGAGTTTGGGAACATTGCACGGTAATGTTCTAAATTCACCCGTGCGCCGTATACTTCTGGATTATAGCCAGCGGCCATTTGAGTAATGTGGTCACGAGTGATTTCACGGCCGTCTGTAGTTTGGCCAGCTCGTGCAACTCGAAAAGTCTTGGTAGTCATAGACGGTCCATGATTCAAATAATGAGAGTTTAGGGGTCGTAATTTCAAAGCTTTACTTTGACCTATTGCGACAGGCAAAAACAAAACAAAAAAGCGTGGATTGAGCAAATACACGCAAAACAAGCATGATATAGAGAGGCTGATAAACCAAAGTAGCGTCATACCCTTATGAGCTGCGTTAATGTCTGCCCTTATCACCCTACCGACTGGCGAAAATCCAAAAACTGTTGCCCGTGGTCTCTATTGGCAGGGTTGGAGTATCAGCGCGATTAGCGAGATGGTCAGTACGCCGCGCACGACCGTAGATGGTTGGAAAAAATCAGACGGCTGGGATGAGGCAAAACCTTTAGATCGAGTAGAGTCCACGCTCGAAGCGCGTATGGTTCAGCTGATTAATAAGGACGATAAGACTGGTAAAGACTTCAAAGAAATTGATCTGCTTGGTCGTCAAGTAGAGAGAATGGCCAAGATCCATAAATATAAAGAGTCTGGCAAACAGTCTGACCTTAATCCAAATCTATCTAATCGTGGTCGCAAGCAGGGCCAAAAGAACCCTTCAAACGTCATTCAGATTGATGACATCGATAAATTCAAAGATTCATTCAGAGATTGTTTGTTTGATTATCAAAAAGTCTGGTATAGCGCAGGTCTCACTAATCGTATCCGTAACCTATTAAAGTCACGCCAAATTGGTGCAACCTGGTACTTCGCGCGTGAAGCTTTTCTTGATGCCATTGAAACTGGCCGTAATCAAATATTTTTATCCGCATCCAAGGCTCAGGCGCGAGTATTTCGCGAATATATCATTGCATGGGCGATGGAAACTGCAGGGATAGAACTGACCGGTGATCCGATCACGTTAAATATAGAAGGGCCCGAAAAAGACTACAGCGCGACCTTATATTTTTTAGGCACCAATAGCCGCACTGCACAGTCGTATCACGGCAACGTCTACATGGACGAATATTTCTGGATTCATAAGTTTATTGAATTTAGGAAAGTTGCATCAGGTATGGCTATGCACAAAAAATGGCGTCAGACATACATATCGACACCATCATCCAAGCAACATCAAGCATATAAGTTTTGGACTGGCCAACTGTATAACCGTGGCCGTAAAGGTGATGATCGCATCGAAATAGATGTGACGCCGCATAATCTGAAAAATGGCAAAGTCTGCGGTGACAAGCAGTGGCGTCAAATCGTCAATGTGTATGACGCGATGAAAGGCGGTTGTGATCTATTTGATATTGATGACTTGCGGATGGAATACAGCGAGGACGAGTTTAATAACTTGCTCATGTGTGAATTTATTGATGACACGTTGTCCGCTTTCAGTGTCAGCGAACTACAGTCATGCATGGTCGATACGTTAGAGATATGGGATGACTGGAAGCCTTACACGCCAAGGCCACTTGGTAATCAGCCAGTATGGCTTGGCTATGATCCGTCATTGAGCCGTGATAGCGCGGGACTTGTAATATTAGCAGCACCAAGTACACCAAACGGCATGATACGCGGTATAGAGCGTTTGCAGTTTAAAAACCCAGACTTTGAAGCACAGGCGAACGTCATCAGAGAGATGACAGAGAAATATAACGTTGAATATATAGCGATTGATGTGACCGGTCTTGGCATTGGTGTTTATCAGTCAGTGATTAAGTTCTACCCGCAAGCCGTCAAACTACACTATAGCCCAGAGCTCAAACAGCAGTTTGTTCTGAAGACTAAAGACGTTATCAAGAAAGGTCGTCTATCTTTTGATCATGAGTGGACTGATGTAGTAGGGGCTTTCACATCGATTCATAAAACAATTACCAATAGCGAAAGGGCAGTGACTTACAAGGCCGATCGCAATGAAGATACTGGCCATGCTGACTTAGCGTGGGCACTTATGCATGCACTACATAGAGAACCTTTGGCAATTGCTCAAGGTGATGACGAATCAGCACTGGAGATATATTAATGAATGAAACTGAAAACCTTGATGCAGTAGATATGCCTGGTATGGAGGCTTTCACGTTTGGCGATCCAATACCAGTTATGGAGCAGTGGCAAAGTCTGTACTGGGGTGAATGTCACAATCATCAACTATGGTATGCGCCGCCGTACGATCCAGATGCTTTGTCTAAGACAATGAGAGCATCGCCACATCATAGTAGTGCTATCTTTGTTAAGCGCAATATCTTAGCCAGTACTTTTATACCGCATCCTCTACTATCACATCGTGATTTCAGTAAGCTTGCACTAGATCATTTGACGTTTGGCAACGCATACGTTGAGCGAGTACAGTCACGATCTAAAAAAACTATGAAGCTAAACGTACCGCTTGGTAAGTACATGCGTGTGGGTACTGATGGCAAAAGCTACTACTTTGCGACGCATAGCTGGGCCGAACCCCATAAGTACAAAGCAGAGAATATCTGTCATATTATAGAGCCTGATGTTAATCAAGAAGTGTATGGTGCACCTGAATATTTGTCCGCATTGAATGCAGCCTGGCTTGATGAGTCAGCGACGTTATTTAGACGTAAGTATTACTTGAATGGTAGTCATGCGGGGTACATCTTATACATCAATGATCCAGCAACGAACAAAGAAGATATCGACGCAATTCGTAAAGCTTTGAAAGACAGCAAAGGCCCTGGTAACTTTCGTAATCTATTCATGTATTCGCCCAACGGTAAAAAGGATGGAATCCAAATCTTACCGATCAGTGAAGTCAGTGCCAATGATGACTTCTTTAAAATCAAAGAAGCGAGTCGAATAGATATTGCAGCTGCTCATCGAGTACCACCTCAACTGATGGGAGCGTCGCCGACGAATGCGGCAGGCTTTGGTGATCTAATCAAAGCAGCCAGAGTTTTCGCAGTCAATGAACTCATGCCTTTACAACAGACCATGCTACAAATTAACGATTGGCTAGGTGAAGAAGTCATCAGATTCAAAGACTACTCGCTACTCAAAGATGAAGATTAAATAACCAGTTTTAAGATCAATATATCCGCTCTAAATCGAGCGGATTTTTTTGGCTTTCAAAAAACGCAATCGAAGCCCCGCCTCGCCCACGATAAAAAAACATGGTTTTCGACGACCATGACGATCCTGGCGGTGGCTTTAGCGTAACTAGATTAAGGGCAGGTAACTAGCTGTTTGAAGTGACGAGATATGACGGATATTTATGCTCAATCCCACGCTAAAATATATGGGATGTAGAAGTTAAGGAGCTGTACGTGAATAAACACAAGGTTTGCGGGCGATAGGTCAGTTCTGTGCAATCCCACGGTCTATCCCATCGTGGGATTGAACTCAAATTGCAGACATAAAAAAACCTGCTCGAAAGCAGGTCTAGTATAGGTTTGAGAACTTTTATCACTATCCGAAAATGGTGGGGCTGGAGAGACTCGAACTCTCACACCTTGCGGCGCCAGAACCTAAATCTGGTGCGTCTACCAATTCCGCCACAGCCCCATTTTCCGTTACTCTATCATCAAAAGCGATTAATTTCAAACGCTATCTAGACAGTTAACTGATTCGGTAGTGCGTCTCAGTGGTTGGCTATTATATAGAGTTTGAATTTTTGGTCAACCCCTATTTGCGATTATTTTTAATTATTTTGCATTTATTTTTATGTATTTTTATAAATAATTGATATTAATGGATTTTTAATATTGCGTTTTAAGCCTTTATTTACTCTTTGGATGGCACTCTGGGTGCAGAGATATCTAATTGCTGCAATTTACGAGTTAGGGTATTGCGCCCCCAACCAAGTAAGCTTGCCGCTTCTATTTTTTTGCCACCACTATGGTTGAGTGCTGCTGTCAATAAAACTCGCTCAAACTCAGGCGTGGCCGTCTGTAGAATATCAGTTTCGCCTGTATTGAGAGACTGCTCAGCCCAGATAGCAAGCGCTTTTTGCCAATTTGGACTGGCAGGAGCTTGAGTGGCTTGATTATTTTGGCTGTGGTTATTCAGGGTATCGTTATTTTGCAGTTGAGGATTCACTGTATTTGCTTGTGGTGACGAGTCGTGTTCTTGATACAGCTCTGAGTCTAGAGGCGTGTTTTCTAATAGCTCTGGTGGCAAATCTGTCGCCATTACCGTGTCACCAGTTGCCATCACTGTCAGCCATAGGCAGACATTCTCAAGTTGACGCACATTGCCGCGCCAGTCAAAGGTCTGCATCATCTGTAAGGCTGCAGGATGCAAATGTTTCGGTGTTGTGTTCATTTGCTCAGCTGCAGACTGCATAAAGTAGGTCGCTAATGCAGGAATGTCTTCGGGGCGTTTGCGCAGTGGTGGTAGCGGTAGACGAATGACATTGAGACGATAAAACAAATCCTCACGGAAACGATTTTGTTTGACTAATTCTTCCAAGTTCTGGTGAGTGGCGGCGATGATACGGACATCTACTTGGATCGGCTGCTGTCCACCGACGCGGTAAAACTCGCCATTGGCCAGTACGCGTAACAGACGTGTTTGGGTACTAAAGGGCATGTCGCCAATTTCATCCAAAAATAACGTACCACCATTAGCCTGCTCAAAACGTCCTTGGCGAGTTGTCGTTGCACCAGTGAACGCGCCTTTTTCGTGACCAAATAATTCAGACTCAATCAAATCATGTGGGATGGCTGCCATATTGAGTGCGATAAATGGTTGCTGTTTGCGCGGTGAATGCTGATGCAAGGCACTGGCGACCAACTCTTTACCTGTTCCTGACTCTCCGGTGATTAAGACCGAGATAGGAGACTGTGCCAATCTACCAATAGCACGAAACACGGTTTGCATGGCTTGTGACTGACCAATGATACCGCTCGGATTGCTATTAGCTTTAGAGGCAGTTGTCACGTCAGCTTTATTTTTGCTGTGTTTAGAGGGTGTACTGGTAGGCGTTTCAGGTTTTATATCACCGTTGGCGCGCGCGTCAGTCGCGATATGGGTATCAGACTCGTTCGAATAATGGGCTATCGCCATATTTGGCTGGTAGTTGATCGCTTTATAGATAGTGGCAACAGCATCATCTAGGTCAAAGGGCTTTGGCAAGTATTCAAATGCACCCGTTTGATAGCTATTAATCGCAGAGGTGAGGTCTGAGTGCGCTGTCATGATGACAATCGGCATGTCCGGAAAGTGCTGGTGTACCCAGTCACTAAATGACAATCCATCCATCATTGGCATACGAATATCAGTCAATATTACATCTGGCAGCTGTGTGGCTGATTCTTGCTGTTTTAGCGCATCATTGAGCCGAGTCCATGCTGCCTGCGCTTGGGTAAAACTGATAACGGTCAATCCAGCATCTTCAAACGTATCTGCCAATACCATACGCAGCGCTGCATCATCGTCGATTAACCAGAGCGTTGCAGGCTGATCGCTGGGTGCATTATTGACGGTGACTATTGGAGAGTGTGCATCGCTTTTAGGGTTTTGGTTGTCACTGTATTGGGTCATGTATCGGGCCTAATGAGCAATTGTTATTGTCGGTTTGGGATTGGATGTCTTACAATTTAGCAGTTTTATGCCGCCGTGTGTTCTATGATTCAGTGACGGGCTGGGTAAAAGGCAGATATAGTGTAAAGCGTGTTTGTTTGCCGTTCGTCTCCTCTGTAGAGCTCACATCAATCATACCATGATGATGGCTGATAATA
The DNA here is from genome assembly GCF_052258485.2 of Psychrobacter sp. T6-5. Lineage (NCBI taxonomy): Bacteria > Pseudomonadati > Pseudomonadota > Gammaproteobacteria > Moraxellales > Moraxellaceae > Psychrobacter > Psychrobacter sp. T6-5. Next base: position 2,601,888 of record NZ_JBQQEY020000001.1, on the reverse strand, counting down.
TCTTGTACGATAGATAAGCCAAGGCCAGTACCTGCTGCACGACTGGTCACCATCGGGAAAAATATTTGTCCGATAAGTGCCGGATCAATGCCTGAACCATTGTCAGTAATAGTGATTTGTAGCACTTGCTTGTGCTGCTGCCCGACAATCGTGTGCTGAAAGGCAACGCGCGTTTGAATGTGCAAGGTTGGCTGATAAGCAGTCTCTCTATCGGTCTGTACGTCGGTTAATGATAACTCCTTAGACGCAGAGAGCTTGTTCTGCTGTAGCGTTTGCTCAAACTCAGTCATAGACTCACACGCATTATTCATAATGTTTAAAAATACCTGAATCAATTGGTCTTTGTCAGCACACAACTCAGGCAATGACAAATCATAATCTCTCTGTATCGTCACTTGTGGGTATTGACTGACTACCAAGGTCAAAACATGCTCTAGTGGCTCATGGACATTCAGCGTTTGCCAGTTTGGCAGCTGGTTTGAGCCAAGTAGCTGAGCAATCAGGTGCGTCAAACGGTCAGTTTCTGAGATGATAATGTCGGTATAGTTACGCAGCTTTTGATTCATTTTTTGCAAATCATCATTTGTGCCAGTGCTAGCGTCCTGTGAGATACCAAGCGCGTTAGAGTGACTGTTGGCCGCTGTCGTATTCGCATCACTGAATTTAATGAATTGCCTTTGCAATAACTGCGCTGCACCCCGAATGCCCGCAAGTGGGTTTTTGATTTCGTGTGCGACCGACCGTAGCATGTGACGAGCAACCGCATATTGCTGCTGCTGCCGCTGCTCCTCTGAGATGCGACTTTGGCGGTCTTTGCCCCACATCTCGATAATAAAATACGACTGCTGCTCGTAGATAACAGGTGTCACGCTATAATCGACTGAGAGTATTAAGTTGCCATTCAAAGGCGTTTGGATGACATGATCATGGTCAATAAAAGGCTGCTGGTAGTTTTGTGCTTGATTGAACCGTTCCGTCAAAGAGTAGAGGGGTTCATCCAGAGGTTTATTTTCACTGTCATCACTGACATTGTCGATAGAAGCGTTTTCTTTTAATTTTAATTCATCGGGTGCCAATAGCGTCAAGATAGACTGGTTGATTAACCTCCCACTACTAATAGCCAGTAATTGCTCCGCTTGAGCATTTAAACGGGTTATCGATAACTGATCATTGACCCACAAAATAGCAGTGAATAGATGCTGTGATACGAATGCTAAATCAGGGGTAGTTTTGGTGGTGATAAAATCAGCAGTCATGGATATTGCCCAGAAAAATAGGATGTTTGAGTCAATATTTAACCATAAATCAAGACTATAGAGCGGCAAAACTGGTGATTTTTGCAAAAAAAACGTACAATGCGCTCAGCCAATTTATCTCTAGCAAGGTCAGCCATGTCCAAAACTTCTACCGAGTCAGTGAATACGACAACGACAGCCCCCACGTCAGCCGTAAAAGACACTGCCACTATCTTTAATCCTGCAAAGCCATCAGTGGCACAAGAGCAGAGTCAGGCAGATATCAGTCAAGCACCTGCTGACCAGCCTTATCATCATAAAGCCAACCACAATCAAAACCGCAGTATTGCTCAAAGCAGCGATGCTACTATGTCAACCAGTGCAGCGCCAGTGAGTGCAGCGCCAAAGATTGGGTTTGTGTCACTAGGTTGCCCCAAAGCTTTGGTGGATAGTGAGCGTATTATCACTGAGCTGAGCCGTGACGGTTATCAAGTCGCCAGCGACTATGACGGTGCGGATTTGGTCGTGGTCAATACCTGCGGCTTTATTGAGTCAGCGGTGCAAGAGTCGCTTGATGCGATTGGCGAGGCCATTAGCAAAAACGGTAAAGTGATTGTCACCGGTTGCCTAGGCAAAGAAGCGGAAAAAATCCGTGAAATGCATCCCGCTGTACTCGCAGTGACAGGCGCGCATGCCTATGATGAAGTGATTACAGCCGTTGCACAGCACGTGCCAAGGCCAAATCGCAGCTTGGATGCCAACTATGATCCAAAAATAGATTTGATTAATGAAGCGGGTATCAAACTGACCCCAAGTCACTATGCATATCTAAAAATCTCAGAAGGCTGCAACCACCGCTGTACGTTCTGCATTATCCCAAGCTTACGCGGTGATTTGGTATCGCGCCCGATCGATAATGTGATGAACGAAGCACTGGCGCTCAAAAAAGCTGGCGTGAAAGAATTACTTATCATCTCGCAAGACACCTCTGCTTACGGTCTTGATCTCAAGTATAAGACCAGTTTTTGGAACGGCATGCCGCTCAAGTCTAAATTCTATGACTTATGCCAAGCATTGAACGATTTGGGCATTTGGGTACGCCTGCATTACGTCTATCCGTATCCACATGTAGATAAAGTCGTTGAGCTAATGGGCGAGAAGAAACTGCTTCCTTATCTCGATATTCCGTTTCAACATGCCAGTCATCGCATCCTAAAAGCGATGAAACGTCCTGCACACAGCGAAAACACCTTGGCGCGTATCAAAGCGTGGCGTGATATCTGCCCTGATATCGTGATTCGTTCAACCTTTGTGGTTGGCTTCCCGGGTGAGACTGAAGAAGACTTTCAATGCTTGCTTGATTGGCTAGTAGAAGCGCGCCTTGATCGCGTGGGGGCATTTACGTATTCAGAAGTAGAAGGGGCGGTGGCTAATGATTTGCCAGATCATGTGCCTGAAGACGTCAAGCAATCTCGCTATGAGCGTTTAATGGCGCTGCAACAAGATATCTCAGCACAAAAACTACAAGAAAAAGTAGGTAAAACCTTAATAGTATTGGTCGATGAGATTGATAGTGATGAGAATATCGCTATTTGTCGTAGTTATGCTGATGCGCCTGAAATTGATGGTCATGTCTATGTTGATGATATCACTGCTCAAGTTAAAGTAGGGCAGTTTCTCACCGTGACGATTGATGATGCCAGCGAATATGATCTATTTGCCAGTTATCAAGGTTAGATGTTCGACAAGATATACGAGTGAAAATTGCCCAATGGCGGGCAGTTTTTGCTACAATTAGCGCAATTTAGCCTGTTTAATACGCTTGTCTTTAAGCGCAGCGTTACGGGCAAACTTGATTTGTGTTTTACCCATAATTTTCTTTATAATTTCATGATAATAAGGTGACCTCATGTCTGACAAAAACCCGCGTTACGCTCGTATCTTGCTAAAACTCTCTGGCGAAGCCTTAGCTGGTAGCAAAGACATGGGTATTGATACCGAAGTGCTCGACAAAATGAGCCTGTCTATCGCTCACTTGCGCGGATTAGGTGTTCAGGTCGGTATCGTGGTCGGCGGTGGTAACTTATATCGCGGCGCGCAATTACAAAAAGAAGGTTTGGTTGGCCGTGTGACGGGTGATCAGATGGGTATGCTAGCCACTGTCATGAATGGGTTGGCGATGCGTGATGCGCTTGAGCGTCGTAATATCAAAACTCGTTTGATGTCTGCATTGCCAATTGGTGAAGTCACCGAAAGCTATAGCAGTCGTAATGCGATTCGTTATCTCAAAAATGGTGAAGTTTGTATCTTTGTTGCTGGAACAGGCAACCCATTCTTCACTACTGATACGGCTGCTTGTTTGCGTGGTATCGAGATTGAAGCTGGCTTGATTCTCAAAGCGACCAAGGTCGACGGCGTTTATGATAAAGACCCAAGCCTACACGATGATGCAGTCAAATATGACGGTCTGACCTTTGATGAAGTGTTAGAGCAAAAACTTGGCGTGATGGACTTAACTGCTATCGCGCTATGCCGCGAGCATAATGTACCGCTACAAGTGTTTGATATGACCAAACCTAATGCATTATTGAATGTCATCATGGGTGAAAACGAAGGCACACGCGTTTTTCATTAATTAATTCCCTGCATTGATGTAGCGTTGATCGGTCACTTTAATGAGTGGCTAATAACGAAAAGTAGCTAATAATAAATATCCCAATAGCAAATAAAAAATTTGTCGATAGCGATAAATAAGGACACACAATGATTAAAGAGATTAAGCAAGACGGCGAAGCACGCATGCAAAAAACGTTGGAAGCGCTTGAGAGTACTTTCAGTAAAGTTCGCACTGGACGTGCACACCCAGGCATGTTGTCAGGCGTGATGGTCAGCTACTATGGTTCTGATACACCGCTAAACCAAGTAGCCAGCGTCAACGTTGAAGACTCACGTACGTTATTGGTTCAACCGTTTGACCGTACGATGGTACAAGCAGTAGACAAAGCTATTCGCGAAGCAGATTTGGGCCTAAACCCGATGACGGCTGATGTGATTCGTGTGCCAATGCCAGCGTTGACCGAAGACACCCGCCGCGATATGCAAAAACTTGCTCGCGGAGAAGCAGAGAGCAGCCGTGTGTCTATCCGTAATATCCGCCGTGATATGATGAATGACATCAAAGACTTGGCTAAAGAAAAAGAAATCTCAGAAGATGATGAGCGCCGTGCTAACGATGACATCCAAAAAATCACTGACAAATACATTGAAACTATCGATAGTCGCCTGAGTAAAAAAGAAAGCGACTTGATGGAAGTTTAATAAGAGCAGTTTTGCCATCCATCATTTATGGCAAAACTTAGTTCAGAGTATTATCTACATTTTAACAGCCAATACCTTGCAGTTATTGGCTGTTTATTATGATATGGATAATATGATTTATTAATGTGAGTGCAGTTTACTGATATTTTTCAAATATACTGTAAGCTATGAAAATTTTGATCGCTAAGTTATGATAAATTTGTGAATTATTTACATGGCGCTTTTTAATCGCCACTGCACACGTTATTATTATTTTACCTTAACAATAAGCAAGTTTGCCTATGTCCACTTCAGCCGTTACGGCTCCTAACATTCTTCCTCGTCATATCGCTATTATCATGGATGGTAATAACAGATATGGCAAAGCCAATAATCTAGGTAAAGGTCAAGGTCACATAGCTGGTAAAACTGCGTTAGATCCTATCGTAGAATATTGTGTCGAGACTGGTATTGAAGTACTGACTGTTTTTGCTTTCTCTAGCGAAAATTGGCAGCGACCACCTAGTGAAGTTGCACTATTAATGCAGTTGTTGGCATCGACCATTAGTGAGCAAATGCCGCGTATGAAAAAATACCGCATTCGCTTACGTTTTATCGGTGATCGCAGTCAGCTTAGTGAAGAATTGCAAGCATTAATGACGGATGCCGAAGCAGAAACTGCAGGCTTTGATGCCATGACATTAGTCATTGCGATTAGCTACGGTGGACAATGGGATATTGCTCATGCAGCAAAACAGCTGGCACAACAAGTGCAGGCAGGTGAGTTGAGAGCTGAAGATATTAGTGCAGAAATCCTCGGTGAGCAAGTACAACTGGCAGACGCTCCAGCAGTAGACATGCTTGTTCGTACCGGTGGTGATTACCGAATATCGAATTTTTTATTATGGCAATCAGCCTATGCGGAGTTGTTCTTCACGCCAACTTTATGGCCAGATTTTGTTCCAGAAGAGCTGGCTTCGATGATTGCTGAGTTTGCACAGCGTCAGCGCCGGTTTGGTAAAACCAGCGAGCAGGTAGGGATAGAGCAGCATAGTCGCTGATGCAATAGTAGCCATAAAAATTCAGACAGTATTCTCTAGGTCGCTAATACCGCTTGCTTACGAGATGATAAACCGTTTTAATGAGGGTCAATGCTATTAATGGGCACAGGTCTATCAACTGTTATAATGCATTTTTTTTGACTGTACCTTCTTCATTACTATAAGGCTCGATAAGTATGTGGCAACGAATTAGAACGGCAATTGTTCTCGTTATTATCGTTGGTATTGCAATGTTTGCGAGCCAAACCCCTATTTTATTCGCACCGCTTTTAGCCGTTGGCGTCATTATCGCAGCTCACGAATGGGCGAAGTTGATGCCGAAGTGGCGTCAACCTATTGTCTTTGTGCTATTAGTTTTAGTGATAACTGTCGTATCGCTTATTTTTAAGGTGACTTGGTTATTCTGGTGGACGGCCTCGCTTATAATATGGCTGATGGCACTGTCTTGGGTGCGGGCATTCCCAACAAAGACAAAATGGTACGGAAAACATCTAGCGTTGTTGGGTGTGGTTATTTTGACAGCCTCTATTACTGCGATTTTTTACCTCTGGCAGCTATCAGCATGGTGGCTACTCTATGTATTTTTATTGGTCTGGTGTGCTGATAGCGGTGCTTACTTTGTTGGTCGTAAGCTTGGCCGCCGAAAAATGGCACCCAATGTCTCACCCAATAAGAGTATGGAAGGATTGGCCGGCGGTTTGATTACAGGTCTACTGGTAGTCGTTGCGATCAGTGTGTTTAAGCTACAACTGACGGGTGCAGCGCTAGTCGCCTTTGTGGCTCTATCGGCGCTAACGATTCTGGCTTCTGTGCTTGGTGATCTTTTTGAGTCAATGCTCAAGCGCCGTGCTGATGTCAAAGACTCTGGTACCATCTTACCAGGGCATGGTGGTGTACTTGATCGTATTGATTCATTGCTATCTGCAACTCCGATATTTGCGCTTGGCTTTTGGGCGATACAGCAGCTTGGTTTGATTGTGGTATAAGACAAAATCACTTAGCTGATTTTATAATGTGATAAGTAAGCTAAGTGATGGTTTTGGCTCATCTGTTACAGCAGTCTTATTTATTACTATATAGCCTTATTATCCTTTATATTTTTTAAACCTCATTTATTCTTTTCTTATTCTCTAAATATTAAATATCATAGGCATTAATGGTTATGACGCAACGCATCGCCGTACTAGGCGCGACAGGCTCGATTGGCGATAGCACGTTAGCAATATTAGCGGCGCAACCGCAATACTATGAAGTCTACGCATTGTCAGGCTACCACCGTTTAGATAAGCTGTTTGCGCTCTGTCAGCAGTTTTTGCCTAAGCGCGTCAGCGTGCCAACAGCAGCTGTGGATGATTTTGCCAAAAGGCTTAAAGCCGCAGGAATTGATAGTGATGTAGTAGGGGGCGAGGAAGGTCTAGTAGACATAGCCACTGATTCACAAACTGATACTGTCGTTGCTGCCATCGTAGGTGCGGCAGGACTGCCTTCTACTTTAGCAGCAGCACGCGCAGGTAAGCGTATTTTGCTCGCCAATAAAGAAGCGCTGGTGATGGCAGGGCAGGTAATGATCAATGCAGTCAAAACACATAACGCTACGTTGTTACCCCTCGACTCTGAGCACAATGCTATTTTTCAGTGCTTACCACTCGCTATTCAGCAAGACAACACCCAAATTCATCAGTCAAATCATGGTGTACGTAAACTGTGGTTAACAGCCTCTGGTGGGCCATTTTTACAGCAGTCTTTTGAACAGATGCAGCAAGCAACTGTCGCAGAGGCAGTCAAGCACCCTAACTGGTCAATGGGCCAGAAGATATCTGTCGACTCAGCCACAATGATGAATAAAGGACTTGAGCTGATCGAGGCTTGTCATTTATTTGATTTGCCTGAAAATAAGATAAATGTGGTCATTCATCCACAAAGTATCATTCACTCAATGGTAGAATATAGCGATGGCAGCTTTTTGGCACAGCTTGGCAGTCCAGATATGAAAACCCCAATTGCCCATGCGCTCAGTTACCCTAGCCGTATTGATAGTGGCTCGCAGCCATTAGATTTATATGCACTTAGTGGTTTAGAGTTCATCGAGCCTGATTTACAAAAATTTGCCTGTCTACGCCTTGCTCGTCAAGCAATGCAAGCAGGTACGCAGGCGACTATTGTACTAAATGCAGCCAACGAAATTGCAGTGGCAGCATTTTTAGACGGAAAAATTCGCTTGACTGACATTGCTGATATCAATGAGCGTGCCTTAAACGATATACATTTGCCACCATTAACTGAAACGGCTGATATAGAAGATATATTAGCCATTGACAAGATAGCGCGTCACCTTACTGATAAGCTTGTGGCAAATTTGGCATAATCGTAGCAATCATTAGCAATAGACAGCCTCTTGGTTAAGAGATGGTGCTAATAAACGGTATTAGCTACGATGTTAATGTTGATAAAAGATGCTAAGCAACAATACTGAGAAAAGATCATGACGTTTTTATTAACGCTTCTTGCGGCAATATTTGTCTTAGGTCCACTCATTGCCTTACATGAGTGGGGGCACTATATCGTGGCACGGATGTGCGGCGTCAAAGTATTAACATACTCTATCGGTTTTGGCCCTAAACTGTTTGGTTGGACCAGCAAAAAAAGTGGTATCGACTATCGTATCTCGGCATTGCCACTCGGCGGCTATGTCAAAATGCTTGATGAGCGTGAAGGCAATGTCGCAAAAGATGAACAGCATCTTGCGTTTAATTATCAGCATCCGCTCAAGAAGATTGCGATTGTCGCCGCTGGCCCTATCATGAATTTCATCATTGCTATTGCGCTCTTTTGGGTGTTGTTTATGACGCCATCTGAGCAGTTGGCTACCAAAATCGGACAAGTACTGCCAGATACCCCTGCTGCGATGGCGCAATTACCTGTCGGTGATAAGATTATTGCGATTGATGGACACGATGTACAGACGTGGGAAGGTATCAATTATCGCCTTGCAGGACGGATGGGCGAGACGGACAATGTGAGTATTACACTACAGTCAGATGCTCAAACCAATCAGTCGACTAAAACCTATCAAGCACCAGTCACACAATTTATGCAGGGTGATGCACAAGGTAAAGATGCACTAACCAGCTTTGGTATGTTACCGTGGCAGCCACAGATTGCCCCGATCGTCGGTGAATTGGCGCCTGATGGTGCGGCTAGCCGTCAAGGTCTACAGGTGGGCGATCGTATTACTGCCATCAATAATCAAAATATTGACGATTGGATTAGCGCCACGCGTATTATTCGTGATAATCCCGAGGTGTTACTTGATTTTACCGTATTGCGTGATGACAAGACGGTGCAATTGCAAATTATGCCGCAAGGTAAAAAAGACAATTTGGGTAATGATTACGGACAAATTGGCGCCATGGTTGATCAGACTGAGATTGTTATTCCTGATGCTTACAAAACCACCGTGGTTTATGGCCCTGGCGAGTCATTGGTTAAATCATTTGAGAAGACTGAGCAACTAGCCGTGATGACGGTAAGCTCGATGGGGAAAATGCTCTCAGGTATGATTGGTCTGGATAACTTGTCAGGTCCGATTACCATTGCCAAAGTTGCTAAGCAAAGCTTTGATATCAGTTGGCAGATGGTATTATCGACGGCTGCATTGATTAGCCTGAGTCTTGCTGTATTGAATCTTTTACCGATTCCAGTATTGGATGGTGGTCATATCGTTTATCATTTTATCGAACTGATTCGCGGTAAGCCGCTCTCTGAAGGGGTACAAATGGTGGGGTTAAATATCGGTTTACTCTTACTGGCAGGTTTCATGGTGTTAGCAATTGGTAATGACATCAGTAGGCTGTTTTGATCGGTTAATGAGTAATATAATCAATAAAGCACGATATACTAATGGTTTAATGGCGCTTGCGCTTTGATTGTTGCTATTATATGCAAGATACTTTGTGGCATATCCTCTGTACTAATCGTAATTTTTAGTTTATTTTGTGATGCTTTTTATATAAAGTGTTCTGAGTCAGCCATGCATGGAGTTGCAACTTTATGCAAATGGGCTAGACAACATGTGCTTTTTAACTTAACTTTAGCAAGTTTTTTATTGACGGATAGTGTTTATGCGTACGCCTTTATTTATGAGCGCGGCTGGGTTGCCGTTAGTTGTAGCGATGATGAGTATGCCGGTACAGGCTGCAGAATTTGTAGTGACTGACATCGGTTTCAATGGCTTACAACGCTTAACCCCTGATAGCCTCTATCCGGTTCTACCTATTACGGTAGGAGATACGGTAAATGACAGTAGCTTAGCTGCCAGTATCAAGGCACTGTATGCGACTGAAAACTTTGCTGATATTCAAAGCCGTGTCGAAGGTGGCAATCTAAGGTTTGATGTTATTGAACGTCCAACCATTGCCGAAGTGAATTTTGAAGGTAACAAGCTCATTCCTAAAGAAGGGCTTGAGCAAGGCCTTGGGAATGCTGGGCTGTCTGTCGGTAATGTACTGAAGCAATCGACCCTGCAAGGCGTTGCTAATGAGCTACAACAGCAGTATATCAGCCAAGGTTACTACAACAGTAATATTGAAGTAGATCAGACGGTACTTGATGGTAATCGCGTCAAGCTTGATGTGCGCTTTATCGAAGGTAAGCCTGCTAAAGTTGTTGATATCAATGTGATTGGCAACAAACACTTCAGTGATGAAGAAATCAAAGACGTCTTTGCCGTAAAAGAATCATCATGGACACGCTTGCTATCAAAATCTGATCGATATGCACAAGAAAAACTGGCTGCCAGTTTAGACAATTTAAAAGCGTTGTATCAAAACGATGGTTATGTGCGTTTCGCAGTAGATAACGCGGTACTTAATATTAGTGAAGATAAACGTAGTGTGTTCATCGAAGTCAGTTTGAGTGAAGGTGAGCAGTATCAGTTTGGTGACGTCAATTTCTTGGGTAAGCCCACTTTTGATAACAACGAACTCAAAGAGCTGGTTACTTTTGCGCCTAATGAAAAATACTCACAAGCCAAACTGGATGACACAACAGCCGCGCTCAAAAGACGCTATGGTAACGAAGGGTATTATTTAGCCCAAGTTAGACCCGTACCACGCATTAATGACGACACCAAAATGGTTGACGTGGATTATTATATCGATCCTGCACGTCCTATTTATGTTCGCCGTATCAACTTCACAGGCAATTTAAAAACTCAAGATGAAGTATTGCGCCGTGAAATGCGTCAATTGGAAGGTTCTCTTGCCTCTAGTGAAAAAATTCAGCTATCGCGTACACGTCTTATGCGTACCGGTTTCTTCAAAGCTGTTAATGTTGACGTAAAACCAGTACCCAATCAGCCAGATCAAGTAGATGTCAACTATACAGTAGAAGAGCAACCTTCTGGTAGTTCAACGATTGCGGCCGGTTACTCGCAGAGCGGCGGTGTTACTTTTCAGTTGGATTTAACCCAAAATAACTTTATGGGCACTGGTAACCGCGTTAAAGCCGCACTATCACGTTCAGAGACACGTGATTCGTATAGTTTAGGATATACCGATCCATACTTTACAGAAAATGGCGTCTCGCAAGGTGTGAGTGCTTACTATCGCGAAACCAAATATGATGATAGAAACGTCAGTAATTATGTCACTGATGCTTACGGTGCTACGCTAAATTATAGCTATCCTGTGGATGAGACCAAGCGTGTCAGTGCTGGTCTAAATGTCGACAATACGACAGTACGTGGTGGCCGTTTCCTCGGCATATCAAACGCACAAGAAATTATCGATGACGGCGGTACTGTTGAAGACTTCACTGGAGATTTCGAAGGTCGTACTGGCTTTAAAAATGATTATCAAACCTATAACTTACTATTGGGCTGGGACTACAGCACACTAGATCGCCCAGTGTTTCCGACCAAAGGTATGAGCCACACTGTTGATGCTACCATTGGTCTTGGCGATTCTAGCTATCAGAAACTCGTTTATCGCGGCAACGTGTATTATCCGCTTTATAAAGATTGGATCGCGCGCGGTTATACCAAACTGGGCTATGGTAATGATTTGCCATTCTACGAAAACTTCTACGCGGGTGGTTATGGTTCAGTACGTGGTTATGAGTCTTCAACGTTAGGACCTAAATCACAAGCTTATTATGATGCTATTAACGATCCCGCTAATCAGACGTATAGTACAGAAGAGGTTGGTGGTAATGCGTTAGTTAGTTTTGGTAGTGAGCTGATTTTGCCGATGCCGTTTAAAGGGGATTGGGCAGATCAAGTGCGTCCAGTACTATTTGCTGAAGGTGGTCAGGTATTCGATACGAGTGACAAAGAAGACCGTACCTTCGTTAATCCTGGCACCGGTGAGGATACAGGTGTACCACTATTGACCCAAGACAATAATTTCCGTTTTAGTGCAGGTGCAGGTGTGACTTGGTATACACCAATTGGTCCAATTTCACTCAGTTATGCCGTACCTTTTGGTGATAAAGAAGGCGACGAAACTGAAAAAGTCCAATTCCAGATTGGTAATACATTCTAGATCGCTAATATTATCTAAATATATCTAATCGTTCTCAAATATTTGTCTAAGTAAGTTAGAATGTCATTAGTTCCCAGTAGGTCGTCAAAACACATTGTTATTTTGGCGACCGTTTTATATATAACAATAGTCTATTAATAGTCATTATGATAACGATTGAGCAACTTATCACTCGGATTGAGCAGCGCCAGCCCATTATCAATAAGGCTGATATTAGTGCTGAGCAGTTACGTCACCCATTTAACAGTGTTGGAAGTTTAACTACTGCTGACCAAAAGCAGCTAAGCTTTTTGGCAGACCCTCACTATATCTCTAGTTTGTCCAGTAGCCAAGCAGGTGCAGTATTGGTCACCCAAGAGTATCGTGACCAAGTACCTGATTCGGCCTTAGCGTTGGTTGTCTCTAACCCATACCTAGCTTATGCCAGCGCTAGCCAACTATTTGCCCGTCAGTCACTATCTGCTGGAATCCATCCTAGCGCTGTGATCTCTGATAGCGCTGTGATTGGTGATGAGGTCAATATTGGTCCTTTTTGTGTCATTGGCGACTGTGTGCAGATAGGAGCGCGTAGCTCACTTGATGCCCATGTGGTGATTGAAGCGCATTCTGAGATCGGTACTGACAGTGTTATCAAATCGCAAGTGGTTATTGGCCATGATTGTGTCATTGGTAGCTACGCAAGATTGCATGCGGGTGCGAGCATTGGTGCCGAAGGGTTTGGCTTTGCTCCTACCAACAATCCTAGTGTTTCAGGCTGGGAGCGGATCGCTCAGCTAGGCCGTGTGATTATTGGTGATCATGTGCGTATTGGTAGCCACACCTGCATCGATCGCGGCGCCATTGATGATACGGTTATTGGCAATCATGTTATCATTGATAATTTGGTTCAAGTTGCCCATAACGTACGTATCGGCGACGGCACTGCCATTGCCTCCCAAACAGGTATTGCCGGTAGTACGACTATCGGTAAACGCTGCATTATTGGCGGTGCTGTCGGTATCACAGGGCACATCGAAATTACAGATGATGTGGTTTTATCAGGTATGACCATGGTTACCAAGTCTATAAAAACTGCTGGTTCTTACTCTTCTGGAACTGCTGCTATGCCAACTGCTAATTGGCGCCGTGCAGCGGTACGCTTTCGTCAGCTTGGTCGTGATTAATGCGAACACATACAAACAATAAACATCCAAAACATAGCAAGGAAGCCTCATTATGAGCAATAACCATATAGATATCCCAACTGATGAAGACATCAAAAGCTTGGCTGAGCAAGGTCTTACCCTGCCACTAACGTATCATACAATTAAGCATTATTTACCACATCGTTATCCTTTTATGTTGGTCGATAGAGTGGTCGCTTGTACACCAGGAGAGTGCATTACGGGTATCAAAAATGTGACCATTAATGAAGAGTTTTTTAATGGGCATTTTCCTGACGAGCCAATCATGCCAGGGGTATTGATGGTAGAGGCAATGGCACAGGTTTCAGGCATACTTGGGTTCATTAGCGCAGGACTGACTTCAGAAGATGGCTATCTGTATTTGTTTGCTGGTGTGGATAAAGTGCGGTTTAAACGCCGAGTGATTCCTGGTGATCAACTCATTATTCGTGCCAAAACAGTAATGCAGCGCCATGGTATTTATAAGTTTGATTGTACGGTACATGTCGAAGACGAACTTGCTGCGAGTGCTCAAATCATGATTGCGCGTCAAGAACAGCAAAAAATCAAAGACAGTAAAAGTGCCTAAGTTGGTAATAAGTTAGCATTCATTAGGCGCTATATCGAATCGATCTTCACAATTATAATGAGCTATTATATTGATATTTAACAAAGCAGCGGATATTAGCCTCATTCATGAAGCCAAACCAGCTGCATTTGGCTGACTATTTATTTGCATTAAATGATACAAGGGCCCACATCATGAGTCAGATTCACCCTACAGCACTCATCTCGCCATCTGCACAGATTGATGAGACTGCCATCATTGGTCCCTACTGTATCATTGGTGATGAAGTGTCAATTGGACCACATACTGTATTGCATAGGCATGTCGTTGTAACTAGGTTGACTCGTATTGGCGCGCACAACCAGTTTTATCAGTTTGCGAGTGTTGGAGAAGATCCTCAGGATCTAAAGTATGCAGGTGAGCGTACTTGGCTCGAGATTGGCGATCACAATACGATTCGCGAAGCTTGTAGCCTACATCGCGGTACTGCACAAGATAGTGAGCTGACCAAGATAGGTAGTCATAACTTGTTGATGGTCAATACTCATGTGGCGCATGATTGTGTGATTGGCGATCATAATGTGTTGGCAAATAATGTGGGCGTTGCAGGTCATGTGACTATCGGTAGCCATACAATCATCGGTGGTAATTCAGGTATTCATCAGTTTTGTACAGTAGATGATTACAGCTTAATTGGCGGTGCCAGTTTGATTTTAAAAGACGTCGCAGCGTTTACGATGGTGTCTGGTAATCCAGCAAAAGCTCATGGCCTGAATATCGAAGGCATGCGCCGAAAAGATTGGTCGAAAGAAACCATTGATGTCTTACGCCAAGCGTATCGTACCGTCTTTAGATCGGGTCTGACCACAGCAAAAGCGTTGGAGGTTCTGCAAGGTGAGCTGCTATCTCAAGAGCCAAAAGTTCAATTGCTGATTGATTCACTACAAAAAAGTCGTCGCGGGGTGGTGCGTTAAACGCATATTGAACCACTATAGAATCTAGGCTAGATAGTCGTTTTTTACAGTTTTAATCTGCCTAAATTCTATTAATAAAAGATAATAATGTTAAAAGCCATAACCAATTGTTATGGCTTTTTATATTTATGAGTACTTGACTTTTTTGGTCGCTTAGCAGAAACTGAGCGTTTATGATATTGTAAACAATTCTTTCTTAATGTTACGGGGCACTTCACATCGAAGTGTTCACTAAATAGTTTGATAGTAGTAGTCACTATTTATGATGATCAAGGAGGATTGTCAGTAGCGTTATTTGAAGTACGAGGACGCAAAAAATGGCTATCAATAAACAAGAACATGCACAATGGAGCTCAAGTTTTGGCTTCGTGTTAGCGGCAGTAGGTTCAGCAGTAGGTTTGGGAAATATATGGAAATTTCCATATATGGTGGGCGAGAGCGGTGGTTCAGCTTTCGTTATCGCTTATTTATTCTGTATCGCGCTAGTCGGTTTTCCGATACTAGTTGCTGAATGGCTCATTGGTCGCCGTGGACAAAAAAACCCAGTCAACACGTTTGCGGATGTGGCTGCTAGCGAAGGTAAATCTCGTAGCTGGACCATCGTTGGTGCTACTGGTATTTTGGGTGGCTTTTTAATTCTATCCTTCTATAGTGTCATCGGTGGTTGGGCACTTAACTATATTACCAAAGTTGCGTCAGGCAGCTTTACAGGCCAAGACAGTGACTCAGTGGCTGCGACCTTTGATGCGATGCTAGCATCAGCCGGTACATTGACGATTTGGCACACCGTATTTATGATTTTGACTGCTGTCATCGTTGGTATTGGTGTAACGAGTGGTATCGAAAAAACAGCCAAGATTTTGATGCCACTATTGGGTGTGATCCTTTTCGTTATCGTTGGTTATAACATAATGAATGGCGGTTTTGGTGAGGCAGTTGCTTATTTGTTCACGCCAGACATGAGCAAGCTGACGGCTGACGTTATGCTTGCAGCATTAGGTCATGCCTTCTTCACGCTATCGATTGGTATGGGCATCATGGTTGCTTATGGTTCGTATTTGGGCCGTGAAGTGAACTTGCTAAAAACTGCACGTACTGTTGTTATCTTGGATACGGTTATCGCTTTGGCGGCCGGTCTAGCCATCTTCCCAATTATCTTTAGTAATGGTCTAGATCCTGCATCAGGTCCTGGTCTGATCTTCGTCAGCTTACCGATTGCTTTTGGTAGCATGGGTGCGGGTACTATCATTGGTGCATTGTTCTTTCTGCTTATCACCTTTGCAGCTGTCACCTCATCTATCTCATTACTAGAGCCAACGGTTGAGCTGCTAGAAGAGCGTACGTCGATGAGCCGTACCGTATCGACTATCGTTGCCAGTACTGTGATTTGGCTATTAGGTATTGCCGCATTGCTATCGTTCAATCTATGGTCTGAATTTACTATCATGGGTAATGGTATCTTTGATGCGCTAGATAAGATTACCAGTAAGTTCCTGTTACCTCTAACAGGTCTTGCGGCCATCGTATTCGTTGGTTGGAAAATGGATCAGCGTAGCATTCAGCAAGAGCTTGGTTTATCTAATGCTACATGGCAGCTTTGGCAAATTGTTGCAAAATTCATCGCGCCAATCGCTGTGATCGTGGTATTTGTTACCTCACTGATGGGCTAATAGTTATTTATAATGATTTAGACATGTAAATCATCAAGCGATAAAAGCAGTTCATAGAAAAAGGGCTTAAGAATTATCTTAAGCCCTTTTTTATGTCTAATAATATCAATAAACACTAAAATGGATTAACGCAAGTTTAACTTAGGAACGGTTTGTCCACGCTTACTATAGAATTCATTGACGAATTCATCAAACTGATCTTGCTCAATGGCATCTCTGATACCTTGCATCAAACGCTGGTAATAGCGTAAGTTGTGAATGGTGGCTAGCTGAGCACCCAGCATCTCTTTACATTTATTAAGATGATACAAATAAGCACGGCTAAAGTTTTGGCAAGTGTAGCAGTCACATTCAGGATCTAATGGGCCTTCATCGTTACGATACTGGCTATTACGAATACGTACCACACCAGCATTGTCTGCATCGCCCGTCACGAAATAATGACCATTACGCGCGTTACGAGTTGGCATCACACAATCGAACATGTCCACACCGCGGCGTACGCCTTCAACTAAATCCTCAGGCTTACCAACGCCCATTAGATAGCGCGGCTTATCTGCTGGCATATCATCAGGCAGGTAGTCTAGGACGTCTATCATCTCTTCTTTTGGCTCACCAACCGAAAGACCGCCGATAGCGTAACCATCAAAGCTGATATCTAGCAAACCTTCGAGTGATTGCTGACGCAAATCGGGATACATACTGCCTTGTACGATACCAAATAATGCGTTGGTGCTGCCCAGTCTATTGTGCTCATCAACGCAGCGTTGTCCCCAGCGTAATGAAAGCTCTAGAGACTTTTTCGCTTCATCATGAGTCGCTGGATAAGGGGTGCACTCATCGAACTGCATGACGATGTCTGAGTTCAAGCTGTACTGGATTTGCATGGATTTTTCAGGAGAAAGGAATACTTTGGCGCCATCGATAGGCGATTTGAAGTTAACCCCTTCTTCGGTAATTTTACGCATGGCACCCAGACTGAATACTTGGAAGCCACCTGAATCCGTCAAAATAGGCTTGTCCCAATGCATGAACTTATGCAAGCCGCCAAATTTGTCGATCACTTCCGTACCTGGGCGTAACCAGAGATGAAAAGTGTTGCCTAAAATGATATCAGCACCGATGGCTTCGATATCACGTGGCAGCATACCTTTGACCGTACCATAAGTACCAACCGGCATAAAAGCAGGCGTTTGCACATCGCCATGATTGAGATGAACGGTGCCGCGGCGTGCACGAGTTGCACCGCTGGCTGTTTTATGTAAGACAAATTGCATATGTTAACCGATATATGAGCTATGAAAATGGCGCTAATTATAGCATTATTAGGGATTTTTTGGATATTGATATTCAGGCCGTCAATATAGCCAGTCAGTGCGTTTTTTTAATTAATGCAATATGTTCATAACCAAAAGACACAGACAGTGCTTCAAAACACACAGACAACCCCTGCGTTGCGCTGGTAAAGTAAAAGTCATAATGGTGACGTATTTAGAACCATCAGAGCATACTTTACGAAAATGGAGAGGTTATATGAAAAAGACAGGTTATTTATTATTAGTTGGCGGGATATTATTGATATCAAAAGGGGCAATGGCTGCTGATCCAGAAGAGCCGGAGTATACGTTATTGGCACAATCAGATGACTTTGAGTTACGTCGTTATGATGAGCAGTTAATCGCCCAAACGTGGGTAAGTGGTGATCAACACGCGGCGAGTCGTGCAGGTTTCAAAATCCTAGCGGACTATATTTTTGGTAATAATACCGCACCAACTGGTGGTAGTAGCAAAATTAGCATGACAGCGCCTGTCACTATGCAGCCTGATAACAAAGGGGATAGTGAGTCACAGAAGATCGCAATGATTGCACCAGTCAGTATGCAACAAGATGACGGAAAGTGGCGCGTACAATTCACGATGCCTAGTAAATACACGATGGAGACGTTACCAAAACCGAATAACCCAGACGTTGAAATCGTCGAAGTACCCGCTCAAAATTACGGCGTTATCAAATTCTCAGGATTTACTGGAAGTGATAAAGTAGATAAGAAGACACAAGAACTGCGAAATTGGATGCAAAGCAAAAATTTAACGCCTACAGGTGATCCCGAATTGGCACGTTATGATGAGCCATGGACACTGCCATTTTTACGTCGTAATGAGGTAATGATTGCGTATGAGCAAAAGTAATATAAGGGTATTAGGGCATATAGTCATTGTTCTTAGCCATTTATATTATTGACCGCAAAAAAAAGACAGCAATTGCTGTCTTTTTTTTATCTGATATTTTGGTTATTCGATTTAGTTTTTTTGCTCACGAATGATATTCAGCATACGGCGCAATGGTTCTGCTGCGCCCCATAGTAGCTGATCACCAACGGTAAAGGCACCTAAATACTCAGGGCCCATTTTAAGCTTACGTAAGCGGCCTAATGCAACTGTTAATGTACCAGTCACTGCGACTGGTGTTAAGCGGTTCATAGTGGCTTCTTTATCGTCTTCGACCAAGTCTAACCACTCATTGCCGCTATTTTTTAGGACGGCTTCAATCTCTTCTAGAGGGATATCTTTTTTGAGCTTGATGGTTAGACCTTGCGCGTGGCAACGCATTGCCCCGACGCGTACACACATACCATCGATAGGAATCGTGCTAGCTTCATCATTACCAAGAATCTTGTTAGTCTCAACGCCGCCTTTCCATTCCTCTTTTGACTGCTTATTTTCTAACTGCACGTCGATATAAGGAATCAAGCTACCAGCAAGCGGCACACCAAAGTACTGTGTAGGGAAGTCTGCTGAACGCTGTATCTGAGCGATTTTCTTATCAATATCAAGAATAGCGCTAGCAGGGTTGGCTAGTTCCTCTTGTACAGCGTCATGCAAAACACCCATACCTGAGATAAGCTCACGCATGTTATTGGCACCAGAGCCACTAGCCGCTTGATATGTCATTGCACTGACCCATTCGACCCAGCCTTTATTGAATAGCTCACCAATCGCCATTAGCATCAGTGATACGGTACAGTTACCACCGATAAAGTCTTTTTTGCCACTGGCTAGGGCATCGTCAATGACGCTGCGATTGACTGGATCAAGAATGATGATGCTATCGTCTTTCATACGTAACGTGCTTGCCGCATCAACCCAATAGCCAGTCCAGCCGCCATCACGTAGCGGTTGGTGAACTTTCGAAGTGTAATCACCACCTTGGCAAGTAATAATCACATCACAAGCAGCGAGTGCTTCGATATCATGAGCATCTTTTAGTTGGCCAGTTTCAATACCGTCAAATTTTGGCGCATCACCACCAGCATTGCTGGTTGAAAAGAAGACAGGCGTAATACCGTTAAAGTCATTTTCTTCTTGCATACGTTGAATCAATACTGACCCTACCATGCCGCGCCAGCCTACCAAGCCTACTGTTAAATTACTCATGAAATTCAGTCCTATTTACAATTATTTGTTGCATCACCAACCGATAACAATGCCGTGAATGGTACAAAAAAGCAAGGCGTTTTGGCTATTATTTACTCGTTTTCTATACACTATTAACTATGTGTACTATAACTTTACGTTATTATTAGAGTCGCGCTTAGGTATTGGCAAAATATATTTGGTTGTCCGTAAAGGATAAGGCTCTTGATAAAATACCTATTATTTTGATCGGGCAAGTATTGTAAATTTTTATGGCAGTTGTTGCAGAATCGCGACTCATATATAGGCGAAAATCTTATGAAATGCTAAAGTAAGCTTCTAGCATTAATACTTGACGTCAGTTCAGTTAAAACTCAGTTCAGTTAAGATAATGATGTGCGTTGTCATGGAATGAATGGCATATATCATCATTGGCCCCATTATCATCTCAATAAACGGTTATTACATACTATGGATCTCTCACTATTATATTACAGCTTACAATGGCTAGCAGGATTCATCGCATTTGTAACGATCTGGGGTTGGGTGCCACTGGATAATTGGTGGGTACGTGGCGTCGAATTCCCACGTATTCAGATAATGGTGCTTGGTGTCATTGCATGGGTTGGCATGATCATGTTTTTCTCAGAGTGGCAACTGGGTCAATGGTTATTATTTATAGTGCTTAGTATCACGTTAGCGTTCCAGTTAAGAATGGTATTGCCGTATACCAAGCTATGGAAAAAAGAAGTTCAAAAAGCAAAAGACAAGCCAGAAGGGCAAGTACATCAATTGAAAATCATGGTCTCAAATGTGTTGACACCCAATGATGAAACACAAAAATTGGTTGATTTGGTCAAGCATAGACAGCCCGATATTTTAATTACGCTTGAAACTGATAAAAAATGGGAGCAAGCCTTACAGCAAATTGAGTCTGATTATCCATATACAGTGAAGGTTCCACTGGACAATCTATACGGTATGCACCTGTACTCTAAGCTTGAGCTCATAGATCCTGAAGTGAAGTACCTAATGATTGATGACATACCTTCTATTCATACGCAGTTACGATTGCAAGGTGGTCGAGTGATTTGGCTATATTGTTTGCATCCTATGCCTCCAAGTCCAACTGAAGCTGATAAATCTACCACGCGTGATGCTGAGCTGTTGATGGTTGGCAAGCACATCAAAGAAAATGAGCAAACTGCGATATTGGCTGGTGATCTCAACGATGTGGCATGGTCAAAAACCACGCGCCGCTTTCAGCGTATTTCTGGGCTGCTAGATCCTCGTATTGGTCGACACTTTATCAACACCTTTCATGTCAAATATCCGTTTCTGCGTTGGGCATTGGATCATATTTTCCATAGTGCTTGCTTTACAGTAGTTGATATCAAACGTATGCCGTCTATAGGATCTGATCATTTTCCTGTGATGACAACTTTACAATATGAGCCAGAAGAAACGAGTAAGCAAGAAGGCAATGCGCCTACTGCAGAAGCAGAAGATGTGGCAGAAGCAGATAGCAAGATTGAAGAAGGTAAAAAAGAAGGCAAGAAAATGTCAGATGAACGCAGAGAAGCGCAAGGCAGTTTTAGTTGATGAGGAGTACGACGTATAGGTTAAAGTTTACT
Source organism: Psychrobacter sp. T6-5 (assembly GCF_052258485.2). Classification (NCBI taxonomy): domain Bacteria; kingdom Pseudomonadati; phylum Pseudomonadota; class Gammaproteobacteria; order Moraxellales; family Moraxellaceae; genus Psychrobacter; species Psychrobacter sp. T6-5. The sequence continues at coordinate 2,580,330 of NZ_JBQQEY020000001.1, read as the reverse complement.
CTTATAACGTAAGCATATGCTTACGTCAAATAAGGTCTTTAGCTTCTATTCGTACCAAATTGATTGTCCTATAATACATTCATCAACACAAGGATACGCAAGGATGCAGTGTTGAGACGGTATCAATAAAAGAACAGGTCAGCCCGCTGTCTTATACGTTACTGTTTATGACTTAGGATGAGTCAACATGGAAGAGAGATAATAACAATAACATGAAGCACTGAAGCCCCGAACCAATCGCCCTAGGTTCGGGGCTTTTCTTTGTGCATCATTTTTCGGTTTGCAATATTCTTGCCATACACAGCTAAATAGATTGGTTTAACCGTCTATTAAGTTAATTGTACTTAGGCGGTTAGCTATCCATTATTCTAATTAACTGGCAGTCAATTTCTAAATAAAAAAAGGGTATATGCATTGGCATATACCCTTTTTCTGTGCAAGCTAATCAGTATTATTAGCGTTCAGTGTATTAACTTATTACTAAACAGTTGAGCGTAAGTCTTTAACCGAGTACTTGGATGTAAGCACCTGCACGCAATTCTTGCAACCAGTCTTCTTGTGCTTGAGGTGCTAGACGTTGATACAATGCTTGGCGTGCCATATTGCGACGATATTGCTCGCTCACATCCTGCTGACGCTTACCGTCAACTTTTAGGATATGCCAGCCGAATTGAGTTTTGAATGGAGCAGAGTAGTCACCAACGGCTGTGTTTTTCATTGTGGCCTCAAATGGACCTACCATATCTTCTTCACTGACCCAATCAAGATCACCACCGCGGCCAGCCGATCCTGGATCGTCTGAATAGGTTGATGCTAGGGAAGCAAAATCAGCGCCATTACGCAGTTGCTCATACAAATCATTAATTTTCTGTTCAGCCAGTGCATCTGTCTGTAACTCATCGACTTTTACCAAGATATGACGAGTATGCCACTGCGGAATCAGCATGGTATCACTGGCTTTTTTATCAGCCAGCTTAACGATATCAATACCTTCAGGCGTTAGTAACGGCTCACTGACTGCACCAATATCGAGATTGGTAATTTTGCTTGATAGCTCTGTCGGTAGAGAGGCCGCTTTGTGAAAGCCCATATCGCCACCTTGAATAGGGATAGGATAGCTACCTTGGCTTGCAGCAACAGCTTCAGAGACATTGACATTTGGTGCAAGTAAACGAGTACGCAAATCTTGTGCAACTTTTAGCGCTTCCTCACGTTGAGCTGCTGACAAACGACTGTAGTCATCTATATAAGGAACACGTACATGCACAGTTTGGTATTCACTTTGGTTCAAACGTTTTGCTTCAGGCGATGCCAAAAATGCATCAATATCTTGCTCGCTAATGCGTACTCGGCGACTGATTTGACGCTGCTGCAGCTCTTGAATAGCAGCATCTTCGATCAGTTGAGCACGTAATGCGGCATAACTACCAGGACGCGCGGCATCTAAGCGTTGCTGTAATGCTGAGATGCTATTGAGCCCTTGAGATTGAGCGATTTGAGCAAGGCGTTGATTGATCTCGGTTTCATCAGGAGATAAACCGACACGTTTTACCATTGATAGTTGCAATTCACGCAAGATAAGCGCGTTTAGTACCTCTGACTGCAGTTGCGCTGAGTTTGCAATAGGTTCTCCTGCTGCTCGTGCGCGGGCTTGGGTTTGTGTAATGGCATCGATCAATTCACTTTTTAGAATAGCGTTTTCATTGACTAAAGCGACAATACCATCGGTGCTATTGGCAGGTGTCAAGCGACTTACTGCATTCTGATTAGTAGTAGTCGAGGCTTGTGCTATGGCAGGTTTCACAGTCGCTGCTTGAGCACCTAATGTCAGTACAAGACTGGCACTCATAGATAGCAGTACAGCACGGCTGGTTTGACGTAAAGAAAAAAATCTCATGATGCTCCTCATCAATGTCATCGCATCGGATGGTAGTCGGTCAACGCAATCCAATACTCAATAATCAAATATTTGACAGCGTGGCCCATAGTAGGGTTATAGATAATATCTTATAAATATTTGTGCAAATAGTGCGGTAATCTAGCAAAAAATCTCGTTAGTCTTTCCATGCAGTTTGGACAGGTTCAAAGCCTAATATCTTATCAGAGAGCAACCGTGTTAGGCGGCTACTGCCACTGCCAAGCCCATTTAATCTAATTTCTGCCATAACAGCTTGTGTTGGCTCGTCTTTGACGTTTAAGTCATTATAGTAACGGCGACCGTAAACTGCAAAGCCAAAGCAGCAATCTTCATAATCAACACCGATGAGTGAATCGAGCATCTTGTTACGATTATAGTCATATTGACCTTGAGCCAATATCCGCCAGCTATTATTGATAGGGAAAACGGCAGAGGCGGTAAATGCGGACAATGGCAACTGATCCGTGTTTTCATCACGCTGACGCTTAACGTAGCCCACATTGAACAAGCTATTGTCTGATGGCTGATAACGTAGCTCAGTCGTGATATAGTTCAAATCGTAATCGTTAGTCAGCGCACCGCTCACATCAACCCAAAAATTGTTATAAGGTTGGGTGCTGGTATCCCATACCATGCCTGAGGAAGAAGAGTTGAATACTCTTTGTTCATCATCAAGCGTAACACGACCATCATCTATATAGAACTGTTCTGCAATGCTACCATCAAAACGTGTCACACCCGTTGCATCGATGTAACGATAATTGACACCAGGCGTGATAGAGTGCAAATCTTGCAAGCGATCATGGCCTAAAAACCAGCTGTCTGAAAATAGCTGCTCATAGTTAATAGACGCAATACGAGTATTGAAGTTAGGAATATCATTTTGGTTTTTATACGGTGAATAAGTGTATTTCACCCGCGGGCTAAGCAGGCGATAGCCACCCATGGTGTCATCAAAAGCACCGAAGGGTGAGCCTGCTTGGTAGAAATTCAGACCTGCATCAATACTGGCTTGCGGAACGAAGACTGATTGGCTACCGTCCTCTTCACTAATATTATTGTCTGCCAAGCTGTCTTCATCATATGAAGTATACAGGTGCTGTAGGCTTAGCTTCGGTCTAATGTAGCCCCAAGACTTCTCCATCGGATAGACGGCACTTATTTTATTATAAATGCGTGCACCGCTCTTTTCATCCTCAGAGCCATCATCAATAGACTTCTTAAAATAGGCAGAATCATGTACACCAGTGATATCGAAATTCTTCGCCCACGGCAGTCGATAGTTGAGCTTTAGTTGTGGTAGGCGTGAATAGGGTTTGTCTTTATCCTCTAGAGCCTCACCGTTGTCAGTAAACGCATCTAACGTTTGAAAGGTTTCTACTTTTAACTCACCATCGACGTAATCATTATAATAATTAACTCGGGCACGCCTTGGTAGATTGATCGTGTTATCTGATAAACCTAAAGTATCAAAATCATCAAGATAGTCTGCATCTGATACATAGCTGTATTTGGCATCACCACTTAACCGTGGAATACTTTTGGATGACCAGTAATGATCATAAAAAAAGCTTTTACGATCTTCGTCATTATATTCTTTGTCATTGGGCAAGTATGAACCGTTAAAGATACCTTCTCCATAGTTTTCGGTCAAATAACGGAACTCACCTGAGACCATAGGATTACGGTCGGTATATACATGCGTATTGAGCGTGGCATCGTAGTTGGGCGCTAGGTTGAAGTAATAAGGAACATCAATCTCAACACCGCTCTCACTACTCACGCTAGCACTTGGTAATAAAAATCCGCTACTACGACGACTGTCTATTGGAAAGTTAAAGTAGGGGAGATAAAAGACGGGCACGTCAGCAATGCGGAAGGTTGTATTATAGGCTTCGCCGCGTCCTGTATCAGTATTCAAATCGATACTTTTGGCATCAAATTGCCATTTACGGTTGGTGGGTGGACAGGTGCTAAACATCACCTCGTCCAGCTCGTACTCACTATCATTAGGCTTGTTCAAGCGCTTAGCATAACCGTGTGCTTGTAGCTCAACACTAGCAAAAGCCACATCATTGGCGGTTGATTGACCAGTTTCAGTATTATAGTTTAAGCTGTCTGCAACCCCAATCAGACCACCTTTTTTTGCTCTCTCATTAAAGCTGGTTTGAGCGTTGCTCGGTGCATTGCTACGTTGCAGTGATTGTCCTGTCGCCTGATCGGTAAACATGACTCTACCTTGTGCAGCAGCCACCCCATTGCTTAAATCAATCACAACTTTTTCTGCTTCGATATGCTGGGTACCTTGATCGACTTTCACATTACCTGATAGTTCAGCATAATTGATATTATTGTAATAACCGTAGTCTGACTCTGTGAATAGAGGTGCTTGATTGTTGGGAATACTGTCGACATCAGGTACGGGTTGTCCATTTGCACCGCCAGCCTCATTCACAGCACGCTGATAATTAGGGTTGCTCTTTGGATAGACCCATTGACCTTCACAGCGTTGTGCGCTATCTATAGCGTTTGGCAGTAATCGTAAGTTCTTACCGACTTTTGGAATGGTCTGAGCTGTAGGCGCTAAAGTACTCTGTATGTTATCTGACTCAGCATTTTTTGTATTATCCACGTCATTTGAGACAGGAGTCTCTGGTGTGAGCTCATAGAATTCTGCCAAACGCACTAGACTGTCTTGAATGCTCTCATCACTGATATCTAGCTGACGGTTATCCGCTACGGTATCTTGAGACGTGACCATAGCATTAGCGCGTGTGTCGCGGCTTACCTGACCACTATCCGTCATATTTGATGATTGTATCGAGGCGGTATCAGAAGACTCATTGATCTCTGTGATATTCAAAACATCATCGGAGGCGCTATCTTCTAACGTAGCATCGCTTACGAAACCTGTGTCATCAAAATCAGAGGCAGAAGTCGCTCTTTGAGAATTATCGACCTGTGAGCGGGCGTCTTTATAACGGATATCGTTGTAATTACTGCTTTGGGTGATATTACTGTTATTGGTATCAGAGAGGTAGCTGCTCGTACTACCAACACTTGATGGCTCAGTTGTCTGTGTGTCAGCATCGTTGATGGCAGCACTAACTGTTAGGCTAGATAAGCCTAAGGCACCAAATAAGATCAAACGAATGCTTTGGTAAAGCGGAGAATATAACAAGGGCACACCTATGATTGCAGAGCCTATTGGATTGCGATACTGAATTGCATAGTCGTATTATTCAACAAGACAGCGTTGTTAATGAACGGCTAAAAAATCACTCATCGATAGCGTCATCTCAAGAATTTGGCTGTTTTACATATAATGACGACTAATCATAGTCAAAAAAAACCAAATCAGCTACACTATTTACCAAAATTTATAATATAGCCAAGCTGCTTTTAAATGAGCTAAAAATTTCAGCTTAGCATTAAATTATTGAATGATATCTTGATATGTCTACTGACGCAGTTGTTGCGGCTTAAGATATGACCATTTTAGCAAGTATTTGCCTGACTTATCACTACTTTAATTATTTATGATTTATATTTAACCTACGATGCCCATTATGACTGATAAAACCACTATAGAGCCTGACATGACCGATAACAATAACGACAATCGCCAACAACAACTCGAGCATTGGTTACAGCAAGTATTTGTAGATAAGCCCTTTAATCTAGACAGCTTACCGGGTGATGCGAGTGCGCGCCGCTATCATCGCATTCAACTGCTAGAGGCTGATGGGTCAGGGGATATGCGTTATATCGTCATGGATTCTGCTGATGAGCAAGATGCCATGCGGCAGTTCATCAATGTTGCCAAGCTCATGTCGCCTGCAATCAATGTGCCGACGCTCATCGCACAAAATCTAGAAAAAGGTTTTTTGGTGCTACAAGACTTTGGTGCAGTAGAGTTTGCTCATTTGCTGAATGATGCAACACCAGAGCAAATAAATGACTATTATCAGCTCGCCATGCAGACGTTAGTAGCGCTGCAAACGGTACCAGTCGAGACTGCAAAATCTCAGTATCAGCTGCCAGATTACGATACGGCGTTATTAGATCGCGAGATAAACCTGTTTAGTGAGTGGTTTATCCCTTATATCGGCGTAGAGCTGAATGAGAAGGTATGGGAAAACTTGAAATCGGTACTTATCAATGAAATCCTGCTACAGCCACAAGTCATTGTGCATCGCGACTATCATAGTCGTAACCTCATGCAAGACCAAGCGGACACATCGCGCTTAGGTGTGATTGATTTTCAGGACGCCGTAATCGGCTCTTATACTTATGATTTAGTATCATTAGTACGCGATGCTTATGTTGAATGGCCAGAGAGTCAAGTATCTGCATGGATTAATGACTTTTGGCAACTACAAAAGCAACAATCGCTAACCACAGCCGATAATGTGGTTCAGCTTGAAAACGACGTCAATGTAATGGGTGTACAGCGTCATTTAAAAGTACTAGGAATTTTTATTCGATTATCTGAACGCGATGGCAAAGATCGCTATTTGGCCGATATTCCCAAAGTCATGCGTGATTTAATTATTGAATTAAACTGGCTGGCTGAACAAGGTAATGATGAGGTCAAGCATGCCGTCCTGCCTTTTAATCAATGGCTACAAGATGCTGTTCTACCTGCATACAAAGGTAAGTTTGCTTCAGCCTAGATGATGCTTAATCAAATTAATGATATAAATAATAAAAATAGGAGTAAGCATGTCTAGCTCTACGATTACACAAGCCATGATTTTGGCTGCTGGCAAGGGCACACGTCTGCGACCATTGACATTAGAAACGCCCAAGCCTTTGGTTGAAGTAGGTGGACAGCCACTTATTGTCTGGCATATTAAAGCACTACAAGCCGCAGGTATTACCGATATCACGATCAATGCATCATGGCTGGCGGATAAGCTGATGGATACCTTGGGCGACGGTACGCAATATGGAGTCAAACTACATTGGTCAGTAGAAGGTGATGAACCGTTAGAGACGGCAGGTGGCATTTTTCAGGCATTACAGTCAGGCAAGCTGCGAGACGAGCCATTTATTCTCGTCAACTCTGATGTTTGGACGACCTATGATTTTGCTCAGTTGCGAGACTATACATTAGGTGCGGATCAGCGCGCACATCTGTTGTTGATTGACAATCCAGAGCACAATGATGGTGGTGATTTCGCTATTAATAATGGTCTTGCCAGCGAGCAGCCAGTTGGCAATGCGGACAAATTCACTTTCGCTGGTATTAGCGTGATGTCTCCGGCGTTGGTAGAAGGACTGGTATCAGGACAGCCTGCCGCATTGGCACCATTACTTAAGCAAGCGATGCTCAAATTCCAGATTACTGCTGAAGTAATTACTGACAACTGGATCGACGTTGGTACAGCCGAGCGCTTGGCACAAGTGAATGAGTTTATTGAAAAAAACAATGTCGATAATCATAAAGGTCGGGTAAATTCATAGGATAAGCAAAAATACAAATACACTGGTAAACACAAAAAAGCAGCATTGATTATTCAACGCTGCTTTTTTACACAGATGATTTCTATATCGTATCCAGTCTTTATCAATAGAAATGAAGAGTGAATATAAGGGCTAGCAAATTAAGCGCGTAGCACACAGGTAACGACATTATCTGGTAACCGTATTGTCTGATAACCGTGTTAAACGCCCATTGCCAGCTTAATCAATTGGGCAATCGTAAAGATCGTCAAAAATCCTGCGGCATATAAGCCCAGAAACCAAGCCCATTGTCTTTGCTTTTTACTCAAATGTTTTTTGCTGAGATTTTTCATAAAGACCTCTTATCTGACAAATTGAGCATAGGTGCCACAAAAATATGTAGCACCTGCTTATCTCATCACTAGCTGCTTGTCATTTACAATGACTAGTACATATGTTCGTGATCAGTTTTACCCTTGAACACATAGTACGCATAAGCAGTATAACTTAAGATGATAGGTAACATGATTACCGCACCCACCAGCATAAATGATAGCGATGTATCGGCAGCCGCAGCTTCATGTAGCGTCATCTGATAGGGTACGATATAAGGGAACATCGCCACACATACACCAATATAACCCATCAAAAACAACGCGACAGTTAATAAGAAAGGACGGTATTCACGCTCTGTGGTCAAATCTTTACGCATAATAAAGAACAGTATGAGTGCAATAATCGGCATCGGCGCTAAGTAAGGTAAGCGTGCTAGTGTGAACCAATTCTCAAGCGCTTCAATGTCTGAGAAGTACATAAAGATCGTCACGATAATCATTGCGACAACCAGTGCTGACAATAACCACCCTGAGATTTTTCTTGCCCAGACCTGCAAGTCATGTTCTGTCTTTAAGATCAGCCACGTCGAACCTAATAGCGCATAACCAATAATGACCGCAATACCACTGACAATCGAAAAGGTCGTGAGCCAGTCAAAGGGGCCACCCGTGAACAGACGGTTACTGGCGTCAAGACCATGTACCAACGAGCCAAGCATCACCCCTTGAAAGAAGGCAGCAGTGATTGAACCGACAAAAAACAAAGAGTCCCATATGTAGCGATGCGTGCTAGATTTGAAACGAAACTCAAACGCCACGCCACGCAAGATCAGACCAACCAGCATCAAAAACACAGGTAAGTAAAGGCCTGTCATGATGATACCGTAAGCGACTGGGAAAGCTGCGAATAGACCGCCGCCACCCAATACCAGCCACGTCTCGTTACCATCCCAGAATGGGGCGATAGAGTTCATCATGCGGCTACGGTTTTTGTCTGAGCCTGCAAACGGAAATAAAATACCACAGCCTAAATCAAAGCCATCAAGCAGTACATAAATGAAGACTGCAAGCGCAATCAATCCACCCCAAATTAAGGGTAAGTCTAATACATCACCGAAATTAAACATTAGCGTAACCCTCCATCATCGATGTCATCTGCTGGTGTGTCGATATCTTGCTTGGTAGTATGACCAGCAGGATCATTATCTCCGCTCAGCGTACGACCTTGACCTTCGGTTACTGAATGCTCGTAGAAATTATCTTCGGCAGGATCGGTATAAGGTTTTGGCCCTTGACCAATCAAGCGCAAGATATAAAAGCTACCTGCACCAAAGACAAAGGTATAAACGATAATAAAGCCAATCAATGTGGTGGCAACTTGTTGGGCTGCTACGGGTGACATACTTTCAGCTGTACGGATTACACCATAGACTGTCCATGGCTGACGACCTGTTTCGGTGACAAACCAACCGGCAAGTAGCGCGATAAAGCCAAGCGGCGTCATCATCATCCATGCGCGGTGGAACAGCTTGCTGTCAGGATTGAACTGCTGTTTTTTGAAATATTTATAGACACTGAATAGACCCACAAGCACCATTAACATACCAATGCCAACCATAATACGGAAGGCCCAAAACACAATAATAACGTGTGGTTGATCTTCTGGTGCCCAGTTTTTGAGACCCTTCACTTCACCATCTAACGAATGGGTGAGAATCAAACCTGTGACATAAGGGATTTTTACTTCGTATTTATTGGTTTGATTTTCTTGATCAGGAATCGCAAAGAGACGTAGTGCTGCCCCGCGCTCATCTTCCCAGATACCTTCCATGGCTGCGACTTTGGCAGGCTGGTGCTCAAGGGTATTTAGTCCGTGCTCATCACCGATTAATACCTGCGCAGGTGCCACAAAAATCGCCATGATCATCGCCATGCCCAACATCACGCGGCCATGTTTTCGGTGTTCGATGTGTTTTTTGGATTGTAGATAATAAGCACCAATACCACCGACCACAAAAGCAGTCGTCAAGAATGCAGCGGTCATCATGTGTGCGTAGCGGTAAGGGAATGAGGGGTTAAAAATAATCTCAAGCCAGTTGGTTGGATAAAGCAGACCATCAGCACCCATCATGAAGCCTTGCGGCGTCTGCATAAAGCTGTTGGCGGCCAAGATCCAAAAACCTGAGATCAACGTACCGATAGCGACGGTTGCAGTGGCTACAAAGTGCATGCGCTTACTAACGCGGCCCCAACCAAAGAGCATGATGCCCAAAAAGGAGGCTTCTAAGAAAAATGCAGTCAGTACTTCATAAGCGAGCAGTGGGCCTAAGACGTTACCCGCCTTGTCGGAAAAGACTGCCCAGTTGGTCCCGAACTGGTAAGACATTACCACCCCTGAAACCACACCCATACCAAACACCACGGCAAATATTTTTACCCAGTGTTTGTAGACTTCCGCAAAAACAGGATTGCCTGTTCTTAACCAGCGAAACTCAAGTACGGTCAGCCAACTGGCAAGTCCAATAGAAAAAGCGGGAAAGACGATATGAAAAGAGACAACAAAAGCGAACTGGATGCGCGCGAGTGTCAGCGCATCGAGCTGGTCAATCATAAACGTAGCGAACATAAACGGTTACTCTCATCTGTTAGCTGAATAGCGCTGGCTTCCGTACAACGCTTAAGTAACTGTCCGTAACTGTACATAAATCAAGGTGACAAAGATTACGGGCAATGGCTCAATGACGCAAAACTTTACTTTAGCAACATTAGGCATAAATTGTGGCTAAGCTTGCGACTCACTGTTTAGCTGAATTGAATAATTTATGTCCCTATAAATTCATATATTACAGTCATGTGCTATATATATTATGCGCTTCCCTAGATATACACGCAACCCATGCCGTTAGACAGCTACATACCTAGGAGTCATTAAAACAATTGTAAAATACCCTTGAAAATAAAATTAACCTCATGAATAACAATGACTTGTAATTAGCGGATATTTTTCATAAAACATCTGTTCTATTTATTACTTGGTGTCCCATGCATTAAAATGTTCCCCAATAACAAAAACATACATCATTCTTGTAACTGTTTATGCAAAATCCGTCGCAGCGTCAAAATAGTTTGTGGATTGGTTTGAATACTATGACCACCATTGATAACTGTTTCAGAGGCGGCGCCATCTAGGTGAGCACTGGTATAGGGAACAATGCCATCTGATAAACGTTGGGTTAAGGCCTGACTGATATTTTTATCAACAGTAACGGCAGCGACCAGTGGCTCAGGAGGCAGCTCTGATGTGTCATCTGACACGCTGACACTTGCGCTTTCATCTTTAGCGTCTTCTTCTACCGCTTGCGATAAATCAATTTTTGCACCGTCAGGCTGTGCTTGAGCCAGTCCTTTGGTGATATCAGCATCATTGTTGGCAATAATTGAATGATAAGTCACACGGCTATTAATCGTCAGATCTTTGGTTAATTCGATAAAAGAAGATTTGTCACTGAGCTGACTGGCACCATTTTGTAGATATAAAGCGCCCAATGGGTTTTGCGCCAGATCCCCTTGCGTGGCAATCGTCGCTAAGTTATCTGTCACAGTCTTGACCAAACCGACTGGCAAATAGACGATACGGCGCAGCGCCCGCGTAAACCAGCGGTCTGCATAGTCAGTGCCGCGAAAAGGTGCAGATAAAAAGACAGCGGTGTCTACTTGTGGCAAGGATTGTAGCTCAAACCGTTTTTTTAATTCCTTTTCACCAAACGATTCTTTTAGTGCATCGCGGATTTGCCGTTTTTCACTACTAGAGAGAATGTCTTGATCATCAAGTCTGTCCAAATCATCGACCAAATTATCATCGGACAGCATCATGCGCGCGATAAGGGCACCCATGCTGTGGCTAATGATCACGCTGTTTTTACTGGCGCGATTTTGTCCTGTCGGGTCCGTCTGCTCGTAAGTAGTGTTGATTAATTGCTGAATCTGATAGCGGTTTTCTAAAATAGGCAAATTGGTTGGATAAAATATTTGCCAAACTTGGTAATTGTCGCGCAGCTTATCATCATTGAGAATATCGTTGGTGAGGTTGACCCACGTTGCCGGGCTAGAGGCCAAACCATGCAGCATAATGATGACACGCTTGTCAGGGTCATAAGGTTCGAGCATAAACAGTTTGGGTAGACGAGCATCTGGCTGGCGCGTGATGAGGTTCAAATAACCCACACTATCCAACTGGTTTTCTGCCAGCCACATTCCATACCCTGCTGAGAAGTTGGCTGCTAATGGATAGTTATCGTTAAGAATATTGACGGTTTCAGTTTGGTATGGATTGTATAGATGGATATCGAGCTTGCGACTGCTCAGCACATCCAGCACGCTATCACCACTTGGTTTGATCAAACCAGTCAGCAGTAGATGACCAGTAGGATAAATGCGTGAGCTTGGCTCGCTATCCTTTGTATTGTCAGTCTCATTGGCTAATCGACCCGATAGTGATGATGACAATAACTGGCGAATCGTGGTGGTGTAACGATCATCGAGAGAAGCAACTAAGCTGATACCTAAACCGGGACGTTTGCTAACAGAGTTCAGCCCAGAGAGACGTAGCTCGTAAGTAGAAACTAAGTCGGCTAGCGCAGAGTCTTGCTTATGAGCATTTTGCAAATAGTTGTTTTCATTGGGTAAATAGATGCCGAGGTCATAATCATCTACTTGTACTTTCATGACCTTAACTTGGTCGATCGCTTTACCTTTTAGCGGGGCTCGGTTGGCAATCGCTGCTTGATCGCTACTATCGCGCTTGGCAGAAGGGATGGTTAAGTACTCCACTTTTGTGCCATTCATCAATTTATCTGAGTTTTCGGTCGATCGATAAAGCTGCGTAATGACATCATTGCTGGCAGCGTTGTAGATATCTTGGGTCTGAATATCGTTGTCAGTTGGGATGCGGGTTTGCGTGTGAGCACTACTATAGCTTTCATCAGCACCCTCAAAATCATGAGTCAGACTGTCATAAAACAAATAGGTATAGCTATATTTAACCGCATCAAACAGTCTGTCCTGATAATTGTTTAAGCAAAGACTGGTCTCCTCTTGCTGCGTTTTGGCATCGTCGGCGCTCAAAGGCGCATTGGCGTAGTATGGGTCAAGTGGTGGACGGGCAAGTGCATTGCGGCAGTTTTGTGAGTCAGCAAGCTGGCGCGCTTTTGCGTAGTGCAGTTCTGCAAAAATCGCCAGTGCAGGTCGATAGTGTTTATTTAAAATACTATCCGTGAGCTGAGTCAAGCACAAGTCGAATTGCTGCATACAAGCTTGCTCGTTAAGACCTGCCGATAGCAAGGCAGATGCTGTATCGCTGCTTAGTTGATTATCAGTGACGATATTACCGCGCTGTGCTGAGATGGTCTTGGCCGATGCTTGTTTTTCCACCGAGACGACACTACAGGCTGGTAGCAGCATTGCCGCTGTCAATAATGCGACTGAGGCGATAGGCAGCATTTTTTTATTGGCTTGCATTACCGTGTTTTTGCTAGGGCTAGCAGAAGTCATAGGTCAGTCCGGTAAAAAAGTAGTTATGAGAAAACCAGCAATGGAAGTGCTCTTGGTTATAATAGAGTTTAGCGTAACTTTTGATATTAGACTATTTTATTTGAAGGGTTATAACCAAGCGCTATATATCGAACGACTTTTTCAAATGATAGTTATTGTTTTGAGATACACTTAAATTTTTGGTTAAAAGGGTATCCATTTAGATAAAGTAGAAAAAGACAAGATAGAAAAAGATGAGGTTCTGTGCAAGCAGGTTTCTATTAGGCACAAAAAAGCTAGACACAAAAAAGCGCCTTTGCTTTATATTCATAAAAACAAAGGCGCTAGGTATTCTAAGGCTATAAAACTATTTGTTTGTCTTTAGTATAAACAAACAGGACAAATTTAGGCACCTGGTTTGACATTGATATCTGGTGCAGGGATGTCCCAAATGTAGAATTTGCCATCTTCAACCAGTTTGATTTGCTGAGGAATAACGGTGTTGTTAGGGTATTTTGCTTCAAGACGACGTAGGCGCTCTAGGGCGTTGGCACGGCGATCACTGAGTAGGTCTGACTGTGCCAAGCTTTGCTCTGCTTCGGTATAACCTAAAGATACCGCGCGGTCTAGATATTTTTGGCCTTCTTTAAACCCGCCACCTTCTGATAGCATCATGCCATATAAGAAGTTGGCTTCACCGCTATCTGGTTGAATTTTGATAGCACGGTCAACATACTGTCCGCCGCGTACCGTGTAGTCTGAGCCCAAGTCTAGATTACGACCCATGCCGTTTAACTTGGCTGCGCGAATCAATACATCGTAAGACGCGTTTGGTGATTTGGCATAAGGCTCAATCCAATCAGCCAATACTTTGATTTTTTCGCGAGTGTAATGGCGCTGAGTGCGGTTAGGGAAGTTTGGTGGATAGTGACGAGCATTCGGTGAAACGTCTGCGATGAAATCATCAAGTAAGCTGACGTCGAGCTTGTCAGTACCTAGGCCTTTTTGTTGTGGGATCAAAACGGTTTTGATAAAGCTCACATCTGAGAGCTGTACTTGTGGCGTTGGGATATTCGAGAGCTGACCGCTGCGCAGATCGATACCAGTCGCAGTCATCGGACCTGGCTCATAGACGCGAGTGGTACCGCTGATCACAGGGGCGTTAGCGGGATTCATCATTTGCGATGCAGGTGGCTGAGCGGCGCTGACAGGTACACGATTTGGTTGAGTACTGCTTGATTGCATCATCTGCGCTGCCTGTGCCGTGCTCAAAGGGGTACGGTTAGGCTGAGTGTTGTTTGACGGCATCATTGGCTGAGTACCAACTGATTGAGCGCTATTAGAAGGCGTAGCATCTGTTGTGCTTTGTGCTGTACTGGCCGTTGCACCTGGCCTTGCCAGACGAATTACACGTTTGCTGGAATCTATAGCGCTCGGTACAGCAGGTGCTGATGTAGCAGCAGTGTCAGCTTCTGCGGCATTCACAGGCGCAGAAAGCATCATTGCACAGGCGGCCGCAAGCGCAGTCAAGGTTGCAAGCTTCGGTGACTTGGGAGACGCGCTATTAGAGAGAGTTGCTTTCATAAAAATCATTACCTTATTTAATTTATTTAGTCGTTATTTATTCATTAATCGGTTGATAGTCAGGATATATTTTTGCTGCAAAATCGTACAAATTTTTAATACCCTAGCAAATTAAGCTTTGCGCTATCTGTGGTAGGATTGTTACTCGCTAGCGTTGAGCAAATCTAGCAGTGTTAGTTAGACCAGCTATGCCATCGATGAACTTATTATATTTACCTCTACAAATGATAAGCGGTCGCCTTCATACGGTTGGCCATCCAGCGCATCGTCTGACGTACAGGTGGTGATAATGCAGCGCCGCCACTTGCCAGTGCTAGCTCGCGATGATGTCGCTCTTCGATATCCATTTGTGCCAGTATTTCTCTTGAGCGTTGATCATGTTCGGGTAGTTGATTGATATGATCTTGCAAGTGCTCGCTGACTTGTGCTTCTGTCTCCGCGACAAACCCCAAACTAAACTCATTTGAGATGGCGCCTGCAACTGCGCCTAGGCCAAAAGACATCCCATACCAAAGCGGGGTAAACACACTCGCATGGCTACCAAGTTCATTTAAGCGCGTCTCGCACCAGACCAGATGATCGACTTCTTCTTCAGCAGAGTTTTGCATGGCTTGCTTGACGCCACTGTCTTTGGCAGCAAATGCTTGTCCATGGTAGAGACCTTGCGCACACACTTCCCCAGTATGATTGATACGCATCAATCCTGCGACATGACGCGCCTCTGTGATGGTCAGTTCAGGAATCTCGTCACTACTGACTGGCAATGGGCGCGTACTGGGGTTGGAGTTTGGCACGACAGCTCGTAATGCTTTGTCGACCCCAAGCAATAGCTGATCGATTTTGGATAAGGGACGCAGGGCCATGGTTCACTCCTGATGGCGTTAAATTTTATCAATAAAATAAGACTAGTGACTGCTCTAGGGCAATATTTCTATGCACAGCTCTTATGTACATTACTATAGCAAACAATCCAAATTCTCGGCATCACTATTATTACCTTGATAACGCATCGATTGCTATCGTTATTTAAGCTCAATATGGCTTGTTTATGATATAGCTTATTTATATAACCACTTCATCATTGGTTTGGATAACCGCCTGTTTGATATGCCTATTTAGCTTAAGGTATAAGAAGATACCAAAAGCAATATTGAGCACACCTGTTACCAAAAATAGCTGCGGTAGACTTAGCCCTAATGCATTTAAGATGACAATCGCAAAAATCGCTGACGTGACCATAAATATCGCATTGAATATGTTATTGGCACCCACGATACGCGCGCGATGGCTCTTCGGCGCATAGGCCTGCATTGAGGCATATAAAGGCACAATATATAAACCGCCACTGAATCCCAATAAGAACAAATCAGCAAAGACGCGCCAGCTCCCACTGACACCAAATAAATCATTGATACCAAGTAATGTGTCATTATTCACGTTTATGTTTAGGCTTGAAAGTGAAAAGTACAAATCAATAGCAAAGATACTCAATCCAGCAATACCAAAAGGCAATAGGCGCAGGCTTACTTGGTTTTTGGTCAATGATTTGCATAATAGTGAACCTATCGACACGCCTACTGAAAATAGCGTTAATAGAAAAATCACGACCGACTCATCACCATGCAAAATGACTTTGCTAAACTCTGGCACTTGGGTCAAAAACGTCGCCCCATAGAACCAAAACCAGCTATTGCCAAGAATGACAAAAAACAAAAATGGTAGAGAGTAGAGATAGCGCACCGTAGACAAGCTGGTGGTGATAATATTCCAGTTAATCTTAAGATCTGGCTGCATGGCTGGCATGTTAGGGATATAACGTGCTGCTAGATAACCCAGCACAGCAACGACCAATACGGTGGCGCTAATCCAATACAACGAGTGTGACAGCTGAGTTAAGATGCCAGCGACAATCATACCAACAAGAATAGCCAGAGAAGTACCCATTTGAAACAGACCGTTGGCACCGACCAGCTCATCTTCTTTCATCGCCTGTGGTAGATAAGCGTACTTAATCGGTCCAAAAAAGGTCGAATGCGTGCCCATCAAAAACAATGCGACAAATAAAAGGGTGTACCATTCAAAAACAAAACCAACCGCAGCGATTGCCATGATGACCAGCTCAAGCACTTTGATAAACTGCGTGAGCTTGGATTTTTCATACTTATCAGCGATTTGTCCTGCTAATGCCGAAAACAAAAAGTAGGGCAGTATGAATAACATCGCGGCCAAATTGTTTAAAATACTGACTTCGACGCCCAATTGACTGGCAGCGGTATAAGTCAGAACCAGTATGAGTGCTTGTTTAAAGATATTGTCATTAAACGCACCCAAAAACTGGGTGAAAAACATGGCGCTAAAACGGCGGCGCTTAAATAGCTGAAACTGATTGGACATGAACGTTCCTACAGATGAGACGCGGCTGATAAAGTAAGAAGAGGCGCTGAACGCAGCTTATAATGCGATAGCAATCATCAATATTATCAAAAACTTATCGAAATACAGCATAGGTTTTATCAATATTAAGCCGTATAATAGCAAGGCTTAGGTAAAAATACATGAAACCTGCGCTATGATTTCATAATTAACTAAGTTATGATTTGTAAATTTTATATGGTTGCATTAAAAGGTGCGAGCGACGGTAAAGGTGAAGGCCTGCTATCAATCAAGACTGTTTGTATGGTGTCACCCATCGAGTGCTGAGATTTAATATGCGCTAGAGACTTCCATCATGACAAGCAACGTAGTAAACCATTAATTTCAGCCCACTGCTATAAGTTTATTCACCGGTCAGACTTGGCGATAGTCATCGTTAATAATAGTATGCCGCGTGAAGGGATAGGACGTAAACATGACCCAGCCGCCTTCAACTCGAGCACGCAACATATTAATGAGGCAGCGTGACAGCGTGAGTATTCAGAACGATATCAGCATCCAAAGCACTCATATCGGTACTCCCCGTATTCATTTTAAGCGCTCAGCGCTCTGTACCGCGCTAGCTACTAGTCTAGTCAGTGTTGCACCTGCGGCATTGGCTGAGACAACCAACACAAATATCACCAATCCATCGACCAATAATCAAGTCGCTAAGACTCAATTGGCTAACAATCAAACGGCCAATAATACATCAGGCGCACTATTAGACGATGATACCCAGCTCGATGCTGCTTTAGATGCACTACGTCTAAAAAAGGCAGTGGAGCAAGGCATCATTGATCAGTCGGTCTTGGATGACTATAGCGAACAAACACTAGGCATTAAAAAATCAGGCGCTAACTCGTTATCGTCTCAGAATGACAGTGCCCGAAATAATAACCAGAATAGTGGTCTGCAAGATTCAAATCGTTTCGACGAGGATATGTACGCAGAAGGCATGCAGGCAGATCTATCTAACGATGATTTGTTGCAACAAGCAACAGCGATACAGCAGCAAGGCTATCAGATGATGACGCCTGAGCAGATTGATCGTGAGTTGGCTGCGATGGATTTGCAAAACGCCCAAGATATCGACAGCATTAACAACGACAGTGCTTTTGATGCGCCAGTTGCCACATTGAACGACACAGCGCCGCCCATCGGCTTAGATGTTGAGCTAGATGCGACCGACTTATCTGCACCTAGCAATCTTGACACATTAGGCAAAACTGGAACAGCAGCAGAGCAGGCAGCCACAGCTGAAATTATGTCACGTCCCATTAACGTGAGTGACTCTGTCAGCAGTGGCAATGTCAATGCGGCAAATGGCATTAATGACGAGATAACAGCGGGTAATAGCGATATCACCGATGGCGGTAACATGCCTTTAGATGTGATTGATCCTGAAGACTATTTACCAGATTATCAGAATGATACTCAGGCCGTTAATCAAAGCATCGAGCAAGCTGACCAGTCAAAGCCACTCGCACGTAATAAAAGCAATATTGTTAAACGTCTTTATAACCGATTGTTCAATGGTGGCGCAATGGCATTGCCTAGTGTGGAGACCACGGTTTATATACAACAAGCTGCTGGCGAAGCCACGGCTAATGGTCAACCAAAACTCATCAAAGCTGACGACGATATTCAGCCAATGAAAAACATTAAAGCGGCCCTCGATGACACCTCAGTGCGATCAGTCATTGATTTTACAGCGGCGCTGCCACGTCTGCGCCAAACAGCACTGGATGCTGCCAAAGCAGTGGGTTACTATGATGTGACGCTCAGTCTACGTCAGCCTACGCGTGATACGATCAATGTGGTTATTGAAGAGCTGGGCGAGCCTGTTATTGTAGACAGCCGTATTGTTGATATCCGTGGTGAGGGCGGTGAGCAAGAAGAGTTTGTCGCGCTTGAAAAAGAATTACCACCGCAAGAAGGTGATATTTTTAACCACCGTGTCTACAAGAGTAGCAAAGCCGCGCTTGAGTCTTTGAGTAATACTTATGGATATTTCGATCAATATTGGTTGAACAAATCTGTCGATATTATCCTACCAGATAACAAAGCGGATATGTCTTTGGTCTATAACACAGGCGACCGCTACGAGTTTGATGATGTTGTTTTCTTTACCTATGACAAAGAAACCAACACGCTGACACAAGACCCTGACAAACTCCCAGTAGAATTGTCGTTATTGCAGCAGTTGTATGAGTTTGCGCCAGGCGATCCTTTCTATCGTCCGTCAGTGACAAAGTTTAGTAATGATTTATCAGCGACCCGCTACTTTAATATGGTCAATGTCGAATCGATATTACCGCCAGATGACCGGAGTGAGGCCAGTACATTGGCATTTGATAATGCACCTGCCAATAGCAATGCTATATTGGATGAGGATGTTGATAATGATGGCATCTCAGATATGACTGGAGATAATGCTACTCTAGCAGCATCCAATAATCGTTTGGCTAGTACAGAAGATACGGGTAGTAGCACTGGCGTAGCGAGTGAAAGTGCCTTGGGTGACGGTAGTGGAGAGACTGTCAATGAAGCTGATATTGCTGCTATCGAGTTTGAGGCTGACGAAGAAACGCTTGATAAGCTACAAGCCGTTAAGCAAAAAGCAGAGCGCCTAAGTAACTTACCTGATAATCGCGTGCTAGATGAAAAAGACCAAGAAGCTGATAACTTATTAGGCAAAATTAGTGATTCAATTAGCAATGTTGCCCAAAAAATATTCCCTGATGATGCAAACTTCACCGTTGATGAGGATTTCGTACCGCCAACGCTGGCAGGACGTAAAACACCGCAAGACGTTGTGACAAGCAAAAAAGTGCCGTTATACGTTTTTGTATACGCTGATAAGCCACGTGATGCTCAAGTTGGTTTGGGTTATGGTACTGACACAGGCGTTCGAGCAACCGCCAAGATAGATTATAATTTGCTTAATCGTCAGGGTTATCAAGCAGGCGCAGAAACGGAAGTGTCCAGAATCAGCAAAAACGTCGCTGTCTATGCAAGCCGCCCTTGGAATCACCCGCTCAATGACAAATTGGATGGGCGTCTTACTTATGAAGAAGAAGTCATTGACCAAGGCAAAGGTAACTTCGATTTATCTACCACCACATTAAAAGCGGCCTTGGCACGTAATATTCGCCGTGATAGTGGTTGGAATCGTAGCTACTCTATGCGTTATCGTTTAGATGAGCTAGAGACTGGCGTTGATGGCGCCGCGCGTGATGATTTACCTATCCGCTTTACCTCGTCAAACCCCAAGCAGCAAGCATTGCTGTTTGGCTATGGTATGAATAAAACCGACACGGATAGTGCGACCAATCCAACGCGCGGTATGCGTCAGTATTATTCGATTGAAGCAGGTGCTGACAAAGCGCTGAGTGATACTGATTTGGCCATCGTTCGTGCTGGTGTTAGCGGTATTTATAGCTTTGGCGATGACAAAAAACATCAAGTGCTTGGTAGTTTGAATGGTGGTTATATTTGGGCAGATGATTTCTATGATGTGCCCTATAAATTGCGCTTTTTCGCAGGTGGCGACCAAAGCATCCGTGGCTATGATTACGAGAGCTTATCGCCACTAAATGATAAAGGCTATCTGACAGGCGGGCAAGTACTGGCGGTTGGTAGTGCAGAGTATAACTATGAGTTTAAACCGGGCTTTCGCGGTGCATTCTTTACCGATGTTGGTAATGCGTACGACAAAGACTTTGATGCTGAAACCAAAGTTGGCGTAGGCGTTGGTGTGCGCTGGGCCTCTCCTGTCGGAATGGTGCGTGTCGATGTAGCCGCAGGGGTGACAGAAGACAATATTCCTGTGCGATTGCATTTCTTTATTGGCTCACCGTTGTAGATGCTCGTTTTATCAATGTACAAACAGATCGCCTAAACCGTTTTATTCATTACTTATCGTACCGATTGCTGGTCATCACTTTTTAACGTAGTTGAGTGTCATGCTGACAGAAAATACCCCGCCTAACCATGCACCAGATGAAGATCCAGCACAGCGCGATGCTCGTGCCGTTAGGCGCTGGTACCCGCTATCATTTTTACTCAAGCTACTGGTACTGGTTATTATCGTACTAGCGATTATGTTTGCGATATTTTTTTATGCTGCAGGCACGGACTCTGGCACCAAGTTTATTTTAGAAAAAATCAGTGCTGAGACGGGTATCGATTTCAAATATGGGCGCGGTAATTTGCGTGATGGTATTTGGCTGACCGATATCGATATCGAGGCAACTGAAGACCTTGAGGTATTAGTAGACAAAGCCTATGTCAAAATAGGCTGGCGTGCGGTATTTGCAAAAGAAGTGCATCTGAGCGATGCCGATATACAGACCATCGAAATTCTCAATAAGAAACCACCGACTGGTGAACCGTTTGATTATAAAACCCTAAAGCTACCAGTCAATCTACGTTTCGATCACGCAAAAATCGATAAAATTATTTATAAGCAAGTAACCAAAGATCCTATTGTCATCAATGATATTACAGCTCGTGATCTGACATGGGTTGGTAGTACCGTCACGGTAGGTCGCGGCGACTTACAGTATGCTGATATCGTCAAAGTCAGTGCCCTACAAGGCGAGATTGACTTGCAAGGCGACTATCCGTTGGATTTGAGCGCGATTGCAGAAGTCAGTGCGCTTGAAAAGGCATACATTGATCCACTGAATATTACGGCAACCGGTACGCTAAAACGTACGGTTGGGCAGGTGCGTAGCCGCTATAACGACAGCGATGTTAATGGCGATTTTGTCGTTCAGGCGCTGGATACAGGATCACCGTTTCAAGCAAAACTACAGTGGGATGATATTTTGGTCCCTTATGCAGACGACCAAAACATTCGTCTGCAAAGTGGTATGGCGACTGCATCAGGGGTCATCTCTGAGATACGACTTCGCATCAATACGGAATTGACTGCCAAAGACATTCCGTCCGGTCATTATCAAGGGCGCGCGGTCATTGCAGACAGTCAGTTGCGTATTGATCGTTTAGAAGCTGACGTTCCATCTGGGCGTTTGGTAATACAGGGTATATTAGGTTGGAAAGATAGCTTTAATGCGACGCTGCGTGCGGCTGGTAGTAACTTTGATATTCGCCGTGCTATTCCTGATGACTATGCTGATTTTAAAGCGTATGCTCCGCAAACCCTTAATGGCAGGTTATCGCTACGCTATCAGCAGCAGAACAGCAAAGGTAATACACAGATTGATGCAGATTTGCGTCAGCGCGATGGTGAACATATCAATGCCAATATGATCCGTGGTAAAACCTCTGCTAAGTCTAAGCAAGTGGCACCTTGGTACGTTGATGCCACATGGCAAAATTTGATCCGCCGTGATGTGCCCAACATCGGCAATATTGATAGTCCTCGCGGTCAGGCCGATGTCATCGTTCGTGGTTCAAACCTATCCGTTGATGCCAATGCCGTTATCAATGAACTCAATGCTGCACCTAAAGGCAACTATGATGTGCGCTTGCGTAAAGCAGGTGACGTTATTGATATCAACCGACTCAATTATGATGGCATCGTAGGCGATCTGTCAGGCACCGGACAAATTCAACTAGCAAATAAAAACCGCCCACTGACGTGGCAAATCGATGCAGCGACCAAGGGTTTATTACCTAAAAAGTACCGTAGCGATTTACCACTTGAGCGTTTAACAGGGCGCTTGAGTGCTCATGGTCGATTGCTAAATATCACCAAAAATGGGGTGAGCGGTCAGCGCCATGTGATTACTGTCAATAATACTGACTTGCAGGCACAGCTTGATGCCACGCAAAACGGTCGCGCGATTGGTATAACAGGTAGCGGTGATGCCAGTGTCGATATCGTGGGTAGTGAGTTATCTGTATTTGACGCACGTTTTGATGGTCAGATTGATACGGCAGACGTACCAAAAGGTCGTCTATCAATCGACGCAGCGGGTACGCCCGATCTGATTAGTATCCGCAAACTAAATTATAATGGTGAGGCTGGCGCAGTGAATGCCAAAGGCGTCATTGATTTGCGCAACAACATCGGCTGGACCGTCGATGGTCGCTTTGACAACTTCAATTTGGGTTACTTTTTACCCAATAATCCAGCCATCATCACAGGTGATCTAAAAACCAGTGGCGAGTGGCAGGCTGCGCCTAAAAACAGCCCAAATACCACAGGTACATTACAGCGTTTTGCCGTGAATTTTGATGGGGTCTTGGATGCCGAGCAATTACCAGCAGGTAAGCTCAATATTGAGGCAAGTGGTGATAGCCAACTGATTCGTATCAAGCGTTTCCGCCACGTGGGTGCAGCAGGTAGTATCGATGCCACAGGAACGGTCGATGTGCGTCAAGGCATTGCATGGAACATCAATGCAGTGATGGATCGCTTCAATATTGGATATTTCTTAAAGGATACCCCAAGCCTTATCACGGGTACTATCGATACGGATGGGCGCTGGGGCGATACACAGCAAACGATCAATATCAAACAAATTAATCTAAGCGGTATGCTGAAAGGCCAGCCACTTAGTGCTAAAGGTAGTTTGGCCGCAAAATTGCGCTTGCCAAAAGACTTAGCCAGTTATTTCAAACGTCTACAAACACAAGATGCCCAAGCACAGTATAAGCAAGTGAATGCATTGATCGATAGTTTAAATGCTGACAACTTGATACTGCGCTGGGGTGATAATTATGTCACTGCTAATGGTAATGCCAAACAGCTACAAACCAAAATTAATATCACAAGCTTAGATCAGTTATCGGACAAGCTTGCTGGCAAAGTAACTGGTGGAGCGACTTTGTCTCAACCAGCAGGTCAGGCACTACCAACGATTTATATCGATTTGGTCGGTGAGCGGATTGCACTACCGGGCTTTATTTTGCGTCAAGGTCGTATACGTGGCAAGTTGGTTAATCTAGCCAATAGTCCAAGCCAGCTTATCGTCAGCGCTGAAGGTCTGGATGCTGCGGGACAAAGCTTCGATAGTGTTAAAGCTTCATTTAACGGTACTGAAAAATCTCATGTGGTTGATCTCAATGTGGCCAATAAGCAACTGGACATTGGTGCCAGACTAAAAGGTGGGTTCGATCGAAATACGCTACGCTGGTCAGGAGTCATCGGTAAAGGCCGCGTTAAATCCAGATACGCTACCCTGAATCAATTACAGCCAGCACAGCTGATTGTGAATTTGCCCAATAATCAAAATGGCAATAACACAGATCTCAAAGTACAGTTGGCTGCACATTGTTGGCAGGCCACGGATCAAACGGGCAAACTATGCTTACGCAAGAACTTAGTGGCTTCTCCAGCCAGTGGTGAAGTCGATGTGGCATTGCAGAATTTAGATACGTCATTATTTTCAGTATTCTTACCAAAGGATATTGATTGGCACGGCAAAATTAATGGTAAAGCCATTGTCGGTTGGCAACGTGGTCGTCCGCCAACCATTAACACGACACTATATTCAGATAATGGCAAAATCGGCTTGATTCAAGACGGGGATAGCACGCCTGTGACACTGCCATATAAGCGTGTTTCACTAATCGCCTTGTCGGTGCCAGAAGGTATCAAGCTGCGTACCGACATCAATACGGGTCGCGGTGCTCGCGGTTATGCTGAAGTCGTTGTTGATCCTTATAAAACGCCGAAACCAATCTCTGGTGCACTCGTGTTGAATGAGCTTGATTTGGCCATCTTTAAGCCTTTCTTCCCGGGCATGCGAGTACTAAAAGGCAACGTTACGATGGCAGGAGGACTGGGCGGTACGCTAGATAAGCCGCAGTTCTATGGTGATGTGAAACTCTCTAATGGTCGCATCGCCATGCTAGACTTGCCAGTGAATCTGACCAATGTCAACACACAGGCCAAAATTCGCGGTACGCAGGCGACCATTGATGGTACGTTCAAAAGCGGTACAGGAACAGGCACACTGACAGGTACGGTCAATTGGCAGCAAAAGCTACAAGCCAAATTGAGTATTGTTGGTGAAGGGCTTGTCATTACGCAGCCGCCTTTACTAGTGGCTGAAATTAATCCTGATATTGACATTATCGTACGTCCAAGTGACCGCTATGTGGACATCAAAGGGGCAGTCAGCGTGCCGTCAGCGACCATTCGTCCACCAGAAGCCAGTGAAGACATTGTGACTCAGTCTGAAGATGTAGTTGTGCTGGATCGTCGTTTGATTGGTAACATCGATGATGTATTGGCAATGTCAAAACCTTGGTCTATCAATGCTGATATCGGTGTCGATTTAGGCGATGATATCAACTTCCGTGGTTTTGGTGCCGTCATTCCATTGGCTGGTGCGATTAATATCAACCAGAATGGTACGGGCATCATGCGCGCAAAAGGAGTGGTTCAGGTCTCACGTCGTACCAACATCAATGCTTTCGGTCAGAGCCTAGAGCTGAATTATGGTCAAGTTCGCTTCAATGGCGATGTCATGAAGCCTAGCTTGAGTATTGAAGCTGCAAAAACCATTAATGGTAAAACAGTGGGTCTGCGTGTGAAAGGTACGACTGAAAGCCCAAACATCATTGTCTTTAATAATGCAGGATTGACCCAGCAGCAAGCGATGAATGCGCTGGTGACAGGGCGAATTGATAACAAGAGTGCGACTCAAATCAGTGAGCAAGGGTTCAAGTCACAAGTGACCAATAATCTGGCAGCAGCTGGACTGAGCTTTGGTCTTAGTGGGACGCGTAGCCTTACCAATCAAATTGGACAAGTTTTTGGCTTACAGAGTTTGACCGTTGATGCCTCAGGCAGTAGTGAAGATACCAACGTCAATGTCACCGGTTACGTGACTCCTGACTTGTATATTCGCTATGGCGTAGGTGTTTTCAATGCTCAAAACAGTCTGTCTGTTCGCTATCAGTTGACTCGCCGTATTTACGTAGAAGCCAGTTCGGCCGCCGAGAATGCGGTAGACGTGGTCTATAGTTGGCAGTTTTAAATGACGTATTTAGTAGACGGTTAATCTATAACGGACATTATTTGAAAGAGATTTTTATTATTGCTACTCAACAAAAAACGCCTTGTAATGAAGGCGTTTTTTTATAAGTGCAGTGAGCTGGTTTAAAATTATTTGGTCAAAATCAAGCGATTGTTACGAGTCAAACGTAGTCGATACTCTTCGCCTTCATGCTCGATACGTACTTCTTTGGTCAGGGCAAATAGATGCTGTGACTGTAGCGTTGGCAGACGATTTTCACGGCAGTTTAGATAACGAGAGATAACCATACTCATGGTGAATTCCTTTTGGTAAGAAGTGGCTTAATAAATTAGCTATGTCGCAATGAACTTTAACGATAATAATTATCATTTAGATTGAATAAATTTGCAAGGTAATTGATAAAATAAAATGCAGTCATTGTGTAAACTTATATAAGGCTGGCGTCACAAACCGCCAATGCTTGAGTTTTTACCTATGTAAAAAAATATTGAGAGGCTTACTTGAATGATATGAAATCTCTGCAGGCTCACCAGAATATACAAGCAAATAATTAGAAAGCAGCCAAAACAGACTTAATAGTAGAGGACAATGCTATGCCAAGTGAAACAAACAATCAGTCAAAAATTAAAGACATAACCATCGTCAATGTTGCAGTTGCCGTTATTCATTATGAAAACAAGTATTTGCTTGGGTTCCGAGATGCGGCCCAGCATCAGGGCAATCGCTATGAGTTTGTAGGCGGTAAAATAGAGACTGAGGAGTCAGCAGAGCAGGCATTGATTCGGGAAGTCGTTGAAGAAACAGGTATTAGTATTGCTCAAAATGTTATCGTCAAGCTTGGACGTTTGCATCACGACTATGGTGACAAGCAGGTGAGCTTGGAGGTGTATAAAATTGAGCTAACCGCACAGCAGTATGAACAGCACAAAGACTGTGAATATGGCCTAGAAGGGCAGGCAATGACTTGGGTTGATAAGTTTAAGTTACTAGCAGGAGAGTATCATCTGCCCGCTGCCAATAAAACTATTTTGGAGTGGCTGAAACTTCCTGCAAAAATAGCGATTACGTATCCACTTGCCCATTTTTCTGTCCAGCCAAATTCCGCAGCAGCATGGGTACACTATCATCGAAAACAACTAGCACCAGAGTCTTGGGTTTATATCCGACTAAAAGCGTCTGAGTCAGAATATATTGCCGAGCAGCTAATGGATGTGCGTCCAGATATTCTAGCGATTTTGCCGTATGACAATGACTGTCAGCACTCCAAAACGACAAGTACAGGTGCAATGATAGAGGAAAAAACCAATCGTCCAATTGTCGCTAGACACCTGACGCATTCGGTATTAATGGAATGGTTCAATGTTACTCAAGATATTACAGAGTCTGAGCAGTTGCTCTACATTTCGAATGAGCATCCACTGATAGTCAGTTGTCATGATATTGCCAGCATTCTTGCCGCTAATAAACTTGCGAGTATGCGCATACAGCAGCAGTTACCGCCAGTGATTGGCGCTTTTTTGTCTCCTGTACTTACAACTCAGACGCATCCTGATACGGTACCACTTGGCTGGGAGGCGTGGTCAGCTTTGGCGCAGTTAGCTGACATGCCAGTCATTGGTCTGGGCGGCTTGGCCCCTGTCATGATTGACCAGACATTAGCGCACGGCGGTGTCAGTGTCGCAGGCATTCGTCAGTTCCACGAATAAAAAACCAGAAAATGAGTGCCAGTTAAGCAGCAATATCAGTCACTTGACTCTGTTCACTTATTAAAAAAAGTAAGTATAAATAACTGATTTTTAAGTTATTTATCCAGTCAGTAACTATGTGATTATGATGTGTGCATACCAATGCATAAACACATAGTTATTTACAAACCGTTGCGTTTCCCTACATTGCACTACTGTTTTAATAGTCCAGCTGTCCTTAATATATATTGCATATCTACAGCACATTGATTCTGATTTTTATCAGTGAATTGACTACTGACGCATTTATCAAAACTTATAATAAAAAAGAGCGTTTGTAGCAGCAGAGTTTGGATCGATAATTAATTTTAAAACTCAGACTCATTATAGAATCAATTCGGATAAATGATGCAGATAATGTATTTTAACAGTCACTATTAACAATGGTATCCCTATGAAAACCAATAAGTTACCTGATTCAGCATGGACTGACTCACGGGCAGCTGGTTCTCAATCTCAGCAGCCTATACAGTCAAACAGCTATAACAACGGTCGTCATGCACAACAGACAAAAAATGCCAGTAATGATGCAAACTATAGCCATAAAAAACTGAGCAATGAAAACTTGAACGGCGAATATTCGCACCATTTGGCAGAAGATATGTCTTCGCAAGACAGCTATTTTGGATACAAAAGCGCCGACAAAAGCCTTACTAAGGCAAAAGAGTCCGCTATGAGTAACAGTAAAAGCAATCAACATCTGAAAAATAGCGATAGTGATAAAGAACAATTCAACATTGCTAATGGCTACAAGCGATCAGCAACGTTGAATGAAGACGAGCCGCTGATATCTGAGCTTGTAGACGACCAAGCAAGTAATTTGCAAGACAGCACTAAGCAAATCCTCGATACATCATCAACCACTATCAACTCGTCATACAAAGACATACCGGAGCGTATATTTATGAATGGACTTATTAAGCATACAGGCATTGCGTTAGCGATCATCATACCGCTAGCGGCATTTTCAGCCTATGCTGCAACGCCGCCCACTAATATGGCTACTGCCAGTAATATGCAAGATAATGCGATGAGCGGTGAGATAACGACACAGATGTTATCTGTTAAGCCAAGTGATGTTATCTATAAGTCTGCAAGCACACCAACGACAGTGGATAGTGTCGATCTTAATGAATACGCTGGGACGTGGTATGAGATTGGACGTCTACCGATGTATTTTCAACGTAAATGCGCAGGTGATGTTACTGCCAACTATGCTCAGAAAGATAACGGTTCAGGAATCACGGTTACTAATAAGTGTGTGAGCGAGGATGGTTCAGGTATTGTTGCAGAAGGTTTGGCTAAGCCAGTTGATGAAAGCGGCAGTAAACTAAAAGTGACGTTTTTACCGAAGTGGATTCGCTGGATCCCAGTCGGCCGTGCTGATTATTGGGTATTAGCACGTGATGCAGATTATAAAACTGCGCTAGTAGGGACGCCTGATAAAAAATACTTATGGCTCCTAGCACGGTCGCCAAATATCAGTCAGGAAACGTATACTAAATATCGTCAGGTTGCTCAGCAGCAAGGTTATGACTTGAAAGAGTTTACGTTGACGTCGCAGAGCAACCAAACGGTGAATTTGACACCATAATAGATATAATGAAAATTACTGCTTCAATTAATTAAGCGCTATGGCAATTGTCATTTAAACGACGCCCTAATAAGGCAGCATATATGGCTGCCTTTATTTTTATCCTTGCTTGTATATGAGTCTGTATATAACGACAAAACCTATTATGCACATTAGCTAATCGGTTATTACTGGCAAAATGAGGCATTTTAGGCTAAAATCTAGGCGATTTGAATACTCTGACGTCAAGAACTGATATTGATAGTGGTTGATTATCCTATTACAGTCACCACCTAGAGCATACACGACCTATCTTATTTATATCTCTTCATATTTTATCGATCATACATTACTGACCATAAGGATGTTTCTCGTGAGCAACGCTGATACCTTACGCCAATTACATCAAGACCACTTAAAAAACTACAACAATCAAGAGCAACAAGCCATTGAGCTTATGGGGCTATTGAGCAAGCTCTATAATGAGCAAGACGTACAAGTGACTTTATTTGGCGAAACGCTAGACGCTACTTCAGTTAGTCAAATACTTGCGCTACATCAAAAAGCAGCATTACGCGACAACGATGCCAAAGCTATCGATATCGCTGATACTTTAGCGATGGTAAAAGTTATCTCAGAAAACGCTGATCTCCAAGCTACTCGTATCGATGTTGGTCAATTGATTGCTAATGATACTGATGTACAAGCCGCTCTACAGTCTATCAACAACGCTGGTGCCGTGAATGGCGCAACAGACGTTGTACTATACGGTTTTGGTCGTATCGGTCGTATCTTGACTCGTCTGCTATTGTCACAAGCGTCAAGCGCGAAAGGCTTGCAGCTAAAGGCAATCGTCGTACGTCCTGCGGCAGCTGGCGACTTGGCTAAGCGTATCTCATTGCTTGAGCGTGATTCGATCCATGGTAGATTCTTAGGCGGCATCAGCATCGATGAAGATAATAACGGCATGATCGTTAATGGTCGTTTCGTACAAGTTATCTATGCTAAAGACCCAAGCGAAATCGATTATACTGCTTATGGTATCGACAATGCGCTAGTTATCGACAACACTGGTATTTGGAAAGACGAAGCGGGCCTTGGCAAGCATTTACAGTCTACTGGCGTGAAAAAAGTACTATTGACTGCACCTGCTGGTGGCGATATCAAAAACGTCGTTTATGGTGTGAATAATGACACGGTTGGCGACGATACGATCGTTAGTGCTGCGAGTTGTACGACCAACGCTATTACGCCGACGTTGAATGTATTAAACGATGAATACGGTATCGAAAACGGTCATGTAGAAACGATTCACTCATTTACCAATGATCAGAACTTGGTTGATAATTATCATAAAGCAGATCGCCGTGGTCGTAGTGCGGTGATGAACATGGTTATCACCAGTACTGGCGCAGCAAAAGCCGTTGGTAAAGCATTGCCAGAACTAAACGGTAAGCTAACGGGTAACGCTATTCGTGTACCGACACCAAATGTCAGCCTAGCCATCTTGAACTTGAATCTAAAGACAGCACCAGCAAGCGCTGATGCGTTGAATGAGTTCTTGCGTAAGATTGCTAACAGCAGCACGTGGCAGTCGCAAATTGCTTATACGGATTCTACAGAAGCCGTATCTACTGACTTTGTTGGTACGACCCATGTCGGTATCGTTGATGCCCAAGCGACTATTTTGACTGATAACCAAGCTATCGTCTATGTTTGGTATGATAATGAAGTCGGTTATAGTACTCAGGTGTTGCGTTTGGCGACGCAGATGGCAGGAATCAGTTATACTCAGGTTCCAGCATAAAACTCTAAATACAGTAGAGCAATAACGTCATACTAAGCCTATCAAAGCATGATCCCTTTAAAGATTATGCTGCAATAGACTCTACTTTGCATAGCTTGGTATCACTTTAACTGTCATACTTAAACACCCGATAGTCCGATTGATTATCGGGTGTTATTGTCATCATGGGCACTAAGTAAAATTACTATTTATAAAGTGTTCGTTGTGCCGTAACAATATAGCAAAACCCTAAAATACAACCGTTGGTTGTAACCAGTTTATAGACTGGATTGTGAATTAAGGAACGTAAGATGCGATTTATTGATGAAGCCGTCGTAACGGTAAAAGCAGGTGACGGTGGTAACGGAATCGCCAGTTTTCGCCGAGAAAAATATGTCCCACGTGGTGGACCTGATGGTGGCGATGGCGGTAAGGGCGGTGACGTCTATGTCATTGCAGAGGATAACACCAATACTCTAGTTGACTATCGCTATACCCGTCGTCATGACGCTATGCGAGCCGAGAATGGCCACAGCAGAAACTGCTCAGGCAAGGGCTCTGATGATCTTTATTTACCAGTACCAGTTGGTACGACGGTCGTTGATACCGAAACCGACGAAGTATTGGGTGATTTGATTGAGATCGGCCAGACACTACTGATTGCCAAAGGTGGTGATGGTGGTCTGGGTAATACCCATTTCAAAAGCTCAACCAACCAAGCACCGCGTAAAGCCACGTCAGGTTTTGAAGGTGAGTTAAAAGTTCTTAAGTTTGAGCTAAAAGTTGTGGCTGATGTTGGCTTGATTGGTTTGCCTAATGCTGGTAAATCGACCTTTATTCGTCAAGTCTCTGCTGCTAGACCGAAAGTGGCTGATTATCCGTTTACCACGCTAGTACCAAACTTGGGTGTGGTCGATATTGGTCGTCATCGTTCGTTCGTGATGGCAGATATTCCTGGATTGATTGAAGGCGCATCAGAAGGTGCAGGACTTGGTATTCGCTTCTTAAAACATGTTGCACGTACGCGTCGTCTGCTACATTTGGTCGATGTTAAGCCTGTCGATGGGAGTGATCCAGTCGAAAATGCTCGCGTTATCCTAAATGAGCTTGAGCGTTTTTCACCTGAATTGGCCAACTTGCCGCAGATTTTGGTATTAAACAAAATTGATCAGGTCAATGATGAAGACTTGAACGCGCTTTGTACACATATCGTCGCAGAGCTTGGTTGGACAGGCATGGTCTTCCGTACAGCAACGCTGACTGGTGAAGGCGTTGATGCGGTAAAATATCATTTGATGAATGATATTGAGCTTGAGCGTGAGCGTGAAATAGAAGATCCTATATTCGCTGAAGCACAAAAAGAACGTTTTGAGCGTTTAGAAGCCGAAGTGCGTCTAAATACTGAAGCACAGCGTGAAGCGTATCGTGCCGCTCGTAAAGCGGCGCGTGAAGGCTTAGATTTGTCCGATTTGGATGATGACGACGATGGTGTTGAGGTAATGTACGTTCCTTAAGCTAGTATGCTTAAGCGGTTATACTTGAATTGTGAATTTAATCCCTACAATCAATTGATATGAAAAAAAGGAGTTTATATGGCAGATGGCATAGCAAACACGACCGAAGAAGCAAGATTTGTTAAACAATCTCGCAACTTTGATA
Source organism: Psychrobacter sp. T6-5 (assembly GCF_052258485.2). Taxonomy (NCBI): domain Bacteria; kingdom Pseudomonadati; phylum Pseudomonadota; class Gammaproteobacteria; order Moraxellales; family Moraxellaceae; genus Psychrobacter; species Psychrobacter sp. T6-5. Next base: position 2,547,378 of record NZ_JBQQEY020000001.1, on the reverse strand, counting down.
TTCAGCGCGTTATTGTCAAGATTGGCTCATCGTTATTGACAAATAACGGTCGAGGGTTGGATCGTACTGCCATATATGAGTGGGCAAAGCAGATTGCTAAGCTGCACAAAAAAGGTGTTGAAGTGCTGCTGGTATCGTCAGGTGCCGTTGCTGAAGGTGTGGTACGTATGGACCTTGAGGAACGCCCTAAAAAACTGGCAGCATTACAAGCCTGCGCTTCTATTGGTCAAATGGGGCTGATTGAAACATGGTGGTCAGCATTGATTCAGCATGGTATTCAAAGCTCACAGCTCTTATTGACTCATGATGACTTGTCCAATCGTAGCCGTTATCTCAATACCACAGGCGCGCTAACGCAACTATTAGAATGGCGTGTGCTACCGGTTATTAACGAAAATGACACCATTACCATTGATGAGATTAAATTTGGCGATAATGACACGTTGGGTGCGATGGCAGCCGCGATGGTTAACGCGGATTTGTACATCATCTTAACCGATCAAGAAGGTGTGTTCACTGATAACCCACGTGACAATCCTGATGCTAAGATGATTCGTCAAGAACGTGCTATGGCTGACTATTTATTTGATATCGCAGGAGACGGTGGCAAGCTTGGACGCGGCGGTATGTTGACCAAGATCCGTGCTGGTCGTCTTGCAGCAATGGGTGGTTGCCCAACCGTTATTGTGAGCGGTGCTATCGATGATGTGATCACTCGTGTTGTCTCAGGTGAGGCAGTCGGTACACTACTGACGACTAACGAAGAAGATAAAATCATTGCTCGGAAACAATGGCTTGCCGCGCATTTGCGTATGTCAGGTAGCTTGGTCGTTGATGCAGGTGCCGCAAAAGCATTGACTGAACATAATAGAAGCTTGCTACCCGTAGGCGTTGTAGAAGTTCGTGGCGGCTTTGATGAAGGTGATGTGGTAGAAATTGTTCATCAAGATACTGGTGAGCGTATAGCCGTTGGTCAGGTAAACTTCTCATCGCATGAGGCGCATCGTGTTGCTCGTGAGCGTACAGAGAAGTTTGACAAAATCTTTGGTAGTAACGAAGACCGTGTGGTGATGGTGCATCGTGACAATCTTGCGATAACCGTATAACGCATTCATGATATAGCACAGCTGTGGCTTTTATAGCTTATCTTATCTATGATTTTAGGTAAGCTATAAAAGGCTTTTGAGATTTGCTTCAAGCTTAAGCAAGACTGTTTATATCTTATAAATATTTATTATTATTTTATTCAACCTATTTTATCCAGCACAGTATCTATCCATAAATATGGATACTGTGTTGTTTTGGAGATTTGTACATGAGTGCTTCAGACAAGAGTGACTCGATTCAGCAGCAATTTGCACCGCTAAAAAATGACAGGCTGCTACGTGCATTACGCTTTGAGCCCATCGATACTACGCCAGTTTGGATGATGCGCCAAGCTGGTCGTTACTTACCAGAGTACAAAGCCACTCGCGCTGAAGCCGGCGACTTTATGAGCCTGTGCAAAGATACAGATCGTGCTACTGAAGTGACGCTCCAACCGTTACGTCGTTATGACTTAGATGCGGCTATCTTATTTAGTGATATCTTGACCATTCCTGATGCCATGGGCTTGGGTTTGTATTTTGAGACTGGCGAAGGTCCTAAGTTTAAGCATCCGATTCGCGAACAGGCCGATCTTGACAGATTGCCAGTACTTGAGCCTAACGATTCTCTTGACTATGTAATGCGCGCTGTGACCAGCATTCGCAAAGCGCTAAATGGTCAAGTGCCTTTATTTGGGTTCTCTGGTAGTCCATGGACGCTTGCTACGTATATGATAGAAGGCGGTAGTTCAAAGGATTATCGTTATACCAAAGGCTTTTTGTATAGCAATCCTGATTTTTTACATCAGCTATTAGACAAGCTTGCGACTTCGGTCATTGACTATCTTGATGCACAAATTGTTGCTGGTGCTCAGATCGTACAAATATTTGACAGTTGGGGCGGGGCGCTTGGTCATCGTCAATTTATCGAGTTTTCGCACACTTACAACAAGCGTATCGTGGCTGAGCTAAAGCAACGCCATCCACAAGTACCAGTAGTATTATTTACCAAAGGTGGCGGATTATGGCTTGATATTCAGGCTGATAGCGAAGCTGACGCTTTAGGTTTAGATTGGACGATGCCGCTTGACCGCGCGCGTCAAGTACTGACTGAGAGCCAGCGTGAGTTGACCAAAAAACATAAGAAGCTACAAAGCAGTAAAGCCATTCAAGGCAATTTAGATCCAGCAACGTTATACGGATCACCTGCCACCATCCGCTCTGAAGTGAATGCGATGCTTGATCGCGCCTATGCTAATGGCGAAAAAACTGGCTACATTGCAAACTTAGGTCATGGTATTACCCAGTGGGTGAATCCTGACAATGCCAAAGTATTTGTCGATGCGGTACATGACTACAAGATCTAAAAGCCACGGTATTCAAAGCTATGGTATTCAGAGACGGTAGGATTGACAGACTGGCCTTATGTTTATATGGCTTTGCGAGCTAGATAAAAATATAGAATTTATTAGATATAATGAGTGCTTACTAAGAATAAGGGATAATTTATGATTTCAGCAGCGATTGTCGGTGGTACAGGTTACACAGGTATTGAGCTTATTCGCTTACTATCTGCTCATCCTGAAGTTTCTATTGATTTGCTAACCTCGCGTAGCGAAGCTGGCACTCGCGCTGATGAAATATTCCCAAGCTTACGTGGTATCTCAGATATCGTTTTTAGTGACTTAGGTGACAATACGCTTGCGGCATTGCAAAAATGTGATGTTGTATTTTTTGCGACGCCGCATGGTGTTGCGATGAAGCAAGCAGAAGCATTGACCCAAGCTGGCGTAAAAGTCATCGATTTGGCGGCTGATTTCCGCTTACAGTCATTGACGGAGTTCGAGCACTGGTACAAACAATCTCATGCTTGCCCTGAGCTGTTGAAGACAGCAGTTTACGGTTTGCCTGAAATCAATCGTGATAAGCTTGCCAGCGCTTTATTAGTCGGTAACCCTGGCTGCTATCCGACTACTGCGATTTTGGGTTTAAAACCTGTTATCGAAGCACAAAATGAGCAAGCAGAAAGACTAGTCGAGTCTCGTATTGTCATCGATGCCAAATCTGGTGTGTCAGGTGCTGGTCGTCAAGCGTCACTGGCACTTAATTATGCGGAAACGACGGATAATTTTAAAGCCTATAGTGTAGAAGGTCATCGCCACTTGCCTGAGATTGAGCAGGGTGTGGCGCAGTTACTACACAGTCAGTTTACACATCGCATTCGCTTCTTACCGCACTTAGTGCCTATGATACGTGGTATGCTGAGCTCGATTCATATGGAGCTGACTGATGCAGGTGCGGCTATCGATTGGCAGCAAGCGTTCGAAGACAGCTATGCATCAGAAGGTTTTGTTGATGTCATGCCAAAAGGTATCTATCCAGACACGCGCAGTGTGCGTGCTAGTAATCGCTTACGTATCGCGGTACATCAGGATAATGAGCGCGCTGAGCTGACGGTTATTGTGGTGCAAGATAATTTGGTAAAAGGTGCTGCAGGGCAGGCTGTCCAAAACATGAATGTGATGTTTGGATTTGATGAATCGATGGGACTCAGTTTTGCACCTATCGTACCTTAATACTGGCTTTTTTGTCGCTAAGTCATTCATATTTATGGTACTAGGTATTGATTATAAATTCCGCTATAATAACTTGCCTTTACTCTTAAGAGATACCATCTAAATGCGTGTTAAGCTTGAACGACGCTTTTTTTTAAAGTCATCACGTCTATCGTGTCAAGATTCTGTTCTATATGATTTGGCGTGCAAAACGCATTCCGACAAAAATAGTAATGGTTTTATAAGTGATATCGGTAGCACTCAACGAGGCGCGTCTACATTAGTATTGGCCCTGTTTGTAGTGGTGATATTAGTGACTGCCGTGGCTGGATTGCTATTCGGACATAAGCTGGGCTATCAGCGCGGTTTTCATTCGATGGAAACACAAGCTCAGCAAGCGATTATCGATGGTACTGAAGCGACAAAAGCGCTAGAAGATTTGCGTCTTAGTAATAAAATCGCGACCAATCAAGCCGCGACAGCCAAGCAAGAGCTGGCCATAAGTCTTGCAAATCTAAAAGAGCTGCGTGAAAACCAGCAATCATTGACAGTAGAAAACAGACAAGTCTCACAGCTTAATGAGATATATGCTGATGTGATTACTGAGAAAGGTGGCATGCCGCTACAAATATTGGGCGCTAAGATTGAGCCGCTGCCCGAAAATGCTTTTGAGTATGGTTTTGATATTGGTATGCTCAGTAGCGACGGTCAAGCCAAACGACTCCAACCAACCTTGACGTTACTCAATAATGATGACCTTGTAGAAGTGCCTTTAGATCCTGCAAGCTATGTGATCGAAGGTATTGTTCGTATACGCGGTCGTTTTATGATGCCTTCAGGTTTTAAACCTTTACAAGCAAAGCTGAGCCTGCAAGCAGGTGGCCAAACAGTAGAGCAGTTGTACGATTGGAAGCTCGGTGATAATGTTGATAACATGCTACCATCACTTTTAGACTTGCCAGAAGTTGATGAAAGCCCAATTGTTCCCTAGCAAATACAAGTCTTAATAAATACCAAACAGCGATGATGTAGTTGAAAACAAAGCACCATGGCTATATATAGTCATAGTGCTTAATGTTTCATCGCCTGCCTAGCTAACCTCTCTTATTCCAAACTTACCTTATAATTATACTTTGATTATGATGAAAAAAATGATATTACAAGCTACGCCAACGGTTGCTGATTGGCATTTTCCAAATATGCCTGCCCATTGCGCACAGGACGGTGACACAGAGGCTGAAACGTCGCCGCAAGCAGATGTGCTGGTTGCTGAGCCAGAAGTTGCTAAACCGCCTATGTATGCGGTGGTTATGTATAATGATAATTACACGCCGATGGAATTTGTCGTCTATATTTTGCAGTCAGAGTTTCGCCATAGTATGGACTCTGCGGTAGAAATTATGCTGACTATTCACAATAGTAGCAAAGGTATTGCTGGTATTTACCCCAAGGATATCGCTGAGACCAAGGCCAAAAAAGTAAATAGTCTGGCACATCGTGAGGGCTATCCACTATTGACCCAAATCGAGCCACATCAAGGCGAGTAGAAAGAGAGTAAGACACTATATCTTATTCTCACATCAGTTTTCACTACCATACCCAATAGTTTTTTGTTCTCATCCAGTTGCTATAGTAGCTCACTCTCAAAGTGAGCTAAGCCATCTCTTTTTACAGCCTCGCTTTATATACCCGTATTTGAGCAAGCATGTCAGCAAGTATATCGCTCTTATAGTCTTGATTTTATTATAATATATCCTTATATACTAACTAGTCTTCTCAATAATTTTTACAACTTTTCGATCACTCGTTATTAATACCCTCGTTCATCTACTTACCTTTTATCCACATTGGCTCTTTAAGCTTCAATCGTCGCTCTCACATTCTTCTTTATGTGCTCATAGTATGCTTTGATACACTTTAGTCTGCGTTAATAGATTGACTCTGTCGAAGTATCGTGTTGATATAAAGAAAAGCGACTATGAATTATCACAATCACTGCTAACTGATAGATTACAGCATTCGTCAAACAGTCTATGGTCCAAATGATATATCCATGATTTTTAATTATACGAATCTTACCCTTGAACAATCGATCTATCGCCCTGATTTACTTACTAACTCATTCATAAAACTATCAATTATAAAGATAGATATAACCGTAGGAAGTTGTTATGTTAAGTCGTCATCTTGAAGTTTCTCTACGTTTAGCAATGACGCTTGCGCGCCAAAAATCGCATGAGTATCTTACTGTTGAACATTTATTATTGGCGCTATTAGAAAATACTCACGCTGCCAATACCTTGACTGCCTGTAATGCCAATGTATCGGCACTGCGTACTGAGCTTGAAGCGTATATCAATAAGCATACGCCAACCGTCGATGTAGACACGGAGCAGTCACCGCAGCCAACTCAAAGTTTTGATCGTATCTTGCAACGCGCTATTTTTCATGTGCAGTCTATAGGTGGCGGTCGATTGGTAGAAGGCTCTGATATTTTAGTCTCTATGTTTTCAGAGCATGATACTTACGCGGTTTATCTGCTTAAAAAACAGGGTATTAGCCGTCTTGAGCTGACCCAATATTTATCGCATGGTCAGGATAAAGAAGAGCCATCTGAGCAGCGTGCTTCTATGACTGGTGAACGCCGCAGTGCGTCTGAAAAAACCAGCAAAGATCCACTGGTTGAGTTTGCAACCAATCTAAACCAACGTGCTGCTGAAGGCAAAACAGACCCATTGATTGGACGCGCTTCTGAAATTGAACGTGCCGCTCAAGTTTTATGCCGCCGCCGCAAAAACAATCCATTGTTAGTAGGTGAGCCTGGCGTCGGTAAAACCTCTATCGCTGAAGGTTTGGCGTGGTTGATTATCAATGACAAAGCGCCAAAACCTCTTAATGGTTGCGTGATTTATAGCCTTGATATTGGCTCATTGATTGCGGGAACTAAGTATCGCGGTGACTTTGAAAAACGCATGAAGTCATTGCTTGATGCGCTTAAGAAAAAGCCAAATGCTATTCTTTTTATCGATGAGATTCATATGATCATTGGTGCAGGCTCGTCAATGAGCAGCAATATGGACGTATCGAATTTGATCAAGCCAGCGCTTGCCAACGGTGAGTTACGCTGCATTGGTTCAACGACCTTTACTGAGTACCGTCAAGTGTTTGAAAAAGATCATGCGCTATCACGTCGCTTCCAAAAAATCGATGTGAAAGAACCAAGTGTAGACGATACTATCGATATTTTACGTGGTCTCAAGCCTCGCTATGAGGAATTCCACAATGTTGAATATACAGATGAAGCGTTGGTCACGGCAGTACAATTATCAGCCAAGCACATACACGAGCGTTTTTTACCTGATAAAGCCATTGATGTGATCGATGAAGCAGGTGCATATAAGCGTTTGGGCGTCGTTCCTGATGTCGATGACATCGAAGCTGAGGAAAGTTTTATTGCGGATTTAGAGCAAGACTTTGATGCACAGATTGATGCTGATGTCGAAGGTATCGATAGCGATACAGACAGTGATAATGAAATGCAGGACGAAGCAAAAACTGCTAAAGCGAACGATCGTGCCAAGTCTACTGATGGTGCAAAAGCTTTTAAAGCGCAAAAACCACCGATGAAAATTGATGTGGCGGATATCGAAGCTATCATTGCTAAATTGGCGCGTATTCCACCAAAATCTGTATCGAGTGATGATAAGAGTATTCTGGAGCATTTGGACCGTGATCTTAAACACTTAGTGTTTGGTCAAGATGAAGCGATCGCGACGCTTGCCGATGCGATAAAACTGTCTCGTGCCGGACTAAAAGCACCGGATAAGCCAATTGGTTCGTTTATGTTTGCAGGACCGACAGGTGTGGGTAAGACAGAGGTTTCTCGTCAGTTGGCCAATCTATTAGGCGTAGAGCTGGTACGCTTTGATATGTCAGAGTATATGGAAGCACATACCGCATCACGTCTAATTGGTGCGCCGCCAGGTTATGTCGGTTATGATCAAGGTGGTTTGCTCACTGAAAAAATCAATCAACATCCGCATTGCGTATTGTTGCTTGATGAGATCGAAAAAGCGCATCCTGATGTCTTCAACTTGCTGTTGCAGGTGATGGATCATGGTACGTTGACGGATAATAATGGCCGTGTCGCTATCTTTAAGCAAGTCATCATTATTATGACGACGAACGTTGGTGCTGATAGTATCAGTCGCTCGTCAATGGGCTTTACTCAGCAAGATCATAGCCGTGATAATACCGAGTCGCTTAAGCGTGTCTTTACGCCAGAGTTCCGTAATCGTCTAGACGCGATTATCCAGTTCAATCCACTAGATACTTCAGTGGTTGTGTCAGTTGTCGACAAGTTCTTGGTTGAATTACAAGTACAGCTTGATGATAAGCAAGTGACGTTAGAGATTGATGATGATGTGCGTGATTATCTGGCTGATAAAGGATACGACCGTCTAATGGGTGCACGTCCAATGCAGCGCCTGATTCAGGATGAGATCAAAAAGCCATTGGCAAGTATGATTTTGTTCGGTGACTTGGTAAATGGTGGCGTCGTTCATTTGACCTTGGCGCCTAAAACCGACGATACGCAAGATACTGATACGGTGAAGTTAGATAAATCTTCGCAAAAAGGTTCACCTGATAGTCGGATTGTTTTAACTGTGGTCGAAACTCATGAGCCACGTTCAGACTCTGAGTCAGTGGCTAGCTAAAACATTTAGTTTGAATATAAGAGTAACGGCTATCGTAACATTACGGTAGCCGTTTTTTTGTTGCTATAATTCATCAACAAAGCTCATACGGTTTTTTGTTACTATTAGCTTTTAGAATAAGCCAATCACTGAGCATTCATTTCATAATAAATATAAAAGGATATACCATGGAGCTGTTTGACGAGCCGACAACCAAAACACCAGAGCAAAAACAAGCCATTTTAGACAACGTCCGTCTGCCAGAAGATTGGAAGGCGGCATTAGCAGATGAGTTAACGTCCGAAAATATGGACAATCTACGCGCATTTTTAAAAGAAGCTTATCAGTCAGGGGATAGCATTTATCCGCCCGCGCCGTTGATGTTCAATGCGCTTAATCTCACGCCTTTATCGCAAGTTAAAGTGGTGATTTTAGGTCAAGACCCTTATCATGGGCCAGGGCAGGCCATGGGATTGTCATTCTCTGTTCCTAAAGCCATCCCTAAGCCGCCATCATTGAACAACTTGCTTAAGGAGATGGCAGATGACATCGGTATCGCACCCTCAAAGCATGGTGACCTAACTTACTGGGCGCAGCAAGGTGTTTTGCTACTAAACAGCTCACTAACTGTGCGAGAAGGCGAGCCAAATAGTCATCAAAATAAAGGCTGGGAGCAATTTACCGATGCGGTCATTGACGCAGTCAACGAGCAGACAGAACATACCGTATTTATTTTGTGGGGCAGTAAAGCACAAAAGAAAGGTAAGTATATCGATACCGATAAACATCTGATTTTGACCGCTGTGCATCCTTCGCCGTTGGCTGCCAACCGCGGTGGATTTTTTGGGACAAAGCCATTTTCTAAAACCAATGACTATTTGGTGCAATATGGTCAAACACCCATTGACTGGCAGCTACCGCAATAAATGCTAAATATTATGAATAGAAGTTTAGCATCTTATTTTTTAGCGCCGAGCGAATTGAAGGATATACCATTTGCATCTCTTATGTTTTGGACATTGCAAGATAGTAAATGGATGCAAGAAGCGCTTAGACTAGCGAGCCAAGGCGCTAAGCTCGGTGAAGTGCCGGTAGGTGCTATATTGGTGCATGATCAGCAGATCATTGGTCAGGGGTTCAATCAACCAATTGGCTGTCATGATGCGACGGCACATGCTGAGATAGTTGCGTTGAGAGAGGCCTGTCAGCATCTACAAAATTATCGACTGCCACTACAGACAACTTTGTACGTGACACTAGAGCCTTGTACGATGTGTATTGGCGCACTCATTCACGCACGTGTTGATAGGCTAGTATATGCGGCAAGTGAGCCACGTGCTGGCATGGTAGGCAGCCAGATGGACTTATCAATGCAGCCTTTTTACAATCATAACATTCACGTGTATAAAGGGTTGTGCGGCGAGCATAGCAGTCAATTGCTAAAGACGTTTTTTCGTGAGCGCAGGCGATTAGCGAAACAGAATAAAAACAGCGCCTAATTTAAAATGATTAATAAATAAGATATCAGTCTGGGCGCTAGTGATAGCGATGATTTTTTGCTATAATATCGCCCTATTTGGTAGCGAATTTTTTAGCCTGCTATCAAGCATTTGATATACCAGTAAATATTGCTTCATTGCTACTGCATGACAGCTATACAGGTAACAACTATTATTGAGTAAGTATTATGACCGTCTCCGTATCTGATAACGATCTACTCAATAAAAATGATAGTGAAGAGCATTTAGCACGCTATCCGGTTATCTGTATCGATGGGCCTAGCGGAGCAGGTAAAGGTACGGTCACATGGCGTTTAGCTCAAGTATTGGGCTATCAGTTATTAGACTCTGGGGCGCTATATAGAATCGTAGGACTCAAAGCGTTCGAAGCTGGATTGATCACAGCAGATGCTAGCCAACCAATCGATGAGTCGGCAGTGTTAGCATTGACGAAAAGTTTGGAAATAGCCTTTGTACCAAATAATGACTCAGGGCGCGTAGACATCATCGTGAATGGACAAGCGGTAGGTGATCAAGTACGCAACGAGACAGTAGGCGGCTATGCTTCGCAAATCGCAGTATTTCCAAAAGTTCGTGAGGCTTTGCTTACGTTACAACAGGATATGGCGACACGTTCAGGACTCGTCGCTGATGGTCGCGATATGGGAACGGTTGTGTTTCCTGATGCGGATGTTAAAGTGTATTTGACCGCTAGTGCTGAAGCGCGTGCTGAGCGCCGCGTAACCCAGCTAGTTAACGCTGGGCAAACGGCGGATTTTGACGCGATTTTGGCGACGATTAAAGAACGTGATGATCGTGATGAGAACCGTAGCACCGCACCATCAAAACCTGCAGTAGATGCTTTGTTACTTGATAGCTCATCGCTCGATGCTGATGCGGTTTACGAACAAGTAAAAAGACATTGCCAAGATCAAGGGCTGTTTTTTAATAGTTAATAAAAACAACATATTAAGTACTAAAAAATTTCCTATAGTCCCTGTTTTTAATGTAGAATTATACAGTTGGAAGTTAGTGTTTTTTAACGATCAATTATTTATTACGCTCAGTTGATAAAATTTTGTTTTATAGAATAAAGTAAGACATTTGTTGTTAGTAAGTTTAAATATGCGCTTATTACCAACAAACGTTTTTATATATGATTGCATAAGATATAAAACCAGTATTCTCGTTTTATGCAATCATAAATTTGATCCGTACTGTGCTGGACAGGATACGGCTATACAAAGGTAGACATAATGGAATCATTTGCTGAACTATTTGAAGCGAGCATCGAAGAAACAGGCCTAGATATCGAGCGTGGCTCGGTTATCAACGGTACTGTTGTAGCCATCGATAGCGATTGGATCACAGTAGATACTGGTCTGAAATCTGAGGGTATCGTCGCTCGTGAAGAGTTTTTAAGCGAAGAAGGCGAACTTGAAGTTGAAGTTGGCGATAGTGTTGATGTCGTAGTTGAAGCGGTTGATAACGGCATGGGTCAAACCTTGCTGTCACGCGAAAAAGCTAAGCGTGTTGAAACTTGGAACTTCCTTGAGAAAATCGCTGACAATGATGAGATCGTAAAAGGTATCATTTCAAGCAAAGTTAAAGGCGGTTTCACTGTAGATATCGGTTCAGTACGCGCGTTCTTACCAGGTTCATTGGTAGATGTACGTCCTATCCGTGATACGACTCATCTTGAAGGCAAAGAGCTAGAATTCAAAGTCATCAAACTTGATCAAAAGCGTAATAACGTTGTTGTTAGCCGCCGTGCAGTTATGGAAGCTGAAAACTCAGCTGAGCGCGAAGAGCTATTAAACAAGCTTGAAGAAGGCATCGAGATCGAAGGTATCGTTAAGAACCTTACTGATTACGGCGCGTTCGTTGATCTAGGTGGTATCGATGGTCTATTGCACATCACTGACATGGCATGGCGCCGTATCAAGCATCCATCTGAAGTTGTTGAAGTTGGTCAAGACCTAAAAGTTAAAGTATTGAAGTTTGACCGTGAGCGCAATCGCGTAAGCCTAGGTCTAAAACAACTTGGTACTGATCCTTGGGACAACGTTGGCGGTACTTACCCAGTGGGTAGTGTTGTAAAAGCTCGCGTAACTAACTTGACTGATTATGGTTGTTTCGCTGAGATTTCTGAAGGTATCGAAGGTCTAGTACACGTATCAGAAATGGATCACACCAACAAAAACATCCACCCATCTAAAGTAGTTCAAGTGGGCGATGAAGTTGAAGTAATGATTCTTGATATCGACGAAGAACGTCGTCGTATCAGCCTAGGTATCAAACAAACTCTAGCTAACCCATGGGATGAGTTTGATAAGAAACATGAGCGCGGTGATAAAATCACTGGTACGATCAAATCAATCACTGACTTCGGTATCTTTATCGGTCTAGACGGTGGTATTGATGGTCTGGTTCATCTTTCTGATATCTCTTGGAACGAAACTGGCGAAGATGCTATCCGTAACTACAACAAAGGCGACACTGTAGAAGCTATGGTATTGTCTGTAGATGCAGAAGCTAACCGTATCAGCCTAGGCGTTAAGCAGTTGAGCTCTGATCCATTCAACGAATACCTAGTCGGTAACGACCGCGGTGCTATCGTTAATGGTAAAGTGAAAGAAGTAGACGCTAAAGGCGCTACTATTGAGCTTGCTGACGAAGTTGAAGCCTATCTACGCGCTTCTGAGATTCAACGTGACCGCGTTGAAGATGCAACTAAGCATCTATCTGTTGGTGATGACGTTGAAGCAAAAATCATCAGCGTTGATCGCAAAACACGCAACATCAACTTGTCTATCAAAGCGAAAGACGAAGCTGAAGAGCGTCAAGCGATCAAAGATCTTGGCAGCACGAACACAACTGCCGCTGCAGGTTCTGATGCACAGCCAAAAACGATCGGTGATTTGATCAAAGAGCAAATGCAGTAAGCTGCAAGTTATTGATATAAAAGTAATATAAAGAAAGCGACTTCGGTCGCTTTTTTTTATGATTAAGTTTTGATATTTGTATTAATGGGTAAGGTTTTTGGCTAAATAAGGAAACTCTTATTCCTATTTTCCTCAATATCCGCTATCATTTGCAACATTGAGTAACGAGATGTGAGCGACCGTGTATTTAGAGTTGCGATATAACTCTTGTAAATAGACTATTCTGATATGATCTATTATTTATTTAGCCTATTAGAGTTTCTATTTATAACACTGTTTTGACTTACTATCAGTTTATCCATCAATCAACAAGGCAAGCGTAATAATGCAGCAAGCGATTAACAAATCCGAATTTATCAGTAATTTGAGTGCGAATTGTGACAACATGGCAGATACCATCGTTGATGATGCCGTTCGTGAAATATTAAATTTGATGACCCATACTTTAGCCAATGATGGCCGAGTCGAGGTTCGTGGGTTTGGCAGTTTTTGTCTACATCATCGCCGCGCTCGTGTCGGACGTAATCCTAAAACAGGTGAGAGCGTACCAGTTCCTGCCAAAGCGATTCCACACTTTAAGCCAGGTAAAGCATTGCGTGAAGCAGTCAATGATAAAGTAGCACACAGCTAATACTCATTAATGATTGACTGACCAAAAACTATCATTCCAACCTGAGGTAACTGTCTCATGCGCTTTTTATTATTCGTATTGCTGTTTTTGAGCTTTGCTTACTCGCTTGGTCTGGTATTGGCAAATAATACCGAGGTCGGGGTCAATTTACTGTTTTCGCAAGCACCTACAATGAATTTGGGGCTACTGCTCATTCTATGTCTAATACTCGGCATCATTATTGGTATTCTATTGTCATTGCTTATATTCCGTGTACTACAGAATAAGTGGGAAATCTCACGTTTGCAAAAGGCAAATACCAATTTGCAAGAGCAGCTGACTCAAGCTAATGTTGTCATTGACCGTCAAGCAACCGCGCCGACGGTAGAAGAAGCCGTTTATGGTGCGACTGCTACTAATGTGCAAGACACCACAGAATCTCACTTAAGTAAAGGTGGTACGCTGTCTAAGCGTAAGCGAGATTAATCTGCTAGGCGATGGCTATTGGCTACATTGTCGACCTCAAAAATAATGCTCTGATAATTATGATAGATGGCAAAACCATGAATAATGTGATTAATTCTCCCGTCGTTGTTGCTTTAGACAACATGACTCTGCAAGCATCGTTGGCATTAGCTGATCAATTAGATCCGACGTCATGTCGACTAAAAGTAGGTAAAGAGCTGTTTACGCGCTGTGGCCCTGACATCGTTAAGGCGCTACATCAGCGTAACTTTGAAGTATTCTTAGACTTAAAGTTTCATGACATTCCTAACACTACCGCTCAAGCGGTAGTAGCTGCTGCCGAGCTTGGTGTATGGATGGTGAATGTTCATGCTAGTGCAGGTCTAGAGGCTATGTCTTTGGCAAAACAGCGTTTAATAGATAAAGACCTTAATACATTACTCATCGCGGTGACTGTATTGACCTCTATGGACAGTGACGCATTGATGCAAACGGGTATCACTGATAGTTTAGACGCACAGGTGAGCCGATTGGCGCAATTGACCAAGCAAGCTGGGCTAGATGGGGTAGTATGCTCTGCTCAAGAAGCGAAAACGCTTAAAGCGTTATGCGGTCAAGATTTTAAATTGGTCACGCCAGGCATTCGACTAGCAGAAGACAATGCTGATGATCAAAAGCGTATCTGTACGCCGAGTAAGGCATTGGCAGACGGTTCTGATTATTTGGTCATTGGACGCTCAATTACTCAGGCTACAGACCCTGCGGCTAAATTGCAGACAATACTGCAAAGTATTTAAGTTCTGATATCAATGAAGTAAAAAGACAGCCTAAATCGCTGTCTTTTTACTTTTTGCTGGTAAAGAAAAAGCTGATACACTACTTTAGCGCTTGCTGACGCTTACGGCTCAAATTATTGATAATGATACTACTGGATGATATTGGATAATATGAAATTACAAATATTAAGTGACTTACATATTGATAGTTATGCACGCCAGTCACACCCCATTGGGCATATTCCTAAAACTGATGCAGATATTGTGTTAGTAGCAGGAGATACCGCCAACAGTGATAGAGGGATGCCGTGGTTACAAGAGCAGGCAGCACGGTTACAAGTTCCTCTGATCACAATCTCAGGTAATCACGAATATTTTGACGAAGATGTGCTAAGTTTTGACCAAAAGTTAGCGACTTGGGACAATTATGATGCTGCCTCTAACAAAGGGGTTTGTGTCTTGCAGTGCCAGCATATTGATATTGGTGATACACGAATCCTAGGTTGCACACTGTGGACGGACTATCAGTATCATGCCAATGAAGATACTATGGCTGCTGCCAGGCATTTTATGCGTGATTATAAGCAGATATATGCAGGCAAGGAGATGTTCTCACCTGAAGTTTCTATGCAAATCCACTCAGAGCATCGTCAGTGGTTGCAGCAAGCACTAATCACTGCCAAAGCATTGGGCAAAAAAACGGTCGTCATGAGTCATCATAGTGTCAGTGCATTATCCGTGTCTGAAAAATATGCCAACCTACCAAGCAATGCTGCCTTTGTCAGTGACTTGTCTGGTTGGATGCATGAGGACTGGGCACCAACGCTATGGGTGCATGGACACACACATGAAGCATTCGATTACCGGATAGGCAATACGCGGGTAATCGTTAATCCAAGGGCTTACCCTAACGAGATTAGCAGTACTGCATTGGAGTTTGCGTGGGATAAAGTCGTTGATATTGGTTAGCCGAGATTTTGCGCATGTAAGTAACAGTGATGGCTATCTGTTACAGCTTACCATGCTCAAAAGTTAGACATCCCATTTCACATATAACAGGATATTTACAAGATATATTGCAACTGGATTTGTATGTTGTTCATTCCTGTCAAAAAATCTGCTACGCTTGCTACCATGAGTAAATATCTTAATAGCACCTTATCAAAAGTCTCTGCTGACAAGCTTGCCAGTCACACACCAAGTGCGCCTGCGCCTTCACATCTGCCAGATAGTATGATTTCTTCGGTCAGACTATTACCTGAGAATGAGCGGCTGATCTTATTTACCAGACATTCTTTGCGTGAGCGTTCTGACGGCAATGGTTTTGCCAGCTATCAGTTGCCGTTGACGCCTAAAGGCCGCGTATTAGCAAAGTCTTGGGGTCGTTGGTTAGCAGGTCATCTGCCATACTCACTCGATGTTGATAGCATCTCGAGCCCGATTAAACGCTGTATTGATACGGCTCAGCTCATGCAGGAAGGAGCAGGTCTCAAGCGTGATATTACGCATCAGTCACTACTGGTTGAGCCTGGTAGTCTCGTTACTGAACCTGAAATAGCCAACCCGATATTCAAAGAGATTGGTGTACTGAATTTTATCAATCGCTTTTTGCAAGGCAATCTTGAAGGCACCAAAAATGCTTATCAAGGTGGCCTTGATATTCTCTCGCTCTTTTATCAAAACCAACCGCAGCATGGACATCTAATGCTAGCTGTGAGTCATGATACACTACTGTCTGCATTCTTAGCCGTGATGTTCGATGTGGAAGAGATCGATTGGAATGATTGGCCAAAAATGATGGAAGGGGTGTTTTTGTGGTTTGATGATAAACCTTTTGATCAGGCAAATGCGCATTTTATCTGGCGTGGTCAAGTATATACACGTCCGATTAGTTCATTGTTGAATGGGTATCGTGCAGCAGGGTATCACCCAAGTAAACTGCTATTACCACCAGAGGTGCAATGGACGTAAGATTTCATCAAAAAACGGCAATGGCGATCCACTAGATATATATCGAGCAGGCATAAAAAAACCTTGCTCCAGTATAAGAACCAGTAGCAAGGTTTTAGTCATGACGCTATAGAAGCGTAATGCGGTCTAGACAATACAAATCTTAAGCTTGTAGGCCTTTGATTGTTTTGTTTAGGCGGCTCTTACGACGAGCAGCTTTATTCTTATGAATAATACCTTTGTCAGCCATACGATCAATAACTGGTACCGCTTTTTTGTAAGCTTCGGTAGCCGCGTCATAATCTTTAGCTTCGATAGCCGCATCAACACGTTTTAAGTAAGTACGAACCATAGAGCGTTGTGACGCAGAGTTCTGACGACGTTTGGTGTTTTGACGGGCGCGTTTACGAGCTTGTGCAGTATTAGCCACGCGTATCTCCTTGATAAAGACAGATAAAAATATGAATGTTGATTGCAATAATGGGTTTAACAATCATCGGTGACGAGCAGCCTCTCGCCAAACATGATGTCGATGTCTAATATTAAAGTATCTAATATGAATAGATCATCGCAAGCGCCAGAACTGTTTGGAATAATTAAACAGCGTTGACGTGTAAAGCCGGTTATCTTAGCAAATTATTGCGCTAAGGACAATATATTTGATGATTAATGCGCAAAGAAGTGCTGTAAACTCATGAATTTTGGCCTATTTAGGTATCTAAATCAATAGCAGACATCAATAGGCGCAACTGATTGATAAAATCTCTTACAATATATCCTACATAATAGCGTCAGTTATTCATGAATTTAGGTATGATATCCTAATGATAGACCTTGATATAGGTCACTTTTCATCAATATAGAACCTCTAACGTTATATAAGTGGATAGGGTATGCAGCGAAAAGCAATTGTGATTGGCGCAACAGGATTGGTAGGGCAGCATTTGGTAAAACAGCTGAGTGAGCTCTATGATACATTGATTGTGATCGCTCGGCGCCCGCCACGCTATATTAATGCCAGCATGCGTTTTTATCAGGTTAATGATTTTGATAATCTCTCAGAAGTGTTTGCGAGCGTTGGTGCGGATCGAACGACAGATGCCTTTAGTTGTCTTGGTACTACCAAAAAACAAGCTGGCAGTGATGAGGCTTTTCGAAAGATAGACCATGATTACAATTTTAACTTTGCTAAGCTATGCCGTGATAAAGGGGTAGAAAACTTTTTTCTACTTTCATCCATGAATGCCGATATTGACAGCCGCTTTTTGTACAATCGAGTCAAGGCAGAGACTGAGCAATCTATTACGGCACTAGGCTTTGGTCAACTGGTGATATTTCGACCGTCGTTATTACTAGGCAAGCATAAAGGGCGTCCGCTCGAGAGCATTGGTCAAAAAGCTTTTAAGCTTATCTCGCCTTTGGTCTCAGAGTCACTCTCATTACATCCTATCTCGGCTAAGCGCGTCGCTAGTGCAATGGCGATGAGTGCTCATGATATTTATCATCGTCGTAAATACCGTACGGAACCTCAGATTGAACATACAGAGATCATTGAAAATAAGAAGATGCTTGCGATGACTCGTGTGAAAAGATAAAGCATTATTTTTGAGTCAAGACTACAGCTAAGTATGAACAAGTATTACACGATCAAGCAGCTTAATCATTTATAATAAGGAGTAAAAACGATGGAGATGAATAAAGATAACTTTGTCACATGTGATTTGCTGGATGCCCATCCTGAGTCGCAAGTATGTCTACCAAATATTGAAGGTAAGTCATTTCGTCGTTTTGGTGCAAAAGGTAAATTCTGCGGTGAAATCGTGACGGTGAAGTGTTTTGAAGACAATAGCCGCGTCAAATCACTATTGAATAGTGATGGTAAAGACAAAGCCGGTAATGGTAAAGTGTTGGTCGTCGATGGCGGTGGCTCTATGCGCTGTGCATTGCTAGGCGATATGATTGCACAATCAGCTATCGATAATGGCTGGGCTGGGGTCATCGTATATGGCTGTGTACGCGATGTCGACGACATGGCAGCGATGGATATTGGTGTCATGGCACTTGGTTGTATTCCGCGCAAGTCTACTCGCCGCGATGAAGGTCAAACGGATATTGAAATCAGCTTTGGTGATTTAACGTTGAACTCGGGAATGTTTGTCTATGCTGACAACAATGGCATTATCGCTAGTGATAAGCCGTTAATTTAAACTTGGTTTAACCAGTGTGAATGAGGACCTCAGCTGATAAGTTGGGGTTTTTTTATGTAATGATAGTTAAAGCTTAATAATCGTTATCAATCCTCGATCATGAATGAGTAAACTTTTACGTGACAAACCGTTACGGCATAAGTTTTGGTAATTGCTCAAATATTCGTATAATAGCTTTCTGACTCCTTAACTTTGATCCTATTCTTTATGCCTATCACTGCTTTGACTGACGCGTTTGATCCCATTAACCAGCAGTTGTTCCCTATCCAAAATGCCGAGCGGCGTTGGCTAGCGCCTGTCCATGGTGCGGTCAGTAGCTTGTGGCTGGCAAGCTTGGTTCAAACGCCTATGTGGAATGTTGCCAAGCGCCTAAAGGTCGTGGTGGCACGTGACCAAAACCAACTCAATCAGATAGAGACCGAGCTGGCATTTTGCGGCGTCGATGCTTACGTATTCCCTGACTGGGAGACACTAACGTATGATGAGCTATCTCCGCACCAAGACATCGTTAGTGAACGTATCAATCTGCTGACAGATATGCCAAAAACGGGTGTGCTGCTCATCTCAGTACAGGCGCTGATGCACCGCGTTGCGCCGCCAAGTTGGCTGATTGGGCAGCATTTTGATCTAAGCGTCGGTGATCGTTTTGATATCAATACGCAACGTGGTCTACTGGCAAAGGCGGGTTATAGAGCGGTTGATAATGTCTTTGAGCCCGGTGAGTTCGCTGTACGTGGCAGCATCATTGATATCTTTGCTATGGGTCAGCCTTTTCCGCTGCGTTTAGATTTATTTGATGACGAAATTGAAACGATTCGTTTTTTTCATCCGCAAACCCAGCGCACATTGACCGCTGATGATCTCAAGGCGATGTTGACAGGCAAAGATACCAGTATGGGCAAAGAGTCACTGTCGCTGCTGCACAAATTGCCAGATATCTCTAAACCTATCGAGCAGTTCCAAATATTACCAGCAAAAGAGTTTCCGCTGGATGAAGGGCGAGAGACATTTCGCACGAATTTTGCGGCGATGTTCCCTAATGCCAGTAGCCGCAAGTCTGAGTTGCATAAAGATGTGATGGCAGGTATCGCGAGTAGTGGACTAGAGTATTATCAGCCGCTATTTTTCGACTTAAAAGATTGGCAAGAAGAAAGTACATTGTTTTCTTATTTGCCAAGCGATGCGTTGTTTATCACAGATGAGCTCATTAACGAAAAACAGGCGGACTATTGGTCGCAAATCCAGCGCCGCTATGAAGAACGTCGACATGATATTGACAAGCCTATCGTTGACCCTACGCTATTATATCTATTGTCTAATGCGCTTAATGAACAGCTAAATCACTATCCACGAGTGATATTAAGTGCACGTGATGAGCTGGCTACAATGAATGATGTAGCAGCGCCAGAAGGTAGCGATTCCTCTCAGCCGCAACTGTCACTAACGTCTACTAAGCAGCAAGGCTTGGTGACATTAAGCGCTCAAGAACCGCCACAACTGGCAGTAAACCATCAGAAATCTGAGCCATTAACTGAATTGCTCGACTTCTTGGATATGCAATCACAGACTTCAACACCCGTACTAATCGTCGCAGAAACCGCTGGCCGTCGTGAGATTCTCATCGAGCTGTTCAAGGGTAAGATTGATATCAAAGCATATGATAGCTTTGAAGCATTTTTAGCCGCAGACAAAACGAGCGCTATGAATAATGCTCGACTACCACATGTCGGTCTGACTGTGGCACCGATTGAGCGCGGTGTTTATGTGCCTGAGCGCTTAGTATTAATTAGTGAAACGCAGCTGTTTGGTCGTCAAGTCTTACAGACGCGTCGTCGTCGCCAAAGCGGTGTATCAGAAGAATTCTTGGTTAAAAGCGTCACTGAGATAACAGATGGTAGTCCAGTCGTTCATATCGAGCATGGTATCGGTCGTTATAATGGTCTGATTACTCTAGATGTGGGTGATGGTGAGCAAGAGTTTATTCATTTAAAGTATGACGATGATGCCAGTATCTATGTGCCAGTGGCTAATCTGCAAATGATTAGCCGTTATAGCGGCGGCGATCCAGCGCTGGCCCCGTTACACAAGATTGGTAGTGGCAAATGGGATAGGGCCAAGCAAAAGGCGTTAGAGCAGATTCATGACGTCGCTGCTGAATTGCTCAATATGCAGGCAAGACGTGAGGCGAAAGTTGGTATTCACTTTAAAATAGATCCGTCGCAATATGAGCTGTTTGCCAGTCAATTTGCGTTTGAAGAAACCGCTGACCAAGCCAATGCTATCCATGCGGTTATGGAAGATATGAGACAAAACCAACCGATGGATCGTCTCATTTGCGGCGATGTTGGCTTTGGTAAAACAGAAGTGGCGATGCGAGCCGCCTTTATTGCCGTTAGTGCTGGCTATCAAGTTGCTGTGTTGGTGCCTACCACACTTCTCGCAGGACAACACGAAGACAATTTCCGCGATCGTTTTGCCGATTGGCCAGTTCGTATCGAGAGCTTGTCGCGCTTTGGCGGCAAAAAACATCAAGAAATGGTCTTAGCTGACTTGGCTGACGGTAAAGTAGATATCGTGATTGGCACCCATAAACTGTTGCAGCCTGACGTGAAGTTTGCAAACCTTGGGCTAATGATTGTCGATGAGGAGCACCGCTTTGGTGTGCGTCATAAAGAGCGTATCAAGGCTATTCAGACGGATGTAGACAGTATGTCTATGACCGCGACGCCCATCCCTAGAACGCTTAATATGGCGCTCTCAGGCATGCGTGATATGTCTATTATCGCCACACCGCCTGCACGTCGTCTTGCCATCAAGACCTTTGTGATGCAAAAGACGGAAGCCTTGATGAAAGAGGCCATCTTGCGCGAGCTGTTGCGCGGCGGGCAAGTTTATCTCTTGCATAATGATGTCGCTAGTATTGAGCGTATGGCCGAGACTATTCGTGATCTTGTACCTGAGGCACGGGTAGGGGTCGCCCATGGACAAATGCAAGAGCGTCAGCTTGAGCAGATCATGCAGCAGTTTTATCATAAAAAATTTAACGTACTGGTTTGTTCTACCATTATCGAGACAGGGATCGATGTGCCGAATGCCAATACGATTATCATTGAGCGCGCTGATAAGTTTGGTTTGGCGCAACTGCACCAGCTACGGGGCCGCGTAGGACGTAGTCACCATCAGGCGTATTGCTATCTATTAGTACCTTCTATCAAAGGTCTCAAAGGCGATGCCAAGCGCCGCCTGCATGCCATTGAGCGCGCCAATACATTGGGCGCAGGCTTTATGCTGGCGAGTGAAGATTTAGAGATTCGCGGGGCAGGTGAGATACTGGGTAAGCAGCAAAGTGGTAATATGCAGGCAATTGGCTTTAGTTTATATATGGATATGCTTGAGCGTGCGACTAAGGCGATCAAGGCCGGCAAAGAGCCTGACTTGAACACGCCATTATCGCTAACCAGTGAGATTAACTTGCATAGCTCTGCCCTTATTCCAGAGGAATATCTACATGACGTACATCAGCGTTTGCTCTTTTATAAGCGCATTAGTAACACCGATGATAAAGAAGCGTTGACGGATATTCGCACCGAAATGATAGACCGTTTCGGTGCATTGCCAGACCAGACCAAGCAGCTATTTGCTATTCATGGACTGCGCTTGCAAGCAGAACCGCTGAAGATCAACAAAATCGATGCCAGTAGTAGTAGTATGACGCTGGAGTTTGCACCAGATACCCCTGTCGATGCCTTGGCGATTATTAAGCTGATTCAGTCAGATGGGCAGCATTATCGTATGAATGGGGCATCTGGTATTCGTTATCAACATAGCGAGAAGCTCGCAACGCCTCAACAGCGAGTCTCTGTTATCCAAGATCTTTTACGTTATTTTAGTGAGCATATGGTGACAGAAGCTGCCTAGATTCAATCGGTGAAAGCTATCATCGGGGTTTCTAAGACAATCAACACAAATGCAATAGTGTATGATGCTATTTTATCGCAGGGATAACTGATAAAATAACCGGATTGCTTTTTCTTCGATATTTTTCACGTACTTTTATTTGCATTAAACAACAAGAGAACCGTCATTATGTTCCAACTTCATCATAAACTTGCTGCTGATAGTTTCTTAGTGGGTGATTTTCCATTATCTACTTGTCGTTTGATCAATGACTGCCAGTTTCCATGGTTGATATTAGTGCCGCGCGTATCGGGTATCAAAGAGCTGTACGAGTTGTCTGAAGCGGACCAAACGCAGTTCTTGCGTGAGTCGAGCTGGTTATCAAGTCAACTCGCCAAAACTTTTCAAGCAGATAAAATGAACGTAGCCGCGCTTGGCAATCAAGTCCCGCAGCTTCATTTTCATCATATTGTTCGTTATCAAAACGATATGCAATGGCCAAATCCAGTATGGGGAGTTCCTGCAGTGCCTTATACCAAAGAAGTCTTGGCACAAATGCAGCAGACGTTAATGATGGCGCTACGTGGTCATCATCAAATGCCTTTTGATTGGCAGATGTAATACGTTTTTAACTTTGAATTGTTCTACCTCATCTATAAAGCATTATTTATGAAGCATCTCTCATAAACTATTGCGACACTAAAAAAGCCAGATACTCGTCATATCTGGCTTTTTCCTGTAATAATCAAACATTGTCAGTTATTTATCCAGAAAATTTGTTATCTAGATAAATGATAGATGGTGTTTTTTTAGCTACCACTGACCTAGGTTTCACCTAATTTAAAAAGTATAATATATTTTTGTAATAACTTATCATTCAGATAAATGATGTATGTATGATATTCTTATATATCTTTATCTCTCTGATAGCCTATCTTACTTAAGTGAAACCCAATATGCCTTTTACAGAGACATTAAAGCCAAAACTGTCGTCAAAAGGTAGTGGAATATGTCAATTCGACTATCCAGAAGTCTTTGTTTTAATACTCACTGTCATATTACTCGCCCTGCATTACAATTTTCGTCCTACTTCAATGGCATTATTGGTTGTCATTACCCTACCCAGTTTGATGATTCTGATTTATAACTACCGACGCGAAACCAGTCTTTGGACGTCTAATATAGTCGTTATTTTATTTGCGGTCGTCATTGGGTCAATACAGTTTTGTACGGTGATATCGCTCAGTCTGGTAGCCTTAATCGGCGTACGTATGATTGTCAGTGGGGTTGATAACGCTCTAAGATTATTTACTGTGGCATTGGTGACCTCTATTGTCTTTTATTATGTCAGTACAATACTAGACAACGAAGGGTTGAATTGTGATGAAGGCTGGGTACCGCCCACCGTATTGTTAGCAAGCATAATAGTTATTTTGTATCAGTTTCGCAGTACGTATCAAAAGTATATCGGTTATAAAGAAAGTGCCTCTAAAGCAGGAGGACGTTTGAGTACGATGGTGTCAATCATCAATAAGTTGACTCGCTTTGTACCACCGCAAATTTGGGAACCAGTTGTTAGATCTAATAGCCCTGTTAGTGTGTCGAATAAACGTGCCAAGCTAACCATTATGTTTTCAGATATTGTGGGCTTTACCGATCTGTCTGATAGCCTGAGCGCTGACAACTTGGCTGATATTTTGAACACTTATATGCATTGCATGACGTTAATTGCTGACAGACATGGTGCTGTACTTGATAAATTTATTGGTGATGGCATGGTGTGCTTTTTTGGTGAGCCCGCCAGTAATGGCCCACGTCAAGATGCTCTTGACTGTGTGGCAATGGCGATAGATATGCGCCGAGAGATGCGTACATTACGTCAAAAATGGCGACTGATGGGATTTGAGGGGTTGTATATACGTATTGGTATCACAACTGGTTATTGCCACGTGGGTAATTTTGGTAGCAACAATCGTCTTAGTTATACACTGATTGGTAAAGAGGCTAATCTGGCCTCAAGACTCGAATCGAATGCTGGCAAAGATGAGATATTGGTCAGTGAAAGCACATATGATTATGTTTGCCATAACTATGAGTGCCAACATGTTGGAGCGCTTCAGCTAAAAGGCTTTGATGACAAGGTAAATGCATGGCAAGTACTTGACCCTGACGCTAATAAAGGTCATTTGTCTAAATGGGTAGATCACACCTTGCCAGGGTTTAACTTGCATCTAAATTTTAAAGATATGAAAGACAATGACTATCAAGATATTAGGAGTCGGTTAAACTTTGCGCTTGAGCGTATCGAACAAGAAGAAGAAAAGTTGGCACAGAGCATCGCTGAAGAAAGCAAACGTCACAGTGCTAACAAAAAGTCATGATTTGGGAAGTCATATCGTGAAATATTGAGTATAAAAAAAGCCAGCTATTATATTTTAATAGCTGGCTTTTTTGTAACTTATAAGTAGTTTGTACTAATCATATTAATGATTTTCTTTTGCATGATTCAATGTGTATTTTGGAACTTCGATGGTTAGATCTTCATCATCGAGCATGACCTGACAAGACAGACGTGAGTCAGGCTCTAAACCCCAAGCACGATCAAGTAGATCGGCTTCTACATCATCCATCTCATCTAAACTATTGAACCCTTTGCGTACGACAACGTGACAAGTAGTACAAGCTTTTGACATCTCACAGGCATGCTCAATTTTGATGCCTTTTTCTAATAATGCTTTGCACAAATTCTGACCAGCTTGTAACTCAACTTCTGCGCCCTCTGGGCAGATTTCGTGATGGGGTAGTACGGTAACTTTTGGCATAAATTATTTGTCCAATGCTAATCAATCTAAAAAATAAGAGAAAGTAGCTTAGTATCATAACTAAGCTATCATTTTGAGTATGGATTTTACCAATCTTGTGCGCTGGTACCTGCCATGCTGGTTTTAACGCTTTGATTCATAATGCGAGCAGCAAAGGCATCACTATGCGGCTTAAGCTGTGCTTGCTGTGCTTCGATAAGTGCCAAGTCATTAGTGCTAAGAGCAGAACGCAGGGCTTGTATGTGCTCCGCTAAAGTGTGCTGCTCATCAGAAGAAAGCAGTGCTGCAAACTCATTGAGTGCAGATTCTAGAGCCAATACTTCACGCTCGGCTTCTACTTTTGTCTCGATTAAAGAGCGCGCGTTTTTATCTTCCTCTGCATGTTTAAATCCGGCAACAAGCAACTGCTCTTTTTGCTCATCAGATAAACCATAAGAAGGCACGATTTCAATTTTACTTTCTGTTTTGGTCGTGGTCTCTTGCGCACTGACAGTCAGCTGACCATTGGCATCAATGCTAAAGGTAACTTCGATACGAGCAAATCCAGCTTTCATGGGCGGAATACCGTACAGCTCAAAGCGGCCAAGCGAGCGACAGTTTTCTACTGTTTCGCGCTCACCTTGTACCACATGAATCACCATGCCTGTTTGACCATCTTGATAAGTGGTAAATACTTGGCGTTTTTTGACAGGGATAGGCGTATTGCGTGGAATCAGCACTTCGACCAAACCGCCCATGGTCTCAAGACCTAAAGATAATGGTGTCACGTCCAATAACAACAAATTGTTGTCACTATCACCATTCACCAGTTGGTGAGCAGTTTGAGCAGCGCCTAAGGCAACAACCTCATCTGGATTCAGACGGCAAAGTGGCTGCTTAGCAAAAAATTCAGTCACGACTTGTTGTATGGCAGGCATACGCGTTGAGCCGCCTACTAATATAACTTCGTCTAAATCTGTGGCAGTTAGCTTTGCATCGCGCAGTACTTGTTCACATACACTTAACGTGCGACGACTGACAGGCTCTACGATAGCGAGTATGTCTTCACGGCTTAACACGCCTTGGTATGACTGACCATTGATATTAACACTGATATCCACTTGCTCAGCATCAGTCAACGCTTGCTTGTAAGCTTTAGCTTCTTGTGCGAGTACTGATTTGTCATGCAGGCTTACGTCTTTTGGATCGATATTTAACTGTTTAATGATCCAGTTGGTAATCAGACGATCAATATCATCGCCGCCCAGTGCGCTATTACCGCCAGTTGCCAATACTTCAAAGACACCATCATTCAACTTTAAAATAGATACATCAAAAGTACCGCCACCCAAATCATAAATAAGATAGTAGCTTTCTTTATTGTTGTCTTCTGATGATTGGTCAAGACCGTATGCGACCGCAGCCGCGGTAGGCTCATTTAACAGACGTAGCACATTGATACCAGCCGCTTGCGCAGCATCTTTAGTGGCTTGGCGCTGTGCTTCATCAAAATAAGCTGGCACGGTAATCACGGCGCCCTCGATGCTGTCTGCAGGCAGTGCACTCGCTGCACGTTGCTCAAGCGCGGCTAATATACGCGCTGATACTTCGACAGGTGACACTTCACCTTGAGCCGTGACAAATGCTGGCATATCATCTGTACTACCAGACAGCTCATAAGGATGCGAGAATTTGATATCCGCTTGACTGCGACCCATAAAACGCTTAGCCGAGACGATCGTATTTTTTGGATCATCCGCTAAATGCGCTAAGGCGTCATAGCCGACCGATGGATTACCTGTCGCTGGATAATAAACCACAGAAGGCAACAATGTATCTGACGCTGCGCCTGCTTCTAAGACTTGCGCCTTGCCTGAACGTACTACAGCGACCAGTGAGCGTGTCGTACCAAGGTCAATACCTAGGCCAAAACGATGTTGATGAGGTTGAGCGCTTTGATTGGGTTCGGCAATTTGCATTAAAGACATAAGAATAACTCAGAGATAAAATGAATAAGTGTAATGAGGCAAATATGGCATGTTCAGTATGACTGCTTAACCGCTATCCCTTTATTCTAAACATAGAGGAATTTGGCAGTTAAGCATGCTCAAAGTCAGAGATTATACGGTATAGTTGATACTAATTTAACCAAATATTTAGAATATAGCTTTCAAATAAGATACATCATGCACAGCTCTCTAGACGTATAGGTCATCGTCATCTGAATGTGCAGCAGTGGCGACTTCATCAAGCCCCGTTGTAACATCAGCATTCAATTTGACCAAAAACTTCAATTTCTGTGTCGCATCAATCGCCGTTGCCCAATCTTGCTCTTGGTAAGCGGTTTCAAAGCGCTGAGACTGGTTTGCCAAGCGCTCTGTAATCTGAGGATGTAGCTGCTGCAAAGCTGAAAGGTCTTTGCCTGCAATAGCGTCATCTAAATCCATACGCATTTCCATCGCATCTTCTAAAAAATCCAAGTCTGCGATGGAGTGCTCTAGATTTTGTGCTTGATCGGCCATACCTAGTAGGTAACCAGCACGGCTATCAGGTGCACTCAATGTTTGGTAGGCTTGATTGATGATGGCAGAATACTGCTCTGATTGCTGCTTTGCTTGCTTGGTATCTGCTAAATTCTTTGCAACATTATCAGGATGATAGCGTTTTTGTAGCAGACGTAGATGATGATCGAGACTGTCTTGATTGACTTCAAATTGTACAGGTTGCTCAAATAGGGCAAAGAAGTTATCAAACTGTGCTTCTGGAATCGTATCTGTCATATCTTACGCCTTGCTTTTTTATTTGTTTTTAAAGTCTTAATCGGGTGCTTCCACTAAAGATATTAGTGCATTTATATCTTTTGTATTGATTCATCACAACGGGTGCATCAACCTAAAAAATCAGTTGATTGAACCATTAAACAGTAAAAGACTCACCGCAGCCACATTCACCTTTTTGGTTAGGGTTAGTAAACTTGAAGCCTTCGTTTAGACCTTCTTTTTCATAATCCATCAACAGGCCATCTAAATAGACCAAGCTTTTAGGGTCGATAAAAATGCTAACGCCGCGGCTTTCATAGCGCGTGTCATTTTCATCAGGTATATCTACAAACTCTAAAACATAAGCAAGGCCCGAGCAACCCGCTGTACGGATACCAACTCGAATACCTTCACCTTTGCCGCGATTGTCCAAAAAGTCTCGAACATGCTGAGCGGCGCGTTCTGTCATTTCAATCATGCCAACTCCCATTGACTATTAATCGTAAATATCAATAAATAAACTATGTAAACTGGCAAGCGAAATTACGAGTTTGCCAAGATAATATGCTAATAGTTTTCAGAAAATAAAAGGTGACAATTACATAAGTGTCATTGTCACCTTTTTAGCGTTAGTAGCCATTTGATGTATTACTACTTTAGCATTGCTAACAAAACACAGCGCAGACGCTAGTAGGTTTGGCTTAGATAGTGGCTTCTTCTGCCGCTGCTGCTACGCCATGCTTACCTTTATAGTCGCTAATAGCGGCTTTAATAGCATCTTCTGCAAGTACAGAGCAATGCACTTTTACTGGTGGTAACGCTAGTTCTTTAGCGATATCGTTGTTTTTGATTTCGCCAGCTTGATCCAAGCTTTTGCCTTTTAGCCACTCAGTAACGAGCGAGCTTGAAGCAATTGCTGAACCGCAGCCATAAGTTTTAAAGCGTGCATCTTCGATAATACCGTTA
This sequence comes from Psychrobacter sp. T6-5, assembly GCF_052258485.2. Lineage (NCBI taxonomy): Bacteria > Pseudomonadati > Pseudomonadota > Gammaproteobacteria > Moraxellales > Moraxellaceae > Psychrobacter > Psychrobacter sp. T6-5. The sequence continues at coordinate 2,518,166 of NZ_JBQQEY020000001.1, read as the reverse complement.
TCATCGACTTGGATTTGTAGACGCATTACATCGCCACAGGCTGGGGCACCGACCATACCAGTACCAACGTTCTTGGCGTTTTTGTCAAGATTACCAACGTTGCGTGGGTTTTCGTAATGATCAATAACTTGGTCACTATAGGCCATGGGGTTTTCTCCTAGTTAGATGATGAGTAGTCGCGTATTAACTTTAAATATCTAACTACTCATCGATAATTGGGGTCAAACATTTAGTTAATAAAAACTGGATTTATAATTGTCTGATCAATCGTTTAATAAATATATTTGAAGCTGTATTACTGTCTGTGCTTGATTTTAGTGCTCAGCCCATTCGACTGAATTCAAATCAACACCTTCTTGGTACATATCCCAAAGTGGCGATAGGGCGCGTAGTTTATCAACAGCTTCATGCATTTGCTTGATAACAGTGTCGATGTCTTCTTCAGTTGTATAACGACCAAAGCTGAAGCGGATTGAGCTATGCGCTAATTCGTCTGGGCGACCGATAGCACGTAGTACATATGATGGCTCAAGCGTTGCTGATGTACAGGCAGAACCTGATGATACTGCTAAGTCTTTAAGTGACATCATCAATGACTCGCCTTCAACAAAGTTAAAGCTGATGTTTACAATGTTTGGTACGCTGTTCTCAAGATCGCCGTTTAGGTAGATCTCTTCGATATCTTGTAGACCATCCCACAATTTTTGACGCAGTTTTGCTGCATGTGCGTGATCTGCTTCAAAGCTTTCATTGGCTAAAGCAAACGCTGCACCAAGACCAACGATCTGATGCGTTGGCAATGTACCTGAACGCATACCGCGCTCATGACCACCGCCATGTTGCTCAGCTTTTAGACGAATACGTGGCTTGCGACGTACAAACAATGCGCCGATACCTTTAGGGCCGTATGCTTTATGACCTGAGAAGCTCATCAAATCGATCTTCATTTCTTCAAGATTGATTTTTACTTTACCAACAGACTGTGCGCCATCGACGTGGAATATGACACCAGCTTCACGAGTGATTTCACCAATCGCTGTAACATCAGTAATCGTACCAAGCTCATTGTTTACCATCATGAGAGATACCAAAATCGTATCATCACGTAGAGCTGCTTTTACTTGCTCTGGCAAGATAAGACCTGTGCTTGGTTGCGGCTCAAGATACGTAATCTCAAAACCTTCTTGCTCAAGTTCACGGCACGTATCTAGCACGGCTTTGTGTTCAATCTTACTAGTGATGATGTGCTTACCACGAGACTGATAAAAGTGAGCCGCACCTTTAATGGCTAAGTTATCAGATTCAGTTGCACCAGAAGTAAAGACGATTTCGCGTGGATCAGCGTTGATGACTTCAGCAACTTGTCCGCGAGCAGTTTCTACTGCTTCTTCTGCTTGCCAGCCGTAGCCGTGCGAGCGCGAGGCTGGGTTACCAAAGATGCCATCTACTGTCAGATATTCGCTCATCTTAGCAGCTACTGATTTGGCAACTGGTGTGGTGGCGGCATAATCTAAGTATATAAGGTTGTTATGTTGGCTCATGCTGGGTTTGCCTCGCTGTTCGATAGAGTAATGGTATTGATGTCTTTTATGGAAATATCTTTTGTAGAGTTGTGCTGACGTTCTGATACTGACTGCACGTTTTCCATATCTAATAATTGCGCTAATGTTATATTTTTCAAGTACTGCTCAATATGATTTGATAGTGCACACCATAGGTCATGGGTTAGGCACATTGTACCACCTTGGCAATCACCGCGTCCTTCACACTGCATCGCATTAACGGATTCATCGACAGCAGATATGATGCTCATCACATCTATCTCGTTCAATGGTTTGGCTAGGTGATAACCACCAGCTGCACCGCGAATACTGGTCACAAGGCCACGTTTGCGTAGCTTGGAGAATAACTGTTCGAGGTAGGAAATAGAAATTGACTGCCGTTTAGCGATATCAGATAGAGATACTGCGCTCTCTTGTTGACTGGTCTGTAATGCCAAGTCTAGTAAAGCGGTAACGGCATATCTGCCTCGAGTAGTTAAACGCATGTGTTATCTCCAAACTTTTATGTCATTTTTATTTAACAACGATCTTGGAAAGGGATAGGTACAGGCAATTATAGATCAATATAAAAACCGTCAATCATATCCGTTCAAGTTGTGTCTTATCGTTATTAAACAACAGATGGTTAACCCGATGTGTGCAACGATTAGGTTAATTATACTTAATCCTGAGTAATTTAGTCAAGATTAAAGTGTGGTTAAATGGTTAATCGAGCTTATCGCTATGATTGATAAAAACAATGGTGTTCGGGATGTATGTATGAGCGGGGAGAGAGATCTTATTTTTAACACTTCGATATTGGCTAATTTATGATTTGAATGTAAGTTGTAGTAATATCGAACAAGCCGGAATGGAACAATCTAGGGAAAAAATGAGGGTCCATTACCTGCAATAGGCACTAGACGCTCATTTATATCTGAAATTGTAGTTTGGTAAAAATCAATTAACAAAAACTAAGTTCAACTAACATCAGCTCATCAATAGTGCGATGACTGAGCCAATCATAACAACCAGCGCCACCACTGTGACAATCATAAAGGTCTTTTGCTTACTCTGTAGTTCTTTGACTGTGGTTTCAAGCTCGCGGTTCTTGATGGTTAATGTATTGATTTGGGTCTGTTGTTCTTTGATACGCTCTTTATAATGGTCTTTCTTTTCCGCCATTTCAGCATCGGTCGGTTTGGTTTTAGCTTTGCCACCTTTTATCTTTCTGATTAGACCTTGGATTAGGCTGCCGAGACCGAGCTGCATAATGAATTGTTTGACCAGCTGCACTTGAACGGATTCACCGCGCATCTGTAATTTTTCGGTCGTCTCTCTATCGTGAGTGGTGATGGCATTAATCACTTGAATGCTATAAGCATTGATAACGACATCAGGTTCGCTACGACCAACAGGCAACTGGGCATCCAAGAGTACGCCTTTGGTACTAAAGGTGGCAAAAACCTCAACATGAGGCAAATATAAGCGCAATGCTACGACCGTACCTTGTTTGGCAAGTGGATAAGCGGCTTTACGTAGTTCAGGATCCAAACGTAACAATAGTGTCAGCGCCGACTCGATGAACACCAGAATAATATTAAGAAGAGAGTGAGACAACGTAGAACGCTTCATGTAAATAATCCATTTTTTTTATTTAGCAAATCAAAGTTATTTAATAAACTTAAGTTTATTTTTACCTAAAACTTGCAGTGATATTTTGCTTATAGTAACGCCTTTATAATAAAAAGTAACGCTAGTTTCTGTCAGTGGTAAAATTATTACAGTACAATCTAGCAGTTGATAAAGACACCAAAATTTATGACTGGTAATGCACAGACACCAACTGACAACTGTTTTAAAGAATAAACAAATAAGTTGATTCATTGTTTGAATGAGGACAGTTTGCCTGTATAGAGGTTGCAGATGTTTTGCGTAACATTGGGTGTCAAATACGTAGTTGATGGCACAAAAAGATGTAAAATCGCTTGCACTCCTTATGCTGCCTTGATATAAAGACGATAACAAAGCGAAACCTGTTAATACGCCAGTCAGGTAGTTTTTATTGCGTAAGTACCACGAGAGCGTTACAATGCTTGGCGTGAGCGTTTATTACCCCCTTAAACTTGAAGGAAATTTTATGAATAAGTCAGAATTAATTGATAGCATCGCAGACAAAAGTGGTCTAAATAAGACTCAAGCTGGTGATGCCTTGAATGCTGTTATGGAAAGTGTTGGCGAAGCTTTAGAAGCTGGCGATAGCATCTCTCTAGTTGGTTTCGGTACTTTTAGCGTAAAAGACCGCAAAGCACGTACCGGCCGTAACCCTAAAACTGGTGAAGAGCTAAGTATTCCTGCAAGCAAAGTACCAAGCTTCAAAGCTGGTAAAAACCTAAAAGAGCGTTTGAACTAAGCCTCTCCATGGTAGATGGTCGCTTTGGCTGATGTCATAAGCTAAGCACCGAAAAAGCACCTAAATATTAGGTGCTTTTTTTGTCGCTATAGTTTATCTCATACAACGTGAATATTTTGAGTATATACGAAAAATCACGTATCATAGGGCGCGCGATAGATGCGTTGTTTAAATAAGGTATTGTCACTGAACCTTGTTTCCCCTAATAAAATGTACACGTTCTTCCTCTTACCATTGCCGGCTTAAATAGCATTGATATTAGCAGGTCGCACTTAACAGCTCCTAACAGTATTACAATGGTTTTTCATCAATATAGGTTAATAAAGCAGAGATAACTATGGATAAATTGCGCGATTTCTTAAAAAGCTGGCCAGGTCGCATTTTATTGATTTTATGCCTATCGCCACTGGCTCTATTGGGTGTCGAAAGCTATTTTGGCGGTGGGGTTGATCCCAACCAAATCGCTCAGGTGGGTGAGGCAAGCGTAGGGTTGTCCGAGTATCAGACTGCCGTCAATAACCGTCGCAGCGAAATACTAGAGCAAGTTGATGATGCCAGTTTATTGAATGAAGACGTACTGCACGAGCAGGTACTAAAAGGTCTGATTGATCGCACATTACTAGAGCAGCAAGCAGGTAAGCTTGGCATGACAGTCTCTGATGACACGATCAATCGTTTGCTGCGTGAAGAAGAAATATTCAAAGATGCTGATGGAAACTTTTCTAACGATCAGTTTGCAAACTTTTTGCGTCAGCGTGGCATGACTAAAAACCAGCTGTTTGCAGAGTTTCGTAATCAGTTAAGCTTGGATCAGTTGAATGCTAGTATCGTTGGTACAGCCGTCTATCCAATGCAGGCAGTTAGCCAATTGATCGACTTGCAACTGGAATCACGCAACGTCTGGGTACATCGTTTTGATTGGCAGGACTATGCTGATCAGGTCAAACTGAGCAAAAATGACATTCAAGCATATTATGATGCCAATAAAGACACCTTAAAAAGCGCGGCAATGGTTAACTTGGCTTATCTTCAGCTTAGCCCGCAGACCATCAAAGTCGATGATGTGACAACAGAAGAGTTGCAGCAGCAGTACGAAGCGTATAAGCAAGGTCTGGCTGCTGATGATGAGCGCAGAGTGAGTCAAATTCTGTTAACAGGTGATGATGCTAAGGTAAGAGCAGATAAAGTTAAAGCTCGCTTGGCTAAAGGCGAGTCTTTTGCTGCTGTGGCCAAAGCAGAATCGGATGATCCTTCAGGAGAAACAGGCGGTGACATTGGTCGCTTTAATCCGTCAGTATTTGGTGGTGACGCCGATGCTGTTGAAAAAGCACTAGAAGGCTTGAGCGTTGGAGATGTGACAGCCCCTATCAAGACCAGCTTTGGCTATCAGATATTCACAGTCACCGAAGATAATGGCAAAAAGATTCCAAGTCTCGATAGTATGCGTGCTGAGTTGACTGCTAAGGCAAAAGAGTACAAGCGTCAAGAAATCTACGCGGATAAAGTAACATCGATTAATGATTTGGCAGCAGATGGCTTTAGTATCGAAGATATTGCGCAGCAAGAGAATGTCACGCTAAAACGTATCAAAGATTATCGTAAAGAAAACAACAAATCAGTATTATCGCAACCAGCAGTGATCAAACAGGCCTTTGACGAATTTACGATTCAAGATCAGGCCGTGACGGCAGGTATAGAAGTTGGTAACGGTACGGTATGGGTACAACCAAGCAACTATCGCCCTACGACCACACTGAGCTTATCTAGTGCAACGCCAAGAATCACTCAGATATTGCGTCAGCAAAAAGCCACAGCCTTGGCGCTAAAAGAAGCGAAAGCTGTCGCTGCTGGTATCAAAACGCCAGCTGATATTGCTAAGCAATCGGTAAGCTTGCAATCTTTGGGTGAGATCAATCGTCAAACAACGTTGCTGACTGATAAAGAGCGTGGATTGGCCTTTAGCAAGCAAGCTGCCAATGATGGCGTAGTCGCGCTCGCTAGTGAAACTGAGGCAGGTGCAACGCTATTGGTTGGTGATCGCATCAAGACTGAGCAGCAGTCACCACTATCTGATATACAAAGAGCACAAACGGCCAGCATCATTCGTGACAATTTAGGTCAAGACCAGCTACAAGACTACTTAGATTATCTACGTATGGTCTATCAAGTTGAGATTAACGAAGCCAATATGGCAAATGCACAAGGGCGCTAAGCGTTTGCTGTGATAGTTACTCTTAATTGTTAAACGCAAAAAAGCCACTGTAGTGATACAGTGGCTTTTTTAACGGGTAATACTTTAACTGTAGTCACCATTAATATTATAAGAGACTAGAAATTAGTAGCAGTAACAAATACAAGTGCTGCGACTAATACCAGCTTTAAATTAATATGTGATTACTTAGTGGCGGAAATGACGCATGCCAGTGAATACCATCGCAATACCGTGCTCATTAGCAGCCGCAATAGTTTCATCATCACGCATAGAGCCACCTGGCTGAATGATAGCAGAGATACCCACTTCAGCAGCATTATCGATGCCATCACGGAACGGGAAGAAGGCATCTGAGGCCATAACGGCACCTTCAGTGGCCAGTCCAGCATGCTCTGCTTTGATAGCAGCGATACGTGCTGAGTTAACACGGCTCATTTGACCCGCGCCAACACCGATAGTACGTTGACCTTTCGCATAAACAATGGCATTCGATTTGACATATTTTGCCACATTCCAGCTGAACAATAGATCTGCTACTTGTGCTTCAGTTGGTTGTACGTCAGTGACGATTTTTAGATCATTTGCCGTAATCAAACCAAGGTCTTGCTCTTGTACGAGCAGGCCACCATTGACGCGTTTGTAGTCAAGCTGACTATCACGCTGATCTGGCGCTGGTAGCTCGCCACATACCAATACGCGCACGTTTTTCTTAGTAGCAGTCGCTTCAAGCACACCGTCTTCAATGCTAGGCGCAATGATGACTTCTACAAATTGATTATCGATAATGGCTTTTGCCGCAGCAAGCGTCAGTGGACGGTTGAATGCAATGATACCGCCAAAAGACGACTCAGGATCAGTGCTAAAAGCAGTGCGATAAGCAGCTACTTGGTTATTATCAACCGCGACACCGCAAGGATTGGCATGCTTAACGATAACGCAAGCTGGTGCACTAAAGGCTTTAACACACTCAAGGGCTGCGTCAGTATCAGCGATATTATTGTATGATAGCGCCTTACCTTGCAGTTGCTTAGCCGTTGCAATAGAAGCTTGCTGGCTTTTTAAAGGCTGGTTTTCAGTGTAGAAAGCGGCGTTTTGATGTGGGTTTTCGCCATAGCGAAGATCTTGCGCTTTTTCTAGCTGTACATTGAATGTACGTGGGAAGTTCTCTGGTTCCTGCGTCTCATTGACACGGCTGCCTAAGAAGTTGGCAATCATACCATCGTACTGCGCAGTATGCTCAAAGGCCTTCACTGCCAAATCGTAACGTAGAGCTGTTGTCAACTCAGTGCCACCATCTAAAGCAGCCAGTACACGGTCATAATCAGCTGGATCGGTTACGATGCCGACATGGGCGTGGTTCTTTGCGGCTGAGCGTACCATGGTAGGACCACCAATATCGATATTTTCGATAGCATCGTTCATCGTCACGTCAGCACGCGCAATCGTCTCAGCAAACGGATATAGGTTCACAACAACCAAATCAATGCGCTCGATTGCGTGATCATTCATGACAGCATCGTCTGTACCACGACGTCCCAAGATACCACCGTGAATTTTAGGGTGCAGGGTTTTAACACGGCCATCCATCATCTCAGGAAAGCCCGTATAGTCAGACACTTCCGTCACAGCGACATTATTTTCTGTAAGTAATCGATAAGTACCGCCAGTAGAGAGTAAGCCAAAACCTGCTTTGATAAGGCCTTGAGCAAACTCAACAATATTGGATTTATCAGAGACCGAGAGTAGGGCAAGTGGGGTTGTACTCATAAAAAATCTTCCATAAAAAAAGCCTGACGTAAACGTCTGGCAAGGTGATGATGGCAATAGCGGTAGACTATATCGCGATAGATAAAGCCATGCACATTCAATTGCCATGCATGATGATTATTAATAATGGGTGAGCTCATATAGCAGTGCTACATTAAGTCGTAAGTTTTGAGTTTTTTGCGTAAAGTGCCACGATTGAGGCCTAATATTTGTGCACACTTGGTCTGATTGCCTCGAGTTTTCTCTAGAACCACTGATAATAGAGGCTCTTCGACTTGCTTTAAGATAAGCTCGTACAAATCGGTAGGCATCTCATCACCTAGCATAGCAAAATACTGGCGAACGACACGCTCAACATGTACACGCAAAGGCTGCTGTGCGCTACTCGCAGCACACTCTAATGGGAACTCAACATCGTGAGCGACATGGCGATGATCTTCTTTATTATAGTCGGCAGGATGCTCAGAGCTCTTAGCAAAATGATGGGCATGATGCTGTGCATGAGGTGCCATAAGATAATATCCTTGAAATGAAAAAAGAGTCAAACCATAAGATGTCAGAATAATAGTATATCAAATTAATATCGTCTAGCGCTGACAGATTGACGGCTATCTTAAAGTCAGCGACATGTCAGGTTTATTCTATTGCTAAAAATAGTATTTAATAAAGTGGTGTCATCGTAACTTCGCGAATTTGTGCATTATCAACGGGTATGGTAAATAGTAGTTGTCGGTTATTACTAGCAGCTAGCTGGCTTGGCTTACCCAATAAATAGTCGTTAGGCGCTGCTATAAACTCTCCAATGAGGTTATCTGTCCCATAAACACTGACTTTTATATTTGGATAGAGCTGTGCTTTTGTGCTTTGATTGTTCAAGGTCGCACTGATATCGCTAAACGCACCTGTTGTTTTAATTTGACTTGATCGATGACTTGGATTGGCGATAGTCAAAGCTGTCAGATCAGCGCTTGGCAAGCTACACGCCGCAATAGAGCATACCGTTTGGAGGCGCTGCGCATTGGCAGGGTTTTTGACTAATGTCTCTAGGTTAAACATAACATACTGCGCAGCAAGTAATAGTGCTAATACTAAGCATCCCAATATCCAGAGAATAGATGCAATTGAATGTGTTGTGGATGTTGGCGCAAACTGTGCATGTGCCTTGTTTGCGCGTTCTGTAACAGAATTGTCTTCGTCCCTAAGAGGTACACCCATATCTATCAGTAGTTGTGATAAATCTGTACTATCTACTGATTTGGCTTCGCGTTTATTTTGTTCCTCAAGAAGTGCTTCTAGCCATGAGTTATCAGCTGTGTCGTTGATACTCGCATGAATATTATTGGCAGCAGTTGAGCTCAGTACTTCTTGCGTCATTGATGAGTGTTCTGTTGCAATACGATCGGTAGGGGGTGCTACAAATTGCTCTTGGCTTTTATTATTGGTTTTAGAAAATATGGTTGTCGAGTTGTCAGTTGTCGTGGCAGAATGGGTATCGCTCACTTGCGTCAGCCAAGCATCCATGCTGTCTAGTGAGTCGTATTCTACAATGTTGTCTTCTGGCTCATCGATATCCATATCATCATAGATCAAGTCGTCATGAATCAACATATCAGATGAACGTTTCTTATTGAGTGAGGGCTTCGCAGTATTTGATATATTAAGTGCTTGATTACGACTACTGGTAGAGCTCTCGGGTTGATTACTCAGCTTGGATTGAGCATTTTGATGTGTTGTAGCAGTATGTTGAGTGGAGGAGCTGTTGGAGGTGTCAGGGGTTACAATAAGGTGTTGATTGACCGAAAAACTTTTTTGGCACTGAGTACAGTTAATAGTAGCGTTGGCTTTATTTAGTTGATTCTGTTGCACTTTAAAGCAAGCTTGGCAATGAGGACATTGAGTTTTTATTGGGGTGGTCATAGGGTCGAATCCAAAAAAGTATGGTTATCTATACCGCTTAGCCACTCACCAACAGCTACCATGCTTTTTGAAATTCTACAAATCATGAGCAACGACAGAGTGGCGTCAAACATGTAACGTTTGACTGCCCTCTATCGTAACAGATGTAATTAAATGTTGCTAGCTAGTAAATGTACCAGACAAGCGCTGCCAATGCTGGTCTTCTTGTGCGGTAAAGGCATGCTTTGGATCGAGTGCAAAATAGGGTTGATAAGCTTCCATGACTTGTTCAGTCTGTGACTCGATTAAACCTGCCAATACGATGCGACCTTTTGATGCGATCAATGTCGAAAAGTAAGGTGCTAAGCCAATTAAGGGTTTGGCTAAAATATTGGCGACAATCACTTCTACAGGCAAAACATCGTTTTGTGAGCAGTAATCTGTGAACTCTTCGGGTAAGAATGCTTGCAGACGGTCACCGACATGATTGCGTACCGCATTTTGATTGGTTGCGAGTACAGCTTGTGGATCGATATCGACTGCATACACTTGGCGTGCACCTAATAATAGCGCGGCGATACCCAAAATACCTGAGCCGCAGCCATAGTCGATGACTACTTTATCTGTCAGGTCTTGCTCTGTTAACCAGTCGAGACAAAGACGAGTCGTGGCATGATAGCCAGTACCGAAAGCTAAGCCTGGATCCATAATGATATTAGTCGCCTCTGGATTGGGCGGCGTGAGCCAGTCTGGCACAATCCATAAGTCATTAGCGCATTCGATAGGATGGTAGTTACTCATCCATTCACGCTCCCAATCCTTGTCATCAACAGCCGTTAGCCAAATACGAGTAGCCTGTACTTGTGCGGCGATTTCATGACTGAGCTGCTCAACAGCCTGACGGCTACCATCATCAGTGGTGGCATCAAATAGCCCTGTCAGTATGACTTCATCCCATAGCGGTGACTCACCGGGAAGTGGTTCAAACAAAGGCTGATCACCTGCATCATCTAAGGCAATAGATAGTGCGCCAGCTTCTAATAAAAGCGCTTCAGCCAAATCGACGTTTGATTTTTCACATTGTAAATGCAGTTGTTGCCATGCCATAACGATAACCCTAAGCTAAAATAAAAATAAATGTATGTTTTGGATAAATGATAACTGTAGTGAGCGATTATTAGCGTAAAGCTCGTCTTGCTTCACTAACGACGCGTGAGTTACCTTGAGCTTGCCCTGATTGTAAAATGATTTGCCACAGCGCTCGTCTGCGACTGGCATCTTGAGAAACGCTAAGGCCACGGCGGGCCATTGCTTCTGCCTTACGAGGTTGGTGCTTTTTCAATGCCACTTGCGCCAGATAAAAATATACGGCTGACGATTTGGGTGCCAAGCGCTGTGCACGGGTAAAGCTGTTTTCAGCATTCGTTAATTGTCCTGATTTCAGTTGATTAACGCCCACCTGCATCAAGTTACGAAATGCAGGCAAGTTACTGTTATTGCTTGCTGATTGTTGAGAGCGTTGCTGCGAGTTTTTTCTTGCCTGTTCTAGTAGATCATTGTGTGACGGTACGGCCGGCTCAGAGATGATATAGTCATTGCGCGATGGTATGGCAATGCCCAGATCAGGCTCTGTCGCCACTGGAGTAGGTGGCTCAAATACAGGCGTTTCTTGTGTCAATGGGTTCGGCGACTCGAGCTGCTCAGGTGGAATATAAGGCTCAATTGGGTATTCGTTCTCATCATCTGCTTCAACGATGGGTGCCTGAGTGACAGTAGTGGTCGATGTCACTGGCGGCTGTGATGATGGGATTGTTTGAATAGGTGTTGTTTTCATTGCAGCTGAGCTATCTGGCGCAGTCTGGCATGCGCTGAGGCTTAGCATGCTGCAAACGATGCCGCCTACAACTAGAGTATTCGCTGACGCAAATTTTTTCTGCCACCAAGACAATGTTTGTGTCACAGAGGCAGATTGCTGTAGAAATGAGACCATGTTGAGACCTTTTTTAAATATCAGACGCTACATATTAAAAACAATGTTAAAACCATTCAATAGCACGGTCATACCACGTATCAGCGCGGTTTTGACTTTCATTATTTTGTCCATTACTGTCTTCTGAATCACCAGCATCAACCGCTTCACCATTTGGGATATCTAAACCTTCGCGACGACGTTGCTCATTGATTGCACTCTGCTGATTTTGGAATTGCGATTGCTCGCGAGCACGGTCTTGTTGATATAAGCTAAGCGCGCAGCTACTGGCTTCCTCTGGTAAATGTGCTGACATGACAGGTAAGTAGCGAGCATTGGCACAACGTTCATTAGACAGCTTGCCTGAGTTGTTCTCGAGCCACAACCATTCGATACCTTCTGGCTCTGGTAGCGCCACCGGAGTGAGTTTGAGGCGTTTCATATAATCGACCCAAACCGGTAGAGCACCAGTACCACCACTCAAGCCAATGGGCTTGTTGTCATCACGACCAACCCAAACAACACTAACATAGTTACCACTGTAGCCTGCAAACCAAGCATCACGGTAGTCGTTTGTCGTGCCCGTTTTACCGGCAAGATTTAGATTACTGCCAAGTGATTGAGCACGTCTAGCAGTACCGTTTGACACCACTTGTTGTAGCGCGTAGTTGGTCAAAAAGTTGGTCTCAGGTGGAATACTGCGCTGAGTATTGAGTCCGGTACGCTGCAAAATACGACCGCGATCATCAATAACCGTGCGAATACTATGAATAGGCGTGCGGAAACCGCCAGTCGCAAAGACCTGGTAAATACCTAACATGTCCATAGGGCTTAGATTGACAGACCCTAATAATGCCGATGGGTATGGCGGTATTTCTTCTTTAACGCCCATGCGTTTTAGTTGTTTAGCAAAAGTATCAACCCCAAATTCCATACCTAAGCGTACAGCCGCTTGGTTATAAGATTGCGACAGCCCTGTGGTCAATGGCACATAGCCATGATCACGGTTATCATAGTTTTTAGGACTCCAATCGGTACCATCATTCAGGTTGACTGTGATAGGTGAGTCATCCACTGAGCTTGCTAAGTTATAACGACCACTCTCAAGCGCGGTCATATAAATGATTGGCTTCAATAGAGAGCCAACTTGACGCTTGGCATCGACAGCGCGGTTAAAGCCCGTGAACTCACTACCGCTACCGACGACAGACACCAACTCGCCAGTTTCAGGGTTGGCACTGACGAGCGCGCCTTGTAAGTCTTTGGTTTTGCTACCGCTACGGCGTAGTTCGCCAAGTTTTCTATCAACCGCCTTATCTGCTGCCAACTGAGCAATAGGGTCTAGGGTACTAATGATGATTAGACCTTCATTTTTGAGATCATCAGAGTAATAGACATCATTGAGCTCGCGTTTGACGATGTCCAAAAAGTCAGGGAACTGGCTCTTGCCCTCAGCAGGCTTGTCCACGATACCAAGCGGCTGTTTTAGGGCTTTGTCATAGTCTTCTTGACTTAGCGTGCCCATTGCGAGCATGTTACCAAGCACTACGTCACGACGAGCTTTTGAATCATTTGGATTACGACGTGGGTTGTAAATGCTCGGACCTTTTGCCATACCAACTAGCATGGCTTGCTGATCTATACGCAGCTCGTTAAGTGGTTTATCAAAATAGAACTGTGAGGCCAAACCAAATCCATTGATAGAGCGATTGCCGTTTTGACCCAAATAAATTTCGTTCAAATAGGTCTGTAAAATTTCATCTTTACTATAATGCAGCTCAAGTAGTACCGCCATCAACGCCTCATTGGCTTTGCGTTTGAGGGTGCGATCAGAGTTGAGGTAAAAGTTTTTGATCAGCTGCTGGGTGATGGTCGAGCCACCTTGTCTAGCACCACCAGTAAAGTTATTGATTACGGCACGGGCGATACCACGTATCGAGACGCCTTTATGCTCATAAAACGCGCGATCCTCGGTGGCAATCAAGGCATCAATCAGTGGCTGAGGCACGTCATCTAAAGACACAACCATTCGATCTTCGTTACTGTCTGGATAGATACCACCGATACTCACTGGCTCTAGACGAATGATGCCGCTTTTGGCAGGTAAAGTGCTTTGAATAGAGTCAACTTTATTGCCAGCAATGGTCATTTTGATGACTTGCTCAGCATCTATATCGCTCGAGCTATAGGTAAAGCCGCGTGTATGGATAAAATAAGTATTACCCGATCTGTGATAAGTACCAGTACGATCATAAGACTTGTTGCTTTGATAATTAAGCAACTCCAGCCACGTTTTCATCGTATCTCTATCGATATTGGCACCTTGATATAGCTCAAGCGGCTGTGAGTATACTTTAGCTGGAATATCCCAGCGCTTGCCTTCGAACTTATGGGTAATGGTGCGATCAAGCTTGACCAGATACAGTGCAAATAGCACCATGCCAGCGATGATGATAATTAAGAGAAGACTACTAAATACCAAGCCGCGCTGCTGTGAAGGTAAGGCATTCATAGCAGGTTTAGATGATGGTGATAGCTTGGTACTTGGTAACTTAAAATTGGATTTTTGCACGGATGTCGCACCATTTTTGGATAAAAAACTGCCTCATAATGACGCAAATTGACAAATTTTTCAATCTATCATCGTTAACGAGGGCATTCATTGGTATTAGACCATAAGCAATGGTACTGCCTAGGGTGATTGCTTGTAGTATAATCTCTATTAAAATACTGATACTTATAATCAAGTATCAGCATCTTTCAATTGGGTTAATAAACGCCATATAAGATAACAATCTATGATAAGTACCATGATGTATTTTGTATGAATCCGCCGTTGCTGTTAACTATTTTGAAAGACCTTAAGTACAGTCAATGATAGAAACCTTGCTTAGAGTGAGTGCCCTTTAAACAAGCCTATCCAAAGGAAGTACGTCCGATTATGTCTAGTATTCCATCATCAGTATCATCTGCTACCAATCATTCTTATGAAGACAACTCCATCACTGATGGCTTGGTGCTACCCCTTGCTGATCACTGCTTCCATTGCGGCGATCCAGTGCCTCAGCCACCGTTTTATACTGAGATACTAGGCAAGTCACGTGAGATGTGTTGTATGGGCTGTCAGTTAGCAGCTCAGAGTATTGTAGAGGCTGGGCTTGAGCAGTATTATCTTGACCGTTCAGAGATTAATCGTACGGCAAGTTTACCAACTCAGCTGACACGCCTCGAAGCCTATGATCATGACGAGATAAAATCGCAATTCGTGTATGCGCAAGACGGTCTGTCAGTAGCAGAGCTGTCTGTTAATAACTTACGCTGTGCGGCCTGTACATGGTTGATTGAGTCGCGTCTTGATGAGCTAGAAGGCATTAATAAATGTCAGGTGAATTTGACCAACCAGCGTATGCGAGTGATTTGGAATGAAGATAAGTTACCGATTAGCCGGATTTTAGCAGTTATCAATGAGATCGGCTACGAGGCCAAGCCTTATCGGCAAGATACCCATGAAGCCATGCTGGCGCGTCATAATAACCAAATGCTATTGCGTCTTGGTATCGCTGCACTGGGTTCAATGCAAGCGATGATGTATGCCGTTGCGCTGTATTTTGGTGAATATAGCGATATGTTGATATTTCAGCGTGATTTTTTGCGTTGGGTCTCTTTGTTTGTGAGCACGCCTGTCTTCTTTTATGCCGGTATTCCTTTTTTCACATCCGCATGGTCAGCAATTCGTGCGCGCCAAGTCAATATGGATGTGCCTGTTAGTCTTGCCTTAATCATTACCTTCTTTGCCAGTTTATACGCCACTATCACTGGACAAGGGGAAACATACTATGACTCCGTCAGCATGTTTATTTTCTTTTTGCTGGCAGGACGCTATATCGAGCACAATGCCCGTCTAAAAGCCGCGACCATGGCCAATGATCTGGTCGTAGTAGAGCCAGTATTGGTACAAAAAGTGGCTGAAGACAAATCAGCAGCAGAGCGTATTTTGCAGCAGATCAGAGACAATGAGTCTCAACAAAGTGAAGCCATCGAAGATGAGGCGAAAAAGGTATCAGGTGCGACGGCAGAAATTATGCCTAAGTTTATGAAGGGTATTGATGCCAATATTTATCAGCTCACATCACGTATTGCTCAAGATTGGCAGCAGTCACGTAATCAACAGAATGCGTTATCACAGTTAGAGGAAGATATAGTATCAAAGCAGATGGTGACAGCTCATAGTTTGCAAGTGGGTGACATTATTTTGGTTGAAGCGGGTTCTGAGAT
Source organism: Psychrobacter sp. T6-5 (assembly GCF_052258485.2). Classification (NCBI taxonomy): domain Bacteria; kingdom Pseudomonadati; phylum Pseudomonadota; class Gammaproteobacteria; order Moraxellales; family Moraxellaceae; genus Psychrobacter; species Psychrobacter sp. T6-5. The sequence continues at coordinate 2,502,093 of NZ_JBQQEY020000001.1, read as the reverse complement.
TATCAGCGACGGTATCTTGTTAAGTTCAACCGCCACCGTGTCTCAAAGCCTACTGACGGGCGAAGGTGATTTGATTATCAAGTCCCAAGGCGATTATATTGTTGGCGGTGCGCAAAACGACAGCCAGCCGTTTGAGATGTTGGTGACAGCGCTACCAAAAGACAGTCAAATAGGTCTGATTGATAGACTGATGAACCGCGCCATGAGCGAGAAGCCCAAACTGGCGCAGCAAGCAGACAAGCTGGCACGTTGGTTTGTCGCTCGCATTTTGGTGCTGTCAGTTTTAGTATTTGTTGGCTGGTATATCGTTGACCCAAGCCAAGCAATTTGGGCAACAGTCGCTGTATTGGTTGCTACTTGTCCTTGCGCCTTGTCCTTGGCGACGCCAATTGCCTTGACCGTCTCGACCAATCGTTTAGCCAGCTATGGTTTTTTGACGACGCGCGGGCATACGCTGCAAACATTGGCTGAAATCACGCATGTCGCTTTTGATAAAACAGGTACGCTGACCTATGGTAAGCCAAATTTATTAAATATTGAGATAATCGAGCCAGTAAACCAGACTGATTCTGTTAACTCACCATCAACAGCACAAAAAGACACGCTATTGGCAATCGCGGCTGCCTTAGAAGTAGGGAGTCGCCATCCCATTGCGCACGCGCTGCTGACCGCTGCCTATCAGCTACATTTACCACCGACGAGGGCCATGCAGCATTATCCAGCAGGCGGGGTGGAAGCTATGATTGATGGCATGGTATATCGCATTGGTCATGTGAATTTCGCATTAGACAATGATGTAAATAGTATCGATAAAAACAATGATTTGACCATTGACTTAGTGGCTCAGCGTGCCAGCTCAGCGGTTGTCTTATCGAGCCAGAAACCTGATTCAAATGACTGGCAGGCGCTGGCGTGCTTTTATTTCAATGACAAGGTACGTGATAGTACCCAGTCGATGCTCGATACGCTCAAAGGGCTAGGTATAGAGTCTGTGATGTTGACGGGTGACCCAAGCCCGCAAGCGCTCGTGATGGCTGAGAATTTAGGGATACAGTCAGCTTATAATGGTCTATCACCGACTGATAAAGTCAATCATATCCAGCAGTTGCAATCTAAAGGCGCTGTCGTACTGATGGTGGGTGATGGCATCAATGATGCGCCAGTATTGGCGGCAGCAGATGTGTCTACCTCGATCGCCGGTGCCGCAGATTTGGCACAAGTATCTAGCGATAGTATTATTTTGAATGGACAGATCGAAGCCATTACGGCGGCTAAACGTATATCTGACAAAACAGAGCGTATTATCAAGCAAAACTTCCGCTGGGCTCTGGCTTATAATAGTATCGTGCTGATACCAGCGGCTTTAGGTTACGTGCCACCATGGCTTGCAGCGATTGGTATGTCATTTAGCTCATTGTTTGTCGTGTTAAATGCGCTACGCCTAAAACGCGCTTAGTTAAGAAAGACTGTAAAACCTGCCCATAAAAAAACCGCCTGCAACTATGAATAGCTAAGGCGGTTTTTTCTGTACAAAATTTCTATTAGACAGTTTGTTCAATTAGTCTTGTAGATAGCTCAATAGACGCATAAACTCAATATACATCCAGACTAGAGTGGCAAGAATACCAATGCTGAACAACCATTCGTAGTCTTCAGAAATACCCATCGCCACGCCGCGATCGATATTATCGAAATCCAACAACAGCGTGAAAGAAGCGATAACGATGACAAATAAGCTAAAGCCAATAGCGATAGCACCACCTTCAAACAAGAATGGTAAGGTTGAACCAAACGCTAGAGACAGTACCCACTGTGCTACATAAACAAGCATAATGGCAATCACGGCTGAGGTCACGATAGAGCGGAACTTTTCAGTGACCTTAACCAAACCTGAGCGATACAGCCCTAGCATGACCGCTGCTGTGACGAAGGTCGCACACATTGCAGTGACTGGTACGGTTGGATACATTCTCATAAAGAATAATGAGATACCGCCCAAAAAGATACCTTCTAGCAATGCGTAAGGCACAGCCAACGTCTTTGCTTTTTGCGGTTTGAAGGTAATAAAAAGGGCAAGAACAAACGCAGCAATCATGCTACCAAAGGCTGCCATGGTAATAAAACCTTGCGATAAACCTGCCATAAGCGCATAAAAGAAAAAGCCCACACCAGTAATAGCTGATAACCCAAGTAACAGGCTGGTCTTTTGAATAACGCCTTTGACCGTCATTGGATTACCGCCGATCGCAAGTTCTGCGCGACTGACAATAGGATTGGCCATACATAAGTCCTTAATAATAAAATATAAAAATAGAGATGCTGCTACTTTAGCAAAACCGCCGTTATTGTCAACTGTGTTTGCGTGACAGCTCAACCTAGTAGTCTCAAAACCTAAGCAGACAAGCAAGTATGAGCAAGGCATCTGATATATTTTATATGGGGCCAGTTACGACAGTTAACAACGATAATTCATAAACATGCTAGTCTAAGCGCGCATTTATCGCTATTATTGCCCTGTACTTCACCGTTATACCGAGTCGTTTTATGGAAAACTCAGCGCAGTCAGCAAGATTGCCACACTTACACGAGTCAGAGCTGTTCCACGCTATCAAAAATCCTGCTTTTAGGCGTATTGGCTTGATGGGCCGTGCTGGTAAACGCAGCGTCACGCAAAGTCTGGTACAGATTGCCCAAACCATCAACGACATGAATTTGACGTTGATCATGGATGTACAAACGGCCAACTTACCAACGCTTAACCTCACGGAAGTAGAAAGAGTCAAAATCGTTAAACGTGGCTTGATTGGTGAGATTTGCGATTTGGTCATCGTTGTTGGTGGTGATGGGTCGATATTGCATGCTGCTGAAGCATTGGCACGCTACCGTGTCCCAGTATTAGGGGTTAACCGTGGTCGTCTCGGGTTTTTGGCAGATGTCAAACCTGACGAAGCAGCATTTAAGCTACGCCAAGTATTGATGGGCGATTATCAGCTGGATCATCGGTTTTTATTGACGATGGAGATACGAGAAGGGCGCAAAATCATTCATGAAGACATGGCGCTAAACGACATCGTACTACACGCCGGTAAATCGGTACATATGATCGATTTTCAGATGAAGATTGACGGACATGATGTTTATAGGCAGCATAGTGATGGCTTGATAGCAGCGACACCGACTGGTTCAACTGCTTATGCCTTGTCCGGTGGTGGCCCCATTATTCATCCAAGTATGGATGCCATTTGTCTGGTGCCCATGCATCCGCATACATTGTCTAGTCGTCCGATTGTCGTCAGTGGTAATAGTGAGGTTTGTATTCGTATTCATGAAGACAATCGCACGCAGCCGATGGTCAGCGCAGATGGCAAACCAAGCGTACCGCTTGAGCAAGAACAGCGCCTATATATTCGTAAGCATCCCGATAAGCTCACTTTATTGCATCCGCCTGGGTTTGACTTTTATGAAGCCTGTCGTACCAAGCTGCACTGGAACGTACATGCCGAAGAATTCAGTCTGGATGTCGATGATGATATTATAGATGATGAATGAGCGTATCTATTAGGGCATGTTTTCAAATCGTCTAATAGCCATCAAAACATATGATGAAAAAATAGTAGTGGAGAGTAGGCAAGATGGATAAACAAACAATACTAGCCAGTCTAACACCGGAAGTGGTTGATAAATTCCGCATGGCAATTGAGCTAGGTAAGTGGCCTGATGGTCGTAAAATTACCGCTGAGCAGCGAGAAACCTGCATGCAAGCGGTGATGGTCTGGGAGCACGAGCACCTACCGCCTGCTGAGCGTACTGGCTACATTCATAAACCAGTGAAAGAGAATGGCGCTATCGTTGGCGATGAATGTGACGTCGAGCATGAGCATCATTATCCTAATATGCCGAACCCGAAAGGGGCGGTACAACCTGTGAAATTTCGTAATAAATAAATCTACAAACAGTCAATAAAAAAGCCACGCTCATTAGCGTGGCTTTTTTTACTTTATTAATCATTCAATCACTACACATATTTAAATTGCAGTCGTGTCGACACTAGGACGAACCGTTAGCGGATTTTTTTGCATCAAAAATCCTTTCCAGCCCCAATGCAAAAAGTTGCGAATATTAGCATGGTCAGTACCGTTAGGCGTTGCTTGAACTTTGGCATAATGTTCGCCGAATAGTTTTAGCGTATCTAATTGGTTTAGACCGTGATGCTTAGCAAATCCAAAAATCTTTGCACTGCCTTCGTTTTCGCCAGCTGCATTATGTACCATTCCATTCACAAATGGGGCAGGAGAATAGCGATAAAAATCATCGATAAAGCTGATGACATCATTGAATCCAATGGCTTTTTTATTCAAACCATTAAGTAATGCCGATACATCTGATTGGCGGATACTCATAAATAAATGACCTCAGAGCAGTTTAAAAAATAAAAAATATAATGCTTATGTATGCTCATTAGTCGTTGAGCATTAAGTATTATAGATTAGCGATTGAAGTAGTCTTCGTCATCGAACGAAGGCGAAAAGTTGCCTTGCTCAAGATGTTGCATTTGCGACTGTACAGAGCGCTCATGCTGAATACGTTGATAAATCTCTTCGCGGTGTACGGCAATATCTTTAGGTGCATTCACACCAATACGTACTTGATTGCCTTTGACGCCCAAAACCGTCACACTGACTTCATCGCCAATCATTAGCGTTTCGCCCACGCGGCGTGTCAAAATTAACATGCGTCACACTCCTTATGTCGCATCAACAAATTATTACTCATCAGATTACTTCTCAATTGCAGAACATCACCGCAGCACTAAACATGTCATGTATCAATTATTACGATGCTTGACGTTGTGCCAATAGCGGCAATGATAGGTAGATTCATTTAGCCCAAATGAAAGCCCCATTATAGGTGGCATAACAGATACTGTCACGGTTTTTTCACAAAACTATTAGGTAAATGCTCATTTCAACTATGCTAAAAAATAAAAATAGGACCTAAAAAGATCCTATTTTATTTAAGTACTGTTTTTATTTGGAGGCTATTTATTTAAACGCTATTTATTTACATACGATGTAGAGTCATTCATAGCGGTTAATAGATAACCATCAATGCTAAAGCTGTATTTTAACAGTTTTTTGGGCTTATAGCCCAGCGATTTTGCTCTCGCCGTCTTCACGGTCAAGACCAAAGGCAGTATGCAATGATTTGACGGCTTTTTCTAAGTGTTGATCCTGAATCAAAACAGACACTTTGATTTCGCTGGTCGATATCATTTGGATATTGATATTGTTTTCAGCCAGTGTTTGGAACATGAGGCTCGCAACCCCTGCATGTGAGCGCATACCAACACCAACTAGTGAGACTTTGACCACTTCGCTGTTGCCTGAAATCTCTTTGGCACCAATCTCGTCTTTGACTTCTTCATTAAGCACTTTTAGCGTCTTGTCCAAGTCAGTGCGATTGACGGTGAACGTAAAGTCAGTGGTACCATTGTCCGAGAGGTTTTGGACAATCATATCGATTTCGATATTGGCGCGGCCAATTGGGCTTAAGATAGCAGAGGCGATACCAGGATGGTCAGGTACACCGCGTACTAAGATTTTTGCTTCGTCTCGGTTGAATGCGATACCTGAGATGATTGCCTGTTCCATATTGTCTCCTTCGTCTATCGTAATTAGGGTGCCCACGTTGTTTTGAAACTCTTGGTCAAAGCTACCGTCAGTGTTTTCATCAAAGCTAGATAGAACGCGCAGTGGTACGCCGTATTTGCCAGCGAACTCTACTGAGCGAATCTGTAGGATTTTGGAACCAAGACTTGCCATCTCAAGCATTTCTTCAAAGGTAATTTTTTCAAGTTTTTTGGCTTTTGAGGTGACGCGAGGGTCAGTGGTATAAACGCCATCAACGTCAGTATAAATTTGACATTCATCAGCACCCAAAGCCGCCGCAATCGCAACGCCTGTCGTATCAGAGCCGCCGCGTCCCAATGTGGTTGCATTGCCTTCTTCATCAATACCCTGAAAGCCTGCCACAATGACGATATTGCCCGCATCTAGCTGCTCGCGTATGTTTTTATCATCGATGCTTTCGATACGGGCTTTATTATGGGCGTTGTCGGTTTTAATCGCGACTTGACGACCAGTCATTGAACGCGCACCAATACCAAGCTCTTTAATCGCCATCGCGAGTAGTGAGATAGAGACCTGCTCACCGGTTGAGACCATCTGGTCGTATTCACGTGGGTCAGGGTTGTTACTGATTTGGCGTGCTAGATCAATCAAACGGTTGGTTTCACCACTCATGGCTGAGACCACAACCACGACTTGATGACCATTATCATGCCAACGTTTGACTCGTTTGGCGACGTTTTTGATGCGGTCGATACTGCCCATCGAGGTGCCGCCGTATTTCTGTACTATTAACGCCATAAAAATCTACCTGTTATTCATTAATGACCTTTTATTATCACTGATAAGTGTCAATGTGATACTCGTCAATGCGTGTATAGATAAAGCCAGATTATAAGAGTTATGCACTATATGTGTCATTCGTTTAGTGGTACTGCATCAACGGTAATACATGAGCAATATTGTCAAACGTTGACCTTTATACCATATCTACCGCATAACTTTAAGTATCAGTACCGCTTAGATACATGGCGATTGGTTATAGTTGCTATAACCAATCGCGTATCCCATGCCCAGTAGACCAGAGTAAGGTTCTAAATTACTAGGCCTTTTATGATTAGCTAAGCTGGGTTTCAATCCAAGCAGGTAGGGCATTGATGACCGCAGGACTGTTGCCAGACTTTGGTGCGCCGCCCTGTGCGTAGTCAGGTTTACCGCCACCTTTGCCGCCAAGCTCACCTGCTAAATGACGAATGATATCACCCGCTTTGATTTTAGCAGTAACAGATTTTGCGACGCTCGCTGCGAGAGCTAATTGGTCATCTTTATCGCCAATGAGTACAATCACACTATCAGGCAGTTTTGATTTGATGTCATCCATTAACGTACGGATAGATTTACCATCGATACCGCTCAAGGTGCTGATAAGGACGGGAGTGCCCGCAATCGTTTGTACGTCATCAAGTAGGTTGGCAGCTTGGGCACTGGCGATTTTTTGCTCTAAGCGCTCAAGCTGTTTTTCAAGCTCGCGTTGCTTATCTGCCATTGTACGGACACGTTGGGCAACTTCAGGACGTTTGACCTTTAGCTGGCTTGCCAACTCACTCAGCTGTTGCTCGCTTTGCTGAATGTTTTTGACCGCGTTCATGCCAGTGACGGCTTCAACTCGGCGAATACCCGCAGCGATACCTGACTCGCTGGTAATTTTTAGCATACCGATATCACCAGTGCGCTCGACATGCAGGCCACCACATAGCTCGATAGAGAAAGGCTTACGCTGACCATCTACGATACTGTCTGTACCCATGGTGAGTACACGAACATCACTGCCGTACTTTTCACCAAACAGTGCCATCGCGCCTTGATTCATAGCCTCATCAATCGACATGTGCTCGATTCGAGCAGGGGTATTGGCTTGGATTTGCTCATTGACGAGGCGTTCGACACGCGTGATTTCGGCAGCACTGACAGGCTTGTCATAAGCAAAGTCAAAACGTAAGACTTCGCTTGAGACCAATGAGCCTTTCTGTGTGACGGCGTCACCCAATACTTCTCTTAGCGCCGCATGCAATAGGTGAGTGGCTGAGTGGTTTTTGGCACTGGCTGCACGGATGCTTGAGAGTACGTGGGCATCCGCCGTTTGCTTGGGTTTGATATCACCCATGGTCACCACACCATAATGAATGATGGCTTGACCAGATTTTTTGGTATCTTGTACTTCAAAGACACCTGATTCGGTGCGGATCTCACCAAGCTCACCCACTTGACCACCACCTTCGGCATAAAACGGGGTGCGATCAAGTACCACAACGCCTTCCATACCTTCCGTTAAGCTATCTGCTGGATTGCCGTCTTGATAAAGGGCATCAATCGTCACGCCGTTTTCTTCGAGCTGCTCATAACCGATAAAGGTCGTTGGTGTCTCTACTTGGATGACGCTGCTGTAATCGACATCGAACTTGCCAGCATCACGGGCACGTTCGCGTTGTGCTTGCATGTGCTCATCAAATTCTGCTTCATCAATGGCAATGCCGCGCTCACGCGTAATATCCGCCGTCAAATCGATCGGGAAGCCATAGGTATCGTAAAGTTTAAATGCCGCTTCGCCAGATAGCGTATCGCCATCTTTTAGACCTTCAAGCTCGCTGGCAAGCAAACGCAGACCTTGTGCCAATGTTTTGGCAAACTGCGCTTCTTCTTTTTGAATCGCGTTTTCGATGACGCTTTGTTTTTCTACTAGCTCTGGATAAGCACTGCCCATTTCAGCCACAAGCGGGGCAACCATTTTGTAGAAAAACTCACTATCTGCGCCAAGCTTGTTGCCATGGCGTACGGCACGGCGAATAACACGGCGTAGGACATAACCACGACCTTCATTACTTGGCGTCACGCCATCAGCAATCAAAAACGACACAGCACGGATATGATCGGCGATGACTTTTAGTGATGACTGTTGCTCATTATCAATTTCTAAAATCTCAGCGGCTGCATCCATCAAATGGACAAATAAATCAATCTCATAGTTGCCATGGACGCCCTGCATGATGGCACTAATACGCTCAAGTCCCATGCCGGTATCAACACTTGGCGCAGGTAGTGGCAATAGCGTGCCGTCTTTTTGACGATTGAACTGCATAAATACGCAGTTCCAAATCTCAATATAGCGATCGCCGTCTTCTTCAGGCGTACCTGGCAAGCCACCTTCGATCTCAGCACCATGATCATAAAAGACTTCGGTACAAGGACCGCAAGGACCCGTGTCACCCATCGTCCAAAAGTTATCAGACGCGTAAGGAGCACCTTTGTTATCACCAATACGAATAATGCGTTCACTTGGAATACCGATGGTCTTGTTCCAAATATCAAACGCTTCATCATCGGTTTCATAAATGGTGACGTACAGACGATCTTTATCAATCGCGAGCCACTCTTCTGAGGTCAAAAACTCCCAAATATACTCGATGCCCGCTTGCTTGAAGTAATCACCAAATGAAAAATTACCCAGCATTTCAAAGAACGTATGATGACGAGCGGTATAACCAACATTGTCCAAATCATTGTGCTTACCACCAGCACGGACACACTTCTGCGAGGTCACAGCACGTGTGTAGTCACGTGGCTCCATGCCCAAAAAGGTCTCTTTAAACTGATTCATACCGGCATTGGTAAATAACAATGTCGGATCATTATGTGGAATCAAGCTAGACGATGAAACTTGGGTGTGCTGCTTGCTTATGAAAAAATCGATAAAGGCTTGGCGAATATCGGCTGAGCGAAATGGCTGGCTCACAGCGGCTCCTTACTGACGGATAGAATTAAGTAAATGACATAAAATAATTTTGCAAGCGATTTTAGCACAAACGCCCAAGCTCTTGATACAAGAGTTATAACTGCTAGGTGATTGTGCCTCCGTAGTTTGCAGATTCATATAGGAAAACTAAGGCGAGTTAGTCAAAATCGCCGCATCGGTCTCATCAAGTTTGTCTTTTATCAATGGATCGGACTCAATGACCTGCACTGGCAAGTAGCGCAATTGCAATTTGATAGGCAAGTATTTTGGGAAATTTTCTGCCATATCTTTAGTAATCACATCCTCTATCTGCTGCACATCTTCTGAATTTGGACTGGTCTCACCGCGTACCACGGCACGAATGATCTGGAACCCATTATTCTTGTCAAACTGAGTGTTGGTCAGTACGTTTCCTTGATCAATAAAATGATTATTGATGGCTTCTTTGACATTATTTTCGAATGTTTGCTGCTTGGCATTGCTATTGAGGTTTAGGGTAAGGTAAATACCTAAGCCGACCAGTAACAGTAGCGTAACCGCATTTCGGCGGAAAAATATCAAATAGGTGCCCGATTTATAATCATCATCGACCAAACGTCTGAACCCTAAAAACCACAGTACCATGGCATTGGTAAACTGAATGGCAATGATGTTGGTCAGTGCCAATAAGGCAGCACCAAGCCCCATCTGTATTTCACCATTGGCAAATAAAATGCCACTAGCCGCGAGCGGTGGCACTAAGGCGGTAGCTACCGCGACTCCAACAACGGCGACGGACAGGTGCGGAGACACCATCGCATACGCACCAGCCGTACCGCCAGCCAGTGCAATCATCAAATCCATAGACGTGGGCTGGGTGCGAGACAAAATCTCATTGGTCAGCGGCTGTCCTTGATGCAGTAGACCCACCACAAATCCGACCAAAATAACCAAAGACACGCCTGCTAACACGGTGAGCAAAGACTTACGCAACAGCGGCATACGGTAGTCAATGATAGCAAGCGCGACACCCGTAATCGGACCGAGCATCATAGCGACCAACATCGCGCCGATAACCACGGCAGCTGAATTGGTGACCAAGCCATAACTGGCAATGATGGCTGAGAGGATGTTCATCACAAAATACATTTTGCTAGGTAAGGCGTTGGCCTCAATGGTCACACGGACTTCGGGATAATCTATCTTTTGATCACTAAACTGCTCAGCCACAAACTGTTTATAAGATTCCAGTTTGGCTTCTTTTTCATCTTTGATCTTTTCTTCTTCTGACTGTTGCTCGTCGTCATCACTCTCCACATCCTCCCCACTGTGGTTTGTCGTTGTAGACTCTGCGGTTAGATGATTATCGACGTCAGCAATGGCAGGGTCGTTTTCATGGATACTATGATCGATCGAAATGGGTTCGACAGGTTGGCTAACATGACTGTTGGGCGCTTCGGAAGTGTCTGGATCTTCTTGTGCTTCATGAAAAGTCTCAGGCGCTGTCTCTGATGCGCTGGAGGCTGTGTCTGCATCTGGGCTGGATGATTCAGATTGATCTGAGTCATCACCAGGCGCGTCTAGCGTGGCAATGACGACATCAGGCTCTGGTGAGGTCATGACGATCTTTGGTTCAGAGAGCGGCTCCTCTTCACTGTTCTCGGTTGCATACTCCTGCTCAGTGGTCTGTTCTGGTTTATGAGCATCATCGATCAATCTCTCGGATGTTTCTTTTGTCATATCAGATGAACTCGGAGAAGCGGCGTCTGGTTTTTTTTGTTGTGACGTATTATCAGAAGCGGTCATAGCGATTGGGCTTTATTAGTCAGATGAAATAAAACTATTATTGTAATGAAAAATCAGCGACAAGCTGTCTTTTTTTTGTGCAAAAGCAATGATCTAGGTATTAGATGAAGAAAAAATAGAGAAATGCGTAGCAGAAGGTGCGGAATTTAGAGCAAAGGTAGGAGCGTATGATAAAAAAAGGTTGTATGTCTGGAGAGCATGATTATTAATGGGAATATTAAAATGACATTAAATACCCTTATGTTAACATGGGTTTTTCTGAAAGTCAGTTAATATGTATGCATCCGGCGTCTATATTAAATACTTACTTTTAGTAGGGATATAACGTATAAAGTAGTTATACCCACAAGATAAGTAAGGATTAAATCATGAACTGGCCATTATTTGCTGTCATTTACATCATAGCGGGAACCGTCACTACAGGGATGGTCATCATTGGTACGCTCATTATGGGTTTTGATGAGATCGCTCATATGCAAGTAGCGGTCGCAGTAGGTGCCCTCGCGTCTATACCTATAACGATGTACTTCGCCAAAAAAGTTGGCAGTATCACGGGTAATGAAGAAGGGTATGAGGCGTAGTTTAATATAAAGGTTATGATTTGCGGTCAGGTGACTGTCGGCCTATAAGTAAAAAACGACTAGATATAAAAAAGACCTCAATATTGAGGTCTTTTTTGATAAATAATTAACTATGACAAATAACTACTTGAGTTCAACCGTTGCGCCATTTTCGATATTGGCATAAACCTCAAGCACATCCCAGTTGGTCAGACGGATACAACCGTGTGACGCTTGGCGACTGATGCCTTCAGGTTTTGGTGAGCCGTGTAGACCATACGAAGGCTTAGATAAGCCCATCCATACCACGCCGACTGGATTGTTTGGCCCCGGTGGTAACATATGCACTTTTTTCTGAGCGCCTTCACCGACTGTTGCTTTATACCAAGGCATTTTTACTTTATTGATAATTTTAAAAGTACCGTGCGGTGAAGGTGTGTCATCACTACCAATAGTTGTTGGATAGGTAGCAACTAGCTTATCACCGTTATAGGCATAAAGCGTTTTGTCTGCTTTATTGGCAACCACGCGGTTGATACGTTGATTGAGCGCTCCACGGGTATTGAGCACTGTAATGGTTTCACCCGCTTTGTACTCTTTGTTCTTATTTAATTTATCTAAATAGCGTACGTCCATATGAAAGCGTTCACCAAGCATCTCTTTGATGTCTTGATAATACAGTCCTTTCATTTTTGATTTGGCTTCTGCACCAGCAGGCGTAGTGGCAAAGTTAGTATTGATATCATCATCAGTCAGTGTATAAGTGACAAGTACAGGTTTGGTTGCAGGAATGTTCTTAACCAAGGCATCCCATGTTTTTTGATCCATCTTACCTGTGGTTGGCAAGCCTTTCATCGCTTGGAAATTAATGAGGGCTTTTTTGCTGTTCATACCCCAGCCACCGTCGATAGGACCAGGAGAGGCATGGTTCCAATCGAGCAACGCTTGCATTTTGATCGTCATTGCTGAGTTGACTTTCATATTAGGCGACCAGACAGCGTTATTCACTTGTTGCGCGTAATTTGACAAGTTTAATGTGGTATATCTCTTACCATCTTTATCTTCGATATTTTTGATGGTCGGATCATCACTGAAGTCTTGACGCTTTTCACTCTCCGGTAGCTCAAAGGCGAGCGGATCAGATGAGTCAATAGATGAGACATCGCTAGGCGCGGCAACGGCTTGACCTTCGCTAATATCATCAGTGCTATCTGACTGCTCATCTTTACGCGTCAGTTCTGCTGCGCTCATATTGTCAGCAGCTGGCGCTGGCGTGTTTTGCCTAGCTTCTTGTTTGGTGTTGATCAACTGGTTCATGCTATCAACGGGTTTTGCGTTTTCTGTATTTAACTGCACAGTAGCAGCACCATCTGAGCGACTACGGTTTTCTTGCACATTGAGGCTAACCTTTTGGGCAAGGCCTGGCATAGCGTTCGATGTGCGCACTGGCAATGTGCGAGCATTATCAGCAGTGGCGGCAAGTGCGCCAACGCTGGCACTCATGGCAGCGATAGATATAGCAGTAATAATAGGCTTTATTTTCATCATATTGAATCACTTGTGGTTGCTACTAATGCGGCTATTATGCGCATAATTCGGTTGCTTCGCAAACTTTTGGTATATCTTTTTGCATTTAGAGCTGACTAAACGTCAACTGCTGACGTATTCGCTACAGTTGGGTAATAATTTAGCTAAGGTGTGTATGGCGCCATGCTAGATTCTTACGCAAACTCCTCATTATTTTCACTATTTTTTGTTTCAGTAAAAACGACAGTGATTGGCGCTATTTGGTGTTTACGTCTATAATGTATGATTAATTTTTTCATTAATAGATCGATTTTTAGCAAAAAGCCATTTAACCCGCTAATAGTTAATCCATAAGGTGCGATATGTCAGAAGACCAAACAATGAGTGCAGAAGAGTTTCAAAACCAATACTTCAACGATGATGAGTCTAAGGGCTTAGAAGGTGAGATGGAGTATGATTTAGAGACTGGACTTCTTGGTGAGCACGATGAATTTGCTAACCTGCAAGCAGAGCTTAATGAAGCACGCGAGCAGCTGGTGAGTATTCGCGACTTTATTCGTTTTTCCGTCACACAATTGCGTAACTATGATGTGGTTGTCGCGCAAGGCACGACCGATGAGTTTGCAGAAGCATCAGCCATCGTATTGCATTCGTTATCTTTAGATTGGTCAGCCAATGAGCAGATTTTAGACTGCCGTTTGACCACGTCAGAGAAGCAGGCAGTACTCGGATTATTAGAAGAGCGTATTGCTGAACGTAAGCCGCTGAGTTACCTGATTAACTTATCATATTTCTGCGATCTGCCTTTTTATGTGGATGAGCGCGTGCTTATCCCGCGCTCGCCAATCGCAGAGTTAATTCGTCAGCAGTTCCATCCGTATTTTGATGTGACTGAGCTCGCCAAACCACTGGGTGTCAGCCCGAATGAAAAGTCAGCGGTATTTTATGATCATGGTTTAGATGTGAAGCAATTGTCGCAGCCTGAGCGTATCTTAGACTTGTGTACTGGCTCTGGTTGTATCGCAATCGCGCTTGCTACCCGTTTCGTTGATGCATTGGTCGATGCTGTCGATATCGATAAAGGCGCGCTGGACGTGGCAATGGTCAATGTCGATCATCATGATCTTGGCCATCAAGTAAATGTAATTGAGTCTGATTTGTTTGCCAAGATACCTGCTGAGAACCAGTATGAGCTTATCGTCACCAATCCGCCGTATGTCGATGCGGCTATCATGGCAGATTTGCCGCCTGAGTTTTTATATGAGCCTGAGCATGCACTAGCCGCGGGTCAAGACGGCTTGGATTTGGTACATCGTATCTTATTTGAAGCGCCAGATTACCTGAGCCCAGATGGCTTGCTGGTCTGTGAAGTGGGTGACAGCGAATGGGCATTAAAACAAGCCTATCCTGAAATCCAGTTTGATTGGTTGAAGTTTGCACATGGCGGGCATGGTGTCTTTGCGATTACTTATGATGAGCTAGTCTCAAATCGTCAATTGTTTGCCTCTTATGTTCAGCTATTAGATAGCCTTAAATAGATAAATATTAGCTTGAATGGGCGTTGGCTACACTAGCCGAAACTATAAGCAACAATACAATCACTCATGACAAGCAATACAAACAATAATTATGAGTGATTGGTCAAATAGTCATCAGTAGCGTTTACTTGTTTAAGGACAGTTATGGCAGGCAATAGTATTGGGCAGGTTTTTACGGTCACCACTTGCGGTGAGTCACATGGCGCAGGTCTTATGGCCATCGTTGATGGCGTACCACCAGGTTTAGAATTATCGGCAGACGACCTACAAGTAGATTTGGATCGTCGCAAACCAGGAACGTCTAAGTATTCAACCCAGCGCCGTGAGTCTGATGAAGTTGAGATTATCTCTGGCGTATTTGAAGGCAAAACCACGGGCACATCTATTGGTCTATTGATTCGCAATACCAATCAAAAATCAAAAGACTATAGCGATATCAAAGATACCTTCCGTCCTGGACATGCCGATTATACTTATAGTATGAAATACGGCTTCCGTGATTATCGCGGTGGTGGTCGCTCGTCAGCGCGCGAGACGGCTATGCGAGTGGCAGCTGGTGCTATCGCCAAGAAATACTTGCAAGAACGGCTGGGCGTACAAATTCGTGGTCATGTGACTCAGATTGGCAATGAGCATAGTAACGTTCTAGATCCGAGTCAAATTGACTGGGAGTTTGTAAATAGTAATCCGTTCTTTTGTGCCGACAAAGAAGCGATCGGTCGTTTTGAGACGTTGATTGATAACTTGCGCCGCGAAGGCACTAGCTGTGGCGCGCGCCTTGATATTATTGCGAGCGGTGTACCTGTAGGTCTTGGTGAGCCAGTATTTGATCGTTTAGATGCCGATATCGCTCATGCAATGATGAGTATCAATGCGGTCAAAGGGGTTGAGATTGGCGATGGGATGGCGGTAGCAGGTCAATTCGGGCATAGCGCTCGTGATGAGCTGATGCCAGATGGATTTGCAGCCAACCATGCGGGCGGTGTCTTGGGCGGTATCTCATCAGGGCAAGATATCCGTGTGAGTATTGCGCTAAAACCAACGTCTAGTATCACGACTGCAGGCAAGAGCATTAATACCCAAGGTGAAGCAGTCGATATGCTGACTAAAGGCCGTCATGATCCTTGCGTGGGTGTGCGTGCTACGCCTATTGCCGAAGCGATGCTAGCGATTGTAGTGCTCGATCACTATCTACGTCACCGTGGTCAAAACGCAGATGTGAAGCCGCCAGTACAATCGATTACTTAGTATATTTTATAAAGTAATCAGCCCTTTTTTGTTTCCAGTGATTTAATACTAGAAATGATAAAGGGCTTTTTTATGTTTAAATAAAATACAGGTATTACCTAAAAACAATCAACACCTAAAAACAATCAACGCGTTGAGCGAGCAAGATATTAGACTGCCAGTCGATATTCATCGATAGCCACACATTGCTGATGCCGAAACACCAACAATAACCGCTGACTAGGAATCGCTAGCCAATGTCCAAACTCAATACTATCGACGCCTTGGCTCAATAAAGTTTGTGCGCAGTGATGACGGCTGAGACCGATTAGATTCTTGATGATAGGGTTATTAGTTAATTGATGTGACATAGATTTTCTACTCCTAATTTGTTTTACGAATTTGACGGTTTAATAGATCCTAGTGCTATCGTAAAATAAAGAAGTAGAAATCCTATGCAGTCATGATGGAAAATTGATGAACTGTTATAAATGCTTCTTTTTAAGCTAATGGCAGGATAATACTAACCATCACACCAGAACGCTGATTTTTACCAGTATCAGTGTTATCAGGTGTAGCTTTATCAGCGCCAATTTTATTATCATTAGCATGGACATTATCAATAGTTACCTGACCGCCATGGTGCTCAATGACTTGCTTCACTAAAGTGAGTCCAAGACCAGTACCTTTTTTGAGAATACTATCGGACTGTTTTGAGTCAGCTTTGTGATGTGCTGAACCTGCATCTAGCGCATAGGTTGTACTCTGATTTTTCACTTGGTGAACAGACTGACTTTGATGAGATAGGCTAAAATAACGTTCGAAAGCTTTTTCAATAGCATAATCAGGCAATAGCTTTCCATCATTAAATATATCGATGATTACCGTTCGCGCTGTGCTATGCAAGGAGATGTTAACAGTGCTATCAGAAAAATGAATGGCATTATCCAGCACATTTTGTAGGACTTGTATCAGCCAAAATTGGTCAGCAAACACACTGGTAGAGGCCAACAACTCTGCTGGCAAGCTTGTAGTGTTTGTCATGTGCTGATCATCGATGTATATATCGATAGGCTGTAGATTCTGCTGTTGCTGCTTGGCAGTATTGTCTTTTATTAGACTCTGTAATAATGGCAGTAGCGGCGTTAGCTGACGATTGAGCTTAAAAGTAGGCTGTTCAACTTTCGCAAGTAACAGTAGTCGGTCGATGAGCTGCTGCATTTTTACGCTTTGCTCACCAACCGTCTCAATGAGCATCTGCCGGTCATCTTGATCAAGCATATGACCATCTAATCCATCATCTTCTAACAGCTCACTACTGGCGCGAATGGCGGTTAAAGGACTTTTTAACTCGTGAGTGAGCGTATGAACATAATCAGTGACATAAGCACGATTCTCTAGTCGATGCTTCATAGTCTCGATGGTATCGGTCAGACTGTTTAGCTCATGACCCAGATAAAAATAGGGTTTTTTGGTGTCTTCTGCCAGCGAACTGGTATATTGAGTCACCAAGGTAATACTTTGCTTGAGCCACCATGCGATGAGACCCGCTAAAATGAGGGCAGCAATGCTGATGAATAGCACTGTGATCAGCATGCGGTTACGTGTATCGTCCAAATAAGGTAGCACGCTGGCGACAGGTTTGCCGACGCTGACCACGCCGATAATATCGCCAGACATATTCTTTATTGGCTGTGCGACATACATGACCGAGCCATCACGCTGCTGGCCATCCCGCAGTGTACTTCTTGCACCGTATTGACCTCTTAATGTGAGATAGACATCATTCCAGCGCCCATAATTTTGCCCTTCATTATTGTCAGGTTTGGGTAGCGAGTCATAAATGACCCTGCCGCTGCTGTCTGTTACATATACCCGAAAGCTACTATAGCTTTTGGTTTGATAGACGGGGCCTAAATTATCGTTAATCGCTGGTATGCCCACGAAGGCCGCATCAAGTTGCGCTTGATAAGCCTCATCGTATAGTTGTCCTGTAGATAATGGTATCTGGAGACTGGCCGCAAGTAATTTACTGGTGTCTAGGAGCGTGTCTTCGATGACTTGCTGCGCGGTTGGCTTGACGTAGCCAAATAACTGAGTAAACACGACCACGCCGCATATGATGAGTACCAAAGCGACTGCAAGCCAAATCCTAAAAAATATACTTAAATTGAGCAGTCGTTTGCGTTTAGGGGCTTGCTGCACAGTGCCAATGGGGTGCAATTTGGCATACCAATTGCTTTGGTTGTTATGAATAGCGCCCTCAGCATTATTGGCATTATGATTCATAAGTTAGCAGCCACTATTAAGCTGGACATAGTGCGTAACCCAGTCCACGATGCGTATGAATGACTTCAATACTCGTATCAACGGTCGCAAGTTGCTTACGAATTGACTTGATATGGCTGTCTATCGTGCGTGCTAGGCGATGATCAGGATAATCACTAACTGCGTTAAGCAGCTGCTCACGGCTAAAGACTTGATTCGGTGCTTGTAATAATGTGAGCAAAATTTTGCGCTCAGTATTACTAAGCTCAAGCTTTTGATCTTGCCACATTAATGAATAGTTGAGCGGTTGATAATGCCAAACGCCGGATTGGTTCTCAAACGTCAATGCTTGTCCCGATAGATTACTCGAGGAGGCAATATCAGTACTATCATTCGAGTTTGTAGTATGAGATCCTGACTGTTGAATCAGCTGTTCACGTCGCCAAATGGCTTTTAAGCGCGCGACCAATTCACGTGGACTAAAGGGTTTGGCGCAATAATCGTCACCACCCATCTCCAACCCCAAAATACGATCGACCTCATCGCTACGTGCGGTCAAAAATACAATGGGCAAATCTTTTAAGGCGTCGATATCAGAGGTATGACGTATTTGTTGACATAGGCTCAAGCCATCACCGTCTGGCAGACCGACATCCATAATAATCGCTGATAGATCTTGAGCTTCATAACTATGTAGCATCGGCAGCACGCTACTGGCGTTATCCAACCAAGTCATCTGCCAGCCTTCACGTTTGCAAGTCACTTTGAGTGACATGGCAATCGCAGGATCATCTTCTACCAGTAAAATATGAGTCATAGTCTTTATATCATCTTATAATCTTAGTAAATTATCGTAGCACAAAACAGCAGACTGCTCTTGCTGCTACGAGTCAAATGGTGTGAAAATTTAATGGAAAAGCAGGGCGATAAATAGGTGGTTTGCGGTGTAATCATTTCAATACATTCAATAAAAAGGCCAGCTCAATGGATAAGCTGGCCTTGGTAATAAAAACTAAGCATGATTGTTTATTAATCAACTAAGCGAAAACCTATTTAAGACCCTTACAGTTGGCATAGTAGCTCACCGTAGCGGGCCAATCTGAAAAAATGCCTTGGACACCGACGTCCTGCGCTAGTACGTCAATATAATTCATCATATCACCATCATTGTTGATAGCGTCACCAAGACCGCTATAGTACCAATCGCCACCATTGGTTAATGGCCCGGAACGCTCTATCGACCACGTAATAATTTTTAGACCATTGGCTTTGGCTTGTTTTGCGTATTCTGATGGTTGCATATTTCCCTTACCATCAGTAGTGACTAATAACCAAAGTGCTGGAGCAATGGTGTTGATACCGCGTGCTTTGATATCAGCCAATGAGTGCTTCCATGTGCTTGCGTCATTTTTATCAAATGTTTTATTCTTAGCGGTCTCATTACTGTCATCAATCAGATAAACGGCATTAGCCCCATAAGCTGGCTCGTTTTTGATCCAGTAATCCAGATCTTCTATATTAAATGATTGAGCAAACACATCGCTTGCAGGCACGTCCGCTGCCTTATAAGTATCTATCAGCTGTTGGCGGTAATCGTCTAAACGATAGCCATTAAATGGCATGATCACTGCAGGCGCTTTTAGCTCAGGTGTGTGCTTCATGCCTAGCTGCCGTGCTAACGCGATATGCTCTTTTAATGTCATTACCTGACCATTTTGTGAATACAAATCCGTTCGCCAAGGCGCGGTTGCATTCATATATTCGCTAATACTGGTTGCTTTTTTATTGGCAGCATCCATTTTACCCGTCAAGGTTTTAAACTGAGCGGCACTGATATCTGAGGTGCGGCATTCGATATTATCGGCATTGGTAAGTTTGCCTTTAGCATCCAATATGGGCGGTACAGTGCATTGCTTGGCCAGCGGCGTGGTCAAAATATTAGTAGTGGTGTGCAAATCGTTTTGGGCATGACGACAGACAAGCTCACCATCATTGGTAAAAGCGACATCACATTCTAAGATGCCAGCACCCATTTGCGCTGACGCTACGTAGCTGTCGTAGGTATGTTCAGGTAGCTGTAATGGCGCACCTCGATGCGCAATAGAGAAGTCTGTCTTACTTGGCAGTTGCCCTCTGCATGCCTGTAGCTCTTCTTTTAGTGGTCCCTCATCCATATCATTTATCAGATAAAATGGACGCACTCCATAAGTATGTGCGACAGGTGAGGGCGATTGTGGCTGTGATTGCGGTTGCGCTGTTGATGAAGAGGCTTTTGATGTGAGCGTTGAGCGGCTATCAGTAGTGCAGCCTACTATCAATAATGAGCTGATAAGCGTTAAAGGTAAGGCGAGATTCATCTTATTAACTTTAGCCAGCGTGTGCTTACTCAGCTCAAGCACTGATTTATTAGAAATTGTCATGTAAAATGTTCCTGCAAAATTATAAAAAATCCCATCGGACGTAGGGATAGGAATTAAAAGATTAACGTTTGACTATTGGTTGTTGTTTGCTAAAAGTAGCTAGAGGTCATGACATGCTTGATTGTTCTCATTTTTGCTATTGTCCGTTTAGTACCTCACTATTGACCATACTCTCAAACTAACAGATGATATTGAC
Source organism: Psychrobacter sp. T6-5 (assembly GCF_052258485.2). NCBI lineage: Bacteria > Pseudomonadati > Pseudomonadota > Gammaproteobacteria > Moraxellales > Moraxellaceae > Psychrobacter > Psychrobacter sp. T6-5. The sequence goes on along the minus strand of NZ_JBQQEY020000001.1, from coordinate 2,481,155 downwards.
CATATAATGACACATACATTATTTTGGCAAAAAATATAGAAATGCTTAGGGCATATCTCACTACATTATTAAGGATAACTATGAGTAATTATTTAGACGCCGTCGTCGTTGAGCACAACCCCTCTCAAAAAAATATAGACCGCGCGGTGATTTGGCTGCACGGCTTAGGTGCTAGCGGTCATGATTTTGAGCCAGTAGTACCGCAGCTTGGACTGGCTGATGATATGGCAGTACGTTTTATTTTTCCACATGCCCCCAAACGCCCAGTCACGGTAAATGGTGGTATGGTAATGCCAGCCTGGTACGACATCATAGAGATGAGTCTAGAGCGAAAAGTGGATGTGGCTCAGATTGAAGAGTCTGCTCAGCAGATACAAGATTTGATTAGCCGTGAGATTGAGCGCGGCGTATCACCAGAGCATATCGTCATCGCAGGGTTTTCGCAGGGCGGGGCAGTGGCATATCACGTGGCACTTGGCTACCCAGAGCGCTTAGCTGGCTTGATGACGCTCTCTACCTACTTAGCGACCAATGACAATATTGAGTATAGTGCTGCCAACAAAGACATGCCGATTCTGATTGAGCATGGTACGCATGATCCAGTCGTGCCTGTCATCCTAGGTGAGCAAGCACATCAGCTATTATCAGCAAAAGACTACAATGTGTCTTACAATACTTATCCAATGGCGCATCAGGTTTGTATGCCGCAGATTCAAAATATTGGCAAATGGTTAAATACCGTTTTGGCGTAAATTATTAAGCTGTAACGTAATGTAATGCAGGTGTCTTATAGGTTGAAACCTAACCGATATCTCCTATATAATAAGCGACCTTATTGGGGATGTTCTGGCTTCGACGCTGGTGATGAAACTCAATGATGCATGTCGAGAGTGTATGTCCTCTCGTTAATCAAACATATATTGTTATAGTCGCAAACGACGAAACTTACGCTCTAGCAGCTTAAACCCTGCTTACTTAGTTGCTGATCACCTACAGTTGGTTAACTAAGTTGAAGCGTCCGCATGTAGGCTCGCCACAAGGGATTGTCTCAATCGCTTGGGTTCAAAAGTAGAGAATCGTCCAATCCATCCTGACTGTCGGATCGGTGCGGATTAAATTTAAAGACAGAAACTAAACATGTAGATTCATGAGCGTAATGCTGGCGGACGCGGGTTCAACTCCCGCCATCTCCACCAAATATTGATAAAGGGCTGACAGTCATAGATTGTCAGCCCTTTATTTTGCGTGTTTTTTGACTTTTTCTTATCTTATAAAGGGATGGCTAACATATAGGATGTTGGTGTTTTTGAAACTTTTCCAGCTGGTCAATACCAACAAAAAATATTCCAATGTCCTTGGTCTATATCACGTTACATAGCATAAATTTCACCATGAAATATCTCATCCGAATCAGCTAAAACGCTACTTAAGGCAAGCTAGAATTACTCTCCAGTATGTCTATTTGTAACCTTCAAGTCTAAAAAATATATTGCAGAAAGTGAATTTATCTGTAAAGTATAAAAATAACAGACTAAAAATAAGGGATTAGACATGCTTATCGAACTACAGGGTAGTAGATTGACTCAGGCAATATTAGAGCGGGATGATAATCAGGTATGGTGTGCTGTGAGCAATGTCAGTGACGATCATGCTATGACAGCCATCGATAATGGTTATTATGAATTATTAGTGTCTATCGTGTCTTTGGGTGATGATGGCTTTGTTTGTGATAAAGGCAATCTATGGCAATACGCTGTGCCCGTTAAAAAAGTCGAGCTTACTCAGAATGAAGTGGGTTTATGATTAATAATAGTTAAAAACGGTTGGTGCTCGGTCAATATAGATTAGTTTGATTGTTGACGCTGAATAGTAGCGTTTATTTTGTAACTGCACGATAAAAATAATAACGCCAACATGATATGCAAATATCAGCACCCGCATTGCAGCACTATAATTCCTGATTGAAAATCAAAGTCTTAGCGGTGGTCAAGCGATTGCTCTTATAGTCCTGATTGTTTGCCTGAATAATTCTCTTCATTGTAGGAGTCAGTGGTATGGATAGTGGAATGGTGGGGAGTGCATTAACGCGCTCAATGCTTGAAAATGGTCATCAAGAAATATGGTGTGCCGTGAGTGATGTGAGCGATGAAGACGCTATGGAAGATCAAGTAGGGAACGACTTTACAGCGTGTATCGTAGATTTTAGGGACGGACAGTTTTATTGCGCCGCAGATAATGGTTGGTTTCATGCAGTACCAATTGAGGTACGTGCACTAACACAAAGTGAAGTTGGTTTCTAAAAAAATAAAAATTATCAAAGTATAAAGTATTTAGTTCTTGCTACCCCACCAAACATAAAAAACCGATCATTTAATTTGATCGGTTTTTTTGCGTTAGGTGGTATTGCTCAAAACACCTAAGGAATTTGATGAATTTAGTGTCATTTAACGATTTTTATTGATGATTAATGTAGCTAACGGTTTGGTAAAACCGTAGGAAAGGAAAAATAGAATATTAGCAGCAATATATAAATAATGAACAGTCGTCTATTTTAATCGATGGCGATCATAATATTAGCTTGTCTTGACACACAATTCTGATTATTCTTAATTGTGGTTTATTTTTAGTATTAGAGGATACATGAATAAAAATAAGCGGACTTTCAAACAACGACAGGGAATGTACTATGTTAGGAAAAATGATGTATCAGCCATTGCTGATCAGTGGTCTAATCGAACACGCTGCCCGATATCACGGTGATACGGCAGTTTTGTCCAAAGAAGTCGATGGACAAATGACTCATACTAATTGGCTTACGATTTCGAATAACTCAAAACGGTTGGCGAACGCCTTAGCTGCCCTAGGACTTCAATCATCAGAGCGCTTAGCCACATTGGCTTGGAACAATCGCCGTCACTTAGAAGCTTGGTATGCGATTTCAGGCAGTGGCATGGTTTGCCATACCATTAATCCACGTCTATTTCCTGAGCAGCTTAGCTACATTATCAATGATGCTGGTGACCGCGTGCTATTCTTTGATGTCACATTCCTACCGCTCATTATGGCAATTAAAGAAGATATTAAAGGGATTGAGCACTTTATTTGCTTGAGCGCTCGAGAGGATAGTGTTGTCGAAAAACTGCCTGATGTATTATTTTTTGATGAGTTATTAGCAGAGCATAATGCTGATTTTGATTGGCCTCAGTTTGATGAAGCCACTGCCAGCTCACTTTGCTATACATCAGGAACGACAGGCAATCCTAAAGGGATTTTATACACGCACCGCTCTTCTGTGCTTCATGCGATGGCATTGTGCATGCCGGATGTGTCGGGATTATCTGCGCAAGATGTCCTACTCCCTGTAGTACCGATGTTCCATGTCAACGCGTGGGGCACCCCTTATGCGGCTGCATTAACTGGCTGCTCTCTGATACTTCCAGGTCCCAATCTGGATGGTGGTAGCCTAGTATCTCTCATTGATGATTATAAGGTGACGGTTGCGTTAGGCGTTCCCACGATTTGGCAAAGCCTATTGACCGCCGCTAAAGCCAGAGGCAGTAAGCTTGATAGTATGACGCGGACCATTGTCGGTGGCGCCGCTTGTCCACCATCAGTGATTAAAACGTTTAGAGAAGATTTTAATTGCGATGCGGTACACGGCTGGGGTATGACGGAGACCAGCCCACTTGGAACGATGAATCAAATAAAGGCTAAGCATAAATCACTGAGTAGAGATGAGATTAACGAGCTACGTAACTCTCAAGGACGTCCACCATACGGTGTTCAGTTACGTCTCATAGATACTGATGAGCCACTTAAGCCAGTCAAAGAGGATGGAGTGTCTCAGGGTCGCTTGCAGATCAAAGGTCACTGGATTATCAACGATTATTACACAGAGAATCCTGATGCCATTACGGAAGATGGCTGGTTTGACACGGGTGATATTGCAACCATTGATGCTGATGGCTATATGAATATTCGTGACCGATCAAAAGATTTAATCAAATCTGGCGGGGAGTGGATCTCCTCAGTAGAGCTTGAAAATATCGCTGCCGCCCATCCACAGATAAAAATGGCAGCTGCTATCGCGGCAAAACACAAAAAATGGGGCGAGCGTCCAGTACTGATTGTGGTAAAAGAAGAGAATGCAGAACTCGATGAGTCACAAGTGCTAAGTTTTTATGAAGATAAAATTGCTAGCTGGCAGATACCTGATAAAGTTATTTTTGTAGAGAACATCGTACTGAACGGTGCCGGAAAAATGGTGAAAAAAGACTTACGTGATGACCATGGTGATGTATTGTTGGGCATGTGATGGTATGTTCGTAAAGTAGTATGTATTCTAAACGCCCCTGATATGCGTCGAAAGTCGACGTGTATCAGAATCACGAATGATAATAAATAGAGCAGGACAGTATGGAACGCCAGATACAACAAAGCCCCTGATATCAAGGGCTTTAGCTGTTCTATAAGATAGTATAGGACTATGTAATGGTACCCGGAGCCGGAACGGTATTGTATAATTAAGTGTTTGATTTTATTTATTAAATTATTTTTAATGTGATGTAGTGTACATGATAGTGTACATGAGATAGGGTTTTCAAAAATTCATGGTAAATATTTTATGTCATTAAGTTTTATCGTAAGCGTCATCAATTAGCTGCTGAAGATACTCAGTGCTACTTACTCCATAATCGCTAGCCAATTTTTTTAGCTTATTTATGTGCCTTCTATTCAAAATGTATTCAAGAGCGGACTCAGCATCTTTTTTATCACGAAACTTCTTTTGACTCCAGGCACCGCGCATCTTTCTAATAATTTCTTTCTTTTTCAGACTCATACCTGATGTTCCATACGTAGTGCTATTATTATCTAATCCTGTATCTATAATGTCGAGAGAGGCACAAACTTGTTCATATATGCTTTGCAAAGTATCTGTTAAAAACCCCCTTGGTTGTATGAGGAGATTTTGTGAATACAAGTGTTCTTGTGCCCATAGAATTTGTTGTTCGTTTTTTACGTCTAACCAATCTGTGTACTTTTCCGAAGTCCTACGTAAGCTGTATTCAACTTTAGCACAATTTATAAACTCTGACTTTCGTTCAAACTGTTTTATGTGTTTATTTAAACGTAGAGTAGAGTTACGACGATTGCTAGTACTACTTGTATCATAATTCTCTCTAATAGGTCTAAAGGGTCTAAAGGGTCTAGATGTTCTAGGAGGTCTAGAAGGTCTAGAAGGTCTAGAAGGTCTAGGAGGTAAACTGATACTCATATCATAAATATTTGTGGCTACATTTCGTGGTTTTATAGCTCCTGAATATCTGACATTATTCATTGATCGTTCATTATCTATGTTATTGGATTCTTCCTCTGTTAAAAGGTAACAGGTGTCAAATCTTTTTAGACAATCATCTATGTATGTTGTACGTAGGATAGGTTGGAATTTTAAGATGTAAGGAGTCAGAGCTTTGAATCTATTCTTCTTAAGGTAGTCATCAAACCATAATACTACTCTCAAACTTTTGAATATCCAGTCTACTGCTTTATCGTCGAGTACATGATTATGTGCTATATCAATGTAGCTATCTAAGTCTTCAGACATTATATTGAGTTCTGCTAGTCTTCTGCTTAAATAATCCACATCAATAACAGAAGTGCTCTGTGACTTATCGATAGATACTTCCGTCATTAATACATACAGCAACCTAGGCGATAAGCCTTTAATTTTCGATTTAATATAATCGCTATCTAATAGTCCATCGTCTCTAGTAGTCATCATTACACTCTAAATTATTAATATTTAAATAATAATTGTACTACAATTTACTATTAGTTTAATAATATTAACATAATTATATAGTAATATTTTAGTAATGGTTATTATATAAGTTATCCCAGTATTACTAGGCTGTATAGCTTATTTGGGAGTATTTTAGTATAAATGCGATTTATTATTACTGGTTAACTTAGTTGCTGCTAGTGTATTGTTTGACAATTCTTAACTTTGACTATTTTATTGTCTTCTGACTTGATGCAATAATTCAGCTAACTCCATCCCAATTTTCATCACTCAAAAAGCCTGAAACCCCGTTATCCAGTTGATGATAAAACGCTAGAAACTCTGCTGCCAAATTTGTCATATATAGTTGGTATCTATGTTATTGATTAATACTATTGACTGATCATCATAAAAAAATACCACTAGACCCTACTCTATGAACAATCCGTTCTCATTCATAGGAGTAGTCTCATGTCATACCCACATATCCATCAATCCAAGCTTATTAGTACTATCGATTTATTAGTCAGAGATGTGCTATTTGATGATATCGATATCAGTCAAGTCAGCGTTCAGCTATCGAATTTGTATTTACCCTTGCTAGACGATTACGATCCCACATTGGAGTACGCACAAACTGTTGAAGCATTCAAACATAGTGCTGAAAAAGTGATGGCTGACCCATACTCGCAAGCTCAGAGGTGGGACGACTACAATACGGCTCAATTTATGGATTACCTAGGCATTTATAAAGCTCTCATTACAGCCGAAGATGCTAAGCTGAATAAGCAAGAGAAAAGTAATAGCAAGGTGCTTGAAGTAGATTTACGCAAGTTATTCAGGAGGTATTCTAGGCTGTTATTTGTCAGAGTTGATTTAGGATACTTAAAAGACACCATGCATTTAGTTGATATCGAAGATTTACATCGACACCTAAAAAACCTTAGAGAGCTTATAGGCAATAAAAAGACATGCTTTGAAGGTTTGGTAGGCCATGCTATAGCGATAGAACAAGGACATGAACATGGCTACCATTGTCATGTCCTCTTAATCTATAACGGTGCTAACCGCTGGAAAGACACCTATCTAGGCCAAGCAGTAGGAGAGAAGTGGGAGAACATTACTGATGGTCTGGGCTCTTACTATAATTGCAACCACACAGCAAATAAGAGAGCTTATGAAAAGAGTGGCACACTCGGTATCGGCATGATAAGTCGTCACGATGAACAAGCCGTTGAGAATGCGATAAGAACGGCCTTATACCTCACTGACCCTGGTAAGACTGACCGCTATACTGACAGGCTTGACCAGCATCTCAAGGTCAAGCTACCTAAAATGAAAACTTTTACTCGCGGTATTACTCAAGGTGAAAGGGTATAGTCAACTGGACCCATACCAAAGTAATCTCAGATATATACTATTTTAATGAGATAGCGCATTAGTAGTTAGTAAAGCGCCTAATCCAATCAATATTTAATCAATAAAGGTCTGCCTCGTGCAGGCCTTTTTTATGCCCAAAATAAAAGGAGTCTTTATGAAAACCATCTGTCCATGTTGCCAGTCAACTGCGGTCTATGAGATGACTGATGGTATCAATCTAATCGACCAGCTGTTATCCCCTGCGGTTCTCGTCAGCTTTGGCGTTAGTCTGTGTAAGACGCTTAAGGTTCATCCTTCTATAGGCGTGGTTGCAGGTAAAACAGTCTCAGCGCTTATAGAGATGACTCAGTCTCATCAGGCGCTACCGCTGCTAGTCAATCAGCAATATCGCTGTGACGACTGCTCCCATGTGTTCACATCACTTCATTAACTTTCAACTCAATCCTCTAACTTATTCAGTTATAAATTATCAATAAAAAGGAAAATTCTCATGGCACATTTAATCGAAAGTATGGCGTACGTAGGCGAAACCCCTTGGCATGGTCTTGGCAATGAGCTATCACCTAAGCAGCCGTTAGAGGTTTGGGCACGCGAGGCAGGTCTTGATTGGCGTATTGAGTCATCGGACGTCAGCTATATGTCAAGCAATGACAAAGGGCACAACCTCATCATGCCCTTTGCTGAGAACAAGGTGCTCTATCGCAGCGATAACCTAGAGCCGTTATCAGTCGTCAGTCAACGCTATCAAGAAGTACAACCGCGTGAGATTTTAGAGTTCTATCGCGATCTCACAGAGCAGTCTGACTTTGAGCTTGAGACTGCTGGTGTGCTCAAAGGTGGTAGAAAGTTATGGGCACTGGCTCGTACAGGCCAGTCAGCAACGCTCAAGGGTAAAGATGTTAGTAACGGCTATCTGTTACTGGCAACGGCTTGTGATGGGACGCTTGCGACCACAGCACAGTTCACTAATATTCGTGTGGTCTGTAATAACACCCTTGCTGTTAGCTTAGCTAACGGAAGTGGTGGTGTGGTCAAAGTTCCGCATAGTACCTCCTTTGATGCGGACAGCGTCAAGCAGCAATTAGGCGTATCAGTAAAACAGTGGGAAGAGCATGTTTATGAGATGAAGCAGTTATCGGAGCGCCGTGTCACTCAAGCGGATGCCGCGAATTATCTCAGCCGTGTATTCAACGACCAAGACAATGACCTTATCTTGTTTAATAGCGCTAAAAAGCAAAAGGATGCCGTTCCTAATGCCAAAGCGATGAATAAGGTGATGCAGATGTTTAACGGTCAAGGGCGCGGTGCTGATTTAGATGCTGCCCGTGATACGGCTTATGGACTGCTATGTAGTATCACGGAATACGTTGACCATGAACGCCGGGCCATGAGTACCGATAATCGTCTCAATTCAGCATGGTTCGGTGCTGGGGCTAAGCTTAAGCAAAAGGGCTTAGAGGAATCGCTACTGATGCTTGCTTAATCAGGGATGTCTAACGTCTGGAAATACGATCAACCACGCCTTAGCGCGTGGTTTTTTTATGTCCATTATTTAACCAGCCACCTTAATTCATTAAGCTATTTATAAGGAATTTATTATGGAAACCATCGCATTAAACACAACCACTCAGCCAAGACGCGCAAAGCGTTCAACTGTTAAAGCAAAAACAATGCGCATACCTTCAAACACGAAAGCCAACATTGAGCACCCAACGCCTTTGGTGCCATCGACTCAATCAACCAACGCTAAACGTCTTGTCAGCACCAAGGGCTTGAGCCGTGAAGACTGGTTAGCCGTTCGAAAGCAAGGTGTTGGTAGCTCTGATGCTGCCGCTGCATGTGGGATTCATCCGTACCTATCCATGCTTGAGCTATGGATGATTAAGACGGGACGCATGAGCTCAAACATTGATGAGAGTATTGAGGGTTATTCTCCATTGTACTGGGGTAATACGCTTGAACCAATGGTCGCTAAATACTATCAAGAGCATACAGGCAATAAAGTACGCCGGGTGAATGCCGTCTTGCAACACGCTGAGCCTGATAATCACTTTATGCTAGCGAATTTAGACTATGCCGTGACAGGAAGCGACGACGTACAAATACTAGAGTGCAAAACCGCTGGTGAGCATGGCGCGAAGCTATGGAAGCATGGTGTGCCTCTGTATGTGACTTGCCAAGTTCAGCACCAGTTAGCAGTCACAGGTAAAAATGCGGCGCATATCTGCGTGCTGCTATGCGGACACGAAGCCAAAATATACAAGGTTGAGCGCGATGAGCACTTGATTGAATCCATTACTCGTCATGAGCGTTTGTTCTGGCATTACGTAGAGACGGACACACCACCAACCCCTGACCATAGCGAGTCAGCAGCCAAAGCATTAAAGCTGCTTTACCCAAAGCCAAAACCCTCAAGCAAAATTGATTTAAGTGCAGATGACCGCGCTAATAGCTTGTTCGCTAAGCTGCTTAATCATCGCATGTCTATTGAAGAACTAGAGCAACGTCATGACCAGATTAAGCATCAGCTACAAACGCTTATCAAAGACAATGAGGTCGCGATCTTTGATAAAGGTGCTATTTCATGGAAACGCTCGAAAGATAGTGTCGGATTGGATAGCAAGGCAGTTATCAAAGCCCATCCAGAATTGCTCATACAGTTTGGTAAAACAAAGCAAGGCAGTCGCCGCTTCGTTGTCTTAGATGACTGAGCTAAAAATCACTTAATCAAACGCACAACAACCAACCATTTCAAGCGCATAACCGCCCACCCCTAAAAGGTGGGCTTTTTTATGGCTAAGCGCATTTTATTAAACACACAAGGAATATAACCATGATTAAAGGTCTCACGATAACCCCGCCAGTACTCGGTCGCATTAGCATTGGTAAAGTCGTTCAAAAAGACGGCAAGCGTCTACCAGCTAAAGACGATCAATTCACTATCACCAGCCAAGTTCAAAACAAGGATGGCTGGATCAATCATCCACTCGATGCAAGGCTACGCGAAAAGAATGACGGTAAACTCAGGCAGATTCCCGTACGCATGTTATTTAATGATCCTGAACTGAATTTGCGAGCTGAATACACGCTATTTGATAGGCAGACTGGACGCCCCCTTTGCGTAGGTGATGGTGAACATTGCCAACGTCGAACCAATAACGGTGTTGAGCAACTGTCATGCCCATCTCCCGATCGCTGTCCATTAGCCCAAGGCGGTGCTTGTAAGCCCTATGGCAGGCTCTACGTTAATTTGAGTGAAGACGATGAGCTTGGCACCTTTATCTTTCGTACCACTGGCTTTAATAGCATTCGTACGCTTGCAGCAAGGCTTAGTTATTTTGCAGCGGTATCAGGCAATAAGCTGTCCTGTCTCCCACTCCAATTAACGCTACGCGGCAAAAGCACCACGCAAAGCTATCGTACACCAATCTACTTTGTGGATTTGACGCTACGTGATGATGTGACTTTGAAGCAAGCGGTACGAGATGCTGGAGCCATTGATGCAGAGTTAAGTGAACACGGTTTTGACCAAGCAGCGCTAGAAGTCGCTGCTAAGCAAGGCTACGTTAATTCTTGCTTTGAGGTTGATGACGATAATCTATTGGATGTGGCAGAAGAGTTCTATCCAGTAGAGACAGATGAGGCTAATAGTGATCATCAAGGAGGGTCGCAAAATGGTATTGCTTCCTACAATGTCGGTAACATCGAAAGAAGTCTAAGGGAGAGTGTGACAGCTATAAGTTAAAGCAGTGGTAAGGATATACGGCATAAAAAGGGAGTTGATTATTCAACTCCTTTTTTTATGTGCTTGATAAAGAGTACGCGCGGTCAGTATAGGGCGCCGTAAAAAAATATGGGACTCCGTAACTGTATGAGAGGAAATGCTCTCATTCACTCATAAGGAGCTAGTCATGGAAAACTTTAACGCAATACAGCCTGTAATCAAGCAGTGTAACCACATCCCACAGTTACTAAGCATCAAAGATGTTGGTCATTACACAGGTCTTAGTCGTTCCACGATATATGAGCTTACCAACGAAGATTCCGACCGTTATGACTCAACATTTCCTAAGAAAGTACAGCTTACGAAGGTAAGAGTAGTGTGGGTAGCTAGTGAGATCGCTGAATGGATTAATAATAAGATAGGTGAGCGTTCAGCTTAGAATTAGCAAACCGCCTCAACTCTAGCGAGTAGGGCGGTTTATTTTTTTTGGTGAATCTAGCAGTTTTGTATGTCAGTTCTTTTTACCCAACTTTACTCACACCTCTCTTATATATAAGTTAGTTACTAAATGAGCTTTAGTAAGCTTGAATATAGATGGTCTATTTTAAGTGGTGTGTTGATAGTTTTAAAGGGCGAAATCATTAGTTCTGTCGGGGTGTAAATTAATGAACTAAACTATTCATCAGTTCTTTTTTTATACCTTGCAAAGATAGTTCTAATTCCTGAGTTCTTTTGTTGATTTGACTTTTAAGTTTCGCAAAAAAGTTATCGGCTTCGCTATAAAAAATATTTACGTATCTCTTTCTTTCAGAACGTAATACAAATGGTAAAACTATTATTAATGGAATCAACACTATATCACTCCAATCCCAATCTGTTTCTATAGGCCCATCAATTTTTAAATCCTCACTATTACTGTATGATTTAATTTTTCCACTAAGCTTGTTTAAAATAAATTCGTACTGTTTTAATGCTGATTTTTCAGCTTTATTACCACTCTCTGTAACTTCTCTAACTATATTTTTAGACGTAGAAGATAGTTTATCCTTTACTTTATCAGAGTTAAAGCCACCTATACTCAATTCCTTATCAATAATTTCATACATTTTCTTCTGTCTATATTCAAGATCTGATAGCATTACTTCTTGACAATGCTTTGGAATACGTAAAATCAAAGAGTCGACTAAGTCTATAAGTGATTGTTTTTCAACAAGTTCTTTTCCAAATTTATGCGTTTCTCCTCCTCTAGTTTTTTTACTTTCGCTACATACGGGAATTATTGCTAACTCAAAGCCTAATGCTTTTTTAATTTCTTTAATGAAACACTCTTCATCTTCTTCAGCTATTGCATCTGCTTTAGTTAAAACAATACTTATTTTATTTTTTTCGCTTCTAAGTTTTTTAATAATTTCAATATCTGCATCTTGAATACGGGCACTGGGTGCAGATATACAGTAAAAAATAGAATGAAACCATTCAGAGGCTGGTTTATCAATATCTCTATTTTTAAGCTCTTGATCTAATTCATTTAACCATTGGTCTTGTTTACCTACCTCTAAACCCCATGAATCGTAGATATTTACTACCATACCTTTAATAGAGTGCTCAACCTTATGAAAACCATTGGTAGTAACTGGACGACCTGTTCCTGTTGCTACTTTTTTTTCTCCATATAGGTAATTAATTAAGCTGCTTTTACCTACTCCAGTCTGACCAATAATTGCAATATTATAATTTGTGTTATCCATTTTTCTTCTCTTGTTCTTGTTTCAGATATTTCATAAATATATTAATTAGATCTGTATCAAAGTGCTTCATGAAAGACGCGTCGTCTATATTATCAATGCCTAATTCAACAACGTTTGCACAAGCTTCGGAAACAGCAAAACCGAAAGCTGAAGTTATAGATGCTGCTACTACTCCATTAATTGTTCCACCAGTTACAGTACCTACTCCTGGTATAAGCTTTAATATTTGACTTACTAAATACCTACCCGCCATAGGTAGAGCTGAGGCTAAAGCCACTTGAATAATTGCAGATGCATTATCTACGGCTTTATCCAAATTATAGATATATAATATTCTGGCCAAGAGCTTTGATTGATTAGCTAGTAACAACGGGGCACTAGAAGCAGGAATAGGAACAAAGCCAGTGGCAAAAGCTAAAGAGGTATGCTTAATAACAGCGTTCTTAGCATGCTCTCTTTTTCCTTTAATGCTTGCTTTTTGCGCAGAAATAAATGCAGTTTTTAGAGCTTCTGGTAATTGAATAACGCTCCATTCAATGAGTTTTTTTAGCTCCATTCCATGTGAAATATTTTTCGTATTAGTTTCAAAAATATGAATATTAGGGAATTCAGCTAAGATGACTTTTTTCATCTCAATGGCATCTTCTTCATTTATCAAATCAGATTTCGTTAGGATAATAGCGAGAGGTACCTTAGATTTTTCTATTTTACGAATGATCTCAATATCAAAATCTGTAATACGAGAGCTTATAGATTGTACGCAATACCATGCTAAATGGGGTTTATCTTCAACTTTTTCATGTGTTCCTGTACACAATTCAATAACATCTTTCTGAAACTGTACTTCTTGCTCAGAGCCAATTTCATACCCCTTACTGTCAAAAAGAACTATAGGAATATTCTCAGAGACAAATCTGTCAATGTGTTGAGTTACTGGTTTGCCAATTCCAGTCTTAGCAATATTCTCTCCAAAACATAGGTTTAATAACGAACTTTTACCCACTCCCGTTCCACCAACTAACAAAATATTTGGTTTTTTAATCTCTTTTTTTAATGAATTAAATTCTTTATACAGTTTTTCTTGGAAATTATCTGACATATTTAATCTCATTATGGTTAAGTATATTAAATAAAGATTATATACAGCATTCAGCATTTTTAGCGAGCTAACTATTAAAAATAATTAACAATCCTCTTAAACCCTCACGACAGCCATCGTTGTCTACTATTTTCTACCCCTTGAAGTTTAAAGCTCTATCTCTCTACACTCAAAGGCATATCCAATCATGCAAATAGTCGTGTTTTGATATGCCTTTTCTTTTATACCGTTCACTTATCGAGTAAGTCATGTATGCGCTTGTTGATTGCAATAGCTTTTACGCCGACTGTGAGAAACTCTTTCGCCCCGATCTAAAAGATAAGGCGGTGGTGGTACTATCCAATAACGATGGCTGCGTGGTTGCTCGCTCAACTGAGGCAAAGCTACTCGGTATTAAGATGGGCGTACCGTTCTTTCAGGTCAAAGAGTTCTGCGAGAAGAACGACATCACGGTCTTCAGCTCTAACTACACCCTTTATGCTGACATGTCTCATCGCGTCATGACCACGCTTGAAACCCTATGCCCTACTGTAGAAGTCTGTTCTATCGATGAAGCCTTTTTATACTTAGCCGATTATCCGACTGCGATGACTGATCTTAACGCTTACGGTACTAAGCTTAAAAGCATTGTAGAGATGTACACGGGCATTCCTGTATGTGTGGGTATGGGTAGCACCAAGACCATGGCAAAACTTGCCAACCACGCCGCTAAGAAGCACCCAGCTACCAAAGGCGTTTGTGTCCTACAAGATCTTAGATGGATACGTCACATCATGCAGATCACTGATGTGGGTGAGGTATGGGGTGTGGGTCGTCGTTATAAAGTTAGACTCAATGAGATGGGTATTTGTACCGTCTATCAATTGGCCGTATGCGCACCTGCCAAGATAAGACAGCACTTTGGCGTAGTATTAGAGCGCACTTGCTTAGAGCTTAATGGTCAGTGCTGTATCGGTATTGAAACCGCTGGACCTAAAAAGCAGATTGTCTCTTCACGCTCATTCTCTACACGCATTACTTGCCCTGATGAGCTGAGCGAGTGTGTTTGTAGTCATGTGTCAAAAGCGGCTAACAAACTTCGCAAGCAAGGGAGCGTCTGTAGCTACCTTAGCGTCTTCGCTAAGAGTAGCTCGTTCAGTACCACAGAGAGCTATGCCTCAATCTCCGGTCAATCTCAGTTTATAACGCCGACGGCTGATACAAGAGTGATGGTCGCTGCGGCTCGGCAAATACTGACACAGATATTTAAAGAAGACATACGCTACGCTAAAGCAGGTGTAATGCTCTTTGATATCTGTCAGCACCATGAGGTGCAGTCTGACTTATTTGCAGAGAATAGTAGTGATGATGCAGGTCAAAGCAGTAGTCACTGTGCCAATAGAAGCGCAGAAGTAATCGCTATCATGGATAAGCTTAATAAAAAGTTTGGACAAAACAGCAACCAGCAATCTGCTGTGTTTATCGCAAGCGAAGGAATAAAGAATAAGCACTCATGGCAAATGAGCCGCAATATGCTATCGCCTTGCTATACCACTAATATTAACTAGTTACCCAAGGTGGACTAAATGACCGTTAAGATAATTGGTAGGCTTACCGATGAGGGTGAAACGGTATTGCTGTCTTTATACAGTGATAGAGTAAAAGTAGGCTTCCCAAGTCCTGCGACTGACTATGTGCAAAACCGTATTGATTTGAATACCTTACTTATTCATAGTCCGACGACGACCTATTTAGTCGAAGTTGAAGGCGACAGCATGATCGATATCGGTATCTACCCTAATGATATTTGAATTGTTGATCGTTCGATAAGTGCTAGGAACAAGGATATTGTCATTGCGCTAGTCGAAGATGGATTCACGGCAAAGCAGTTGATACTAGGTGAGCACATCGTCTTGCGTGCTCACAACGTCAACTATCCTGACATTATCGTTAAGGGATCGCTTGAGCTGTTTGGCGTGGTGGTCAGTAGTATTAGGCGGTTTAAGCGCTGAGGATAGTGTGGGTCGCAAGTGAGATTGTTGAATGGATTAATACTAAGGTTTTAAAAAGGTCGGCTTAGTTTATGCATTAGCCGTCTCACTTAAATGTAAGTCGGCTATTTTTTTTGCTTAACGCCTAATAATGAGCGTAGCGTTATGACTGTGGCATGATTGGTCTCATCAAGTACTGGCTTAGCAAATAGGGGCTCATAGCTTTTCGATAAGGCAGGGTTATCGGACAATTTAGGGTGGAGCATACTCTTAAATTTTTGTGCAGTGTTAGGAATGCTTTGAGCAAGTATGCTAAGTAGCATACCTTCCAAGCATAGCGGCTCTGAATATAAAATAGCAATACCTGAATCTTTAGCTGCTTTAATATCTTGTTGCTTAACCGGAACATCGCTATCCATCAAAATAAATTTCTGGTCATAATCAACGTGACGACTCTTTTTAACCGTGTCCTTGATGATATCGTGTGGTGAGCCACCACTCGAAAAATCAAGAGTTATTTTACTACCAGAGTGTCTTTCGTAATAAATGCCTTTCATATGACTTAAAAACGCCTTGTCATGTTCACCTTCACCCATAACGAGTAGGGTGGTTTTGTTGACTGACCTAGTAGGTTTACGCTTTGCCATAATCTAGCTCCTTATAGATTTGGTATCGCGTCAAACGCGCCAGCCATATACTTAGCGTAAAGGTTGTCATCGTTACGAACCCCTTCCATTTCATCAAGCCGCCAAGCTTCTGAAGCCTGCTCGTATTTTTCGACTAGATAAATTTGATGCTTGTTCAATAAATTAAACACATCAGGGGTATGGCAACTAAAAATAAGCTGCGCATTATGAGGATTGTGATGCGAGGAGCGAAACAAATCAAAAATAGCAGGTAACAGCAGTGGGTGTAAGTCATTATCAAGCTCATCAATAATGGCTACACCACCGTTCTTAAGAACAGGCAGTATCAGCCCAAGCAAACTATAGGCAGATTGTGTACCATTGGATTCTTCATAAATCATAAGCTCAAATGATTCATCACCCACTTTATGTACACCAAAAGGTAGTAGTACTTCTTGCTGCTTACCCTCGTTCACCATCATCACGCTTTTTATATTAATCTCATCTATGCCCGTATCAAACTGACAAAGTAGCTTTTCAGCGGTTTGTTTTAAACCATCATCCTTAGCAAATAATTCTGTCATTTCAGGTATAGATTGGCTAAGGCTACCAAGCCTACCCATTGAGACTACATTAGTCTTATAGTGATTGAACATATCAAAAATGGCTTCTGCCAAAGGCTCATCAAGCAAATTAGCATAGCTGATAAGTGATGCATTTTTTTTCACATCATCGGCTAAAGAAGGGATAACAAAGTTACGATGTTTATAGTTAAGCGCGTCACTGTCATGCTGACGTATAAATATATAGCTAAACTGGCTACTGGTCTTTTTGTATAATGCCTCTTTAACCACGCTATGCTGTGTCAGAGTGAGCTCATAGCGATACTGATCATAAATGCCATCAGAATTTTTAAGTAAAAAGCCAAATTCAAATTTGGATAACTCATTGTTACTTAACGCAAGCTGGCTAAAAGAAATAGGTTGCTCTGAGTCAAGGCTGCTAGTAGATTCGCACATAAACCAACGTAAAAAGGCAATGGCTTTTAATAGCTGCGTTTTACCGGAGCCATTCGCGCCAAGCACAGCGGTGACTTTATTTAATCGATACTGGTCTTGCGTGGTATCAACATAAAAATCATAGTCAGTCTTAGTAGGTTGTTTACCCAGAGTGAATGACACCTCAGTAGACTCTGAGTAAGAATAAAAATTATTAAAGCGAATATAAGTAATCATATTAGGTCACTTTTAACAAAATATTGTGGTTTCTTTGATAATATAGCATAGATATCACTACATGGTCTTGCTGTATAAATATTATTGTTTTTATACAGACAATAAAAAACTGCCTTCTACATAAGTAAAAGGCAGCCTGTGATGTTGAGTATGAGTGGGTAATTACATTAGCAATATGCTGAGAAAATACCTTCAACCGCTTTTCTATCTATATAAAAAGGGTGGTTAGTGTCTAGGCGCATCGCATTTTTTATTCTTACATTATTGCTTTGGTTAGAGCCTTCGTACACAAAAGAGTCGATAGGGGTGGCGCAGTTAATTAATGCAGCGTAAGAATGTGTGTAGTACTCGCTAATATGTTTTTGATACGCATTAACACGAATATCAACAATTTCAGGTTTTTTAGTTCTTAGATTCTGTCTAATAATATCGTTTAATCCTGCTGTCCAGATAGTACGCATCTCAAGACCTCTGAGCATGCCATTATTTTCAGTATAGACGGTAACTGATGGATAATCTTGACCAAAAGAATAAGGATCGATTGCAGATGCAGGAACGGTTGCTACAGCAGCAGTAGCTAATGCTAAGCTGATTGTAAGTTTTTTTATTATGGTCACTATTGAAGCCTTTTAAGTAGATTGAATAACTTGGATCTCATTAAGGGTTTTAAATAAACTGACCAAAGTAGCTATCTACCCAGTCTTTTACACTTGATACTCCACTCACAGTATAAAAAGTGTCATCGGGAACATCTTGCGCTTTGGCTAAACCAGCTTGATTAGCGATATGATCAGCTAGATAAAAATACACCTTGTCGTCTTTATCGTACTGTACAAGATTGCCATTTGATTCAGTCGCAATTGTCGTCAACGCTAAGAGCTTAGAATTAGGGCTAGTACGGCTGTCCTGACATTTATTAATGTAGTCCTCTTCAAGAGCCCCGAGACCAAATATAGTATTATTAATTAAAAAAACATTATTGTAAGGAAGGAGTTCTTTGCTACTAGCTGAGTACGAATCGATGACTGATCCAAACCATTGATATAGCTCAAGATGAAGCGGATGGATGTTGGTAGTATCAAGTTGATTGATACATCCTACCTTTGTAAGAAAACCAGTACCATGCATAGGTAGTTCAAAAAACCTAAAGTCTCCTTGCTCGGAGCTTAGCTCAGTGACTATAGAATTCTTAAAAAGTGTATAGTCATATACTGTAGTAGAGGGTAGCTGCCGAAAGTAATCATTGCCTGATACTACTTCAGTTTCTTTAATATTCTCTAAAAAATAACGTGAGCTATTTTGATATGATAAAAATATACTGTTCATTTTCCATCCTATTACTATTTTTTAAGCCCACTGAGAAATACTAATGCGCCGACTGCCATCATGACTAAACCAACAGGTGGAACAGATGTCATAGCGGCAAACCCAAAAAAGACTAACACTGCTCCAAATGCTTTTTTACCTATGAAAAAAGAAATAACTAGCGCAGCTAAGATACCTAAAATTAATCCCAATTTTTAACCCCTTACTTTAGTAATTAATAAGGCTTCTTAATTCTCTTGCTAGTGCTTGGCCTGAATACTTTAATGTTAGCTTATTTATGAGCGCACTTTTTTTAGAGTTGCACGAGCGGCAAAGAACCTGAAGGTTGGTTATTGCGTTAGTACCATGTGCTTTTTGCGGTACTATATGATCAATGGTGACTGTTCCCTCAGATCTGCTTAGTATTTGACGACATGCACGGCAAGAATGCTGATCGCCTGGATTAGATTTAAAATATACGTCTCTGTAGTTGTTACCAGCAGAGTTGTTAACAACCTTCTGAACACCTGAGAAAAATTTACCTATCATATAATCCACTCCTTGTTTAAACTCAGAAACAAACATTTGTATTTTTTTATTGTAACAGGTTTGTAATTTTAAAACTATATATAGGATTCTTGTTATTGATGTATATCCTTTTTTATGAATAGCCGTGATAGATTACTTTCTGACAAAAAAGTAGATAATTTTTTTAGATTTTATCCAAGAGCTAATGTTTTAATAACTGCTAACAAACACAAATGTTGGAGCTGAAATTACAAATGACTGTGACCTTGAAAAATATAACCAACCACCAATTAAAATACTTCGCTTGGGAAATCACTAAAAAGCGGAGCAGCTCCGACGATGCTCGTATTGCGCAGTCCCTGTTTGATGCTCAGGTCGATGTCAATCCTCATCAAATTGAAGCTGCCTTATTTGCGCTTAGTAATCCTTTGAGTCGTGGTGTGGTATTAGCTGACGAAGTAGGATTAGGTAAAACTATTGAAGCAGCGTTAGTTTTATGTCAATACTGGGCGGAGTATAAACGAAACTTACTGGTAATCTGTCCAGCATCATTACGAAAGCAGTGGGCATTAGAATTACAAGATAAATTTAACTTACCTGTACAAGTATTAGATTCGTTTACTTGGAAGAAATTACGTCAAGAAGGTGTTTATAATCCTTTTGAAAATAAAAAGATCACCGTTATATCCTATCCGTTTGCAACCAGAATGGAGCATGAGCTGGCTAAAATACCTTGGGATATGGTTGTTATTGATGAGGCACATCGGCTGCGTAATGCTCATCGACCAAGTAACAAAACAGGCAATAGTTTTAAAAAGTCTCTAGTTGCTCGCAATAAACTGCTACTGACGGCCACTCCACTACAAAATTCATTAATGGAGCTATACGGGCTCAGCACCATTATAGATGAGCATCTATTTGGTGATGATAAGGCGTTCCGCCGTCAATATGTTAACGAAGATAACTTGCCAGCCCTTAAGCGCCGATTAGATCAATTTGTGCATCGTACGCTACGTAAAGACGTTTTGGAGTATATCCCTTATACCAAGCGTCATGCTTTGACTGTACCATTTACTCCTAGCGATGTAGAACAGCGTTTATATGATCAAATCAATAGCTACTTACAAAGAGAGTTTAGCTATGCCTTTCCTGTACAGCAGCGCCATCTAATCACCATTGTTTTACGTAAGCTATTGGCGTCTTCTACTTCTGCTGTTATCGCAACATTAGAATCGATTCGTAATCGTCTACAATCTCTTTTAGACAATCAAACTATTGATGCAGAATGGATAGAGCATTTTATTGCTGATGAAGATATAGATGAAGAGCTTATCGAAGAGGACGAGAACGAGAACGAGAACGAGTATAGCGAATATGAAACTCGCGGCGTTGATGCAGATTTACTTAAATCTGAAATTAAAGAGGTCGATCAGTATCTTGCTTTAGCTCATGAAATTGATGAAGACCGTAAGTCTTATGCGTTATTAACGGCGTTGGAGCGTGGGTTTGCCCGTATGTTTGAAATGGGGGCGCCAAAGAAGGCTGTGATATTCACTGAGTCACGTCGCACGCAAACCTATCTTGTAGAGTTTTTGCAGTCTCATGGCTTTAATGGCAAGGTAGTTGCTTTTAATGGTAGTAATAATAGCCCAGTCAATACTGGTATCTATCACAGATGGTTAGCTAAACACGTAGGTAGCGACAGGGTGACTGGCTCATCGTCAATAGATAGACGTACAGCGCTTATCGATTATTTCAGAGATGAAGCTGAAATCATGATTGCTACCGAAGCCGCTGCTGAGGGTGTCAACTTACAATTCTGCTCTTTAGTAGTTAACTACGATTTGCCGTGGAACCCACAAAGAGTCGAGCAGCGTATTGGACGCTGTCATCGCTATGGTCAAGCTTTTGATGTGGTTGTAGTCAACTTCATCAATGAGCGTAATGCTGCTGACCAAAGAGTGATGGAGCTGCTTAGTGAGAAGTTTGAGCTATTTGAAGGGGTATTTGGAGCCTCGAATGAAATCCTAGGATCGATAGAAAGCGGTATTAACTTTGAGAAACGTATCCTTGAGATCTATGACAAGTGCCGTACCAACCAAGAAATTGAAGCAAGCTTTAATAAGCTACAGTCCGAGCTTGAAGCTCAAATCAATCAAAAAATGCTACAGACTCGTGATTTGCTATTAAAACACTTTGATGCAGATATTCACGAATTGCTGAAGATTCATAAGCAGCGTGCCGAAGAGCAGCTTGATCGTATCAGTAACTTTTTTTGGACGATTAGCCGAGCACTACTAGCGCCCTATGCTGACTTCCATCCTAATCAGTTAAATTTTACGCTGCATAAGTCGCCTACAGTAGATATAAAGGTTGGTAGCTATCAGCTGATCAGAAAGGGCGAATCTGTACCTGATAATACCTACATATATCGTCTAACGCATCCACTCGGTGAGTATGTACTAAATAAGGCAAAGTACCTACCTACTGAGACTGCGCAGATAAACTTTGATTACAGCAATTATGATAAAAAAGTATCCAGCCTTGAGCCATTAGTAGGGCAATCAGGATGGTTGTCGCTTAGTTTATTATCACTAGACTCGTTTGCAAAAGAAGAGCATTTAATACTGACAGGAATGACTGATAATAATACTGTCTTAGATGCTGATATCTGTGAGCGTATTTTACGTTTAGAAGGGGTAGTGGTTGAAGATAAAATAACGAAAGCTATTCCGAAACTATTCACTGATACAATTGAGTTTCAGCATAAAAACAAGCTGAGTGAGGCGCTTGATAATAATCAAGTGTTTTTTAAGCGTGAGCAAGAAAAAATCGAGAGTTGGGCAGATGATCATATGGCATCGGCTGAGTCAGCGCTTGATGATATTAAGCTCAAAATCCGCAGCTTAAAGCGTGAGACGCGTCAAGCTAGTACTATCGATGAGCAAAAACAAAAGCAAGAGCAGCTCAAAAAGGCAGAACGTGAACAGCGCAAACTACGTCAAAATATTTTTGACGTGACTGATGAGATTGAGGAAAGGCGCGATACATTAATTGAAAACTTAGAACAAATGATGCATAAAAAAAGCCAGTTTGAAACGCTTTATCATATTCGTTGGCACGTAAAATAAGTTGATAAATTTTATAATGGAGCAAGCGCTTTTTAGCTATTGAAGCACTGATCTGATATAATGTTTGGCTAATTTTTTTTCTCTTTTAGGGCTGGGTTTGGTTTCATTAATTGAGACTAGCCTAGCTCGTTTTGTCATAAGCCTATGACAAAATGCTGCTATAAAAACCTGTCGAAGGACTCACTATGAGCCAATATGCCAATCTTAATCAAAAACTAAAAAACATCTTTCAAATTGATCGTCCTGATCTAGATTTTGGTATTTATCGTATCTTGAATGCTCGTCGTAACGAAATCAGCGACTATCTAGATAATCGTCTCAAAGCCAAAGTAGAGACGTATCTGACGGATGCCAAAAGCGACGTACATGACAGCCAGCTTGAGAGCATTACTAATCAAATCAAAGATGAGTTTGGCAAGCGTGCGTTCGATGAGGCAGGCAACTTAGTCAATGAAACCGCTATCGAAAGCTCACTTGGACAGCAGTACCAAGAGCTACGCGATCATGCTGATAGCAGCTTTGATCAAGCGCAAGTATTTAGCCATTTGTACACCTTTTTTAGTCGCTATTATGATGAGGGCGATTTTATCAGTCAGCGCCGTTATAAAGGCGACACCTATGCCATTCCTTATTCTGGCGAAGAGGTGATGCTGCATTGGGCGAATAAAGACCAGTACTATACCAAGTCAGGTGAGATGTTTAGCAACTACCGTATTCGCTTCAACTCGATAGGTGAGTCAGACAAATCCGTCTTATTCCGTTTGTTATCTGCTGATACGGCGAAGGACAATCAAAAAGACAATGACAAAAGTCGTCGCTTCGTTATTCTTTCTAAGCCAAAGACGGTAACTCGTACGGATGAAGAAGGCGAGGAATATGAAGAAATCGTACATCCTATAGAGCTTAATAACGCTGGCGACGAGCTGACGGTATGGTTTGAATACGCGGTCATGGACAGTAAGGCCAAGCAAGACAAGCTCAATCTACAAGCGCATGACGATATATTAACAAATACCAAAGTCAGTACAGCATGGGCTAACTTACTCAAGCATCCAGCACCAACCGAAAAACAGGCTGATCGTGACTTACTCCGTAAGCATTTAGATACCTATACGCAAAAGAACACAGCTGATTATTTCATTCATAAAGACTTAGGTAAATTCTTAAATAATGAGCTGGACTTCTATATCAAAAATGAAGTCATGCATTTAGATGATGTGGTCAATAGCTCGGGCTTTATAGAGATAGAGCGTCAGCTTGCGCTGATTAAGTGCTTACGCAAGATCGGTCGTGAGTTAATTGAGTTTTTAGCATCTTTAGAGGATTTTCAAAAGAAGCTATGGCTTAAAAAGAAGTTTGTGGTATCCAGTCATTATTGCATTACCCTTGATCGTGTCGATGAAGCGCTGTATAGCGAAATTGCTGTTAATGAGGCTCAGTGGCAGCAGTGGGAGAGCTTAGGATTTAAGGTAGCTGATGATAGCTTACCGCATTGGGGTAGCAGCCATTATCTAAAAGAGCATTCGTATCTGATGGTGGATACCAGCTTGTTTGAGTTAGGCTTTAAAGCCAAGCTATTAAATAGCATTGATGATTTGGATGAGCAGACAGATGGTCTGATAATCAACAGTGATAATTTTCAGGCATTAAATCTAATTGAGAGTAAAAATACACAGGCATTAGACTTTATATACATTGATCCACCTTATAACACTGTTCACTCTAAAATTCTTTATAAAAATAACTTTGAGCACTCAAGCTGGTTGACGCTTCTAAACCAAACTATATCCACATCAGTTCCGCTTTTAAAAGATGATACATCGTCTTTTGGTGTAGCGATTGATGATTATGAATTTAAAAACGCCTTGGACTTAGTTAAGCTAAACTTTCCATCTTTAGAGTTATCGACTATTGTGATAAATCATCACCCTCAGGGTTCTGGTGGACGTATTTCACGTACACACGAGTATTATATAGTCGCCTCTTCACCTACTGCTCCTGCATTACTCGGAAAGCCTAAAGATGATATTGAGGAAGATCGTAGCTTTATGAGAAGTGGTACAGGAGAGAACAATTTTAGATTTGGCAGGTGGAAGAGCTTCTACGCAATACTCGTGGATGATGAAGGAAATGTAATTAGAACAGAAGATCCGCCTGAAATTGATGCTAGCTATCCCACAAATAAAACTGAAGATAATTTATCAAGAGTCTATCCTATCAACTCTAAAGGAGAGGAACGAGTTTGGCGGTCCTCATACATAACTGGTGCAAAACGTGTAGCTGACGGTGAAATATTTATAACTAAACAAGGTTCTGTAAAACAAAAAATATTTCATGAAAATAAAAGAGAAACACTATTCAGTAATTGGGTTGGCACAGATTTTAATGCTGGAGTGCAAGGAACTAATGTACTCAATGACTTAGGATTAGGTGGTAAGTTTGATTACCCCAAATCTTTGAAGACGCTTGAGACATCATTCTGGATGCAATCATTTGGGAAAGATGATTTCAGAATGATTGATTACTTTGCAGGCAGCGGGACATCAGCTCATGCAGTAATAAACTTAAACCGTGAAGATGAAGGCAGTCGTAAGTACATTCTAGTGGAGCAAGGCGAATACTTTGATACTGTAGTTAAGCCCCGTATTCAAAAGGTTGTCTATAGTGGAGACTGGAAAGACAGTCAGCCGCTGCTACCTAAGAGTAAGGACGCTGATAATTCGATTAATCCTTTTAACGGAATTAGCCACTGCTTAAAAGTCGTCAAGCTTGAGAGCTATGAAGATACTTTAAACAACCTTGAGCTTAACCGTAGTCCGGCTCAGAATGATTTGTTTGCTGACTTGACACCTGCTCAGCAAGACGATTATCTCATGCATTACATGCTTGATATTGAGAGCAAAGACTCGCTACTTAACGTAGCTGATTTCGCAAACCCTTTTGATTATCAGCTTAAGATAACTGCTGACAGTGCTGGCGCCTATACTGTACAAAATATTGATCTCATCGATACCTTTAACTATCTCATAGGGCTAAAGGTTAGAAATATAGACTATCAGCTAGATCGAGGATTTGTACAAGTAGATGGGTATTTGCGTACTGGTGAGTTTGTGACTGTATTTTGGCGTGACTGTGAACAGATTGGTTATGATGAGCTGGACGAGAAGCTACAAAAGCTGCGTATCAATGCCTTAGATAGCGAGTATCAGCAGATATACGTCAATGGTGATCATAACATCAACACCAAGCTTATCAGTACTGATGGTAATGAGAGACAACTAAAAGTCCGCTCTATAGAGCAGGTATTCCTTGAGCGCATGTTTGCAGAGTAAGTTATGGCTAATCCCAGTAAAAAGAAAAGCAAAAAAATAAACTTTCATGAGCAGCTAGTGCTTACGCAGTGGCTGTGGTCAAAGTTTAATCCTGATAATATTAAGGGCATGCATACGCTATTAGATTTGCCTGTCCATGAAGGTATTGAATACGAAGGTGAGGATGCCGGTCAAACCAAGTTTTTCACTGAGCTGACTAGAGACTTAGTCGGTAAGCAGACTTTAGATATAGATACGCTAAGGCGCTATGATAGAAATATCGTGCGTCACTGGCTACAGATTAGTGAAGCTCGCAATGAGCAAGCTAACAGTGAGCTGAATCTAAAATACTTCCAGTACCTATCATTATTATTTACGGAATATTATCTGGATCAATACTTCAATCATTCTGAGCAGATGCTAGAGGAGCTCAATGCTACCGTAGCTACCTATAACGAGGACAAAAGCGATAGCGAGATATTACAACCGTATGTAGCCAACGACTTAAATAAGGTTGCGTATTGGAGCGCCACAGGTAGCGGCAAGACGCTATTGATGCATATCAATATTTTGCAGTATCAGTACTACACTGAGCACGCCAGCCACAATGATAAAATCGAGCAGATAATTCTACTGACTCCTAATGATGGGCTAAGCAATCAGCATCTTGAAGAGTTCAAGATGTCTGGTATCGAAGCCATGATATTCCAAAAAAACAAATCCCGTGACCAGTTTTTAAAGTATGTGCAAATTATTGATATCCATAAGCTGGCTGAAAGAGATGGTGATAAGACGATAGCGGTAGAGTCACTAGAAGGTCAAAACCTTGTACTTATTGATGAAGGTCACCGTGGCACAAGTAGTGCTGGTGTATGGATGAGCTATCGTGACACGCTGACAAAAGACGGCTTTAGCTTTGAATATTCAGCGACCTTTGGTCAAGCGATTAATAAATCCAATAACGTCGTCAAGCAAGAAGAAGAAGAGATAAAAACCAAAGCAAAAATGCATTTTGGTACTAAGGCATTAACCAAACTAGACGATACTCAGTTGAAGGCTTTAAGTTTAGATGAGCTGGAAAAGCAAAAAGTAAGGCGCGAAGCCTTGCGTGAAGTCTATGCAAAAAACATCTTGTTTGACTACTCGTACAAGTATTTTTATGATGATGGCTATGGTAAAGAAGTCAATATTCTAAATATGAAAAAAGGTGAGACGCAGGATAATCAGCAGCTATATCTAACCGCCTGCTTATTGGCTTTTTACCAGCAGCAGCACCTTTATCAAAATAACGTCGGACGTCTTAAGCAATTCAAAGTTGAAAATCCCCTTTGGGTATTTGTCGGTAATAAAGTAAATGATGATGATTCAGATATTTTGACCATCATCAAGTTTTTAGCTGACTTTTTAGACAGTCGTTATAAAGCAGAAACTATTAACTGGATTCATGACTTTATTACCAATAAGTCACGTTTGGTCGATAACAAAGGTAACAATATTTTTGTTAATCGTTTTGCTCCATTACATGGTAGAGACGCTGAAGTTATTTATCAAGATATACTCAGTCAGTTCTTTAATGCAGGGAGTAATCAACGCTTAAACGTCATTCGGATCACTCAAAATACAGGCGAGCTACGCCTACAAATTGGTGAGAATACACCGTTTGGTGTGATAAACGTAGGTGATGAAAAAGGCTTATTTGATCACTGTGAAAAGCTAGGCGATAGCCATTATCTTAATACGCGTACCGATGAGTTCACCCCGACGCTATTTGATACCATTAATGACGATGATAGCAAAACCAATCTACTCATTGGCTCACGTAAATTTACCGAAGGTTGGAGTAGTTGGCGCGTCTCGACTATGGGTCTGTTGAATATGGGTTCTGGTGAAGGCTCACAAATTATTCAATTGTTCGGTCGAGGTGTACGTTTAAAAGGTGAGGGGTTCTCACTCAAACGAACGCCGCACAACATTTATAGTAAAGCTGAATATAAAGACCTATATTTAGATTTGCTACAAACGATTAATATCTTTGGCTTACATGCTGACTATATGGAAAAATTCCGTGACTATCTAAATGATGAAGGTATCGTCCTTAATCAAGATTTAGTCACTTTAGATTTCAATACCAATCGTATATCAGCGCCACATAGACTCAAAACTTTGACGCTTAAAGATGGTTATAAGGATAATCAGCCAAATGGCTTTAAAGCGCAGGTTAAGCTGTCGCTATTTGAAATTCCTGGTAAGTATCAGGGCAAAATCAAAAAGCCATTTGTGATTTTAGACTTGTATCCACGACTGCAAGCCTATCATACCGATAAGCGTAAGCGTAATAATGACTTAAAAGACAAGCGTCAAGAGCATGAGATATCACCTGACATCATGCCGTTTTTTGATTTTGATAGCCTATATCTACAACTACAACAGTATAAAATGCAACGTGGCTATACCAATATACGTCTTGGTATCGACGAGCTTAGAGCATTCTGCTGTAAGCCAATTAAGAATACCCATGATGACTGGTATAGGCTATTGGTAGATAGCGAAAAGCTGACGAAAGATGTAGATGGTATTCGCTTTCAGCAAAGCGTTTTATTAGAGCTGCTACAAGCGTACATGGACAGATTTTACAAAACCATGAAAAACGCATACGAAGGTCAGTACTATGAAGTGACAGAGTTTAATGTCGGTGACGATGATCTGCCTATTCACATGTGCGACAAATATGTCTTTACATCAAAAGAAGGGTTTAATGGTGAGGCAGAAGAGTACTTTAAACGCCTTACCAAGTTACAAGATATAGTCAATGATGGACAGCTAGAGAAGACAGTCAACTGGCAGGACGGTAGCTTACGTACAGTCGTGTTTGATAAGCATCTGTATTATCCATTGTTCAGCAAAAATGATGATAGCCTACCTTTTACTTGGTCGCCTTCTGTATTTGATTATGATAGTAAGGATGAGAGTAGCGAAGTTAAGTTCGTTGATGATCTACAGCGCTATATCAATTCTGATAAACAGATTGATGCGCTTAAAGATTACCATATCTATTTACTTCGTAATCCCGATAACCGTTACAAAGGATTAGGTTTTGCACTAGCAGGTAATTTTTATCCAGACTTTTTATTGTGGTTAGTACACCAAGAGACGGGTGAGCAGTACCTGACCTTGATCGATCCTAAGGGTATCCGAAACATGAATACTGATGATGCCAAAATTAATCTATATAAAGAAATAAAAACCCTTGAGAGCCGCTTAGAGGATAAGCTGATACTAAATAGCTTTATTTTGACCACGACGCCAATGAAGGAATTGATAAACAATTCATTGAGTGAAGATGAGCTTAAAGAGCGTAATGTGTTATTTATGCTAGGCAATCAAACACAGTATTTAAATGATATGTTTGAGGGGATTTTGAGCTAGACGTAGAAGCAATTGTTCTATTAAAGGTTGACCTAAGAGTAAACTAAATAGCTAAGAAAATAATGTATACCATCTTAGCTATCAGGTCATATATAACTAATTGCTAATAATTTCAGTATCCTTAAACCCTAAGAGCTTCAAGAAAAAAATAGCTTCCTGTTCGTTTCTAAAGTTTCTTTGCGTATGGAAAATATCAGGTTCAGACATATCGTTTGAGCCAGAGAGAGTTAAAGCATTTCCTTCGTATAGCGGCTTACCATTAGCGCCGTAAAAATCAACAAAGAAGCCATTATCGTTGGGTCTTAGCCTTGCTTGTTTAATTATTCCTACTTCATGTCTTATTTGAGCTATCGATGACAGTATAAGGTTACTACCATAGCTGCCACTAAACTCTATTACACCTTCATCAGCCATATCGGCTAAAGACTTTTTACTTGAAATATTGGTCATGATCAATATCCATAAGTTATTAATGTGTTTTGCAGCTTGTATAGTATTTATGCCCTACTGGTAGGTCATAAGCACCTATAGTTGATATACTACACACAAACAATTGATAGATACAAATCTGTCTATTAACAACTTTCTTAAGCGCCTTCTAGTTACCTTGATATTCATTCCAAATTGCATCAAGAGTTGGCTGCTCTCCAAAGCATAGCTTATTAAGAGCTATTTCAAATAGTTTTGCTCGCTTGCGTCGGAATTCGGCAAAATCCTTATTGAGCTGTGACTTTAGGTCTTTGTCACTCATATTAGAGTAGTGTGCTTTTGCTAATAGGTCATACGGTATGAGATGGGTTCTAAGTCTTGTTTGAACCGACTGCATATCTGAGAGCTCAACACGTTCTTTTAAATATTCGATAGGATCTTTACGACCTATCACTCTGTTTGTTTTCCAAGTAATTAATGCGCAATTCATTGCATAAAAGCTATTTTTTTCGATTTCTTTTAATAAAGCATCTGGGAATAAGTGGTGGTATTCGCGATGTTGAATACTCTCAAACGTTGCCTGACGATTATCTGCAAAGTCATAGGCACCAAAGTAGCTAGCTACAGCTAGTACACCTCTTGCTTCTATCCCAACCTTTTTAGGCCAACCTGCTTCAGCTAAAGAGTCAGTATTAGATAAAGGGTATTCATCTCGATTAAATATAGGGACAATATTCCAATCAGCGTTAGAAAACTCCTTTTTACTTAACAATGCCTTTAAACCTTTATAGTCAGCATACGCGCGCGAAGCAGCTGAATTTTCATAGCGGTTTGTAAAAAAAGCAGACCATAAATAAGCACGTAGTAATTGCTCAGCTTTTGCAACAAAATCACCATGCTCTGGAATCAAATCATATAGAGCTGCAATTACTGCAAGAACTGCGTTGGTAGGTAGTCTTGCGGCATCAAAAATACCTTGGCTATCTAGTAGCCAAGCCATTTTTTCTAATCCAGATTCTAAAATATCCCAATTTTCTAATAGAATCTGCTTGTCCATTTCTACCATGCCTTTATGGTTAGGCGTTTTGTCTTGCAATAAAGCAGATGTCGATAAAATTAAATCTCTGACATCACCAAATCTTATCGCTCTTGGACATTGACCAACTAACTGTTTTTCTAAATCATGTAAAGATTTGCCTGCTACACTTTCAACTTCAGCCACGATAATATCGTAAAGAGAAAGAGGTTTACTATTGGTATTCATGTTAATGAATACCTGCAATGCAACGTCTTTATGTGTTTCAATGGGCAGTGATAGGTATGGTAAGTTAAAATGAGTCACTCGCTCTCGTAAGTTTTTGATCTCGTCTTTGAGCTTCTCTTTAGTTGCTGTATACAGCTTATATTTAGTAAGAGCATTTGGATCATTATCATTAGGCTCTAAGTTACTGGTTGACTCATTCACCCACTTATCAACTTGATTAGTCAGATCGCCAGGGCATAATAGGTGAATTGGAATAAACCCTCTATATAACGAGTTTACAGGATCATCTGCCCATAATGGCATTCTGCGTCCGTCTTTAGAGTGCCATCTTCCCTGACAATAAACCTCAATCTCGTCACTATATTTTGTTTCACGTTGATCGAACTCAGGAAGGTAAACAAAGAATGTCTCAGATTCATAATTGTTATGCATACTGCGCCAAAAGGCGGTTAAGCGTTGTTGGCCATCAAGCAAATGCTGGTTTACAGTGCCGATAGTAGCTGGTTCTGACGTTACTATATATCTTGAAATGAACTTTTCTTCACTACCTACTTCTAGTGCAAGCGTAACCCCTACAGGGAGATTGTTGATAATGGTATTCATAAAACTGGTGATACGACCACGATCCCATGCTTCGAACCTTTGAAAACGCGGTAACTTAATTTGCCCTTGTTTAATGTGTTGGTACCATATACCTAACGTTCTATCTTGCGCTTTACTTGATTGCTGCATAATGCCCATAGCTGACTCTTAAATTTGTAAATACATAAAAAAGGAAAGTGTGCTTGTTAACAGTTATTATCTCGTTAAGTAAATAACTTATATGGCTAATCATTAGCGTAATAATTAAAGTTTTAAGCTAAGCAAAATTAGGGTTTAATAGTAAGGTAGGTAAGCCATCAGTGGTAACATATAACACAGCATTTTGCTCAAAGCTACAACATAAGTTGAGGCTGGTGCCTTTATCTATCGGGTAAGCGAAAAAACTGTCTTCTCGCCACTCGTTATCCTCACTTTCACCATAGCCATCAATAACAATTAACCCTTTGTTTAGCAGAATGGTTTTTAGCTTTTGGTTGGCTTGTCTATTTACTTCAGCAGTAAGCTTGTCACCCATTGGATTCCAAGCTGTTATAAATACGCCACCAGCTGGCGCAAATGGCTGTAATAGAGAATTCGCCTCACACGATTTTTTGTCAATTTTAAGTAATATGTCACCAAACTGATAATTGGTTTGACGGTAAATTTCTACAATGGATGGGTCTAGCATAATAAGGCTCGATTAAGTGGTTCTGGTTAGGATGTTTGTTGTGAGTAATTTGGCTTTTTAGCTAATATTATATTCTTCAGTTTATTTAAAAATCAGGCACTTAAGACTTGTTCTTCAACATAGCTAATACTTGGTCTTCTCCTAGTTCTGCAATGAATGCTTGCAGCTGGGCAGTAGAGTCAGCTTGTAATTGAGCATCTGCTCTAAACTCAGCCGTGTCATTGCCTTCCCTGAGCGCATCTAAGTAGTTTGCCCATTTCTGCATCATATCGCTACGATCGTCGATGTACTCAAACCGACCGTAAGCGGTTCCATTAGGATCTTTAGTAGTATGACCTAATGCCATCTCAACAAGCACAAGAGAGTACTTTAGTTGCTCTTGCAGAATAGTTTTCGCCGTGGCTCTAAATCCATGAGCACAATGTATATCTTTATAGCCTAAATCCTTTAGACGCTTATTGGCAGTCGCATCAGATATTATCTGGTGCTTTTTTGCCGTTTGGCTAAAAAAGACATATTCGGTATGACCATTGATTTTCTGCTGCTCACGCAAAATAGCCACTGCTTGAAGAGATAGAGGCACAACCATGTCCTTGACCATGTTTACCTTGCCTTGTCCTTTGAGCGGCTTTAGTGTCCACCTGCCAATATCCAAGTCCAAATCAGCCCAGCGCATGAGCCTTAGATCACCATTACGTACGAACAGTAACGCCAATAGCCTAAGAGAGTTGATAGTGTTTGGATCACCTTCTATAGTCTCTATATCACGTAGCAGCTTAGCTAGTTCTTTAGGCTTAGTGATGGCAGGACGATGACCATAACTAGACTTAGCTAATTGACTCTTAATAAGCGCCGCAGGATTGCTGCTACAGAACCCACGAGCGCCAGCATAGACAAATACGTCACTAGCAATACCTGCACAGCGTTCAGCCTTATCTGTGGGCTTGCCAGCTTTATTTAAGGAGTTAGCTTGGATGTCTAGTAACACTTCGAGCATTCTAGGTGAGCCAATCTCACTAATAGGCTCATTACCAATATAAGAGCATATAAGCTCTAAACGGCCTTTCTTACGAATCAACGTATTACCTTTTTGAGTCTGCTCCAGTCCTTCAAAATACTCCCAAGCGAAATGATTAAAAGAGTTTTTATTTTTACTAATAACACTTTTCTTTAATTCTTCACGATGGTTTTTGGGGTCAATATTACGGCTCAACAACTCTTCATATTCACGCCAAATTTCACAGGCACGTGAAAACGATACGTTTGGATATACACCAAGCGATATACGTTTGTTTTTTGAATGAGTAGGAGACAGGTACCGATAAACCCAAGACTTAGTGCCATTAGGTCTGACCATGAGATAAAGCATAGGATGGTTTTTGACAGAGACCAGATATTCTTTGTTATCTTCTTTATGACTGCTGATGCTGCGGTCGGAGCTGATAGGTTTGCGTTCTGCCCGTGCTTCCATAACTGATACCCCAATGTACATTTAAAAACCAGTGTACATAGTAGTGTACATCAGATGCATGGATTGGGATAGATAGAGCAGGACAGTATAGAACACCAGATACAACAAAGCCCCTGATATCAGGGGCTTTAGCTGTTCTATAAGATAGTATAGGACTATGTAATGGTACCCGGAGCCGGACTTGAACCGGCACGCTATTGCTAGCGAGGGATTTTAAATCCCTTGTGTCTACCAATTTCACCACCCGGGCAAAACTTGTGTTATCTAACATGTAAACTAGATGATAGACCATCTAGTTACTAGATAAGTGGTCGCTATTATAATCGGTTGTGATAATAATGCAAGCCAAAATTAACGTAAAGTTAATAAATAATTGGAGGCTGGAGTCGGAATCGAACCGGCGTTAACGGAGTTGCAGTCCGCTGCATGACCACTCTGCCATCCAGCCAATCAAGGTGGACTATATTAGCAAAAATATGCCAAATTACAAGTCATTTTTCATGCAAAAAAGCGTTATTTTTGATTAATATATATTTACCCTTTATTTTCAATCGGTTGAGTTGCTCAATATTTAATTATTATTAGATAATAAAAGGATAAAGGAGTGTTAAACATCGAATGTTAACCTGATGAGCGCTCTCTTTATCGTTGCCTTTGGTCTTTTTGGTATTGTTTGTATCTGTGGATGATCAGACCTGCGAGTAGTAAGTGACTCGGTTATTACGCAAAAATCCTGCTAACCCAAGTCCATAGCGTTCAGCCACGCGTACTGCGGTGCTGGTTGGTGCTGACATCCCAACGAGCCAAGGTATGTGACTACGAATAGATTTTTGTATCAATTCAATCGATAGGCGTGAGGTCATGAGTACGCAATCAACATCTACCTTTTGTCGCAGTTGCCAACCGATTAATTTGTCGAGCGCATTGTGGCGCCCCACGTCCTCAAATAAGTATAGCTGCTCATTGTATATCGTTGCTGCTGCATGCACAGCTCCTGTTAGTTGATGTGTATGCTGTGCAGCATCTACTTGCTGACGTAATGCCAACAGATAGTCAAGGCTTGGCACGGTTGCCTTAGAGCCATGTATGTTTGCTTGTGAGTAGGGGCTCAAGTTGGGCAATGCCTGTGTCAGGCCAGTGATACCGCACATGCCGCAGCCTGTACGCCCCGCTAGTTGACGCTTCTGAGCTTGAATGCGTTGATGGCAACGCTGGCTTAACACCAGCTCTACGACATAGATATCATAATCTTGAAATTGTTGTAAACTTTGCTCAACAGATGCTGAATCAAGACTGTCATCAATCGAATCTTGAGCAAACTTTTGATAGCTATCAATATCCGTAAGATGAGTCACTTCCCAGTCAAGTAACTCGTGACTGTGCTGAATCAAGCCCTCGCTAAATAAGAAGCCAACAGCCAAGTACTCTAGTTCATAAGGGCTGGCCATCAGTACTGCATAATGAATCCCATTAATGATAATTGAAACCGCTGCTTCTATTGCCAAACTGGTAGTCTGAGATTCGATATAAGCTTGAGAGGTATTGTTCCCATTATTAAGTCGACCATTATCTGATGAGTAATAATGCTTATGCGCTACATGGTTACGAGCAAGCAGCATCTCAGACGCTGCAGTATCTTCAGATATATTCTTCGTAACCTCATCAGTTTGATTTACCATATCGACGATGTTAGGTAACTCACTCTGCTCAACGCTATCTTCAGTTATCATAGTCATTTACGCAGGCTCAGATATTCGAGCACCTGCATTGACGCGCTCCAAAATAACGGTCGTCGACTTGTACGCTGGAATATGAGAGTCTGGCGCATGTGTGTCTAAATCGAACAGGTCATTGCATTCAGGATAGTAAGCGGCAACGGCGTTAGAGGCAATGTCCATCTCTGTTAATATCAGTGGACCTAGTATGCGTGGTTGTCCTGAACTATCTTTAGCACGTTGGCGAGTCACTATAACGCTGTCACCTTTTTGCCAGCCTAGGCGGCTGATTTCATCTGGATGCATAAACAACACATCACGGCGATTGGTTTGGCGATAGCGGTCTTTGAACCCGAAAATCATGGTATTGAATTGATCGTGACTACGGACACTGGTCAATTGCCAAACCTTTTGCGTTAACTTTTGCGTTGTATTCTCGTCATCAATGCCCTGCGCATCTTCCATTTGGGCTGCAACATACGTAATGGGGTACTGCGGTACTTCAAACTGCGCTTTGCCGCTCTTAGTATTCCATACGCGGTGACGCGCCGCATGATACAAATGAAAACCGCGTTCCGAGTTACGAATGCGCTGATTGAAGTCTTCAAAACCGTTAATAGCTTGGGCGATATAGTCTCGAATAAGGTCAAAATCTTCACTCATCGCAAGCCAAGGAATAGATGAATCGGCGCCGAGCACATGAACCGCGATATCTGCCACAATTTGTGCTTCAGATTTTAAAGTGTCGCTCACAGGTTTTAGCTTGCCTTGAGTCGGAACGATTTGACACATTGAGTCTTCGATCGTGGCAAACTGCTCACCTTTTGTCGTTACTATGCGCTCAGTACGACCTAGACAAGGTAAAATAATGTTGTTTGCCCCAGGATATAGCATCGTCTCATTAAGCTTAGTACCGACAAATATGTTGAGTTGAGTGGTGGTTAATGCTTGTTCTATAGCGCTCGTATCAGGGGCTGCTACAGCGTAATTGCCGCCCATACCCATAAAGACCTTTAATTGACCCGCGATAAGCGCTTTGGCACCTGTAACGACGTCATAGCCATGCTCTTGCGGCATAGGGCGCTCAAAGACACGCTCAAGACTGTCCAGTAAGCTTTTGCTAGGACGCTCATGAATACCCATAGTACGATCGCCCTGAACGTTAGAGTGACCACGGACAGGAGAGGCACCTGCACCCTCAATACCGATCATACCCATCAGCAGCAGTAAATTGGTAATCATTGCGACATTGTCATCGCCTTGCACGTGCTGGGTGATGCCCATACCCCAAGTACAAATCGTCGCTGGGCTGTCAGCAACTAGCTTAGCGAGATTGACAATATCTGTTTGAGTGATACCACATCCAAGCGTGATATCTTCCCAAGTTTGCGCTGTTAGCCATTGTTTTAGCGGTTCAAAACCTGAGGTATGAGTGGTGATAAAATCGTGGTTGATTTTATCATTTTCAATTAGCCATTTGGCAATGCCTGTTAATAGCGCGGCATCCCCGCCGATTTGAATTTGAATGACATCATCAACCATATCATCGCTTTGACCGGCTGCCATATGCGTAGGTTTTTGCGGATTTCTAAATTTACTCAAGCCTTGCTCACGCATGGGATTGATTGAAATGATTCGGCACCCTTGCTCATGTGCATGGGCGAGCATCTCTAGCATCCGTGGATGATTGGTAGCTGGATTTTGTCCAAACATTAGTATCAGCTTGGCTTGCTCAAAATCTTCTAGCATGACTGTCGCTTTACCGATACCTAACTGCTTGCTGAGCATGACCGATGTGGGTTCATGACACATATTAGAGCAATCTGGCAAGTTATTGGTACCAAAACAGCGTACAAATAACTGATATAAGAAGGCTGGCTCGTTAGTCACGCGGCCTGATGTATAAAATAGTGCTTCATCGGGTGAATCAAGCTGTCCTAGCTGCTCAGCGATTAAGCTATAAGCCGTTTCCCAAGGAATAGGGACGTAGCGATCTTGCGCGGCATCGTAATACATTGGCTCTGATAAACGACCACTATGCTCAAGCTCGTAACCCGACCATCCTTGTAGCTCGGTCACGGTATGTCTCGCAAAAAACTCGGCATCTGCTTTATGAGTCATAGTCTCACTAGCAATGACTTTTATACCGTTTTCACAGACATCGATGGATTTGTGCGATTTATGGTCGGGCCATGCACAGCCGGGGCAGTCAAATCCGCCCTGAGGTTGATTGCTTTTGAATACACTTAGGCCACCCCGTAGAAATGTCTGATAGTCCATCAACTTTTGAGTCGAGGAGATCAGCGCAGGCCAACCAGCGGCAGGGTGGGAGTAGATAGGAATTTTGCGCATGACAGACCTCATAGATAGATGACAATAGCGAAGCATTGATAGACAACAACTATATAATGGTCAACAGAAACTTCATATGATCATTAACTATAGATAACAAAAAACCTTCAAGAAAAATCAATTTTCTTGAAGGTTTTAGGAGCAGCTAAAACAGTTATATCTGCTACGTAAAATTCATAAGTTGAAAAATATTAGCTTAAAATTAAGCTATCGTCTTCAACCTTTTCGCCGCGTGTTTGCTCAAACATATCTAGTAGATCGTGTACGGTCATGCCTTTACGAATATCTCCAGACACATCCAAGACCACTTGCCCTTGGTGTAGCATCACGGTGCGCGTACCATGCGCCAGTGCTTGTTGCATCGAATGCGTCACCATCATGGTGGTGAGCTTATTGTCTGTGACAATTTTATCTGTCAATTCTAAGACAAAGGCGGCGGTTTTTGGATCTAGGGCAGCTGTATGCTCATCGAGTAGTAGAATCTTAGATGGCTGCAATGATGCCATCAGAAGGCTGACGGCTTGACGTTGACCACCAGAGAGTAGACCCATACGGTCTGTCAGGCGATTTTCTAATCCCAGTTTTAACACAGACAGTTTTTCACGGAACAAGTCACGGTTGTTTTGGTTAAGTGCAAACTTCAAACCGCGCTTGCCGCCACGTTTATAGGCCAGTGCCATGTTTTCTTCAATCGTCAGCGCTTCACAAGTACCTGCCATTGGATCCTGAAAAACACGGGCGACCCAGTGTGCACGTTGATGGGCGGATTTTTTGGTAACATCAATGCCATTTAGCAAAATTGAGCCACTATCGACGCGCGTTGTACCACTGACTGCGTTCAAAAAAGTCGATTTACCTGCACCATTGGTACCAATAACGGTGACAAATTCACCATCAGCGATATTCAAACTGATACCACGTAGGGCAGGGTTTTCGATAGGTGTCCCTGGATTAAAGGTCAACTGTAAATCGGTGGCTTGCATCATAATCGTTATTCCTTATTATCTCTTCAAGCAAAGCAAGTGCTGTTGACACTTGCTTAAACTGTCATTAGGCGCGAACTTTGCGTGATAAAAACTTCGTTTTCGCTTTTGGTAAGACCAAAGCCAGTACCACGAGTAACGCGGTAATTAAGTTCAAATCTTGCGGACCAAAGCCGATACTACGTAGCGTATCGCTCGATAGTGCGACCTGAATAAACAGTTTGTACAATACTGCACCGACCACAACGGCAAAGGTAATTAACCAAATACGTTTGGCAGGAATGATGGTCTCACCAATGATGACTGCTGCTAGGCCGATGACGATGGTACCGATACCGATAGAAATATCAGCGCCGCCTTGGGTCTGGACAAATAGCGCACCTGCCAAGGCAATCAAACCGTTAGAGATCGCCATACCGATGATGGTCATCCATGAGGTATTAATACCTTGCGCTTGTGCCATTCTCAAGTTTGAGCCCGTAGCACGCATTGATAAACCGGTTTCGGTACTATAAAACCAGTTTAAAAATATCATAGCAATCGCCACGACGATCCCGATAATCAGACAGCGCATCCAATAGCCATTGCCATTAGTCACTAAAGTACTAAATACCGTCGTTTCACCAAGTAGCGGTAGGTTTGGGGCGCCCATGATGCGTAGGTTGACAGAATATAGGGCAACCATCACCAAGATACTGGCAAGCAGTTGTAGGATGCCAAGTTTGACGTGCAGCCATGCAGTAACGATACCGGCGACTGAGCCTGCTAGCATACCAAAAGCACAGGCGAGCCACGGATTGACACCCGCAACGATAGAGATGCCAGCGACCGCGCCGCCCAGCGGAAAGCTACCATCAGCCGTCAAGTCAGGAAAGTCGAGCGTACGAAATGAGATCAGCACACCGAGTGCGACGAGGCCATAGATCAGACCACTTTCAAGCGCACCAAAAAAAGCAATTAAAGACATAAGAGATCAGTAAGTCATAACCCAGTGTCTAGCGTATGGAACCAAGATAGGTGAGAGGCAAGCGCCAAAACCACCTAAATGCTAAACAGCTAAGCGGTGAATTTAACAGATTAAGCAATCTGCGGTTAGGGTAAACCAAAACAGGTCACGATTAACAACGATCATAAGTTACCTTGGTTTAAAGCTATAGTTCGAGCCATGGCAATATTTCATGCAGCAAAAATGTATTTTACTTAACAAGTAGCAGATAAGCCACAAGCTAACTACAGCAATATATGAAACAAGCTATTTAAATAGGTTCTGCTGAAACAAGAAGCCCAGCTTACTGACTCATAGCTGGGTTTCTTGTCAAACATTTAGCATCACAGCGCAAGATTGCGATCAATCACTGATTGATATGGCTATCTTGCTTACGACTACTATTTTAAGCCAAATACAAAGGTGCGTTATTCTACCACTTCTTTTGCTTTATCGATAACCGCTTGTGGCAAAGTGATGCCTTCTTCTTGAGCATGTTTTGGGCTGACATATAGGTTAAGCGCTTGTGGGGTGTAAACAGGAATAGCGCCTGCTTTTTCACCATTCAAGATACGAACAACGATTTTACCCGTTTCACGGCCAAGCTCATAATAATCTACGCCTAATGCTGCAACCGCACCGCGCTCAACTGAGCTCGTGTCTGATGCGATAAGAGGAATCTTACTTTCTTTAGCAATTTGATAGAGTGACTCGTAAGCGGATACCACGTTGTTATCAGTCGATGTATAGATCATGTCGACTTTGCCTTCAAGACTACGGGCTGCCATCGCGATGTCATTACTACGCTGTGCTGGTGCTTCGAGTACATTGATGCCGAGCGGTGTCAATTTTTCTTTTAGACTTTGTAAGATAATCGTTGAGTTGACTTCACCTGGGCTATAGACATAACCGACATTCTTCAATGATGGAATGATTTGACGCATCAAGTCGATTTGTGGCTCGTACGGTAGGGCATCTGATGCGCCTGTAACATTGGTGCCAGAACCATCTAACTTAGGTACCAGTTTGGCTGCTACCGGATCGGTAACCGCAGAGAATACCAATGGAATGCTGCTAGTAGAAGCGGCAACAGACTGCGCAGATGGTGTTGCGATAGCGACAATCACATCTGGGGCGTCAGCAACGAATTGCTTAGCAATCTGTCCTGCTGTCGCTGTATTGCCCTGTGCGCTTTGGAAGTTGACGGTTAGGTTTTCACCGTCTTTGAATCCTGCTTCGTTTAATTCGTCGATCACGCCTTTGCGCACATCATCAAGTGCTGGATGTTCAACGATAGCAGTGATAGCAACAGTTTTCATTTCGGTGGCAGTATCGCCAGTAGCCGCAGTATCAGTCGTGCTGGTATCTTGGGCTGATTGATTACAACCCGTTAAGATAGCAGTGCATACACCGCCTAGTAGTAACGCTTTGCCAAAATTAAAATGATTTTGATACAACATGGTTCTGACTCCTAAAAGTAATAATGTGTCCGTACATTATTAATAGATGGGTAAAAGGGTAAAGCGAGCCACTTATGATGGCTACAGGTTATTTTTCAGTATTACTATTTAGCACTATTTATTTTATTCGTGCTATTTGTTATCAGTGCTTTGCGTTTGTTCATCAACATTGATGCCATTTTTTAGCAACTCTGCTGGCAAACTAACGCCTTGCGTTTTGGCGTGCTTAGGACTGATATATAAGGTTAGATCGTTCATGACGGCAGGTTCAATGGTATTGATAGCCTCACCATTTAATACGCGATATACCATTTTGCCAGTGGTACGACCAAAGTCATAATCATTAACGCCAAGAGCTGCAGTCGCGCCGCGCTTCACACTGAACTCATCGGATGCGACAATCGGTAATTTTAATTCATTCGCGGCTTGGGTCATGGCCTCAAAAGCAGAAGCGACATTATTGTCAAATGAGGTGTAGATGATATCTGCGCGTCCTTGCAAGCTACGTGTTGCCATGCCGATATCGGTTGGACGATTGGCAGGGATATCTAACAATGTCAGACCTCGTGCTGGCAGGGCTTGTTTTAGACTATCACGCAATGACACTGAGTTTGCTTCGCCTGGGCTGTAAACGTAGCCGATCGTTTTCATATCGGGCTTTATTTGCTGCAATAAATCTAATTGCGGCTCTAGAGGTAACTGGCTCGATAATCCCGTCAAATTGCTTTGAAAAGGCTTGCCATCTTCGGTAATGAGCTTGGCACCCAGTGGATCTGATACAGCTGTATAAATGATAGGAATAGTAGTGGTCGCAGCCACAATCGACTGAGCCGATGGCGTCGAGATGGCAACGATGGCGTCTGGATTGTCTCCTGCAAACTGCTTAGCAATCTGTCCTGCTGTCGCTGTATTGCCCTGCGCACTTTGGAAGTTGACCGTTAGGTTTTGACCTTCGACATAGCCATTGTCTGCCAGCTCATCAATAATACCGCGGCGCATATCATCCAATGATGGATGCTCAACGATCTGAGTGATCGCAATAGATTTGGCAGGTTTTTCTGCATCTGCAGCAGCACTATTTTCAGTAGTGGCGGCTGTGTCAGTAGAGGAGTTCGAGCAGCCTATCAGGCCAAGTGTGCTAATGGCACTAAGAGCAACGCCATATAGGCTTAAGCGTAGAGTAGAAGCAATAGTCATTATTAGGATAACTCATAGGTTATATCAATCACAAAAACCAAGCGAGGACTGTCAGAGTGATCAAGCCTGCTAATAGCAATGCTCAAATGATCTGTTTGGTTCTCTTTGGTTTTGAAAAAGATATTGGAGAATGCAGATTAGCCGAGTCAATGCTATGTTGATGCCAAAATAGCAGGCTAACCATTAAATAAAGTAATCGTTCCGTCGATTATTATGTTCATATTATGACAGCAATGTAAGTTATCGCAATAAAAAATTAAAGCGCGTTCGTCATAGGCGTACTTAGTAAGACTATTAGGCATTGTCGTAACCACTGTCATAAGTGTGGTTTTGAGCATTTAACCATGATAATTAGCCTCTAAAAGCGTTGTTTTATCCAATGAACTGATAGTCAAAAAGCGTACAAGCTAGCAACGCATCTATTACGCACCCACTTCATAATTAACGTAAGCTAATATTTATACAAAAGTTTTTTATATGAGAAGTAGAGTACGTCCAAAATCCATATCATTACTATGTTGACGTGTTGAATATACAACGCACTCGAATATCTCATTCGCATATTTTAAGGATAACATTATGAATACGGCTAATTTGAAGTTATTAACTATCGCTGGAATTACGGCAAGCTCATTGATTTGCCTGCCTGCTATGGCAAAAGACAATCATGGTAATGGGCACGGTCATGGAAATGGCAAAGGTAACTCTGCCCACATTAGTAAAGATTACAACTACAATAGTTATCAAAATAATGGTAATGCCCACCCCAATATTAATGCGTATCGCAATGCCAGCCCTAACGCTTCATTTAAGCGTGACCTTGATAAATACGGTTATAGAGTAGTCGGCAAGATTGATAGAAGGGATTATGATCGTTCTGTCATTTTAGACCGTTATGATGACCGTTACGAACGTATCCGTACGCCAGACAATAACATTGTGACGGTGATTAATAATACGTTGGAAATTATTGATGTTTTGAGTAGATAACTATTGAATAGAGAACTATAAGGCTTAATTGTTATTTATCTTGTCAATCAGCCATAAAAAAAACGGTCTATTTAGACCGTTTTTTTTCGTTCTTTCTTTAATGATTACTTACATCACTACTTAAGTTAACGTTACTTATTAACGTTCCTATGCGAGCACATCACCAATGACACAGTTGTCAGGTAGAGTAACGACTGT
This sequence comes from Psychrobacter sp. T6-5, assembly GCF_052258485.2. Lineage (NCBI taxonomy): Bacteria > Pseudomonadati > Pseudomonadota > Gammaproteobacteria > Moraxellales > Moraxellaceae > Psychrobacter > Psychrobacter sp. T6-5. The sequence continues at coordinate 2,437,576 of NZ_JBQQEY020000001.1, read as the reverse complement.
TAGTTGAGTTTTTGGATTGCCCGTTGATAACACCATACCTTCAGAAATGCCAAATTTCATGGTGCGCGGCGCAAGGTTGGTGACACAGATGACTTTTTTACCCGTCAGTTGCTCAGGCTCATAGAACTTACGAATACCGCTAAACACGTTACGTGGTTTGTCTTCGCCGACATCCAGTGTGAACTGTAGTAGCTTATCAGCACCTTCTACATGGTTACACTCTAAAACGTGTGCGACTTTCATCTCGACTTTGGCAAAATCTTCGATACCAATATAATCCGTTTGCTCGGCATCAGTATTAGCGTCTATTGCAGGTGCTTTGTCTTTTGCGGTAGGCTTGTTATTTTCGGTCACAGCAGGAGTATCGGCTTGAGCCAATGAGGCTTTAGAGTCTTCTACCATGGCTTCGATATCTTTTTCTTCGATACGCTGCATCAGTGGTTTGAATTTATTGATTTTATGACCTAGTAACCACTCATTACGACTGGCAAAACTTAAATCATCAAGGTTCAAAAACTCTTTCGCATTATTAGTTAGCTCAGGCAATACTGGTGCCAGATAGACCATCAATTGACGGAAGATGTTGATAGCGACCGAGCATACGTCTTGAACTTCTTTCTCAGTACCTTCCAGTTTTGCGAGCGACCACGGCTTTTTGGCATCGATATATTCGTTAGCCTTGTCCGCACACTGCATAATTAAACGCATAGCACGTGAGAATTCACGATTCTCATAGGCAGCTGCAATCTCATCGCCTGTTTTGGTAATGTCTTCTAATAGGCGCGGTTCAGCGCAAGTTTCAGATAGTATACCGTCGTATTTTTTCACCAAGAATCCTGCACTACGACTGGCGATATTGACGACTTTGCCAACCAAGTCAGAGTTGACCTTTTGCATAAAGTCTTCTAAATCTAAGTTGATGTCCTCAACTTTATCAGACAGTTTGCTGGCGAAGTAATAACGTAGGTATTCTGGATGTAAGTGCTCAGCATACGTCTCGGCCTTGATGAAAGTGCCGCGTGACTTACTCATTTTTTCGCCATTGACCATCAAGAAACCATGGGCAAAGACGCCTGTTGGCGTGCGCAGCTCACTACCTGCTAGCATTGCTGGCCAAAATAGAGCATGGAAGTAAACGATGTCTTTACCGATGAAGTGATAAACTTCGGTTTTGTGCTCGTTCTCTTGTGCCCAGTAGCGGTCAAAATCAAGCGCTTCATCGGTGCCAGCACGCTTATCACATAGGTTTTTAAAGCTTGCCATGTAGCCCACTGGTGCATCTAGCCATACATAAAAATATTTGTCTGGCTCATCGCTTGGGGTATCTGGAATCTGAAAACCGAAATAGGGCGCATCGCGTGAGATGTCCCAGCTGGTAAGCCCTGCATCAAACCATTCTTGTAGCTTGTTGGCGACTGATGTTTGCAAGCGATTGTCACTGCGTGTCCAGTCCTGTAAGAACTGCTCAAACTCTGGCAAATCAAAGAAATAATGCTTAGAAGTTTTAAGAACTGGCGTTGCATCAGACAATGTTGAGTGCGGGTCTTTTAGATCTGTTGCATCGTAAGTGGTGCCACATACTTCGCAGTTATCACCGTACTGGTCTGGTGAGTCACACTCTGGGCAAGTGCCTTTGACAAAACGATCGGCTAGAAACAATTGCTTTTCAGGATCAAATAGCTGCTCGACATCTTTTGTGCTGATATGACCAGCCTCATTTAGACGACGATAAATCAGCTCAGAGAACTGTTTGTTTTCTTCTGAATGGGTGCTGTGATAATTATCAAAATTGATCAGGAACTTTGAAAAATCTGCTTCGTGTGAGGCTTTGACTGAGGCAATTTGCTCCTCTGGCGTGACGCCATTGGCTTCTGCTTTGAGCATGATTGCCGTACCATGTGCGTCATCCGCGCAGACATAGGTGACCTGATGGCCTTGCGCTTTCATCGCACGTACCCAAATGTCGGTCTGAATATATTCTACAAGATGCCCCAAATGGATATAGCCATTGGCGTAGGGCAGCGCACTGGTTACTAGAATCTCACGCACAAAATCACCTATATTTTTATATAAACGGGTTAGTTATCGAACATCTTGAGCGGTTCATCGCTTATCGATGCGACATTGTTAATGCTAAAAACTTCTAAAAATAATAAAAATTCAAAAAGTGCGCCTATGATACCGTAATTCAGATAATTTTGTGATATTCCTTGGTAATTACTTCTCATTTGGCAGGCATCTATTAACTATAAATAACAGCCTTGCACCGTATTTTTATGGTTATAAAGCAGTCATAAAAAACCCACTAGGCATGATGCTAAGTGGGTTTTTGTTTATTAAATATTCGCTTAGATATCAGTCGTTAGTAATAACAAATAATTTAAGCTATCTTAGAATGAACCGAACATCGTACCTAAGATGATAACAGCAACCACAGCGACCAATGGAATAACCATCGTAACCATTGCCAAATTCAAATAAGACTGCTTATGAGTCAGGCCACAGATGGCAAATAGGGTGATGACCGCGCCACTGTGCGGAAGCGTATCAAGACCACCTGCCGCCATAACGGCTACGCGGTGCATCAGCTCAGGGTCGATACCCGCATTGACTGCCATTCTTAGATAATCTTCACCCAATGTAGATAGTGCAATACTCAAACCACCAGACGATGAACCTGTGATACCAGCAAGCGTGGTCATAGCAACGGCTTCTGAGATTAGAGGATTGTCAGGAGTAAGGTTTAAAATGCTATCACGAATGATAAGGAAGCCTGCAAGCGAGGCGATAACCGCGCCGTAACCCACTTCTGAGGCGGTATTAAAAATAGGCAACATCGAGTCATAAGTACCGCGGTTGATAGTTTTTTGTAGGTTATTCCAATGTCCAATACGTAGCAATATTAGCACCACACAAGCAACGACCAATGAGATAATAATTGACCATAACCCAAGCGAGCCTGCAATATTCAAGTCTGGGAATTGAGTTTGTAGGCTACTGAAATCTATCGATGGGAATACCACATAGGTCAATATAGCGTTCAAGCCAATGACCAATACCAGCGGAATCATGGCAACGGTGAATGAAGTATGATGAGTATTTAATACCTCAGCTTCTTTTGCCGCCGCTCCAACGCCGCCTACATCCTCTTCATCATGCTGACCATAGCCTTCGCCCGCTGCATTGGCTTTTTTGGCACGTGACTGAAGCCACAACCAACCACAGATAAACATGATTGTACCGCCAATGATACCCAAAATAGGCGCGGCAAATACGTTGGTGTTGTAGTAAGGAATGGGAATAGCGTTTTGGATGGCTGGCGTGCCCGGTAATGCGGTCATCGTAAACGTAAATGACCCTAGGGCAATCGCTGCTGGAATCAAACGTTTTGGAATGTCTGCCGCTTTGAATAAGTCTTTGGCGATTGGATAAATAGCAAAAGCCACAACGAACAACGAGACGCCGCCATAAGTCAAAATAGCACAGACCAAAATCACTGCAAGTATAGCTTTGCTGGCACCGAGCTTTTCGACGACGGTATTAGCAATGGCAGTTGCCGCGCCAGAGTCAGCCATCAAACGCCCAAACAGTGCCCCTAGCAAGAATATCGGGAAGAATTTAAGTAAAAATCCACTTAACGCGCCCATAAAGACATCGGTATAAGCGGGGATGGTATTTAAGAAGTCACCTGACAACAAGACTGCTAGCGTCGCCATAATCGGTGCTAGAATCAGCACAGAGTAACCGCGATAAGCAAAAAACATGAGTAATAATAGGGTGATGACAATCGCAAATGTACTAAACATGATAGCCCTCCTTGGCAAAATTAAGACAGCGAGTATGTCGCGCTTATTGATGTAGGTCAATAAAGTTAATCAAAAAACCTTATTTATTATATTTTATTAAACATAAATCCAGTTGCGGTATTATTGAAGGATAAGAAATGCTTTGTTGACTCGCGTACTCTTGGGTTATTTTCTAATCACTAAGCAACTAGGCGCTACGAAAATAATATGTTAAGTTAGCATAAGTATTTTATACATGATATACCGATATAATATGTATTATTATAAATAAAAATATAAAGTATAATGTTTGATATGAGTCGCGCTTATCAAATGGAAGTTTGTTGATAATAAGCGCTAACCATAAAAACTGGTCATAAATCTCATCACAAACAGCAAATTTACAAGGAATGTGAATATGTTTAGTGCCATCACTAACGTGAGCGTGCAGCTGGTCAATCGCTACCTACCATCTCCGTTTGTCTTTTCAATTGTTTTAACGCTCATTGCCTTTGTTGTTGGCTTGGCTATTACTGGTCAAGATATGATTGCGATGGCAGGGCACTGGGGCAATGGACTGTGGTCATTACATAGCTTTGCGATGCAAATGGCGCTAATTTTGGTCACAGGTTACGCGTTTGCGAGTGCGCCATTCATTCAACGCTTATTGGATAATTTTGCCAGCAGAGTTCATTCTCCTACGACTGCCATTATCGTATCCACCTTGGTTGGGCTGGTCGGTTCGTGGATGAACTGGGGTTTTGGTCTGATTATCGGGGCCATTTTTGCCAAAGCACTGGCAAAGAAAGTCACCAATGTTGATTATCCTTTACTCGTTGCTGCAGCTTATTCGGGTTTTGTGATTTGGCATGGTGGCTTCTCAGGCTCGATACCACTGACGCTTAGTTCGGGTGGCGATACGCTACTGACGCTATCTGGCAATACGATGACCGAAGCAGTACCTTTATCTCAGACTGTATTCGCAGGCTATAACTTACTGATTGTGGGTTTGCTCATTATTATCTTGCCGCTGCTAAACCGCTTTATGCACCCCAAAAATCCTACCGTGATTGATCCAAAGCTGATTAAGGAAGAAGTGTACGTCGCGCCTCCCAGAGAGACACCCGCGCAAAAGCTCGATGACAGTCGTATCATCGCTGTGATATTGCTGGCGTTGGCACTAATGTACTATATCAGCGAGTTTGGCAATAACGGTTTTAATTTAGGGTTAAATATCGTGATTGGGCTATTTCTATTCATTGGTTTGTTATCGCATGGCACGCTAGAGCGCTATTATCGGGCAGTATATTCAGGCATTGGTGGCATCACAGGTATTGTGTTGTTATTCCCGTTCTATGGCGGCATCATGGGAATTATGACGGGTGCTAATGCTGATGGTATCTCTATCAGTACGCAAGTTACCGAGTTTTTTGTCAATTCTGCTTCCGCAGACAGTTTCCCAATATTTGCATTTCTAAGTGCTGGCTTGGTCAATGTCTTTGTACCATCGGGCGGTGGACAATTTGCTGTGCAAGGCCCCGTTATGATTCCAGCTGGCATTGAGCTGGGTGTCAATCCAGCTATCACTGCGATGGCGATTGCATGGGGTGATGCATGGACCAATATGATTCAACCGTTTTGGGCCTTGCCACTATTGGGTATCGCAGGTTTAGACGCGAGAGCAATTATGGGTTACTGCCTGATCGTGCTTGCCGTATCTGGCGCAGTCATAATGGGTGTGTTTTGGTTGGTGGTATAAGGTTGTAATGCTTAAAGAAATAAGAGTCGTAAAATAAAATGAGTGAAAAGCAGTAAATCAAATGGATACTTGATATAACTAGGTCAGTATGAGCTTTACATAAATTAAAAAATATAAATGATAATCATAGGAGATAAGCATGAGTCAATCAAAAGTATATAACAGTGCCGAAGAGGCGTTAAGTGGCATCGTCAGTGATGGGCAAACACTCGCTATCGGTGGTTTTGGTCTATGCGGTATTCCAGAAGCGTTGATCGAAGCACTACGTGATAGTGGCGTTAAAGAGTTGACCTGTATCAGCAACAACGCTGGCGTCGATGATTTCGGTCTGGGTCTGCTACTACAGACCCGCCAAATCAAAAAGATGATTTCATCATACGTGGGCGAAAACAAAGAGTTTGAGCGCCAGTATTTGGCGGGCGAGTTAGAAGTTGAGCTAACCCCGCAAGGTACATTGGCCGAAAAGCTACGCTCAGGTGGTGCGGGTATTCCTGCATTTTACACAGCAACAGGTGTGGGCACGTTGGTTGCCGAAGGTAAAGAAACGCGTGATTTTGATGGTCGTACTTATGTATTAGAGCATTCATTGCGCGCGGATGTAGCACTCATCAAAGCACAGAAGGCCGATAAAGCCGGTAACTTGATATTTAATAAAACCGCTCGTAATTTCAACCCAGATTGCGCGATGGCGGGAAAAATCACCATCGTCGAAGTAGAAGAAATCGTCGAGACAGGCACATTTGATCCAGATGAAGTGCATCTGCCGGGTATCTTCGTTCAACGTATTGTATTGAATGCTAGCCCTGAAAAACGTATCGAAAAAACCACGACTAAAGCGGTAGAAAGCGCTTAGATAAAATCATGGTTGAGACTTATCGCCAGTTTTTAGACGGATAGTAGTTTAAATAATTAGCGATTCAGATAAATAACAATAGAATATCGTAAAAAATAAGGAAATCAGTATGGCATGGACAAGAGAACAAATGGCGCAACGCGCTGCAAAAGAGCTACAAGACGGCTATTACGTCAACTTGGGCATTGGCCTACCAACGCTAGTCGCTAACTATATTCCAGAAGGCGTGGATGTATGGCTACAATCAGAGAACGGCTTGCTGGGTATTGGTGAGTTTCCTACAGCAGAAAACGTCGATGCGGACTTGATTAATGCGGGTAAGCAAACCGTGACCGCAGAAGCGGGTGCCAGTTATTTTAGCAGCTCAGAGTCCTTTTCGATGATTCGCGGTGGTCATGTCAACTTGGCGATATTAGGCGCAATGGAAGTCTCAGAACAAGGTGACCTTGCTAACTGGATGATTCCCAAAAAAATGGTCAAAGGCATGGGCGGTGCGATGGATTTGGTCGCAGGCGTACAGCGTGTGATTGTATTGATGGAGCAGGTAAATAAGCACGGCGATCCAAAAATTTTAGCCAACTGTGAGCTACCATTGACGGGCAAGGGCGTGGTCGATCGTATCATCACTGAGCTTGCCGTATTAGATGTTACTGATAATGGTCTAAAACTGGTTGAATTAGCAGATGGTGTTAGCTTTGACGAGTTACAAGAAAAAACGCCAGTCAGCATTGCTCAATAGAATTTATCTCCTAATATCTATAGATCATAATAAGGAACCTATATGGCCACCCAATTACAGCAGGACTTGACAGGTAAAGTAGCATTGGTCACTGGCTCTGCAAGTGGTATCGGGCGTGATATCGCTGAAACTTATGCAAAAGCAGGCGCTATGGTTGGTATTGCCGATATCAATCTTGAAGCAGCACAGCAAACGGTTGATGCCATTGAAGCAGATGGCGGGCGTGCTCTCGCGATTGCGATGGATGTGACCTCTGAAGATGCGGTAAACGAAGGTGTACAGAAATTGGTTGATACCTTTGGTGGTATTGATATTTTGGTGTCTAATGCTGGTATCCAGATTATTGATCCTATCCATAAAATGGCGTTTGACGACTGGAAAAAAATGCTCGCCATTCATTTAGACGGGGCATTTTTGACGACCAAAGCTGCGGTACAGCACATGTATAAAGACGATAAAGGTGGCACGGTCATTTATATGGGTTCAGTACACTCGCATGAAGCATCGCTTTATAAAGCGCCTTATGTCACTGCCAAGCACGGTCTGCTAGGACTGTGCCGCGTATTGGCCAAAGAAGGTGCTGAGCATAATGTGCGCTCGCATGTGATATGTCCAGGATTTGTTAAAACGCCTTTGGTCGAAAAACAAATCCCGCAGCAGGCAAGCGAGAAAGGTATTAGTGAAGAATCTGTCGTTAATGACATTATGCTAGTAAATACCGTCGATAAAGAGTTTACGACGGTAGAGGATATTGCCCAGTTGGCACTATTCTTAGCGGCGTTTCCAAGTAATGTGTTTACAGGACAATCTATCGTTGCCAGTCATGGCTGGTTTATGAACTAATAGACAGATATTGCGCCTATTATAATAGAATAAACCACAAGGTCAGACCTACTGGCGTTGTGGTTTTTTTATGCGTCCAATTCAGCTACACTGTCACGATAGAAGGTTTGGCTAAAATGGTCACTGGTTTTATCGTTTGCTCAATAGGAGACGATATGAATTAAGCCATGTGCCAAACCCATCCACTTGTATAGGCAATAATAATAGCTATGTTCAACTTTATGAAGAAAAAAACTACCAAAACCGAAACACCGCAGCAGCAGGCAGAACGTGATAGTGCCGTTGACAAAGTATTGCTTGGGTATGAGATAGGAACAGTCAGCATTGCGACGATGGTCACAGGTCTTGAGCGTGACGGCGAGGCGCTGACGCTAGACTTGCGCCTGCCACAAGACAGCAACCCTGAAGCTGTACAACAAGAGCTTGGTCAGTTGCTGCATCCTCATGGTATTACTACGATTCATATGAATGTACGTTTACCTGCGCCAGAAAAAGGGTCAGGTTCAAGCTTACCAAAGCAAATGCCAAAGACAACCAATGCGATGGAATCCCAGCCTTCATCTGGCGCTAATAACAACGCGAGTAATGCCAGTAACGCCAACGCCGAGCCGCCAATTACCAAAGCTGCTCCAACACAATCTTCATTAGCTGCGCATCCTCGTATCCGCCATATTATTGTTGTGGCATCAGGTAAGGGCGGCGTTGGCAAATCAACGACGACTGTGAACATCGCACTGGCATTACAGAAGCTGGGCAATCGTGTTGGTGTACTCGACGCAGATATTTATGGCCCTAGCATGCCAACCATGCTAGGCGTTGCCGATGTGAAGCCGCAATTAGAAAATGAGCAATTCGTGCCAGTGGATGCGCATGGTATCGCGATGCTCTCTATCGGTAGTTTGCTCGATGGGGAAAACACACCAGTGGCGTGGCGTGGGCCAAAGGCGACGGGTGCGCTGATGCAGCTTTATAATCAAACCAACTGGCCACAGCTAGATTACTTAGTGATTGACATGCCGCCAGGTACGGGTGATATACAGCTGACATTGGCACAGCGTATCCCTGTGACAGGCGCTGTCATTGTCACGACGCCGCAGCATGTTGCGCTACTCGATGCGCAAAAAGGCGTTGAGATGTTTAACAAAACCAGTATTCCTGTGCTTGGCGTGGTTGAGAACATGGCGTTGCACACGTGTAGCAACTGCAACCATACCGAAGCGATTTTTGGTACGGGCGGTGGTGAGATTATCGCTGAGCAGTATCAGGTGCCGCTATTAGGGCAGCTACCGCTTGCCAGTGGTATCCGCGCCCAAGTCGATAAAGGCGTGCCAAGCGTATTGGCTGACGACGATTTTGCAACCTATTATTTGAGCATTGCCAAAAATATCGAAACCAATATCAATAAATTTGCCAAACCTGTTGATGACAAGCGTATTTTTTGATGCTTGAAACACTTGGTTAAAAAATGCGTTTATGCAGAAAGGCATTTTATAAGGTCGTCAGTTTTAAAGTCATTGCGACCCTATAAATTGAGCCATCAATTCCGTATAATCGTCGCTATTAAATATTTGCTAAGGAATAACAATGTCTATCAAGTCTGACCGCTGGATTCGTAAAATGGCCGAAGAGCACGGCATGATTGAACCATACGAGCCAGGTCAAGTACGCTTTAATGATGCAGGCGAGCGTTTAGTCAGCTACGGCACCTCAAGCTACGGTTATGATGTGCGCTGTGCTCCTGAATTTAAAGTTTTTACCAACGTACATTCAGTGGTCGTTGATCCTAAAAACTTCGATGATAAAAGCTTTATCGATATCGTTGGTGATGAGTGTATCATTCCACCGAATTCGTTTGCTTTAGCCCGTACTATGGAGTACTTCCGTATTCCACGTGATGTATTGACTATTTGCCTAGGCAAATCGACTTACGCGCGCTGCGGTATCATTGTCAATGTCACGCCGCTTGAGCCTGAGTGGGAAGGGCATGTAACGCTTGAATTTAGTAATACCACTAATCTTCCTGCGCGTATTTATGCGGGTGAAGGCGTGGCACAAATGCTGTTTTTCCAAAGTGATGCGGATGACGTGTGTGAGACCAGCTACAAAGACCGCGGCGGTAAATATCAAGGCCAGCGCGGCGTGACCTTGCCAAGAACCTAGTCAAATATAAAGTATCAAGTCTTTGAACAGACAATAAAAAGCCAGTCATAGTAAACATGACTGGCTTTCTTATTATGTGAAAAGTAATGAGTTTGAATCTCTAATTACTTTAAAACTTTTAAACCTGCTTTGTTATCACGCTTCGGTTTAGGTGCGGTAGCAGGTTTTTTGCTAGCAATCGGTGCGTCGTCGTCTTCTGGTACATAGTTATCATATTCTTTTGGATCAAAGAACATCCCTTGCGAATTTTCTTTAGCATAAATGCCCATGACTGCCGTAAGCGGTACCCAAATTTCTTGTGAGACGCCACCAAAACGCGCACTAAAATGTATGTAGTCATTTTCCATACTCATATTGCCTGTAGCACGGCTGGCGATATTTAGTACGATACGACCGTCTTGCACATGCTCTGTTGGTATCTGTACGTTATCAGCAGTAGCATCGACCATCAGATAAGGCGTCAAGGCGTTGTCTTCTATCCATTGATATAGTGCACGTACCATATAAGGACGGGTAGGTGTAATAGAGGTGGTTTCGCTCATCTAATGATTTCCTATACTAATGATGTTCAATAATGAAAAGATATTTTATTTAGCAAATTGTCGCACAATAAGTGCAAGTCGATTTCTATTATATTGGTACTTATTCTAAGGCAGCTTCTTACACTTGTCTAATCAACGCACGCTTTTTTGAAAGCTACTACGCTCAAACACTCTCGTTTGATATTCAAACAATGGACGGCTAATAGCACGTGGCAGCTCAATACCCATCTCATCCAATCGCCATAATAGTGGTGCTAATAACACGTCACACCAACCAAACTCATCAGCCATAAAATAAGGCTTATGAGCGAACAGCGGTGACAGAGTAATCAACGAATCACTGAGCTGTTTTTTGGCAACGGCAGCCTGTGCTTTATTAAAGCTATCTGGATGCGTCAGCAGACGCTTGCCAAGTACTAACCAATCACGTTGAATGCGCCAAGCCAGTTGGCGAAACTGTGCACGCTCTTGCGGTGTCTCAGGGAGCAGTTTGTTTGTGTGATAACGCTCTTCAAGGTACTCAAAAATGACGTTAATCTCATAAAGCGCAATCTCACGCTGCTGCAATACAGGCAAGGTATGATAGGGGTTTAGCTCAGTCAAATCTTCAGGGCGCTCAGAATGTAAGCGAGACAAATAGTAAGCGAGCTTTTTTTCTTCAAGTAATAGGCGTACCACATGACTGTCGTAGCCGTCATCAGCATACAAAATTAGCTGACTACTTGGAATGTCATTCGCATCAATCATGAAAGCCTAATGTTAATAGTGAAGGTTGTCATCGTAAACAAACTCGCAACGTTTATCAAGGTAGTGTGCGTAAACATTAGCGCTGAGCGACTTATTTTCCGGCTTATCTAGTATTTATGCTCTATATCAAGGCAGAAAAAAGCACTACCGAAGTAGTGCCTTTTTTATTTCTAAAAACTAACTGCTGACTATGACTTATTTAACATCTTTCCAGAACTCTTTATTTAATAAGTAAACTGGTATGAGCAGTACTAATAAGAATAGAATGACGAAGAAACCAATTACTTGACGGTCGTGACGAGCAGGTTCACCCATCCACGCCATAAAGTTAACCAAGTCACCAACTTCAGATTCAAACTCTTCTTGGCTCAACTCTTCTTGCATATTATGCAATACGTGAGGCATCGCTGCATTGGCCAGTACTAAGTTGTTTGCACCCCAAGGACGGCTTGGATCTTCATAGAACGATAGTAGGTAAGTATATACCCAGTCGTCGCCACGTAGACGTGTCTCAAGTGATAGATCAGGCGGCGCTGCGCCAAACCAAGATGCTTGAATCTCAGGATCTATCTCAGCAGTGATGTGGTCACCGATTTGATCGGTAGTAACCATTAGGTACTTTTCGACTAACTCAGGCGGTATCTCTAAATCTTGTGCAATACGAGAATGACGAACATATTTGGCTGAGTGACACCCAGCACAGTAGTTCATAAAGATTTTTGCACCGTTTTGTAGTGAGCCCTTATTGGTAAAATCAATAGGAGCAGTACTACAAGCCAAATGCTCTTCAACGCCTTCAGCATTAGTAAACGTGCCGCAACCACTGCCTTCAGCCATTGCTGTACCAGCAGTCAACGTCAATGCCGCGCCTAAGCCTAGACCAACTAGGGATTTAATTAGCGTGTTCATTAGTGACCTCCGGTAACGCGTTCTGGTGGCTGTTTGCACTTCTCAATGGCAGTGTAGAATGGCATCAGCAAGAAGAACAAGAAATATAGAATCGTAAATATACGAGCCATCAAGGTCGCTGTTGGAGTCGTTGGGGTTGCACCCAAGTAGCCTAGTACGACAAAGCTAATCGCAAATACAGTAAGCGCGATTTTAGACAATATGCCTTTGTAACGCATTGAGCGTACAGGCGATCTATCAAGCCATGGAATCAAGAACAGTACAGCAATAGCAGCACCCATTGCGATAACACCACCAAGCTTATCAGGAACCGCACGCAAGATAGCGTAGAATGGTGTGTAGTACCATACCGGTGCAATATGCGCTGGTGTTTTCAATGAGTTGGCAGTTTCAAAGTTTGGTGGTTCAAGGAAGAAGCCGCCGCCTTCTGGGAAGAAGAATACCACTGCAAAGAAACAAATAAAGAATACGACAATACCAACCATGTCATGCACAGTGTAGTACGGATGGAATTCGATACCGTCTAGTGGGATACCATTTTTGTCTTTTAGCTTCTTGATGTCGATACCATCAGGGTTGTTCGAACCCACATGGTGTAGTGCCACAATGTGCATGAATACTAGACCTACTAGCACTAATGGAATAGCAACAACGTGTAGAGCAAAGAAACGGTTCAGCGTGATACCTGAGATGATATAGTCACCACGTACCCATTCAGCAAGACCATCACCAATCACTGGTAACGCCGCAGGTAAGTTCAAGATAACCTGAGCACCCCAGAATGACATGTTACCCCAAGGTAGCAAGTATCCAAAGAAACCTTCTGCCATCAATGCTAGATAAATACCCATACCGATGAGCCAAATAAGCTCACGAGGTTTTTGGTATGAACCGTATAGCAAGGCTCGGAACATATGCAGATAGACAACGACGAAGAACGCAGAGGCACCAGTCGAGTGCATATAGCGGATGAGCCAGCCACCTTTTACGTCACGCATGATATATTCAACAGACGCAAATGCCCCTTCGGCACTTGGGTTGTACATCATCGTAAGCCATATACCAGTCACCAATTGGTTGACCAATACAATCATTGATAGCACACCAAAGAAGTACCAAAAGTTAAAGTTTTTTGGTGCGTAGTACTTTGACATATGGTATTCATAGGTTTCGGTCGCAGGAAAGCGCGCGTCCACCCAATGCATTAACTTTTTACCCATACTCATATTAAGCCTCCCCAACCGTCAAGATGGTACCATCCATACCATATTCTGGGATGGGTAGATTCAGCGGTGCAGGAACGCCACTAAAGACGCGACCTGCTAAGTCATATTTTGACCCGTGGCACGGACAGAAAAACCCGCCATACCAGTCATTGCCGCCCAAGTCAGCTGCGCCAACATCAGGACGGTAGTTTGGTGCACAGCCTAAATGTGTACAAACGCCTTCGACAACCAATACGGTTGGATCTAAAGAGCGAGTAGGATTGGTACAGTATTCAGGTTGTACTGATGCAGTAGAGTCAGGATCAGACAATAATGGTTTGACTGACTCAAGTCCTGCAATCATGTCTTCAGTACGCTTAACCACATAAATAGGTTTGCCACGGTATTTGACAACGATCATTTGTCCTGCTTCGATAGCACCGATATCTTGGGTTACTGCAGCCCCTGCAGCCTCAGCTTTAGCGCTTGGGTACCAAGAACGGACAAAAGGTGTCGCCACGGCAGCTACCCCAGCTGCACCAATCGCGGCAGTTGAGGCAATAAGAACTCTACGGCGTTGTACATTAACGCCTTCGGCTTGGCTCATTAATACTTCCTCCAGGTGAATGAAATGGGATTATCCCACACTGGGTTTGTGGCTTAGAAAATATACAATATCAAGCCACTTTAGCTGTGCCTAATTTTGCTAATTGTTACTATTCTAAGCTATTTCGGTGATAAAATAAATTATTGCGTTAAAAATAAAGCAACCTTAATAGGACATATTAGGAGGTTGAATATGACAATCATACTAAAACAGTCGGATTATCAATGTTTAACGCTAACTTTGCTTTTATGGGGATTGTAAATGTCATGACCTTATAATTAATAAGGATTTTCAGCAATAGCGAATGATACTTGAAATTAAGGGAATGTTCACTAACTTTCACTATCTAACTGCTGTGTAAGTTTCTGTAAAACAAATATCACCACTCTATATAATAAAGTGGTGATGCTTTCAGAATAATTAATAATGCTTTATCAGACTATCAGAAACTTGTTTATCGAAATACGCAATGCAAGGTATATATGCGTTATTCCAATAAACTCAGCTAGAGTATTGCCAATACTAGCCTTCAAGCTCGCTCCAACGCTCAAGCTTACTCATCATTTCATCTTCGATTGTTAATAACCGCTCACTTGCGGCTGTCGCTGCATCAAAGTCGGTATTAAACCAAGAGCCATCAGCCAATTTTTCTTGTAGTTGAGTTTGTTCGGCTTCGAGTGCTGCGATTTCTTTTGGTAAGTTATCCAATTCACGCTGCTCATTATAGTTCAGCTTTTTGGCTTCTTTTTTAGGCTTGATATCTGCGCCAGATTTGTTTGCTGCTTTTTTGCTGACCGCATTATTGGCAGGTGCTTTTGCGGCGCGTGCTGCCTCTTCGCGGGTTTTTTGCACCAAATACTCTTGGTAGCCACCAACATATTCGCTGACCTCTCCTTTGCCATCTTCATCTTCGCCAAATACCCAAGTAGAGGTAACGACGTTATCCATGAATGATCGGTCATGACTGATCAGCAAAATAGTACCACCAAAGCTGGCTACTGACTCTTCTAATAGCTCAAGTGTCGCCATGTCCAAATCGTTGGTTGGCTCATCGAGTACTAGAATGTTGGCAGGTTTTAATAACTGCTTGGCCAGTAACACACGGTTACGCTCACCACCTGACAAGGCTTTGACAGGCGTACGTGCACGCTCTGGGGCAAATAAGAAGTCTTGCAAATAGCTCATGATATGTGTCTTGCGACCGCCAACTTCGACAAAGTCAGAACCTTCTGAAACGTTTTGCGCGACGCTCGCTTCTAGATCTAACTGATCGCGCAACTGGTCAAAAAAGGCAATTTTTAGATTAGTACCTAATTCAACATTACCACTCTTGGTGACTTCATCATCAGACATGTCGAGTAGGGCTTTGATAAGGGTGGTTTTACCAGCACCGTTAGGGCCGACAATACCGATTTTGTCGCCACGCATAATAGTGGTCGTAAAATCATCAACCAATACATTGCCGTCGTACTCAAGATGTAAGTTTTTGACTTTACAGACAAGCTTGCCGCTTTTTTCGCCTTGACCCATCGTGATGTTTACATTACCCACTTGCTCACGGCGTTCGCTGCGCTCTTCACGCAATGCTTTTAGTTCACGGACGCGGCCCTCATTACGGGTACGGCGAGCTTTGATACCTTGGCGAATCCACACTTCTTCTTGCGCCAGTTTTTTATCAAAGTTGGCGTTGTTCTTTTCTTCAGCCTGTAACTGTAGCTCTTTTAACTCTTGGTAGCGAGCGTAGCCACCTTCGCCTTGGGTCACGTCATAGCTGGTCAATTGGCCACGGTCAAGCTCGATGATACGAGTCGATAATTTATTCACGAATGCTCTATCATGAGTCACGAACAACAACGTCAGACCTTGCCAGTCGAGTAAAAAGCGCTCCAGCCATTCGATACTTTCAACGTCCAAATGGTTGGTTGGCTCATCGAGTAAGAGCATATCAGGCTTGGTAACTAACGCACGAGCAAGTAGTACGCGGCGCTTACGACCACCAGAGAGTGATGATAAGTCATCTTCTGGATCGAGTCCCATCGTTGTGATCAGACGCATGGCATCACGTTCTAAATCCCAACCATGTACCGCATCGATATCATGCTGTAGGGTCGCCATATGCTCACAGGCATCCATATCACCATTGGCGCACATATCTACTTGCTTATTATAGTTAATCAGCAAGTCAGCCGTGCGGCGACTACCGCCCATGACGATATCTAAGATGCGACCACTGGTTTCAGGAACGTCTTGTTCTAGCATCGCCACACGCATGCTACTGTTGGTAATAATCTCGCCACTGTCAGGCTGTAATGAGCCATTAATCAGTTTGAATAAGGTGGATTTACCTTCGCCATTGCGACCAATTAAGCACACGCGCTCGCCTGAATTGATAGAGAAATCAATACCATCAAGAACAGGCGCAACGCCAAACGCTAAGTGAATGTCTTTTAAATGAATCAGTGCCATAGAGTATCTTAAGCTTATATAATAGTGAGGTAGGGGTTGTTGCAAAATTGCCAGCAGTATAACATGCCACCGCGCAACTGTAGTGCGAGTAAATAGTTTTATCAGTACTATTTATAGTTTTTATTCATAGTGGCTATTTTTTGATTAGCATGATGGATTTAACAATGACACTTAGGTTTTACCACCTATTTTACTTACTAAACCTTTCAGCCTTATATTTACGATACTTCAGAGAAAAATATGAATCAATCCAATAACAAAGATACCGCTGCGAGCATACAAGATGACTTGCAAACCCAAGTAATTGATCTTCAAATGAACGTAGCCCACCTTGAGATCACAGTAGATAGACTTGATGAGGTGATCGCACGTCAAGACAAAGATATTCAGACATTGCAACGTCAGCTACAACTGATTTATAAGCAAATAGAAAACCAAGACCCAGAGAGTGGTATTGCCCCATTTGACGTGATGGCGGATAGACCACCACATTATTAAAAAAATAATAGCAAGTAAGATAATTAGTAGTGAATGATCGCAATATGTGTATTTTTAAATGAAGATACCTTTTGGTGACTTAGTAGTCATAATATGGAAATAATGTATTTTGGCAGTTGTTTTAGTGTTTAAAAATCTTTACTATCTTCCACCTCGGATGCTGCTTACTTAAGAAAATTAAGTAAAACAGTAAAACAATGCGGATGTTTGGAGATGTAAAATGCGCCACACCTTTCACTTAAAAACTCTTGCAGTAGCTGTTGCTACTCTATCTGTTGCTAGCGCCGCTAGTGCTGCTGGTCTTGATCGCTCAGGTCAAGATATCACCGCATTCCTACAAGATGGCACTTATGCTGAAGCTGTCTATACCTATATCGATGCGGACGTGACGGGTGAAGATACTTCAGGTAATAAGATTGATGATATCGCAGAATCTTATGACTTTTTTCGTTATGGCGTAAAAACAGACATTAACGACACGTTTAGTGTTGGCGTCTTATATGACGAGCCTTTTGGCGCAGCCGCTGACTATACTGGTAATAATAATTTTGTTACTAATGACAATGCAGATGCACTTATTCAAGGTTTCACAGGCAACCCTAATTTAAATCAAGGTTTAGTTGACCAAAGTATTACTCAACTTCGAGGTGCGCTTACTCCAGGTAATCCAGGTAATTTGTCACCTGAGCAATTACAAGCAGCTCAGGGTCAGTTAATTGCTCTTGAGGCTGCAAAAGGCTTGGCAGCTACTGCAGGTGAAACTACACAGGTAGAGGTACGTACAGAAAGTATTACTGGCATCTTGGGTGCGAAGTTTGGTCAAAACAAAGAATACCAAGTTTATGGTGGTCCAGTCGCTCAGCGTGTCCATGCTGATGTAAAACTACGTGGCACAGCTTATAGTGCGGCTTCTGGTTATACTACGCACATTAACCCAGATCAAGACTACGGCTGGATTGCTGGTATGTCTTATAGTAAGCCTGAAATTGCACTAAAAGCAGCATTAACCTATCGCTCTGAGATTAAACATGATGCAAAAGCTTTCGAAGTTTTCCCTATTGCTACAGCTGCCGGAGCTACAGCTGGTTTAGCCTTACCAACCACTAGATATGCCGATATCGAGATTAATACACCAGAGTCAGTAAATCTTGATTTCCAAACTGGCATCAACCCTACAACCCTAGCGACAGCCAAAGTACGCTGGGTACCATGGAGTGATTTTGCTATCGTACCATCACTATATAACGATGTTAGCAAGGTTTCGACTCGGGATGATAAGGGGTTAGCGTTAGTTAGCTATGATGACGACCAATGGCAAGTAGAGCTAGGATTAGCTAAGCGCGTTGCGCCAGCACTTGCTATCAGCGGTACTGTCGGTTGGGACAGCGGTGCTGGTAATCCAGTGACCTCATTAGGCCCTATCGAAGGCTATTACAGCGCCGGTCTTGGTGCAAAATATAATGTTACCGAAAACTGGGCAGTATCTGCTGGCGGTAAGTACCTATGGTTCGGTGATGCCAAAGGTCAAATCCCAAGTAAAACGATCGTTAGTGATTTCGAAAGTAATGATGGTTTTGTATTGGGTGTAAAGGTTTCTTACCAAGCTCAGTAAATCACAAATAAATTATGTGATGCTGTTTGTTATTAATATTAAAAGCGATCCTTTAAGGGTCGCTTTTTTATTATGTGTTTTTAAAAATTACATTTAACAGACTATAGGTAAAAATATTTATTTTATGACTATAGACCTCACCGTAAAAATCACACTAAGGATAAAAAGTAAACCACAGCATTTTATTTATATCTTATATGTACTGTTCAGTCATAATTGAGAAATAAAGCACTTTAAATGTTGTTTTAGTGTCAAAAAGGCATTAGTATTCAACTTAGGACAAAACTTTAGTAATACCAGTATTAAGCATAGTAATGCTACATAATGGTTATTAAAGTATTAATACAACAAGGACCGTTGGAGATACACAATGCGCACTACCTTTCATTTGAAAACCCTTGCAGTAGCTATTGCTACTCTCTCTGTTGCTAGCGTAACCAACGCTGCTGGTCTTGATCGTTCAGGTCAAGATGTCACTGCTTTTTTTCAAGATGGCACTTACGCTGAAGCGGTCTATACTTATATTGACGCTGATGTAAGCGGCTACGATAGTGCTAACAATAATCCTTCTCAAAATGACTATGAGCGTGGCGATAAAACAGGTGATATTGCTGAATCTTATGACTTCTTTCGCTATGGCGTAAAAGCTGATATCAACGACACGTTCAGTGTGGGTGTGCTATATGACGAGCCCTTTGGTGCTGCCGCTGAATATACTGGCGATAGCAATTTTGTTTCTAAAGGTGACTTGAACGCTTCTATTCAGCAATTAACTAACGGCCAATTTAATGGCGCGACTCTTCGTCCTGAAATAATTAGACAAACTGGCATTGCGCAGTCCGCAACAAGTACTCCTGCTGAGAGAGCTGCAGCAGTAGCTGAAATTACTCGTCTTAGTACAGCAGGAGCAATAGCTCAGGCAGAAGCAGGTAATGCAGGCGAAAATACTAATGTAGAAGTCCGTAGCCAAAGCTTGACTGGTATTCTAGGAATGAAATTCGGTGCCAACAAAAACTTCCAAATTTATGGTGGTCCAGTTGCTCAGCGTATCCAATCTGAAACCAAATTGCGTGGCTTAGCTTATGGACCTGCTACTGGCTATACGTCAAACAGCAATCCTGATATGGATTATGGTTATATCGCAGGTATTGCCTATAGTAAGCCTGAAATTGCTTTAAAGGCTGCTTTGACTTATCGTTCTGAGATTGATCACGACATAGAAGTATCTGAGACTTACCCACTAGTAGGAATTAGAGCTATAGCAGCAGGAGCTACTCCAGAACAGGCAGCAGCAGCAGCAACTCAAGTCAGCAACTACGAAATTACCACACCTAAATCAGTCAATTTTGATTTTCAAACAGGTATCAATCCGACTACTTTAGCAACGGCAAAAGTCCGTTGGGTACCATGGAGCGATTTTGTCATCACACCTCCATTATATAATGAGGTTAGTAAACTTAATCCTTTATATGGTCCTGATGGTCTGAACTTGGTTGAGTATGAAGACGATCAATGGATGGTAGAGCTAGGGTTGGCCAAGCGTGTCGCACCAGCACTTGCTATTAGTGGTACGGTGGGTTGGGATAGTGGTGCCGGTGATCCAACAACGTCGTTAGGTCCTGTCGATGGCTATTACAGCGTCGGTCTTGGTGCCAAATACAACGTGACGGAAAACTGGGCAGTATCCGCTGGTGGTAAATACTTATGGTTCGGTGATGCAAAAGGCCGTCTACCTAGTGGAAAAATCGTTGGTGATTTCCAAGATAATGATGGTTATATCGCTGGTTTGAAGATTTCTTATCAAGGGAAATAGCCTCCTTATATAACTGTTAGAGAATAAAAAAGCGACCTGTCATAGGTCGCTTTTTTATTGATTCCAATATTTTGAATTGAATAAAAACTCTTAGATATAGAAAGATATTTAGAGTGTTTTGTAGAGAGTAGATTAATAATTGATAGCTATAACTTACTTACTAGTCATACGTTGTTGTACGTGTGATAGCCACCTTCCAGTTTATTGAATGGTAAGCAATGTATCCATTGTCGCTACCTATATGATAGTTAGCTATCCATATAGGTAGGGGCATGTTTAGACAGGTGCATTTAGCAATAGTACATAGCTATTCTATTAAGAGTAGATACTCATAATAGAAGGTTAGAGCAGCCTTCCTACTTATAATAGTAGCTACTTAGATCATAATTAATAGCTACCAATAAAAAACCTCGCCATTAGTGGCGAGGTTTTTTTATAGTAATAAGGTAAAGTTACTGTATAAACTTATTTGTTTAGATTCAATTCCATCTCTCTGTACTTAGCAGATACCGTTTCTCTTGGGCCACCAGTCATGATACTTACTGCAAAGATAGCGATAGTACTTAAGATAAAGCCTGGAACGATAGCAAACAACCAGCTGTTAAGTGCCATACCATTCATCTGGAATGGACCATAAATCCATAAGATCACAGTCAATGCACCAACAACCATACCAGCTACAGCACCATTACGGTTCATGCCGCGCCATGTGAGACTGAAGATAACCAACGGTCCAAATGCTGCACCGAATCCTGCCCAAGCATTAGAAACTAAATCTAAAACTGAGCTGTCTGGATTAGCGGCTAGCATAATAGCGGCGAGAGCAACGGCCACAACCGAAATACGACCAACTAATACTTGACGAGCTTCTGGGGCATCTCTGTCAAAGAACAGTTTGTAAACGTCTTTGGTTAGTGAGCTTGATACTACCAATAGCTGAGATGAGATGGTACTCATAATAGCTGCTAAAATCGCTGCTAATAGGAAACCTGAAACCAGCGGGTGGAATAAGAACTGAGTGAATACCAAGAAGATAGTCTCAGGATCGTCTAACGTCATAGCAGTCTTTTGTACATAAGCACGACCAGCAAAACCAGTCATTAGCGCACCAATAAGACTGACAATCATCCAACTCATACCGATATTACGTGCAGTAGGCACATCTTTGACTGAGCGGATTGCCATAAAACGTACAATAATATGTGGCTGACCAAAATATCCTAAACCCCATGCCATAAGCGAAATGATACCGATGACACTCATACCACTAGTAATATTTAATAGGCTTGGATCAATGTTTCTAACAGCTTCAGTCGTGGCTGAAACACCGCCAAGATCCGTAAAGGCAACGACAGGTACAATGACCATCGCAAACAGCATGATGATACCCTGAACAAAGTCAGTCATCGATACTGCTAAGAAACCACCGAATAGTGTGTAACCGACAACGACGCCAGCAGTCACCCAAAGCCCTGTGGTGTAAGATAGGTTAAGTGAGCTTTCAAAAAGCTTACCACCGCCTACGAGACTTGCCGCTGTGTAGACTGTAAAGAATAAAATGATAACCAAAGCAGAGATTACACGCAGCATATGCGATTTATCTTCGAAGCGATTGGCAAAATAGTCAGGTAAAGTAATAGCATTATCAGCGACTTCAGTATAAACACGAAGACGCGGTGCTACGATGATATAGTTTAAGAAGGCACCAAGGGTCAAACCAAGTGCGATCCAAATACTCACCACACCATCTGCATACATATAGCCTGGTAGTCCGAGTAGCAACCAACCTGACATGTCCGACGCGCCTGCGGAAAGTGCAGTAACTGCTGGACCTAGATTACGTCCTCCTAAAAGATAACCCTCGGTATCATTGGCTTGCTTAAAATAAGCGTAAACACCAATCCCAATCATCACTAAAAAATAGGCGCCAAGTGATATAAGCACGCCACTAGAAACTCCGTTCATATAAGTTATCCTTAACCAACATCGTTGGCTTTAATTATTTTTTAACTATAAAAGTTCTGTCCTACAAGACGATGCCTCAAACAAGATGTCTCAAAAAATATTTAAAGACAAAAAAAGCCATTAATTAAGACATAATGGCTTTTTCAGTATCTTCTGTAGTTTTATATGATTGATGTCGTTATATGGCTAGCACTCATATAGAGATAGAGAACAATGGGAACCTCGCATTCCATTTATAGACTGTTGTTGCTCGCATCTGCTATTTATATATGAGTATTAGCAACCTACATAACCAATCAGTGAAACCATTAAACCTACTGCTAACTATCATATCTTACTAGAAGTATTCAATATATGACTATCAGTGTCCTTGTGGTAAATTTTTGTTATTAAAACAACGTCAAGCATATTATAACGTATGAGAGTCACAAATGCGAATAGCTTAAATACTTAAATTGTTATATTAGGATGTTTTTATTCAATAGGCGCCAGTAAATCGAGTAGGGCGGTTACGCTACTAGATTGTGTTAGCTTCGGATTGATAACCACGCCTAAATAACGTTGTAACTCAATGTTGTCTGCCATATCGATACGTTCCAGATCTTGACTGACCATAGTTTGCGGAAGTACTGACCAACCCAGTCCAACAGAAACTAGCATTCGAATGGATTCAAGCGGATTGGTACTCATCGTGGCATAAGGTTTTAGGTTATGCTTAGCAAACTCAGCCAAAGTAATCTGACTGGTAAAGGTATTGGCAGAAGGTAAAATAGCAGGATAGCGTGCTAACTGCTCTAAAGTGACATTAGACTTGGTTGCCAAAGGTGACAAAGTACCCGTCATAAAATAAAGTGGATCTGACCAAAGCGTGTGATAGGTCAGACGTTTATCGTATACAGGGGGTAGCGTGACAAACGCCAACGATAAATCACCATCTAATACGGCTTTGTGTGCTTTTTCTGAATCGACAAAATGAACTTCTAACTGAACAGCGGGATAAGTCTGAATAAAATGTTTAAGCACGGGTGCTAGATGATGCAAACCAATATGATGGCTTGTGCCAATCACGAGCTTGCCAGAGACGATATGCTGAGAATGCTGCAAGTTAATCTTGAAGTTCTCATAATCTTCTAGCCAACGCTTTGCATGCGGCAACATCTCACTGGCGGCCTGCGTGGGCACAATCCCGCGGCCTACAGTATCAAATAAAGTAATGTTAAACTCATCTTCTAAGTTTTTGATGCGCTTACTGACGGCAGGCTGAGTGATGAACAGCTTTTCTGCGGCACCTGAAATACTGCCAGTGTGCATAACGGTAACGAATGTCGTCAAGTTTGTGGTGTTCAAACGGATTTCCTTAGCTACTTTGTGAGCTATAAATAAAAGTGGGCTGAGCCAATTATAACGTATTAGAAATAAAAGTTTGCATCTGGTTAAAAATCATCAATTATTATTATAGGATTTGCCTGCTATAATCACAAGACATCAAGGCGTATTGTCACATATTTATTCTTTTAAGTTGATTATTTGCAGTCTCAAGCGTGTTTTAAGCGTTAATTACAGCCACAAATCTAAAATTATCAATGAATAATATTTATACTACACAAAATATAGCAATTACAGAATATATATTTCAATATCATTGATTAGGTAGAAATTATTGCAAAGTGATGCTCTTACACAAATAATAAAGAGCTATCATGCAGTTGAATACAACATTATAGATAAATCTAATAGTTAATTGAACAAACAGAACCTTAGCTTACCAACAGGTGAGCAGGCGAAAATCAAGTCAGTAGTAATTAATAAAGGATAGCATCATGGCCGGTCAAACTTTATATGACAAACTTTGGAATGCTCACGAAGTCACCAAGCGTGACGACGGTTCGAGCTTAATTTACATCGATCGCCATCTGTTGCATGAAGTGACGAGTCCACAAGCGTTTGAAGGATTGGAGCTTGCCAATAGAGCGCCATGGCGTCTGTCTGCCAATATTGCCAGTCCTGACCATAATGTGCCAACAGTCACCAAAGAGCGCTCAGCAGGTGTCCCTGGTATTAAAGATAAGGTATCACGTCTGCAGGTTGTCACATTGGACGAGAACTGCACTAAATTTGATATCGCAGAATTTACAATCAACGATGCGCGTCAAGGGATTTTGCATGTCGTTGGTCCTGAGCAAGGTCTTGTACTGCCAGGCATGACGGTTGTTTGCGGTGATTCGCACACAGCGACACATGGTGCACTTGGTTGCTTGGCACATGGTATCGGCACTTCTGAAGTTGAGCACGTATTGGCAACGCAGTGCTTGATCCAAAAGAAATCAAAAAATATGCAAATCCGCGTTACTGGTCAACTTGGTGCGGGTGTGACCTCAAAAGACGTCGTGCTGGCCATTATCGCGAAGATCGGTACGGCAGGTGGTACAGGACACGCGATTGAATTTGCAGGTCAAGTGTTTGAAGACATGAGTATGGAAGGTCGTATGACCGTCTGTAACATGGCAATTGAGGCTGGTGCTCGCGTGGGGATGGTGGCTGTTGATGATACGACTATAGATTATGTCAAAGGTCGTCCGTACGCGCCAAACGAGTCACAGTGGCCACAAGCTGAAGCCTACTGGCGTACATTGTATTCAGATGATGACGCAGTATTTGATACAGTGGTTGAGATAGATGGTAGCCAAATAGCACCGCAAGTATCTTGGGGCACCTCGCCTGAGATGGTCGTTGATATCACGCAATCGGTACCAACACCTGACCAAGCCATTGATGAAGCGCAGGAAGAGGGTTGGTTACGCGCTTATACCTATATGGGCTTAGAAGCTGGTCAGAAAATCACGGACATTCAGCTTGATCGTATATTTATTGGCTCATGCACCAACTCGCGTATCGAAGATTTGCGTGACGCTGCAGCAGTTATTAAAGGACGCAAAGTGGCTGATAATATCAAAGAGGCCATCGTTGTTGCAGGCTCTGGACAAGTAAAACTACAAGCAGAGGCTGAAGGTTTAGATGCTTTGTTTACCGAAGCAGGTTTTGAATGGCGTGAGCCGGGTTGCTCAATGTGTCTTGCCATGAATGCTGACAAACTTGAGCCGCAAGAGCATTGTGCATCGACCTCTAATCGTAACTTTGAAGGTCGTCAGGGCAATGGTGGTCGTACGCATTTGGTCAGTCCAGCAATGGCAGCTGCAGCAGCGTTGGCAGGTCATTTTGTAGACGTTCGTACGTTTTAAGACTGATAATAAGTAGCTGACATAATGCTTATATCAACGATAAATATATGAGCATGGTGTCGAAATGGTAAAAATTTATTTACTGTTTAATACGCTTATCAAGATCATCAGCCAGCAAAAATATAATTGATAGGAAATTTTATGCAAGCTTATAACACCCAAACCGGTATCGTTTGCCCACTTGATCGTGCAAACGTCGATACCGATCAAATTATCGCAAAGCAGTTTTTGAAGTCTATTAAACGTACAGGCTTTGGCGTGAATTTATTTGATGATTGGCGCTATCTTGATGAAGGATATCCGGGCCAAGACAACAGCACACGCGTTATTAATCCAGACTTTGTATTGAATAAACCCCGTTATCAAGGTGCTACTATATTGCTGGCACGTAGAAACTTTGGCTGCGGTTCTAGTCGTGAGCATGCACCTTGGGCGCTTTCTGAGTATGGCTTTCGTACGGTTATCGCACCAAGTTTTGCGGATATCTTTTACAATAACTGCTTTAAAAATGGCATGTTACCGATTGTACTAGATGAAGCGATTGTGGATACCTTAATGAAGGCGACTGTTGCCAATGAAGGCTATGAGCTGACGGCAGATCTTGAGCGTCAGGTAGTTATCACGCCGACAGGTGAAGAGTATGCTTTTGAAGTGGATGCTTTTCGCAAACATTGCTTGTTAAATGGACTGGATGATATCGGTTTAACCTTGCAGCAAAGCGATGCTATCAAAGACTATGAGCATAAAATGATGCAAAAAACGCCGTGGATCTTTAACGATGTACGCGCTTAGGTAAGGATTTTATGATCCCTTGCTCACAAAACTGCTGGCCAGTCGCAACGCAGCGTTGAGTTATGGCGGTGAACTGGCTAAAATGAAGGGTAGTTTTTACCATACTTTATTATCTCTCTTATGAATAGTAGCCGCCATTATGAATAAAAAACGTTATGCTCTATCGACAAGTACGATTGTTGCTGCAAGCTTATTTTTGTCAGGCTGCCAGCTATTGACGGGCTATCAAAAAATAGATGAGGCAGAAAGTGCGAAAGCGTGGGTAGGTAAGATTCAACCCATTGCTGGCGAAGTGAACATCGCGTGCGTGGGTACTTACCACTGTGAAATCGTGCAAATAGATAAGACACTGATTGTGTCTCCTGACAATCATGAGCCAGTTAATCCTCAGATTGTAGCGTCTTTACCAAGTTATAAAGGCGCTGCAACGCCCCAAATGGGCATAGAGATGACACCGCTCATGAGTAAAAACTCTATAAAGATAGTGCCATTAGCCGCATCTGGTATGCCAGGGTTGACCAACTATTATGCACGGGTGATGCCTGCAAAACGTGAAGTCCATGTCAATTTTTATCCAGAGAATAACATGGGATACGTTGAGCGTTTTGCGATGATTCATGATTTTGCGGACGCAGGTACTTACGAGTTACGTGCTTATCAAAAGAAAAGTAGTGAAAAATCTGGCAGTTTATTGGATACAGCGTCACCTGAGCCTCTATGTATTGATCTATTACAAGGTAATAAGGTGCAGCGCCGATTCTGTAAACAGTTAGGGTCTGAGCACCAAGGTGAGTTTGTAGAGACAGGCATGGTCAAAGCAGTAACGTCAGCATCTAAACCTAAAAAGACGACAGCGTAATAAAAATTAATTGATAAAAATATATCCAAAAGGATTAGTATGGCAACGATTTTAACATTAGCGGGCGATGGTATTGGCCCTGAAATCATGACTCAAGCCATCGACGTGCTCAAGGCCGTCAATGAGAAGTTTTCACTTGATTTGACATTAGAGTCTGGATTGATCGGTGGTGTGGCTATTGATGCCACAGGTGAGCCTTTACCTGATGAAACGTTAGCGCGTGCACGTGCAGCAGATGCTGTATTATTAGGCGCTGTCGGCGGCCCTAAATGGGATGCGATTGAGCGTAGTAAGCGCCCTGAGCGTGGTCTGCTTAAAATCCGTGGTGAGCTGGGTTTGTTTGCCAATTTACGTGTGGCAAAGCTTTATCCGCAGCTAGCCAATGCGTCAAGTATCAAGCCTGAAATTATATCTGGTTTAGATTTGCTGATTGTTCGCGAACTGACGGGTGGCATTTATTTTGGTGAGCCACGTGGTATTCGCACACTAGAAAATGGTGAGCAGCAAGGCTATAACACGATGGTGTATAGCACCAGTGAGATTCAGCGTATCGGTAAAGTTGCTTTTGAGTTAGCAAAAACGCGCACCCAAGCTGCAGGTACAGCGGCCAAAGTATGTTCAGTAGACAAAGCCAACGTCTTAGAAGTGACTGAGCTGTGGAAGCAAACAATGATTCAGATGCAGCAAGCAGAGTATAGCGATGTGGCGTTATCGCACATGTATGCTGACAATGCTTGTATGCAGTTGATCAAAGATCCTAAGCAGTTTGATGTCATGGTAACAGGCAATATGTTTGGTGATATCTTATCTGATGAAGCGGCAATGCTGACCGGTTCTATTGGTATGTTGCCATCAGCGAGCTTGGATGAGTCGGGCAAAGGTATGTATGAGCCATGTCATGGTTCCGCGCCTGATATCGCTGGGCAAGATAAAGCCAATCCATTGGCGACTATTTTGTCTGTCGCTATGATGCTGCGTTATACCTTTAAGCAAGAAGAAGCCGCACAAGCGATCGAGCAAGCAGTGAGTGATGTGCTTGATGATGGCTTGCGTACGCTTGATATTTTAGACAGCAGTGAAGCTGGACTCAAGCAAGTGGGCTGCCAAGAGATGGGGCAAGCGGTATTGGCTAAACTGGTATAAATTAGCTAATCTAGTGCAGACCATTTTTATGTAGTTTTCACAGTCTAATCTCGTTCATTTTATACCCATAAACTGCTGAGCAGTTTATGGGTTTTTTCTGTTATATGGTATTGAGTCATGCCTTATTGTAAACGGATCAGTGTGTTTGTTCACCCTATTAACAAATGCACAGTAGGAAGAGTCAGTTATTAACATAAAGCTGTTAGGGAATAGTGGTGGGGCTATGGCAATATATTTCTATAATAAATTTTTCGATATTTTTTGATATATGGTAATTATTTAGGGAGTTTTTTTATGTCTCAACTACTTAAGATTGGCAGCCTTGTTATAGCGATGGGAACAGCGTCTGCATTATTAGTGGGTTGTAGCAGCAATGCTAATAGTACTGAAAATAGTGCACAAGCGGCTAATGAGAGCAAGTCGTCTAACAGTGGTATGACAGACACTACAACAGATAATAATAACAATGCAGGCACCGAAGCAGAGATGAGTACTAGTAGCAACCAATCTACTAGCAACCAATCTACTAGTAACCAAACTAGTGGTCAAAATATGGATGCTGATACGATGGACAGCACGGCGACTGATAGTAACGACATCAGTCCAGTCACCAATGGTGTTAGTCAGCAAATAGATGGTAATAGCAAAGCCGCAAATTCGCTAAATAAATTATTAACCAAAATTGAATATAGTACAGAAAATTTATCAGAAACTGCTAAAAAGGTAAATGAAGCAACATGGAAAGCTGATACCAAGATTGATCGTAATGTTGGTACCAAATTACAAGCGCTACTGAACTGGAATCATAGTGGTGTGGGTGCGGTGGATGGCTATTGGGGCAAGAACACGCGCAAAGCCATGCAGGCTTTTCAGAAGGCCCAAGGATTACCAGTAACCGAAGCGGTCAATGAAGAGACGTGGAAAGCATTGACTAAGAATTCCACGCTTACTTCACAGCCTGTATTAGTCAGTTATCAGCTGACAGACGCTGATGTGAATGTCAAAACTACCCAAATTCCTGCTAGTGCTGAAGCCAAAGCCAAGCTAGATGGTATGTATTATGAAAGCGTCCTTGAAGCCTTGGGCGAAAAATTTCATATCAGTCGTGACTATCTTAAATCGCTTAACCCCAATGCCAATTTCAAGAGTGGCGAAACCATCATCGTCTATAACCCTGGCAACCCTAATACAACACCAGTGAGCCGAGTGGTCGCTGATAAAGACACGCAAACCTTATATGCATACGATGACAGTAACAATCTGGTTGCCAGTTACCCAACCACGGTAGGTAGCACAGCGACACCTTCACCAACGGGTACGCATAAGGTCAAAGTCAAAATTCACGAGCCAAACTACACCTATACTAGCGATAATGGCAAAAAATCTATTATCCCGCCAGGCCCTAATAATCCTGTTGGTGTGGTATGGATTGGCCTTAGCAAACCATCGTATGGCATTCATGGCTCACCCGATCCTGAACGTATCAGTCGTCAAGCATCAGCAGGTTGTGTTCGCCTTACTAACTGGGACGCACTGAGTCTGCTAGGTGTTATCAAGAACGATGCCACTGTCGAGTTCAAATAACTCATCGTTTAATTATTTCATAAAACGCAGACAAAAAAATACCGCTGAAACTTAGCGGTATTTTTTATGGTAAAACAAACAGCAAATACTAAATAACTAAAACAGTGATAGGCAATAATGAGCAGATTAGCGTTTTCATTATTATTATCAGTTAAACCACTCAAGCGTCTATATCAGCTATCAGCGATAAAATAGCTATTCGACTATTGGCTGTATTTTTATAAATACTTTCATAACCATATAAATTGGCGAGTATTTAGTTTTTACCACGGTAAGTAATACGACCTTTAGATAGGTCGTAAGGGGTCATTTCAACCTTAACTTTATCACCTGTCAAGATACGAATATAATGCTTACGCATCTTACCTGAGATGTGTGCAATGATTTCGTGTCCGTTTTCTAAACGAACTTTAAACAAAGTGTTAGGAAGGGTATCAATGACTTCGCCTTCAAATTCGATAATATCGTCTTTTGCCATAATTTGTATCAATCAATTAAAAATAAGCCCATATTATACGTAAGTTAGCAGATTAAAGCAATACAGAACCTGGTTTTGACTTGACAGCATGTAAGTGATATGTATGCCAATTTACATTGATTTAGTCAGGTAAGTTTAACCAAATCGGTGTGAGCGGTGCCTGCGGCAATAAACGCTGGAAATGCTCAGGATAATAGGCATTAATGAAGTACAAACCATCCCCTGAGGCCGTAGGCGGCGCAATTGTCCGATCCTCTTTGCTCAAGATGTTCAAAAAGTCTGCTGGTTCTAGCTCATGTCTGCCAATCGCGTATAGCGTACCCATCAAGTTACGAACCATGTGATGCAAAAATCCATCTGCTTGTATATCGAACACAATAAACTGACCATGAGCGAAAAGGTCGGCATGGCTGACGGTACGTACTGGCTGATTGGACTGACAGGCTGCCGCACGGTAGCTGTTAAAGTTGTGAGTACCAACGATATCGGCAGCTGCCTTTTGCATCGCTGCTAGGTCTAAAGGCTCATAGATATGGGTAACCTGATGATTGAGTATCGCAGGGCGCTGCGCTTGATTGAGTGTGATATAACGATAACGACGGGCAATCGCACCAAAACGCGCATGGAAATCAGCTGGCATTGGCTGAATCCAGCGTAGGGCAATATCGTCAGGCAATAGGCTATTGACACCGCGTAACCAGTTATGAGTAGGGCGATACGCACGAGTGGTAAAATGAGCAATCATATTGCTGGCATGGACACTGGCATCAGTACGCCCAGCAGCGATGACTTCGACGGATTCATTGGCGACCTTACCGATAGCGGTTTCTAGTGCTTCTTGTACACCCAGCACTTCTCGTTGCCGCTGCCAACCATGATAGTGCGTACCCAAAAACTCAATCGCAATCGCTAAAGTATAAGTTGGTGAACGTTCAGGTTCGATAGTTTCAATCTTAGACATTTTGGTTTCTAAGCTTATAAAGTTGGAATTAATCAAGGAGCATTTATCGCTTTTTGATGCTTGTGCCAGGCTGACTGACATTATTCAACCAGCGCTGTCGGCGTCTTGCTGGACTGTCATAGCGCAGTAGCAACCATAACAGCCGTGCATAAATAGCAGGAATGGTTAAGCGTCCACCAGCAATAACGTGATAGTCATATTGCCAACTGCCCGCCGCGTAGCTGTCGCTCACACCGCCAAACGGACATTGACTGGCAGATATCACGATGTGTCCATGCTCGTGAACCAAATCAAGAGTCTTTGCTAGTGCAGCTGAATAGGAGATATTCCCCGCACCAAATCCTAATAGGATAATGCCACAAGGCGGCTGTGATAATAACGCTTGTAGTTGATCATTGAGCACCTGAACATCATTAGGTAAGCAGTATAAAGCATGGATCTTGGCCTGCTCAGCGCTTGCTTTGATATTGGGTAGTAAGTCTTGTTGATCATCCAGCCAATGCTGCCTACGGGTATCTGATAGATTTTTTATATAACTATTGGCTGGATATGCTGCTCGAGAGTGCCCAGTAAATGCCATAAGGTCATGACTGTGAATTTTTTGCACGGTTTGCGCAGGCCACGATTCGCCGCCAAAATTAATCTTGACACCTGATTCACCAGCCGCAGCTAGCTTCAATGAGTCGTTAAGGTTGCCCCAAGCATCGCTATGAGCATCGATATCGTAGTAGTGAATCACTTCACTATCTAATAACGGCCGCATACTTCCAGTGACCACAATACAAATATCGCTACCGGCAAAAGCTTCTGCTAAAAATGCACCTAAATAACTCAACGTGTCAGTGCCACTAATCAGTACAAAGCGTCTATCACCTTGACCGTAAGCATTCAGTAATAGCTGATAAAAATGTACAAAATCAACTGGCTTAAGCTGGCTGCTGTCTTTGATCAGCGTGTTGTCTAGCCATGAAATTGCTGGTGAACCAGTCGTATTGCTTTGCTCAGTCAGTAGCTTTTGTAGCGTAGGTAAAAAGACGTCTGCCGATAAAGGCGCCAGCGGCTTGCCATAGCTACCAAAGGTACCACCAGCATAGATCAATTGAACAGGGTCAGACATAGTTTTGGTCATAAAAGAAGATGGCATAGTATCAACACAGTAAATAATTATGAAAAAAGAAGCGCCAGAGCGTTTATTAGTGACAGGTTGAGAGGTCAGTAATAGATAGTATCAGAATTAAATGCAAAAAATCAGCAAGCCTCCGATAATAAGAGATACTTGCTGATATGCATCCGGACGACTGATTATGCTGTGCGCTCAAGTAACAGTTGTGCTTGTTGTTTCTGCTCACTATTACCCTGAGCGATCACTTCATTAAGCAAACGTTTGGCACTGTCATATTCGCCTAATTGTAAATACTGATTGGCTAAATCTAGCGTCACTTGATTGCTATCTAATGATTTTACAAAGTCAAAATCTGCTGCAAAGCGCGATGAAAAATCTTCTGCTGATTCAACAGCTTCATGACTGATATCTGTTTCAGGTTCCACTGGTGCAACGGTAGAGGCTGGGGGAGTCGCTACAGAAGGGTCTAATAAAGAATCAGTGTCTATGATATCGAAGTCATCAGCTATAGGCGTGTCATCATCAAATCTCAACGACGTAACTGGCGTAGTATCTGACGCTTCAAAGGCATCAATGTCGGTGTCATCGTTGATTAGTTGTTCTTCAAAACTTAAGTCTGCAACGCCATCATCTTCGAGAGTACTACTGTCAGTATCAGCGTTTTCAAAGTCAATATCTTCCAAAACAAAGGCATCGATATCACTACTTTCTTCAGTAGTAGATGGTTCATTAATCGCGAAAGTATTAGCTGTATCAATGTCGTCTGATTCATTCAGATCGTCTAAAGATAAAGTAAAGTCATCTTCATTGTTTTGAACAGCATTGCTAGAAGCTTCTTCTTCATTTTTATCAACAGAAGTATCTTTATCTGCATCGGCTGCTAAATCATCAAAATCTAAGATGAAGTCGTCTTCTAACACCAATGCTTCGCTCTCACTGTCTTGAACATCTGATACGTCAGAATTTTCAATTAAAATGTTTTCTGCAGGTGAGTCAAAATCGAACTCAAAGTCACTAAGATCGTTGTCTTCTATGACCTCATCATTTTTGATGGTATCAGTACGGTCACTTGTAGAAATATGAAGGCTATCATCATCTGTGGCCAATGATGTAACAGGAGTCTCATCAGTAGCATTTGACTCATTGAGATCATCTTCTAAGTCACTGAGCGTCAAATTAAAGCTATCGTCTACGTTTTTAGTAGGCTCACTTGAAAACACTGGGCTATCGATAGGTTTATCTATTACAGCATCGTTACTATCTCCAATAACAGGACGATCAGATATGTCAGCTGTATCATCGGCTTGATTAGTGGTAGATAAATCGAAATCTAGAGCATCAAAACCATCGTGATTTTTTTCTGTTGTTGCCTCGTCTTTTACCACTTCTGGTGTGGCTACTGGACTTTGCTCTCCAATGTATAAATCTTTTAATTCATCAGCAAGCGTAATGGTTTTTGCGTCGTTATGCGTTTTAATGCTGTTATAGATATCATGAAAGTTTTCTGGCTGATCTAGCGTAGCGAATATGCTCAATAGCTTAATAGATAACTGACTGTCATTAGGCTTTTCGTTTAGTCCACGATTGATCGTTTCAATGGCTTTGTCGTAGCGCTGTTGATCCATAAAACGCTGGGCAATCGTGATATGATCGAACTTATTGCTATCATTTTGATTGTTTTGGGCAGCAGTGCCATAATCCGTTTTTGGTGCTGGTGCAGCGGCCTTTCTTACTGAGCTTACAGGTGGTTGTGCACTTTGCTTTTGTGCTTTATTTTTGCGCAATAAAAAACCAGCGACTAACAGGATAAGCACCAATCCGGCGATGATATATAGCATATTGTCCATAGTTATTCCTACTCCTAAGATCACAGCATCGTGCGTTGATCCGTTAGGCAATTATTGATTGCGTAGTTTTTTGAGACGAGCTTGTAGCTCAGCCAGTTTTTGATTTTGTAATTGGAGCTTTTTCGTATAGTTGTCCAGCGCGCTACTGGTTTTTGACAAGCGCTGAGCTTGTGAGGCAGTTTCTTGTCTTGAGGCTTTTAGCGTTGCTAATATATCAGTGCTTAGACCGTTGCCTTTATCTGCCGCTGATTTTGCCTGAGTGCCATCTGCATTACCATCATGACCAGGGGCAAGGACAGAAAACTGTACTTGTGGTAGTTTCTGTGTTTTAGTGGTGGTCGGTTTCTTAGGTACGCTGGCCGCTTGCGCTGTCTCAGGCGACTTTTTGGGTGCTGTTTGCGCTGACTTTTTTACCACAGGCGTATTCGCTCTACGACTGTATTGTCTTTGTGCATCAATAGCAGCTTCTAAATGTTGCTGTGAGGGTATGACATCGTAGCTAGGTAGGCTAAGCTTCGCATCGGCTTTTAACTGATCAGCATCTTTGTTGATAAAAGCATCAGGATTTTGTGACTGAATCTGCTTCATCACTGTTGGCGTATCTAGATTGTTCTCGCGCGCGATCTGCTCCGCGATCATCCACAAGCTATCATTGCGTTGCACCTGATATTGAGTGGTCGCATTACTCGTTACTTTATTGCTAGCTGCACTTGGATTAGCCGTCGTTTTGGATGGCACAGGTGATACTGTATTAGCAGGTATATTGCTGCCTTGAGCTGCGGCGATAATACTATTATCTGAGTCGATTACACTTTTTGATTTATCTATCGCTTTAGCGGTTGTTGCTTTGATAGGTGAGCTTGCTACGAGGTCAGAGTTTGCTTTACTGCTTGGCTGTATTTGGCGCGTCACTTGTATGTTTAGGATATCAAGCTGCTTGTCAGTACCTGGCTTATCCGCCGCAACTACATTATTATGAGCGCGCGCGTTAGTACGGCTTTTATCATCAAGGGCCATTGTACCGCTATTGCTACTTGCTACACTCAGTGGACTGTTATCCAAAGTGCTCATCGAGCTTTGGCTGTTACCAATAGCAGTTGAATGACTGGTATTATTGTTTATGTCAGCATTGCTATTTAAGCGACCATTATCGAGGCGGCTAGGTGTATAAGTAAGACTATTGACCTGTGAGGTAGTCGTCACTGTTGGCGCCTGAATATTAGGTGCGGGTGATGTAGAAGCCAACAATTCAGTCGCTGGTTCGTTTGGCTTTGATAATTTGGGCGAGGATATAGCAGGGGCAGACATCAGTGGCGGCGGTGCGCCTTTTCTGACCGTCAAAGGCATGGCATTACTTGCAGAAACGCTAGGCAAATTTGGCTTCTTGGCACCTGTAGCGATATTTTTACCAGTATTGATAGGTAAGGTATTTTTTAATGGCATCAGTAGCGTTTTGGGTACCATATTACGCTGGCCATTATCATTTATCGCTAACACGACATCAGCAAAAGGCTTAGATACAGGCTGTAATGTGGTAATAAAAACCTGACCGCTGGTCTCTGAGGTGGGCTGAAAGCGTACCGTCATAGAGTCAGTCGGGGTCAAACCCATTTGCTGGTAAATGGTCGAGTTTGCCAAACTGGCAGAAAAGTCAGCTGCTCGAATATTACTGACGACGATGCTCGCTACTAAAGGCTCATGCTGGGCTGAAGTGACCACCGTCTTACCAATGGTTGCTGCTTGTACGCTCGGCACTAAGACGGCGCAGCCTACAGAACAAAATAGTGCCATCGATACCGCGCGATGTACAGTAGTCAAGCGACGAGATAGATGACAAGACATGAGCAGCCCTTTAGTATAAATAAGTTGTCTTTGCTGTTATAACAAAATACCGTTTAGTTTACCAGTTTATTTCACAACTGTTGTGTCCAATGCACAAAATGTCTTTGTAGTGTTCAGTCAGCTTTTCTATCTAGTAGCATGGCATCGCCATAACTAAAGAATCGATACTGCTTTTCAATAGCATGTTGATAAGCGTGCTCGATAGATGACTTACCTGAAAATGCCGATACTAGCATCAGTAGTGTCGATTTAGGTAAGTGGAAGTTGGTCAGCAATCGATCAATAACGCCGAATTTAAACCCAGGATAAATAAATATATCGGTATCGCCTGACCAACTAGAGAGCGCTTGGCCATCAATGGCAGTTTTTTGATAAGCCGTTTCAAGAACACGCGTCACTGTTGTGCCAATCGCGATAACCTTTTTACCATTCGCGTGCGTTTGATTGATGAGGTCTGCAGTCGTTTGTGGCAAATGTGCATATTCACTATGCATGGTGTGATTGAGCAGATTATCTGTTTTGACAGGAGCAAAAGTACCCGCGCCAACGTGCAATGTGACAAAAGCGGTGTTAATACCTTTCTCGTCAAGCTTGCTTAGTACCGCTTCATCGAAATGTAAGCTTGCTGTCGGTGCAGCCACACTTGCGAGCTTGGCAGGATCATGAAAAACGGTTTGATAACGAGTGTTGTCAGTGTCATCAGCATGGCGCTCAAAGTAGGGCGGGATAGGTAGTTCACCATAGAGCTCTAGGTGCGGTAAGATCGGCGCATCAAACGCCAAAATGAATAAGTTGTCTTGACGACCAATCATCGTAGCACTCATATGACCATCGGCAAGTTGTAAGCGTTGACCAAGCTTGAGCGCTTTGCTGGCTTTTACATGGCAAAGGGCAATATGCTCTTGGTTGACCACTTCATCATTGGTGTCTTTTAGATGCAGTGTCACTTCATCCAAGTCCGAGATATCAACTAGGCGTTCAATCAGTACTTCAAGTTTACCGCCAGTATCCTTTTGACCAAATAAGCGTGCTTTCATCACCTTGGTATCATTAAAGACAATCAGATCTCCAGCCTCTAATAAGTCAGGCAACTCAGAAAACAAAAGATCTTCTACACGAGTGTCATTCATTTGAGTATGAGCTGGCAAGTATAGAAGTTTTGAGGCAGAGCGCTGCGCTAATGGGTAGCGTGCAATCAGGCTATCTGGCAGCTCATAGTCATAATCTTCAACGCTCAGATAATCCAAGACGTCGTTGTTTTCGTCGGTATCAGTTGGCGCGTTAGTATCAGCAGAGTCAATGTGAGAGTCGGTCATAATCAGTCTTTAAATGGATAGGAATTTTGGCATAATTGTAGCAGAAATACCTTTGTGAAAGGATACTTTGCTCAGCAGTAATCATGTATAAGATATACTTTTAACCTATAAATAGCCTAAGTAAATATTATAGACTATGTCAATTTACAACGAAGTTTTTATCAGTTGTAGACTAATTTACTCGAATAGATTCAGTTGAGGCGGTAACTGAGCGGCAGGTGCTAACGAAGAAAAAGTCACACCAACTAGCCGAATAGGCAGCTGGCGCGGAATATCCAAGAATAGCTTGTCTAGCCAATAATGTGCAGACTCGGCGCTATCAAAAGTCGTCGAAAGAGTATGTGAGCGGGTGATTTGAGTAAAGTCTGAATATTTAATTTTTAGAGTAATGGTATGAGCGACTAGCTTCTTTTGGTACATTTGATTGAAGGCATCGGCGTTTTGCTCATATATTTGCGTGAGTAATGCATCATTATCATTTAGGTTGTCTCTGAATGTGGTCTCTGAACCAACAGACTTGTGCGTACGTTCAGATTTGACAGGGCGCTCATCGCGGCCATGAGCGATATCATGATAAAACTGACCACGTTTGCCAAATTCTTGTACCAACACGGCAGCTGGTGTACGCCGAAGATCAGCGCCATTACTCACACCCATCGCATGTAAGCGCTTTGCCGTTGCTTTACCGATACCATGAAAACGCTCAATAGGCAGCGTACTGATAAAATTTTCAGCATCTTGTGGTGTGATAATGGCTGTACCATTAGGCTTATTGATGTCAGAGGCAATCTTGGCGAGCATTTTATTAAATGACACACCAGCAGAAGCAGTCAATCCTGTATGTTCTAATATCTGCGTGCGTAACCAATTGGCCATCAATGTCGCTGAGCCTTTGTGTACAGATAATCCTGTGACATCAAGATACGCTTCATCCAATGATAGCGGCTCCACATAGGGCGTTAAACTATGCATAATGCGGCGAATATCACTACTGACCGCTCGATAAACCTCGAAACGCGGTCTTACAAATATCACTTCTGGGCAACGTTTGCGTGCTTCATAGCATGACATCGCAGAGCGTACGCCAAATTGACGCACCTCATAACTGGCAGCAGCAACCACACCGCGACCATTAGGATCACCGCCAACCACCAATGGTTTACCACGTAATTCAGGAAAGTCACGCTGCTCCACACTGGCATAAAAAGCATCCATATCGATATGAATGATTTTACGAGGATTCGATTGATTAGAGTATGTCATACTCAGTATTTTACCTGAATTAATGGCTTTTTCTATTATCAATTGTTAGAGCTCAAAGTGGCTTTTCCGTAAATTTTTGACTAAATAACGATAATATTTAATTATTGATATATATCAGTAATTAAATATAGTGTAAGATTATGTACAGTAAATAAAACAGCTTTATAACCCTTACGCTAACGTTAGCGAACAGTTGTTTTCTATCAGCATCTTTCATTAAGAGGTTTGTCAAGTTATTTTATCTCAATAAACCGTCTATCTTAATAGATTTGCTATTCATCGTAAATTCGATGGATATCTATTACAGTTAGGACATTAAAGTTTTAAACTAGAAGTATTCACAATGATAGGCAAGGTAACAAGAGTAAATAACGCCTCATATATTTTTAGTACTGTAGAAAGACGTTGTTTGTA
The DNA here is from genome assembly GCF_052258485.2 of Psychrobacter sp. T6-5. Lineage (NCBI taxonomy): Bacteria > Pseudomonadati > Pseudomonadota > Gammaproteobacteria > Moraxellales > Moraxellaceae > Psychrobacter > Psychrobacter sp. T6-5. The sequence goes on along the minus strand of NZ_JBQQEY020000001.1, from coordinate 2,398,212 downwards.
GCACTCATACCAAACTTGTGAATGGAGTACTGGTAGATCAACTCTTTAAAAACATATCGTTGCTAGAGAGTTCAGAACGATCAAGGAGCAGAAAATGAATAACGAATTGAAAGGGAGCGATTTAACACGGGCAATGCTAGCGCGCGGCGAAAAACGAATATGGTGTGCAGTTTGCGATGATAGCGACGAGCAAGCCATGATGGATCATTGTGGTAATGATTTTACAGCGTATATTGTGTCGTTTCGTGATGGGTATTTTTATTGTAGTGCTGGTATGCCATGGAGCTATGCCGTACCGATTAAGATAAGTGTTGTTAGAGAATCTGAAGTAGCGATGTAAACAAACAAATACCACAGGTATAAAAGTAAACAAACAAATACCACAGGTATAAAATTAACAGACACAAAAAAACCTCCGAAAAGGGAGGTTAGATTGTATTGCTATATGGTACCAGTGGTCGGACTCGAACCGACACGCTTTTAAAGGCAACGGATTTTGAATCCGTCATGTCTACCAATTCCATCACACTGGCATGTTAGAAGATAATGTCTATTAAATAAATATTATCGAATTGGGCTACAGGGTTAACTCTGTATAGGCTGCGTATTATAGCAGCCTATTTTTCTTCGTCAAGAATTATTTAGTATTAATTCAAAAAAATATTCTATCCTACAAAAGCACGCTCAACCGCGTAGTCTGCTTGTACACCCATACGCGGTGAAACGGTTAGGCCAAAGTCATCCAAAATGGCTGAAACTTCAGCATTAAACGGCATGCTACCGCAGATCATGACACGATCGTCGTCTTTATTCATCGGCGGTAAACCGATATCTTCGAATAATTTGCCAGACTTCATTAAGTCTGTGACTCGGCCTTGGTTTCTAAACTCTTCACGAGTGACAGTCGGGTAGTAGATGAACTTTTCGCGGAACCATTCACCAAAGATTTCATCATTCGGCAGCTCATTTTCGAACATGTCGCGATACGCCAAATCATGGACGTGACGGACACCATGTACTAGGATGACTTTATCAAAGCGCTCATATACTTCAGGGTCACGTGCCAATGCCAAGAAAGGGGCAAGTCCGGTACCTGTTGACAGCATATATAGATGCTTGCCCGGCAGTAGATCGTCTAACACCAATGTACCTGTCGGTTTTTTGCTGACCAATAGCTCATCGCCTACTTTGATGTGCTGTAAGCGTGAGGTGAGCGGGCCGTCTTGAACTTTGATAGAAAAGAATTCTAACTGGTCTTCGTAATTAGGGCTGGCAATCGAATAAGCACGCAACAGTGGTCTACCGTCGACAACAAGACCAATCATCGCAAATTCGCCATTACGAAAGCGTAAGCCATCGTCACGAGTGGTTTTGATACTAAATAGAGAATCATTCCAATGATGAACCTCTGTGACCGTTTCGGTGCGAAGTTTTGACATAAAGTCCTCGTTAATTAATAGGTTGCTATCGGTGTCGTTAGGTTTAAATACGTATTAAATCAAAATTTTCAATGATAGATTAAAAAATATAAAAACCTATCAGTATTCTAATAGTTATCGAAAAAGCTGAATGTTAAAACGTACCTACCGTAAAATTCAATAATAAGGTTTATCTATCAGCCGATAGGGCTGTAGACTATTTTTTGTTCATGTTAAATCATCAGTATTGATAAGAGGAGTGACAAATAAGCCAAATGTAAAAGACTCTCATCAAAAAATTTCTTGCACATGATATCAAACTTTAAAGTAAAAATCCGTCTAGCTGCTACCCACCAGCATGATAAAATGGAATATCGTTAGTGAGTAATTTTGTATCATTTGGCCAAATTGTCTAAAAAGGACCGTTTTTTATTACTGGAGCTGCTCTATGTCTGATGACAATATGTCTTTAGATAACTCTCACCACGTCCCAATCATTGGTTATCATCGTGCGCCGCTTTCACAAAAATTTGGTGCGCCGAGGCAGCCGAATTTGGTCGCGCTGACCAGTGCCATTGAAATGCTAGCGCCTTACGATACGCCAGCCGCGTTTGAGGGCTTAGAGGCCTTTAGTCATATATGGATCAGTTGGCAGTTTCATCATAACTACCGACATAAAGACAATAATCAAGCCAATAGTAGCTTTCGAGCGCAAGTGCGGCCACCAAGATTAGGTGGTAATCAAAAGATAGGCGTATTTGCCAGTCGCAGTATGTATCGTCCATCAGCGCTGGGACTGTCCGTCGTCAAACTTAAGCGTATTGAGATAGTACAAGGGCGCGTACTACTTATCATCAAGGGTGCTGATATGATAGATGGCACGCCAATTATCGATATAAAGCCGTATGTGGCTTATAGCGACGCACTTTCGGATGCAAAAAGTGGATTTGCGCCAATAGCGCCAGCATTGTTGGATGTGGTGATGACAGAGGCGGCTTACGAACAATTTATGCTGCTAGCAAGCGTAGGAGAGCCTGCTGAAATCATTAATAATGATGCAAGCCATAGCCCTATAAAGAATGTATCGAAAAGTGCTACAGTTGCTTCGATGGTCGAGCACATACAAAGTCAATTGCTAATCTCTGATATCGATGCTATCAAAGCGTTAATTGCGCAAGATCCGCGTCCAGCCTATCGCCGTAAAGAGAAAGAAACCTCATTTATTATGCGCTATAAGTCTGTTGATGTGAGCTTTTGGCTAATAGACTCAGGACAGTTGCAAATAACAGCAGTAGTGGCAATATAAGTGATATGAATCGATAGCATGTTTGTCAACGTACACCAAACAATAAAAGAAGAAAAATATGGCTGCTCAGAATTATTCGATAGTGATTGATTTACGCTGGTGCCTAGATGAGTTATTGGCAGATAAAGTCATCGATCAACGTGGCTATAATTTAGTAATTACCAGCCGCCGAAACAAAACACAGCATCCATTGCTGACGATTAGTGAGTTTGGCTTACCCAATGGGCATGCTCTGGATAATAACTCTGACAATAAGTTGACGCTGGCATGGCTAAATCAGTGGCTAGCGGCTAAAGCAGACATGCCACTCGTTCGTATTGATCCATTAAAAGTTGACGTCCCGGCAGTGACGCAGCTGATGTCTTTTGAATATGCACGCTCACAGTATATTTTGCCCATTGAGGTCACTTTAGATGAAGTGGTTATCGGGACAGATCAGCCTTTTTATACCGATTGGCACTCAAATATCGAAAAGCTAATCAAGTCAAAAAGCTATCGCACGGTTTATATTAATCCTGAGCAAATCAATCGCTACCGGCAAGAGTTCTATCAAGTCACGCAAGCCATAGCTGGGGCGAATAGTGTTCACAAACGTGCCGCGGCTGATGTTACTAATGTCGAAGCATTGCTGCAATTAGGCGATAATACCAACCCTGATGCCAATGACCAGCATATCGTCAGAGTCGTTGATTGGTTGCTACAATATGCTTTTGAGCAGCGTGCCAGTGATATCCATTTAGAGCCGCGCCGTGAGACGGGCAAAGTGCGTTTTCGTATTGATGGTGTGCTGCATACTGTGTACGAGATGCCACTCGCGATTATTGTGGCAGTAACGGCACGTATCAAAATCTTAGGACGACTGAACGTTGCAGAAAAACGTAAGCCGCAAGATGGTCGACTAAAAACCCGTACGCCGAAAGGGCTAGAGACAGAACTTCGTTTGTCGACTATGCCCACCGCTTCTGGTGAAAAGCTGGTCATGCGAGTCTTTGACCCTGAAGTGCTCGTGCGCTCATTCGCGCAGCTTGGTCTATCGGGTAAGCAGCTTGAGACGTGGCATGAGCTGACCGCAAATCCCAACGGCATTATTCTGGTCACGGGTCCAACCGGATCAGGTAAAACCACCACCCTTTATAGCACGCTCAAGCAGCTAGCCACTGAGCAGGTGAATGTCTGTACGATTGAAGATCCGATTGAGATGATTGAGCCTGCATTCAACCAAATGCAGGTCAACCCAGGCGTTGACTTATATTTCGCTGATGGTATTCGTTCCCTGATGCGTCAAGATCCCGACATCATTATGGTTGGAGAGATTCGGGATGCAGAAACAGCAAATATGGCAGTACAAGCCTCACTGACGGGGCATTTGGTGCTCTCGACCTTGCATACCAACGATGCGCCAAGTTCCATCACTCGTTTGCATGATCTCGGCATCCAGCCTTTTTTGACGTCAGCAACTATATTAGGGGTTATGGCACAGCGCTTGTTACGGACGCTATGTCCACACTGCAAAAAAGCAGTAGAGGTGACGCCGGACAGCGAAATAGCCATTCAGTGGCAAGAGTTGGTGCAACCTTGGCGCGCGCCAGTACCCACACAGATTTATACCGCGCAAGGCTGTGAGCATTGTCGACATACTGGCTATCAAGGTCGAGTCGGGCTCTACGAGATCATGCCTTTATCCAATGATTTAAAAAAATTGGTCGCCGCTGATGCTAACTTGGATGTGCTCAAGCAGCAAGCGTACCGAGAAGGGGTGCAGCCTCTACGTCTATCAGGTGCAAAACGCATTAGTGAAGGGGTGACGACGATAGAAGAGGTGATGCGCGTCGTGCCGCTGCACTGATCATTGCGCCGCTGCATTGGTTTTAGGCATTTATGCGCCAGCCTTTAAAAGCGCTCACAATTACGCTACTTGAAAACAGCACCCTTTAGAGCAATCAACTTATCAACCAATTTTAAATTTCAATAACTTTTACTGACATTGTTCCAATAACGAGATTATTTATGTTTACAGATACGCATTGCCACCTCAACCGTTTAGATTTGACCAAATATGATGGCCAATTGTCCGGCGCGATTGATGCTATGAAAACTGCCAATGTGACTCGCGCGATGGCCATTATGTGCGATTTTGCTGAATATGATGAGATTGCTAATATTGTCAGCACCTATAGTGATGAAACGCTAAATCTAGGGATGAGCGTCGGTATCCATCCTTGTGAGGACATTGGTATATTACAATCAGCGACCGTAGAGCGTCTGATAGAGACCGCTAGCTCCGATCATGTATGGGCGATAGGGGAAACGGGTCTCGATTATTACTGGTCAACAGAAAACAAAAAAGAGCAGCAAGCCAGCCTTGCGCGTCATATACATGCCAGCCAACACTTAAAAAAACCACTCGTCATACACATGCGTGACGCCAAAGAAGACACGATTAATATTCTAAAAAGTGAAGGTGCTGAGCATGGCATCATTCACTGTTTTACTGAAGATTGGGAGACAGCGAAGCGTGCGCTAGATCTAGGGTTTTATATCTCATTCTCAGGTATCGTGAGTTTCAAGAGTGCGCAAGACATCAAAGATGCAGCTCAAAAAATGCCTAGAGACAGAATACTCATTGAAACCGACAGTCCATACTTGGCGCCAGTCCCCAAACGCGGCAGACCAAACGAGCCTGCATATGTTCCCTACGTGGCAAACTGTATCGCAGACATGTATGGATGTAGTAGCGAGGAAGTCGGTGCACTGACGGCAAAAAACTTTGAAAATTTACTGGCACAGTATCATTAAAATGGTTATGCTATGACCACTCAGTCATTTATTCGATAGTCCTGTGGTTCAATCCCCTTAGGTATTCATCACACTAAATATAGCCACCTGATTATCAATGACTATTTAGCAAACATAAGCATATTCCCTTTTGTGGTCCTCGAGCAGTCTTGGTACAGTCCCATACTCTCATTGCCGATGTACTGCCGTAAATGATGGTTGTATGCTTAATCTTGTCATGTTTTAGGAGAGATTATGAGTCGTCAGCATCAGTTTAAGGCACGAGAAGAAAATATCTTAGCGATGGCAGAGCAATTGCTACTTGAGTCAGGCGATGGTGATATTACTTTGGACAGTTTGGCAGATCAGCTCGACTTGGCTAAAGGCACGCTATATAAGCATTTTTCTAGTAAGGATGAGCTTTATCTGCGTATTATTATTCGTTACGAAGAGCAGCTATTTGATATCAACCGTATTGATGACTGCCCATCGGCAGGCGTTGCCCGCATGATTTTTCAGCAGTTATTTAATCCGCAAAAAGCCATGCTATTGAATCAAATCGAAGAGCGTCTGGCAGCATCGGTCACTGGTCTGAATCGTTTATTTGGCGAGTTGTATGATATTCGTCGCCAGCGTATGAAGCGCTTGATTGATATCATCAGTGCCTATCTGAAAGACGAGCATAGTAGTCTGAGTACTCGCGATTATTTATCTTCTATTTGGGCGATGGGTCAAGGTGGTGCGGGTCTACTAAATTCAAGCTTTTATCAGCGTTATTTGGGTCGCCGTGATACCTTACGCTACGCCTTTGTTCAGCAAATGCTAGAATTGCCCAGTCACTATCCTGCCGAAGAAGATGAAGTCATGGATGAAGACATGCAAGAATTAGTAGAGCAGATCGATACTGAATCAGAAGAACATCGCAATACTAATTATTAGAATGTCGACTGATTTTTAATATCATTGATTATTTAGTGTTATGTGTTGTCATACCGGATATGACAGCACGTCAAAATGTATCTTTAAATGTATCTTTCTTAGCGTTCATAAAAATGAACGTTATCGTCCTATATACAAAACTGAATTACAGGCTTATAGGTGCAATATGCCGGTCACTGTCAAGACTCAGTCCAGCTCAGCGGCCAATTGCCCTTTAGCCATAGTCGGTCAAACGCCTTGTCCAAATTGCTTTGATATTTTAGCTACATCGTCTAATTGTAGTTGTCTCTCTCTATCAAGTAATGCATGTCCCTCACAACATACCTCATCAATAAGCAGTCATAGGCAAAGTGGTTTTACGCTCGTTGAAATCGTGGTGGTGGTGGTGATTCTATCTATATTTGCTGGCATGATGAGTCTGTCTGTCGGCAGTAGTGACTCTCGCAAAAACCGCGCCTTTTATGAACACCTCACTGATTCATTGAGCTACGTCCGTTTGCTATCAGCTGAGCGTATACAGCCGATGGGTTTGCGTTTGCAGGCAGATAAGCAGGGGCAGGTAGCGCCTGTTATCGTTACCTTATCGAATCCTTATATTGCCTATCAAACGGCTGATACTGCAGTAGGCAGTATGGATAGCCAGCCAAAGAACGCAATGGAGCTATCTGCTGATTTGAGTAGTATGTCAGACTCTACTGGAGAGACGCAGCCAACACCGAGCTGGGAGATTGAGTCAGAGGTTAGCTTGCCTGAGCTGCCCGCTGGGGTAAGTATCAGAGTGCAGAGCTTGGATGCTAGTAGTTCAGCGAGTACAGGACAGAGGCAAACGCTACAGCCTTGGTTTAGTAATCAAAGCGTGCCGCAGGTATTATGGTTTGGTACGGGCCAAGCGACGCCAGTCACCATAGAAGTGATTCACGATTCGCGTCTGGTGGGTGAGGTGATTACGATAATGCCCGATGGTAGTATGATGATAGGGCAGGGATTATAGTGAATAAGTTGTCCAAATATTCTGCGACGAAAGCTCAGCCTACGTCGCTCAAATCTATATCACCCAAGTCTGGGCGCGAGAGTGGTTTTACCTTGATTGAGGTAATGGTTGCCTTAGCCATTCTGGCAGTAGTGGCCGTCGCGGCGAGCCGTGCTAGCAGTGCATATTTGAAATCGGTTGATATATTGCGCACCCGCACGCTTGCTCATTTTGTCGCACAAAATGCCGCTGCTGATTTGCGTATTCAAGACACATGGTTGACCGCCAACCGTACCCAAACGATTAACGCTCAAGGGCGTGACTGGCAAATAGTCATGACTGTCGATGATGCCATCACACCTGCACTAAAACAAGTAAATATCGCAGTGGCGCCTATCATAGACGGACAGGCAGGCACGTCGGTCACTGATATTAGTGTCATGCTAAGCAATGCCAACCAAGATACGGGCAGTTTAGATTTAAGTAGTGAAAGTAGTATCGGACAAGCAGGGGGCGGCTTGTGAGGATGAAGCTACAGCGCGGGTTTACACTGCTTGAGCTGATGGTTGCTATGGCAATATTTGCCATGTTGGCAGTCGCAGGCTGGCAAGTATTTGACAGTGTCAACCGTGCACGTGAGCGAGCACAGTTCCATGCTGATAATTTGGCCGTATTACAATACGCCTATCTACAACTGCAGCAAGACATGGCACAAGTGATTCCTTATCAAGCGCCTAGTACTCAGAATATTGGTGCGGCAAATAGCAGTACAAGTAATAGTAACCAAGCAGGCGAGCAAAAAAATGAGATAGCACCTGAGCCTTTTATGAGGGTAGATGGTGAGCGTGTCAGCTTTGTACGCTTTGCTGATCCTGATCCACGTTATCAAAGCAGCACTAGTATCCAGCATATTGAATATATTTTTGCAGATGAGCGCCTGATACGTCGTCAATATACCAGTCTTGAAGATGGGCGCGATAGCGTCAGTTTAGACAGTGTATTATTAGAAGGCGTTACTGCTGGGCGTTGGCAAGCCTATTTGCCAGAGCTGAGCACCAAATTTCCAAGCGATGACATCAATAATAGTAGCAATACAAATATAGCATTGGGACAAGCAGCGAATACAGCGGGTGCTAAGCCCGATGTTGTTTTACTACCGAAAGGAATTGCCGTCAACTTTATTTATCAAGACATGCCTATTACTTGGCAGTGGGCGCTAGCGCCACAGCCAATACCTCATAGTAGCGCAAAGGCTGCCAATAGCAACGATAGTAATAACAATAATAATGGCAGTGACAGTAACAACAATAATAGCGGTAGTAATACAGATAATAGCAGTGTGGGAAACAGTAATTGAGAAGGTAGTACTTAATATGCATCACTTGCTCAGCAACATAAGCTCTCTATGTCAATAACAGCAAACTCTCAGCGCGGTGTGGCTCTGCTTACTATCTTATTATTGGTGGTGAGTATCACTGTGGTTGCAGGCGCGATGCTTGCTAGCCAAAAAGTTGCGATTAGGCGTAGCGGATTATTGTTTGATCAAAATCAGCTATTGCAAGATATTGATGCCGGTCAGCAGTTGGCAGTGACGATGATTCGGGCGGACAGCAAGCTTAATGACACCGATAGTGAGCAAGATATTTGGGCACAGCCGATACCGCCATACACATTAGCAAACCACAGTGTCAGCATCGAGCTGCGTGATGAGGCCAGTCGTTTTAATATCAATAACTTATACCAAGGTGGTACGGTTGATACCGCTGCTTTAGAATTATTCCAACGACTGCTAACGCAATTGAATTTAGAACCAGATATTGCGGTTGCCGTCCTTGATTGGCAAGATACGGACAGTGAGGTCTATCTAGATGGCGGCGATGAAAGTACGGTATATGACCAGCAAGCAAATGGTGTGGCGAGTACAGAATTGTCCAATCAGCCTTTTGTTAGCGTTGATCAGCTACAAGAGGTTCAAGGGGTGAGTGCAGAGGTGTTAGCGACGCTACGACCTTATCTGACGGCGGTTCCTTATTATTTACCTATCAATATTAATACTGCGAGCCCCGTATTGCTTGCCGCACTGATCGATGGTGCAACCAGTCAGCAGATGCAAGGGATAGTCGACACGCGCAGTAAGCAAGCGCTCACGTCTATCGATGAGCTATGGCAACTGCCAATTTTGAGCGGCTTAGATGAAAAGCAGCGGGCAGCATTGACGCCTTTGTTGGCAGTTGATAGTCAGGCCTTTATGGCCCTTATCACAGCGACTGACAATGCAACTGTTGGTCAGGCAAGACAGCGCTTTGCTACCGTATTGATTGGCAAAAACGCAGCGAACGACAGTCAAGCCACAAATGACACTAGTGGTAGCAGTAGCGATGTCACTAGCGAAAAGCCCAAAGAAGTCAAAGTGGTCACGCAGCGACTATGGGCGTTTCGTCCTAGCTTTTGATGAATGGTAGTGCGCTTTTCATTAATCTTTTAAGCGGGTCTCTTCACTAGATTTCCAGTTATAAGCCCCATAAAACAACATCTGCGCTTGGCGAGTGCAGTTATGTAGCATCAACTGTTTATTTTCTTCGATGACATTTAGATCGATTTCGTCATCGTGATCTTCAGTGTAGGTCAATTCTAACCAGTCGATAATCCAAGAAAAGAACATGTTTACGCCAGCCTCAGCCAACAGACGACGGTCATAATCATTGATATGGGTAAATGCTGGCTGTAATGCTAGATCGTCTGCCAAACTTTGGGCATGTTTTTTAACCAGCTCATTGATGGCTTTTCGCACAGATTCTGAGCCACCGTAGCGCTCACTGACCAAAAACTGCCAGTAGTAAGGCTGATCGCTGACCATATACAAGAACAGCTGAATACTCTTCGCTATCTGACGATCAAAGCTACGCTTGCGACCAATTTGTAAGCTATCGCTGAGTGTGGCGAGCGTACCACCCAACTCTTCGATGACTAAGGCGCGACCGAGCGACTCCATATCATCAAAATGGCGATAAAACGCAGTCGGCACAACGCCAACCTCACGCGTGACTTGTCTGAGACTAATAGAGCTAAAAGATTGCCCTGTCATACATAGATCGAGTACGGCATTAAAAAAGGCGTGCCGAGTTTGAAGTTTTTTTTGTTCGCGACTGCTCATAATGTTTCAAAATTGTCCGATAGAGGTTTATCATACTCATTTCAGCGCACAAATACGACTGAAATGCACAATTCGTGCTAATTTACTAAACCTGCACTAATTAATCTTTTAAACCACCGTACCCCAGTGACCTTGCAATTCTTGCGCCAATCGATAGGCTTCGTGGTCATTCATACCTGTAATAAAATCTAAAATATTCAATATATTGTGATAAATATTGTCTGATAACATGCGGCGATGCTCATCTAAGTGTGGCTGTAGTAATCTTAGTAGACTCTGTTGTTCAAACGACATAGATGATGCAGCAGCTTCTACTGCCTCAGTGCCCGTCCAAGCCAGTGGTACAAAGGCATCCATCAGGCGATGCAAGCATTGATTGGCCATTAGCTCCATTCGTACCTTGTTCGGATGATTAAATATTTTTTCGCGGGCCAATTGCTTGGCCTGCAAGATACCGTTTTGTACACTGGTGTCGCAATGCGCAAACAAGCTGCCTTGGAGTGTACCTGCCAGCAAGTCTTCACTATTGGCCACAAAAGCATCGGTGATCGTATTGACCAAGCGCATCATAGCGCGTGATCGCAGAGAAGCCAAACTCTGCCTGACTGACATATGCGCGGGCAGACTGACGCTATCAGGACGCTCGCCAATCAGTTCGTAAAATATCGTGGCAACCTCACTATAGGTTAGCATATTCAGATTAATACCATCTTCTAAATCTATCAGCGCATAGCAGATATCATCTGCAGCTTCTAACAGGTACGCCAACGGATGGCGTGCAAAGCCATCGTGATGTGTTGAGCGCGGCAGGTGCAAACATGCTGCCAGCTCCTCTAACTGCGAGGCCTCGCTATAAAAGCAGCCGAATTTCTGTACATTATGGGCGTTATCATTTGCATCATTGCTGTGAGTGGCAAGCCAAGGGTATTTCATAAAAGCGCCTAGCGTTGCGCAGGTAAGACGCATACCGCCTTTATCGGGATGGTGTTCATTGCGTACTAGTAACCGAAACCCTTGTGCATTGCCTTCGTAAGCCAGTAAGTCCAGTCGCTCGTTGCTGCTGAGCTGTTGCAAAATCGCTTGAGGATTAGGCTGTCGAAACCAGTCACGAATGGCGTACTCTCCAGCATGACCAAACGGCGGATTACCAATATCGTGAGCGAGACAAGCTGCTTGTACGATCACGCCAATATCAGATGGCGAAACTCCTGCTAGTAGACCGTTGCCTAGCTTATCATGGAGCTTTTCTGCGGTCATCATGCCCAAAGATCTTCCAATAGAGGAGACCTCAAGCGAATGGGTCAGGCGAGTATGGATACCTAGCTGATTAGTCAATGGATGAACTTGGGTTTTTTGATTCAACTGCCTAAATGAGTGAGAGAATACCAGTCTGTCATAGTCTTTGTGAAACTGAGAGCGAGTACTCGTATTAGCGTTGAATTTTTTGGCAGCGCCAAGACGCTGTGAGTTGAGAAGATGAGACCATTGCGCAGTAGAGGACGGCAAAGAGGTTGGGGTACTTAGCATATTGGAACATCCGAAACCAAGGGAGCCTCTAGCATAACAAAATAGCGCCCTTGGTACAGCTACTAAGACTTCTGGCAATCAAAAAGAACGTCTTCCTCTTCGATAGACACATCACTATTTAGTGTCTTATTAAGCAAGGTTGCGTTGTCACCATCCACTTTCCATATAATGCCATGAGTGTCATCTAGTCCAATATCACTCGTATATATGGTTTTGTCAGTAAGGGCGTCGCTACTAAAGGCAGCTGTCAAATCGTATTCGATACCGTCAATAAGTAGGTGTGCGGTCTGCGGTGTGGCATCGGTATGATAGTATACGCCGATAGTAGCAGTAGGCTCACAAGAAAATGGTGTGCTGTTGCTAGCGTGCTCAGAATGGTCGTGACCCTCATGATCATGCCCTTCGTGAACGTCCATGTCATTATGACTTTCATGGTCATGTCCTTCATGATCGTGTTCCATATCATCATGGGCATGTTCATCGTGCTCTGTATGACTGTCTACGGTTGTCACGTCTTCAGATGCTGCTGGCTCACCGTCTGTTTTTGGCTGGCAGCCTAACAACGAAACTGTCATAACACTGCCTACTATAGCAGCGCTTGCAAATTTGGAAAAAGAGAGAAAGTCAGTCAAAGTATAAGCCCTCAAATAAGTAAAATAAAGATATGTTATATTATAACAATGAGCTGATAAAATAAAGCCGATGCTGGAAAATATCCAACATCGGCTGATTAACTATCAGACAGTATTGACTAGCTAAAGCTACACGTTAAATCTAAAGTGCATGACATCGCCATCTTGAACGATGTAGGTTTTGCCTTCTAGACGCGACTTACCAGCAGCAGCAGCGCCTTTTTCACCGTTGTATTCGATGAAATCATCATAAGCGATTACTTCGGCACGAATGAAGCCGCGCTCAAAGTCCGTATGAATCACGCCAGCGGCTTGCGGGGCAGTAGCGCCAATTGCAACTGTCCATGCACGTACTTCTTTGACACCAGCGGTGAAGTAAGTCTGCATATCAAGTAAGTCATAACCACCGCGAATCACTTGATCAAGCCCGGCTTCTTCCATGTCCATTTCAGCCAAAAAGTCTTTTTTGTCCTCTTCATCTAGCTGGGCAATTTCAGCTTCGATTTGGTTGCATAGGGCAATAACGATAGACTCTTCACCAGTCGCGTAATCACGAACAGCGTCGAGATATGGATTGTTTTCAAAACCATCTTCAGCAACGTTGGCAATATACATGGTTGGCTTTAGAGTAATTAAACCGTAGCTACGGATGAGTTTTTTCTCATCAGCGTCTAGGTTGGCCGCGCGCGCCGCTTTGCCTTCTGCTAATAATGGCTCAATCTTTTTGAACACATCCAGCATGGCGCTCGCGTCTTTGTCGCCGCCTTTGGCTTTTTTGGTCAAGTTCAGTATCGCGCGTTCAACTGCTTCCAAATCTGCCAATGCCAGTTCAGTATTGATGGTTTCGATATCATCAATCGGACTGACGCGACCATCGACGTGTACCACGTTGTCATCATCAAAACAGCGAACCACGTGAGCAATCGCATCAGTTTCGCGGATGTTAGCCAAGAACTGGTTGCCCATGCCTTCGCCTTTTGACGCGCCTGCGACCAAACCTGCGATGTCCACAAACTCCATCGTCGTTGGTAATACACGTTCAGGGTTAACGATATCCGCCAGTTTCTTTAGGCGTGGATCTGGTACTGGTACGATACCGGTATTGGGATCTTTGGTACAAAACGGAAAGTTTTCAGCGGCGATACCCGCTTTGGTCAACGCATTAAACAAGGTGGATTTACCCACGTTTGGTAGGCCGACGATGCCGCAATTAAAACCCATAACAGTCTCTCAATGTATTAATAAAATAGTTGGTACTGAGCTAATATAAGACTTGATATTTAGTCAGAATAAAACTGAGTTCATCTAAAACTCAGCTTGTTTGAAATATTAGTCAAATAGTAAATCAAAATTGGGCACATTGTAGCAAATTTACCGGAATAGGGGTGATGTTGTTACGGTATATGCTTAGGTTTTTACTCAGCGATGGTAGGTGTTTTTCTATTAAGGTTAGGATATGTCAAACGCTAAAAAGTGAATACGATTGATTGTTCCTTATTTAGATAAGTTGTGTTCGATTTGGTATTCAGTATTTTTTGCTATAGTAAGTTATCATAGATAAATAGTGGCATCAGGCTCACAAACAGTAAGTGCAATCTGCTGGCTGGATTAATTTTTTTTAAACAATCAGCTCGCTCCAAAACAAAATGTAAGGCAATATCCGATAATGACAACCTCGATTTTTGACACACGCCGCTATAAATATCCACAAAACTTCCTTGAGATGAAGCCTAAACTTGCTCGACTTGAGCAGGCCATCAAAAAGCTAGAGGCAAACCTCATTGATGCTAATGATCAAGCAAACACAAAGTTGTTGATGCAAAGATTGGATAGTCATTTAGGGTTGAAAGTAGACTATGCCAGTGAGCTCAATCCCGATCAGCTCATGGCTGCCACTACTATCGAAGGTAAAGTGTTGGTGATTGCGGGTGCAGGATCGGGTAAAACCAAGACTTTGACCTATCGCACCAGCTATCTACTAGAAAACGGCGTGTCGCCTAAAGAGATATTACTACTGACTTTTACGCGCAAAGCAGCAAACGAAATCAAAGATCGCGCTAAGTCTTTGCTGGCAAGTAGTCCTTCAAATCAAGAGCTATCTGATGATGCATTGGCCGAAGATAAGCTGCCAACAGACAAGGCCTTAAACAGTATCACTAGTGGCACCTTTCACTCATTTTGCAATATGCTGCTGCGTCAATACTCTGGTCTACTCGGTATCAATCCACGATTTACGATTTTAGATACTGGCGATAGTGAGGATGCCATCGATTTGGTACATAAAGAAAAAAAGTATCCCACGCAAACCAAGTCACAGGCCTTTCCGCGCAAAAAAACGCTGCAAAATATCATATCGACGTCTAGAAACAGACGGATTCATATTCGTGACCTAATCGAGACTAATTATCCTGATATTGCCGTACACATTCCTATCATCGAGCAATTGGCAATCGATTTTCATGAGTATAAGCGCGCCAATCACTTATACGATTTTGACGACATTATCAGTCAAGTGGTACGTCATCTAAAGACCAACGACACCTTTAGACAGCGACTACAAAACACCTATCGCTATGTCATGGTTGACGAATATCAAGACACCAATATTCCACAAAAACAGCTGATTGATTTAATATGTGAACCTGAGTCGGTATCGCTAATGGTCGTTGGCGATGACAATCAAAGTATTTATGCCTTTCGCGGGGCAAACTACGAAAACATTTTACTGTTCGGCGAGACGTATCCCAATGCCAAACTTATTAAGCTTGAGCAAAATTATCGTAGTACGCCGTCTGTTCTAAACTATATCAATGCTCTGTCAGCGCAAATTACCTTGGGCTATCAAAAGCAGCTTTACTCTGACGCGCCTATAGCAGGCGACAAGCCAATATTTCGACGACTCAGCAACGAGACAAAAGAAGCGAGCTATATCACTAATAAGATCATCGCGCTAAAGCCAGAGTATGACTACAACGACTTTGCTGTATTGTGCCGCACGTCGTTTCAGTCCAACTATGTGCAGCTAGAATTTATGGCGCGCAATATTCCCTTTATCGTGGTAGGCGGTATTAAGTTCATTGAAAGACGCCACATCAAAGACGTGTTGGCATTTGTCAAAATCCTCTATAACCCGAACGATACGATTGCTTGGCACCGCATCTTGACCTTGTTCAAAGGAGTAGGCGCAGTCACCGCGACACGGTTGACCCAAGCCATTACTGCTGACAATAATGCGTTTGAGCCGCTACTAGCAGCGCCGTTTGCCAAAAAAAGCGATCAGCTGAAACCGCTTTACCACACGCTCACCAATGCACAGCAAGCAGAGACGGTCGAGACAGCCATTGAGCATATTCTTGAGTTTTATACTCCAGTCTTGAAGCTGATTGAAGACAATTGGCGTGAGCGTACCGAAGACTTTCGGGTGCTAAAGAACTTAGCGACAGAACACGCTAGCCTCGATAGCTTTTTAGAAAATCTCGCGCTTGACCCACCTAATGATTCTGTCGCGGTCATGGGAAGCTCTGACGATGGACAAAGTAAGGATAAAGTCACGATCTCAACCATTCATAGTGCTAAGGGGCTTGAGTGGCCAGTGGTATTCGTTAACTCGTTGGTCGATGGCATCACGCCGCATCACCGCTCGCTGGACGACTTTGAAGCATTAGAAGAAGAGCGCAAGCTGTTTTATGTGGCTTGTAGTCGTGCAAAAACTCAGCTGTATCTGACCGCGCCGAATTATTTTTCTAGTTATTCTGGATACTTTGACATGGCCTCACGCTTCATTGCAGAGCTATCTGCTGATGAAGTGGCAGTAGAGACGGTAAAATCGCCTATCAAGGAAAATGATGATCCAATGTGGTGGTAATTTTTCATTGTCATTAACAATAAATTTTGTTCTAAATTTTTCAGCTCACTTTGCTTCATTTTCGTTACTAATTCGCCACTAAATAGTGGCTTCATACGCCAACTATTCCTTTTAAAAATGACCTGCAAATAAAGGTATAGCTAAAAGTATTTAATAGTAAAAATATTTTTCAGATAAGGGTTTAATATTGAGCACAATGCGTTACTATTACCACCTAATTTGGTTAGACCTTTATATTTGATACTCTGTATTAACACCCTAAGAAAAGGATAGGTTATGCGCTATGAAGTTATCGTTATCGGTGCAGGTATGGTTGGCACGTCAATCGCGTGGCATCTACAAAAAAATAACTCAAATGTATTACTCTTAGACAAGAAATTGCCAGGGTCAGAGACCTCATATGGCAATGCAGGATTGATTCAGCGCGAAGCGATTCATACGCATCCTTTTCCGCGTCAGCTGACAGAGATGATCCGAGTATTGCCGAACCAAGGTACTGATATTCGCTACCGTATTCCAGCGATTCTGCGTTATCATCAAGCGCTGCTGCAATACTGGAAATACTCTACGCCTGCGTCTGTCAAAAAAATCGAGTCAGAGTGGCAGACGTTGATTGAGCATTGTACTAGTGAGCACCAAACCATGATTAGCGCTTCTGGTGCTGATGAGCTCATTACTCGTGATGGTTGGTTACAGCTACATCGCTCAGAAGAGACGTTCAAAGAAGCGCAAGCATCCGCCATTGATGCTCGCAACCAAGGGGTTGAGCATAACGTACTGAGTCTTGAAGAGCTAAAAGCAATGGAGCCTCGTGCTAATTTCGAAGGTTTTGTTGGTGCCATTCATTGGTTAAATTCATGGCAAGTATCAAACCCAAGCTCGCTCGTAAAAGCCTACGCAAAAAACTTCCAAGACATGCAAGGTACGATCAAAGAAAATGACGTAAAAGAAATCGTCCAAGAAGCGGACGGCTGGAAAGTTATCACTGATAAAGATACGTATTATAGTGATAAATTGGTCATCGCAGCAGGCCCTTGGTCTAATGATTTGATCAAACCACTTGGTTATAACTTGCCATTGTTCCCAATGCGTGGCTATCATCAGCATTTCAAAGTGACGGAAAAAAACACAATCCATCACAGTATGTTTGATATGGACAAAGGTTTTGTCATGGGGCCAATGCAGCAAGGTATTCGTATCACCACGGGTGCTGAGATGACTACTATGAATGCGCCAAAGAACTTTGGTCAATTGCAAACCGTATTGAAGCTTGCTAAAAAAATCTTGCCATTGGAAGATGCAGTAGAGAGCGAGGCATGGGCAGGCTCACGTCCTTGTATGCCTGACATGAAGCCAGTCATCGGTCCTGCTGATAAGCATG
The DNA here is from genome assembly GCF_052258485.2 of Psychrobacter sp. T6-5. Lineage (NCBI taxonomy): Bacteria > Pseudomonadati > Pseudomonadota > Gammaproteobacteria > Moraxellales > Moraxellaceae > Psychrobacter > Psychrobacter sp. T6-5. The sequence goes on along the minus strand of NZ_JBQQEY020000001.1, from coordinate 2,380,245 downwards.
ACAAACTATGGTTCGCATTTGGTCACAGCCATCAAGGCTTTACCTTAGGGCCAATGACAGGGCGTCTGGTTGAAGAGATGATTCATGATAAGCCTGCATTGGTCGATCTTGCACCATTTAGCGCTCAGCGTTTTTCTAACTAAGCGCGCGTTCAGCAGTTTTAGTACAGACTTAAATTAATAAATGAAAGGTATAGATATGATTAAGAAGCTACATAGCAATCAACGTATGAGCAAAACCGTAATCCATAACCAGACGATCTATTTGTGTGGTCAGGTCGGTAATGCAGAAGACGATATCAAAGCGCAAACGTTGACTTGCTTGGAAAAAATCCAAACGCTATTAGAAGAAGTTGGTAGTGATAAATCAAAGCTACTATCAGTCACAGTTTGGATCAAAGACATGGCAGACTTCGCTGCTATGAATGAAGTCTATGACCAGTGGTTTGAAGGTATTCAGCCACCAGCGCGCGCATGTGGCGAATCAGCGCTTGCGCGTCCTGAGCTATTGGTTGAGATGATCGCTATCGCTGCTGAGTAATAAACGGCTCGCAGTACTTGTAGTATCGGTATTAACTAGAAATAGAAAAGGCCATGATAGCGATATCATGGCCTTTTCTATACGTAGCAATAAGCCAACTCGATTATTGAAAAGGAATATGCTAGCTTTTTAATCCAAGCACACGCCGTATAACGTCAGCGAAGCAATACAATGATTAATACTATATGGACTAACACCCTTTCCATACTGCTTGGCGTTTCTCAATAAAAGCATCAATCCCTTCACCCACATCGTCTGCCATCATATTGCAAGTCATTACCTCACTGGCATAGTCATAAGCGTCTTCGACACTCATATCCAGCTGTTTGTAAAACATATCTTTGCCAGTTTTTACTGCTACTGGAGACTTGGTAGTAATGGCCGTTATCAGTGATTGTAGTGTTTGATCTAACTGCTCTGCTGACGAAACTCGATTGATCAATCCATATTGCAAGGCAGTATGTGCATCGATAAATTCACCTGTAATCAGCATCTCAAATGCTTGCTTACGGGGCAAATTACGACTGACGGCAACGGCAGGCGTAGAGCAAAAAAGTCCAACGTTTATCCCAGAGGTGGCAAATTTTGCATCATCAGCGGCAACGGCCAAGTCACAAGCGGCGACCAGCTGACATCCTGCGGCTGTGGCAATGCCTTGTACTTTTGCGATAACAACTTGCGGCATACGATTGATAGTAAGCATCATTTTGCTACATTGCTGGAATAAGGCGCGATGAAACGCTTCATCGTCGTGGGCGCGCATTTGTTTTAGATTATGACCAGCACAGAACGCCTTGCCCGTCGCTTGAATAACCACCACTCTGATCGTATCGTCTTGAGCGATATTGTCCAGCTCTGCTTGCATGGCAGATAGTACTTTAACGGACAGGGCATTGAATTGTTTGGGTTGGTTTAAGGTCAGCGTGACTATGCCACTTTCTTTATTGTCTTCTCTAATAACCAGAAGGTCGTCTAGGTCTAAAGTAACGTCAGATTGAGTCATTTATCATCCTTGATAATGGGTTATTTGATTTGGCTAATGCTACTATTTATAAAACTATATAAATAGTAGCATGGCTCATATTCTATACAATAGATGGAGCACATAGAAAGCACACAAAAAAAATAGCGCACTCAGGTGATGAGTACGCTATTGGTTTTTTAGTTAGATATAAGCTGCATTTATGATGAGCTTAGTATGCGCCTTCGCTATAGATAAGCTCGTAGCTGTGGCTATAAATTTCAACAATATTACCGAACGGGTCTTCCATATAGATCATGCGGTAAGGTTTTTCGCCAGGGTAGTAGTAGCGTGGTTTTTCCATACGCTTTTTGCCGCCTGCTGCAACCATACGCTCAGCCAACTCTTCAACATTTGGATCTTGAACGCAGAAGTGAAAGATACCTGTTTTCCAGTATTCAAAGTTGTTTTCAGGGTTTTCTTGATTCTTGAATTCAAAAATCTCAACACCGATACGGTCACCAGTAGATAAGTGAGCGATGCGGAAACTGCCCCAACCTGCACCGAATACTTCAGTACACATCTCACCGATCGGGCTATCATCTTCGACAATCTCAGTTGGTTCCATGATGGTGTACCAACCCATCACTTCAGTATAAAATTTTACGGCGGCATCTAAGTCAGGGACTGACAGACCGATGTGCGAAAAGCTTCTTGGATAAACGTTGTTCATAGCTTGTGCTCCTGTTTGCTGTACGCTTGTTTAACGTGAGTCCAGTATACAAATACGGATTGATTATGTAAAATTATCAAATATTATATAAATAAGTATGAAACGTAATGATAAATATCACATGGCTACGCACCTTTTGCACGCTTGCTGAAGTTGGGCACTTTACCCGTACCGCTGAACGTCTATATATGACGCAGTCTGGTGTGAGCCAACACATAAGTAAGTTAGAGGAGCAACTAGATACGGACTTGTTGATTCGTCAAGGAAAGCAGTTCTCATTGACCAATGCAGGTGAGCAGCTTTATAAAGAAGCAGGCGAGATACTGCAGCGATTATCAAATTTAGAACAGCGAATCGGTGAAGATCCGCCTTATGAAGGATTGGTGCGTTTGATGTCACCGGGTAGTGTGGGCCTCAAACTATATCCGCAGCTTTTGACACTACAGCAACAGCATCCAAAACTAGTGATTGATTACCGTTTTGCTCCAAATTCTGATATTGAGCGGGCGCTGGCAAATCACGAGATTGATATTGGCTTTATGACAGATATCTCAGACGATGAAACGGTTAGCTGCAAGCCTATGGCTCAAGAAGCATTGATACTAGTAACCCCTGTGGCTACAGTAGAGCCTAGTTGGGAACAGCTTATCGAACTTGGATTTATTGATCATCCAGATGGTGCCCATCATGCAGGCATGCTACTGACTGCCAATTATGATCAATTCCAGCATATTAATGATTTTGAGAAAAAAGGCTTTTCGAATCAGATAGGGTTAATCTTAGAGCCCGTCAGCAGGGGAATAGGTTTTACTGTTTTACCAGCACATGCAGTGGCTGCTTATCCAAAGCCTGAGCTGATTAACAGTCATTATCTGCCAGTTGCCGTTAGTGAGACGTTATATCTTGCAGTCAGACGACAGCAGGCACTTTCTAATAGAATGCATACGGTCATTGACGAAGTAAAAAAATGGCTATAGACATGTTAAGAATGATACATGCACAGCTAGCAAAGAGTTAATAAAACGCTCAATAGCTGCGCATTTAGTGGAGGAGGCTTATTGATAGATTGCGACTATTTTAAAGTCTGCCCAAGTTTGATACTTGCAGCGATATTAGCAGCAGTAGTTTCAATATTGTTATAAGCAGAGCCCAACACATTATCTATTGTATCGACTTTTTGGATACTTGGCATAACCACATCGAACTGACTGGTCTGAGCAGGTTTTAGTCCATCGACGCTGCCGCAGATAGCGATGACAGGTGTACGGCTAGCCTTAGCGATTTGGCTGATGCCGCCTGCCACTTTACCCATGGCGGTTTGCGCATCGAGCTTACCTTCGCCAGTGATGACGAGATCAGCCTCTGCGATATGCTGTGACAGGTGAGACACTTCGGCAACTGTATCAAAGCCTGACTTTAGCTGAGCTTTAAAGAACGTCATCATCGCATACCCAAGACCACCAGCAGCGCCAGCGCCTTCAACGTATTGACAGTCTTCGTAGCCATGCTGTCCACATATGGTAGCAAAGTGACTGAGCGCTTTATCTAATGTATCGACTTGCTTTGGACAAGCGCCTTTTTGTGGGCCAAATACCGCGCTCGCCCCAAGTAGACCACAGAGTGGATTGGTCACATCACAAGCAACTTCAAATACCGTGTCTGATATCTTTGCATGAAGGCTAGTATTATCGAGCTTATGCAAGTTGGCAAGTGCGCCACCACCATGAGTGAGTAAGCTGTCATTTATATCATGAAATGTGATGCCTAGCGCCATGAGCATGCCAAGGCCTGCATCATTGGTTGCGCTACCACCTAAACCGATAACGATACGCTTAGCACCTTCTGCTAATGCATCTTCGATCAGCTCCCCAACACCATAGCTACTCGCAATAACGGGATTACGCTCATCAGCTGTCAGTAGATGCAATCCACACGCTTGAGCCACTTCGATAACCGCAGTTGCGTCAGGCAATAACAGATACTTTGCCGTAATCGGTCTCATCAACGGATCATGTACTCTGACTTCTTTCCAGCGCCCGCCCAATACATAAGACAATACTGCTGAAGTCCCTTCGCCGCCATCAGCCATTGGCAGTAGCTTATAGTCAGCATCTGGAAACACTGTGCTAAAACCAGATTGAATAGCATGGCACACATCCAGTGCTTCTAAACTTTCTTTAAATGAGTCAGGGGCGATCAAAATTTTCATACGGCTCTCTTTGAATATCGTAATGACACGAACATTGCGATAGTGTCATGTTTTAAAACGTTTACTTAGCAATAGCCAAATAAACGTCTGTAGAAATACCCACTCTTATGTATTAGATAAACACTAGCGTCAACAACCAGATAAATACGATGCTAGTCACACCTTGGATACCAGTGGCCATTGAATGAGCTTTGTACGCTTGTGCCACGCTCATGCGACTGAACTGGCTAACAATCCAAAAGAAGCTGTCATTGGCATGTGAGATGGTCATGGCACCAGCACCAATTGCCATCACGCAGAACACGCGTCCAAGTTCACTGTCTAGGCCGATCTGACTCAATAGTGGGGCAACCATAGCAGAAGTCGTAACCAATGCCACTGTGGTCGAGCCTTGTGCTGTTTTTAGCGCAGCAGAGACGATAAATGGCATAAAAATATCTAAACCCAAAGCAGATAGCGTCGAACCTAGATAATCGCCAATCGGCGTCACTTTTAGCATGGCACCAAATGCGCCACCAGCACCAGTGATCAATAGGATAGGGGCTGCTACTACCAAACCTTGCGAGATACTATCGCTGATTTCTTGCGTTTTTTGGCTTGATTTAATCAAGAAAAACGATAAGAACAAACCGATAAGTAGCGCAGTCAATGGGTTACCAATGAATATTAAAATCTCTGCTAGCGTACCACTACCGAACGGTGCGCTTGGGAAGTTAGCAACCGAAGACAGGCAGATTAATATGATAGGAACAATGATAGGTAAAAACGCCATTGTCGCTGAAGGCAGATGACTATAATCGTCACGAGTCTTCATTCCTTCAGGCATGGCTGCTGGAGCGTCTACCGCATTGATATTATCAGGAGTCGCGTTAAGAAAGCGATTAGACCACCACCAGCCAGCCAGTACAGCAACTGCTGTCACGACCACACCAACCATGATAACCAAACCTAAATTGGACTCTAGACCTAAGTTACCTGCCGCCGCGATTGGGCCTGGGGTCGGCGGTACAAAGGTATGGGTAGCATATAGACCAGTGGCCAAGGCAATACTCATCGCGACACTTGATACATGTAGGCGCTCAGCCAAAGACTCTTTTAGAGAGTTCAAGATAATATAGCCAGAGTCACAAAATACAGGTATCGAAACGACAGCACCGACGATAGACATGGTCAAAGTAGGGAAGCGTGGCCCTAGTACTTTGATGACTGACTCTGCCATTACGATAGCAGCACCCGTTTTTTCAAGGATTAAGCCAATAATCGTACCAAATACGATAACAAGACCGATATAACCTAAGATACCACCGAAACCATCAGAGATCGTTTTTGCGACCGTATTAAGTGGTACTTGATAAAATAGTGCGACCAAAAAAGCGGACAAAATTAACACTAAAAAAGGATGCCACTTTAATTTTGCGGTAGCGAAAATAATAAAAAGAATGGTCAGCACAAGCCAAAATACAATCATCACTGTCTCAATATGGTTTATATCTTAATGAGTTATTCACGCAAACAGGCATCAATAACGATACGAAATTTTGAAGGGGCATATTTTATAGCAAATAGGCGTCACTAGGAAATACATTTGTCAAAGAGATGCTGTTTGTTATGGCGATATGAACATTTTCTGATGAGAGTAGTGGCATTCTTGTGCTTACAGAGTTATCGCTTTTTCGATTTTCAAACCGCATTTAACCAAGGTTTTTCACTAAAAAAAGACTGACCACTATAGATGGCCAGTCTTTTATAAAGTATCGCTTATTTTATTTGTTCAAGATGAGTTTTTATATAAATTCCAATCTAAGCAATCTTATCGAAGAACGCTTTATTGTCAGTGGCTATCATAGAATCGAAGCTTACGTAGATACCTTTATCATCTAGCGTTGCATACCAGTGATCATTATCGCCGCTGGTCAGTATTTGAAAGTATTTATCATTAACGATTCTACCTACCGTATAGATCTCACCCTCTGAATAGAAATCGTTACCTTTGACACAAAGTAGTTTATCGTCAGTGTTTATTTCATCAGTGTTGGTCATATTAAAGTACTCTATCAACGAAAAGTATAAAAATAGAGCATGAACTCTACTCGTTATGGCGAATACAATTATATAGACAGTATCTTGTTGGTTGGTATAGCGTTTTTAAGTGAGTTGTTGCAATTAGTTACTGCAAGATATCATGCTAACAAATAGTATTGAATACAGCTTTTAGTAATCGACTGATACTTACAAGGCATCAAGAAAACTCTGATGTAATGCGAAAGTATTATGATCACATGTATAAAATATCGACATAAAAAAAGCCAGCAACACAAGGTCACTGGCTTTTTTATAGACTGAGTCTAACTATCTGAAAGATTACTCTTCAGAATAATCTTCGTCAGCTTCTTCTTCGTCAGCTGAATCTTCGTTGTTACCATCTTCAGAAAGAATAGTAACTAAGATGCTAGCAGTAACGTCATGGTGTAGCTGAATATCAACATTGTATTCGCCAACTTGACGTAGAGTGCCTTCAGGTAGCTTGATTTCAGCACGGTCTACTTCTAGACCTGAGTTAGTCAATGCTTCAGCGATATCACGAGTACCGATAGAGCCGAATAGCTTGCCTTCGTCACCTGATTTCGCACGCATGATAACATTAACGTCAGTTAGTGCATCAGCACGCTCTTGAGCAACTGCGATCTCTTTTGCTTCTTCAGCTTCAAGCTCAGCACGACGTGCTTCGAACTTTTCAATATTAGCTTTAGTCGCAGGTAGAGCGCGGCCTTGAGGGATAAGAAAGTTACGACCGTAACCTGGTTTTACATCGACAGTTTCACCGAGTTTACCAAGGTTGACGATACGCTGTAACAAAATAATTTGCATGAGTCATTCCTAGTTAGCGGTTAACCTTGATGGTTATCAGTGTATGGAAGTAGCGATAAATAACGAGCTTGCTTGATAGCAGTCGCTAGTTGACGCTGATATTTAGTAGACGTACCGGTAATACGGCTTGGTACGATTTTGCCATTATCACTAATGTACTGTTTTAGCAATTCAACATCTTTATAGTCGATGTGAGTGATGCCTTCAGCAGTGAAACGGCAGAATTTGCGACGGCGATAGAAACGTGCCATGAGTATTCTCCTTTAATTAGTCTTCACTGTTGTCGTTGTCGTCATTATCGTTTTCACGATTGTCTGGACGACGAGTAGTTGCTTTGCGTGCGCGTTTTTCATCGGCATTCTTGGCTAACTGCGACTCTTCAGTGACAGCTTCGTCACGGCGCATAACTAGACTACGAATGATCGCGTCGTTATAGCGGAATAATTCTTCAAGTTCAGCCAAAGTCTCGCCGTCAGTTTCAATGTTGAAAAGAACGTAATGAGCTTTGTGAATCTTGTTGATTGGATAAGCCAGTTGACGACGGCCCCAATCTTCTAGACGATGGATAACACCGTTGTTGTCTTGAACTAACTTGATGTAGCGCTCAACCATGCCAACCACTTGGTCGCTTTGGTCTGGGTGTACAAGTAACACCAGTTCGTAATGTCGCATTATGACTCCTTACGGATTAGTAGCTATTAACCCTATGTTAATAGCAAGGAGATTTATAAGGTAAGCCCACGTTCTTAAAAATATAGTAAGAAATAAGCTTAGTTTATAAAGCGCCGTATTATAACAGTACTTGGCGATTAACACAAAGGTTAATAACCAAGCGGCTGTCAATAAAGTTGAGAAATCATATAATTATTGTGTTTACTCAATAAAAAAGCTGCGATCATACGCAGCTTTTTTATGACTATTATGAATTATATGGTTAAAAAACATTTACTCAGATTTTGATTTCTTTACCAGTTGACTGCTGTCAGCTTTGACCACTAAGGTTTTGGCAAGTTTGTCATGCCAACCAATATTTTCAGTGCTTTTTGATGCCATGTAATAATGAATGGCAATAATCACAAAACCTAAAAAGCTAGTAAACGAAAACAGTAGATTATAGATAATAAACAACAGTAATGTACGTGTGCCGACAAGCTTAATAAACGAGGGTAGACGATGTGTGGTCTGATCCACCACTCGAATACCAGTGATTACTTTGCCTAGTGATTGACCACGCATGGTGATAAATACCAGCTGCAGTGCAAACAAGCCAAAAACCATGACTTGCGACATCATGAGCGTGCTACTAGGAAGGCTTTCCATCAATGTCATTGAGTATTGATAAGCAGCATCCATATCTTGAATGTTTTGGAATTTGGTATAGTCCACATCCATTTTGGTCAATGCCATTACTAATGGCAATATGGCCAATACATACAGCAGCCCATTAAGCGCAGTCGCCAATACTCGCGACATAATCGGGGCAAGTACCACGTTGCCAACGGTTTTATCTTTATCTGTGGCAGCCTTCTTAATAGTCGGCTTGCTTAATGATACATTGTTGTGCGGCGTCTGATGACGATTGGTCGTCATATCGGCCTTCACATTTTTAGAACGTTCAGGCTTGCCATATAGTCTATCTAATGATACTGAGTTATTATCTTTAGCACTACTGGTCGTCTCCTCAGGAAAGACAGTCACATTATTGATAATAGAATCATTCGCATCAGGGGTAGTGGCACCAGTCGGCCGATAAACCGTTTGATTATTGGTCACATTTCCTACGCGCTGCCACTGATCTAAGCCTTCATGCCAGATTAAATCATCAAGCAATACTTCACCTGATGCCAGCATGATATTAAGCTGTTCCAAATTGTATGGACCAGCTTGTACGTTATTTCGAGCAAGGAAAATCTGCATAATTGCCTGCATAGTTAGTCATGTCTTAAGACATTATATTAGGGTCTATTTGAAAAAATCAAATAGACCCTAATAGTGGTATCTTTAATGACTGTGTGAGTTACCGCTTCGACTGAACGTAACGGTTTACTTTGCTTCTTCACCAGCTAGGAAGAACCAAGTATCTAGCACAGAATCAGGGTTCAATGATACCGAGCTGATACCTTGCTCCATTAGCCAGAACGCTAGATCTGGATGGTCTGATGGGCCCTGACCACAGATGCCGACATATTTGTTTTGCTTACGGCAAGCGTCGATAGCCATAGTGAGCAATTTCTTAACCGCAGGGTCACGCTCATCAAATAGATGTGAGACGATACCTGAGTCACGATCAAGACCAAGCGTCAACTGAGTCAAATCGTTAGAGCCGATTGAGAAACCATCGAAGTACTCTAGGAACTCTTCTGCTAATAGCGCGTTGGTGGGTAGCTCACACATCATGATGATGCGCAGACCATTTTCACCGCGTTTTAGACCGTTTTTCTCAAGTAACTCGATCACTTGTGCCGCTTCGCCAGTGGTGCGGACGAATGGAATCATAATCTCAACGTTGGTCAAGCCCATCTCATCACGAACACGTTTTAGCGCTTTACACTCAAGCTCAAAACAGTCACGGAAGTTATCAGAGACATAACGGCTAGCACCGCGGAAACCAAGCATTGGGTTCTCTTCTGATGGCTCATACAGCTTACCACCAAGCAAGTTGGCATATTCGTTTGATTTGAAATCTGACATACGAACGATAACTGGCTGATCCATAAAGGCAACGGCTAGGGTTGAGATACCTTCAACCAATTTATCAACATAAAAGTCAACAGGTGAGGCATAGCCTGCGATACGCTCTTGAATGGCTTGTGAGATCTCACGTGGCAAGCTGTTCATGTTTAGTAGCGCTTTTGGATGCACACCAATCATACGGTTGATAATGAACTCAAGACGCGCAAGACCAATACCTTCGTTTGGCATTTGGGTGAATGAGAAGGCGCGATCTGGGTTACCAACGTTCATCATGACTTTGAATGCAAGCTCTGGCATAGATTCAACAGAGTTAGTCTGCACTTCAAAATCAATCTGGCTTTCATAAATAAAACCAGTGTCGCCTTCAGCACAAGATGCAGTCACTTCTTGACCGTCAACCAATAGCTCAGTGGCGTTACCACAACCAACGATGGCTGGCACACCTAGCTCACGCGCGATAATCGCTGCGTGACACGTACGACCACCACGGTTGGTAATGATGGCAGAAGCGCGCTTCATGACTGGTTCCCAATCTGGATCAGTCATGTCAGATACAAGAACATCGCCTTCTTCTACTTTGTCCATCTCGTTTAGGTGAGTAACGATACGGACTTTACCTGAACCGATGCGCTGACCGATTGAACGACCTTCACACAATACTTTTGCCCCAGTCGTGTCGATGACATAACGCTCCATGACATTGCTGTCTTGACGGCTCTTAACGGTTTCAGGACGTGCCTGAACGATAAAGATTTCACCGCTGTCACCGTCTTTTGCCCATTCGATATCCATCGCGTGGCCATAATGCTGCTCGATCGTGACCGCTTGCTTGGCAAGAGAGGTCAGCTCTTCAGTAGATAAAGAGAACTGCATGCGATCTTGTTTTTCAACATCGACCGTTTTCACTGATTTTGCGGTGCTGCCTTCATCACCATAAACCATTTTCTTGTGCTTGCTGCCTAGGTTACGACGGATAACAGAAGGCTTACCATCGGCTAGCAGACGTTTTGAGATGTAGAATTCATCTGGGTTAACCGCGCCCTGTACAACCATTTCACCTAGGCCATAGCTTGATGTGATGAACACGACTTGATCAAAACCGCTTTCGGTATCTAGCGTGAACATAACACCAGCCGCACCAGTCTCTGAACGTACCATACGCTGTACGGCAGCAGATAGTGCAACGCCTTCGTGCTCAAAACCTTTGTGTACACGGTAAGAGATGGCACGGTCGTTGTATAGCGAGGCAAATACTTCTTTAATAGCAATTAGGACGTTATCAATACCGCGAATGTTCAAGAAAGTTTCTTGTTGACCAGCAAATGACGCATCTGGCAAATCTTCAGCAGTCGCAGAAGAGCGTACAGCAACAGCGATGTCTTCGCCGCCGCTCATGGTTTCAAATGATTCGCGTACTTCTTGCTCAAGATCTTTTGGCAGTTCTTGCTCGATAATCCACGTACGGATTTTTTTACCAGTCGCCGCAAGCTTATTAACATCATTGACGTCCAATGTGTTTAGCTCACTGTTGATTTTTTCTAGTAAACCTGTTTCTGTCAAAAAGCGATTGAATGCATTTGAAGTGGTGGCAAAGCCGCCTGGAACACTAACGCCTAAATCAGAAAGATGGCTGATCATCTCACCAAGTGAGGCATTCTTGCCACCAACCATTTCGATGTCGTCTTTTCCTAGCTGATCAAGATTGATTACAAGTGCTGTAGATTGCGCTGCCATGATAACTCCAGAAAATAAGGTTATTTAGTAAAGATTATAACGGTGAATTATACCGCCATATTAGGAGGAATTCGAGGGGTTTTACCAAAAAACTTGTTAAAAATACACAAATTGTAGGAATTGCCATATAAATTAAGGCAAGTTTCTAAAGATATTACCTTTAGCAAGATAAAAAATATCAGTAGTAGAGATGATGATATGTATTAATAACTGCTAATTAGGTTAAAAATAAACATGTCTAAAGCAGGTTTATTTGAATTATTCGCGAAATTTCTACCTTTATATACGGCATGTGATATCAACAGCAGATAACTGACCACAAATTAGGGGTGATGTGTGAACTTAAAACAGCATGAGTCTCTAAGTGTACACCTGTAACATTGATTTCTATTAGGGTGCTAATATGCGTATAATGTAGCGGATAGATAAGTGATGTATATGGCTATATAAATGTGCAATAGCAGCGCTGCCATCGTTCTGTATTTAAAAGAGATAAGGCAGCCAAAGTTAGATAAATGCTATTAGATCAATACTAAAAATGAAATGAAGATCATTATTGAGTTTTCAACCGAGGTGTCAACGTTATGTACTCAAGCAATCCATCTGAACAAGTCAAGTCCACTATCCAAAATCGTCATGCGTTAAACTTGGACAGCTCACAAGCCATCAGAACGGCATTTTTTATCTCAGATGGCACCGCAATTACGGCTGAGACTCTCGGACGCGCTATTTTAAGTCAGTTTGCCTCCGTCCCTTTTGAGACAAGAGTGTTGCCATACGTCGATAGCTTAGAGCGTGCTGACGATGCTGTGGAGCAAATCAACATGGCGTATCAACGTGATGGGTCGTTGCCGTTGGTGTTTGATACGATCGTCAATCCAGAGATTCGCGAAAAAATCAATTCAGCACACAGCTGTAATTTGGATATGTACGAAGGGTTGATTGGCCGCGTTGCAGAAGAGACTGGCGTAGAGCCAGATGGTCATTCAGGTCATGCGCATGATGATGTTGATTCTGAGACATACAAAGAGCGTATCGATGCAGTCCATTTCGCCTTAGACAATGATGATGGGGCGCGTACTCGTCATTATAATGCAGCAGATATTATTTTGGTGGGTGTGTCACGATCTGGTAAGACGCCGACTTCTTTATATTTAGCATTACAATTTGGTATCCGAGCCGCTAACTATCCTTTGACCGAAGATGATCTATACGACAATCAACTACCAAAAGCGCTCCGTGAGCATAAAGACAAACTGTTTGGTTTGCTCATTGATACCGATCGCTTGGTAAAAATCCGTCAAGAGCGCCGTGCGGGCAGTCGTTACTCAAGTTATCAGCAATGCCAGCAAGAACAGCGCGCGATACAGGGAATTTATATCACGCACGGTATCCCAAGCTTAGATGTATCAGAGATGTCTGTTGAAGAAATTGCGACGCGTATTTTACAGATGACAGGTCTTAAACGCCGCATTGGGTAATGGACTATTAATTTTATAATATGTAATCGTCATCAAGTTTGTAAAAAGTATATTCATGCCTTATGGTGAGGACAACTTTACTAAGTTGCTTGAATATTAAAAATATTAACTCGTGCACATAGATATTAATAGAGCAAACAATATATAAAGAGGACATGATGGTAAGTAAGAATATAAGTGACGCAACCAATGATACTGGTAAAGACGTCCATACTGAAGTATCGAATAAATCTAATGGTCGTTCGCCCAATCCTGAACATACTGAAGGTAAAGACACAAAACAGAAAATCGAGCAGACTCATGAGCAGGTCACTGAAGATATCATGCATCACCCTGATCTCATCAACCCGCTTGATGACACTCGTATTGATATCAAATCTGGATTTACCAAAGATTCTCGTCGACTAAAAAGTGACGATCACGAGTATGAGTATGATGCGGTTGTTTTAGGGGCGGGCCCTGCTGGTGAAGCCGCTGCCATGAAGCTGACCAAATCTGGTAAAAGAGTGGTGGTCGTTGATCCGCGAGATCAGGTAGGTGGTAACTCTACTCATGTCGGTACCATTCCAAGTAAAGCACTGCGCCAATCAGTATTTAACTTAATTAATTTCCGTCGCGACCCGATGTTTACCAAAGCGATGGAGTATAAGCAAGTTCCGCTAAATGAAGTATTGGCTAAGGCGCGTCAAGTAATTCGTCGTCAAGTCAGTACGCACACACGTTTTTATGAGCGCAACCGTATCGAAGTCATTCAAGGCTGGGCAAGTTTCATTGACGCTCATACGCTACGCATTGAAGTCGATGACAATGTCTACGAAACGATTACTTTCAATAAAGCCATCATCACTGTCGGTAGTCGTCCTTACCGTCCGGATATTCTAGACTTCGATCACCCACGCGTCTTTGACTCTGACAAAATCCTACAAATGGATTATGTGGTCAAAAAAATCATCATTTATGGTGCAGGGGTGATTGGCTGTGAGTACGCGTCTATCTTTACCGGTCTTGGCTACAAAGTTGATTTAATCAATAACCAAGATCAGTTGCTCAATTACTTAGACAGCGAAATCAGTGATGCCATCGCGCATGACTTTAGACAGTTCGGTGTGCTTATCCGTAGTAACGAAGAGATTGATCATCTTGAGACTCATGATGATTATGTGGTGTTGCATTTAAAGAGCGGTAAGCGTATCAAATCTGATGCCATTCTTTGGTCAAATGGTCGCTCAGGTAATACTGAAGGCTTAAACTTAGAAGCCATTGGGCTAAAAGCAAACGGCCGTGGTCAGTTAAAAGTAGATGATACTTACTGTACGGACGTCGACAATATCTATGCTGCTGGTGACGTAATCGGCTGGCCATCACTAGCCTCTGCTGCCTATGACCAAGGTCGCTGTGCTGCTGCATTTATGGTCGGTGATAGTGATGCTGAGCCAGTATCTAGTGTACCAACTGGTATCTATACCATTCCTGAAATCTCTTGTATCGGCAAAACAGAGCAAGAGCTAACGGATGAGAAAGTTCCGTATGAAGTGGGTCAAGCGTTCTTCAAACATTTGGCACGTGCACAAATCATCGGTGAACGCTCAGGCGTATTAAAGATATTGTTCCATCGTGATACGTTGGAGATTTTAGGCATTCATTGCTACGGCAACCACGCGTCAGAGATTATTCATATTGGTCAAGCAGTGATGAAGTGTAAGAGTAACAATACGCTTGAGTACTTTGTAAATACGACCTTTAACTATCCAACGATGGCAGAAGCATACCGTGTGGCAGCATTGAATGGTTTGAACCGAGTGTTTTAAACCGTCGCTGTTTATATCGTATAAATAAAAAAGCGCCTACTAACATTAGTAGGCGCTTTTTTTATGCTCATAGATTGAATTAATTTGAAGATTTATAAGTAGGCTCTTTTTTGCGGAATACGCTTGCGTAAAAATAGCAATAAAACAAAATAGAGCAACCACAAGCCAGCCAATGCATAAAACCCTATGGCCACTTGAGAAAGGCTTGCACCCATTTGGTTAAGCTGTACAGAGGTGTTGATCGCAGGAGTAGTCGGTACGATCCAGCGTATTATTTGTAATATTTGAGGCAACTGGTCGGCTGGCCATGGATAGCCACTTAAGAAAAATATCGGTAGTGAAATAAAGATTAAGATCTGCATACTGCGTTCACGCTGCCGGAACCATAATCCGAGCACGCAGCCGAGCGTTGCGACTGTCGGACAAAACAGTGCTAAAAACAATAGCGTTCCAAGCATATTTTGCCCACGTGGATAATGATGCAGCTCAAAAGTCCAGCCATAATAAAAACAGCCAATGATAAAGCTTAGCGTGCTCAACGCTGCGATACGTCCGAGCCAACCGCGTACACTTGCAGCATGACGCCGCTGTTCATACCAAGTGCCAATCAGCATGGCGGTCGCCATCAACAGTGTCTGTTGTAAGATAATGATGGAGACGGCTGGCACGACGTAGGCACCGTAGCCTTCAGTTTGATTATAAAGTGGCATGATTTGTAGTGGTACCGCTTGAGCACTCCGTGCTGCGGTGGGTGCATAAGCGCCTTTCGCGATATTTTTCTTTACCTTGATCCCCGCTGATACGGTACCAACTGCTTTAGAGAATCCCAATTGAACGTTCTTATTTAAAATAAAGTAGCCGCCATTGCCGAGGACGCTGACATATGCTTGCTGCCCTGACATGACTTGTTCTTCAAGGCCGCTTGGAATCACCATATAGCCTGCAATTTGATCGGACCATATGGCTTCTTTGGCCGCTTGTTCATTGATAAAGTGCTCAGTATCTAGATATGGGCTGGCACTTGCATAACGGGCGAGCGTGCGTGACAAGTTACTATTGTCATAATCAACAATACCCACTGGTACATGGTTGACCACTTCAGTTGAGTAGGGCCAAGGATAGAAAAACCCATAGATAATCGGGGCAATAATCAACATCAAAAGTACGCCTTTATCCCCAAAGACATCTTTGAAAGTTTGAATAAAGCTTGTCCAAAATGTTTGAGATGCTGGAGCGATGGCTGATTGAGGCTCTTTGCGCTTGATATTTGATTGTGCGGACATTAGCGTGCTCCCCAACGTTCAGGATGCGCCAATGCGCGTTTGGTCAATAAGGCTGCAAGTAGCATGGCTATCATGGTAGCAACCGCTAAACCATAGACAATGGGTAGAGATATAGCAAGCGGCGCTTGCATTTGTAACTGGGCAATATGCAGCTTGAGGTAATGTGTCAGTGGCAATGCATTCGACCAGTATTGCGCGCTATCACTGATTGCAATATAAGGAAAGGTCACACCAGCAAAGGCATAAGAAGGCGCTGAAATAAAACCAGTGGTTGACAAACCCATACGCAGTGAAAAGGAGTTCAAAGTAAAAATAGCACCAAGCCAGAATGACAGTATCATCAGGCATAACAGGCCGATATATACTGCGATGATTGACCCAATGCTTATATTTTGGTTCGACGTTACAAGCCACAACACCAAAGCTGACCATAAGCTATAGGCCAATATTGGCCAAAAATACTTGCCTAATAGACCGGATAGCAATACTGACATACTGACAGAATTGGGCGTTTTTGAGTCTGATGATGGTGCAGTGTTATTGGTGCTATCTTGTGTGGTATTCAGCGCAGCTGCTTTTTTAGAGGATTTAACCAAGGCTAAGTCAGGCGTACCTGTACTGATAAAGCGATACCAGCGACCAATATTTTTATCGCGCAGCTCGCGACCAATGGTAGTTGCCCCGACGACCATCGCTAATATATGTAGTAGTGCAGGTATGACGGTCGATGCCAAAAACTGCTGATAATTGGTTGCAGCATTGAACAAACTAATACGCTGGATACTGATAGGCGAGTAAGCAGTCATGGCTTGCGACGTCCCTACGCCTTGCTTTATTAATCGTTTGATCTCTACCCCTGCGGACAACGTGCTAGCGACTGCTTGGACAGCCGTTTGAATAATGCCAGAGTGCGTGCCGTACTGGGCGTTTACTTGTAGGACTAAAGGGGCAGGCTTGTTAGACAAAATATTACGCGAAAAGTCCTCAGGAATGATGACAACCGCATAAATATCACGTTGCAAGATTGCGGCTTCTGCATCCGCTTGTGAATAATAAAGCTGTCTAACCGTAAGCGTAGGACTGGCTTCTAAGTAACGTACGGTAGTATTGGCGACAGTACTATTGTCCTGATCGATCACTCCAATGGGTAAATCAGTAATCTGAGTCTGTGAAAATATCCACCAAATCAGCAGCACTGTGGCTAGTGGTATCCATACCACCATACTAAGGTCCCAATGGTTTTTGGCTAAAAAACGGCGCTCGTAAGCGGCGCTACGTAAAAAAGCCTCACTTAACTTAGTCAAGTGCATGGCTTACTCTTGGTTCTGATTGGTAGGATTAATATGCACAACCACACTCATTCCTGAGCGAATGCGAGTATCGGGCGTGGATGGTCGTGCTTTAACCTCAAAGGTACGCACATCAAAACCATCATCATTATTGGTCGGTCGCCAAGTAGCAAAATCAGATAAGGTTGATGTCGCATAAACAGTGAACTGTTTGTTATAAGGCTTATCTGCTGATGACAATGCGGGAATAGTACCTGTAAATGTCTGACCAATAGCGAACTGGTTTAAATAAGACTCAGTGACATTGAGCACTACCCATTGGTCACTGGTATCTACCAATGTCAGCAAAGGAACGCCTTGACCGATGACTTCTCCAGCACTAACAATGACATTGTCCACAATACCGGCAATAGGGCTCTTTAGATTGGCCTCTTCTTTTGCTGCTAGTGCTTCATCTAGCTGGGCATCAACTTGTGCGACTTGAGCGGTAGCCGCTGATTTGTCTTCACTGCGAGCACCTTCTAATGCCAAATCATATTGCAAACGTGCGGCTTCAGTTTGGTCTTGAGTGGCTAGGTATTGCGCGTAAGCCTCATCGCGTTTTTGCCGTGCCATTAATCCTTCTTCATACAGGCGATTGACACGTTGATAGGTGTTTTCTGCCAAATCAGACGCCGCCTTATTGGCTTGCCAAGCGGCTTTGGCTTGAGCGATCTCTTGCGGGCGTGCTCCGTTTTCTGCTTTGTCCAATTGGCTTTGTGCGATTTGCTTACCAGCACGTGCTTGGTTGATCTTGGCATTAATCTCAGGCGAATCCATTTCGATGAGTTGTTGACCCACCGTAACCGTATCACCTTCTGTCACCATAATGTTAGCAATGCGGCCTGCTACCTTTGCAGCGATAGAGGTTTGCTGCATTTGCATCTGCCCTTGAAGCGTAATGACTTCTGGCTCACTATGCTGATTGCTTTTATATAAACCGTATGCAATTGCACCAAGAACACCTAGTACAAACAGTATGAGCAATATCTTTTTCATACGAGCAGATTTATCAGCTTTTGCGTTACCACGACTATAAGCGGGTACAGATTGCTCTGGAGCGTCAGACCCACCAGATACATTTTCTACTGGATCGACGGAAGCTTTTGCATCTCGAGAGGTCACTGACTCGGTTGAATCAACTGATTTATTTAAGTTGTCTGATTCGTTTGGAAATTCAGTCATGACGGTGTGATTCCTAAAGCAGCAAAGTTGAGAACAAAGGATTTATGATTAGTACACTCGAACAGCATAAGGTTTGGCATTGTCTATGGCTTCAGAATTAAAAATCGCACCAAAAGCGACGATAAATGCCGAATAATACAGCCAAAGCATAATGACCACCGCCGCTGACAGCGCCCCAAATTCAGCACTATAGTTGTTGAAGTTTTGCACATAAATCGAAAACAATACGGACAATATAATCCAAAGAACGGTCGCGAGCGTTGCTCCTGGAACCAGTTTTTTTAGTGCAACGGCATCACGATTTGGTGCTAGGCGATAGAGACCTAAAAAGCTTAAAAAGATAATACCCGCTAATACAGGCCATCTGGCCCACAGTGCAACCGTTTCAGCCACTTGAGGGAAGGGGAAATAATTCGCTGCTACAGGGATAATAGCAATAGAAGACACCGCTATCATCAAGACGACTACCGCACCAAAGGTCAGGCTCACTGCTCGAATCGTGCCTTGTATGAAGCTGCGCTCTTGGGTGATATGAAAAGCGAGATTGACAAGGGCAATTAAAGATTTGATGCCTTTGGAGCCAGCATAAAGGGCAAGTAAGGTCGATACGATCAGACTAAACGTCAGCGTGGATTTGGTATTAGAGACCAACTCGCTTAGGCGCGAATTAAGGACTTCGTATACTGTATCAGGTATAAACGGACGCAAAATGGAGATGTGCTCCTGCATCTCAACAGGTGAAAATACGAGACCATAAATCAGCACAAACACCGCCATCGCTGGAAAGATGGATAAAAAACCAAAAAATCCGACACTGGCGCAATGTGCCCAAACATTAGTAGTATTCGCAATAGGCCACGTTTTTAGTAAAGTTTGTAGCCAGTTATTTATCGATTTGGACGTTGGTTTTTTCATAAAACAGTGATTCACTATAGTAATAGTATGGTTTATTGAGCGTTATTTTTTGGTAGCGTCATGCTGATTTGGTATATATCTTCGCACATTAGCCTTATAACACTTAAAATTGAAACGACGACATAGCGCTTATTCGTATACTTTATAAGCTTTCATATATAATCATCATTCAGTGTACAAGGTCGGCAGCTGGATATCAGCGGCATTAAGATAAGCGTTGAAAGCAAGCGGCGTACCGCAGCTTTGCATGAGTGCGGCCAATGACTGTACATAACTGTTGGCAGCTTGCGCTTGCTCAGTACGTGCTTTAAGCGATTGCGTTTGTGCTTGTACCACATCGACTGTGGTATTCACGCCTTCTTGCAATCCTAAGCGGCGCAATCTTAAAACTTCTGCAGCCAAATCAACGTTACTTTGTAGCGCTTGATAGCGTGATTGAGCATTATTAACATCGTGCCAGTTTTTTTCTACCAGCAGTAGCAGATTGTCGCTGACTTCAATCTCAGAAAGATCTGCCTGACGTATTTGAGCATTGCTTGATGCCAATGATGCGGTTTTATCAAGTCCGCCCCATAGCTTCCAACTGGCAGAGATACCAGCGACCCAGCTTGGGTCTTTTTCGAGCTGACTATAACCATATAGCAAGACTGTCGGCTTGTAGCCAGTATCTGATAATGCATGCAACTGCTGAGCCTGCGCGCGTTTGGCGGCGACCTTTTGTAATCCTGGATGATTATTCAGTGCCAAATCCTGAAAATAGCTAACGTCTGGTAGGGGGCGGCTAGAGACAAATAATGGCGTCGTCGGCTTAATACGGTAATCAGTACGTAACAATCGCTGTAGCGCAATCATAGCTAAGCGCGCATCATTATTGGCATTGACGGATTCGCTTTTGGCATCAGCAAGCGCAGACTGTGCTTCTAGTCTATCGACGCGCGAAATAAAGCCTTCTTCAAACAAGCGTTCTGCCATATGATCCGTTTGCTGCAAGGTATCGTAAGCATCCTCACGTAAGTAAGCAGCAATGATCGCCAATTGGGCCTTAAAATACCGTTCAATTAACGTATTATAGAGCTCGTTTTTATCAAGGATGCTATCGGCGACCGCTTCTTGGGTGCGTGCCTCTGAGGCGCCAGTCAATGCATCCGTACGCCCAGCGGTATAAATAGGCCAAACGACTCCAAGACCTGCGCCCGTTGTCGATCCTGAGCGCTTAACATTATAAGAGTCTGGAATTCGCTCACCGACCAACTCCCCAAAGTTTGGTAAATCTGGCAGGTCTGCAATCGGAGGAACCGCATTATCGACAGTATGATTTACTTCGTTGACGATACCGTTTCTGAGAGACGATAAATCTATATCCTCATCCAGATGGTATGCACTGGCAGAGACGCGCGCAAATACGAGGGGGTTGTCGATAGTTCTGAGGGCGTCAGTTTGGTATTCGCTGGCAGCGATGGCTGCTTGATTGGCCGCCATTTTGGGCGAGACTTGAACCAAAATCTTTTGCGCTTGTTCTAGGCTCAAAAAGCTAGAGACTTCTAATGGATAGCTATTATCCACGGCCTTGTGTGTGATTGGATCGATAAGGGTATCTAATGCGCTGTGCTCAGCATGAGTCTCTGCTAATGTATGACTAGGTGCCATTGCTGTCTGAGCTGTCTGATTATTAATCTGACCATCGGCATCTACAATTTTTGTCACAGTCACCGGTGTCATGTCATCTGATGATTCTATATTATCTGAGCCCGTACTCGCATAAGTCACTATAGGGCCGCTCATGAGTGCAACTGTCATCATAGCAGTCGGTAGCGCTGATAAAGTGAATTTCATAAGTCACATAAGCCATTAATTAGAATGTAAGGTATTATAAAATAACGGACAGCATCAATAGATTTTATTGCTCAAAATATAAAGCGGTCATACTATTATAAACGATTTGCTAGTAAGCGAATAAATGATGCTGAAATAAAATATTTGTACTGAAATATCAAAATGCTTGCTAATACGAAAGCGCTAAAAACGTATCGTGCAAAATAAGGCGTACACTGTAGAGCCACAATGGTGACGGGTCAATGCTCAGTATTCTGCTATTCTCTATTGTGTCATCCCTAGCGGTATGATAGAGGTTTGAGCTGTTTTTTAAATATTCGTTTATAAGTAATATCATAGCTTAGAGCTAACCAATTTAAATCAACGTGCTTTTATTTTTATCATTAAATAATTTAGCCAGTCATTTATAAAATATACAGTGATTGATTAACAGCAAATAATGAATGGCGACTGGTTTTCATCAAATAGAACCAACAATATCAGTAGAGGGTATGCGTAATGGCAGGATATATTTTGGCGTTAGATCAAGGGACAACATCAAGTCGAGCTATATTATACGATGATCATGCACGCCCTATTAAAATGGCACAACAGCCAACGACGCTCCAAACGCCAAAAGCGGGATTTGTTGAGCAAGATGCACAGCAAATCTGGCAAACTCAGATCAGCTGTGCGCATGATGTTATCAATCAGGCAGGATTGCTTGCGACTGATGTCACTAGTATCGCGATTACCAATCAGCGTGAGTCTATTGTCATGTGGGACAAGCAAACAGGAAAGCCGCTCGCACCCGCTATTATTTGGCAAGACAGACGCACGGCAAACTATTGCAAGACACTCGCTGCTGAAAGCGCCGATAACAGCATGAATAAAAGTGCCAATCAAAATACTAATCAAGGCACCAATCACAATGATGTTAACAATGACCTTCAATATGATATGGCAGCGGAAGTACAACGCATCACAGGTTTACGCTTAGATCCGTACTTCAGTGCCAGTAAAATTGCTTGGCTGCTCGAAAATAATCCCAAACTCAGCGTACGTGCCAGTAAAGGTGAGGTTGCCGTTGGCACCATTGATAGCTGGCTGATTTATAAGTTAACTGGCGGCGAGCACGTCATCGACGTGACCAATGCTTCTCGTACTTTGCTATTTGATATTCATAAATTGGCATGGTCAGAGACGCTTTGCGATCGGTTTGCCATTCCTATGAATATATTGCCTAAGGTACTGCCATCTGACGGTGATTTTGGCAAAACCAAAAAAGGCCTATTTGCAAAGCAAATACCCATTCAAGCGGTGCTCGGCGATCAGCAAGCCGCGCTCTTTGGTCAAGGCTGTCTTGATGCTGGCATGGCCAAAAACACCTATGGCACAGGGTGCTTTATGCTGATGAATATTGGTCAGCAGCCAAAACTGAGCGAGCACAAGCTGCTAACCACCATTGCATGGCAGCGAAAAATATCGCCAACTCGTCCAGACAATTTATCATTTGATCAAATCGTACAGTCAGGTAAGCGAATGCTACAGCCACCCAAAAAAGAAGTTACCTATGCTTTGGAGGGTAGCGTTTTTATGGCAGGAGCTATCATTCAATGGCTACGTGACAATTTAGGTATGATTCAACAAAGTAGCGATGTCGAAGATTTAGCTCGGCAAGTAGACAGTAGCGAAGATGTGGTGCTATTACCTGCTTTTACTGGATTGGGTGCGCCTTACTGGCGTTCCGATATCAGTGCCAGCATCACTGGCATGAGCCGCGGTACTACCAAAGCCCATATTGCCCGTGCTGCGTTGGAAGCAGTTGCCTATCAGACTTATGATGTGCTCATCGCCATGCAAAAAGACAGCCCTCATCCCTTGACTGAGTTGAGAGTAGATGGCGGCGCTGCAAACAATGATTTGCTGATGCAGTTTCAGGCAGATTTGCTAGATGTTCCAGTGCTACGTCCAAGAGATACAGAAATTACGGCAAAGGGTGCAGCACTACTTGCTGGTTTAAAAACTGGGCTATATGATGAATCGACCATGAAAGCCTCATGGCAAGTGGATCGTACTTTTGAGCCAAGCATGTCGATTGATGTTCGTGAGCAACACCTTGATAAATGGCAACGTGCCATTGCAAGGTCATTAATGCAGATATAGGGTTGATTTTTATAGTAAATTTATCAGTGCTAATCTCTTATGATTACCCAAAGTATGAGCGCACCGTACATGGTCGTCATAAAGATACAGGCTGTAACGCAATGCAATCGTAATACGGACACAGTTTACATAATCAGGCTATCTGTCTCTACCTATAAGTTTCTATACTTCAGTTGGATTTAGCAAGATCGCTAATCTTTTAGCAAATAAGTAATTCAACAAATAATAAATAATTTAGGGACAATACTATGAGTAACCATGACGCTATCGATCGCAGTGAAGTAAAAAACATGTCTAAAGAGACAAAAGAAGATTTGAATGCAGACATTATCACGGGTGAGCCAGGCTCACATCCAGTAGGTACAGGTATTGGCGGTGTAGGCGGTGCAGCAGCAGGTGCAGCCATCGGTACAATGGCAGGTCCATTAGGCACACTAATTGGTGGTGCTATTGGTGCTATCGTTGGTGGCGGCGCAGGTCATGCAGCAGCCGAAGCCATTGATCCAACACACGAAGAAGCTTACTGGCGTGCAGAATATGCAAACGCTGACTATCATAGAGAAGATTATGACTTTGATCGCGATATGCACCCAGCGTATGCGGTAGGCTATGCAAACCGCGCTCGCTATCCAGTAGATGCACGTTTCGAAGATCATGAAGCTGACTTAGAGCGTTCATGGCATGAAGTGAAAGGCGATTCTCGTTTGGCGTGGGATGAGGCGCGTCTAGCATCACGTGATGCATGGCATCGTGTATCGTAGTACGTGTTTTACAAAAAAGTTAGATGTTAAGAATATGACTACTGTTTACTCAATGACTTTAATAGATAGCCAGTTTGATAGGCGATCGGTCTTTTAAAAAAACTGACAAGAGATTACTATTTCGTTGCTGAAAATAGATTGATTGTACGATTGGTTCTATTAATGGCTTTGACCAGCAGTATTTATGTTATTTTAAAACTTCCAAAGTCAAACTTTGGGAGTTTTTTTTGGCATAAAATTTGCTATGAATCTATATGTATGAATATAATATAATATAATATAAGAAAAACAAGAATGACAGGGGACTTATGACTAATAATGACGGTAGTAAACAGTTTTATATTGCCACAGCTAATTTATTGAACTTTGCTAACCCTAATCGCATTTATTATGAGAATGCCCCAGCTTACGACAATAGAGCCTATGAGCATAAGCTAAGTGGTCTGACAGACCTACTGGCTAAAGCACACGCTGATATTATTGCCGTACAAGAAGTATGGGATAGCAATGCACTAGAAGCACTAGCTGTCTCACTAGGATTCAAACCAGAGCAGGTGGTCATTCCGCTTGCAAGTAATGATACTGCAAGCCCATATACTCAAGGTAGAGGCGCACAGGATACGCCAGCCGTTGGTATTATTAGTCGATTTGAGCAGTTAGAGACGACCTTATTAGAAGAGATTGCACCAAAAGCTGTGATTGATATCCCCGATATCGGGCCTCATCAGCATTTTAATCGTCCACCTTTGATATTGCGTGTTGACGCATATGGTCAACCAATAACGATCATCACGGCGCATCTAAAAAGTAAACGTGCGTTTTTCTTACGTGACGAAAATGGTCACCTATTAGAAGACATGGATGATCCAAATATCCGTATTCGTGCCAAGCTTCGTAGTTTGTGCATGCGTGCTGCAGAGGCGGCATCTATTCGTATGTCAATTATGGAACGTTTGCATCACACGCGTGAGCCATTGATACTGCTTGGCGACATGAATGATGTGACTGGTAGCGTAACGACCCAGCTGATGACTGAGACTGGCGAGGTTAATTATGATAAAAGTATGCGTGATGTCGCACTTTTTGACGCCGCTCGTATTCAAGCTCGCTATGGTTGGATGAAAGATGTGGCTTACACCCATATTCATCAAGGTATGCCAGAAGTGATCGATCAGTTGTTTGTCTCAGAAGAGTTCTTACCTGATAGTAAGTTTTCGCTCGGTCAGGTCGAAAGAGTTGATTATTTCAATGACCATCTTAAGTGGGATTATTCTGATAGGGTGACTGATCATGGTATTATAAGAGCGAAAATTAAACTGAATGATTAACTTCATAAAATTAGATAGTTAACTCTAGTAGAGTGTTAATCGATACATTAACTTTTAACCCATTCATGTCCCTTGCTTGATAGTGTACAAGCGTTTATGATGCCTCCTCATTGAGGTTAGTAGCGATAATATTGGCTTTGTATTGCAGTCGATAGCTCGTAATCCGGTCATTTAGGATAAATACTATTCGATGAAGATTATATTTATAAAATAGGGCGTAACATTAAGAGACTTATAATGAGTGATAACAAAGACGAAAAAATTGAAGATGTGTTGGTAGACTCGGAATTGGCAAAAAAACTTGTACCAAACAAGTTTAAATTTACCAGTCAGCAGGGCCGCGCACGTCGTCAAAAACTTTTGGCTGGTGCCAAAAAGTTGAGTGAAACACAAGCCATCAATGATATTACTTTGGCGGCTGTGTGTGAAGAAGCAGGCATACCAAGAGCTTCTGCTTATCATTTCTTCCCTAACATTGAAGCAATATTTTTAGCATTGCGTTTTTTGAATGCGATTGAAATATTAGAGATGGTAGAAACCGTTGATATCGGTAACTATGATAGATGGCAAGGATATCTAACCGCGCTGATTGATCAATGCGTGACGATATTCCACAACGATGAGACCAAAGCCAAACTCATTTATGACACCAATACGCCTGATTTTGAAGGTGATGAATTTGGCGAAGATATGGACCATCAAATTGTTGACTTGGTCTATAAGCGTTTATCAGAGCGTTATGAGATGCCAAATTTTGAGGATATCCAAAACACGTTATTGATTGCTTATAGCATTGTTAATGCGATATTTACCTTGTCTTATCGTCGTCATCAGAATATCACTGAAGACTATATTCAAGAAGCAAATACAGCATTTATCGCGTACTTACGCTGCTATCTACCAGAAAAACTACCACGTAAAAACCGCTAATTCTATTCATAGTAGACACAAAAAAGCCGACAAATCTGTCGGCTTTTTTACCTCCATCATTTAGTAAGGCGCTTTAATTATTTGGTGTTAGATCTTGTCCGCGGCAGATATCATCACTGGCATCTAAAGGCGCATACTGCTTGTAGTAGCTGACGATAGATTGTTCTAAAGCCACGTTAGTCTGTGAATCATGAGCATTCACATAAGCTTCGCGTGCTTGCTCAAGCCAGCGCTCTGCCATACGAAAATGTATGCCTGATTCACGCCACCCTCGCTTACATTGATTGGTTGCTGCCCAAATTAACGCCACTTCACTAAATGCCATTTCACGTGGCGCTGACTCTATACCATCGCTGTCTTTTAGCGCACTCAGCGTTGCCCATAGATCAGGTCGCATTAGAGCAGAAGTAGTAGGGATGTCTTGCTGTAGTTTGATGTTTTGTGCTGTATTATTTTTTAGTGGCTGTAATATATTCTCAGCCATTTCTACTGCTAATGGGCCCTCAGCTGAGCGGCTATTTATACTGTCTTGATGAATAGCATAAGTAAGCCATGCTTGTGCTTTGTAAGCGAGGTACTGCTGATGAGCGGTTTTGTCTTTTTGCTGATAGGGCTGTAGTTGCTCTACCATACAGTTGAGTACACGTTGCTGTGTGCTTTGATATTTATAAGAAGGCGCTTGAGTCTGAATATCATTACGACAGTCTACAACACTATTCGCATCAACGATTTGAGCCGTGTTGTTAGCGATGCTATCTTGTGCTGAAGCAAGGGATACGACACTCAAAAGTAACAGTGCCGAGAGTGCAGTATGTACTGGTTGTTTATAAGCAGTGGTTTTAATGGCAGCTTTAAACATGATGCAAACCTTATCTGAAGGTAATGAGTGTGGGTATTTACCATTATTAGGGCTGACTCTGCGACTCCTGTCTAATCGCTGATTATATTGCCATTAGACAGGAGTTAAGACGCTATCATTGGCTTACAAGGTAGTCGTATTAACTTGCGTAGAGTCACTGTTTAAACGCTTGTTCTTACGTGGGTCTTCACGCTTGAATAGATTTTCATCAAACTTAAAGCGCAATCTAAAGTAAGCCCCTTCTTGAGTACTGTCGTCGTAGGCGATGTCTTCATCTTCAAAGCCCATAAAATTGTAGCCAAGTGACAACCAAAGGTTGGTCATTGGGCTATAGCCCACTTCAGCACCTAACATATAAGACAGATCATCTGCTTGCTTATTCCAGTAAGTACCCGCTTGCAAGCCAACATCCCAACGTTCGCTAATGTCGTAGAGACCGCGACCATAAACAGCGTGAGCAGTGTTGTCACTGGTAATATTGTCTGCTTCATATTCTGTATACTTACCCGCATAGCGACCAGACAAGGTTAAGGCACGCGTTGGATGGTAGTTACCATTCCATGACCAAACGGTGGTGTCTTTTTGATAAGTATCATCACCCGTGTTATTGTCATCCAAACGATACTCAAGCTTTGCAAGCATGTCTAGTTGATTGCTGTCGTAATCACGATAAGCGGCACCAAGTTGGAAACGATTAATCGTGCGATCACCATCATTATAGTCGATGCGCGAATAGGTATCTTTGGCCAATAAGGTAATCTCATCGGTATAACGATAGGCAATACCTGCGCTACCCAGTAAAGTGTCGCTTGTTTCGCCCCAACGTTTCTCAACACGTCCTGATGCTTTGTAGTTTTCTTTGGCAAGATACTCAACGCCAAAACCTGCCGCAGTGGCGGTGTTGTTCTCTGCGCCTTCTAATGACTCAACGCGCTCAAGCAACGTGTTTAGAGTCAGGCCTTCTTGTACATACCACTTGTTTTTTAGACCGATAGCGGCTTCCGCTTCACGCGCACTGATCGCGTCACGCATGCGGTATTCGCTATATACTTTACCGTCTTTCATATAATTGGCGTCAAAGCCAACAACGGTACGTTGACGCTCATCAGTATCATCAAGACCATAGCTACCAGACAAGCTATTGATCAAATCATGACGTGCATACAGACGACCCAAGCCACCGATTGGCGTCTCACCACCGATGGACGTCGCGTTACGTGAACTATTCTCAATATCTTGCTCATACTCTGCAAATACCAAGCTATTATTTAGCTTTGGCAGGCGAGAGGTAATACGGGCACGAACCGTTGTGCCTTCGATATCTTTGTCCGCATCACTAACGCCATTCAACGCTGATTGGTTGATAATGTCGTCATTGAACAGCGTGTCATCAGTAACATCTACCACATCTGTGGCTGCTTGGTTATTGCGTGAGGCAGCAGTGGCATCTTGTTTGTAGTAACGCACACCGATTTCACCAACGACGTTTTCACTCAAACGTTGCTCGATACTGGCTTGTACGCCTTCACGACTCGCGTCAGTAGTATGATCCTTAGTACGTACACCTTCTAATTTCAACGCTGTTTTTTTGTCGTTGAATGTATGGATGACTTCTACGCCAGACTCCGTACGCCCAGCAGTAAGCGGTGACGCACCAGTGACAAATCCTTCATCTGCATCATTGTAATAAGCCTTGGCACGCGTGTCTTTCTTATTATCAAAGTCAAGCTCGACACGTAAGGCATTACCCTCAACATTGTTATCGTCTAATTCTGTGGTGTTGATCTGATTACTTGGCTGAAAATTCGGGTTATCAGCTTTGCTCATCGCATATTCAGCGACCAGCTTTAGCTTATCGTTGAACTTGATAACGCTATTGACACTAGCCAGCTCTTCTTTGTTCAGTGGGTCGTCGCTATTGATGTAGCTACCACCGATAGAGACTTTATTAGTCAGTTGCTGTTTGGCAGCGATACCACCAACCAGATAGTCCTCACCACCTTCGTCGACTTCTACTGTGACACGAATGTAGATAGGATTGCCTTCGAGATCTTGACTCGCAATCGGCGATTTTAAAAATAAGCTGCGGCTAATCGGGTCTATCTCATAATCAGCAAAACGAGTTAGCGTCTCACGGCTGATGATAAGACCGGGATTATTGGCATCACGAGTGATAACTTCGACGATTTCAGAATTTTCTAGTACCGCGTCAAAGTTCTCCGCCAGTGGGTAGGGACCTGAAATACCTAAGCCGCGAGTCTCATTAACGCGCTGACTAGTGCTGGTCTCTGCTAAAAATGCAGTTACGCGAGTATTGTTATCTTCAAATTGCGCTTTTAGACCAGTCAACGTACGGTTGTACTGACCCAGTTTGATGCCTTCATCATTGTCAATTTGTGTTTTTAGATCGCCATACATAGCAAACGAGCGGCCTTTGTCTAGACGGACATAGAGCTTACTGGTTGATTGCGCATCAAAGCCCTTAGCCGATGAGTCACCATAGACAGGATAGTATTCGCCAGGCTCGATATCACGGAATAATCGCTCACCTTTTTTGTCACTGTCATAAGCCAGCGTCAGCAAATAGTCGCCACGTACTTTGCCTTTCAAGAACATCGCCGCACGACCAGATGCTGTATAGTCATCGTTACCGGCAAAATCATTCAGCTCTTGTTCAAAGGCACCTTGAGCATCCGTAATACTGCTACCATCAAAGTCTTTGAGGGAGATAGCACCTTCGACGATACCCACAGCAATGAGTGGACGCAGCTTAGCCGTAAACTGTAGTGGAATTACTTGCTTATTGTTTCCAGTGTTGATGACCAGCTCCCCTTTGCCAGGTGCTGTTGGCGCAGTGATAGGAATGAGCAGCTCGCCGCCACTGACGGTTACTTGTATGCCTGCTTGGTCTTTGTTGGTGTCGGGTAAATTGATACGACCGATATTGGTATCTAAAGTGATGGGGGTATCGGCAATAAAGGGTAGGTTACCCAAATCTTTTAGGCTAATGACCACTTGATATTCGCTGAAGCCATCAGCCTCGACAAAGATGTCTTGGGTACGATAGTCAATGCGTTGCAGACTATCAGGGGCAATCACCTCGATACTTTGTTCGGAAATAATGCTACCTGTGACATCGGTTGCGACGCCGCGCAAAGTATTGCGGCCACGGTCGAGGGCCACGGCGTAATAGTCGAAAGCCGTGACTTGCTGTTTTTCTTGCTCAGCGGTCTTACCAATTTGACTATCAGATATGGCCTTGCCATTGACGTAAAGTGTGAAGCGACCCCCAAGCGGTGCCTGAACTTGTACCAACTGCTTATAAGTAGCCAGCTGTTGTCCGGATTGTAGATTGAGAAATAAGACCTCGTTATTAGGTACTTTTTTGAGGTATTCTTCAAGCTCGATGGCTTTTGGTGGCGTGATGGTGCTCACACTCATTTTTATACGCGGTGTGGTGCTGTTAGTATCTGCTACGATGGCTGAATCGCAATTTAAGCCACTATCTAGGTCATCGTTAGATTTGCAGCCACTAGCATCAATATTATCGTTATAGTCGCGGTTGTAGTCTGGCTCTAGGGTCAGATCACGCTTAATCGCCTGCTCTAAGGCATCGTTTTTGGCATCAACTTGCTTGCTACGTGCAAGAAGATTCTGGTTTAAAAGTTCTGTGCTGTCGCCCATGCCGCCAACGATAGCAAAATCAGCACGATGTAGCTCACCATATTTTAAATCGACAAAGCGGCTGCCTGCGTCACCAGTATTACGACTGCTTTGGGTAATCAGATGTGTACCAACAGGTAGTGTTGTACGGTCGACTTTGAGCACATGAGTTTTGGCGCTGACACCATAGAAGTTATATTTACCTTCAGGATCGGTCACAATGAAGTTACCGTTTTCCATGTAAATGCGTACGCCTGCCACACCTAGCTCGCCATCATCTTTTTGCTGGATGCCGTCGCGGTTGATGTCATGATATAGTTTACCAATGATGATACCGTCGGTATTCATTACGCCGCGATCGACATCGACATGCCATTGCGCCTCTCTTGAGCTTAGGATTTGGTTGTTATTCATGCGCGTGGTGGCAACAGCACGGTTGACTCCATCGCCACCCAGCGCTGATGACCCAATCAAAACGCGATAGGTAATCTCTCTGCTCGTGCCTTGAGGTAAGTCTCCCAAGTGCAGCACTTGGTACTTGCCTTCTGCCTGAAATTCTGTGGTTTGCATGCTATTGATAAGCAAATCGTTATCCACATAGCGTACACTGCCT
Organism: Psychrobacter sp. T6-5; assembly: GCF_052258485.2. Lineage (NCBI taxonomy): Bacteria > Pseudomonadati > Pseudomonadota > Gammaproteobacteria > Moraxellales > Moraxellaceae > Psychrobacter > Psychrobacter sp. T6-5. The sequence goes on along the minus strand of NZ_JBQQEY020000001.1, from coordinate 2,348,374 downwards.
TTCACATATTCAAAGCCGCGCGGTAGGGCATCCTTTAGTTGTACGTCATAAGCGGTAGCTGCGCCATTATTGGTAATATTAATAGTGTAATTGACATAGTCACCAAGCGCTGCCGATTTGAGATCGCCTTCTTTTTTGACTTGTAGGCTTGGGTTGTTATCGACAATACTAATCTCGCTGCTGTAACCACTGATATTGGTGGTAAAGTCGCTTTTGCTCGGCGTCTCATCTAAACCGACAGACGGATCGATACACGCAACCAATTTAGCTTGTAATGTATCGCCAGTCATCGTTTGGATAATGCTGTCTCTGATAGCATTGGCATTTTTTTCGGTCGGTGCTGACAGACGGTATTTGCCGGTATTATTGCCCGTCTCAATACCTTTCAATGAATAAGTGTCGCCCGTAGTAGGTGAGGTGATGGTCACCCAAATTTGATCAGGCTTATCCGCCTGCACATTACATTGCGCGTAACCAGCTTCAAGATATACATTATCATTGATTTGTGTGCTGCTTTTGTCAGATAAAAAATCTGGGGTGGTAAAGTTTACGCCTGGGGCAACAATGACGAAGCTATCTTTTACTGAGGCGGTTACTGAGCTGTCTTCTAATACTGTTGCGCCAACTTTAATGTCGGTGCTGCTACCATCACTGGCATTGCTATTGGTGACGGCTTGAATGATTAAATCAAGACGCTCACTTTGTCCCAATTTGATTTGGTCAAGACCTGTGATAAGGCGGTCACTTGCATCAATAATGCCGTTTTTATTAAGGTCTTGATAGACTTCAAAGTTCGATAGGCTGCTTGGGTAGTTAAAATTTAGGTTAATAGTAACCGCATCATAGCCTGTGTTGGTGATGGTGTTTTTCCAAGTAACTTTGCTACCTGCCATTACAGTTTGTTTGCTGCCAGCGTCAAAAGATATACTGTATTGGTCAGCATTGACAGTTTGTAGTTGGACGGTATTTGATGCCACGCTCAAAGTGGTTTGTGTGTCGTTAATAGTATAGCGCGCATCTGCAGTGTTATTGATAGTATCAATTATCACAGGTGCTGCAAATGCAGAATGTGATTGCATAAGCAACATAGCTACTGTCAAAACCGATAGCTTAGCTACTAAATGAGTAGACGGGACAATGCAGTTTGATATCATTATGCGTGCCTATGCAATCAAATCAGAGAATACAGCGACAATCATCATTATTTCATCGCTATGAGGTGGGTAGACTGTCCATAATCTATGCTATGGACAGTCTGATATTACAAATTATCAAGTCTTATGGCGTAGTACCATCTGGGTTGATTTTCACAGCAAATACCATTGCCGCGTATGTTTGTGGCGCTAGTGTGGTTACGGTACCATTTACTGCCGTACCATCATTATTGGCGGCACTGTATTTATTAGTTGCAGGTATCGCGGTAGCATTTGCCACATCGTCTAGCCTGATAGCGTATGCAGGAGTCGTGCTGCTGCTAAGCACCTGCGCTTTATTGTTAAAGCGGTCGGTGGTATCTTTAATCACGACATTGTCAAAGCTAAAGCGTGCATCAGTAGTTGCGAACTGGTTGAACGCTGTGATTTTGTACACAATGCAATCACCAGGTTTGGCCGCTACTGGTGACTGGGTAAAGGTCAATGAAGCTGTTGCTGAGCACGTGGTGTTCAATGCTTGTTCTTTGATCAGACCTAAGCCTTTGACTGTGGTGGTGTTTTGTACTGAGCGTTCACCGACAGCTGGCGCGTCTTGACCACCGACCACTAGGTTAACGGTTGTAGTTTCTGTTGAGTCAAGCAGTGCATTAGAGGATGAAACGTTGTACTGGATGGTTACGCTTGAATTTGGTGCCATACCTGTCCATGCTGGTGCGCCATCGACGGGCGTAGCGGTAGATAAGTCGTATTCACCATTACCATTTTTAACAAGAGTGTACGTTGCATTTGGCGTTGCTGGATTGTTATCCGCATCATAGACAATACGTACACTTCCATCAACTTGTGTAATCTTGTCGTTCGCACCCTCGGTGATGGTGAATTTGATTTCACCTGCCTGATCACCTTCAGTTTCTTTACCCGTGTTTTTAATCACAGCGGTTTGCGTGATTTGTGTACCTGTGGTGGTTGTGGTTGGGATTTGTTTACTACTTGGTGATTCGAGGTTTATGGCACGTTGGTTTGCCACCAAGGGTGCGGTCGAATCGCCACCGATCGCATTGTTCGCAGTACCGTTAATGACTTCACTGTCATCTGTTGATGGGTAGAAATTAGCAGTATTTTGATTGGTGTCTGTTGGATCAGTGGTATCATAAATGACCTGACCGCCACCCAAGTCAAGCGTTGCGACCGCATGATTGACTGTGCTCTTCAAATTGGCAAGGTTTTCTTCTGAGTCTTTTTGCACATCAAAGGTAATGATAGCTTCTTGACCTGGTGCTAGGTTAAGCAAAGTCACACGAATACTGTCTTGTTCAAAACCTGTGCCTGCACCATTAGTACCTGCAACGATGGTAGCGTTGTTGCTGGCGCTTAGGTTTGGCTGCTCGGCAAGACGTAAGCCTGCTGGCAGGTTGTCAATCACTACGATGTTATTTGCGGCTGTAGCATACGCAGCACGCTCGTCGTTACGAACTTTGATGGTGTACGTCACTTTCGAGGTTGGGTCGTTTAGGTTTAGCGTGCTGCTGACCGTGCTGGTAATCTTAAACACAGGTACTTTAGTTGTACTGTTATTGATGTTGGTTAAGGTCGCTTTGGTAGTGTCTGCACTACTGAAGAAAGTACTGACCGCAGATAGCGTTAGATTCTGGGTGTCGCCACCCACGTTACCCGAGGTTTTTGCCGCGACAGAGATGTCTGCATACTCGTTCGGACGTAATGTAATGGCGCGGCTTTGGAACTCAGTACCCGTAACCGTTGTCGTGCTCTTCGGCGTGCCATCAGCATTGTAGATGGTGTACGTGACGTTGCTCGTTGCCAAGTCATAAGCACCGCTGCCTTGTGGGCTACCTGGGATGTTGCCACCTTGAGCTAGGCTTAGAGTATAAGTGTCTTGAACGTTACCTGAGTTGGTCAAGGTGTGGTTAAAGGTCACAATACCTTTAGGAGTTACGGTAAGCCCCTTGTTATAGTCATCAGTCAAGTCGCCGTCATCATTCTTAGCAACTAAGCTGAACGCCGCGCTTTGGGTGATGTTTACGGTGACTTTGTTTGACTGTACAGGGCTCTGTGCGACACCAGCGATGCTGTAGGTCGCTGTTGCAATGTTGTCAATGGTCGGCGTCGAGTCAGCGGTAGACTTTGCCGCGTTTGCAGTACCAGCCAAGCCGAACGCGCTGATAACGCTGACGGCTAGTACGGATTGTTTGAATAAACGTTTACTCATGGGTTGGTTCTCCTAGGTGTCTGACACAAAATAACGGTTGGGTTTAGTTAACGACAGTATTTAGAGCAACGTCTGCTGACTTATTGGCAGGCAGCCATTTGATGTTCCAGCGAAGTGCTTTGTATTCTGACAATGGAACTTTCACCAGTTTGCCATTTACCTTGCGCATTAGCGGCATGTCGGCATAGTTTTTACCGTCTGTGCTTGCTTGTGCGCTGGCAGGAGACACTTCACCAGTAAAAGTCATATTCGCAGGAATAGGTAAGGTGACCGCAAGATCACTGATGTTTTGATTGGTAGTATTTGTATAGTTTGCTTTGTATTGAATCACTGTACCTGCTGGTGCATTACGTACCGAAGTGTAGCTGACTTTGCCATCTGCGTTTTTAGTAACCTTGTTGGCGGTCAGCTCCATCTGCAATGCGTCAGCAGCATAAGCACTATTGAGCAATACAGTAGAGGCGACAATCGCAATCAGAGCGTGGCGTAAACGATAAAACGGCTTCATACGAGATTCCTTGTTTAGTTCATTATTGTCAGACACAAGCCAGATAACTTCCTGTAAATATGGACAATCAATAAATAAACGTTGATTGATAGTAGTGAGCATTTATTATAGCTGGCATTATTACAAAACAATTACATACAGTCACTAAAAAAATGACAAAAGGTAGTTTCAGGTATGTAAATGGAAACACCTCAATAGTGCCTATTGAGGTGTTCTTATCAAAAAAATAAAATACTAAAATTAATTCATTAAGTTGACTTATGGGATGCTGGTCGTGGTGCCATACTTGCTATTAAAATAAAGCGAAGCTTTGGTCGGCATTGTTGTGGCTGTAGGCACTTTGACCAAATCAAACTTGTCTGACACGATAGTACCGTTGTTGCCCATAACAGCTGAAGTATTGCTGCTCTGATAAACATTGCTAGGATTACCTGTTGGTTTTGGCAACTGAAAGGTCGATATAACGGGTGCTGTTTGCAATATATCTTTAATCTGTACATCGACGATATCAATATGCCCACGGTTATAAGCATCAATCTTATAAGCGATACAGTTACCAGGTTTGACGTTGTTGGCAGCATTCATACTAAAGCCAGTATTAGGATCATTGGTGTCACCGATACTTGCATAATTGAGCGATGCGTTGCATTGATGGACGTACTGAGATTTTTTCAATACCAGCGTCGCGTTTTGTGATTTTAGCTCACCAAAATCAAGATTACGCGTAATAACCCCAGACGTATTTTTTTCTGTTTTGTAGTCGTAGACATTTGAGGCTAGCGTTACTTCTCTACTGTCTGCAGTAGTGTCTATCGGATATTCCCAAGTATTGGGCTCTGTCTCAATAATACAGACTTTGGTCTTATTCAATAGCACACTTGGTAATACCGTAAAGCTGTATTGGCCTAGTGTACCTGCAGCGTTTGAGACCGTTTGTGGGTTGGCAGATGTCGTAGAGAGATTGTTACCGCTACAATCAGTCAGTCTGACTTGTAAGCCACTGACATAAATGCCAGATTCGTTGCTATCAAATATGCCGTTAGCATAATTGCCATTGCCCGTAAAGGTCTCTGAAGTGTCATACTGAGTACTGCTACTAGCAGTAATCCCACCGTTGTCGTTAAAGACAAAGCCTGAGAAGTTATAATTGGATCTGTCATTTGTGATGATACATGTCCAATTATCCCCATAATTAAGTTTTAAGCTCTTTGGATCCAGAGCAGTAACGGTAGTACCATCCGATCTTTTACATGTATATAAGGCAGTATAATCTGCTAGATTTGTCGTTCCTGATACGGCTTCCGTCAATGTATAGGTCTTGGTAGGATTAACTTTGAAAGTCCCTGTAGTACCTGTACCAGTAGTGACAGTATTACTTGAACCCATCGTAGTGGTAGAAGTGATGCTGTTAGTAACTACTGAGTTGTCTGCGTTGTCCTTTATTTGGACAATAAATTGATCGGTATTTGCTTTACGAGGAGCTGAAAGCGCTTTCGTATATGTTAGACGTGGCTGCGGTTTGTAGCAGTAACTATCGAACTTAATATTCACAACTTGAATAGCAGGATCGTTATTAGCCAAATTATTAGATGAATAGTTTAGAGCTGGGTTATTTCCATAAACCACGTCTACGCGAACCACGGGATCAGTAAAAGTAACGGATAATTTACAGTTTTCATCTAAACCGTCACAAACAGCCGAACTCGTAACACTGTTCTGACGATAAGGTGCAGTACTGGTTATTCCCGCACCTTTAGATTCGACAATAGGAGCAACTGGAGCACCTGTGCTAGTAAAACCATTTATAGTAACTTGATCAAACCAGCTAAAATAACGTGTATTTTGTGAATCAAATCCTGCAATGGATGAATCTATATCATAGATACTCAAACTTAATTTATTTAGTGGTTGCGCTTGATCAGTAAACTTATTTTTAAAGGTGTATGAAACTGTACGAGAACTATTTTTATTAGCAAAATCTTGAGCGAGCTGAAAAACCTGAGTGTTCGCAACGGTGGCAGACTGATAAACATTAGTTGAATTTGGGGTCAAAGCGCCATTTAGGGCCAAACTATTAGATCCAATTAAATAACTTTCAGTACCGTTCCCATCAATAGCTTGGTTTGTTCTAGGAGCAGGTGGAGAAGAGATAGGTGCTAATCTAGTATAATCAGCTGCTGAGAAGCTATCAGTTTCAAACCCTGCATCACAAGTTACTGCTGCTAAAGCTAGATAATTGGGCAGCAATATTAATAGAGACGGTAGAGCTATCCAACGCGTTACCCTTGATTTTAGAGTCGATGATTTAACAAACGAGTCCATAATAGCTCCAATAAAAAAGATAGAATACAAATATAATTTTATAATAAGAATAATACCTAAATCACAATTAGTATACAAAAATTAGATGAACGTCCATTTATTAGGTACAGATAGAATGTGTGGGGAACGCTAAAGTCTAATAATCTCTTCACAGTTTTTATAAAAGAACAATAACGTTATATCCGATGTTATTTACCTAATCACTAATCATTATTTATTTAAAAAATACTTGTTATTTATCCATTTCTCTACAGCCATAAACAATTGCCTCGCAAACGCTTATAATAGAGTGTCAAAATCATCCATGACTGAATATACAGGGACAACAGTATGATCTGTTTTGCAGTTTCGTCCATTTGACGCATATGTCAGCTCTCAGTGGCACTATTTTGTATAATCTAGCTGTACCTCACCGTATGAAACAAGGGAATGCTTGGACATAGCAAGGAAGTCATAAGTAAACCGATATCTCACTTCACACCAGTATTTAACAAAGCCCTACCGTCTAAATAGGTAGGTATGACTGATATAAAAGGATCGACAACAATGAATTATTACAAGGATGCTGATAGCACCGAGACCAAAGAGTGGTTACAAGCCTTTGAGTCTGTTCTCAAACATGCAGATAAGGATCGCGCTCAGTTTCTTCTAAAAGCCTTGTACAATATGGCTGTTCAAGAAGGACTACCATTTAATAGATTGGATACCGCATATATTAATAGTATCGCTGTTGAAGACGAGCCAATGTATCCAGGCGATCTTGGTATGGAGCGTAAGATTCGTGCGTTGATTCGTTATAACGCTTTGGCAATGGTTATGCGTGCCAACAAAAACGATGATGATTTGGGTGGTCACTTAGCGTCATTCGCCTCTAGTGCCACGCTTTATGAAACAGGATTCAACCATTTTTTCCGTGCAGCAAGCGATCACTTCGGTGGTGACATGATTTATTATCAAGGTCACTCAGCACCAGGTATCTATGCACGTTCTTATTTAGAAGGTCGTCTAACCGAAGATCAGCTCGATAACTTCCGCCGTGAAGTGGGTGGTAAAGGCTTATCAAGCTATCCACATCCATATTTGATGCCTGATTATTGGCAGTTCCCAACGGTATCGATGGGCCTAGGTCCGATCATGTCGATCTACCATGCTCACGTGCATCGTTATATGGAAAACCGCAAACTGTTAGAGAAAGAAGGTCGTAAAATTTGGGCGTTCTTAGGTGACGGTGAGACGGATGAGCCAGAAAGCTTAGGCGCAATCTCTCTTGCTGGTCGTGAGAAGTTGGACAATCTGATTTGGGTCGTTAACTGTAATTTACAGCGTCTTGATGGCCCAGTACGTGGTAATGGTAAAATTATTCAAGAGCTAGAGTCGGTATTCCGCGGTGCTGGCTGGCGTGTGATTAAAGTCATTTGGGGTGGTAAATGGGATAGCCTGCTTGCCAATGATGATACTGGTGTTCTCAAACATCGTATGGAAGAAGTGGTCGATGGTGAGTACCAGCTATATGAAGCGCGTACGCCTGAATTTACTCGCAAAGAATTCTTTGGTAAATATCCTGAATTAAAAGAAATGGCTGATGCATTGACTGATGAAGACATTGCACGCCTAAACCGTGGTGGTCATGATCCACAAAAAGTGTATGCTGCGTTTAGCGAAGCGATGAAAACCAAAGGTCAGCCAACGGTCGTACTGGTCAAAACTGTCAAAGGATATGGTTTGTCCAGCACAACACAAGCGGTCAATAAATCGCATCAAATCAAGAAACTTGATCAAGAGGCGCTCGTTTATTTCCGTGATCGTTTTGATTTGCCATTTACTGATGAGCAATTAGAAACCCTACCATTCTACCGTCCTGAAGAAGGCTCGGCGGAAATGAAGTATCTAAAAGGTCGCCGTGAAGCATTGGGTGGTCATCTGCCAAACCGCCGTAGTGGACATATTCCACTGAATATCCCTGAGCTGTCGATATTTGATCGCGTACTAAAAGGCAGTAATGGTAAAGAACAATCAACGACGATGGTATTCGTGCGTTTGTTATCAGCTATGCTGAAAAACAAAGACATCCAAGATCGCGTTGTGCCAATCGTACCAGACGAAGCGCGTACCTTTGGTTTGGAAGGTATGTTCCGTCAATTGGGTATTTACTCTGCAGTTGGACAAAAATATACGCCAGAAGATAGCGAAGCATTGATGGGCTATAAAGAAGCCATCGATGGTCATATGTTAGAAGAAGGTATCAACGAAGCGGGTGCGATGAGTACTTGGATTGCCTTAGCAACCAGTTACTCTGTAAATGCGTTGCCAATGATTCCAATGTATATCTATTATTCAATGTTTGGTTTCCAGCGCATCGGTGATTTGGCTTGGGCGGCAGGTGACTGTCAGGCACAGGGCTTCTTATTAGGGGCAACTGCGGGTCGTACGACTTTGAATGGTGAAGGCTTGCAGCATCAAGATGGTCATTCACAGATTCTATTCAACGTGGTACCAAACTGCGTGACCTATGATCCTTGCTATGGTTATGAGCTGGCTGTTGTCGTACATGATGGCCTACGCCGTATGTATGGAGAAGGCGAGCGCGTTTATTATTACCTAACGCTAATGAACGAAAACTACGACCAGCCTGCCATGCCAGAAGGCGCTGAGGAAGGTATCAAGCGCGGTATGTATTTACTTGAAGATAATGGCTCAACTCAGGTACAACTATTGGGTTCAGGCGTGATTCTACGTGAAGTACAAAAAGCGGCTCAGATCCTAAAAGATGAGTTCAATATCACATCAAACGTTTGGAGTGTCACCAGCTTCAACGAGTTGACTCGTGATGGTATGGTTTGTGACGATTACAACCGTCTACATCCAATGGATGAAGAAAAAGTGCCATGGGTTACTGAGCAATTAGCACCGCACGAAGGTATCGTAGTTGCAGCGACTGACTACATGCGCAACTACTCAGAGCAGATCCGTGCTTGGTTACCAGACAACCGTCCTTATACCACACTTGGCACAGATGGCTATGGCCGTTCTGATACTCGTGAAAACTTACGCAGCTTCTTTAACGTTGATGCGGCTCACATCGTTGTCGCCACGCTTAAGCGCTTAGCGGATGAGGGTGAAGTCGAGATGCGTTTGGTTAAAGATGCGATTTCAAGCTTAGGCATCGATGCAGATCAACCACCTGCATGGCACCAACAGTCTTATTATGATCATTCTCCAGATGCACCTGCACCAGGCAAAGTCAACCCAAGTCCTGTACCTGAGTTCGTTGCTGAAGACGATGAAGAAATCAGCAATGAAGGCCGCGCCGAAGATCAAGCAGATGCGACCTTGCTCAATGATGGTGATGTCAAAGAATAATAATCATAAGACTAGGAGATAAAACATGGATATTAAAGCCCCCGATTTGGGTGTCGATAGTGCTGAAGTCAGCGAAATTATGGTAGCAGTGGGTGATGTAATCGCAAAAGATGACAACATCGTTCTGCTAGAGTCTGATAAAGCTTCAGTTGAAGTACCAAGCTCTGCTGCTGGTAAAGTCACCAAAATCAATGTTGCCATTGGCGATCAAGTCAGCGAAGGCATGGTATTGATCGAAGTAGAGAGTGCTGACGCAAGCGATGATAATGACGACACTGCCGAAGAAGCTCCTGAGGCAGAACAAGCAGAGGATAGTAATGAAGATGCACCTGTTGAAGATGACGCAGATGCAGAAGAAGCGACTGATGATGCTGGCGAAGGCGCATCGACTACCCATGCACTGCCAGACATAGGCGTTGATGAAGCGCAAGTGGCGGAGATTATGGTGAGTGTAGGCGACACGGTCAGTGCCGATGAGTCTATCCTACTGATTGAGTCAGACAAAGCATCAGTCGAAGTGCCTGCACCAGAAGCAGGCGTGGTCGAAAAAATCTTGGTTAATGCTGGTGACACTGTTGCCAACGGTCAAGACTTTATCGTTATTAAAGCGGCAGGTACTCCTAAGGCAAAACCGAAAGCGGATACTGCTAAAGCTGAAGATAAAGCGGACAAGCCTGCACCGAAAGCTGAAAGCAAGTCACAGCCAGCCCCAGCAGGTGAGCCGAAGCAAGCGTCTGCACCGACCTCAACTGCTGCACTTACAAGCAAAAAATTGAGCGAAGCGGAAGTGAATGAAAAGTTGGTTGATGTATATGCAGGTCCTGCTGTACGTAAACTGGCTCGTCAGCTTGGCGTGGATATCACACAGGTAAATGGTTCAGCGCTAAACGATCGCATTCTAAAAGAAGATCTGTTTGCGCATGTCAAAAATCGTTTGACCACCCAGCAAGCCGCGCCAGCTGCTCAGGGCGCTGTTAGCTCAGGTCTGCCAAAGCTACCTGATATGAGCAACGTTGAGATCTGGGGCGAAACAGAAACCCAAGATTTAAGCCGCTTGCAAAAAGTGTCAATCCCGCAGCTGAACTACAATACCTATCTACCGCAAGTGACACAGTTTGATTTGTCTGATATCACCGAAACTGAAAAACTACGCGGTGAGCTAAAAGGTGACATGAAAGCGCAAGGTATTGGCCTGACTATTTTGGCCTTTATTGTTAAAGCAACTGCGTACGCTTTGACTCAGCACCCACGCTTTAACAGTCATTTGAGTGATGACAATACGCAAGTAATTTTGCGTAAGAGCGTTAATATGGGTATTGCGGTTGCGACTGATGACGGCCTAGTGGTTCCTGTGATTAAAAATGCACAGGACAAAGGCATCAAGCAGATCGCCATCGAAATTGGTGAGTTGGCAGGCAAAGCACGTGACAAAAAGCTCACTACTAAAGACATGCAAGGTGCAAGCTTTACCATCTCAAGCCAAGGTATCTTGGGCGGTACAGCATTCACGCCACTGGTCAACTGGCCACAAGTGAGTATCTTAGGCGCCTCAGAAGCGACTATGCAGCCTGTTTGGAATGCGGCTAAGCAGACTTTTGAGCCACGCTTGATGCTGCCATTGTCATTGTCTTATGACCACCGCGTCATCAACGGTGCGGATGCAGCGGTATTTACGCGTTATGTAGCGACCTTGCTCGCTGATCCACGCCGTATTTTGCTATAGCTGATACGCTACTCTAAAAGCTAAAATCAAAAAAAGACTGCCTAAGGGTGGTCTTTTTTTTGAGCAGTACTGTATTTGAAATAAGCAAATGTTAGCCACAAAAAAGCCAGCATCAGCGCTGGCTTTTTATACTTAGATCATCGAGGTTAATACGGTTTGTGATTAAAACTGTTTAACAAATGCAACGCCATATACCCAAGGGCTGATATCGATTTCACCGATGTCACTGCCATCTAAAGTAGCATCTGTTTTGATGTCCATATAGCGCGCATCGATACGGAAAGCTTCAGTTGGAGCGAAAGGAATGTCTAAACCGACATGACCGGCCACACCAACGCTATCATCAAGATCTAAATCACCACCAGTAGAGATTCTTTCTTTAAAAAAGGTCGTATAGTTCACGCCAACACCAACGAATGGTTTGATATTCATTGGCATGTTGTCAGAGTCAAAGTGATATTGCACAGAAAGAGTCGGTGGTAAATGTTGGGTTTTACCTGTTAAAACTTGTGTGCCATCAGCACTATTTAGATCAAAATCATGATGAAATGGGAGTGCTGCGAGTAGCTCAACACCGACATTGTTGGCAATAAAATACTCACCACTGATAGTTGGTTGTATATCGCCGTTAACATCAACAGACAAACCATTATCTAGAGTGCCATTATCACTTTTAGGGTCAACATAATGTGCACCAGCCGCAATAGACCAAGTGCCAGCAGGTACAGCAAAAGCAGTAGTCATGGTAAGGGCAGTGGCAGCAGCTAAAACTAGGGATTGTAGTTTCATGATTTGGTTCCTTAATATATTAAAAGGCTATCAGTGCTAAATGAGGGATGACATTGCACACTGATACATAATGTTATAATGGATGATAAAGCGGTAACATTATGACTCTATTATAGTATAAAACCACAATTTCTGTAAGGTTTTAATTATGCTTTACTAAGTTTTATTTAATTATTTATAGTAAAGACGATAACTGTATAATTATTTTGATTATTTAAAAAAATGATTATTGTGATATTCTGAAAATAGGTAGCTAAGAATTATATTGATGATTGCTAATGTCTAAACGGTAGAATTGGAAATAAATGGTGATGGCTTACTGAATTGATATTCATAATATGACAAGAGGCGTAATATATTATGCTCGGTTATTGTAGCAACTCTCCACTACGCTGTGAGAATGCGCGTTCTGCAAAGATACTGAATCAGGTAGATTCTTGTTGCCCTGAATGTCATTTATTTTTGGTGCCTGCCCAAGACATAACCCAGCAATTGCTCGCTGATGAGCAGTTTTTACGATTTTCTGTTTTAGTAGTAGTATTGGTGCTATTAATAGCAGTCTATGTTCACTATTTGCATGTCACATGAGGGTTAATTGTGGTTGATGCTCAATGATCCAGTATTGGCAACTTTACACTACCTCTATCTTGATTAGGATGAGCTGTTTTGTGATAGAGCGTTCAAGGCATATCTTACGATAGTGGCTTTATTTTATTTATATAACATCGGTATTTCACCGAATAGGGATGGCATGCTACTCGAATCTATAAGGCGTTTACGTCATTTTGTTTATGATACTTTGCAAAATGATGAACATGACACTTTGTTTAGCCGCTATATTGATTATTTTCTCATATTCCTGATTATGACTAATGTGGCAGCTGTGATTGCCGAGTCAGTTGATAGTTGGTATTACCCTTATCAAGATTATTTTACTTGGTTCGAAAACTTCTCTATTGTGATCTTTTCTATTGAATATTTGCTGCGACTATGGAGTGTTGCTGAAGCCAAACCGGACAATACAACGTGGAAGCAGCGTTGGGATTGGGTGAGAAGTCCTTCCGCGCTTATTGATTTGGTAGCCATTGTTCCAGCCTTCTTAAACTTCTTCGTCAATATTGATCTGCGTTTCTTACGTATTTTGCGTTTGTTCCGTATTCTCAAATTGACCCGCTATTTTGCGTCCATGCGTATCCTGCTAGTGGTCATCAGTAAAGAACGGGGCTCGTTCCAAGCGGTTATTTTTATATTAATTATTATGATTGTGACTGCCTCGAGTGGTATTTATTTGGTCGAAAACCATGCGCAGCCAGAAGAGTTTGAGTCAATACCCAAGGCGATGTGGTGGGCTGTAGTAACGCTCACGACTGTGGGTTATGGGGATGTCACACCAATCACTAATGCTGGCAAGATATTGGGTGCTATTATTACGATATTGGGTGTGGGTCTAGCAGCGCTGCCTGCGGGTATTTTGGCAACGGGTCTTGCAAATGAGTTGGCGCAGCGCCGTGAAGAGTTAGAGCAGCATTTTCGTGAGCAACTGATCGATAGCGACTTTGATTTGGTACAAAATCAGATGATGATTGATAAGATTCGCCGAGAGCTAGGATTAGATAAAGAGCAAGCGCAAAATATCGTACTACAAGTACTGCGTGAACAAGAACTTGAGCGGCGAGAAAGAGAAGTAGAAGTGCGTCAAAAGAATTTTTGTCCACATTGCGGTGAGGTTTTATAGCTCAGTATCTATCAGGCAATCATAGAAATTTATGCTTAAGATTTCTAGAAACAAGTATGTTTGGCAGGAAAAATAAAAGGGTGCTGTGTGATTGAAACGCAGTACCCTTTTTAGATTTTATGATCGACTGACGCTATATTCCTTGAGGAATCGGTAGCGCCCGTGCCAATTCATGTGCGACTTCTTGCGCCGCGTTAGATAAGTCTTCAGCGCTCAGTGGTAAGTTTTGTAGGGTTAAATGCCAGTCATCAACGGATCGGCGCAAATGAGCCACCCAAAGCGTTTTACAATCACGTGGGAGCTGCTTTAGGTTGACTTCAAAACAGCGGTTACCCTCATCATCACTCAAATGAATCTCACCTTTTTTGACCCTAGAGAGTGAGTGTCCATGATAGGAGTTGGCAATCAAAGCGATATGAGTGATATGCGAGGGAATTTCCTCTAGCTCCAGTCTAATTTGTTCCTGATCAAGCGGAGCCAAATACATGGCTTGCTCCCCGCGATCCTTACCGTTTAGACTGTCTCCTTGGTGCTTGACGGATTCAGCTTTGTCACGTAATTGTTTGAACCAGACAATATCACTAATGATGCAATTGTCATCATACAATACGCAAGCCAAGTCGATATCTACCGCGCTTTTGTCCTTTTTAAAACGCTTCAACAACCCTTTTGGCTCGATCTTAGTAAATTCATAGTTGAGCGCAAAAAATAACGTTCCCGTATCCAAGCCCAGTCCTCTTAAACTGTCGGAAAGCAGCGGTGATGGGGCAGTGGTCGGCATAATATTCCTTTTTTAATTTTTAGTGGTTAACGATTATTATCATTTGAGTGTTATTCGTTATTTGTCATTGCAGGTTGGTCCAATACCGCTTGATAAAGGAGTGCAGGCTTGGCGTTTAACAGTCCACTGCCAAAACCGCGTAACCACCAAACCAGCTGTGAGGTCAAATTAACGGTCGCTTTTATCGTCAGGGTGTCGTCGTCGTTTGATGTGACGATTTGATCATCACTCAGCTTGCTCTCAGTGAGACTCCTGCCTGCTTGTTGCGTAAATTGTAGCTCAACAGCTGTATTTTTACCACGTTCAGCCAGCTCACCGAATAACGGATGGCTAAAGCCCATGCTGCCTTCATCCAAATAAGTATCGAGCTGAAAGTTATCTGGTGTTTGTGCTGCGCTCTCTAAAATCTCGACTCTATCAAATCGATGCAGCGCAAAAGTGCGGATGGTGGATTTTGGGTCATCGGTACGAGTTGCCAGTAGGTAAATAATCACGCCACGCTGGATAATGGCAATAGGATTTAGCGTGTATTCACTGGCCTCTGACTTATTGCTGCGAGTGTAGCAGGCATTGATCTGCAGCTGATAAAACAATGCATGGTAAATGTTGTCTTTGCTATCTAAATCTATATCTGGGGCAATAAGTGGCTGAGTAGCAGGTTCGATACGCACGCGGTCTATCCATGAATGCGTGACTTTACTGTTTTTGAGCTGTCGTCTTGCTAGATCAAACCACGGGAATAGCTCATCTAAAATCACAGGCGGCAATAGCTGAGTGAGATTGGCCTCGACCATATTAAAAGCAACTGCCTGCGATAGATTCATATGCGGCAAGCTTTGCAGCGGCGCATCCTCTTTCCAGCGCCAACCTTGTGGATTGGCATTGTTTTTTTCGATAGGAAAGCGTTTGGCCAATGCGTTCAAATCACGTTGCACGGTACGCAGGCTGATGTCAAAACCGGCCATCATGAGCTGTTCATAAATATGTGTCGTACCTACCCAGCGATTGCGCTGTAGCTGTGACAGTACTTGCCATTGACGAGCCGTTGTCGCTGCCCCGTGACGATTGTCTTGGGTCTCTTTTAACACATCATTTTCTGCCGCCTTTATTGCAATCGCTTGCTCATCAGAATCTGACTGAGCTTGGATGTTTTCGGCGTTAGTAGAATGTACAGTCATTAAAAAATACCCTTTATAAAGTCACAGGTTATTGTTCTACAGATTTTGGCTGGTTGTTTATCATCTCAGAAAAGCATCATAGCGTCTAGGGACGTTCGTATACATTTAGACATCGTTTAGGCACTGTTTAGGTGCTGTCTAAACATGGTCTAGACACTTCCTAATTATCATTTTGGTGTGTTGTCATTAACACTTTAAGCTTCATTTTGCTCACGGTTATCAGTGACGTCACTATCGTTATTTTCGCCTTTACGTTTTTCTTTTTTTATTTTGTCCTCTTTTTTTTGGCGCTTAGCTTTGCGTTTTTTCTTCTCTTTCTTTTTTGACTTTTTATCATCTACCTCACCGTCGCCGTCTTGGTTTTCATCCCATAGCATCAGACGATTTAGAACTTTGCCAAATAGGGTGTCTTTGCGGTAGCGACCTTTTTTATTCATGGTATCGATGGGTAGGCCTGTCATCAAGGTCAATGCTTCACTCAAGGTATAAACGCCATAAATATGGAAGTCGCCGTCTTTTACCGCAGCAATGATATCGTCACGTAGCATGAGTTGTTTGACATTGGCCATTGGAATGACCACGCCTTGAGCGCCCGTCAACTCTTGCTCACGGCACGCATCAAAAAAGCCAGCAATTTTGGCATTGATACCACCAACTGCTTGCACTTCGCCCAGCTGATTCATAGAACCAGTAATGGCAAAGGATTGATCAATGGGGACATTTGCTAAAGCGGATAGCAGCGCACAACCTTCGCTAACGGTGGCACTATCACCATCGATATGGGCATAGCTTTGTTCAAACGCGAGCGAAGCGCTGAAGTTTAGCGCATGGTGTTGGCTAAATAACGCACGCAAATAACTGGTCATGATCAACATACCCTTGGCGTGCAAGCTACCACCCAAGTCTACATCACGTTCGATATCAAGGATTTCACCTGCGCCAATATTTGGCTGGATGACCGCAGTGAGGCGTGCTGGCATGCCAAACTCACTATCAGCATAGCTGACGACGGTCAGGGCATTGACTTGCCCAACCGCACTGCCTTGGGTTTGAATCAGCTGCTGGCCGTTTTTGAGTTCGTCCCAGTATAGATCCCGCAAATATCCTGAGCGCTCATCCATGTCATCGATTGCTTGAATGACATGATCTGCTGTCACCATTGTCTCATCATTTAAACGAGCATGACGGTTTGATTCATGCAACAGTTTAATCAACAAATCACTGTGTAGGCTCAAACGGTCCTGCTCTTCAGCTTGCAAGCTTAAATGCTCAAGTAACGTGGCTTGGGCGCTACTATCGAATGGATAGAGATCAGCATAATCGATGATGTCTGCCATTTTCGCTACCAGTGCCAATTCATGTTCACTGGTGCGCGTCACATCATCATGAAAGTCCGCGCGAACTTTGAACACTGCATCAAACTCAGGCTCAAGCTCTAGCAGCTCATAATATAAGTCTGCTTCACCTAATAAGATCACTTTGATATCAAGATCAATGGGCGCTGGTGATAAAGACAAGCTACCTGTTAGCGTTAGCATTTGCTCAAGGCTTGAGAGCTTAATTTTGCGTGACTGTAGCGCGCGCTTTAGACCTTGCCATGCATAAGGATGCTCAAGTAAATGGCTGGCTTCTAGCAGCAGGTAGCCGCCATTGGCACGGTGTAGGGCACCTGCGCGAATCATACTGACGTCAGTCGTTACTGTCCCTAATTGGGTGATTTGCTCGACGTGACCCAACAAATTAAGGTGGGTTGGCAAGTCTTCAAAGACAACAGGCGCGCCACTGTCTGGTGCGTGACTGACAATGACATTGACCGCGTAACGGCTGGGTGTTGTGGTCAATACAGCTGTCACAAATTCTTCATCATCGCCGTTAACGATACGCTCTACATGAGTAACCATATCGGCGAATACCGCTTTGAGATAATCAACCACAAGCGGGTGCGTGGCAAATTGCTCATAAACAGGCGCAAACAAAGGCTGTAGTGCACGGCGCGCGATACTGCGATGCAGTGATTCTATCGCATCGTTGGCTTCGTCTTCTAACTGCTCTAACGCAATGGTCAGCTGACTGAGGCGCTTTTGCATATGGTTTTTCTGTACAAAGTTATTTAACTCAGCCTCGTACTCACTATTGCCATACTCAGAATTTTGAGCGTTGTTTTGATCTTCATCATGGTTAGTCTTATCGTTGTTCAGTATGTTGGGGTTTTCGTTATCATTTATTGGTGATAAATTTTCACTGTTGCTAGATGATTCTGAAGCCTTTACATGGTCGCTGCTACTGTCTGTCGTCAGTTGACTGGGATGGACAAAAACTGCCTTATTATCAAATGAGCGAAACGTCAAGGCTAGATCATACTGTTTACCTTCAGCGTTTAGCGCGTCGTAAGCATGACTCTCTTTTTGGTGCGTGCTGTTTTTGATTGCTTCGATTTTACTTTGGTATTGGTCACTACGAAAGCGTTGGCTTAGTCGCTTTTTCGCCTGTTGCCACAAGCTATTGACCTGCTGTTGTAGCAAAGCGGCTTGCCCCGCAGGTAGACGCAGAGCCAGTGGCGTACGTGGATCAGTAAAATTGTGCACATAAACCCAATCATCAGGCGTTGGTGCGTCGGCGGCAATACGGGCCAACAGGCGACTGATGACAGTACGCTTACCCAAGCCGTTCTCACCAGCAGCAAACACATGATAGCCACTTGCTTTAATATCTAACGCAGTGTGTAAGGCTTTGAGCGCACGCTGTTGACCGAAACCAACATCTAAGTCAGGCACAGTACGTGTGTCTGTAGGCAGCTCATCAGGGTCGCTATAGCGCTTTAGTTGCTCAGCTGAAATACGGCAACTTTTTTGAACCTCAGTAAAGATAGGGTTTGGGGCGTTAGATATTGTTTGTTCATCGTCTTGTGAGTCAGCGGTAGGTGGTACCATATTATTAGCGTCTTTTGATATTTGAGATATAGGGGTATAGGATTGTTCGGTCATAGGTTTTTGAGAGATCGTTTTAAAGGTATTGAAAGAGTATGAGGGATAATATATTTATTTTGGTCATGCGTGCATTGAACTTTTTATAATTAATAGTGACATCTTACAAGATATAGTCACATTTTAGCGAAGTCATTAAGCGCAGTTTTGTATCATATTTAGAAAAATCTTTGATCATGATAAACGAAAAATAAAGAAACTAGGCAAGGCGTTTTATGCTGTTAACGCAGAATAACGCGTCATGAACGGTGCAGATAGTATAAGATGTCCCACATTGGCGCAATCTGCAACTATTCAATGAGCAGACTGCATGATAAAATAGGCGGTTCACATGTCAAAACTGGATAACTCGTTGTATGTCAGCTTCCGCTAAAACCTCTTCGTCGTCTACTAGCATGGGTAATATCAATATTGATCCGACTGGCTTTGTGAAGCTTGGCTCACAATTGCCAAAGCTGGCCAGTATCTTAGCACAAGCCGTAAATGAGCTAAGTCTATCACTAAGTGAGAAACAGCAGCGCACGTTATTATTGTACTTAGACCAGCTTTTGTTGTGGAATAAGGCGTATAATCTGACCGCCATCACCGATCCAGAAGAAGCGCTGATCAAACATGTGATTGATTGCTTGTCTATTATAACGCATTTGCCGACAGGGTCGCTGCTCGATATCGGTACAGGTGCAGGGTTGCCTGCAGTGATTATTGCGATTTGTCAGCCTGAGCGCCCGTGTACAGCCCTTGATAGTAATCAAAAAAAGATTCGCTTTATTAAGCAGATCAGTAGTGAGCTTGGCTTACGTAATATGCAACCGATCGCTTCGCGTATCGAAGCGCACGAAGCCAGCTATGATGTGGTGACTTCTAGAGCGTTTGCCAGTTTGATAGATTTTGTGGAAGTAGCGCAGCCGAGATTGGCAGATGGCGGTTATTTGTGTGCTATGAAAGGCAAAACGCCGAGCGATGAAGAGCTGCAAGCGCTCGATAGTGATTGGCACATTAAGACGATTAAGCTGACAGTGCCGCGTCTGCATGATAGTCGTCATTTGATTGAAATGTCTGCTAAAAATGCCTGAATGGTAGATACTTCTCAGTCATGAAACAGCAGTCGTTTTTTGTGAAACGCAGTTTACGTTTGTACCTAAATGGCATAGTATTTAAAAGCACTGAAAATATACAAACGAAAATTGGGTAATTTATAAAAGAATTTTTTATAAATGGTTGCCCTTCATGAAGCGCTGAGTTAGTAGAAGCATATAAGATTGAGCGGCAAATTCTGCGTCAAATAAATTAAAAGAAAAAGTCAGTAACAGACCTTAATAAAATTGAGTGAGTGTATGGAAATCATAGCAATTGCGAATCAAAAAGGCGGCGTGGGCAAAACCACAACGGCGGTAAACTTGACCGCCAGTTTAGCTGCTAAGCGCAAGCACGTACTACTGATTGACTTAGACCCACAGGGCAATGCAACCAGCGGTACTGGTGTCGACAAAAACGATCTGACGCTTACCATAGCCGATGTTTTACTGGATGGTGTAGCGTTGTCCGAAGCAATTGTGACCAGTCCGGCAGGGTTTGATGTGATCGGTGCCAATCGTGATTTGGCTGGCATGGATATCACATTGATGGGTAAGACCGACAGTCATGAGTTGTTCAAAACGGCCATGGCAGATTTGGTTAGCGATCAAGCCACTACAAAAAAGCCGTCATACGATTATGTCATTATAGACTGTGCACCGAGTTTGAACTTACTAACGATTAATGCGTTGGTCGCAACTGATAGTGTGATTATTCCGATGCAGTGTGAATATTATGCACTAGAAGGGCTAGCAGATTTGTCGCAGACGATTGAGCGTCTCACTGAATTAAACCCTAAGTTATATATTCGCGGTGTTGTGAGAACGCTGTTTGATGCGCGTAACACACTTGCCCGTGATGTGTCTGCTGAATTAGAAGCGCACTTTGGCGATATCATGTATAAGACTCATATCCCAAGAAATATTCGCCTAGCAGAAGCACCTGCCCATGGTCTGCCAGTTATTGCGTATGAGAGATGGTCAAAAGGCGCGCGCGCCTATCAAAAACTGGCCGCTGAAGTGATGAAGCAAAGCAGCTAGTTTTTCTATAAAAGCTTTTGAACAACAAAGCACTTAACATTGTATTTAGTAAGCCGCAGCAGTAATCAATTGGCTTTTATTTTAGCGTTAGAGGATAGGTAATCATGGCGAAGAAAAGAGGGTTGGCTGCCAATCGAGGCTTAGATGCCTTATTGGGATCAATCAAAAAAGAAAAGCAAATCACCGCCTCTGCCTTGCAAGACGATATGGCTGCACGCGATATGGCCGTGCCAGCTGAAACGCTAGATACCAACATGCCTGTGAAAACTGCACCCGTCGATGCGGCTGCGCCCAAAGCCAGTAAAAAATCGGCTGCGAAATCCACTGATAATGACACTACTGTTAGTAACAGTACTCGTTCATCACGTGTGACGAACAAGACGGCTATTAACAAAACGCGTGGTAATAGCACAGACGTAAACGCTTCAGAGGATCAAATCAGCCTCGTGCAGATCGATGTCACGCGTCTACAAGCAGGTAAATATCAACCGCGCCGTGATATGAGTGAAACGGCGCTTGCAGAATTGGCATCTTCTATTGAGCAGCATGGCGTGATGCAGCCCATCGTTATCCGCCCATTGCTCGCCAATGAAGATAAGAGTGAAGCATTTGTCACTCATGAAATTATCGCTGGCGAACGTCGCTGGCGCGCGGCAAAAATGGCAGGAAAGTCGGTTATTCCAGCAATTGAGCGTGCGCTATCTGATGAGCTTGCCATTGCACTGGCATTAATTGAAAATATCCAGCGTGAAGACTTATCTGTGATCGAGCAGGCAGCGGCGTTGCAGCGCTTTCATACAGAGTTTGGTATGAGTCATGCCATGATTGCTGAAGTGGTGGGCAAGGCGCGTACAACGGTATCGAATTTACTACGTCTAAATCAATTGCATGATACGGTAAAAGATCATTTGGCAAATAGCGCGCTAGATATGGGTCACGCCCGAACGCTTTTAGCATTATCTTCTGAGCAGCAGCCGATCATTGCACAAAAAATCATTGATGGCGGTATGACGGTGCGAGAAGCGGAAAAGCTGGTCAAATCCATTTTGAACCCTGCACCCAAAGCCAACCGTGTCGAACAAGCACAGTCTCGTGATGAAGAACGTCTCACGCAAAGACTGACAGATATGCTGGGTGCTGAGGTAAAACTTAAGCACAAAAAAGACGGGCAGGGTAGTGTCGAGATCTTTTTTCACAGTCAAGACCAGTTAGCTGCTTTGATTAAGCACATAGAAGCACAGGCTTAAGACAATACGCAAGCTAGTAGGACTGATTTATTAATAACGACTATTTACGTATAAATCCATCTACGCAACAACTGTTTTCAAAAATATAGAAGAGAGCAAATATGTGGGAGTTAGTAAAGGCAGGCGGCTGGCTAATGACACCTATTGTCGTCTGTTCTATATTGGCGTTGGTTATCATTATTGAGCGTAGTCATACACTACAGTTTAGCAAGATTGTGCCTAGCAGACTGCGTGAACAGCTCATCACTCGTTTACGCGAAAATGGAGATATCGGCCGTACGCAATTGATGAATGTCAAAGAGAAGACAGCGCTCGGTGATATCTTGGCGACAGGTTTGCTCTATCGTCAGTATGGTCTAGAATCTATGACCATGCATATGCAAAATCGTGCTAGCGTACAAGTCCATCAGTTAGAAAAAAATATCAATATGTTGGGTACGATTGGTGCTATTGCACCATTGCTTGGATTATTAGGTACGGTATTAGGTATTATTTCTTCATTCTTAGCGATTACTGATGGTGCGATGCAAGATCCAACGATGCTTGCTGCTGGTGTTTCACAAGCGCTAATTACCACAGCTGCTGGTATGATCGTCGCTATCCCAGCGCTTGTCGCGTATAGATATTTTCAGCGCCGTATCATCGACATCAATGCACAGTTCGAGACTCAAGCAGGGCTGATGATTCAAGAGCTATACGACTACCAATTGCTCGACAATGCTCACGTAGCGGCACCTACTAATAGTATGACCACTATTGATGAGCGTGCTACTGATCGATTAGATGCAGATAAAACTAACATGGCAACAATATAATTATCATATTTTCTACCAAGTTTGATGCTCAAAGTACATTCGTAACAGCAGGTAAATATAAGAGATTCATATGCGTTTTAGAAAACCGACTGTTGAGCCGCTTGAAATTAATCTGACGCCGATGATTGATTGTTTATTGTTTTTAATCGTCTTTTTGCTACTGGCTACTTCCTTTAATCATTTTAGTCGTTTAAATATTATTCTTCCTGAAGCAGAAGGTGTGGCGCAGACAGAGCAAAAAAATAGCATAGAAGTGGCTGTGCAAGAAGATGGCAGTTACTTGGTCAATGGTATTACGCTCGCCAGTAGCAATGAGGCTGAACTGACCAGTATGTTGCAGCAAGAAGCAGGAAGCAATCGCGATATGCTATTTGTCATCGCAGCAGATGCCAACGCTACCCATCAATCTGTCGTACGGGTGATGGATGTTGCTGGTAAACTCGGATTTTTGAACTTAAATATCAGCACCGTTGTACCGCTTGGTCAAACTTTGCCGCAATAATATTTGCCGCATCATTATTATAAACTGTGTATCAAGCACAGCCCATTCATGTCATGACACCTACATTGAGGCTTTTATGAGCCAAGCTTATATACCTGACTCTACAAAACCTTCTGCTAAAAAACCTTCAGCAGTTCCTTCTAGTCCGCCAAAAAGTAAAACTTTACTGCGTCTACTAAAATATCTAAAGCCGTATTGGTGGGCTTTACTACTGACTGTTTTGGGCTTTGCTATCAACGCAGGAACTGAGATTTGGATTGCCAAGCTGTTGCAATACATTACTGATGCCATTAACCAAAGTGATCGAAGCAAGCAGGCGTTATTTCCATTACTCATCATTGCGCTATTTTTCGTACGCGGTTTGGGCAGTTTTTTGGGTAACTATTACTCTGCTTTGGTCTCACGTAACTTGGTTTATGAGCTACGGGTGGAGGTTTTTAATAAACTACTGCGCTTGCCAAGTTCATTCTATTTGGCCAATCCTGCTGGTACGATCTCATCCAAGCTGATATTTGATGTGGAGCAAGTCACCGCTGCCAGTACAGACTCAATGAAGACCTTGCTGCGTGATGGTTTGACGGTTGTGGCATTGATAGGGTTTTTGCTTTATAGCAACTGGCGCTTGACGCTCATTTTATTTGTCGTATTGCCGCCTATATTGTGGCTCATTCGCATCGCCTCTAAGCGCTATCTTAAGCTCTCTAAAGGTATTCAAAAAACGATGGGTAGTGTCAGTCATATTACCAATGAGGTCATCAGTGGCTATCAGGTAGTAAAAAATTATGGCGGACAAGCATATGAAGCCGAGCGCTTTGATAAGACTTCAAAAAAGAACTTACGTCAAGGCATGAAGGTGGTCGTCACCAATAGTATCAACACCCCAGCAGTACAGCTGCTGATGGCGATAGCCATGTCGGTGGTGGTATGGCTTGCATTGAGACCTTCAGTCATTAGTAATATCTCAGCAGGTGAGTTTATCTCTTATATTGCGGCGGCTGGTCTGCTCAGCAAACCGGTACGCTCACTGACTGATATCAATCAAAAATTGCAAAAAGGTATTGCCGCTGGTGAGTCGATTTTTGCATTACTTGATGAGCCAGAAGAAGAAGACACAGGCACTATTAGCAAGGCATTATCTGGTCAAATGTCGTTGGATAATATCAGTTTGGTATATCCAGACTCGACGGTTGCTCTGCGTGATTTTACATTAAATATAAAAGCAGGCGAGACAGTTGCATTGGTGGGACGAAGTGGGGCGGGCAAGTCCTCCTTAGTGAATCTTTTAACGCGTACTCTGGAGACATCCTCTGGGCAAATTACTTTAGACAATATACCAATTGAAGATATCAAATTAGAAAGTCTGCGTGCGCAAATTGCGATGGTGAATCAGCAAGTCGTACTATTTAATACGACAGTATTTAATAACATTGCTTATGGCGGCTTGGCTAATAAGAGCCAAGCTGAGGTCGAGGAGGCTGCAAAAGCGGCTTTCGCGCATGACTTTATCATGAAAATGCCAAATGGCTATCAAAGCGAGATTGGGGCAGAAGGGCTGCAACTGTCTGGAGGACAGCGTCAACGACTATCTATTGCTCGTGCGCTGTTGAAAGACGCTCCAATTTTGATTTTGGATGAAGCCACCAGTGCGCTTGATAATGAGTCAGAGTATTATATTCAACAAGCGCTCGATAATGTCATGAAAAACCGTACGACGCTAGTGATTGCGCACCGCTTAACGACCATTGAATCAGCAGATCGTATTGCTGTGATGGATGGTGGTCAAATCGTTGAGCTTGGAACACATGCTGAGCTGATGGCGCTGCAAGGGCACTATGCGCAAATGTATGCCCGAGATTTTGAATAGACTTTGGTAGAGCCGCTTTAATTGCTGGCATATTGAGATATCTTCAGATTGAACTATTTCTCATAATACAAAATCAAATCGATAGGTGAATGGCAATTATCCATGAGCATTGAGACAACAGTCACCCGTGCATGGCAGCGTAAGGCTGCTTGGTTATGGCTTTTGCTACCTATTAGCTGGCTTTATGGGCTTATCACATTGCTTCGTCGCCAAGCTTATAAAGTTGGGCTGCTATCAAGTTATCGCGCACCTATACCTGTCATGGTTATTGGTAATATTAGTGTGGGTGGTAGCGGCAAAACACCGTTAATTATCGCCTTGGTCAATCATTTGCAAAAACGAGGCATAAAGGTCGGAGTCATCAGCCGCGGTTATGGTGGTGATACTAGTCAAATGCCAGCATTGGTCAGCACGACCAGTTTGCCTAACGTGGTAGGCGACGAGCCATGTTTGATTGTTCATATGACAGGCGTTGCCATGGCAGTATGCCCCAATCGTCAGCAAGCGATTACTACCTTGTTGGATGCTGAACCTGATTTGCAATTAATTATCGCTGACGATGGTTTGCAACATTATGCGCTCAAGCGGGATATAGAGTGGATTGTGGTAGATGCCGCGCGAGGGTTTGGTAATGAGCAATTATTGCCAACAGGATTTTTGCGTGAGCCAATGTCACGACTAGAAGGTGCTCATGTTATTTATCATGAAAAACCAAATACAGACTCGACTAAAAGTAGTAATAAGCCACAGAATTCTGAGCGCTTGACCATGCGTTTGCAAGCTGATGAATTGCAACATTTATGGAGTCCTCAATCATCTACCAAGCAAATAGATAATGTTATCCCTGCCAGTAATAGTAGAGTACATGCAGTCAGTGGTATTGGCTATCCACAGCGTTTTTTTAATACGTTAGAGTCTCTTGGTTTTGACGTGATAGGGCATCCTTATCCTGATCACTATGACTTTAGTTTGGCTGAGCTTTTGCCATACAGCGATTATCCTATCGTTGTTACTAGTAAAGATGCAATAAAAATAAAAGCATTGTTGTCAGACTATACGGCAGAGCAAGCATCAAGCGATGAGTATACAGAACTCGTTAGCAGGTTGTGGGTTTTGCCTGTGACAGCCGTATTATCCGATAACTGTTATGATAATCTAAACCAGCAATTAAAAGCTTTGGGTATTGAGGCTGATCCTGATGTTAGTACAAAAACGCCATCATAGATAATAGTCAATACGTCAAACTGACACAATTTTTAGGAATAAATCATGTCGCTTGTCACCACACCTGCCAAAACCCATATTGTGATTCCTGCACGCTTTAAGAGCACACGATTACCTGGTAAGCCATTATTGAGCATTCATGGAAAACCGATGATACTTTGGGTGGCTGAAAAGGCAAAAACAGCAACCTTCGCTGACGATATGTGTATTGCGACTGATGATGAGCAAATTGCAAAAGTCTGTATCGATGCCGGCTTTGATGTCGTGATGACAAGTAGCGAGCATGCGTCAGGCACTGACCGCTTGGCGGAAGTGGCTGCTATTAAAGGCTGGGCTAACCATGATATTGTGGTCAATATGCAAGGTGATGAACCTCTTGTACCGCCATTACTGTTAGAGCAGGTGCAGACGCTTTTGATAGAGGATGAGGATAGCGTCATGGCGACACTATGTGAGCCTATCGATGATTACGATACATTCCAGCGACCTTCTGTGGTAAAAGTGGTCAGTCAATATACTAATAATCTACAGCGCGCGCTTTATTTTAGTCGAGCACCGATTCCTTGTGATCGTGATATCGTATTGGCGGATGACAATCAAAGACAGCCACCAAAAGATGCGTATCGCCATTTGGGTTTATACGCCTATCGCGTCAGTCTATTACAGCAGTTTGTGCATTGGCCACAGACGCCACTTGAGCTACTCGAAAGTCTAGAGCAGCTACGTATATTAGAAAATGGTGAGCATATCGCTATTACAGAAGCTGCTTGTCAACTGCCGGCTGGTGTCGATACACAAGAAGATCTAGACCGTTTAAATGCCATGAGCTTAGCTGATTTTCAAAACCCCGCTAAATAATGGTTTGAGCAAGCGCTCGCACATTATCCAGAACATCGTTAGCGTGCCGCATCCTAAATATCTAAAAACGTGATAGAGCCATTGTTATGAATGATCTGACAGCAAATGTAGGCACGCAAGAGCGTTCAGACAGTATCTATTTTGCGCCCTTATTGCCATGGCAACAGACGTTGTGGTCGCAATTGACGCAGCGAGTATTGACGCAGCAATCCTTGCCGCATGCATTGCTCGCTGCTGGTATGCAGGGAATGGGTAAACGCGCCTTTGTATGGCGGTTGGTGGCTTGGTTGTTATGCCGTGAGCGTGATACCAATCCATTAGGGGCGTGCGGCGTGTGTGAAAGCTGTCAATGGCTCAAGTCGGGCACTCACCCAAGCTTGCAAGTGCTGCCAATCGTGAGTATGCCAATCAATGCGGATAGCGACACCCTCCAAGACAAATCAAGCAGCGCAAAAGACAAAAAAGCCACCAAGAGCGCAAGCAACAGCGCGCTTAAAATCAAAGTGGATGACATTCGTGCCTTGCAGCCTTTTATTTATCAAGGCGGGCAAGGGATGCGCATCTGTGTGTTAGATCATGCTGAGCAAATGACCGTCGCCGCTGCCAATGCGTTACTTAAAACATTAGAAGAGCCGCAAGCACAAGTCCACCTATTTTTGATTAGTGATACGCCTGCTCAGCTACTTCCAACGATTAAGAGCCGTGTACAACAGTTGGCATTACAGACTATTGAGCCTGCTGTTGCTATCGATTATGTGACAAAAGCACTCGGTCATACGATCAATCGTGAAGCCGTTGGCAAAATGGCGATTGAGCAGCTGATACAGTTAGCAAACGGAGCGCCACTCGCTGCGATAGCGCTGGCACAGGCACCGTGGTATGGCAAGCGTGCTCTATGGCTGACCACATGGCAAGCGCTACGTAGTGGTAAGCGTAGTAGTGTGGCAGCAAGTGACTATTGGCAAAGTCAGTTAAATATAAAAGAGTTTATTCAGCTGTCTGAGCTGATGCTTCTTGATATGCGCCGTGTTTGTTTGGGGCTTGGTGAACTACAAAAAGATATCAAACTATCGGCTGCGCTAGAATCTTATCAACCTACCGATAGCGGATTAGAGACTTTTGCCACCAGCTTGCAGCAGACCAAAGTTGCTTTGCAACAAAATGTGCAAGAAAAATTTGCCTATGATAAGCTAATGCAAGAGTTAGCTGACTTGTAAAAGTCGTGATATAGCACTTCATTATCGCTTATTCACTCACAATCGCTTTTATTTATAACCTCTCAATAACTCATAAAAATATATTAGACCCAGTTGATAAAGGAAGCTGACTATGGCAATGCCAGGACGCGGCGGGATCTTAACCTGTCACATTGAAAGTATCGACACACTGTATGCCAGCTATTTATCCTTTGTGAATAACGGCGCATTGTTTGTGCCTTCTGATCAGCCGCAGCAGCTGGGTAACGAGGTGTTTATCGCTATCACATTACCCAACTCTAGCGAGCGCTTGCCAATGAATGGTAAGGTTGTTTGGATCAACTCCAAGACCCAAGGTGGTCGACCAGCAGGCTTTGCGGTGCAAATTGGTAGTGATATCGCTGGACAGAGAATTAAAAACGAAGTTGAACGCTTGCTGGCTGGAAAAATTGATAGCTTACAAGCGACTTATACCATGTAGTTCATATCACTTAATTCAAAAACCTAGGCGTCTCTATCGATAGCCATCATGGTGATACTTTATAATCGATAAAAAAGCCTTATAACTTTATAAGGCTTTTTTTAGGACATATGTTTGTATCAGTTAGTGCTAGTAGCGCGGCGGTACATACATATCGTCAGGAATAGGTTCGCGGTAATATTCATCATCACGTTTGCGGTTGGGCAGCTCAATCTCGTCACGAGGTATTTCTTTATAAGGAATTTGCTCTAGCAGATGTGCAATACAGTTGAGCCTAGCGCGCTTTTTGTTATTACCTTCGACGACCCACCATGGCGCTTCAGGGATATGAGTGCGCTCAAACATGGTTTCTTTTGCTTTGGTGTAGTCTTCCCAGCGCCTGCGTGACTGCAGGTCCATTGGTGAGAGCTTCCACTGTTTTAGCGGATCATATATCCGACTCATAAAGCGTGCATGCTGCTCATCGTCGGTGATAGAAAACCAGTATTTGACTAAGCGAATGCCTGATCTCACGAGCATGCGTTCAAACTCTGGCACCGATTGAAAAAACTCCTCATACTGCGCATCGGTACAAAAACCCATAACGTGCTCAACACCGCCTCGGTTGTACCAACTGCGATCAAACAGCACAATCTCACCTGCGGCTGGTAAATGCGCGACATAGCGCTGAAAATACCACTGTGTCTGCTCGCGTTCCGTTGGAGCAGGTAAGGCGGCAACACGGCAAACTCGCGGATTGAGCCGCTGAGTGATACGTTTAATGGCCCCACCTTTACCAGCAGAGTCTCGCCCTTCAAAGATAACGACGATACGCTCACCATTTGCGACCACCCAATCTTGCAGCTTGATAAGTTCTCGCTGCAATCGTACCAATTCATGGAAGTAGGTACGCCGATCCAGTTTTTCTTGCTCGCTCATCTCACGTCCGTTAAAACGAAAGTCACGCGCATAATCATCTATTTCATTTTCTAGTTCTTCATCATAGGTATCGATTAAATCTTGATGCATTTTTCGACGCAGTTCATCATCTAGAATGTCTTTTTCGATACGTTCAGACAGGATGGCTTGCTCCTGATTGTACCGATCTAAATCCTCCTTAGTGGTTAGAGACTGAAAATCACTGGTTGTAATGGGTTTTGTCATTACCAATTTTTCAGAGCCAAAAATGATTTGCCTCATTTTTCTTAATAGAAACTTTTTTTTAAGTAGAAATTCTGTCTTACCCATAAATATTACCTTTGTTTGGCGTATCGGCTTTTTTAAGAGGCTACTATCTAGGTCGGTTCTATCATAGCAAAGTACAGACAATAAAAAATGCCCTTTAAATAGTTAAAGGGCATTTTTTATGGATAGATATATGCTGATTAAAATAACTAGTCAGCATATATTTTAAATTCACAATTTATGGAACTTATTTTTCTAAGATGCAAGTCACGCCTTGACCACCAGCGGCGCAAATAGAGATTAGCGCACGGCCTGAGCCTTTTTGATCCAGTAGTTTCGCAGCGGTGGCTAGGATTCGACCACCGGTCGCGGCAAATGGATGACCTGCTGCTAGTGATGAACCATTTACGTTTAACTTGCTATGATCAATCGATCCTAGTGGTGCATCAAGACCTAGGCGCTCTTCACAGAATGTCTCATCTTCCCAAGCAGCCAGTGTCGATAATACTTGTGAGGCAAACGCTTCATGAATCTCATAGAAATCAAAGTCTTGTAGCGTTAGGCCAGCACGCTCAAGCATACGTGGTACTGCATAAGCGGGTGCCATGAGTAGTCCTTCTGTCGTGCCAGACTTACCGATGAAGTCTACCGCTGCTGTTTCTTGATGAACAATATAAGCCAGTGGTTTTAAGCCGTGCTCTTTTGCCCACTCATCCGTACCCAATAGGACACAAGAAGCACCGTCAGTCAGTGGCGTCGAGTTGGCGGCAGTCATGGTTGGGTTGGCGTTCTTTTTGCCAAACACTGGCTTTAATTTGCCCAGCTTCTCTAGCGTGGTATCTGGGCGTAAGTTGTTATCACGAGTCAGGCCTTTGTATGGCGTAATCAAGTCATCAAAGAAACCTTCATCATAAGCACGTGCTAGGTTTTTGTGACTGTTAAAGGCAAGCTCATCTTGAGCTTCGCGAGTGATGTTCCACTCAAGCGCGGTGATGGCTTGATGTTCACCCATTGATAGACCAGTACGCGGCTCGCCATTCTGCGGTGAATCAATCAAATCTTTTGGATTTAGACCCATCAATGCTTTTAGACGTTGCTTGTTGTCTTTGGCGGCACCAAGTTTGATCAATACTTTACGCAAGCCGTCGCCAATAGCGATAGGCGCATCAGAGGTGGTATCTACGCCGCCAGTGATTGCTGAATCAATAAGTCCAAGTGCGATCTTGTTGGCAGAAGCAAAGGTCGCTTGCAAGCCAGTACCGCAAGCTTGTGAGATATCATAAGTTGGCGTGTGTGGGTTCAGTGCGGTATTCAATGTTGCTTCGCGAGTCAGGTTGATATCGCGGCTTAGCTTCATAACAGCACCAGCAACCACCTCACCGATGACTTCGTCTTGCAAGTTGTAGCGCTCAACCAAACCGTCTAGGGCAGCTGTCAGCATATCTGTATTGCTAACGTCAGCGTATGAACCGTTAGAGCGCGCGAACGGGATACGGTTACCACCTAGGATTGCCACACGATTCTGGTTTGAGGCAGGTTTGGTCTTACTGGCTTTTTTAGCAGCAGTCGCTGGTTTTTTAGCCGCTGTGCTTTCTACTTTTTCATCATCTGATTTTTTGCTAGTGGTGTCTTTAGTTTCTGAGCCTTTGGTATCAGTTTCTTTAGCATCAGATTTTTTAGTAGCTGGCGCTTCTTTTTTTGTGTTTTCAGCTTGTGCGCTATCAGCCTTGGTGTCGTTGGCCTTAATATCAGCAGTTTCTTGTGGTTTTGCATCGCTGGCTTTAACGACAGTACTTTCGACAACTGGACTATCAGGGTGGTTGTTTTTATTACTCATAATATTATCCTTAAAAAGTATGGGCAGAAAAATTAAAATTGAAGGGTAAACATAAAAAAATTGGCAAAGTCATGTTAAGCAAAAATCAAATATTATCATTTATCACCTAGTATCGCTGTGTATGATAAGTCGTTTTGTGCTCGTTTAATGTATATCTTTAGCAAACGATGTGTCGCTTATATAAGTTCAATGACAGCTTTAAGCGTACTGGTCAAGGCGCTAATAGACTGGCGAGTACCAACGAGTATCAGATAGTAGCATTGCATAACGATACGTTTGATAATATATTGTTATCAATAATTATGTTTGCCATAACTTATAGGTCGGATTTTAACATGTTATGATGGTCAGTAAGTTGGTAAAAAGTCGTCAGCTTGTATACTGACTTGTTTACAGATTGTTGTAGACATTGTCTGTTTTTGGACATGTTTCTAATGGCAGTGTATAGTTAGGCTAGTTTTAAGATGATTTACCAAATATCAATAATTACAATGTTGATGAGCCTATATAATAGGCGTATTACATTTAGTGTTTACTATTATTTCAACCATTCATTATTTATAGGGAATATATTATGTCAGACCGTTATGGTGATTTTGTTCAATCTTCTATTGGTAAAAAAGTCGCAAAGAACTTAGGTTTGCCAATGCCAGCGACGCTTGATCGTTTTGAAAGCGGTGAGCGTTTGGTTCGTGGCAGTGTACTAGTTGGCCGTGCTAATGGTAAGGACAAAAGCATTAGTGAATCTGTTGCACGTATTTTGTTAGATGTGCATGCTGATGTATATGTAAACAGCCGTGATGATGTTAAAGACTCTCTTGCTGATGCAGGCGTTGAAGCAAAAGCCAATACAGGTGGTGACGATCAGTTCAAAGTGTTGCTTTTTGATGCAAGTAATATCAGCAACGCGGATCAGTTAAAAGAAGTGTACGAGTTTTTTCATAGCGTTGCGCGCCGCGTAGAAAAATCAGGCCGAGTGATCGTTATTGGTCGTACGCCAGAGGACATCACTGATATTGAAACTGCCATGGCACAACGTGCACTTGAGGGCTTTGTAAAATCAGTAGGTAAAGAATTCAAACGCGGCATTACAGCCCAGCTTATCTATGTAGAAACAGGCGCTGAACAGAACCTAGACTCGACCTTGCGCTTTTTCACCTCAGCACGTTCAGCTTATGTCTCAGGACAAGTGGTACGCGTGAGCAAGGGCGACTCAGTTGATGTCGACTGGAACCAGCCTCTAGGCGGCAAAACGATGCTAGTGACGGGCGCAAGTCGTGGTATCGGCGAAGCAATCGCTCGTGTCTTGGCTCGCGAGGGCGCGCATGTGATCTGTCTTGACGTACCGCAGCAGCAAGCTGACCTACAAAAAGTTGCTAGCGAAATCAGTGGCTCTGCATTGACAGTAGACATCACTAGCGATGACGCTGGCGCAGAAATCGCAGATGCGGCGCAAAAGCGTGGTGGTTTAGATTCAGTTATCCATAATGCTGGCGTGACTCGTGATAAGACATTGGCCAGAATGGATGAGAAAAAGTGGGACATGGTCATTGATATCAACTTGGGCAGCATTGCTAAACTGAATCGCTACTTGCTAGACAATGATGTGCTAAAAGAAAATGCCCGTATCGTATGTGTGTCATCTATTTCAGGTATCGCTGGTAACATGGGTCAGACCAATTATGCCACTTCTAAAGCGGGCGTTATTGGCTTGGTTGATGCGACTGCCAAGCAGTTAGAAGACAATGCCAAAGGCATGACCATCAATGCAGTGGCGCCAGGATTTATCGAAACACAAATGACGGAAGCAATTCCATTTGCTATTCGCGAAGCTGGTCGTCGTATGAACTCAATGAGCCAAGGCGGCTTACCAGTTGACGTGGCTGAGACCATCGCATGGTTGGCTTCACCTGCGTCTGGTGGCTTAAATGGCAACACAGTTCGTGTTTGTGGTCAAAGCTTACTTGGCGCATAATACTGATTTATTGGTGAGAGTATGTGGCAAACAATGAGAGGGTAGTGTGATGGTATCATCCCTTGTTTTTGATTTGCCTCACATATGCTTACGAAATATTTGCTGATAAATTGTAATAAAGCTGCCCACGGGTGGCTTTTTTATGATAAAAACACAAGAGCCATCAGCCAAACTATTTTTTGCTATTATAGATACTTGCAAAATTGATTGAATATAGTGCTTATTCATAATAGGTATCAGTCAATGACTGCTTAATGTCTTTAGATACGTTAAAAATCTTGTTCAAGCCACATTTAGGATTTACTTATGTCAGACACCCATTATGACGCGTTGCCAAAAGCGCACACTACCTATGCCAATATCGTCAAAAGCTTACTACCTATTGGTAACAGTGGCAAAGTCAGTAAAGATCAATTGCCACAGGCCACCTATTACGTCGATGATTTGCATATCGATCATGATAATCTAAACGACTATCGTAAAATTTGTGGCTTTGCTGATAATGGTAAAGTTCCAGCGACTTACTTTTCAGTACTATCACAGACTCTACAGATGAATATGATGGTCAAAGAGCCGTTTCCATTTGCGATGTTAGGTCTGGTACACGTAGACAATAGCGTCACGCAGCATCGTCCTATTGGTGAGCGTGAAACGGTGTCCATGTCAGTCACTTTTGATAACTTGCGTGACCATGCTCAAGGTCAGCAATTTGACTTTGTCACCACGGTAAAAGCAGAGGACAAAGTGATTTGGGAAGGGACGTCAACTTACCTATCACGCAGCAAAAAAACGGCCAGTAGCAAAGATAAAAAAAGCACGCCGCGTCCAGTTGCTGTGAAGCCAGAAGTAGGTAAAAAAGACGTACACAGTATTTTTGAAGTACCAGAAGATATCGGTCGCCGTTATGCTTTTGTTTCAGGTGACTTTAACCTGATTCATTTGCACCCACTATCAGCGCGCGCGTTTGGCTTCCCTAAAGCGATTGCACACGGCATGTGGTCAAAAGCTAAATGTCTTGCTCTAATGGATGAGCTGCCTGATGCTTATACAGTCGACGTCTCATTTAAACTGCCTATCTTTTTGCCAGCTGAAGTAGAGCTTATCGCTCAACCAGTAGCAACGCTTGAGAACGCAGGAGATACCTGTGATTTCGGACTATATAGCTCTAAAAATAGTAAGCCACATTTGGCGGGTGTCGTGACATTAAATAGCAAGTAGCAAGTATTGTACGACGTATCAGAACCTATATCTTAATAGCCATATTTAACCAACACATTTATCATTATGACTGCACAAAACATGAATTCACAAAATAGCGTGACAAGTACGGATCAAGCTGACAGATCAATGACTATTGATACAGCAGCTGCTAATGACAACGTTGTCACTGATATCTCAAGTGATGGCCATAGCGATTCTGATAATGGCGTTGATTTGTCCGCTGTCTTTGAGCCTTATTTTCGTCCAGATGCCAATACCATTGTGTGCGGCGCGTTAAATGAAGAAAAAGTCGCCGCTCTAGCAAAAGCTGGTGTTGAGTTGGTGATTAATTTGCAGCCAGAGGATGAGTTGAGTTTCAATGAATCAGCTGCCGTTGAGCGCGCAGGAATGAGCTACGAGCACTTGCCTATTAATGGCGCTGAAGAGCTAAAGCAGCTTAAGATATTGGCGTTTGATAATATATTGCGTCAGTATCATGGTAAAAAGATGGCCATGCACTGTGGTTCAGGCAACAGGGTAGGGGCTGCCATTGCACTACGTGCAGGTTGGTTGCGTGGGCGCAAGATGGATACTGCTATGGAGCGTGGACGTAGTCACGGCTTGACCAAGCTTGAACAAGAAGTCCATAATCGCTTGTTAGTGCCTCGCTAAATTATCATAATAATTGATGCATAAAAAGGCGACCAATAGGTGGCCTTTTTTATTGGTTATCAATACATTTATACTGATCTCCAATATCTCTATAACGTATGCACCCAACTGATTTTAATACTAGGACAGTTCACAATACTGGAGCAAGGTAGCAATGATGGACGACAATAAGCAAAACAATGATCAAAATAATAAAAATATCGATACATCTATGAGCATAGATTTACAACGCCGCTTACAGCAGTTATTGACAGATTTGCAACTTGATGACGCGCCAGCTGGTGGTGCTGTGGTTGTGTATCAGGCAGGTGAATGTATTGCGCAGGCAAGTACAGGTATGGCGCGTTTGTATACGTCATGGCAGTCTGATACGCTCGCCATTAATTTCTCTACTGGTAAAGGCATCTTAGCGACGTTAGCGCATGTATTGGTGTCACAGCAACTGCTTGGTTATGACGTACCCATTGCTCACTATTGGCCAGCGTTTGCCGCAACAGGTAAGGACAGCATTACCTTGCGACAGGTGATGTCACATCAGGCTGATTTGTTTTCGATCACCAGTATCGATGTCGATAGTGAAACGGTGCTCGATTGGCGCGTTATGCTGAGTCATATTGAAGGAATGCCTATCACAGCACCTGAGGACGCCGCTGCATATGGCAGTGCTTATAGTGCGTTGATATATGGTTGGGTACTTGGCGGTGTGATAGAAGCCGTGACGCATATGTCATTAGCCGAAGCATTACGTCAGTATCTAACTGAGCCTTTAGGTATTGCAGACAGTTGCTATTTTGGTGTGCCAGATAGCAAAGTAGATCAAGTAGCAAAACTTGCCAAAGACTTTGAGTCATCAAATGAGGATAGCGTACAACTGCGTAACAAGCGCCAAAAACCAACCTTAAAATCCGACTCACCAAGCACCTTACGTACTTATGCAAGTCTGCCTAGCTATCATTGCTGGCAACAGAAAATGCTAGATGATAAGCGTACAGCTGAAACGCAAAGTAGCCTTGATGACGATTTAGATAACAAAAATATTGATAACATACAATCTGTATTAAATACTGCGCGTATTAATAGCCTATATTTCAATACCAGCCAGCTCAATCTAAAAAATTACAAGGCAGCGCTCATTCCTGCCGGAAAACAAGCACTTGATTATCACACTCGCAACACACTACAGGCAATCATTCCCGCTGCTAATGGCGTCGCTTCAGCGGATGCGCTAGCCACTATCTATGCTATGTTGGCCAATGGTGGGGTTTGGCAAGGGCAGACGTTAATTGATAGTGCTACGTTTAAGCAGCTCTCCACAATTCAAGTCACAGGCCTAGATGCCGTCATGCCAGCGCCTATGCAGTGGCGATTGGGCTACCACAGATTATTCAGTATATGTAGTAAAGACACTATCGATAATAGCATTGATCCAGCATTATCAGGGTTTGGGCACATGGGATATAACGGCTCAGTCGCTTGGTGTGATCCTACGCGTCAACTGTCATTTTCCTTTATCCATAACTTTGATACCACCATGCTCAATGATGTCCGTCAGTTCGCATTGACAGAAGCAGTTTTGAGCTGGGTTGATGAAGTACGCTAATAAATGCAGTTCTATAAATGAATTCACTTTATCAATGATAATGGCAGCATAAATGATTAATTAATGATGCTTTTTTGGTGTCATTTTAAGTAGCCTTGTTGCGCTTAGACCATGGATGAAGATGGAGGTCAGAATCACAATCGAGCAGACAATCCACAGTTTGAGCGCATCATCCTCAGCAAAGAAATCTGTGTTGAGCGCATAAGATAGATAATACAAAGTACCAATACCGCGAATACCTAGTGCTGAAATTGCGTATTTTTCAGCACGGGGTAAATGGAGTCCTGATAACGCGATAAATCCACCAATTGGGCGTATGAGTAGTAGGAAAGTAAAGCTGACGACATAGACACGCCATGTTAGCTCAACCCCAGATTGCAAACCTTGACCTAAGAACATACCAAAAATAACCAGTACTAATGACATCAATAAACCTTCTGATTGCTCAGCAAAATCGTGTAGTTTTTGATGATAAGTGTGCTCACATTCTGAACGCCTAAATGCAAATGCAGCGACGAAGACAGCGATAAAACCATAGCTGTGCACATACTCTGCGACACCATATGCCACCAAAGTCAGAGCAATAACTACGTATCCTTGCGATATCGTGGTCTCACGGGTGTGTTTAGAAAATACCACTTTGGCCATCGCCTTACCAACCAGCACACCAACCAATACCCCTGCGCCAACCTTCCATAAAACATCATGGGTGAACCATGACCACAGCATCTCACTGGTAAAAGCGTTTCCTTCACTAAAAGCTTCCGCAATTTTAATCGCCAAGTAGACAAAAGGAAAAGCCAGTCCGTCGTTCAACCCTGCTTCTGAAGTCAACGTGAAGCGGGGTGTGTCTTCTCTTCCTGTATTAGGTGGCCCCACCTGAATGCTAGAGGCCAGAACAGGGTCGGTAGGTGCCAATACCGCACCCAGCAAAATAGCAGCGCCGAGGCTCAAGCCAAAGGCATAATAGCCTAACCCTGCCATCGCAAAAATACCGATGGGCATCGTGATGAGTAAAAGCATCACCGTGGGTCGCCACAGCCGCCAAGAGAATTCGGTATCAATTTTGATACCCGCACCAACCAATGAGACTAAAATGACAATTTCAGTCAGTTTTTCGATGATTACTCCATTATTGATAGGGTCCAAAAACGATAGAGACGTCCACCAGTAACCCATCATTAGACCGAAGCTCACTTGTAGCATCGGTAATGATATCGAGGTGCGTTTAAAGATAACAGGAAACAATGCCCCCAATAAAAAGGCGATACCGCAGATTAATAAAAATAAATTGTAGTTTTCAATCATAAGGTTTTCGCATGTTGTTATGTTTTAAGGGCTGGTTTTGAGAGGTTGGCTTTCGATATTGATAATGGTTGGTATGGATGCTTAATATCTAGTCTGCAATATGACTTATCATGACGATAAAAAAGAATTATTACCGAAAAAAATAGTTATCAGAACGACAGATGCGTTGTTTTTTGGTGAAAAAAAAGCCTGCATAGCGCAGGCTTGATAGATTTTTATAAGTAAGTTATGAAAACGAAGGGTTTAGATAGAATTATTAACGCTCTACTTGGCTTACGTCGCGCACAGCACCAGTGTCCGCACTGGTAGTCATAGCTGCATAAGCACGTAATGCTGGAGAAACGTGACGATCACGGCTGACGGGTTTCCATGCATCGCGACCGCGTGCTTCCATAGCTTCTCGGCGTGCGGCCAAGTCTGCATCACTGACTTGCATGTTGATAGTACGATTTGGGATGTCGATGTGGATGCTATCGCCTTCTTCAACCAGACCAATGGCACCGCCTTCAGCAGCTTCTGGGCTAGCATGACCGATTGATAGACCGGATGTACCACCAGAAAAACGACCATCAGTGAGTAGGGCGCATTCTTTGCCCAGTCCTTTTGACTTCAGATACGTCGTTGGGTAGAGCATCTCTTGCATACCAGGACCACCCTTAGGGCCCTCGTAGCGGATGATGACCACATCGCCTGCAACGATTTTGTCGTCTAAAACTGCAGCAACCGCATCATCTTGTGATTCAAAAATACGTGCGCGACCAGTAAAGGTTAAGATACTCTCATCGACACCAGCGGTTTTGACCACGCAGCCACGCTCGGCAATATTGCCATACAGTACAGCCAACCCACCATCTGCAGAGTAGGCGTGTTCGGCACTACGGATACAACCTGATTCACGGTTGACGTCAAGGTTTGACCACTCTTTTGATTGTGAAAATGCCTCGGTGGTACGTACGCCACCCGGTGCGGCAAGGAAGCGCGCGCGTGCCTCATGGTTATCATGATTCATGATATCCCACTTATCAATCGCTTCTTTCATTGTCGGACTATGGATAGTCGGCACGTCGGTTTTTAATAACCCCGCGCGATCAAGTTCAGCCAACAAAGCAAAGACACCGCCCGCACGATGCACGTCTTCCATATGGAATTTTTGTGAGGCAGGGGCTACTTTTGCTAGGCAGGGCACACCGCGGCTTAGACGGTCAATATCAGCCATTTTAAAATCAATCTCAGCTTCATTGGCCGCAGCAAGTAGATGCAAGATCGTATTGGTTGAGCCGCCCATGGCAATATCTAAGCTCATTGCGTTCTCAAAAGCTGCCTTGGTCGCGATTGAGCGTGGTAATACTGAATCATCATCTTGCTCGTAGCGGCGTTTCGCAAGCGAGACAATAGTGCGTCCCGCTTCTAAGAACAGCTCACGACGTAGTGAATGAGTAGCGAGTAATGAGCCATTACCCGGTAATGCCAATCCTAAAGCTTCGGTCAAGCAGTTCATCGAGTTGGCAGTGAACATCCCAGAGCATGAGCCACAAGTAGGGCAGGCTGAAGCTTCGATAGCGGCCACATCTTCATCACTGATGCTGTCATCAGCCGCGTCCATCATTGCATCGACAAGGTCAAGTTTGCGAACAGCACTGCTGTCATTACTATCGGTGTTGTGGCTCTTACCGACGGTGCTGGCTAGGATTTTGCCCGCTTCCATTGGGCCACCTGAAATAAATACCACGGGTATGTTAAGACGCATTGCCGCCATTAGCATACCGGGGGTGATCTTATCGCAGTTGGAAATACACACTAGCGCATCCGCACAGTGAGCATTGACCATATATTCGACCGAGTCAGCAATCAGGTCGCGACTTGGTAGCGAGTACAGCATGCCGCTATGACCCATGGCAATACCATCATCAACCGCAATAGTATTGAATTCTTTTGCAACGCCGCCTGCTTGCTCAATCTCACGCGCGACTAGCTGTCCAAGATCTTTTAGATGCACATGGCCGGGTACGAATTGAGTAAAAGAGTTGGCAATCGCAATGATTGGCTTGCCAAAGTCGCCGTCAGTCATGCCGGTGGCACGCCATAATGCGCGCGCGCCTGCCATATTACGACCGCCAGTAGAGGTTTTTGAGCGATAATCCATGTGATATTCCTTACAAATAGGCGAGATTTTTTTGAGTGTGAACTCGCAAGTGTGATGCTTATAGTTTGCTTTTTATCTGATATGAAGACTAGTGAATAATACTAAGTCTTTACCATACCATTAGATATGAATAATTGAAAATAGCTTAGTAATGGTAATGGGTTTAATATTATAAAAGTACAATTGAGGCACTATTCAATGCGAGCTAAAATCGCCTTATCAAACCAAGGTAGTTCAGCTTTGTTGGCTTCTAGCTTCACAATAACTGCCA
Source organism: Psychrobacter sp. T6-5 (assembly GCF_052258485.2). Classification (NCBI taxonomy): domain Bacteria; kingdom Pseudomonadati; phylum Pseudomonadota; class Gammaproteobacteria; order Moraxellales; family Moraxellaceae; genus Psychrobacter; species Psychrobacter sp. T6-5. Next base: position 2,307,142 of record NZ_JBQQEY020000001.1, on the reverse strand, counting down.
GCGCATGAGTAGCTAGTAGCTGTTGATAGTCACTACTCGCGTCAATCGTCAATAGCGATTCGGCAGGTAACGCTTGAGTGTTGGCATTTTGCGCATCAATACTGATTAACGTCTGCTTATTATTTTTATAAAGGACGTCGACACGACCAAAAAACTGCCAGTCTTTAAAAGCGGCAATAATAGCGTCGGCGGCATCCTTAGTATAGATTTGCTGTGTCTCTTTGCCGGTATTGGTCCAATGCATCCGAACGGCTAACTGCAATGCTTCACTAAACACCACCAAGGAACCAATGACTTTCACATGCCAAGGACTGGTCAATAAGGCGTCATCAATGCCAATCAATTTAGCCGCTTCGTGAGCTGACATAGGAGTATTGAATTGCAGTAGTAGCTCAGGGGTGAGAGGATGTGTCTGTTTGATAGCACCATCTAGGCTATCGTAATGATAAAGAAAAGGCAGTGGCAAATCTTGCGTGACCGTTTTTTTGATGATTTTACAATTATGTATCTGCCAGCTGATAGCTTTGTCAGTCAAGGCCTCTGCTAAGATAATAGCGCTTGGATCGATAGTTTGAGCACTATTGTCAGGCTCAGTACTAAGTTGCTCTAAGCCAGTACTATCAGGCACAGAGACATTTGATTCAGACGTTTGGGCAATGTCATTGGTTTGGGCATTGTCATTGAGTGTCGAAGACGGGCCGCCGTTATCTAGGCTATCTGAGTTGTCTGATGTATTGGTCGGCAAAGTAGGCAAATCCATAAACATAGCGTTGTTAAAATAGAGGGTTAATATAACATTTAAAAGGCATGAATCGCCAATAAATTAGTGGGATAAGCTAGGGAGTATACAGCTTGATTTTATCAACGACGGAAATGATAGCAACTTGTACTAAACTTATATTTCGTCCACTATATGACAAGCGCTCTAAACCATTTTAAAAGCTGTTAAGCATCCAACAATCAAATAACCAAAGGAAAAAATAATGACTGACGTGAATCAACAAACTGCTTATGACGACAATAATATTTTTGCCAAAATGCTGGACGGTGATATTCCTTGTCACAAAGTCTATGAAGACGATAAGACGCTTGCCTTTATGGATATCATGCCGCAAGCCGAAGGTCATGTATTGGTGATACCCAAGCAAAAAGCAGTAGATTTGGCAGATCTTGAACCAGAGTATGCCGCTGCGGTATTAATGACGTCTAAAAAGGTCATGCAAGCACAGCGTCAAGTGTTTGAGCGTGAAGGCGTTATTCAGATGCAGTTGAATGGCTCACAAGCCGGTCAAACGGTTTTTCATTATCATGTGCATCTGATTCCATCGAGCATTCATGAGTTAGGACGTCATGCAGTAACGCAGGCTGATCAAGGTGAGCTTGCAGATATTGCTCAGCGACTTGCTACGGCTATTAGTGCCGCCTGATATCGAGGCATAAATTGCTAGGATGATAGGTATATAAGATTGAAGGGCAACTAACAAGTTGCCTTTTTTATTGCCCAGTAATAATTGTGTAAGAATCGTTAAGTTATTGTTATAAATACGCGCCCGTTCTAGGGTTTAGGCAAAGATTATGTTACACAGTATCCTTGTTTAACACTACCAAACATATGACTTGGCTGTCATCAGTCGGTATTACCACCGCTATGATGATTTAGCAGTCTCTATATTGATAGTTCTATGTTGATTATGTTTAGGGATATCGTTTTTATCTCCTATTTTCTTGGCTTTGAGGATACCACTGCTTATGAGTAACGGTTCACGCTCCACCATTTTATTGCCGGTTTTTATACCTGCAGCGGTCATTATGCTGCTGCTAGTCATCGGTACCGCGATCGATCCTGAGGCAGCAGGTGCTCTGTTTAGTGATGTGCTTAGTTTTACGACTGAGACATTCGGCTGGTTTTATATGCTGGCAGTGGCACTGTTTTTGATGTTTATTATTGTACTGGCGTTTTCGTCTTATGGCAGTATCAAGCTAGGCCCTGATCATGCTGAGGCGGAGTACGGATTCCTTGAATGGTTTGCCATGCTATTTTCGGCAGGTTACGGGATTGCGCTACTGTTTTATGGGGTAGCAGAACCAGTGATGCACTTTTCTAGTCCGCCAATGTCGGATCCGCAGACTATTGCTGCGGCAAAAGAGGCGATGCAAATTGCGTATTTTCATTGGGGTTTTCATATTTGGGCAATTTATGGTGTCGTTGGTTTATCACTGGCGTATTTTGCGTTTCGTCATGGTCTACCACTATCAATACGCTCGACGCTGTACCCGATTATTGGTGACAGGATTCATGGCCCTATCGGTCATACGGTCGATGTGTTTGCGATATTGGGTACGATGTTTGGTATTGCTACCAGTCTTGGCTTGTCAGTGTCGCAGATTAATGCGGGACTCAATTATCTGTTGCCAGATATCATTCCAGTGAATACGACCGTACAGGTGATTGCCATTGCCTTGGTGACAGCCGCGGCATTGGTATCGGTATTGGCGGGAATGGATAAAGGCGTAAAACGCTTATCTATTTTAAATATGCTGTTGGCAACTGCGTTGATGCTGTTTGTATTTGTTGTCGGTCCGACCATTTTTATCTTGAACGCCTTTATGGAAAATACGGGTAGCTATTTGGGTAATATTGTCGAGCGTACCTTTAGTTTACAAGCGTACGAAAATAGCGATTGGATCGGTAGCTGGACCTTGTTTATTTTTGCATGGACGATTGCATGGGCGCCTTTTGTGGGTCTGTTTATCGCCAAGATTAGCCGTGGTCGTACCATCCGTGAGTTCGTATTGGGTGTGATGCTGGTACCGACTTTCTTTACGTTCTTTTGGTTTTCGGTGTTTGGTGATACCGCGCTACACATGATTATGGTCGATGGTTATACCTCATTGATCAGTGAAGTACAGAACAACCAAGCGATTGCTCTGTTTAAATTGTTAGAGAACTTACCATTTACTGAATTTGTGTCGTCATTAACCATTTTATTGATTATTACCTTTTTTGTGACGTCATCGGATTCTGGCTCATTGGTGATCGATTCGCTAGCAGCTGGTGGTCGCAGTGATACGCCATGGTGGCAGCGTAGCTTTTGGGTAGTGACCGAAGGTGCTGTGGCTGCGGTTTTACTGATTGCTGGCGGTTTAACGGCGCTACAAACGGCAGCTATCGTCAGTGCGTTACCATTTGCGATTATTATTCTGATCTCAATGTTTGGCATGTGGCGTGCGCTGCGTATCGAAGGACATCGTAATCAGAGCCTTGGTAATGACAACAGACTACCGCCGCATCTACTCAAACCGTCTGCATGGCGTGAGCGTATTGATTATATGACCGACAAGCCGACGCGTGAAAAGGTCTTGAATTACATCAAAGAAGTGGTGATACCATCAATGATGGAAGTGTCGTCTAAATTTGCAGAAACTGGCTGGACGACTGAGGTCAATTATGACGCGGTCAATAACCGTGCGGTGCTTGAGTTGCAACGTGGTGATGATGTCGAGTTTTGGTATGAAGTGCGCTTATCTGAGCATGATGCGCCCGATTATTATACTGAAGACAGCGCAGATACCTTGCCACAAGAGCACCATCATCGCGCTGAGGTGTATCTACGCCGTGGTGGTCAGACCTATGACTTATACGGCTACAAATCTGAATCAGTAATTAATGACATCATCGATCAGTTTGAGAAGTATTTACATTTCCTCAATGTATCGCCTGATAGTCTACCGTGGCGCATGCAAGAGCATGATGACGACATCACGCTAGAGCAGGGTAGTGTGCTTGATAAATAATGCATGGCATGTATCAAAAATGACCAATGCTTATGCAAGCTATTCACGTTAATCGCTTGCAATATATCCATGAATGCTTAGAATAACGGCTTGTTTTCCTTACCAATCAAGCCGTTTTTTTATGTCTATTGATTCTCCTGTGTTACCTTCGTCCTCGACTTTGTCCGACCATCCCTTGTTGCAGCCATTGAACATAGGTGGCCTGACGATTGAAAACCGTTTGATGGTCGCACCGATGGCAGGCGTGACGGACAACCCTTTTCGCCGATTGTGCAAATCATTTGGTGCAGGTCATGCGGTCAGCGAGATGATCATCGCTGATACGGCGCTCTATGCACGCAAAAAATCTCTGTACCGTGCCAACTTTGATAATGAGATTGCGCCTATTTCAGCGCAAATTGCGGGGGCTGAGCCAGATAAACTGGCTGAAGCGGCTCGTTATCAAATTGATAATGGCGCGCAGATTATCGATATCAATATGGGCTGTCCTGCCAAAAAGGTTTGTCGTAAGCTGGCAGGCTCAGCGCTGCTACAAGATGAGGATCTAGTAGCAAGACTGCTTGATGCCGCTGTAAATGCTGTTGATGCGCCTGTCACGCTAAAAACACGATTGGGATTTGAAAATGGTCGCGAGAATATTCTGAGAGTCGCCAAGCGGGCAGAGCAAGCAGGTATTGCCGCGATTGCCATCCATGGGCGTACGCGCGAGGATATGTATACGGGCGAGGCGCGTTACGAGTTAATACGCGAAGTCAAAGACAGCATTAGCATTCCTGTCATTGCGAATGGCGATATCGATAGCGCGCAAAAAGCCCAGCATGTTTATGAGATGACAGGCTGTGATGCGGTGATGATTGGGCGAGCCGCGCAAGGGCAGCCGTGGATATTTCGCGATATCGAGCATTTTTTGCGTACTGGCGAGCGTCTAGATGCCCCTAGTGTCAGTGAGATAAAGGAAATCGTACTGTCACATTTGCAAGAGCTGTATGACTTTTACGGTGAGTACTCTGGCTGTCGTATCGCTCGCAAGCATATTGCGTGGTATACGACAGGCATTCCCAACTCCAACGCCTTCCGTCAAGCGATGTATGGCGAGGAGAGTACCGCCGGACAGTTCCGCGTGGTTGAGAGTTTTTTGCAGACGCATGAGTAGTAATGGTCTGCACAGTTTCATCACGCTTATCATAAGCATAAATCACTGCTACCTCTTTCAGCTCTAGTGATTCAAGCTATGTTTTATCAATAGGGGCGGCTTCATTGAAAGGCATAGCATCAGGATTTTTCTCAGGTGTGGGCTTTTCTTTTTGCCAGGGGAATCGGCCTTCTAGCTCAACTTGTAGCGATAAGCTCAAAAACGTACGAATAAGCACGATAATACCCAACACCAAGACGCTGCGTAATGTCGGCTCTGTCACCACTGTTGCCATAATGTCTGCGGCAATCAGTACCTCAAGTCCCAAAAGAATGGATTTGCCAACGGTTTGCCTGATCTCTACGTAGGTATTGTGGTTCAGGCCGCCCGATATCCGAAATGCTTTATAAAAAGCAAAGAGGAGTCCAAAAAACATAATCAAGACACCAATGACTTCGACTATCTTGGCAATCAAGTCAATATAGTGGGTTAAGTTTCCGATCAAAATAAAGTCTCCTCTGTATCAGTCAGCAAAAAGTATGGCGCTAAACATCGTCACTATTATATGATGATATATCACTATAAACCTCTAAAACCGTCAAATTAACTATCAGCTACTGGCGTTTTGTTCACTGTATGCGATATTTTTTTGCTATGCTGTAAACGAATATTCATCGGCATAGGACAGACAAAAAGGACTTTTTATGGCTAATCCCTCGAAAAAAGCAATAACCAAAGCAGTAAAAGGTAAAAATATTATCATTACAGGCGCGTCAAGTGGTATTGGCGAGCGTACGGCTTTTTTATTAAGTGAATGCGGGGCGCATGTTATTTTGTTGGCGCGTACCGAAGACAAACTAAAAACCGTCAAAGAAAATATTGAAATATTGGGTGGCAGGGCCAGTTATTATCCATGTGACCTTACCAATATGGATGAGATTGAAAAAACCAGCGAACAAATTCTTGCTGATTTTAAACATGTGGATGTATTGGTCAATAATGCTGGTCGCTCGATTCGCCGTTCAGTGCATGAGTCGGTCAACCGTTTTCATGACTTTGAGCGCACCATGGAGATTAATTATTTTGGCGCGGTCAAAATTATTCTTGGTTTCTTGCCGACGATGATTAGCCGCCAAACGGGCCAAGTCGTCAATATCTCTTCGATTGGTGTATTGGCCAACAGCCCTCGTTTTGCTGCGTATGTGGCGTCAAAATCTGCGCTAGATGCGTTTAGTCGTTGCTTAGCCGCGGAAGTCAAAGGCGATAATATCAAGGTCACCAATATCTTTATGCCCTTGGTACGTACCCCTATGATCGCCCCAACCAAGCTATACCGTTATATGCCAGCTTTAATGCCTGATGAAGCTGCATTAATGGTCGCAAAAGCGATTGTCCATAAGCCAAACAGTATCGCCAGTAATATGGGCAAATTTGCCTCAGCCACTTATTCGTTGGTGCCAGCATTTAACGTTGGTATTCAATCAATTGGTTATCGTATCTTCCCAAGTTCCACAGCGGCGCAAACTACTGATAGCAAGCCTAACTTTGCTCAGCGTGCCTTTGCCAGAATTCTCCCTGGTGAGCATCACTAAAATTGGTTTATTCTTAATTATTACGAAAACAAAAAAAGGATACGATGGTATCCTTTTTTAATGCTCTATCTATTTGTATTAATGTTCCTATAATATAGATAGGTAAGGCGTTAGTAGCCTTCTGTCCTTAGCAACTTACTTCGGTTAAAGTCCATTTACCATAATGCACCTTTGTGCGAACATGTTCCGTTTGCCATAAAGGTAGCGAAGCATTGGCTATATAATTAGCATTCTTTCGTCTATCATCCTAAATTGTACGAAATTAATTGACCACAGACTTTGATCATAGGAAAGAAAATGTCGTTCTTTTATCCTAAAGATGTAGATTTTATGGAGATGTTTGGATGCGAGAGTCATATAGATAAGGATGGTTTGCTAGAATCCACATTCATTGATACACAAAATAAAAAAATGGTTTTTTCTATCAGTGATATGCAGAACTCAATATCTGCTTATGTATATCAAGATGAAGCAATAATATTTAAGATATATGAAGAAGGAGCGATGAGGGTCATGATATATGAAAATCAGATCATTATAGAATATCTGAATTATCAGGATTTATACGCTAAAAGACTTACTATTATTGATGTGTATCCAATATTTAAAATTGACCACTGTACTCTGATAGACAAGAATATGAGCCAACTAAACTAAATGCCTTACAGGTATTTTTATATTAAGATATACCTACACCGAACCAATCAGTCCTTCACTGGTTCGGTACCCTAGTGAGGACTTGAATATTCTGCTATAGGCTAATGGTATCAACGTTTTAACTCGCTGAAATAGTCACAGTGTACTTCATGGTGTACTTACCATACATATTCTATCTGTAATCGATGCGCTATACAGGCATCGAGCTTCTAGTGTTAGATGCAACTTTAGTAATTATGAAATAATCAGCGGCAGTCTTAATAATAAATCATTTATCAATTGCTAAGGCATCAAAAAAAATACTGATACAGGAAAATGACATGAAAACAGATGATCAAATTATTTATCAAAAAATAGGTGAATTGCTATGGTCAGTAATGTCTCTGAAAGATAATAATATTGTTTTTAGAGGACGTATTTATTCTGAACATCAAGATTTTCAGTTACTATGTGAAACAAATGAAGGGCCTAAATATGTAGAAATGACAAATGATCTTTTCTTTGATTTACGAAAGCTGATGGAAGACTTGAAGCAATGCTTAATTTTCAATAAAGAACCTTGGACACAGTTTAAAATTGTCTTAAATGAAGATCGTAATTTTAAAATTGATTTCGCTTATATTTCTGAAGAAGATAGTTGGCCTGGTTTATATATGAGGTCAGTTAGCGACTTAGATCAGACTGAGCTTGATGAATACTATATCCCTATGAAGGAATGGGAAAGATGTGTGAGTTCTAAAAAGTAAAAATGCAGCTCGAATTCTCTATAAATAAAGCATAGGGTTTTTATAGGGTATACCCTAGCAGAACCACCTATCTCACCCTTCAAACCTATTAATAGACTACTTAAAACAGACCGCTATCATGGAACCACTTATAACAGACTAGCGAAACCAGCAGACCTTGTTAGGCTTTTCTATTGTCCAGCCTGTAAGTAACAATACTCGCAGGCTACAGTATCAGCGATAAACGGTTCTATAAAAAGTATCGCGATTCAGTATTTTACTTAACCAAATACTCGCCACAATATCCAAAATATACCTATCATCAATACCGCAATGACAAGCAACCGTTTTAGCCAATAAGGGAGTAAAGGTTTTTTATAACCCAAGTCATTGAGTTGACTGTCGACACCCGCTTGCAAGCTTTTAAACCCTTGTCCTGACTGAGTGGTTTTGACACGATTTTTTACCAATGGTCCAGGCCCGTCATCAATCTCTTGCTCTCTATCGAAGCTAATGGCTTGATTGGGGATACCTTGTTTGCTAGCGATGGTATTGAGCTTTTGCTGTTGTTTTACCTTTAATGCTGTCTCATAGGCATCAATCCTAGTTTTGGCTTCATCCATACTGATGTTTTCGTCTGCCGCCAACGTTTTGATGGCCATTACCAAGTTGTTTTTTTCGACCATCATGATGACGTCTTTTGGCAACTTGGTATTGACCGGCTTTTTGCTAGGGTCGGGGTTAAACATGGCTGTCCTTATTACGGCGTATGCGTGTGAATGAATAATAGGGTTTATTATAACCATTTTACACAAGCGATATTCAAACAAAAAAATACCGCGATCACATTGCGATCGCGGTATTTTAGTATTTATCTATTATTAGCATTTATGCCAATTTTGATAAATTATAGGTCTTTCCAGCGTTGGATAGATTCTTTGATGACTTCTTTCGCTTCCGCAACATCACCCCAAGACTCAACCACAGTAGTGCCCGCTTTTTTCAGGTCTTTATAGTGGCTGAAATGGAACTCTAGTTGGTTGATGAGCTGCTTTGGTAGGTCTTCTAGGCTGTTGTAAGCATTACCTGTGTCACGGTCGTCAGCAGGTACGACAACGATCTTGTCATCTACTTCGCCATCATCAACAAACTTCATCACACCGATGACTTTTGCTTTTAGGAAGATACCAGTCGGTAGTGGCTGTTCAGTCAATAGCAATACATCAAGCTCATCACCATCTTCGTCAAGCGTTTGTGGGATAAAACCATAGTTACATGGCTTAGCAAAAATCTGTGGATCAATACGGTCAAGCTCAAATACGGCCAATTCGCGATTCCACTCAATTTTATGGCTGCTGCCAGCTGGGATCTCTACGACTACGTTGATGATACCGCCGTCTACATCGCCTGCGTCCAAAATTTTATTAAAATCTGCCATGAAATACTCCAATTTGCTTTTGTTTTAGAGGTTTGAATGATTGATTTAGCTGGGGATACTGCAAAATTTTTGCCGCACCCGATTTGTACTGGGTGCGATTATAACAAGTTTGGTCTAAATTTTCTCTTAATGCTTAAGTCTAAGCGTGCAAGATATTATGCAAAAAAAGATTATGCAAAAATGGACACAAAACTCACTTTGGCGCGATAGCTCGTAATTCAATTAGTCCAGCATGTCGCTTGGCGATATTATCGATAAGTTTTTTGGTAACGACTTTGTAGCTTAATGCGTCGCTGATTTGTTGAGTCGTTTGTGTTTCTGATTCTTTTTGCTCTGAATCTGTCTGCATGGTTACAAAATCAGACAGGCGCAACATCTGCATCCCTGCGTAACCGCAAGGATTGATAGCATTGAATGCTGACAAATCACAGTTTAAGTTAATCGCGATACCATGATAGCTAAAGCCATGCTTAATCTTGAAGCCCAACGACGCTATTTTTCCAAGCATAATCTTGTTATCAAGAGATTTGTCATTTAGCGAGTTGCTATTAGCCTTGCTACTGTCATCCGCTACAGTGGGGTCAGAATACATGTAAACACCAGGTGCATCACGGCGGGCATGAGCACTGATATTGTCACGACTAGATGGCGAGCTATGCAGACAGTCATTAACGACGTCTTCGATCGCTTGCTCAGCGTGGGAGACCAGATGGCGCACACTCCAGCCCAAACTGTTTAAGTCAAACAACCAATAAAGGACCAGCTGTCCGTGACCATGCCAAGTTACCTGACCACCGCGATCGGTCTTGATGATAGGCGTGTCGGTGCGCTGCAATATGTGTTCTTCTTTGCCTGCTTGTCCAAGCGTATAGACATCGTTATGATCAACGATCCATAACTCATCAGGCGTGCGCAGTCCTTGCTGCTTTTTTAGATCGATACGTTCGAGAGTGCGTGACAGCATGGCATCGAGAGTGGGAACATAATCGGCTGCTGACAGAGATTTACTGATCAGCATGTCATTGAGCGGTTGTGTGTCGTTTTGCATGAGCGTGTCTGTCTTATTATTGTCTGGTTTAAAGATAGATAATGTCGATAGGTAGTGTAGCAGTTTTGGCATCTATCGCCCAAAGTTTATCTGCAGTCTAGCATCGGATTTGGCATATAAGTACCAATAGAAAACGCACTAGAAAAAAGTAAAACCATTTTAATATCATGGCTTTAGTAGGCGATTACAAACGCAGCAGTCAGTGAAAGGAGCTGTTCATTGCACAGTTGATGCGCTACATTAAAGTATAATGAATGGAATCTGATGAAATTGACAGTCAGGGCAGGTTATTAAAGCGCGCACCTGACTAGAAAGATAGCGCCTATAACCCAATATAATGTAGTGACTACACGACATATGAGTACATGTGACTACGACAAGGAAGACAAATGACAGATAGCAACCAACACGCCCATGAGCACGCACCAACCGATGCAAGTTTTGCGCTGCAGCGTATGCCTGAAGCACTGAGTACCGCAAAAACCATCGATGAGATGAAATCTCAATTCTCACGTCTACAAACATTGAGCCGTACGCGGCCGATCAATGACTGGGGCACTCGTGAGACTCAGCTAGATAATCTAGAAGTGATGCTGAGCGACAATCAAGAGAGCTTTGCAAAAGCAATCAGCGCAGACTTTGGATATCGTAGCCAATCAGAGACTCAGTTTGCTGAGCTGTTTCCGAGCTTCACAGGTATCAGTCACGCCAAAAAACACGGCAAAAAGTGGATGAAAGCACATCGCGCGCCTATTTCAGCACTGTATATGCCAGCTCACAATGAGATTCAGCCGCAGCCATTGGGTGTGGTCGGCATTATGGTGCCGTGGAACTATCCGCTGTTTTTAGCCATTGGTCCGATGATTGATGCAATCACCGCGGGCAACCGAATCATGGTCAAAATGAGCGAAGCCGCGCCGCAGTTTGCTCAGACATTCGCTGATGCCATTTCTCGTTATTTTTCGCCAGATATGATCTGTGTGGTACTGGGCGAGGTTGATATTGCTGCCGCCTTTAGTGAGTTGCCATTTGACCACTTGCTATACACGGGTTCAACTGTTGTAGGCAAAAAAGTGATGGCTGCCGCCGCGCCTAACTTGACACCAGTGACGCTTGAGCTTGGCGGTAAGTCACCGGTGATTGTATTGGATGATGCCAATCTAGAGTCGGTGGTCAACCGTGTCATGATGGGCAAAACACTAAATGCAGGTCAAACGTGTATTGCCCCAGATTATGTATTGATTCAGCGTCAATATCATGACCAGTTTATCCATTTAGCAAAAGAGTGGATGGCCAAGCACTATCCCAATATCGAAAACAATCCAGACTATTCACGCATTATCAATGGTGAGCAGTTTAAACGGGTTAAGGGCTACCTAGATGCGCTAACAGGTGATGAGATACACGCACTGACTGCGGTTGAGCCCAATATAGAAACGCGTCTGATGCCACCTGTGATTGTGAGCGAGCCTGCGCCTGATAGCGATCTGATGCAAAATGAGATTTTTGCCCCGATTTTGCCGCTGATGCACTATGAGACACTCGACGATGCGATCTATTTTGTGAACTCGCGTCCACGACCACTGGCGCTATATGTCTTTAGTGACAACTATAGCAGCATCGAAAACGTGCGTAACAATACGGTCTCTGGTGGTCTATGTATCAATGAAGTCATCATGCATGTCGCCCAGCATGACTTACCGTTTGGTGGGGTAGGTGACTCTGGTACGGGTGCATACCATGGCAAAGCGGGCTTTGAGCGCTTGAGCCATATGAAACCTATCTTTGTACAGACCAAGCTAAATGGTCTCAATTTCTTATTGCCGCCTTATGGTGGGCTGTTTAAAAAGGCGATGGCATTGTTCTTGAAATAATTGCTCTATGGGAGTTATTCAAAAATTGATTTTGAACTCTCTTCATTCGATACCATAATCTATAGTACCTATATCTGTAGCATCTATCAAAATAGGTGCTATTTTTTTGCCAAAAAATCAAAGGTTAGCATTGGGAAAAGATCTATTAATGATAGCGTTTATATCTGCATGGCCTGAGGTTCAATCATCTCAGCAATCGACAAATAAGCATTTGTTATTACTCCTATAAGTCGCTACACTTTGTAGTAAGTCTAAACAACAGTAGATGATTCATAGATGTTGTGAGTCAATATGGCATCGTGAAGCTCTGTAGTTTTGATACTTCTCTGATGCCAGTACAAAACAATAAATAGGACAGAACATGCGCCAATGGATTGCATTAAGCTTACTGTGTATGAGCGCGTTGTTGCTGCCTGTATCAGCATCCGCAGCTTGTGAGTCACCGATCAAGTTTGGCGCACTGACGTGGGAGAGCGGACAGTTTACCTCTGGGGTGCTTAAGTACATTGCTGAAGATGGTTACGGCTGTACGGTGGAAGAAGTGCCAGGAGCAGGGCCTGCGCTTGAGACCGCATTGTCACAAAACGATATTCAGATCATCGGTGAGCAGTGGATTGGACGCTCGCCAATCATGGAAGATGCCATCGAGCAGAACAAAGTGGCCGTCATTGGCGATACGCTCAAAGGCGGCGCGACTCAAGGCTGGTATGTCCCAAAATACGTGTTGGAAGAAAACCCAGGACTGCGCAGCTATCAAGACTTGCCTAAATATGCCTCGTTGTTTACAGACCCTGAAGATCCGAACAAATCTCGCTTTATGAACTGTCCCTCTGGCTGGACCTGTGAGATATTTAATACGCGTCTGCTAAAAAATACGGGGCTGGGTAGTATTTTTAACAATGCTCATCCCGGTACGGGCGCTGCGCTCGATGCCGAAATTGCCTCCGCTTTTGAGCAGCACAAGCCACTATTGTTTTATTACTGGCAGCCGACGGGCCTAATGGCAAAGTATGACTTTGCTGCTTTGGAGTTCCCGGATCACAAAGATGCCTGCTGGCAAGACCTATTACTCGCTGACGGTACATCTGATTGTGTGTCTGGCTTTCCAGTATCGCCGCTAGGTATCGCAGTATCTACCCCATTTATCAAATCCAACCCTGAGCTAGCAGAGGTCTTCAAAAAGGTACAGTTTACGCCTGATGAGCTGAACGGTGCAATCTTAGAGATGAGTGAAACGAAGCGTAGTGGCGATGAGCAAGCGTTGGTATTTTTGCGTGATAACCCAAATGTTTGGAAAGGATGGTTGTCTGAAGACGCTGCCACTAATCTTGCGACTAAGCTCGGCATTAGCTTAAACGGTGCTGTTATCAGTGCTGATCCAGCTGCCTCTAGTAGTGATCAGTCAGCACTCTCATCCAGCTTCCCTTCATGGTCGCTTGAGACTCCGCTCAACAATGCGTTATCAAGCGTCGTCCAAAACTATGGAGACGTATTTCGCACTATTAGCACGGTGACACTTACGTACTTGCTCTTACCCATTGAGCGATTATTAACGATTATTCCACCTTGGCTCATTATCGCGTTTGTGACGGTGCTTGCATGGTTTGGTGTACGCAAGATTTGGTTCGCGTTGGCATGCGGTGCGGGGCTGTTTTTGATTGGTGCTTTTGGATTATGGGGCGCGCTGATTGATACCTTGGCGTTACTCATCGTGTCAGTATTGGTCACGGTGGTGATCGGTATTCCTATCGGTATTGCCATGTCAGGCAGTAAGCTTCTGCGCAAGATTGTGACGCCAGTACTCGATGTAATGCAGACGATGCCAAGCTTTGTGTATCTCATACCGGTGCTAATGCTGTTTGGTATTGGTAAAGTGCCTGCACTCTTTGCAACGGTTATCTATGCGCTGCCACCACTGATTCGCCTGACAACGTTGGGTATTACCCAAGTTAATCATGAAATGGTCGAAGCAGGACGCTCTTTTGGTAGTACGCATTTACAGCTACTTATTTGGATCAAACTGCCACAAGCACTGCCTAGTATCATGGCAGGTATTAACCAAGCGGTGATGATGTCGCTTGCCATGGTAGTACTGGCGTCGATGATTGGGGCCCCGGGCCTTGGTGAAGATGTCTTGCAATCTATCCAAACGCTTAATATTGGGCAGGGCTTACAAGCAGGTACGGCTATCGTTATCGTCGCCATTATCATTGACCGCATTACTCAAGCCTTTGGTCAAGGGAAGCGTGCTCGTCAAAAAACGATCAAAGCAGGCAGGCGTCCGATTGGGTAGTAATGCGTCCAGTAGTCAATGAGTAAAGTCAGCATAAAAAATTAGGCAAATAGTGAGAGTAATGATGAATCATATCCAGCTAAAAAATATCAGTAAAATCTATAATGCCAATAGTACGCAAGCCCAGTCTGCATTGACATTATTGGCTGAGGGTATGGATAGCGTTGCGGTCAAAGAACAAACGGGCTACTCGGTGGGTCTCTACGATATCAACTTGGATATCAAGGCAGGCGAGCTACATTGCATCATGGGGTTGTCAGGCTCTGGTAAGTCGACCTTGATACGTCATCTCAATCGCTTGATTGATCCAACCAGCGGTGAGATATGGGTTAATACTACGGTCAATACCAAAATGCACGCCAAGGATAATCCGCAGGCAAACACTGTGCCAGTAGACAAACGCTCATCTAACGCTATTAATATTTTAGAACTCAATGATAAACAGTTGCAGCACTACCGCCAGCAAACAGTCAGCATGGTTTTCCAGCATTTCGGCTTAGTGCCGCACATGACAGTCATCCAAAATGTTGCTTATGGTCTGCGTGTCCGTAAAATGAGTGTGAGCGAGCGTCATGAGGTCGCGCGTCACTGGCTCAATGAAGTGGGCCTTACCAATTTAGAGCACAGTTATCCTGATGAGCTATCAGGCGGTATGCAGCAGCGAGTTGGGCTGGCTCGAGCCTTAGCAACGGACAATCCCATCTTATTAATGGATGAGGCGTTCTCTGCGCTTGATCCACTCATCCGCGCCCAGTTGCAAGATCAACTGCTTGCATTGCAAGATCGACTCAATAAAACCATTGTTTTTATCACCCATGATATTGATGAGGCAGTCAAAGTTGGTCAGCGTATCAGTATATTAAATGGTGGACGCTTAATACAGACAGGAACGCCAAGCGACTTAAGGCACAATCCTGCCGATGACTATGTTGAGCAATTTATGAGTGCAAAAGCTTGATATGCACTGATTATTGTATTGAAACGCCCTCTATATCAGGACTCTTACTATCCTGTTAAATAAGTGTAGCTATCGACAGCTTACTATTAAAGTAGGCTCCAATAGCGTTGTATACTATTAAGACAAACTAATGCGTCTCAACGATCCGAAACACTGTGTCTCCACTATTTTTCAAAGTCTTATCTCTTTAACTTAAGTTCCCTCATAATAGAATTCTGAGCTATTTATCGCTCATGGTTGCCAAAACTCGCACCATCCGTAACAAGGACACGTCATGTCATATAAAAACAATCACAAAAATAGTAATCATGAAGAAATTAAGAAACCTCGCTCATCAAGCTGGCTAAAAAACGTTAGCGCCTTTAGCATGACGACAGTGCTAAGTGCAGGCATATTAGTCGCCTGTGGCCAGATGAGCAATGCAGAAAGCAGCGCAAGCAGCAGTACCAAATCAGGTAGTCAAAATACTGGCGTCACCAGCTCGCGTGACATGTTGCCTTCTGATATGCTCAAACAAATGCAAGCATTGCCGCAGCTAACAAAAGGCTTAGGCGACACAGGTGCGGCAGTGATTGATCCTAATAAGCCGACCTTGGTAAAATTTTGGGCGAGCTGGTGTCCGCTATGCTTGGGAACGTTAGAGGAGACTGAGACGTGGCGCACTGATCCTAAATTTTCAGGCTTAAACGTGGTGACAGTCGCCAGCCCCGGTCATCTTAATGAAAAAGCTGATGGTGAGTTTAGTACTTGGTATGCGGGCGTACAATCTGACTACCCAAACTTGCCTGTCTTGACTGACCCCTCAGGTGAACTCATCAATAAGCTTGGCGTACAAGTTTATCCAAGCTGGGCTATCCTCGATAAAAATGGCAACTTGGTACACTTGGTAAAAGGTAATATATCAGCAGAGCAGGCTTACGCACTTGCCGAAAATGCAGATAATGGCTTCGCTGAGCTCAAAGCAGGTAACGCCAAACCTGCCAATGCACAAGCATCAGATAACAATAAAGTCGAAACCATCAAGCAAAAAGATGGTGTGTATTACAATGAAACCGGCAAACCAATCAACACACGCTCAATCTACCTTGCAGGGGGCTGTTTTTGGGGTGTTGAAGCTTATATGGAGCGCGTCGAAGGGGTTGTTGATGCCGTATCAGGTTACGCCAATGGCGATACAGCCAACCCAAGCTATGAGCAAGTCATTCGTGGCTCAGGGCATGCAGAAACCGTAAAAGTCACCTATGATGCGGACAAAACAGACCTCGATACCATCTTAAAATACTATTTTCGAGTGGTTGATCCAACGAGCTTAAATAAGCAAGGCAATGATCGCGGTGTGCAGTATCGCTCAGGTGTGTACTACACCGACAAAGAAGATAAAGCCGTGATTGATGCTGCGCTCAAGCGTGTACAAAGCAAATACGAGCAAAAAGTCGTGGTCGAGAACGAGCCCTTAGATAATTTCTATTTGGCTGAAATGTATCATCAAGATTATCTAGCAAAAAATCCCAACGGCTATTGTCATATTGATTTGAGTCTTGCTGATGATAAGCCTGAAGGGGCAGCTCGTACCAAACTTGCACCAGCTAATACGGTCGCTGAGACGTTAGATCCCAAGCGCTATGCTAAGTTTGACAAAGATGCGCTAAAGAACACATTGACCAAAGCGCAGTACAATATCACGCAAGAGGCTGGGACGGAGCGTGCCTTTAGTCATGAATATGATGATTTATTTGCGCCTGGTATTTATGTTGATGTGGTCAGTGGTGAGCCGTTGTTTTTGTCGACTGATAAATACCAATCAGGATGCGGCTGGCCAAGCTTTACTAAGCCCATCGATATGCAAGTGATTACCCAGCATCAGGATAATACCTTTAATATGGTACGTACTGAAGTTCGTTCCCGCGTGGCTGACTCGCATCTGGGTCATGTCTTTCCTGACGGTCCAAAAGACCGTGGTGGTCTGCGTTATTGTATCAATGGCGGGGCGCTACAGTTCATCCCAGTTAGTGTGATGCCGCAATCAGGCTATGCACCATTGGTAAAACTGGTCAAATCATAGTCGTTTTATTGCCACCTTTGAATAAACAAAAAAGACGTTAAGTTCAATCTTAGCGTCTTTTTTGTTTCATGTAGCTATTAGATATTTGATTGTCATTTTCGCTAGTTGTACGAATTTTGCTGCAATCTAACGCGAATTCTGAAATAAACCCCAAACTTCGTTATACTTGATGGTTTATTGGTGATGCACACTCTATGAGTGTCTATTATTTATTAACCAGATATCACTTATTATTCAGACATAAGGTCGCTTGGTTGTTTCGGTGACACTTGTTTCTCATTTCTGCACTTTTAAGGCCATAGCATGACTGCTACCTATTCACCCATTATTACCTCACTGCTTGATAATGATTTGTACAAATTTACGATGTTACAAGCCATGCTGCATCAGTTTCCACAGACACATGGCGTGTATCGTTTTCGCTGCCGCAATAATAAAGAGTCGGCCTATCCATTGGCCGATATTCAAAAAGATCTAGAGCAGCAACTAGACAGCCTGTGTGAGCTGCGTTTTTTGCCGGATGAGCTGGACTACCTACGTGGTTTGCGCTTTATGCGTTCAGACTTTGTCGATTACCTTGAGTTATTTAAGTTAAAACGCCGGTTTATTACAGTCAGTACCGATGAGAAAGGTCGTTTATCTATCGACATCGAAGGGCCGATGATTCAGGCAATGTTCTTTGAAGTATTTGTGCTGGCTATCGTCAATGAGCTTTATTTTAATGCGTTATCGAACGATAGTGTGATTGAAGAAGGGCAACGTCGCCTTGACGAAAAAGTGACACTGCTGCATCAATATGCCCTAGAGCAGGCAAAGTATGGGCGTGATATACCGCCGTTTATTGTCGCTGATTTTGGGACACGTCGACGCTTTAGTAAACGCTGGCAGGCACACGTGGTGGAGACACTACACAAGGCTGAGTCAAAAATCGTGGGCGGTACATCCAATGTATATCTGGCAAAACAGCTAGGAATGACTCCGATAGGCACGATGGCACATGAGTTTATGCAGGCATTTCAGGCATTAGATGTGCGTTTGCGTGATTCACAAAAGGCCGCGCTTGAAGCATGGGTGCATGAGTATCGTGGCGATTTGGGTATTGCATTGACAGACGTGGTCGGTATGGATGCGTTCTTGCGTGACTTTGATTTGTATTTTGCCAAGCTGTTCGATGGGCTGCGTCACGATAGTGGTGACCCTTATATCTGGGGTGATAAGGCAGTGGCACATTACGAAAAATTGAAGATAGACCCAAAGACCAAGATTTTGACCTTTAGTGACGGGCTAGATTTAGAAAAAGCGTGGGAGCTGCATCAATACTTTAAAAGTCGTATCAGAACCAGCTTTGGTATCGGTACCAATTTGACCAATGATATGGGCATTACACCGATCAATATCGTGCTCAAATTAGTGGAGTGCAATGGTCAGCCAGTCGCCAAGCTATCCGATAGCCCAGGCAAGACCATGATCAATAATGACACGTATCTTGCCTATCTTCGTCAAGTATTTGAGGTTGATGAGCCAGAGTAAACTAACTATCAATGCTGCTAGTAGATTTTTCTTCGGCAAAGGCTGCATCCAACGCTTGTTGTACCGCATTAATACGGGTTTCGCACACGCGGTAAGCGGCAATAGACTCTTCAACCGTGGTCATCAGATTATCAATATCAGGCTCGTCTTGCTGCTGTAGTTCAGCTGCATTGGTTTTTAAAATATCATAGGCCGCCTTAAAGGTTTTTGGGGCGGCTTTTTTGCGTCTGCGAGTCGGGGTTGTCATAAAATTTCCTAATTTTTAAAGGTAAGTAGATAAGTAATTTTTAGATAATTATTATGTAATTAAATGGGCATGTCTGAGATTTCTGTCACTTTCTTATCTATATTGACATCTATAATCTGTGCTGCTGCGCTACCATCTTTTAGAATAATATGGACGGTTTGCTCAGGATACAATTGGGTGCTGCTCGTGAGTGTTTGGTTTTTTTTGGCATCCGTTAGCATGGCATAGCCTTGCTTAAGCACGCGAGATGGTCGATGTAATAGCACAATATCACGTAGGTGCTCGCTATCGCGCTGTGCTTGTATGATTTGCTGCTGCGCGTTTTGCATAATCGATTCTTGATGACTTTTGCTATTGGTCACGGCTTTCGTTAGTTGTTGATGCGCTAAGGTTTGCGTTTGCGTATATCGCTCAGCTGTTAGTCTGACTGCTTGCTTTACTTGACGCTGGGCACTTTGTTGAATGCTGCGCCATGCATAGTCACTGTCTTTTTGCAAAGCCGTTAGCTGACCGATAGTTTGCGACTGTATTTGGCTCAACTGGCGCACAGTTTGTTGCTCAGCAGTATTGAGTTGGCGCTGAGCGGCTTGCTTGATTTGCGCTTGATATTGTAGTGTCTGAGTGACGAGCTGGGCTAAATGGCTATGGATAGCGGCAATCACTTTTGAGGGCGTATCAAAGCTGGTATGCGCCACTTCATCTAAAATAACTTTGTCACGCTCATGACCGATACCCACCCAGATAGGCACAGGCTGCTCAGCAACCAACGCTGCCAGCTCATAATCATTAAGATAAGCCAAATCACCAACCGCACCGCCACCACGAATAATGACCAATAAATCAGGCAAACGCCGATAAGTGTCGTAAAACTGCTGCTGTGCATTAACGATGGCTTGACGGATTTCAGCGGGCGCATGATTGCCTTGAAAAGTCGCATTATGGTAGTGGAAATGACAAGCACCTGTACTGGCTAAGCGATCCGCATCTGCTTGAAAATCACCCAATCCGGCCGCCTTTTCAGGGGCGATGACCAGCACATGCTCGATATCAAAAGGAGCAGGCAGCTGCTGATTGAGATGCAATAGCCCTTCGCCTGTTAAGCGATCGACCATTTCTGCATACTGCCGTGCCAAATCGCCTAGCGTATAGCTGGGATCGATATCTTCAATCGTGATTGAAAAGCCATACTGGGCATGGAATCCTGCCGATACTTTGAGGAGTACGGTCAAATCACGCTCAAGCGGCATACCAGTCGCGCGCTCAAACTTGGCTAATACGCGAGCCGCTTTAAATCGCCATAGATTGCCGCGGCAGCTGGCGACTACTTTGCCATCATCGTCTTTTTCTGCCAATTCAAAATAATAGTGACCACCCTTGCTAGATAAGTTACGGATTTCTGCTTTTACCCAGACCCGGTGGTCAAAGGTTTGTTTGATGACCATCTCAACCGCGGATAAATAGTCACTAAGGCGTAAAACGGTATCTTCTAGCTGGTCTTCTTGCTCAGCGAGTTCGGCCTCTAGAGTGGCCAAATCTTTGGCAGGTGCGAGTACTTTGGCCTGTTTGATATTTGAAAGATTGGGTTTGCGCATGATATGAGACCAAAGATAATATAAATATAAAGACTGATGCGGAGGTGCTGAATACGATAGCGGATAGTTTAACCCAAAAGGGCGCACACAAAAAGCAAAGCCAACAAGCTTTGACTGATATATTATCTATATCGCAGCTTGTTGGCTATTTCATAAATCACAGTATGTCAGGTGATGCTAGAGAAACGCAAATGGCGTCGCTCATTTAGAGAGTTGCTGATAGAGAGTTACTGGCAACGAAAGTTGATCTTATACTCATAATCATCATTGCGTGACAAATCTGGCGTACCCGTGCCAAAGATTGAGCCGACCACGGAGCCCACTTGTCCAACCATACGGCCAGTACGTTCATTTAAGATACCATTATATTTGACATTGTCATCAACGATAATGACTTGTTTGCTTCGACAGGTTTTTTGCGCACTATCAATTGCATTTTGCTGTGCTTTGACTTTGCTATCGGCGATGCCAGTGGTCTCATAAATAGAGTTGGCGCGTTGTATCACTGGCGATGATGGCGTGCTTTGACAAGCGCTTAAAGCAAGCGCACCGGCCAATATTGCACCTAAACTGGCAGTTTTGTTAAAGGTATTCATAAATAATTCCTAATGTATATAAATAGAACATCTTAGCGATAGGCAAAACTTCATAAATGTAGCGTATCTAGATATTACCTGTCTAGACGCTTATTGTGTGCGGTATTGCAGCAGTATTGCCTATCCAATCTATGACAAGCAAAGCGTGCTTAAATAAATAATATACTCAGCTGCTGAGCATTAATTTTGGCCCAAAATAAAACAAGTCGCACCCGTACACAGCAAATCACTTGAAATAAAAATCATATCTAGGATAATTGAGCCATTCATTTTTATTAATAAGTAATACTATGCAATTGATTCCTGCTCCTGCTGGTGTGCTCGAGGTCGACGCACTATGGCAAAATGACAATCCTAATGACCCAAATACGGATACCGTCGCGCTGCTGTGCCATCCCAATCCGTTGTTCGATGGGACAATGAACAATAAAGTGGTCACGACTATGTACCGCTTTGCCCGTGACAATGGCATGCATGTGGTGCGTTTTAACTTTCGAGGCGTTGGTCAATCGACAGGCGAGCATGATTATGCGGAAGGTGAAGTGGTCGATGCAATGACCGTGCTACAATGGATTGCTGAACAAACCAATGCCCGAAAGCTATGGCTGGGCGGTTTTTCTTTTGGTGGGTATGTCACGGCCCGCGTGGCTGAGCAAGTACTTGAAGCCGCGCATATATGGGGGTTGGATGATTTTGACGTGTCAAAAATCGCGCTTATCGCACCCTCAGTCGAAAAAAATGACAGCAGCGATATCGATTTGCCTGCGGATAAAACCTTTGAGATCTATGGCAATGCGGATGAAGTAATCGCGCCTGAAAATATGCAGGCATTTGCAGATCGCTTAGGAATTGTAGTAAGCGTCGTCGATGGTGCCGGTCACTTTTTTCACGGTCGCTTGTCAGAGCTCAAAAAGTTATTAGAAACGCATAGTAACGCATAGTTTTAACCCTAACCGCTAATTCATGTTTTAGGGTAGCAATTAGCCACTCCAATATTTTGATATTTATTTAATCCAACGATGAGTCGTATTATGAGTTTATCTCCATTGCAACGTTACGATAAAGCCGTCAGTACAGATGAGTTTACTCGGGATGAGCAGCAGTTTCAGGCCATGAGTTATCTTGATGAGATCTACCATCAGCTCATCAATAGCGCGCCGCAAAAGAAAGGATTCTTTGGATTTTTGAAATCCAAGCCTGTCGCGCCAACTGGATTATATATGTGGGGCGGTGTAGGCCGTGGCAAAACGTGGATGATGGATATGTTTTATGATTCATTGACCATTGAGCGCAAAATGCGTCTGCATTTCCATCATTTTATGCAGCGTGTTCATCAAGAGTTGAATAAACTGCAAGGCGAAAGTGATCCACTCGAAAAAGTCGCCGATATTATTTATAAAGAAGCGGTCATTATCTGTTTTGATGAGTTTTTTGTCTCTAACGTCTCTGATGCCATGATTTTGGGTGATTTATTTACCATGCTGTTTAATCGCGGCATTACCTTGGTCGCTACGTCAAACATTGAGCCATCTGGTTTATACAAAGATGGTTTGCACCGTGACCGTTTTTTACCAGCCATTGCAGAGGTTGAGAGCCATACGACAGTGATGAATATCGACTCCGGTATTGATTATCGTCTGCGCGTGCTTCAGCAAGCAGAATTGTATGAATCACCAATGACTAAAGCCAATCATCATTGGTTAGCCAACCGTTTTGCCAGCTTGTCCAATAATCAAAAAATCAGCAATGAGCCAATTACTATCAATGGCCGCGAAGTCAAAGTCAACGCGCGTACCGAAGATATCTTGTTTTGCGATTTTCGACATTTATGCATGGCGCCGCGCTCGGCATCCGATTTTATTGAGCTTGCAAAACAATTCAGCACGGTATTAGTTGATTCAGTACCCGCCTTAAATGATGATTTGCGTGATCCAACGCGCCGTTTTATTTATCTGGTCGATGAGTTTTATGATCGCCGTGTAAAACTGTTGGTACGCGCAGAGCAATCGATTTTGGACTTGTATCAAGGGGAAAAGCTAGCGTTTGAGATTGAACGTACCCGTTCGCGCTTGCTTGAGATGCAATCAGAAGACTATCTACGCATGGATCACCGTGTCGAAGATGCTGCATAGTTGATGTTTTTTAAAACGGTATTGCTAGAGCTCAAATGTTTTTTAGTATTCGGTACTTAGTCTTTTCAATGACAAGTAGCAAATTTAAAAGTAGTTCGTAAAAAGAAATAAATAATAATAAATAAGGACAGACAATGACTACAACAGATGAAAATAACCAAGCGCCACAGGACAATAAACTGCCTGTTAAGAATGTAGCCGCAAATGATGTCTCAGCTAGCAGTGAAGAGCTGATTGGTTGGATTAACTCAAGACGCAGCATGGGTAATTTGGATGCACCAGCCCCAACGCGGGATCAAATCGAGTCTGCTATTGAGTGTGCAGCGACAGCGCCCGATCACAAAAAACTGCGTCCATGGCGCTTTATTGTGACGCAAGGAGAGGCACGTCATGAGCTAGGTAATGCTTTGGTAGCCGCAGTAAAAGAAAAAGCGCTCAAAGATGGCGAAGAGTTGTCTGAGAAAACTATCAAAAAAACCCATACCATGCCGCTCCGAGCGCCTGTTATCATAACGGTCGTGACGCAAATGCAAGAACATAAAAAAGTGCCACCCTTTGAGCAAATGCTAAGTGCGGGTGCTGCTGTGCAAAATTTGATACTGGCACTCAAAGCTCAGGGATTTAGTACAGTTTGGCGTACTGGGCTGTTATGTAACGAGCCTGCGGTAAAAGCCTATTTTGATGTGGGTCCAGATGATTATGTGACCGCTTTTGTTTATACTGGCACTAGTCCAAAAGATGAATCCAAACGCAAACCTATTGATATCGAGCCGTTAGTACGCTTCGAGTCATAATTTGACTCGGTGTTGTCTCTTGGTAAAATTATTACCTCAAAAAGACCGCGGGCCCGAGTATCGGAAATATCTGGGAACAGTAGCTCCTATTGAGAATAAGTCAGTCAACATGGATAAAAGAACATGACAAGTCCTAACGATAGCAATAAAGATAACAACAGCGCTAACAATGAGGCGGGCAACAATACGTCTGAAAAACAAAACGGTATGTTGGCAGGTATCTTAGAGCGTGCAAGTAAGTCAGGCATCGGTCGTAAAAAATCAACGCCCAGTCCAGTTGAATCAGCAGTCGCAAAAGACATGGCAGAGATTCACAGCAATCCTACCAAGCTGCGTTTGGCGTTTTTAGGTGGTGGTAGCTTTGGTACGGCAATGGCAAATTTGGCTGCGCGTAATGGCTGCGATGCTACGCTGTGGGTACGTAATAAACGTACTGTAAAAGCGATGGCAAAAAATCAGACCAATAAAAAATATCTGCCTGGCTACAAGCTTGATGACCGTCTGAAATACAGTCATGATCTGGCGGCTACCGTCAAAGACAAAGATATTATTTTTATCGCTGTGCCGGGCTTGGCTTTTCGCGAAACGGTAAAAAACATTGCGCCTTTGATCAGCGGGCAGTCTATCGTATCGTTGACCAAAGGAATGGAGAAAGATACCTTTGCCATGATGAGCGACATTATTAAAGAAGTGTTGCCTGAAGTGAATTTCGGTGTCATGTCAGGGCCAAACCTTGCCATAGAAATCATGAAAAACATGCCGTCTGCCACGGTGATTGCAAGTGAGTCTGAGCCATTGCGTCATGCGGTACAAGCGGCCTTACACAGTGCCTTCTTTAGAGTGTTCGCGAGTGATGATGTACGCGGTGTCGAGCTTGGCGGCGCGCTCAAAAACATCTATGCCATCGCCATGGGTATGGCAGCTGCTTATGAAGTGGGTGAAAATACCAAAGCAATGATCCTTACTCGTGCCTTGGCAGAAATGAGTCGTTTCGGTGTTGAAGAGGGGGCCAATCCGCTGACCTTTTTAGGTTTGTCAGGAGTGGGGGATCTATATGCCACTTGTAGCTCAGAGCTAAGCCGCAACTATCGTATTGGTAATATGCTCGGTCGCGGCATGAGTATTGATGCCGCAGTCAAAAAGCTGGGTCAAACTGCTGAAGGGGTCAATACCATTCAGCAGGTCCACGAAAAAGCCACCAAAGCGGGCATCTATATGCCTATTACCCATGCGCTCTATGCCGTGATTTATGAAGATAAAGCAGCACTAGGCGTCGCGCTACATCTGATGGAAGCGGGATTCCGTAGTGATGTTGAGTTTGTGATGGCGCATGATCATAGCAATGCTGCGCTTACCGCTCATATGAAAAACTCAAGTAACAGCGCTAAAGACAATACCAAAGCCGAAGCAAAAAATAAAAATAGCGATGCTGATAAGTAAGATATTTTATTAAAAAGCACTATTGAGAGACAGTGCTAACTCAGCGCACCAAGGAAGGTTATGAAAATTATATTAGTACGTCATGGTCAAGCCGAAGATGAGACGCGTCCAGATAGTGCGCGTCAGCTGACTGACTTTGGTCAACAGCAAGCGGCACAGACGGCAGAGTATGTGACCACACACTATCATCCAGATCGTTTTATCGTCAGTCCTTATGATAGGGCGCAGCAGACGCTGGCTGCATTCCAGTCACGAATGCCAAACGTACCTTCAACAGTACAGGACAATATCACCCCCTCTGATGATGCCCGTCAGGCTTTAATTGATATTGCGAATATTGATGCAGAATGTCTGGTCGTTGTTTGTCACATGTCTATCGTCGCTTATATCGCAGGCTTGTTGACCGGTGATTATCCTGAGTCATTTTCTTTGGCAGAAGCCAGAGTGTTTGAAATGGAGTTTGTCATGACTGGGATGGCCACTGAAGTGGATCGTTTTGTACCTGACCAACCATACTAGGCTGACCTAGCCATTTTTTAGATAGGGTGAATTCAGAGTGAGGCAATCATACCAATTAAGCGACTGGCTCAGCAGATAAAATGACTCAATCCTTTTTGAATAGTAGCGCTGCTTCATCACAGTACTTTTATAACCGCAGCAATAATCGAGGACACGTTTAGTGTTACATGTTTGGTTACGAGCGCAGCATAGCCCGCTAGCTGTCTGGCATGAAGATGTACAGCAATGGCAGACGGTTGATGGTTGGCAACAGCTACAAACTCTCTATGGTCATCATAAACCCAATGGTCAAAAGGCAATTTGTTTATATTTCCCCTCAAGTCATGTATTGCAAGTAGATACAGCGCTTAATACTGCTCAGCTCAAGCAGCTGGGTAATAGTGGTAAGCAGTATTTGTTTGAAGAAACCTCCCTAACGCCAGTTGAGCAATTGGTTATCCGCCAGTTGAGCCATGCTGATACGACGCAGCTGTACGCATTGGCACAAAATGATATTGAGGCATGGGAGCAAAGTGCTCAGCTCGTGGGTATGAATATAGTGGCACTACTGCCAGACTTCCTATTACTGCCACCGCCAGAAGAAGGTGCAGGTCAGCAAGTGACATTGTATCAAGACGAGCATACTCTGCTATTGCGCCAATCATTGCGCCAAGGCATGGCTGTCAGCTATTTACCGTTGATTTTTGAGCGCTTTCCGCATTTAAGCGAAGTGATGTTGCTGAATTCTATTGAAACCAATAGCCTTGCTATCAGTGATTTAGCCGCTAACGAAATAGATAGTATGGGTATCAATGATATCCCAGCAACATCAGCGATAACCAGTTCTATGGCGCAAACGAAAGCGCTGATCGCCGATCACCAGCTGTTATTAACGAGCTTGCCCACGGCACCAGCGCCCATTGACAACCCAGAACGTCATGCGCTGAACTTCTTTATCAAATCAACCGACTCACAGTTATCACCGTATTTACGGGTAGCAATGATGGTTGCGTTATCGGCTTTAGTACTACAGATGGCAACCGATGGGGTGCAGTGGTACAAGTATAATGAGGCAACAGCTGCAACCAAGACTGAAATAGCAGCGCAATATCAATCTTGGTTCACTGATGAGCCTCTGAGTACTCGAACTAAGCTCCAAGTACAATTACAGCCAAAACTGCTTAGCGACAGCCAAGCACCTGCATCACACATGGCAGCGCTGTCAAAGATATCTCCTTTAATCAAGCAGTCTTCATTGCGTGCGCAGACGCTCGTGATGCAGCCATCTGCACTTAGTTTTACGCTTATTGCCCCTGATCGTGGCAGTCTCGATCAGTTTACCAGCACGCTGGTCGCCCAAGGGTTAAATGCCAAGCTTGCGCAAGTGAGTAGTAATGATCAAGGTCAATTTAGTGCTCAAGTCACTGTGGATGTGG
The DNA here is from genome assembly GCF_052258485.2 of Psychrobacter sp. T6-5. NCBI lineage: Bacteria > Pseudomonadati > Pseudomonadota > Gammaproteobacteria > Moraxellales > Moraxellaceae > Psychrobacter > Psychrobacter sp. T6-5. The sequence goes on along the minus strand of NZ_JBQQEY020000001.1, from coordinate 2,279,303 downwards.
TGGAAAATAGCGATACGGCGAACACTCCAGCAGCATCATAATTCATCAGAGTATTGGTAAGAAAAGGTCAAAACATGAAACGATTACAGCGCCGTACCAAACGCAGTGCAGCTGTCTCTGCAACCAATACCGAAACGCACGCATTCTCAGAGCGTATGAGCAGTTACCAAAATGTGCTATCAACGCGCTGGCAAGCGCTACCTCCACGTGATCAATTAGCGTTAGCCATCTTGTCCGTATTTTTGCTGTTGTTTATCGGTGGTTATGGTGGTTATAGCATTCATCAAGCGGCAAAAGAGAGCAAAAATGATTATCAGGAACAAGTGGCTGATTATTTTTGGTTGCGGGCGCAAGCAGGTAATATCGATAGTAATGCATTAAGTACTGGCAATAACGCTAATGGAGAGGCTGACATGCCGCCTGCCAATCGCATTAGTGCGCTGCTAAATACCACAGGAATTACAGATGCTCAGGTCGTTGCGGCTGGTGATTCGGTGCAGTTAAGCTTTATCCACCCCAGTCAAGCTGTCGTGAGTACCGCTCTTGGCAAGTTAGAGCAGCAAGGTTGGCAATTCACGCAATTGTCCATGCAGCAAGACCTAACGAATAAATCGATCCAAGTGCAAGCCACTGTCACTTTATAACTCGATACTGTTAGTAGTAGCAAAGCATAAGTAACAAAACATGATATGTTCCAATTCAATTTATCGGTAACTTGCTTTTCAAATGGTATTTTGAGTTAGATGTCATTGAAAAGCCTTTTATCTGTCACCATTAAACATTTATTAGCCACTGCTAACGATAGATATTTAGCATAAAGCACTTTCTTAATAACGATACTGATGAGCATAGCTTTCAGCAGACAAGATTACTGACCAGCAAGGACAACGCAAACCAATGAGTGACAGTATGAGCAACGATAAGCGCCGTTCTTTAACCATTTATAATCACATCACTTATTTCTTATACGTGATTAGCTATTTTACAGCTGGTCTGCTGTGGATCGTGCCGATTGTGATGAATTATGCCAAGCGCCACGATGCTGATGGTACATGGTTATCCACGCATTTTGATTGGCAAATCAAAACGTTTTGGTACAGTATCGTTTGGTTTATTATTGGTATTGTCATCACTGCTTTTGCTTTAGGTGGTTTTGGTGTAAGTATGCTAGCTGATAGTGGCAATATCGCTATTGGTTCGACGTTACTGGCTGGCTTTGGTCTGTTGATTGTGACATTCACCTTTATCTGGCATTTATATCGAATCATACGTGGTTGGATTGCACTCACTGACGGCCGCCCAGTACCTTGATATAATATATTAGTTGTCTTTCGCTGTTGATTCAGTTGAGCTTAAAAGATAGTGAATTATTATTGCTATCTAATAAATGCTGATTGATATGCGCTGACGGCGGGTTAAATGTGGAAATTTACCGTGTGAAACTTTGCTCTTGTTTCTGTTAAGCTGATATAATCGCTTCGCCTGATTTTATTCATATTCTTTATCCACTATTTCTTTCGAGCAGGGTCCGCCATCACTATGTCTTATGCCTTACTTCGTCCTTTTTTGTTTAATATGGATCCCGAACACGCCCATGAGATGACTCTGTCGTTATTGGATAAAGCACATAAAGCGCGTGTTTTAGGTTTGGCGTATGGTCAGTCGATGCAGCCTACTGATTGTATGGGATTGCAGTTCTCTAATCCAGTAGGTCTGGCAGCAGGACTGGATAAAAACGGTGACTATATTGACGCGCTGGCTGAGCTGGGTTTTGGTTTTATCGAAGTAGGTACGGTCACGCCAAGGCCGCAAGCGGGCAACGATAGGCCAAGACTGTTTAGAATCAAGCAAGCAGACGCCATCATCAACCGTATGGGTTTTAATAATGAAGGCGTTGATTATCTGATTAATAATGTCAAACGCTGCAAATACAAAGGCAATATCGGTATCAATATTGGTAAAAATGCTGATACACCAGTTGAGCAAGCCGCAGACGATTATGTCTATTGCTTGGAACGTGTATACCCACATGCTTCATATATCACGGTAAATATCTCATCACCGAACACCAAAAATTTACGTGACTTGCAAAGCGGTGAGGCCTTGACCCAGCTGATGGATACGATTAAAAACCGTCACAGTCAACTAGCCACCGAATATGGTTTTTATGTGCCATTGGTGCTCAAGGTTGCGCCTGATCTAGAGCCACTGCAAGTTGACTATATCTCACAGCAATTATTAGACTTTGAAATTGACGGTTTGATTGCAACCAATACGACACTGAGCCGCGTGGGTGTCGAAGACTTGCGTGATGGCGATCAAATGGGTGGCTTGTCAGGTCGTCCGGTGAGCCACATTAGTACCCAGATTTTACAACAGTTCTCTGATCAGCTAGATGGTAAAGTTGCTTTGATAGGGGTGGGTGGCATCGATAGTGGTGCCAAAGCCGTCAAAAAAATCGAAGCAGGTGCGGACATGGTACAGCTCTATACAGGTCTTATATATAGAGGACCTGGGCTAGTACAGTCTTGTATTCAAGCAATCGGTGGCTATTATGATGCCATGGAAAGCTAGTCAAATGAATGAGATGGTGAGGCGCAAAATATGAGCGGTCTAGATATTGTGATTGCTATTGTTGTCTTGATTGGTCTGTGGCGCGGCTTTCAAGTTGGCCTGATCAAAACAGCCGTGGGCTTAGCAGGCTGGTTTATCGCTCTTATCGCTGCGACTCGGCTCGCAGGATCGGTGTCGCCTCAATTATCTGGTATCGTGCAAAGCCCAGTGCTACAAATGGCGATGGCCTTTTTGCTGGTGGTGATTGTGATATTAGCGGTTATGCACTTGGTGGCTTTTGTATTCTCAGGTGTGCTCAAGACCCTACGGTTGAGTGTGGTTGATAAAATGGCAGGCGGGGTGCTTGGTGCTGCCAAAAATGTACTGATGGTATTGGTTGTTTTAAGTGTGAGTGCGCCACTACTAGTACAAATGCCGCAATGGCAAACCTCAGTCCTTGCCCCTGAGTTGCTACCTTATGCACCCATGGGTAAAGCATTGGTATCAGATATGTTAGGTATGGCTTGGGATCAAGTCAATCAGTCGTAATTTTCTATTGTTTTAATTCTTTTTATACTTCTAAACGTTTGCATGTGTCACTGATCATTGAAAGCAGATGATCAAAAATTATCATGAAGTTTCTTAAAAAATCATCAGGTTAGCGGTGGACGACAGTGCGTGATTTTAGCCACATACTGTCAGCAGTTTTGCCGTTATTGTCGTACTAATGTATGAGTTAAAATAGGATATAGCTATATGTGTGGAGTCATTGGAGTTGCAGCTCATGAGCCAGTCAATCAGATACTTTATGACGGTTTAACGATGCTACAGCATCGCGGGCAAGATGCAGCAGGTATTGTCACTTTGCAAGATGGTCGACTTTACCTACGTAAAGAAAACGGTATGGTACGTGACGTATTTATGAATCGTCACATGATGAAGCTGGTCGGTAAGTTTGGTATCGGTCACGTTCGTTACCCAACCGCTGGTACTTCTAGTAGCGCTGAAGCTCAGCCATTTTATGTTAACTCACCTTATGGTATTACGCTTGCGCACAATGGTAACTTGACCAATGCTGAGAGTTTGGCCAAATCTTTATATATCGAAGATCGTCGCCATCTCAATACCGACTCAGATTCTGAAGTACTGCTGAACGTACTCGCACATGAGATGCAAAACCTAGGTAAGACGCATCCAACAGCCGATGACATCTTTGAAGCGGTAAAAGCCGTCTATAGACGCTGTGAAGGTGCTTATGGCGTTGTGGCCTTGATTACTGGTCATGGATTACTAGCGTTCCGCGATCCAAACGGTATCCGTCCGCTTATCTTTGGTAAGCGTATGGCAGAAAACGGCGGCACCGAATATATGGTCGCCTCTGAATCGGTCGCATTGACTGGTTCTGGCTTCACTATCGTTCGTGATGTGAAGCCAGGCGAAGCTATTTTTATTGATTTGAACCATAAGCTGCATACGCATCAATGCGTAGCGCCGAAAGAATATACGCCTTGTATCTTTGAGTATGTTTACTTTGCCCGTCCAGATTCTATTATGGATAATATCTCAGTTTATAAATCACGCTTACGTATGGGTGAAAAATTGGCTGACAAAATCCTTGCAGAGTGGGGCGAAGATCATGATATTGATGTGGTTATCCCGATTCCAGATACGTCACGTACTTCAGCGATGGAGCTGGCGCTAAAAATGAACGTCAAGTACCGTGAAGGGTTTATGAAAAACCGTTATATCGGTCGTACGTTTATCATGCCAGGTCAGCAGCAGCGCAAAAAATCCGTTCGTCAAAAGCTAAGCGCGGTGCCGTTAGAGTTTAAAGGTAAAAACGTACTATTGGTTGATGATTCAATCGTTCGTGGTACGACGTGTCATGAGATCATTCAAATGGCACGTGATGCAGGTGCTAATAAGGTGTTTTTTGCGAGTGCTGCGCCACCAGTGAAGTTTCCAAACGTATACGGCATTGACATGCCAGTGCGTACCGAGCTGATTGCTTCAGGCAATAGTGTTGAGGAAGTACGTGAGATCATTGGCGCTGACCGTTTGATCTTCCAAGACCTAGATGATTTGATCGATGCCGTCAAAGATACCAAGCACAGCAGAGTCGAGGGGTTTGATTGTGCTGTATTTAATGGCTGCTACATCACAGGTCAAATCAATGAAGCGTATCTTGACCATTTGCAAGAGCAGCGTAATGATACGGCCAAGACTGGCAAAAAAGGCGTACAGATAGTGGCTGATACCCCAGTTGATATGATGGGTGTTGAAGAGCTTTAAGCCAAATCGCAATAAATATATTGCTTGAAAATAAAAAGCTGGATTCTATTAAGAGTCCAGCTTTTTTGTGTCCAAAATACAAGTAAAATCAATACTGAATGTTAGCATTAAATAGGCTGCTGTCAGGTCAAAAAGTTGGCAAATATCCAGACAAAACCATTGATCGCGGCAATACCAACGACCATACTAACCAATAGCTGCCTGCTAATATGGTAAATAAAAAGTACCAGTATAAGTGCGCAAACCTGTGCCATCAATAGATGTAACTTAGGATCATTTAAAGCAATGTCTGCTGGCAGGTTTTGATAAGACAGACTGGTCAAGATAAGTAGCACCATCAATGACAGCGGTAAGCTCTCATTCAATCGATGTAGCCAAGGCGTATCTAAAACTTTTCTAGGGATTAATGCTGGCAATGCACGAGTGATGAACGTCACCGCTGCCATGGCAAGCGTCGCAAAAATAAGATAACTACTGGTCATGAGGTTCTCCTATTTCATGACGCTGCATCCAAAATCCACGTACCAAAATCATCAGCATACAGATAGTGATAGCCACCAATAATAACCAATCGCTAGTAAATAAAGACGCGACAATCAAGCCAATCACAGCGATGCCAATAGGAAAATAACGTTTAATACTTTGGAATTGTTCATATGCCAAAATCGCAAACAGACAAACCAAAGCAAAATCCAAATGTGGAATTAAGTCACTAAGCGTACTTCCAATCATCACACCAATGGCACTCGCGAGCACCCACCAGCTTTGGTTAAATAAGCTAATAGGAAGTATGAGTGCTTGTCGTGCCTCGTTTGGCAAACTGGTCATGACTGAAAAAGTCTCGTCAGTCAGGGCAAATAAGCAATACGTTTTTGCCAGTTTATGTTTTGGTAGATACTGCAATAACGGCATACCATAAAACACGTGGCGTAAATTAATGGCGGCGATATTGGTCGCGATGTTACCGATCGGCAGGCCAGCGCTGAGCATTGGCAAACAAGCATATTGAGCCGCTCCAGCATAGAGCACAATGCTGAGCATAATCGTTGCCCATATAGGGATGCCAGCAACTTGTGCCAGTACACCAAAGGCAATACCGGCAGGCAGATATCCCATCGCAACGGGCAAGCTTTTTTTGAAGCCCTCAGCCCAATCGTGAGTGCGTTCTTGTTGATGACTGAGTTCGTTTGAATGAGTGGTCACATGGCATCCTAAATTTTCTTACACTATTTTTATAAACGGATTGTTTTATATTTAAAAATAAACACTGTATTGCATCAAAATGGTATGTGATGGCTGTATGATAAATGACTGTGTGATCAGTGGCTGTACAATAAAAAATGCTTAAGCCTCTGGTTGTAGCCTCTCATAACTGCCTGATTGATGAGCACGGTACAAAAATCCGCCCAATATAATTAGCCTCAATAGCAGTAGGCACCATACACTCAGCCAAATACCGGTCATATCCCATTGCTGATAAAGTAGCCAGCTCAATGGAAAAAAAACAGCAGCTAATATCATGGCAGCATTACGAATCACATTGCCTGCTGTCAAACCAAAAAATATACCATCTAACCAGTAGGCTCCAACACCCACAAGGGGTAACAATACGGCATATAGATGGTACTCATAGGCGAGGGCAAATACCGATTCAATATTGGTCATAAAATCTAGATAAGTTGGCATTGCAAGCCACCAGATAGCACTCAACATAATGGCAAGCCCATAGCTGACGACGCCTGTACGCTTGATGATAGTACGAAAGCGCGGCCAATCACGTCGACCAGCAGCTTGTCCGCTCAAGGTCTCAGCAGAGACTGCGACGCCATCAAGCGCAAAGGCTGAGATGCTTAGTACTTGTAATAAAATAGCATTGGCTGCCAGTATGACATCGCCACTTTGGGCAGACAGTCGAGTAATCCAAGCAAAACTGAGCGTTAAAATAAGGGTGCGTACGAAAATATCTTTATTTAAAGAAAATAGCCTAAGTATTTTTTCTTTTGTAAAATGTTGTCTATCAGCTTTAAATAACACGGCCCAAGATATTTTTAAATGATGACGACTGAGCCACAATGCCAATAATACACCTAACCAAAATGCAATGGTCGTACCCAGCGCTACACCGACCAATCCCATTTGCATGATAAACACAAAAAACAAGGTCAGCATAATGTTGAGGATAGCGATAAACCCTTGCTGGTAGAGCATGTATCGCGTTTTACCTTGTCCTGCAAACCAACCAATAAACGCAAAATTCATCAGCTCGGCTATGACGCCCCAGAAGCGGACATCTAAGTAAGTTTTGGCAGCAAGACCACTCTCAGGATTGGCAGATAATGCCTGTAAACCAACATCGATCAGCCACGGTTTGGCCAGTAGCAAAACTGCGCCTATTAAGAAAGCTAATAACAAAGCGCGCTGCAAAATAGACAGTAACGGTGATGCTGTTGTCGCAGTGCGGTCGTTGTTATCAGCATGATTGGTCAGCTGTCCTAATGCTTGCGCGGACAGTCCAGACGAGGCGTATTGCAGAAAGTTAAAGCTGACAAGTAACAAGGATAGCAGCTGTATCGCCAAGCCCATACCAGCGAGTTTGGCAGTCTCATTCATATTGCCCACAATGGCCGTATCGATAACACTTTGTAATGGCATGGCGAGATTGGCGAGTAGTACAGGCAGAGCAATCGCAATGATACGCTTATAGCTTGTATCGATAGGCGGCATGGCATTAGGTATTGAAGAATTCGCTGACATTGTTGGCTCGTTTATACTGAGGCGATAAAGAGGGCAAGATATTATTTAATCTGTGGCAAAACAGCAGTGCAATACAGTTGATATGTGAGACAAAATAGCTATAAAGACAAAAGCACCTAGACTCACTATTCACGAGTCAGGTGCCTTTGTTCAATCATCATTCGCATTCAACAAGTAATGATTTTAAGCTTCATAGCACACTAGGTTAGTGCATTATTTTTTAGTAACTTCTATTAGACATTGTCTTGTTCAAACATCTTTGGATCATTAAAAGTGACAATCTCTTCTTCGAACTCTGGTTTCACTTTTACAATAAAGTCGTCACGTGATAGACCCATACGTAATGGAATCGAGCTTGCGATGTAGGTCGATGAATAAGTACCTGCTAGCAAACCAATAAATAATGCGACCGAGAACCAGTATAGTCCTTCACCGCCCAAGAATAACATGGCTAAAACGACCAGTAAAACCGTTGAGATGGTCATAATAGTACGACGTAGGGTTTCGGTCAAAGACAAGTCAATCGTCTGCTCTGGGGTAATACCACGGACACGGCGGAAGTTTTCGCGGATACGGTCATAAACAACAATCGTATCGTTCAATGAATAACCAATCAATGCCAAAACAGCAGCCAATACCGTTAAGTCAAACGGGAAGCCAAATAGCGCAAATACACCAATGGTAACCACTGCATCGTGAAATAGCGATAATACGGCACCTAGTGATAGTTTGAACTGGAATCGTAAGGCAACATAACCAAGCATAGATACCAATGCTAGCACGAGTGCCATGACTGAGTTGAGGTAAATCTCATTACCCACTTGGCTACCAATGATATTGACGTTACTGATAGTAGCGGTATTGTTAGGCAATGCTAATGCTTGAGTTAGGTCAGTATTCAGCCCATCCACGTTATCAGACTGGGGCGGCAAACGTACGAGTAGCTCTTCACGCGTACCTAAATACTGTACAACCGCATCATCAAAACCATTGTCTGCCAATGCTTGTACTACGGCAACCTGTTCGACAGGCTGCTCATAACGAATGTCTGCTGAGACACCACCAGTAAAATCAAGACCTAAGTTCAAACCGTTGACGGCAATAGCAATGATACTACCGATCACCATAAATAAAGATAGCAGCGCCATTGGCTTTTCTATCTTCATAAATGGAATGATACGTTGATTGCCAACTGCTTTGATGCCACCTTCAGCGACTGCAGCCGCATCATCAGCGGCATCGCTTGATACTAGATTAGGATCAACAGTGGTCGCGAGTGCTTGATTGTCTTTACCAGCTTGGCCTTTACCGCCACGACGGCTACTACTTTTACCAGATTTCGCTGTAGTCGGGTTGTTGGTTTTGGTATTGCTACCTTTACCATCACGGCGTGGTTTGTTACGGCGGCGGGTACTTGTAGTAGTCGCATCACCGTTTGAGCCATTTCGATCAGGGTTATTCTGCTGTTCTAAAGGGTTATTATTTTCGATCGCCATAATGTTCTCCTAACCGATGCTCAGACTTTTGATGGATTTACGCTTACCATAAGCAATTTGTACCAGGGCACGCGTCACCAAAATAGCGGTGAACAGTGAGCTGACAATACCAATAGCTAGCGTAACCGCAAAGCCTTTAATCGGACCCGTACCAATCGCAAATAGGATAAACGCGACCAATAAGGTTGTAATGTTGGCATCAAAAATACTACTAAATGCCCGGTCAAAACCTGCCACGATGGCGGATTTTGGCCGTACACCATTGGCAATCTCTTCTCGTATCCTCTCAAAGATCAGTACGTTGGCATCAACGGCCATACCGATGGTCAAGACAATACCAGCAATACCAGGTAGGGTCAGTGATGAACCCAAAATTGACATAATAGCAATGATAATAATAACGTTCACGGCGAGTGCCACATTGGCAATCACACCAAATAGGCGATAAAAGATTATCATAAACGCAAAGACTAGTAGATAGCCGACCTGCGTAGAGAATAAGCCTTTATCGATATTTTCTTGACCCAATGATGGGCCGATAGTGCGTTCTTCTACAAAGTACATCGGTGCGGCAAGTGCGCCTGAGCGTAGCAACAGCGCAAGCTCAGCGGCTTCAGCAGTGCTATCAAGACCAGTAATACGGAATGATGAACCCAGTACTGCTTGAATATTGGCGCGGTTGATGACTTTGGTTTCAGCGTAAGGTGTGCGTACTTCAGTCGTCTCGCCAGTGGCTGGATCTTCTTCGTAAGTGATTCTTTGCTTGTTTTCAATGAACAGGACAGCCATCTGTTTACCAACAGCGGTACGAGTGGCGTTTTGCATCAGCTTGCCGCCAGCACTGTCCAAGGTAATGCTTACTTCCGGTAGACCACTTTCATCTAAGCCAGTCTGTGCATTGGTCACTTTATCACCCGTGACGATCGCTTGGCGATCTAGCAATACTGGTGGACCATCGAGTGTCTCAAATGGGAATGCTTCAGTACCTGCTGGAGGAATACCGCCTGTGTAGGTATCAGCATCTTCTGCTACCATACGGAACTCAAGGTTGGCAGTACGGCCAAGGACACGTTTTGCCTCAGCAGTATCTTGTACACCAGGCAGCTCAACCACGATACGGCTTGAGCCTTGAGATTGTACTAGTGCTTCAGTCACACCCAGCTCAGCAATACGATTACGTAGCGTTGTTAAGTTCTGATTGACCGCATAGCTATTGATCTCGTCAAGCGTGGCATCGTTATATGACAACACCAATGCAGGACCTTGGTTATCAATAGAAGACTGCAAGTTGAAACTGTTACTCATCGAGCCTTGCAAGATGTTTTGCGCGCGATTACGGGTATCTGTATCAGCAAAATGTAATACGACGCCGCGATCTTCAGTTTTTATACCTTTAATCGCCACTCGCTCAGCACGCAAATCACGTCGCATATCGCGACTGGCACTGTTCAAGCGCTGTTCAAGTGCCTTGTCCATATCGACTTCTAGTACAAAACGTACACCACCGCGTAAATCAAGGCCAAGTTTCATCGGTCTGGCACCGATATCACGCAGCCACTGCGGGGTCGTTTGTGCTAAGTTGAGAGCGACCACATAGTCCTCACCCAAGTTTTGACGTAGTACTTCTTGCGCTTTTAGCTGATCGACTGGGTTGTTAAGACGTACCAGTGCACTGTTGCCCTCAAACGTACCATTATGATTTTCTAGACCTGCCTCTTCGAGTAAGCTTTGAGACTGGGTCAAGATACCTTCAGACAATTGCGTACCGGCTGCTGCGCTCGTAATCTGTACGGCAGGTTCGTCAGGGTATAAGTTAGGAGCAGCATATAGACCGGCAATGATGAGCACGACGGCAATAAGTAAGTATTTCCAAGCGGGATATTGCATAATCACTTCTTTAAGTTGATAAACGACTGGCGACGTGAGCCACAAGTTAGCAGATGGGAAGTTAGCGACAGCAATGGTCGACTGCCACATTCAGCAGACTCCATTGCGATCATCCGCGGTGATAGTAAAACATAAAACAGTAAAGCAAATAATACAGACGTATCTTTATCGAGTCACCAAAAATATCATTGGTGAAACAGGCAAAGTCGATATATCTACAGGCTAGGCTAGCTTATATAGCAGCCGTACCTTACTACCTTAATAGCGACTACCTTAATAGCGAAAAATGACCGTAAATGATATACGGTCATTATTTGGTCATTGCACCCAGTGGTGATACGACCATTAAGTTAATACCGATTAAGCTCAGTAATAATTAAACGTTTTCGATTAAACGCTTTCGATTGTGCCAGCAGGTAATACTGAAATAACAGAAGCACGTTGTACTTTTACATCAGTGTTGTTGTTTAAGCTTACGACGGCGTAATCGCCTTCTATCGCTTTAATACGACCCATCAAGCCACCAGCAAAGATGATTTCGTTGCCAGCAGTCAATGCATTGACCATTGCACGGTGCTCTTTGGTACGTTTAGACTGTGGACGGATAACCAAAAAGTAAAAAATGGCAAAAAAGGCAACAGGCAATATAAGTTGACCGAACTGTTCCATATTTCTCTCTCAATAAAGGATAGGTAAAAATAAAATTAAACGCATAGTAACAAAAAATCCTAGACTTGGTAACTGTTAATCATAGACGGGGCACGTTTTTCTTAGTGCTATGTCATGCTAACTTGACGTTAAATGTAGTCAGATACCACTCAGCCAAGGATTCACGCTTCAATAGATTCATATCAGCAAAGATAAAATACGAAATGATAAGCCGAAGAGAGGCGTTGACTAATAATGAGTATGGAGGCAAAACGCAACAATAAAAAGTGTCAAAAAATAAAAACTTAAAAATAGCGACTTATTGTGCATTGGTATCATCAATGCTACTATCAAATGGCAATGATTGCCTGCATTTAGTATGCTGTCTATAGAAGCATAATATCGCTGTAGAACAGTGACTAAGTCAGCTTTGAGCGACTATGAATATTGATTAATCGATACTCTATATCACATTGTCAATCGACATGGTTTGCTCGTTACAATATATTCCCTTTTCTCTTTTTAGGTTACCTAACTTGTTCACCACTTTTATGTTTGTACCTCGTTTATGTCGTCCGCGTGCTCATCGTAAAGACGCATCTGCAGAACCTCCCCCGAGAATGACTACTAGTTCTCGATTTGGTTATACTTCTTTGTCAGCACTATCTGCATTGGCAATTCTTATGCTACCGCAGGCAGTGTGGGCAGTTGGTGCTGTAGCAACACCAACTGCTGTAGCAGCACCAACCGCACTTAGCGTAGCATTATTGATATTTTTTGTGGCTGTTGCTATCGGTATCTCATTTGTGTGTTCTTTATCAGAGGCCGCATTACTGAGCATGACACCATCCTATATTGCGGATGTGCAAGAAACGAATCCAAAAAAAGCAAATATGCTAAGACGCTTAAAGGTCGATAATATTGATCAATCGTTAGCCGCTATTTTAACGTTGAATACCGTTGCCCATACACTTGGCTCTATCGGAGCGGGTGCTCAGGCTACGATCGTGTTTGGTAGTGCTTGGTTTGGGCTATTTTCTGCCATTATGACGTTGGCTATCTTATTCTTATCTGAGATTATCCCAAAGACACTAGGCACTGTCTATTGGCGTCAGTTAAGTGGTATGGTTGCTTATTTCGTGCGCGGTATCATCTTGCTGCTTTATCCGCTTATTTGGGTGTCGGAGCGGCTAACGAAACTGCTTGTACGTGGCAAAGAACCACAAGCATTTAGCCGTCGTGAGTTTGCTGCGCTTGCTAGTATCGGTGAAGAGTCGGGTCAAATCGACCCATTAGAATCTCGTATCATTCGTAACTTGCTTGCATTTGGCGCGATTAAAGTCGAAGACATCATGACCCCGCGTTCGGTGATGCTCGCATTTGAAGAAAACAAAACAGTGGCTGAGTTATTGGTTGATCGTCCAAAGCTCACGTTTTCTCGATTGCCCATTTATGATGGCGATCTAGATAACATTACTGGTTTTGTTTTAAAAACTGACATGCTGTTGGCAAAAGTCAACCACGCCATGCACAAGCCTTTGACGCAGTTCAAAAGAGACATTACGTTTGTATTCTCTAAAATGAAACTGTTTGATCTGTTGGAGCTTATGCTAAAAAACCGTATTCATATCGCAATTACGGTTGGCGAATACGGTGAAGTCAAAGGGTTGGTCACATTAGAAGATGTCTTTGAGACATTATTAGGTCTTGAGATTGTCGATGAAATAGATCGCGTGGAAGACATGCAGGCTTTAGCTCGGCAAATGATGGACAGACGCGTAGAGCGTTTGGGTATGAAACTCAGTGATGATGAGCAGTATGAAGACAGCAATAGCGAAAACAAATTCTAGCGTTATCGATTGAATGCTATTGCTATTATCACGACCAAAGTTGTTGAAATCAGAGGATATAATAACCTTCGATTCAAAGAACGGCTTTTGTGAGCACCCTGTGCTTTTATATTCGCAATAATTACACAGGGTGTCACACGGCTGTGAGAATTCAATGATAGGCTCGGCCTATTATATGAATACGCTTATACCAATATACTGCTAAACTAGATGTTATAAAAACGCTCACTGTCAATATATGACGATAACCAATATATGACAATAACGAAAATAGCATCGCTAAGGACTATCATGAAACGACTATGGGGAAAGAGCTTAATGGCTCTATTACTGAAGGGCGCTAGCATAACTGCGATAGTAGCAGTGGCCAGCACAGTGAGTATCAGTGCGCAAGCTGCCACCATGACCGAAGCTTTGGTGCAAAACTACGCCGCAGCAATGAAATCATCTGCAAATAGTCAGAGTATCAATCAAGTCGCGCGTCTGGTATCTGACGATGCGTTGATTTCGTTATCTAGAAAAGGAAAATCTACCAGCTTAGACAAAGATGCATATTTGAAACTACTGCAAAACAGCTGGAATGATACGTCCAATTATCGCTACGATATTTCTGTAGATAACATTGTTATTACAGGGGATCAGGCAAAAGCCAATGTAACGACAAATGAGAGCTGGACGAAAGACGGTCAGCAAACATCATTTGTTACGACATCTCGTGTAACGCTAACAGTATCTACTGGTAACGCCGTATTACTACGCGCAGTATCACAAATAGCCATTAACTAAGTACTGGTCAATACAATATAAAAGATACTAATAAAAATGATTATTAGTATCTTTTATATTAGGCTGGTCTTTACTTTACGTTGCATACTATACTATCTCTCAACTTTGTCTTATCACTTTCTGTCGTTAGGAAACTTCCAATATCATGTCTACTGTGCTATCAAAATCTCGCTCGTTTGTTGCGTTACCATTGACGCTTGCGGTATCAACTTTACTTATCAGTGCGTGTAGCAACACCTCAACAGTAAAAAATAAAGGTGCAACCAATAGCTCAGCTGTTATTACCAAGCGTCCTGCTAATCAAGGGGCGACTACAAGTAGTGCAGATTATTCAACTGCATTTTTGGATGCAGAGAGCTTGGATGAATTGGCAGATCTATTAGAAGCCACTGACATGACGATGGTGGAGGGCAACCAACTTGCTATTCAGCAGTATGGTGACCTATGGAATCGTTTACGTGCTGGCTATCGTATGAACGGTGGTAAGCCGATTTATAATCAGCGTATCGAAGGGCAAAAGAGTTGGTTTACCAGCAGACAAGACTATCTAAACCGTTTGACGGCGCGTGCCAGTCGCTACATTTACCATACGGTACGAGAGGCTGAGCGCCGCAACATTCCAACAGAGCTGGCGTTGTTACCAGTTATCGAAAGCTCGTACGATCCAAGTGGTACCAGTAGTGCAGCAGCGGCAGGTCTATGGCAGTTTATCCCAAGTACAGGTCGTATCTATGGTCTGAATCAGAGCAGCACCTATGATGGTCGCCGTGATGTTATCGAATCAACGCGCGCCGCTTACGACTTTTTGACCGCGCTACACAACCAGTTTGGTAGCTGGGAGCTGGCGCTAGCCGCCTACAATGCAGGACCTGGTCGTATTCAAAAAGCGATTGATGCCAATGCCGCACGTGGACTACCAACAGACTACTGGTCACTACAACTACCAACTGAAACCATGAATTATGTGCCTCGCTTTTTGGCAGTAGCCGAAATTGTGGCGAAACCTGAACAGTATGGCGTATATCTACCAGCTATCGCTAACCGTCAGCATTTCCGTAGTGTGCCGGTCAACTACGGTGTGAGCTTGTCTGAAGTATCACAGATTACAGGCGTGAGTTATGATGAGTTAGAGCGACTCAACACGGCATTGACTTCAGGTCGTGTGGATTCCTCTGGTCCACAGCGCGTCATTATTCCTAACGATGTTAACTTGAATGCTGATGCCAAACTGAGTCTATTGCGTGGTAATGGCACAGGTAATGTATTGGCCTCTAGCAATACAAGTACCCCAACCACAACGACGCCAAGCTACAACAGTAAGCCATACACTTCGTCGTCATTGCCATCCAGCAGTAGCGCATTGGCTGATTATGCTGCCAGCGCAAGCGTACCTCAGCAAACAACGAGCTATATCTCACCGTCCGCTCAAACGACTAGCAGCTCTGTCTATAGTGGTAATGCCTCAGTACGTAATGAGCCGCCAATAACCAATGCAGAAACCAAAAAAATCAATGCTGAGCTCAAGAGCAGCAACAGTCTACCGACTACCTCAGCTCAGATTACTCAGAATAATACGATTGTTCAAGAGCCACCGCTTAGCAAAGAAGAGCGCGACTTCATTGCCAACCAAATCCGTAGCAATACATCTGAGACCAATGTTATTAATGCAGATGGTAACATCAACCTATCAGCTGTACAGACGCAGCAGTCTATCTTAGAAGCAAGCGGTGAAGAGAAAAAGCTGAGCTTTGCTAAAACCTCAGTTAGTAAACCAAAACCACAAGGTACGCGTACCACTTATACAGTCAAACGTGGCGATACTCTATCGAATATCGCGAGCCGTGCAGGGGTAAATTGGCGTGATATCGCAGAATGGAACCAAATAGATGCCAGTGCCAACCTACTATCTGGCAGCACGTTGTATCTATACAACGCCAAAACTATCGAGCCGCTAAGCGCTGCCAGTAACCCAGCCGCCAGTCAGCCTGAAAGCTATGTTGTGCAAGGTGGCGACACGCTTATCGGTACGGCTAACCGCTTTGGTTTATCGGTCACACAGCTTGCCAGCTACAATAATCTCAGTAGCCGTGCTGATCTGCTCAGAGGACAAAAACTCTGGCTAGTACCTGGTAAGGTAAAAGCGCCCGCCACAACACCTGCAGCACCATCTACCAGACCGAGTAAATCAAGCACTGCGACTAAGAACTATAAAGTAAAACCGGGTGACGGTCTTATTGCATTGGCGCGTCAATTTAACGTATCGACAGACACGTTAGCTAGCCTAAATGGTATCAATAGCACAAGCTCACTGTATGTGGGTCAAACACTAAAAGTACCTGCCAGCGTTGATTTTGATGCAGCAAGCACTACAAGCTCTAGCAGTGCTAGCAACGCTAGTAATACAAGCTCAGTAGCGACCACCAGCTATAAAGTAAAATCAGGTGATACCCTGATCGGTATTGCCAATAGCGTGGGTGTTAGTGCAGCAGAGATCGCTGCTGTAAACAGTAACTTTGATGCAAGAGCGCGCCTACAACGTGGGCAGACGATTAAAGTACCGGTTTCAAAAGAGTTAGTTGATCGCCAACTGAATGATAAAGCCGTCAGTTATAAAGTCAAATCAGGTGATACGCTAACGGGTGTCGCCAAACGCTATAATATCGGTTTGAGCGATTTAGCCTCAGCAAATAACCTGAGCACGACTTCTAACTTGATATTAGGTCGTACCATCACTATTCCTGCGAGCGGTAGTGTGGCAAGTACTTCGGCTTCTAACAGTAGTCAAAGTAGCAGCTCTGCTAGTAGCACCAATACCAGTAGTCCTGCAAGCAGTGGTAAAAAGCTAGGAAATACTGAAAGTTACAAAGTCAAATCTGGCGATGGCTTGATTGCCTTAGCACGTCAGTTTGGTATCTCTGTAGAGGATTTGGCAGCGACCAATGACTTGGCAACAAATGCTCAACTACAGCGTGGACAGACCCTAAAAGTGCCAAAAGCGACGGTGAGCTACACGGTTGGCTCAGGCGATAGCTTGATTGGTTTAGCTCGTAAATATGGCGTATCAACCCAAGAATTGGCTGAGATGAATAATATCGCTGCTGATACTATGTTGCAGCGTGGTCAGCGTCTTACGGTACCCAATCGTTAAGCAATAACGTATTATCGAATGATGTATATATAAATATCGCCCACATAAATCGTAACGCATAAAAAAGCTGCTCTATATAAGAGCAGCTTTTTTTACGTAAAAATTGGGTGTCTTAATATATCTGATATCTAATGGAGTCTATTAACTAGACAGTTTGAGTTTTGATAGATTCAAGATAACTTCTGATGTTGCTAACATAGTGCATTGCTTGACCATAACGGCTGTTTGATGCTTTGTTGTCCGCCAAGTACGCATAAACGTTCGCCCAGCTCTTGTCATCAATGCCTTGGTCGCGCAATTTGCGCTGAATGCTTTTTACCGCATTTGGACCCATATTATAACCAGCAAGTGCAAACCAGACACGATCAGTCTTAGGAACATCGGCGAAATCTGCTTTCATTTGCTCTAGATAACGAGCGCCGCCGCCGATACTTTGATAAGGATCAACGCGATCTGACACGCCCATCGCTTTTGCAGTATTATTGGTCAGCATCATTAATCCGCGTACGCCAGTCGGAGATACCGCATTGGCATCAAGATGTGACTCTTGATAACCCATAGCAACCAACAATTCCCAATCATGATTGTAATTGCGCGCTTGCTCTTCAAACGAAGACTGATAATCAGGCAGTTTTTCTGTCAGTGTTTTTTGGAAATGATCCTGACTATAAGCGTCTTTTAGCAAATTCTGATTGTAGAATGCCGCTAATTTCTGTGTGTTTTTTAGCTTGATGCTATCGCACAAGAAGTAACTGGCTTTTTTGGACAGTGGATCATTAGGTGAGCTGAACGTCCAGCTGACTTTTGGATGCAGACCATTTTTAGTCAAGCTTGAGTCGTAGCCACAGCTGACATTAATAGATGACAGATTGAGCTGGCTTTTTAGTTTGGTACTAGCCGTGGTCAACGCCATATCAGCGTCACCTGATCTCAAGGCCCTGAGTGCAGCCTCTTCATTGGCATAGGCTTTTAGATTGATATCCACACCGAGCTCGTCTGCATAGGTGCGCACGAGATCAAAACCAAAGCCATGTTGGAAGCCATCAGTGGCAAAATAAGTACTATCACCTGGGACAGCGGCAATGGTCAAGGTGTTTTCCAGCATGACATTGGCATAGGCTGGTACCTTTGTATTCATTGTCGTTAGGCTCTGTGCAGGCAAAGAGAGCAAAGCGATACTGGATACTTGTGCCAGCTTCTTGGTTCTGGCAAAACGACCCGACGCAGTAGGGGTAGATGAAACGATGTTACTTTTGGTGTTAAGTAGGCGTTTAGATGGACGCAGTAAATGAGAAATACGGCGTTTGGCACCTTGCGCAGATCCTTTGACACGATAAGTAATACGTTGCATGGATGTCTCCTGATTTTAGCCATCCTTCTTACCGCAAAAACGCGTAAAAATACATGCACATCATTTGGCATGTATCAATACAGCATTTCAGACGACATCATACTTTGAATAAAATAAGTATCAGTCATCCTGCTTGATTATAGCGCCACTAGCATGCTCTCTCTAAGAGTTAGCGATGTGGATTTATGGGTCAGCCCGCTATCGATGTGTCGCTTATATGCTCAAAATAAAAGCATAAAACAGTCGTCTCAAAATCTGGACGCACGACTACGCGAAGGATGTAAATCAGATGATTCCTTCATCGATAACGCAATATGGCTAATGGCCAAACAACTATATATCAAACATAGGTAAGGTCATGAGTAAGTTATTGAGACAACGACATCAAGCAAAGCGGTGAGATAATGATTGGCCATTGAGACCAATATATCCATTTGCTTTGGTAATGCTAACTTTAATAGCTAACGACACCTTGAGCGATTAGTAGTAAGATGTCTAGCTGTTAAAGTTAATTGTCCAGCAATGAGGGTAAGCAACCCAGCCATATTTGGTAGCTGATAAAAGTATGCTATCAAAAAGGTGGTGCAAAACTGTCATCGCGACACTAAAAATGAAAACACGCTATAAACCAAATATCGAGTGTATACATCGTGTTGTGACTGGCGACGTTCCAAAATTTCATTGCTCATAGAGCATAATAAAGTTTCAGATAACCGCCAGCATTATTTTAGCGCCATAACCGGAAGCTGTAATAATGGGAAGTTTCATGACAAAACGTTCTTTCTTACAGGTAGTAATATGCGGTTACTGCTTGCATTATTCAAGTGGAGTTAAGAAAAAAGCGATAAAACTTAACAATTGCGATATAAACGGTTAAATTTAGCCATGTTATACGCGTGCCGATCACAAACTTATCAATGACTCTTGCAATAACTGCCAAAATCGCGCCTAGAATCGCTACTTATTCAGCCCATTACTTTTGTCCTAATTATGGCTATGTAATTGGCGATACATTGGCAATACTAAGCTGGATTTTCAATATCAATAAAGGTCACTGGCAGTCCATATTCTTGGGCGACTATCTCTCCTAATGCCTGAATGCCACCGCGCTCTGTCGCATGATGACCGCAGGCAAAATAATCAATACCCAACTCACGAGCAATATGCGTAGTACGCTCAGAGATCTCACCAGAGATGAATGCATCACAGCCCATGACTGCGGCTTGTTCAATCATATCTTGCGCGCCGCCTGTACAGATACCGACACGTTTGATCACTCTCTCGCTATTGGCAGTCGTTTTCGCATTATCGTCAGCATGATTCTCATAATTGGACGAAATATGTAGTGGGGTACGACCGAGCGCTTGGGTAATCTTTGCGATGAGGCTATCAGCACTCTGCGGTGTGCAAGTGGCGATATTACCAACAGGGTGTGATTCGTTGGGATAGAGCGCGCCAGTAATCGTCATATCTAGCACGTCTGCCAGTTTTGCATTGTTACCAATCACGGGGTGTGCATCAAGCGGTAAATGATAGCCAATCATAGAGATACCATGTTGCATCAATTTGCGGATACGTCGACCTTTCATGCCTATGATAGGCGCAGGTTCGCCTTTCCAAAAATACCCATGATGGACCATAATCGCATCGGCATTGTCAGCGATAGCCGCATCAATCAGCGCCTCGCACGCTGTCACACCTGTGACGATACGCTGTATTGGACGACCGCCATCTACTTGTAGGCCATTTGGCGCGTAGTCTTTGAACGCACTAGCAGATAGATACTCATCACAAAATTGCGTCAATGCTTGTGCGCTGATGCTGTTGGTTGAGGGTTCAATAGTCGTGTTTTGGGTCATTAGGTTTCCTTATTGTTATTGCCTTGCAGTAATGCATTATTATTCAAATATAGTTGTTTAAAAAAGTCACTTAAAGACAGAGACTCATAAAAGATAAATAATTGACCATTATCTATCGCAAATATCTGATAGCGGTGATTTTAACATGGCACTGTAAAAGAGTAGACAAGATGGATAACTGAAATGGTACACGATACGTTACTATTTCACGGCATTGCGGTTATAATTTATACATGTGAGTCTGCCTAGCTCTGGCTATCAATTACCTAATCAAGCAATTGCCTAATCAAGCCATGATGGCCGAATAGTCGCAGTTTTCTCACCTTATTTCTCACTGTCCGTCTGCATTAAATTTATAGAGGTTCTATATGTCGTCATCCCAGAACACCAATAACAAGGCGTCTTTATTAAAATGGTTACCTTGGGTCTTATTGCTGCTAGTGTTAGTGGCATTTATCTGGTTGTTCACGAGTATGAAGTCGACGTCGGAGGCCACGTGGGAGCCGCCGAGAACCCCGCCTGCGGAGCAGCAAGCGTCAGAACCTGTTGCGGATACACCAGCGCCCATCTCTTCTTATCATAATGCAGTTGCGCGTGCGTCGCAGTCGGTTGTCAATATCTACACCACACAAACGATGACCGAGCATCCTTATATGGATGATCCTGTACTGCGCCGGTTTTTTGAATATCATGGTGGCCCATCACAAGAGCAGGGTAATACCAATTTAGGCTCTGGTGTGATTGTATCAGAAGACGGTTATATCGTGACCAATGCGCATGTCATCGAAAAAGCGGATGAAATTACAGTCGCATTTAACGACGGTCGTAAGAGCCGCGCCAAAATCATCGGCACTGACCCAGATAGTGACCTAGCAGTGATCAAGGTTGATATGACAGGGCTGACACCGCTTGGTTTCCGCGAAAATCCAATACGTGTGGGCGATTTGGCATTGGCTATCGGTAATCCATTTGGGGTCGGTCAGACGGTAACTCAAGGAATTATCTCAGCGACTGGGCGTACTGGACTGGGCGTCAATAAGTTCGAAGACTTTATCCAGACGGATGCGGCGATTAACCCAGGTAACTCAGGTGGCGCGCTGGTCGATGCTCGTGGTGAGCTAGTCGGTATCAACACGGTGATATTCTCGCGCTCTGGTGGCTCGATGGGTATTGGCTTTGCGATTCCTACATCATTGGTCGAGCAAGTAATGAATGCGCTGATCAAAGATGGTCGTGTCAGTCGTGGTTGGCTCGGTATCGAGATTCAGTCACAGCTACGTGACCCAACGCAGCTAGAGACGTCAACTGGCGTGGAAGTGCTAAACGTCATCGAAGGCAGTCCTGCTGCCAAGAGTGGTCTGCGCGTTGGCGACATCATCCTAACCATCGATGGTGTCGAGATGACTGATGCCAATACCTTGATTCAGTATGTCGCTCGCAAGCCACCAACGACAGAGCTGAATGCACAAATATTGCGCCAAGGTAAAAACGCTCAAGTAAAAATAATGCTAGAGGAGCGTCCCGTACAAGAACCTATTGATCGTCCTGTCGTTCTACAGGGTGAGAGCATGGATGGGATGGGCGGCAGTATCCAAGGTGATCAACAAGCACCTATGATGTCAGAAGCAGAGCGTGATCGCATGCGCGAAGAACTGATGAAACTGTTTGAGCAAGACTCCGTAACACAATAAAGTGTACTGCTAAATTGCACAAAAAAGCGCGCTTCTTCTCTAAAAGGGGCGCGCTTTTTGTTGGGGCTGATGTTTTTGAAACTAGAAGTAAAAGGCTAGCTTTATCTATACATAACTTTGCTAAGGCTTTTCAATAAATTCATGATTGATATAGATAACCCCTCGTACACGGCAACAGCAGGGCAGGATCTCATCGTCCTCAATCATCGCTAGCGGGTCAAATGGATAATCGACCGTATGCGAGCTAGCAATACGTTTGACTCGGCAGCTACCACAATAGCCTTCGCGGCATTGATAGTTCACATCGTGTCCGGTGCGTAGCAGTCCATCTAGCAGACTTTCATCATCATGCAGATAGAACTGCTTTTTACTGGTCATTACCCAAGTCATTGTCGATCCTATTGGGATATGTCTGTGCTATTACTATCCCTACTATTAACCCATAAGACGATTACAGCGGTAGAAACTCTATAGCGTCAAATTTCTACCGCTCAAACCTTTGTAGCTCAAAGCTCTTATAATTTAGATTTTTATAGCTCAGAGCTTTTATAATTCAAAGTCATCAAAATCACTGTCTGATAAGTCAGAGTCAATCTGACCAACCAAGTACGAGCTAATTTCAGTCTCTTGCGGAGCGACCTGCACATTGTCAGACGACAACCACGTGTTGATCCACGGGATTGGGTTTGATTTTGAGTTCGGGAACGCTGCTGGCAAGCCGACGGTTTCCATACGCAAGTTGGTGATGTATTCGATGTATTGGCACAGGATGTCTTTGTTCAGACCAATCATTGAGCCGTCTTTGAACAGATAGCCTGCCCATTCTTTTTCTTGCTCAGCAGCTTTACGGAAGATCTCGATACTTTCTTCATAACACTCTGCGGCAATCTCGACCATTTCAGGATCGTCACGACCATTACGCATGAGGTTCAGCATATGCTGTGTACCCGTCAAATGCAGCGCCTCATCACGCGCGATCAGTTTAATAATTTTAGCATTACCTTCCATCAATTTACGCTCAGCAAAAGCAAACGAGCAAGCAAACGATACATAGAAACGAATGGCTTCTAGGACGTTGACTGCCATGATACACAGGTACATCTGCTTTTTGAGTGATCTTAGATCAACCGTGACTTCCTCGCCATTGATGTTGTGCGTACCTGGACCGTACAGGCTATATAGCTGTGAGTTGCGGTACAGCTCATCATAGTACTGGGCGATATCAGAGGCACGGCCTAAAATGTGCTCGTTTTGCATAATGTCATCAAAGACAATATTTGGGTCATTGACGATATTACGGATGATATGCGTATAGCTGCGTGAGTGAATGGTCTCAGAGAATGACCATGTCTCAATCCACGTCTCAAGCTCAGGGATAGACACCAGTGGCAATAGCACCACGTTTGGACTACGACCTTGGATCGAGTCGAGTAGGGTCTGGTACTTGAGGTTGCTCAAAAATATGTGCTGCTCATGCGAGGACAGATTACTAAAGTCGATACGATCGCGTGATACATCGACTTCTTCTGGACGCCAAAAGAATGATAGCTGCTTTTCAATCAATTGTTCAAAGATCGGGTGTTTTTGTTGGTCATAGCGTGCCACGTTGACGGGCTGACCAAAGAACATCGGCTCTGTTAGCGCATTGTTTGGCGTTTGAGAAAAAATCGAGTAAGTCATGGGACTGCCTTTATAATTGATACGGTTATTAATTTATAGGGGTTTGACTGGTTTTGATTTGAGGTTATGGCACGTTTTTGGATTATAGCGTTTTAGCTTAGAGGTTCTCTAGCGATATCTGTGACGACTCTTGTCCATCGTTCATATAGGCTTTAAATATCTCGCTCAGCTCACTATCATCGAGTGCTTCTAATTCATCAAGTGCGCTTTTGCGCAGGGTGCTCACATCCGCATCTTCTGCTGCTGTTTTTACGTCTTTTTTAGCTGCTCTTGATACTGGTTTTTTGGCTGCTTTTGCCACGCTTTTTTTGGCGACAGTTGTCTTTGGTGCTTCATCCACACCTAACTGCTGACGCACCGCTGCAATATCAACCTCGACTTGTACGATATGCGAGCCACCATCGTTTAGGTCTGAAAATACGTTTGGGATAAACAAACCACCGTCTTTGATGATTGCGGTATATTGCACATGACCTCCGTCGTTTTATTCTGTTTGTATGTTTTAATTATAACAGTAGCCAATCCCGCCTACCGCTTGTATCTGCTTTGCCGCTGGCGTGCAGTCTATCGTGTCTGACCGCATTCCTGTGGTCTCGATACTACGCTCAGTCACAGACCGCATCGCCATCGTCGTCAGCAGGATACCGCTATAGTCGGGCGTCTTTCTTTTTTATTAACAACTCTTCTGAATTGGGCGCACCCTACAAAATATCCGCTTCCTATGCTTTTGAGTAGGTTGGTGTCGAGGTACGAGACCCAACAAAGACTCAAGCCGTTGGGTTTCCTTCGTCAACCCAACCTACGTGCTGGGCACACCCTATAATTTAATCTCATTAAGGTTTTAGAGATTGGTGTCAATAAACAGAAATTTAACAAATTATTTATTTAAGGTGGTTGGTTGTCACAAGCTTAACCCAACTTACATTTGCTTATTTAGTCTTGCCTTGATTTAGCATCTTTGGCTTCTGCACTCTTCCTAGGGCCTTCTGGTGTAAGTTGATATAATCTCTCAAGTTCTTTAGGTTCTGAGATACCTTTTTTTACTATGAAGTTTAAAAGATCAAACATTTTAGAAGCTACATTATCAAAATCTTCATTCGACATTGTGCCAGGATGAACTGCGTTATTGCCTGTTATACGAACTGTATCTGCAACTTTGACAACCATGGGTGGTAATATGTTTTTAGAAGCGAGACTACGAATATCTTGATCTATATTCTTTCCATCCTCACCTAAATGCTTACATAATTTTTGTAACCCTAGTCTCAATAAAGCTGCTGAACCACGAGGCGATTTAGAAAAGATTTTAGCAGCTTCTTCATAGTCAGTTTTTACGTCATCGGGCATGTCATTATCAGGCAGTGAGGCAAAACCGAAATCTGGGTATATTAATTCAGCGTTTGTTGGTTCATTATGAATTCCTTCAAATTTAGTTATTCTCCATAGACTGTTTTTACTACAGTATGCGCAATTAGATATAAAATAGTTAACAAATGTAGTTGATTCGTGTAGCCTTTTCCAGTCCATATGCGCAAATGTTCCACATAGAGGACAGTTAAAACTTTTTTTCTTAAACTGTGGTTCAGTAAAGTTCATAAAATCATCCTGTATTAGTACCGTCTGTACAATTCCAATATGCTATTTACACTAAATATAATATTATTGGATATAACACATTGAATTAATAATTATCGCAATGTTAGATATTTTTATACATTCTAAAATTTAGATAGTGCATCAGTGTACTAATCAAGTGGCAGAAAAAAGGCGAGCTTAACCTAGAAGCCAAACCCGCCATCCATCAGAAATGCAAATACTCCTCAAAAAGAATTTCTTACAATCCTAAATCTTACAAGCCCCGCCAGCACAATCATCTTCCATATCCGCTTGGGCATCGTTCGCACCATCACGCGTGTTATGGTAGTACAACGTCTTCACACCCATTTTATAAGCGTTTAGCAAGTCTTTTAGCAATATCTTCATCGGTACACGGCCACCAGCATAACGAACTGGGTCGTAGTTGGTATTGGCAGAGATACTTTGATCGACGAATTTTTGCATGATAGCGACCAGCTTTAGGTAACCGTCATTGTTTGGCATTTGCCATAGTAGCTCGTACTGATCTTTTAGCTTATCAATCTCAGGCACGACTTGCTTTAAGATGCCGTCTTTTGACGCTTTGATAGAGACCAGACCACGTGGTGGCTCGATACCGTTGGTCGCGTTGGCGATCTGACTTGAGGTCTCAGACGGCATCAAGGCGGTTAGGGTAGAGTTGCGTAGACCGTGCTCAGTGATCTCGCCACGTAGCGTTTCCCAATCGAGATGTAGCGGCTCTTGACAGATTTTGTCCAAGTCGGCTTTGTACGTATCAATCGGCAAGATGCCTTGTGAGTACGTGGTCTCATTGAACGCAGGGCATGCGCCTTGCTCTTTTGCCAATTTATTTGACGCTTTTAAGAGATAGAATTGCAATGCTTCAAACGTTTGATGGGTCAGACCAAGCGCGCTGTCATCAGAGTAGCGTGCGCCATTCTTAGCTAAGTAGTACGCATAGTTGATTACGCCCACACCTAGCGTACGGCGACGCATGCTGCCGTTTTGAGCCGCTTTGACTGGATAGTCTTGATAGTCGAGCAGGGCATCAAGCGCACGAACAATTAGCTCAGCTGGCTCTTCGATGTCGCTGACGTTTTCGACTTTACCCAAGTTGACCGCTGATAGCGTACAAAGCGCGATTTCGCCTTCTTCGTCATTGATGTTATCCAGTGGCTTGGTCGGTAGCGCGATTTCCATACATAGGTTTGACTGGCGAATCGGGGCAACCGTCGCGTCAAATGGGCTATGCGTGTTGCAATGATCGACGTTTTGGATATAGATACGACCCGTACTGGCGCGCTCTTGCATCATTAGGCTGAACAAGTCTGCTGCTGGGATTTGACGGCTACGAATAGCAGGATCATTTTCGTACTTGGTATATAGCTCTTCGAATTTGTCTTGATCTTCAAAGAACGCATCATACAAGCCTGGGGTGTCGCCTGGTGAGAATAGCGAGATGTCTTGGCCTTTGATCAGGCGCGTGTACATTGTTTTGTTTAACTGGACGCCGTAGTCCATATGACGGACACGGTTGTCTTCGACGCCGCGGTTATTTTTCAGTACCAGTAATGACTCAACTTCTAAATGCCATAGTGGGTAAAATAGGGTCGCTGCACCGCCACGGACGCCGCCCTGTGAGCAGCATTTCACAGCAGTCTGAAACAATTTGTAGAATGGGATACAGCCAGTATGCTGTGCTTCACCGCCACGGATCGGGCTACCAAGGGCACGGATACGACCTGCGTTGATGCCGATACCAGCACGCTGCGATACATAGCGTACGATGGCGCTAGTGGTCGCGTTGATTGAGTCTAGGCTATCACCACATTCGATCAGTACGCACGAGCTGAACTGACGCGATGGGGTACGCACACCAGACATGATAGGCGTTGGTAGTGAGATTTTGAATTCTGAGGTTGCATCATAGAAGCGTTTGACGAAATCAAGACGATCTGACTTGTCGTATTGGCTAAACAAGCACATACCAACGAGCATGTACAAGAACTGCGGGCTCTCATAAACCGTTTTGCTCACACGATCCTGTACCAAGTATTTACCAGCCATTTGCTCAACAGCGGCATAAGCAAGATTCATATCGCGCCAGTGATCAAGATACTCTTCTAACTCATCAAATTCAGCACGGCTATAGTCCGCTAGGATATGCTCATCATATTTGCCAGCATCAGTGAGTTTTTTAACATGGTCATACAGATGCGGCGGGGTAAATCTGTTGTACGCAATCTTACGTAGGTGGAAGATAGCCAAACGCGCAGCCAGATATTGATAGTCAGGCGTGGTTTCAGAGATTAGGTCGGCGGCAGATTTGATGATGGTTTCGTGAATGTCACGAGTCTTGATACCTTCATAAAACTGGATGTGCGACTTTAGCTCAACTTGAGACACAGACACGTTGTCCAAGCCGTGAGCTGCCCACGCTATTACCTTGTGAATTTTGTCTAAATCAATAGGCTCTAAACGTCCATCACGTTTGGTTACTTGGATTTTGTCAATATGTGTCATGCTGGCCTCTATTTGATTGCTTATTGTGATGTCGCGCGCCAAAGCAGCGGCAGACATTCTTTATAACGCTATTATGCGGGGTTGTGCTAGCTGTTTTTTGGACAAAAGACTACCACTACTCATAGTGATGGTTAAAATCACTGAGTACTACATATAGCGTGTTTGTTAATTGGTAGGCACAATATAGCGGGAAAATTCTGAAAATACTATATTGATTTTAGAATAAAACTATGTTGCTACAAGGTTGTAGGCAGTCCAAATTTTGGCAAAGGACGATGGGATAAGGGTTAGACGCAAATGCGGTTAATAATAAAATTTTTGTAAAAATATCGTGAGATTTACTTTTCATTCTCTCGGTTATTGTCGACCAATAACACTAATCATGGTAGCAATAATTCGGGCGCAGATTGTACATCAAACCACAAAAAATCGCCACCCGTAAGAGTGACGACTTGGACCAAAAAGGTGCTAAAACTGACTGAACGATTTACAAAACCATGCGAACGGTTTTAGCATTGTCGAGTGACGCATAAAGCGTATTGACTTGATCAGCGGCTGTCAGGTACAGATTGACCCGTGCTGAATGAAAACGACCCGTTCTAGAAGGTTTCACTTCAATAGACGCCAAATCAAAATCAGGGAATTGGCTACCCAAGATCAGCTTGATTTCATTAAGCAAACTCTCGTGCTCGCCTTCATGACCAATGATGCTGAGTGGGTAGTTCATTGGGAACTCCCAAAGCTCTGGGTTTTGAATGTCTGTTTTTTTTCCTTTCAGAACGCCTTTATTTGGCGTCAAATCAGTGACTTTCACTGATGGCTGATTGCTGGTTAGGTTATTTGCATTGTTGTCGTTGTTGTCTTTTGAATCATCACTCATGATATGAGCCTCGCTTTTATAGATAATATTTTTGAATAGATCAGCTGGTTAGAGTAGAGGTTCTTACCTACGGTATCTTTGTCTGCTATTTATAGTGGCGTGCGGTGGATTATTCAAGTTGCCTTTGCCTCTAGTTTGCCTTGTTACGCTTGGAGATGACTCAAACGCTTACGGTAAATAGCCATCAATAGGCGTGATATCAGGTGGGATGTTGGTTTCTCCTAACGCTTCTCGCAAGTTGATCTCGATCGTACGTGACAAGGCGGTCAGAGGTAACTGATTAGCCGCTAACCCAAAAGGCTCTTCTAGCTCTTCACTCAATGCATCCAACCCAAAAAACGTATAAGCGATTACCGCGCAAATCAACGGAGTCGCCCAGCCGAGTGAGGCTACTAGGCCAAAAGGTAACATGATGCAATATAGATAGGTCGTACGATGTACCAGTAGCATATAAGCAAAAGGTAGCGGTGTGTTGAGAATGCGCTCACACGCTGCCAAGACAATCGTCATGGATGTCAGGCGCTCATCCATGTTCTGAACCATTTGCTCTGACGTGAGCGCTTGACGCCGAATATCGCCGAGTTGCTTGCCCATAAGGCGCATTAAATAATCTGGCAAATTTTTCGCTTGGCGCATGCTGGCATGATGTATAGGGTCTACAAAGCGTTCGATATCTTGCCAAGGCTCAGTGCCACGTAGTCTGTGGCGCACCGCATGAGCAAATGCAATAGTCAGGTAAATCATGTTTCGCTGTGCTTGTTGTCCAGCCTCGTCTTTTTCGTCTATAAAAGAGAGTACTTGACGGGTTAAGCTACGAGAATCATAGACCAACTGACCCCACAGTCCGCGCGCTTCCCACCAACGCTGATAGCTGGCGTTATTGCGAAATCCCAAAAATAAGGATAACGCGATCCCTAACAAGGTAAAAGTCGCGATACCATAATAAGGGAAAGAGTCAGGAAGCCAGTGCTGAATAATTGTGATAAGCGTACTAAGTATGGTAACTAATAGCAGCTGCGGATATATTTTTGGAATGATTGAACCGCGAAGGGCGAAAAATATCTTAAAAGGATGGGGTGTTTGCCGGACAATCATGGGTTTTCCTAGCGATAGAGATATAGCTAATCTAGAATAAAAGAGATGCAGGTTAAATAGCCTCTTGCTGAAATAGGTTTTGCTCAGACACAGTCATGCTTCATGTCAATCGGGTGCCACAAACCCTTAAAGTCACGCTCTAAACCCAGATAACATGGTGCTAAAGGCAGCCACTGTATTGGGTAAAGCAACTTCTGGATCAGTACTCGCTGCAATCCAAAGGGCAGCATTCATAGCAGCACCATTGATGAGCATGGCAGTGGCTTCCGGATCTACCTCCTTCATCTTACCTTCTGCAATTAACTGTATCACAATCTGCTTGGTAGACAATAAGCAGCGATTTTGACTGGGCCAAAGAGAAGGGTCGCCCAATACAGCAGGTCCGTCTAATAAAATAATTCTCTGAATTTCTGGATCAAGCGCACTTTCAATGTACGTTTGTGCCTCAATGAGCAATCCTTCCCAAAGATTCTCGCAACCTGCTGCTCTAGCCTTTGCATTTTCTACCATTTCCAAATCTATTTGTTCAACAACCGCTGAAAACAGTCCTTTTTTATTTCCAAAGTTATGGTAGAGCGCCCCTCTAGTCAAATTGACATCGGCTGTCAACTTATCCATTGATGTCTCTGAATAACCATATTCGGCAAATGATTTTCTCGCCGCAGCGATTATATTTTTCCTAGTTTCAGCCATTTTTAATGCACGTTTTGACATAGTCTTGCCCTAAAAATTGAATGATAAAAATTACATACGTCACGTATATTAACTTGACATACGCAACGTATGTGTTAATTTTACATACGCAGTGTATGTTAACTGACAATAAGCACCATTATAAGGGCTATATGTCTTTTAATCCTCAATATATATCAATTCAAACATTTCGGAGCAAATTATGTCTCAAAGAAAAGCAGTATTTCCAGCGGGTAGACACTCTCTTTATGAGAAACATGGTTATTCTGCCACCATTCAATCGAAAGATTTACTATTCGTTTCAGGTCAAGTAGGCAGCCTTCAGGACGGCAGTGCAGAGCCAGATTTTGAGAAGCAAGTAATACTCGCTTTTGAAAATTTGCGTCATACATTAGAGGATATTGTAGATGTGACAACTTTTCATACGGATCCTGAAAATCAACTTGATTCAATAATGAACATAAAAAACACTATTTTTAAAGAAGCGCCTTATCCAGCTTGGACCGCAATTGGTGTGACTTGGCTTGCTGGTTTTGATTTTGAGATAAAAGTGATTGCAAGAATACCAGATGACAAGCGTTAGATAAAAAATTAGAGATGAATGGAGTGGGCTTGTGTTGTCTTAAAAGCTCAAATGAGTTTTGTTACTTATGAAAGGAGAAAAATTTTGAATACTAAACATCCTATACTCTTTGCAGGCGCGACAGGCGTTGTTGGTCAACAAGCGATAGAGTGGTTTCGCACGATCAATCCTGAGCAAGCCATTTATATTGGTGGTAGAAATATGGCGCTCGCTGATGAACTCGCTCTCAAAGTAGGAAACGCATCTTCACTCGCCATTGATGTAGAACGGCCCAACTTGGGGATAGACGATCGTATCGAGATTGGTGCTGTTTTGATGCTTGCTCCAGATTCTGGTATGCATGGTTTACGCCTTGCACAAAATCGCAAGATACCTTATATAAATGTTGTGACTGGCATGGTTGAGATTGGTGCTGAGTTAGCAGAATATGCATTGACCAACTCAGGCCCAGTACTACTCGCTAGTCATTGGGCTGCAGGTGCTGCAACATTTTTAGCACTACACTTGGCAGAGCAGTTTGATTCAGTTTCTACACTTAATATCGGTGTGGTGCTCGATCCAGAAGACACCTATGGTCCTGCTGCATTCGAGGATATGGAGCGATTACAATCAGGTGTTCCCTCAGCATTTTCTTATGAGAATGGAAAGAGAAAATGGTTAATCGAGGATGCTATACATCATAAAATATCTACGATTGATGGTCGAGAGGTCATAGGAACGTCCTTTGCTTCACTTGATACAGTGAGTTTACGAGCCGTAACAGGTGCAAAAAATATTAGGTTTGATATTGCCAGCGAGGCCTCTTCTTTTAGAAACACACAAGATAAGGCTGCGGCCGAAATCATTGTATCCATAACGGGAAGTCATGCCGGAGTAGAGCGTACTCGCAAGCTAGCCATTGAGTTTCCTAAAGGTCAGTCTGCGCTAACCGGGCTGTGTTCGAGCTTATTACTCAATGAGTTTATTAAAAAATGGCAGTCAGACAATCAGGCGACATTGTACACACCCGAAAGTTTGGGGATAAAGCCAGCAGAGTTTTTGGGTTTACTTGTGGATTTTGGTGCAAGGATTGTTAAACTATAATGTTAATAAGGACTTGATGGTTTAGCCATAGCCGAGAAAAACAAAGCGGCTCATTATCTTTACGGTTGAGACAATCGTAAAGATAATTTAGTAAAAATAAAACAGTAAATGTTTAATGATGAATTTGATTATTCGAATTCAAGTTGATTTAGGATTTCATGAACTGAACTCACCTATGTTAAAATGGCAAAAAATCTCACTTCATAAACCCATAAAAGCTGTCCACTATAAAGATGACTACGCCACCCTAGTTCTACCTCTCCTCAGTAAACATTGCTCTTGACAGCAATGAATCTCATAAAGCGTCTGACGCTTTTTCTTGTGCATATGCACTGCTTTAACGTTTGTATCATTATTCGATGTATCGATTAGATCATTAATATCAAACTACTAAAGTAAGTTATGACAATAACTCGCTAACGATAACAGTTCACATTTTTATATTCATTATCTGATGGGCAATATGCCCAGATAGAGATGTGTCAGACTTTTCATGTTAGATATTCCTTATATATCTCCTAGAGATTTGTTAGATACGTTGTTTATTGGCAGACTAAAGCAGTTCCTAAAAAACTGAGTTAAACATGTTAAATAAGATTAAAGAACATTGGCTAGCCAATATGAGAAGCGATGTCCTAGCTGGCATGGTCGTCGCTTTAGCGCTTATTCCTGAAGCCATCGCTTTTTCCATTATCGCCGGTGTTGATCCCCAAGTAGGCCTTTACGCTTCGTTTTGTATCGCAGTGGTCATTAGCTTCGTCGGTGGACGTCCAGCGATGATTTCAGCGGCGACTGGCGCGATGGCGCTACTCATGGTCACACTGGTCAAAGATTACGGCTTGCAATATTTGCTAGCAGCTAGTGTGCTGACAGGTGTGATACAGATTATTTTTGGCTTCTTAAAGCTGGGTAATCTGATGAAATATGTGTCTCAATCGGTGGTGCTAGGTTTTATTAATGCTTTGGCCATTTTGATTTTTATGTCGCAGATTCCTGAGCTGATGCCGCAAGCAGGCTCAAACCTAGTACACGTTTATGGTCTTGTAGCACTAGGCCTAGTGATTATCTATGGCTATCCATACATACCAAAAATTGGCAAAATCATTCCATCGCCACTGGTCAGTATTGTGCTGGTAACGGCTGTAGCCATTCTATTAGGCGCAGAGGCTCGAACCATCAATGATATGGGTCAGCTACCTGATACCTTACCGATATTTTTGATACCCGATATCCCATTGAACTTAGATACATTGATTATTATTTTTCCGTACTCTATTAGTCTGGCGATAGTTGGCTTACTTGAGTCTATGATGACCATGACCATTGTGGATGATTTGACCGATACCAAAGGTGATCGTACGCAAGAATGCAAAGGTCAAGGTATTGCCAATGTTATAAGCGGTTTCTTTGGTGGAATGGCGGGCTGTGCGATGATTGGTCAATCTATCATTAATGTGAAGTCTGGCGGCTATACGCGCCTCTCGACCTTAGTGGCAGGCGTATTCTTGTTATTAATGGTTGTGTTTTTAAGTGATTGGTTAAAGATTATCCCAATGGCTGCGCTTGTCGCTGTGATGATTATGGTATCTATTGGTACCTTTAACTGGGGCTCTTTTAGAGAGCTAAAAACCAAACCGCTACAAAGTAACGTCGTGATGCTGACGACGGTTGCTGTGGTAGTCGCGACGCATAACTTGGCATATGGGGTGTTGATAGGTGTGCTGCTGTCAGCACTGTTCTTTGCGAATAAAATTGAACGTTATATGAGTGTGCATAGTCATATGGATGAAGCAGAACGAACACGTTATTATCACGTTGATGGTCAAGTATTTTTCTCATCAGCAGAGCGTATGATGGAATCTTTTGACATCAAAGAATCTGTCTCTAAAGTAGTTATTGACGTGTCGCGAGCACATTTCTGGGATGTGACAGCAGTTGCTGCTATAGACAAAATCATTATTAAGTTTCGCCGTGAAGGCACTGAGGTAGAGCTTATCGGTTTGAACGAGGCAAGCCAGACGATGATAGACAATTTCGGTGTGCATGATAATCCCGATGCTGAGCAAAGCTTAGGGGCGCATTGATAACATAGATTAACAGACACAAAAAAGCCGAGATAAACTCGGCTTTTTTTATACTTAACTAATTAAAGGCTTAGTCATTTTCTAAGAAAGAACGTAGGTGCTCAGAACGTGATGGATGACGCAACTTACGTAGTGCTTTTGCCTCGATCTGACGAATACGCTCACGCGTGACATCAAACTGTTTACCGACTTCTTCCAAAGTATGATCCGTTGGCATATCGATACCGAAACGCATTTTTAGGACACGTGCTTCACGCTCAGTCAGGTTACCCAATACATCACGAGTCGCTTCTTGTAGACCAGCCGCCGTTGCATCGTCAACAGGACTTGAGATGGTACCATCTTCGATGAAATCACCTAGGTGTGAGTCTTCATCATCACCGATAGGAGTTTCCATAGAGATAGGCTCTTTGGCAATCTTCAGCACTTTACGGACTTTGACTTCGTCCATCTCTAAGCGTTCGCCTAATTCCTCAGGCGTTGGCTCGCGTCCCATTTCCTGTAGCAACTGACGTGAAACACGGTTGATTTTGTTGATGGTCTCAATCATATGCACAGGAATACGAATGGTACGCGCTTGGTCAGCGATAGAACGGGTAATCGCCTGACGAATCCACCATGTAGCATAGGTGGAGAACTTATAACCACGGCGATATTCAAATTTATCAACCGCTTTCATCAGGCCGATGTTACCTTCTTGGATAAGATCCAAGAACTGTAGACCGCGGTTGGTATATTTTTTGGCGATAGAGATAACCAAACGTAGGTTGGCCTCAACCATTTCTTTTTTCGCGCGGCGAGCTTTTGCTTCACCAACAGCCATACGACGTGCCACATCTTTCATGTCGTGGATTTTCATATCGAGCTGCTGCTCGTAGTCACGGATACGGCGCTGGAGTAAAATAACGTCGTCAGTAACTTTTTCTAGCGTGCCGGCAAATGCAGGCTTACCTTTAATACGTTCAATCAACCAATCCACATTGGTTTCATTGCTAGGGAAGGTTTTACGGAACTCTTCACGCGGCATACGACCACGGCGAATCACCAAACGCATGATTTGACGCTCTTGCTTACGTACGTCGTCATAGACGTCATGCATAATCGCCATAACTTGGTCTGACAAGCGATTGTTTAGCTTTAGCATCATAAAGCGTTCAGCAAGTAGGGCATACGCGGTATCAGCCTGTACGCTACCACGGCCATAATCAAGCAAGGCTTGCTTGGCTTTAATAAATAGATGCTCGATCTCTTCTAGACGCAAACGTACTTCTTCTGGATCGAGACCGCTGGTTTCTTCTTCAGCTTCTTCTTCCACGTCATCTTCGTCTTCGTCTTCATCATCATCAAGTGCGGCTGCTTTGGCATTCACTTTAGCTTTGATGATAGGTGGGTTTTCTTTTTCTTCTTTGATGCGCTCACGCTCTTCTTTTGCCGCATCTTTGGCTTCTTGAGCGGCGATTTTGTCTTCTTCGGTTTCAGGATCTAAGAAACCAGTGATGACGTCAGATAGCTTCTTTTCGCCATCTTGTACTTTTTGGTATTCATCAAGGACGAACTGTACGGTGCCAGGCCAATAAGACATAGCATGCTGCACATCACGAATACCTTCTTCGATACGCTTAGCAATGGATATCTCACCTTCACGGGTGAGAAGGTCAACCGTACCCATCTCACGCATATACATACGGACAGGGTCAGTGGTACGACCAGGCTCAGTCTCAACAGAGGCGAGTACCGCCGCTGCTTCATCTGCTGCCATGTCATCATCACTTGAATCATCGTTCATCAAGATGTCATCGGCATCAGGAGCTGATTCAAAGATTTTGATACCAACATCGGTTAGCATCTGCACAATATCTTCGATCTGATCGCTTTCGGTAATAGAGTCGGGCAGCTGGTCATTCACCTCAGCGTAGGTAAGATACCCTTGCTCTTTGCCCATTTGGATTAAGGTGGCCAGTTGAGATGTGGACTTAGAAACTGACTTATCGTTCATAAATACTCGCTTACTTGCATCGGACATTTTTATATTGTGACTCGCTATCGCTCGCTCTTTGCGTTGATCTTATCAATCGATTGATCAAAATATGGCGTAGAGGTTGTCAATAATATCAAAAATGAGTTGATATGAATAAAGGCTCAAAACACTACAATAACAATGCTAAAAAACAGCTAAAAATTAGAAAAACTAAAAAGACTTCAATACAGTACCTAAAAGAATGTAGTACTTAAAATTTAATACTCAAAAATAGTATCTAAAAGCTGATACGTAAAATAATACCTAAAATTTGTGCTTAACGATGCATGCTCACAATCATTCACCAAGCAGTGCTGTCAATATACAGCGACACAGTTTAACACAGACCGCAGTCGTCAAGCACGAGCTAGTGATAGCTACCGACCATTTTTTGCCGATTATTTGCCATCCGCTAAATGATTTAGGAGTGACTCATGCTACTGGGCATAATCATTAGTAGTGGGGGCAGTGGCTAGAATTTTAAAGGGGCATGATTTGATAATTAAAAATTAAGACTGCACAGTGACCATCTGTGCCGATTGCTCTGCCTGCTGTGCCCGTAGCCAATCGTTCAACAATTGGGTTTGCTTGCGGACGATCGCAAGCTTAATATGATCAGGGTTTTTTATCAGCTCTTGTATTTTTTTCTTCATGTTGCGCTCAAGCAAC
The DNA here is from genome assembly GCF_052258485.2 of Psychrobacter sp. T6-5. NCBI lineage: Bacteria > Pseudomonadati > Pseudomonadota > Gammaproteobacteria > Moraxellales > Moraxellaceae > Psychrobacter > Psychrobacter sp. T6-5. The sequence continues at coordinate 2,242,085 of NZ_JBQQEY020000001.1, read as the reverse complement.
TGGCTGACTAGCTCTTCGATTAGGCCATCAAGCCCCAAAATATTGCGTGCGGTTAGCGCTTTATAAAAACTGCCCCAATTACGGCTCAGCATATCCTGAGTGGCAGGCTTCACATTTGATAAAATAAAATGCGCCGCTGCGTTGGCATCTTTTGGCAAATAATTGAGGCAGCGCTTGATAGTGCTCACGATATCAAGCAGAGCAGCATCTTGCAGGTCTTCCCAAGCAAGCGGACGCAGCGTATCGGGTGAAGCCTTTTGTTTGATATGCGCAGGTAGATGTAAGCCATTAATCCCTGACTGTTGCCAAATCGACTCAATAGGGTCGTCGATTAACGCGCGCGGCTGAAACAAAAAACAAAGCTGCAATTGCTGACTGATGGTCATGTCACCATCAAAATCTAGCAGCGCATCTTTGGCCTCGACATTTTGACTGCGCCTACCGCCAAGCTTTTGATAAACGTCATTATTGAGCAAATAGCGAAAGCTACTGCCTTTAGGCAAAGCGGTCGTCAACGAGCGTACTTGGGACATGAGCTTGGCTTTGCCTTCAGCCAGACTCATATCGTAACGCTCACTTAAGTACGCAAAAATATACTGTGATAGCGGCATGGCTTGGCTGATTTGCTCACGCATGGCATCGCTACCTTGACTCTTAATAAAGGTATCAGGATCATGATTGTTAGGTAGGGTTAAAAACCGCAGCTCTTTATCATCAGCAAGCACAGGCAGGGCAACTTCAAGCGTACGCCAAGCGGCTTTTTGTCCGGCACTGTCGCCATCGAAGCTCAAAGTAAGCGTCGGATTAAGTGTCAATAGCCGCGATATTTGACTCTCATTGATCGCCGTACCCATCGAGGCGACCGCCCCATAGATGCCTGCTTGATAGAGGGCAATGACATCCATATAGCCTTCGACTACTAGCCAGTCGTTAGCACGCTGCTGCCGTGATTCGTAATAGCCATAGAGTACGTGCTGCTTATGAAAGACGGGCGAGTCTGAGGAGTTGATGTATTTGGGCTTGACCTCATCATCGAGCGCCCGACCACCAAAACCAATGGTGCGACCTTGGTTATCACGAATAGGAAAAATAACCCGATCACGCAGCAGATCATAGTCACGACCAGACTCTGATTGGCGCACGAGCCCTAGGGCCTTAAGTCCTTCAATATCTTGCGGAAACTGGTGCTCAAGATGTTGCCAGCCAAATGGCGCGTAACCTAAACCAAAAGTCTCAAAAGTCTCTTCAGTGAGTCCGCGTGACAAAAAGTATTGCTTGGCATGAGGGTGAGTGTGTAGATTATGCTGATAGAACTGCTGGATCTGCTCTAGCAATTCGTACAGGTTGCCATCTTGATCAGCGTTCTGATCAATGCTAGCCATACTTGCATCGTTATCTGTCAGCCACACTGGCGGATAGCCATCATCGTCTGCCTGGTTTGACGAATACGGCTCTGAAGAATAAGAGTCCATCGAATAAGGCGCTGACTCGTAAGCGTCTAGCGGCGGGAAATTATCGTAACCCTGAGCGTCATCATAAATTGACTGGTCTATGTGATTTTGGTCGCTTTGGGCAGCATTGTTTTGATGACTGTCTTGATGGTTGTGTTGATAGTTGTCTTGGTTTGCACCGTCTTGATTTACTTTGCTGTGTTCTATCGTTGGGCTAGGTACATTGTGAACTGGCGGCGGTGCAATAGGTTTGGGTGCGCGGCGTTGATAACTGACGTTCTGTTGCTCTTCTTTTGGTACTTCAATGCCTGTTTGTTTAGAGAGTTCATTGACTGCTTCGATGAAGGTGAGATTCTCGTAATCACGCAAAAAACTGATGGCATTGCCACCGACGCTACAGCCAAAACAGTGATAGATGTTTTTTTGTGGATTGACATAAAAGGATGGGGATTTTTCACCGTGAAAAGGGCAACAGCCCTTAAACTCACTACCAGCGCGTTTGAGCGTGGTATGTCGACCAATGATGCTGATCAGGTCAGCTTGGCTATTGAGTTGTTCAAGAATATGGTTAGGAATGCTCATACAAAAAACAGTTTACCATAGGTCAATTATATTGGGGCAGAGCGAATAGCATACCACTAGAAAAATAAGGCCAACATAGTGTTGGCCTTATTATTAATCATATAGACGGTGTTGACTCAATCAAGTCACTGAACGTGATTATTCGTCGTCCATATCTGATGGCGCTAGTAGGATACTATTGCTGTCGTTCTCAAGCGTAGTGCGGCGTGTTGGGTTAACGTTTTGTGGATCAACATTGGCTTCTCTCGCTGTCGAGCCAGTACTTGATTGACTGGTCACTCGCTCAGCTGACGCTTCCGGTAGACCCAAACCAATATTGATGCCGTTACTGTTATTACTGCTAAAAGCTGCAGAAGTATTGGCAGTGGTTGCACGAGCAGCACTAGCAGTATTGTCACTTGGCAATCTTAGTTGATTTGCGTTGCGAATCATTTGGGTTTTGGTCGCGCCGTTATATTCGCCAGTTGCCACTGATGTATCCGCCGTATTTGAGCGACCAAGCTGTCCAAAGGTAATCTTATTGAGCCAAGTGCGATCGCGTTTGGTGCTCAGTTTGACTTTGCCGTTGCTAGTCAGCATGTTTGGATAGTTGATTTGCAATAAGGTTTTATATTCATTTGCCAAATCTGTCAAACCAAGTTTTTCGTGGCTATAGGCTAGGACTGCGATAGCATCTGGTACTGATTCACTCAGTGGATAGTACTGGAAGACCCATTTGGCACGGTTGACAGCTGCCACATAAGCTTCACGCTCGATATACCAGTTGGCTGCGCTCATCTCGCTTTCAGCAAACTGATTATAGATAAATGTCATGCGCTGGGCGGCATCTGGTGCATAGGGGCTGTTTGGGTATTTGCTAATAAGCTCTTGGAAATTGGCAAAGGCAATACGTAGATACGCAGTGTCACGCTCCGCTTGGTTTAGTTTAAACAGCTTCAAACTCTCAGACGAGCCTTCCATGTTGGCAACGCCGCGTACATAGTAGGCGTAGCTGACTTGCGGATTAGAAGGATATAGACGGATGAATTGCTCAGCACTCGCTGCTGCCATCTCGTATTTATCGCCTTGATACTGTGCGTACATCATATCAAGTAATGCTTGTTCGGCGTATTGCCCAGTTGGGTAGAAGGTACGCAAATTGGTCAACTCTTCAACACCTTGAACATAGCGACCTTTATCGATTTGGGCGATGGCATCGTTATAGTAACCTTGCTCTGATTTTTCCGCTGTTTCTACCGCGTCGACATCTTTGGCGCCAGTCAAGTTTTTGAATGTCTGGCAACCTACTAGATTGACGCTAAGCGCAAGTAAGGTTATTGAGGACAGTTTGATAAACGTATTGCCAACAGCTTGCATACTTCTTCTCCGACACAAGACGCATAATAGCAGCAGTGCTATCATGCTATATAAAAGGTTAGTGATAAAAAACGATGCTGAGTATTCAGCGATGCACAAGCAACACGTTTTTCATCGAATGCAGTTTTTGTTATGACGTATTGTACTGGTAGATTGGGTCTGATACATAGAGCTTTTATAGTAAGCCTGTAATAGATCAAATGCATTTAATCATATTCAAACGGTTTAAATGGCAAACACTGTCAATAAAACCCAATGGTATTTTCATACTGTATTTGAATATGGCATAGGAATACAGTGCCATAGCATACAGCAAAACATGGCTATACTTTATAGAATAACGTTTGCTTCGTCTATTTTTTCGCTATCTATATTTTACAGGCAGTTTAACATGAGCGGCTATCGCGAGCGATATCGAATATCGCTGGCAGGAACAAATATACAGTAAATTACAGCAATGTTATGTTCTAGAGAGCTAAGCAGTAAGGCTTGGCAACTCAGAAAGGCTCAAAAATTCACAGATAGTATGCACTTTTATAGGGCTTGAGCGCGTGACATGATACACTAGGACGGTATTGTCTCCGCTTTTTTGACCTGCACTGCTCTCTATTATCGGCTAAAGGTCAAAAAACGACAATTTTTTATCATTTTATCTTTGAAGTCACCTGACAAAATATAATTAGTAACTTTATATAGTTAGAAACTTTGCTAGGTATCAATCCGCTATGAATAATGATGCCATGACTACCCATTTATCACCGAATCAATCGCTAGAGACTGATTCATCAGCACAAGAGTCACCAATGCCAAATAACGTTTTAAATAATGACGAGCCTGACAATCAAGAAATGATGGATGAGCAGGAAATAATGGACGAGCACACTGATGCTCTTGATAACGACGACTTGCTCGAAGCAGATAACGATATTGATGAAGAACTTGACGATGGCGATATGGATGAAGGCGACGACGATGAAGCGCCAGTAGCTGGCCAAGCAGTGCCAGTAGTGGTCGATATGACGCATGTCGTTACAGAAGATCAGTCTGGCCTACGCATCGATAAAGTCGCTTCACAGGTGTTTGCAGACTTTTCACGCGTGCAATTACAGGGTTGGATCACGGACGGTAGCTTACTCTATAACGGCAGCGTGCAAAAACCAAAAGTCCGTGTCAAAGCAGATGATGTGCTACATCTATCGACAACGTTGCAGCAGCATAGTGAAGACCAGCCAGAAAATATAGATATTGATGTGGTCTATGAAGATGATGACGTATTAGTGATCAACAAGCCTGTCGGTATGGTGGTTCATCCGGGCGCTGGCAACCAAACAGGCACTTTGGTCAATGCCTTGCTATACCATTATCCGCAGCAGCATCACTTGCCGCGTGCAGGTCTGGTACACCGTATTGACAAAGACACCTCTGGGTTACTGCTCATTGGTAAAACCAAGCCGGCTCAGATGGCGTTGATGGAGCAGCTAAAAGACAAATCTGTTTATCGTCATTATCAGTGTGTGGTAGCAGGCGATCAAGCAAGCTTGCTGCGTCATCGCCGTATTGATGCGCCGATTGGGCGACATCGTACTCAGCGTACCAAAATGACAGTTATGACTGCCGGCCGTGAAGCGGTAACCCATCTATTAAATGTCACGCCGCTGAATGACAACTACTGTCTGTTAGATGTCGGGCTTGAGACGGGTCGTACGCACCAGATTCGCGTGCATTTGAGCCATGTGACCTATCCGCTCGTAGGGGATCGCATCTACGGTGGTCGTCGTCAACTGCGTGCAGGATTGACAGAAGCACAGCGTCAAGCCATCAATAATTTCCCTCGCCAAGCATTGCATGCTTATACCCTTGGGTTTGTGCATCCAACGACTGGTGAGGATATGGAAGTGACGACGCCACTGCCAGAAGACATGCAAAAGCTAATAGCCGTATTAAGCGACGGTTATGATGACGAGTAAACGCTATTGAGAAAAGCGGCTGTCTAAAGGTGTTTACGGCAATTGCCAAGTTTATAGTAGTGATTTAGTGATGCTAATTTTTAGACAGTCAGTAGATAAAAGGATGGGGCAGTCGTGACAAACGAATTTGCGATAACAAATAATTTTCCAATGACCATGCTCGCGCAAATGGATGACGTGGCTGTTTTCCAAACCGCTGCTTTTGCGCTGAATAATACTGACGAACCTGCTGCCGCAAGCCAGAAAAGAGAGCTTGACAGTCAAGCAACCCATCAAGCAAATTATGGCGCGCTAAATCTAGGCCTGCATGTCAACGATGACGCGGCAAAGGTATTAGATAATCGTATGAGTCTGTTGGCTGCGATTAATACACAGATGGCAAATGAGTCATCACAAACTGAGCAACATACTGCTATTCACAGCTTACATTGGGTGAGTCAGGTTCATGGTAAACAGATCCATGATATTGATACGACGCCTTTGAGCATGGCACCGATGGCGGCTGACGCCATAATTAGCAAGCAAAGTGGTCGTGGACTGGCGATCATGACGGCAGATTGTGTGCCGATTGTTTTATACCAGCCCGCCAGCGGTAAAATCGCTGCCATTCATGCAGGCTGGCAAGGATTGGCGTGCGGCGTGATTCGAGAGACTGTTGAGCGCTTTACCGATTCAGGGCCCGTACAAGCTTGGATAGGGGTTTGCATTAGTCAGGCCAATTATGAAGTTGGTCATCAAGTCCGTGACCAATTACTGACTGGCTGCTTAGACAATCACTTATTGACTGCGTCAGATAGTGATAATTTTGACAGTCTATATGTAATGCGCTCAGATAGTGCTCTTGAAAATCATAGCGATACTCAGCATTTACATAAGACAGTTGATAAACTATCGAATTGCGCTACAGTACACACGGATAAAATTAAGCTAAACTTACCAAAACTGGCTGCTGATCAATTAACAGCCGCTGGCGTGTCGATAGATAGTAAAGAACCTATCAGCTGTAGCTATGCAGATCGGCATTACTATTCTTATCGTCGTCAAACGCATATGCAGCAGCCTGCAACGGGACGTATGGCGCTTGTGATTGTGCGCCGCGCCGCTACGTAGATGTCAGCTCACAACTAACAAACCTATTGAGTGCGCTGAGTCGTTTTGCACTCGTACACTATATTATTTTTATTTAACCATTATTGTCATTATTAGAGTCTGTATGAATACAACTAGCGAATCCTCAAAAACATCTCCTAATAGTACGCCTAACGTATCGATCGCCGTTATTTTTCATAGCAATTATGGTCATACCAAGCGTGTCGCTGAAGCAATTGTACAAGGCGCGCATCAGCAGTTACCAGAGGCGCAAGCAAAAGCTGTCGATATTTATGATATTGATTGGGATTATTTAGATCAGGCAGATCTATTGGTTTTTGGTAGCGCGGTATATATGGGCAGCGTGACTGCTGAATTCAAAACCTTTATGGATGAAACCTCAAAGCGTTGGTACAACCGCACGTGGGAAGGCAAATGGGCCGCGGCTTTTGCCAATTCTGGCGGCCTAAGCGGTGATAAGCTTGCCGTGTTGCAGCAGATTTCTTTATATGCCATGCAGCATGGCATGAATTGGATTGGTCTGCCACTCATGCCGACAGGTCATGAGGCGCACGACTTGAACCGTCTATCTAGCTTTTTGGGTTTGATGACGCAATCTCTTGACGGACCACCTGAAGAAACGCCAGGGAAAGGAGATATTGATACCGCTATTTGGTTTGGTGATCATTTGGCTAAAACCATCATTAAGCATCAGCCAGCGGATAGTAAGCACTAGATAACACAGTAGGTGACAGGCTAATCCAGTAAAAAAGCAGACACTATTGATGTCTGCTTTTTTTATGTCAATGTTATGGCGTGACCAGTTTATGGAGTAACCAGATTAGTCGGTACAGGCTTAACAGGAATAGGGTTGTCAACAAATTGGAAGTATTGGCAACCGGTTAGCATCAGCGTCGCTATCAGCAGACAAATAGAGGTAGGTGACTTCATAATAGTATCTCAGAGACGATATATTACCCAATAATATATCTTGTCTGTCTATCGTCAGAAGCGATGACAGTCAAAAGTAAGGTTTATTTTTAGGTATTATATATAAAAACAGGTCGGCTATATAAATTTAAAAGCGGTGCATGTGCTTATCTTTGTTTTTAAAGAGATTATTTATTCAATCATGACGTAACTTGTCTACTGTGCGTTTGCATTAGCTATATCAATGACTAACATGACGAGTCTTATAAATTATCTCTGCTGTTAGGATTGATAGCGGTTATCAGATAGCGGCTTGAGGTTCAATTATTTGGCAGTATCGACAGATATTTGAAAGGGTTGTGTTATAAATAAGAATAGTGATAATATGTTGAAAGCTGACCAAATAGTCAGGTATATTCTAGTGCTAATTTTTGGCAAAAGCTCCTGACAATTACTGCTACTTATGGTCGATTTATTTGCTATAAAAGAGTGTGCGACATCCTACTTATCGACATGCTACAAATGCGACATAGAATAAAATAGCAAGGATATTAAAAACTAAAAAACCCATAAATGTACTTGCCGATAAACTTACTTGAGCGGTTGCAGCAGAATAAAGATTAAGCGTTTACCTTTCGTACCCAAGCCACTAATGCTTCTCAGTCTTATACTCACTTTCATTATTTTAGCCGAGCCTTGCTATGATTAGTTTTTATCTCAATGGAAAATACCATGAGCTAACCCAGCTTAACCCCAATACGACAGTGCTTGAGTATCTACGATTGCATGAAGGCCAGACTGATACTAAAGAGGGCTGCGGCAGTGGTGACTGCGGTGCTTGTACGGTGATGGTTCAGCGCCTGTCACAAGCGGGTCAAATGCGTGATGCCAAACATAATGATAAAAAAAATGTCATACCTCCTTTCTATACGATCAACTCCTGTATCACGCTAGTGTCGCTGATGGATGGTCATCACCTGATGACAGCGTCCTACTTGGCGGACAATCCTGAGCATCATCCAGAGCGTGCCCTTTTACATCCAGCACAGCAAGCGCTGGTTGAATGTCACGGATCACAGTGCGGTTTTTGTACCCCTGGGTTTGTGATGTCGCTCGCTTGTGTTTACGAAAACAATCGTATGCAGACAAGTCCAGAAGCAGCAAGTCAGAGTGATGCTAAGCAGTTGAGCTATGATGAAGTGGTCGCGTCGATCTCTGGCAACCTATGTCGCTGTACAGGCTATCGACCGATTATTGAGGCGGGCCTACTGATGAGCGATATCGGTCAGAAAAGAGAGGCAGAGCATTCAGCGGTGAAAGACTTGACTATCAGTCTAGCCACAGACGCGATGGGTCGTACAAAAAAGTCAGCAGTATCTGCAAATGTGCCAGCTGAAGCCGAGTCGGACAATGTAGAGTCAACAGCTATTAAGCCTGCATTGACTGATGCTGGGCGACAGTTATACATGCCTAAAACACTAGACGAGCTTAATCAGGTATTAGCTGCCAATCCAAAAGCAACGATTTGGGCAGGTGGTACGGACTTGGGATTGAGTGTAACCCAGCATCTAATCGATCACGAGGTCATTATTCAGCTCTCAGGTATTGAGGCGCTAAAATCTTGGTCGCTATCAGACGCAACTAGCGACATATCTACTGACGAACAAACTAAAAGTCAGTCGCTAGTGCTAGGTGCTGGTATGAGTTACCAGCAAATGCTACCAGTACTTGAGCAATATTTTCCACGCTTTGCGCAAGTGTTTGAGCGTATTGCTTCTCCACAAATTCGCAATATGGGCACCATCGGCGGCAATATAGCCAACGCGTCCCCGATTGGTGATCTGCCACCGATTCTCTTGGCGTTAGATGCGTCAATTCATTTGCGTCATTGCGCGCCGAATCGTGAAGAATCAGATAATAGCAATGAGATTTATACGGATGAAATCATACCTTTATCAGCATTTTTCTTGGATTATAAAAAGACCAAGCTGCAAGCAGGCAGTTATATTGTCGCTATTCATATTCCTTTGATGCAAGATCATCAGCATTTATTTATCCATAAGATTAGCAAACGCTACGAAGATGATATCTCAGCGTGCTTGCTTGCGGCGCGGCTTGATGTGTCAGCAGATGGTGCAATTATCGAGAATGCAAAGCTTGGGCTCGGCGGCATGGCAGCGATACCACTGCTTGCAGTGCACTGTCAGCAAACGCTTATTGGTCAAGCTACTGATGTTGCAAGTTTTGAGCAGGCGGCACAGGTGTTATCTGCAGATGTCACACCGATGACGGATGTCAGAGCCAGCCGCGAATATCGCATGCATGTGGTGCAGCGTCTACTGGTGAAGTGCGGTAAACAATTGGTAGCGGATATGCAGGCTGAGAGCATTTGAGTGCCAGCGTGATTGAATATCAATATTGCTTCATGAGTATATTTGTCAGAAATAAAAAAGCGCATCAGTAAATGCGTACTAATAGAAGAGATTTGCTATGAGCCATCATTCGTCTTTATTTGACAGTTATAGTATCCGCCGCGTGCGTCCGCCAAAAAACAAGATCGGCACGTCAGCCAAACACGACAGTGCGATCACCCATGTAATGGGAACGGCGACTTATGTGGATGATATTGCAAAACCGCAAGGCACGCTACATTTGGCCGTGGGTAAAAGTAGTCATGCTCATGCGCGTATATTAGGTATGGATTTGAGTGCTGTCAGAGAGGCTGATGGGGTCGTTGATGTTTTAAGTTTTAAAGATTTACCGGCGCAGACAGATATCGGTGCGGTATTTGATGGTGAGCCACTGATGGTGGACGATATTACAGAATATGTCGGACAGACGCTATTTGTAGTGGTGGCGACCAGCCATCGCGCCGCCAAAAAAGCTGCCACCAAGGCAGTAGTAGAATATGAGCCATTGCCAGCGGTACTTAGTATTGATAAGGCGTTAGAGCAAGAGTTATTTGTGCGTCCGAGTCATTTTATGAAGCGTGGTGACGCGGCGACTGTGCTTGAGAACGCACCGATTCGTATTGAAGGTCATATTCATATGCGCGGGCAAGAGCACTTTTATCTTGAAGGTCAAGTGTCTTATGTCGTGCCTTGTGACGATGGCGGACTAGAAGTGTACACGTCGTCACAGCATCCAAGCGAAGTACAGCAGCTCGTCGCCGAAGTGACGGATTTGCCCTTTCATGCGGTCAATACAGTTGTGCGCCGTATGGGTGGTGGCTTTGGTGGTAAAGAAACGCAAGCCGCTGCATGGGCGTGTCTGTGCGGTATCGTTGCCAAACGTCACAATGTCCCCGTCAGTATGCGGTTAGATCGCCAAGACGATATGGTGGTGACTGGTAAACGTCATGAGTTTGCCAATCGTTATGAGGTTGGCTTGGATGAATCTGGGCGTATATTGGGCGTCGATATGCAATTGGCTGGCTTATGTGGCTATGCGCCAGATTTGTCTGATGCTATCGTCGATAGAGCGATGTTCCACTGTGATAATGCCTATTATTATCCAGCTGCTCATGTAGCAGGTCATCGCTGCAAAACGCATACGGTATCCAATACTGCTTATCGAGGGTTTGGTGGTCCACAAGGGCTGATGACCGCTGAATATATGATGGATCATATTGCTTATACCTTGGGTCAAGATCCGCTACAAGTGCGTTTAGCAAACTTATATCAAGATGGTCAAAGCACCCATTACGGTCAAACTATTGAGCATTTTGATTTAGCGACCATCATGAGTACACTGGCAGAAGATTGCGATTATGACAATCGTCGTCAGAAAATTATAGAAGCCAATCAAAAAGCTGCCGCTGAAGGCAGTGATAAACGTTTGGGTCTTGCTTTAACGCCAGTAAAATTCGGTATTTCATTCACGGTGCAGACGCTTAATCAGGCAGGTGCATTGGTACATATTTATACTGATGGCAGTATCCATCTCAATCATGGTGGTACGGAGATGGGACAAGGGCTATATATCAAAATTGCCCAAATTGTTGCCAATGAATTTGATGTTGATCTGGACACGGTCAAAGTATCAGCGACCCGTACGGATAAAGTGCCTAACACTTCACCAACCGCCGCGTCGTCAGGAACAGATATTAATGGTAAGGCAGCTCAAAATGCTTGTTTAAGCATTAAAGCTCGCATACTTGAATTTGCAGCTGAGCATTTTGAGGTGGCACAAGAAGACATACGTTTTGAAAAGAACCATGTCTATATCGGTGATAAAGAAACGCTAACCTTTGCTGAAATGATTCAACTGTCGTACCAGAACCGTATCAGTCTGTCGTCTACTGGCTACTATAAAACGCCTAAGATATTTTATGATCGCTCTAAAGCATGGGGACGTCCGTTCTTCTACTTTGCCTTGGGCGCTGCCTGTGCTGAGGTTGAAATTGATACCTTGACAGGTGAGTACCAAGTACTACGCTGTGATGTGCTGCATGATGCAGGACAATCGATTAACCCTGCCATTGATATTGGCCAGATTGAAGGGGGTTTTGTACAAGGAATGGGTTGGCTCACAGCAGAAGAGCTGATTTGGAATGATAAAGGTAAGCTGGCATCTGACAGCCCTGCCAACTATAAAATCCCAACCGCGCATGACTTGCCTAAGCAGTGGAATGTCAAATTGTACGATCGCAAAAACGAAGAACAAACTATCTATAATTCTAAAGCTGTGGGCGAGCCGCCGTTTATGTTGGCAGCCAGTGTCTGGTGCGCCATCAATAATGCGGTTGCAAGTCTCGGTGAGTATAAAAAGAATCCAGAACTGACCATGCCTGCAACACCAGAAGCTGTACTAAAAGCAGTGATGCGTATGGAAGGTTCGTCTTGGGATCTAGAGATGAAAGCGGACAAGGATACAATGGATAGCCTTGTTGAAGGTGTAGAAGAAAAGGGCGATCTCTATAATGATAAAGTCATGCCGCAAGATGTGCGCCATGCCAAAGATATTGATCCAAAAGAGGTAGCAGGCAAACAGACTGATGAGCAGCCAGAAGCGATAGAGCACCCAAATGTCGCAGGGGCAAGAGGTCCTGCGCACAGTGAGTGAGTCATTGGCACCGCCAGTTATCTGGTATGAAGGTCTGGCACGATATCAACAGCAAGGCATGGCTCATGTGTTGGCAACGGTCGTGGCTGTGAATGGTTCGGCCCCGCGTGCACTACAGGCAAAGATGATCGTCACGCAGGATGGTATCGTAGATACGCTGGGCGGCGGCGGTCTTGAGCACGATGTGATTACCACTGCTCGTCAACTGCTAAACGGTGAGATAGCAGCGACCATATCAAAAGAAGTCAAACCAAAAGTTTCTGAAGCTAATGAGACAAGCGCGTCAGCTCCTTCTAAAGCAGTACGCCGAGACGCGGTTTATACCAAGCATTACCCGCTAGGTGCGAAATTGGCCCAATGCTGCGGTGGTAGCGTCACTGTTATGTTCGAGTGCTTTAATGTGACACCGCCGATGTCAGTACTGGTATTTGGGGCAGGGCATGTGGCCTCAGCACTCATGACCATCCTTGTTGAATTGCCATGTCAGGTAGATTGGGTAGACAGTCGCCCAGAGATGTTTGAGCGTTATTTGACTGATAAATCTAGCGCTGATCAATTGAGTACTAATAAGTCTAGTCAGATATGTACGCCTCATCAAAGTGCAGAACAGCAATCAGTAACAAACCAATCTCCAGCTTATAAATTACCAGCGCATATTCGTCCGCAGATTGATGATGAGCCTGTAGATTTTGTGCGTCCATTTATAGAGCAGGGTGGCAAGCGCTTTATTCTGGTTATGACCCATGATCATAGCGTTGACTTTGAACTGGTACGGGCGGCACTAGATACTATCTCTGATAGTAGCTCAGCTGATGATAAGCGCTCAGACATCTCAGCACCTTATATCGGCTGCATTGCCTCGGCAACCAAAGCCAAGCGCTTCAGAGATCGGCTTATTCAGCGTGGTTATAGCGAGTTATTAGTGAATCAGCTCGTCATGCCCATTGGACTGCCAGTTGGTGGTAAAGAGCCGATGGCGGTGGCCGTGTCTATCGTGGCACAGCTACTACAGCAGTATCATCAGGCTGAACGCTGAGTTTTTTATACTCAATATAGCCCCGTTTTAGCATCGTTATTTTCCGTCGAATTATTAAACGCTCAGCACTATTTATCAAAATGTTCAGCATTATTTATTAACATGCTCCGCATTACCAAGCCATGTGAGACCACCTAATGACCCTACATATTTATCAAGCTCATTTATTACATTATATTAGCGAAGATGACCTTGCTAAGCGTACGGCTGCTGAATTATCCGATACTAGAATTCCTGACTTTTTCGTAAATCTGACCGTTGATAAAGATACAACGTTGCTTCCAGTAATTGCAGGCGTGCGTGTTTACCCTGAGTATATTGCCGACGGCGCACTTGTTATTGATGATGAGACTGGACTGATTATTAATTATGGCAGTCGAGAGGCGATGTTAGCAAATTATGTGCTGACCGCTACTAATGACAGTCAAGAACCGGTACAGATTCATGACCATCGGCACAAACTCATCATGCCGGGTTTTATCGATACCCATGTTCACTATCCGCAGATAGATATGATCGCCGCTTATGGTGAGCAACTGCTCGACTGGCTCAATAATTATACCTTTGTGACGGAAGCCAATTTTGGTGATCCAAAAGTGGCGCATGATACCGCGCAGTTTTTTTTGAACCAATTACTTGCCAATGGCACGACCAGTGCGATGGTTTTTGCGACCAGTCATCCATTATCTGCCGAGGCGTTTTTTACAGAAAGCCACAGGCTCAATACGCGTATGATCACGGGTAATGTCTTGATGGACCAAAATGCGCCTGAGCCGCTATGTGTGCCTGCTGAGCAAAGTATCCGTGACACTCAAAATATCATTGATAATTGGCATGAGCGCGGGCGTCAGCATGTGGCCATCACGCCGCGTTTTGCGATTACGTCGAGCCCTACACAATTACGTCTGGCAGGTGAGTTATATGCCAGCTATGACAGTGTGTATTTACAGACGCATCTGGCAGAAAACCGTGATGAGGTGGCTTTTGTACAGGAGCTGTATCCCAATCATAAAGGTTACCTCGATGTCTATGATGATATGGGGTTACTGGGCCGCCGTACCACCTTGGCGCATGGTATCTACCTTGAGACACCAGAATACGAGCGTCTACGCGAGACTGGCACGCAGATATCACATTGTCCGACGTCCAATCTGTTTTTAGGTAGTGGACTGTTCGATTTACCCAAGACCTTAAGTTATACTGGGGTCAGTATCGCCACTGATGTTGGAGCAGGCACGAGTTTGTCTATGCTCACGACGTTATCAGAGGCGTACAAAGTACAGCAATTACAAAGTAATCAGTTGTCAGCGCACCAAGGGTTATATCAGATTACCTTAGGTAATGCACAGTCGCTGCTATTGGATGATAATATTGGTAACTTTATGCCCAATAAAGAAGCCGATTTTGTCGTCATCGATATGAAGGCGACCGAGCTGCTTGAGCGACGTATGGCGCAGACCAAAACCCTTGAAGAGCAATTATTTGTGCTGATGATGCTGGGTGATGATAGAGTGATTGAGGAGACGATAATTGCCGGTCAGAGCCGCTATCGAAAATCTACAGCCTGATAAACTAGCGAAAAACATGAGTCACAAAAAAGCCCCATTTATATATCATAAACGGGGCTTTTATCGGTTTGATCTGTTTCTTTTGTTCTGTACTTTTTTGTCTGTGCTTATGAGATAACTTGTCGGTGTTTATTTTCTAACTGACGTCTTCTAGCTCAACAAGCACACCCCAGTCCGTAATATCTATCTCATGACAGTTGTTACCTTCGCCATTGATACGATCAATCACCAAAAAATCACTGTCACGCCCAAGAGCGAGTAGAGGGTGATGCCAGACATTAGCATCGTACTGTACGCCTTGATGCGACTTGGCATAGAACACGACCAGATCATCTGCCGACTGCGGCGGCGTGCCCGCTTTGGCAACGACGATGACATAATCCTGACCCTCCATCGACACAAATGCTTGCGTGCCAAATGGATGATATTCCATGACGGAGAGGGCGATAGGGTTCTCGCGTTTTTTGGCTTGAAAGATACTCATGCCAACAGTACCACCCTTAAGCTGACTCTCAGCAAGCGCATGATGGCGAACCGCATAACCATTATTGATCTCGTAAGTGTTGTCAGCGGTTTGCTCCTCCTCACTATAGCGCTCGATAACCGAGCCGTAAGGGGCAAAGTCGGCTTTGGTCAAAGGCTGAGCCGTTAGGATGACACTCATTATTTGACCTCTGCATCAGCAGTAGTACCCGCCTGATCTGCTACTTTGCCAAACACGCGCACGCGGCTGATACCACCATCAGGGAAGATATTGACTCGGATATGGGTGATAGGCTGGTCTATCTGGAGCTTGTCGTTACCGAAGGTATGGACATCATCCGCATTGGTTTTTTGCGGCTCAAGCAACGTGTCCCAAAACATACTTTGAGTGACCAAGGTTTGCTCTGGGGTATTTGGTGAATAGACGGCTTGAATGGAGACTTTATCAGGGTAGTTGCCTTTAAAATGAGCGGTATCGATTTCGATAGAATCGACAATACCTGCTTGACCTAAGGCAATAATACACCAGTCATTACCGGGCTCACGGCGACGACGCGTCTCCCAGCCATCACCCATATTAGGCGCTTTGGTCGGTAACAGTAAATTGCTTGCCGCCCCGAAGTGTGCATCATTACTGGCAATCGCACGACCGCCATTTAACGCACCTGCCAAGTCAATCGTCTCGCCTTGTTTACTCAGGCTGGCATCGAGCTGGATATCACCATAGACACGCAGTCGAGCCACGCCGCCATCTGGATAGATATTCAAACGAATATGGGTGATCGTTTGCTTGTTATCAATTTCAACAAACTCATGGTGATTGCCCTGTAGTGGGGTCATATCGACAAGCGCCTGCCAGTTTTTACTGTTCCAGTCTTCTTTGCTTAGACTGGTAAGTTCAGTATCAGTCTGCTGCAACAGCTCTGGCGCGTATAAGGCATCGACACTGGCAGAAGAGGGGAAGTTACCGGTAAAGTGACTGGTATCGATATCAAGCCCCGCGATTTTGGTTGGGCGGGCGAGTTGGATGATTAAATAATCATATCCCAAATGACGCTTGCGGCGTGTCTCCCAGCCGTCCATCCATTTACCGTTGTCGTCGAATTTGCCGACCACAAAGATAGGCGCATCAGGGTTTAAAATGCGGCTTTTATCTGCAAAAAAGTCATCGGTCGCAAATAGCGCTTTTGCACCCAAACGACTGTCAGCCACGTTTGATTTTTTAGTAAAAGCTGGCAGGCTCTCAGGTAGGTTGTTTGCTGAAATAATTTGTCCCACTTCTGAAATATTTTGACTCATCATGGTTCCTTTATTTACTATTAGGTTTGATTGATCGTGTGCCGCTTGTTTTATTTATTCGACACACTAAAGCGTATTCGACAGCCGTGGTAGTGGCAAAAGCTACATCCAGTTGGCTGTATTGTCTGGCGTTGCTGGATGATTGTCATACCAGTGCTTGGCGATCTCATCACGGCGACATATCCAAACGTCAGGCTTACTAGTGATATAGTGCAAAAATTGCTTCAACGCTTTGATACGTCCTGCCCGTCCGATAATGCGGCAATGCAAACCTATCGTCAGCATTTTGGGGGTGTGCTCGCCTTCTTCGTACAGGGTATCAAAGCTGTCTTTGAGGTATTGATAAAACGGCTCGGCGTGAGTAAACCCTGGGCTAGAAGAAAAACGCATATCGTTGGTCTCTAAACTATAAGGGATGACCAAATGCGGTTTGCGTATGATTGTATTGCCATCTTGGGCTTTAACATTGAGCCAGTAGGGCAGCTCATCGCCGTATGAGTCGGAATCATAGTGATAGCCACCTTGTTCGACGACCAGCTCGCGCGTGTTTGGGCTATCGCGTCCCGTGTACCAACCGAGCGGCTGTTTGCCCAGCATGCGCTCAAATATGTTGGTTGCACGGCGAATGTGCTCACGTTCAGTCTCGCGATACATGTTTTGATAAGTAATCCAGCGCAGGCCGTGACTGGCAATCTCATGACCGTCTTCTAATACGCGCTCGATAATATGTGGTGTTTTTTCGGCAGCGGCGGCACAGGTAAACGTGGTGATGGGCACACCGTACTCTTTAAAAGTATCTAACACACGCCATACGCCGACACGGCTCCCGTATTCAAATGCTGACTCGATAGACTGGTGACGATTATTAAATTCTGGCGTACCCAAGATATCCGACAAAAAGCGCTCGGACTGTCCATCGCCGTGGATGACGCTATTTTCTGCCCCTTCTTCGATATTCAAGACAAACTGTACAGCGATTTTTGCACCGCCCGGCCAGTTGGCTTTTGGTGGCTTGCCACCGTAGCCTTTTAGGTCGCGTGGGTATGTATTTTGATCAAAATCACTGATGATTTTTTTGCTCATTGTTTATGTTCCTATATCTCGTAGAGCCTTAAATATTTAATTGAATATTGCTCGCCAAGGAAAGTTTTCTATTGATAACAAACTACAGGGATGATGCGTACGCTACAAGCTGCTGACGTTCTGTATCTGTTAACTGAGTGATATTACCAAGTGGCATATAGCCAGTTTGTACCGCAGTAATGATTTTTGCTTTATGTATTTTTAGATCTTCTGGTGTTTGCAAGATGATACCTGCTGGCGGCGCGGCAAACCCTTGCTGTGTTGGTTGTACCGCATGACAGGTGCTACAGCGTGTATGCACGACATCCATCATAGCGTCATCTGCTGAGGCGCTCACTGGCACCGCTTCAGCAGTAGCTGCATCATTGCTAACACTGTTATTATTAACGTTATCAGTGTTTGTGTTAGTAGTCGCGCTTGTAGCTGTTGGGGCGCTATTAGTTGTCGTAGGTGCTATTGTGGCGGTAGCAGGCATTGCAGGCGCTGGATCAATCGGTTCAGGTCGCATCCAAATAATCAACAATACTGTCAATATGGCTGGAATAACTAAGTAGCGTGGTTTTTTATGACCTAAATGTTTTTGATTAAAATAATGACGTGCCGTTGCAGTGATCACGCCAACGAAGACCAATACCAACCAACCTTTTTCATGGGCATACATCATCGGATAATGGTTGCTAATCATGGTAAAGATGAGCGGTAGGGTAAAGTAGTTATTCATCAGTGAGCGGTTTTTGGCTTGCAGTGCCAATTCAGCGACTTCTTTGCCCGGTTTTTCACCGCGCCGCACACAGTCTACGAGCGCTCGCTGCGCTGGCATGATACCGAAGAATACGTTACCCACCATCACCGTACCCAAGATAGCACCGATATGAATGAATGAGGCGCGATCACTAAACAGTTGATAAGAGCCCCAGCTTGCGATGACCAGTAAAATAAAAATCAGAGTACTAAAGATAAAGGCATTTTTACCCAAATGACTGCGCACAATGACTTCGTAAATAAAGTAACTACCAAATAAAAACAGCAAGCTTGTCGCAATGGCACCGATACTGGTAAAAGGCACTTTGCTTGGATCAATCAGGTAGGCAGTTGCATTGGCATAATAGACAATCGACATCATCGCCGCACCCGTCAGCCACGTGGTATACGCTTCCCATTTAAACCAATGTAGTGTCTTTGGCATTTCCTCTGGTTCGAGTTTGTATTTGGCAATCTCATAAAACCCGCCGCCATGAACGGCCCACAGATCACCTGAGATACCTTTGTCTGCTTTCCACTGTGGCGGTTTGCGTAGGCTCAAATCCAGCCACACAAAATAAAACGATGCACCAATCCATGCCACCCCTGCGATAACATGAAACCAGCGAAAAAATAAACTCAACCATTCGAGAAGGTAGGCGCCCATGTGGTAAGTGTCCTTTAATATGACAGTGTCTTAATAAAATATTTGTGAGCGGATAACGACGATTGCTCACATTTTTTTGATAATAAGGTTCAGTTATGATCCGCGATAGGTACTATAGCCATGCGCACTCAGAAGTAATGGCACGTGATAGTGGCTTGCGTCTTTTATCACAAAGTCGATAACCACTTGCGGGTAAAATGCTGTCAGCTGCTGGGCATCAAAATAAGACTGAGTATCGAACGTCACTGTATAGCGCCCGATAGCGAGCTTGCCTTCATTGTCATCAATGGCTGCATCAAACTGCCAAGCATCTGGTGTCACGCGGCCATCGCTATTGGTCGTCCCATGCGCTAGTAGTGTAGCGACACCGTTGTCTTGTATACGATGTAAGGTAACGGCGATATCAGCGGCAGGCGTGCCCAAATGAGTATCTAAGATATGTGATGATAGAGTGGCAGACATAATGCTTCCTTTGTATTCAGTAGAAACGTAAATAGGGTGGTAAGGCTAGCGCAGCTTATAATTAGGGTGTTGTATGAGCACTGATAATACGGTGTACTGTTGACTAGCTATCAAACAGCTAATTAACAACTGGTTTAAATAGACGAAGCATTGCCTAATAGTTTGCTTAAACGCAAACGTGTGATTTTATTTTGTTCCGCAGCGGCATTGGTCAGCTCTGTGTCACGATCATTTGGCAGCCGGGCGAGTAATAGATCAAGCATTTGCTGTGCACTTTTACCGGTCGCAAAGACAATAAAAATAAAACCAAATTTGTTTAGATAGTCTTGATTGCCTTTGGCGAGGGCTTCGAGCACTTCATCTGCAGCATCGTTAGCGCCAGACTGCTCATGGGCGGCGCTACTTTGCGTGTTGCGATATTTCTTTTTTAAAGAAGCCACATTACCGATTTGCGGATGTCCATCAAACGCTTCTAATAGATTGACCTCATCGGTTTGCACATCATGCCAAATAGCATCACTACTCGCTAGGAGCGCATCAACATCTGAAAAAGGGCGGTCAGCGGCAAGCTTATTTGCCCAAACGCTACTGGTACAGCAGATTAAAAGCTGGGCAACGGCTACTTCCTGAGACAAATCATTAAATTGCGCTAAGGTTAAGCTCATGGTGATATCCTTTTTTTGTGATATGACAGTCCATTATGTGTACTGGATAACTATTGTTTAATAAAGGTTTATACATGGTGGTTTTTTGCTTAAACTTAGCGATATTAATCGATATTTTTATGGTTCATTTTTTAGTTTTTCGACGTTTGCATTTTTAGCTAGGCAAGTCCACAGGCCATATTTAAGTTGCTATCTATCCAATCATGATAAATTAACGATACAGAACGTATTTTTTGAGGAAATACTGATAATTTAGCCGCAAAAATGACATGGCAGTATAGTTTTGGTCGTAATATGTTTGATTTATAACTACCATTCTGCTAAAACCTGACTAATTGGTCAACTGTTTTATAAGAAATATTTTTATTCAGTGGTTAATAATGCGAAAATTTGTGCATTGATATATAAAAACATTCAAAAATATAGCGACTATTTTGTCGAACCAGCCACTTGGAGTGAGATACCATTGTTATGACTCAAGATAATCAGAAAGAAAATGTCCTGACTACTGACGCGCCATCGCATCGTAGTCAACAAGTTACGCGCGCGCACAATCAAGCTCTAATACTGGCAGCGGCTGAAGAGGAGTTTGTGCTCCAAAGCTATCGCGGCGCTACGATGCAAGGGATTGCTGATCGAGCAAGACTGCCTAAAGCTAATGTTCACTATTATTTTAAAAACAAAAAAAACCTATATATGGCTGTGCTACGTTCAATTATTGAAGAATGGAATGACGGCTTGGTGACGATGACAGTGGACAGCGATCCAAAAACCGTCATTGAAAAGTTTGTCCGTACTAAGTTGCATCAAGCTTTTGTCAATCCTAGTCGTCATAAGTTGTTTGCCATTGAAGTCATCGGCGGTGCGCCTCACTTGCACGAATTTATGTCCACAACGATGAAAGATTGGGTAAATGATAAAGCGCAAGTCATGAAAGAGTGGCATAAGCAAGGCAAGATTGGAATTACAGATCCCTTGCAACTACTAATTTTGATATGGGCGACGACCCAGCGTTATGCTGAATTTGAGATTGAAATTGTCGGCCTGATGGACAAAACAGCTTATGATGCAGAAGATGAAGCACGCGCAGCAGATTTTTTAGTACCTTTTATTTTACGAGGCTGTGGACTTGAATGACTATACATAGTCAAGTAATGGCGATTAAGCGATTATAGCGGACGAGGTGCATAAACAGATTTTATGGCACCTCGTTTTACTTTTAGACAGGGCTAAATATTTAAATTTATGCCACTTTTTGCGCTGGTTTTAAGCCATCTTCGGCATGTTGTTCCGCAGTATCAAATTCCACACCGTAGTTTTTTGGTAGGATCATATCAAGCGTGATTGCCACAATACCGGACATCGTCACCGCTGAGCCAAAGATGTTTTGGAAAAACTGCGGTGTTTGTGAGAGTACGTCAGGAACGAATGCAATACCCGTTGCTAATCCTAAGGATGTGGCGATAATCAAGACATTACGATGGGTAAAATCTACGGTGGATAGTATACGAATTCCCGCAGTTGCGACAGTGGCAAACATCAGTAGCGTGACCCCGCCTACGACAGGCTTGGGCAGCTGCGTGAAAATCGCACCGAGGATAGGAAATAGACCCATTAGGCACAAGATACCGCCAACATAAAAACCAACATAGCGACTGGCAATACCTGTCATTTGAATCACGCCGTTATTTTGGCTAAAGGTTGTCACAGGGAAAGTATTAAATACCGCCGCAATCAGAGAGTTGACACCATCTCCTAGTACGCCGCCCTTGATGCGTTTTTCATAGAGAGGGCCTTTGATTGGCTCACCTGAAATCATGGAGGTAGCGGTCAAATCACCCGAGGTCTCAATACTGGTAATGATGTACATAAAGGCAATAGGAATAAATGCCTGCCAATCAAAACCAAAACCATATTTGAAGGGAATGGGAACGGTAAAAAATGCCGCTTCAGACACCAATGAAAAATCAATACGTCCCATAAATACGGCAGCGAGCAAGCCTAACATCAGACCGATAAAGATAGCACTTGAGCGAATAACCTTATTATTAATAATGCTAATGAGCACCACACTCACCAGTACGCCACCACCTAAGAGTAGATTTGGAATACTACCAAAATCCTCAGCACCAAACCCACCTGCCAAATCAGTGAGACCTACCTTTGTTAGGGACAAACCAATCGTGACAATCACACAGCCAGTAACAATAGGGCTCATAAATGATTTGAGTTTGGTGATAAATTGACTCAAAAATATCTCAACAAATGCACCGAGAAACGACACACCAAAGATAACAGACAGAATCTCTTCAGGACTACCACCACGGTTTTTGACCACAAATCCTGCGGTCAATACAGCCGCCAAAAAACCAAAACTGGTGCCTTGTAATGCCATAAGACCAGAGCCGATTGGCCCTACTTTTCGAGTTTGAATAAAAGTCGCTACCCCAGATACGATCAAGGACATGCTAAGAAGATAAGGAATATGTTCCCCTAGGCCTAAAGTGCCACCTATGATTAATGAGGGAGTAATAATACCAACGAAAGCAGCAAGTACGTGCTGTATAGCACCTAAGAATGCTTTGATGGGGGTGGGGCGGTCATGAAGTCTATACAGTAAATCGGTATTTGCTGCAACGTTTTCACTCATGGTGGTTTCCTCCTAGAATAACTGCTTAGCACCCAATCAACTGTAGCCATCAGACAACGTAACAGATCATTAGGTAAAAGTTAAAACCCAATCCTTGACCTGTTTTTTATCGATTCAAGTAATAGGGGTAAGTTCCCGACCTTAAAATAGCCAATGATAATAGTTGATATTTGTTGACCATTATTAGAATAACCTGACCAATTAGTCAGACCCATTTAGGATATAGGTAAAATTAAAGTTAATGCAATGTTTTTTTTGGTACTAACGAGTTTACGGGTTTGTTACTAGTAAAAAATAAAAATGAGTTCGAATGAAGAGTGCCTAAGAAGAGTGCATAAGATGGCGAGCAGGTTTTACTAACAGTAGGCTTTATTATTTTTCTTCTAGCAGCTTATGACGCAAAAAAGCCTCAATCATAATGAATATGATTGAGGCTTTTTTGTATGAGTAAATTCTAACGTTGTGACTCAGTTGCCTAAGCTGCCTAAATTACTTTGGACTTGATGACCATACGGGTGAGCGGATGATGCCTTGTCCTGATTTACCGAACGCTTCGCCACCATTCAATGATTTAATCGTTAGGACGCCTTTGCCGCCTTGAGTTGACGCATAGACCACGCGCTTGCCATTGGGAGAGAAGCTTGGGGCTTCATCGATACCCGTGTTGCCAAGGTTGGTCGTTACCGCACCATTACTATTCATGATAGCGGCTGAGCGTCCACTTAAAAAGGCGATTTGTGTTCCGTCACTACTGAACTGCGGGCTAGTCGCATAGCCACCATTTGATACTTTGGTTGTGCGTCCTGAGCCAAATTCATAACGATAGACTTGTGGTTTGTTAAAGCCAGTTTTGTCACTGACAAATACAAATGACTTGCCATCAGGGGCGTAGCTTGGTTGCACTTCACTGCTTGGCAAATTAGTGAGTCGTCTAGGGGTACCGCCGCTTGCACTCATCTCATAGATATCAGCACTGCCCTCAAAGCTACTAGAGAATAGTATCTTGCTACCATCAGGAGAGAACGACGGACTCATGTTGCTACCAGCGAAAGGTGTGAGCGCACTTGCGCCGCCGCCACTGACGTTTTGAATATAGATGACGGGATATGATTTTTCACGTTGTACCGAGTAGGCAATGCGATTGCCATCAGGTGACCATGCTGGTGAGAAGATAGACCCTGCCACTTCAGTGATGGTTTTGGCATTTTCGCCATCAGCATCCATCACTTTTAGACGAGAGATTTTTTGTTTGCCAGTCCCTGTTTCTTCAATATAAGCAATGCGCCCTGAGAAATCCCCTGGAATGCCCGTAATCAGCTCATAGACTTTATCTGCGATGACGTGACCGGCGTAGCGCATGCTTTCTCTGTTATTGTCAGCGGTTAGGCTTTGCTTTCCTTCTATCAGGCGGCCAGACTTGATATCGATGACCTCGTAGTCGGTGACGATTTTGCCGCGATTGGTACGTGTACTACCGACGACCAAATAAGGTATGCCCATGCTTTGCCATACTGGCAGTGTGCCTGCCAGCTCGCTACTGCTGCGTGGCTGCTGCGGTAAGTTTTGGCTGGTGACTTTTAGTTCTGTATTACTCAAATCATTTAAAATAATAGGGGACAAAACAGAGTCACCTGCGAATGGTACAAACGCGACTTGGTTTTGTTGGACAGGAATCTCATAGTCCAATTCTAATACGACAGGGGCTGCGAGCACGCTTTGCGAGATAAGTAATGCTGAACTACCCGCAAGTAAAGAGGCTAGTAGTTTTTTATGAGTATACATGGGTCAATGGCGCTCCTAAAATTAATATGATAGTCATTTTTATAGTCGATAAGGCAAGTATTTAGATGAAAAAACAATGCGATAAAAGCCACTTAACATCACGTTATCAATAATACAAGACGCTAGCAACTGATTAATTGCTACCTTTAAATTGTATGGTAAAGGTAGGGTATTTAGGGTCATCAGCATCGATTGGTAGGCTACCTGTATTGAGCACTGCTTGTCTGGCAGCTTCATTGACGACGCTATCAGGACCAGACGCGCTAACATTGACCACGTCACCATTGGCATTGACGGTGATGGTTAAGGTGGCACGCTGGGTAGAGCCTTTCGCTGCGGTAGGCGGCGTATAGTTGCGCTTGATTAGATTGATGATTTCACTATTGCTGGCTCCGCGACTACCACTTGAGGCAGAGCGACTACTACCTTTGGATGTTCTAGAGGTTGAGGTGTCGCCTGAGAGGGTTGATTGACCATCTGAGAGACTAAAGGTTCGTCCTGCATTACCAGAGCCATCTGTATCAATCTGTATATTACGATCGTTAGCCGTGGGGCGTCTAATCTTGGGTGGGTTGTTTTGCTTTTGACGAAAATCTCCAAGCCGTTTTTGCTCTTCGATCATCTGTTCTCTTTTGTCTTGCTCTACTTGATCAAGCTCCTCTATCGCGGATTCGTCTAGCTGCGCTGCCCACTCTGCCATTCTGCGCTCATATTCTTGGTTTTGTTCACGCAAGCGTTGATGTTGCTCTTCGCTCATAAGCATAGGCTGACTGGCAGGCTCGTCAGATCGCGTAAATACAGGGACACGCTGAGAGTTCGGCTGGCTTGGATTTTGAGCGCTTGAGCTACTACTGCTTGAGGTTTCTTGTTGAGCGCTACTGGCGGATTCGCTGGCGCTGCTATCCATTTGCATGGCGCTGGCTGCTGCACGATTGGCCAATATCTGTCCTTGCATTTCAGCGAGCTGCTCAGGAGATACCATGACCGTCTCGATGCTACCAGCAGTCTCAACCTCAGCGGTTTGATAGTTATAAACCAGTATGCCGATTATAAGACCATGTGCTAGCAAACTGAGTAATGTAGGCAGTGTTAGCCCATTGCCTTCAGGTTCGGTGGGGACATAGACGGCAGGCGCATTATGCATGGTATGGATACTCATGAACGTGGTTTATCGGATTGGCTGTTATGATGTGACATACCTATATAGAAGGTATAGCTATTGAAGCGATGGCGTCGGTAGAGGCGCACCAGTCAATAACCCTACTTTTTCAATATCTGCCTGCTGCAAAGTTGCCATGAGCGTCATGATAGCGCCATATTGGTTATTTTGATCAGCATTAATCATCACTTGCAATGGCTCGGCATCAGTATTACCGCTCTGAGATTGTAAGTTCGACAAAGTGTTAATTAGCTCAGGCTCACTAATAGGCAAGTCGATGTTGTTTTCATAACTGATAAAAATCTCACCACTGTCAGTCAATGAGACAATGACGGGCAATTGGCTCTGACTCATGGTATTGGTTTGCTCTTTTGGCAAATCAACATCAACACCCGTAATGAGCATGGGTGCGGTCACCATAAATATCACCAATAGCACCAGCATAACGTCGATGTAGGGAACGACATTCATCTCTGCATTCAGCGCTTTTTTCTCACGGCGATAGGGATTTGGTTTCATAGCCCATTCACCTGAGTGGCACTCACTTGAGTCTCTCTAGCAACTGGGCTTTGCACACTGGTCTCGCGCTGTAGCATGCCGGTCATCTCGTCACAGAACAGTGCTCGTGAATCATAAAGACGGCTAGATTTTGCCGTAAAATGATTGTATGCCAATACAGCAGGAATAGCGGCAAATAAGCCCATGGCCGTCGCAATCAGCGCCTCAGCAATACCAGGCGCGACAGAGGCTAGGGTGGCTTGCTCGGTTTGCGACAGTCCCAAAAACGCATTCATGATGCCCCAAACTGTACCAAATAATCCGATGTACGGAGCTACCGAGCCGACACTCGCTAGTGTCGTCAGTCCTGACTCGAGTAATTGCTGCTGACGGCCCAAGCCGACGCGCAGTTTACGCTCGACACCGTCGATGATGTCATCTTTAGGTTGACGCTTTTTATGCATCCTTAGATATTCTGAAAAACCCACATAAAAAATCTGCTCAAGTCCTTGGCGATCAGGTGAGCCTTGTACGCCTTGATACAGCTTTGCTAAATCTTCGCCCGACCAAAACCAAGTTTCAAATTGTTGATCAAAGTTTTTGGCCGTACCGAGTCGCGCACTCATACGGAAAATAATGACCCAACTGAACAAAGAGGCTAACAGCAATAACGCCATCACAATCTGTACCAATAGACTGGCTTGGGTAATAAGATCAATAATATTTAATGATTCAGGCATGTAATGGACTCACGGATAATTGACAACAGCTGGTTTAAATACAGACATCTAAACCAAACGAACCCTAAAAATAATACGTATACTTTATCGTTGAATTTTAAGCGAAGTACAGATCTCGATAATCTGGTTTAGTAAGAGACCATTTGAGACCGCGCTCAATCACTGGAACATGAATATAATAACCTGTTAGTTTACTTCTAAATGAAAGAAACGTCATTATTAATGTGTTAACCAGACAAAAAGTACGATATAGCAAATATTAAGTATCTTAACGATATAGTGGTAACTCATTACTAATATATATAAATGATTTGGTCTAGAGACTATAAGAAAATCCAAATTTGTATAGACTTTTAGTCGTTATAAAAGGGGTGTTTTTAATTGCTTTTTTGTACGAGTTAGACATTATCAGCGATTGAGTTTGTAAGACAACTCGTCTAATATGTTACGCTTTGTTACTACATTATTCTTACTGCGGCATCGCCATTTTGCTGAGGTCATGTTTAATTTTAGGTAGTGGTGACTTTTTATTAGCCAGTCGGGGGCGACACACTTATGAATGCAATTGAACGCTATTTTGGGATTAATGGTGACAATACCACGATCAAAACAGAAATCGTCGCTGGTATAACCACGTTTTTGACGATGGCTTACATTATCTTTGTTAACCCTAATGTCTTAGCCGATGCAGGTATGGACAAAGGGGCCGTATTTGTTGCAACCTGTGTGGCCGCAGCGGTCGGTTGTTTTATTATGGGTATCTATGCCCGACTACCAGTAGCGTTAGCGCCAGGCATGGGATTGAACGCTTTCTTTACCTATGGCGTGGTCTTAGGAATGGGGTATGCATGGCAAACTGCGCTGGGAGCAGTGTTCTTGTCAGGTTGTATCTTTGTTCTATTAAGCCTCTTTAAGATTCGTGAGGCAATCATCAATGCGATTCCAAACTCTCTCAAAAACGGCGTAGTCGCTGGTATTGGTGCATTCTTGGCTTTTATTGCTTTGCAGAGTGCAGGTATCATCGTCAATCATGATGCGACCTTGGTTGCTCTTGGCGATATGACGTCATTTGGTCCTGTATTGGCATCTCTAGGTTTTGTCGTCATTATTGGTCTGTCTTATAAAAGAGTTCCAGGCGCGGTAACCATTGGTATTTTGCTGGTTGCTCTGATTAGCTTGCTCATGGGCTATACACAGTTTACCGGTATCATATCGGCACCACCTTCAATCGCGCCGACACTGATGCAGCTCGATATCGCTGGCGCATTCGATGTGGGTATGATCAGTGTGATTTTCGCTTTCTTATTTGTGGATTTATTTGATACTGCAGGTACGCTCATTGCGACCACTAGCCAAGCCAAGTTGACTGACAAAGATGGCAATATCCCGAATATGGGCAAGGCGCTATTAGCAGACTCAACAGCGACGGTCGCAGGCTCTTTACTTGGTACGTCTTCAACCACCAGTTATATTGAAAGTATCTCGGGCATCGCCTCAGGTGGCCGTACAGGATTGATGGCAGTCACTGTTGGTGTGTTATTTTTACTAAGTATTTTCTTTTCTCCATTAGCTGGTATGATCCCAGCCTATGCGACGGCCGGTGCCATATTTTATGTTGCTGTACTGATGATGGGCACCTTAAAAGACATCGACTGGAGCGACTTAACAGAAGCGGCGCCTGTTGTGGTTGTATTGCTGTTCACACCGCTGACATACTCTATCGCTGATGGCATCGCGCTTGGTTTTATCACCTTTACTGCGGTTAAAGCAATCGCTGGCAAGTTTGCTGATATCAGCATTGCTGTATGGCTTTTGACCCTTGTGCTATTGGTTAAAATTATCTTTTTGTAAGGCGTATAGCGCTAGGTATGAGACCTAACAATAGAACCCTCTTTATCACTTGATGGTAAAGAGGGTTTTTATTATTTGGAGACAGTACTTAGCTTACTAGTAGGCCTAAAATTTGTGCGATTAGAACCCAAAATTTTGGTAATAATTAATCAGCAATAGTAAACTAAAAAATATAACCAAAGCGTCATGACTGACAAAGTGCTTGTAAGTCTTTGTTATTTAAAGGCAAATTAATTTATAAAAATAAAAAAAATCGTTAGTTTGAATTTTTTTTTCATGATATTATAGCCGAGTTAAGCGCATCACCTCAATCAACGCCGTAGAGGTTTTTCTTACAGTGAATTTGCACATTTAAGATGGTATGTTTGGGCTTGTTCCAGTGATTTTTTGTCACTTCATTCAAGCGATATTTGTCCATCACACTCCTTTCACTACTAACAAGAAGAAGGCACTAATGCCGCTTAATTTTTCGTTGTTGCCTTTGTATTGTTAACGTAGCCCGTTTAACAGTTGAACGACCTACTTAACCATCTCCAGCATGTGCTGGATTTTCTAGTTTTGTGATGGCGCCGTTTGGTCTTTTGATTATTGCTGTGAATATCCGTCAATAACCTCTATTTTGATAGCGGTTACGAGCAGTTATGCAGGACGATCAGACTTCCTAAAGCACCATTTATTATGGTTTTTAAACGATAGTTATGGAGTTGTTATGAACCCAGTAGACCAGTTTACCCCGCAAGAGCCGATTTTGTTCAATCCTGTTGATATGCTGTCGCCAGAGTATCTTGCCCAGCCAATAGAAGAGCTATATAAGCGTATTTCACCATTATATAGCGTTGATGAACAGCGTTGGTTGTCTGATTTATTGCCACTTGCCAAGCCTAGTACCCAAGAGCGTGATGCTGCCGCTGAGCAGACTCGCAAGTTGGTTGAGCATGTGCGTAACGATGGCAAAGCCGTCAAGATGGTTGACTCATTATTGCTTGAGTATAGCCTTGATACCCAAGAAGGTATCTTGCTCATGAGCTTGGCAGAAGCGTTGATTCGAGTGCCGGATAACTATACGGCTGATGCATTGATTCATGACAAAATGAGTGTGGCTGATTGGAAAAAGCACATCAAAAATGACAATGGTTTCATGGTCAATGCCTCTACTTGGGGCATGATGATGACAGGCCGTGTCGTCAGTATTGATAGCAGCACCACTGCATCAGGTTTCTTGGATCGCATGACCAAAAAGATGGGTGAGCCTGTCATTCGTAGTGCCATGCAAAAAGCCATGCGTATCATGGGTCATCAGTTTGTATTGGGCGAAACCATCGAAGACGCCAATAAAAACAGCCAGCCATATCGTAATAAAGGTTATACCTATTCATTCGATATGCTAGGTGAAGCGGCTATCACGCATAGAGATGCTGAAAAATACTTCAATGACTACTTGCATGCGATCAAAGCGACGGCCAACGTCAAAGTCAAAGAAGGTATGCCAAAGCCGTCAGTATCTATCAAATTGTCTGCGCTGCATCCTCGCTATGAAGCGACGCAAGAAGCTCAGGTCATGGGTCTATTGCGTCAACGCTGTTTGCTTCTTATTGAAGCGGCACGTGAAGTCAATGTTGATCTTAGTATTGATGCCGAAGAAGCCGATCGTCTTGAGATTTCTTTAAAACTGTTTGAGTCTCTGTACCGTGATAACTCAACAGCTGGTTGGGATGGCCTAGGTATCGTTGTACAAGGTTATTCTAAACGTGCTATCGCTGTATTGGCTTGGCTTGCCCGTTTGTCTTCTGAAGTCGGTGATCGCATTCCAGTACGTCTCGTAAAAGGCGCTTATTGGGATACTGAGATCAAACTTGCTCAGCAAAAAGGTCTATCAGGCTATCCAGTGTGGACACGCAAAGAAGGTACAGATACCGCATATCTTGCTAGTGCGCGTTTCTTATTATCAGACCATCTGCGCGGTCTTATCTGGCCACAGTTTGCGACGCATAATGCGCATACACTGTCTTCAATCATGACCATGAGTCAGCATAAAGAGTTTGAGTTCCAGCGTTTGCATGGTATGGGTGATGCACTTTATGACCATATTTTGCAAGCTTATGAGATTCCTGTACGTATCTATGCACCAGTTGGCGCGCACAAAGACTTGCTACCATATTTGGTACGTCGTTTGTTAGAGAACGGTGCCAACAGCTCGTTTGTCCATCAGTTATTAGACAAGTCGTATCCGATTGAAAAACTAACTGTGCATCCATATGACAAACTACTTGCCAACCCAACATTGCACAACCCAGATATCCCGCTACCACTAGAGATTTATGGTTCGCGACGTGCAAGTTTTGGCCCTAACATATTTGTAGAGTCACAGTGGTTGCCGTTTAAAGCAGCTATTGATAGCCATCTCAATAAAAAATGGTCAGCGACACCTATCATCAACGGCCAAGCAATTAATGAATATGAAGTAGATGGCGTCACCCATCAGCTTGATGCTCAGCCTGTACTTGCGCCTTGGAATCATGACGTAAGCGCTGGTGAAGTCAAATATGCCAATGCAGAACTGGCTCGTCAAGCGATTGATGTCGCTGTTGCGGGTCAAAGTACGTGGCAGAACGTGACAGTAGCCAAACGTGCAGCAATCTTGCGTAAGATGGCTGAGCTATTTGAAGAAAACTACGCTGAGCTAATGGCATTATGCCAAGTCGAAGCTGGTAAGACCATGCAAGATAGTATCGATGAAATCAAAGAAGCCGTTGATTTCTGTCGTTTTTACGCTGATGAAGCAGAGCGCCTAGACGATGTTGTGCATGAGTTTACAGATTTGTCTGGTAAGCAATCTCGTCAAGTTTATAAACCACGTGGCACTTTTGTGTGTATTAGCCCATGGAACTTCCCATTGGCCATCTACACGGGTCAAATCGTGGCGGCACTGGCAGCAGGTAATACGGTGGTCGCTAAGCCTGCTGAACAAACCAGCTTGATTGCTCATTTTGGTGCGCAACTCATGTATCAAGCGGGTGTACCAGCAGAAGCACTACAATTGGTGACAGGTGCTGGTGACGTGGGCGGAGCGCTAACGGCTGCTGATAACATAGCAGGTGTGATATTTACTGGCTCAACCCAAACTGCTCAGCGTATCAATCAAAGCTTGAATGATCATGCACAAGCGAGCGGCGAGCTGCCTGTATTTATCGCTGAGACTGGTGGTCAGAACGCGATGATTGTTGATTCAACAGCACTGCCAGAGCAAGTCGTCAAAGATGCTGTTCTATCTGCATTTGGTTCAGCAGGTCAGCGTTGTTCAGCTTGCCGTATACTATGTGTACAGGAAGAGATGGCTGATGATTTGATCGAGCTATTGCAAGGTAATATGGCTGAGCTTTCTGTTGGCAACCCGCTATACGCTGCCACAGATGTAGGTCCAGTCATTGATGCTGATGCCAAAAATGGTCTTGAGGCGCACATCGCGCGTATGGATGCTGAGCCAACTGCGACTATCTTGGCTCAAACACCAATGAGCTCAAGCTCGGTTGTCAGCCAAGAAAACTCTACCTTTGTACTGCCAACAGCGATTGAAGTGCAAAGCATAGACGTTATTGGTGGTGAGCATTTTGGCCCAATTCTACATGTATTGCGCTATAAAGCACGTGATCTAAATAAGCTTATTGATTCTATCAATAACACAGGCTTTGGTTTGACTATGGGTATCCATAGTCGTATCGAAAAAACTGTTGAGCATATCGAGCGTCGTGCTTTTGTAGGTAACACTTATATCAACCGTAACCAAATCGGCGCGGTCGTAAACGTCCAGCCATTCGGTGGTTGTGGCCTGTCTGGTACTGGTCCTAAAGCTGGTGGCCCGCACTATGTTGCGCGTCTGATGCAGCTTAGCTCAGAATCAAATGGCAGCAACCAAGCAAATGCTAACACCCAAACAACCACTCAAACAGAACTCGCATAAGGAGTAGCAACATGGCGACTGAATTCAAAAAAAATCATGCCCAGGTTTGTGAATCTTGGCGACTACTTGGCGCGGTCAATCGCGCAACGTACCTAGAGGCGGCAATTCCAAAGTTGTCTCTATTGACTGGTGATGCTAACAAAGCAAAGCGTTTGTTCAATCACTTATTGAGCGCGGCTCCTAGTTTGGATGAGACGCATCGTATGACTGGCGCCACTGGTGAGTCAAATGACTTATATGTGACTGGTCGTGGTAAGACAATGGTCATTGGGGAAGAGTCTGCCAGAGCAATGGCAGTGCTAGGGCAGCTGATAGCCGCATTATTGACTGGTAATGAAGTCATATTGCATTGCCCAAGCCAAGATGAGATGTGCAATGAAGCTGCTAAGATATTGTACGATACAGGTATAAGCGAAGATGTATTGAGTGTGGCTAATGATTCTCAGACCACCACGCTTTTGTATATTGACCGTCTTGCCCAAGTGGCCGTTTCTGGTAACCACAGCGAAGTACAAGCCATCAGTCAAGAGCTTGCTAAGACAGACGGTATCTTGACGCAAGTGATCAGCGTCACTGATATGGAAGGCTTAACAGAAATGTTAACGCCTGATTATCTGCATCGTTTTGTTACTGAGCGCGTTAAAACTATTAACACCACAGCAATCGGTGGTAACGCGAGCTTGCTTGAGCTTGGTACAGAATAATAGTATGAATGACCAACCCGTTTAGTGTTTATAGTGGTTTTAATAAATACTAAGCGGCGTTTGATACATCATCATGAGTATTGAACGAGTAATTGTATAATATGCATAAGAAAAAACCGCTATCTGAGTAATTGTCAGATAGCGGTTTTTTTATTTGCGTGATTTAACTGAAAACAATTACGTGGTCTTATTCAGCCATTTCAATCCATACCCAACCGTTCTCTAACCATTCGCTTAAATCATCTGCATCGATATCCTTCACATCATGATATTGTAATGGCTCTCCATCAGCCAAACGTACCAACACTGCTATTGCTGCATCATCAAGTCCATCGAGACGCTGCCCATTGGCATACAGCACAATGCCATCATCAGTTTTGCCATAGAGTAGGCGATTGCTATAATCTGCTTGTAGTGTCGCACCCTCAGACAATGCTTGCATAAGCTCATCCGTCTCCAGTGCTTCCTCTGGCATCAGCGCATCATATTGACGCTTACCAACCACTTCAGAGACAGCTTGGCGAATCATATCATCACCGCGCTCAGATTGTAGCATCTCTAGCAATTGCGCTTTGATCGCAGCGATGCTGTCCGCTTGCAGCTCACCTGAGTTCTGTAGCGTTTGTGGCAGTAGCATAGGGATGAATAACTGGCTGTCATTGGTTGCAATATCTGCCACGCTATCGATAATTTGCATCAAATTTGGACGACGACAGCCAAAAGAGAAAGTGAGACAGTCATCTTGTGCCACCCCAAAGTGTGACAGCTTTGGTGGTACATAAAGCACATCACCCGCTTCTAGTATCTCATCAAAAATAAGCTCACCCATGTCATCAAATAAACGAAGAGGCTCATCAGCAACAAATTCTGTCTGCTCATCGCAAAATTTGCCCAACTGCCAGCGCCTAGAGCCATAGCCTTGTGCCAAAAACACATCGTAGTCGTCATAATGCTTACCGACAGACCCACCTTTAGGCGCATAGGAGACCATGATGTCATCGCGCTGCCACTGCGGAATAAAGTCAAAGGCTTGCCACAACTGACCGAGCTCTGGCGACCACTGCTCTAGGTTCTGTACCAGTACAGTCCACTGTTCTGGGAGGTTATCGAAGTCAGTTTCAGTTAGCGGACTTTTCTTGAGTTGCCACTGTGCCTGACCTTCTTTTTTACTGGCTGCTTGGGTTAGCAAGCGTGCGCTGGCATCTTCCTCAAGGGCAAGACCAATCATATCATCTGGCTCAAACATGTCGATCAATTGTGGCAACCCTTGCTTGATAAGTAAGGGTTTCTTTTGCCAGTATTCAGCCAAAAACTGCTCAGGCGTGATAGAGTCGGGTAGACAAAGAGGAATAGAAGTCATGGGTAAATCCATATTTTAAATGCGTATGAGATTGATAGTAAGAGAGGCTTTATGGAAAGGTTTTAATCGTTTATGATTGTCACCTATCTGATGGCTATCATCAGAGCAGCCACCGAATCGTAGGAAAGTTATGAGAAAATTACATTTTATCGTCATTATCGCTAGCGTGTTTTTATTACAAGCCTGTGTCCATAAGATTGTCACCGTACCTGCCAAAATCGCTTATAAAACTACCAAAGGTGTGGTCAAAGGAACCGTTGCTGTCGGTAAAGCCATCATACCGGGCGACAGTGATGATGATAAAAAAGACGATTAATCACTTAATTAGACACCACTTGGTTTTGACGAGTTTGAAATAGCACAATACCTGCCGCAATTAGCCCACCGAGTAATGCTAAAGCCATATCTTTGTGGGCGTCCCAAATATCACCCTGTTGACCGTTATAAGCTTCAGCAGCTTCTGGTGATAACGTCATTGCAATGCTCCATTCGAGTAATTCGTAGAGCAGACTTGATGACATATTAATCATGAGAGCAAGGGCGATGAGTAGTTTGACAGATTGGACTTTGAAGATAGACTTTGAGACATCTACCATTGCATTGAACAGTAAAAGCCCGTAGCTAAAATGGACAAGACGATCGTACATATTGCGCTGCCAACCAAACAATTCGTCTAAACGTATACCGAATAGGTGCTGTGTCCAATCATTGTAGGGCACGTAAGAGTATAGATAACGCGCACCAATAATATGGATGATCAGAAATATCGATGCGAGCGCATAGGAGCGTGAGCTAACGTAGCGATAGCGATAAGCACCTAGCATTAATGCTAAAAAAAGTAGCGTACCGAGCTGATGCAGCAGGTAGCTCGACCACTCTAGAGGCTTAATGCTTGCCAGTACCATGACGACAAATACCGCAATCGTACTAGCAAGCACATATTTTTTATTTTGATGCATAGTGCTCGCTGGCTACTATCAATAGTTAGTAGTTACAGCTTGGCAATCCATTCTTTAATAGCGCGTGCTTGCTCGGCGGCATTACCGATATAAGTAGCAGGCGTCAATGCACGTAGGCGTTCTTTATCCGCATCGCTAACCGCCGATAGCTCGTCACTTTCGACAAACGTCAGCATGGCTTCACGAGTCATGGCATTACCACGAGTCAAAGCTTTGAGCTTCTCATACGGGTTTTCAACACGGTAGCGACGCATAACGGTTTGAATCGGCTCTGCCAACACTTCTTGCGCTTGATTCAAATCGTCATTTAAACGCTGTGCATTTAGCTCAAGTTTACCCACGCCTTTTAGGCAAGCATCAAACGCAATCATGCTCTGTGCTAGACCAACACCAATATTACGCAACACAGTTGAATCCGATAGGTCACGCTGCATACGTGAAATTGGTAACTTCTCACCCAAATGTGCCAGCATCGCATTGGCAACGCCTAAGTTACCTTCAGAGTTTTCAAAGTCAATTGGATTAACTTTATGCGGCATGGTAGAAGAGCCAACTTCACCGTCTTTTAGGCGCTGTTTAAAATAGCCTAAGCTGATATATTGCCAGATATCACGGTTGAAATCGATCAGGATCGTATTGAAGCGTTTAACGGCATCAAACAATTCAGCGATATAGTCGTGTGGCTCAATTTGAGTGGTATAAGGATTGAATGTTAGCTCTAAACGCTGATTGATAAAGGCTTCAGCATGAGTCTGCCAGTCGACGTCAGGATACGCTGAAAAATGCGCATTATAGTTACCGACTGCACCGTTGATTTTACCTAATAGCTCTACTTGATTAATTTGCTTGATTTGGCGAGCTAGGCGGTAGGCGACGTTTGCCATCTCTTTACCAAGTGTCGTTGGGCTGGCTGTTTGACCATGGGTGCGTGATAGCATCGGTTGATCAGCGTGAGCAATAGATAAGTCAACGATGCTATCAGTCACTTGCTGCATTTTGGCAACGACTAGCTCGCGGCTGTCTTTGAGCATCAACGCATACGATAGGTTATTGATGTCTTCACTGGTACAGGCAAAGTGAATGAACTCAAGTGAGTCAATCAAGGCATCCTGACCACGGAACTTGTCTTTGATAAAGTACTCAACCGCTTTTACATCATGATTGGTCGTCGTTTCGATGTCTTTGATAGCTTGAGCATCTGCTTCGCTAAAATCATCAACGATTGCGTTCAAAAAAGCGTTGGTCTGGTCATCAAATGCTGCTAATTCACCAATCGCGTCATTATCAGCCAGCGACTGTAACCAACGAATCTCTACTGTAACGCGGGCTTTGATTAGACCAAATTCAGATAAGTATGGACGCAAGCTGTCTGCTTTGCTGGCATAACGGCCATCGATTGGGGAGAGTGCGGTAAGTGGGGTCATGGTATCGCCTTTGAGTGAACAGAAAGTAAATGAATGCTTACTACAGTAGTAAATTCTGGTGGCGCAATTATAGCAAAAACTGATAAAAAAAGTGAATGTTTACCGTATTTCGCGTTTATTGTTGGGAATAAAAAGATAAGGCTAAAGGACAAACAGGGCATTGTTGATATTGCTAGAGGAATAATAATAATGTGATATACACATTTTTTATAAAAACCAATAATTTATATTTGTAACGGTATTGTTTTTCTAATGTAAAAGTGATTTAATGTCTCTTTTGTCGTCAATAGTTCACTAAATGGAAATCAATACATGAATAAATTCTTTAGCGTTTTAGTGTTAGGCTCAGCATTGGTGCTTAGCGCTTGCGGCGGTGATAGTGATAGCAGTGGTTCATATGGATCTTCTGAGCCTGTTCAGTTTCAAGGCCTATCAAATTGTGCAATCAGTGGCAATACCATTACAGTCAATGAGATTGGTAGAGGTTGTTTAGTTAAGAAATCTAATATCAACAATGGTAAGAAATTCTCATTAAGCTGTCAGATTGTAGGTACGCCACCTCGTGGCTATGCAAACTTTAGTATCATAACTACGAAAGATGGTGATGGTGATGAGATTAAGCGCGATATAGAAAGTGCTAATGGTAAATATGATTATGTTTGTAAACCTATGAGCAGTCAGTTTCCAACGAGTGGGCTCTCTGGTTAAAACAGGTGTTTTAAAATAAAAAAGCCGTTTTTATTAAAGATAAAAATGGCTTTTTTCATAAAAAATGAAAACATCTTAAAAGTAAAGGCTGTCCATATTAATAGCGCTTATTGAACCAAACTCTATTACTCAAGTATCTTATCTCTAGAATATAACTATGAAAGACAAAACTTTATTTTTCTCATCCATCCTTATTTCTTTTATCCTTGGTAGTCTAGGCACTTACTTATTGATGACTAAGCAACAGATGGATCAAGTTATGCAGGGCAGGCAGCAGCCTATATCATCGCTGAAAGATAATACTGATTCAGGGTTTGAGAAAAAAGAAAGTATGGTACCTGCAGAATTGCAAGCGCTTGAACATCAAAATGGTAGCAATATACCAGCGATAGGATCGCAACCAGTAGGTTCTATGCATGATTACTCAGAAGAACAAGCGATGGATATTGTCAATAAAATGCCAGACTATATGTTGGAACAATATATTGATAAATTCATGACCCAAGGTGCAGGTGAAGCGCTCTCTGATAAACGTCAATTTGCGCAGCGTGCAGTTGAGGAATTGTACAAAAAAAATGACAATCAGCCACTCGTCGGTGATGTTAAGTTGTCACTAACGCCTGTGATGCCATCAATATCCATGGATACCTCAACAATAGAAAAAAATGCCACTATATTCGCGCATCTCGATACTGCGGGCAAAGTGCCAGCCAGTCCTTTTGTGTTTGTGAAATGGGTCAATAATCAGACAGGACAAGTATTACTGTTTGAGAAAAAAGATATTGTTGCTAACAGCAATCAAAATTGGGTTAGCTTTAAGCCAGACGATGGCTGGCTTAAAGGCAGTTATGACATTCGTTTTTATCAATTTACATCAGAGCTGCAGCCTGTTGCGCAGCTGACTTATCAAATATATACAGTTGATGATACTAATTCAAATACAGACGAGGGTATGACAAGCAGTACAGTAACGGTTACTACTTCCGCTGTCAAAAACTAAATTAATTCTCTCTAAAATCCACATGGCGCATCGATAGATTCAATCACGCCGCCGCCTAGACATACCTCATCGATATAAAATACCGCTGATTGTCCAGGGGTGACAGCGCGCTGTGGCTCATCAAATACCACGCGCACTTCGCTGCCATCAGCATTGGTCGCAAACACGCGACACGCTTGATCTGGCTGGCGATAGCGAGACTTTTCCATACAGGCTAGACCTTTGTCACTAAACACATCCGCAGGTGGTAAACCGTCGATCCAATCGAGCTTATATGCTTTTAGCTCGTTGCTCATTAGCATGGGATGTTCATGCCCTTGACCGACGATTAAGCGGTTTTTGTCCAAGTCTTTTGCCAATACAAACCATGGTTCTTCAGGACGGTCTTTGACACCGCCAATACCGATGCCACCGCGCTGACCCAATGTGTAATACATGAGGCCATCATGCGTACCGATGACTTTATTGTCATCAGTAAGTATCTCGCCTTTTTGGGCAGGTAAGTATTGCTGTAAGAAGTCTTTAAAACGGCGTTCACCAATAAAACAAATACCCGTAGAATCTTTCTTTTTAGCCGTCGCTAGGTCATGCTCTTCAGCAATCTGACGTACCACTGGCTTTTCGAGCTCACCAACTGGGAATAACGTTTTGGCGATTTTGTCACCGCCAACCGCATGTAAGAAATAGCTTTGGTCTTTATTGTTATCAAGACCGCGTAAGAGCTGAGCAACCTCAGTGCCGTCATTATTTTTGTAATTCACACTGCGGCGCGTATAGTGACCTGTAGCGATATAATCTGCACCAAGCGTCAACGCATAGTCCAAAAACGCCTTGAACTTAATTTCTTTGTTGCACAAGATATCAGGATTTGGCGTACGTCCGGCTTTATATTCTGCCAAAAAATGCTCAAATACGCGATCCCAGTATTCCATAGCAAAATTGGCCGTGTGTAGCTTCATACCGATTTTGTCACATACGGCTTGCGCGTCTGCTAGATCATCCATCGCCGTACAGTATTCGGTGCCGTCATCTTCTTCCCAGTTCTTCATAAACAGGCCTTCAACCTTGAAGCCTGCCTGTTGAAGTAATACGGCTGATACAGAAGAATCGACCCCACCTGACATACCGACAATCACATGCTTGGTGCTAGGATTTTCGACATCAGCAAGTGTCAAAGGGCGATGAGTATTAAAAGACTCAGAAACGGGTGTGCTTGAAGTATCTTGTATGGCTGACATAAAACGGCTCAACTATTTATACGTTATCCAAAGTACATGTCGACGCCAAGTGTTATACAACCACTACAATAGGTAGTCTCAGTACAACAACGTCAGCTTGTCTTTTGGATCTGGTATTATGATAAAATAAACATCATATTATACCAGTTAATTGAAACTGGTGGCGACCGATGGCGTCTGGCTATTCGTAAAACCACTTTGAAAATTCAGATAGTGGTTTTGAATTATTTTAATCACGTTTAATGCATCTTGGAACAACAATGATAAAAATTGGTCAAGGTATCGATGTTCATGCTTTTCATAATAATGGTCAGCAGCAGCAATATGTGGTGCTAGCGGGCGTGCCGATTGAGCATTCTCATAGTTTGCTCGCACACTCTGATGGGGATGTGGTCTTGCATGCATTGGCTGACGCGCTGCTGGGCGCACTTGCACTTGGTGATATCGGGCAGCATTTTCCTGATACCGATGCGGCACATGCCGGATTGGATTCAAGGATTTTGCTGCGTTATGTTTATAGTAAAGTGCAAGAGGCTGGTTATAGCCTAGGCAATGCTGATATTACCGTGATGTGTGAGCGTCCGAAGTTGGCGCCACATAATCTAGCCATGCGCGCCAATATCGCCAGCGACTTGCAAACGGATATTAGCAATATCAGTGTGAAAGCGACCACGACTGAAAAATTGGGATTTACGGGTCGTCAAGAGGGCATCATGGCCAATGCCGTGGTATTATTAGTCCCTAATGCTATCGAACCTACATAGATCGAAAATTCGTGCTTGTAATACAGCGGCAGTCGCCCCATGTATCAGACACGTCTTTACACAATTATTTTTATATAAATAATCATTTTAATGAACCGCTTTATCAATAGGAGCTTTTATGAGTGAGCAAACCCCAAACACTGCTGCAAACGACGTTGAACAATTGATCCGTGATCAAATCCGTGACAATAAAGTTATTATCTACATGAAAGGCACACCGCAATTTCCGCAGTGTGGCTTTTCTGCGCGCTCTATCGAAGTGTTGACTCAAATTGGTCGTCCATTTGCGTTTGTAAACATTTTAGAAAACCCAGAAATTCGTGCAACGTTACCAAAGGTTGCTAATTGGCCAACGTTCCCGCAATTATGGATTGATGGCGAGTTGATGGGCGGATCAGACATCATCTTGCAAATGTATCAATCAGGTGAGCTAAAGCCATTGATCGAAGCAAACAGCCCAGCTGCTTAATACTTAAAAGTGTGAATTGGATGTCTTTAATGTCCAATTAGCCTTTGCAAGACACGAGCACAGCAAACCCAGATAGTCATTTGATGGCTATTTGGGTTTTTTATTGTCGCTATTAGTGTTGTTAGTACCGTATTTATTATTGTTCCTATTATTATTTCCACGCGCCTATGTCATTAGGCTTCGTTGTTTTTAT
Source organism: Psychrobacter sp. T6-5 (assembly GCF_052258485.2). NCBI lineage: Bacteria > Pseudomonadati > Pseudomonadota > Gammaproteobacteria > Moraxellales > Moraxellaceae > Psychrobacter > Psychrobacter sp. T6-5. The sequence goes on along the minus strand of NZ_JBQQEY020000001.1, from coordinate 2,200,185 downwards.
AGGATTTACCCCCATATAGTGTCCAAGATACCAGCGATATAAATAATAATTATCAGATGAATAAGAGAGCTTTATGAATAACCAAACCAGCGAACAGTTAAATGAGCAAACAGAAGCGGCTGAGCAAGCAGCGATTGAAAAGCGCCGTGAGCGTCTAAAGAATGAATCGACACGCATTATTGAGATTGCTAATAATGAGTCATATTCAGCACTCAAGTGTATTCATCAGCTTAGTGTGGCAGGCGGTGCAACTGAAGCGACCTATATCGCTATTGAACAGCGCATTGTTGTGGACCAAGATCCGGCAGGTGCTTATCATTTGGCATTGTTGGCTCAAAACACGCCAGATTTGCCAATCGATGCCCGTCAGCTTATCGAATTGGTAGTTAATAAGGGTGATAACCACCAGCGCTTGGCCTTGCTCAAAAACTTACCATTACCGCCAGTTGAGCTCATCAAAGCGCAGATTTTGGCGAGTGATGATGGTGAAGCGATTGGTCAAATGAATGCCTATCTACAGATCAATCCAGAAGGGTATGGTAGCCATCATATGCTGTCTAGTGGTCAATCGGATCAGATCGTACCCTTGAGCCGTGGAAACAGTAATAACTAAGACATCATCACGAACTCAAAAGCTAATAATCAAAGTGATGCTGGCGTAAGTATCTTTGCGCTTAATTATAATAGTTTTTATGCTAGCGTTTTTTAAGCGTGAAAAAATTGTTATAATGATGGGTTATTCAACCAATTATGAACGACTTATCTGAGTCGTTATCTTTTTTATAAATACGACTGACGTTTATTTGTCGATGGCAGTGTTCTTTACTAATAGAATATGACCATCGGCAGCGTTATGAGTCAAGTGAGGCAAACATGCAATACCCAAAACATTACGACGTGATAGTGATCGGCGGTGGTCATGCTGGTACAGAAGCTGCTCTAGCGGCTGCACGTATGGGCGCACAGACCTTGTTGTTGACGCATAACATTGAGACGCTTGGGCAGATGAGCTGTAACCCTGCGATTGGTGGCATCGGCAAGTCGCATCTGGTGCGTGAGATTGATGCGTTAGGCGGTGCGATGGCGCTGGCAACGGACAAAGCGGGTATTCAGTTCCGTGTGCTAAACAGTCGTAAAGGCGCTGCTGTGCGTGCCACACGTGCGCAAGCAGACCGTATTTTGTATAAAGCGGCGATTCGTCACACACTAGAGAATCAGCCAAACCTAGATATATTTCAGCAGGCCGCTGATGATATCTTGGTAGAGAATGGGCGTGCTACAGCTGCTGTGACCTCTACAGGTATTGTCTTTAAGACCGAAACAGTCGTATTAACCTCAGGGACTTTCTTGGGCGGCGTCATTCATATTGGTATGGAAAACTCGAATGGTGGACGTGCAGGAGACCAGCCTTCTATTAAGCTTGCGGATCGTTTGCGTGAGCTTAAGCTACCAGTCGGTCGTCTAAAGACAGGTACGCCAGCACGTATCGATGCACGTAGCGTTGACTTTAGCGTAATGACGGTACAGCCAGGTGATACGCCATTGCCAGTGATGAGTTATATGGGTGACGTCTCTATGCATCCTGAGCAAGTCAATTGCTATATTACGCATACCAATGCGCGCACTCATGACATCATTCGCGAAAACCTTGATCGCTCGCCAATGTTCTCAGGCAAAATCGAAGGCGTAGGCCCGCGTTATTGTCCATCGATTGAAGATAAAATTCATCGTTTTGCGGATAAAGACAGCCATCAGATATTTATTGAACCAGAAGGCTTGACCACGCATGAGCTATATCCGAATGGTATTTCGACCAGTCTGCCATTTGATGTGCAGTTAGACTTCATTCACAGTATGAAAGGCTTAGAGAACGCGCATATTACTCGCCCAGGTTATGCCATCGAGTATGATTATTTTGATCCGCAAAATCTCAAGCCAACGCTTGAGACCAAGTCGATTGATCGTCTATACTTCGCTGGTCAAATTAACGGTACAACGGGCTACGAAGAAGCGGGCGTGCAGGGCTTGCTAGCAGGAACCAATGCGGCATTGGTGACGACCAATAACAGCGAGTTTGAAACGTGGACACCGCGCCGTGATGAAGCCTATCTTGGCGTACTTGTCGATGACTTGATTACTCATGGTACGACCGAGCCATACCGTATGTTTACGAGCCGCGCAGAGTATCGCTTGCTCTTACGTGAAGACAACGCCGATCAGCGTTTGACTGAGATGGGTCGTAAATTAGGACTGGTAGATGATGTACGCTGGCAGGCTTACCAAGAAAAAATGGAAGCGATCTCAACAGAAACGTCACGCCTAAAAGATATGTGGGCCACGCCTACCAACGCACTAGGTAAGCAAGTGACTGAGCAGACGGGTGAGGTACTCTCTAAAGAATCGACTGCCTTTGATTTGCTCAAGCGTCCGCAAATACATTTTGCTGATATTGCTGCTATCACTGACTCAACCGTTGATGCGCAAGTAGGCGAGCAGATCGAGATTTCTGTTAAATATGCAGGCTATATCGATCGTCAACAAGAAGATATTGATCAAATGAAGCGCCTAGAAAACACAGCGCTACCGCTAGACTTTGATTATAGTGTGGTATCAGGGCTATCGAACGAGATTGTACAGAAACTCACGCAAGTTCGTCCTGCGACGCTTGCTCAAGCTGGACGTGTCAGCGGTGTCACACCTGCGGCTATACAGTTATTGGCGATGACGGTCAAAAAACACAAAAAAGCAAAGGCTGCGCTCGACTCGTAACGGTAGTATACTAAAGCCTTTTATAACAAAGTATCCATGAAATAAAAAGCCCGTAATAAAATGTTATTACGGGCTTTTGTTTATTAAAATCCACTCTATTATCGAAATAAAGTCTCATTCAAACTTGTCTTACTTGCTGCTTTGTCTCTATACTAGGTCATAAAATCTGATTATTACTTACTAAATTTTCTTGTTGATGCTCATATCATGATGGGCCTGTCACCGAATTGAGCCTATTTATGATTGATGCTATTGTTTTTGCTATTACTATTGTATTCCCCAACCTTGCTTTGATGTGGTTGGGTTTTTTTATGCAAAGACGTGGCGAGGCAAGCCAAAGTTTCATTGATCAGGCATCCAGCTTTGTTTTTAACTACTGCCTGCCTTGCTTGTTATTTTTTAGCGTGGTTGATAGCGATGTTGATTATGGTCAGCAAGTTAAGCTAATTTTTGTTGGTATTTTGGTGACATTTGTCCTATTCTTTGGGGCGGAGCTGTATGCCAAGCGTTTTGTCAAACGTCCTGCCGATCAAGGCGTGTTCGTACAAGGTATTTTCCGTAGCAACATGGCTATTATTGGCCTCGCAACCGTTGCTAATGCTTATGGTGAGCGTGGTTTAAGTATTGGTGCCGTTTACATGGGCGTAGTCACTATATTGTTCAATATTTTAGCGGTCATTACGTTAAGTCGTGTCTCTAAAAGTGTGGATGATACTTTGATCAGTCGTAGTATTATGATCATTAAAAAGGTATTTACTAATCCACTGATATTGGCATTGCTATCAGCATTTGCTTATAAGGCGCTGCCACTGCCACCACTCACGGGTGTGATTCACACGACTGGTGATTTGTTGGCAGCGGTCGCATTGCCATTGGCATTGATTTGCGCTGGCGCCAGTATTGATTTGAAGTCGATGCTGAATGCGTCAGGTTTATCCATGCAGGCCAGTATTGGTCGTATTGTTATTGCACCAATCGTCGCCATTGCGATCGGATTAGCATTCGGTTTATCAGGCGTACACATGGGTGTGCTATTCTTGATGGTGGCATCACCAGCCGCTGCGGCCAGTTACGTGATGGCAAAGGCTATGGGTGGCAATGATGTGCTCGCGGCAAATATCTTGGCGTTTACGACGGTGGTAGGGATGTTCGGAATGGCATTCGGTGCGGCAGCATTACGTGCGCTTGGTTTAATGTAGCAAAGAAGCTAGGAAGAAGGTTTACTACATTTATTCTAACAGACACTACCATTTTTAATATATTAAGTCTTAATACGTTTTACTGCATTAAAAAAGCCCCTTTTTCAAAAAAGAGAAAGGGGCTTTTTTATATTAATTCAAATTGTCTTGATTGCGCTTATCTTCTCGACGTCGTTTTTGCTTTGGGCTAGTACGATAGGTCAGATATCCACCGATGGCCATGACTGCAAGAAATGCCAAGATATACATAAATATCGACGAGCCAATCATCAATGAGGCGCCAACAATAGCAGTTGCTTCCATGTTAAAAATCCAGTTAAGGTTTAGCAATAATTATGCAAGTGTCTCATTTGATTGTAAAGTAAATAAGTTTAGCTCCGGTGTAAGTTCAAGTGAACGAATACGCGCTGCTTGATTATGTACATTAGCAGTCACAATCAATTCATCTGGTTGATGGGTTGCCAAAAACGCAGCCAATTTTGGTTTGACTGTTTCGACAGATCCAATAAATGAAACTGACAGTGCATTATCTACCATCATTTTTTCTGCTTGGCTCCAGATACTGTCCATATCGTGCGTAGGCTTTGGCATCTGACCTGTCTCACCACGGCGCAAGCGTACAAAACTCTGCTGTGCTGAGGTAAAGTGATATTGAGCAGTTTCATCGTCGTCAGCCAATAACAAGTTTGCAGCCAGCATGACATAAGGCTTATCTAAATAGGCAGACGGTTTGAACTGCTCACGATAAGCTTTAATTGCTTGTCCTAGCATTTGCGGTGCAAAATGTGAGGCAAATACATAGGGCAGTCCTAAATGCGCGGCTAAGGTCGCGCCAAAAAGGGACGAGCCTAATATCCAAATAGGGATGCCTGATCTGGCACCAGGAAACGCTTGTACAGGGCTGCCATCTGTATCATTGCCCAAGAAGTACATCAGTTCTTGTACATCTTGTGGAAAACGCTCGGCGTCTTTCATTTGGCGGCGCAGTGCCTGAAACGTCGCCCCATCAGTGCCAGGTGCGCGTCCTAAACCCAAGTCAACGCGGTCACCATATAATGCTTGTAATGTACCGAATTGCTCAGCAATCACAAGAGGTGCATGGTTCGGTAGCATTACACCACCAGCCCCAATACGGATGCTCTCGGTTTGGCTACCGATATGTGATAGCAATACTGAGGTTGCTGCACTAGCGATACCCGGCATATTGTGATGCTCAGCCATCCAATAGCGGTTTAGACCAGACTTTTCAGCTTGCTGTGCGGTTTCAACCGTTTGGGCGATGCCTTCAGCGATGGTGTTACCTTCAGGTACAGGGGCTAGATCTAAAAAAGATAAAGGGATTTTGTTGCTCATAAATTATCCAGTAGAGTTATTAATTATTTTCTCTTGATATGCTGGTCACCACTATCGATTTCAAGCGGTGTTACCGAGTAGTAATAAATCATAACAAAGACAGATTATCGATGGTTAAGGGGCGTGGTTAGCAGCAGCATCCGTTGACAAACAAGCCTATCATCATAAAAATAACTGCATAATAAAAAGCGTCAGCACATAAAAAAGCAGGTAACCGAAGTTACCTGCTTTCTCAAAATGACGTTATTTAACTGAGTGGTTATTGCAGTCGATCACTTAGACCGATTATTTAGCTTGGTCGCCAAGCTTATAAGCCACAACATAATCACCAATCTTCGTACCTACTGAACCATGTCCACCAGCTACCAGTACCACCATTTGCTCACCTTTAGAGTTCAAGTAAGTCATAGGTGTAGCCTGACCACCTGCTGGAATACGAACATTCCATAGCACATCGCCATTCTTTAGATCATAAGCTCGGAAGTTGTTTTCGGTTGCAGCAGACAAGAAGGCCACGCCACCTTTGGTGATGATAGGGCCACCGATACCAGGCACACCCAGCTCAAACTTCAACGGTAGAGGAGACAAGTCTTGAACCGTGCCATTTTTGCGTTGATACGCAATCTCACCTGTGGCTAGGTCAGCTGCAGCGACCGTACCCCATGGTGGCTGCTGACAAGGTACACCTAAAGGAGATAAGAAGGGCCCAAGCTCTACTGCATAATCGGCCCCTTCATTGGCATTAACGCCTTGTTCACCTTTATTGGTCTCAGCATCACCTAGTGACTCTTTAGGAATAAGCTTTGAGGTAAATGCCAAATAGGTCGGCATACCAAACATCACACCATTTTCAGGGTCAACAGCGAGGCTACCCCAGTTAAAGGTACCGAAGTTACCAGGATAAACGATGCTGCCATTCGTTGACGGCGGTGTATAACGACCATCATAGTTAAGTTGATTAAACTCAATACGGCACATCATTTGATCGATAAGGCTAGCGCCCCACATGTCTTTTTCTTTCAACATCGGTGGCTCAAAGCTCAAGCCAGAGTAAGGTTGCGTCGGAGCGGCATGTTCACCCGCCACCAAGTAACCTTGCGGCGCATCACGTTCTTTAATTGGTACGATTGGTTCGCCTGTTTCGCGATTCAATACGTACACGTCGCCTTGTTTGGTAGGAACAACAAGTGCAGGCTGAACGCCGCTATCAGTATTCAAATCAATCAGACTTGGTTGAGCAGGTGTATCCATGTCCCATAGGTCGTGGTGTACAAATTGTTGAACCCAACGTGCTTTACCTGTTTGAATGTCTAAAGCGACAACAGAGGTTGCATATTTTTCTTCAGCTGCGTTTCGATAGCTACCCAATTGATCCGGTACACGGTTGCCCATCGGGAAGTAGACCAAACCAAGCGCTTCATCCGCACTGGCTGTTGACCATGAGTTTGGTGAACTGGTTTTGTACGTTTGAGTGGGATCATTGACATCGAAAGGAGCTGTGTTGTCAGGATCGCCTGAATCCCAGTTCCACAATAGCTCACCAGTATTGACACTATAAGCACGGATAACACCAGAAGGTGAGTTCACATCGTAGTTATCATTAACTGCACCGGCCACAACAATCGTGTCGCCGACGACAATCGGTGGAGAGGTCGAATAGTAATAGCCATCTTGTTTATATGGCATATTGTGCATCAAATCTAATGAACCATCTTTACCAAAATTCTGGCAACGTTGCCCAGTATTTGGATCAAGTGCGTATAGTTTGGCATCAGAAGTTGGAATGAATATCTTAGCATCACATTGTTTAGATGCTTTTTCAAAGGTATTACCATCCACCTTCTGTGCCATCACAGTGCTGGTCGCAGCTACTGTATTGGCAACAGCTACTTCATTATCACTGCTTACCTGATCATTAACTGCTGGAGTGGTAGTATCTGTACTAGCTTGACCAGCATAGTAGGATACGCCGCGGCAAGTTTGATGTTGACGTTGCAGGTCTCCTGATATTTTAGGATCAAATTTCCATAGAGTCTCACCAGAGTCAGCGTCTAGCGCCATGACCCAATTGTGCGGCGTACAAAGATACAGGGCGTTACCAATTTTTAGAGGCGTTACCTCATAAGTGGTCTCGCCAGTATCATCAGGACCTTTGACATCCCCGGTTTGGATTTGCCAAGCAACTTCCAAGTCTTTGACATTATCAGTATTGATCTGAGTCAGAGGAGAGTAGCGCTGTCCATAGTCAGTACGACCATACGCGCTCCATTCACCATCTGGTGTTTGCTCGCCATTTGATAATGGGTCGCCAAGGTTTGCAGAAGTGCCGGTTTGATCGCCGTCATCTTTGGCAGTTAAATCGAGCTCGCCCAATTTGTCGGTGGCATTATTGGCCATACTACCGAAAGAGAGTAGTGCACCCACAACCACACTGGCCATTAGTCCCCAATAATAAAGAGGACTTTTCTTAGCGTTGTTTGTGGTTGCTACTTGAGCGTGTTGCCCGTGCATCTTCTTAGAGACCCACGGTAAAAGCATTAATAAACCAAATATTAGCGGGAAGCCCAAGCGAGTTGCCAGCGCCCACCAATAAAATCCAGATTCCCAAAGCGACCATACTAGTGTCACAACGATAAATATCGCGTACACCCCGTAAGCGCTCCAGTGTTTTTTGAACAATAAAAATGCTGTCGTTAACATCATAACGCCAGCAAAAAGATAGTAAGGACTACCGCCTAAAGAGAGCAGATAAGCGCCGCCAATAAGCAAGGGGGCGGCAAAAACTGCCATAATGATCGCTACGAGTTTTTCCATGAGCGGTATCACCTGTTACATAGAAGCAAATGGACATGCAGTGATCGACACCCAGTACAATTAAATGTCTAGGCGTCCAGCAATACATGCAGAAATAAAAACGAAATAAAACGTTGAATAACGTTCTAGACTGTATTTTATCACTTATACATAAGCTCGGTAAAGGTGGGGTAAGGTAAGACCAGCGGTTTAGACCCTTTGTTTTAGTTGTCGAATTGTTTCTGACACAGCTCCATAAAGGCACGACCGTATTGACGGATTTCGGCATCATCGCGTACCGCCATCCAACTGGTGAAGCGCCCGAAGTGATCGACTGGGATGGCAGTTAGGTTCTGATAGTGGCTCGGCTCAAATGCCATTTCGGCAATAATACCAATGCCTAAGCCAAGTCCGACATAGGTGCTAATCACATCAGCATCCAGCGCCGCTAGTACGATATCTGGCTCTAAACCTGCTTCTTCAAAAGTTTTATCAATGGCACCGCGTCCAGTAAAGCCGCCGTGATAGGTCACAATGGGATAGCTGGCAAGGGTAGGCAGATCAATAGAGTCTTGCGTGGCAAGTTCATGATCGCTCGGTACGATGACCCGATGCGTCCAGTCGTAATAGCGGTAGCACCTGAGATAGTTGTTGTGCAATAAGGACTCGGTTGCGATACCGATATCAGCCTGACCACGAATCACCATCTGTGCGATGGTCTCAGGATCGGCCTGTTGCAAGATCAAATTGACTTTAGGAAAGCGATCTTTAAATTCTTTAACCACTTTCGGCAAGACATATCGTGCCTGCGTGTGAGTCGTCGCAATCGTTAGTGTACCGATATTAGGATTATTAAAATCTAGGCTTAAATTTTCAATCGTACGGATTTCAGCAAAGATGGACTCGATATGTGGCATAAGCGCCGTACCCATGGTGGTCAGCCCTGTTAGACGCTTTCCTTGACGAATAAATACTTCGGTCTTCAGTTGGTTTTCAAGTGCCGCGATATGCTTTGACAAACTTGATTGGCTGGTGTGTAGCACAGTCGCTGCTTGACTTAAGTTATAGCCATTAATCACCGTATGCCAGACTGTTTCCAGCTGCTTGAGCTGAATTTGCAAATGTCGCTGATTGACTACTACATCGATTGCCATCACTGAATCCTATTGTGTAACAATACAAACCTTATCTATATTTGAAAGATTTATATATGAAAGTAAAAACGTACAAATTTGCCATAAGAGCGTAGTGTAAAACAAAGCTATTATTCTTGTATATAATAAATAGCTATCAATTTATGATAATTATGAATATAGGAAGTCTTTTATAGTCCTCTTGCTTTTATGGTATTTCTTATAGTCATTTGATTTATTTAGGTAGGGTGTGTAACTCAGAATATTTAAGACTGTTGAATATCTAAATTTTAGGTATAAAAAAACAGCTACCTTCTAAAAGATAGCTGTTCATTAATCTAATCAATAACGCTTATTCAGCAACATCATAACGATCAGCATTCATGACTTTACTCCAAGCGCGAACGAAATCACGAACGAATTTCTCTAAGTTATCATCCTGCGCATACAGCTCAGCATAAGCACGCAAGATAGAGTTTGAGCCAAATACCAAATCTACACGGCTGGCTTGCCATTTGACGTTGCCTGTACCACGCTCACGTACTTCGTAGTTATTAGCAGTATTATCTGCTGCATTCACAGGATGCCACGTGTAGTTCATATCTGTTAAGTTGACAAAGAAGTCATTTGTCAATACGCCAGCACGTTCAGTGAAAACGCCTTCTTGGCTCTGTCCATGGTTGGTATCAAGGACACGCATACCGCCAATCAATACGACCATCTCAGGCGCGGTCAAACCCATCAACTGAGTGCGATCAAGTAGCATCTCTTCAGGAGAAACTGCGTAGTATTCTTTGACCCAGTTGCGATAACCGTCGTGTAGTGGCTCTAAGTCTGCAAAAGATTCTGCATCGGTCATTGCCGCTTCGGCATCACCGCGACCTGCGGTAAACGGTACGGTAACCTTTACGCCTGCATCTTTTGCTGCTTGCTCAATAGCGGCATTACCAGCGAGCACAATCAGATCGGCCAAACTTACGTCTTTATCAAAATCAGACTGAATGCTGGTTAATGTCTCAAGCACACGTTGCAGCTGCTCTGGCTCATTGCCTGCCCAGTCTTTTTGTGGGGCTAAGCGGATACGTGCGCCATTTGCGCCGCCACGATAGTCTGATGCGCGGAAGGTACGCGCGCTGTCCCATGCGGTAATGATTAATTCACGGCGGCTCAAATCACTGTCCAGTATTTGCGATTTTAGCGTCGCAATATCATCAGCATTCAAGTCTGTATTGCCTGCTGGAATAGGATCTTGCCAGATAAAGTCTTCGCTCGGTACGTCTGCTCCTAAGTAACGAGATTTAGGCCCTAGATCACGGTGAGTCAGTTTGAACCATGCTTTGGCAAACACCTCATCAAAATACGCTGGGTCGTTATGGAATTTCTCTGAAATCTCGCGATAAACAGGATCTTTAATCAACGCCATATCAGCATCGGTCATGATTGGGTTGCGGCGGACACTTGGATCATGAGCGTCTAATGGACGATCTTCTTCTTTAATATCCGTGGGTTCCCACTGCCATGCACCTGCTGGACTTTTGGTTAATGCCCAGTTGTGATTTAAGAGTAGCTCAAAATAGCCATGATCCCATTGGGTTGGATTGGTTGTCCACGCGCCTTCAATACCACTTGAGACGGTATCACCTGCATTGCCATTACCTTTAGGATTGCGCCAGCCTAGGCCTTGCTCTTTGACATCCGCCGCTTCTGGCTCGTCTTCTAGTGTGGTCGCATCGCCATTACCGTGACACTTACCAACGGTATGACCACCCGCGGTCAAGGCAACCGTTTCTTCATCGTTCATCGACATACGCGCAAACGTCGTACGCATATCTTGAGCGGTTTTTAATGGGTCAGGGTTGCCATCGACGCCCTCAGGGTTGACGTAGATTAAGCCCATTTGTACGGCTGCTAGTGGGTTTTCAAGCGATTCACGCTCGCTGTCATCATCATAGCGATTTTTAGTAGCCGCGAGCCATTCACGCTCAGAACCCCAATAGATGTCTTTTTCTGGATGCCAGATATCAGCGCGACCACCAGCAAAGCCTAGCGTTTTAAAGCCCATAGATTCATAAGCCATGTTGCCTGCCAAGATCATCAAATCAGCCCAAGACAATTTATTGCCGTATTTTTTCTTGATGGGCCACAGTAGGCGACGCGCCTTGTCTAGGTTGACGTTGTCCGGCCAGCTATTTAGCGGGGCAAAGCGTTGATTGCCAGTATTAGAACCGCCGCGACCATCGGCACCGCGATATGTACCCGCCGAGTGCCATGCCATACGAATCATCAAGCCACCATAATGGCCCCAATCTGCTGGCCACCATTCTTGTGACTCGGTCATCAAGTTTTTCAAATCCGTTTTGACGGCTTCTAGGTCAAGTTGTTTAAAAGCTTCAGCATAATCAAAGTCTGCTCCCATTGGATCAGTCTTTTTGTCTTGCTGATGCAATATGTCTAGGTTTAAGCTATTTGGCCACCAGTCGGTCGCAGCAGAGGCTGTGGTAGTATGCGCTTGATGCATGACAGGACAACCACCCATACTAGAGCGCTGCGGTGCGTGTGTCTGATCAACGTTTTCACTATGAATCGTCGGTCCCTTATCATCACCTTGATCGTAAGTTGTGTTAGTCGGTGCACTGTTATCGCCGTGGTTCACAGGACAACCGGCAGTATCTTGCGCTGTGTTTTTATCAGTTGGGGCTTTGGTTGAGTCGGACATGGTAAAACTCCTAGGCTATGATAATAAAAAGAACGAGTAGTCAATCGAGATAATCATTGTTGATATAGAGAGCATAACGAAGCACTGTGTATTTATAAAACTAATATATAAGAATTATAAGTTTTAAATTATTAATCATTAAGTCTTGGTGTAGTACCTCATCTAGCTTACCATTAACGCCATTGCTCTTGTTACTAGGTAGGACAGTAATAAGCCGATCAAGTTTGTATTGATCCTACCTCTATCTACATATTACCGATAAATGAAAGCGTTGTCAGACATCTTTGATGAGAGCAAGTAGTAATAAAACTAAGGACTGGTTTAACCATAGTGAAAGATTGCTATAATCTGCGTTACTATCGCGAAATATAAGCTGTTGTGAAAGTGCCAGAATCAATGAGTTAATGCAAAAACATCTAGTCAAGGTAGAGGTTCTCAAGTACCATAACTGAATTTTGTTGTAATGATCATATTGGTGCAACGTAGAGCAATTTTTATCGATCTTTTTATGGATAACTGATTCTAAAGATTGATAAAAATTGTGCGCAGTTGTGTTATTTGTCTCAATTGTTGGTGAGTTATTATGTCTGCTGTCAAATCTGTACCACCCAAACCTCCCATCGCCAAAAAATCATGGGGCGAGGCGGCGAAAGCCTATCTTGATCGGCGTGCTATGATCATGCTGTTTTTGGGTTTTGCAGCTGGTATCCCTATTTTGCTTATTTTCTCCAGCTTGTCGTTATGGCTGCGTGAGGCTGGATTTGATCGCAGTGTGGTGACAACCTTTAGTTGGGCAGCATTGGGTTATTCGTTCAAGTTCATTTGGGCGCCCCTAGTAGATGCGGTGCCGCTACCGATATTAACTAGATTACTGGGCCGCCGTCGTAGCTGGATTTTGATTGCACAGCTCTTGATTATTTTGGCGATTTATATGATGGCCAGCATCAATCCGACCGATGAGAGCAGCTTGCACTATATGGCAATGGCAGCCGTGCTATTGGGCTTTTCATCCGCCACGCAAGATATTGTGGTCGATGCTTATCGTATTGAGCTTGCCCCTGCAAGTTTTCAATCGGTATTGTCAGCGATGTATACGGCAGGCTACCGTTTAGGGATGATTTTTGCAGGCGCAGGTGCGCTCTATTTGGCAGATTATTTCGGTTCGACCGAAGAGTTTTATAGTTATGAAGCATGGCGCAATACTTATTGGATCATGGCAGCAGTGATGGGCGTAGGTGTGGTGACCACGCTGATAATTCGGGAGCCTGTGAGCGAGCAGATACGTATTGATCGTCCCGCCTCGGACTATTCTCGCTTAGTACTGGTATTTGTATTGTCGGTCGTCGCTTTTATCATTGCTTTTGTCAATGTTGGTGCGTTACTGCCAGAGACAGACAGTGTGATGTTTGCTTTTTTACTTGAAGTGGTTCACCTCTTAGCAAGCTTATTGGTGGCATCGGTTGTGGGTTACCTGTCTGTCAAAGTAGGCGTGGTCAAACAAGAAATGGCCTATACCACTTGGGTTGAACCCGTGGTTGACTTTTTTCGCCGTTATGGCAAAAAAGCATTATTGCTACTGGCCTTGATTGGTTTATACCGCATTTCTGACATCGTGGCAGGGGTGATTTCTAATGTCTTTTACCAAGACATGGGTTTTAGTAAAACAGATATTGCTAATGCAGTGAAGTTAGTCGGTGTCATCATGGTCATTGCAGGTGGTTTTTTGGGCGGTATTTTGGCTCAAAAGATGCGCATGATGCAGGCGATGATGATCGGTGCCATATTAGCTTGTGTGACGAATTTATTATTTGTCCTGCTTACTTATCATCCTGGTAGCTTACCGCATATGTACGTGGCAGTGATTTTTGATAATCTGGCAGCAGGTCTTGCCAGTGCTGTATTCATCGCGTTCTTATCTGCCTTGACCTCGATTCGTTTTACGGCGGTACAGTATGCTATCTTTTCATCGCTAATGACGCTGATACCGAAAGTGATGGGTGGTTACTCTGGTGCTGTTGTAGACAATATGGGCTATCCGTTTTTCTTTATTTTTACCTTTGCGATTGGCGTGCCAATTTTGATATTGATTTACTTGGTCGATAAACACATTGTCATTGGTGATAATGACGATATATACGGTGATAATGACAAACTAACAAAGGCAAATCCAAACCTGACCGATACCAATGAGCCACCTCGCGCGTCAGAGTAGCGTCGGCAGTACTTTCGCATTTATATATCCACAATATCTTTAAGAGTCACTTATGACAGTATTGACCATTCGTCAAATCAAGCAGCAAATTGGGCAACTGACGAATGGTGATACGAGTAGTCAGATACCATCGTTTTGGCTAACGGACTGGTTGTTGCATGTCATTGATAAGCCGAAACTGTTTTTGATGACGGATGATGACTATCAGCTAACCGATAGTGAGCTTGCACAGTTCAATGCTGGTGTAGTAAAGATGCAGCAAGGAATACCGCTGGCTTATTTAATCGGACAGCAGGAGTTTTGGTCGCTGAATTTTAACGTCAATGAGTACACCTTGATCCCTAGGCCTGATACTGAGGTATTGGTCGAACAAGTATTAAATTGGATAAATACTCAGCCAGTATTGAGAAATCATAAGCGCTTGCTGGACTTAGGTACGGGGTCAGGTTGTATAGCGATTAGTCTGGCTCATGAGTTAAAGCACGCTGATTGGCAAGTGGTGGCGGTTGATCTATCGCTTGATGCGCTCAAGGTTGCTCAGCATAACGCTGTGAGTAATGATGTTGCCCATGTTGAATTTATCCAAAGTAGCTGGTATCAAGCGCTACCTACTGGTGATGAGCAACGGTTTGATGTGATTGTCTCAAACCCGCCCTATATTGATGAGGCAGACGAGCATTTGGCGGGACTAACCGCTGAACCGATTAGTGCGCTCAGTGCACCCAATCATGGTTTGGCTGATATCGAGCATATCGTTGTGCAAGCAACAACCTATCTGTGCGCAGGTGGGCTACTGGCTATCGAGCATGGCTTTGACCAAGGTGCTGCGGTTCGGCAGCTATTTTTAGACAGCGGATTTGAATCAGTACATACGGTACAAGATTATGGTGGTAATGAGCGTGTAACGCTAGGGTGTGTCCCTAATTCAAACGTTTATCACCGTTTTTAAAATAGGAACACGCCATATGGCAACGCCCATAGATAGGTTTTATGTGTCAGCTTCTTTAATGATAGGTTATGAACAAATATGGCAGAAGAGTTAGTACAGCTATCGGATGACGAGCTGCTCCGTTATGCACGGCAAATACTATTAGACGGTTGGGATATGGATGCTCAGCTGCGACTAAAGTCAGCACGCGTGGTGATGATAGGGGCAGGTGGACTTGGTTGTCCGGCGTCTGAGACACTAGTACGTGCAGGGGTAGGATCTGTTCATTTGATTGACGATGATGCGATTGAGGCAAGTAACCTGCAGCGCCAAACACTATTTTTACCTGAAGACATTGGTCAGCCTAAAGCGCTGACAGCAGCGACTATGCTGGCGCGCATCAATCCTTTAATAAAAGCTCGCGGAACAGTGGCAAGGTTAAATGAAGACAACGCTTATGAGTTGCTCGATATGGCTTCGGGTAAGCCAAACTTATTACTAGATTGTACGGATAACTTTGCGACTCGTGACGTCATCAATCGCATTAGCGTACGCTATGAAATTCCATTACTCTCTGCCTCGGCAATTGCGATGCAAGGGCAGCTGGCACTGTTTGAGCCACATCTGGACACAGGTTGCTATCATTGTGTGTTTGGCTCAGTCGAGCTTGATGAAGCCGCTGATGAGCGGACTTGTGCCAATTCGGGCGTGCTTGCGAGTACCACTGCTGTCATGGGTAACCTGCAAGCCAATACCGCCTTGCATTATCTGGGATTAACCAAAAATCCACTGACAAACAAGCTGCTCATATGGGATGGTAGTCAGATGCAGCAACGGCTGATGGGTTATAGAAAAGATCCAGAGTGTCCTATCTGTAGCAGTCCCAATTGAATAATGTGCTTTTGATGTATCTTTAGATTGTATTGTCTATTTTCAGAATTATCTATTTTCAAATCCTTTCTATTACCATAGTTGTTTTTTATGAAAATTCATCGTCCGCATTTATTAAAGCATACCTTTAATGTCGTCAACCGTGTTCGCCAAACCGCGAGTGTGGCAGGTCTGTCTGCGCTTAGGGTCGCAAAAGGGGAAAAACCTGATGCAATGCTACTCAAAGAAACCTTTGAGCAGTTAGGCACGACTTATATCAAAATTGGTCAGTTTATCGCCAGTACGCCGTCGTTGTTTCCACGTGATTATGTCACCGCTTTTCAAAGTTGTTTGGATCAAACTACGCCATTATCTTATGCTTATATCGAGCAAGTGCTAAAAGAAGAACTAGCGACTGATGGCATGAGTCTTGATGATAAGTTTGCGCATATTGACTCAGAGCCGCTAGCCTCTGCCTCTATCGCTCAGGTTCATGCTGCCCGTCTGCATAATGGTGATGAAGTGGTGCTAAAGGTACAGAAGCCTGGCGTCGAGACGATTATGCAGACCGACTTAGGCGTATTGCATGGCGTGACTAAGCTGATTGAAATAGTGATGCCATCAATGAAATTTGCGAGTATCGCACCGATTATCGATGAGATTCGCCTGCGTATGCTTGCCGAGACTGATTTTATCGCTGAAGCACAAAACATCCGCGATTTTCAGCAGTTTTTAGCCGTATCAGGCAATACTCGGGTCGTGGCACCAACCGTGTATGAAGAGTTGACCACTAAGCGTGTATTGACGATGAGCCGTCTATATGGGGTTTCTATGGTTGATGAATCTCTCATGCGTCAGTACTGTAGCGACCCTGCACAAGTCATGGCAGATACGCTAAACACATGGTTTGCCAGTCTTATGCTGTGCAATAGTTTTCACGCTGACTTACATGCTGGTAATTTAATGCTATTGACCGACGGCCGTATTGGTTTCTTAGACTTTGGTATTGTCGGTAAACTCAAAGCTGAGAGCTGGCGCGCGTGCATGGGT
This sequence comes from Psychrobacter sp. T6-5, assembly GCF_052258485.2. Lineage (NCBI taxonomy): Bacteria > Pseudomonadati > Pseudomonadota > Gammaproteobacteria > Moraxellales > Moraxellaceae > Psychrobacter > Psychrobacter sp. T6-5. The sequence goes on along the minus strand of NZ_JBQQEY020000001.1, from coordinate 2,183,162 downwards.
ATGATGCAAGCGATGCAAGATAGTGATTACCAGGCGATGGCACGCCATATGATTGATATGGAAATGACGCATGGCGGTAATAAAGTTGATGTGGTTGCCTTAGGTAATGATCTAGAGCGCATGATGATAACGATCATGGCAGAAGATAAGACCTTTACTAGCGGCGTGCCTTTTAACAGTAAAGAGCAAGCCGACGAGCTCAATAAAATGATGCTTGAGATTGTCGAAGTTGGCAAACGTCATGGTATTCATTTCCCACGTGATTTTGCCTTGCTGACCAAACAGATGTTGTATTTTGATCGGTTTATGCGTATGCTAGCGCCTGATATGGATATGTTTAGCGATCAGCGTGTACAAATGCTAGGGCAAGATACGACAGAGACAATAGCGTTAGATGTATCGTAGCGTTTGTTTTTATCTTATGCCGTTTGAATAGCTCTAATAACTGTTTGACTCCTACTTATTTTACTATTGCTTTTAATTATCTAACACAAAGGATTGTGTGCGAATTGCCACAAAAATGGCGCTGTCATGATGACTGCTATTAAAAGCCGTATCGCTCCTACCATCACCAATGAAGCTGCCATTGCCTGTATCGGTATGTACTGCATGGCAGTTGTCATGGGCTATGGACGCTTCCTCTTTACCGCCACCTTACCTGATATTATGGTGCAATTGTCGCTATCAACGACGATTGCTGGTTGGCTAGCATCAATCAATTATATCGGTTACTTTATCGGTGCCCTCATTGCTATGTTTGTGCCTCAGCGTGCGACATGGCAAGCGATGACGCTTTGGGCGATTATAAGTGTTGTCACAACGATGCTACTCGTTGTACCAAATATGTCGTTAACTTTATGGTATATCATTCGTCTAATTGCGGGAATTGCAAGCGGGGTAGCGATGATATTAAGCTCATCGTTTGTGATCCAAAACCTGAGTCCCGAGCGCCGTTCCGTACTATCGGCCGTACATTATGCAGGCATTGGCGTCGGCATTAGTGCTTCTGCTATCGTGACATGGTGGCTATTAAAATTAGGCTATCACTTTGATGTGATTTGGCTGGTCGCAGGCTGCACTAGTTTACCGCTGATATGGCTCCTCTACGCTATAAAACCCAAACAGGTAAATAGTTTGGAGTCACAGCAGAACGATTCGAAACAGCACGTCTCAGTGCATCAGAGTTATTTGAACTTCAAACGCTCTTTATATGAAGCCATCTCTGGACACCATAAAGCGCTTGCTTTACTTTTTATGAGTTACATATTGGCAGGATTTGGCTATATCAGCTCAGCAACTTTCCTGCCTGTTATGGCAGCGCAGCGCTTAACGACTCAGACTTATGCTGGGTTGATGATTTGGTTGGTCGTCGGTATTTTTGCGATGTTGTCAAACCCACTATGGGGTGCGCTTGCTAAACGTATCGGTGAGATAAAAACCTTAATGGGTCTCACGGTATTACAAGCGTTTGGCATGTGCTTGCCTATATGGTTTGATGGTGCGTTTGGATTATATGGCAATGCAGCTATTCTAGGGTTGACCTTCGTCGGTATGGTAGCAATGACACTCACGTTGTTTAAAAACATCAATCCTGCTTATTCTAATTTGCTGATTGCATTGGCAACGCTCGCCTATGCGCTAGGGCAGTTCTTGGGACCTTTGGTGACGGTAGCATTGGCAGGAGAGGATGGCAATTTCAATGCAGGGTTACTGGTCGCTGCTATTGGATTGATAATTGGGTTGATCCTAATCATATTATTCCGTAGACAATCACCAATGCTCGCTTAGCGTTTTTAGCGCCCTCAATGCTTTTATACGACGCTACGGCTAAATACCTCTCGCAGCTCAAAACTGGTATGCACTTGAGCAACACCCTCAATACGATTGAGACGATGCAATAAAAACTCCTCATAATGCGCCATATCACGCACTCTGACTTTAATCAGATAGTCCTCTGTACGTCCTGTGACAATACTACAGCTCACGACTTCCTCAAAGCTCTGAACTTTGCGTTCAAAGTGTTCGAAACGCTCAGCCGTATGACGGTCCATACTGATAGCGATAAACACGGCAAGCGGATAGCCAAGTTTTTGCGCATCGGTTTTGGTGTAGTAACCCGTGATAATGTTTGCATCTTCCAAGCGTTTAATACGACGTGCGCAAGGGGTAGCAGAAAGGTTAACGCGCTCAGCCAGCTCTGTGATACTCATACGTGCCTGCGTCTGCAACAAGCGCAATAATTGCTTATCGATGTCATCTATATTTGCTGTATCTGCACTTCCTATGTAATTTTCTGGCATTTTGCCACCTTGATAGTGAATTTGTTCGATTATAATAAATAAAATAGGTTTTTCCACTAAAAATATAGAAAATAAAATAAAAAATAGCAGGTTTCTATTTGCTAAACTTTGCTATTATTATAGTGTAACTACTCGTTACCTCGTATGATAAATACAAATTTAACCAACAGCTAATCGCCTAGCTAAATATACAAATAACCATATCATCTAAGGATTGATTATGTCTGACCAAGCCACGCATACTGCAGCCACTGGGACTGCAAAGATCACACCGAAAAATGCCGCTTTCGACTTCCGTAAATACCGTCCATTTGCCTTTGCGCCATTGCTGCCAGATCGTACGTGGCCAAGCAAAACAATTGAGAAGTCGCCAATATGGGCAAGTGTGGATCTGCGTGATGGTAACCAAGCACTGATTGATCCGATGACGATTGAACAAAAAATGCGTTTCTTTGAAACACTAGTAGAGGTTGGCTTTAAAGAGATTGAGATTGGTTTTCCATCAGCGGCGCAGGTTGAATTTGACTTTACCCGCAAACTTATCGAAGAAAACCACGTGCCTGATGATGTGACGCTACAAGTATTGGTACAAGCGCGTGAGCATTTAATTGCTCGTACTTTTGAATCATTAAAAGGTGCAAAACGTGCCGTCGTCCATGTCTATAACTCAACCAGCCGTGTACAGCGCGAAAAAGTCTATGGCAAAGATAAGGCCGAGATTAAAGAGATTGCCATTACAGGCGCCAAACTATTGAAAGAGTATGCGGCCAAATACCCCGAGACTGAGTGGGTGTTTCAGTATTCGCCAGAGAGCTTTAGTCAAACAGAGACTGAATATGCAGTAGAGGTTTGTGATGCGGTTTGTGATGTGTGGCAACCACAACAAGGCCAAGAGGTGATTTTTAACTTGCCAGCGACTGTTGAAGCATCTATGCCTAATGTCTTTGCGGATCAAGTAGAGTACTTCTGCCGTAATCTTCCCCAGCGTGAACATGTCATTATTAGTCTTCATACTCATAATGACCGTGGCTGTGCTGTAGCCGCGGCCGAATTGGGTGTGTTGGCAGGTGCAGATCGTATCGAGGGCACATTGCTTGGTAATGGCGAGCGTACAGGTAACATGGACATTATGGTCATGGCCATGAACTTGTTTAGCCAAGGTATCGATCCTGAGCTTGATTTTAGCAACATGAGTGAAATCGTACAGGTCGTGAGCGAGTGCAATAACTTACCGCTACACCCGCGCCATCCTTATGTGGGAGAGCTTGTCTTTACTGCCTTTAGTGGCTCACATCAAGATGCCATCAAAAAATCACTCGATTACAACGAAAACAACCAAACTGAGACTGACAACGTTTGGGATGTGGCTTATTTGCCGATCGATCCGGCGCACATTGGTCGTAGCTATCAAGATGTGGTACGTATCAATAGCCAGTCGGGCAAAGGTGGTGTTGCGTATATCTTGCAACGTAATTATGGCTTTAACCTACCACGTTGGATGCAGATTGACTTTAGCCGTGTGGTACAAAAGCAGGCCGAAGCGGTTGCCCGTGAATTGCAAAATGATGAAATTTTACAAACCTTTGAAAATACCTATTTGCAGCAAGGCAAGTTTGAGTTACTAGATTATAGTGTCAATAACAAAGGCGGTGAGGTGTATTTCAGCGGCCAAGTACAGATGAATAACGATACCATTGACATCGATGGTACGGGCAATGGTCCATTATCATCGTTTATAGATGGACTTGCACAGCACACAGGTAAATCATTGCATATTATTAACTATGCAGAGCATGCCATTAACCCACATCACAACAGTGGTAACGGTATCGATGATGATACCAATAGTGATAATAAAACCAATGCAAATGCCGCTGCTTATATTCAGCTGAATGTAGATGGCGAAGTGTACTCTGGCATCGGTACATGTAGCAGTACAGTATCAGCCATGCTAAAAGGGGCGTTATCAGCCTTTGCTCAAGCATTGAGTGTAGAAGCGGCTTAGTATTAAATAACTATATCGTGATACTTTACTGGTCTTAATTTTATAAATATGTAACATCGTAGCTCCTTGTACTCAACAAGCAAAGCTACGGTGTTATTTTTTTATGAGTAGAAAGTGGCTAGATTATCAGGCATTATCTTATTTCAACGTCATTACTGACTAAGGTTTTGGTTGTCGTTTGGATTAGAGTATTTTACCCAATAGCATAATGTTACTTGTGTTTTTGGTGTCTACGACTTACGCTAATGTATATAAAATATTATAAATAAAAGGTTAATCATGGAACCTATATCATTTGCTTCATTTACATTAGCATCTATTCTGGCTTCATTGCCGGTGAATGGTGAGACGGTTACTGAGCCGACAATCACTACGCATATCAGTCCAGCCATTGCAGGACAGTGGGAGATAGATTTAAACAGTTCTATCACCATGACCAAAGACGCGAAAGCTCAGCAAGCGGAATCATCGAATAGTCTGCAAAAAAACAGTGCAGAGCCTAAGGTGGTAGCTGATATGGATGGTGGCATAATCACTCAAAGTGAAGCGCGCATACTAAACATTAAGCCGACTACCAGTAAAGACTTAATGGCGTCAGTTAACAAGTCGAATCAGTGCCGTGAGCTATATAATTTTGGTGCGGACAATGAAATGTGGGCGGTCAGTGGCAAAGAGTGGACATACGGTCGCTATCTAGTCACACATCGTGAAGAAGGGCTGCCAGTTATCGCTATCAAAACGGTCTATGATAACAATGAAGTAGATTGCTCAGGCAATCAGATTGATCAAACTGATGAAGCGTTGATCGCATTTTTGTACCACGACGGCAATCAGATGCAGTGGTGTGCTGATCCTGACGGTACAGAGTGCTTCATGACTTTTAATAGAGTATTGCCATAATAAGTGGTTTTTATTATATTGCGCGAATTATTTAACATCTACTAATCACAAAAAAGCCGCTATATCGATAGGGGCTTTTTTATAATTAGCTTTTGGTACTGCTATTCAAACAAGAGTTGATAAAATTTTTACGATTTATAATCGTTTTGTTCTACGCTTCTTTCTTAGCTTTATTCGCAGTCAACATTTCTCGCTCAAGATAGTGAATATTTTGTGCTTCTTTGGCAAAATTCTCATCTGCCAAAATCACATCACGATGTAGCGGTATATTGGTTTTGATACCTTCAATGATCAACTCATCTAAGGCATGTATGGTCTTAGCAACGGCTTGCTGGCGAGTCTGACCATGGCAGATAAGCTTACCGATGAGTGAATCATAGTAAGTCGGTATCTCATAGCCAGGGTATAGATGGGAGTCGAATCGTACACCTGCGCCACTTGGCGCAAATAGTTGATTGACAGTACCAGGACAAGGAACAAAAGTTGCTGGATCTTCAGCATTGATACGACATTCAATCGCGTGACCTTGGATTTCAATCTCACTTTGACGATAAGATAAACCATAGCCGGCTGCAATTTTTAGCTGTTCAACAACGACATCGATACCAGTGATCATCTCGGTTACTGGATGTTCAACTTGCACGCGAGTATTCATTTCAATAAAGAAAAATTCATTATTCTCAAACAAAAACTCAAACGTACCAGCGCCGCGGTATTTCACAAGCTCACAGGCTTTCACACAGGCTTTTAAGATAGGTTCGCGGACATCATCTGGGATATCTGGAGCAGGCGCTTCTTCTAGTACCTTTTGATGACGACGCTGCAATGAGCAATCACGGTCATATAGATGGATAGCATTACCATTACCATCACCTAATACCTGTACTTCTACGTGACGCGGGTTTTGTAGGTAGCGTTCCATATATACGGTGTCATCACCGAACCAGAGCTCAGCTTCTTGCTTAGCAGCCTGTACTTGACCGACCAGCTCATCAAAGCGCTCAACGACGCGCATACCGCGCCCACCGCCGCCAGAAGCCGCTTTAATCAATAGCGGAAAACCAATATTGCGGGCTTGTTCTTCAGCATTATGTAGCGTAACGGCACCCACAGAACCGGGTACAGTTGGTACGCCCGCTTTTTTCATGGCATTGATGGCAGAGACTTTATTGCCCATCAAGCGAATATGATCTGCATTAGGGCCAACGAAAGTCAATCCTGCTTCTTCTACACGCTCAGCGAACTCAGCATTTTCAGACAAAAAACCATAACCCGGATGGATAGCATCCGCGCCAGTGATTTCAGCGGCAGTTAAGATAGTATTAATATCAAGATAACTTTGATTGGCATTAGGCTTACCAATACAAATTGCCTCATCAACAAAGCGCAGGTGCATCAAGTTGGCATCAGCAGTAGAGTAGACGCCTACCGTTTCGATACCTAGCGCTTTGCAAGCTCGAACGATACGCAGGGCAATCTCACCTCTATTGGCAATGAGCAATTTTTTTATCATGGGTTCATCCTTGTCGAAGCATCAGTTATTGACTGAGTTTTGATATATAGCATCCTATTATTTGACTTTGATGCGATACGTATATCAAAAACCAGCCATAATGAAATAAAGTATGGCAAATATCGTTACGCTTTATAACGTATGACAGGTTGGCCGAACTGTACGACTTCAGAATTATCTACCAAGATTTCGTCAACAATACCACTTTGAGTCGCTTCAAGAGGGTTCATGATTTTCATAGCTTCGATAATACCTAGAGTATCACCCGCTTGAACTTTTTGACCAACTTTTACAAATGGAGGATCGTTAGGCGTTGGCGCTGAATAGAAAACACCAACCATTGGCGAGTTTTCGACGCTACCCGCTTTTTCCGCAGGTTTTCCTTCAGCAGCAATAGGCGCTGCGCTAGCAGTTGGCGCTGCCATCATGGCTGGCGCAGGCACATCATAGTGACGAGTTAAGCTGATATGCTCGTCGTCTGAACTGATTTCCAAGTTAACCAGTTCACTTTCTTCCATAAGGGCGATGAGGGTGCGTATTTTTTCAATATCCATAGTTTTTATCTGACCTTGTACTAAATTCGAGAAATAGTGTAACTAAATATTGTCTAATTAGTTGCTAATGATACCTAGATTCAGAGCAATGAGCAATCAATGTACAGTTGTTAACTGAGATTTTTTACATATTTTGACGTAAGCCATGTTTTCAGTAAGAAATCATCTACGATTCATCATAGTCTATGTGACTAAGTATCGCTAGCAATGGTTATGAGATGTGACGTTTTAATCAATCAGTTTCAACCCCAAAGCGCTGTTAAACGTCTTTGTTGATAGCGCAGCCGAAGGGTCAATAGGATAGAAGATAAGAATAGGCCAGTGATTAATGCCATCCAAAAGCCTTGAGCACCAACATCAGTGAAACGCACTAAATAGATACCCAGTGGTAGCGCCACTAACCAATAGCAAAAAAGCGTTACCCACATCGGTATAGTGGTGTCTTGCATACCCCGTAATATACCAGCGACATTGACCTGCCAGCCATCAAATAACTGATAAGCAAGGGCAAAGATGAGCAAATGCATAGACTCCGCTCTAACCGCTGGATCATCAGTAAATGCTGCTGCCAGCTCTGGTCTAAATAGCCATATGCCAAGCATACAAGTGAGCGCAATCAATACTGTCCAGACAAGTCCAGTGGCTTGTACTTGGCGAAGTGCTAAGAGGTTTTTTTGACCATAACGATTTGAGACCATAATGGTGAGTGCCATCGCGACGGATATCGGTATCATAAATAGCTGTGACGTTACTGATAACGCCACTTGATGCGACGCTGTTGCAAGCTCTCCTAGCGGACTGATAACAAGAGCGCCCAAACTGAATAAACTTGCCTCAAAAAAGATAGAGACACCAATAGGAATACCCAATTTTAGAAGTTTTTTGATCTGTGTGCGATTTGGGCTAGTAAAACCATAAAAAAAGCGAGTACTAGCAAACTCTTGTCGCTTAGTAAAGCTGGTATAAATAGCCAGCAACAGGACGTTGATCCATAATACCAATGCTGTCGCCACACCGCAGCCTGCGCCGCCCATCTCGGGCATGCCAAATAAACCATGGATAAAAATATAGTTCAGAGGAATATCGGCGAGTAGACCGACAATACTAATAACCGTCACCGGCTCAGGTCGACCAAGCGCTTCGCAATAACTGCGTAACACAGCATAGACAGCTAATGCAGGGAAACCAAAAGACACACCATGCAAATATTGTGTTGCTATAGGCTGAATATTCTCAGGCACACCCATGATGCCAAGGACATTGGGTGCCAAATTGACAACAATAAAACCAATAAGGCCAAGAGCGCCTGCTGTCCACAAGGACTGCTGAGTAATATGAGGAACCTGATGATGCTGGTCTTGACCGACAGCCTCACCAATGAGAGGGGTAGTGGCAATCAACACACCTGTTGCTAACAAAAACAGCGGTAGCCAAATGCCAGATCCAACTGCTACGGCCGCCAAATCAAGCGCGGATACTTGGCCTGCCATAATGGCATCGACTACCCCAAGCGCTGCTTGGCAAAACTGAGTAATCAAGATAGGTAGGGCGAGTACCCCTAAGCGTAAACTGTAGCTTTTGAAGTCTCTGAAAGATAATGGGAAAACCATGGTAAGCAACTTTTTATTCTTTGCGATAATTGTTATGAAAGTAGTAACGGTGAACAAGCAAATACCGTCGTCAATTTAATATTGACACAGTATGAGAAGAGTCGTGCCGACGATGATACTCCGATAAATAATATGAGCAAGCTTATACAGACGGAGTAAGAAAATAAAAGTGAAGGCACTGAAATAAAAATAACCCGTCAATCCAAGCAGTAGATTGACAGGTCATATACACATAAGATGGTAAAGAAGCCAGACTATGATGTCAACGATTTAGAGACACTATGTGAGCATTCATCTTAAGCTTATTTTACCTTGATATTTATAATCAGTAGATTCAGTAGATAGAGGATCGAGCTAATCGGTGTGTTCTGGCAGTAGTTCGAGTGTCTCGGCCATGTCCATAATCGCGTGCCAGTGTTTGGGCTCTAATGGAATGACCGTTAATTGCTCGCAGCCTTTTCTCAGCAGTAATGAGTCTTCAAGCGTAGGCAAAAATTTCAGCTCTGATAACTGTAACACCTCTGTAAACGCTTGCTCAAAAGTGAGATCCACCATATACCAGCGTGGCTCTTCTTCGGTTGCAATAGGATCATAGTGACGATGCTCGGGGTGGAATTGAGTGGGGTCAGGGTAGCCTGCTTGACTGACCGTCATAATACCAGCCACACCAGAGGGCCTTGCACTAGAATGATAAAAGAACACTTTATCACCGACTTTCATATCGTCACGCATGAAGTTGCGAGCGCGGTAGTTGCGGACACCATCCCAGCTATCTGTATCCAATCGTTGTAAATCGTGAATACCAAAAAACTTTGGGTTTGATTTCATTAACCAATAAGCCATATGTCTTATCCTTTGCTTCATTTTTACATTTAATCTTTAACATTGTCAGGGTGCGTTTTTTATTAATCAGCTTTCAAGCGCGCCGCAAATTTAATGGTTATATTCTGAATACAGCGCTGCGCTTTGGATGCTGTACTGGTAATATCTCTTTATATACTGCCTGCAAGTTACCATGGTGAATAGGGGATTTGTACGTGGCTTTATGCGTGGCTTTGTTAATAGTTTTACGTTAGTTAGGCTTTTCTTTATATCATCTAGCCGTTATCCTAGCGATACTTTTGATACTGATCATCATTTCCCATTACACAATAAGTTTATTTATGTCCAAAATGAATGCTGATAGCTCGCCGAATAACCTTGATACGTTGCAACTCACAGAAAAGATGACAGATACTAGCGTTGTAGAGGTGACGAGCATTCCACTGTCGCTCTATATCCATATCCCATGGTGTGTGAAAAAATGTCCTTACTGCGACTTCAACTCGCATGAGCTTCCTATAGACAGTCAGTTGTCTATGTATGATGACTATGTCGATGCGCTCCTTTTGGATGCGAATATGCAACAGTTATTAGCGCAAGGGCGTCAAATCAGCTCAATATTTATTGGCGGTGGCACACCATCACTATTGCCAATTGCTCAGTATCAGCGACTGTTTTCTGGTTTGCGGTCATGTTTTGAATTTGCAGAGGACATCGAGATTACGATGGAGGCCAATCCAGGGACACTCGAGCATGCGCCATTTGCTCAGTATCTAGAGGTTGGTATCAATCGATTATCTATCGGCGTACAGAGCTTTGACGCTGATAAGCTCAAAGTGCTTGGACGTATCCATGATCCTGTACAAGCGTTATCAGCGATTCGTGCTGCTAGGGCTGCTGGATTTACGCGAGTCAATGTCGATCTCATGCATGGTCTGCCGCAGCAAACCATGAACGAAGCATTAAATGACATTCAGATGGCGCACGATGCTGGCGCAACGCATATCTCATGGTATCAATTAACGATTGAGCCCAACACGGTGTTTTATCGTAGTCAACCTATTTTACCCGATGAAGACAACTTGGCAGATATCGAACAAGCGGGGCAAGCGCTGTTGCAGCAATTGGGGTACCGCAACTATGAGGTGTCTGCGTGGGCGGGCGAGTCAGATAAGCCTTGCCGTCACAATATCAACTATTGGCAGTTTGGCGACTATCTAGCAATAGGTGCTGGTGCACATGGTAAAGTGACGATTGATTGTCACGCAGACAGGGGTTGCGCTCCGTCAAAGGAAAGTGATAAATCAGAAAACGATTTGTTAGCAGAATCTGGCATTTATCGTTTTAGCAAATCACGTTTGCCAAAAGATTATGTAGGAAACATAGAGACAGAAAAATCCAAGACCACTCAAAATGTACCAAAAATGGTTGGTTGGCAAGCAATCGATACAGATGAGCTCGTTAGCGAGTTTATGCTAAATGTACTGCGCTTACATGGCGGTATCGCTTGGACGTTGTTTGAGCAGAGAACAGGGCTTGAGCTTGAAAGTGTTACCACACAAGTAGACAATTTGATTAAGCAAGGGCTACTGGTAGATAGTAAAACTCAGTTACAACCAACATTGTTAGGTCAGCGTTATCTCAATCAAATACTGCGTGCTTTTTTATAGCATCTGATAAAGTGAATGTGCAATAACTACTTAAGATAAAGAATCCGTGACCAAAAAAAGGACTTACAAAATAGTAAGCCCCTCAAAAAATCTAAAACAATCAAACCTTAGATTTTGTTTTGTACTTCTTGTGCGCTGCCAGATACAGCATTACCAGCGCTTGATACGTCTTGGCCCAAGCCTTTGAACGTGTTGCAACCAGTTAGAACAAACATAGCAGCTAAAGATGCGATGATTACTTTTTTCATAATAGTATCCTCAAAGATAAATGGATGGTTTATAAATAACAACAGTGAGGCTAAACGGCAGGTTTAAGCATCACTGAAGGGGTATTGGATGAGGCAGTCATACATAAATGCTATCTCGCTATCCATTACAGACATCATAGTGAAAGTTAAAAACCCTGCACAGTATCAAAATGTAATTATTGGCAGTAAACTGTAACTTTTAATTACCTATCGCTCATAAATTTAAATAATAGAGCATCGACCATTTGTGGAGTAAACAAGTATGACCATTCATATCGTGTTGGTCGCCCCCAAAATGCCGAGTAATACGGGCAATATCATTCGACTGTGTGCCAACAGCGGCGCACAGCTGCATTTAGTCAGACCGTTAGGGTTTGAGCTTGATGATAAGAAACTACGCCGCGCAGGTCTTGATTATCATGAATACGCACATTTGCAGGTGCATGATGATTGGACAGCCGCACGGCAGGCGTTGCGAGCAGCCGACTGCTATACTGTCACGGCTTTAACAACCAAACTGAGCAAACCATTCTATGATTATGATTATGATTTTGGCGGGCAAGTAGACAGTGAAAAACCTGAAGATAAAGCCACGCCCAATATTGCGCTAGTATTTGGTTCAGAGACAGCAGGACTGGCAGATGATATCCGTGAAGATATCGGTGCTGATAATTGGTTGAGATTACCAATGTTGGCTGATTCGCGCAGTCTGAATTTATCCAATAGTGTCGCCATATGCTTGTATGAAATATGGCGACAGCAAGGATTCTTGGGTGATGAAGGTCGTAGTATCGGCTATGAGACGCTGACAGTCTACGATCCAAAATAGTGATGTATCAAATGAGCCGAACTATATGACTCATTCATCAGTGCTCACTTGGTAAGCAGCTACAGTTAACAAAAACACTTTTATAGGCAGTTGGGCGGCTTTGGCAGTCCAGCTAGACGGTTGACATGGCGCGCCACCAAACCTGTATTAAATAGCTGCTGTAGCTTTTGATTGCTGATGTCGTGCTCAGGCAGGGTTTTCTGTAGCCACTTAATCAATGGGCGTGTCGCTGGTGCATGATTAAATTTGACAAAGAATGCGCGCACTTGCTGCAAGATTTGTAAGTGCTCACTCGTTAGGCTGACATCTAGTGTGTCTGCCAGTTGTTGTGCGATATCAGGTGTCCAAATTGTATGGTCACACAGATGCCCATCTTGATCTAATGCAATATCGGTCGATGCTGTGGCAGTATGAGTTGTCGTAGAGGTATGAGTCGTCATAAGGCAATCGTCACCACTTTATCAAACTGACTATCCTGAGATAGGCTAATCCATTCTTCATCCGTTAAAATACCAGTCAATTTGCTCTCTAAATTTAGCTTGCCAGTAGTGTTAACTGTCAGCTGCGATATATCATCCGCTAATGCATAAATACCTGCAATACCATCTATTTCACTATCATTCAAATAAGCATTGAGCCAGTCAATAAAAGCGGCTGTGGTGCCAAGTAAGATAATACTGTCGCCAGTGCGCCAAGTGCGAGACATCTCCTCAGTGCTGCGCCTGAGGGTATCCATCGTGCTGTGTAATTGATATAAAGTTGCCATAACTGTGTCCAAGTGTGTGCTTTATTATTTTATAAGTTTGATTATATTGCCAATTAAAAGGTTAAAATCTGCTCAAAATCTTGCGAGCGGATTATTTCTGGCACCAGCATGAGCTGTGAAGTCAGATCTACTGGCAGCATCCCAATCACCCAACCACTAAAGACATCATCAGGTAGCCAAGCCGCTGGCATGTCGTAAAGATCAAGCGACTGAATCATACCGTGCAAACGTGATTCAGGCTGCATCAATATGCCAAAAACAGGTGCATCTAAGTACAGCTGCACTTCATGACCGAATGTCGCTAATGTCAGTGCCAATGCACAGCCTTCATAGCTTGTTGCTTCGGTGGGTGTATGCAGCTGGATTAATAATCTCATCATGTATTCCTAAATATATTTGTCGCAGGCTAATGTCGTAATAGATGCGCTATCAAAACTGTATTAAGCGGCAGCCATCCTGCATCATCAGAGCGAGCTCACTGAGTCCCACCAACGTAAACCCGGTCGCCAGATTGTCACCATCAAGCTGATGGCGGGTACTGTTATCTGCGTCACTCACACCGCGGCTAAGAGCTGTGCTGACACAAACAGGCAGTGACAACTGATATTGTTCAGCCAACATTTGCCATTCTTTGGTCAAATTCATTTGATCAGCGGACTGCCAGCGTAGCCGATTCGCCAGATGCGCCGAATCCCCATAAAAAAAGACATTGAGCAACGCCCGTTTGGTGTTAGGATTGTCGATGTCTTCTTTGTTGACGATATCGTCTGTATTACTATCGATATTATGATCAGCCGATGCGTTTTTAAGATATGCGCGCGCATAACGTAATGCTAAATGCGCTAATGGGTGACTAGGATCAGCGGTAATGAGTAGTAGCGGGGTAGTAGTCATAGGGGGCAGTATCACATATTATAAATAAGCGTTTAAAGAGTGTTATAAGGGTGAGACAGTATTATTGAAAGGTTATAAATTTTTTGTGTAAAGCAGTCTAATCGATTTAGAGTCGAGTTTTAATATTTCTTAATACCATTGAGCCAAAACGCTATTTTTATTGAGTATAAAGGTGCGCTGCAATGAAGCTGTCTCAAAGCATTTTGATTAAAGACGTTTATGCTACCATAAAGCGGCTCAAAGCAAATAGAGTCACTGTTACTAAACAGGGCTTTATGTTTTGTAATGATATATTGAGTATGTTCATCTGATGCTGTGACTGCCTCGTAAGAAAAAACAATAAACTTATGAGTTGGGTTCACGTAGTCTTACCATTCTATGTAAGGAGTTTTTGTCACTATGTTACCTGCTATGCCCTCACGTATGAACAGTGGTACAGATTATCAGCCGACAGCAGAGCAACTGCAAGTACTGCAAACAGCCAGTGAGTTTGCTTATCAAATTTGGGAGAGCCGAACGGTTTCCTGCCAAACGTTTTTGCGTAGCTACCCACTGAACAGCACACTGACTCGTCAGCAAATCGATGATCTGATACAAGATTATACGCTAGATGAAAACTATCAACTCGCCGATGAAACGAAAGTCATGAGTGGCTTACGTAATTTGCGTAAGCTGTTAATGATGCGCTGGATTTGGCAAGATGCCTTGCAGATGATTAGTCTTGAGCAATTGACTGATGAGCTATCAGAGTTTGCAGGCGGTTGTATCTCCTTTGCCAAGGACTATACCTATCAGCATTTGATTGCTAAATACGGTGAGCCAACCTTTATCAATGAACAAGGCAATGTGCAGATCGATGATATGGCTATCATGGCCATGGGTAAGCTTGGTGCTCAGGAACTGAATTTATCGAGTGATATTGACCTGATATTTGTACATCAAGCGCGCGGCGAAACCAATGGTGACAAGGCAAAGGGCACGCGTAGCATAGACAATAAACGTTTTATGACTCGTCTTGGTCAAGGGATTATTAAGCTGCTTGATAATAAAACGGCTGACGGTTTTGTCTTTCGGGTTGATATGCGCTTGCGTCCATGGGGTGATGGCAGTGATTTGGCCATTCATCTCTCAGCGTTACAGAAGTATTTTGCGTTGCATGGACGCGCGTGGGAGCGTTTTGCTTGGCTAAAAGCACGAGTCGTTGGGCAGATAGATCAGCCATTTTATGATGCCATTCAGGCGCTAATCAAACCATTTGTCTTTCGCTATTATGTGGATTACAGCGCGTTTTCAGCACTCAGGGAGATGAAGTCTCTCATTCAAAATCAAGTTGCACAGCGTGAAGATCTAGACAATATCAAGCTTGGCGCGGGCGGTATCAGAGATATTGAGTTTATTGTACAAGCGTTTCAGCTGATCTACGGAGGTCGGCATCCTCAGCTACAAGTAAAGCCTTGTTTGGAGGCGATGCAAGTGTTGCGTGAGCTTGGATACTTAGAGCAGATTACCTACGATAATCTACAAGCTGCGTATCGGTTTTTGCGTCGACTTGAGCATGCGATTCAAGCCATTAACGACCAGCAAACCCAAAGACTGCCGCATGATGCTCATTGGCAGCATAATCTCGCAGTGACACTTGGGTTTAATGATTGGCAGGCATTACTAACTCAGCTAAATGCTCATCGAGACAACGTTAATGTGCCATTTGAACGTATGGTGACAGAGCGTCAAGTGCCTGATAATGATGACACTGACTTGGAACCAGAACATTTAGAAGCGCAAATTGCGCGTCTAAACGAGGTACTAACAGAAGAAAATCGCGAGTCATTGCAGAGTTTTTGGCAATCAAAGATGGTCGCCAATCTCAGCGAGGAGGCACGAGAGCGCTTAGATGATGCGTATCCTGTCATTGTCCACGCGCTATTAGCCCATCAAGAACAGCAAAAGCTGGCTAATACTGCCTTACCGCGATTGATTGCATTGCTTGAAGCCATTTGCCGACGTTCAATCTACTTGGTCATGATTGCAGAAAACCCCAATGCAACGATTGAGCTGATTCCGATGCTATCGGCGAGCCCATGGATTGCAAAAGAGTTGGCACAGTATCCTGTATTGTTAGACACCTTTTTACAGCAGCACTATCGCCACCTGCCAGATAAGCCTGAGCTGCGTGACATCCTGCGCCAACAGCTATTGCGTGTCGAACCTAATGACGAAGAAGAACTGCTAAGCGTATTGCGACTGTTCAAGAAAAACCAAGTATTGGCTGTGGCTGCCAGTGATGTGTTGGCTGAGCGCCCGATCATGAAAGTATCAGACTCATTGACCTATATTGCTGAAGTGGTACTAGAAGCCGCACTAGAGCGTGCGTTTGCAGAGATCGTCAACCGCTATGGCTATCCGATTGGTCAAGATGGTGATCCAGTGACTGAAGCGGAATGTGGCTTTGCAATTATCGGTTATGGCAAGCTTGGTGGACTAGAGCTCTCGTACTCTTCCGACTTGGATTTGGTATTCTT
Source organism: Psychrobacter sp. T6-5 (assembly GCF_052258485.2). Taxonomy (NCBI): domain Bacteria; kingdom Pseudomonadati; phylum Pseudomonadota; class Gammaproteobacteria; order Moraxellales; family Moraxellaceae; genus Psychrobacter; species Psychrobacter sp. T6-5. The sequence continues at coordinate 2,166,532 of NZ_JBQQEY020000001.1, read as the reverse complement.
GCATAAGATAAAAGAGCAGGGCATGACCACTGGTGAAAAGTCAGTGAGTGGAATGAAGTTTGCCGCGCGTCTTGTACAAAAGCTGATGAATTATCTCAATACTCAGACACGAGATGGTAGGGCATACGAGATCGACATGCGTCTGCGTCCGTCGGGCAACGCTGGCATGATGGTGGTATCTTGTCATGCTTTTGAAACCTATCAAATGGACAAAGCGTGGTCATGGGAGCATCAAGCATTGGTGCGTGCTCGCGCGATTTGTGGTGACAGACGAGTAACCGCACTGTTTTGTGATATTCGCCGAGATGTGCTCGCCCTACCGCGAACACTGGATCAAGTGCGCTCTGAAGTCACCAGTATGCGTATCAAAATGCAAAAGCATTTGGGGACCAGTCAATGGCAACAACAAGCCGGTAAATTTCATCTCAAGCAAGACGCGGGCGGTATTATAGACATCGAGTTCTTGGCACAGTTTGCGGTATTGGCCTATTCGCACGAGTACCCAAGTTTGACCAAATGGAGCGACAATGTTCGTATCTTCGAAGAAGTTGCCTTGCTCGGTATTTGGCAGGAAAACGTCTGTCGGGCATTGACCGACGCGTATTTAAGAATACGGGCAGCGACCCATCAATTGGCATTATCAGAGCAATCATTGTTGGTCGATGAGTCCCTCTGGCAGGAGACACGTACATTGGTGCAAGCGCAGTGGCAGCATCTCATGGGTGTTGAGTTTACCGAAGAGTAATATCGAACGTTGCTTTTGCTAAAGCCTTGCTGATTATTAAAGCGATGTTTAAACTGTAGGGCCCTATGATAATTAGAAAGCATAATTAAAAACCATGTGGCTTCAAACCAAAAGATTGCAATTTCTGACATGGCCAGTGATATAATCGAGCACACATCGTCGTAACACCATCAGTCATTTAGCATAATGACACTATGTGTTGAGCAATAAATAGGGATGTTACAGTGTTATCATACGATGTTAATTAAGACTATTAAATAAAACCTACCTAAAAAAGTTAGACGTCAGTGCTAACGTAAGGAATACAAAATGAATATGGCAACACAAGATGGTAAGCTTTGGATGAACGGCACAATGATTGAGCAGCCGGATGCCAAGGTGCACGTGCTGACTCATAGCCTGCACTATGGTATGGCGGTGTTCGAAGGTGTGCGCGCTTATCAAACTGCTGACAATCGCACGGCTATTTTTCGCCTAAAAGAACATACTGAGCGCCTACTGGGTTCGGCAAAAATTTTCCAAATGGACGTGCCTTTTGATGCGGCCACGCTAGAGCAAGCACATAAGGATGTGGTCAAGCAAAATAACTTGGCAGAAGCGTATATTCGCCCACTAATCTGGGTTGGCGCAGAAAAGCTTGGTTTATCGTCACGAGAAAACAGTATCAATGCTATGGTTGCCGCTTGGCACTGGGGTGCATACCTTGGTGAAGAGGGCATCAAAAACGGTATCCGTGTAAAAACATCTTCATTCACGCATCATATGCCAAACGTTACCATGTGCAAAGCAAAAGCCTCAAGTAACTATCCTGTGTCTATCATGGCCAACCAAGAAGTCACTCGTAATGGTTATGACGAAGCTATCTTGATGGATCCGCAAGGATATGTGTGCCAAGGCGCTGGCGAGAACTTATTCTTGGTAAAAGATGGCGTGTTACATACGCCAGATTTAGCGGGCGGGGCTCTTGATGGTATTACCCGCCGTACTATCCTCCAGTTTGCAGCTGATCTAGACATCAAAGTCGTTGAACGCCGTATCACTCGTGATGAGTTTTACTTAGCAGACGAGATCTTTATGACAGGTACCGCTGCTGAAGTGACACCTATCCGCGAATACGATGATCGTACTATAGGGAATGGCGGCCGCGGACCATTGACTGAGAAACTCCAAACCCTATACTTTGATGTGGTTCATGGTCGTAACGAGCAATATATGGATTGGCTAAGCTTTATTGACTAACAATAGCGTTACTTTAGAGTCCAAAAAGGCTGAACATAATTGTTCAGTCTTTTTTTTATGCTAATATAGCCATCATATTTATTTATAATATTAAAGTGAGCAGTTCATGCCAATAGATTCTAGCACCGCGGATAATAATAATATTAAGCAAATCATTTGTATTAAATGGGGCACAAAGTACGGGGCAGACTATGCCAATAAACTATACGGTATGGTGTCTCGTAATATTACGCCGCCCTTTCGTTTTGTTTGTTTTACCGATGATACCACCGATGTGCGTCCAGAGATTGAGTGTCAAGAGTTACCACCACTTGATGTTAGTATGCCAACCAATACACTGGGCAAATGGCCAAAATCTCGTTTGTGGGGCGAAAAGCTAGGTGATTTGACAGGCACAGTACTGTTTGTAGATTTGGATGTCATTATAGTAGACAGTCTTGACCCTTTCTTTGAATATGGCAAGCCAGATGACGTTATTTTGTCTTATAATCCCAGTAATCCATTGGAGCGCTTAGGTCAGACGTCTTGCTTTAGGTTTCAGGTAGGTTCACTTGTGTCATTACAAGAGAAGTTCAAAGCGGATCCGCAAGGTATCGCTGATGAGTATCGTTTTGAGCAGCGCTTCGTCACTCGTAATGCGCCAGGCGGTGTCAAGCTGTTTCCAAAGGCATGGGTGGCACACTTTAGACGCAAATGCCGTCAACCATTCCCACTTAACTACATCAAAGAGCCAAAGATTCCTAAAGGTGCTCGCATCGTTATCTTCCCTGGTGACTTATATCCTACACATGCGATCGAAGGTAGATATAATAAAAATGCTGCTAACAATGCCAAAGATCACTTAAAAAGATTAACTGAGCCCGAAAATCTAAAAAGACCGCTACGTCATTTGCGTCATTTTATCTTGCCAGTAGGGTGGATCGAAAAGTACTGGAAAGAATAGGTTCCATTATATAGTTGAGTATTATCGCATTGCATTAGCAGAGATAAATATTAGTCAGTGAACGGATAAAATTATGAATACAGAAGATGTTATTAAAGTCTTTGTTGGTTGTGACCCAAATAACTGTGATCTAGAGCAGATGATGGTATTAGATTATAGTATTCATAAACATACCAGTGTACCCGTTGAGATAGTATGGATGCAGCTGTCACGCGATCCTAATAGCTATTGGTATTCTAATCCTGAGACTGGAGAGGGTTGGAATACCACTAAATGGTCAACGCCTTTTTCAGGCTTTCGCTGGGCAATTCCAGAGTACTGTCAATACTCTGGTCGTGCCATCTACATGGACGCTGATGTCATTATTTTAGATGATTTGGCAAAGCTGTGGCACCATCCTATTGAAGGACAGTCTGTTGTAGCTGCTAAGACTAATGCGGATATGACTCGGTTGTGTACATGCGTATGGGATTGCAAGGCGGCGAAAAACATTGTCCTATCAATTAAAAAACTTAAGAAAGATCCCAAAAGCCATAAAGAAATGATGGCTGTATTCAAACATAATAATCAGCTCATTGAGCCTTATCAGGATAGTTACAACTGTATAGATGGCGAAAACTTAGCGTTAGAAGATATTAGGATTTTGCATTATTCAGATATGGGTACACAGTTCAGTCATAAATATTCATTACCTAGAGTCAGTGAAGAAGGTATTGAGCATTGGTTTGACGGTGAAATAATGTCGCACCCAAGGCAGGATTTATCTGAGGTTTTTGATGAATATTATAACGAAGCACTTGCTGCTGGATACGATTTAGACAGTTATAGGGTAGAACCTTTCGGTCATTTTCCTAAAAAATCTCAAGAAGGTTATACCGGTAATAAGGTGACTCGTCCACACGCTTCTAAATCATTTTTTTCGAAGCTATTTAAACGCTAGTTTTTTAATGAAGCAATGATAAGCCTTTTTAAGAAGGTGAAAACTTACTCCATAGGTTATCGTGTATGAAGCAGCATAAAAAAACAGTGTTACTAGTTATTAATTGTCTACAAGGCGGTGGTGCGGAACGTGTCGTATTAACATTGGGGCAAGGGTTTTATGAATTGGGCTATGAAGTACATATTTTAAGATTTAAGCCGTTAGTACAGTATGACTTAAGTCCAAATCTTAATTACCATGTACTTAAGTTTAAGCCGTATAAACTTATACCAGGGGCACAAAGACGTGACCAGATTTTTGCACGTGCTGTTGATAAATACGTGTCGAAAAATATCGGTCAGCCTGACATTATACTGTCCAACCTAGATCGTGCCGATAGTATTCTAAGTAATAGTAAATTGCCTAATATCACTTATATTATTCATAACACAGTATCACTGCTCTATAAGTTTAATAAAAACCACGACGCTGAGCAGTTAAAGCAAAGAATGATAGATATATATGCCAAGCACCCTTGTGTGTGCGTCAGTGAAGGCGCTCAAAAAGACTTTATCAAAAGCTTTGGTAATATTACGCCAACCACTGCCATTCACAACCCAATTGATAAAAACAGTATTCAGCAACAAGCTGATGCTTTTGTCCCTGACTATCAGAACTATATTATCCATGTCGGGAGTTTTAAAGATGCCAAGCGTCACGATGTATTAGTAAAGGCTTACGCAAAAACAGATCAATCTATGCCCTTACTACTCTTGGGTCAAGGGAAGCATAAAATTGAAATAGAGCGACTGGTAACAGAGTTAAGCCTAGAAGACAAAATAATATTTTTAGGATTTCGTGATAATCCCTTTCCTTATATCAAAAATGCGCAGTTTAAGATATTGACCTCTGACTGGGAAGGATTTGCTCTGGTCATTGCCGAAGCTCTCGTGCTAGGTACTCCTGTTATTAGCACCAACTGTCCATCAGGCCCAAGTGAATTACTACCAGAACGTAACTTAATGCCGATGGGCGATGTTGATGCCATTGCCGCAAAAATGCAGCAGGCGATGAGTAATCCGCAAGCGTTTCATGCGCCATTCGATGAAGCACTGCTACCAGCCAAAATAGCAGAAAAATACGTAGAATTTACCCAAAATCTTTAGCTGGCAAAACAGTTGGGTCGCCACATCTCTAAATTAGAATATTTACTTTTAAGAATTTTTAATAAATGATTGATAATACTACAGAAAAAAAAGAAAATTTGAATAGTAAAGAAAAAGTGCTATTGGTTATTAACTGCTTGCAAGGCGGCGGTGCAGAGCGTTCTGTCTTGACGCTAGGACAAGGTTTTCATGAGTTAGGTTATGACGTCCATATTTTACGCTTTAAATCTAGAGTAGCTTATGAGCTCAGTAATGATATTTCTTATCATCAACTGGACCTAAATGATTATAACTCTATACCTACTAAACGTCTTAGGTACTGGTATTTTGCAAAAATATTAGATAGATACGTGCGCAAAGAGATTGGTACTCCAATATTGACGCTAGCGAATTTAGATAAAGCCGATATGGTCTTGCGCCATAGTAGTCTGCCCAATATCGCACACGTAATTAGAAATACTATTTCTAAAAAAATTGAATTGTTTAGAAGCCAAGGCAAAAAAGCAAATGATAAAAGATTAAGCAATATATATTCTCGGCATCCTTGTATATGTATTAGTAAAGGAGTCGAAAAAGACTTTCAAGCTACATTGGGTGTGACGAATACAACGACAATATACAACCCGATTGACCAAAGACAGATTGTGCAATCGGCGTCAGAGTTTGAGCCAGAGTTTGACAGTTACATTATTCACGTTGGTAGTTTTAAGACTCAAAAAGCTCATGAAGTGTTGATTAGAAGTTATGCAAAGACTCGGAAAACATTGCCACTTCTATTATTGGGTGAAGGTGTATTGCTAGAGTCAATGAAAGAGCTGGTTACTTCTTTAGGTTTGGAGAACCGTGTACATTTTTTAGGTTTTCAAAAAAATCCATATCCTTATATCCAAAAAGCACAGTTTATGATTTTGTCATCAGTATTTGAGGGGTTTGGACGGGTTATTGCTGAATCACTGGCTTTAGGGACACCTGTTATCAGTACAGACTGCCCATCGGGTCCAAGTGAGTTGCTACCACCACACAACCTCGTCCCTGTGGGAGATGTGGATACATTAGCTAAAAAGATGGATGAAGCAATGGAGAATGCTGATACATATCAGTCCTCGTTTGACATGGAGTTATTACCAATTAATATTGCTCAACAATATATAGATTTTATGGCAAAAAATGGTTAGGCCTCACTTAGTTACAGCATTGATGAAAAGTGCAGGTCGTAGTCGTGTAGTAATATATGAGATAGACTAATCCAACCACCATTTAGACCAATCATCTCTGTGCAACTGCCGTAGAGTAGCAAAAGCACTGTCATTATTCTGCAGTTTTTCAAACACTGCCAGTAACATGGTCGTGGCCAATTTATCAACTTTCTGAAATTTATTATAGCGTTTTCGCATATTTCTCAAGCTATCATCGGTGCCGATACGAAAATAAGTAAGACCATCGTATAGGGGCAGGTCACCAGCATAAAGCATATCTGTTTTTTCAGTTAGCAATGGCATAGATTTAGCATTAGTGGATAACTGCAGAAAGTTTTTGGTTTCATAAGTACGTAAAGTATTCATTAGAGTTACGACATTCATCAAGATAGCTGCTCTATGAGTATTGTTTGAATGATCAATAAACGTATCGCAAGCAGAGACAATCCAGCGCAACGACAGATGTATCAATAAATAGTCGCTCTCTGCCTCCCATAGTCTTTCAAATTCAGCGAATGTTTTATCTATTTTGTACTTACGGCGCATTAGTATAATAAGCGTGTTGTGATAAAAGCAGAGCTCAGACTCACCAAGCGATTTGTATTTCAAGTTATTTAAATGGTTTTCTAAATCTGTGCTTTTACGCTCATTGGTTAACGCTTCAATATCACACATTGATTCAGTAATGGTTGTTGCTTTCATCTCATCAAAGCTTCTATCATTATAGGTTTTGATAATCTTACCCGCGTTCAATCTTTTTTCGCTTCGAAATACTAATAGTAATTTTCTTTGCCAATTTGAATGTGTGGCCATGTCATCAAAATCCTTTGAAAATATATAAAGATATTAGCGCCTTAATCTCTATAATATAAGTCTTAAAGAGTATTGTCGCTTATCTAAACTGGATAATACTGTTTATACCAATCGACAAATTGTTTGATACCTTCTTCGATACTGGTTTCAGGCTTAAAGCCAATACCTTCTATTAACTCATCTATATCGGCGTAAGTAATCGGTACGTCGCCTGCTTGCATAGGCAATAAGTTTTCCTGCGCTTTCTTACCACAAGCGTCTTCAATGGCAGTAATAAAACGGCGCAAAGTGACTGGCTGATTATTACCAATGTTGTAAATCTTGTAGGGAGCAGCTGCAGTCGTAATAGTAGAATGCTGGGGCGAAGGGGCTTTATTAATAATGCGAATGATACCGTTGACGATATCATCAATGTAGGTGAAGTCACGCTGCATAACACCATTATTGAATACATTAATTGGCTCGCCAGCCAGAATTTTCTTTGTGAACGAAAAATATGCCATATCAGGTCGACCGTAAGGACCATAAACAGTGAAGAACCTTAATCCTGTTGTAGGAATATTATATAAATGGCTATAGCTATGTGCCATAAGCTCGTTCGATTTTTTGGTAGCGGCATATAGGCTGATAGGAAAATCAACACAATCAGTAGTAGTAAATGGCTGCTTTATATTCATACCATAAACAGAGCTAGAGCTTGCGTAGATTAAGTGCTTAATATCGTGGTGACGACAGCCTTCTAGAATATTAACAAAGCCAACCACATTTGAGTCGATATACGCATTTGGATTTTCGATAGAATAGCGCACACCTGCTTGGGCACCTAAATTAACAACCATATCAAATTGATAGGTTGCAAAAAGCTCAGACATGGCTTCACGATCAGCCAGATCTAACTTAATAAATGTAAAACTTTCTGGATCTGATATCTCACCTAATATTCTCAAACGCGCTTCTTTTAGATCTGTATCATAATAATCGTTGATATTGTCGATACCAACGATACAGTAATCCTTAGCAGATAGATCTGTTTCTAGTATTGCCTTGATTAAATGAAAACCAATGAAACCTGCCGCACCAGTGACCAGTATTTTCATTAGTCGCTCCCAAATAGATCGCGAGTGAATACTTTGTCTGCGACATCTTTTATATCATCAGATAGGCGGTTTGCGACAATGACATCACTCATTGATTTAAAGGTTTCTAAATCTTGAATCACACGCGAATTAAAGAAATTGTCTTCTTTTAGCACAGGCTCGTAGACAACAACCTCGATACCTTTTGCCTTGATACGTTTCATGATGCCTTGTATCGCAGATGCTCTAAAGTTATCTGACCCACTTTTCATCACTAGGCGATGTATTCCTACGATTTTTGGCTGTCTTTCGATGATTTTATCTGCAATAAAGTCTTTGCGAGTTCTATTAGAATCGACAATGGCCTTTATAAGGTTGCTTGGCACTTCATCGTAATTTGCTAATAACTGTTTAGTATCTTTGGGCAGACAGTAGCCGCCATAGCCAAATGAAGGGTTATTATAATGGTTGCCAATGCGCGGGTCTAAGCCAATACCTTCGATGATTTGTTTGGTCTCAAGTCCAAAAGTTTGCGCATAAGTATCAAGCTCATTAAAATAAGCTACGCGCATCGCTAGATAAGTATTAGAAAATAATTTGATCGCTTCAGCTTCAGTAGACTCTACAAATAATAGCGGTGCATCTTTTTTGACTGCGCCCTCAAGTAATAGGTTGGCAAATATTCGAGCCTGCTCAGACTGTGCGCCTACAATGATACGTGAAGGATAAAGGTTGTCATGTAGTGCCTTACCTTCTCGCAAAAACTCAGGCGAAAAAATAATGCGATCAGTTGCATAACGTTCTCTGATATTGGTTGTATAGCCCACTGGCACTGTAGACTTAATAATAATGGTTGCTTGTTGATTCACTAACAGCACTTGCTCAATGACGGCTTCTACTGTGGAGGTATTGAAATAGTTGGTCTTGGTATCATAATCAGTCGGCGTGGCAACGATGATGAAATCTGCATCTTTGTAGGCTTCTTTGGCATTCAGCGTTGCAGAAAAATTGAGCTCTTTATGCAATAAAAAATCTTCGATATCTGTATCTTCGATAGGAGACTGCTTGGCATTTAACAAGGCTATTTTTTCAGCGATGACATCGACAGCAACGACTTCATTATGCTGTGCTAACAGCATTGCATTTGATAAGCCTACGTAGCCTGTACCTACTACTGCTATTTTCATAATATATCCAAGTAATTTTTGAGCTTTTATTGGTTTAAATCAAGAATGAGTAATCATCATTATAGTTCAAGCTTAGTTTGAATTCATTTGGGGACAGTATTTGTGTTATCTAACACGGAATTAGGCAGGTAATTCAAGAATTTGTGCCTCATGGCTTGGCTAATTTTTTGATATAAATCTGACTCAAGAAGATCCAAACTTTGCATACAACCATATTTAATAGTTTTATCTTCTAAGGCAATGATAAAGTCCTCTACGCTATGCTCATTTTTTAGATAGTTGATAGAGGTGTTAGGTTTTAAACTTGCTTCACCTTTTTGAATTTTTAGATGATTCATTAGCGTTATAGGGTTAACTTGGGCAACATCTCTGAATTTGTATTTTATCTGCTCGGTCAATAATTGCGGATGATTCAACAAATGGGACTTTAAGATGTTTTTATCGACAATATGAGGGTAATGATGAATTTCAAAAAACTGATTCATGCCTAGTATTTTAGCACTTAACATTTGCGCGATAGTATGCCTTGGCTGTATCGGTGTGCCAAACAATTTAAAGCGTGATTTTCGAAAATTAAGCTTGGCATTCAAAGCAGTACTTTTACGCCATTCACCGTGAACGATTAGCTTCTCACTGTCTAAAAAGTCATTTATCGTCACAGATTGATTAAAAAAGAAATCATCATTCATATAGATAAAATAGTCAGACAATCCTTGGATATTCCAAATCATCGTCTCAATTGATCGGGTGTTGAATGTCGGTAAAAATTCTTCATAATCCGAAAATATTTCCTTGTGATCGACAATACGTATTTTATCTGCTGAACAGATATTTTGCTTAGCAAATTCATCAATGAATGTGGGTCGTTGTTGGTCGGTCACAACATAAATGTGACGGCAAAAAGGCATGTATTTGATGATAGAGGCAATATTATAGTATATCTCATCATCACTTGCGAAACGTGTGGCAGTTACTGCATCTGACGCCACTATTTTGCCTGACTTATAGTTTTCTCTTTTTTGTTTGAGTATAGGGTCTGCGCCATCCACCCAAGCGATGACAACGTCTAATGTTTTCTCGTCAGGTTGCTGCATGATTGATCCTATTTTCTGTGAACGTATTCTATTAATAGATTGATAGTTTCAATGGTGACATTAGTTCAGCTATGATATTTACTGGCATCGTTATTAGCAAGATCTAACTGATTTATAAAATAAAGTTTGATTGCGATTTTACTATGGGTAGGCAAACCAATCCGGTTTATACTTCAGCAAGTAAAGGCTGGGCCATAAAAGTAGATGAGACTAGCACATAAAGCCAGAACGCTGCAATAATTAAGACCTTTGGTACCCTTATCTGGCTAAACCCTTATACCTATACCGACATATAATTAAGCTGAGACACTAATGCCACCTATGATTTTATTTATTTTAAAAGCCCTTGAAGGCCGAGGTGCTGAGCGTATGGTAACAACGTTAGCAAGTGCTTACGTGAAAATGGGTCATAGCGTCCATATTTTATGTCTGGAAGAAACACAGGATATGCCGCTAGATGCTGACATTCACTATCATATCTTGCCATACGATGAGGTGTTTTCTGAGCAAAATCTTGAGCCAAACTCTAAGCAGGCACAGGCTTATGAAGCTGTCGCTAAGCGTATTGATGAGTATGTGCTTAGCCAAATAGGGACGCCAAATCTGATATTGGCTAATATTTATAAAGTGAATTGGATCATGGCTTACAGCCAATTACCCAACATCGTGAATGTGCTGCATACAGCGCTATCTAAGCAATTTGAGCATCAATTATCCGATATACCAATGCAAACTATCAATCATTTGAAAACGGTCTATAGTGCCCATCCCTGTAGTTGTGTAAGCGATGGCGCTCGCAAAGATTTAATCTCACTTTTAGGAGACATCACTAAAACTACCACAATTTATAATCCTTGCGATGCCACTTGGATCCAAAGCAAAGCGTCACAAAAACCACATATCGAACAGTTAGGCTTAGCAGATAAACAGTATATTATCCATGTCGCCTCGTTCGATACCATGAAGGGTCATCGAGACTTGCTACAAGCCTATGCGGAAACAGAGCGAAAGCTGCCATTAGTATTGGTCGGTAAAGGTAAGCTTGAAGCAGAGATTAAAGCGCTGGCGCTTCAACTTAATATTAGTGACTGTGTTAGGTTTCTGGGTTTTCAGACCAACCCTTATCCGATCATTGCCTCAGCGGCATTGATGGTGCTTACCTCCAAATTCGAGGGTTTTGGCTATGTCATCGTAGAGGCGCAAGCACTTGGCGTACCAGTGATCAGTACCGACTGTCCATTTGGTCCAAGAGAGTTGCTACCTGTCAAAAACTTGATACCTGTCGGTGATATTGAGGGATTGGCGATACTCATCGATCAAGCAGTAAACAATCTGACGAATTACATAGTGCCGCTAAATCAGCAGCTCTTACCGAATCATATCGCGCAGCAATATTTAGAATTTGGTGTAGCGTTGAATTCATGAGTTAAGAATGACTAAAGATCATCAAATAGAGATTTGGAGACAGGGGAGTGATTGATCACAGCGACACCATGTGCCTTATAGCTCCTACTCAATAAATTGAAAGAAGGCACAATGCGCTCGTTCATGACTTTGTTCAGCGTGCTTGGCGCGCGGTTGTGGTTATTTTCGTAAAATCGCGGCTCATCGCTATTGAGTAAGTCAATTCCGTATAGATGAATGGCCGCTGCATGGCGTGAGAAAGCCAGCTGTGTGGCTACGTAAGCAACCGTACCCGCCTCGACAAATCCATGAGTAACATTGAGTGAGACCCCGATCTCAGTAGAGCTATGACTGCTATCAATAACAAAATTCGGATGATTAATAAAGTAGGATAAGGGCATTTTCTTATTCAGGCGTTTTTTCTTAAAAATTAGCTTATTAAATGATAGCTTATTTGATTTAACACCCCACGGTCTGTCTACTGGATACAATACCCGCATGGCGTGATGATACGTACGCATGATATCAGGGTGAGTCGTGGCCATCGCCTCAAAGACGGCTAATGTTGCATATAAAGGTTGACCCGTATAATACTGACGTAAAATTTCAGGTTGATGATTGACAAAGCGCGCATCACTAATGACATAGCCGACGACATGAGTAAATTGATGCCGTCCGGTAAGGCTAAGACTACCATTAACAAAAATAGTGGGCGTGTCTAATAGTTCTGACAACGCTAATTGTTGTACAGATGGGCCTGAGGCAATAATATTGACGTCTTTTCCAAGCAAACTTTGCTCTGCTTCATTGGCATTAAAAGCGTCAATAACGATGAGCTCGTTATCGATGTTGAACCCAGCGGTAGCAGGTAACCTTAAATATAACGCCATACTATGTTCCAGTCGTTGACCTCAAATAACTTGTATCCTAATGCATTACCTGTAAATTGTTTGGACTATTGGTGAACTATATAGACATGGCTCATGTCTATATATTTACTGCCAGTATTGCTTTAACCATGGGCTTGGTTTCACATGTCGATACCATTTGCCGCCGCTACCAGCAATCGCATCGGGCGGGTTAATCTCGCCATGAAAAATCACAATTTTTGCCTCATCTGGCAGTGTAGGTGCCTGCACAAAGTTAAACGGAATGGGCGCGATACATTGATACTTGAAGCTCACGCACCATGTCTTATCCCAATATTCTAGGTGATGATACTCGCGCAAATAGTTAGAGAGGTAAGCCTGCTCGTGACGCACTTGGGTACGAATGGTTTCAAAATTGCGCTCAAAGTTTGCCAGCAAATCAGGATAGGTATTCATGCCAATATTGAAGCGATACACGGAGCTATTACCAATCATACGCCACGGCTTTTTCCAGTCGCGGATGATAACCACACTGTCTTCGTGCTTCGCTTGATAAGTGAAAAACGCATCAATATTATCAACAATGACAATATCAATATCTAAGAATAGTGCCACACCTTTTAAGTCATATAGCTCAGGTTTAAAGGTCGTGAGCTTTTTCCAACCACGTTCAGGACCTGCTGGTAGATCCATGTCAGGTATGGGATAACAAGCAATAGCAGAATCAATACCTGTGCTGTCATCGGTCAAGCAAACCATTTGAAAGTCCAATGTCAGGTGACGGCTCACCATATTGTACAGACGATTGACGTATTCAGGACCGTATTTATCACCCCATTTCATACAAATGATATAACGCTGTTCAGCAGTATTGCTTTGTGTTGGTTTTATAGGTAAGGTTTTAGTTACGTCAGATGTCATAATGCACTCGTAGTGAGATAATAGTGAGGTAAATGAAGGACTAATAAAAATGAGAGGGTACAGAACTTAGCCAATATTAGCATAACTGTGATTGATGGTATGTCTAAATCAATAAACGATAGTACAGTTATTACTTGCGATTATCGATATTAGTGTCACCAGTAACAGAACCACTTACACCGTTACCAGAACGACTACCAGTAGCGTGATGAGACCGAATAAAGGCTGCTAAAGTGGCTTTATCTTTTCGGTAAGGGTTGCCTAGATTTGGTATGCGCTTAAAACGTCGATAGCCCCACATGTAGTGACTATAGTTGTCCTTAATCATATGCTCCATGGCTTGATTGAGTGCGTGAGTCGCTGTTTCGGTATTACGGTCATATAGCGCTGGATCGTCAAGCTTATAGCAGTAAATATCAAAACCGCGTCCATCATTACGACGAATACAAGACAAGCCAACCAAGGCACATTTGGTTTTACTCGCCAGTTTTGAGGCAAGGGTACTGGTTAATGTTTTGATACCAAAGAAGGGAACGACTACGCCGCCTGACGGATCTGGGACGTGGTCTGGTAATACAATACTAAAGCCGCCTTGCTTGAGGGTTTTAAACACGGCTTTAACACCGCTACCATCGGTAGGCACCAACGTTGCATTGAGACGCGCACGCCCTTGAAGAATAAACTCATTAGCGAATCTGCCGTCTACAGGCTTGTACATAATAGTTGGCGAACCAAACTGATTGAGCCACGCGTTCATCATCTCCCATGTACCGAGATGAGGGACGATAGCAAGCATGCCATTGGGATTAGCAAGACCTTCTAGTAGAATGTCTTTATTATGGACGTCACAGATTTGAGCAATACTCCATTCAGGTGGCATTGCCCAGCTTTTGATAGATTCAATACTGGTCAAACATTGATGGTAGATGATGTCTTTGGTCAGCGCTCGTTTTTGCGGCTCAGACAATTTGTCCGTAATCAGCGCCATATTAATATGAATGGTACGCATGATGCTGAGACTCGGTATTTTGACGATCACCCAAGCGACAAAACGTGCCAGCATCTGTAGTACAGACAATGGCACGAATTTAAAAATATGATACGGATTCATAACCACTCACACGGCGATGAATCGCGTAACAAGTACTGTAGACAGCAATAGTACATCATCAAATGTTTTATTGAACAGGTTTGTTGGTATCGGCATGTGCTTTTTCACGAACACGGATACCAAGATCACGTAACTGTTTGCTATCCACTCCAGCAGGAGCTTGAGTTAGTGGGCACTCAGCCGTTTTGGTTTTCGGGAAGGCGATCACATCACGGATAGAGTCTGCGCCTACCATGAGCATAATCAAGCGATCCAAACCAAATGCCAAGCCACCATGCGGTGGCGCACCGAATTTTAGGGCATCAAGTAAGAAACCAAATTTGTCTTCTGCCTCTTGCTCGCCGATACCTAACGCCTCGAGGACAGCTTGCTGCATATCATAAGTATTGATACGTAAGCTACCACCACCAATCTCAGTGCCGTTCAACACCATGTCATAAGCGATAGATAAAGCCGCTTCTGGGTTGTTTTTCAGCTCCTCAACTGAGCCTTTAGGCTTGGTAAATGGATGATGCATCGACGTCCATTGACCGTTATCAGTTTCTTCAAACATTGGGAAGTCAGTCACCCAAAGCGGCGCCCACTCACAAGTTATCATTTCAAGGTCTAAACCGATTTTTTGGCGTAATGCGCCGATTGCGTCGTTCACGACACTGGCTTTATCTGCACCAAAGAAGATAATATCGCCATCTTCTGCAGCAGTACGCTCGATGAGGCTAACGAGCACATCATCAGTCATATTTTTGATGATTGGTGATTGTAGGCCAGACTCTTGATCCACGCCATTGTTGATGCTGCTTGCGTCATTGACTTTGATGTAAGCCAAGCCGCGTGCGCCATAAATACCAACAAACTTGGTATAAGCATCGATTTGCTTACGGCTCAACGAAGCGCCACCAGGAATGCGAAGGGCAGCCACACGACCTTTAGGATCGTTAGCAGGACCGGCAAATACTTTGAAATCAACGTCTTTCATCAAATCTGCCACGTCAACCAGTTTCAATGGAATACGTAAGTCAGGCTTATCTGAGGCATAGTCACGCATTGCTTCAGCATACGTCATGCGAGGGAATTGCTCGAACTCAACATCCATCATGGTCTTGAACAAATGCTTGATCAGACCTTCGTTGATGTTCATGATCTCTTCTTCGTTTAAGAAAGACGTCTCAATATCGACCTGAGTAAATTCAGGCTGACGATCAGCACGTAAATCTTCATCACGGAAGCATTTCGCGATTTGATAATAACGGTCAAAACCTGACACCATAAGCAACTGCTTAAACAGCTGTGGTGACTGCGGTAGGGCAAAGAAGTTACCAGGACGCGTACGTGATGGTACAAGATAATCACGCGCACCTTCAGGCGTTGCACGAGTCAAAATAGGTGTCTCAACATCCAAGAAACCATGATCGTCTAAATAACGACGAATTGCTGACGTTGCCTTGGCACGGAATACCATACGCTCTTGCATTTGCGGACGGCGCATATCAAGATAGCGATATTTTAGACGCAAGTCTTCTGATACGGTCGTTTTTTCGTCATTCAATGGGAATGGCGGCGTTTCAGATTTGGCCAGTACTTCAATTTCTTTGCCCAATAGCTCAATTTGGCCACTGGTCATATTGTTATTTTCAGTACCTTCATAACGGCGACGTACGCGGCCAGTGATCTTTAGCACGTATTCAGGGCGTACGGCATCAGCAGTTGCAAAAGCTTCTGGTGTATCAGGATCGACTACTACCTGCAAGATACCAGCGCGGTCACGCATGTCTAAGAAAATCACGCCACCGTGATCGCGACGACGATGTACCCAGCCTACGATACTAATGGTTTGCTCAAGCAAGCTCTCGGTTACAGCTCCGCAATATTCGTCTCGGTATTCGCTATGCGTCATAGTGCTTTGCGTCATAATATTGTTATCCAGTTATCAGCCCAATTCGAAGTACAATAATGCAGCCATTGCTGTGCGTTTCAAGCGATTTGCAAAAAAAACACACAAACAACGCGATTAAGACAAATGGTCATCACGTTGGCTGCAGAAAATTTGATATAAACGCATATTATGCCTAATCTACCTTTGTTATACAACCGGCTGAGTTCAATCAAAGCGCAGCCATGCATTGGTATCGGCTGTATTAAGTGAGCCATACCTAGATTGGGTTAAATATTGTCATTTTGCTTGAAAATATCAGCGAGCGTGCGCATATCAACCGCACCTGAATAAAAACATCTATGTTGATATATCTACTGACTTGAGGATTTGTAATCATGCTATTTCATCCACCGAAAAACCCTGTTGAGCTAAAAGTAAGACATTTGAATGAAGCTCAAAAACAGCGCCGTGAAGACTTAATGGAAGCCACCCAAGGCAAAGCCGCGCTTAAAGCATTCAAAAAAACAATGGCGAAAAAAGCCAAGCAAGCCCTAAAGACAAAAAGCAAAAAGCAGAAAAAAAATACTGATACTGTGTCACAAGTTTTTGTTCTGGATTTTGAAGGTGACATCAAAGCAACTGCCGTTAAGCATTTGCGTGAAGAAATCAGTACGCTGATTAGTACCGCCAATAAAGGCGATGAAGTGATTGTCCGCCTTGAGTCAGGCGGCGGTTTGGTACATGGTTATGGATTGGCAGCCGCGCAATTGGTGCGCTTAAAGGACGCTGGTCTAAAGCTAACGGTCTGCGTCGATAAGGTAGCGGCGAGTGGTGGCTACATGATGGCTTGCGTGGCAGACAATGTGGTGGCAGCGCCATTTGCGATTATTGGCTCAATCGGCGTGGTGTCACAATTGCCAAACTTTCACAAATGGCTCAAAAATCATGACGTCGATTATGAGATGTTTACCGCTGGCGACTATAAACGTACGGTGACTGTATTTGGCGAAAACGATGCCGAAGATCGTGCCAAATACCAAGAAGAGCTAGAGCAAACGCACGAGCTATTCAAGCATTTCGTCAACACCTACCGCCCAGAATTAGATGTTGCCAAAGTGGCCACAGGTGAGCACTGGTATGGTGAAGATGCCTTAAAGCTTAATTTGATTGACAGCTTGCAAACCTCTGACAGCTACATTCTAGAGCGTATGGAAAGCAGTGAAGTGTACGCATTACATTCACGTCAGAAGCCGACGCTGGCAGAGAAACTAGGCCTTGCGCAAGCAGCAGAAGCAACGCTCAGTATGGCAGTGGACAAACTGCCAGACGCGCTCGCACGCTTTGAGCTAAACAGCCGCTTGAATATTCTAAAATAGTGTTAGATATCATTATGATGTCTGATAGCTAGTATTTTAGCGGTCATATGTTCAGCAATACACTGTTTGTATTTTGTAAAAGGCGTGTCCTAACGGGTCGCGCCTTTTTGCTGTTTAATCATAACTGCTGTGTTATAAATGGTGGATACAGAAAACAGTATACGTCCGTACACTAAAGCTCATCTTAAAGATCTAGCAGAGCTTTTTGTCAAAACCCGATTTAGACAATCAATAAAGAAAAGGAAGTCATTTATGTCTAACGACAATTTAATGTTTACCGCAACAGAACATGGTCAAGCCATGCATGCCAAAGTCAAAGCGTTCATCGAAACGCATATTGAGCCCATCGAAGCCCAATTCTGGGAAGAATGTCATAAGAAAAATCCTGATGGTAACTGGGAAAACTGGGAGTGGCCAGACGCTTATGACAACCTACGCAAACAAGCACGCGAAGAGGGTTTATGGAATTTATTCTTACCTGATGACACCTTAGGCGCAGGGCTTTCAGTCACTGATTATGCGCCGATTGCGGAGCTGACTGGGCGCAGTTTACTGGCGCCTCATGTGTTTAACTGCAATGCGCCTGACAGCGGCAATATGGAGCTACTGTGGCGCTACGGTACGCAAGAGCAGCAAGATAAATGGCTCACGCCACTATTAGAAGGTAAGACACGCTCAGTGTTTTGTATGACTGAGCCTGATGTGGCCTCAAGCGATGCCACCAATATGCAAGCAACCGCCGTAGTCGATGGTGATGAAATTGTCATCAACGGTAGCAAGTGGTGGTCATCGGGCCTTGGTGATCCTGCGGTTGATATTTTAATTGTGATGGCCTATACCGCGGATGAAAGCGCAGATCGTCATCACCAGCATTCAATGGTATTGGTACCAGTCAATACTGCGGGTGTAAATATCAAGCGTATGCTTAAAGTGTTTGGCGATTACGATGCGCCGCACGGACATGGTGAAATCAGCTTTGACAATGTACGTGTGCCAGTCAGTCACTTTATTGGCGGGGCAGGTAAAGGCTTTGAGATTGCGCAAGGTCGCTTAGGGCCAGGTCGTATTCATCACTGCATGCGTTGTATTGGTGCGGCTGAAAAATCTTTAGAGTTGGCAGTGAAACGCGGTATGTCACGTACTGCTTTTGGTAAGCCGCTACTACAATTGGGCGGGAACTTTGAGCGTATCTCTGAGGCGCGTATCAAGATTGACCAAGCACGTTTGCTAACCCTTTATGCGGCGCAAAAAATGGACGCTCAAGGAACCAAAGCGGCACTCACTGAAATCTCTGCGATCAAAGTAGTTGCACCAACTGTGCTACAAGAAGTGGTCGATATGGCGATTCAGATTCATGGCGGCATGGGCGTGTGCCAAGATACCTTGTTACCGAATTTCTACGCACAAGCGCGTGTGCTGCGCTTGGCAGATGGTCCTGATGAAGTACATAAAACGATGATTGCCAAGCTAGAGCTAAAACGTCAAGGTTTTAGCCGATCTAAGTCTAACAAAGCCTAATATTAATCAATGGGCGTGAGTCTTAACTTGCTCATACCACTGTTGTTAAAAACAAAATAAATTGAAAATTCACTATTAACGATTTAGTAGTGAATTTTTCATCACTAATACTATTTCATTGTTATTAAATATTTTAATACTACTAGATGTTATAAAAATAAATAATCACACGATAAGGAATGTCTCATGGCAACTGATAATAAAGTACTCGATAAAGGCGGTGCCGTACGTGAGGGCGAGGAGCTTGATACCAAAGCAGTAAGCGCATGGCTGCGTAGTCAAGGTGTCGATGTC
The DNA here is from genome assembly GCF_052258485.2 of Psychrobacter sp. T6-5. Lineage (NCBI taxonomy): Bacteria > Pseudomonadati > Pseudomonadota > Gammaproteobacteria > Moraxellales > Moraxellaceae > Psychrobacter > Psychrobacter sp. T6-5. The sequence continues at coordinate 2,146,788 of NZ_JBQQEY020000001.1, read as the reverse complement.
GTAGGCGAGCCTACAGTCACTCAGTTCTCAGGCGGGGCATCAAACTGGACGTATCGCTTGCAATATGAAGGCGATGATAAAAACCAAGACCTCATATTACGTCGTCCGCCAAAAGGTACCAAGGCAAAATCTGCGCATGACATGGTGCGCGAATATACCGTCCAAAAGGCATTAAAAGATGCCTATCCTTACGTACCTGAGATGATTGCGCTATGTACAGATGAAGCCGTCATTGGTGCTGATTTTTATGTCATGGAGCGTATGGAAGGGATCATTCCCCGTGCCAATTTACCAAAAGGTGTCGATCTGGATCCTGAACAAACCCGTCTACTTTGTACCAATGTTTTGGATGCGTTGGTAGAGCTGCATCAGATAGATTATACCGAGCATCCTGATTTGGTTGATTTGGGTCGCGGTGATGGCTATTGCGCGCGCCAAATTAGTGGTTGGGACAAGCGTTATGTCAAAGCGAAGACACCTAACGTCCCAAGCTTTGCCTTGGTCAGACAGTGGCTCAAAAAGCATACCCCTGCTGATAGCAAAACGTGCATTATTCACAATGACTGGCGCTTTGACAACGTCATACTCGATGCAGACGAGCCGACTAAAGTGATTGGCGTGCTTGACTGGGAGATGGCAACCCTTGGCGATCCATTAATGGATTTGGGTAGTGCCTTGGCTTACTGGATTGAAGAAGACGATAATATTGTCATGCAGCAGTTTCGTCGTCAGCCAACTCATTTAGAAGGTATGATGACGCGTGATGAAGTGGTTGCTTATTATCTAGAAAAATCTGGACTTAAGATAGATAACTGGACCTTTTATGAAGTATTTGGTCTGTTCCGTCTATCAGGTATCATTCAGCAAATCTACTATCGCTACTATCATAAGCAAACCACCAATCCAGCATTTAAGAACGCCTGGCTCGCTATACACGTCATGCACGCCAAATGTCTCAAACTGATTGCGCAATATGAAGGCGAAGCGCTGTTCAATGCACACGTTCAGCCGCATTTGGAAGACAGAGGAGTCGATGCGGCGACGATTGAGAAATTGCCAAGCCCTGTTCAAAAAGTGGTGAAAGGTATCTTACCAAAGGGCTATTTTGCAAAATCCTCTGATTCATCTGAAATATAAAAAAATAGTATTTTGGATAAAATAATAAAAGGCAGTATTTTATGACTACCATACTTTTAGCCCGTCATGGTCAGGCCTCTTTTGGTCAAGAAAACTACGATCAGCTTTCAGAGCTAGGTGAAACTCAGGCCAAAATGCTGGGTCAGCATTATGCAAATACCCAGCGCCGAATCGATGCGATATTTACGGGTAATTTGATCAGGCAACAAGACTCTGCGCGCCATTTTTGGGAGGGCTATCAACCTCTCGTTCATGCTAATCACGGTGATGGTACACCAACTGTATCAGCCATCAATTTTGATGAGCCTGATAGCTATATTTTGCCGCAATTTGATGAGTTCAATCATAAAGACGTATTTGTGAAGTCAGCTAGTGATTTTGGCAATCGAGCTGAAATTGCCAAAGCAGAATCACCGTCCACGCGTTTGGCTGAGCTGTTTGACCAAGCGATGCAGCGCTGGCATGCGGGCGACAATGATCAAGACTATATTGAAAGCTGGCCGCAGTTTAATGACCGAGCACAGCAAGCCCTTGAACAAGTACGTACAAAAATAGCCAATACGAGCCTAGATCAGGACAGTACGGTGTTGGTCTTTACCTCAGGTGGTGTCATCGCTGCCATTACCGCGCAGCTCTTAAAACAAGGTAGCCAAACCGCTTATCAGTTAAATAAAAGCTTAGTAAATACAGGCGTTACCTCTATCACCCTAAAAAATCAGAGTACGCGTTTGTTGTCTTTGAACGAATACAGTCATCTATTCTCTGAAGGTAAGCGTTTTGTGACGTGGCGTTAGGCTGACAGCACATCGTAGTGATATATTAAAGCCGTGATAAAGTAGCTATTTTAAATATGTGACCGCTACGTATATCGTTAACGTCAGTCATTATATTTGTTGAGTATTTTTCGTTTATTTTTACAACTGACAAGCTCCATCTATCGATTTGCGATATTATAGGCTATCGATTTTATCTAATATTGATATAAACAGGATTGTCTATGAAAAATAAATTGATCAATTTAGTAACCAAAAGTGCTAAACAAAGTAAAAATCAGGTGTTTAGTGCGATTCAGCCGTCGCGATATCTAAAAGATTTAAATGAGCAGCAAGTAGGAAAAAACAAGACTGTATTGATTACTGGTGCCAGCTCAGGTCTAGGCGAGGGCATGGCAAGATTATTTGCTAAGCTTGGTTACAACCTCGCCATCTGTGCGCGCCGTACGGATCGTTTAGAAAGCCTGCAGTCAGAGCTGGTAGCAGCATATCCTCATATACGCGTTGAGTACCGAGCGCTAGATGTCAGTGATTATGATGCTGTTTTTGAGGTATTTGATGCATTTGCTGCTGACTTTGGCACGATTGACCGCATAGTGGTCAATGCCGGTATTGGCGATAGCCGCCGCATTGGTAAAGGGCGCTTTGATACCAACCGCCGTACCGTTGAGATTAATTTTATCTCGGCATTAGCGCAATGTGAAGCTGCGATGAATATCTTTCGGGCTCAAAATAGCGGTCATCTGGTGGCAATGTCGAGCATGTCAGCAATGCGTGGCCTGCCTAAGCACTTGACGGCTTATGGTGCTAGTAAAGCAGGTTTGGCGCATCTTGCAGAAGGTATTCGTGCTGATATGCTATTGACTAAGCTACCTATCAAGGTGTCTACCATTTATCCTGGTTACATCCGTACTGAGATTAATACGAATGCCAAGCCATTGCCGTTTGAAGTAGATACTGATACCGGTACCAAAGCGATTGTTGCAGCGATTGAAGCAGGTGTGGAAGAAGCGTGCGTACCAAGCTTGCCATGGTCGATTGTAGGTCAGGCAATGAAGCGTTTTCCGTTACAAGTGATGAGTCGATTGAGCTGATACGAGAGGTTTATTCAACAAAAACAAAAAGCCCACTTTAATGATAGTGGGCTTTTTTGTCTCTATGGCAAAATCATAATATATAGATTACAACGTTTGCGGGTTGTCTGATATGTGCTGCTCACGTAGCTTTTGACGCAATACTTTACCCACATTGCTTTTTGGTAGTTCGCTGACAAACTCAATGTGACGCGGGCATTTATAACCCGTTAAATTATCCAGTGCAAACTCTTTGATGTCTTCTTTGGTGACATTATTGTCTGCAGGGACAATATAGATTTTGACGGCTTCACCTTGGTTTTCATCAGGGATGCCAATAACGGCGCAATCAACGATACCCTCGTGGTCAAGCATAACGGCTTCGATTTCATTTGGGAACACATTAAAACCTGAGACCAAGATCATGTCTTTTTTACGGTCTAGTAAAGTAAAGTAGCCTTTCTCATCCATGCTCACGATATCACCAGTACGGAAATACCCATCGCGAGTAAAATCGGTCGTGTTGTCTCTATTAAAATAGCCTGACATGACGTTCGGACCTTTGATGCACATCTCACCTGCCTGATGCATGGCGACACGTTCACCATTTTCGTCGACGACGATGATATCGACACTAGGAACTGGTATGCCAATAGAGCCATTGAATTTGCGGTCAGTGATGACATTAGCAGTACCGCCAGCGACACCTTCAGTCATACCCCAACCTTCGACCATAGGGCATCCAGTCACTTCTAACCAACGTGCTGCGGTTTGTTCAGTTGCTGCCATACCGCCCGCCTGAGTGATACGTAGGGCGCTAAAGTCCAAATCTTTAAAGTTTGGCTGATCAAGCAATCCTTTAAATAGGGTGTTGACCGCAGGGAAAATATGGAACGGCTGCTTGGATAGGGTCTTAACAAATCCCGGCATATCGCGTGGATTGGGTACTAATATAAAAGTATAACCTGAGCGCATACCAAGTAGACTGAGCATAAAGGCGAAAATATGATAAAGCGGTAATGCCATGACCATATTGATGTATACCTCGTTGATGCCTGAGGTCACAGGGCGATACCACGCTTCTGACTGCATCGCCGCCGCGACGACATTACGCTGGGTTAAAACAGCCCCTTTAGACAGACCAGTTGTACCGCCTGTGTACTGCAGAATTGCCTTTTGTTGCAACGTGGTTTTGGGAGCTTGAAGCGGTAAGTTGCGCCCTTTTTTGAGTACTTCAGGGAACTTGGTAACATTGTACTTTGGGTCATTCAGGTTATATTTGGGCACCAAGCGTTTGACCTGACGGATAACGGTATTCACCAAAATACCTTTTAGGCCCATCATATCGCCCATTTTTGATAGGACAATGCGTTTGATATTGGTCTCTTCGATGACCTGCTCAAGCGCTTGAGCGAAATTGTCCACCACAAAAATTACCTGAGCGCCTGAATCATTTAATTGATGACGTAGCTCACGACCTGTATACAGTGGGTTAATAGGGGTGCAGACATAGCCTGCGCGTAAGATACCAATCATGATTGGCAAATATTGTGGGACATTTGGCATCATAAGTGCCACGACGCTGCCTTTAGGTAAGCCTTGAGCTTGTAACCATGCTGCTACTGCCAGTGACGCCTTATCAACATCATCATAGGTATGAGTCACACCCATACAGATAGTCATCGGATGCATACGAAAACGATTGAAGCACTCTTCATATAGTTCTATGAGGCTTTCATATTGATCAGGGTTAATGGTTTTGGGTACGTTTTCTGGGTATTGAGCAAGCCAAGGTTTATCTGCTGTCATGCCTAGCGTCCTTAAATTAAGATAAGTTAAGGTTCTATAAAAAAGTAGTCACATCCATGTCGACGATATACATCAGTGCCTTTTGAGCGATGAATTGTCGAGTGCTATCCTTTGTTTTCACATACTGCTAAAGTACAGAGTCCTTTATAAAATTTGATTTAACTACCAAGAATGAGCTACTAAAAAATAAGCATCTAAGTAGATCAAAGGGCTGATTACTGTTTTTAAAATTAAAATCCTTATTCAAATCAACAGTAATAAAGTGTCCTAAATTAAATATTCAATTAATCTAAATTGATAGAAAACTTAGTGACACATTTCGGCATTACATTAACATAACTACAACTAAATTCGTTACGGCCAACCAAGAACTCAATAGTTTATATTTACGTTTGATATATTGAACAATATGTGTTGAAAGATAAAAGAGACAAGAGGTTCACGCTAATGAATGGCATTTATCATTTATACAATCATTGGTAAAAGTTATAAAAATGACAATTAAAGAGGAATATATAGAATGAAAAAAGCGCCTTATAGTTAAGATAAGGCGCTTTTTTATTGAGAGAATTTGCTTATTGTTGAGGATGTTCTGCGTGATGTTTTTCACGTAATTTTTGGCGTAATACTTTACCGACATTGCTCTTTGGTAGGTCACTCACAAATTCAATGTGACGAGGGCATTTATAACCAGTCAGATTGTCTAGGGCAAACTCTGTAATGACTTCTTTAGTCACGTTATTGTCTGCAGGAACAATATAAATTTTAACCGCCTCACCTTGACGCTCATCAGGAATGCCAATCACTGCACAGTCAATAACACCATCGCAGTCTAGCATCACAGATTCAACTTCATTTGGAAAGACATTGAAGCCTGAAACCAAGATCATGTCTTTTTTACGGTCTAATAAGGTGAAGTAGCCCTTTTCATCCATGCTAGCGATATCGCCAGTACGGAAATAACCGTCACTCGTAAAGTCATTAGCACTGTCCCTATTATAGTATCCTGAGGTCACATTAGGGCCTTTGATACACATTTCACCCGCTTGGTGAGTACCCACACGCTCGCCATTTTCATCAATGAGGATAATGTCAACGTTCGGTACTGGGATGCCGATAGTACCGTTGAATTTGTCATCGGTTACGAGGTTGGCAGTACCACCAGCGACGCCCTCAGTCATACCCCAGCCTTCAACCATAGGACAGCCTGTGACCTCTAACCAACGCTCTGCTGTTTGTTTGGTGGCTGCCATACCGCCCGCTTGAGAGATGCGTAGGGGGGCAAAATTCAAGTTTTTGAAGGTTGGTGTATCAAGCAGTCCTTTAAACAACGTATTGACCGCAGGGAAAATATGGAACGGCTGCTTGGATAAGGTTTTGACAAATCCTGGCATATCACGCGGGTTGGGTATCAATATAAAGGTGTAGCCCGAGCGCATACCCAGTAAGCTCAGCGAAAAAGCAAAAATATGATAGAGCGGCAATGCCATGACCATATTGATATATACCTCATTGATATCTGAGGTCACTGGGCGATACCATGCTTCTGCCATCAATGCAGCGGAGACAATGTTGCGCTGGGTCAGTATCGTGCCCTTAGACAGTCCTGTGGTACCGCCTGTGTATTGTAAGATAGCCAATTGATCTAAAGTCATTTTTGGCGCATGAAAAGGTAAGTTTTTACCTTGCTTGAGCACATCAGGGAACTTTGTGACTTCATGCTTTGGATCGTTGAGCTCGTATTTGGGTATCAAGCGTTTGACTTGACGGACAATGGTATTCACTAGCATACCTTTTAGGCCCATCATATCGCCAAGTTTAGATAAGACGATACGTTTGATGGCAGTCTCATCGACTACTTGCTCAAGGGCTTGCGCAAAATTGTCCACCACAAAAATTACCTGAGCACCTGAATCATTTAGCTGATGACGTAGCTCACGACCTGTATACAGTGGGTTAATAGGAGTACAGACGTAGCCTGCACGCAAGATACCAATCATCGTTGGTAGGTATTGCGGTAGGTTTGGCATCATCAATGCAACGATACTACCTTTAGGTAGCCCTTGCGCTTGTAACCATGCGGCGATGGCAAGAGAAGCGTTATTGACATCATTATAAGTATGCGTAACACCCATGCATATACTCATTGGATGCCCGCTAAAACGCTCAAAGCACTCCTCGTACAACTCCATCACGCTGCCATAGGTATCAGGATTAATCGTCTTTGGTACACTTGCCGGATATTGGTCAAGCCAAGGTTTGTTTGGCATCATAGTCAGCGTCCTTGCAGTTTGATATAGGTGAATGTTTTTTAAGAAAGCAGTCATATGCATGTCAATATCACAAATCAGCATCAATGTGATTAACCTGCTATTGGATGCAATAACGTCCGTGTCTGCTTGCTTTTGTTGCCGTTGTTCAATTTTAATTAACTACTGATGGGTGAGTTAAATGAATCAAACAATTAGATAATCCAATGACAGAAATAACTTGTATTTCAATTAGATATTATCTGGTTTTTGCAACTACGGTATCAAAAAAACGATACATTTAAGCAATACAGTAGCATGAATAATGTTGAAGACAATAATAGAAAGCAAGACTGAGCAGTACATAGATAAAGCTGAAAAATTTGAGACATCTATGATGTTTAAGAAATGAGCCATAGTAAGGCATATTTTTGAGCTGGTAATGAATATAAAGACAGGGCAGGCTATTTATTAATGATGAGTAAAGTAATTGACTGTTTAGATGAGTGAACGAGCTTATGTAGATAAACAACGGTCTGGTTTTTTAGAATGATAACGCTTGATCGTCAACATGAGGGATAAGATCAGAGGAAAAACTAACGAGGTAAAATAAACTGCTGATTTTTATTAAAAAAGCGTCGATAAATCAGCAAAGCACTAATCGTACAGCCAAGCGTACTACTTACACATATCAAAAACATCGTCACTATCTGATAGCGTACCGCTTGAGTGGGATCGGCGCCTGCCAATATTTGCCCCGTCATCATGCCGGGCAAGCTGACAATACCGACGACCAACATAGAGTTGAGCGTTGGGGTCATCCCATTGGTAATCGCAGCACGTATCTGCTCATGCACAGCTTCAAATGGTCTAGCAGAAAGGCTCAACATCATCTCGATACGCCCTTGCTGCTCGTGAAAAGCTTCGATCAGCTGATTGCTCGTTAATGAGATGGCTGTCAAAGAATTGCCCAATATCAGCCCCAATATAGGAATAATGAATTGCGGGGTATACCAAGGCTGTACTCTTAGAATAACGATCATCGCTATTGCAGTGACCAGTGTCGCTGAGGTGCCGACGGCTAGTAGCGTGTCGGTTAGCAACTCTTTATAGCTGCGCTTGACACGATTTGTGGCGGCACTCCCTGCAATCAGAGTCATGATGGTCAAAATCAGCAGAACTTCATACCACTGCTCACGGGCAAAAATCCATGCCAGTATCAGACCAATAAAGCTAAGCTGCACGATGGTGCGAATAGCAGCTATCAAGAGCGTTTTTGTCAGTTTTAAGCGCAGTTGCCATGAGATGAGTAGTACGATGATAATCATACAACTGGCGAGGGCAATATCACCGTAAGTTAGAAATACTTGCATATCATCCATACCATTCATGGGTGCTCATGATAAAAAGGTGAAAAAAGATGGGAGTATAATGAACGCAATCTACTCAAGGTTTTGGGAAAACTTTTACAATACCTCAGTTAGTACACCTGCTTGTATACGCCAATGTCTATGAGCCAGCGGCATGATATCTTTGGTATCATGAGTCACCCATAACAACGTGCGCTGAGTATCTGCTTGTAACCAGCTCATCAGCAGGTTCACTAGCTGCGCTGAGGTATCGATATCTAGCGCAGCGGTTGGTTCATCTAGCAATAGTACTTGTGGGTTTAATTGTAATAGACGCAACGTATTCACCAGTTGACGCTCACCGCCAGATAAATGATGAGCCTCTTGTTGCAAAAAGTCTGAATGTCTATTGAGCGTCTCAAGCTGGGATATATGCCAAGCCATATCAAAACTCTGAGTCCGATGTGCTTGTAGGTCATAAGGCATTTTTAGGTTTTCAAGCACACTCCCTCCCAACAACTGTGGATGCTGAGCAAGTAAAGCAACGTGTCTACGCCAGTCCGTAGGTGAAGCGGTGTGGACGCTTTCATGGTTCTGATTTGGCGTGGCATCACTGCGCAGATGGATGTCGCCAGTGGTCATCGGCAATAATCCTGCCAGCACCCGCAATAGTACTGACTTGCCACTACCAGAAGCACCAGTCAAAACAGTGACTTGCCCTGATAGTAGCTTGCCACTCGCACCGTTTATCAATATGCGACTATGAGGCGATAGGCCATCAGATAGCACATTTTTTTTTCGCTTATTTGACCATCTTTGATAGAGTTTATGCGGTACAAAGGTTTGTGTCTGTTCACCACTACTATGCTTAGGATTATCGCTACCGACTACCGGTCTACCATGTACCCAGAGATTATTAAATTCAAGCAAGGGTCTATCAGGATCAATGCGCATAGCGTTCTACAGTCGCTCGTTTATTTGCTCACTAATTGACTGCTCAATGGCATCTCGTAATTCTTTTGGTACACGGATAGGGCGCATGGGTGTGGTATTCACTGCGTTGTCAGGTTGATCATTATTTGTTTCGTTATTGGCCATTGGCTCTGGCTTAACGAGGTTTTGTACACAGGCAATGACGATTTTGGTGCTACTTAATAGTTGGCTACTAGCTTTGTCTGATGTGCTGCGATGAATGCTTTGATAAAATATGATGCTGGCAGGCTTTAACTCTACTTTATCGATGCGTACAGAAATGACCTCATCTAAGAGAATGGCTCTCTTGTATTGTAAATCTGCCTGACTCACGACAAAATGCTGTATGTCGCCATCATCAGTTCGTAAAAAGTAACCGTTTAAGCCCAGTTTGGTAAACCAATCACGGCGGCAGTTTTCGAAAAACACCAGATGGTTGGCATGATAAACTATGCCGCCAGCATCCGTATGGTTGATGTAGACGTTATAATCTTTAGCAAATAGCGGTTCCATATTATTATTCGCGGCTGTATTTTTATTTTTATGCTCAGTTGTCGTCATAAGGGTGCTCAGTATTTTGATAAAGGTTGTTTGGCGAACGTAATTTATATATGCGGGTAAATAAGAAACCCAACAAAAAATAGTCTCTATTGTATTTATAATAAGCGCTACTCTAGCTCAAGATATAAGGCCATGCAACAGCTAGGACAGCCTAGGTCTGTTATCATAGACATTTGCATCGCATACATCTATATCAGCATCGTATTTTAATCAATCAGTATAGGACAGTTTATGACCCGTTTTGTCAGTTTTAATATCAATGGTATCCGCGCTCGCCAGCATCAGCTTGAGGCAGTGCGCGAGGTAATCGATCCTGATGTCATGGGTCTACAAGAGACCAAAGTCCATGACGATCAATTTCCACTTAATGACATAGAAGGTCTAGGATATCACGTAGAGTATTTCGGGCAAAAAGGACATTATGGCGTGGCATTACTGTCGAAAGTGGCGCCTATATTTGTACAAAAAGGTTTTCCTAGCGAAGATGCTGAAGCACAAAAGCGTTTTATACATGCACGCTATGAGTTTGAAGGGCGTGAAGTGGATGTGCTCAACGGTTATTTTCCACAAGGAGAGAGCCAAGACCATCCGACCAAGTTTCCAATGAAGCGTGCGTATTATGCAGATTTGACGGCTTATATTGACACGCTAAAGGCAGAAGGTCGTTCGATCATTGTCATGGGTGATATGAATATTGCACCAGAAGACATTGATATCGGTATCGGTGAGGTCAATGCAAAGCGCTGGTTGAAAAATAGAAAAACCTCATTTTTGCCAGAGGAACGCGAATGGTACTCAGCATTAATGTCGCGTGAATTGACCGATACGTACCGTTTGCATTATCCAGAGAGTACTGAGTTATACAGCTGGTTTGATTATCGCAGTCGCGGCTTTAATGATGAACCCAAGCGCGGTCTACGTATCGATCATATCCTATGCACCTCAGACCTCGTTAGTGAATGTATCGATGCTGGAATTAGCTATGAGCTGCGTGCTATGGAAAAACCCTCAGATCATGCGCCAATCTGGTCGGCATTTGATTTAAAAAAACCGTAATATTCAGATATAGTCAATCCACTATAAAAGCGTTACGGCGTTAACCTCGCTTGAAGTATGACATATACATCTGCACTCGGTTGCCTTGTACCACCTTTAAATTGGATCAACTATAGTGCTTATTACATCACCTAAAAACAACGATAAAAATTGAAAAATAAGGATTTTATTATGACTGTTGGAAACGTAGCAGTACCTGATACTATTTATCCCATTGATGGCATTAAGCTGAGCGCAACTGCCGCGGGCGTACGTTATAAAAATCGTGATGATTTGGTCGTGATTGAAATCGCTGAACAGGCCACGACCGCAGTTGTCACGACTAAAAACACATTTTGCGCCGCGCCTGTACGTATATTACGTGAGCACTTTGCCAACGCCAGTCCGCGATATTTGGTAACCAATACAGGTAATGCAAACGCAGGCACGGGCGCTGATGGTAAACGCCGCGCTACTGAAATCTGTACTGCCTTGGCTGACAAGGCTGGCGTAGAGGCTAATACAGTACTGCCATTTTCTACTGGCGTGATTGGCGAGCCATTAAATAGTGACGCGGTCATTGCAGGTTTAGACGATGCGCTGGCGAACTTGGCTTCTGACAGCTGGCTGGCTGCTGCTAATGGTATCCGAACGACAGATACTATCCCTAAGCTTGCTAGCCAAAAAATCGATGTTGCAGGTACTAGCTGTCATATCACTGGCATGTCAAAAGGCTCAGGCATGATACGTCCAAATATGGCGACTATGCTGGGTTATGTTGCAACTGATGCCAATATCGCCGCCGATTTATTGCAAGAGATGCTCAGCGCTATCAATGAGCAATCTTTTAATCGTATTACCGTTGATGGTGATACATCGACCAATGATTGCTGTGTATTGATTGCGACAGGCGCTGCCAGCTCAGATATGATTGATAGCCCAGAACATCCGCATTATCAACCTGTTTTTGATGCATTGACCGAAGTATTTGTACGTTTGGCACAGCTAATTGTGCGTGATGGTGAAGGCGCTACTAAATTCATGACCGTCAAAGTGACTGGTGGTCAGACCACGCAAGAATGTTGCGATGTGGCTTATGCAGTGGCGCATTCGCCACTGGTAAAAACGGCATTCTTTGCGAGTGATGCAAACTGGGGACGCATCTTGGCGGCAGTCGGTTATGCTGGTATTGACGACCTAGACACCGAGCAAGTCGATGTATATTTGGATGAGGTGATGATTTGTCAAAATGGCGGTGTCGCGCCCAGCTATACAGAAGCAGCAGGTAAGAAAGTCATGAGTCGCGCGGAGATTACCATTCATATTGATCTTGCTCGTGGTGATGCTAGCGATACGGTGTATACCTGCGATTTGTCATACGATTATGTCAAGATAAACGCTGACTATCGCAGTTAGAAAAGGGCTTGAAAGTTTCAATCCCAATAGATTTTTTTAAATCTATTTACAAAAAGCCAGAGTAAATATTGCTCTGGCTTTTTTGTGTCTAACACTAAGCTGTTATCAAATTACTCTGTCATTCAATACGCTTTATTAACATCAGTTGCAAAAGCTGACGTTACTTTACAAAGCAGTCATAGAGAGTAAGGTAAGTTGAGGCCTATACTTGCTCGGGTAAACAGATGATATTTACTACACCGCTAGTAAAGCTGGCTAGAGATTTCAATTAGCGTGACTCTAAATATCATCATGATAGAAAGAAGCTCTGTTGCATAAGAAAATGCAATAAGGTTTTTAAAATAATAAATTTAGATAGAAAACGAAGAATTATTACTAATTATCTGAGGATTGAATAATGAAAAAATTAGCACTTGCAGCATTGATGACAACTTTTGCTCTTACTGGTTGTTCTACTATGGACATGGACAATGAGCGTACAATGGTTGTAGAAGGACAGCCTATGAACGTCAAAGTGGTAAATATTCCAAGTTTTGAAGTAGAAATTGCACCGCGTAAAGCAGTTTGTGACCTGACTGCAACAGACGGTACGATGGTTGAATCACAGTGCCTACAGTATCGCCAAACTTATCAGAAAAACTACACCACTCTAAATGGTAATATACAAGGCTTTACTTACGAGCCAAACTACCGCTATGTCTTAGATGTACGCCAAGAAGCAGTCACTGCTGAAGGCTCTAATGTGGTCAAACCAGTTTGGATTCTAAACGAAGTCGTTTCAAAAACTGCTGAATAGTACAGCTTGAAAGTATACGCTTAATGAAAAGGCCGCTAATCTATTAGCGGCCTTTTTATTGATATGATATCTGCTGCGATGATGAGATAGCGTGGTTAAAGGTAAAATTTATCAGTTACATTAACATTGACTATAGTTAACACTAACACCGCGCGTTGCAGTAGGAATTCTATTATCAGCGTAGACAGCTAGGCCACCACGAGCGGTTTCTTTATATTTATCAGACATATCAGCACCTGTCTGCTTCATGGTTTCTATAGCCTTATCCAAAGAAACAAAGTGCTGGCCATTTCCTCTACAGGCCAGACGTGCTGCGTTGATAGCCTTGACCGCACCCATGGCGTTGCGCTCGATGCAAGGCACCTGCACTAGACCACCAATAGGGTCGCAGGTTAGACCTAAATTATGCTCAATACCGATTTCTGCCGCATTTAAACATTTAGCAGGTGTGCCATTCATGATTTCTGCTAATGCAGAACCTGCCATCGCACACGCCGATCCAACCTCGCCTTGGCAGCCGACTTCAGCACCAGAGATTGAGGCGTTTTGCTTTATTAGGCTACCGATAGCGGTGGCGTTCAATAAAAACTTGCGGACACCATCTTGGCTATAGTTAGGTAAAAAATCACGATAGTAGTGCAATACTGCAGGAATGATACCTGCTGCGCCATTGGTCGGTGCGGTCACGACTTTTCCGCCATTGGCGTTCTCTTCATTGACGGCGAGCGCGTATAAGTCTACCCAATCCATGGCGGCTAATTTATCAGTTTTGGTGATAGGTTGGTCTTTCTCTGCAGACAGTTGCATGTGCAAATCTTGTGCACGGCGTTTGACATCCAAGCCACCTGGCAAAATACCACCATTTTCACAGCCTTGCTTAACGCAATCTTGCATGACCTCCCAAATGCTATCTAGGTAGGCAAATACTTCTTCTTTGTCATGGAAGTGGCATTCATTGGCCAATACCAACTCGCTGATACTCAAGTCATACTGACGACATTGTTCTAGTAGTTCTGCTGCGTTATTAAAAGGATAAGGGACGCTATCGATCGTTGGGCTGGCATGATCTTCATCCGGATTGGTGGCATCCTCTTCATTGATGACAAAACCACCACCAATCGAATAGTAGGTCTGCTGATAACGAGTACCGTCAGTCGATATAGCACGAAGCGTCAATGCGTTAGGGTGATAGGGCAGGACAGTATCGTCGTACCAATAAATATCCTGCTCTGTATCAAATGCAATCGTGTGAATACCTGACACATCTAATGTTTTGCCAGAAAAAATAGGAGAAAGATAGCTGCTGGTCATACGTGTATCAATGGTGCTAGGTGTATGGCCAAGTAAGCCTAACAATATGGCAGTATCTGTTGCGTGCCCTTTTCCTGTCGCCGCCAAAGAGCCATAAAGCTCGATCTCAATCTTTGCGATAGCCGTCAGTTCCATTTGCTTGTTCAATGAGGCTAAAAATAAATTGGCTGCCACCATTGGTCCCACTGTATGTGAGCTCGAAGGACCAATGCCGATTTTAAATAGATCAAAAATACTAATCATAATGAGTTACCGAAAAATTCAAAAGCTTGAGCAATTGTGATGATTGCATTGAGCGCTTTTATTGAAAATATAATAGGCAGTCATCGCTCGCAGGCACCGTTAAAAGGTACTTGTGAGTGGCTGTCTATGGAAAGGGTGCTGTAAAAGAGTACAAGTGGTGACTGAATAATCACTTTTATTTATTTTGAAACTCCGCTATCATGCTCGGAGTCAACGACTATGTAACATCCTGTAAGTCAGTATCGCTATTAAGTATGCTAGCTTGTAGAAGACCAAAAGTATTTTTAATAGTACATATTACTCTCATACAACTAGCAAGGCTTGGCTATCATACCAAATAACACTTTTGGTTTGTCATATTACAACATAAATGAATGAATTGGGATGACATATTATAGGTAGAGGATTATAGCGTTTTTCTACCTATATGACCTGCTATCCATACAACCCTGTCTATCAGCCTCTCAATTCAGCTCAGTTTTTACTCTATCAGTTATTTTAGCCTATTACCTCAGCTCACATAGGACACGCGCGCATGCCATCTCAAAAAGACCCATCATCAGCTTCAGACAACAGCGCTCAAGATCAGTCAGCTCAAAACTCATTAGAGGCTGCAGGTATTGATTCAGCAGCCATCAGTTATCCGCACAATCCAGATTTTGAAAATGGTCGCTGGTTTCCGATATGGCGACCTTACAAAGGCGATTTGGATCGCGATCCAGTGGGTATCAATGATTATCTGCCACCATCAAAGAGTGTATTACTTGGTATACAACATACATTTGCCATGTTTGGTGCGACCGTCCTTGCGCCATTATTGATGGGATTTGACCCTAACTTAGCCATTTTGATGTCTGGTATCTGTACGGTGATGTTCTTTATGATCACTGGTGGGCGTATGCCAAGCTACTTGGGATCAAGCTTTGCTTTTATTGGTCCAGTGATTGCGGTGACTGCGTATGCAGGGGCAGGGTTCAATGCCAATTTGAATGTCGCGCTAGGCGGTATCATGGCCTGCGGTATCATTTATGCGTTGATTGGCCTGTTGGTGATGAAAACAGGCACTGGCTGGATTGAGCGCCTGATGCCGCCTATCGTCACCGGTGCCATTGTCATGATTATCGGTCTTAATTTGGCGCCAGTCACTATTCAGGGTGTATCTGCCAATCAGTTTGATGCTTGGATGGCCACGTTGACCGTACTACTCATCAGTGCAGTGGCTGTGTTTACCCGTGGCATGTTACGTCGTTTGCTGCTACTCGTGGGTTTGGTATTATCATACATTGCTTATTTTGTGATGACCAATATCCTAGGTTTTGGGACGGCGATCGATTTTAGCGCAGTTGCTGCGGCTTCATGGTTTGGCCTACCAAGCATTCATACCCCACGCTTTGAGATGAGCGCTATTATTCTCATTGCGCCTGTCGCCTTTATTTTGGTCGCTGAAAACTTAGGTCATTTTAAGGCAGTGGAAGGTATGACCAAGTCTCGCGTGACCCCTTATATGGGCCGAGCATTTTTTGCTGATGGCTTGGCAACGACTTTCTCAGCAGGATTTGGCGGTACAGGTGTGACTACTTATGCTGAAAACATCGGTGTTATGGCTGTCACCAAAGTATATAGCACAACGATATTTGTCGTCGCAGGTGTAGTCGCTATTATATTAGGGTTATCACCAAAATTTGGTGCCATTATCCAAACGATACCAGCGGCTTTATTGGGCGGCGCTTCTATCGTCGTTTTCGGTCTGATCACGATCGCTGGGATAAAAATTTGGATCGACAGTCACATCGATTTTAGTAAGAATAGTAATCTGATCATCGCGGCAGTAACTGTAATCATGGGTACAGGTAACTTTAGCTTGCACTTAGGTGGTTTTGATTTGGGTGGTATAGGTACCGCTACTTTAGCCGCTATTGTGTTGAATGCTTTGTTTAACCAAAGCTCTGACGTTAAATAAGTAATGCTGATCAGATTAAAGTTTGAGCCTATCGAATAAAAATAGTAAACGCATACCTTATCTAACAAAAAACGCCCATGCTATCTGTAGCATGGGCGCTTTTTGTTGAATGACGGTGTTGAGTAACCGTATCAATATTATTTAATTACTTATAGTCTCGCTTATAAAACCTTGAAAAAAATCGATAGCGGCGTAGGGCGCGTGGCTTTGGCTTTAGTGACCCTAAATAAATAGCAAACATGGTTAACAAGGCGCCGCCCCATTGTAAGCTGTTGATAGGTTTGTCCAGCCAGCTATAATCAATGACAAGTGCTGCAATAGGCTCAGTTAATAGTAACAAACCAGTCAGTGCCAGAGACAACTTGGGAATAGAGTAGGCAATCAGGCCCCATGCCAAACACTGCATCACTGTGCCGTAGATAAGCACCCAACCAATCTCCGACCATGTGTTGGGCAAGATATGACCTGTATCGAATATGAACATAGGCACAATCATCGCTAAGACGCCACCGATACTAATCAGCTGCATTAGCATAAATATCGGTGTCGGTTCAGTATCATGTGTCTTTCGAATAAAAGTCATCGACGCGGCTAGCATTGCTCCTGACACAATACCTGTGACAAACCCCCAAGTGGCCGCTGAATTGTGTGCAAATTCAGGGCTGCCTATCATTGCAACGCCCAGCATCGCTAAAAATAAACTGATGATCTGCACGATAGATTGGCGCTCATTGAAATATAAAAAACCAATGGCAGCTAAGAAGAAGATTTGTAAGCTATTGAGCAGGGTCGAAATACCAGGACCCACAGCATAAATGCTCTCGTGCCAAAGCGCCAAGTCTAATCCTAAGAATGCACCTGACAATAAACCATAAAAAATAGCACGTTTTGATTGTGGCATCTGTTGGCGCATCACTTTGGCTAAAATCGCAAAGACAATACCTGAAATGGCCAGTCGCCAAAATGACATCGCCCAGCCACCGATATCGACGTGAGCGACAATCAGACTGCCCAGCCCAAAGATAATGCAACCGATGACTAGGCCAATAGGGGCAGCGCGTGAAGAAGCAGTCGCCATAAAACGTCCTTATATTATTATTTTTATGGTACTAGACCAATGTGAGGGTTAGCCAAAGCCCTATTGTCGTGGTTTTAAGCAAAAAATGAAATGGTAAAACCAAAATTTATTCTGGTTATTAGATAGGTCGTTGCTATAGATAACCTATTAAACTACACAGTACGAAAAAGTCTCTCGGGCAGTAGAACCATCTTGTGACCTTACTCACACAATAATGCTTGCACAACAGCGCTTATATAATCGAGTCACATCCTTACAGGAATGACGTTGGCGCTGATATCACAATTTGTTAATCTAGTACTCATAAAATCATCAGTCATGATTCGCTATATCAAACAATCTATATTTTTTTCCTAGGTTTGCTTATGCTCCGACATTTTATGTCAAAAATACAACCAAATGTGACCTCTAGTTTGCCTCTAAAAGTATCGCAATTTAGCTTTGCGATAGGTATCGTCTCTAGTGTATTTTTTTTAATGCCTAGCGCCCAAGCGGCTGGTTGCAAGCTCCCCAAAAGCTACTATAAAAACGTCTCTTGTACGTCTACTAGCGGCTATTTTTTGGCAATAAAAGATTTTGGTGCGCCAGTTGCTCTGATTGACAGCAACGGTAAAAGGGTCGTTGAGTTATCACGCTATCAGAAAGTCGATGCCGACAAGATATCGGGCGGGTTACTACCTGTATTGCGCAACAGTCGAGTCGGTTATCTCAATATGCAGGGCCGCGAGGTCGTGCCTGCAATGTACGATATGCTCACAGGGAATCAAGGGTGGGCACGTCCAGTATCTGAAGGCCGTATCGTCGTAAAAAAAGATGGTAACTACGGTGTTATCAATACCTCCAACAGCACGGTTGTCTCGTTTTCAGCATCGATTGATGAGATCGATGATTATCGTAATGGGAGAGCGCGCGTCCGTAAAAACAGTGCGATAAGTTGGTTGGATAAAAATGGTAATGCGACGCGTGATCCAAATGCTCAGGATGATAGTCAGTCGGCTAAAAAATCCACAGCTTCTCCTAACAATATATCATCACAATCAAGACAACCTGCACCTACACGTTTTACGACGTTACAGTCACGTCAGCAAGATGGAAAATGGGGCTTTGTTGACGACAACGACGTTACGATGATTACCTATTCGTTCGATGAAGTTCGTCCATTCTCTGAAGAATTCGCGGGCGTTCGTATCGGAGAGGAGTGGGGCTTTGTCAATCTGGGCGGTGAGCTAGTGATTCCTTTTCGCTTCACTAATGATGGGGTATTGGCTGATGATAATTATAAGGGTCAACCCTCATTTGTATTTACAGGTGGTAAGGCATGGATCGGCAATTTAAAAAATGGCAATAAAATGTGTATCGATAAAGAAGGTACAGGTGTCAGCTGCGATTAGCGTTATATCTATAATTGGTATACAACGAAAAAGAGCGTAAATCCTATCCGTTATCGATAGGATTTGCACTCTTTTTTATGGCTAGTGTTACTATGAGATAATAGCTATTTTTCTAACAAATGATTGCTAATCAAATCGACCATATAAGGCTGATAATATTCTGGAATATCATGCGCCATACCTTCGATTAAATGAAACTTGGCATTAGGGATGGTTTTTGCCACCACTCGACCTTGTGACGCCGGTAGTAATCCGTCAGCACTACCATGTAATACAATCGTCGGTGCTTTGACTTGCTTACTAAAGCGACTGATAGAGCCTGATGCCAAGATGGCATTGAGCTGCTGCACCGTACCGAGTGGGTGAAAATTGCGTTGATAGCGAATTTTGGCAATTTCACGCACCATGCGCACATTGACGTGACCTGGTGTACCAACAGTTTTCATAAACCAGACACTATGGCGTACGATATCACGCTCAGAGTGGCTCTCTGGGCGATTGATGAGGGTGTATAGCTGCTTAGGTCTTGGCGGTTTTAAAAATGCTCGATTGGTCGTGGTAAACATAAGCGCCATACGCTGTACCAAGCTTGGATAACGTGCCGCCACAATTTGTGCAATCATCCCGCCCATAGAGGCACCAAGCAGATGCGTTTTGCCAAGCTTTAGCGCCTTGATCAAACGCGCGGTGTCTTCTGCCATGTCAGTCAAGTTATAAGCAACCTGAGTGCTTTTGTTCGATAGACCCGTTTGTAGACGTACCATCATTTTGAGCTGGCTGATACGAGGTAGGCCCTCGATCTGTACTTTAGAAGACAGGCCGATATCACGATTGTCAAAACGGATCACAAAAAAACCAGCATCAATAAAGCGCTTAATAAAATTGTCTGGCCAAAATATCATTTGCGAACCCAGTCCCATGATCATCAGTAGGGGTGGGTTGTTAGGGTTGCCACCCGCTTCGACACACAGCTCTATACCATCACCAATATCAATCATCGCTTGATGAAGGTGTTGGCTAAGATCGGAGTCGCGCCACTGATGATCCCCAAACCGTTGCCATTCAGGAGTAGGGTAAAAGTCTAGAGTGTTGTCTAAACTGGTATCTGACGTTTCCGGCAATTTGGCACTATTAATGTCATTTGATGTTGTCATGAAGTGTCCTAATTAGAGGGTCATCTACTACAGCTCAAGCATCTCAAAATCAAGCTTGCCGACACCGCACTCAGGGCAGGTCCAGTCATCAGGGATATCTTCCCATTTGGTACCAGGGGCAATACCTTCTTCAGGGCAACCAAGCGCTTCGTCATAGATCCAGCCGCAGACAATACATTCATAACGTTTCATAAATAGTCCTATCGATCATTACCAGTGTCACAGTGCGTCATAAACGCTTATATTTCGTATTACAGTCATTATATTAGACGGTAAAAGCGCACGTAGTTTAGCATATAACCGTTATTTTCATAGTTAAGTTTACACTTGTATATTGAGATGACTTATCTTTTATCAAGGTATGAGTTCGTACTATTTTGCTGCGACCAAATACAATATCGGTTGCCAATCTGCAATAAGAAAGTCAATTATGCTATAATAATCGCCGCTAAATTCACAGTGTTATCCATTATTTAGCACTGATACATTCGTATTTAACTATTATCTAAACCATATAAACACACACGCTAAGGGTTTTCATGAGTATTAACGCCGCCACATCTGCCACTACCGAAAATGAGACGACTACGATGCTCAATACTGACCATCCGTTTTGGCAGATTATTCGCACAGTACCAGACTTTCCAAAAGTCGGCATTGATTTTTATGATATTACCCCGTTACTACGCAGTCATATTGATGCTGTCATCGATGCGCTGCTTGCCGCATTGCCAGAGGGACTGATGGATGAGGTGGATTGCTTAGGGGCTGTTGAAGCACGTGGATTTGTATTTGCCAGTATGCTAGCAGGCCGTCTGGGCAAAGGCATGATCTTGCTCCGTAAGCCAGGTAAACTGCCACCACCTGTCGCTAATAAAGCATATGCGCTTGAGTATGGGAAAGACACGCTTGAGATGCAAAACAACTTGCCACCTGAACGCGTACTACTGGTCGATGATATCTTGGCGACTGGAGGCACATTGACGACCGCTTATGAGTTATGCCAGTCAGCCGATCATACTGTGGTCGGCGCATTAGTTTTATTAGATTTGGTTGAGCTACACGGCGAGTTCCCAGTACCTGTCTATACGGTACTAAAGGCGTAAGTCTGATTGTTCAAGAAAATTTATAGAGTATAAAAAAGCGCCCTGAAAATAATCAGGGCGCTTTTTTTGTGGTGAGTCTAATGATATTACGATTTGTTTTGCTCGTAGCTTTTACAGGCGTACTCGATCAGCGTGCGACCAACGGTCTTTGGTGTGGTGATCTTAAAGTCTTTGGTGGTCAGTATGGGCTTTTCTGATTGCCAAGACTTAATGACTTTATTATCAGCACTATAATCGACGTAAGCTCTTTTATAGTAACTGAAATCTTTACAAGAAATCAGTAGTTGCTGATCGCTATGATGGATGGGTTTTTCTTTCACTGTGCTCTTATCTTTTTGCGTAGGATAGGTTCTTAGCAAAGAGACAGTGATGTTTTCGACGTCTTTTTCGTCTATGATGTTGATGTCAGAGTGTTCGATAGAGTCTACATCTAAGCTAAACGTCGATCCAGAGTCGCTCTCGGTCACCTCTACCCAATTGACCGCATAGGCGCTGGTCATTAAAACACTGCCTGCCAATAACATTGATAGCCGTTTCATACTTAAGCCTTGCTTCTTGTTATCTGAAGTCGCTCATGATAGCCAACTTACTATGGGCAGGCAAATATCTTTTGTGCCAGACGAGTGCTTATTGTGCCTCGTTTATTGCCCGCGAATGGCCGCTAACGTCTTCGCAAGCTCATCACGTGCCCCAATAAAACCATCAATACCTTTTGGTAATAGGTCTTGTGTGACCTTGTCTTGCTGATAGGCCGCGCTAAACTCTTCATGCGTCAAGCTCACTTGGCTCATCGCTTGCATATCCATGGACATGCTCGGCGATAACTGACGAGGCACATCAATATCCATGGCTGCCAGCTCATCGATTAGGTTGGGCGCAATGGTTAACAAATCGCAACCTGCGAGTGCCAATATCTGCTCAGTCGAGCGGAAACTTGCCCCCATGACTTGCGTATGATAGCCATGCTGCTTGTAGTATTGGTAAATAAGTTTGACAGATTGTACGCCCATGTCTTCAGAAGCTGGCACGTTTTGACGGCTTTGCTGGCGTTTTTGCCAATCTAAAATACGCCCTACAAAAGGAGAGATGAGCGTCACGCCCGCATCTGCGCAGGCGATTGCTTGATGCTGACCAAATAATAGAGTCAAATTACAGTGAATGCCTTGGGTTTCAAGATAACGTGCCGCTTCAATTCCCTGCCAAGTTGCTGCCATTTTGATCAATACTCGCTCTGAGTCAATGCCAGCTTTTTGATAAGCGTCCATAAAAGCTAAGGCTTTGTCGATCGTCGCCCCAGTATCATAAGACAAACGCGCATCGACTTCGGTAGAAACGCGCCCTTCAATAAGTGCCAAAATATCACAACCAACTTGAATGGTTAGGGCATCAATCACCGTATCTACATCGCCATTATGGCGGCTCATTGTTTCTGATAGCATACCTTGGTTATCAGGATGAATGAGGGCTTTGGTGATAAGGCTTGGATTGGTGGTCGCATCGATGGGTTTTAGACGGGCAATAGCAGCAAGGTCGCCAGTATCAGCGACAATGGTCGTCATAGTACGTAATTGTTGTAATGCGCTCATCAGGTATCCTTTTTCTTATTAATGATGTGGTGCTCCTCTTATATATCGCAGGGTAGGGAGCTGAATGGAAACTGTAACACAGTTTTCTACGTGTGTTTGCTCATAGTTGTGCTATGCGCCACTGTCATATCACTTAACTGTGATAATATTAATAATAATTTGCTGGCTTATCACTATTTACGAATGGGCACTGACCTGAGTTTTTGCTATAGTAGAGCCGGTCATCCGCTGGTCTTGCTTACTTTGCGACCAATATAGCAGTAATACCAGAGAACGCCAATGACGCGCGATGTTTCTGATAGACTGTTTTTGGATGATGGTTAAAATAGTTTTGGTCATTGACCGCTATTTACCAATGACTTCATAATGACACTCTCAACCACTATCGGTATGTAGAGATAGTCGAAGCATTTAAAAAACACAGTAAAATTTAGCAGATATTCATATCTAAATATTAGTAATACCTAACAGTGATAAAATCTAAAAAGGATGGGCGGTAATGAGCGAGCAGTCACCAGAACAAACCATGGACAATCTAAATCAAACCGCCGCAGGCGCTAGCGACACCGCAACTGAAAAAGAGTTTTTAGACAATATTCGCCAAAACATTGATGCTGTCGACTGCGAAATCCAAACGCTCATCAATAACCGTGCCAAGCTGGCGCAACAAGTGGCAGCGGTAAAGAAAAACCACACTGCCGCTGACGACAATACCAACCCTATCTTTTATCGTCCTGAGCGTGAAGCACAGGTGTTAAAAGCGGTTATGGAGCGCAATACTGGTCCAATCGCTGACGAAAAGATGGCGCGTTTGTTCCGTGAGATTATGTCGGTATGCCTAGACTTAGAGGCGCCGCAGCGTATTGCTTTCTTAGGACCAGTTGGCACCTTTACCCATGCCGCTGCACTAAAGCATTTTGGCAAAGCTGCTGATACCGTACCAATGACGACCATTACCGATGTATTCCGTGAGGTTGAAGCAGGCACTGCGATGTATGGCGTTGTCCCTGTCGAAAACTCTTCAGAAGGGGTAGTCAATCATACCTTGGACGGATTCTTATCTTCTACGCTAAAAATTATTGGTGAAGTTGAACTACCTATTCATCAAAACTTCTTGGTCGCTGAGCATACTAAGCTTGATGGTTTGAGCCGTATTTATTCGCACCAGCAGTCATTGGCGCAGTGCCGTCATTGGCTAGATGTGAATTTTCCTAATGTGGAGCGCGTTGCGGTATCAAGTAATGGTGAAGCGGCGCGTCGCCTCAAAAACGAATGGCATTCAGCAGCAATCGCTGGTGACGTTGCGGTTGCAGAGTACGGCTTGCATAAGCTTTATTCAAACATTGAAGACAACCCAAGCAATACCACCCGTTTCCTTATCATCGGTCATGAGGCCATTGCGCCTTCTGGTCAAGACAAAACCTCCATCGTTGTCTCAGCCCATGACAGAGCTGGTGCATTGATCGAAATCTTGAAACCTTTGTCATATCATGGCGTATCGATGACCAGTATCGAGACACGTCCTGAGCGTCCTAATAAGTGGGCATATGTGTTCTTTATTGATATGAACGGTCATATCAATGATCCAAATGTCAGCGCCGCTATCAACGATATTCGCCCACTGGTAAAAGATCTGCGCATCTTAGGCTCGTATCCAAAAGCAGTATTGTAGAAATATATCGGCTCATCTATTCGTTTGTTTATCGATCGAGATTGACAACTAATAGATGGGCGATCGCATTTAGTGATAACACTTAAGGATAAATCATGCAGCCTGATCAATTGACAGCATCAAACCTATCGCCATTAGCGCCAGCTTACGACAGTATTCTGGCGTTGGCACCTTATCAGACAGGTAAGCCAATTGAAGAGCTGACGCGCGAATATGGTGTCTCAGATGTGGTGAAGCTGGCTAGCAATGAGAACCCGATGGGGTGCTCACCGCGAGTGACGCTAGCGGTCACTGAGCAGTTGGGTCAATTGTCACGTTATCCTGATGGCAATGGCTATTATCTGAAGCAAGCGTTGGCTGACTTTAATGACGTTAAAGTCGAGCAGATTACGCTTGGCAATGGCTCTGATGATTTGCTCGATATTTTGGCACGTAGTTTTGTGGGTGCTGATGATGCCATCGTCTATAGTCAGTATGCGTTTGTGGTCTACTCTATGCTGGCGAAGATGCAAGGCGCGATGGATGTTGAGGTGCCTGCCCACCGGTTTGGTCACGACCTAAAAGCCATGAGTCAAGCAGTCCAAGATAATCCCAATACCAAAATTGTCTTTATTGCCAATCCCAACAATCCAACTGGCACGCAGCTAGACCGCAAGGAGCTGCGTCAATTCGTTACGAGTGTGCCAAGTTCAGTCTTGGTCGTATTGGATGAGGCTTATATCGAGTATAGCCCTGAGAGTAATAACCGCGCATTATTAGATGAGTTTGATAATGTCATCATCGTGCGCACGTTTTCTAAAGCTTATGGGCTGGCAGGTTTACGTGTGGGCTATGCATTAAGCTCGGTGGCTGTCGCAGAGTTATTAAATCGTATTCGCCAGCCGTTTAATGTCAGCCGTGTAGGTCTAGCTGCTGCCGCTGCGGCACTTGCTGATCAAGATTTTATTGAAAAAACGCGCCAGATGAATGATGAGCAAATGCGTTGGTTAGAAAAGCAGTTTGATACATTGGGATTGGGGTTTGTGAAGTCGCATGCCAATTTCATTATGGTTGAGGTGCAGGTTGAGATGGAAGATATAACTGCGGCGTCAATCCATCAAGCACTCCTGGAGCAAGGCGTTATTGTTCGGCCGTTAGGCGCTTATGGGCTGCCAAACTGGTTGCGTATTACGGTGGGTGTGGCCGAGGACAATTTACGTTTGATTGATACTTTGCGTTCTATTCTGAGTGAAGACTAGGGCATGTCCCTAATTCAAACGTTTATCACTAAATGGGCTAAAAATGGCTAAATCTTTGACAAACGGTGTTAAATATCTGGTCAATATCTCGATATTGTCTGCACTATTTTCCTTGTTTGCCTGCGATTTATCTCATTTTTATCACCATTTTTAAAATAGGGACACGCCCTCAGCACATCCATCGATATGTTTTGATCAAAGGTATTATTTAGTAAAAAGTGATCTTAACTAGCCATTAAATTATATAACGCTGGGATTTACCGAAATGTATCCGAGCGCGTTCAACGAGAAAAGCCGTGAGTCGTCAGAAAAAAAACAATCTTCAGCCCTCTTTAAATATGCATCGACCTATATTCGAACAAGTTTGTGTGATTGGACTTGGGCTCATTGGTGCTAGCTTTGCGCAAGCCATTAAAGATAATGGCTTAAGTGAGCGACTGGTAGCAGTCGATAGGCATGCACCAAGTATCACAGAAGCCATCGAGCATGGTCTGCTTGATGCTGGTAGTGCAAACCTACAAGACGTCATAAGCGGTAGTGATTTAATCATCATTGCAGTGCCTGTACAGGCAGTACAAGCTGTCTTTATTGACATCAAAAATGCGATGGATAATGAACAGCTTGCCGCTGACTGTATCTTAACGGATGTCTGCAGTACCAAGGTCAATATCATTGACGCGGCCAAAGCGGTGTTTGGTTCGTTGCCAGTAGGGTTGGTGCCCGCGCATCCAATTGCTGGGGCTGAAAATTCAGGGTATCATGCCAGACGCGCCAATTTATTTGTCAATCATAGTGTCATTATCTGTGAGCTAGCTACCACAAGCAATGTCGCGATTACTAAGTTGCGATTATTATGGGAATCAGTGGGTGCAAATGTTATATCGATGGATGCAGGTCACCATGATCGTATATTAGCGCATACCAGCCATTTGCCGCATTTGCTTGCCTTCAATTTGGTTGAGCAATTAGCAAGCCATGATGATAATTTAGATATGTTTCGTTATGCCGCTGGTGGGTTCCGCGATTTTACGCGTATCGCCGCAAGCGACCCTAAAATGTGGCATGATATATTTTTTGCCAACCAAAGCGCCATTGTGAGCGCCCTTGATGAGTATGGTGTCTATCTGCAAACCATGCGCCAGCTCATCATTGATAAAGATTCAACCGCCCTGATGGGACTTTTGGGCCGCGCGCAAGCCGCACGGCGACATTTTGGCCATATGTTAGCCAGCACCCCTTATACGGATACTTCTGCCATGTCAGCTTCTTATAATATTACCCCTAGCAATACGGTCTCTGGCACCATTGCCATTCCTGGTGACAAATCTATCTCGCATCGCAGCATCATGCTTGGCAGTCTTGCCACAGGCGTAACCCACGTTACTGGATTTTTGGAAGGGGAAGATGCCCTTGCAACGTTGCAAGCATTTCGTGATATGGGTGTGACCATCGAAGGCCCTGATAATGGTAACTTGACCATTCATGGTGTCGGTATGAATGGTTTAAAACCTAGCAAAACGCCATTGTATATGGGGAATTCAGGTACGAGCATGCGCCTGCTATCTGGTATCTTGGCAGCGCAATCATTTGATAGCGTATTAACGGGTGATACCAGCCTAAACCAACGCCCGATGGAGCGTGTGGCTGC
The DNA here is from genome assembly GCF_052258485.2 of Psychrobacter sp. T6-5. Lineage (NCBI taxonomy): Bacteria > Pseudomonadati > Pseudomonadota > Gammaproteobacteria > Moraxellales > Moraxellaceae > Psychrobacter > Psychrobacter sp. T6-5. The sequence goes on along the minus strand of NZ_JBQQEY020000001.1, from coordinate 2,119,231 downwards.
ACCGCTACGCAGGATGGGTGCTGTCATCCAAAGCACGGGTCATAGTGGTACGGCACCGCTTAGCATTACGGGTCGCGATGCAGTTGGTAAGCCATTGCAAGGCACCGAATATGATATGCCAGTGGCGTCAGCACAGGTAAAGTCGTGCTTGCTGCTAGCAGGTCTATGGGCCGAGGGTACAACGACGGTCACTCAGCCTGAAATCAGCCGTGACCATACCGAGCGTATGCTATCAGCCTTTGGTTATCCGGTAACCGTAGAAGGCAATCGTATCAGTGTCACTGGTGGTGGCACACTAACAGGTGGCGATATTGCGGTTCCTGCTGATATCTCATCTGCGGCATTTTTTATGGTAGCAGCAGCTATTAGTCAAGACAGCAAACTGACCTTGACCCAAGTCGGTATCAACCCTACGCGTACTGGCGTTATTGATATTCTAAAATTAATGAATGCAGATATTAGCCTAAGCAATGAAACGCACGTTGGCGGCGAGCCAGTGGCTGATATTACGGTTCGCAGCTCAAACTTGGTCGGTATTGAGATACCGGAGCATCTCGTACCGCTAGCGATTGATGAGTTCCCTGTACTGTTTGTCGCGGCTAGCTGTGCCAAAGGGCGTACCGTCTTGACTGGTGCTAAAGAGTTACGCGTCAAAGAATCAGATCGTATAGCGGTGATGGCAGAGGGCTTACAGACGCTTGGCATCGATTGTACTGTCACTGATGATGGGCTGATTATTGAAGGCAAAGGCACCGCTACTGAGAACGGCGATATAAATAACAGCCAGCCTGTCTTTGGTGGTGGTCACATTGTCTCGCATCATGACCATCGTATTGCGATGAGTTTCTCTGTTGCGAGTCTGCGTGCTGCTGAGCAAATCACCATTGAGGGTACGGAGACGGTCAATACCAGCTTCCCAGGTTTTGCTGAGCTGGCTAACCAAATCGGTATGTCTATTCAAGTGGATACTGACGCTGAATAAATGAATGAGTGTGGATCAATACGCTCCTATGATCATGCGCTGTAAAGTATCCATAAAAAGTTCAATCTAATATTGTTAGCAATGTACTCATGTCACTATTGGCATGAGTACATTGCTTTTTATCTTATAATTTCACTGTAGTGACCCTGCGCTTTCACGATTCGATTGATAATAATAATCAGAATTAGGTGAGGGTGCGCTTTGCTCTAAAAAGTTGTCCTGTACTATGACTACCCAAAATGTCGTCAAAAAACCTGTTGCCCCGATTACCACAACCAGACGCGGCATTATCACTGCGCTTATTGCCTTTTTTATCTGGGGTGGTTTTCCTTTATACTTTAAGCAATTATCCAATTATGATGCGACCGAAATCATAGGACACCGTATTGTTTGGACGTTTTTTTGCCTACTCATTGTATTGGTAGCGACCAAGCGTTGGGGGTGGATAGAGACGCTCAAACAAAACCCAAGATGGATCGCGTTGTCGTTGGTATCTGGCTTGATTATCGCAACCAACTGGCTGACCTATGTATGGGCGGTCAATCACGATCGTATCCTTGAGGCCAGTTTGGGATACTTTATTGGGCCATTGGTGGGTGTTGGCCTATCGATGATTTTATTCAAAGAACGCCTGCGCACGCTACAATGGGTAGCCATTGGCTTTGCATTATTGTCTGTGGTCATTCAAGTGGTGATGCTTGGTAGTCTGCCGTGGATATCATTGATTTTGGCGTTCAGCTTTAGTACTTATGGCACCATTCAGCGGCAAACCCCATTGACTGCTGTCGATGCTATGTTTGTTGAAACGGCCATGCTAGTCCCTTTATGTATTTGGTGGTTTTGGCAGTCTGATGTGGTCAGCCATCAGCTAAGCTTTTGGTTCAGCGCAAACATTTGGTTATTGATGCTCGCAGGCCCGATTACTTTGATACCGCTATTATTATTTAATAAATCGACCAAGCTTGTGGCATATAGTATCTTAAGCTTTATGAATTATCTGACGCCGACCTTTATTTTCTTCTTAGCGGTATTTTATTACAATGAACCATTTGATCTACATCGTCTGGCAGTATTTGGTTTGATTTGGTTAGGGTTACTCTTATTTAGCATTGATCTGTGGCGACATCGTCCAAGTAAAGTGTTAAAGGCTGAGCGTCTCCGTGAAGAGGCTTTGTAATCGGTTAAGTAAAGAGCTAAAAATACGAACAAAAAATTAGCAAACAAGGATGGAAGCATGTTTCATACGCAGTCTGATGTTGTATTTATAAAAGGTCTAAAAGTTGAAGCGGTCATTGGTGTGTTTGATTGGGAGCGCGCCATTATTCAGCCGTTACTGATCGATATCGCGCTTGAGACGGATATTAGCCGTGCCGCTGTGTCAGATGATGTCAGCGATGCGCTGAGCTATAAAGAAGTCTGCGATGATGTGAGCGAGTGGTGCAAAGAAATTCAAGCAAAGCTGCTTGAGCATTTGGCCAGTCAGATCTCTGATAAGCTATTTGCAAAATATGACTGTCAAAAAATCACGTTGAGCATTGCCAAGCCGACTGCCATTGCCCAAGCAGATGCGGTAGGGGTACAAATAACACGCTATGCGCCAGCATCAACTAACGAGTCAGCTACTAAAGACGTTACCAAAGAAGTTAATGACAGCCAAGCTGATGATGTATAAAACGTCAATGAATTTGAATATGGCAACGCTAACACAATGCGCACCTGAAACTGTGCAAGCGCAGTCTGTGGCAGAAGTGGTGTTAGCGCTGGGTAGCAACTATCAAGCTGAGAGGTATCTACCGCTTGCTCGAGAGAGTTTGGCAGCGCTGGGTGAGATACGACTATCTACGGCTTTTCAAAACCCTGATTTTACCGCGACTACCCAATTACCAAAACCTGACTATACCAATCAATGTGTACATTTAGCACTGAGTACACCGATGAGTTTGCAGCAACTACAGCAAACCTTTAAAGCGCTTGAAGGTGATTGTAATAGACGTCGACAGACTGAGCCAAAGCAAGTGCGACGAGTGACGATGGATATTGATATTTTGATGGTCAAATTGGCTACTATAGAAAATAGCCTAAGCAAATATTCGACATTTAAATCAATATCTGATTGGATTGTAATGGCCGATCGTTATCCGTTTAAAGCGCATGAAGTTGTAGGGATTGAAGAGTTGACTGCATTTACTGATTAGTTGTTTGAATAGCGTTTTAAGAAAAAATTGATAATAAATAGACAGTTAGTGGGGTGACTTGTTTTAACTCACACTGATAACATCTGATATTTTTGCAGTAGATAAGACTAAGGGGTGTACAGTATATTGTACGTCCCTTAGTCTTATTTGTTTTACTGAAACTCTCGTATTCACTTCTGCTCGTTATCTGCTGCATCGATATCAGCACGACCAATCACATCTAAATCTTCTAGACAAAGCTTATCGTATTCTTTTTTACAAAAGTTAGGATCGATATCACACATTGCTGACTGCAACTGATCGAGACGATTCTCTGATTGTTGAATGTGTTCGAGCATTTTAGCAAACGCTTCTGCGACAGGGTCTTGTGAATAGGGATCGATACCATAAGCACGGAAGGTATTGGTGCGTTTTGCAGTAGAAGTGGTGTCAGCTGCTTGATCCTTGATGCTCTCGCCAGCTTGCGCGACTTTTTCTTGTTGCTTGGCATCTTGTACTTTTGTCGCGATGGGATTGCCTTTTTCATCGTGATGATCTGAGATCATACGAGCGGCACTACCGACCATCGTAGCGCCTGCTGGTACTGGTTTGACTACCACTGCATTCGAGCCAATTTTGGCGTTTTTGCCGACCGTAAATGGCCCTAAGACTTTTGCACCAGCACCTACGGTTACACCATCTTCTAGCGTTGGGTGGCGTTTGCCATTATTCCAAGATACACCGCCTAAAGTAACACCGTGATACAACGTCACGTCGTTGCCAATCTCAGCAGTCTCACCGATGACGACCCCAACACCATGATCGATAAAGAAACGTTTACCAATCTTGGCAGCAGGGTGAATCTCAATACCTGTAATAATACGCGAGCCATATGAGATGACGCGAGCCGCCAGTTTCTGTTCATGATTCCACAGACAGTGCGCACCGCGATGTAGAATGAGCGCATGGATACCTGGGTAGGTTAGGATGACTTCCAGACTATTGCGCGCTGCAGGATCGCGGTTAAATACCGCATCGATATCTTCTTTCAGATCTTTTTTGATGCTGACAAGCGATCTGAACAATTTGGATGGCAATGACATAAAGCGTCCTATCTATTCGTCGGTAAAGTAGCGTTGCTAAAGTAGCAATGTCTTTATTTTATGGTCATGATGGTTAAATAATAATGAGAGTATGTTGTTGCTCATTTTTCCTAAGTTATAACAGCTTTGTACCGCAAAATATAGTAAAAAGCTGTCAAATGAAGGCGAGCTGATAAACAATGACTTGTTTTAATCTTTGGATAATTTTGCAATCAAAGCGCTTAATAGCTGATACTCTTTTTGATCAAGCTGTATGCGTGATCCCAGTCTGGATAGGCGTGATGGCAATGACTTTAGATGTTCGCTATTTGCCAGACCACGCTGTACCATAAGATCAGTAGTACGCTGAGTAAGCTGTTGCAACTGCTGCTGATTGATAGCAGGCTCATCCCATTGTTGACGTAAATTCACATTAATTGTCGATTGGGAAGCGGTATTCTCGTCTAAACTGTCCGCTGTCTGAGTATGCGCTTGAGCATAAGCAAAAATAAAGCTGGCAATGACTTGCACTGCTGAGGCGACATTTAATACAGGGTAAGCAGGGTTGGCGTCAATTTGAATGTGATAATCAGCATAAGCCAACTCTTCATTGGTCAACCCACGATCTTCACGCCCAAATAAGATAGCGATATTTGGTTTGCTAGAAACAGCGTCTGATGAGGTGTTAACGTTATTATCATTTGCACTTAAAGCCGACTGTGTATCGATAAAGTCGAACATGATTTTGGCAGCCTGCGTGGGTGTCACAACAGGGCGCGGCATATGACGACTGCGACTGCTGGCTGCAAATACCAGCTGACAGTCGGCAATGGCAGACTCTAGAGTAGGTGCGATCACAGCAGATGACAGCAGCTCACTACCACCTGCCGCATGAGAGACACTGGTCTCATCAATTGGCAATTTGGGATCGACAACGGTCAAACGGGACAAGCCCATTGTATGCATGGCGCGTGCGGCTGAGCCGATATTGGCAGGCAAAGTCGTATTGACCATGATGACTTGTAAGCAGTCGAGGTAGTCATTCACTGTACAGGCTTGCTCAGTAGATGATGAAGAGTCGTTACTCATTATTGCCCCAATCTTTGATTGATTTCTTGTTCAGCACGTTGTAATGCGACAGCGATTTCTTCAATCAGATCAGCTTGTTCACTAATGTGGCGCTCACGGCAGCATTCTTGTAGCTGGCTGCTAAGACGAACCAGCTGAGTCGTACCCAAATTGGCACTTGCGCCTTTTAGGGCATGAGCGGTTTCAAAGCCATTGGCGTTATCATCTTCTTGCTGAGCGATTCGCAGTGCTGCAACGCGTTTTTGACTATCATTGAGGTACACTTGTATCAGCTCGACGAAGTCTTCTTCTAGCAAGTCACGCATGTCTTCGAACTGTTCGTGATTGATAATCTCTTCATCAGTCTGACCAGTCATATTATTATTCGTCATGTCAGTCATGGCTTTTATCCAATTGTTAAAAGTTAGAGCAGTTAGATTACTATAGTGGATTTTTGGTGGTATTGTACATTTTAGCTGTAATGAAAGTGTAAGTTATCTTCACTAACTAAAGTCTTCAGCTGTTGCAAGTTATCGTCGTTCGGGTAGACCCGCCAATGCTCTGACAGGCCCACATTTGCGATACCATAAACGTCATACACGCTCAAACCAAGTGGCAAGCAGTTATCATTGATAGAAGCATCCGTATCACTAAGCGCATTATTTGCATAGCTTTGGGGCATGCTATTTTGATTAAATGCGTCATGGTTCATATCGTTCTCTAGAGCCAATAAGTCATTGCCATTTTCATCATATAAACTGCCGCCCATGGCAGGGTCGTAAGTGTTACTACCATTATTGCTTTGCTCATCTTGCTCTTGATTATAAGTTAATCGCGGTTCAGGTATGATATCAGCCTGTGCGGATTTGAGTAGTGGTTGCAAGCGTGTGAGTAGGTCGATATCGTTACCATGGACTTTGATACTGATTTTTTTGAGCCAACGCAGGCGCGCATCGACCATGCTCATGGCACTATCAAGACGCGCAAACAAACGTCCATCACGCTCACGAATACTGCCTTTGATAATGACAACTTCATCGATTTTCAATTGCTCTTTGACACGGTTGAAACGCTCAGCATAGCAGCTGACTTCCAATCTCGATGTGCCATCATCTAAAGTAATCACATTACGATTGCCAAAGTTAGCGATATCTATAATGAGTCCTGCAAAATAGCAGCTACCGTTATAACCAGTATCTGCCAATTTGTTGAGACGAGCGCCTGAGGTGTAGCGCTTTAATTCATCTAAGTATTCATTAATTGGATGACCAGTTAAGTATAACCCCAAGGTGTTCTTTTCCGCTTTTAGGCGATGCTTGTCACCCCAGATCAACTCTGGCGTCATCACGAGTGGCGGTGCTGCAACAACACCGTCCATTTCGCCAAACAAATCCATCATGCCAAGCTCGTTGTTCTGCCGATCTTGCTCAGCCGCTTGGACGGCGCTTGGTAGTTGGCTCATCAGTGCACCGCGAATCTCGTAAGCTTCGTCTGCTGGTAAGTCGGGCCGTAGCGTCGCAGCAAAGTCATCAAAACACCCTGCGCTAACCAATGCTTCTAGTGTACGCTTATTGACTTTTTTGATGTCCACACGGCGGCAAAAGTCATATAAGTCTTTAAAAGGTCCATCCGTGCGGCGTGCATTAACGATGGACTCGACAGCTCCTTCACCGACACCTTTAATCGCCCCAAGACCGTAAATGATATTGGTCGGGGTATCGGCAACGAAATGCCATTCACTGCGATTGACTGATGGATTGACCACAGTCAAATCAAAGTTTTCACGGCAATCATTGATAAAGAACACCACATTGTCGGTGTTGTTCATATCAGATGTTAATACCGCTGCCATGAATTCAGCAGGGTAGTACTGCTTGAGATAAGCCGTCTGATAGGCAAGTACCCCATAAGCCGCAGAATGCGAGCGGTTAAAACCATAACCTGCAAACTTTTCCATTAGGTCAAACACGCCGCCTGATGTGACTTCGTCGATACCTTGTGAGGTTGCGCCAGTGACAAAGATATCGCGCTGTTTTGCCATCTCTTCAGGTTTTTTCTTACCCATGGCGCGGCGCAGCATATCAGCACCGCCCAAACTATAACCTGCCATGACCTGCGAGATCTGCATCACCTGTTCTTGATAGACGATGACGCCATTAGTGTTTTCTAAGATGGGCTCAAGATTGGGATGGTCATAAATGACCTCTTCACGACCGTGCTTACGGTCGATATACATCTCTACCATGCCGGCATCAAGCGGGCCGGGACGATAGAGCGCACACATGGCGATCACATCTTCGATATTGGTTGGCTGCAGTTTGGCCAAATACTTTTTCATGCCCATACTTTCTAGCTGAAAGACGGCGGTTGTTTTGGCATCTTGCAGCAATTTGTAGGCTTTAACATCATCGAGTGGTAAGTCTTCCAATACCAATGCGGGCACATTTTCTTTGGCACGGCGCAAATTGATATTCTCAACCGCTGCGTTGATAACGGTTAAGTTGCGTAGACCCAAAAAGTCAAACTTTACCAGACCGACAGCTTCTACATCGTCTTTATCAAACTGGCTGACACGGTGCCCATCGTCATCACAATAAATGGCACTAAAGTCCGTGATTTTATGCGGCGCAATCAGTACGCCACCGGCATGTTTACCGACGTTTCGGCAGACGCCTTCAAGCTTAATCGCCATCTCCCAGATTTCAATGGCATCTTCATAATCCATGTTATCAGGATTAGAGATCAAGTCTTTAAGCTGTGGCTCTTGCTCAAGCGCTTGGCTTAGGGTGATGCCAGGCGTTTTGGGAATGAGTTTAGATATTTTATTGGCCAAAAAGTATGATTTACTTTGGACGCGCGCCACATCGCGCACGACCGCTTTTGCGGCCATCGTACCAAAGGTAATAATCTGTGAAACCGCATCACGACCGTAGGTTTGCGCCACATAATCAATCACGCGATCGCGACCTTCGATGCAGAAGTCGATATCGAAATCGGGCATCGATACCCGCTCAGGGTTCAAGAAGCGCTCAAATAACAGATCGTAATGAATGGGGTCAAGGTCGGTAATATTGAGCGCGTAGGCGACCAGAGACCCTGCACCAGAACCACGTCCAGGGCCTACTGGCACGCCATTGGCTTTTGCCCAGCGGATAAAGTCCATGACGATGAGGAAGTAACCAGGGAAGCCCATGGATAAAATAATATCCAGCTCGTAGGCGAGGCGCTCGTCATATCTTTGACGGAAATCGCTCCAATTGTCCGTACGTGCTTCGACAGGAAAAAGCTTATCTAAGCGCTGCTCAAGACCGCGCTGTGACTCGGCCCGAAAAAACGATTCAATCGTCTCGCCTTCAGGGACAGGGAAGTCAGGCAGTACGTTAATACCCAGTGTCAAAGTGACATTACAGCGGGTTGCCAAGCGTAAGGTGTTGTCAACTACTTGCGGAATATCAGCAAACAGCTGCGCCATTTGATCTTGGGTTTTGAGATATTGCTCATCTGAGTAGGTCTGCGGACGGTTGGGGTCCGCTAAGACATAAGAGCCTGCAATACACACGCGAGCCTCATGCGCATCAAAATCCTCTTGCTCTAAGAAACGTACGTCATTATGCGCAATGATGGGGATGTTGTGTTTGGCACCTGAATGAATGGCTGCCCTAATAAAGGCATCTTCGCCTGAGCGGTTGGTACGCTTAATGGCAAAGTATAAACGATCATCAAATTGCGCTTGCCACTCGGTGAGCAGCTCATCAGCTTTTTCTGGCATCGAGCCAACCAATGCCTGACCCACGTCGGACTTTTCGGTCAGTAGTACAATGACGCCTGCCGCATGTTCTAGAATATGACTACGCTTGATAACAGGCGTACCATGATTGACAGGATCAGCGCGACCTTCGGTAAACCCAAGCGACACGATACGGGTAATGTTTTGATAGCCCTCATTATTCATTGCGAGTAGGGTAAGGCGTGTGTCTTCATTATCCATGATGACTTCGCTGCCGATAATGGGCTTGATACCCGCGCCTAGGCAAGCACGATAAAACTTCACTGTGGCATATAAATTGGATAAATCGGTCAAAGCCAGCGCACGCTGATTGTCAGCCGCCGCCGCTTTCACGAGCGGCTTGATGCGCACGATAGAATCGGTGATGGAATATTCGCTGTGGATACCAAGGTGTACAAATGCCATAGAAGACTCTTACTAGTACGATCAAAAGAAATAAGCTACTGATAAAATACATGATGATTATCAATCATTTGTAGTGTTATCGAGAGGTGGTTAAGACCTCGGAAGCCATGTTGATACGTTTTAAATGGGGTCGTTGATAATAGCATTATTTGCTACCAACAGCCACTAATTGCAAGGGTTTAATCTGAGTGAGATAAGTCATCATGCTAATTTAATTAGGTAAGAAATGATATAAAAAAAACCTCAACACGATAAGGCGTAGAGGGGTATATAATTGATAATTAAAGACAATTTGACTTAGTATCCAACCACCGCTGCGTCAACAATACGCGGATCAGAAGAGCCATAGACGCCGTTTGGTGTGAGCATAATCGACTGCGTGGAGCCCATGGCTGATTTTGGACTGACCGTATGCCCCATAGATTCTAATTTTTTAACGGTATCAATATTTAGTGCTTTTTCAACTCGAATCTCATCAGGTAGCCATTGGTCGTGAATACGCGGCGCGTGAGTTGCCTCAGCGATGTTCATATCATGGTCGATGACGTTAGAGATGATTTGGGTGACGGTCGTGATGATACGACTACCGCCTGGGCTACCAGTGACAATGTAAGGTTTGCTGTCTTTGAATACGAGCGTTGGACTCATCGAGGATAGCGGACGTTTATTGGCTTCAACAGCATTGGCATCACCACCAATTAATCCGTAACCATTTGGTACACCCGGCTTGGCAGAAAAATCATCCATTTCATTGTTTAACAAAATACCTGTGCCGTCAGCCACGAGACCAGTGCCATAAGAGAAGTTCAACGTATAGGTGTTGGCGATGGCATTGCCGTCTTTATCAACGATAGAGAAATGTGTCGTTTGATCGCTCTCATAAGGGAGCGGATTGTTTGCTTTGATGGTCGAGGCTGGAGTGGCTTTATTGGGATCAATCAAAGTGCGCAGTTTATCCGCATAGGCTTGTGACGTTAGGCCGCTAGCAGGGACATCAATAAAGTCAGAATCACCTAGGTACTCAGCACGATCTGCATAAGCCAGTTGCATCGCTTCTGCCATCAAATGAATGGTTTGTGCGCTATTTTGACCATAGTCCTTGAGGGGATAGCCTTCTAAGATATTTAATATTTCAATGATGTGAATACCGCCAGAGGAGGGCGGTGGCATAGAGACAATCTCATAACCACGGTAATCGCCTTTGACAGGCACGCGGGCGATGGCTTCGTAATCGGCTAAATCCTGCAAGCTCATGTTACCGCCTGCTTCGTTGACGGCTTTTACGATGTCACGCGCGGTTTCCCCTTTATAAAATCCATCTGCGCCTTGTGCCGCGATTCGCTTTAGCGAGCGGGCAAGTTCAGGCTGCTTTAACCGCTCACCCGGCTGATAAGCGCTGCCGTCTGCTTTAAAAAATACTTTTTTGGTGCTTGGCCATTTTTGCAAGCGATCACTCAAAGCAGTGAGCGATTCGGATAAGCCTGCGGTGACTTCTATGCCATCTTCTGCCAATGCGATTGCTGGTGCCATGACTTGCTCGCGGCTCATGGTGCCATGCTCTTCTAGTGCTTTTAGTAGCCCTGCTACTGTCCCCGGTACGCCAACGGCTAGGCCATGATAACGAGATAAGTCGCTGACAGCATTGCCCTCATCGTCGAGATACATATCACGAGAGGCGCTACTTGGTGCTTTTTCGCGATAATCGAGCGCGACGGTTTTGCCTTGCTTAGCGTCATAAATCATCATAAAACCGCCACCACCGATATTACCAGCACGCGGCAAGGTTACAGCAAGGGCAAAGCCAACCGCAACCCCAGCATCTACCGCATTACCACCGTCTTTTAAAATCTGCAAACCGATGTCGGAAGCAAGCGCTTCTTGGGTGGCGACCATGCCATTTTTTGCCCATACTGGATGATGAATTGCATCTTCAGAGTAGATAGCTTGGTCGCTATTCGCATTGTTTGATGTGGTTTTTAGAGTACTGGTTTTTGCCCGTGTGATGCGTTTGGTTTCAGATAGGACAGTTGGATTGTCCGTCATAATGGCTAGATTTAGCGCATTGGTATCAATCGATGTGTTATTGACCGTGGGGCTGTTGGCTGAAACGGTTGGCTCTAGCGCATGGGCTGAGACAGAGAGTAGTAGCGTACTACCGAATATGAGTATAGGTGAGCGCCGAGGTTTCGCAGAAAAATCAAGCATCAAAAAATCCTTTTTTATGAGTAACTGTCAATGTTAAAGCAAGCAAAATCATTTAAGCGCGTGATAAAGATTCCGCATAATTAATAGTACCAATAGATAATACTAATAGTTTGTTTGCCAAAAACACTAAGGTAGCACATTGCAAAATAAAAAAGCGATCTCTTAATACGGCTGTTATTAGCAAAGCCAGATTATTATTGCGCCTAATTATAGGTCGTTAAATTTAGATTTGATCCAGTCAATCTAATGAAGCGGCTTTAAAATCATTGATATACGCGAGATATTTGATTTATCCCAAACAAATGATTGCTTATATCTACTAATTTGTAACTTTTTGTGTTATAAGTAATTTCGTTTCATACGCTATCATTTCTACTATTTGTTTATACTCTGTGAGGTTTTTATGTCCCTGCCAAGCGCCGACCAATGTCAGACTCAAGATGGAGCGAAGCCTGTTGTCAGCCTGCCTACATCAAGAGACAATAAGCATAAGTGGCTATCATTAGCGAGCAGTGCCTTACTGCTCAGCGGCGTCAGTCTGACATTGGTAGGTTGCCAGTCTGCGCCGATGGCCAAAAAAGCAACGCCTGCATCAGGGGCATTGATTGATTTTAATACGGTAGATGCCACCCAGCGCGCGGCACAAAGCCAAGCATTTATCAAACGCATGCAGGCAGATGGTGGTCAGTATGCGCAGATTTTTGATCAAGATGGCCACCCTAGTGCAGAGCAGCAAGCCAAAAATCAGTTGCTCAAGGCTATCCGCCAGCATTTGGCAACGGAGCACTTAGCCGTTTCTAAAGCCAGTTATCATGTCAAACCCTACACAGACGCCAGCAGCATCGATACAGGCGCAAGTGGTCTACTGAGAACCGCTATCGAAACCTATCTGTATCAGCAATCGCAAATAGATGATGGCAGCGCTGACTATGACCTAGATGGCTATGATTTGGATAGTGATGAAGATGCTTCAGAATATGACCTTTCTGAAGAACAAAGAAGAGCGGTTGCGGAGATGGTGAAGCAGTCTTCTACAGAATTAATAGATAATATGGAAGCGGATGAAGATTTAGCGTTTGGCGAAGATGGATTTAATGGATACGGCTATGATAAGGATGGTTACCACCGTGATGATTATAATCATGATGATGACGACAACTATGATGATGAAGATAATGACTATGACAATAACTACAATAGTGACAATGAATCCGCCAATGACAGCCGGTTCTCTTTTCTCTCAAAGGTACAACCAAAGGAGTTATTAAGCAGCTACGAAGCCATGCAAGTTGCCAAAGCAGCAGGCGAGTACACCTCATCATTATCGGGTGATAATACTGGCATAATCGGCATGTTGCTTGGTGGTATACACAAAACCCCTGAACAGACAGAAGCGCTCAATGCTTATCAATATCAGTATCTGACCATCAACAGCGTCAGTCACTATCAGCCTACGCAAAAACAATTACAGAGCGTGTACAGCTACGACTATATCGCGCCAACCATACATGCATCGGTACAGATACCGCTGGGACTAGATTTTAAAAACAGCCGCTTGACCATTGATCCCTCTGCCTTTATGCCGCTAATGGCACTAGCAGATCCTGAAGACACGGCGCTACCAGATACAATGGCCACGCACACGGTAGACTTTGGTCTGCCTGAAAGTGTCACTTCACAAATATCATCAGCGGTTTTATACGATGCCTTCATGGCGGCGCTACAAGACAGTATCTCAGAGCTTGCGCCAGATTACTTTAGTAGCGTCACGATAGCCGACGATTCATTTGCCCAGCAAGTTGGCGCGGACAAAGCCATCAAGGTCTACTTTGGTAGTCAGCAAAGTGGCGAGATGGTGGGTAAAATGATCAAATATATGAGTCAATCACTCCAACGTCATGTCGATAGCAATCCTGATCAATACCCTGATGGCGCAGCACTCAAACTGGCTATTGATAAAATCCAGCAATATAACAAAGGCTATCAAAGTGCGGATGTCGGTGCATTATTGCAACTGGTAGAAGCGGTCAGCCCATTCTCCTTTCATTATACCAACTACTATTATCTTGATCGCTCAAATCAGCTACTTGCCAAGCAGCAGCGCGTGAACCTAGGCAGTGATTTACTCGGCTCAACGACCAGTGTGGTCAATCAAACTCGCTATGATGCTGCAAGTGTCCAGCAAAGCCGACTGACTCCGCTATTGCAACAGACTTTTGCATCGGATGCGCCGCCCGCTATCGATGGCAATGAGCGGATCATGCAGATGCGTCAGAAAAAAGCGCAGCTTGATGAGGCACGCTACGCCCGTTATGGCTATGAAGATACTAGCCGCACCGATACCGATGAATACAGCAGTGATGACTATGATAATGATAGCTACGATAATGAGGCATACGAAATGGATGACAGCACTGGCATGACTCCTTGAGTCAATAAGTATACCTGCCAAAAATCGCGCCAGTATCGAATAGACCATCACGTTTTTTAGGATAAATAATATGAAATTCAGCACGCAGTCGCCGTTCTCTGTCAAACCTCTAGCCATCAGCACCTGCCTACTCAGCACCTTACTATTGGTGGGCTGTCAGTCCATGCCGTTTGTTCAACCGTCTAGCCCAACTGCGCTTAGTACCGCGCAGACACCAGCTGCCGCCAAAACCATGATCATAAAAGCACAGCAACAGCAGCGCCGTCAGTCATTGGCTTATCACAGCAATATTGAAATCAACAACGATAAGAAATTCATGGGTATTAATACAGATAAGCTGATGGCAACAGGCGATGATGTGGACAGCTACTGTGAACACAAGCACGACCAAGATTATATTGCACTAACCACTGAGGCGGCGGCACAAGATAAAGACCTATCAGATGCCATTTATGATGAAAAGCGCAACGCTCTAAAGAATACGTATCTTGCCTGCACGAGTAACTATCGCGCTTGGCGTGAGAATCAAAACGACTATGCTGACGACTATTTAGAGCATTATTCAGAAGCGTATGATAACACCAGTAGCGACGAGAACACCGAAACAGCATCTGTTTCACCTTATTATGAAAAGCTATTTAGCGAGTATGACACTCAGCCAACCAAGCTATCGGTCAAAAAACAACAGCTGCTTGATGCCTATTTATTAAAGCCGCTGTCCATTGATGTACAAGGCGTATACCAGCCATTAGCAGGTAGATTCACTATGTTACCAAGCGCACAGTACAGCGCGCGCAATCATCACAGCAGTATTAGTCAGCCCATTTATGTGGATGCAAAATCAGGTAATATCTACTTGTGGGCGGACAATTTTGCCATGTTTAACGCCTCATATTTGGACGATAAATTGGGCACGACATGGAAAAGTAAATGGCTAAAGATTGCGATGAATGATGGTAGCTTACCCAAAGGGTTTGGTATGGCGCTGGTCAAAAGTCACTTTAAGGCCATGGATGACGTCTACGCGCAAGCAGACACGCGTCAGTTTGAGTTTGTCACCGCACAAAGTCTGAATAACATGTCACCCAAGCTGCCTGCGCACCAACTACAAGCAATGCAAAAAAGCAGCCAAATCATTCGCCGCCTGCAAGATGAGATCAGCTATGAGCAAGCGCAGCGCCAGTATTATAGTACGCTATACTCATTGATTGGTCAGCAGTACCCTGAGCTGATCAAAGAAGCAGACAACACCGTAGCGGATGATGATAAAAAAGTACTGACCAGCAAAGTTATCGTGCAGCAAGGTTTGGCGATGATGAAAAACATGTTTGAGGAGCCAGACGATACCGACGCTACAGATAGTAGCAATCAAGTAAAAGTATTTGTGCAGGATCTAAGCGGACTTGACAGTCAAGGAAAGCTGTTATGGCAGCATCAGCGCCTGCCGTTATCATCCATCGCTAGTAGCAAGCAAGCATCAACGGAACAAGTGGTGATTGATGTCTTGAACCAATATGCACCGATACGCGAGCAAGATAGTGTGTTTCCAAACCTACCAAGTAACATGCAGATACCGTCTGCCCAAAACAGTGTCGATCTCAAAGACTATAGCCAAGCGCTGACGGAATATTACCGCGACGGTCATGGCACAGCAGTGGGTAAAATGATATTTAACATGCTGCCAATGGCGAAAGCGCGTTTTGGGGCGACAGACTAACTGAAAGATAGCATCATTGAGTGTTAAGTAGGATACTGTCGTAAAAAAGCGCATCGTATAAACGGTGCGCTTTTTCTATGCAAGTCACTATTTTTTTATGCAAATCACTAAAATTTCATAAGTGGTTATGGGCACCAATCAGATGGCTAGTGACAGACGGTTAGTGACAGGCGGCTAATAACAAGTTACATACCTTGATGATGTGGTTTGCCATGGCCTTTACGATCTTTTGAGTGCTTACGACCTTTTTCTTGTCTTTCTGATTTGAGCTGTTCCATTTTTGCACGCTGCTCAGCAGTCAACACCTGAGAGATGGCATGCTGCGTTTGGACGCGCTCAATGAAGCGCTGTTTTGCTTTTGCCGCTTGCTGATCGGCCAAACGGTTTACCGCCGCGTTGTTCAACGTACTTGCATTGGTCAGTGCTTGTATTTGTTGTTCCATTTGTGCGCGTTCTGCTTGGTTTTTTGCACGGTCAGCAGTACGATCGCCATGTTTTTCTTGCATGATGGCTTTGATTTGCGCTTGCTGCGTCGCTGTTAGATCCAGTTTTGACATTGGGCCTCTCATGGCGCCGTCTTTATGGTTCTTTTGCATTTGATTCATTGGCGCGGTGTCAGAGGCTGCATTGACACTAGAACATGCTGTCACAGTAAATACGCTAGAAGCTGCTAATACTGAGCCCAATAATAATTTTTTCATGATGACATCCTTTAATTACAGTGAGTTTGGTTAAATAAATACTAAAGTCTTATCTTGCAAGCATCGCGTTTTAAGCGCTATTAATCGTTGTGATTAGTCGTCTTAAAAGTGCAGGTCTTGCGGTTGATAGAAGCTATCTTACGGCAGTTAAAGGTTACGAACATTTATGAAGTATTAAGAAAGGTAACGTTTATAGCGAATTGATACGCGCTTGCCTGATAATATGGGCAAGTAAACGAATGAAAGCCAATTAAAATCATGGAAAGGAGGTGAGTGTGCCAAATATATTGATAGGCGATGATGATGAAGAGTTGACTCAGTTACTACAAGAGTATTTGCACAACCATGGTATTCATTGCGACTGTGTCCATGATGGGGCGGCGGTTATACAACGATTAAAAGCGGTGGCGCATGATGATTCCGCTTATGATTTGCTCGTCCTCGACATCATGATGCCAAAAATAGATGGGCTAAGTGTGCTGCGGCAACTGCCAAATATCAGTGATATCCCCGTGATTATGCTGACGGCAAAGGGCGAGGAGATTGATCGTATTATTGGTTTGGAGCTGGGCGCTGACGATTATATCACCAAGCCCTGTAATCCCCGCGAGCTACTGGCACGTATCAATGCTGTGATTAAGCGTACCAACACGACTACGTCTGAGCATACGCCGCTACCAGAGAGTCGCTTGCATCTTGATCAAAACCAGCGTGTTTGTGAAATAGATGGTGTAGCGCTACAAGTGACGGGAACAGAGTTTGACTTACTCGTGGCGCTGCTCAAGCAAAAAGGGGAAGTGGTCAGCAAAGCATGGCTGTCAGAGAATGTCTTGCAGCGTGAGTTGCAGCCTTTTGATCGTAGCCTTGATGTGCATGTGTCTCGCCTGCGCAAAAAACTTCAGCCTTTCCATGACGAACCAATAAAAGCGGTACGTGGTAAAGGCTATCAACTGGTGCTCTAATGATAAAAACTTCCAGTAGTCCCGTCAAATCACCGAAATTCAAAGTGCGAATCACGCTGTTTTGGCGTTTATTCCTGAGTCTATTACTGACGATACTAATTACTTCGCTGTTATCCATTATGGTGGAGCGCTGGCTGGCTGAAAAAGAGCTAACGGCTCGTATGGACATACAAATTGAGAGTCTATTAATTCAGCGTCAAGAGATGGTCGATGCGCTGCGAGTGGGTGATTTGATAGCTGTCAGGCAGATGTATCGTCAAGATCGACGCCTCATGAGTCAAATCAGAGTCTACGATGAGCAAGGTGCTATTATATTTCCGCGTTATCGGGACAGAGACGAGCGCACGCAAGGACGTGGGCAGAGCGGCCAGCAGTCGATGGAACGAGCCATACAGCAACCACTGCCGCCACTACCCAGAGCTTACGATAATAAACCAAGCAATCTGAATGATGAGATGCCCATAAAACAACCTTCTGTTTTGCACGAAATCTTAAAACCAATAATGTCGAGCAGTGCTGCGATAGCGGATATTGATGCGCGTCCTGAACTGGCAGACATCTCGGTTGAACTGCCTGATGGACAATCAGTCATCATACAGTTGCGCCCGCATCTACGTTTTGCAGATGTGGTGGAGCTACAGCATGGTAATTTTCCCATACGTTTATTATTGATTATTGCCTTTAGTGTGTTGGTTTGTGTCTGGCTTAGCCGTACGCTGACTCAGCGTATTGGACGTGTGCAGAGTACTGTTCATCGTATGATTGATGGGGATTATCAAGCCAATCCAGCGCTATCAAAAATGGGTGATGATGAGCTGGGATTACTGGCTAAAGACGTGGCTCATTTGTCAACGAGACTGGCTGATAGTGAGCTGGCGCGTAAGCAGATGCTCAGTGATATCTCGCATGAGTTGCGCTCACCGCTCGCGCGTCTCGATGTTGCAACTGAGCTGACTCGTGATTTTGCACCCAATGCCCATCGTTATTTAGACCGTATTGACAAAGAGTCTGCGCGGATGAATGAGTTAATTGAGCAAATTATCCATATTCAATCCCTACAAATGCAGCAATATACGATTGATAATTTGGAGAGCGAAGCTGTCGATTTGTCTGAGATTATCAGTGACATCGGGCAGGATGTGTGTTTTGAGTTTCAGCACAAAGAGGTCAGATGGCAGTGGCAACCACCTGAATATTCATCATCAAACGCTTTAAAAAGCGCTTGGACAGTACAAGGTAATCAAGAGCAGTTGCACAGTGCACTTGAGAATGTCGTTCGCAACGCTTTTATGCATACGGCAGCGGGCTCAACAGTCATCGCTGAGATGAAAGCGGTGCAGATAGATAATAAAATGCCTGCGATTCAGATTACCATCACGGATGAGGGTGGCGGTGTCGCGGATGAAGATCTAGAACGTATTTTTCAACCATTTGTCCGTCTCGACACGGCTCGTCATCGTGATACGGGTGGTTATGGGTTGGGGCTGGCCATTGTTCATGCTGTAGTGATGGCGCATAAGGGATATATCAACGCCCATAATCGACGAGATGCTGTACTAGGATTGGTGGTGCAGATAGTATTACCGATTAAATAGTAAAATTTATCATGAAGAAAAGTTTAACGTATCGGTAGATACTTCTCATGGATTGATGTTCCATATTTTCTAAACACTAAGACAGCGATATTAAAAGAAACATCAAAAGAAATTATTAGAATATTGATCGTAAATCAATATGGAAATATTTATATTCATTTATTACCATAAATATATTTGTTTATATGAATATAATAGATGAACGGTATTAAATCCCAGATGAACGGCATTGTTACTCTCTATATATTCGGTAATACTAATATATAGAGAGAGTGATACAGAACTTACAAAACAAAACGTCTCATTTATCGAACATTAACACCAGTAACATTTAACAAGGTTTTATTATTATAGATTCATAACTCGTTTTATTTGGTCATATCGACTCTCTTGCAAGATGGATTTTATCTCTGATTTTTTAAATCTGACAAATCTGTAAGGGAGTACACATCATGAACCGCATCTATAAAGTCATCTGGAATGAAGCCTTAAATTGCTTTACCGCAGTCGGTGAATACGCAAAAGGGCGTGGCAAATCTTCCAAATCTAGTGTTAGCTCTAACGCTACTATCAATACCACATCCAATGCATCTGCTATCAAGACATTACGCTTAAGTGCCATGGCACTTGGGCTATTGGCTGCTGGCTTTGGTATGCAGGCAAATGCAACAGGTACAGAGAATCACCATGATGGTGACTATAGTCACAGCCATGGTAGTCATGGCGTCCATACCCACACCTCTGGTAACAATAGCCACAATAGTTCTGGTCAGGGTAACCCCAGTAGTTCAATCGTACTAAAATTTGAAGGGGATAATGCTGCGACCATTACACGTACTAATGGCGAGACACTTAATATCTTGGGCGGGGCAACTGGAACGCTAACGAATGGTAACATCGGTGTGTTTGGCATAGGCGATACTTTAACCGTCAAACTCGCTCAAAAACTCGATCTGGGTACTGATGGTAGCCTCAAAATGGGTGATACTTTGGTTGATAATTCAGGTATCAAGATCACGGCTAGCAGTGCAGCTAATAATGTTACGTTGAGCAATAGTGGCTTAAATAATGGCAATAACAAAATAATCAATGTAGCCAATGGCGCCGTAACAGCGGGGAGCAAAGATGCAGTTAACGGCTCGCAACTATATAGCTTAACCAATACAGTAGCAGCCAATAAAACCAAATATTATAGCGTCAACTCAACTGCTGTTGGCAATGCCAATAACGATGGTGCAACAGGCCCCAATGCTATGGCGATGGGTGGCAATGCTAGTGCTACTGGCGGGCAAGCCATTGCCATTGGTAGCGGTCAAAGTGGTCAGAACACCGTAGCTAGTGGACAGCAGTCTATTGCCATCGGTGCAAACGTCGTTTCAAAAGGGCATTCTTCTATTGCCATCGGTGGCGATGATCTAGATGATGCCTCCAAAGCGAACATCGATGGGACCTCAGCATCTGCTCTCAATGGTGGCGATGTCAATACTACTTTCTTTTCCTATACAGGTCGTGATCTGGTTGAAACGCCTCGTTATAGGATAAACACCGAGTCAGGTGGTGCCGCTTCCATAGCCATTGGGGCAAAAGCGCTATCTGAAGGCGCATTATCTACCGCAATTGGTGTGCAGTCCTCTTCATCTGGTGTTGCGTCTTCTGCCTTTGGTATTGGCGCTTCAGCAAGTGAAAAAGGATCAGTCGCACTTGGTGCAGGTTCAGTGGCTAATGTTGCAGGCGGTGTGGCGGGTTACGTCCCAACAGGCGTGAGTACAGCAGGTGCGATGGCAATCACAAACACTCAAAGTGGTGCAAATTCTGGTGCTGTATCAGTAGGAAGCAGTATTGAGGGCGGTACTCGTCAGATTGTCAATGTCGCTGCTGGTACAAATGACAGCGATGCAGTGAACGTATCTCAGCTAAAAGCGTTAGATACTGTCGTTGCTGGTATTGATTTCCCTATCCGCTCTAGCAATGCACAGCCATACACCACATCAGTAACAGGTGCTGACGCGCTTGCCGTTGGCTCTAATGCCAATGCAAACGGTAATAACTCAACCGTGGTTGGAGAAAACGCGTTTGGGAACTCAAACGCGACCGTCATTGGTGAAGGTGCACGATCTTCATATAATGGTTTTGCAGGTGGTCAAGATGCAAAAGCAGGTGTTAATTCAGTTGCGATAGGGCAACGAGCCACAAACGGAAGCAGCGCAAGTCGTGCGGTTGCTATCGGCTACGAAGCTAAAGCAACTGCCAATGACACCGTTGCACTTGGTCTTGATGCGCAAGCGCAGGCTGTAGGCGGCGTTGCACTCGGTAAAGGCTCTAGAGCAAATGCTCTAAATAGCGTGGCTTTAGGTCAAAACTCTGTTGGTGCGGTACAAAGCGGTGCCTCATTCTTAACCAACGTTGCTGCTGATGCCAATAATGGCACAGTCTCGGTAGGAGCTGTTGGAAGCGAACGTCGTATCGTCAATGTTGCAGGTGGCTCAGCAGATACTGATGCAGTAAACGTATCTCAGCTAAAAGTGGTCACAGAAACGGCTAATAGAGGCTGGGACATCAGTGCACAAGGCAACAGTGCTACTGCAAGTACAGTAAAACCTGGTGACTCAGTTGACTTCAATAGTAAAAACAGCAACATTGCTGTCTCCAAAACAGCAAACAGTAATGATGTCTCATTTGAACTCAACAACAACCTAGACCTAGGTAAGAGTGGTAGCGTGGAAATGGGCTCAAGTTCTCCTTTTGGACTGGGTAGCACAACAAAACTTGATCGCTCTGGTCTAACAACAGGTAACTCATACTTTAGTACGACTGTAGATGGCTTAGGTGTCAGAACAGGTAATGGGTTAATTAGCACAACTGTTAGCAGCGTGGGTGTAGCAGTCTCAAGCCCTCTCTCTACGACCCTTCTATCTAGTAATGGACTTAATATTATCGGCGGCCCAAGCGTGACCAAATCGGGTGGTATCAATGCTGGAAATAAAAAGGTTGTCAATGTTGATGATGGTGAGAATCCAAATGACGCTGTCAATGTTAGTCAGCTTAATAGCGCATCTGCTGCTGCCAGAACCAAAGTGGTCAAAGGCACCAATGTCGCCAGCGTGGACTTTTCAACTGACAGTATTACAGGGCAAGATGTGTATACCGTCAATGCTAATGGTTCTAAAACCTCAGCAGGTTCTACAGCTATAGACGTAAGTGCTACGACGGATGCCAGTAATTTGACTGATTACACAGTTGACTTAAGCCAAGGCACTAAAGACAGTCTAATAAAAGCAGATAATTCAGTGCAGTATGATAACTTAGCCAAAACTAGTGTGACACTAGGTAGTATAGGTTCAACTACCCCCGTTACACTGACTAACGTCGCTGCAGGCGAGATAAGCGAAGATAGCTCCGATGCAGTGAATGGAAGCCAGTTATTTGAGACCAATACTAAAGTCGATAAAGGTTTCGCTCTGAAAGCTGCTGATGGTAATACCGTACAAAAGTCATTGGGTCAAGCGGTAGAAGTCGTTGGCTCTAATGACAATATCGACACAAGAGTGAGAAATGGCAAAATCGAAGTCAAGCTTAATAACGATCTCGATCTAGGCAGTAATGGTAGCGTCAGCACAGGTAATATCTTTGGTGGTACTCAGGTTAGTCGCTTGGGCATGGTCACAGGTGGCCTAGCAATGGGTGGTGTGACAACCGTTAGTGGCATTGGTGTGACGGTAACGAGTACAAACCCATTATCTAATGCAACATTGACCAGTGATGGTCTAAGTATGATCAATGGTCCAAGTATTACTAAATCTAATGGTATTAATGCCGGTAATAGAAAAGTGGTGAACGTCGCAAATGGTGTCTCAGCTAAAGATGCCGTCAATGTCAGTCAGCTTAATAGCACATCTGCCGCTGCTAGAACAGAAGTTGCCGCAGGTACTAACGTGGCTGGTGTTGCGAAATCTACAGGTCAGAACGGTCAAGACGTCTACACCGTCAATGCAGATGGCGTCACAGCTTCAGCAGGCTCTTCCGCTGTCACAGTCACAGCTAGTGAAAAAGACGAGTTAACCAACATAACCGACTATGCCGTTGACTTAAGTGCCGACAGCAAAGCGAGTCTGGTAAAAGCTGACAGTGCTATGCAAAGTGTCATCACTCAAATAGACGGCAATGAGGTTAAAACACTGAACAAAGCGGACAACACAGCCAACTTCCTCACAGGAGACAACATCGTTCTTAGTGCTGAAGATGGTGGTATTAAAGTGGCGACAGCAGAGGATGTTATCTTCACTAGTGTTACCACAGGAGATACTTTGTTAAATACAGGTGGTGTCAGCTTCCTTGGCGGTAGCACGGTTAGACTCAGCAGTATGGGTCTTAATAACGGTGGCAATCGAATCACTGAGGTGGCTGATGGTAGTGAACTGGATGACGCCGTAAATGTCAGACAGCTAAATGGTGTGACAGAAACCGCTAACAAAGGCTGGGATATTAGTGCACAAGGTAACAGCACTACCGCAAGTAATGTAGGACCTGGTGAAGCCGTTGACTTCAATAGTAGAAATAGCAACATTAGGGTGTCTAAAACAGCAAACAGCAATGACGTCTCATTCGAGCTTAACAACAACCTAGATCTAGGCGATAACGGTAGCGTAGAAATGGGCTCAAGTTCTCCTTTTGGAATAGGTAGCACAACGACACTTGATCGTTCTGGTCTAACAACAGGTAACTCATACTTTAGTACGACTGTAGATGGCTTAGGTGTCAGAACAGGTAATGGGTTAATTAGCACAACTGTTAGCAGCGTGGGTGTAGCAGTCTCAAGCCCTCTCTCTACGACCCTTCTATCCGGTAATGGACTCAATATTATCGGCGGCCCAAGCGTGACCAAATCGGGTGGTATCAATGCCGGTAACAAAAAAGTTACTAACGTTGACGATGGCGTACAGGCTAAAGACGCCGTTAATGTTAGTCAGCTTAATAGTGCATCTGCCGCTGCCAAAACAGAAGTTGCCGCAGGTACTAACGTGGCTGGTGTTGTGAAATCTACAGGTCAGAACGGTCAAGACGTCTACACCGTCAATGCAGATGGCGTCACTGCTTCAGCAGGCTCTTCCGCCGTGACTATCACAGCGGGTGCCAAAGACGCGACCAACATAACTGACTATGCCGTTGACTTAAGTGCCGACAGCAAAGCCAGTCTAGTAAAAGCTGATAGCGCTATGCAGACGGTCATCACTAAAATTGATGGCGAAGACGTCAAGACATTGACCAAAGATAATAACACCGCTAACTTCCTCAGTGGTAAGAACATTGTTCTCAGCGATGAGAATGGTGATATTAAAGTAGCAACAGTAGAAGACGCGAGCTTTACTAGCGTCACTACAGGTAATACCTTGTTGAACACAGGTGGCGTCAGCTTCCTTGGCGGTAGCACGGTTAGACTGAGCAGTATGGGTCTTGATAATGGTAGTAATCAGATTACTAACGTTGCAAGCGGTGTGGGTAATGACTTCAATGCAGCGAATATAGGAGACGTGAATCGTGCATCTGCCGCTGCTAAAACAGAAGTTGCCGCAGGTACTAACGTGGCTGGTGTTGCGAAATCTACAGGTCAGAACGGTCAAGACGTCTACACCGTCAATGCAGATGGCGTCACAGCTTCAGCAGGCTCTTCCGCTGTCACAGTCACAGCTAGTGAAAAAGACGAGTTAACCAACATAACCGACTATGCCGTTGACTTAAGTGCCGACAGCAAAGCGAGTCTGGTAAAAGCTGACAGTGCTATGCAAAGTGTCATCACTCAAATAGACGGCAATGAGGTTAAAACACTGAACAAAGCGGACAACACAGCCAACTTCCTCACAGGAGACAACATCGTTCTTAGTGCTGAAGATGGTGGTATTAAAGTGGCGACAGCAGAGGATGTTATCTTCACTAGTGTTACCACAGGAGATACTTTGTTAAATACAGGTGGTGTCAGCTTCTTAGGGGGCAGCACCGTCAGACTCAGCAATACCGGTCTGGATAATGGGGGCAATCAGATCACTAACGTCGCAAGCGGTGTGGGTAATGACTTCAATGCAGCAAATATAGGAGATGTGAATCGTGCTTCTGCCGCTGCTAAAACAGAAGTTGCCGCAGGTACTAACGTGGCTGATGTTGTGAAGTCTACAGGTAGTAATGGTCAAGACGTCTACACTGTCAATGCAGATGGCGTTACTGCTTCAGCAGGCTCTTCCGCTGTCACAGTCACAGCTAGTGAAAAAGACGAGTTAACCAACATAACTGACTATGCCGTTGATTTAAGTGCCGACAGCAAAGCCAGCCTAGTAAAAGCTGATAGCGCTATGCAGACGGTCATCACTCAAATTGATGGTGAAGACGTCAAGACACTGACCAAAGATAACAACACCGCTAACTTCCTTAGTGGTAAGAACATTGTTCTCAGCGATGAGAATGGTGATATTAAAGTAGCGACAGTAGAAGACGCGAGCTTTACCAGCGTCACTACAGGTAATACTTTCTTAGATACAGCTGGTGTCAGCTTCCTTGGCGGTAGCACGGTTAGACTAAGCAGCATGGGTCTTGATAACGGCGATAACAGAATCACCAATGTAGATGATGGTGATGAAGATACAGATGCGGTCAATGTTAGACAATTGAATGCAACCAACAGTACAGTCGACTTGGGATTGGACTTTACGGGAGACGATACCGCAGTTGTCGTCAATCGTAAGTTAGGTCAAACCTTAACAATCCAAGGAGGCGCGACAGAGTTGACTGAGAATAACATCGGGGTGGTCGCTGATGAAGAAGGCAATCTAAACGTTAGATTGGCTGAAGATGTAATGCTTGGTAGAAATGGTAGCGTAAGAATGGAAAGCACGGTACTTAACAATGCAGGTGTCACCATCACTGATGGTCCTAATCAGACCATTACCTTAAGCAACGAAGGTCTTGATAATGGTAACAACAGAATTATCAAGGTTGGTGAAGGTATTGCGCCAACTGATGCTGTCAACTTTGCACAGCTCACAACGACCAATAACGAAATTGCCAAAGGTATCAAAATTGGTGATGGCAATAGCGACAACGACCAGCAGTTTGCGCTAGGCGATACGATCAATATTACTGGTGATAGTAATCTGACCACCACAGCTTCTGCGACGGGTGTCCAAGTTACGCTCAACAATCAGTTGGACTTGGGCGACGCTGGTCGTCTGCAAATAGGCAATAGCATCATGAACAGCACAGGTTTTACCTTTGTTGATAATGGCATGGGTAGAACCGTTAGACTAAGCAGCACTGGCCTTGACAACGGCGGCAACCCTATCCGCAACGTTGGTAGAGGCGAGCTAAATTCTGATGCCGTAAACGTCGGGCAACTAAGAGAAGTGACTACTGCCTTGGATCGAGGTTGGGATATTACTGCTCAAGGTGATGTTGCTACTCAGGTAAGACAAGGAGATGCAATCGATCTGAATAGCAGAGACGGTAATATCAAAGTATCTAGAACCTTAGTCAATAATGGGGCTGCTCTTGATGCTAATACAGGCCTAGCTGCTGTACCTGCTGCTGGCGCTAATGATATTAGCTTTGATCTAAATCCAGACATCAGCGTCGTTAGCGTCACAGCTGGCGATACGACTATCAATGATAATGGACTTACGATTGCAGGTGGTCCTAGTATCACAAAAAGTGGTATTGATGCCGCTGATAACAAGGTTACCAATGTCCAAAACGGCGAAGTGACTGCAGAAAGCCAAGATGCTATCAACGGTAGTCAGCTATATGCACAAGGCGCTGGTATCAGTAGCATCATCGGTGGCGACACGGTCTATAATCCTGACGATGGTACTTTTACCAACAGCAATATCGGCGGAACCGGTCAAAGTAATATCGATGGTGCGATTGCTTCTATTAGACAAGGTACGATAGAAATCAATGAAAACGTACAGGTCAATACAACCAATATCACCAATAACACAACTGATATTGCGGCCAACACCACAAATATTGCTACTAATGCTAGCAATATCATGACCAATACCACCAATATCACTACCAACACGACCAACATCAAGACCAATACGGATAGGCTCGATGCTGGACTAAACTTTGGTGCCGACAGTGGCGCTACCATCAACAAGCCAGTTGGAGATGAGAGTGTCCTAAGCTTCACAGGTGGTAATAACATCACCACCACCGCAGAGGGTAGTAGCATCAAGTTTGATTTGAATGGTAATATCAGCGTCGATAGTGTGACGGCTGGCAATACGGTTATCAATAGTAGTGGCATTACTATGCAAGATGGGCCAAGTATGACCGCTCAAGGTTTATATGCAGGCAATCAGCGCTTAACTGGTGTTGCCGATGGTATTGAGCCGAAAGATGCTGTCAACTACAGTCAGCTTAGTGCACTTGATAGTCGACTCAATAACAACATGAACGACCTTGGCTACAGAATCGATGAAGTAGAAGACGATGCCAATGCAGGTATTTCCGCTGCAATGGCAATGTCTGCACTACCTCAGGCCTTTATTTCAGGCAAGTCACTCATCGGCGGCGGTGTAAGTACATACAATGGAGAAAGTGCAGTAGCTATCGGTTTCTCAAAACTCTCTAACGACGGTCGCTGGGTTATCAAAGTAAACGGTACGGCAGATACTCAAGGCAACGTCGGTGGCGCGATTGGTGCAGGGTTCCATTTTGACTAAAAAAGCTACTCAACGGTAACTGTCAGTAAGATATAAAAAGCAAGGCATTAGATGTCTTGCTTTTTTATGGGTGAAGAGTAAATATTTAATGTAATAACGATATTAATCGTATAAATCTTGACTATCATATAATCATTTCTTTAATCAATTTGCCAGTTTTAAGAAGGTAAGCATATTAAAAATATAGAGAGTAAGGATTGTTAGATTATTCGTTTTTAATTATTCAAAAACTCATTAAAAAACCCATATACAGGTTTGTTTTTAATGAGTATTCTAATAAGTACTATGATACCCAATCCTTTTACTCGTCCTATTACAGCTTGGATCACCATTGTGGTTATTGTCCTGCATGGTGTCACTGTGTGGGCGATGATGTCCCTAGATAGCCCGCCGCCTATCGATACGAAAAATAGGCCAAAAGCCATTCAATTGGAATTGATAATGTTAGCTGAACCGGCTAAAAATTTACCTAACGCAGAATCCCAGAGCAAGCCTACATCACCTAAATCTTTACCTCCTAAAAAGTTACCAACTGAACCAATAGAAAAAGCTGAACCCGCCAAACCATTGCCAAAGGTAGAGGTTTCTACAGAATTAAAGACAGAGTCAATTGAGCCAATCACAACCAAAGTAGAAGAAAAAAAAGCGCCTACCGCAAAAAGCACGGA
This sequence comes from Psychrobacter sp. T6-5, assembly GCF_052258485.2. NCBI lineage: Bacteria > Pseudomonadati > Pseudomonadota > Gammaproteobacteria > Moraxellales > Moraxellaceae > Psychrobacter > Psychrobacter sp. T6-5. Next base: position 2,090,743 of record NZ_JBQQEY020000001.1, on the reverse strand, counting down.
GCTGTCTAAAGAGAAATCTGACACAGAAATGCAGCCTACCAATCTGTCATCGGTACAAAAACTGACCATAACAGAATCCAGAAAAGTGGTGAGCACCTCTAATAAAACAAACAGTACAAAAGATAAAGAAGAGGATGATCTGTCTGACATGATACGTAGCGTGACAGAGCAGTTTAATCGCGATCAAGCTGCGCAAAAACGTTCAGCTGCCAAACAAGCCAATCAAAAGCGCGCCGAGCAAGAAAAATGGCAAGCTGATTATGAGGCATTCAGCCATATGCTAGTGATGGCTGCTGATCAAGCTGAAGAGCAAGAAAACAACCAAGATATGGTAGAAGATAAGGTTAAGGAAGACTCAGTCTTTGTTGCAGAGTATGGCAGCTGGAGTGACGGGAAAGAGCCTAGTACCAGTATTCCATCGCTGATATGGCGTAATATTGATCGTCAATTGGGCGATGTTTTTATCGTTATGCTGGAGCTGCACGTTGATACAGATGGTTATATCACTGAGGTGCAAGTGCTTGAGTCGTCAGGTAGTCCTGTTATTGACGCTGTTGCCACCACCCAAGTGAGAGCGGGGCAACTAAACCCTATATCAAACCACGATAAAGTAGTTGATGCCATTGTACCGATGTCACTGGTTTATGAAAGACCTTAATGCCAGCTGTTCATAAGATAACAAAAAAGCAAGACTCAATCTCTCGCAATAATTAACGCGCTATTAAATTTAAAAGGCGCGCTCAAAAAACCACCATAGCGCCACTAAAATACCAATCAAAGACCCTATATAAAATATGCCCCATTTATAAAATTGCGTGTGCCGCAGTAACAATGCTATGGGAAATACCACAGCGATAAATACCAGCTGCCCCAATTCGATACCAATATTGAAGCTCAGTAGTGCCAGTACACGTGCGCTTGTGGCGAGTGGCAAATCTACCAACACATTGGCAAAGCCAAAGCCATGAATGAGACCAAAAAAGAAAGCCAAATAGACAGCTCGTACTCGCAGCATCGGTACCAAATTATTGAGTGCAGCAAACGCAATAGACAATGCGATAACAGATTCAATAAAGCGGGCAGGGATACTGACGATCTGTAGCGCTGCTAAGCTCAATGTGATGGAATGCGCGAGTGTAAATGATGTCGCAATCCAAAACACTTCAAGTAGCGCCGCTTTTGGATTGGCAACGGCAACTAACTGCTTTTGCTTGCGAATGTATACCGCAGGAATGAGCAATACAAATAAAAACAGCAAGTGATCGAGGCCAATGAGCAGATGATGTATACCACTTTTGAGAAAGTTGGTAGCGATCGCGACCCAGCCAGTATCAGCCTGTGAACCTAAGGCATGTTGTCCAACTGTCAGCACTTGCAGGGCGGTATCAGAATCAGATTGTGTCAATATCAGCCGATGATTGGCATCGATACCTGCCAGTATTTGATAATCAAGGTTATCAATTGGCTGCTCGCAGCTTACATGAAAACGGGTATACACGTAGTTAAACCCACCACGGGTATTGATGGCTAAGGGGGCAAAATCTGCTATTTGACAGGCCTGTGATGCGTTTTCTAAGGTTATTTTAGAGTCAATAAGCTGCTCTATGAGCGGCGTTTGTGATTTGACCTCGGCCCAGCTGACTTGATTGTCTTTATTGGCATCGATGTCTATCAATAGCGCCAAGTCGCGTAGGGACAGCTCGTAGGTAGCATCGTACCCGTTATCGGTCGTACTCTTATCGCTGGGTGTAATGTTTAAATACGCTGTGCTTGACTCATGCGCTTGTACTAGGGTGCAAGTAAGCATGAGTAGCAATAAGGTCAAATAACGATAAGTATGGATCCAGATCAGTCTGCAAAGCGTGCTCATATAGTGTCATCCTTATGGGTAGCGCTTGCACCCAAATGCACGGTTGTACTTGTTGGAGCACGCTCTATAGCAGTATTTGTTGTCTGCAGGGTTGAGTCCTGCTGGCTGACAGATTCACAGTTTAAGCACTCACTTATTTTGCCCGCCCGTAGATCGCGCTCCAGCGCTGGATATTCAAATTGCGTGTCTGTGATAAATTGCTGTATCAGTTTGATGTCTTTTTGACTGCCAGCTTTTAATGCGGCGGTAGCATAAAGGACAATGTCGGCTGTTTCACGCTGTTGTTGCCAGTTTTTTTGAGCCAATAGCAGGGCTGAGTCCACTTGATTGGCAAGCAGAGCATAGGTTGCTTGTTCTCGCATATGGGCGTTTTCTTGACGTATTTGCCATACATCAATGCGCTCTTTCATCAGTGCTAAATTTTGCTTAGCTTTGGGGTCATTCAGCTTCATTTGCGCAGTAATGAGGCGCAATAGCAATGCATCTTTATCGGTATGCTCTTGTAGCAAGTCGCGAACTTGTGTGTACTCACCGATACTCAGTAGCCAATCGGCTCGAGCCATAAGTGCTGGTACGGTCTGATCATCTATGACGTCAAATACTTGCTTGGCGAGCGTGGCATCTTGACTACGCAATGCGGCATCTGCTTGAATCAGATAGATCCAGCGTGTTGTCGATGCGTCTAGACCAGGAGCGATAGCGGCCAGCCCACTAAGCGTTTGTTTTGCTGCATCAAGCCCACCTGTCATGCTTTGTATTTGAACTTCGCAGGCCAACTCATAAACGCGCAGGGCAGGGTCATCGAGTTTTTGGCAGTAGTTCATGGCTTCTGTAAATTGACCTTGGACGAGCAATAAAGAAGATAGTGTCAATAACGCATCTGGATGCGCAGCATCTTGACTCAAGATTTGCTTTAATAGTTCTTCTGCTTTGGCAAATTTGTGATCCGATTGAAATGCTCGCGCTTGTAGCATTAGGGTATCTATACTTTGATCTGTGGTCTGATCTAATTGTGCGCGTGCTTGTCCTAACGCTCGCGGATCACCTTGCAGATAGGCGCGTTCTAATAGCTCACTGGTTTGATCAAGGTTGTTTGACCCTGTATCCGATACAAAGTCAGCAGCGCTAAGGTAGCGCGGTGGCGGGGAGTTATCAGGTAGAGTCGCAAGAATTTGTTGATCGTCTGTGGGGATAAAAGGGGCCGCATGAATAAGCTGGCTACTGATGAGTAAAATAAAGAATAATTCGACAAGCGTTTTAATCCAATGCATAAACCGCACCTCAGATCAGTAGATAAAGAAACACCCAATCAGTGGACTGATCAGGTGCTGGAACTGTCTTATATTATAGTGAAGCGTTGGGGTCTTTTATTGCAACAGGCTCTGCCAAATTGGCTTCAGGAAGTATAATTCGATCAATATCCTGAGGCTCATCGGTATCTAAATTATTGCTGGCATCAATCACATCAGACGTTCTTTTGACAGCAAGTTCAGCTTTTGCTTGGTCTACTGCAACATCACTTTTACCTATATTTGACGAACTATCGTTATCATTGAAGCAACCAGAAAGTGCAGCTGATCCAGTGATCAATACGGCTAACATTATATAGCGCATAGTATTTCTCCTTGGTTGAGTTTCAGCTTATTGACTAGTAGCACCTGGATTAGGCGTTTTCAAATAAGGAAAGACCGAGTCAAATTCAGTAGCAGGTTTGAGCGTACCGTCAGTTAATAAAGCTTTACCAGCTTTAGCATCACCAGGGGCACATGGAATAACCTTAGCATCTAAACCAGAATGACAGAGCGCACCCATCGATACTCTCAATGCAATATCAGTGACGTCATCGCCAGGGCGTCGACCATTTGGAAATCCTGCGGTATCTGCACCAGCGTTCGGGCGACCGTCAGTTTGGATACCAGAGATAATACTGAGTAAGCCTAAATCATTTTGATCGTCAGCTGCCACAGCTGCAATATCAGTATTCAAGCGCAGCATATCGGCAGGTACTTGATTTGCATTGATAGGTTTGTTGACAGTAGGAACCCCTGTTAGAAATGCGGTTACTAAATCTTGACGTGGGAAGTTCGTTGGTGCAGGTGCGGTTGGGTACAATGTTTGGATCAATGCTGGAAGCGTTGGATAGAAAACATAATTTTTAAAGTTTGCCACATCATCTTTTGGCTCTGAAGCATTAAATTTATCTTTATCCTTGAGACCAATCACTACTTCGTTCACCAGTGGCATACCCAGTCTTGAAACCTGTGTCCATGCACCGCCTTTTTTGGCAGTGGTACTGATACCAGAAGCAGGCGAAGGGTTCACTAAGGTTGCCTGACGGACACTGGCCGTGGTCCAAGCACCAATCACAGGGTCGTTACCGGTGCTATTGACGAGGCAAGATTTTGGCACTTCCATCGCAATTGAAGTGACGTTTTTGTCCGCTAGTATGTTGGTTCCGCCAGTACGTGAACCCAATGGGTTTAGATTCACTAAGTCAAATACTCGGCCCAAATCAATAGCAAAACCTTCAGCACGTTGACCGACAAATACTCGACCTTTACCACAGCTACCTAGATTTAGAGGTTGAATAAAACTGCGCGCGTATGTAGGGTAGTCTATCTCTTTAAAAGACTTAGTACCGATATAGTCGAATGGCTTATTGAAGTTTCCTAAAGGAGTGCGCGCGCCGCTACGGCGATCGCCTTTGACCATCGTGACATTATAGCTTTCACTCGTTTGTACATTTGCGGCTTGTGAGGCATCGCCAGCGTTAGATAAAGGAATGGCGACCTTTGGCGTAGACGGATTGCCATCTGAGTCAATTTCGATACTGTTTAGGTTTTGAGTGAAATCAAACTGGAAGGTAATGTCTTCGACGGCATCACCGTTATTGTCAATATGAATCTCATAGAGTGCATCTGGATCTAGGGCGAAGTAGTTGGGCCCACCATAAGCATCTTGCAGCGGCAAATAGTTGGCAATAATCGTGACGTAATCTCCCCGATTAGCCTCATAGCTATTGAACATATAAAAGTCAGACGCATCGACTTTTGGGGTTTTGGTGATAGAAGGAGCTTCACGGTGACTTGAGGCAACGGCGCTTGCGCTTACGCACAGTGCCATTGCTGCTATTAGAGCCTTGGTAGCATGTTTCATACGGATCCTTGTAAAGAAACTTTGAGTGATAGGGCGGTTAAGAGTCGATCTCACTTGCAATTACCAGTTAACGAAATAATATCCTTATTAAGTCGTTTTTAAATATACACTCTTTTGCTGTATTGTGTCTATCAATTTATTGGTCTAAATATATTGATATTTATCAAGAATTTGGCGCATCAGGCTGCATCATAGGATCGGCATCTGCAAAGGCTTTTAGAGTGCGGCAATGCGTATCAATAGCGACGATATTAGGATAAGGAGTCAGGTCCACTTCGAAGCGCCGTGCAGAAGAAACCTGCGGAATCAAATAGCAGTCTGCAAAAGTGGGCCTGTCACCATAGCAGAACTGTCCACGGTTTTTATCTGCTGCCAATCGTGTCTCTAACGCTGCAAACCCTTCAGTAATCCAACGATTGCACCATGCAATGACTGCTTCTTTATCTACTGACAACTCATTACGTAAGTACTGTAAAATACGGCGGTTATTAATTGGATGGATATCGCAGCCAATCATCGCACTGAGCGCACGCACATGCATGCGACCAGCGGCATCTTTAGGCAGTAAAGCGTGCTCAGGGTAGGCCTCTTCTAACCACTCCAAGATAGCGGGACTTTGGTATAATAATAAATCGTCCGCTTGTAGGACCGGCACCAGTCCTTGCGGATTAATCGTTTTAAATGCATCCTCTAACTGCTCATCTTGTGCCAGATTGATCGCGATATCATCATAATCTAAGCCTTTTAAATTCAAGGCAATACGGGTACGGTAGGAAGTACCACTGCGAAAATAGCCGTAAAGTGTCATCATTATTTATGTCCTTATTGTGATAGGTTATTTGTATCAAGCTTATGTAAGATAAAGTAAGTATTATTGAGTCGTATCGCTATTAATTTGACCTGTATCTCACCACCAGCTCATTGAGCAATTTAGTATCAAGAAAAAATAATTAAGTACATTAGAGTCGAGCCCATCATGCCAGTAGATAAAATTTTTTTAGATAAATCCGTCACGAGTAAGAACCAGAGTGGCATCCAGTCACTTGAGATTGGATTGTCGATACTAGATGTGCTTATCGATCGCAATGAGCCTATGATGCTAAAGGATATCGCTGAAACCATGCAGATGCATCCAGCAAAATCTCATCGTTACTTGGTCAGCCTCATTCGCAAAAATTACGCTCGCAAGCTTGATGATGGTCGCTACGGGCTTGGCGATAGGATCAATGCGTTGGCAGCATTAGGACATACTGAGCTCAGTCAAAACAATCTCTTGGCGCGTCTCACGCAGGTGGCCAATGAAATCAAAGACACCTTAAATTGCGGTGTACAAATTGCTAAGTGGTTTAGCGAAGGGCCTATTATTATTCAGTCCGTTGAACCAGACAGTCCGATTAGCATTATTACTCGTATCGGTTCACGTATGCCTTTGACGACATCAGCCACGGGGCAATTATTTGCCAGCTATCAACCTGACGCGGTCATTCAGCCATTGGTCGTCGCTGAATGGCAGTCGAGTAATACCGCAGTAGATATGGCAGAGAAGTGGCAGAGTTTTGCTCAGCTGCAAGCCAAGATACGTACTCAAGGCTATGCGACAGTGACGGGCGATATGCTCATGGGTATTAATGCCATTACGATACCTGTGATATTGCCGCATCTTGCCAATAGTGCTGTCAATCTATCAACGAGCAGTGATAAAACTGCTAACGAGTTTCTTAGAGAGAATCTACCGCTAGAATATGCCATTACTATCATCGGAACCACAGAGCAACTGCCAATGAGCGAGCAACAGAACGTGGTTGAGCAAATACTAGCAATCGCACAGCGCTATCAAATAGCATAGCCACAATGTTAACTACAAGCTGATTGGCTATAGTAGAACCTTAATAAAATTAATACAGCATAGGAAACGCGCTCGATTAAACGCTACTTTTTTTGCTTGCTGTGACTGCGTCTCCAGAGGCTGCGAAAAATAGCGTTTAATCTTGCTATACCATTTTTGTAATGGTTTCACTATATCGCGTTATCGCGTCGAGAGATTTATTTACTCATGTTGTCTCATTCAGTCCATTCTCTAAACCACGCAGGCGCTACTTGCGGCTTTTGCTTTTTCGTATACATTATTAGCATCTAGACCAGTGGCATTGACTTCATCTAGATAGTGCTGCGAGCCTTCCGTCAATGGGCCCCTCCAGTCTGGGTCATTGAGTGGGTCAGGAATATCAATCATGATATCGCCTTTTTCTTTGGCGGCAGCCATGGCTTTGGCATTACTGATATCAAATACTTTGGAAACATTTGCTGCCATCTGCGCCCCTGAATTATCATCAATCACTTTTTTGAGGTCATCGGGCAACTTGTCATATTTGTTTTTGTTCATACTGATGACAAAGGTAGAGTTATAAAAAGGAATGTTGGTATGTGTATTGATGAGCTCATCAAGACGAAAGGCTTGAATAGGTTGCCAAGTAAAGCTAAGCCCATCAATAACACCGCGCTGAAGCGAGGTATAAGTATCACTGGCAGGCATGCCAACGGGTGCGGCACCAGTTGCCTCGATAATGTGGCTAGCAACGGCAGAAGGTTGGCGAATACGTAAGCCTTTCATATCGGCTGGCGTACGAATCGGTTTATCAACCGTATGAAGGGCGCCTTGGCCTGTTCCGATGAGCGCAAGTAAGTGAGTATCTTCGTACTCATTTTTGATGACACCCTCATCGTAGAGTTTATGAAGGATACAGCTTTGCTGCTGTGCGGTAGTGGTGATACCGGGTAGCTCTACAATCTGCGTCAAAGGAAACCGCCCTGCTGTATATCCTTGCGCTTGCATACCGATATCAACGATACCTTTTGCAGTCGCATCATAGGTGGCACCCGGCTTACTAAGAGTAGCAGAGGGGTAAATCTCAATCTTTAAACGACCGTTTGAGTCTTCTTCGATTTTCTTTGCCCATGGCTCTAATGCTTCGGTATTGATGTTGTCATTGGCCGTCATAAAGTGTGAAAATCTCAGAGTCGTCACGTCGCCTGTATTGACATCCGCGCTTGAGACTTGTTCATTTTGATCATTGTTAGAGCAGCCAGCCATCGCAACTGAGGCCGCGAAGAGTATGCCTAAAGGGAATTTTACTTTCATCATTGAGTCCTTTCATGATGGTTAAATATGGTTCGCAAGCTATGCCATCTCTTTATTATTTTGAACTGATCACTACTTATCTAATTTCAAAGTAATGATTAATAGATAATGTAAAAAAGGTAGCAAGTAGAAAGACGGCGTAATTATTCTCCGACAGGCGCAACGTCGCGTGCTTCAGCCAACTCATCACTATGCAAAAATTGCGTATGTGCTGGCGCGCGTTTGGTGCGCGACCACTCATCTAGCATGTCTTGCTTGATGGCGTCTGTAATCATCGAGACCTTATCTTCTGAGGTCGGATCGTCATAGGTCAACTCGAGACGATGCCCATTAGGATCGAAGAAATATATCGAGTGAAAGATACCGTGATTGGTCACGCCAATGACATCAATACCTGCGGCCTCAAGATGCTCTTTGGCAACCATTAGCTCATCACGATCTTTGACTTTTAGCGCCAAGTGTTGCACCCAGTTTGGGGTATTGGGGTCAAAGCCCATTTCAGGCTGGTTGGGCACTTCAAAAAATGCCAATACATTACCATTACCAGCGTCCAAAAAGACGTGCATATAAGGGTCAAAGGCTTTGGTTGAAGGTACGTGATCTTCTGCAAATGCCAAGATAAAATCCATATTAAGGTTTTTCTTGTACCACTCGACGGTTTCTTTGGCATCCTTGCAGCGGTAGGCCACATGATGAATTTTTTCAATTTGAAAGCTCATATCAAACTCCTTTTGATAAGGCGTAGCGTGAATGTAAGAGGAACGATGCCCGTACTAATAGACCAAATGTCATGATGGTTCTAACGGCTCAAATCTACTGTCACTACGCCTTTTTTCTATGCCATTATTATTCGTTAAAATCAAAGCTAAGTGCGGGCAGTACTTTGCCTCGTACTTCACCAAACCCAACACGCACGCCATCTTTTTCGCTATAGCCTTTCATAATGACGGTATCGCCATCTTCGATGAAGGTGCGCGACTCACCGCCCTCAAGTGTTACGGGTTTGGTAGCATTCCAAGCAATCTCTAGCATCGAGCCATAAGAGTCAGGCGTTGGCCCTGAGATTGTGCCCGAGCCCATCATGTCACCGACTTCTACTTTACAGCCAGTGATAGTGTGATGCGTCAACTGCTGTGCCATTGACCAGTACATGTACTTAAAATTGGTCTCGCAAATAACTGTCGCTGTTTCTGCATTTTCAGGCAGTAGCTCAACCGACAGATTGATGTCAAAGCTATTATCACTCGCTTTCTCGTTCAAATAAGCAAGCGGCTTGGGTTCTTGGGTTGGGCAAGCGGTGCTAAATGGCGCCAATGCATCCATAGTGACAATCCAAGGCGAAACTTGGGAGGCGAACGTCTTAGCATTGAACGGACCTAAAGGCACATATTCCCACTTTTGGATATCTCGAGCCGACCAGTCATTGAGCAGTACCATGCCGAAGATATGATCAGCCGCTGTATCTACGGCGATTGGTTGACCGATATGGTTGCCTTTGCCCACGACAAAAGCGGTCTCGAGCTCAAAATCCAAGCGCTTACAGGCAGAGAAAACAGGACGGTCATCAGGGTTGGGCTTTAGCTGACCTGAGGGGCGAACGACATCATTTCCACTGACGATGACGGTGCTGGCGCGTCCGTTATAGCCGACTGGCATTTCGGTCCAGTTAGGTAGTAGGGCGTTGTTTGGATCGCGGAACATGGTGCCGACGTTGGTCGCGTGTTCTTTCGATGAGTAAAAATCGGTAAAGCCCGGTACTTGTACGGGCAGGTGCATGGTGACGTCTGCTTGCTTGAATAGCGCCTTTTTTTGCAAGTCGGCATTTTTACGTAAGTCGCTTTTGTCACTAGACAGTAGCGTTTGAATGGTCGTACGCGCTTTTGTCCAATTGTCTCGACCAGAGTCAATAAAGGCATTTAGCGTCGACTGATCAAAATAAGGCCCGCCATTTAGACTCAATAATCCTTCTGATTCTAATACAGACAAGTCTAGTACCTGATCGCCAATGGCAACACCTGCACGGCGAGCGCTATCTTTAGTATCGCTAAAGATGCCATAAGGTAGATTGTGAATAGAAAAGTCAGAGTCAGCAGCTATATCTATAAAAGAGGTGAGGTTATTGTCAATCGTTGACATGATTTGCTCCTTGCTAAAAATATTATTTAATTACGTTATGGTTAATGACTTACGTATAATGTAATTTATTGATATGTTGATTGCAAGTTTTTTGTGCCATGTCTTTTGCTTACTGATTGATAAGACAAATCCTAAGCACAAAAAAAGGCCAAGCAATCGCTCAGCCTTTTTTCATTTCTTAGTCTGTACTTCTGATGAATTTAGTCTTTTAAAACGTCTGCCATCGCATTGGCGACATAGTCGATGTTACTGGTATTTAGGCCAGCTACACACATACGTGAGTTAGATACCATATAAATACCATACTCGCTTTGTAGGCGCTCGACCTGTTCAGGTGTCAATCCAGTAAAGCTAAACATACCGTTTTGACGGGTGATGTAGTCGAAGTTACGGTTAGGGATTTTTGCTTCTAGTACCGATTTTAGCTTTAGGCGCATGGCTTTGATACGGTCGCGCATGGCATAGACTTCACCAACCCACTGCTCATGTAGTGCTTCATCGTTCATGACGATATCAACCACATGACCACCATGTGATGGCGGGCTTGAGTAGATACGGCGTACCATCGCATTTAGCTGACCAAATACGCGTTCGGTTTCATCTACAGTGAGACAGACGACTGATAGACCGCCAACGCGCTCGCCATATAGCGATAGGTTTTTAGAGAACGAGTTGCTGACAAACAGTGGCAAGCCCATCTCAACGGCTTTTCGAATAGCGTAAGCATCGCTGTCCATGTCTTCGCCAAACCCTTGATAAGCGATATCCATGAATGGAATCAATTCACGTGCTTTGATGACGTTGAGTACCGTGTCCCATTGCGCTTGAGTCAAATCCAGCCCCGTTGGATTGTGGCAACAAGGATGTAGCAAGATGACATCGTTTTTGTTCAATGTCTCAAAAAACGCAATCATCTCATCAAATTTGATGCTGCTGTTGGCTTTGTCGTAGTACGGGTATTTACCGACTTCAACGTCAGAGCCTTCAAAGATAGCGATATGATTGCCCCATGTCGGGTCGCTCACATAGCACTTAGACTGCGGGAACCATTCATGGATAAACTCAGCGCCCACTTTTAGCGCGCCAGAACCACCGATAGTGGCGATGGTCGCGACCAAACCGTCTTGTAAGATTTGTGCGTCTTTACCGAACAGTAACTCCTGACAGCCTTTACGGTGTCCAGGCAAGCCTGCCATCGGTAGATAGGGACGCGGCGCGATAGGATCAGCGATACGCGCTTCGGCTGTTTTTACACAGTCGAGTACAGGCAGTACGCCGTTTTCATCATAATAAATACCAATGCCCAAGTTGACCTTGTTAGGATTGCTATCTGCTGAGTATTTTTCCATCAGACCCAAAATTGGATCGCCAGCGTAATAATCGATATGTTCAAACATGCCATTTCCTTATAAGAATATAAACCAAGCAGCCGAAAATCATAGAGCAAATTGACGATGAACTCAACATGAGAGTGGGTTATCTTGAGCAATTAATAAAATAAATCACCAAATATCTTGTCTCTTTATCTGGCAGATGAGTTTGTGGCGTGATGCATCACTTAATCGACAGTGTTTCAGGCTGATGTAAGTCGTGATAATGGGTGGCAAAGTATGTTTGCAAAAACTGCTTAAAGGCGATGGTCGCAGGAGACAGCGCCCGCGAAGCACGCTGATAGATAAAGAACTGGCGCATTTTTATAGGCTGCGTCAGTGGGCGCATTTGTAGGCCATTAGCGCTGACCCAATCGATGACCTCAGGCATATAGGGGAGGCATAAGGTAATGCCAAAGCCTTGGCGGGTCATCTCAAGCGCGGTGGACATAAAATTGACTTTGTAGCGCGCTTGCTGAATCTGAGCGGCGATAGAGTCATCCAGCTCGGCGGTTACTTGCTCAAGAAATGGACCTTGTAGGGTAATAAGCGGAATATCTAATAAATCCTGCCAAGTGATTTCGGTTTTTTGCGCCAGTGCATGGTTGTCTGGCATAACCACGCAAAATGGCAGCTTGTATAACAGATCGGCACCGATATCATCTTCAGTTTCTATAAAACCCAGCTCAGTCCCAACCCCCAAATCGACCTCAATATCTTGAACATGCTTGAGCAAATTCTCTGCTGAGCAATCCAATAGTGACACGCCGATATTTGGATATTCCTTGGCAAATTGCGCGATGACGGCAGGCAGGGAGGATGCTGCAAACTGCGATACCGCTAAGCGCACCTGACCTTGCGCCAAGCTAGTCAAGCTGCTCGCTTCGTTTTCGAACAGCTGCATCTCATTCAAAATACGCCGCGCTTGTGGCAGCAAATGCCGTCCCACTGCCGACAAAGACAACTGGCGGGTAGTACGGTCAAATAACACGATGCCGAGGCCAGTCTCTAGCTCTTTGATTAATCCGCTAACAGCAGATTGGGTCAGATACATCTGTTCGCTGGCACGGGTAAAACTGCCGTTGTCAGCGACTTTGATAAAGGCGGTCAATTGGCGAATGCTGATATTCATAAGTAAACCTGATAAATAAATCATAAAAAACAATTAGTCTTATAAATAAAGCTAATCTAATATAAATACAACGTCAACAATAAAGATTGATTACCAATCGTTTTATCGACTTTTTATCACCAATTGACATTAAGGATGATTGCAATGGCAGATTTATTTGATAACCCAATGGGACTAAACGGGTTTGATTTTGTCGAGTTCGCTTCCCCTCAGCCTGATGCGGTCGACGCATTATTCAAACAGCTGGGATTTGCACATATCGCCAATCACAGATCAAAAGACGTGGCGCTATATCGCCAAGGTGACATCAACTTGATCCTAAACCGCGAGCCAAAAAGCCAAGCCAGTTACTTCGTTGAAGAGCATGGCGCTGGTGCTTGCAGCATGGGATTTCGTGTAAAAGACGCCAAAAAAGCCTATGAGCGTGCTGTGGAGATGGGCGCGCAGCCCGTAGACGTGCCAACGGGCGTGATGGAGCTGAGACTGCCAGCGATCAAAGGTATCGGCGGCTCACTGATCTATTTAATTGACCGTTATAAAGACGGCGAATCTATCTACGATGTCGACTTTGAGTTCTTTGCAGATGTGGATAGAAACCCTGTCGGCTATGGCTTCAAAGTCATCGACCATCTAACACATAACGTCTATCGCGGACGCATGGCGTACTGGGCAAAATTCTATGAGCGCATCTTTAATTTCCGCGAGATTCGCTATTTTGATATCAAAGGCGAGTACACGGGGCTGACCAGTAAGGCCATGACAGCACCGGATGGCAAAATCCGTATTCCGCTCAACGAAGAAGCCAAGCAGGGCGGTGGACAGATCGAAGAGTACTTAATGCACTTCAACGGCGAAGGGATTCAGCATATTGCTTTGGCCAGTGATGACTTGTTTGCCAGTATCGATATGCTAAAAGCCGCTGGCATTCCACTTATGACTGCACCAAATGCAGCCTACTACGAGATGCTTAGCGAGCGCTTGCCAAACCATGGTGAAAACGTCGCTGACTTGCAAACGCGCGGTATCTTGCTAGACGGTACAACAGAGGGCGGCGCACCGCGTCTGCTACTACAGATTTTCTCTGAGACCATTTTAGGCAGCCCAGTATTTTTTGAATTTATCCAGCGTAAAGGGGATTATGCAGACGGTTTTGGTGAAGGTAATTTCAAAGCATTGTTTGAATCAATAGAGCGTGACCAAGTGCGTCGTGGCACGGTCGGACAGCAAGAGACCAATCAACCAGAAACAGAAACGCCGTAGATCACACTACATTTAGAAAAAATTTAAAAAACAAACGGACAAGGCAAAAGGAGTTTGGCTTGTCCTTAATAGATACACTTTAACAGGTACTTTTTAATAGATACGTTACTGACAAGTATAGATATAAAGGTAACGTACTCACTGCGATAAAAGGAACACAGGCATGGAACGCCTCTCACAGATAGATTCTCCTAATACAGCCATCGGTGCCAATAGTTCTGTGGCCAATCAGCAGGGCAACGATGCATCTACTCATCATAACGCGACCGATAAAAAGCAGCCCTATATCTCACATCAGCCTGATGCCAATGGTCATATTCATTATAGTGATGATGAAAATGCAATGTGGCAAGCGTTGCTTACGCGTCAAGCTGAGCAAACTCCCAATCGTGCTTGCTCCGCCTATCTAGAGGGTCTGACTAAGTTAAATCTACCGACGACATATATCCCACAGTTGCATGATATTGACGAGGTATTGCAAGCGACCACCGGTTGGCAAACCGCGGCGGTGCCTGCATTAATCAGCTTTGGTAAATTCTTCAAACTGCTCGCCAATAAATCCTTTCCTGTGGCGACGTTTATTCGCCGATTTGAGGACATGGACTATATCGAAGAGCCGGATATTTTTCATGAAATCGTTGGACACTGCCCGCTATTGACTCATCCAGCCTTTGCAGCTTTTAACGAGACGTATGGCAAGCTTGGTCTTAGTGCAACCAAAGAAGAAAGATGGTTTTTAGCACGGCTGTATTGGTTTACCATTGAGTTTGGCTTGGTCGGAAATCGCGTGGAAAACCGTAGAATTTATGGCGGTGGTATACTAAGCTCGCCTTCTGAAACCATCTATGCGCTTGATCGGACGCCGCAAGAGCTTTCAATCGCTCAAAATAAGCCGCAATATCAACATCAGTCTCAACCTGAACACCGAGCATTTGATTTGCTTGATGTACTGCGTACGCCTTATCGTATTGATCAAATACAGCCGATTTATTATGTGATTGACGAATTAGATACGCTATTTGATATCGTTGATAGCGACATCATGGGTACGGTCAAGCAGGCGATGTCACTTGGGTTATTTGAGCCGACCTATCCAGAAAAACCCGTTAAAACTTAAATGTAAACACGAATGTACGAGTATTAAAAAAACAGTTATTAAAAACAAACAACTTAAAAGGATTTTATTATGACAGCACTATCACAGAACAGTTGCGAAGCCTGCCGCATTGGCGCACCGAAAGTCGACGATACCGAAGCACGCGAGCTATTACCACAAATTCCTGATTGGTCATTGATTGAGGTAGATGGCGTCCAGCAATTGCAGCGTCAGTACAAATTTAAAAACTTCGTCGCAGCAATGGCATTTGCCAATCAACTGGCAGACATTGCTGAAGCAGAAGGGCATCATCCCGGTATATTGGTAGAGTGGGGCAAAGCGACGGTCACATGGTGGTCACACAGTATCAAAGGTCTGCATCGTAATGACTTCGTCATGGCGGCTAAAACCGATGAGTTACTTGATAAGTAACTCGTAACCCATTCGGTTATTCACTAGCAAACCAGTTCTCTAACGCTCCCAAATTCAAACCCAATCTAATGCCAGCCTGAGCTGGCATTTTAAGGATGTGTCATGCCACCAAAGCCGCTCACCCAGATCAGCGCCAAGCTCGCCTTTGTTATCTCAGCCATCGTCATTGCCATCATGGGCGTTACCATGATTGGCTTTGGCTGGGTACCGCACCTGTCTCTCATCTTGGCCATCTGTGTCCTACTCGCTATTGGTATGGTTAAAGGTCTCAGCTTTGATGACATGCAAGCACAAATGGCCTCAGGCGTCATGCGCGGTATCGGTGCCATCTATTTGTTCTTCTTTATTGGTCTCATGGTTGCGGCCCTCATGATGTCAGGGGCCATTCCTACTTTGATGTACTTTGGCTTTCAGCTTATCTCTCCTGAATATTATTATATCTCTGCCTTTATCCTCACCTCTATTATTGGTATCGCTTTAGGTAGTAGTTTGACGACGGCAGCAACACTTGGTGTGGCCTTTATTGGTATGAGTAATGCCTTTGATGCCAATGTCGCTATAGCAGCGGGTGCGGTGGTATCAGGTGCGTTCTTTGGTGATAAGATGTCGCCTTTGTCTGATACTTGTACGATTGCGTCCTCTGTGGTGGGTATCGATCTGTTTGAGCATATTCGTAATATGATGTATACGACAGTCCCTGCGTGGATACTCACGGTAATTCTGTTCTGGTTTTTCTCAGGGCAGACGACCAGTGCTGATCTGAGTCAAGTGACTGTCTTACAAGGTCAACTGATAGACAGTGGTCTGGTGCATGGGTATTCAGTATTACCCTTTGTGATATTGGTGGGGTTAGCCCTGTTTCGGGTCAATGCGATCTATACGATTATCTGTACCATTGCCGCAGCGCTGATCATTACTTATATCCATAGCTCACCCAGCTTTGGTCAATTAGGTGGTTATCTGTTTGCCGGTTATGCACCTGCTGAGTCATTAGAGCTGGGTGAGGTGGGCGGTATGCTATCGCGTGGCGGTGTGCAGAGTATGTTCTTTACTCAGGCGATTGTGATACTGGCATTGAGCTTAGGTGGTCTGTTAACGGCACTGGGTATTCTGCCAGCATTACTGTCTGGTATTAAAGACACGCTCACAACATCAGGACGGGCTATCTTTGCGGCCGCGATGTCGGCACTGAGCATTAATGTGCTGATCGGTGAGCAGTATTTGAGTATTTTATTATCCGGTACGGCGTTTCGGTCGACGTTTGAGCGTCTGCACTTACATCCGAAGAATTTGTCTCGAACGATTGAGGATGCAGGAACGGTGATCAATCCACTGGTGCCGTGGAGTGTGTGCGGGGTGTTTATCAGTCAGGCGTTAGGGGTGCCGGTATTAGAGTATTTGCCGTATGCGTTTTTCTGTTATTTGTCATTGCTATTAACACTGCTGTTTGGCTTTACTGGAGTGACGATTAGCCGAGTGGAAAAAGAAGGGAAAGTTGTCGAAGCACAATAAATGATGATGTATAAAAAAGGCGTAGTTCATATGAGCTACGCCTTTTTTTGACTGTAAAATCTGTATTTATTGATCTGCCGTTTGGGCGTCATCGCGCTTCACCACTTTATGCTGATCCTCTGTGCTATCGACTTTCCAATAACTAGACACATATAAATGCGTCTTTGGTACGTCGCGCTCCACTTTGAAGTATTGACGTAATACACGCATACTATGGAATTCGCAAGCCGCCCAAACCGCAGGCTGTCCCTCAAGCCAAGTCAGTGATTTAACGCAGTCAAGTAACGGGCTGCTGTCTGCATTTGGATGGTTGTTGACCACCCAGTGAATCTCAACGTTATCTGGTTTTTTGAGTGATTGCTGGTCTGCCTCAGTCGTCACTTCAAGTACGGCATAGCCGCGAGCATCGGTAGGCAATTGTGCCAGATTGACCGTGATCGCTGGTAGCGCTGTCATATCACCGACCAATAAAAACCAATCGGCGTCATTGTTGATGAGTTTTTTTGGCCCAGGTCCGCCAACTAATACTTGATCACCAACTTGAGCATTACGCGCCCACATCGATGCAGGGCCTTCAGCTTCATGTAATGCAAAATCAACATCTATCTCATCATCACGCTGAACGCTGACGGTATAGGTGCGGACCAATGGCCGAGCATCCTCACCTTGAGGAAACATCAGTTTGATATAAGCACTTTCTTGATCTACGGGAAAATCATTAAGTCCAGCCCCGCCAAGCGTGACGCGGCACATATTTGGGGTGAGGTATTTGCTACCGATAACATCGAGTAATCTAGGGGTAGGTTTTGCCATTTGCTATGTCCTTCTTTTGTAGCATGTAACGATAGTGCGCAAAGCATGGTTTATTGTCGTCTGATAGCTTATAAGGCTAGCATATTGCTTTGATGATCGACTATCTTAAAAATGTATAGGTAAAAATGGTTTTAGAAAGTGGATGATGTTATTAATAACCATCTTAAGTTTAAAAAATCAAGTTTAAAAACTGGCTTTTAGGCTGACCGACATTTGACGCTCAGGCCCCATCCAGCAGTTCTCGGTATCATAACAAGCACCAACATAGGTCTTATCAAACAGATTGTTGATACTCGCGCCGACAGCGAGCATGGGGTTGATCTGATAATTACCGCCAATATCGACCAACGTCACGCTTGGCAGCTCATCTGAGTTTTGCTTGTCGATCTGTATGCCGTCTTCGTAGCGAATGCCAGCATTGAGAGTGAGCTTGTCTGTCGCATAGTAGTCGGCCCATAGCGTGGCTTTGTGCTTGGCCGTTTGGGCAGGGGTGTTGCCGACCACATCAGGGTTGAACTCATCTTCGGTAATCTCAGCATCGGTGTAGCTGTAGCTTGCCGCGAGATCTACCCAGTCATTGAGCATGCGACTGCCTGATATCTCAACGCCTTTTGACTCAATCTCACCCGTTTGAACTTTCTGTCGATAGTCAGCGGGGTTGGTTACGATGACATTTTGCTGTCTGATATCAAACACTGCCAGCGTTCCTTTGGTCGCACGATCTGGAGATAGATATTTGACGCCAGCTTCGAGCTGATCAGCCGTTGTCGGTTCAAAGGGTTTATTGGTAATAAAGTTGCTACCAACAACGGGTTGGAATGACTCTGAATAGCTGAAAAATGGTGATAAGCCATTGTCAAAATCATAAATAGCAGCAAAACGGCCACTGGTCTCTGATGCATCATTACCAAACGTCTCATTATTATAAACGGCACCTTGAGAGGCGTCAGTTTGCTTAGTCGTACTCTCGAAGTTATCGTGACGCAGTCCGGCGACCACGGTCAAATCTTGCCACCTCATTTCGTCTTGCACATAGAATCCAAGCTGGCTTTGTTCGATATCTTGTGTCTGACGATAAGTATCCAGCGGTAGCGTAGCCGTATTTATCTGTGAGAAGTCTGGATTAGACAGGTCAAGATTTGGCGTACCATTTGCGCCCGCATCATAATAAACCGCATTGCTATCTGTCTCTTGATACTCAGCACCAAACAATAGATTATGTGAGGTGTTGGCAGTATCGAATGTATAGGCCAGTTGGTTGTCCGTGGTCCAGTTATTCATGTTCTCATCCGTGGTATAGGCCACGCGATTGAGAATCGTGTCACTACCTTCTACAAACCCTCTATTATACATATTGCGTTGCTGCGCTTCGGCATCGGTATAGCGCGTGATGTGTTTAAAGGTGAGGTTATCATTGATGTCCCAGTTGACGGTGACGCTTGGCATGAATACTTCTTTACTAAAGCGATTCCACTTGTCGCCTGCATAGGCATTACTACCCAATTTGCCATAGCTTGCCTTGTAGACGGTGCCGACAGCAGGTAATGGGGTAGAGGGCACCATCTCTGGATCGTCTTGATAAAACAGGTTAGCAAGTACAGACACATCATCAGTCGCCTGCCACTCAAGCGACGGGTTAATCAACAATCGCTCTTCTTCTGTGGTCTGCATCTGACCATCTTTTTGGCGTTTTAGCGCGACTAAGCGATAGTTCAAAGTGTCCGTAATAGGCCCCGTACTATCGACGGCCACTTCTTTTAGGTTTTGATTACCCAGTCGTAGCTGTACTTCATTTTCTTGCGTACCTTTAGGGGCTTTGGCGACTTGGTTGACCATACCGCCCGGTGAAGCATAGCCGTATAGCGAGGACGCTGGCCCTTTTACCACTTCGACCGCTTCAGTCGCATAGACATCGACTTGTGGCATCAAATTCCAAGCGCCATCGTAGGGCAGTCTGAGTCCATCATAAAAATTTGAGTAGGTTTTAAACCCGCGGATGTTGTACTCATCAAAGATAGAGACCGTGCCACGACTCTCAGTGCTCACGCCTGGCTCATAGCGTAGAGCAGCATTGACACTATCCGCTTGGCGTTTTTGTAAAAGGTCTTGATCAATTCTGGTATAACTCATTGGTGCATCATTGGGGTCTAAGGCAGTTTTGGTGCCCGTACTGCGATAGCCATCTGAATAAACGGTAATTGTATCCAAGGTAGCTGATGGCCCAGTAACCTCAGTAGTCTCATTGTTCTCAGCTTTATCATTGTTAAGCGCGCTTTCAGTGCTGGTATCAATGCTATGGTCGATATTGGCTTCAATGTTGTCTGCGCTGTTATTTTTGAGGCTATTCGATATATTTTCAGCATAAGCCGAGTGACTTAGACTCATTGCTAAGCCCAGTTGCACTGCTAGCGTTAAACGTTTTTGACGACCAAATCTAGACGTTGAGACAAAGCGCATCATATTTCCTCGTGAGTTGTTATTAGATGTCGAAAGCAAAAGAAAAAGAATAATAACATTAATGATAATAATTATCATTTAAATTTTACAAATAAAGCGCTTTTAGAGAGACTGCCGCTTAGCAAGAGCTATACTGAACGGCTGGAGGTAATAGATGTGTGGGGGAATTTATATTTATAAAAACAGTAGCTTAAGATTAATAATGCTATATCAAATGATAATTAGTGTCATGACCGATGGTGTTTAAATGACTTTTCTCGTATCATGCTCGCGTATATCTGAGCGTAAGTAAATAAGTGAGTAGTGTTAAGTACCGCTATTGATAGATCTATGTTGTCTATCGAGCCATCAGAGTTGCTAAAGGTCATATTTATGAACGAATCCATACGTCAATCTACCAACAACCAACGCTATTTTACGGTATGGCGTTGGCATTTTTATGCAGGAATGTTTGTCGCGCCTTTTTTAATCATTTTAGCGTGTACCGCCCTCGGTATGCTGTTCATGTCCAATACCGCAGGCCGTGATAATGACCGCTTAACTGTCGCTATGCCAGAATCGACGGTTCAGGCTCCTATTGCGACGCAAGCAAAAAACGCGCTAAGCACGCTACCTGACAGTACACTGATAAAATATATTGCACCGCGTGATACGGATACGGTTGCCTTATTTCAGATCAAATCAGTAGATCACGATAATATGGTGGCAGTGAACCCTTATACTGCCGACATTGTTGATAGTCGTCCTGTCAATAGCAATCTGTACTATACCTTTGACAATATTCATAGTGATTTGCTATTGGGTAAATTTGGTGATTATCTGTTAGAGACGGCTGCTTCATTAACCATTTTGCTGATATTGTCTGGCTGGTATCTATGGTGGCAAAAACGCAGATCAATCAAAGCCATGCTTATTCCTAATGACACTGCGCCTAATAAGAAAAAACGCTCATTTATCCGCACGATTCATGGATCACTCGGTAGCTGGATATCTGTGTTGCTGCTGTTTTTTTGTATATCAGGTATGGCGTGGGCAGGTGTATGGGGCGAGAGAGTCGTGCAAGCATGGAGTCAGTTTCCTGCAGGGAAATGGGGCGTGGCACCAGTGCCTGTCTCTATCGACCACAGTCAGCATCACGCTGGTATGGATATGGACAATGCCAATGCTGTGCCACACGTTCATGGGTCGACGCCCGCTGTCGTACCTACGCATGGCAGTGTCTTGAACTCGGGTACAGCCAAAGAGGTTCCTTGGGTGCTCGAGCTAACACCGATGCCCGTATCTGGCACGACCATGGGGAAGGATGGTATTGCGCCTAATATACCCATTATGATTGATACCGTAGATCGATTTGCTCGTGAAATTGGGTTTAACGGGCGTTATCAATTAAATCTGCCCCAAGGCAGTACTGGCGTCTGGACGATTAGCCAAGACTCCATGAGCTATGATATGAAGAGCCCAACGGCTGATCGCACGGTACATATCGACCGCTATTCGGGCAATATCTTGGCGGATATACGCTATGATGATTACAATGCTTTTGGTAAATTTATGGCGGCAGGTCTCGCGCTACACATGGGTACGCTCGGCTGGTGGAGCTTACTGGCCAATGTGCTGTTTTGTCTATCGGTGATTGCCATGTGTGTGAGTGGCTACGTCATGTGGTGGCAGCGTCGTCCGCGTCATGCCAGTGAGCATCGCGGGCTCAACCCGCCAGCACGTGGGCAGCGTTTTACCGTTTGGTGGCCGCTCGCCATTCCTTTACTGGTTGTGGCTATCATATTCCCAACCGCCATTATTGCGATTGTAATTATTGCGCTATTGGACTTTTTAGTGATTTCTCGCGTTGGGTTTTTGCAGAGATTATTGAAGTAAATAAATGGTGCAAAAAGTTATTATTATTCAAAAAAAGCGGGGCATCTTATTAAGAGATGCCCCGCTTTTATTATTGCCCGTTAGTGACTCTTTACTAAGCGAGCACTTACGCCAACATAGCAATGGCATCTTTACTGGCACGCTGTCGCTCTTCAGCGTTGAGCTCAATGAGGCGGCCTTGTTTCATGAGTAACAGTCGATCCGCATGTTCAAAGTAACCATCATCATGACTGATAATAAACAGCGTTTTGCCTAGAGCTTTTAGCTCAGGTATCAGGGTCTGATAAAAAACGCGGCGAAACGCAGGATCTTGGTCCGCGGCCCACTCGTCGAGTAGCAAGATGTCTTTTTGTTCAGCGACCGCGATAAGCATCGCCAAGCGTTTGCGTTGTCCTTGCGATAGCTTGTCGGTAGACAGCTGGTTGTCAGCCACACTTATTTTATCTTGCAAGTTCAATTTATGCAGCCACGCATTGACCAGCGCTTCGTCTGGTTGCTGTCCTTGTCTGCCAAGCAATTGCTTAAAAATATGCTGATCGCTAAAAATGGCAGAATACAGTTGTCTATAATCGGCATTATTCTGTGAATCAACAGGCTGTTTGTCGATGGTTACCGCACCTGTGGTAGGGGTGAAAATGCCTGTAATAATCTTGGCAAGTGTCGATTTGCCGCTACCATTTGCCCCGATCAGAAACACCACATCGCCTCGTTGTAGCGTTAGATTGACGTCTTTTAAGATATTACCAGAGTGATCGCTGTCTTTAGCTATTAATGTCTGAGCATCGATATCGCTGTTATTACTGACACTGCTATCACTGGCATTGTCACTGTCATTCGAAACGCTGTTATTCGAAGTATTGTAGCGATAGTTAACATCAGTTAGCGAGATGGTTTGCCAGTGTTTGCTGGTGTTGTCCGTTCTAAATAAAGCTTGGTACTCAGCCAATTCTAGCGATTGTATTTTGTCTAAGGCAACTTGGGCTGTTTGTAATGTTGGGTAAGCACCGACAGCATGGAGCAGCGGTGACTGCATAAATAGAATCGTTAAAGAAAAAGTGGTGGCGATGCCCATCGAGATGCCGAGATAATTCGACACGGCAAATATCACCCCAATCGCGGCGAACATCATAATATTAGACCAGTTCACGGCTGATAAATGATACGTGTCTGATTTGATGACGCGCTCTTTGTATGATTTTGCATGATCCAAAAAATCATGCGTGTATATCTGTTCGGCGCGGTGATGGTTTAACGCCAGCTCTTTGCGACCATCTATGATCGATTGATAGTCTTGATACAGTGCATCGTTGATGTCTCTGATAGCTCTTAGATGGTGATACACATGCTTGACCAAAATAGTACTGATCCAAATCGTCATCGCAATCCAAAACATGACAATCAGTAGTAATGGTAGCGACAGCCAGCCCAGATATAACCCCACACCAACAGACAAGATAACGCCTTGTACCAACTCCGGCATCCGCACAAAGGCGACGGTAATAGACTGAATATCTGAAGATAGACTGGCAAGTAACCGAGCACTACCCAAATGGTCTATTTGCGGGACGGTGGTATCGATGATTTGTTTGACCAGCTTGGTTCTGAGCTCATAGACAAACTTGTGCCCCAAACGGGTGAGTGCATATTGCGATACGAAGGTAGTCACCAGCAACAGCAGCACGAGCAGAGCAAACTGCCCTAAGCTCGACCACGATAAGGTATTGAACACAGGCTGACTGATAAAGGTTTGGTTGATATAGGCAATGATACCCACACTGACGGCAGCATTGACTAAGTTGAGTAAGATGACTTTTAGAAAGGGCAAGCGATACTGTGCCCAAATCATATGGTGTAGAGAAACGCTGGCACGAGAGGACATAGTGACTCAATAATAATATGGATGTTTGGTAGTATAAAAAGGAATAGGTATTCCTAAAGCGTGTTCCTAATTTCTAGTAGCAAGACGGATGCAGACAGACAAGATGAACTCAATGACTTTAAAAAGGTTAAACATAAGCGAGACAGTTGCATAAATATTTTAGCGCACGGTTAAATGCCTATTGTATTGATAATCATTTTCATTATCAATATTATTACGGGATTAATGCTAAATATATTTTCAGGTTAAAGTTTTAAGTGCGTTATTTATTTTGCCAAAAGCGGCCTTGCTTGCTCAATTTTTCCTTTTAAACGGCTCTTCAACTATCTACGAATACCGAGGTAGATGATTCACTATTTTAAAGCTCGATTTCTTGGTTTCCTAAGCTCCTCTTAAGGTTCGTTTGTTGTAATAGCAGTAGAGCAGACGATGTGATGCCGAGTCTACTAGCGGTATCTCGCCTAGATTCGATATTTAGCAATCATGTCGTCAAAAACAAACGAACCATTAAAGGAGTGACGGTCATGACCCAGAACAGCACAATCAATCCGATGCACGAGCCTGATATATCATTATCAAATACTCCTAAAACTCGACAAGTACGAGTTTGGGATATTTTAGTCAGAGTGACTCACTGGGCCGTCGCGGCTGGTATCACTGCCAACTTGCTGTTTACCGAAGAAGGCAGTGAGCTGCATCAATATGTTGGTTATACCGTGGTAGGGTTAGTGGTTATCCGTCTACTTTGGGGATTTGTGGGTACACGTTATGCACGTTTCAGTGACTTTTTCCCCACGCCGGCCCGTATTAAACATCACTTATCTGATTTAAGTATTCGCCGTACAGATGAGCAGCATTTGGGTCATAATCCACTGGCTGCCATTATGATGTTTGCGTTATGGGCCGTGATTATAGGATTGGGCATTAGTGGTTATCTGATGGAAGCCAAAATTTTTGGCAGTAAAGATATCCTTGAAGAAATCCATGGAATACTGGCCAATAGTTTATACTTGCTGGTGCCGTTGCATATTATCTCTGCAATTGCTATGAGCTATTGGGAACGGCAAAATCTGATCAAGTCGATGATAACGGGTAATAAAACGGTGACGACGCGTCGCCCACAATAAAAATAAGATAGTAGAATACATAAGGTAATAGGACAGTCATGGCACGCATACTATTAATAGAAGACGATAACAATATCGCTGAAGGCCTCGTTGTTGGCCTAAAAAGCCATGGCATGATGGTCGATTGGTTTAGTGATGCTAAGCAAGGTGAGATGGCACTGCAAGAGGATATGTTTGACGCAGTGCTCCTTGATCTGACCTTGCCAAGAGGGGATGGCATGACGGTGTTACAAAACTGGCGATACAAACAATTAGACACGCCTGTGCTGATCATTACCGCCCGTGATGCGATTGCCAACCGTGTGGCTGGACTCAATGCGGGCGCCGATGATTATCTGGTCAAGCCATTTGCACTAGACGAAGTGGTTGCCCGTCTGCAAGCATTGATACGGCGCAGTCAGGGACGTAGCCAGCCTGAGATTCGTTATGGCGACGTCGCTTATTGGCCGCACAATCACCAAGTTTCTTATCAAGGCCAAGTCGTTGAGCTCACCATCAAAGAAGTGGCCATACTTGAGCAAATGCTGACCCATCCCAAACAGATTCACAGCCGCGCAAGCTTAGAGGACAAGCTCTATGGCTGGCAACAGGATATTGAGAGTAATGCCATAGAAGTACATATCCATCATTTACGCAAAAAGTTGGGCAATGACTTTATTTTAACCAAACGCGGCATCGGCTACTATCTCAATCCAGCACATAACCGTTAATATGTTTATATTCACTTTGGCTTTCAATATACAAACCATATATGAGCAACCTATGAGCTTATGAAAAGTATCCAGCAGCGACTGTTCATCTCCTTACTCATTGGCCTACCTTTGCTATGGCTTGTCACGTCGAGCTTTATTGCTTGGCGGTTGTGGCACGAAATCAATGAGATGAATGACACACAAATCACGCAAGTGGTTCGTTACTTGATGGGCATCTCTGCTGATGACAGTGATCCAAAAGAGGTGGATTCAAAAGACGGGAGTCCAAAAACTGTAGATTCAGAGAATAGTGATCAAGAAGACGATGACGACAATCATCATAATCAGAAGAGCGAACATACTGCCAAAATATACAATTTAAAAAGCAAGGAGCTGTCAGGTGATCTTGGTGATGCGGAAGATGACTATATGGGCTTTGCGATTTGGGATAAAGAGGGGCGGCTATTAATGGCTGATGAAAACGGACAGTCGTTTTCTTTCCTGCCAGATCAGCGCGGTTTTGTAGAAGAGGACAATTCTGCCTATCAGCGTCTGAACCCCTTTAGCAAACGTTGGCGGTTATTTTATGCGCACGACGACTATCATAACGATAATATGCATGAAGGGCGTGTGATTGCCATTGGTCAAAATCTTGATTCTCGCCGAGAAATGATTGTTGAAGCGATGTCTGTACAAGTATTACCGATGGTCATTGGGCTATTCTCTTTAATGATCTTGACTATCGGATTGATACGCCATGGACTCAAACCATTGAGCCAGCTCAGTCGCGAGGTGGAACAGCGTAAGCCGCAAGACGAGAAGCCTATCACAGCAGATGTCCCCGAAGAGGTTCAGCCTTTGGTGACCGCTCTCAATGCATTGTTTGTCAAAGTGGCAGACACTCTAGCACGGGAGCAGCGCTTTACTGCGGATGCCTCGCATGAGCTGCGTAGTCCGCTGGCTGCGCTCAAACTACAAGCCGATCTTTTGCAGCAGCAGCTATTACAACTGTCTGATATAGACAACGACAGCCAATTGTTTTATCACACCCAAAAAATCAGCGATGGCATTGAGCGTGCGACCCATTTGGTCGATCAATTACTGGTACTTGCCAAAATAGAGCCGCAACAGCAGTTGCCTCCTGAGCAATTAGAACGTCCAGACTGGCTGGCACTGACGGATATGGTGCTCAGCGATGTCAACCGCTTAGCGCGTGAAAAGCACATTCAATTAAGACGCACCGTACAGTGCGATAATCCTGCCGATATTTTACCCATTCTTATAAATCCAGTGTTGTTTAAGCTATTAATCCGCAACCTATTAGACAATGCCATTCGCTACTGTCCAGAAGGCTGCCTGATCGAACTTCAGTTAGATACCGACAGTATCAAAGTGGTGGACAATGGCTTGGGCGCAGATCCAGAGCAGCTAGCGCGCCTGAGCGAACGCTTCTATCGTCCAGCCGGTCAAACCCAAATAGGTAGTGGGCTAGGACTGTCAATCGCCAATCGAATCGCTGATCTACACAACCTCACTTTATCATTTGCCAACCGCCCTCAACCAGAAACAGGCTTTGTGGTAACAGTTAAAAGTAAAAACGCACTCTCAAAACCGTTATAAAAAAATAAAACATACTGTCTTAAGCTTGATTTAATATTCATCGCGTATGCTCCTAGTATTCCCTAATAACGGTATACGGAGTACAACCTATGAGCCTACCTCTTTTAAGACCAGTATTATTAACTGTCGGTGCGACTTCCTTAATATTTTTCGGTGGTGTTATTGCCTTAGCCGTGCAGTCTCCCGAATCGGCTGTCACCTCATCATCACCTGATCTTATCACTCAAAATACGGACATCGCACCTAACGACTTATCCTCATCAGTGCAGCAATTACCTCTTGCTGCACTGACTCCTGCGCAAGCGACAGCACTAGCAAAACAAGACGCGCCCAATGCGATATTGCAAGCCAATCCAGAGCTGATCAACTATAACGGCACAGTCGCTTATGAAGTGCTATTAGATAATAGCGCCACTTATATTGATGCCAACTTAGGCACGGTTCTAAATCCGGTAGCGACCAATAACTATCGTGTGGAGACTGTCTATAAAGACTACGACGATGATGACCAAGATGAGCATCATGATGATAGGGACGAAGGTGAAAAAGCTGGCAAATACCGTGACGAGGATTACAAAAAGAATGGTCATCTAATCGCAACGAGCTACAAGCACCATGAAGAGGAAGGTGATTATGATGACTAAGACACAATCAACCACACAATCAACGCAAAAGAAACCTGCCAATAAGACGAGCAAAAAAGCAGATCCTTTTGCCTTTTTGAAAAGCAGTATTATGATTGCCTCGATTGCAGGCACGATGGGCGGATGGTTATTTTTGCTTAATGAAGAGACAGACAGTCCATCTGTGAGCACCACCACTTTAAATACGGCTGTTCCTGCGAATGATGAGTTGGCTGCTGCATCAATACCCATTGTTGACATCACCCAACTGAGGAAGGTCAATGAAGTTGCGCCTGTAGAGGCAATCACAGTCGTCGCCCGTACACGTTCTTCTCGATGATTAAGCAAGTCGATGAATAGAAATGAGTCGCAGTTGAGCTTAGACCCTATTGCAAAAAACGGAGTCTGCTGATGAGTCAGAATACGAAAAAATTGGCGACTCTAAAACTGACAGCAATGGGTTGCCACATTCAAATAACGTTAAACGTTGCTAAGTGGAGCACGCCGTACTCGCAAGCAGTAATAGACCGAAAAATTGAGTTGCTAACAATAGAGGCTCAGCAGCATTTAGCACGCTGGGAACATATATTTAGTCGTTTCGATGAGACCAGTGAGCTCATGAGACTCAACAATCATACCGACCAATGGAGAGAGGTCAGTGCAGAGTTATTTGAGGTTTTAGGTCGCGCCATATATTTTGTTGCAAAAACCCAAGGCTTAATAACACCCACCTTACTCAAACCGCTTTGGGCTGCTGGCTATAAACAGTCATTTGAAACCTTGCCAAAGATGGCTACTCCATCCGTACCTGTTATGACCTCAAGTGCCGCCGTAAATGCGACACATTTAAAAGATGCGCCCAGTGCTAATAATCCTAATCATCAAGTACATGATATTCAGCGTCGCCGATTGGCAGATGGTCAGCATCAGGTTTACCTGCCCGCTGGAATGGCACTTGATTTGAATGGTTATGTCAAAGGCTGGTGTGCCATGCAATTGGCCGAGTACATTAGTCGAAGTCATGACTGGCAATTGTCTTGTTTGGTAGATATGGGCGGTGATATAGCCATCGGTCTCCCAACAAACCAAGCTCTAGATAATGCAATAAACAAGTCCATTGTTTGGGGCGTGGCGATTGCTAAACCTTACGGTGCTGATTGCGAGCACATGCAAGATGACCAAGATGTCGCGATACTTAGTTTAAAATCTGGTGCTGTCGCCACTTCTGGGCAAGATTATCGGCGCTGGTGGCATGAAGGACGCTGGCAGCATCATTTAATTCACCCTCATTATTCTCGTCCAGTAATCAGTGATGTCCTGACGGCAACCGTCGTGGCTGCAAATACCGTAACAGCGGAGGTATATGCAAAATATTGCGTGCTGCTCGGCGTTACAGAAGCAATGGCATGGCTGAATAAGCATCACATTGCGGCGCTCTTAATTGATACGAGTAACCAAGTGTTATTGTCCACTGCTATCGAGCCAAACTTGATCAAGCCAAGCTTGGCTGTCATCTAACAACCCTCACTCGATAAGTTAGGTCCCAACATATTAAGCAAATGCATTCACAGGAGTATCGTCATGCAGACAGACAATCTTACTCACAGTCAGACTACTTCTAATACGCCGCTGATTGTTCAGATTATGTGGATTGGATTGAGTTTGATGATAGCCATCGGCGTCGGTAGCTATGCGCTATTGATGTGGGGAGAGACGGTGTCACAACTACTGACCGCCACAGATAAGCATTTTTGGTATTTATCACGGGCAGGTGGTGTGATTGCTTATGCTTTATTTTGGCTGGCAGTGGTTTTTGGTTTATTACTGAGTACACGCTTAGGAAAGCATGTTAATGCGGCTAGGGTATTTGCCTTGCATCAGTATCTAAGTCTGATTGCGGTAGGTTTTGCCGCCTTTCATGCTGGTATTTTATTGGCAGATAACTATCTAAATCTGCAAATATGGCAGATCTTAGCCCCTTTCGGTTTTCAGACTGATCGGGTGGGTGTGGCGTTGGGGCAGCTGGGGTTTTGGCTGTTATTTATCTGCGCATTCAGCTTTTATATTAAGCAATATATTGGTCAATCAGCATGGCGGTGGCTACATTTTTTGACCTTTATGGCTTATATGCTTATTAGTATCCATGTGTTTATGGTGGGGTCAGACAGTCGAGCGTTGCCGTTGCTATTATTTTATGCAGGTAGTCAGACATTGGTTTTTTTATTGATTAGCTATAGATTGGTGGTGTTAAGACAAGTTAAGTGACTATTTAACAAGTGACTATTTAACAAATGAGCATCTAAAAAATGACTGTTTCAGTAGCTATCAAAGCATATGTCATAGTGTCCATTCGAGTAACCATCCGAATGAATCAATATTGGGCGATATAACGTTAAGCGGTACAAACTGCGGTGACATTATCAGCTACACTAGGGCATACCCATTCGCGTCTCTACCTTTTGAGGATTTTATGCATCACTATTCTATTCATGACGAAGCACATTTGAGCAATCGCAATCATTGGCTAAGAGCTGCTGTACTGGGGGCGAACGATGGGTTGATTTCGACCGCCAGTCTATTGGTTGGGGTGGCCGCTGCCAGTACGAGCAGTCAGACATTGCTGCTGACAGGTATGGCGGCGTTGACCGCAGGTGCATTGTCAATGGCGGCTGGCGAGTATATCTCTGTCTCATCACAAGCGGATACCGAAAAGGCCGATCTCGATAAAGAGCGGCATGAGCTGACGCATAATGCTGAGCGCGAGCTGCTAGAGCTTACCAAAATTTATGAGGCACGAGGATTAGATCATGATTTGGCGCATCAGGTGGCCGTGAGTTTGACTGAGCACAATGCTTTGGAGGCGCATGCCCGTGACGAAATTGGCCTCACGGATCTTAGTGAAGCAAAACCCATTCACGCCTCAGTTGCCTCTGGGTTTTCGTTTGTGGCGGGTGCGATACTACCGATTATTGGGATATTGCTATTACCAGCAGCCACACTGGTCTGGTCGCTCGCGGCTTTGACAATAGTAGGCTTAATGCTACTTGGTATTGTCTCGGCTAGGCTGGGCGGTGCGCCTGTGATTCCTGCGACTACGAGAGTTGTGGTTTGGGGCGTGCTCGCTATGGCAGCAACCTCGTTGATTGGTCGCTTATTTGGCGTGGCAATTTAAAGGCAAACTCACTCCACAATTGCCTAACTGATCATCATGATTTTTTAGCATATTGTTTGATGGTGGGTAGGTCTTTAACGATGGCGTTGCCAACGATGTTGGGAAACAGTCGATTAAGCCATGCAAAAAAACGCTCGGGAAACCCTAAGTGCTGCTGCGCCTGAGTGGTTGATATAAAGTGAATCAGTGCCTTTGCGACCGTCTTAGGCGAGTCCATGTTTACCTTTAGTGCCTCATTCATGGCGACGACGGCATCGTTATTCATGGTGGTTTTGGTGGCTCTGGGCGCAAAATATCGAAACCTCACTGAGGTGTCGGCATACTCTCGGCCTAACGCTTCACTTGCGCCGCGTAAGGCAAACTTGCTCGCGCTATAAGCACTAAAACCTGGATAGCCAATACTGCCAAAGGTTGAGCCAATACTTATTATTTGGCTCGGGCTATGCTGCGCTATCAAGATAGGTAGCAGTCTTTTTATGAGCTGTAGTGGATACGCCACATTGACGAGCATCATCTGTTCGATCGCGTCATCATTTTGCTCTGTGAGCAGAGCAAAGTCATTGATACCAGCGTTGAGTATGACCGTATCAATGACGTTTCCATGACCTTGTGTCATTTCACCTAGTCCCTCTACCAGCAGCGATTGCGACGCCTGCGAGCTTAAATCACAAGTATGAGACAGAAGCGGGACATCAGGGTAGTCTTTGGTCAACTCACTCACCAAATGCGTCAAGGTCTGGTTGTTACGCCCGACCAAGATTACCGGTCGATTATTAGCACATAATTGCCGTGCGATCTCTTGTCCGATACCACCCGTGGCACCGATTAGCATGGTGTATTGCAGGGTAGACTGTGTTAGGTCTGATTGACCATTAGGTGGTGTCATGATATCGCATCCTTGTTGAACAGTTATTATTAAAGCATGGATTACTAAAGCACGAATTTAGTGATATACGCTGTTGCTAATCGTTTGAGTGATTCATGCCGTGTCTGATGCCAAGCCCCATCGCAATATACAGCTTGCGCTCTGCTAAAGGCACGTCAATCTGACGACGACCATGCATGATGCGTTTGTTGTCCAGTATCACCACATCGCCATTTTGCCACGCAATGTCTTGAGTGTATTTTTCACAAATCTGTGTCAGCTCATCTAAGAGCGCATCATCGACGGGTTGACCATTGGCTAGGGTGAACTCAGGTTTTTCATAGTTAAATGAAGGCCCAAGCAAGGTATTGGCAAAAGCAAGTTGACCGCTTAAGTTGTCCTCTCGAATTGCAGGTATCTGTAACACGTACCGAACGCCGCCGTCTGTCTGAGGTTCTACATGATGCGTTAATGTTTGGCTCGTCGTTGCCGTGATAAAGGTCTCTAAATCAGCCAAACTTATTTGATCGGCATCTGTTCTACCGGTCGCAGTCGCCACGTAATTTTGCCAAATGGCCTGAGGCAAATGGCGACTGATACGCATCGGCTGACTAAAAGTGGCCTTTAGCTCAGGTGATAGTGCTTGATACACCGCATGTCCATCACATATCGTTGTTTGTGAGCCTTTTTTGGCGCTCAATTCACTAAAAAAAGCAATGACATCAGGTGGCATCGGCGTATTGCCATTTTCGATATGTAGGCCAATCGCATGCGTGCCTGCATCCACTTTTTGCGCTTCAGAGGTGATGTTTTGGCGGGCAGGGTCGTAGGTTAGCGTTTGACAGAGCTGACTCATCAATTGGCTAAACGTCTCGACATCGTAGTGATAACCTCGAAGTAACGTCCAGCCATGGGTTTGCAAGTCCGCTAAAATATCAGCGGTCTTCGGCAATGAGACACTGGCAGACGATTGAGCGGTTAGCGCTTCAGGAGTATCAATGTCGATAACGTCACTTTTTATCAAGTCGCTTTCTATCAAATCATTTGTCATCAGAGTGGTTTGCATAATATGGTCCTATTGTTATATTGCTGGCGAAAGCGTCCGTTATAAGCCGAGTGCCGATTGATAAGCGGTAAAAATGTGCGCGCGTCGCAGCTTACCGTTATCGGTTAATAATTCATTGTCCGTACTAAAAGGCTGCTCGGCGAGATGCCACTGTTTGATACGCGCATAGTCAGGCAAGGTTTGGTTGACGACATCTATCGCCTGCTCAATTGCAGATTGTGGGTCATTGCTCGTTGCGGTCATGTTGGGGTTGGCGACTATCACCGCAGACAAATGCGGCTCACCATCTCCGAGTACCGCGACCTGATAAATAATGGGCTGCGTTGAGAGCTGCGCTTCTACCCATTCAGGTGAGATGTTGCGGCCAAAACTACTGATGAGTACGTTTTTGCGTCGACCCGTGATGTACAAATAGCCATCGTCATCTAAATGACCGATATCCCCTGTGGCAATGATGCCGTCGTCATCCTGATTATCGTCATGGTTTAGGTAGCCTTGCATCGCATTGCCTTTAACCATCACCTCGCCACTGTCTGCGATGCTGACCGATGCATGAGGCATCGGTTTGCCGACACTGCCTGTACGATTGGCTTTTGGCGTATTCAGGCTGACCACCGAGCCGCATTCAGACAAACCATAGCCTTCATAGACAGGCAAGCTTAGGGCACTGGCGTCCTTTAGTAATTGAGGCGAGACTTTGCCGCCACCGACTGCCATAAATTTTAACGACGGCACAGCAACATTGGTGCTGGATTTGGTTGCTCCATTGGCGGCCATGTGCTCGCAAATCGCTTTTAGCATTTGCGGTAATAAAATAACGCTGGCGATATGGTATGTTTGCACCGTTGTCATCAGGCGCTTGGCATCAAAAGCTTGATTGGATAACAAACCAAATTGATCAATGTGCCCCGTCACCAAGGTGCGCCCCATATATAGGCTCACGTAGACGCCTGCCACGTTTTCTAATAAAGTGGCAAAAGGCAACACGCTCAAATGACTAAAATTGCTTGTGGTATTGCTCACTTTTGGCGCGTGAGTAGCGTCATCTGTCAAGGTATCAGCGAGCGCACCCGATAACGACTCAACAATACGCATCAATGTCTCTTGACCCAAACACACGCCTTTTGGCATGCCCGTACTGCCTGAGGTGTAAGTCACTTTACAAAAATCACTGGCGGTAGAGGAGTTTTGAGCGGTGAGGGTATGGTCAGTGATGGTGCCAGCAAGTTGATAAAAAAGGCCTGTGATATGAGTCACTGGCTCAGATTTGATGGTTTTTGTCTCTGGTGTATCAGCAATTATCCAGTTATCCGTATCGTCTATGAGTGGCAGTTTTAAACCCGCGCCAACGTATACCATCTCTATCTGCGCATCTTGTAGTAAGTGCGCAATTTGCGCGGCACTAAAGAATAAGGGGATTGGCACAACGACCGCGCCGACGGTGCTCAATGCCAAATCGAGTAAGACCCAATCTATGTCATTATGCGCATATAAGGCGATACGCTTGCCTTGCCATTTTTCTAATTTTTCATGAAGCGATGACAACGTACGTTGCAATTGCTCATAGGTCAGACTGGTCGTGTTATGGTCAGTTATCGTTTGTATCGCCACCTGCTTGGGAGTTTGGCGGGCATGCTGACATATCGCGGTATAAATGGGTGTCATAGTATTCTCACTGTCTTTTGGTGGTGCAGTGTTATTGGTTGGCTAATGAATGAGTATTAAACAGCTATCTTATTTAGCGTCAAACGCGTGATAGGGTTTGTCTCTAACGTTTCGGTATAGCGATAATGCGTGGCGCATACCCGCTTAGCATCGGCCACATTGATGGCGACGACCAAGGGATTGTGCTGATAGTAATGGCCCCATGAAGATACTTGCTCAGGGTCTTCTAGCGCTTCTGCAGTGGCTTTCGCAATGACATGACTGCGAATGCCCATATGTGCCAATATATGCCTTACCGCATCGGTGCCAGTACACACAACCCAGTCTGCTTTGGTTTGGTATTCATGAGTCGTAGGATTTAGGGTAGGGGTGGATAAATAAAACACCAAAAATGCTATCATAAGCCGCGCACTACCAGCACACCCTGAAGCCAAATTGCCAATCTCAAAAATGCGCTGACGACTGACAGGTTCGCCTGCTACTCTGCTGATCTCATTTTGTATCGGAGTATTTAAATACTGCTCTAAAAATATCTTATCTTCACAAATAGGCTTTAGACCGATAGCAACGCTCGTGCCTTTAAACGCTGGCAAGGTATTATCATCAGTGGATAACCAATCGCCATAGGATGGCATATTGGAAAAACCTGAAAACAAAATGGGCATAAAGTAGCTCAATCGGGCGTGATGAATATACTCATATATGCGTTTGATAAATGCTTGGGCATCTTGATTTTGAGCATATGAAGTAGGCGATGTCGCTATTGGCGTTTGCGTACTGGCACGAATATAGAGGGATGAGGGTATTCCTTGCACTTCCAATATTGACATTGGCTTAACCGCTTCAATATAAAAGGTCGTATTTAGAACATTCTTTAAGATATGAGTGCTATCAATAGATAATGACATCAGCTGTCTCCAAATGGTTAAAGGCTCTTAGCGCGATTAACGTCATGGAAGCATCATAAAGGAGCAATCTTAACTGAACCTTAAGCTCAGCATTTATCACATCATATAAACCGACATCGCTAGAAAATAAGTATTAAGCGTAGCATTTAGCATTTAGCATTTAGCATTTAGCATTTAGCAATTACTAAAATCAGTAATCCTAACGCCAATCGCCTTGACTAAATTTGGAGATAATATGAGTTGGTGATTTGAGGGAGTGTAGACGTAGTAGTGCTTGAGACGAGAGATCGTTAGGAATTGCTTGATAAAAGGGTCTTATCTCAGGCCGATGCTTCGATAAGACCGCAAATGATTGGCATGGTAATTATATATAGAGCTATGCTAGAAAAAATGATCTAACATAGCGGCTTAAGTTTATTATCTTATGTCAAAATCAACTATTCTTGACTGGTTTGCCAAATTCTATGATCTCATCAGTATCACTAAGAGTAGGAGATTTTGCCTCTTGACGCTTATCCCACCACGCAAATACGTTTGCTAATATAGAACCAGAAACAGAGTGCCAAATACAAGCAACGGCAGCAGCGATAGCGGACTCTGCATTACCAGGGAAAAACTTTGTGCTTAAGCCCGTGGCTAACCCTGCATTTTGTACGCCAACCTCAATAGATATCGTACGTTTTTTGGGTTTGCTCATACCGAACAATGCCCCTGAGTAGTAACCCAATATGTAGCCGACGATATTGTGCACTGCAATCGCTAAAATAACGACTAGCCCTGACTGCAAGAACTGATCATCAAATACAGCGGCAACGCCACCGACGATAGCGGCAAAAGCTAATACAGCAACGCCTGGCATCACTGCACGCACATCATCAAACCACTGCTTGTTTTGAAATAGAATGTTTAATATAGAGCCGATAGCGACTGGCAATAACGTCACTAATAGCATAAATCGGAACATACCCCATCCATCCATCTCCACAGATTGACCAACCAAATAATTGAGCCAAAGAGGTGTCACTAAGGGGGCAACGATGGTTGATACTGTGGTCATACCTACTGAAAATGCCACATCACCTTTTGCAAGGTAGCTCATAATGTTTGAAGACACGCCACCGGGACACGTACCAACCAATACCAGACCTAGTGTCAAGCCTGGTGATAAATCAAATAGCCTAGCCACGCTAATCGCTAAAATGGGCATGATTGTATATTGGATAACAGAGCCAATAAAAATATCAAGCGGACGCTTGGCCAATATTTTATAGTCTTCTTTGCCTAGTGTCATACCCATTGCGAGCATAATGATACCCAGAACGATGATTTGAGTATCGCCTGTCACCCAAGAAAAAGTCGCAGGCTCTATAAATGTCACTGCGGCCGCTAAAATAATAACCAATGCCGTGAAACGACTTAACTGCTGGCTTATCATCCCTAAGAACTGCATGTTTCAACCCTTCTAATTATGGAAAATAGTTCAGTATAAATTTAAAATCACTGTGTTTCCAATAGGTATTAATGGTTTTTAGCCAACAATAAGTTGCTATTATAATAACTTTAGATGTATTTATATTTTTGAAGTTTTTTCTAGATGTTTATTCAATAGTTAAACGAGGTACTAGGTGCTACTAAATCCATCAACACGTTTCAGACACCTAGGTCTTGCGTTAGCGATATTTTATCTACTCTACAACTTGACGACTTTTTATAGTGTCTCCCTGTATAAACTTTATCCATCAAAAGTTCATAACCTAGCCACGCCGTTCGATAGCACCATTCCTTTTATTCCTGCTATGATTGTTCCTTACAGCTGGTCGTTGGTTTTATTTGTGGTGAGCTTTTTCTTAGTACGGACGTCTACGCAACTATCCTTATTAACCTATCGTCTAATTTTGGCGACTGTTTTTGCCTGTTTAATCTTCTATTTTTATCCCGCTCGGTTCTCATTTCATCGACTGATACCTGATGATTGGACACAATTCGGCTACCAGTTTTTGCAGTTGGTGGACAAGCCATTTAACCAGCTACCATCTTTGCATGTCAGTTATGCCATCTTGCTTGGCATATCTTTATGGGATGTTGCAGAGTCCAAAAAACGATGGGTTTCAATGCTTTATCGATTATTACTGGTGGGTATATGTACATTGATTGCTCTTTCAACGGTGTTGACGTATCAGCATCATTTGTTAGATATGTTCGGCGGGGTAGTGTTGGCAGTGTTGGTGCTCATACTTTCAAATCGAGTCCGTAGTGCACTGGTGATTAAACATCTGGCAATAGGTGGTATAGGGTTTTTATTGATAGCAATTGCAGGGTTTTACCTTGCTAATATGAGTATGATAGCGGCTGAAATGATAGAAACCTTCGCTATTATCATCGCTCTATACTGGCTGATTAGTTTTGCGATGTTAGCTTGTGCTTATCAGCAAACCAGACCAATGCAAGGTACACGCTGGTTTCAAAAGTCCAGTAGCGGACGACTTACCGTACATACTTGGATGAAGTTTGCTCCCATCATTATTATGTACAACGCTATGTCATTGTTGGGACAGTGGTATTTTGAAGTTTTTTCAAAAGGTCAAAAATATCCACTCACGTCATATGCTATGAGTGACAGTGTCGCCGTTGTGGCCTCACCTCGATTGACGCAGACAGGTATCAATACTTATTTAACAGATTGGTTGCGCTCGCCTGAAAATAATAAGCCTTCAGTTCGCTATCAAATTATCGTTGTTGATTTAGCTGCTGAAATATCTAGCCATGTTGATAAACTTGAAATGACCACTAAAGACACCGCGTCTGCGCCTGTTCATTACTTGTATTTGCCATTATTGGATTTGCAGCCATTAAACGACGTACTGCTCAAGGATTACATTGACTTATTTGAGCGAATTGACGCTTTGATACGATTAGCTGAGACACGGGCGTTTATCACCAATAATAAAGATAAAATAGAGGGTAGCCTTATCACGCTTATCAATTTCCATTGCGTCATGGGGTTGTCACGTAGCATCGGCGTGCAGGTTTTATATTTGCTATATTGTGGTACGCTAACCGTCTCTAACTATCAATCGTGGCTTGAGCAGCATTATCCGCACGCGCATCTCAAAGGCGCTTATCTGCCGCAGTCGTTGGTAGAAGCTATGGCCAATTATAAATCGATAGAGTATTCAAAAACTCCTTTATGAATATCGATACCAAGGAGTTTAAGCCCACTGGCTCTTGTTGACCTACTATTTAATTCCTATTCAATTGTGGAAAATAATTATGACTTCACCGTTTCATCGCTTGTACTCTTTTCGTCGCTGTCCCTATGCCATGCGCGCTCGTCTCGGCATCCTATTTGCTGAGCTGTCCGTGGAGCTGCGGGAGATTACGTTGAAGAATAAACCTGAGCAAATGCTAGCGATTAGTCCAAAAGGTACGGTACCAGTTTTGCAGTTGGCGGATGGGCCCGTCATTGAAGAAAGTGTTGAGATTATGATGTGGGCGCTTAAGCAAAACGATCCTCAAGGACTGCTAGATGAAAAAATTTTATCTGAGGCTAATGCACTGATAGCACAAAACGACAATGAATTTAAGCAGTGGTTAGATCGTTATAAATATGCCGATTGGCATCTAGAGATGACTCAG
Source organism: Psychrobacter sp. T6-5 (assembly GCF_052258485.2). Lineage (NCBI taxonomy): Bacteria > Pseudomonadati > Pseudomonadota > Gammaproteobacteria > Moraxellales > Moraxellaceae > Psychrobacter > Psychrobacter sp. T6-5. The sequence continues at coordinate 2,051,242 of NZ_JBQQEY020000001.1, read as the reverse complement.
ACCGAGTATCGACAGCGAGGCGAAGTGTTTTTGCAGATTTTGGAGGAATTACTATCTAAAAATACTTACCTGTTAGGCAATCGCGTGACCATCGCCGATATCGGTATCATACCTTTTGTTCGTCAGTTTGCGCATGTTGATCGTGAGGTTTTTTATAGTTTGCCTTATCCTAAATTGCAGCAGTGGCTACAAAAATGGCTTGACCATCCGTTATTTTTGCAAGTCATGACCAAGTTTCAACCGTGGCAAGAAGGGGATGAGGTGGTGATTTTTCCTTGTTAAAATTTGGTATTTACGGTTTTTTCTTTGATTGCATATATTCTAAAGCCTTGACCGCTACTAAAAAAGGTCCAAGAACCATCGTTTTTGGACCTTTTATATTGTCAGTATCGCTAGCTATTGATCAGCTGGGTTATGTTAACTGCTGCCGAGATTGATAGCGACTGTAGTAAAAAATCGCCAAACCTGGGATATACAGTAGGAGCGACAGCAGCAGGTTTTCTACCCCTGCAGCATAAATCAGCCACAGACCATAGACACTTGCGCCCAGACCGATGGCTTTGATGCTCCAGCGCTCTGACTGTGCAAATGATACCTTGACCAAATAAGCCCCAACCAAAAAGTAAGGAATCAAAATCATCGAGGTGGAGATGATGACTAGAGTGTTGTAGCCTTTACCGGTCAAAAAAATCATCAGTAAGCACAGCTGCACGGTCAAGCTGGTCAGCATGAGCGAAGCTGTTGGTGTGCCTTGGGCGTTTTGCTTGATAAAGATACGCGGAAACGCATTGTACTTCGCAGCGGTAAACGGCACTTCAGCAGAATAAAGAATCCAGCTCAGATAAGAGGCCAATACCGAAACGATAAGTCCAATACTAATGACCCATTTACCCACGTCGCCCGTCATTTGCGCCATGATACCTGCCATCGATGGGTTGCTGAGTGCCGCCACATCCACACGGCTCATGACCCCGAGAGAGAGCAGGGTAATGGCAACATACAACACCAGCGCACACAACACGCCGATATAAGTAGCGCGGCCAATATCAGCGCGCCTCTTCGCACGTTGCGATAAGACAATCGCGCCCTCGATACCCGTAAATACCCATAGGGTGATCAGCATTGTCCCTTTGACCTGCTCCATAAATGGCACGTCCAACGTCGTTCCCGCGCGGTCAGCGTTAAATGTCTGCATATCAAAGGCATAATAGGCAAACACAATAAAAGCAATGAGCGGTAGACTTTTTGCCAAGGTTGCCAGCAAGTTAATAAAGGCCGCTTGCTTAACGCCGCGCAGTACCAAATAATGCACCAGCCATAAAATGATAGATTCACCGACCAGCGCCCATAGCGTATTGCCTTCACCAAAAACAATACTGGTTGGTGTATCAATAAAGCTACCCAGCGCGGCAAACGCCACAACCAAGTAACCGACCACACCAATGGTCGCACACAGCCAGTAACCCCATGCCGAAAAGAAGCCTGCCAAATCGCCAAATCCTGTTTTGGCATAGGTATAAATACCACCATCCAGCTCAGGCTTTAGGCGTGATAAATGCAAAAAGCAGCCCGCGAGGAATAAAATACCCACGCCTGTGATGATCCATGCCGTAATGATGGCGTTCACGCCTGCCACTTCGGCCATGTTTTGCGGTAGGCTAAAAATACCTGCACCGACCATCGAGCTAAACACGATGGCAGTGAGCATGGTTAGCCCAATTTTTTGTCCATTTTGCATCGTGCGATCTCTATTTTGTCGAGGTACCTGTTGTCAAAGTATCTGTTGTCAAAGTACCTGTTGTCAAAGTATCTGTGAAATGCTGGCTCAATGCCTGAATATGCTCTGGGCCAATACCGCAGCAACCGCCGATCAGTGATGCGCCTTGGGTTTGCCATTTTTTTGCCCAGACCAGATAGGCAGGTGGCGTTAGGTCATCACGCACTTCATCGAGGCCATCGTTCGCTGTAGCGTCTTTTGGCTGTGGTGGAAAGGCGTTGGCATACGCGCCAAGTTTGATGTGCGTGGCATTCTTGTCTTGCAACACGCTTTGAGCTACATCAAGCGCTTGGTCGATCACTTCTGGCTGACAGCAGTTAAACAAGATTGCTTCTACATTGATATCTGCCATTTTGGTAACGGCTTCTTTTACCGTCTCGCCTGAACGTAAACGCGGCACATCGAGATGCTCGCTGTCCTCCAACGTGAACGAGACCCATAACGGTTTGTTGTCAGTATCGAGCGTGTTCAGTAACTCGCGAACAGCGACAGATTCAGCGATTAGGCTTTGGGTTTCTGCGAGCCAAAAGTCCACATATTCGCTCAAACCTTTGATAAGCGGCGTGGCGATATCTTCTACATGATCGGCGTCAAACAAGTCGGCACGGTATGAGCCAAATAGCGGCGGGATTGAACCTGCAATCTTAGTGTCGCGGCCTTCCATCTCGACTGCAGCGCGCGCCATCTTACCTGCTGAGGTAGCCAATGCTTGCGCTTGATTGGCAAAACGCTCTTCGCCAATATGAAAAGGCACGAGCGCATAACTGTTGGTGGTAATCACTGCTGCGCCGCTTTGGATAAAGGCACGGTGCACGTCACGGACGATCTCAGGCGCTTCGATCATTGCCAGCGCCGACCATTCAGGCTGACGAAATGGTGCGCCGCGTTTGGCCAGCTCTCGGCCCAAGCCGCCATCAATAATAGTGACTGAATGAGTTGCCATAATAAATCCCTCTTTATTGTAAATAGTAGAATTATTTAGAAGGGCGAAATACTAGGCGTAATAAGGAGCAGATGCAACCAAAAGTTTAGTAGTAATGTTAATTGATTACTTTTGGCATCTGATTCACCGATTTTGAGGATATTATGGTGAGATTATCCTTGTTAAGGTCTATACAAATTGTGAGTAAATACGAAGTGGCGATGACTTTTAGTTAGAGACAAAAAAGCAGATATCGTTGCCAGTATCTACAAGCAATTACCGTAAAATTTATGGCTATTGACAATCAATTGTTTACAAATGAGTTGTTTGATGGAATTATGAAGTGGCGTCATATATAGTATTTTAAGACGTTGTAGAAGACGAAAATGCGGTAAAGTAATGGGTGAGATATAAGAGGATTGATCAAAGGTTATTAGTTTTTATAGTGCCATGTTTGAAATACCAAGGACAAACCATCTTTATTACTTTTATTGATTGTTTTATCTAAAAACTTAACTGCTTCTCAACGAAGCGTTAAAACTTTAAGGAAGTATTGTGCAAGAAGCGCGTAAGTTAGCAGATTACATAACTAAGAGACCTAAGCCAAAAGGTATAGACGTTCTTTGCGGCCTGAAGCATTTCGCGATTATAACTTATGCCGTACCAGCGGATAGATTCAAAGGTCTATTTCCTGCTCGATTTAAACTAGATGTCGTAGAAATAGACGGCCAAGAGATGGGACTGATATCAGTCGTGCCTTTTATCGATGTCGACTTTACCTCAGCTGTTTTCCCTTTACCAAAATTTACGATGGGGCAGACGAACTACCGTATTTATATCATCGATACGAAAACTGGTGAGCGCTGTGTATGGTTTCTTGGTACAACGCTCGATTCATGGACGCTAGCAGTTCCTCGATACTTATGGAATTTGCCGTGGCACAGCGGAGAAGTAAACTTCGATTGTGTCCTAAACAAATCAACGGGGCTATATGAAAAGTACCACATGGAGACGTCATCCAGTTGGGCGAAAGCGTCTGTTGATATCGTGCAATCAGAATCCGACGAGATAGTATTTGATGGTTTTCCTGATGCTGAATCAGCATTGGTGTATCTGACGCATCCTCTTGCTGGGTTTTATTATCGAAGGGATAATAAAGTCGGTACCTATCGGGTCTGGCACAAGGAACTCAAAGTCAAGCCAGCAAAACTAAAATCAGCCAATTTCAAGCTTTTATCTGATCTAGGCATCGTTGAGCAAGCCGAGCAACATACGCCTTATAGCGTATTGGTAGAGCCAATAAATGAATTTACAATCTACTTACCGCCTACCATTGTAGAATAATAATCTAAAAAAAGATTCCTATAACTAACAAGCACAAAAAAAAGCAGACATCATCGATATCTGCTTTTCTATTATTGCAAAGCGGCTTTTAAATGACGCTGCAAACAACCATTAGACTTGAGGCTTAATTAAGTATTTTTCACCAGTCGCTTGTTTGCCATAAGCGGCAATAGATTTTAATTGTAGCGCTTCTTCTAGTGTCACTTCATGCGTGTAGCTGCTAGCAAAGGTGGTGGTGATCTCTGCTGCCACGCGCTTACGCATTGACTTGACCGTTTCGCTACCTAGTTTGCCAAGAGCATTGAATAATAAGAAACCATTTACGCCCCATGCAAAACCAAAGTTACGGTTCAAAGTGATTGGGCCACGGTCTAGCGCGCCATAAATATAAGCTTGCTTAAAGGTATTTGAGCCATAGACGCTGTATTCTTCGACATCATGAGTGATGGCCGCTTCCATACAGTTTAGAATATCGCTGGTGAGCTTACCGCCGCCAACAGGGTCAAATGAAATCGTTGCGCCCGTTTCGATGATCGCTGCGGTTAAGTCCTTAGTGAACGACTCGCTGCTTGAATTGACCACGTATTTTGCACCCATATCACGCAATAGCTTTTCTTGTTCTTCTTTACGCACGATATTGATCAGATCAATCCCATCCGCCATACAAATGCGGTTGAGCATTTGACCGAGGCTAGAGGCTGCTGCGGCATGGATAATAGCTTTGTGGCCTTCAGCACGCATGGTTTCGACCATGGCTAATGAGGTGAGTGGATTGACAAAAGACGAGGCGGCCTCGGTAGCAGTCGTGCCGTCCTGCATCTCTATGCAGCTTTTCACGTTCACGCAGTGATACTGACGATACGTACCGCCACCAATCACCGCCACCATTTTGCCCATGAGTGCTTGTGCGGCTTCTGACGAGCCTGCTGCGATGACCGTACCTGCGCCTTCATTACCGACAGGCGTGTCTTTATTCACCCGCGTTTTCAGTGCTGGCATGAACTTCGCAGGGACATCAGCGGTAATAACTGGGCTGTCATCGGTGCCTGACTGTACAGCGGTTGACATGTCAGCGGCGCTGAACATCACCCCAAAGTCAGACGGGTTTAATGGCATGGCTTCCATGCGTACGACAACTTCGTCAGCACCTGGCTGTGGCATCTCAATGTCTTTTAAAGATAAGGTTAGTTTGTTGTCATCACTGATGGTCGAAACCAGTTGTTTGTTTTTATTGCTCATAGGGTTTGCTCCTGCAAGTAGTTATATGAGTGGCATCACTCATGTTAGTGTATTGATGAGAGATTGTTTGTCGTTCAATTAAAAGAATAATTTTAATATTGGTAATTTTTATTACTCAGTTCTATTCAATGCGATGTAGCTTAAAAGGCTATTTAACCGTCAAGTGTTACTTAGCATTGGCAGCTTGTATCTGAGCTTGCACGTGCTGCATAAACTCAGGCATATTGGCGACGCGATCGGCCTCTATTTTTTGGGCAATGTCAGATTGACTCATGGTCTTGTTCCATTCTTTCATACCGGGTATCTCTGCTAGCACGTCCCAGTCAAGCTGGCTTGGCGCACAGGCTTTGACGACGACGTTGACATAATGAACATAGATATCCGCCATTGTGAACGTATCGCCAGCAATCCAAGGTGAAAACTGGCACAACCGATTTAACGCACCAATACCACGAGTGAGCACTTGACGCACTTCTTCTTTGACGGTATCGGGCGCCTGTGTACCTGAAAATACATAAGGAATCAGTCGGCGGCTTGGTAATTCAAGATACAGCTCTGCTATTTTCATGATTTGGCGCACGGCTGCACGTTCGCTGGCATCGGTAGGGTATAGCGGCGTATCAGGATAAGTCTCTTCGATAAAGTCGCAAATGACATTGGCTTCTGACAAATTAAAACCTTCAGCCGTTGTGATAGCGGGGACTTTGCCAACGGGGCTGACTTTTAGTAATTCGTCGCTACCAGCGAAGATTAAGTTTTCTTGGAAAGGTACTTCTTTATATAAGAGCGCATGTTTTACGATGTTGTAATAGTTGCTTGCGGCAAAACCGTGCAAAGTAATCATAAATTCGTCTTCCTTTATTGACGTAAAAGTTATTTTTGTTTGAGCTAATTAAGTTAAACACATTATTACTGGTTTTAATGTGGTTATATATAGGGTAAAACGTCAATCACTATTGCTTTTAAGACAATAATAAGACAAAAATGTTTTACTATTTATAAAAAGGTTTCGCTACTTATACTTAGATATTTATTCAATGGAGAAATTGGTTGGATCAACTACGGGCAATACGATATTTTAGTAAAGTTGTGGAGACAGGCAGCTTTACCAAAGCGGCAAAGGCGTTCGATGTACCGCCATCCTCGTTGTCGAGACGTGTGTCCGACTTGGAGAAGAGCTTAGGTGCGACACTATTACAGCGCTCAACCCGAATTGTCAAACTGACGGAAGTAGGGCGTGTTTACTACAACGATGTACAGCAGATATTGAATCAACTCGAGCAAAGCAAAGAAACGGTTCGAAGTTACCAAACAACGCCAATGGGGCGTCTGCGTATCAGCTCGATGGTGGGATTCGGTGAAAAGATATTGCTGCCGTTGTTAGAGGAGTTTAGCGCGTTATATCCTCAGATTGTATTAGATGTCAGTTTGAGTGACGAGCTATCTGCCCTTGGGCGTGATGATGTCGATATTGCGATTCGTGGTGGCTACGCACCAAACGAGCGGGTGCTGGCGATAAGGCTCATGGATAATGAATTTATTCCAGTTGCATCTCCTAGTTATTTGGAAAAGTATGGCGTACCTGAGCATGTCATGGAGTTAAAAGAGCATAGAGGCCTTTATTTTAAAGCGCCAGCAGGGCCAACGCCATGGTTATGTTATGTGGATGAGCAATGGCACGATGTCTCAGGGCCTGTGGTCGCGATGTCAAATAACGGCCCGTGGCTGGCACAAAAAGCCAGCAATGGCGAAGGTATCTTAATGTCCACGCGATGGGCGTTGGCGTCCTATCTTGAGTCGGGCGCGCTACAAGAGCTGACGTTTGAGCATGAGTTGGCCGTCACTCAGCATGCGGATATGGCGATTTATTTGCTGTATCAAAAACAGCGCTATTTGGTGCCCAAGGTAAAGGCGGCGGTGGATTTTTTGGTTGAAAAGATAAAAGAAAAGAAGTAAGTAAAATAGCCTAAGCAAAAATTTGTAATTAACTGATGCTAGCTAAATTTTCTAATTGTCTGATCCAAGATATTAGAAGAGCCTTTGTGTATTTACGTGCCTTTTGTTGGTAAAGTTAGCAGAGTTTAAAAGATAGGAATATTTAAGTTTATTAGTAACGTTCAAGTATCTGTTCCACTAGGGAACATGTTAGATACGCTGCGTACATTACAATCGGCTGATAGACTTGAAATTGAGCTGGGTAGTGAGCACATGGTAACACTTATGCTTGATAATGAGCGTGGTAGATTATCTAAAGGCTTACGACCAGTTTTACCATTCATCATTAATTGGTAGGCACCAAAATATAACCAGTGGTTGCTATGGGCTGCAATACGATTTGCGTTCTAAAGCCAAAGAACCAAGCGCTAAATGAATCAAAACGGAGTTGATATATGTTGGAAATTAGACCTATTTGTGAATGTTGTGATAAAGATTTAGTACCAGATTCTACCGAAGCAATGATTTGCACATACGAATGCACTTTTTGCGTCACATGTGTAAATGAAATATTAGAAAATGTATGCTCAAATTGTGGCGGTGGTTTTGTCCTTCGACCTATTCGACCTAAAATGGCTAGACGTGCAGGTTTAAGTATCAACCATCAGCCTCCTTCGATTGAAAGAGTACATACCAAACATAGTATCGAAGAACTTAAAGAGTTCTCAGAAAAAGTTAAATACACAAAACCTGAAGATCGATGATTAGTACATTCACATAACAAGCAATTTAACCGGAAATAAAGTAGTTGGCTCAGTTTTGCTTCGTTCAAAATGATAACACATGCCTTTTGCAGCTTAACCCGGCGTTATGTGCCTTTCAGTCAATTATAAGGTTAGTAACAAATGAAAAATGTTATTAGTGACGATAAAATTAGAGACTTCCGAGATTTAATAAATTCTAACTCAAACTTTGTATATCAAATCTATAAGAATAAAGGTGGTAAGAACCTCTTTAACCTAGTCTGTTCTTGTCTAGACTGGATTACAGTATCAGTTCGACATTTAGAAAATGCACCTGAGCTTGATAAAAATATAGATACAAAATCTATGCAGGTCTATTCTTTGATATCTTCGATTGACCTCATATCTGAATCAATCAAACAACTGCACAGAGTCTTTGTAAATGAAAATAATATACCATTTTTGGGTGAGAAAAAGTGTTTTAATGAGCGACTGTTTTCTAATGAAGATGATAACGAATATTTCAAAACCATAAGAGCTTGCTTTGGTGCTCATCCTGTAAATCTAAATCAATCAAAATCAAAGCGCTTTGCTAGTTGGCCTTTTGAGAGTCATATCAATAGCGGCGATTTATGTGTCCATTTATACAGTAGAGATATAAATGCAGAAGATCTATTGTTAAACGTGAATATAAATGAGTTATTAAAATTTCTCGTTATTCGATATGACTACTTAGATGTTATTTCAGACAGGATAGAAAGTTTATTCAGCAAATATCGGAAAGACCTTTCAGATCAAATGATTGAAACGAAATCTGATCCGCTTGAACAGCTCTATATTCTTAGAAATGAGTCTAAAAAACGCTTAGACAACGATTATTATAATCGTGAAATTGATGATCTAATTATGATTTTCGAAGCAGAAGTTACTGATCCTGAACTTGTGCAAATAGCTGATAATTACAAAGAGTCTCTCTTACCTCTGATTGAAGAAATTAAGAGTAATCTTCAAGTGATGAACATCGTTGATTTAGAAAATGACTCTATAGTTAGAGTTCGCTCAAAACTTGGCGGGCAGTTAAACTATGAGCTATCAAAGTTCTATAGTTGGGTGTACGGTGATAGAGACGACCCACTACTGAACTACTACTTTGAACGATTTAATGAAGTTACAAAAGGTAAGTTTAATTTCACTAGTTGTGATGAAATTAACCTGACGTTTCTTAAAGCAAAGTTGATGTTAGCCGAATAGAATACAAAATCAGGAAGGTTTATTCTTGTAACCACAAATCGATTAAATTCATGAGTGAATCCATTAACTCTTTAAACAACAGATTGACTTGTTTTCGTTCAATACTAGCACTGAGCTGATCGTCAACACTTGAACGACATGAATCTTTACTTCTCTTTTAATTTTACAAAAAATCATATTTGGAGTTTTAGCCACTTTTAAGCTGAAAAGTACTCATTAATGGCTCCATTTATAACAACAAGGCTCAATTAGTTTCAACCCATTGAGCCAGTATTACCTATACACTTACTCTATCGGAGACGGCTTGCCATGCGGGCTTGAGCGCAGATATTGTTTGGGTGCTTTGACGGTTGCGCCAAGCTCGGCCGCTGCATGCCATGGCCAGTGCGGATCATAGAGGATACCGCGTGCCAAGGCAACCACATCCGCTTGCTGCTCGGTAATGATGCTTTCTGCCTGCTCGGCTTCGGTGATTAAGCCCACGGCGATGACAGGTATATTGACTGCTTCTTTTATCGCGGTTGCAAAAGGCACTTGGAAGTTCGGCTCCACATGAATTTGCTGTTCTGGGCTCAGTCCTGCAGTGCTCACATGGATATAATCACAGCCTAAAGCTTCTAATGCTTTAGCCAGCTCAATCGTTTGCGCAAGATCCCAGCCGCCTTCAACCCAATCGGTTGCAGACACCCGCACGCCCACGGGCTTGTTACTTGAAAAATCAGCGCGCACCGCGGTAAATACATCAAGTAACAAGCGCATCCTGTTCTCAAGATTGCCGCCGTATTGATCATCACGTTGGTTAGAAAGTGGCGATAAAAACTGATGTAGTAGATAACCGTGCGCCCCATGAAGTTCAATTAAGTCAAGTCCCAGCGCATCTGCGCGTTTTGCCGCATGGACAAAATCGCTTATGAGCGCATCAATGTCATTTTGATCCATTGCCGTGGGGACAGTGGAATTGTCGTCATACGCGAGCGCCGATGGTGCCACCGTTTGCCAGCCATTAAGCTTGTCAGGAGCAATCGAACCGCCGCCATCCCATGGTTTTTCGGTGGACGCTTTACGTCCAGCATGGGCAAGTTGGACGCCTATCGGCATCGGGCTGTACTGCCTGATTGCCGTTAGCGTTTTATCCAGTGCCGCTTGCGTCCTGTCATCCCATAATCCTAAATCAGCATAGCTGATGCGTCCTTGCGGGTTGACTGCCGTCGCTTCCAAAATCAGCAGTCCTGCGCCACTCAAGCTCATCTGCCCGATATGAATCGTATGCCAATCGCTTGCCGCGCCGTCATTGGCAGAGTACTGGCACATGGGTGCGATGATGATACGGTTATCTAGGGTGAGTTGCCCAAGTTTTAAAGGCGAAAAAAGCTGGCTCATGGTAAATCCTTAAAAAACGTACCTAAAAGCACGTTACATAAAAAGGCAAGTAAAATGCAATGCAAAAGCGATATGAGTAACTTATATGGCTTATACGATTATCGCTTGAATAGTTGGTGGGGATGACTCGTTATTTTTATAGGGTACATTTAAGTGATGCTAGCTAATATATAAATTACTCTCAATCATGTTTTTCATATGTAGCAGGCGAGGGGCGATGTCTTCTTCTAGCTTGGTGCGACTCAAGATAAAGCTTGGCGCACCGCAATTAAACGTGAGCAGACCTTCCGTCGGGTGCATTAGCGCAATGGCAACAGCATTGACATCCTTTTGCCATTCACTGATAGAAAAACAATAGCCGTAATCTTCATAATCTTGAAAGGCTTTATCTAGCCCTCGTCTGATCTTTAGCCAATCATCTTTATACTTATTACGAATCGCATTGAGGATAAACTCTTGCTCAGCAGGCGGCATACTGGCGAGGCAAGCTCGTCCCATCGAGCTTAAATGAATAGGGAGGTATGAGCCGATATTGCGTTGCATGGTCGTGCTACCAGCGCCTTGAACGACATTGAGATAGACCATCATCAACCGATCGCGAGTCGCCATAGCCACCGCACTATTGGCATAATCTGCCAGCTCTTCCATATAAGGGGTCGCGAGGTTATTAATAGAGATGTTGGTCATCATCGTGTAGCCAAACCCAAGCACCCCTGTCGATAGCTGATACTTGCTGCTATTGGTAGACTGTTTTAGATAGCCTAATTTTACCAAGGTGTACGTTAGACGCGTGATGGTACCTTTAGGAATCCCTGTCAGCTGACTGAGGTCTTGATTGCCCAAATAAGGGCGCTGCGGGGTAAAACAGCGCAGCAGCTCAAGACCGCGGGCCAATGCAGTGACAAACTGTCTGTCGTTTTTGTCCCGCATCTCTGCAATGGGCTCTAAAAGCTCCATATGCAGCTCATGGTTAGCGTTGTCATTGGCAAGGGTGTCATTCGTCATAGGTGGTCTATTATCCCCAATTAAGTCCATGCAAGTATTATAAGAAGTGACTATTTAAAAAAAGTAACTACGTAGAGTTAGAAAAAATTAACTACTCAGAGCCTTATATGAGCCAATATCCACTTTCGATACTGCTCTTATCGTCATATGCTAATGATAGTTGATGCCTTTAATTATACTATATTAATGTATATTTACAGTCTCAGCATAGCACGATGCAGAGAGTTTGTTTCGCTATGCGGTATGAACGGTAGTGATAGTTGTCATAAGAGGCAGTATTATCCCTCTTGTGGATCATACTGCTTTTCTTTGATAAACAAAGTTGGGATCAGACCGCACAAGAAGTACGCGCCTGCCATCAGCAGCAGACCTGCACCGATAGAGTTATGCATCGCCATATAGCCGATAGCAACAGGGGCAATCACAGAGCCAAGTCGTCCGATATTAAAGGCACCGCCAATGGCCGTACCTCGGATAGCTGTCGGGAAGCTTTCGGTCAAATAGGTAGCGTTTATAGCATAAGGGATGCCATACAAGAAACCAAAGGTAATCATTAACCAGCCAATGTTTTCTGGAGTATGCATATAGACTAAGAAAGGGATGAATAGCGCGGTGCCCATGGTGCCAAAAGCAAAGACTATTTTTCGACCGATTTTATCCGCCATAAAACCTGCTATTACTTTAGCAAACATCATCGTTAGGTAAGTACCCGCCATATATAGCGCCATTTCTTTAAACTTGATACCCAGCTCAGTTTCTAGATAAGACGGCAGCCAGTTACTCACACCAAAATAACCAAACAGTAAAAGCCCTGAACTCATCGACCACAATATAAACATAATGCGATGTTTGGGGTTTTCAAATATGGCTTTGTAGGGGTTTTCCGCCTTTTGTAGTGTGCTTTTCTCGCCACTTAACTTGCGGGCACGAGCCTCTTTCCAAGATTGTGGTTCCGGTACTAGAAAATACATGGAGACTGAAAGGAGAATGGGTAAAAACGTTAAAAGGTATAGGGTACGCCAGCCATAGCTAGGAATAATCCATGCTGAAATACTTGTAATGACCAAAGATCCGAGCGTAAAACCAGTCATAAGCGCGGCAAGCACAGTGGTTCGATGCTTGGTCGGCACCATCTCTGACATGAGTGTATTGGTCGCAATATACAAACTACCCAGACCCAAGCAAGCAAAGGTTCGTAATGCTATAAACTGCTCATAGCTGTGCACCATGCCACTAAAGCCAGATAGGATTGAGAACATCCCAGTCGCCAGAACAATCACGCGTACTCGCCCAAAACGATCACAGGCCCAGCCGCCAAAAACTCCACCAATCGCCATGCCAAACAATGACCAACTACCCAGCGCGCCAGCTTGTACATTGGTTAATCCAAATTCTTGCTTGAGACTAGAGAGGGTAAAAGCAAGAATACCGATGTCAGCGCCATCACATAGCAATACCAAAAAACAAAAAACAAAGGCCAGTTTCCAAGGCTGCTTTTGGACAGCGCTTACATTTGGGTTGGACGTTATAGCGACACTTTTCACAATGTATATCCTTATCGTTGTGAGAATGAAAGACTAACTTGAGGCGTGGTGGTAGAGATAGAGGGAACGGCATCCGCATCCTAGCAAATACCGCCTTGTGTTTTGGTGGGTGAATCAGTTGCGTGATTACTCGCTGGCTTCTTTGATCATGTTACGAGCAATGATGACTTGCTGAATTTGGGTGGTACCTTCATACAGACGATAGAGACGCACATCACGGTAAAAACGCTCAATACCATAATCTGCGATATAACCTGCGCCACCATGGATTTGTACGGCTCTATCCGCCACGCGTCCACACATTTCGGTGGCAAACATTTTGGCGCATGAGGATTCGGTCACGACATCTTTGCCTTCATCACGCAGGCGCGCTGCATCTAGTACCATGGATTTGGCAGCATAAATCTCTGCTTTTGAGTCAGCGAGCATGCCTTGGATGAGCTGAAAACTAGCAATAGGTTGACCAAATTGTTTACGCTCGACCGCATAATGTAGCGCATCATCTAGCATACGAGTAGCCGCGCCAGTACTGGCTGCCGCAATGTGTAAACGCCCTTTATCTAAGACTTTCATCGCGGTTTTAAACCCAACACCCTCGACACCGCCAATGAGTGCATCAGCTGGCACGACACAGTTGTCAAAGATGACATCACAGGTATGCGCGCCTTTTTGACCCATTTTTTTATCAATCTTGCCCAAGGTAATACCCGGCGTGTCACTCTCCACAATGAATGCTGAAATACCGCCAGAGCGTTTGTTTTGCGGATCCGTGCGCGCCATGACAGTGAAGACGCCAGCTTGCGGCGCGTTGGTGATATAGCGTTTGGTGCCATTGATGATGTATGTATCACCATCCTTAATAGCTGTCGTTTTTAATGAGGCCGCATCTGAGCCTGACTCTGGCTCGGTCAAACAGAATGAACCAATGATCTCTCCACTGGCAAGGCGAGGCAGATACTTCTGCTTTTGCTCTTCTGTCCCATCAATCACAAGACCAGAGGAGCCAATACCATTATTTGTTCCTATTAATGAACGAAACGCGGGGGATGTGCGTCCCAGCTCAAATGCCAACGTCACTTCTTCTTCCATCGTGACACCCAGTCCGCCATACTCTTCAGGGATAGTTAGCCCAAACAGCCCAAGCTCGCGCATCTGCTCAATAATCTCTTCTGGCAGACGGTCGTTTTCTGCAACCCAATGCTCCATAGGAATCAGTTCGTCGTTAACAAAGTTGCGAATTGTTTGGGTGATGTGGTCGAGGGTCTCTTTATCTCTAATCATGTGAATCTTCCTTGTTTGATTAATGCCTGTTTGGTTGACGACTGATAGTCATAATGGCTTTTTGACGGTGCTAGTAATGCGGTATTTAGTAATTAAGTAATTTGGTGAGCTTGCTAAACAGCATAATCCATGGATTATTAAATTACAATAGTTTTGGTTTAAAAAACCGCATTGCGGTATTTTTATAATAATTATCTATTATCGCACACATATTATTTTTCGTTTCAGCAGGTTTTCACCCTTCACAAACCAAAATAAACAGTATATATTGATATTAAATACCGCATAGCGATATTTATTTTTCAAAATAATCGTTTTAATATGCGTTTTTACTTTATATCGGAATGATGTTTAAGGAGTGGATCATGGAAGAGCAAATCCTTATTTGTGAAAAACAAGGAGACGGCGTGAGTGTCATCACACTCAATCGTCCTAAAGTGCGCAATGCATTAAACGGTGAATTACGCCAACAAATGGCTGATCTGTTCATTCAATTAAATGAGGATCCACAAACCAAAGCGATCGTCCTGACGGGCGGTGACAAGGTGTTTGCTGCTGGTGCCGATATTAATGACTTCTTGACGATCAGTACGGCTGATATGTATCTGCGCCATAGCGAGCGCTATTGGGATGCCATCACTCATTTCAGCAAGCCCATTATTGCTGCCGTCAATGGCTATGCGCTTGGCGGTGGCTGTGAGCTGGCCATGCATGCTGACATCATCATCGCAGGCAAGTCTGCCAAATTTGGACAGCCCGAGATCAAAATAGGACTCATGCCCGGTGCTGGCGGGACGCAGCGTTTGTTTCGTGCCATTGGCAAACACAAGGCCATGAAGATGGTCCTAACAGGCGATATGATCAGCGCTGATGAAGCGGATACAATGGGGCTGGTCTCTGAAGTCGTCGACGATGAGTCCACCATCACTCGCGCCATTGATATCGCTGAGCAGCTGTCAAAGTATTCTCCTATTGCCTTAGCGCAAATCAAAGAAGTGGCGAATCTAGGTGTTGATATGTCCTTAGAGGGCGCGCTAGCACTGGAGCGTAAAGCCTTTCAAATTCTGTTCGATACCCACGACCAAAAAGAAGGTGCCAAAGCCTTTTTGGAAAAACGCCCAGCCGACTATAAAGGCTATTGAGGGGCAGACGCCGCTTATGTTTTTTGAGGTCCACGCCGACCAACTCCTATCATAAATTATGTAGAGAATCATTATGACCGTGAATACACTTGCCATTGTAGGCACTGGTATTATGGGTATGGGTATTGCCCAAATTGCTGCACAAGCTGATATCCAAGTCCTTTTATATGACGCCAAAGCAGGCGCAGCTGAGCAAGGGCGACACTCCTTGCAAGCCATGCTCGAAAAGCTCACTGCTAAAGGCAAATTCAGCGATGACGAGCTACAGTCGATGTTAAGCAACTTAACCGTCGTCCAAGAGTTAGGCCAGATTGCTACTGCTGAGATCGTGGTTGAAGCCATTATCGAAAACTTAGACATCAAAAAACAGCTTTTCGCCCAGTTAGAAAGTGTGGTCACCGCCGATACTATTTTGGCGACCAACACCTCCTCATTATCGGTCACGGCAATCGCTGCTGACTGTGACTATCCAGAGCGCGTGGCAGGGTTCCATTTCTTTAACCCAGTCCCCTTGATGAAAATCGTCGAGATTATTCCGGGCCTTTCTACTCAGCAATCAGTCGTTGACGCGCTCACTGATTTGGCCAAGCGGATGGGTCATCTGGGCGTGGTCGCAAAAGACACACCGGGTTTCATCGTCAATCATGGTGGCAGAGCCTATGGCACCGAAGCGTTAAAAATACTGGGCGAGGGCGTCGCAAGTTTTGAGCAAATCGACCGTATTTTGCGTGATAGCGCAGGCTTTCGCATGGGACCGTTTGAGCTGTTAGATCTGACGGGCATTGATGTGTCACACCCCGTAATGGAGTCAATTTACGACCAGTTTTATCATGAAGCGCGCTATCGCCCGCACCCATTAACCCGTCAAATGCTGGTAGGCAAAAAGCTCGGCCGTAAAGTTGGCAGCGGTTTTTATCAATACGAAAAAGGTCAGAAGGTTTCCGTAGATAGCGCTCAGAATCAAGCACCTAAGGCGGCGCTCGTCGCTGATGCCGTTATTACATCGGTTTGGATTGGCGCTGATTTGGCAGAAGATAAAACGCAGCTGACTGATTACTTAAATGCTCATGACGTTACTATCGATGACAACGACACACCACACCCTGACAGTTTGGTGCTGCTCGCCATCTATGGCGAGGATACGACCAATGCGGCGATTCGTTATCAGGTCGATCCCAAGCAAGCGGTTGCGATTGATATGCTTACCGAGCTTACAAAGCATCGTACGTTGATGCCAAGCATCGTCACGCAAGAACGATTCGTGGCGCAAGCCTATGCGTTGTTTAGTAGCAGCAAAGTTAATAAAGACTTAGATAGTACTCAGACAGATGCGCAAGAGGCGGTTAGTGCCACGCTGATTACCGAAAGTACAGGCTTTGTGGCGCAGCGTGTGATTGCCATGGTAATCAATCTTGGCTGTGACATCGCAATGCAAAAAATTGCCACGCCAGAGGATATCGATAATGCCGTCAAGCTTGGGCTGGGGTATCCATACGGTCCGATCTCTTGGGGCGATCATCTTGGTGCCTCGCGTGTGCTGCTCATTTTAGAGCGTATCTACGGACTAACAGGAGATCCACGCTATCGCCCAAGTCCTTGGTTACAGCGCCGCGCCAAACTGGATGTGTCATTGTTCACTCAGCAGGCCATTTATTAGTACAAACAACAAAATATCGTTATAAAACCATTTATTCAAAGTTAAAAAATACAACAAGGAAGCGTTATGTTAGATGCCTATATTTATGATGGATTAAGAAGCCCTTTTGGTCGCTATGTCGGTGCATTAGCAACGGTGCGTCCTGATGATCTGGTTGCCACCGTGATAAAAGCGTTGGTCGAAAAACATCAATTGCCGAGCGATGTGTTTGATGAAGTGCTGCTAGGCAGTGCCAACCAAGCGGGCGAGGACTCTCGTAACATCGCGCGTAACGCTGCTCTGTTGGCAGGGCTGGATGTCACCACGCCAGGTCAGACCGTCAATCGCCTATGTGCGTCAGGTCTGTCTACTGTGGTCGATGCTGCGCACAGTATCACGTGTCATGAAGGGGATATTATTTTGGCGGGTGGTGTGGAGTCGATGACGCGTGCGCCTTTTGTCTTTGCCAAGACAGAAAAGCCGTTTAGCCGTGACTTTAAAGTATTTGATACGACCATCGGTAGCCGTTTTCCTAACCCAAAGATTATTGAGCAGTTCGGTAGCGATACCATGCCGCAGACGGGTGACAATGTTGCTCATAAATATGGCATCACGCGCGAAGAAGCGGATAAGTTTGCCGCTGCATCGCAAGCCAAATACCAAGCTGCCAAACAAGCAGGATTTTTTGACGATGAGATAACGCCTATCACCGTCCCACAAGGTAAGAAGTTGCCCGCAAAAGTCGTTACCGATGATGAGCATCCTCGTGCCAGCTCCGATATTGCAGCGCTACAAAAGCTTAAACCCTTAAACCAAGATGGTGTGGTCACCGCAGGTAATGCCTCCGGTATCAATGATGGCGCAGCTGCGCTCATCATTGGCTCAAAGCAAGCGGAGGAAAAGCTCGGCTTTAAACCGATCGCCAAAATTTTGTCATCAGGTGCGATGGGTGTTGAACCCAATATTATGGGCGTGGGTCCTGTTGAAGCGATTAAGCTTGCGCTAAAACGTGCTGATTTGACCCTCGATGACATGTCTGTCATTGAGATTAATGAAGCATTTGCTTCTCAAGTGCTTGGCTGCCTTAAAGGGTTGGATATTGATTTTGATGATAAGCGTGTTAATCCCAATGGCGGAGCCATCGCTGTCGGCCATCCGCTTGGCGCATCAGGTGCAAGAATTGCCTTGAGTACCGCTCGAGAGCTACAGCGTACAGGCGGCAAATATGCCGTGGTCAGCTTGTGTATTGGTATTGGGCAAGGGCTTGCCATGGTGATAGAACGCGTCTAAGACTCAAAAGCACGCGCGCCACATTACTGATTATTAAGGACAGTTTATTATCAAGGATGACACTATGACAACCATACTCAATCAACATGACAACTACCATCAAGCCGAAGAAGCTTATGGGTTTCCGTTGATTATTAAGCAGCTACTTAACCGTGCCAAAATCGCTTCCACCAACCAAACCATTAGCTATGCGGACAAAGTGACTTATACCTATACTGAGTTTTTTAAGCGTATCAATCGTTTAGCCAATGTGCTAAAAAACATGGGATTGCAGGCAGGTGATGTGGTCGCGGTCATGGACTGGGACAGTCATCGTTACCTTGAGGCATACTTTGCCGTGCCAATGTCCGGCATGATTTTACAAACTGTCAATGTGCGCTTATCAGAAGACAAAGTGCTGTACACCGTCAATCATGCTGCACCCAAAGCACTGCTGTTAAATGCTGAATTTGCACCGATGATCAAAAACTACCGTGACGATGCGCCTTCTATTGAGTATGTGATGTGGGCTGATGATGCAGAAGATGACAAAGCAGGTGGTGAGACAGCAGAGTTGCCTGATTATGTCGATGGTGAGTACGAGGCGCTATTGGCAGCTGCTAGTGATGAGTTTGACTTCCCAGATTTTGATGAAAACACCATCGCGACCACATTTTATACCAGTGGTACCACAGGCGACCCAAAAGGGGTGTTCTTTACCCATCGACAGATTGTACTACAGACGATGGCAAGCACTTTGGCATCAGCGCTCAATGCCGAAGGTCAAGGCGCGCGCTATAACGATGTCTATATGCCAATGACTCCTTTGTTTCATGTACATGCGTGGTGCTGGCCGTATGGCGCCACCATGATAGGGCTAAACCAAGTGTATCCGGGGCGCTATCTGGCACCAAAACTGGTCGATTTGATCGAGCAGCATAAAGTCACGCTGTCACATGGTGTCCCCGCCATATTACAAATGCTCCTAAAAGAAATGGCAGAGCGCGGTCGTAAGTTTGAGAATCTCAAACTGCTGCTAGGGGGCTCAAAGCTAAACGAAGGCTTAGCCAAAGCCGCTATCGAGTGCGGTATCGAGTTTATGTCAGGGTTTGGGATGTCAGAGTCCTGTCCTGTGCTGTCTCGAGCGGTATTTGATGACAAAACCGAGTCGATGACCCTAGAGGACAATCTCAATTATCGCTGTCTGTCAGGTTCGCCCATCATGCTGGTATCGATGGAAATCTGGGATGAAAACGGACAACCTCAACCGATGGATGGCAAGTCGACGGGAGAGCTTGTGATACGAGCGCCGTGGCTGACCCAAAGCTATTTTAAAAAACCCGATGCAGGCAATGCGTTATGGAAAGGCGGCTGGATGCATACGCAAGACATCGCCTGCATGACCGCTGATGGTACGCTCAGCATTACCGATAGGCTAAAAGACGTTATCAAGTCAGGCGGTGAGTGGGTGTCCTCGCTTGAGGTCGAAACCATTCTATCCTTCCATCCGAGCGTAGCTGATATCGCGGTGATTGGTGTTCCAGATGAGCGCTGGGGTGAGCGTCCTCTCGCCTTAATTGTGCTAAAACCAGATTATGTCGATACAACATCGACAGATATTTTGGCACTGGGTCATCAAGCAGTTGAGAGAGGTCATTTGCCAAAATATGGCGTGCCAAGTGAAGTGAGGTTCTTATCAGAAATGCCAAAAACCAGCGTCGGTAAACTCGATAAAAAACGCATGCGCTCGATGTACTCAGAAAATTTAATCTAACCAAACAAACCTATCATCATCACGGTGACTTTGATAATAGAGAAAATTTGTATAAACCCTAGTGTCTGCATAAATGCTAGGGATGGGGGAGGTATGTGTGAATCACGAGCATCCTGAGTCAAACGCATCATCTGCATAACAAAACCTACATAACAAGAAGAGAAGAACTATGGAAGCGGTTCCTACATTCCCAGAAATACAAAAGATTGTCACAAGCGATGACAATCACCCATTGCATGGCTTTACGGTGATCTATCCTCAACAAGTGGAATGGGGCGATATGGATACCTTTGGTCATGTCAATAATGTGGTTTATTACGAATATTCTCAAAACGCTCGTATTTACTACAACAGGCGGCTTGGCTTATTTAACGAAAAAACGTTTTCGGTGATGGCCGCCTCGTCATGTCGATATCTCAAATCAGTTGCTTATCCTGACGAGTTATGGATTGGCGTCAAGGTCAAAAAAATCGGTAACTCAAGTCTGGTTCATGAATATACCTATTACAGTACAGCGCAGAAGACAGTCGTTGCGATCGGTGAGTCTGTATTGGTCTATCTCGATAAGTTGAGTGGACAAAAAAAACCGATCGATGAGTCGCAAAAAGAAGCGATTGCGGCATTAGAGAATATTAAACAAGAAGCATAGAACTCAATTTTGGGTGATTTTAGGTATTTGAAATAATGGCTAAATTCGACTTCTGGTTAAATAGAAACACCCCGTACATTTATCAATGTACGGGGTGTTTTATTAGGGCGTGTCCTCAATCTGAACGAAAGCCTCTAAATGGGCTAAAAATGGTTAAATCTTGCTAAACGGTGTCAAATAGCTGGTTAATATCTCAATATTATCTGCGCTATTTTCCTTGTTTAGCGACTATTTATCTCATTTTTATCACCATTTTCAAAATGAGGACACGCCCTAGATAGTCGTTACCATGTTTCTTTTCAGGCTATGTCTCTTTTGCTCGGGCAATGTCCAAAATTAACGCTTTTAATAGACTGATTGCCATTAAGATAATAATAAAGGAGAAGGGGATAGCGGCCACGATCATGGCTGAAGTAATAGCATTTAACCCGCCTGCCAATATCAATGCGCCAATCACCGCTGTCAGCGCAATGCTCCAAACGATGATATGTTTCGGACCATTCTCGATATGGACTTCACCCGCCGCATTCAAGGTATTGACGACCAGTAATGCAGAGTCAGCCGACGTCACCAAATAGGTGAGTAGAAGCACAACCACCATTGACGATAAAACACCTGCCATCGCTGGGTTTAGCATAAAGCCAATAATCTCAAACAGCTGTGCGGTCAATCCAGAATCAAATATCTGACCGTTTGCGATACCGCTTAATTCCAAATCAATACCAGTACCACCGATAAAGGAGAACCAAACAAACAACGTCAAACTTGGGGCAACAATCCCAATCAAGCCAAATTCACGAATGGTACGATTTTTGGAGATACGCGCCAAGAACAGTCCTACAAATGGCGCGAACGCAATCCACCACGCCCAATAAAAGATAGACCAGCTGGTTTGCCAAGCGCCCAATTCGGTATTAGGATCCCAAACCGTTACTGCCATTGCGGGCAGATGCACAATATAGCTAAAGATACCTTTACCCAGCATCTCTAACGCAAACATCGTTGCGCCAAAAATCAAGAAGAAGGCAAGCAGCAAAAAGGACAGCACCATATTAATGTTACTGAGCCATTTTACCCCGCGTCCTACCCCTGATAATGCTGAAACCATGGAAAGACACATGACCACAAACAATGACATCAATAGTGCGCCTGTCGTCGGTTCAGGATTGACCGCATCCGTGACTAGCCATGAAATACCCGTAATACTATACAATCCTGAGGCAAAAGAGCTAAGTCCAAGGCCAATAGTTTGCGCCACCCCAAAGATAGTCGCAATGACGGCAGCCACATCGATGATATTGCCAAGTGGCCCTTCTAAATACTTGCCAAATAAAGGTGTGAGCGCCGAGCGCATGGTGAGCGGCAAACCGCGAACGTAGGTAAAAAACGCCAAACAGATACCGACTAAGCAATACGTGGCCCACGCACTGATACCCCAGTGAAAAAAGGAATAACGAAACGCGGTGTCCAATGCTTCCTCACTCTTGGGTAGGACGAGACCATCAATGGGCGCCAATGCACTGGCAGTGACTTGGGTTTGGTAAAAGCTAAAGACATCAGTGCCCTCAGGTACGGTCATGCCATTACTACTTAGTGCCGATACGACCAGCTCTTTTGACATGATGATGTCAGGGTTGTTGGCGAGATGCCATAGCGGTTCAGCAGCGCTATAGGTTAAGACACCAATACCAATACCAGCACCAAAGATCATCGAAAACCATGAAAAATTGGAAAACTCAGGTTTGCCATTTGGGTCGGAGCCAAGTTTAATACGCCCAAATGACGGCCATAAAATAACCGTCAAACAGACTAAAATATAAAAGGCGATGGCATAAGTATAATAGCCATTAAGGTTGGTGTAAGACCAGTTCTTCATGGCATCTAGCATCGCGCCAGAACGCTCGATATCACTCAAAATCCAAATCACTACTAAGGTGACAAAGATTTTTGAGGTGACCGTAACAAAACGGTTAAACCCTTTATAAAAACCTTTGTCATGAGTTTTTATGTTGAGTTCCTTTAGGGGAGGACGGATAGCCATAGTTTTTTCCTTAAAACTGAATGTAGCTGACTACACTGATCGGTTATCTCATGATAAAAGGATTAGCCATCGGCTCCGCCGAGATATTAATCCATGTCGTTTTTGTGCGTGTATATTGCAGAACGGATTCGCTACCAGCCTCACGCCCGTATCCTGATTGGTTATAACCACCAAACGGCGCAGTCGGTGAAATCGCGCGGTATGTATTGATCCAGCAAACGCCTGACTTGATTTGCTTAGAGACGCGATGGGCGCGAGCCAAATTCTGTGTAAACACGCCTGAACCTAAGCCGTAAACACTATCGTTTGCCATCGCGATGGCTTCTTCTTCAGTATCAAACGCGACCAATGACATGACAGGACCAAACATCTCGATAGTTTGCGTTTCGATGTCGGTGTTCGGGCATTCCACGAGCGTTGGGCAAAAGTAATTGCCGTCAGCCAAGTCTGTATCTGTTGGCGCATGACCACCAAAGCGAATCGTCGCGCCTTGGGCGACAGATTTTTTAAGCGTGTCTTTGATGCGCTCAACCTGCGCTTTGGTACATAATGGTCCAATGTGCGTTTCAGGATTGAGTGGATTACCAATGACGATGCCTTTGGCTTTTTCTTCCACGCGTTTGATAATCTCAGGCAAGATAGAGCGCTGTACAAACCCGCGTGAGCCTGCGACGCAAGACTGACCAGACGCACCAAAATTACCAGCAATCAAACCATTCGCCGCACTTTCCAAATCTGAGTCTTCAAAGACGATAATCGGTGACTTTCCACCCAGCTCCAAGCTTGTCACTGCAAAACTATTGGCAGAGTTTCTGACCACGTGACGCGCCGCATCTGGTCCACCTGTAAAGGCGATTTTGTCCACGTCTGGATGGCTTGTCAGCGGAATGGCACAGTTTTCGGCATCACCCGTGATGACAGAGACGACACCTTTTGGAAAGCCTGCTTGTTCGATCAACTCAGCGAAGGCAAACATCGGACATGGGGCGACTTCAGACGCTTTTAAAATAATGGTGCAACCAGCCGCTAGCGCAGGGCCAAGTTTGGTAGCAGTCAAAAACATCTGCGCATTCCAAGGTACGACAGCGGCGACCACACCAATCGGTTCACGCGTGGTAAAGACGTGCATATCAGGCTTATCGATAGGTAGGGTGGCGCCTTCTAGTTTATCAGCAAGCCCCGCAAAGTAACGATAATAGTCGCTGACATAGCGCGTTTGTGCCACGGTTTCGTGCGCCAATTTACCACTGTCTGTCGTTTCGATCTTGCCGAGTTTTTCAGCATTTTGTTCGATCAAATCTGCTAGACGGTAGATCAGTTTGCCGCGCTGAGTGGCAGTCATTTTTGCCCACTCAGGACTATTGAGTGCCGCTTTGGCGCCATCGACCGCGCGTGCCACATCTTCAGGACTGGCACAGGCAAACGTCGCCCACGCCGCGCCCGTTGCAGGGTTATAGCTCTCTAGGGTTTGGTTATTACTGCCTTCGCACCACTCACCATTGATATAGAGCTTGTAATGAGGTTTGGACATTGTGGTTCTCCAAATTGCTTGTTGGGGTATCTGTTCGTCATTTATGAGCTAAGTCGCTGATAAATTGAGCCGCTTATAAGCTAAGTGCGTTTATGCAAATGCTGGCATGACCTCATCAATGAAGCGGCGTAATGAGTCGCGTTTTTGCTCAAAGCTCATGCTAGAGTCAATCCAAAAGGCAAACTCGTCATAACCCAAGTCTTCATAGACTTTGAGCTTTTCAATGACTTGATCTGGCGTACCAATGGGCATGTTCTCTAGCATTTTTTCAGGCGCATACATGTCGATGGCGGCCATTTCTTCTTCGCTCAATGGCTCAAGCAATCCTTGGCGAATGGGACGCTCGTTTTTGAACCAAGCACCAAAATAGCAGTAAAAACGGCTGATACATTTGGCCGCGCTTGTCACATCATCAGCATCACTGCCTACGTAAGCATGTTGCAACAGCATGATTTTTGGGTCTTTGCCTGCGCCGTGTTCAGCTTTGGCATTTTTAAAAGCCGTCATTAAGTTTTGAATCTCTGTCATGCCTTGCCAAAGCGGGGTGACTTGTACGTTGCAGCCATGCTCTACCGCAAAGTTGTGGCTATGCGGGTCACGTGCGGCAATCCACATCGGTACGCCACCTGCTTGTAGCGGTTTTGGCGCAGAGGTCGTCGAGGGGAATTGGGTAAATTTGCCATCGTGGGCGTAATCACCTTTCCACAGTTTCTGTACGGCAGGAACCAGCTCTCGCATTCGGCCACCCGCTTCCATGGCGTCCATACCTGGCATCAAACGCTCATACTCAAAGTTATAGGCACCGCGAGCAATACCCAGATCCAATCTGCCGCCTGTGATGATATCCGTCATGGCCGTTTCGCCCGCCAGTTTGATCGGATGCCAAAACGGTGCAATAACCGTACCTGTACCGAGACGGACGTTTTTGGTGTGATGGGATAGATCGATTAAGTTTAAGAATGGGTTGGGGGCGATGGTAAAATCCATACCATGGTGTTCGCCTGTCCAGATAGCGTGCATCCCGCCTTGATCAGCCATTTTTGCTAGCTTAATAAAATCATTATGGAGCTGTTCATAAGATTGTGATTCGTCGAGGCGTTCCATATGGAGGAATAATGAAAATTTCATGAGGCATATCCTTTGCTGTTTGCTTTAACTGACTTTTTTAAATATTGTGTTTGTTTAACGGTTGTTTAGATATAAAATTTAGTGAACGCGGCCCTTTTCTTCTTGGCCAACATAGACACCATATAGGCCATTTTTGCTTTCAGTTGCATAGCGAGTCATCATTGAATTCATGGCGGCAGTGGCAAAATCTTGTTCTGTAATATCATCAATTGAGATGTATTCACCAAGCTCTTTAGTCTCTGCTGAGTTGGAAATAGCACGGTAAAAGATATAGTTGATATTGGTTTTGGTGTTCTCATAGATGGAGAAGACCGCACCCAACTGAGCATCAACACCATTATCTGCCAAAAACTGCTGAATCGTGCTGACCGCATTTGTATTGTCATCGGTCGTTGTACTGGGTAGAGTTGCTTTGCCATCCTTTTGACTAATCAAGACTTTGCCATTGTGCTCGATAATCACGCCCACGCTGACATGCTTCTCTTGCGTGCTTATTTCTGCCGCTTCGCGCTCGAGCGCCAAGCTAAAGTAACCGCCAGATGCATACCCTAAGCCGTGACCTTCGCGGTTTGAGAAGCTCAACACTTCACCTACCAAAAGGTTGTGATCGCCCGCTTCAAGATTGCGGTCTGTCTTGCAAGAAAAATGTGTCAACGCACCATCGATGATAGGGTTGCCTTGGTCGTCTTTGTGCCATGATATTTGACTAAAACGATCGTCTTTAGAACCTGCAAAAATATTCGAGATGTTTTGCTGATCTTCGCTCAAGATATTGACAACAAAGCTATCGCAGTTGGCAAAGACCTCAAAGCTTGATAAGGATTTTGCTGGGCAAACCAGTAGCAATGGTGGATCAAGCGAGACGGACGTGAATGAGTTGGCGGTGAAGCCGACAGGTGTGCCGTCCTTACTCGTGGCTGTGATTACCGTCACCCCAGTCATATAACTGCCAAAGGCGTTGCGTAACATTTTAGGATCAAGTTGTTTCATAAATACCTCTTTTTCATAGTGGGCAATGGGGTGCGTTAAGCGTTAACGGTAGACTCTGAGTCACATTGGGCAAAAAATCTTGCCAAGGCCGCGTTGACGGCGCTCGCGTGTGTCATCTGAGTCATATGGCGAGCATCAGGAACGATAACGGCATTAGCATGGGGAACTAGATCAGCCATTGCTAATGACATTTTGGCGCTAGAGTTGACATCCAGCTCACCGGTCAAAAATAAGGCAGGCACGGTAATGGTTTTTAAGTCAGCAGCACTGATACCGCGTAGATGAGCAAACATCTGATAGGCACGCGCATAGCCTAAACGATTGCCCTCATCCAACCAGTTCTGACACAGCTCGGCCTCTGAGCGATATTTAGGATTGCCATCAAACCATCTGGCAATCGGTTGATCAGTCACATTTTGAGTGAGGTCATCGATCAGCGACGCGGCCCGCGCTTGGACATTTTGAGCCGCCTCATCTGGACGCTCGTAGATGGCATTCAATGCCGCGACACCGCATACGACTTTGGGTGACGATACGGCAGTTTGTAACGCCGTCATTGCCCCCAATGAATGACCAACGATGATCGCCGGCTTGCCCACGACATTGGTGATAAAGGTAGTGAGTACATCCGCAAAGTCTTGTAGCTTCAATATAGGGTTTGGTAATAAATCGCTGTCACCATGTCCTGGCATATCAATCGCATAACAGCGATAGCGCTCGCTAAATACAGACAGCTGCTGGTGCCAACTCTCTGCGCGTAAACCCACACCATGGATAAAAACGATAGGAGTGGCTTTTTCATCCACGCTATCACTGGCATCAGCATGATAGTGATAAGCGATTCCATCTGAGATTTTACGTGACCACTTCATGGCTGTCTGCTCCTTATACGGCTGCTGGATTGTCTAAATCGCGACCTAAATCTTTGAGGTCTTGATAACGATCACCAATGCGGTGATGCGGACGGCCACCTGTCGCACCGCCTAGGACGATGACCACTTCATCATCACGAGGCGCATCTGGAATAGCAAATTGAATGGTCAAATAATGTGAGCGGCGACCGACATCATCTTTGTCCATCAGCGGTACCATGATGGGGGAGTTTGCCGTGCCGCGCATGTTGGTGAATGATAAATAACTGCTCGCAGACAGGGCCTCACGGTAAAAATTGCCAAAACGCAGGGTATGAATCAGACCTGACGCATGCTCAATCTCGCCATCTAACCCAACGACAGCCGCCTTACCATAAGCCTGTATCTTGTCGGCACCCCCTGCCAAGGCGATAATCTTGTCAGTTAGTAACTTGCCCAGTACAGGGCCAAAGGCTTGGATTTCTGGCTTTAGGTCTTCGACATAGCGCCCCGCCCACGGATTGGTAATCACTGCCGCAACGGCAAACATACGCAAAGGCGTCTCAGCAGCTTTGAATCCTTCAATGAACGTTTCTTCTTCAAAAGTGACGATTTTTCTGATTTCTGGTTTTAGCATGATGGTATCCCTACGGTCATAAAAGATAATGAATAATTTGTTTTAACGTTGGTATACCATAATACGGTATTAAATTAATTACTAGCTTTTTTTGAAAAATAATATTATGGTATACCGTATTACGATATGAAAGCGTACTGATTTTTTGTCTGATAGCCGTTATACTCTGCATTTCCATCCAAAAGAGTAGAGGTCCTATGTTAGAGAAAGTAGAAAAACCAAAAACGCTAAAAGAAACCACGTTAGAGCAATTGCGGTTGGCTATTATGACGGGGCAGCTAGCGCCAGGACAGCGCTTGGTTGAGCGTACGATCTGCGAGCAATTAGGTGTCAGTCGGACGGTCGTGCGTGAATGCATTCGGCATTTAGAGAGCGAGCATTTGGTGACTTTTTCGGCAGGCGGCTCTTCGGTTGCGGTGCTAGAAAGTGATGAGATTCGCCAGATTTATCACTTGCGGGCGACGCTTGAGAGTGAGGCGGTTCGTCACTGCGCTGAGCAAGTGACTCCCGAGCTGGTAGAGACGCTACAGAGTCACTTGGTACATATTCGCGATAACTTGCATGCAGGCGATGTGGTCGAAGCACTGGCGCATTCTTATGCGTTTTACGAGCATCTATTTGTGACAGCGGGTATGACGGTTGCATGGGAGTTAACCGAGCGACTCAACGGACGTATTGGTCGTTTGCGATTCATGACCTTGTCTACCAAAGAGCGTGCCACCAAAGGCCCAAATAATCTACAAGAAGTGGTTGATAATATCGCGCAAGGTGATAGTAAGGCGGCAGTCAAAGCATGCCGTCAACACATTGATGAAGCCTGTCAGATGGGGCTACATCTTAATAAACAATAAATACCAAATATTAAATACTAAGGATTAGTCATGGACAAACAACGATTTGAATTGGGTCTGGCTCAGCGCAAAGCTGTCTTGGGCGCTGAGTATGTCGAAAAAAACCTACAGGCCGCCGATGAGTTTAATCAGCCGTTCCAAGAAGCCATGACGGAGTGGTGTTGGGGGTTTGGCTGGGGTGATGACGCCATCGATGTCAAAACCCGCTCACTCATGAATCTCACTATGATAGCGGCGCTCGGCAAAATGCATGAATGGGAGCTACATCTCAATGGTGCCATCACCAACGGCTGTACGGTTGAAGAGATCCGTGCAGCGATACATGCGATTGCTATCTATTGCGGTGTGCCACAAGGGGTTGAGTGCTTCCGTATAGCTCGCGGCGTATTGACCACACGCGGATTGTTATAATTCTAAAAACCAGTTGGAGCGAGAAATGCAATTAACAAATGATGCGCTGTTTAGACAGCAAGCCTTTATCAATGGCGTATGGTGTGATGCTGATAGCAAAGACACCCATGAGGTGTTCAATCCTGCCACAGGCGAGCTGATTGGGAACGTGCCAATGATGGGAGCTGCCGAGACGCGCCGTGCTATTGAAGCGGCAGATATCGCTCAATCAACGTGGTCGAAAAAAACGGGCAAAGAGCGCAGCCATATTCTACGCCGTTGGCACACGCTGATTGCTGAAAATAGGGAAGATTTGGCATTACTAATGACTCATGAGCAAGGTAAACCCATCGCGGAAGCCAGAGGCGAGATACAAAGTGGCTTGGATTATCTAGAATGGTTTGCTGAAGAGGCCAAACGCATCTACGGCGACTTCATTCCTGGGCATATGCCAGACAAGCGCTTGGTAGTCATTAAACAGCCTGTTGGCGTTACGGCTGCCATTACGCCATGGAACTTTCCGCATTCTATGATCAGTCGTAAGGCAGGACCTGCACTCGCAGCAGGCTGTCCGATGATTGTGAAGCCTGCCATGGAGACGCCTTATTCAGCACTAGCTATGGCGTATTTGGCGCAGCAAGCGGGTGTGCCTGATGGTATTTATAGTGTCATCACAGGCGATCCGATTGCGATCGGTGAAGAGATGACTACCAATGCTTTGGTCAAAAAAATCAGCTTTACAGGCTCGACGCGAGTGGGAAAAATCTTGATGAAGCAATGCGCGGATACCGTCAAAAAGATGTCGCTGGAGCTGGGTGGTAATGCTCCTTTTATCGTTTTTGACGATGCCGATATCGATGAAGCGGTCACAGGCGCCATGATGAGCAAGTATCGTAATAGTGGTCAAACGTGTGTGTGCGCCAATCGTCTGTTTGTACAAGCGGGTGTTTATGACGAATTCACCAAAAAATTGGCCGCCCAAGTACGTGCTATAAAAATTGGAAATGGTCTAGATAAAGGTATAACACAAGGGCCTTTGATCTCCAAAGCTGCGGCAGATAACGCAGAAGCATTAGTCGCTGATGCGACCAGTAAAGGGGCAACAGTATTATGTGGTGGTCAGAGAGTTGAGGCAGGTAACAACTTTTTTGAACCGACTATTTTGATCGACGTTGCCAGCGACATGCGCATCGCTGACGAAGAGATTTTTGGTCCTATCGCGCCTATTTTTAAGTTCGAGACCGATGAAGAAGGCATCGATCTCGCCAATCGTACCGAATATGGCTTGGCAGGTTATTTTTATAGCCGAGATATCGGGCGAGTATGGCGTATCGCTGAGGCTTTAGAGGTGGGCATGGTTGGTGTCAATACGGGTATGCTGACCACCGAGCTGGCACCATTTGGCGGTATCAAAGAGTCTGGCCTCGGGCGTGAAGGCTCAAAATATGGCATCGAAGAATATGTTGAGACCAAGTATATCTGTCTAGATATCAACTAGGCGATAATGAAAAAGCTACCTACTTAACTATAAGTGCTGTATCGGTTCATCCCAATAGGGCGGTGAACCATAATACCCTTCGATAAAATCAATAAAACACCTGATTTTGTGCGGCAACAGCTTTCTATGGGCATACACCGCATACAACCCCAACGTCTCGGGCTCATAATCAGGTAACACCATCATAAGCGCCCCTTTACTAAGCGCTTCACTCGCAATAAACGTGGGCTGCAATGCTATTCCAGCCCCAGCCACTGCAGCATTGACAAGCAAATCTCCGTTATTACTGGTCAGCTCCGAGCTAGGCTGATTGGTGGTATCTAGCCACTGATAAATATCTTCTTTGCCGTATTTTTCCATATAACTGTAATGCAAATAACGATGATTTTTTAGATCTTCAGGTGTGATAGGCACGCCATATTTTTTGAGATATTCGGGGGATGCGCACAATATAACGCGGACAGGCGCAACTTGCTTGGCAATCAGCGACGAGCTTTTGAGCTGACCGATGCGAAGCGCCACATCAAATCCTTCTTCAACGATATCTACTTTGCGATCGTTCAGCTGCAAATCGACATTGACCGAAGGATAACGTGTCTGAAAATCCGTGACCAATTTTGCCATATGTTTTAGCGCAAAGGACACAGGGGCACTTATTCTCAATGTGCCTTTTGGGTTCTGCTGAAACCCACCTAATTTGGACTCCATATCATCGATACTGAGCAACACTTGCTGTGCATGCTCGAAATAGTGAGTACCTGCTTCCGTTAGACTGACTTTACGAGTAGTGCGGTTCAGTAAGCGTATATCTAGTCGCTCCTCTAACTTTGACACATATTTGCTCACCAGTTGCGGCGACAGCTGCATGGCTGTTGCGGCATTACTAAAACTGCCCTCAGTCACTACCGATACAAATGCCCGCATCGCATCAATTCTATCCATTATTCAGGTTTTCCTTCCAGTGGTTATCCATATTCTTTCGTCAGTTATCTTACGCTGTTGCTTCACCGATAGTAAAGTTGTGCGTTCCATTGACCTTGGATAGCAGCGTTGATTTTTCATCTAAAATGTCTCTTATGAATCTAAATGATAATAATTTTCATTATTGTTTGTATTATTTTTATAATGTTGCTAAAGTGTGCATGCTTTATTACTAAGTAGCGAACTATATTTTACTATCGCTGCTTTTGAGATGTGATCTATATCAATACATTAGCCATTTGACTGCTATCAATGTAATTCAAGGCAGCTCGTCTTCGCTTGCTGACACGCGTAGTCAATGCGCTGTAACAGCCCTTTTTTGATAACGCTGACGATATTGATAAAAACAAGTACTTTCAGGATTGTGATTTATGCCGATACTATCAACACCTTCTAATGATAAAAATAATTTTCGTTCACAAAAGCTACCACGCTTAGCAACCAGTCAGGCTCTATTAAGCATCGCTATTGCCTCGATTCTTAGCACGACTGCTGTTGCCGCTGAAAATAACGTGATACAAGCTATCGATGAGCAAAGCCCTGATGAACAAAGCCTTGATGAGCAAGCAGCGCTACCCAGCACCACGCTAGATACCATTGTCGTACGCGCCGCTAGAGATGAGCTGGTACAAGCGCCGGGTCTATCAGTGATTGGTGAAGAGGCGATTGAGAAGGCTTCATTGTCTAATGATATCTCAGAGATCGTGCGCAAAATGCCCGGTGTGAACCTATCAGGGTCGTCCACTTCGGGTCAACGTGGCAATCAGCGTCAAATCGATCTGCGCGGTATGGGGCCAAACAATACGCTTATTCTGATCGATGGTCGCCCGGTGACTTCGCGTAACGCGGTGCGTCCGGGCCGTGGTAGCGAACAAGATACGCGCGGCGACTCACAATGGGTACCACCAAGCGCCATTGATCGCATCGAAGTGTTGCGTGGTCCAGCCGCCGCCCGTTATGGTTCGGGTAGCATGGGCGGGGTGGTCAATATCCTCACCAAATCGCCTGATAAAAAAGAGTTCTCTGTCACAGGACACTATGAGATGCCAGAGAGCGATCTTGAGGGTAAAAACTGGCGCACGAATATCAATATGGCAGGCCCATTGAGTGATAAGCTCTCCTTCCGTACCACGCTTGGTTATCACGAGAGCGAAGGGGACGATCCTTATATTAATGCCGACGATGCTCAGGTTGTTGATGGTCGCGGCGGTCCGTCCGCTTCGGTGGCAGCAGGGCGTGAAGGGGTGGAAAATATAGATGCTCGCCAGCTGTTTGAATACGCGATGGATGCGATGAATACCGTTGGATTTGAGGTGAATTACAGCAATCAAAGTAACCGCTGGGCGGGCGACTCACAGTTTCAGACCGTCAATGACGACTTGGTCAATGCGCTGGCAGGTCAGGAAACCAATAAAATGGAGCGTTATGGTGCGGCATTAACTCACCGCGGTGACTATGAGAATACCAGTAGCAATAGCTATCTAGAGTATACGCGTACGATTAATGAGCGTCTGAATGAAGGCAACGCTGGTCGTTATGAAGGTGAAATTTCGCAACCTGAAGGGGAGGCTGAGTATAATTGGACAAAAGCGACCTATGACACATTAAATGCAAAATCTGAATGGGACATCTACTTTGACCGTCATACCGTGACGGCAGGCGCTGAATTCCGCGGTGAGCAATTGGATAATCCGCTGGTGTCGACCTTGACGTTTGATGAGGGTTTTGATTTTGGTGAGACCGAAACCGATCCATCCAAGCGTGATGCAAAGACAGAGTCATATCTGGTTGGTGCGTATTTAGAAGACAATTATCAAATCACCCCTGACTGGTATATCACCCCTGGTTTGCGTTTTGATTATCATGATCAGGCAGGTAGTAATTGGTCACCCAGCCTCAATACCACTTGGAACTTTAGCCCAAACTGGTCGGTAAAAGCGGGTGCTAGTCGCGCGTTTAAAGCGCCGTCACTCTACCAGCTGGATCCGAACTATATCTATTACACACGCGGTAACGGTTGCCCAGCCAGCGTACCTACTGATCAACGAGGCTGCTACGTCTTGGGTAATTCTGATCTGGATCACGAGACCTCTTGGAACAAAGAGCTGACCTTTACCTATAAAGACGATACTGGTCTGAACGCTGGCTTGACTTACTATCGCAACGACTATGACAATCGCATCGGTGCTGGGGTAGAGCGTGTGGGTGTGGTCGGTGTCATCGCCGATGGTATCGCCGCCGATCGTTCAGTTTTTCAGTGGGAAAATCAAGGAGAGGCGATCATTGAAGGTCTGGAAGGGTTTGTCAAAGTACCAGTCACAGACACGGTCACTTGGTCGACCAACATGACGGGCAATATCCGCTCAGAGCGTAAAGACAACGGTGAGCCGTTATCCTTGATTCCAAAATATACCATGAACTCCAATGTCGATTGGGACATCACCCCGCGCTGGAATACAAACCTTGGGGTTAGCTACTACGGCCCCATCGAAGCCCCTGAAATATCTGTCACGACTGGCGACGCTCTAAGTACACCTAAGCTTGATCGTAAACCCTATGCGATCGCCAATGTGAGCACCCGTTATGATCTGACAGACGACATCACCATCGGCGCAGGAGTCAAAAACTTATTTGATAAGCAAATCAAACGTGAAGGGACGACGACCAATGCAGGCGCTCGTACGTACAATGAACCGGGTCGTTATTACCTTTTTGATATTAGTGTGAACTTTTAAACGTTAAAAATATCTTTTTACCCAAAGTATATTTTCTACTAAACAGACTCTCACTTATTAACATCAAAAAAGGTCTAAGCTCATTGCTTGGACCTTTTTTGATGATGCAGGGCGATTTTTGAAGTCTAAGTACATACAACGTTATCAAGACAATTGACTCTATAGCATTAAGTACCATGAATACTATTGTCAAAAAAATCATCTGTTTGACTGTCTTCTTGCCAATGGTACTCGATATCTTTAGCAAGCTGAAGGGCCATGGCTGACCCATGCTGGTCTGCGATAAACCCCAATGCCATGTCCATACCCGCACTAACGCCCGATGACGTGTAAAACTTACCGTCAATAACCCACCGTGCCTCTGGTATCCATTTAACCTGATCAGACTGCGAAATCACCCATGCCCATGCTCGCTTATTAGATGTGGCGCGCTTGCCATCTAACAGTCCAGCTTTTGCAAGTAAGGCACTGCCTGTACATACGCTTAGCACCCACTCAGTCTGCAATGACAGTTGTTGTAGTGTCGTCAAAAAGGCTGGCACGTGAACCAGCTGCCGTGTCCCTTGTCCACCGACGATTAATAGAATATCAGTATGCTATGGCAACTCATCGACTTTCACTGTATGTAAAGCCACACCGTGCTGATTGTTGATAATGCCACCTCTCAACGAGGCAAATTGAATACGATAAAGTGTTTTTAAGCGACCGAACATTTCTATAGGGCCGAACAAATCCAGCGTTTCATAGTCCTCAAATACCAAAGCGGTAATCGTTTTCATACGTATGACTATCTCCCAATATTGGTGGCTGACCATAATAGTAAAGGCTATCAACCATTTAACCAAGTTTAAAAATTAACCAAGTTTAAAAATGATAGTTTAAAGGTAATAGCTTTGCATAATAAACGATCAAGTTAGTACATATATTAATTCGCTTTGATAATTACATCCAAATACATGCCATTATTGAATGTTTGTCATCAGTAAGATCATGCCAAGTAATGCTAGTATCGACCCAATCACTCGGTTAATGACCACTTGCTTACGTAGCATCTTGGTACGCAGTGCTTGCTGCGAAAAGAGTAAAGCCACCACAGTAAACCAAATAAAATGCGCAGCGGACATAAATATCCCATACCCTATCAGTATGGTATTGGACGTCGTTGCGCTCACGATTTGTGTATAGGTACTGATTACAAACAACGTGGTTTTAGGATTTAGGGCATTGGTAAAAAAACCATTCCTAAATGCACGCCATAGACCAATTGAGGCCTTATTGGTTGTATCAACCACAGGACGCTGTAAAAAGGTTTTATATCCTATATATATTAGGTACAACGCGCCCACATACTTAATGATGACCAAAAAATTGGGTGCAAGATGCATGACTACTTTAACGCCAATCAAGGTATAGGCCACATGTATTAAGACGCCTAGAGCAATACCAATAGCAGTTAATACGCCAACAGAGCGGCCATACATATAGCTATTTTTGGTCACAATCGCAAAATCAGCACCTGGACTAATCACCGCAAGAATAGTAATTAGCATGACTGCATAAAATTCTGTCATAAGATTTGCCCTTCAACATGCCATACCTTAGTTGTACTATGACGTCCTTCAATCATTATCTTTTTCATTACAATATCTCATTGACTCCATGAATGTGGTTGTATCTTTTCACACTTCTGTATAGACTAAAATCGACTTATATTCACTATTACTTATGAGATTTTGGCATGATAGAAAAATTATCTCTAAACGCGCTTAAGTATTTTTACTACGTGGCAACCCATGGTAGTGTGACCGTAGCTGCCGAAAAACTGTTTGTAAGTCAAAGCGCAGTCAGTAAACAAATCAAAAACCTTGAGCACCATTTGGATATAGATCTGTTCGATAGGGTAAGCAAGTCCCTAGTGCTTACTACCAAAGGTGAGCTGCTTTTTTCCTGTTGCAAGCATGTGTTTATGCGCCTCGACGACTGTCTGATCGACTTAAAAAATGAGCCTCATCAAACAAAACGGCTGGTGTTGTCATGTGAGCCAACGCTTTCAATGAAATGGCTGATTCCGAGGCTGGTTGAGTTCAATCAGTTGGGGTATGGCTTTGATATTTTGCTAGTCACGGCAGGTGGTCATGTTGATTTTCAAGGTGAGTCTATTGATCTGGCTATTCGCAGAAATGATTTTGTATGGGATAGCCGCATTCATCATGAAAAAATCATTGATGAATACATAGTGGCTGTGCGCAATCCTAATATTGAAGACCAGAAAACGTTATTGTTATCAGCCTCACGGCCTCATTTGTGGCAGCAGCTCAATCAATCTCAGCGCTTACCAGAAGTATTTTTATCCTATGAGCATCTGGTATTAGAGCATTTTTATTTATGCCTCGAAGGGTGTTTGGCGGGGCTTGGTACAGCAGTGTTGTCTATATATATGATAGAAAAAGAGCTGGATCATCAGCTATTAACTTTGATGCATCCACCAGTTGCCGATAGCTCATCCTATCACTTGCTGTCGTATGAACCATTTCATGAAGATCCACGCAAGGTAATATTTAAGCAGTGGTTAAGTCAAAAAATGCTAGAGAGTAAGACGCGACTGCTATCTAATTTTGTTGATTGAATGCGACGTAACGTTATCAGTTCTACATTTGTATCAAAACGGATACAGCGCCAGTTTCTGTGTTGACGCTGCCCGCGGCGCTCACGTATATTTTAGATAGACTTACTTTAAAGTGCCCGCTGTAAAGTAGCGGTTTTAAAAAAGTCTATTTTAGTTATGCCACAATTCTATAAAAAATATAATATTCCAGCATAAAAAATGCTCTAGTAGCAAGCACTTCGCCCTAAAACAGGCATATAGAATAGATGCAGTGCTTATCAGCGCTAGGCTTCACCGCATATGATAAAAAAGGATTTTACACATGAGTACAACAGAATATACCGATATTACTGCCGCCGTCACCCGAGAAAAGGGCGCTGACTTTACCTTGGAGCAAGCCAAAATTCGCGCGCCCAAAGACGATGAAGTACTGGTAAAAATCGTCGCTACAGGCATGTGTCACACCGATATGATCGTGCGTGACCAAGATTACCCCGTGCCACTGCCACTGGTATTGGGTCATGAAGGCGCAGGCATCGTCGAAAAAGTCGGGCCACTGGTCAAAGACATTGCAGTGGGCGATCATGTGGTGCTGAGCTATGGCTATTGCTCACAATGCAGTTCGTGTCATTCAGGTCACGAGCCCTATTGTAAGGAGTTTTACCCGCGCAATTTTGGCGGCAGTGACATGGACGGCAATAATGCCATTCAAGACGCTGACGGCAATCCGCTCAACGACCATTTCTTTGCCCAGTCCTCATTCGCGACCTATGCGCTCAGCTTAGAGAGCAATACCATCAAGGTATCGAAAGACGCACCGATTGAATTACTTGGTCCGTTAGGTTGCGGCATTCAGACAGGAGCAGGCGCGGTCATCAATTCGCTAAAAGTGCGCCCAGGTACGAGCTTTGTGACTTTCGGTGCAGGCGCGGTAGGCTTGTCTGCGGTACTGGCCGCACAAGTAGCAGGCGCGACGACCATCATTGCGGTCGATGTGGTGCCCTCACGTCTTGAGCTTGCCAAGGAGCTTGGCGCGACCCACGTCATCAATAGTAAAGAAGAAGACGTCATCGAAAAAGTACGCGACATTACAGGTGGCGGCGCGCTATTTGCCTTAGAGTCAACGGGTATTCCAGCTGTCTTGCGTCAAGGTATCGACTCGCTAGGCACACTTGGCACCATTGGTGTCGTAGGCGCACCTGCGCTTGAGACCGATGCCAACTTCGATGTCAATGATTTGCTATTGGGTGGTAAATCTATCCAAGGTATCGTTGAGGGCGACGCGACTACCAAGATATTTATCCCGCAGCTGGTAGAGCTGTATTTACAAGGACGTTTTGCTTTTGATAAATTGGTCAAATACTATGACTTCAAAGATATTAATCAAGCCGCAAAAGACAGTGCCGAGGGTACTACCTTAAAGCCTATCATCCGTATTGCCGATAATGCTTAAAAGCTATTTGTCTATAAAAAATGGGCAAATATATTATCAGGTATGTTATTGATAGCTTGTATCGCAAATCTGTATAAAAACTTTCATTTCATTTTCTCTCAATATAAAAAGGTCTGAGCCATTCGCTCAGACCTTTTTTGTTTTATCGATCGCTCTTTTATGAATTCGTTATTTTTATTCTACAATTATTTTGCCCAAAAAAGCTCAAGTTTGGGTTTGATGATTAACGAAAGAATAATGGAAAAGAAAATACCAATCGGTAGGGCGGTCAATAAACTGGCAATCCACATAGAAAGAAAGTGATGCCAATCAGAGAAGTCACTGAGATTAATCGTGGTAACCATGGCCATGATTGACTCCATGATGACTGCTATGCACAGACCAAAAATGACATTCATCTGCACGGTGGAAATATCTGGCAATACCGCCCGTAATATTTTATTGATTAGCATGGCGATCACGCCACCGATAGG
Source organism: Psychrobacter sp. T6-5 (assembly GCF_052258485.2). Taxonomy (NCBI): domain Bacteria; kingdom Pseudomonadati; phylum Pseudomonadota; class Gammaproteobacteria; order Moraxellales; family Moraxellaceae; genus Psychrobacter; species Psychrobacter sp. T6-5. The sequence continues at coordinate 2,012,187 of NZ_JBQQEY020000001.1, read as the reverse complement.
TGCAATGCAGATGACGCAAAGCGCAAAAGAGCTCAGCCAAGCCCGCAGAAAATTATACCCAAAACCAAGATTATTCCAAGTCATGACAAAGGTTAGTGTTCCACCGATAACCGCTACTATACTAAAAATGATCAATATTTTTTTGGAATTTTTGAGCATTTACTTATCCATATTAAATAATTTAAACGCAGTATAGCCATATATTTTTGCGAAAGGCAGTCTTGTTCTTTTGGTTTTTTTCTGTACAAAGCGATGAATTTACTCGATATTTTGATAAAAATTATGATGCGTAAGCAATGTATTTTTATAAGGGTAGTGCTGTTTTGAACTCATAAAATGACATAAGCATTAGTACTTAACCTTAGTAGAAAAAGGTTTACCTTTAATACCTTTCGTTATAACATAACGTTTTTTTTGAAATGTTATACTATAACGGAAGATATATGAAAAAAATTGGCTTGATTTCGGTATTGGTGGTGCTAGCAGGGCTGGCATGGTATGTCATTGCTGGTGCGCAAACAGCGGGCAATAACGCGACGAATACAGCGGCAAACGATGACAGTCAGCAGGAGCTAATCGTGGTGACGCCGTGGGAGCTGACCTCTATGGATCCCAGTAAGTCAGGGTTTATTTTTCAGCGTTTGCAGATTGCTGAAACGCTGGTCGATGCCAAACAAAATGCTGAGCTGCAACCTATGCTGGCACAAAGTTGGTCGGCCAATGACAAAGGGGATGTATGGACGTTTGTGTTGCGTGATGGCGTGAAATTCCATGACGGCTCGCCCTTGACAGCGGATGCTGTGGTAAAAAGCCTGCAGGTCGCGCTCAGCAAACCCACCGCTCTAGAGTCGGCTGCAATCTCAGACATCAAAGCCATTGATGACAAAACAGTTGAGATCAGCCTAGAGCGACCGCTGATGTCTTTTCCTGCTTATCTGGCGCATGCGACCAGTATCATTTTGGCCAGCTCATCGTTTGATGAGAATAATGAGGTTACTCAGCTTATCGGTACAGGGCCATACTATGTCACCAAATTTGAGCCACCACAAAAAATCGAGCAAAAAGCCTTTGCCGACTACTGGGGCGAAAAAGCCAAGATCCAAGACATTACTTACTTAGCCAATAGTCGCAGCGAAACGCGCACTTTGCTGGCACAGAGCAAACCCAATTACCTCGTATTTACCTTAGATTCAGCCAGTCTCACCCGCCTACAGCAGGACCCCAATCTACAAGTTCAGTCGAAGTCATTGGCGCGTACTATCGAATACAAAGTCAATGCGGATCATCCGCTATTCCGCGATGTACGCGTGCGCCAAGCACTCAGTGATGCCATCGACAGACAAGCCATTGCTCAATCTGTGATGCATGCTGATGATGCCGCCGCCGCGCAAATTTTGCCGCCGATTTTCAAAGACTGGCAAATCAACACCCCAAACCAGCAGCCTGACCCTAAGGCCATCAAGCAGCGCCTATTAGATGCAGGCTTTACTGAAGGTAGTGATGGCATGCTCCAAAAAGACGGCAAACCCTTCAAGTTTACTTTACGCACATTCTCAGACCGTCCTGAGCTGCCCATTATCGCCACCGCCTTGCAAGCGCAGTGGAAAAAACTCGGCGTCGACGTCGACGTGTCCGTGGGTAATTTCTCAGAAATTCCCTCAGGTCATCAAGATGGCACGCTTGAGATGGGACTCTATGCGCGTAACTACGGCATGACCCCTGATCCAATCGGCTCACTGGTCGAAGATTTTGACCCAAAAGGCAGCGATTGGGGCGTGATGAATTGGCGCAATGCGGCGCTTAATGATTTGTTATCAACGCTTGAAACGACCAAGGACAGTGATGCGGCGACCAAACAACGCGTCTCACAGATCATCTTTGATGAGCGTCCTGTTGTACCTGTGGTGTACTACCAACAAAATGCCGCTGCGCATAAGTCACTAAAAGGCTTAGAGATTGATGGTTTGGAGCGCAACTTTTATTTAAACAAGTTGTCTTGGTAAGTCGTCTTACCGTCATTTGCGCGATAACCCCAATGCGTTATAACCCTAAAAAATTGTAATGGATAACTATGCTTAAATATATTGCTCATCGGGTGCTGCAGCTGCTCTTGGTGGTCTGGTCGGTTGGTACGCTGACTTTTGTGTTGACCCGCAGCTTACCCGGTGATATGGCGTACCGTATTGCCGCCAGTCGCTACGGCTATGACCAAACGGACGCTGCCGCTGCGGCACTGGTGCGCTCAGAGCTTGGTTTGGATCAACCGTGGTGGCAAAGCTATTTTGATTGGTTGCTGGATTTGGTGCAGTTTAACCTTGGGCATTCTTTGGTTAGTGGCGAGTCAGTATGGGCGGAGATTGCGCATCAGTTTGGGCATACACTGTCCCTCGCGCTGGCGGCATTGGCGATATCGGTTTTTATTGGGCCACCGCTGGGTTTGCTGGCGGCGCAGCGCCCCAATGGGATGTTTGATCGCCTGACGTTGGTCACCAGTACGGTACTGCGCTCTGTGCCGATCTTTATCATTGGTATTGCGCTCATCACGCTACTTGCGGTGCAAATAAAATGGCTGCCTGCCGCTGGTTATGGCACGCCGCAGCATTATATTTTGCCAGCATTGACCTTGGCGATTGGGCTGTCTGCGGTGTCGATTCGCGTGAGTCGCCATGCGATGGTACAGGTACAAACGTCAGAATATTATGATTTTGCCAAGCTCAAAGGATTAAATAAATGGACGGCGTTTTGTCGGCATGGGCTGCGTAATGTGGCCATTCCGATTTTAGCCTATCACTCAGTCCAGCTGGTGTATCTGGTCGAGGGGGTGGTGATTGTCGAGAGTTTGTTTGCGTGGCCGGGCAGTGGTCACGCGTTGGTACACGCCATCGTCGCGCGTGATGTGCCGATGATACAAGGCACCGCGCTGATTATGGGCGGGATGTTTGTGGTGCTCAACATGGTGGTGGATTTGCTCAGTGGGTTGATTGATCCGCGCATTGATTTGGCACGTTGATCATGAGTGCCAAGCCATTATCACCACTGCGATATCACACATGCAGTGCGTACCAACGCAGCCCACATGAGGAATTTTGATTTTATGACTATTTATAGCGGGGCCAACGCCCTCCAACCGATACAAAAATTTGGCGGCCTGTTACTTATCTTGTTACTGGTATTTGCCTTTTTGCAGCCGCTGTACTATCCGGTAGATGCCAACGTGCAAGAGTTGGGCGATGCGCTACAGTCTGCCAGTGTCAGCCACTGGTTTGGTACTGATCACTTTGGGCGCGATATGCTGGCACGGGTCTCTTCAGCCATTCGGTTGTCGTTTTTATTGATTGTTTTATCAGTCGGCTTTGCGCTGTTTTTTGGACTACTGATGGGCGTGCTTAGCGGCTATTTTGGCGGCTGGGTGGACAAGGTTTGTACCTTTTTATGTGACATTATCATGGCGCTACCGGGGCTATTGTTCGTATTGCTGTTTGCAGCGATTGCACCGAACACCTTTTGGTCGCTGTATCTGGGTATCTCTTTGGTGCTGTGGGTGGAGTTTTTTCGCATGGTACGTGCCATGACTCAAACCATTGCCAGCAGCCGAGAGATTGAAGCGTCACGCTTGATGGGGATGGATTTTTTCTATTGCTTTAAACGACACTTTTTGCCCAAGATTTTACCCGTTGTCGCCACTCTAAGTGCTTTTGCAGCGGGTAACGCGGTACTTGCACTTGCCACGCTAGGCTTTATTAATGTTGGGTTGCGTCCACCGACCGCCGAGCTGGGCCTGATGATGACGGAGCTGTTTCCGTATTATTATCAAGCGCCGTTTATTTTTCTTCAGCCCATTATTGCCGTTTTTATTTTGGTACTAAGCCTACAATTACTCTCAGGAAAAATAAAATGACCGCTCTACAAACTGCACAGCAAACCGCAACAACGCCGCCCGACTCAAATCTAGCAACAAATAGACTGGTAACAACCGACGAATTGGCTGTTTTTACCAAGTCGGGGCTAAGCTTGGTCCAGCCGATTAGTGTCACCTTATATAAAGGTCAAAATTTGACCATTTTGGGCGAAACAGGATCGGGTAAAAGCCTGTTGGCACAAGCCATTATGGGCGCGCTGCCTGACGAGCTGGTCAGTCGCGGTGATATTTTGATCGAAAACCAAGCATTGAGCAAGCCGCAGCTGCGTGCCTACTGGGGACGCCGTATGGCGATGCTGCCGCAAGAGCCAAGCCGTTCGCTAAATCCTACGATGGATGTGCTCAGTCAAGTGTGGGAGAGCTTGTATTTTGTCGCCAAGCAAGACAGCAAGGTCAGTAAGCAATTGGCACAAGAGAAAATAGAGACACTAGGGCTAGGCAAATTTGCCAATTACTATCCGCACGAGCTGTCAGGTGGCATGGCGCAGCGCGCGTCTTTTGCGATTGCCACCTCGGGCGGCGCCTACATTGTCATCGCTGATGAGCCGACCAAAGGCCTAGATGAGATTAACAAACAAGCCGTGATTAATCTGCTAAGAAACGTCACCCGCGATGGCGGCACACTACTGACCATCACCCATGATATCGATGTGGCAAGGTCACTGAGCGTGGGTGTTGATGATCGCATCATGGTGATGAAAAAAGGCAAACTGCTTGAGCAAGGTCATGGCGAACAGGTACTCAATCAACCGACATCAGACTATGCCAAACAACTCATCGCTGCTGCCCCTGATAATTGGCCCGCAAAAAATAGCGCCGTCATCGCAGAACAGCCCTTATTGACCGTCAAAGACGTGAGCTTGGCGCGTGGTACACGGGTGTTGTTTGAGGGGTTGAGTTTTAACCTCAAGCGCGCTGAGGTGCTTGGCGTGATTGGTGGCAGCGGCATTGGCAAAAGCTCATTAGGAGACGCGCTCTGTGGCCTGTTAAAACCAGCTAGCGGTGCTATCACATGGCAGACCAAACCCAAGCGCCATCAAGTGCTCAAACTGTATCAAGATCCGCCTGCTGCTTTTGCATCACATGTACCACTGCAAACTTTGCTTAATGATGTCATCCGCAAGCATCGGTTAGATGCCAACCGTGTGCCTGAGTTATTAGAAAAGTTAAAGCTGGATAAACGGATTCTTGAACGTAACGCGCTCAATGTCTCGGGCGGGGAATTACAGCGGGTAGCTATTTTGCGCGCGCTACTTTTCAATCCTGTGTTGTTGTTCGCCGATGAAGTCACCTCTAGGCTCGATCCCATTACCCAAAAAGAAACGCTTGATTTACTGGTGGCGCAGTGCCAAGCGCAGCATTGCACGCTGGTGATGGTCAGTCACGATCATCACATCATGCGCCATTACTGTCATCAAGTGATTGATTTGGAGGATTTTGCCAAGTTGTAATGGCTGTTAAAAAATAAGCAACTGTTGATATTTTTTATAAAAGACGAGTTGGTTTCATTGTTTTAACGTCCGTTCCTAACGATATCAATAGGTTGGCTGGGCGTATGTAGTAGCGTTACTTTCGCTTAACAACTGCATACGTGGCCATCGTTGACAGCCCAACTTTAATCTGGGCATGATGATAGCGAGTAACTCTCATTGCAGCATATTAACCACGACTAGACTTATCAAAGGAGTATGATATGAAAGCGGCACGTTTTTATGACAAAGGTGATATCCGTATTGAAGACATCCCAGAGCCTACTGTTGAGGCGGGTACGGTCGGTATCGACGTGGCATGGTGCGGTATTTGCGGCACGGACTTGCATGAGTTTATGGAAGGGCCTATTTTTATCCCGCCATGTGGTCACCCGCATCCCATCTCAGGCGAGTCCGCACCCATTACCATGGGGCACGAGTTCTCGGGCGTGGTCTACGAAGTGGGGGAGGGTGTCGATGATATTGAGGTCGGGCAGCACGTAGTGGTTGAGCCGTATATCATCGCTGATGATGTCTCTACCGCGGAAGGGGAGAACTATCATTTATCAGAAAATATGAATTTTATCGGTCTGGGCGGACGTGGGGGCGGTTTGTCCGAAAAAATCGCGGTCAAGCGTCGCTGGGTACATCCCATCTCTAATGATATTCCACTAGACCAAGCAGCCCTCATTGAGCCTTTATCGGTGGGCTATCATGCCTTTGTACGCAGTGGTGCAAAAGAAGGGGATGTGGCATTGGTCGGCGGCGGCGGTCCCATTGGTCTATTGCTATCCTCAGTGCTCAAAGCCAAAGGCCTGACGGTTATCTTGACCGAGCTGAGTGCCAAGCGTAAAGAAAAAGCCGAAAACAGCGGCGTGGCTGACTATGTCTTGGATCCTACCGAAGTCGATTTAAAGGAAGAGGTGATGAAAATCACTGATGATCGCGGCGTAGACGTGGCGTTTGAGTGTACCAGTGTCAACGCGATGCTGGACTCATTGGTTGAGCTGACCAAACCTGCTGGCGTGGTGGTGATTGTCTCTATCTGGAGCCATCCTGCAGAAATTAGCGTCCACAGCGTGGTAATGAAAGAGTTGGATATTCGCGGCACCATTGGCTATGTCAACAACCATAAAGACACCATTAAGTTGGTCGAAGATGGTTTGGTCGATCTTGAGCCATTTATTACGCAGCGCATCAAATTAGATGATTTGATTTCAGAAGGGTTTGAAACGCTGATTCACAACAATGAATCTGCGGTAAAAATCATCGTGAATCCAAATTTATAAGGGATATGTTTGATTAAAATTGGCTTTGTAAAGTGATAGCCAATGATAAGAAAAAAGCGCCATCTTATTAGAATGGCGCTTTTTTATGGGTTTTTGACTGTATATACTGTGATGACAAAATCGAAATCGGCTCTACAATTTACCGTTCAGATATTGGATTTCACCATAGCCAAAACTCCAATCCACATCAGTATTGGTCATAAAAGAGATGAACAAGTCTTTTGGGTCGAGCGCGCAATGCGTCTGGAGCTTGTCTGCCATCAACTCACAAAATTTCTTTTTCATCACCGTTGCGCGCGGACTGGTAAATACTTGAATGACAATGGCGGCTTCTGTGCGCTCAAATCCCAAACCCGTATCGAGCAAAATCATACGTCCAGGCTTATGCTCGGTGACGATTTGATATCGGTCTCGCTCAGGCACTTCAAACGCGCTCACGACACAGTCTTGCACCGTATCCATTAATATTTTAAGCTCGTCGTCGCTGCGACCTTCAGTCACGTCTATTCGTACTAGTGGCATGTTTTTATCCTTATATAATTATAATTATGGCAAATCGTCATCGACGCCCAGTGCGCTCATGCGATGATAATAGTCGCAGCTATCATCATCGATAGCTGCTTTGGCTTCAGTGATATTCTCGTAATTATTTTTTGACATTCATTGCTGGACGGTCAATATTCAGCTTTTTATTAACTAAAAACGTCTGTCATTGAGAAGTATTTCTTGATGCGGTCATTGCTGCTGGCGATATCGAGAACTTTTTAGCGGCCACCACGCATAGCAGCGCCCCTAATGTGCTCATGACCATACCCAAATCAACCGTTTCATGTAGCAAAAAAGCCGCCAGTATCAATCCCAAAAACGGCTGCAACAGTTGCAACTGACCGACAGCCGCAATACCGCCCAATGCCAAACCGCGATACCAAAAGACAAAACCAATAAACATACTAAAAAACGACACATAAAGTAGGCCGAGCCAAGCGGTCGCGCTGGCACTCAGTACGTCTACAGGTGTGGTCAAATATGCGATAGGTAACATCATTGGTAAGGATATGACCAGCGCCCAGCTGATCACTTGCCATCCGCCAAGGGTTCGAGACAGCCGTGCGCCTTCGGCATAACCGACAGCGCAGGTGATGACCGCACCCAGCATCCACAGCGCCCCCAGTATTGACATTTCACCGCTATGAGCAGCCGCATAGCCTGCGATACACAGGCTACCAAGCAAGGCAAATAGCCAAAACAAAGCAGATGGGCGCTCACCACCGCGCAGCACTGCAAACATTGCAGTAAATAGCGGCAATACTCCCACAAACACAATGGCTTGTGCAGAGGTAATATACTGCAACGCTTGTGCGCTCAGTAGTGGAAAGCCAACCACCACGCCAAGTGCAACCACGATCAGTGCAGGCAGATTGTCTTTGGTGGGTCGCCGCTGTTTGCACAGCAGCAATATAGCGCCGCCAAGCAAGGCAGCAAGCGTGGCTCGTACAGCTGTCAAAAACACAGGGTCAAAACCCATGACGGCAAGTTTGGTCGCGGGTAGCGAACCTGCAAAAATCATCACACCCATAAGGCCGCTGATCCAGCCTTGTGTGGTCGTTGCCTGTGTTACTTGTGCTGTTTTTATCATTATCATTCTGCCTTGTCAGTGAGGTGTCAGCTACGCTTTGTGCCGCTTGGCTGTTAGACCATTACAACAAAAGCAGACGATGCCCACCACGTACAGTCCAGTACAATAAATCCGAACTGTTTGGTCACTTGTACTCATACAGTTTTAGATACTTTTGTCTGATAAGCGAACATATAGTTTGAATCAGCACCGTTTTGATGCGATGATTTGTGGGGATGCGTGCTACGATAATTGAGTAATACTCATAAATAGTATGGTCAATACGGTTAGAAAGAATAATAAGGATAAACCTCTAATGAGTCGTCAAATGACCCGCATTGAGATGGTCATGGCTGATGTCAAAGCCAAAATCGCCACAGTCACTTATGCTTCAGGTAGTCGCTTACCCTCCGTGCGCGCAGCGGCATCAAGCATGGGGTTTTCGCCGTCGACCATCGTGACCGCCTATGAGCGACTAGAAGCTGAGGGCGTGATTTATGCGCGTGCAGGGTCGGGGTTTTATGTTGCTGAGGTCTCAAAACCGCGCGCTTTAGCGGCTGTAGGACCGAACTTGGATCGCGAAGTCGATCCGCTGTGGGTCTCTCGCCAGTCACTTGAGACACCAAATGATGCCCTAAAACCAGGCTGCGGCTGGCTACCAGCAGATTGGCTTTATGAGGCGGGTATACGCCGAGGATTACGCCGTGTTGCTCGCGGTGATGTGGCGATGATCAGTGACTACGCCACGCCGCTTGGGTTGCCTGAGCTACGTCAGTTGTTGGTCCGGCGAATGGTAGGTTTGGGTATTGAAGCCAAACCTGCACAGGTGATGCTGACGGAGTCGGGTACACAGGCAATCGATTTGATTTGCCGTTTATTGCTGAGTGCAGGTGATACCGTCTTCGTTGACGATCCTTGTTATTTTAACTTTCATGCGCTGTTGCGCGCGCATCAGGTGACAGTAATCGGTGTGCCTTTTAATCAAGATGGCCCTGATACGGCTGCCTTTGAGCATCTACTACACATCCATCAGCCACGCCTATATATCACCAACGCTGCGATACACAATCCGACAGGTGCCACGCTGACACCTGCGAGCGCCTATCAGGTGCTGCAATTGGCGCAAGCGGCTGGCACATATATCATTGAAGATGATATTTTTGCAGACTTTGAAACCACGCCTGCGCCGAGATTGGCCGCGCTGGATGGTTTGTCGGCGGTGTTTTATATTGGTAGCTTTTCAAAAACGCTTTCAGCTTCATTGCGCTGCGGTTATATTGCCGCGCCTCCGGACTATACCGAGCCGTTACTGGATTTAAAAATCGCCACAGGCTTTGGTGGTGGTCAACTGGCGGCAGCGGTAATACTGTCTGCGCTGAGTGACAGCGGCTATCATAAGCACATGAATGCGCTATATCATCGTCTGGCGCTGATGCGAGCGCAAGTGATTCGGCGTTTGGCAGCCGTGGGTATTACGCCGTGGCTCGTGCCGCAAGCAGGGATGTTTCTTTGGTGCTGTCTGCCTGAGAGTCAAAGCGCCTCGGCACTGGCCAATCACTGTATGACACACGGTATTGTGCTTGCCCCTGGCAGTGTCTTTAGTCAAGCAGACGACGCTGATCGCTTTATGCGCTTTAATGTGGCACAGTCGACTGATCCGCGCATCTTTGAGGTATTGGGGCAAGCACTGTCTATGGAGCATTTTAGTAATGCTTAGCCAGCTTTTGCCAATCTCAGAGCCCGTTACTAAATGAATTTAGTAAAACTTACTACTCGAGAGTTATTATGTTCATCTGTTCCAAAATCTACATTATGAGGTAAGTTTGAAATTTAAAGAATTAATGAATCTGCGCGCTGATCAGGCAGGAAACATAGACATTGATGAGCTAATCCTAAGTTTGCCGAATACACCAATGGATGTTTTAGAGCAGTTTTATCGAGATCATGGACGTAATGATCAGTTTCAAGCACAATACGCTGAGTTAGATATTCACAACCTAAACTGGGAGCTTGTCGATCTCACGTTTGATGAAATGTCACTTGCTACAGTTTTTCCTAGTTTTCAAAAATGGGTACATGCCTGTTATAAGAAGTCTTGTAGAGTATCTATAGATTTAGAATGGAAGCTAATTGGGCATACAAAACAGACTGTAATGTATTGGGAAAATAATTACACATGGAAAAGGTCACCAATATTCCTTGAATTGAACTGTAAGTTACATTTAGTCGAAGGGCACTCAAGATTTGGTTGCTTGAAAGGACTTGTAAGTAATGGTTTAATTCCTAATTATAGAACTCATAAGATATGGTTAGCAAAGCACTTCTAGCATATTAAGAAAAGCCTGCTTTACTACTACCCAAGCAACGGAAACTGATAAATAGTAGCGTATACAAAGGTCGCAATCAGCACAGCGACGACACTGAACCACACCATATATCGCTGAGGCGCTGACCATACGATACGCCAATCGATTTTACCTCGGGCGGTCAGCCATTCCATCATACTAATGGCAATCGTCAGCCATAACGTCCCCACCAAAAACCCACCCATCACATCGCTCAGATAATGCTCATTGAGTACGATTCGGCTTAACCCTATGAACAGGCATAATAAAACCGCGAGCGATAATATCCGCACTTGTCGAATAAAGCTTTGGCTAAAACGAATCGCCATATAAGCAAGAAATCCATAGAGCGCAATACTAATAGTCGCATGACCGCTGGGAAAAGAGTACGTGTGTTCTATCAGCAAAATATCAATCGGTCGCGACCGCTGAAAAGCCATCTTGCTCAAAAATGTAAAAGCGGTACTACCGATGGTTGAGAGTAGCAGACCGACCAAAATATAAGGCTGGCGCACGACCGCGCAGAGGATTGCCGTCAGCAGAATGATCAAGCAAGTAATCGGTGTAGAGCCCAAACTGGTGATAAAAACAAAGGCAGGTACGATGCTCGAATCTTGTAACACGCTCATATGTTGCGACACAAACAGATCGGTGGTCACAATAGAGTCCGCGTTCACCACATCTTCGACCAAGCCTGCAAACAGCGCCAAAATATATATATTCAAAAGTGTCAAAATGGTGAGAATCAGACCAGAAAAATGACCACGAGCAAAGCGCTTGGTAATAAATCCAAACATTGCTGGGTATTTTTGCTGTAGACGTATCATTAGTGGTAGGCGTGCGATATGTTGGCGCAGCCAAAAATCGACACGAGAAATTAATCCCAATATCCGCTTACCATAGCGAATCATGAGGTGCTGTATCAGCCATAACAGCGCTATCGTCAAAATAAGCACCATGCCTAAGCTGATGAGCTGAGGGTGTTGTTCAATGAGCGCAATCATGGATAGCTTATTCCTTTATCGTGGCTGATATGGCACTAAATAATGCGCTTATCATCGTGTCTACTATGTCGGTTGGATGGGTGCAGTGATCGAGACTATAGATGACATGTTTGATAACGTCTAGTCTGAATAATCGGCTGATACTGTAGCAGACCACGCGCTCATTGCTGTCTGATTTTCTTTACGGTGTGTCGTTATTTGAGAGTTTTGCACCATTTATTACTGTTTTTGCGTAAGTACTAATAAGTACTAACGTAAATACTAAGAGGACATTGGCGCTAAAAACATAAAGTGTAAAAAACAAGGTGATAAATGACCATAAAAGCTGCTACCTTTAGTAGCCAACCTTTTCACAATTAAACAGACGGCATTAATAAATTACTTATGAACGCATTTACATCAACACTGACTGCTCAAAAACCATCTATGCAAAAACCGCTCCTTGGCCTAACGCTGAGCGTATTGCTATCGACAGTACTGATATCTGAACCAGCGCAAGCCGCCAGTGCTAATGATCGCTTAGCGCAAGAAGTGGATAAGCAAGCCAAACAGTTAATGAGCCAATACCAGATCCCCGGTATGGCATTTGGAATCATCATCGATGGTAAATCACATTTTTATAACTATGGCTTGTCTGACAAGCAGCGCAACCAGCCTGTATCAGAGCACACAATTTTTGAGCTGGGTTCTGTGAGCAAGACCTTTGCGGCCACTCTGGCCAGTTATTCAGAATTAAATGGTACCTTGTCACTTGATGATACCGCAGACAAGTACATTCCCTACCTAAAAAACAGTGCTATTGGTAATACAAAGCTCATCAGCTTGGGTACGTATAGCGCAGGCGGATTGCCATTACAGGTGCCTGAAAAAATTGAGAGTAATAAGGAGCTGCTACAATATTATAAATCTTGGCAACCTAAGTTTCCTATCGACTCAACCCGTCTGTATTCCAATGCCAGTATCGGACTGTTCGGCCATCTCTCTGCCCTGAGTATGAGTGATGACTATACTAAGCTCATAGAAAACACCGTGTTGCCATCGCTTAAGATGACCAATACCTTTGTCAATGTCCCTGCGGATAAAATGAAGGATTATGCCTTTGGTTATAACAAGGCAGGCGAGCCAATCAAGGTTAACCCCGGTATGCTAGATGCAGAAGCGTACGGCATCAAATCTACCAGTGCTGATATGACACGCTTCATGGCGGCGAATATGAGGCTGGTAACGGTAGATACTCAGATGCAGCAAGCACTTGAGAACAATAGAAAAGGCTATTATCAAACCAAATACTTTACGCAAGGGCTGGCTTGGGAGATGTATTCGTTACCGACGACGCTGCAGATGCTGTTAGATGGCAATTCAACAGAAACTATCTTGCAACCTCAACCCATAGCGCTAAATGAGCCACCAACGCCTGTGCTGAATGATGTGTGGGTCAATAAAACTGGGTCAACGAATGGCTTTGGGGCTTATGTTGCGTATGTACCTGCGAAAAAAACAGGCATTGTCATTTTGGCAAATAAGAACTATCCCAATACAGAGCGAGTCAAGGCAGCATATACGATATTAGACCGTGCGCTGAACGGTGAAGCGTTGAATGAGTGATTTATAGTCATCACATTAGGTAGCGTTATAGCAGACAAAGAACCCGATAAGGATGGATACTTATCGGGTTCTTTATGTTTAGGGCGTAATACTTAGTTCTAGGTTTAAAGTCCAGTTTTTAGGAGCAGCCTTCGACCAAATAAATCGCTTCTGGAATGCCGATATCAATACTTTCTACGTCACCTTGTAATACACGCTTATTTTCTACCGTCCATTCAGTCTCGCTAATGGTGTTATTACTGAGCTTTTGACCGCCTTTGATATGATATTCAACTTGAATGGGTAAGGTATCATTGGCGTTATTGAGCTTAATATTCTCCTTTTTTAAGAGTGCGCCCGCATCTGCGTCGCCAGTCACGATAAAGTTGACATTTGCAATTAGGTTATAAAAGTCACCATCCACCGCATATTTATCAACCTCGTAAGTAAGACTGTCATCATGCGCGCTCATCACCGCTGTTACCGCATCACCGACATGAACGCCCGTATAAAACGGCGTTTTTGGATCTCGAATCGTAATCAGTGCTACTTTGCCATCTATCACTTGGTACAGGACAGAAGCACGTTTGCCATAAGCTTGATCCATATAATACTGTTTTGGATCGCTTACATAGTAGCATTGCTCATTGTCACTCTCTTGTTTAGTCAGCCCTAAATCCGCCAAAAGCGTGGGGGTAACTACTTGCCCAAAGCCCAGTTTTTGATAGCCTGACGGACTCACCATTTGGTCATCAGGCGGGCTTGTATCGGCAGTGATAGACTCTTTGTCTATTGTGGTTTCATTATTATCAGCAGTAATAGGCGCGGATGTATCCGTCTGTGAGGCTGCTGTATTCTTATCCATTTGTGCTGTATTGTCATCAGTAGTTGAGGATTGTGAGTCACAGCTGGTGAGTAGTGATACGCCACCTATCAGACAGGCAGAAAACAATAGCGATTTCATTTTTGTAGATAACAAGGGCTTATGAGAGTCAAACATGGTCATGCTCCTAAAGGTCGCCGATATATATGAGATGGCTTTCATATAACGGCTCTCATATATCGCACGCTGTCATTATTAAGCGGTCACTAATATTGTAGTGGTTAACGCATGACTCAGCACGATATAAAGCGTGGTGTTTTTTGTAACAGTTTGAAGCCAGATCAATCACATCAATTTATATTTGTTAGGATGCTTTTATTAGACAATCGCTTACTATTTTTAGTATGACGCATAAAAAGGAACAACCATGCCAGACATAGGGAACTTGTCGCCAAAAGAAGTCAGGGCGCTGATCAGAAATAACAAAATAGACAAACCTACCTCTGGCATGTGCAAAGGTCACATACAAGCGAACTTGGTCATCGTGCCCAAAGATTTGGCCTATGACTTTTTGTTATTTGCACAGCGCAATCCCAAGCCTTGCCCTGTGTTAGACGTCACCGATATTGGCAGTGCTGAGCCAAAGCTGATGGCTAAAGGGGCTGATCTCAGAACTGATCTATCGAGGTATAGAATATACCAGCATGGTGAGCTGGTAGATGAAGTATCAGACTTAACAGACTATTGGCGCGACGATCTGGTGTGTTTCCTTTTAGGCTGTAGCTTCTCTTTTGAGACGGCTATGTTGAGTGCCTCCATCCCCATCAGACACATCGAAGACAATCACAATGTACCGATGTACATCACTAACATTGATACCGTCCCTGCTGGAAAACTTCACGGAAAAATGGTGGTCAGTATGAGACCAATACCTTATCCGTTAATCACTAAGGCAGTGCAAGCCACCTCACGTTTTCCGCAAGTACATGGCGCACCCATTCATATCGGTGATCCTAGCCTCATCGGTATCAAAGACATCAGTTCTCCAGACTTTGGCGAGCCGTCCACTATAAAAGCAGGCGAAGTGCCTGTATTTTGGGCGTGCGGTGTCACGCCGCAGAGCATCGCCATGACCAGTCGCCCTGAGCTGATGATTACTCATGCACCGGGATATATGTTTATTTGCGACCCCAGAGATGAAGAATTAGCAGTCTTATAAACCATTATATTTATTTTGATTTTACGCCAGTTGTTTCAAGCCAACTTTTTATAAAAACTAAAGGAATAGTGTCCAATATGAAGATCAATTTTGATGATTTAGAGAAGCTGATAAAAATCGCAGAAAACGCTGATATACAGTCGCTAGAGGTCACTGATGGTGACGCGCGCATCACGATTGTTTGTCAAGCTGGGCAGCAACACACAAGCCAGCCAACCATAAATACGTCCAATACAGACAAGACGGCGCTTACATCCAATGATGAGCGCCATCATGTCAATGAGGCACGCCAAGTAAGCAAGGCGAATGCAGAAAATCAGCCTGAAGCAGCCGATACCGCAAAAAATAGTGATATATCAGCGCCGATGTTAGGCACGTTTTATCGTCGTTCTGAGCCTGACGCTGATGAGTTTGTCAGCATAGGCGATCAGGTCGAAGTCGGGCAGACGCTTTGTATCATTGAAGCCATGAAAATGATGCATGAGGTCAAAGCGGAGACGTCATGCGTGATTAAAGACATTCTGATTGAGGAAGGGGATATCGTCGAATATGGTCAGGCTTTGTTCGTCACTGAACCTGTAAGCTAGCCTAGAAACTAACTAGCAGTGGTTTAATAAATATCTGATTTATCTTTTTTAGGAAAATATATGTTCTCCAAAATATTAATCGCCAATCGTGGCGAGATTGCATTACGTATCATTCGGGCTTGCAAACAGTTAGGTATTAGATCAGTCATCGTGTATTCAGAAGCAGATAAAGACTCACTGCCGATACGTTTGGCGGATGAAAAGATCTGTATTGGTCCTGCCAATGC
Organism: Psychrobacter sp. T6-5; assembly: GCF_052258485.2. Lineage (NCBI taxonomy): Bacteria > Pseudomonadati > Pseudomonadota > Gammaproteobacteria > Moraxellales > Moraxellaceae > Psychrobacter > Psychrobacter sp. T6-5. Next base: position 1,996,106 of record NZ_JBQQEY020000001.1, on the reverse strand, counting down.
CGCAAAAAGCTATCTAAACCAAAGAGCGATTGTCTCAGCGGCCAAAATGACACAGGCAGATGCCATTCACCCCGGTTATGGGTTTTTGTCAGAAAATGCAGACTTTGCAGCATTGGTGGAAGCATCAGGCATTCAGTTTATTGGCCCAACCGCTGACAACATACGCACCATGGGGGATAAGGTCGCGGCCAAAGTGCAAATGGTTGCGGCTGGCGTGCCTTGTGTGCCCGGCTCTGAGGGTGCGCTGCCAACAGACTCTGATGCGGTCATACAGATTGCCGCCGATGTTGGCTATCCAGTCATTATCAAAGCCGCAAGCGGTGGCGGTGGTCGCGGGATGCGTGTCGTTGAAAAAGAAGCCGATCTGTTATCCGCCATCTCCTTGACCCAGACCGAGGCCAAAGCCAACTTTGGCAGCGCTGTGGTCTATCTCGAAAAATACTTACAACATCCGCGCCATATCGAAATACAAGTGCTGTCTGATACGCATGGTCATGCCATCTATCTGGGCGAGCGTGACTGCTCGATGCAGCGCCGCCATCAAAAGGTCATTGAAGAAGCACCCGCACCTGGGATTACCGACGAGCAACGGCAACAGATAGGCGAGGCTTGTGCCACGGCTTGCCAGCAGATGGGTTATAGAGGGGCGGGGACGTTTGAGTTTTTGTACGAAAACGGCGAATTTTTCTTTATTGAGATGAATACGCGCGTGCAAGTGGAGCATACCATCACTGAGATGGTGACAGGCGTTGATATCGTCCGTGAGCAAATACGCATTGCTGCAGGGCTGCCGCTGGCGCATGAGCAAACAGATATCAGTATCAACGGTCACGCCTTTGAATGCCGCATCAATGCTGAAAACCCAAAGACCTTTTTACCTAACGCAGGCCACATCAACTATTGTCATCTGCCTGCAGGCTTTGGCGTCAGAGTGGACAGTCATATCGAGTCCAATTATACCGTGCCACCCACTTATGACAGCTTGATTGCCAAAATATGTGTACAGGATGAGTCGCGCGCGCAAGCAATCACCAAGATGCAAGGGGTATTATCGGAAGCGCAGATCACGGGTATTGATACCAATATTGATTTGCATCAGCGTCTGTTTGCCGATAAAGGGTTCTGTGACGGTCAAATGAGTATTCATTATTTAGAAAAATGGATCAAAGAAAATATATAAAACAGATATAAACGCCAAGTTATCAAGATAATAGCCAGAACACATAATAAAAACCATGGAGCGTACAAGGATGACCCTACAATGGCAAATCGGCAGTGAAACCAACCTTGTGTTGTTTTTCCCCAAACCAATCACGCTTGATAAGCAAAAAAAATGTTGGGCGTTGGCGGATATTATTGAAACCATGCCTGAGGTGTTAGAAGTCATTATCGGTATGAATACGCTTAGTGTGTTTAGTCACCCGCTAGCATGTGATGAGTTTAAAGCGCTACAAAACAAATTGACCGCTCTGCTTGAGGAGATGCCTGAGAAAACCATCGACGGTAAGCATGTCGAGATACCCGTACATTATGGCGGCAAATATGGCCCTGATTTAGCAGCGATGGCAGCGTCGCTTGAGATGTCTATTGATGCTGTAGTCGATCTGCACACCAGCGCTATTTACACCGTTTATTTTATTGGTTTTCAGCCTGGTTTTCCTTACCTTGGCGGCTTGTCTGAGTCGCTACATTTCCCAAGACATACTAACCCAAGGACGCACGTGCCTGCAGGATCAGTCGGTATTGGTGGCGAGCAAACAGGTATTTATCCTTTTGCCTCCCCAGGTGGCTGGCAATTATTAGGTCAGACAGACACTGCATTATTTGACTTGACCAAAGATTCGCCAACCTTACTCAGTGCTGGTGATACCTTGTGCTTTACCGCAATAGATATCTATGAATAACAAGACAAACCAGAAGATCAATCAATAGGCGGCATCAATGAAGATTTTAACAGCCACTGCTATGGCCAGTATTCAGGACCTAGGTCGTTTTGGTTATCGTAGTATGGGCGTGGGTAGAAGTGGCGCAATGGATCACTGGGCGCTGCAAGCAGGTAACGCTTTGCTAAAAAATGAGCGTGACGAGCCGGCAATTGAGCTGGCGATGGGTGAGTTGACCATACAGTTTGAAGCAGACGTCAGCTTTTGTCTCACAGGCGCGCTTTATGAGGCATATTTGGATAACAAGCGTATACCCAGTTATTGGCGCATCAATGCGAAAGCGGGGCAAATCCTCAAGCTACTACGTCCGATAGAGGGCATGTATGCGTATCTTTGCGTGCATGGTGGATTTGATATTGCGTCTATATTGCAATCGGGTAGTACCAATTTAAAAGCTGGTTTCGGCGGCTTTAACGGTAGGTACTTACAAGCGGATGACAGGTTAAAGGTAAAAGCACCGTCAAGTTTGTCCATCATCGGTGTGGCTCCTCTTGCACCAGCCAATACTATTCGTGTGATTAAAAGTAGCGAGTATGATTGCTTTACACCAGCTGCGCAGACGGCTTTTGTCTCCCAGCCATGGCAGCTACAGACCAGCAGTAACCGTATGGGTTATCGCTTGGCAGGTGAGTTATCCCTTGAGTTAACAGAGCCCAACGAGATGAGTTCGCACGGTGTCGATATGGGTATGATTCAAGTGCCGCCGCAAGGTCAGCCGATTGTACTGATGGCAGACGGGCAAACCACGGGTGGTTATCCTAAAATTGCTACCGTTATCGATGCAGATATCGGATTGATGGCACAAATAAGGTTTGGTAAAACCTGTCAATTTACCCTCGTAGATCGCAGGCAGGCGCACCGAGCGCGCCAAAACCGACAACATTATATCGATCAGATACAGGAGTATGGTTATGAACATTGATTTGAATGCAGACGTTGCCGAAGGCTGCGGGCAAGATGATAAGTTGCTAACTATCGTCAGCTCTGCCAATGTTTGCTGTGGTCTACATGCAGGCTCTTATGCGGAGATGATCGCGACCTTGCAATTGGCAAAACAAAATAATGTCAGAGTCGGGGCACACCCAGGACTTGATGATAGAGAAAACTTTGGTCGCACCAATCAGTCTTTGGGCGAAGAGAAATATCGGGCATTGATGGCCTATCAGCTTGGTGCAACCAAGGCGCTCTGTGATCTGGTCGGTGTGTCATTAGATTATGTCAAACCGCATGGTGCTTTATATAATCAAGCGGCTGTTGATGAGTCGCTCGCTGATATTTTGGTCAGTGAGATCAAGCGCTTTGATCCCAATTTAAAAGTCATGGGGCTGTCAGGCGGTCATCTGGTTGCTGCTGCCAAACGTCAGGGACTGGTGTCGATATCTGAGGTATTCGCGGACAGAAACTACGAAAAAGATGGCTCATTGGTCTCGCGTAGCAAAGACAATGCGCTGATCACCGATACCCAAGCGGCCATTGACCATGTGTTGCAGATGATTACCCAAGGGACGGTGACCAGTGTCTGCGGTGAGGTGGTGCCCGTTGAGGCAGAGAGTATCTGTCTGCATGGCGATGGCGCGCACGCCATTTTATTTGCTGAAGAGATCAAAGAACAATTAGAACGAAAGGGTATTACGATATCCGCATAATAATCATTTGACGGATAACTGTTTGAACGTTAATGACTCAAATTTGTTGTCTCGTTTCACACAAGGATGTTTATGAGTACCTTAAAAAAGCACAATACCGCCATTTTGGGCGCGGCCTTTTTGATGGCCACTTCAGCGGTTGGGCCGGGTTTTTTAACCCAAACCGCTACTTTTACCGAAAGTTTAATGGCAAGCTTTGGCTTTGTTATTTTAATATCAATCATTATGGATATCGGCGTCCAGCTTAATGTCTGGCGCGTGGTTGCCGTATCCAAAAAACGCGCGCAGGAAATCGCCAATTTGGTGTTTCCTGGGGTCGGTTATCTACTCGCCTTTTTGATCATTGCAGGTGGTCTTGCTTTTAATATTGGCAACATTGGCGGCGCAGGTCTCGGCATGCAGTCGATGTTTAATATCTCACCCATCACGGGCGCATTAATCAGTGGTGTGATAGCCGTCGCGATATTTTTGGGCCGAGAGACAGGGCCTTTAATGGATAAATTTGCTCAGCTCATGGGCTTTATCTTAATTGTCTTAATCATCTATGTGGTGTTCAAATCAGACCCACCTTTGGCAGAAGCGGCGACCAAAACCATCATGCCGGACAAAATAGATGCGGTAGCCATCGTGACCTTGGTCGGTGGTACGGTCGGCGGATATATCACTTTTTCTGGCGCACACCGCTTGCTAGAGGCTGGCGTGACAGGTGAGGAAAATCTAAGCTCAGTGACCAAAAGCTCAGTCACGGGCATTTTGGTCGCCTCAGTGATTCGGGTGTTTTTGTTCCTCGCCGTGTTGGGCGTGGTATCACAAGGCCTAACTTTAGATCCGTCAAACCCAGCGATGTCGCCTTTTGAGCATATCTTAGGTAATGTGGGTAAAGTGATCTTTGGTATTGTTATTTGGGCGGCATCTGTGACCTCGGTCATTGGCGCGGCTTACACCTCAGTGTCATTTATGACCAATTTCCATCCCTTTATCGAAACCTATAAGCGCTATTTTATTATCGGTTTTATCGTCATCTCAACGCTTGTTTTTGCCACCATTGGTAAGCCCGCTCAAGTGCTGGTACTGGTCGGTACATTGAATGGCTTGGTCTTGCCTATTGCGATGGTGATTATTCTGATTGCCGCTTATCGAAAAAACATCGTTGGAGATTATAAACATCCTGTCTGGATTGCGGCCTTTGGTTGGCTGATTGCCATTGCGATGAGTATCCTGAGTATCATGACGATTGCTAAATATCTTGGGCTAAGCTAAAAAATGGTTAATAGAGTATATAAGGGGAATATGATGGATATCGAACAAATCGAACGCGCGGTGCGGCTTATTGAGTGCAGTCAGCTGCATGAAGTGACGATCGTAGAGGGTGGTCAGTCAATCAAAGTGGTCAATGCTATTTATTCGCAGCGTCATCGTCCACCATTTGAAGCAGACAACGGTGAGAAACTCGCTAAAGATGATAGCAATGAGTCTGCGCAAGTGCGCGCCACGCATGTAGGTATCGTGCATCTAAGCGCTGACGCCGTGACTGATAACCTCGTGAAAAAAGGCGATCGTATTGAAAAAGGCCAAACCGTTTGCTTTATTGAAGAGCTGACGCGCCTGCTCCCTGTCGTGAGTGAGCATGACGGTATTGTTAGCGATATAGTGGTTGAGGATGGGATCGGTGTGGAATATGGCCAACCTATATTGGATGTAATAATACATTAATGAGTCATACTTAGATGGCATTTTGTCTGTGTCTTTTGCACACTGATTGAGTTTTATATCCAAACAATTAACAACAATACATTGATAATCATTCAATATAACTTGGCTTACTCTTCCGTAACGATGATAGTAAAGTATGTTTATATCAATATCTAAACACTTTATCTTACTACTACGTTATGGAGTACTCATCAATGCAATCCTCATTATTAAATAGAGTTTTAACATCGAAAGCTGGCGTTGCTGCCTTAATCCTTCGTGTGCCTGTGGGCCTGATTTTGATGGCACATGGTGCGCAGAAGCTATTCGGCTGGTTTGGTGGCAATGGGCTGGCAGGTACGGCTGGGTGGATGAGTAGTATGGGTATGGAACCTGGCTACCTGATGGCTATCTTAGCAGGCGGTGCTGAGTTCTTTGGTGGTCTTGCGCTAGTATTAGGATTGCTGACTCGACCTGCTGCATTGGTCGCCGCTTTTACGATGCTAGTCGCTATTTTCTCTGTCCATATCAGCAATGGCCTATTTGCTGCTGATGGTGGCTACGAATACGCATTGACCTTGATGGTGGCTTTGCTTGCTTTAGCGGTACAAGGTGGCGGGGCTATAAGCATGGATAAGGCGCTATCAGAAAAGCTAGGGCGTGTGTCATAGCTCCCTCTAATGGCTGTCAGTAACGCTAAAGAGGCGTCATCCTAATAACAGTAATGACTCACGTTGATAACGTCATATCAATTAATAACACCATTTCATAAAAGCGACGAGGAGAAAGTGATGAGCGTACACGTATCTAACGAGGCAGCAAGTCAGCCCGTACTTTTTATACCGCATGGCGGCGGACCTTGTTTTTTTATGGATTGGCAACCTGCAGATATGTGGGATGGGATGGCAGCGTTTTTAGCGAGCATTACCGCTCGATTGCCTGAGCGACCAAAGGCTATCTTGATCATTAGCGGCCATTGGCAGACGCCTGAGTTTGGTATTACTGCTGGCGCAAAACCTGATCTGATTTATGATTATTATGGGTTTCCTGAGCATACTTATGATTTGACTTATCCAGCATCAGGTGCGCCAGTATTGTCTGAACGAATCAGTAATCTGTTGACAGCAGCAGGCATCTCAAATGAACAAGATGCGGCGCGTGGATTTGATCACGGTGTCTTTATACCGTTAAAGGTAATGTTCCCTGAGGCAGATATTCCTGTAGTACAGATGTCACTACGTAATAATTTAGACCCAAAAGCGCATCTGGCAGCAGGTCAAGCCCTGCAATCATTACGTCAAGAAGGAGTACTAATTATCGGAAGCGGTATGAGCTTTCACAACATGCGTGGCTATGGTGATGCAAACTTCACCGCACCGTCAGAGCGCTTTGACGAATGGCTGACCAATACTGTCGAAGCGGATGCGGAGACGAGGTGGTCGGCGCTGGCTAACTGGTCAAAAGCGCCTTATGCAATGGTCTCACATCCATTAGGCGCAGAGGAGCATTTGCTACCGCTGATGGTGGCAGCAGGTGCAGCAGGCAATGATAAGGGGGATAAAATTTACTCTGAGCAAGTGCTAAAAACGCAGCTATCTGCTTTCCAGTTTGGATAAATATGAATGTGGCGCCGTGTGTTATTCTGAAAAAACCAGAGATCAATCTGGTACGCTAATGACTTGAAAAAGAGTATGTGATGACCAATAAAGTATAACGCTACCGTGTTAGATTAGAGCCTATCTAGAATAAAAATTTGTCACATTCCTTTGTATCCCGCACATAGCCGATGAGACCCAATCATAAAAAACCAATCAAGGAGCGATCATGCGTATCACTGCCAATTTCGATGCAGGTAATATTGACGTACTTAATATAGAAGATAAAAACAATATTCAACTGGCCATTCGTCCTGACGTTGGCGAAGAATTTTTCCAATGGTTCAACTTCCGTCTCTCCGGTGAGATTGGAGAAGAGTATGTTCTTAATATTATGAATGCAGGGGAGGCTTCCTATCTCGAAGGGTGGAAGGATTATCAAGCAGTCGCTTCCTACGATCGTCAGCATTGGTTCCGTCTACCGACCACTTATCAAGATGGCAAATTAACCATCGTGGCAGAGCTGGCGTGCGAGACCGTCCAAATTGCTTATTTTGCGCCTTATAGTTATGAGCGTCATCAGGATTTATTAGCCGCTGTACAGACACATTCGCTAGTGACGTTAGAGCATTTGGGTGACACGCTGGATAAGCGTGACCTTACTTTGGTCAAAATTGGTGATGGCGATACTAATAAACGCAACATCTGGATTACTGCGCGTCAGCATCCGGGTGAAACGATGGCGGAATGGCTGGTCGAAGGTTTGCTCTATAGCTTGTTAGATAACGATAATGCCAATAGTCGGTTGCTGTTAGACAAAGCCAACTTCTATATTGTGCCTAATATGAATCCTGATGGCAGTGTGCGCGGACATTTACGTACGAACGCCGCAGGTACGAACCTAAACCGTGAGTGGGCAAGTCCAAGCTTGGACAAAAGCCCTGAAGTGTTTTATGTGATTAAGAAGATGGAAGAGACGGGCGTTGATCTGTTTTATGATGTGCATGGCGATGAAGCATTGCCTTATGCGTTTCTTGCTGGCTCTCAAGGCACGCCGAGTTATAACGAGCGCCTTGCACATCTACGTGATCGGTTCTCAGATGTATTGAAATTAGCCAGTGCCGATTTTCAGACTGAGGTCGGCTATGAGATTGATGCGCCAGGTGAGGCGAACATGACACTCGCGACCCACTGGGTGGCTGAACGTTTTGATTGTCTTGCCAATACGTTAGAGATGCCATTTAAAGACAACGATAATCTACCTGATGAAGAAATGGGCTGGTCACCAGAGCGTTCTATTCAGTTAGGTGAAGCATCGCTTATCGCCATGCTAGCTGTCGTTGATGATTTACGTTAATTGACGCTAACTGAAGATTTAGATAGACAGTCGTTATTTAAACGCTAGTAAGTACTCACTTACTGGCGTTTTTTTGTTTGTTATACCTTTATATGTATAGGTTCCATGAAATAGACAGCTGCCGTTGGTTGTCTTTAGGATTCTCATCTAGTAAATGACCGTATTAAGCGCCCGCGACTTTTAAAATAATATTGAAACGTTATTAATAGTGGCTGTGTGAATCACAACACTTTGATAACAATGGATACCATGACGGCGGATAAAATGTAGCGTGTACCTAATAATATAACCATAAGTTAAATAATCAAATAATAAGGATGGTTGCAATCATGAGTAAAACTAAAACTATTTTGATCACGGGAAGCACGGATGGTATTGGCAAATTGGCTGCTTTAAAGTTAACAGAAGCGGGTCATCAAGTGTACCTGCATGGCCGCGATGCTGACAAACTTGCCAGTGTCATCGCTGAAGTAAAAGCCGTGGCAACAGGCGACGCGGTAGATCATATTGATGGGTTTGTGGCGGATTTCTCTGACTTAACAGATGTGCTGAAGATGGCGGCAGAAATCAATGACACACTGCCAAAGCTTGACGTCCTCATAAACAACGCAGGGATTTATACCACGGCATCAGCGATGACTAAAGATGGTTTGGATATACGCTTTGTGGTCAATTACTTAGCGCCTTATGAGCTGACTAATGCTTTATTACCTTTACTCAAGCAATCTAGTAAAGCGCGTATTGTGAATCTGAGCTCGGCTGCTCAAGCACCAATATCATATAAGGCATTTGTAGGACAAGAGCGTCTCGATGACAAAGCTGCCTATGCGCAAAGTAAGTTGGCACTCACGATGTGGAGTATGGATTTGGCAGATAGAGTCGCTAGCGATGGTATCAATGTGATCGCTGTCAACCCAGGATCACTGCTGAACACCAAGATGGTTGATGAAGCCTACGGTCATCACTGGTCATCAGCAGATAAAGGCGCAAATATCTTAACGGCATTGGCTGTCTCGGATGAGTTCGCGGACGACACGGGTAAATATTTTGACAACGATATCAAAGATGGCGCACATGGCGATGCTAGGGGCGAATTTGGTCAACCGCATGCCGATGCGTTAGACAAAGAAGCTATTGCAGAGCTGGCACGCCAAACACAGCAGGTCTTGCAGTCGTTGTATTAAAAGTATATGACCACCTTTTAAGCGCTATGTATTTCAGTACGGTTCGCGCGAGGACTCTACTTAATTGATTTATTATTAGGAATAAAAACAATGCAAAATCAGACAATAAAAGCCATTGGCTATCAAGACAATCTCGCCATTGATAACGAACAAGCACTACAGGACATTACCCTTGATAAGCCAACTGCGACAGGCCACGATATTTTGGTAGAGGTCAAAGCCATATCCGTAAATCCCGTAGATTATAAGATTCGTCAATCGCGTCCTGCACCAGAGGGTGAGTATGCAGTGATTGGCTGGGATGCGGCGGGCATCGTGACAGCGGTTGGCGAAGAAGTCAGCCTATTCTCAGTTGGGGATAAGGTCTATTACGCAGGGGATTTGACTCGTTCAGGTAGTAATGCTGAATATCAGCTGGTTGATGAGCGCATCGTTGGGCGTATGCCAGCATCGTTGTCTTTCGCTGAAGCGGCGGCACTGCCTCTCACTACGATTACGGCTTGGGAGATGTTGTTTGAGCGTTTGCAAGTGCCCGTTACTAATAATTCGACAGATAAAAATGGTAGTGATGAGCGTGATAATGACGTTTCAGTATTAGTCATTGGTGCGGCAGGCGGGGTTGGTTCTATCTTAACGCAGTTATTAAAAACACGGACCTCTGCCACAGTCATCGGTACGGCATCACGAGACGAGAGCGTACAGTGGTTAAAGGATTTAGGCGCAGATCATGTCATCAATCACCGCAACCCTTTATTTGATGAACTGCAAAAGACAGGCGTCACTGAAGTAGATTACGCCATCAGTCTCAATAACACCGATGAGCATTATGAAGAAATCATCAAATGCTTAAAGCCACAAGGTAAATTAGGGCTCATCGATGATCCTGAATCATTAGACGCCAAGCTTCTTAAAACTAAATGCCTAAGCCTACATTGGGAGTTTATGTTTACGCGCTCTATGTTCCATACGCCAGATATGATTGAACAGCATCGCTTATTGACGGACGTCGCCAACATGATTGATGCAGGCGAGATCAAAACCACCGTTGCCCATCATCTTGGCACTATCACAGCTGAGCATGTACGTCACGCGCATCAAATGCTAGAAAACCAGCAAGCACATGGCAAGATTGTATTAGAAGGTTGGCCTGCGTAAGATCAACATCTTTGGTGGGTTGAATGTTCAGCCCACCAATGTGAATTGCGATGATAAAGTCAATAAAAACTATCCGATAGAGTGCGTCACTTTATAGCTTTTCCAGCTCCATTTCTTGAGTCTGATTTTCTATTTGTTGGCGTGTTTCTGCATCATATCAACTACTGGTAAAAGCTTCTTATTTGTTAAACTATGTTCCTTGACACCTTCTAAAATAGTTTCGTAACCATTATAAAAAATGAACGCTTTCGCCTTTAATCAGCATCAGCTAAGGGTGCTAATATAAAGTTGAAAGTGACGGGCAAAGATGTCTGTGGTTATTGTCAAGGTGAAATTGCAGCAATGGCTAAGAAATCACAAATGGCATCTTTAACTATTTCTGGATATTCAGGCAGAGAAGGTACAGATACTAAACCAGTTATTGATTACTGGAAACTAGGTATGGAATCAATTCAAGAGGTCAAAAAATGATAGATATGAAATTCGAAGGATACTACATAGACAATGGTGTGAGCAAAAGCATTCGTATAGTTGATAAACCTAGTAAAGAGCATATTTTATCAAAGCTAAATGAATTAAATGCTAACTGCAGAGGCACTGTTATGATTGAAAATGTACTTGCTAAAGAAGATATTGAACCTTTAAAGTTAACTGTGTATATGGCGAATGGAAGATATCTTCTGATGCTGTTGGATTATGATGATGAAGGCTATTTAGATGTTAGAACAGCCTATAACCCTGATGCTTCAAGAGAGGATTGGGAGTATGTTAATGGAGAACTTCATAGCTCTACAACGGTTATCGGTGATTTAGAAGTAGTTAAGCAATGCTTTTTAGAATTTAATGCTACGGGCAATGTGTCTAAAAATATTTTGAGTTAAGTGAATATGGCAATGGCTATTTTTTATAAAAAACACGTCAGCCATCACTGCCATATCTTATCAAGTACAGCAAACCAATTTTTTGACGTGACTTTTTCAATAAGCGCATCAGAGAAGTGCCGCTGTTGCATCCGATCAATCAGCTTAGCGATTTGACTGATATCAGACAACTCATCAGGCAATAAGCACCCATCAAAATCAGAACCAAAGCCAACGTGATCTTCGCCCAGATGGTCTATCAGATAATCAAGATGATCGACAATCACATCAAGTGAGGTCTGCGTATCTCGCTGCCCATCCGCACGCAAAAAGGCCACATCGAAGTTCACTCCAACTAGACCACCATTTTGTTTAATGGCAGCCAGCTGGCGATCGGTTAGGTTTCTTGCTTGCGCACACAAAACGTGAGCGTTCGAGTGGGTTGCGACAATGGGCTGATCGATAATCTCTAACGTATCCCAAAACGCACGCTCATTCATGTGTGACACATCGATGAGCATGTGTTTATCACGACACGCCAAAATAAGGTCTTTGCCTTGAGTGGTGAGACCAGATCCTGTATCTGGAGAGTGCGGAAAGGACGCATTTAAGCCATCACCAAAGAGGCTTTTTCTGTTCCAAAGTGGGCCAATACTTCTAAGCCCCGCCTCATAAAACACATCCAGCAAGTCAGGCTCAATAGCCAAAAACTCAGCGCCTTCAAGATGCAGAACGATAGCCAGTTGCTGGTTCTGCTGACAGGCTTGAATTTGTGCCACAGACGTACAGATTTGAATCTGACCGTTTGATCGCGCCTGCAACTGCTGCGCAAGCGCTAATTGTGCACAGCAAATATCAACGATTTCTTGCGCAGTAAAATCTGAATGTGAAGGATTGGCTAATTTGTCAGGATGGTTGTTTTTCACATAAGCGTAGGGTGGTAAAAAAATAGAAAACAAGCCGCCCATCCAATTTGCTTGTTGACAGCGAGCTAGATCCAAATGCCCCGGTAGCGTGCCATAAATAAAATCATGCACAGGATCATCAGCCGAGCTTAGCCACAGGCGGGTTAGTAGATCATTATGACCATCAAAGATGATAGGCTGGTTATTCATCATTAATCCGTGACCGTACGCGTGGGAATCAGTTGCTCTTGACTCATACTTAATAGTTTAGAATTTTTAGGGTTCCTAAAGCGCAGCGCTTCAAACGGAGTTGGCGTCTCGCTATTGACACGTGCTTCCTCAATCAGATAATGATAGGGCGATTTGCCGCACACAGGATCGGCATTTTTGGCATCGCCTGTTAACATAAACGCTTGGCAACGACAGCCGCCATAATCGCGCTCTTTATCGGGGCAGCTTTGGCACATGTCAGGCATCCATTCATCACCGCGATATTGATTGAAGCTGTCTGAGTCATACCAGATGTCTTTTAATGGCGTCTGCCTGACATTGGGAAAGGACATGGGTAGCTGTCTGGCAGCATGACAAGGTAAGGCGGTGCCATCAGGTGCCACAGTCAAGAAAATCTTACCCCAGCCATCCATACAAGGTTTTGGCCGCTCTTCGTAGTAATCAGGCACCACAAAAATGAGTTTGCATTTGATACCACGTTCTTCGATTTTTTGGCGATATTCATTGGTAATGCGTTCGGCTCTAACCACTTGCGCTTTGGTCGGTAGTAAGCCTTCGATATTTTCAAATGCCCAACCATAAAACTGACAGATAGCTAATTCAACCGTATCGGCCTCTAACTCTAAGCAGAGATCAATAATCTGGTCGATCTGATCGATGTTTTGCCGATGAATCACAAAGTTAAGCACCATTGGATAGTCGTACTGCTTGACCAGGCGTGACATCTCATACTTTTGCTCAAAAGCATGTTTTGAACCTGCCAATGCATTGTTCACCGATGGATCACTGGCTTGGAAGCTGATCTGAATATGCTGTAGACCCGCTTCTTTTAGACTGGCAATGCGTGCTTCAGTCAGTCCCATGCCTGAGGTGATGAGGTTGGTATAAAAACCTTTCTGATGCGCATAGGCGACCATTTCTTCTAGGTCTTGACGCACCAGTGGCTCACCGCCAGAAAACCCCAGCTGTACCGCGCCCATTTGCCGCGCCTGATCAAACACATCAAACCACTCCGCTGTCGTCAGCTCTTCTTTATACTGAGCATAATCAATCGGGTTGGAGCAATATGGGCATTGTAAGGGGCAGCGATAGGTCAACTCAGCGAGTAACCATAGCGGCAGTCCGACGGGTGCAGTCATACTAAGTCAATCCAATGTTCGCGCTGGGCAACCAGCATATATTCAATGATGTCTTGCTCGATTTCAGGGACATCGCCAAACATCGCTTGCACTTTTTTAATAATATCAGCAACCGATGCGGTGCCATCGATATGTTGTCCAATAATACTGGCGCTATCGTTAAGGGTAATCATCCCTTCAGGGTAGAGTAAGACATAAGCGTCTTGCGCTGGCTCAAACTGGAAGCGATAGCCGTGACGCCATGTGGGAACCAGAGATTGATCCAGCTCAGGTAAACTAGCGGGTATACTCATTTGAACAATCCTTTATGCCAGACATTCTCAGTGGTGACGCTTTGATAAGGCGCTTGGTCATGCACATAGGCGAGGCTCAAGGCATCCAAAATCGTCCACAAAATATCGAGTTTAAATTGTAATATCTCAAGCATGCGTTCTTGCTCTTGAGCCGTCTTGAATGAGTCAAGGGTAATGGTCAGACCATGCTCAACATCGCGGCGCGCTTGACTGAGGCGCGAGCGAAAATAGGTATAGCCTTCTTCTTTGATCCAAGGATAGTGCTTGGGCCAAGACTCTAAGCGCGACTGGTGAATCTGCGGCGCAAACAGCTCGGTCAATGAGCTGCTCGCCGCCTCACGCCATGACGTACGGCGAGCAAAATTCACATAAGCATCAACAGCAAAACGCACACCCGGTAATACCAATTCTTCCGAAATCACCTGCTCACGCGTCAGACCAACTGCTTCCGCCAGACCAAGCCACGCTTCGCGCCCGCCGCCATCAGGATAAACGCCATCTTGATCAATCATGCGCTGGATCCACTCTTGACGCACGCGCTGATCGGGACAGTTTGCCATAATTGCCGCGTCTTTTAGTGGGATATTGATTTGATAATAAAATCGATTGGCGACCCACGCTTGGATTTGCTGCTGGGTCGCGCGCCCTTCGTGCATCATGATATGAAAAGGATGGTGGATGTGGTAATACTGACCTTTTGCCATAATCGCTTGTTCAAACGCTTCTGGGGTGAGTGCTGCGGTTTGTTCTTGCATTATTGTTACCTTGCGATTGCTGTCTTTATCTTACCGTTTGTCTTAAAGCTCTATCTGCATGCCATCAAAGGCCACTTCAACACCGTGCTGTTTTAATGTCGCCGCTTGTTCAGATTGCTCGTTTAATATCGGATTGGTATTGTTGATATGAATGAGCACCTTACGAGTATTATCGAGCTGATCTAGATAATGTAGCGAGCCATCGTCACCACTGATATGCAAATGCCCCATGTCTTGGCCCGTTTTCGTGCCAACGCCGCGTTCTTGCATCTCGTCGTCTGTCCATAGCGTGCCGTCAATCATCACACAATCAGACGCTTTCATGATTTGCATCACGTCATCATCAATTTTGCCCAAGCCTGGCGCATAGAACAGCTGCTTTTGTGTTTTTAAATCTTTCACAATCAGCGCAATATTGTCGCCATCATGAGGGTCGTTACGGTGCGGCGAATACGGCGGCGCTGAGCTTCTGATGACCAAAGGCGTTAGCTCTAAATTGCTGTAACCGTCAATTTGAAAGCGCTGTTTTGGATCGATTTGATTATATTGTAGGCCGCCGTTCCAATGCTTTAACATCGTAAACAGCGGAAAACCTGTGCTGAGGTCTTCATGCACCATATCTGTACACCAAACAGAGATAGGGCAGCCTTCACGTAAGGTCAATAGGCCTGTGGTATGATCAAGCTGACTGTCCATCAACACCACATCGGTGATGCCTGTGTCTCTTAGATGACGGGCTGGTTGAGCTGCTTTAAAGTCAAATAGCTGCTGGCGAATATCCGGTGAAGCGTTAAACAAAATCCAATCGGTGCCATTTTCTGATATGGCAATCGAAGACTGGGTACGGGTCTTTGCTTCAATGGTGCCTTGGCGTACGCCATGGCAGTTTTCGCAGTTACAGTTCCACTGCGGGAAACCGCCGCCCGCTGCTGAGCCTAAAACGTGAATATACATAGATCAATATTTCCAAATTGCTAAAAAAGTAAAAGCCCTAATCATCTAGGGCTTTTAATGTATTCAGGTCTATGAGTTTTTAGCGTGCTTCAAAATACATAGTGATTTCGAAACCGATACGGATGTCTTGAAAAGCTGGTTTAGTCCACTGCATGGGATTACTCCAAAAAGTTATTATAGGATCATCGTTGAGATGAATGAAAGTAATTATCAATGGTATTATAAGCCGACCCTGAATGTCAATTTGTTAGATGTTAACTTTCAAGCTCAACACGCCCTAATATTTAGACTAAAAGCGATAAGTCACTCTACCGACTACGTTTAAAGGCTCGCCATACGTTAATCCAAAGAAGTTTTCGCCAGCAAGATACTTTTGGTTGAATAAATTGTTGACGTTAAGCTGTGCTTCTAAGTTGTCATTGATGGCATATTTGGCCATGATACTTGCTAGTGTCACATTGTCTTGACCATATTTTTCAGATTGACCAGTCACAGGGTTGGTGACCACACCATAGTAGCCGTTTGACCAATCGATACCGCCACCAACTGTCAAATTAGGAACGATATCGTTCATATCATAGGTGGCAAACAAATTCAGCGTGGTGTCGGCGTAGCCTGTGTTAACGGGTTTACCATCTCGACCCTCAGCATTAAAATGCGTGTAGCCAATAGCGGCCTTTAGCTTGTCGCTAAGCTGACCGGTAACTTCGACTTCAACGCCTTGACTTACAGCATCTACACCAAAGTAGGCTCTCTCAAGACCGGCACCTGGTATTATTTGACCACTATCTTGAGCAAGATCATTTTGCTCGATTCTAAAAATGCTGACTTGACTTTGTAGTGCGCCATTATCTGACTCACTTTTTAGACCAATCTCGTAGTTTTTTCCTTCGACAGGATCGAGATAAGTACCATTGATATCGCGCTCTGACTGAGGTTTAAAAATAGTACTATAGCTGCTATAGATACTATGATTGTTATTAATATCATAAGTAATGCCCGCATAAGGCGCCCAAATATGCTCGGATTCAGTATTCATTTTAGTTCCATACTGAAAACCCGAGCGCTCATATTCAGACACACGCGATCCTAAAATCACTGACAAGGGATCCGTTAGCTTAAGCTGAGTGGCGGCAAAGATGGCTTTTTCCTTAGTCGTGACATCAGAGCTTTGGGTTTTGGCGCCCCATGCTGGCTCAGCATAGCTGCCATCCCAGTTATCGAAGTCAGATATTGGTAAAAGTCCATCAGGCGGCGCTGTATAGGTAAAGGTATCAAGATCGCTTTTATTGTAAGAGCCACCGACGATGACTTGATGCGTTCTGCCTAGTGCATCAAAATTACCCGTCAGCTCGGTTTTTACATTGATTTGCTTGCGTTCAGTATCGGCATGGAATGGATTTAAGTTATAAATCAGTCCAGCGTCAGGATCAAAGCTGCTGGCATACATGTAAAGGAGTTTTGGGCTGCTGTCGCTCTCGTTGTAACTGGCATTGGTGGTTAGGTTCCAGTCTTCATTAAAATCATGATCGATGTCAGCGAAGTAGTAAACATTGTCAGAGTCCCAGTTTGACCAGTCAGCACTACCGTTTTTACTGGTGTCCCACTCAGCTTTTGAGCCATCACTCAAATAACTTGGCAAACCGCCCCACATGGTCGATTTTGATTTATTGTGCTGACGGCTTGCGCCCACACTGACGGTGGTGGCGTCACTCACATCAGCATCCACTGTGGCATAGATTAGGTTTTGCCCCAGCTCTTGGCGATCGATAAAGGTGTCGCCATCTTGATAACTTGCCACGACTCGGCCACGTACCGCGCCATCTTTGGTCAATGACTGACTGCGATCGACGCTCACACCATAATTGCCATAACGATCAACGTTGGCAGAGAGTTCGGTGGCGGATACTGTGCTGTCGGCACGTTTGCGAATGAGATTGACGTTGGCAGAAGGGTCGCCTGAGCCACTCATCAAACCTGTCGCACCACGTACTATTTCAACATGATCAAACATAGCAGTATTGGCTGAATATTCACCCATCGCTGCTTGCTGAACAAAATCTGTATTCAAGCCATCAATCTGAAAACCAGTAATACCAAACCCTCTCGCTGAGAACCCACTGCGAGCGCCATCGATACTGCCTACCTGAATACCAGGTGCGCGTTTGAGCACCTCTGTTAGATTGGTTGAGTTTTGATCTTTGATTTGCTGATTGGTCACTACACTGGTGGCCTGCGGGGTTTCTTTTGCAGAGAGTGCCAGTCCAGTGGCGCTACTGGTGGTCGGAATAGTATAGCGGTCGGTATTTTCAGTAATCTGTGCGTCTATATCTGCCGTGACCACGATAGTCTCTAGCGTGGTACTGGGTTCGGCTTTTTTGTCAGCATCATTGATGGCGATACTATCACCAGTTGCGGATTGGTCGGTGGTTTCAGCATGAATGATAGATGAGCTGACTGCTAGTGAAGCAATGGCTGACAGATGCATTGTTTGTTTGATGAACCAACTCAAGGAGCTGGGTTTATGTCGCTTGGTGCCTTTTGTAATGATAAACATCAGATGGTATCTCGATAAAAGTATTAGGTTAATTGGCTTAACATTCTCTTGATGCAGCATTGAATGAATAATCAATATACGGTTTTGTCAGTGACAGACTGTTTGATAGGCTTAAAGTGTCACGATCAATTGCGTACATGATAATGATAATGAGAATTATTAGCAATACAATATAGAGATATTTTTGACACATTTGCCTACGTGTCTGATCGGTGAGCTTGAGTATTTGATAAAATTGCATGAATGAATAGGGCGCGAGCTGACCTATTCGATGAAAAAAGGAATGAGCATGCAACAATATCAACGCATAGTATGATAAAGCCATGATGAACCAATGCCTCATCAACACTCATAGAAGCGTGAATGACATTAAACAAGACACCTCTTTATAGAGTAGTATTATAAGTAGTGGTGTGAATCACGCTTTGATACGGCGCATCAGGTATAAGAAGTACGCACCACCAATAATAGCGGCAATGGTGCCAGCCGGTATCTCGTAAGGAAATATGATATAACGCCCAAGCCAATCCGCCAGCACCATTAATGCGGCACCTAAAATAGCCGCCAGTGGCAATTGGCGCTTGAGCTGAACCGCGCCGAGCGTCGAGGCAAGATGTGGAATCATTAAACCAATAAAACTAAGCGGACCGACTGCCAATGTTGATATGGTACTAAGCGCTGCCACTAAGATTAATATCAAGCTTTGAAACAGCCTTAAAGAGACACCAAGCTCACGCGCTATCCCGCTGCCTAAGCTCAGTATCTCTAGTGGTTTTATCAGCATAAAACTCAATAAAAAAAGCAACAGGGCGAATATCACAAGTAGCCATGCAGTCTCAGGGCTGGCCAGATAAGTGGAGCCCGATAACCAACTGAGAACTGCTTGCAAGCGCTGATCTCCAGATATTTTGACCAGACTTAACAAACCTCCCATCAAGGCGGCAATCGCCACGCCAACCAACAGCAAATAGGCAGGATTTATTCTACGAGCCAGCCATAATATCAAGATGAGCACAATCGCTGCGCCCAATAATCCTGACAGCACAATGCCTGCGTAGCCAAAACTGGGCAAGAACACAAAGGCCAATATCACGCCGATTGCAGAACCTGAGCTGATACCCAGTACCTCAGGACTGGCCATAGGGTTGCGCGTCAAGGTTTGCAGTAGCACGCCCGCAGTCGCTAGCATCACGCCAGTAGCAGCCGCGCTTAGGGTGCGAGGCAGTCTAAAATCAACAATCAAACTCCATACGGCATTCAATTGCCAGCCATTTGCTGTGGCAGTGAAAACAAGTATGCCGACAATTAGTAGGACTAAGGCGACACTCCAGAGAAGTAAATGCGGTTCGCGGCGTTCTGAAATAAGCGTTGGGCTAATCTCATTTTTATGCGGCTGGCTTTGGGTTACGATTAGCCATATGACCAATGGCGCGCCAAGTAAGGCAGTCATCGCATCAGCAGGAATGTTTAAGCTCAGGTAATGCTGTAGTACCGTGGTGACATTGCTGGTCACCCAGAGCAGAAGTGCCCCAAATCCATAGCCCAAGAGCAGACGGTAACCGATATGTCTGACAGAAAATACGTTGACGAGGGTAGCAGCACCCAGTCCGATAAAACCAATAGGTCCTACACGGCTTACGACAAGGGCCGTTAATATCGCCACCAATCCCACTACCAGTCCTCGAATAAGATTGATAGGTATGCCCAAACTTTTTGCCTGCCTATCGTCTAGGCTCATGATTTCTAGCGGTTTTAATAAGGGCATTAAACTGATAAAGGCGACCACACTGGCAATGGTTAATACAATAGACACTTGCCAATTGTTTTGCGTAAGGCTGCCAGCTGCCCATACCATGACATTTAAGGATTCTTCGGCATAATAAATCATCAATAAGGCGGCGATAGCACCCAATAAGATATTGGTGACCAATCCTCCTAACACCAGCACCAGAGGATTCATGCGACTTGGTGCGGCGAGGATGAATACAATTGCCATGCTGCTAATGGCCCCTATAAAGGCGACCCAAAAGCTACCTCCTAGATTGAAACTAGGGAAAAATAATGTCACAAGTAGCAGTGACATATTTGCGCCACTGCCCACCGCCAATGTTGTGTCTGACGCCAGCGTGTTTTTTACCAACTGTTGTAGCAAGACACTAACTAAGCCTAAAAGGCCACCTGCAGTTGATGCCACGATCATGGTCGGCACGATTTGCAGCTGGATACTCATATCCGAAAGCGACAAGTCAAATGACGGAGTGAACAGCTCTATGAATGGTAGATTCCATAACTGATGTATGACAGCGTAACTGCTGAATATTGCCATCACGATCAAAAAAGCAACCATTAAATAAAGACGGTTAATAGACAAAACATTGTTTTTCATCATAAGTCGGTATTGCCTACAAGCGTGGCATTCATTAATCGATCGGCCAAGACATTCATAGAAGCCACGCCACTATTGTTCCAAGTGGCCGGTAGTAGGGTTAGACAGCGACCTTTATCGGCAGATTTTGGATCATTGTCAAACGAGTATCCCAAGCGTTGCCATACCAAGCTGGATTCTAGCTCCAGCTTAAGTAGGTCGCCGATAGGCTCTATGATCACCAAGCAAGTATCATCATCGAGCTGTGCCAAATCCCCTAGCATAATGGGCGCAAAGCCCCATTGATTGCCATCTGCGAATGCCACCAGTTCTAACCCCATGGCGTTTAGTGCTGGCTGAAACAAGCTGTTGTATGAAAACATACGTAAATTATTGGTATCAGCAAATTGGACTACCGCCAGTTTTTTGATATGAGGGTAGCGCGTATGAAATGTATGACCTGCTTGTGTTATTTGACTTTTACTCTGGTCAAGATAGTGTTGTGCCGCTTGAGGCTGATGAATAGAGCGACCCAGTTCTAACGTGGGCTCTATAAAGTCTTCCCATTTGGCAACTCTATTTAGACTGCTCAGCTCAATAGAGTGAATGGGCAAGTCGCCATACATAGGACGCAAATGCTCATAAAACCCGGTGTCTATTACCACATCTAGATCGAGCTGAGAGAACATTTCGGGATTGGGCTGATAGCGAGTACCCACGTCGTATGTGGTAGCAGGGATAATAGGTTTGCCAACCCATTCTTTATAAAAAGGCTTATCACCTATTGCCACTGGCGGGTAGCCCATGGCAGTTAACGTTGCAGCGATGCCCCAATCTGGTGTCATTACCTTAGAAGGAGATTGTACCGATAGAGGCTGCGTTAAGGCGTTTTGTGTCTCTAGGGCAGGTGCGGACGAGGTGGCATCAGATGAATGACAACTACTTAACACTAAGCCTAAGCATGCTGTCCCAAACAGACGGATGGAGAGAGACATTGCTTTCATATAACGGCTACTTGTTGTCTAACATCAGAGTGAGTACGCAGCGTAGCGCTTACCCAAAATATGGAATGTAAAACCTGTTTTTGTATGGTGTTTGAGACATTGCCCCTATGACGAAGCAGACCTTGTGTCACGCCCAAATTGTTCATGTGCATCATACTGAGCCGTCTAAAGTAAATGAAGCATTCTAAATAAAAATCACTCAAAAATGCAAATGATTTTCATTTTTATTTGAAGAATTGGTATGAGTGGTACAGGTTATGGCAGCGATGGTGGCAGTGATAGTAGTGTGACTCGAGCAGGTATCACAGGTATTGCAGGTAATAAAGACATCACCACGGACAATCGCGCAGAGTATGCAGGCATTCTTGAAAACAGCTTTGATGCCAGTCAAGTGAATGAGGAGCTTGGTGCGCAGACGCAGATTACGCAGGAGTTTGGCAAGGAAGCGCCAAAGGCGGTGGCTGAGTTCTCAAAAAATCGTATGGATGCTATTAGAGCCAACCCCAATCTGAGTGCTGATGAGAAAATGGCAGCCATCAGTAAATGGGATGAAGGTGGTATTTATAGAGTCGCTGCTCACACGGCACTTGGTGCCTTGGGGACGGGTAGTGTTGAGGGCGCATTAACGACAGGTGGTGTGGCTGCTGCTGCGCCTACTATCAATAATCTTGAAGCTAAAATGAGAGATGCGCTCATTGCTCAAGGGATGGATGCGGATACTGCAAGTAATGCAACCAAAGGTATCACCAGTCTGGCATTGGCAGGAGCGGGAGTTGCTGCTGGACTGGATACAGCCAGTACTATTAATGGGGTCAATGTCGATGCGAATAATAGGCAGCTACATTGGAGTGAGATGCAGAAACTGAATGAATCAGCAAAAGATCTTGCTAGCAAATATGGAAGAGGTGTTGAATACTAGAAAAGTCTTCTTTATGCAGTTACCTATGCTGAACTTGATAAAAAAGGAAATGATAGATTAGCGACATTCAAAAAAGATTTTGCTAAACCAGCTTATAGTCAAAACGCTCAAGCATTTGAAAAAATTATTGAAAATGATATAGCAATAGCTCAAAAATCTTATAGCACCTTAAAAGCTAAATATGGCAATGTAGAGTTAGAGAAAGACCGAAATACCTCTGTAAGTCAAAATAAGCCGATTCATATGTTTGACGATAGTGGTTACTATAATGAAAATAGTATTTATGGCACTTATGGTGGTAGCTATCAAGGTAATAGAAACAACCAAAAAGACTTTAATAAAGTTGCCAAAAATATTAATAGTCAAATGTCAGACATATCGACTCGCGATGATAGAATAGAACCACTTTATCCAGAGCAGTATTATATTCCTTTGAGTGAGCTTAAAGCGATAAGAGCTGCTGGAATATCAGCTGCTAAGTTGGTAGCACAAAAGGAGGAAAGAGAGCAGCTTCTAAATAATTTAAGAAATATGAGTGTTGATAATAATTTAAAATATCACTTAGCTAATGCGGATGGGTTTACTCGAGCAAAAGGTATTAGTGGTGGTCATAATCGAGCCAATTTTGAAGCAGAATTAAAAAAGCATGGTGGAAGAGTTGTATCAGAGACTCCCACAGGTGTAAATGGTATTGTGACGGTTAAATATGAAATTCCAGGGTATGATAGAGCTGGCAATCGTGATGGATGGAAGAAGGTAAGCTCCCCTAAAACTGTTTATGATCCTGCTAAATTTTCAGACTCTGAAATACTAGATATGGGGCTAGAAGCAGCTACTAACGGTTATAGAGAGGCTATTACACTTAATAAAAGACAGTATGACGGTGTGGTTAATGGGGTGAGTTTTCAAATTTATATAAATCCAAAAACAGGAGTAATCAGTAATGTCCATCCACAATAGTAAGTTGCATTATTGTCCTAAAGAACCAGAAAATTATTATTATTTTTACAACTTGCAAGAAATTCATGAGAATAAGCCAAGTGGAGTTATAAAAGAATGCTTTAGCACTCTATATAAAAGTAGTGTTTTTTTAGAATCTATATATGATGTTTTAGTAAATTATGATAATGCAGGAGTGGAAGGTTGTTATTGGTATTATCCTGATCCAAACAGTCCTTATGTTGATGATGTATTTGAAGGGGTTTGCTTTGAGATAGGGTTTAATGATCCAGATATGAAGGTCTATGTATCCGAGGAAGTTAGTTTTGATTACGCAAAAAAAGCATGTCAGCGTTTCTTGGAAATTCATCCAGAACATAGTGAATTTTTAACAAATATAATCGAGAATTGGCAGCCTTTGAATTCTTAGCTATAACTTACTTAGACTAAAAACTACGATGCTTAGTATGTAATTTTGAGTTATTAATAGAAAATGAAGAATAGGTAGACTATATTGAGCTTTTAAATGGAATAATAGTATTTATTAATATGGATTTAGAGTGGTATTTATAACTGTTTGAAATAAGCTTGATTAGGTAAAAGCCATGATACTAAAAAGATCGTGGCTTTTTTTATATTTCTACATCAATAGCCAAATCAACGTTGGCGGCACCACCACTTTTGACATCGGTAATGATGTCAACATTAAAGGCGGCGTCATTAATACAGATCGTGCTCAAGGCACTATCGGTGGTGACGTCAACATAGAGTCACTACAAGACACGGCTACCTATGACAGTAAGCAAAAAAACATGGGCTTTAGTGCTGACCTTGATATGACCACAGGTGAAGGCTATAGCCTCTCTGTCAACGGTGGCAAAACCAACCTGAATGCAGACTATAAAGGGGTTGGTGAGCAGTCGGGACTCTTTACAGGTGATGGTGGTCTTGATCTTACCGCTAAGGGTAAAATCACACTCATAGGCGGAGCGATTACCACTACCGAAGCCGCTCGTGACGCAGGACGTAACAACTATGAAAGTCTTGGCGGTATAGAGACGCAAGACATTGAGAACACCACGATCTATGAGGGTGATGCGATCCAAGTGGGTGTCAGCATTGGTCAAACTAATAATAAACCGCAAGCCAGTATGAACGGCCTTGGCTATGGCAGCGATAGCGACAGTGATAGCAGTGTGACGCGTGCTGGTCCATTAACACCGATGGATAAGTTTTCTAGAAAATAAAAGGAACTTTTAATGAGTATTTCTTATAGTTACGTAGATATTGAAAATTTTAAAATGCTACATGTTGGAGAAGGTCGCGGTGCATGGCACCATTGGGGGTTAATGGATCATGAAGGTGTAACTATCAGACTGGATTATTTGGGCTATCCTGAAGAAAAGAGTTGTTATCTACCTTATTGTTTGTTGAAAAAGTTATATACCGCATTCGATAGCATGGGCACATATGTAGGTATATTATTTCCTGGAGAGCTTTACGAGATATTTGTAAGCCAACGATTTACTGAAGAGGAAAGTGAAAAAGCTTATGATGATAGAACAGGTTGCTTTTACTTGGATGTTTGTGAAGATGAAGAAGGTTATATACACTTAACTACTTTACTACCCGAGTTATTAGACATTAATGTTTTAGAGAAGATAGCAAAAGATCCTGCATTAGATATTGCGCTCTTTAATAAAGTTCATGATAGAGTAGTCTTAGACGGAACGGTCTGGAAATATAAGCATGCTAGATGGTCGCAAGAATGGATTGAATACTGTAATAAGTTGGTTGCAGAAAATACTGATTTGCAGCGTTTCGAACAAAAAGAGTTATAAGGTTTAGCTTGTATGAAGCCTATAATTCCAAGAAGAAGTAAAGTAAATTTAGTTAAAAGCTACGATTTTAAACGAATCGTAGCTTTTTTTATTTTTCAAACTAAAATACCACTACCTACGACAGCAAACAAAAGAACATGGGTTTTAATGCTGATATCGACATCGCAGGTGGTGGCGCAGGCTCTAGTCTTTCGGTTAATGGAGGCAAGACTGACTTAAGTGCGGATTATAAAGGGGTTGGTGAGCAGTCAGGCATCTTCACAGGCGATGGTGGTCTTGATCTTGCTGCTAAAGGAAAAACGACGCTGATAGGTGGTGCCATTACCACCACTGATGCGGCAGTAGCGGCTGGACGCAATAACTATACGAGTCTTGGCGGTATAGTCACCCAAGATATTGAGAACACCACGAGCTATGAGGGTGATGCGATCTCTGTAGGTTTAAGTGTGGGTAAAGATAAAAACCCTAGCATGAACGGCCTTGGCTATGGCAGTGATAGTGACAGTGATAGCAGTGTGACTCGTGCAGGTATCACAGGTATTGCAGGTAATAAAGACATCACCACGGACAACCGCGCAGAGTATGCAGGCATTCTTGAGAATAGCTTTGATGCTGGTCGAGTTAATAAAGAGCTTGGGGCGCAGACGCAGATTACGCAGGAGTTTGGCAAGGAAGCGCCGAAGGCGGTAGGAGACTTTGCGAGTAACCGTCAATTAGATCTTATCAATGAAGGTAAAGTAGATGAAGCCGATAAATGGGCAGAAGGTGGCACTTATCGCGTTGCCTTACATACGTTAGTTGGCGCTATTGCAACAGGTAGTGTAGAAGGTGCATTAGCCAGTGGAACCACGGCGGTTTCTGTTCCAGCAGTAGATAAGTATTTAGAGAAGCAAGGCGTTGATGAGACCACTCGTGATGCACTTTTATTAGGTTTATCAACAGCAGCTGGCGCACTAGTAGGTGGAGATACTGCGAGTACGGCTACGAGTTTTAGTCAGACGCAGAATAATTATCTTAATCATATTCAGCTGCAACAGTGGATTAATGACTTAAAAAAAGCGAAAGGAAATGGAAGGCGTATAGAAGAAATTAATAATTTTTATAAAAACTTAGATAAAAAGCAACAAACCGCATTTGCTAATGATTGTGAGACAAACTATAACTATCAAAAATGTGGAGAGCATGTAAAAAACTATTATGCTGGAAGCGGGCAGTATAAAGGCAATACACTTTTCGACCCCAAACTATATTCTCAGATAGAGAATCTAGGTGGACTCGGAAGAGGGAGTTTACGTACAGGGGTGACATTCAATAATGATCAGTTTTTAAGTCGATACTCAAGATGGGAAAGTGATGCCTCGTATAGACAAGATGGTATACTTGGACTCATAGCTCAAGGTGCAATAGGTGTAGGTGGTTCGCGTATTGTTAAAGGAGCTACTAGTAAAGCATCTAATAGCACTTCAAGTTCATCCATGTTAGGAGCAAATGGTACTCAAACTAGTAGTAAAACTGTTTGGAAAGAAAAAGGTTCAAAAGCAAGAATAGATGTGGAGAATCCAGCTCCTGGAGAGCGACCTGGTCAAGTACATTATCAAGATGCTAATAACGCTAAGTACTATTATAATCCAGCGGATGGAAAACTTTACACTGGTAAAATCTCTGATGGTCTAGTAGCACCAAAGTCTATACAAAAATTACTAAAAAATGATGATTTTAAAAATGGCATCAATAAAGGCTTAAAATACTTAGGAGAATAATCGTGATCTATGCTAACTCACTAATGTCAAGTTATCTAACATCTAACAAAGGTATAATATTGGAAAGCGATTTAGACAAAAGACTGGAAGATGTACTTAAGCAAGGTTTCTTAGCTGTTGACGATTGTATATTTTTAGCAGAAACCTTTCCTACTAACTATAATAAGGATTCACTTAATAAGAAAGAAATTGAGGAAGATTTTCTTGATTTTTCTGGCTTCGAGGCTTCAACTAATAAATTTCATATTGAAGATTTTACGGATAAAGATCCTTTCGTTCAATCAATAATATTTTTAAATAAATTTAAGAAAAAATGGTATGGTAATTTTCCTTTAGAAGGTCTTACTGTTTTAGTAAGTTTTCAAGATGATGATATTGGAAAGTTTTCGACATTCACATTTCATAAAAATAGAAAAAATGAGGTAGTCTATGATCCTAAAAGGATTGACCTAAATAGTGAGCCTATATATTTGGAGGTTATATCTTAATTATGCACAATATACTTAAGGCATCTGGTAACTAAAAAGATTGCTCTTATGTAAAATAGTAGTTTTTAAGGTGTGTGACTAAGCTAAAAGCTATGATACTTAATATATCGTAGCTTTTTTCATTTTTCAAAATACAACACCGCCACCTATGACAGCAAACAAAAGAACATGGGCTTTAGCGCTGATATTGCTATAAAAGGAGTCGGCTCTAGTCTTTCGGTCAATGGTGGCAAAACCAATCTTAACTCTGACTACAAAGCTGTTGGCGAGCAGTCAGGCATCTTCACAGGCGATTTGGCTCTGATCTGACCGCTGGCGGTAAAACCACGCTCATAGGTGGGGCAATTACCAAAACTGACTCTGCGTTACAAACAGGATTCAAGAACTATGTCAGCAAAGGCGGTATAGAAATGCAAGACATCGATACCAATATCAAATTATATAATCAAACTATCTACAAGAAGTTGAATGCTAGTGTTTAATGCATCATTGGCGAATTTCTTATTTCTTAAACTATGATTACAAATAGCTTCAGTTTGCGTAGAAAAGTCAGAGTAGTGCTGAGTGACTGCCCAAATATGGAAAATTAAATGGATCGCAGAAACTGACTTAATCTTATTATCTGCAATCCACCCGTCGATCACTGCTACCTTTTCTCGCACCAAATATCTTAAAGGCCCCTTCAGCACCCCCATTAAGTGAGGCGCTCCTTGCATAATCTCTAGTGCATATAGTCTCGACGCTGCAGGTGATTTCTTTGAAATCTTATATTTTTCTTCGATATAAGTTTTGAGCGCATTTCTTGGATCTTGGTTGACGTTAATATTGCTCAAAGGGGACAACCACTCACTCAGCACCGCTTCCAAAGCAGCAATATACAGAACCTCTTTACTGTCGAAGTAATAAAATATATTCGATTTAGAAATATCAGCCTCTTCCGCAATCCTCTCCATTCGTGCCCCATTTAGTCCTTCTTGTGAAAAGACGATCAATGCCGCATTGATGATATGTGCTTTTTTCTTTAGTACTTTCGAACTCGTTTCTGCCTCTTCTTTGAGCATGCTGTCTTTCACTGTCATGTCCTTCATTATAAAGTCGTGTAAACCTAATTTTAGATGATGGTTGATTCAATTTAAAAAATGGCCAAAGCAATCATTACAAGCGCCATTTATTGACCAATATCGCTCGCTCAGCAGCGATCAACACCTTATTAGTCTATGGATCACTAATCGCAGCGATAGCCCTCACCAACGTCCTTTTTGCTACTAATCTAACTCACCGTGTCCAGATTACCACCAAAATTCATTTTTCAAGTGTTTCTGCACTATTTTATAACAAACCGCACCGTTTTATAACAGTCCGCACTATTGTTATGCATTTTTTTAAACCATATGGTCTAAAAAAATTAGGGTAAAAATTATATAAGTTATTGATAAATATGAATAAAAAAATATGGCATGGGTTTTGCTTTGATAAAAAAGTAAAAGAATTTTCATTTCTTTTATAGCTTTCTTCTTCTCTTCTCAAAATCTATAGGTGACCTCATGGAAATAGGAATTTTTTGTCCGATTGGTAACAATGGTTGGTTAATCTCAAAAAACGCGCCTCAGTACAAACCGACATTTGAGCTCAACAAGCAAATTGTGCAACGTGCTGAGCATTACGGTTTTGATTTTGCGCTCTCAATGATCAAGCTGCGCGGTTTTGGCGGTGAGACTGAGTTTTGGGATTATAACCTTGAGAGCTTTACTTTGATGGCAGGACTCGCAGCAGTCACGTCCAAAATAAAAATCTATGCCACATCAGCAACGTTAGTGATGCCGCCCGCAATCGTAGCCAGAATGGCGTCGACGCTTGATAGTATCTCGAACGGACGCTTTGGATTGAATGTCGTGACTGGCTGGCAAGAAGCAGAGTACGGACAGATGGGCATGTGGCCAGGCGACGATTATTTTGGCAAGCGCTATGAGTATTTATCTGAATATGTACAAATCCTAAGGGATCTGTGGGCAACAGGCCAATCTGATTTGAAGGGTGAGTTCTTTCAGATGAATGATTGTCAGGTGAAGCCTATTCCAAAAGCGGATATGAAAATTATCTGTGCGGGTCAATCAGATACAGGTTTGGCGTTCTCTGCGAAATATGCTGATTACAACTTTGTCTTTGGTAAAGGTCTGAACACGCCAACTGCCTACGCTGGTATTAATGACCGCTTAAAAGTACATACAGATCAGACGGGCCGTAATGTTCCCACCTATGTGCTCTTTATGATCATCGCAGATGAGACCGATGAAAAAGCGCAAGCAAAATGGCAATCATACAATGATGGTGCGGATTTTGAAGCCATTGATTGGTTGCAGTCACAAGGTGGTAAGGACAAAACCTCAGGCAAAGATACCAATATTCGTCATATGGCCTCAAGCGTTTCGCCAGTGAATATCAATATGGGTACGCTGGTCGGCTCTTTTGAAAACGTCGCCAGCATGTTAGACGAAATCGCTGAAGTACAAGGTACGGATGGTGTCTTATTGACCTTTGATGATTTCGTGCAAGGTGTTGAGGATTTTGGTAGCAGAATTCAGCCTCTGATGAAGAGCCGCATCAATGTTGATACACCAGTGGCCAGCCAAGCTGTCAGCGAAGCCTAATAAAAGGAGCAGATATGAATTCGGTTAATACCATTTGTGCAGACTTTACCAAACAATCCTCTCCCGTTTTAGAGTCTTTGCCTGAACCTATCAAGTTAGATCCATCGCAAACCGCATTGATTGTCGTGGATATGCAAAACGCGTATGCCAGCCAAGGTGGTTATCTGGATTTGGCTGGGTTTGATGTGACGTCAACCAAACCCGTCATCGATAAAATCAAGCAAGCCGTGGATATTGCGCATCAATCTGGCATACAAGTCATCTATTTTAGAAATGGCTGGGATAACAAATATGTGGAGGCTGGTGGTAGCGGATCGCCCAATTATCACAAATCAAACGCCTTAAAAACCATGCGTAAAAACCCTAAACTTGAGGGGACTTTATTA
The DNA here is from genome assembly GCF_052258485.2 of Psychrobacter sp. T6-5. Taxonomy (NCBI): domain Bacteria; kingdom Pseudomonadati; phylum Pseudomonadota; class Gammaproteobacteria; order Moraxellales; family Moraxellaceae; genus Psychrobacter; species Psychrobacter sp. T6-5. The sequence continues at coordinate 1,965,490 of NZ_JBQQEY020000001.1, read as the reverse complement.
GCAAAAGGGGGCTGGGATTATGAGTTGGTCGACGAGCTTAGCCCTGCGCCGCAAGACATCGTCATAGACAAACCTCGATATAGCGGCTTCGCGAATACCAATTTCGATAGCGTATTGCGGTCACGAGGCATACGCAATCTATTGTTCACAGGTATCGCGACCAACGTCTGTGTTGAATCGACGCTTCGAGATGGATTTTTCCTTGAGTATTTTGGGGTGTTATTAGATGACGCTTGTTATCAGGCAGGGCCAGTAGAGGCTCATGACGCCACCCTCTATAACGTAAAAACCTTTTTTGGTTGGGTGTCTAACGTTGCCAGCATGCAGCAGTGTTTTTCGAATAGCTAACGTTTTACTTAGCCAGTTTTTAGCAACCTAAACCACGATTTTCATACTTAATCTAACCGCAATAGGAATGTAGATATGTCTAAACAAGTGATCATACCTGAAGGTACAAGCAAACCGTTAGCTCCCTATGTCCCAGCGACTAAGGCCGATAATATCGTTTATGTCTCAGGCACTTTGCCCTTTGATGAAAATAATGATGTCGTACATGTGGGTGATGCCGCCGCGCAAACTCGCCATGTATTAACAACGATTCAAAACGTTATTCAAACCGCTGGCGGCGATATGGATGATGTGACGTTTAATTCAATCTTTGTAAAAGACTGGGCAGATTATGATGCGGTTAACCAAGTCTATGCAGAATTTTTTCCCAATGAAAAGCCAGCGAGATTTTGTATCCAATGTGGATTGGTAAAACCAGACGCCCTCGTCGAAATCGCGTCCATAGCGCACATTGGATAAAAACCTGCTTAAAAATAACTGCAGTTAGTGAATTTAAAGTTACCTGACATCGAACCCTCTAGCATTGCATTGGACTGTAGTAGGGCGCTTTAGTTGACTACACATGTGGCGGAATATTGTTTAAAAGGAAGTGACAGATGAATACAGTAATTAAAGAAAGCCAAGCAACGCAATCCTCATTAATGAAACATAAGTCTAAAGAATCATTCACCTCTACGGCAGGAAACTTAACCGACATGCAGCAGTCTTTTAGAGATGCGATGAGCAAGCTGGCGGCTGCCGTGAACATTATTACCACTGAGGGTCCGGCAGGGCGGGCAGGGTTTACCGCCTCAGCGGTGTGCAGTGTCACTGACGAACCGCCAACCCTATTAGTATGTTTAAACAGAAGCGCGTCTGTATACAAATTTTTTAAAGAAAATATGGTGCTATGTGTCAACACACTTGGTCTTGAGCATCAAGATTTAAGCGGTGTCTTCGGCGGCAAAAAGGCATTAGAAGAAAGATTTGAGCAAGGCAATTGGTCCACGTTGTCAACCGGATCGCCTGTATTAGAAGATGCCAGTATCTCTTTTGATTGCAAAATCAAGCTCATCAGCTCGGTAGGAACCCACGATATTCTTATTTGTGAAGTATTGGATATCAAACACAAGCCTGATTGTGAAAGTCTCATCTATTTCAATCGAGGCTACCATCAATTGAGTAAGTGCACGAATTAAGTGTACTAAGTGTCACCCCTCTACTTTTTAAGGATATTCAAAATGGATAAATGGTTTGTGAAATGGCGTCCCTACACTGGGAACCTAGAAAAGACACCGGTAGGTATCAATGAATACTTACCAATGGGTAAAAGCGTGGTGTTAGGCGCACAGCACTCATTCGCCATGTTCGGTGCGACAATCTTAGCCCCGTTATTGATGGGATTCGATCCTAGCTTAACAATGCTTATCACTGGTATAGGCACGATACTTTTCTTTCTTATCACGGGCGGTCACGTACCCAGTTATTTGGGTTCTAGCTTTGCATTTATCGGAGCGGTCGCAGCAGTGACAGGATATAGCGGCACGGGTATCAATCCAAATATTGGTATTGCACTTGGGGGCACACTGGTCTGCGGGGTCTTATATGCACTGATGGGTCTGCTGGTAATGAAAACAGGTGCAGGGTGGATTGAGAACCTGATGCCACCTGTGGTCACTGGGTCCATCGTCATGATTATTGGGTTGAACTTAGCGCCTGTCACCATACAAAGCGTTATCGGCAGTAGCTTTGACTCTTGGATGGCGTTGGTCACCGTGTTATGTATTTGTTCAGTCGCCGTATTTACTAAAGGTATGGTCAGACGCTTGTTATTGTTAATAGGTCTAGTCGCTGCATATTTTATTTATTTCCTATTAACCAATGTCTTAGGCATGGGTAAGCCTATTGATTTTAGTCCAATTGCGAATGCTGCTTGGTTTGGTATTCCAACCCTTTATTCTCCTGTCTTTGAGACCAGTGCCATATTAGTCATTGCACCTGTCTTTATCATCTTAATCGCTGAAAACCTTGGGCATTTCAAAGCAGTAGAAGCCATGACTGGCAAAAGTATCTCACCTTATATGGGTAGAGCATTCTTCGCTGACGGCCTTTGCACCACGCTTTCGGCTTCGGTAGGCGGCACTGGTATGACGACCTATGCAGAAAATATCGGCGTGATGGCAGCGACCAAAATTTACTCTACCGTCGTCTTTGTCATAGCAGGTGTTTTTGCAATCTTATTGGGTTTATCCCCTAAGTTTGGAACCTTAGTCAGTACCATTCCTGTGCCTATTTTGACCGGTGCTTCAATCGTTGTCTTTGGTTTAATCACGATTGCTGGTGCGCGCATTTGGATGAATGCAAAAATTGATTTTAGTAAGAATGGCAATATGTTGGTAGCCGCCGTTCCAGTCATCCTAGGTACTGGCAACTATTCACTAAACATTGCAGGTTTTGATTTGGGCGGCATCGGTACCGCTACTTTTTTAGCCATTCTTATGAACCTCGCTTTCAATTTTAAAAACAAACAAAAAGAGGTGAGCGTGACCACTGAGAGAGAAATCGCTACATCAGAGCCACTCTTAAAACTCAATCCATAAATTTAAAACCCTATTTGATCTTACCTTAAGGAATCGTGTCATGAATACAGAACCACGCAGCGTACAACAATTGATCAATGGCGAATTTACCGAATCAACGACCACGGAATGGATTGATATCACCAATCCAGCCACGCAAGAAGTTATCGCTAAGGTACCACAGTCAACACCTGAGGAAATTGATCAAGCCATCAAAACGGCATCTGAGGCCTTTCAGAGTTGGCGTGTCACACCCATCAGCAAACGAGCCCGCGTTTTCCTAAAGTATCAACAACTGATACGTGAGCATATGGATGAGCTGGCAGTGCTATTGACTGAAGAACAAGGTAAAACGCTGGCAGACGCTAGAGGTGATGTGTTTAGAGGTCTTGAGGTCGTAGAACACGCATCAGGTATCGGTAACTTGCAACAAGGGGGCTACATTGAAAACGTCGCTAGTAGTGTGGATATGTATACCGTGCAGCAGCCAATAGGTGTCTGTGCGGGTATTACTCCCTTTAACTTTCCTGCCATGATACCGCTATGGATGTTTCCAATGGCCATCGCTACAGGCAACACGTTTATCTTAAAACCCTCTGAACAAAACCCAATCGTTACCATGAGATTGGTCGAGTTGGCGCTTGAGGCGGGTATACCAAAAGGGGTATTGAATGTGGTTCATGGTGGTAAAGATACAGTGGATGCACTATGCGATCACCCTGACATAAAAGCGATATCTTTTGTAGGTTCAACCGCAGTGGGTAAGCATGTCTATGATCGAGCCAGTCAGGCTGGCAAACGTGTGCAATGTATGATGGGTGCAAAAAACCATGCCGTTATCATGCCTGACGCCAATAAAGAGCAAAGCTTAAATCAGTTAGCAGGCGCAGCATTTGGCGCAGCAGGGCAGCGATGCATGGCACTGTCTGTCGTCGTATTGGTTGGAGAGTCTAAACAGTGGGTTGATGAAATTGTAGAAAAATCAGCACAGCTAGTAGTGTCTGCTGGCAAGGATGACAAAGATTTAGGTCCGCTAATATCTAAGCAAGCCAAAGCCCGTGTCGAGCGCTTAATCCAAGCGGGAATTGATGAAGGGGCGCATCTAAGACTAGATGGCCGTGGTTGTCAGGTAGCAGGTTATGAAGATGGCAACTTTGTTGGCCCAACCATCTTGGACAATGTAACCACTGATATGAGCTGCTATACCGAAGAAATTTTTGGCCCTGTCCTATGCATTATGTATGCCGACACGCTTGAGGAAGCCATTAAGATTATCAATACCAATCCAAATGGTAATGGCACTGCAATTTTTACCCAGTCTGGCGCCCATGCACATAAGTTCCAACAAGATATCGATGTTGGACAAGTCGGTATTAATTTACCAATTCCAGTACCGCTACCGATGTTTTCGTTTACAGGGTCTAGAGCCAGTAAGCTCGGTGACTTAGGTCCTTACGGTAAGCAAGCGGTGCAGTTTTATACGCAGACCAAAACAGTGATATCACGCTGGTTTGATGAAGATGCTAGTGAAGGCGTAAATACCACAATCTCTATGAAGTAGGTATACGGCCGTATCAAACGTAGGACGTTATGTAGAGCGTGTGATTAATTGACAATAGGCTCTACATAACAACATACAAAAGCAAATATAAGTACAAATGGTGGATTTTATGAATATCAATACAATACCAGAAATCATTGAAGATATTAAAGCTGGCAAGATGGTCATAATCATGGATGATGAGGATCGGGAAAATGAAGGTGACCTGATTATGGCAGCCACTTTAGCCAAACCTGATGATATCAATTTTATGATTACACATGCCAAAGGTTTGGTTTGTTTGACCTTGACCTCCGAGCGTTGCAAAAAATTAAAACTACCCCTCATGTGCAAAGACAACCAAGCACCTTATAGTACGAATTTCACTGTTTCCATTGATGCAGCAAAAGGCGTAAGTACCGGAATATCAACGGCAGACAGAGCTCAGACCATCAGAACTGCCGTGTCCAAAGACGTTACCTTTGATGACGTCGTAACCCCAGGCCATATTTTCCCATTAATGGCTAAAGAGGGTGGTGTTCTAGAACGCGCTGGGCATACTGAGGCAGGTTGCGATTTAACAAGACTGGCTGGCTTAGAGCCTGCCGCGGTTATCGTAGAAATTATCAACCAAGATGGTGAAATGGCTCGTAGAGACGATCTGATGAAATTCGCCGATACTCACAATCTAAAGGTTGGCACCATAGACGCGTTAATTAAATATATTAAGTCTCAAGATACCGTTGAAAATAAAAGTGAAAGCAAAGTCGAAAATTTCGAGGAAACCGTAGCGTATGACTATGATGAAAGCGATGAGCGTATGGTTGAATTGATTTAGTTGATTGAACTCAACTTGATTTTATAAGTTATTAGATACTTTTACCGCAATTTGAATTTTACTAAAATTGGATGAAACCCTATGTTAGTTAAAAAATATCCTTGTAAGAACGACACGTCAGAAACGATCGTATTTAGTTCAGGTTTAGGCGGGCATGCTGATTTTTGGTTACCTCAAATTGAGTATTTTACCGAGCATTACAATGTGATTTGCTATGAACAAGAGGGCGTATCACCTGATAGTGACCTCTTACCCGATGACTATTCTATGCAAGATTTAGCAGAACAATTAATTGAAATTTTAAAACGAGAAGGACTATCTAATTGTCATTTCGTCGGTCACGCACTGGGCGGATTCATTGGTATGGAAGTCGCTTATAAAGCACCAGAACTGTTAGATAAACTGGTCATCTTAAATGGTTGGGAAAGCCTCGATCCTCACACGATTAAATGTTTTAGCATGCGAACCAGTTTGCTACAAGATACAGGTATAGAAGCATTTGTACGCGCCCAAGCGATATTTTTATACCCGCCTATATGGATATCAAACAACATAGAAGCACTCACGCAAAAAGAGGATAAAGCTATTGCTAATTTTGCTCCCGTTAAGAACGTCTTAACGAGATTAAAAGCCTTACAGTCTTACCAACCCCTGATGAATGCTAAGCATATCAAAAACGAAACTTTAGTTTTAAGCAATCTTGATGATGTTTTGGTGCCATGGCAACGCGGTCTGGCGCTAGCCGATAGTATGCAAAACGCCCAGTTTGAGTTAATGGTGACGGGTGGACATGCCAGTACAATCACAGAGACCTGCTCAACCAATAGCAAAATCCTTCAATTCTTATCCAAAATTTAATATCAATAAGGAAATGTTATGACTGACTCCCTATCGTTATCCTCAGAAGGTCTTGATCAGCTGTTTGGTAAGGCCAGATCCTTTAACGCTTGGCAAAAAAAAGACGTGCCAGATGTACTACTTGAAGAGATCTATCACTTGGTTAAAATGGCGCCTACTTCGGCTAACTGTTCACCGGCGCGGTTTGTATTTCTCAAATCTGATGACGCTAAAGCACGCTTAGAGCCAGCATTGTCATCAGGTAATATCGAAAAAACAATGACGGCACCTGTCACAGTGATTGTCGCTTATGATAATGAGTTTTATGATCAGCTTCCCAAATTATTCCCACATACGGATGCCAGATCGTGGTTTAACTCTAGTCCTGAACTGATAAAAGAAACGGCGTTTAGAAACAGTTCTATGCAAGCAGCCTATCTAATTTTGGTTTGTAGAGCCTTGGGTTTAGACACCGGCCCTATGTCTGGATTTAATAATGAATTAATAGATAAAACTTTTCTTAAAGACAGTAATTGTTCCTCAAACCTACTCATCAATATAGGTTATGGTCAAGAGGATCAGTTATACAGCCGTCTGCCAAGATTGGACTTTGATGAGGCTTGTCAGATCTTGTAAAAACAAGCGATTCATCCACTATGTCATCTTATTTTAGGAGTAATGGACTGAATTGAGGCTATGTGGAGGGGTTATGTTTTTGGCTCCTTCACTTAATAATTAAGGGAATCATGAAAGTTATCACTCTTATAAATACTATTATGGAAAATTCCTTTTTAATCCATCGATAATCCCCCCAAAACTAAGACTGTTGCATCTGATAAAAGTATGATTATCACCAAACAGTATCATTTTAAAGGTTCAATGAGCGGTAAGGGTAACCACTACGGGCATAGTCCTCCGTCTCGAACTTTGATAATTGTCTCCCAGACAGTTACTCTTCTTTGCTCATTTGATAACCCAAACATAGAAAGCTTCTGGCCTACATTAAAAAATGAGTTTATGTATCACCAAGACTATAAAACAAGGTCTATAGTGATTAACGATATCATTGGATATATCGAGCTTGATGATAATAAGGAGCGATCAGCAAAGGACTGCTCTGCAGCGCCGTAAGACAAGAGCTGTGCTCACAGTGAAACGAGCACTCAAAAGGGTTTAAGCTATAGATTGCCAAAAAAGATGTAATCTGACTTTTACCATTAGGTTGCTTAATTAAAATATTTATTCGCTTATTTGTATCAGTACCAGTAAAATGCGAGACTGTTTTCTACACGAGTTTATGAGTAACCAATGATACGTTTAACTGAAATTAAATTGCCATTAAATCATGCACCTGAAGAGCTAACGACTGCTATAACGACAAAACTTAAAATCTCTGCTGAGCAAATGGCATCATTTGTGATGTTTAAACGTGGTTATGATGCTCGTAATAAAAGAAATATCCAATTAATTTATACGCTAGACATCATACTGACCGATTCGGATTTAGCCAATGATTTACTGGTTCAATTTGAGTCAGACAACCATGTTAAACCAACACCAGATACCAGCTACAAATATGTAGGTAAAGCGCCAGAGGAATTAACTGAGCGCCCTGTGGTTATTGGTTTTGGACCTTGTGGTTTATTAGCAGGACTCACCCTTGCTCAAATGGGTTTTAAACCTATTATCATCGAACGTGGTAATGAAGTAAGACAACGCACCAAAGACACCTTTGGCTTTTGGCGTCAGCGTAAATTAAACACAGAATCAAACGTACAATTTGGTGAAGGCGGCGCGGGTACGTTCTCCGACGGTAAATTATATAGCCAAGTAAAAGATCCAAATCATTATGGCCGTAAAGTAATGACAGAATTTGTAAAAGCAGGCGCACCAGAGGAGATTTTGTTTGTTAGTAAACCGCACATAGGTACTTTTAAATTAGTCAGTATGGTAGAAAAAATGCGTGCCCAGATCATAAAGCTTGGCGGTGAAATCCGTTTTGCTACTCGCGTAGACGACTTGCATATAACTGACTCAAAAGTAACTGGCGTGACACTTAATAGTGGTGAAACCTTAAAAACCAACCATGTTGTTCTTGCTATTGGTCATAGCGCCCGAGACACTTTTGAAATGATCCATGATAAAGGCGTGTATGTTGAAGCAAAACCTTTCTCAATTGGCTTTAGGATTGAACACAAGCAGTCAACCATAGATAAAGCACGCTTTGGCGACAATGCTGGAAACGAAATACTTGGCGCTGCGGATTACAAATTGGTTCATCACTGCAAAAACGGTCGTTCTGTTTATAGCTTCTGCATGTGTCCAGGCGGAACCGTTGTTGCCGCCGCATCAGAAGAGGGCCGTGTAGTCACTAACGGCATGAGCCAATATTCAAGGAACGAGCGCAACGCCAACAGCGCTATTGTTGTAGGTATCGACCCAGAGCGAGATTACCCAAATCACCCTCTTGCTGGTATCGACTTACAAAGACAACTAGAGACTTTAGCGTTTGAATTAGGCGGCAAAGACTACAATGCACCAGCACAAACCATTGGCGATTTCTTAAAAGGTAAACCAAATTCAGAATTAGGCGATGTAAAACCCTCCTACACACCGGGCATTACCTTAACCGACTTAAGCAAAGCATTACCAGATTTTGCCGTGGATGCCATACGTGAAGCCATTCCAGCGTTTAATAAAAAAATCCAAGGATTTTCATCTGACGACGGTTTACTCACTGGCGTAGAAACCAGAACATCGTCACCGATAAGTATTAAACGCAATAAAGATTTTCAAAGCATTAATACCAAAGGCTTATTCCCTGCAGGCGAAGGCGCAGGCTATGCAGGCGGTATATTATCAGCAGGGATTGATGGTATTAAAGTGGCCGAAGCTGTAGCGAAATCGATGTTGAAGATAGATTAAGAGCGGCTTTAGGCAAACCCCAATATTAACCCTTTTACCCAGATGAAAATATGCGATCGAAAAAGCCTTTCAAGCTTTATACTTAATAGCTTGAAAGGCTTTTTTTGTATTTTGGAGATGGAGAATTATTCTCATGCTTTCAATAAGTTTGGACATCTTAAAAGCATAAGTTGATTGGGCTAATAAGCGATACCGGATATTTTGTGTTTTGACGATATGCTGCATGAAAATACATCGTAAGTTATGTAATGTTATGATGCGATAATAAATAAAAAAGCCCCATAACCAAAAGGTTGTGGGGCTTTAAAATAAGCTAAAAATACCATAATTGGTGCGCCCACCAAGACTCGAACTCGGATCGATCGCTTAGGAGGCAACTGCTCTATCCTGTTGAGCTATAGGCGCATTATGGAGTGACATTGTAGGAAAAAGCCGCCATAAAAGCAATCAACAAAAGACAAATAGGGATAATTTGTCATTTATCTCCATTGCTAAGAGCATCAGCGACATCTACTGGATTATCACCTGATGCTTTTTTTGCCCGTGATGTTGGTTGAAACAAGTCGTTCACGCTATTCTCATAACCATTAATATTATAATAATCGTATTTTTCTAAAATACCTTGGCCCGTACTAGAGAGTAAGAAATTGCGAAAACTAACGGCAACAGTACGGTCTGTCAAAACAACGCCTTCGAGCTCCTGCTTATCTTTCAAGGCATAATTAAAAGAGGTTAGTGTACGTGCCTCTTTATTATCGTTCTCGGTAGTTGCCTGCTCACTATCAGTATTTCCGCTATCGGTTTCATCCTCTGTAATAACTGTATTGGTGTTTTCCTTACTCTGGTTATCTTGGTGTTGAGACGCTGTCAGCTCTGCTTGTAACGGCGCGAGACGATCTGCCGATAGCCTATCATTTGCGATAATGACGTCTGTATTAAAAGCGGCGTCGCTGTCGTTGTTAGCAACGATATTATTGTTTGATAAGGTCAAAAGTGTGTTTGGCGGCACATAGTTTGCCAATACTTGAATATGAGGATAACGAGATTCAAAACTGACAATAATATCGTCCAACGGCACTTGCAGATTCTCTGCTGCACGGACATACAGGACACTATCAGGCACAGTTTTGGCAGTCTCATCGCCTTTAGCAGTTACAGACTCATTCTCACTTGCCATGATAGGTAGCGGATCTATATTTTTACGATTGTGGGTCCACAACCACGTAATCAGAGCGATAAAAATTGCTAGCAGCAATAAAATTAGCCCAGCCAGTAGCAGCTTGTAGTCTTTCATATATTACCGCTCTTTTATTAATGGATTCAGTTCAAAATTTACACAACACACTATAGGTGATATATGGCTTGAGTCAAAGATTTTGATCAAGTACTTCATTGGTTAGCTCTGTCAACATCTCTGCAAACACATCCGTATTCACAAAAGAAGGCGTAGACGCAGGGGTTTTATTCTCAGTACGGTTATTACTAAGCGAGGCAGGCTGGCTATCAATCGCCTTTGTATAAGCTGTTGCTTGATGTGCCGCCAATGGCGACTGACCGATCATAAGCTTGTCTTTTAGCCATTTAAACCCATGTGCCTCCCACCATGCTTCAAAACGAGATAAGGTGCTACCACGTACTGCAACAGGCAGATCTAATGTGCGTAGTTTCTGTGCCAACACAGGATCGCTAATGGCTTGGTGAATGCTGAGGTAAAGCGAACCACTGTCGTCAGTATAAGGACGTCTGTTTTGCCATGATCTATCATCGATTTTCATACGCGGTAATTGCCATAGCTCACCACGATAGTAAACAACGTATAAACGTTGTTTAGGATGAACAAAAATGGCATCAATGGGACGCAAAGGCATAATGTTAAATCATCTCGTGATAATGAGGGTTAGGTCTAAATAAGGTATAGAAAATAACTTAAAAGAGCGGCAATGTATATTTTATTATCATAACTATGAGCAGTGCTACAAAGCGACATTAGATGTCGCAAGATAGTATAATGCTGATATCTATACTGGTAAACATCGAACATCAGTGGCACACTGACAGAGCATATACGTGGCTTACAAAAGCGTATTGTACATCATATAATGCTAGCAGAAATGCATTATAGTGACGACTGCCAAAGATGTATTGATGAGTATCAATTCGGGCTTCATTGCTACTTTCTGTGGCACTTTTATTACAAGCGTAGTGATTGACAGGTTAGCTGTAACCAACAGTAGCCCTCAGCGCTTACGCTTATTCCAATCAGATTATTGTCTATGTTTACTATCATTCAGTCACATCGTACCGAAAATCTCGTTGACCAGCTACTGGTGCAATATCAATCAAAGAGCCAGAATATTTTTGAGCCTTTTATTGTTATTGTACCGTCAATGGTATTGGGCGATTGGTTGGATAAAACCATTGCTAGCCGTGCTGGCATCAGTACATTGGTACGTACCAAATTTTGGGGTCAGTATCAGTGGACACTCATGCAGGATGTGTTAACTCGCCATAATGCCTATTTATTAGAGGTTAATCCTGACGCAGCAACCTTAAACGTGCCCGAAGTTGCCGTGCTGTCGCCAACGGTGATGCAGTGGCGACTATTCGGATACCTAACTTACTATCAATCGTCGATTGTCAATGATGACACGCATCCTGTGCACCCGTTGTTAGCATCTTTGATTGACGAGCCACAAGAAGGGGTTAAGCAAGATAAAGCGCAACAAGATGCCCGCATTTGGCAGCTGGCAAGCGATTTGGCAAGGGTGTTTAACCGTTATTTGACTCACCGTGAGGATTGGCTAGCGCTATGGTCGGACAACAAGCTGCTTGATGTAGATAAGCTAATCGCAGATAAAGATGCGTTGTCCCTACGTTTTGACCAGTATGCACGCGGTACGCCTGAGTGGTTGGTAGCGCATTATGTAGAGCTAGAGATTGCACAGCGCTTTTTGTGGTCGCAATTATTTGCTGATGTACATCAGCACCGCGTGACAATTGAAAGTACCTTTTGGTCAGCGCTAGAAAATAATAAGGCAAATGAGCGAGCCAAGCTACCCACGGTGCTGCGTATTTTTACAATCCAGCAATTGCCACAGACTGAGCTCGACTTTTTGCAGCGCCTATCGAAATATATGAACATCACGTTACTACACTACAATCCTTCAAAACTGTTTTGGGCAGATATTGTCGATAAGGCGTGGTTACAGCGCCAGCAGATCATTAATCCTGAAAGCGTATTTTTGCGTGATTATGGGCACAGTTTGCTGTCGCGTTTAGGCAAACAGTCTCGTGATACTTTTGCTATGCTGGCCAATTTGTCAGGTAATGAGCAATACCAAGAGGCGCTGGTGGAGTGGCAGGATAACTTTAGTGATAGATTTGATGACGAAACTGGTAGCGTCATCGATGGCAGCACCGGTAATAGTGATGAGGATGCTAGTTTGCAAACAGCAGAAAACGGCCCAAGTTTATTGCGCCGTTTGCAAAACGATGTGTTGATGCTTGATGAGCAATCAACACAACAAGCGACAGCCGCGAAAGTCTCAGAGGCCGTCAGCAACCAAATAGCATTGGATTTTGAGCAAGAAACGTCATGGTATGACGATGAGGTGCTAGAGAATAAGCGCTTCGAAAAAGACCGTTTTTGGGCTATCTCTTCTCAAGATAATAGCCTAAGTATTCATTCTTGTCATAATTTACAGCGCCAGCTTGAAGTACTGCGCATTATGATTGGACGCTGGCTAAATGAACCCATCAAAGCTGGTGAGAAAAAACGCCATATATCCGATATTGTGGTATTGCTACCTGATGTTGAGCGTCATCATGCGCTAATTGGCTCTATTTTCGTCAATGGCAGGGGACAAGATGGTCTGACCTTGCCTGCTAAGGTGACAGGTGTTGTCGATGCTGATATTCGCCAGTTATGGGAAGCGATTATCGGGTTTTATAAGCTGCTTGGCAGTCATAGCGCCCGTTTTGAAGCGGCTGAGGTTTTAGACTGGTTAATGCTGCCGCCCTTATTTGAGAGTTTTGGGTTGACCCATGAGCAAATGAGCCGTGGTTGTGATTTGTTGGTGGAAGCTGGATTTATCCGCGGGTTTGATGAGCTGCATCTAAAGCAGACACTAGACGTCAATGACTATGACTATCGTTTTAGCTTTGCACAAGCATTAGACAGATTGACTTTAGGGTTAATCATGCCAGAGGCGAGTCTGAGCGATTGTCTGTATCCCTTAGCTCAGGAGGAATGGCCAAGTACGGCTGTGCCTGAGATGAGCATACCGCTCGCGCAAGTAAGTCTAAACGATGCCATGATTGTAGAAGCGCTTTGCCGTATCTATGCTGGTTTGGTGGCAAGGCGTGATGACCACACACAAAAAATGAAAGCGGAAGATTGGCTGGATCAGATTGAGAGCCAAGTGATTCATCGATACTTTGGCGATGTTGATCAAACGCGCACGATGCGCGCTATCTATAATGCCATGAATGGTTTTAAATCAAGCTTACGTGCCAATCGTCACTATAGACAATACTCCAGTGGTGATACTAATAGGGTAGAGGTGGAGCAAAAGCTGGCAGGCGTCGAGCAATTGCCGCTAAAGCTGAGCTTTATGCTAGACAGTATCGAAGCTGAGCTTGAAAGCCAGCAAGTCAGTGCGGAACCGACGGGCGTGATCACTTTTGGTCGGTTTGGTGCGCTACGGAACGTGCCATTTGAGTTGGTGGTCATGCTCAATATGGATCTCTCTGAGTTCCCAGGGCGCGACCGTGACAACCGGTATGATTTGATGAAAGCGACCAATTCACGGCGCGGTGATAGAGTCAGTGAGGATGATGATAACGGGGCATTTTTGGATGCATTATTATGTGCGCGTAGTGCGTGTTGGATATTCTACAATGGTCAAAACCTGACCGACACCCATGAACACCTACCAGCTAACCCAGTAAGTGAATTATTACAGTTCTTACAAGGTGAGGTGCAGTGGCAGGTCAACTCGCTTGATACTTTGCCTGAAAGTATTGATCCAACGACAGAGAGTCTTAAGCGTTATTTACCAAAGCTTATTAAGCAGTGGCTGGTCACTGAGCATCCAGCACTACCTTTTCACAAGAGCTTGTTTGAAGCAAATATTGAAGGGGCTTCTGAGCAAAAGACTAATATGTCCAATGTCAATGCTGATCGAAGCAATACGTCTGATGATGTTAGGGATAGTAACCCTGATACTACTGCAGCCGATGAGCTAGATAGATTGCTAAATAAAGCCATGCGCAAAACAAAACTGGCTCAGAAAAAACAATTCCCTCCGGCGCCGCTGTGGCAAGCTGTGTTTGAGACACTACAGAAAAGAAGCTCTAGCAGGCATCCACAACTGATTGGTTTGCCCACAAAAACACAGTACGAAGCCATTGCTCAAATGCTGGGTCATAGCTTAGGTAGATTGGGGAACATAGATCATCAAATCGTGTCTACATTAGCCAATATGCTAGGACTGGATACTTCTGCTGCTGCTAATGATGTCAGTGATATAAATCAAGCGATGCGTGACGCTGTATTCAACATTGGGGAGATAGATGTCGAAGGTATGCTGGTGTATCAAGTGCGCCATCCTGCTAAAGCGTTTTTACGGTCTCAAAAGGTGCATGTGGTACAAGGTGAGGAAGCGATGGCGCATCAAGAGCCATTATTTTTGGATCACCTGACAACTTATCAGATTAAAGATCATTTGATTAAAGGGCTGGCCGCCGATAAGCGTACTAACAATACGACTCAGCAAGATAGTTCAACGTTGATGTATCAAAAGATCATACCAGCAGGGGTAGCGCGCCAAACCACATTACCCAATCAACAACAACAATTACAGCAGCAGTGTCTAGAATTTGAAGAACAGTTGATCGCTAATGGTTTTGGTGAGCGCGCTGTACCTAATGCAGGTAGAACAGAGGGTATGGCAGATTTGCAGTTACTGACACCCACTGCAGAGCACCCCGTTCAGATAGAGCTGGCAGCTGTACTTAATCGTGTAAATAGCGACGCAAACAGTCAAATAGACACAGAGGCATGGCTTAAAATCCTGCCTACCTCTATTAAGATAAAAGGTTTAGTGCCGCTGTTAACGTCAAGGCTATCACCAATATCAGTATCATCAGATAACTATGATAAAAACGCTCATATTCAGGCAGGTATGACCTATGCCGAGCAATCACCCAAGCAGTGGTTAAATATACTGCCTAATTCTGCCAGTCCAAAACACCTCCTTAAGTTTTGGTTGTCGCATTTATACTGGCAAGTAGCCAGACGCACTACGGCTGAGCAAGTGGCAGCAAATGATGGCGTGAGTATTTGGCGCTTTAATAAATCCAGCTCAAAAGTAGATGCCTACAAAAATTTCATCGCATTTAAACTAAGCCCAATCGTCTATGAAGATGCAGTGATAGAACTGATAAAGTGGGCGATTTTTGGCAATCTATCGGGTCAAACACCCATCACATTACTGCCTGAGTATGCGCTCAATTATCTGGCTAAGTGCTTAAAATCGCAAGCAGATGATAATGAAAATAGCAATTATTGGCCAAAACGAGCAGACTTCTCAGACTGGCTAAGACCTAATTATAACTCAGACATGGTATATGATACTTGCTCGCAGCATGCTATTTGGCAATACGTATTGCGTGATCAAGATGCCTTTAGAGCCTTATCAGCGGCGTTGACCACCTTGGCGCAACCACTGTATGAGCCGATTTTTACGGCACTAAAAGGATTGGATAGCTAGTCCTTAATAACGCTTTTATCCTTTTGATCTAATAGATAATAATTAAAAGTATACGTCCATATGACAGATTTTACTGACACAGCCAATAATATTGAAATTTCTACACAACCAAATTTATTTGATGAGCACTCAGATGGTATAGCTAAGCCCAAGGCAAAGGAAGAAGTGCCGCCAGCGGTTGCTGTTGCTTTAACGGGTCGTCATCTTATCGAAGCCTCAGCGGGTACGGGCAAGACTTGGACGCTGACAGGCATTGTGCTGCGTCTCCTGATTGAAGCACGGCGTGCGCCAGAGCAAATCATTGCCACAACCTTTACTCGAGCCGCCGCCGCCGAAATGCGTCAGCGCCTCCACGACCGTCTGGTAGAGTTCTATCAGCTATTACAGTGGGTCAATAACCTGAGTGCAGATACCAATAATAAAAATAACTTATATCCCAACCTATTGCAGGTACTGCCTGACAGTGACGATAACAATAAGGATAAACTAGAAAGCAATGACTCAAGTATCGAACCAATTGCTCAGACAGACGTTGATGAGTTCAATCAAGATATTGAACATGATAAGCAGATGGCTAGGAAAAAGCGCGCACAGGTAAAAAAAGCGCGTGAAGATTGGTTGAAAGAGCAAGCCAAACATGCACGCTTAAACGCCATCATGGACGATCCCATTAACCTACATTTAGTCGGTTATCTATTAGATCATGTGTATAGCTATCCTATGGCGGAGGCGATCCGGCGTACCGCATTAGTATTAACCACGTTAGATAAACTGTTTGTCGGGACGCTCGATAGCTTGGCGCAAAAGTGGCTGAAAGAGTACAGTAGTGAAACCGGTCATCAGCAAGGCATGGCGATTATCGAAGACAGTAGTATCGAGCAGGTTACCGACAGTATTATTCATGATGAGCTGCGTCAGTTTCAAAGCCGTTTATATCACGAGCAGCCCAAACTGTATGCGCTTATGGATCAGCAAGGTAAGCTGACAGCAGTAGGTGATCATAAAAAATTCGTTTCTCGCTCGCTGAATTTTATTTCTGCGCCGATTGATGAGATAAAACTAGATCAAGGTTTTGATTTTGATGCGTATGAAAAGCTGATTCATGAGTTTGCCCAGTTAGATTTGGCAGATATTCAGCCCTATCTAAATCCTGATTACAGGAAATCTCAAGGATTTAATGGGCGTTCCAATCTATTTAAACAGTTCGATGCACTTGTTGATGTCCATCAAAAGATAGCGCAATATCAGCTAGCATTTAACAGCCATTTGAATGAGCGTGACAATAAGATTCTGACCGCTTTACAAGACGCCAGATATCCAAATGAAGATGGCAAAATTAAAAACTTCAATAAAGATAGAGAAAAAGAGCACCAGACCCTTTTTGAGTTAGAGACCATTAGTAAGTTAATGGCGCTCTTAGATATGATCGAAAGGTTAAATCAGCATATTTTATTGGTTCTAGCCAACCTTAATCGCCATATCGTGCTTGCCGTACGTAACAGACTGCCCATCATATTAGAGGAGCGAGGGGACACGACCTTTAGTCTGCAAATGGTGCGCTTAAACCAAGCACTAACGGGTCGGCAAGGAGATAAGCTGGCGCGTTATATTCGTCACCATTACCCAATTGCATTAATTGATGAGTCGCAAGATATTAATGGCGAGCAGGCCATTATGATTGAAAGCATCTATTTGCCAAAGAGTAAACGCAAACAGTCAGATAATGACAAGCAATCCACCACCAAAAAGTCCAACCATGAGTTTTTGCTACTGGTTGGTGACCCAAAGCAGGCGATCTATGGGTTTCGTGGTGGTGACGTGACCAACTATAATTATATGAAAGCACAGTTTGACAAAAGTACCATTTGGACGCTCAATACTAACCGGCGCTCCACCCTTAGCTTGATTAATGCACTCAACTGCTGGTTTGGTATACCTACAGCAACAACTGCTGAAAACAAGCTGGCGCAGCTGGGCAGTGGTATTTATTATCAGCACAGCAAAGCCGCAAAAGAGCAGAGTAAATTGTCTTGGTTCAAAGATTCAGGCGCAAAAGATAGTAGCTTGGTGACTGACGTTCTCTCTGCTCAGCCAGTGAGTGTATTGCACCTGCCTAATGGTAAAGAGGCAGAGCTTGATTATGATGAGTATGAAATCACCGCTCGTCACATTGCTATTTTGCTCAGTAGTGGTCAGACATTAAACGATCAGCCAATTCAGCCCAGTGATATTGGGGTGCTGGCACGTACCAAAAAAGATTTAAAGCAGGTTGAAGACGAGCTGGTCAAACTGGGCGTGCCAACCCTAACTACCAGCGATGTCAGCATCTTTGAAACGATCATGGCAGAAGATATCGCAGCGCTACTTAGTGCCATGCTATACCCGTATCGTCATGACATGATCAATCGGGTCTTAACCAGCCATCTATATGGACTGAGTATCAAAGATATTAAAGCCATGATGACGGATCATGAATCAGGTGTGGTTGATAGTGACGACAGACTTAATACTATCAATCCAAATAGTAGCGATGTTCAAAATATAGAACATAAAAAGAGCTATCAGGATTTTATTACTTATCTAAAGGAAGGCGCACAGCGCTGGCAGCATTTTGGTATCTTATCGGCGCTACATTACTTACTAGATAAAAGTCCCATACAGTCACAAGGTGTTTGGCAAGCACTAGCCGCTCATCCAGAAGGCGATCGATATATCATGGATTTGCGCCATGTGATGGACGTATTGGCACAGTATGGCCTAGGTATGGGTGAGCATGAGCTGTTAGCTTGGTTTAGACAGCACATAGAGGCTGCACCCAACAGCGATTGGGCTAAGCAGTATCCGCTACCCACAGAGTCTGGCGTGCAGCTTATGACTATTCATAAGTCAAAAGGACTTGAGTTTCCCATCGTCTATGTACTGGGTATGGGAGATGCTAGTAGGAAGTCAGGTAATAAAGAAGAGTATGGACTGTATCTATATAATGCTCAGCAAGCGCCTTCAGCGTTAGTGCAGCAATCAGCAGAGGGTCAGTCAATAGGTAATCAGCGCCGCTTCTCACCATTGCAGGGCTCTGCTACTGTAGAGGACTATTATACCGATATCGAAACGAAAGAAGGCTTTGATGAGCTGCGACGACTTGGTTATGTGGCATTTACGAGGGCTAGCGAGCAACTTTATGTGGTGTTGCGAGATCCTAGTAATAAGACAGCATTTGAGTTGAAGCCAGTATTTTATTGGTTTGACTCTCCAGACGCAAAATTTGAATTACCTGATAGGCTAAAAGGCACGATAGGAATGCTCAGAGGGCATAATATTAATGAGTTTTATAATAGTCATTATGCTAAAACAGTAACGTCGACAGATACCAAGCTTACCATCGAACCCACGACACAAGCGATTGAGTATGTTTCTTTTGCTGAGGTCATGAAAACGAACTATTTTTATGGTTGGGCTAAGACTAGCTTTACCGCTTTGGCCCGTCAGCTAGACGAATCAATGCAAGCAATGGTGGTTGTTGATGAGCGTATTGATGATGCGATAGACATTGATATGGCAGACGCTTCAATGTTGGTTGAGCCTTATCCTAATAGCAGCCTTGATAGTAATGCGTCTTTGGAAAAAATCGATGAGCTAAGTCTCAAGTCAGAAGAGGATATTCGCTTCACCTTTATCAAAGGTGCTAATGCAGGTACATTTTTGCATGAGATATTCGAAAAAATTGACTTCAAAAACAAATTACAGTGGTCTGGGGTGATCGATAGAGCGGTGAGTAGTTATCAGTTGCCGCTGGTGTATAGCAGTGCTGAACATCAAAGCCGTAGGTCACAGGGGAGGAGAGAAGGAGAGGATGACTCATTTCATCCTGACTCAATAGACACGACAAAGCATGAGGCATTGATTACTTGGGTTGAAGAAGTGCTGAGTACCCCGCTATTGGCCTCCAATCAACCCTTATGTGCTCTGGATGCAAATCAGCGATTTGCCGAATTAGAATTCAATATGGGTTTGTCAGAGCGCTTTAAAGCAGAAGATATCAGCAAGCTATTTCAACAGTATCTACCGGATGAGACAGACAAACATGTCAATCTTGTTCCGCAAAATAGAACGCACTTGTATCGTTATTTACGCGGTGAGATTGATTTAGTATATGAGCATGCTGGCAAGTACTATGTGGTCGATTATAAGAGCAATTTTTTAGGAAATAGCCTAGGCGATTACAATGAAAACACCCTTAAAAAAGCCATGTCCAAAGCAGGATATTGGCTACAGGCAGCAATTTACCAAGTAGCGTTGCATCGATTCCTTTCAATGAGAATTGCTGATTATGTAGGCAATGAAGCCAAATATTTAGGAGCGGTAGAGTATGTCTTTCTACGAGGGGTATATGACCCCAACGCTCAAGCAGCTGCTACCATATCACAAGAGGCTATTAAAACGAGCGAATCTCCACACAACGGCCGCTATGGACTCGTGACTTGGGATATTCCAATCGATTTTATCAAAGCTTTAGATGCGCTATTTGGTGTACCTGATTAGTAGATCATACCTAACGACTATCATTAACCAAAGATTCTAAAAAGATCAACCAGATCAAAATAGAGACAAATATATCATGAGCAATAATAATAAAAGCAGTGCAGCAATAGGCTTACAAGAAAGCTGGGCCAGTAATATCAGTGATTATATTTTGCTACGCCGCGCGCAAACGCGTATAGCGTACGACGCGACGGATGCAAAAGCGAATAATGAGAGCAAACAGGTAGATAAGACAGAGGACGGTTATTTATTTAACGCATTGTTCATGATGTTAGCGATGCATCTGGAAGAGGGGCATACCGTATTAACCATTGAGGCCTTTGAGAATGAAGACGTGTTGCAAGGTGAAATCAATAATGAGTCGGTTACACTATACACTTGGCAGAAACAGTTATTAGAGATGCTAGCAATGCCAATATTTGCGCTCATAGATACTAAATCGAATACTCAACCAGAAGATCAATCTACTGCCGAAACGTCGATATTTGTATTGCTAAGCACATTATTTGATAAGCGGGATCAGCTATGGGTGCAGTTGGCGCTGAGTAATCATGAAAAGGACATGCTGACTAAGCGTTTTGATACGATTGCTACGGTATTTCAGCTACTGAAAAATACCGATTTTACTTTTTTCATGAACCTAGTTGATAAGCATGATTTGTTTGCTGAGGTTAATGCTAACACCAATAGTAATAATGAAGAAAATAGCCTAAGCAATAATAATCAGCCTATCATTTACGGCATGACTAACAATCAAGATTCGACAAACTCCATTACTTTTTGGCTACATCGTGCATGGCAAGCCGAATTTAATTTAGCAAAAAATATCAACAATATCTTGGATCAAAAAGTAAGCCCTTTACCAATAGCAATACCTGAAAGTCTTCACGAAAATCAAATAAAAGCGATTAATGTCGCTAATAACAACGCGTTTAGTATCATTACCGGTGGCCCAGGAACAGGCAAAACATATACCGTTGCTCAGTTAGTTATTGCACTGCAACAAGCGACAGAGAGTAGAGGGGAGGATTCTGAAAATATTAGATTTAGTACGGATAGTTCGAGTCTAGCATTAGCAGCGCCAACTGGTAAGGCTGCACAGCGTATGCAAGAGTCTTTGCAAGCGGCTTTGGATATAGCGGGCATTGATTTGCAGCTGCAAGAAGCCAAAACTATTCACCGTTTGTTAGGTATTGGGCGGACGGGCAGACCTCGTTACAATGCCGATAATCCACTTGGCGAAGATATTATCATTGTTGATGAAGCATCAATGCTAGGGGTTGAGCTGGCTAATTACTTGGTGAGTGCAGTAAAACCAGGGGCAAGACTTATATTGTTAGGAGACGCTAATCAGTTGGCGGCAGTCGATGCAGGCGCAGTATTGGCAGATTTATGCCGTATACCATCTCTACAACTCATTCATGCGGAGCTGACTGAGAGCCGCCGATTTGGCGCGGACTCAGGTATTGGTAAGCTGGCTACTCAAATCAATAGAGCAGAGACAAACCCTCAAACTATTTGGCAATTATTAAGGCATGACGATGCCTTGAGTTTCCAATACGTTAATACGTTGCAAGTAGAGTCTGTACCAAGCAATCAGATAAAAAATAGCCTAAGCAATAAAAGAAATATCTCGAAAATCTCGAAAAATTATCAAACATATATAAGAAAGATTAAAAATTTACTAGAAAGTCCAATAGAAAAATCTATGCCAAAATCAATAAAAAGCACTATTGCATCATTAATGAGAACATTTAGTGAATTCAGAATATTAACTGCTGGCCATAATGGAGAGTGGGGCGATCATTACATTAATAATTATCTCACCCAATGGCATCTCACTGAACTAAAGCTTCCACTGGGTCAAAACACATGGTTCCACGGTCGCCCTATTATGATTTTGCAGAACAACTATGAATTAGGATTATTTAATGGTGATATTGGTTTTTGCTTACAGACATCAGATGACAGAAGTCGATTGGAAGTGTTTTTTGAAAATAAGACACAAGGAATTGTGGTCAATCTACTAAACGAGGAGGTAATCGCTACTGCGTACGCTATGACGATTCATAAATCGCAGGGGTCTGAATTTGATCATGTCGCTATTACGTTTGATGATAGTCATGCAAGGTTATTGAGCAAGGAGCTTATTTACACAGCGGTGACTCGCGCCAAAAAACAGGTAACGATATACAGTACAAAACACGCTTTTGAAAAGGCCGTTCAAACACCGACTGAAAGACATACCGGTCTGTCCCTACAGTTTGAGTACTTATGATTATCATTCTGAGCATAAAAAAAGCATCCAATTTGGATGCTTTTTTTGACCTTAAATACTGTTAGTCACTTAGAGGTAAGACTTAAACCTTATCTTCTTTAATAGCATAGATACCTGGCAGGTGACGCAAGTAACCATGGAAATCCATACCGCAGCCATAGACGTAACGATCTGCGACATTAATACCAACGAAATCAACATCAAAGTCGGCAACTTTGCGGTCATGCTGCTTGTTTAGCAGCACACAAGATTCGAGAGATAATGGTTTTTCTTTATTTAGTTCCTCGACAACAGCCTTTAGAGTGATGCCTTCATCAAAAATATCATCAATCAACAGTACGTGCTCGCCTTCGATACTCACATCAGGCTTGAATTTCCAATCAAGATCGTTAGTACCTTCATTGTCACGATAGCGTGTCGCATGGATATAATGCATGCGATGATAGAAGGTAAGATGCGTCAATAGTTGACCAGCTGGAATTAATCCACCGTTCATAACAACCATCACAATTGGGTTTAGACCAGCATAGTGTAAGTTGAGCTGAGCAGCCAAACGCTCATAAGCAGCCGCTACTTCTATACTGCTGATTAGGCACTCTGAGTTACGTAATGTTTTTTCGATTTCTTGATTGCTGATTTGGGTCATCGGGCGCACCTTTGGTGAAAAATGCCAAGTATTTTAACAAGTTTTGGTAAATTTTCCCAATGTTATATGACCATTTGGTCGAAATTTAGCAATTACTCTGGTTTTTCAATGATAAAGGGACGGTAATAATTCGCCAAACGATTGAGCGAGTCATTTGGTAGATCAGGGAGTAGTTTGTTAAGCGCCATATTCATCCCTTTATCAATTGCAGACTTGGCAACTGGCACTGATTTGCGTTTGATCATACCTAACTTTAACGTTTCAGCGTAGCGGCTGACAAAGTGGGTTAATGTCGCGTCGTTCATGGTTTCGAGCGCTGTTTTAAACTTGGCTCTATCTACATGCTCTGGTGTGATAGCAGCAAAGCCTTCGACGATAGTTCTAGCATCTGTTTCTGACAACTTAAAGCCAATACGTTTTACGCCTTCATTATCAATAAAAGTTGCCTGGTCTTTTAGAAAGTGAAAACTTGGAAGCACTTCTTCGTTACTTTCTTTACCAAGTAAGATATTAAGGAGGGTATCGGTTGAGCGTTCTATCATGGTGACTATTTTACGCATCGCGGCTTGGCGTTCAGGGTTGGGGATAATCTCTACCAAACCAACTAACAAATTGTCCGTTAGATCACGAGCTGTCTGATGAGTGAGCGCGTCGCGGTAAGGGTAATAATCTACTTGCTCATTTGAAGCAACGACTTGTTCGGCCTCGCTGATTAATACTTTTAATTTATCTGAAGGTACGAATCCAAAATAATGTGCCATTGTGCTTCCTTTATTTGTTGTTTTTCATGTCTTACTTGCGTTACATTTGTCGTGAAATCGGTTACCATTTAACCAGAATTTGAAACAAAGATTCACCACGCTATATGCTATTTAGTGACGCACCATCATTGTGTAATGCAAAAATTTGTTGGCTAATATTTATCACACATAATTTTTACAATTTATTCGGTGACAGGTCGGGTTATATGAATGACTCGCTGCACACTAATTTAGCATATTTTTTATATTTTGATTTAAAAAGCTTGAACTTATAAGACTACCTACTACTTGTCTAGGGAGAGATAAGATGAATAGTGCTATTGTACTGATATTCGGCGTTGCTGCTATGCTTTGTGGCTACGTGTTTTACTCAAAATTCATTGCTACCAAAATTTTAGCATTGGATAACAGTCGTCCCACGCCAGCGCATACGATGAAAGACGGGGTCGATTATGTTCCTACCAATAAATATGTACTATGGGGGCACCATTTTACCTCGGTGGCAGGCGCTGCACCGATTATTGGTCCCGCAATTGCGGTTATTTGGGGCTGGGTACCTGCCATCATTTGGGTGGTGCTCGGTACTATTTTTATGGCTGGTGTACATGATATGTCGGCCATTTGGGCAAGTATGCGCAATAGAGGTCAATCGATTGGCTCTATTGCGGGTACGGTCATGGGCACACGTGTCCGCAGTTTGATGATGGTTGTGATTTTCTTGTTACTATTGATGGTCAACGCGGTGTTTGGTGTTGCTATTGCTAATATGATGATCAAAACGCCATCCGCTGTATTGCCTGTTTGGGGCGCCTTGGTGGTTGCCTTTATCATCGGTCAGTGTATTTATCGCTACAAGATGAATTTGGTTTGGGTATCTATTCTCGGGGTAAGTGCTTTATATGGGCTGATCTATCTTGGCCCTATGTTCCCGATTGTGTTACCTGAGACCGTGATGGGCTTACCTGATAACGCTGTATGGATTCTTATTTTATTCGCCTATGCAGCGATTGCTTCGTTGTTGCCCGTATGGATGCTGCTTCAACCGCGCGATTATATTAATGGATTACAGTTATTTGTCGGTTTGATTTTATTGTACGCAGCTATCTTTATCGGCACGCCAAATATTGTCGCGCCAGCAATAAACACAGCACTGCCAGTTGGCACGCCATCATTGATGCCGCTGTTGTTTGTGACTATTGCTTGTGGGGCGATATCAGGATTCCACGGATTGGTCGCGACAGGGACGACGTCTAAGCAGATTGATAAAGAGGAAGATGCGCGTTTCGTTGGTTATTTTGGTGCGCTAGGCGAAGGTATGCTGGCACTCGGTGCAATTCTAGCGGCAACCGCAGGTTTTGCTACCCTTGGTGATTGGCAAGCGGTCTATCAAAAATTTGGCGACGGTTCTATCGGTGCTTTCATTGATGGTGGTGCGACCATATTAAATGCGGGTGTTGGCATCGACATGGTACTATCACAGACGATGCTTACGGTCATGGCCGCATTATTTGCAGGTACGACCATGGATACTGGTGTGCGCTTGCAACGCTATATTTTCCAAGAGTTCGGTGAGTTTTATAACCTACCAGTCCTCAATAAAAGCGTGGTCGCAACGTTACTTGCTGTTGGCAGCTGCTTGCTATTAGCATTCGGTGCCGGTGGCATTGATGGTGCTGGTGGTATGATTATCTGGCCGCTATTTGGTACGACTAACCAGTTAATGGCAGCGTTAACACTAATGATCGTAACGGTTATTTTGTTACGTAAAGGCAAACCAGTTTGGTACACTTTAGCACCATTGACATTCCTACTGGTCATGACCGTTTTCGCACTACTCATTCAGCTCAAAACTTTCTTCACTGATGGTAATTGGCTGCTTATCATTATGGATATCATTATCTTGATAGCAACCATCTTAGTAACGTTTGAGAGTCTGTCTGTATTACGCAAAGAATGGTCGATACACAAAGGCAAAAGCGGTGACGTTTAGACGCTAAACCATACTAAATATTTATCAATTCAAAAACGCTGGCAGCAATTGCTGGCGTTTTTTGTATCATATAGGCATGATAGATAAGAAAAACAGGAAAAGGGATGAGTAAATTATGGAGAATAATGGTACGTCAAACGAGCGAGAAGTAACCGAAAACGCCCAACCATGGTGGCAACGATTTGTGGCTGGATTAAATGAGTTTTATCATGCACCTTATCGTCAAACGATGGCACGTGCTGCCCGCGATGAAGAAGATTTTTTTATGCTGCTTATGTTTGCTGAGAGCTTAGGCATTGATAATCCTGCCAGCTTTTATACCTTAGAGTTGCAACCATTATTTTTAGAAAACTTTCACGAATGGCACACTCGCATGGGTATGGATAGATGCCCATTTGACCATGTTGGCTGCTGCTAATCGTTTGTTGATGATAGAAAAATAAGAATAATATAAGAAATGAGATAAAAATATGGCATTACACCCTCTACATACATTAGTAGAACAACTAAAAGCACAACCGATTATATTTATCGGCGGTAAGGGCGGTGTGGGAAAAACCACTACTGCCGCCGCACTTGCCAGTTATTACGCAAGCCAGCAGCAAAAGACGCTGATTGTCTCAACGGATCCAGCACATAGCTTGGGCGATGTACTAAATACACAGCTTAATAACGCAAAAACAGCAATATCACCTTATCTAGATGCTATTGAGTTAAATCCTGATGTGATCGTTGACGAGCATTTTGCTCAAGTTGAGCATACGATTAAATCCTATGCCAATCCAGATATGATGCCCAAAATTCGTGAGCACCTGCGACTCTCAAAATCAGCACCCGGCGCCCAAGAAGCGGCGATGCTCGAATCCATGTGTCAGCACTTGGTCGAAGCGGCAGATGCAGGCTATGAGCATATTATCTTTGACACGGCACCGACAGGGCATACGCTACGGTTGCTAGTACTACCAGAGATGATGGGCGCATGGACAGATGGATTACTTGCTCAGCAGCGACGGCAAGCCAAGCTACGCTCAGTAGCGACGCATTTGGACAGTCACAATCAAAAAAGCAGTCAAACGGATAGCGCTCAAAAGAACGATGTCGCCAATCCGTTTGCCGCAAAAAAGTCTGATCGCTGGGAGCAAGCAGTATCGGTGCTAGAAAAGCGTAAAGAGCTGTTTCGCCAAGCAGGACTACTGCTGCATGATCGTACACAAACGGCGATTGTATTGGTTATGACTGCCGATGTATTACCGTTAGCTGAGACTAAACGGGCTATCGACCAGCTAGAGGATAGCAAGCTCACGCCAGTAGCAATAGTCATCAATCAGTTGATAGCACCCACTCAGTCAGATGAGTTTTGGCGCCGCCGTGCTGAGCGCCAGTCGCAGTTGATGCAGGATATTGAAGAAAATTTTTCTAGATATCCGCTGTATCCGATTTATCTTCAACAGACAGATATACGCGGCATAGAGGCATTGAGTACATTGCTAGGCTAGATGTATAGTAAACAATAGGGCAGTAAATAATTAAGACTCACGCTTGTAGGACTGTAACTTGCCCGACAGCGACCATGCCATATCTGCACGCAGCAGCTGCGCCTGTTCAGACTTACCACTGCTGAGTGATGACCACTGCGGTTTGCCGCGAGCTTTTTTTAACTCGCTAGGGATCTTGTTCGCAGGCCATACGGTGATTGGATGGTTCTCTTCATCGGCATTGTTATTGCTATTATTGTAACTGTCGTCATTCAGTGGTGTATCAAGGCTATTTTTTTCGCCCTTATATAACAGCTGAGTGGCATCAGTAGCGGCATGGCCGCGATGACGTAGGGCAGTGAGTAAGTCGATCGCTCGGGTGGCAAGCAAGGTCAATGTCGCAGGATCGATATACAAGCGTTTTACCCCAGTAATCCTATCGGCAATACTACTGGTATTGGATAGTAATCCACCTGCGATACCGCCTATTGCCGCGCCCAAACCCAACGTCGTACCAAGTGCAGCCGCATCAATCCCCAATCCTAATAGCGCGCCCGCTGCTGCACCAGAAGTGGTACGGATACCGTAGCTCTTGAGCAATTCAGGATCAAATGGGTCTTGCTGATAGGCTTGTAGTTCAAGCGGTGTTGCCGCGACTGCGTTATCATAGAATTTATACAAATTAAGTAAATTGTGCTGCATCGCACGCTCACTTTGTCTAACCGCTTCTTGCATTTGTTCTAATACGGGCATCGGGTCGTCATCTTCATTAATCTCGCGTACAAAAGAAGCGACATTCAATAAAAAGTCAGCAATAATAATATTGGCCTCGTCATACAACTGCGCCCAATCTTCAGTCCGGCGCTGCATCAATTGCTCAAGCATCTCAGAATGGGTGAGCATGGTCGCTAGGTTTTGCCAGAGATGCATCTCATCTTCAAATTCAAAAGCAACGGAATCAAAGCGTGTGGAGATATGTAGGTTGCGTCTTGCCAGCATGGTTTGCCAATCATCAATATTGGCATTCAGACTATCGGTAAAGTTAAAGACAGGCATCACCGGAATGGCAGCCCATGATAAAATCGCTAGCTCATCTTTATACTTACCCAATACTGGCTCACGAGCATCTACCACATAGATGGCCATATCGCTTGCCAGAAGCTGACGAATCACTTTTGCTTCTTGGCTATAATCATAGCTGTCTAGAACACCGCTATCTGCACCTTGAGCAACATCTGCCGCCAAAAACTGCTGCAGGCGCTCAATACCATCACGGCGACTGGCGGTGTTGTCCTCCAACCAGTCCATGAGTCCTGATGCGTCCTCTAGGCCAGGTGTGTCGTATAATGCTACCAGCACCTCGCCAGTTTGACTGTCTGTCAGCCGTGCTTGCTCGACGTGACGTGTGGTCGCCGCTTCATTTTTGACCTCACCAAAATAGACATCACGCAATAACGTGCGCAGTATTGAGGTCTTACCAGTATTGGTGTGACCTACCACTGCCAATTTTAGCGCCTCACCACTGGCAATGGTTTTTTTTGTCACCTTTGTGGTTGCAGCTGACGGTACTGATTCAGTTGATATAGATTGATTATCATGAGTCACCTTTGACTGAGCGACATGTGATTGCGAGATATTGGCGTTATTATTTGAGTCACTAGGCAACGCCTTGTCTGCAAAAAGACCTGCAGGCTTTTGATGCTCATAATTTTCTTTTTTATTGTCATTATTCATAGTAGCGTCTTATTGTTATTGATGATCAAAGCACTGTAGCCATTTATTGTAAAACAAATCTGGTGGCATGTTGGTTATGGATGCGTAGTGTCCATATCGTAAACTGTATTTTATGTATTCATGATACGCTATGAGATTGCCGTAGGTGGGCGCAGCAGTACCTTAAGTTTTTTCTTAATACCCTTAGCACGAAAAAACCGTTGCCACATTCGGTAAAACACACCAAAGATCAGACCAATAATATTATCGTGACTGGTCTCACCAACGGCACCATATTTGACGGGGTTATTGACAGTATCTTCTTCTACGTAAGTGCCAAACCAGCGATCAAAAATAATAAGAACGCCACCATAATTTTGGTCAATATATTCGCCATTAGTACCATGATGGGCACGGTGGTTGGATGGGGTATCAAAGGTATACTCAACCCATTTTGGAAATTTTCCCACCGTCTCGGTATGAATAAAGAACTGGTAAATCAAATCTAACGCATAAAAGAAAAATACCCAGATAGGATGCACACCCAATATCATTAGCGGGACGAAAAATAACCACCAGCCTGTCACCGAGTACAGTAGGCTTTGACGCATCGCGGTGGATAGATTCATCTTATCATCTGAGTGGTGCACGACATGCGCTGACCAAAACCAATTCATGCGGTGTGACGCGCGATGGAACCAGTAATAGCTGAACTCAACGGCGACAAATATGGGTATGGCCGTCAGCCATGTCACCTCAATAGTGAATAGTCGGTATTGATATAGCCATAAGCAAATAGGCAGCACAATAAGTGCTTGAACAATCAATTCAAACCCGAGATAAGAGCCTCCCAAGCTAAAATTGGTCATCGCACGGCGCCAGCTAAAGCTTTCATTTTTCCCACGCTTAGACTGATAGAACCACTCTGCCAAAAATAATAAGAAAAATGGGCCACCAGCTAACGGCAACAGCCATTCTTGCCAGTGAGCAGGTAAGATACTTGCCAGCATTGGCTGCCATGACTCTGGTGCAGCGGTTAAGATACTTTGGTTTAGTGCCTCTTTGTAACCATCCAATAGATGACCATACTCACCTGATGTTAAGAGGGTATTGTCTGTTGACATATTTGGCTCCTAGCCACTATAAAACATCCTTGTTATCCAAGAGATAACTATTTTTCTATATTACTGGTTTATTTTGTTCCTTTTATAAAAATAATTATTGTTAAGTATCGCATTCAAAAACTTTAAGAATCGATATCAACCAAGCCAATTTTTCGCGCAGAGAGCGCTGTTTGCCACTGCTGATAGCGTACAGCTTGCTTGTCTACTGGTTCATCGTCAAGTGTCAAATCAGCATCACCAAGCAGTTGTACAATAAGTCCATCTTTTGCATGAGCGGCGATTTGATCAAGTTTTCGTAGCGTACCGCGGTCAGGCAGCGCTTTGCTATGGATACCTAATAGGACTTGTACAGGGTGCTCGTCTAGATAGTTTTTGAGCCGTGTCATGTCCTCACGGTCATCGATAATACCGAAATTCTCAATCTTACTTGATTCTGAAAAAACATGACGGTCATCATTCAACCCTGACTGCCACCATTTATCCTGATTTGAAGGATATTCAAGCAAGGCGACCAGTTTCTTGCCTGCACTCACCGCCGCTTTGGGCGCGACAGGTGCGGGCGCTTCCGTAAAGTCATCGGCATCAACCACATGGCGCTGCCAAAAATTTATTATCTTTTGGTAATACGGTTGCTTAATATCTAACCGCATCTTTTTGCGGCGGAACATCAAGGCACAAACTACCCACGCTATCGCACGCGGGACAATACCGTACATTAGCAAACTACCGACTAGCAATCCTGCCCACTGCCGCGCCACAGACAATGGCATGGCTTCTGTTACCAGCCTGCTTTGTGCAATCGCTGTGCTATCCGGCACATCAAAACCAACCATGCTTGGTAGCCAGCCGAGTGTTTGCGTTAAGCTCACAAGCGCTTGATCAGAGAGTAGGGTCGACTCCCAGCTAAAGCTATACTGACGTACGATCAATAAAAATATAATGGCAAGTAGCATACCGGTCAATGTCGCCAGCCACAACTGATGGCTAAACCGTCCCAGATACCAACGCATACCGCTATGCTGTAATTGGCGCTCATACAGATCGACCGCAGCCTTGGTCACATCATCTTTACCACGTATGAGATAGCTGGGACTGACAAAGCTGGCAAACCAACTGGGCGCTTGCTGGTCTCGATTTATGAGTGTCATCACGAGCCAGCCACCAAGCATAATAGTATGAAAACCAAGCAAGCAAACCAATACATAAAAGAAGTTCACCACATTAGACTGCAATAGCGTAAACAATCCCAAAAATCCCGAGATGCACCACACCACGCTCATAACGATCATGATGCCTTTTATGCGACCATCTATTTTGCCCAGTACCCGCGCAAGTGCACCATTGCTATCTATCCGTGATGCCCGTCGATGCAGCTTTTGGATAGGCGTGCCATCCTCACCTTGTAGTTTTTCCGTGATCAGTAACGGGTCAGTGGCAAAGACGTGCTGATCGGTCTCTAAGGCACGTACCAGCTCGGTCAGTTGGTCTTGGGGTGATAGCATAAGGCGCTGATATCCGTATAAGAACGTCAATATAAGTAATGGAAAGCAAAAAACGTGGGGTTAATCGCTAAAAATTATTGTAGCGTATATAGAATGAGAATAATGTCTATTATTTTTATCATAGCAAACGCTCGTAAAATCAGCCAAAATGAATAAAAAAACCAACACTTATAAAAAAAGGGAAGATGGCATATGAATAACGACATGAATAATAAAACCTATCTTATCATCGGCGGAACAGGCGGTATTGGTCAGGCTATGGTCAAGCAGCTGGTACAAGAGTCAGCTGCCGATCAAACTGACGGCGCATCTGCTAAAAGTCATAGCACACAAGTATTCGCCACTTATCATCGCAGTGAGCCGAACTTTGAAGCAGAAAACCTACACTGGTTGCCCATGAATATCAGTGATGAGGACAGCATCATAAAAGCGGCCGACAGCATCAAGCAGACAGTGGGTCATGTCGATTGGGTGATCAACTGCGTGGGATTACTACATACAGAGACTGCGCAGCCAGAAAAAGCGTTGCGGCAGATTGAAACGGCGTTTTTTTTACAGAACATGCAAATCAATGCACTAGCAAGCTTGCTCATAGCCAAGCATATCAAGCCGTTGCTAGCCAAAGCTAAACGCAGCGCTGAACACCCTGCGATTTTTGCGACCATATCAGCCCGCGTCGGTAGCATCACGGACAATCAACTCGGCGGTTGGTATAGTTATAGAATGAGCAAGGCGGCGCTCAATATGGGGATGAAAAACTTGAGTATCGAATGGGGCCGATCACTCAAAGACGTGTGCGTGGTCGTCATGCAACCGGGCACCGTGAATACTCAGCTGTCCGCGCCGTTTCAAGGCAATGTCGCTGAAGGACATCTTTTCTCGCCAGCGTATAGCGCCGAGTGTTTATTAGAAGTGCTATCAGGAATGGGGGCTGCCCAATCAGGCAGTTTTGTCGATTGGGCAGGAGAGTCGATACCGTGGTAATAAATATATCAACAGAATGAGACATTAGTCACTGAGTCGTTAGTAAGCCATAAATAAGTCCATAAACTCGTTCACTGGCGTTTGCTCCAATTTTTCTTGATCGTCACACAGCTCGATGATCTGCTGACAACGACTGTCGATAAAGCGGGTGGCCAGACTGGCGCGGAACTTTGCCTCAAGTATGGGAATGCCTTCGGCGCGGCGGCGTTTATGACCGATAGGATATTCAATGGCGACTTTTTCTGTGCTACTGCCATCTGTAAAGAATACCTGAATAGCATTGGCAATAGAGCGCTTACTGGGGTCATGGTAGTCTTTTGAATACTGCGCGTTTTCTTCTACTACCATTTTTTCGCGTAGCTCATCGATTGATAAATGCTCTTCGTGATAGTCATCTTCATAGTTCTCCGCCATCAGATCGCCTGTCAATAAGGGAACAGCCACCATATATTGTAAGCAGTGATCTCGATCGGCGGGATTGGCAAGCGCGCCTTCCTTTGAGATGATGCGAATCGCTGAATCATGGGTAGTTAGGACAATTTTTTCAATATCATCAATTCGACCTTTCACATGTGGGTGCAAAATAACCGCCGCTTCACAAGCAGTCTGCGCATGAAACTCAGCAGGAAAGCTTATTTTAAATAAGATATTTTCCATCACATAACTACCAAAATCTCGCTGGAATTTAAAGCGACGATCGTCTTCAGGCTTTGTGGCGAGATCTTTATTGGTATGGCTAAACAGCACATCATAGAATCCCCACTGCGGTGCAGTTAATGCGCCAGGGATACCCATTTCACCACGCGCGGTGATATCTACCAGACGTACCGCACGGCTGCTTGCATCACCTGCCGCCCACGATTTTCGGCTGCCCGCGTTGGGTGCGTGACGATAGGTGCGCAGTGCCTGACCATCAACGATGGCTTGTGAGATAGCTGCCATGATGCGCTCGCGTGGCAGCTGGTAGAGTTTGGCAACCACCGCAGTTGAGGCTAATTTGACCAAAAACACATGATCAAGACCCACACGGTTAAATGAGTTTTCAAGCGCCATCACACCTTGAATCTCATGAGCCATGATCATCGCCTCGAGCACGGCCTTCATGGTCAGAGGTGCTTGCCCTTGGCTGATATTTTTTTGACTGATATAGTCGGCGACCGCCAAGATGCCGCCCAAGTTATCAGACGGATGACCCCACTCAGCAGCGAGCCACGTATCATTATAGTCAAGCCAGCGCACCATACAGCCGATGTCAAAAGCGGCTTTGATGGGGTCTAGTCTATAGGATGTGCCAGGGACGCGAGCGCCATGCGGCGTTATTTGATCAGGGCAATCAGGCCCTAAGTGCTTGGTACACTCAGGGAAGCGCAATGCCAGTAGTCCGCAGCCGATGGTATCCATGAGACAGTGGCGCGCAGTATTCCATGCATCAGTGGGATTTGGTGACTCGTTATCTATGGAATAATTGAGCACATAATCGGCGATATTTTGAATTTCATCGTCATATTCTGGACGGATATTGCTCTCTACCGTTGCCTCATTCGTATTTGAATGAGCTGTATCTGAATTGGTATTTGACATGGTTGTTTCCTCTTCCTTGAGTGTGCTAACTTTTCGCTTTTTTGACCCATGCTCGCAGTCATCCTTTTAAAGCGGTTATCATTCAAAAGTAGCATACTCAATATGGAACAACCAGACTGAATTGTGTTAAGAAATAAAACTTTGTAGGCCATTTAAATCATCAAATACAACAGACCTAAAATGAACAGCGCTGCTATAATAAAAAGCAGGAAGCTTAAAACTTTGGTCGTGGTTGACGCAGTATCCACACTTTCTTTTCTTACTTTGTTTTTCTTAGCAACGTATAGCACCATCTTCACATGCTCGATATTGTCTTCAAGATAATGCTCACCTTCAGGTACAAAACCCAAAGACTCATAAAAACTAAGCAGGTAAGCCTGTGCCGAGATAATAATCGGACGCTTTTTACCGTATTTTTTGCGGCAATGAGCAATAGCCTGAGTCATTATTTGGCGTGCTAGGCCGTCACCTCTGTGCTCTGATAGTACAAGCACTCTACCGATGGCAGGCATGGCAGTGTGGTTGGTCTTGATCGTAGGGTCGGCGACCGACAGATTGGATTTTAGCTTATTGAATTCGGGCGGGACAATGCGGCAATAGCCCACTAACGCTGCGTTTTGATGAGCAATCAAGTGCAAGCAATCAAAATCGACCTCATCCATATCTTGATAGGCACAGTTTTGTTCGACGACGAACACTTGCGAGCGTGCTTTTAGAATATGGTAAAGGTCAACTGAGGTCAGCTCGTCAAAGGTTTTTAGAGAAAATTCACAATTCATAATGGTCTAGCTTCTGGCAATAGGCGGTAAAATAGGGGCATTATAACGATTTAGGCAGTCATTAACCATTCCTAACCGTTTAGCGTCTGGCTGATCTTGTCTAAGTTTAAGCTATCAGACATGGCGCTAAAGATCTCAAAGTATTTGCCGCGCTGGGCATAAAGCGCCTCGTGAGTACCTGTTTCAACCACTTCGCCATTTTCTATGACCACCAAATCATCGGCATCAATGATTTGAGCAATATTGTGCGAGACCATAATGACGGTACGGTCTTTTTTGATCAGATCGAGGCTTTTTTTCACCTGTTGACTGGCGATGGCATCGAGACTGGCGGTCGGCTCATCCAAAAACACAATCGGCGGGTCTTTTAAAAACATACGTGCCAGCGCGATACGCTGCTGCTGACCGCCCGACAAAGACTTTGCGGTGCTCTCGTAGCCGTCTGTCAAGGCGACAATTTGTTCATGTATCGAAGCTTTTTTTGCCGCTACAATGATGTCATCAATGCTAGCATTCATATCGCCATAGCGAATATTTTCACTGATCGTACCCGAAAAAATATGATTGCTTTGTAATACCAGACCAATGCGCTGACGCAACTCGTGAGTATCACAGTCAGCCAAATCGTGCCCATCTAGGCAGATCGTACCAGCGTCTGGCGCATAAAATTTGACCAATAGATTGATTATGGTGCTCTTGCCAGCGCCTGAAAGGCCAACCAACGCGGTGATACGGTTGGGCTTGATGGTAAAGCTGACGTCTTTGAGCGCTTGTGTGCCGTTCGGATAGGTAAAATCAACGTTTTTAAGCTCGATATGACCCTTTAGGTTGTCGCTACTGATACCAGCAATGTTTTCAACTTGTTTATCATCTTCTAAGATATCAAAAAACCCTTCGGCATAGGTCAATGCATTATTAATTTGGTCGTAGATGCGATGCAGCTGTCGGATAGGGGCGGCGACGTTTTGAAACAGCATGACATGAAACAAAATCATACCAATGGTCATCTCACCTTGTAGCACAAAATAAGCCGTGAGCAAGATGATAACCACGACGCCAATCTGCTCAATAAAAGTTTTGATGGCATCATAAACAAAGCCAATACTGCGAATACGCAGCTGATTATCGGTCATTTCCTTTTGAATGGTTAAATGCTTCTCAGCTTCGATAGATTCACGAACAAAGGATTTCACCACGCTGATCGAATTGATCAAAGAGATTACCAAACCGCTTTTGGCCTCGCGAAACCCGCGCATCTGCCGACGAAATCCTTGCAGTCGCTTTGCCTGTTTTTGGCTGATAAAAAAGTAAATGGGTATGATGACAAGACCAACCATGCCGACCCAAAAATTGGTCGAAAACATGATGATAAGCGCCACGATTGCATTGGCAAATAGCGGTAGCATATCGATAAAGAAGTTTTGCACGAGGCTAGTAAGACTGCTGACCCCATAATCAATACGAGTTTGCAATTTGCCGCTGTCATTTTCACTACTGGTATAAAATGCCATCCGATAAGTGAGAATACGCTCAATGATGCGCTGTGATAAATCTCGCGACAGATTGATGCGAATCTTTTCACCAAAGAAACGCTGACCAAAAGAGATAAATATCGACAGTATCTCTTTGGTCAATAACACCGCACTGATAATCATCAGCATACGTATGCCAGCTTCCCAAGGCTCGGCAAGCGTGGCAATCTCAGTTAAAGTATCGACCGTATAGCGCAGTACAAACGCATTGACCTGCGCGGTAAAGGAGCCTAGGGCAGTCAGCGCTAAGGTGGCAATGATCAATAGGCGGTAAGGCGCGGCAAATACCGCCAGTTTTTTGAGGATATCCCACAGTAGCGCCCGCCGTTCTTTCTTCTCGACTGGTGGTTTTTTGTCTAGTTGTACACGGCGGGGTTGGGGAGATGTTGGCATAACACTCTATCAAAAATTAAAATAAGCCATGACTGCGCTTAAAACGCATTCGCTGGCACAAAAACTTCACCGACCATGATACGCCTTGCTGAGCGACTCATCGACACTTTTTTGGCTTGCCAGCGTCCATCGACCTGTTCAGTCTTACCACCGACTAGTAATGTCCCTGAGGGATGACCAAAACGTACCTCATTAAGCTCGCCACCGCCAGCAGCCTCGTTAACAAGCGTACCTTGCGTGGTCGCGGCAGCAGCAATCGCGACCGCTGCCGTCCCCATCATGGCATGATGCAATTGCCCCATACTCATGGCACGTACGACTAGATCAATATCGCTTGCATTAACTGACTTACCACTCGACGCCGTATAACTTTTTGCTGCGCCAACCCAAGCGATTTTAGGAATGTGTTGGCTGGTTTGCGCCTCAGAGACATCTTTAAACACTCCCATCGCCACACCGCCTTTGGCACGGAGTTTTTCAAGGGTAGCAAGTAGATCGCTGTCGCTGTTGATGTCACCTTGTAGCTCAGTACCGGTAAATCCCAAGTCTTCAGCTTTCATAAAGATAGTTGGAATGCCCGCGCTAATAAAGGTCGCTTTGACGCTATTAGTATCAAGGCCACAACCCGTCACATCAAAATCATCGACCAAGTTGCCAGTCGGGAACATATCGCTTGTGGCGTCCACAGGATCGATAAATTCAATTTTAACTTCAGCCGCGGGGAAGGTGACACCGTCTAATTCGAAATCACCGGTTTCTTGAACCTGTACTTTATCATTTGCGTCTTTATAGACGGGCACATGAGCAATAATCGTCTTACCAATATTCTCTTGCCAAATGCGTACTTCACAAATGCCACTATCTTGATTGCCATCAATGCTATTAGCAATCTTGTCAGCACTGACCAGACCCATATTTATGGCACAAGCACCAACAGCCGCGGTTAAGTTGCCACAGTTACCTGCCCAATCAATCATAGGCTTGGCGATATTAACTTGTCCGAACAAGTAGTTTACATCATGGTCTGGTCTGTCAGAGGACGATAAAATTACTGTCTTTGAGGTACTAGAGCTGCCATTGCCAAGACCATCGATTTGCTTGCCGTAAGGATCTGGACTACCGATGACACGTAATAGCAAGTTATCACGTGACTCACCAGCGACTTGGCAACGCTCAGGTAAATCAGACAGTTTAAAGAACGTGCCTTTTGAGGTGCCGCCGCGCATATAGGTAGCGGGGACAGATAGTTGCGGGGCGAATGTATTTTTATTATTTGACACTTTAAAGTCCTTTTAAATATTTTGTGATGGAAATATTGATTTTAAATAAGGTCTTCGCTCATAAATCATGTTTGTTGAATGAAGATACGATTAACATAGGTTTACCCTCAATGAGCGGGCTAGTTTCTTGAACATTCAATTTTTCAACAGATTCTATAAAGTCTGTTGAAAAACTATTGCTATAAAGTGTTACAGACAAAATATCATACCAGTTTGCAGTTTCAGCATTTGAGTAGAATAAGGACTTGTTTTTCATATTAAGCCCTATGCTTTTCTGATTCATGGCATTATTGGTCTCCATAATATGGATATTTTGTCCTTTAATAGTTTCAAATAATTTCAACCATTCTTTGTCTAGCTCAGGGAATGTTGCTAATTTAGCCAGTTCGTTTAAAGCCAATACAGCATCTTTTTTTAAGCGGACAGTTTTTACGCTTTTACTCCAACCAGCAGAATTAAGGTATTCCAAAGTGCTTAAGTCAATGGTTTCAGGCATTGTTTGTATGATACGACAAGCATTAGCAAACTGCTGATAATAAAAGAGCCATTGGTAGGGGGAAGAAATATGGTCTAACGTTAAGAAACTGACACTATCGTACTTGAAAAGTTCAACTATTAAGCTCTGATATAAAAGGTCAGCAATCGTTTTTGACTCCCAATCACTGAAAGTAAGAAAATCACAATTGTTAGCAGCGATTCTTAAGATAAGCGATAAATTGTCTTCTGGAATATAGCAATACGACATAGTTAACAGCCTTTTTGTCAGGTGAGCTATAAAAAGATATAAACGTTGCATCAATAAACGCTTTTACTATCTAGCTATATTCGCCCCACCAGTAGAATTGACAGATACGATCTCAAGCCCCGTTAGTGTTTTTTTTATACTCAATATTTCATGGGTTTTGCTGCTGATTGAACCCAATGCGCCCATTCTGACATTACTGATTTCATCATAACTGGCGCGGGCGCTTTGCCAAGGGAAGCTTGTAGTCACTTCCATGTTTTCAAAATACCCTGAAGTACTGGCTTGCGTCACGACCAACGCGGCTTGGGATTGTTTCATATAGCCGCATAGCTCATCCTTACCGCCCTCGACTTCCCATGTACCTTGAGGCGTATTATGATTAATCATTACTGTCACATCACCACTATAATTGTCACAAGTGGCCACAGGATCGTTCATAGCAAGCGCATTATTATGCGCTAAGAATTGCTCGACATGATCTGATGACAGTAAATAATAGCTTTGACCCAAATATAATACGATCACTGCAATGAATAGTTTGAACCAGCCCATAAATTTCTCAACAAATAGTAATAATAAATAGAAGCGTTATTATGCATAAAATATTGATAAATGTTGAGTAAAGTATAAGGAGAAAAATGCGTTATCTATAAGGCTATTTGCTTGGTTAATAATGGTAGCGACAAGAGATGATCGTCAGATAGTTATCATCGACGGCATATACCAACCGATTGGCGTCATCGATGCGTCTTGACCAAAATCCAGATAGATTTTCTTTTAGGGGTTCAGGTTTGCCAATGCCTTCAAACGGATTACGCTTACATTCGGTGATGAGTTTGTTAATACGCTTGAGTGTTTTTTTGTCTTGCGTTTGCCAGTATAGATAGTCTTTCCACGCAGCATCTGTCCATGCTAGTTGCTCACTCATTATTAGACCCTTTGGATGGATTACAGTCTTTGAGTTCAGGCACTTTCAATATCGCCATCCGTATGCTCATTATTATCGCTGCTACTATTACCTTTATCACTATTTTCTACCGTATCAATTAGCTCACGCGTAACCGTCTTGCCAGCTTTATATTGGGCAATAGAGTCCGCTAAGTGCGCTGCATTGGCAGGAGATTTTAGCAGATAGACGGTTTCCATCAGGCTATTGTAGTAATCAAGCGACATCACAACGGCATCATCAGCGTCACGGCGAGTCACGATAGTGGCATTGGCATCATCGTTTACCGTGTCTAGGACAGATTTTAGGTGCTTTCTGGCTTCTGAAAAACTAACGACTCTCATGGCTTACTCCTTTCATGATATTCTGCATTACTTGTACAATATATAGTACATATTACGCCATTGGTTAAGTAAACTCAATATTTAGCTATTATCTAGTACTTAGGAGTAAGTCACAAAACTCAGTGTATAGAACGCAAAAGCAAATAAAAACCGATGTCATATAAGGTTATACAACATCGGCGACTTCTATACTTTGCTGTTTATCACGCTAAAACCTACAAGAGACTCTTAGACGATATCAAGCGTACCTTCGATAAACTCTTTAGCAAAGCGTTGTAGCATACCGCCAGCATTGTACATTTTGACTTCATCAGCTGTATCTAAGCGGCAGATAATAGGCGTCTCAGTGGTACTACCATCAGTACGATGAATCACTAGAGTCATCAACCCGCCAGCAGAGACTTCACCTGTGACATCAAAGGTTTCCGTGCCATCGATATTTAGCGTATGGCGAGTCGTGCCTTCCTCAAACTGTAAAGGCAGCGCTCCCATGCCCACTAAGTTTTGACGATGAATACGCTCAAAGTCCTCAGCGACGACTGCTTCTACGCCAGCGAGACGCACGCCTTTGGCAGCCCAGTCACGGCTTGAGCCTTGACCATAGCCATCACCTGCGATGATGATAAGCGGCTGCTCACGGTTCATATAGGTTTCAATCGCTTCCCACATGCGCATGACTTGACCTTCTGGCTCAACGCGCGCCAATGAGCCTTGGACAACTTCGCCATCTTCATCGCGTACCATTTCATTCAATAGTTTAGGGTTGGCAAAGGTGGCACGTTGCGCGGTTAAATGGTCGCCGCGATGGGTCGCGTATGAGTTATAGTCTTCGGCAGGCAAGCCCATAGTATCGAGATACTCGCCAGCTGCTGATGAGCCCAAAATAGCATTCGATGGTGACATATGGTCGGTTGTGATGTTATCACCAAGGACTGCAAGCGGACGTAGGCCTGTCAGTTTATTTTTCTTAGCCATTTTTCCTTCCCAGTACGGCGGACGGCGGATATACGTGGTCATTTCACGCCAGTCGTACAATGGGCTTAACGCTTTGCCCGTATCTTTTTTAGCTTCATCAAACATTGGGATATATACGGCATTGAATTGCTCAGGCTTCACGGCAGCAGCGACGATAGCATCTACTTCTTCATCATCAAACCAGATGTCTTTTAGATAGACGTCATTGCCGTCTTGGTCTTTACCCAATGAGTCTTTTTCGATATCAAAGCGAATGTTACCAGCAATGGCATACGCGATAACGAGTGGTGGCGATGCTAAAAATGCTTGCTTGGCATACGGATGGATACGACCGTCAAAATTACGGTTACCAGATAGTACTGCTGTGGTAAATAAATCATTGTCGATGATTTCTTTTTCGATATCAGGGTCAAGTGCACCACTCATACCGTTACACGTCGTACAAGCGAAGCCGACTACGTCAAAGCCAATTTCTTGCAATTCTGGCATCAGGCCTGCTTCTTCTAAGTACATCTTGACGGTTTTGGAGCCGGGTGCTAAGGATGACTTCACCCAAGGCTTACGTAATAAGCCTTTGGCATTCGCGTTACGAGCGACAAGGCCTGCGGCTACCATGTTGCGTGGGTTTGATGTATTGGTACAGCTGGTAATAGCAGCGATAATAACCGCGCCATCGGGCATCAGACCATCTTTTGGTTCAGGTAGCTTTTGATCAGGCGCGTGGGCGATGCCTTTGGCAACCAAATCATCGGTAGATACGCGGGCATGTGGGCGCGAAGGGCCTGCCATATTGCGACCGACTGCCGACAAATCAAACTCAAGAACGCGGGCGTATTCGGCTTTTTCCATGCCATCAGCCCATAGGCCCGTTTGTTTGGCATACTGCTCAACCAATTTAATCTGTTCCTCAGAACGCCCCGTCAGACGTAGATAATCAATAGTTTGCTCATCGATATAGAACATCGCGGCAGTAGCACCATATTCAGGCGTCATATTGGAGATAGAAGCACGGTCACCAACTGTAAGCTGGCGTGCACCGTCACCAAAGAATTCGATATAGGTAGAGACCACACCTGCGTCGCGTAAGAACTCAGTCATCGCCAGTACGAGATCCGTACCAGTGATGCCTTTTTGCAATTTGCCCGTCAATTTGACGCCCACATAATCAGGCAAGCGCATATATGATGGGTTACCCAGCATCACGCTTTCGGCTTCAAGCCCACCAACACCGATTGAGATCACACCTAGTGCATCGACCATCGGCGTGTGGCTATCTGTACCAACCAACGTGTCAGCAAACGCGACTTCCTCACCTGCTTTATTATGTACGACCTGTACGACAGGTGACATTTTCTCTAGGTTAATCTGATGCATGATGCCGTTACCTGGCGGTACGACATTGACATTATCAAAGGCATATTGGCACCAGTTGATAAAGTGAAAACGGTCATCGTTACGGCGCTCTTCAATCGCACGATTTTTTTCAAATGCGTCTTCTTCAAATCCTGCGTGCTCAACCGCCAATGAATGATCAACGATCAGCTGAGTTGGCACGATAGGATTTACCTTGGACGGATCACCGCCTTGCTCAGCGATAGCATCACGCAAGCCTGCCAAATCAACAAACGCGGTCTGACCCAAGATATCATGACAAACGACGCGGGCAGGGTACCAAGGAAAATCAAGGTCTTGCTTGCCTTCAATATGTTGCTTTAGCGCATTGGTTAACTCTTCTGGTGGGCAACGGCGTACGAGATTTTCGCACAATACTTTTGAGCAGAATGGTAGCTTGTCATAAGCACCCGCTTCAATACGCTCGACAGCTTCGCGGGTATCGAAGTAATAAAGGTCAGTATCGGGAAGTGGTTTTTTGAATTCATCGTTCATGGGTTGTACGAGGGCGTTGTCCATAAGTCACCTTTGGCGGTTGGCTGGTTGGAATACAAATGTTGTTATTAAAAATAAGATAGATATTCAGTTTATAGTTACTTGTTGAACCTTTTGTTCATTTCTAATAGATCATATCTGGCATCGTTAAATTTTTTTCTAAACCATTGATTAAATGCGATTAGCACTTCAAATTTATTATTAAAATCTAAAGCAATGAAAGTCAGATACTCATCTTCTGTTAATTGGCAGGCGGTGCGCTCTAGCGTATATATATAGTTTTCAAAGTCCTTATTACCAATAAAGCCAATGGCATAACCAATAACATTTTGCTCAAAAAAGCTCAAATCACTTGGAATGCCTAATATGCAAAAAAAATCGGGGATATAGTCTGTTTCATACCAAGCATCTAAGCTTTCATATATTTGCATTAATGGGTAAGGAGAGATTTCCGTAGCCTGCTTCCAAGTTAAATGTACAACACAGACTTGGTTTGAATGAGTAATCTTAAATAAACAGTCATCACTTGCGTGCCGTGCAATAATATCGACTTCAAGCCCATATAATGGATGATCTATATAAAGCTCTTTTTCAAGTTCGTCTGTGAAAGTTTTCCTAAAATCTGTACTTTCATTGGCACAAGATTCCCAAATATAAAAAAGTGGTTCATTTTTTAATGCCGATTTGATATCGAAAGTGCCGTTAAATATCATAGTATTTCAAATGTTTTAAAATTAATGGTAGAGTGCATCAAATCGTTACACTCTACATAGCTTCTATCTCAAAAAAATTAACGCGCACTCATATCTGGTACAGGGCGCAGCTCTTCACCCGTATATTCGGCACTTGGGCGAATGATACGGTTGTTGGCACGTTGCTCAAATACATGAGCGGCCCAGCCAGTTAAGCGTGAACAGACAAATATTGGCGTGAACAGTTTGGTTGGAATACCCATGAAGTGATAGGCCGACGCATGGAAAAAGTCAGCATTGGCAAACAGTTTTTTCTCACGCCACATCACATCTTCAACACGCACAGAAACAGGGTAGAGCACCTCGTCACCAACATCAGCGGCTAGTTTTTCAGACCATTGTTTGATGACAACGTTACGCGGGTCAGACTCACTATAGATGGCATGACCAAAGCCCATAATTTTGTCTTTACGTGCCAGCATTGCCATCATCTCTGTCTCGGCTTCGTCAGCTGAGTTAAAGCCCTCAATCATATCCATTGCCGCTTCATTTGCGCCGCCATGCAAATGTCCGCGTAATGAACCGATTGCACCAGTGATACAAGAATGGATGTCAGATAAAGTAGAAGCACACACACGCGCGGT
The DNA here is from genome assembly GCF_052258485.2 of Psychrobacter sp. T6-5. Taxonomy (NCBI): domain Bacteria; kingdom Pseudomonadati; phylum Pseudomonadota; class Gammaproteobacteria; order Moraxellales; family Moraxellaceae; genus Psychrobacter; species Psychrobacter sp. T6-5. The sequence goes on along the minus strand of NZ_JBQQEY020000001.1, from coordinate 1,920,861 downwards.
AAAGGTCGAAGCGTTAAATTCATGCTCTGCGTACAAGATAAGCGACACGTTCATGACTTTTTCGTGTAGCTCGTTTGGCTTTTCGCCTTTAAGCAGATGCAAGAAATGGCCGCCAATCGTCGCGTCATCGGTTTCAGTCTCGATACGTACATTGTCATGGCTGAAGCGATACCAGTAGTTGATGATCGATGGGAAAGCTGCCAGCATACGATCGGTTTTATCGTTTTGCTCAGCGAAATCGGTTTCGGTCTCAAGGTTGCCCAGCATTGAACAACCAGTACGTAGCACATCCATTGGATGCGCGCTGGCAGGAATACGCTCAAGCACGTCTTTTAATGCTTGTGGTAGACCGCGCATGCTTTTGAGCTTGGCTTGATAAGCATCAAGCTCGCTTTGAGTGGGTAAGTTGCCATAAAGCAGTAAATACGCCACTTCTTCAAAAATACACTTATCTGCCAGCTCTGATACGTCATAGCCGCGATAGGTCAGACCAGAGCCCGATTTGCCAACGGTCGATAATGCCGTCTTACCAGCAACTTGTCCGCGAAGTCCTGCGCCTGAAAGTTCTTTCTGTGCTGCCATGTCTACATTCCTTTTGTGGGTAGCTTTTTATATTGTTAAGTGAAAATACTGCTTATTATGATTATTTATTGTCCGCAAACAGCTTATCTAATGTTTGCTCAAACTCGTGATAGTTTAAGAAATCATAAAGCTCCATGCGCGTCTGCATGGTATCGACGACTTTTTCTTGCGTACCGTCATCTAATAGATGCTGATAGACATTTAATGCTGCTTTATTCATTGCGCGGAAAGCGGATAGTGGATAGAGCACCATATCGACGCCCACACCATACAACTGGTCAGTGGTATACAGATCGGTCTGACCAAACTCGGTCATATTGGCGAGGACTGGAATGTCGAGTACATCGGTGAACTTACGATACATCTCGATATCGGTGAGCGCCTCTGCAAAGATCATGTCTGCACCAGCTTCTTGAAAAGCAACGGCACGTTCAACAGCAGCGTCTAAGCCTTCAACAGACAGCGCATCAGTACGAGCCATCACCACAAAATCAGGATCCGTTTTGGCATCCAATGCCGCTTTTAGACGATCGACCATCTCAGAGATACTAACGATTTCTTTATTTGGACGGTGACCACAGCGCTTTTGCGCGACTTGGTCTTCTATATGGACGGCTGCCACGCCTGCCTTTTCCATTTTTCTGATGGTTTGGGCAATATTAAACGCACCACCAAAGCCGGTATCGATATCAACCAATAATGGCGTATCGACGGCATCAGTGATACGGCGAGCATCTTCTAGCACATTATCAAGGCTGGTCATGCCAAGATCAGGCAAACCAAATGATGCATTTGCCACACCGCCACCAGAGAGATACAGCGCTTGATGGCCAACTTGGGTCGCCATCATCGCGGTATAGGCATTAATCGCGCCTGCAATTTGTAATGGCTGGTTATTATCATTTTTTTGTTTAAGCGCACTGCGAAAGCGTGCACCTGCTGAGAGTGAGGTCATGTGAGTATCCTTTCATGGGCTTGTATGGATAGAAAATAATCTTGTTGTTGTCACTGATTATACCCAATTATCCACGTCTGCAAAGTTTAGCTTATAGATTATTGTTTATTATTTTTAATAATTAATTGTAGTTAATTTAATATTATTCATAAAACAAATAGCATTATGTACTTTTCAATACCTCGCTATGATAAGTATTCATATTACCCAAATATTCAAATATTAAGATGTTTTATAATTTACATTTAGTTACAATTACAATAGGCATATTACTCTTTAAATTGCCCTTTTCCCACCAAAAAGCCCTAACAGCTAAGCTATTAGGGCTTTATTTATCATGAGCTTAAAAAAGACTAAGTTTAAGCAAATAAACCTGCCAAATTGGCTAAGAACAATAAGGCAAATCCTGCCAAGAATACCAAGCCTGCGATAGACAGAGCGTTCATACCGGCGGACAGTTTTTTATGTTTCTTAACCAATGAGTAGTTTAACCAACCAAAGATAGGCGCAGAGACAAACGCGGATATCATGGCAAACTTAAGCATCGCGCCCAATTGTCCTGTGAAGAACGTAATAATCACAAGCCCGCCACCGATAGCGTATGTCGTCCAAAAAGCGATTTGCTTTTTATTGATTTCGCTTTCGCCTTTAAGCAGACGCCAGCACTCAGCATTGGCACGGCCGTAGCCATCAGCACAGGTAATCGTGGTGCCAAACATACACATGAAGGCGACAAAAGCGACCAGCAATCGTGACCATTCACCGATGGTTGCTGTATACATATTGATTAGCTGGTTGATATAAGCACCGCCCACCAACTCAATCTCTTGTCCTGAACCATACTGGACAAACACACCAAGCGATAAGAAAAACAAGGCCAGAATCGCTGAAACGGCATAACCGACATTAAAGTCGAGCAAGCCTTGCTTGTGCGTGGTGTGATCAGCTTTGACTTTGGCAGAGGTCCACATAGAAGTAATTGCGGCAAACTCAAGCGGTGCTGGCATCCAGCCCATGAGTGCGACGATGAAACCCAGTGTCGCTAGGTTCCAAGGAGACACAGCAATAAAATCTGCTGCCATAACCGTGGGCTTGCCAGCGGCAATCACGACCGCAGCAACGGTGGCTGCCGTCAAGGCAATCATAATCCACTTAGTCACACCATCGAGCAACTTATAATGACCAGCTATCAAAAAGAACCAAGAGACGGCCACGATGATCATAGACAGCACCATCGTCGATAACTCAAGAGAGGCGGGTAGCATAAAGCCCAAAATCACCGCTGCAATCAGCGAGACCGCACCCGTACTGATGACCGCTGATAAGATAGAGAGGATAAAATATACCCAAAGATATACCTTTGAGCGTTTGGCATAGCCTGCAATCAAACTCTCACCTGTATCGTAAACGTAGTCGGTTGCAAAGCGAAAAAACGGATATTTAAAAACGTTGGCTAAAACAATCATAATCGCCAACTGCCAGCCATATATAGCACCAGCCTGCGTCGATGAAATCAGATGCGAGCCACCGATTGCAGCGGTCGCCATCAAAATACCTGGGCCAAAGATACGCCAACTAAAGCCTTCTTGCTGTTCAGTAACGATATCGTCAGTGGTACTTGTGTTGTTGAGTGGTTGTGTGGACATGAATACCTCGAAATGGTTAAAACGGCAAATCATCACTTACCTGTGTCAGTTTGCCAGTGATCATTAGACAACCGCTTTATACATGTTTATACATGCTTTTTTATAAAACGATTAATCTTGTATCGACTTTAGCACACCAATACGATTCAGGAGAATGATTATTCTAGTTATTATTACTATTTGTTTGTATTGCCATTATTTTTGGTTAGCATAATAATCTGATAATATCAAGTATTAGAGCAGATTATTTTTGGCGTTTCTTTATAACACAATATCCACGCAATAGCTGGTCATTTAAGGACGTTACACAAATTTTTGTCGCCGGTAGGTGATGCCTCGTTCTTCATAGACCTGATAGATAGCATTCAATAACTCAGAGATACTTGGATGCACAAAATCTTTGAGAGTATGCAAATAAATAGGAGAGGTGACGTTTTCGTGTACCAAACGCTGGTAGCTGATTTGTTCTGTACGTACCGTGGTTAAGCTGGCAGGTACAAGCGTGATACCTTCGCCCGCAGCGACTAAGCCTAGGGCTACTTGCAAGTCACTCACCGTGGTGGTCATAAAGGGTGAGATACCGTATTGTGCAAACAAATGTAGTAACGGCTCTGTAATCTGCTCACTGAGTGCAGATTTTTCATTAGTGACACGTCTGGTTTTTGTATTAGCTTCCTGCTTTTCGCTGACTGACTCTGATGTCGGCAGTGTGGTGGCAATCGGCAAATGCGTTTGATGGTACAAAATCAAGCGATTATTTGCCAAATCTATTAATCGCTGCTCTTTTACATGGGCGAGAGGATGCGACTTTGGCAAGGCCACCACGTAGCGCTCATGACGCAGTAATATTTGTTGAATCCAGGGATCTTGATGGGCAAAACGCCCAAAACCGATATCAATCTCACCAGATTTGAGTGCCTCCATTTGCTGATAAGAGCTGATATCTTTGAGGTTGACCTCTATATCAGGATTGGACTGCTTGAGCATGGCGATGATTTCAGGGAGTAGACCATATAATACTGACGGCACAAAGCCGATGTTTAGCGCACTACTTGGCGCTGATAAGCGCTGGGTCATACTCGTGACAGTATCAATTTCTGTCAGTATGGTGCTTATCTTATCGTAAAAAAATTCGCCCGCTTCAGTCAGATGTAATGGCCTGTGGTAACGATCGATAAGCACAACATCCATATCGGTCTCGAGCTGTTTCAGCAGGCGGCTCAAACTTGGCTGTGACAGTCCTGTCTTTTCTGCGGCTGCACTAAAGCTGCGTAAATTCGCGACAGCAATAAATGCATTGAGCTGTTTTAAATCCATGTTATTAAGCCTGTTATGGTATATGTTGTCTCTATACGAGCTACTTTTGATAAAAATTCATCGCATTATTTAAGATGAGTCTTACAATCGCATTATTTAAGATGAGTCTTACAAATGTTAGCGGCCTCAAATAAATTGTGCTTGAAGATAGGGGTGCGAGCAACTATATTGGGGACTAGCGATACTGTTACAGTTTAGCAATAAAAATCACAACTTCATTTTATCAGTCATTTACTGCCAGTAGCATAAACTGGCTTGGTGTTATTTTATGAACGACGAAAAAAAAGACATCGGTACTGATTTTGACGAAGAGTTGTCTCAACTCGTTCATAAAAAATCGCGTAAGCGTGCCAAAAATAATATTTACGAACGTTTTATCAGTCGAGTTCAAAGCGCTGAAAATGACACCCCAAATGATAATGATGATTCAACATCCTTAAAAACGGCAAGTAAATTACCTGCTTTTGAGCCTCTAAGCGTAGAAGAGCTGCAACTGTTCGAAGATGAGAACAACGATAAAGAGCCAAGATTAGAGTTAGCCGACATCGTCACAACAAACGCTACTTTTGACTTTTCAGGTCAAAATGCATCGACACAAAACAAGGTGTCAGATACGCGAATGGATAATTATGCTGGTGTCGATAATATTTTAGAAGACCAATACTTAGACAATGACTTAAATAGTGGCTTAGTTAATGAATTAAGTAAGAATAATGAGAAAAAACAGCCATCCTCTGTCGATCTCGATCAAGCGACGCCTTTATCTAGCAAAACGATTGATGACCCTTTAGACACTAAAACCATGCCATTGGAGCCAGATTATAGGGACGCTATAAAGCCACAAAAGAAAGTGGCAAGTAGTAAAAAGCCGCTCATTATTGGTATGATTTTTGGTTCACTACTCATTGCTATTGTCGTACTTACCCTTATTTTTACGGGATTTTTATCGACTTCTGTTTCTGACACTACTGTTAGCAATGATAGCGACTTAGACGGGACAGCGCCGGCGGCTACGACTAGCGCGCCAGTGGTCGGCGCCGAACCTGTAGTGAATAGTGATGACAATCCATTACCTAATGACGCCAATACGGTCGAGGAGCCGTTAGTGTCAGCACAACCGAGTAATTCAGATAATAGCGAACAAAACGTGCCCGCAGCTGAGCCTACAGAATCCACTCCAGAGAGTGAAGCTGCCATTACCTATGAGGACTTTAGGCAAGAGTCACAAACCACATTGTATCGCGAGACTAACGATTAATTTTTTTTACCAGCTCTTGCTCACAAAGATACTTGTTTTATAGATAAGCCCTGAATGGCTATTACCCCGTATTACGCAAACCCGCTGCCAATGCATTGATACTACGGATTAAAGGATCTTCTACGTTAAGCGCACCATGTTTAGCATTGTCCGCCGTATCTTCATTTTGTTGTCTAGCACGCTTCAACAGCTCAATTTGGATATAGTTAATGGGATCGAGGTAAGCGTCTCGCCACTGCAGAGATGCCGCAAGGTTTTGCTGGCTAGACAATAGAGCCTCTTGATCTAATAACGAGTTTAAGCCTGAGTAGGTTAGGGTATGTTCATCAATTACCGCTCCCATTATTTGCTCACGCAATGCAGCGTCTTCACATAACTGGCTATAGGCCTGTGCAATATTCATATTGGCTTTGGTAAATGCCATCTCAATATTACTGATAAATACGCTAAAAAATGGCCAGTGCGCATTCATCTCTTTCATCAAAATCTCGTTGTCTTTGACACTGTGCAATGCGCTACCAACGCCATACCAAGCAGGTAGGGTAAAGCGTGCTAACGACCAGCCAAATACCCAAGGAATCGCTCGCAAGGTGGTTTTACTTGGTAGACCTTTTTTGCGATGGGCAGGACGTGAGCCAATGTTCAGTAAAGAGATCTCTTGTACTGGTGTGACCTCGGAGTAGAATTTATAAAACCCTTCAGTATGATCGGTTAGCTCTCGATAGCGCTGCTCGCCAGCATCTGCTAAGCGTGCAAACAAGGCTTCATATTCTGGCAACTCAGTCGGTTGCACGACAAATCTTGTCGAGCAGGCTTTGAGTGTGCCTGTGATTGCCATAGTTAGCTCAAACACAGCAGTATCCGTATTTGCATACTTGGCATAGAGCACTTCGCCTTGCTCAGTGACTTTAATCTGACCATGTAGCGTGCCAGCAGGCTGTGCAGCAATGGCTTTGTGCGTTGATCCGCCACCACGGCTCACAGAACCGCCGCGACCATGGAATAAGCGTGTTTTTATACCGTATTGCTCAGCGATGTTATTAATGGTTTGCTGCGCGCTATAAAGCTGCCACGCAGAGGTGATAATACCGCCGTCTTTTGATGAGTCCGAATAACCTAGCATGATCTCTTGCGTATTATCTGTATTCTGTAGTAATCCGCGATACAATGGGTTGTCTAACACGGCAGGCAAGATTTTATCGATGTTTTTAAGATCTTCGATGGTCTCAAACAACGGCGCAACTGGCAAATCAGCAGACAACTGACCTTTGTCATCAACCCTGCATAAGCCTGCAAACCGCATGAGCAGCAACACTTCTAGTAGCTGGCTAGCATTATTGGTCATCGAGATAACATAACTGCCAAAAGTAGCTTGTCCCACCAGTTTGCGTAGAGTAGCGACCGAATTCATCAGCGCCAATTGCTCGCGTGTTTTGTCTGTCAGGTTATCAGTATAGACAAGCGGCGTACCGGGTTTTTCTAGCAAGCGTGTGAGCCACTCTTGACGTTCGGTTTCGCTTAGCGTTTGATAATCAGGCAGGTTGGAGGCACTGGCAAAAATATCTGCAATCACTTCGCCATGGTATGACGACTCTTGGCGGATATCGAGCGCTGCCAAATGAAAGCCGCAAGTTTTGACCAGACGGATCACATCTAGCAATAATCCATCTGCATGCGCCTTGTCGTGAGTAGTGACACTTTGGCGGATAATGCGCAGGTCTTCTAGCAACTCTTCTGGATTGGCATAGGCATCTTTTTCAGCCTCGATGTCAGTGCCTTTGCTTTGAATGCGGCGATTGGTAGCATTAACCTTGGTAAGCACTAAAGAAAGCAATCGACGATATGGCTCGTTGCCATAGTCATCGAGGTTATAGTCAAATACACGCTGATCGAGTTCATCATAGCTTTTGATTTTGGCATAGACGTCAGGTGAAACGGTGACAATAGTGTCACTATGAATCAGCTGGCGGCGCAGTTTTTTGAGTAGTACTTGATAGTGACGCAGTACAGTATCCGCATGCATCAATACAGCAAGCTCTGTGGTCTCAAACGTCACAAAAGGATTGCCATCTCTATCGCCGCCAATCCAAGAACCAAAGCTCATAAAGGCAGGCAGTGGATAGTCGGTGAGCTCTGGATAGATATCGACAATGGCTTTTTTGATATTGCGATATACTTTGGGAATGGCATTGAACAAACTGGCGTTAAAGTAATGCAGGCCGTTGTTAATCTCGTCATATACCAATGGCTTGCGCGTGCGCACTTCATCAGACGACCATAGTAGATCAATCGTTTGCGCGGTTTGCTCTTTGGCTTGCTCATAGGCAAAACTGTTTTCAGACACGTTGTTTAAAGCATCACTATGCGTGAACAGACTTTGTAAGATATTCATTGTTGTACGGCGACGCGCTTCGGTAGGATGCGCCGTAAATACAGGCGTAAATTTGAGCTGATCAATCAGCTCTTGCATTTGAGCGGGCTCGATATTGCGTTCACGACATTCAAACAATGTACGACGAAATGACCCTTCCCAGCTTTGCTCCGATTGCATACGCAGCTCATGACGTTGCTCACGCAAGTAGTTCTCTTCGCTTAAATTGGCTAGGAAAAAATAGATAGAAAAGCCGCGTATGACATCCTTTAAAGTTTGATTGTCTAACGAAGCAATAAAGTCGATGAGCTGCTGTTTGTGCGCCTCGTTTGGCTCACGGCGTTGTTGAATAAAGCCTTTACGCAGGGTCTCAATGGTCTCTATTGTCTGCTCACCAGATTGGCGAGAAATGGCATCGCCTAGTAATGAACCCAACAAGCTGGTGCGTTTACGTAGTACGTTATTATCTAAAGTCATCCTTAACCTTCTTATTAAATGAGTGAGTACAGTATTAACGAGTATAGTAAGTAGTAGGGATGTCTTAGACGTTGTGTCTCTACAGGTATCCCTACCGTTGTTTGCAATTTAACATAAATAAGGGAGGCCTGCTTGACGTTGATAACAACTTTTTATCCATTAACTTTTGCCGTATTATGATTAAAGCGATTATTTATGACCATGCTCCTGACTGTAATCGACCCAAAAATCTGCATTGTCCACGCCAGCTTTTTTAGGATCAAAGATAGGATTGACGCCTAATTTCATCTGCTCGTCGTAATCTTCGAGGACTTTAAAAGCCACTTTGCTCAAAAGCAGAATAGCAATGAAATTTAAGTAGCACATACTGCCAAACCCTATATCACCTAACGCCCACATCATACCGATTGACTGGACACTACCAGTGAAACAAACGATTAAAAATACCAGTTTGAGCACATGCTTGAGAATTGGATAGCGAAGCTTACTATCTAAATAGACCAACGTCGTTTCGGCAATATAGTAATAAGCAACCAAACAGGTGAAGGCGAATAAGAAAATAGCAACTGCCACAAAACCACTACCATACTGATTAAAGACCGTCGATACCGCTGCTTGGGTAAATGCAGTTCCCGCTTCCACGCCAGGCATGTTGCTAACCAATGTCACACCCTCAGGAGTAACCACGTTGTACATGCCAGTTGATAGGATCATTAGCGCTGTTGCAGTACAGACAAGAACCGTATCGATGTAGATAGAGAAGCTTTGCACTAAGCCTTGTTTAGCAGGATGTGATACTTCGGCTGCCGCTGAGCTAAAGGTCGCCTCGCCAGCACCCGCAACGTTTGAGAAAACCGCACGGCGTACGCCCCAAGAGATAGCGGTCCCAACCATACCACCAAACACTGCATCCATGCCAAAAGCGCTCTTAAAGATAAGTGCAAACATTGCAGGAATATTTTGCGCATTGAAAATCAATACAATTACCATCATGAGGATATAACCAATTGCCATGATAGGTACGACTTTTCCTGCGAAATTAGCAATACGCTTCACACCGCCAAATATAATGATACCTAAGAGTACGACTAGGATAATTCCTGTGACAACGGGCGGTATATTAAATGCGGTATTAAAAGAGTCCGCAATGGTATTGGCCTGAACGCCAGGCACTAACACGCCGTAAGATAGACAGGTCACGATAGCGACGATGACAGCAAAAGGTTTTAGCTTTAACCCTCTTTCTATATAGAAAGGAGAGCCGCCACGATATTGATCACCAACCTTATGTTTGTAGACCTGCGCTAAGGTAGACTCAATAAAAGCACTAGCACCGCCTAGCACGCCCATGACAATCATCCAAAACACCGCTCCAGGGCCGCCTGCAGCAATGGCAGTCGCTACCCCAGCGATATTACCCACACCAATGCGTCCTGATAGTGCCATACAAAAAGCTTGGAATGAGCTAATCCCTGCTGATGAGCTTTGTTTATCGAACAACAACCTGATCATTTCTTTGAAATAACGGATTTGTACAGCACGAGTCATAATCGTAAAATATATACCGACGCCTAATGCAAGATAGACTAGGGCGTCACTCCAAATATAGCCGACTATAGTATTGACGATATTTTCCATAACGTTACTTCCTTGTAATGTTTTTGGTTATGCTGACTTGAGCGTGGATAGCGGACAATGTCAGTTTTTAGTTCACTAACCAGATAGTTTTGGTTTGGGTATACTGAGACAACGCCTCTAAACCATTGTCGCGACCGCCGAAGCCAGATTGTTTATAACCACCAAAAGGTGTCGTAATATCGCCTTCAGAAAAGCCATTAATCGAGACGGTACCAGCTTTAATAGCAGATGCAACGCGGAATGCGCGATGGATGTTTTGTGTATAGAAGGAAGCGGCAAGCCCATAATTACTCTGATTGGCGAGCTGAATAGCTTCCTCTTCGGTTTCAAAACTTGTTACCGCTAAAAGAGGACCAAAAACCTCTTCTTTAAACAGCGTCATATCTGGGCTGACATTGTCAAAGACGGTCGGTTCGATATACCAACCACTACCAAGATCATCGTGAATGCGACCACCTGCGATCAGACTGGCCCCTTCTGCTTTGGCTGTATTGAGGTATGATACGACCTTTTGGAAATGTGCTTTTTCAATCATTGGGCCAATAGCGACCTCGGGATCGTAAGGATGACCAACCTTCCAAGATTTCAGACCTTCTTGTATCAGTGATAATACCGCCTCTTTTTGGCTAGAGTGCACAAGCAGACGTGAACCACAGCTACAGTTTTCACTCATATTCCAAAAAGCGGCAGATAAAATATGTTCGATGGTCTGTTCATTGACCACAGCATCTGCAAAGACAATCTGAGGACTCTTGCCGCCGCATTCTAAAACCACTTCTTTTAGATTGCTTCGTGCAGAGTACTGTAGAAATAGTCGACCAACCTCTGTTGATCCTGTAAAAGAAACCATGTCAACATCCATATGCTGACCGAGTGCTGCACCCACCTCTTCACCAAGCCCGCAGACCATCTGCAAAGCTGCTTTTGGTACGCCCGCCTCATACGCCAATTGTGTCAATCGATATGCTGAGAGTGAGGTCAGTTCAGCGGGTTTGACGACGACTGAGTTGCCAGTTATGAGGGCAGGCGCCACTTTCCATGCATACATCTGCGCAGGAAAATTCCATGGCAGTACTGCACCCACCACACCGATAGGCTCTTGCACGACCAAACCTAGTGAATCAGCTCCCGTCGGAGCAACTTTGCCAAAAACCTTATCGGCTGTTTCGGCGTACCATTCAAAGGTTTCGATAGTAGCGGGCAGGTCAGTATTAAGGCACTCTGTAATGGGTTTACCAGCATCGACACAATCTAATGCCGCCAGCTCATCGATATTGTCATGCATCAACTGACACCAGCGCTGCATGACAGATTTGCGCTCAGCAGGAGACATCCTTCGCCATTCACCATGTTCAAAAGCTTCTCGGGCAGCCATCACTGCCGTATTGACATCTTGCTGACTGCCGCTGACAATGTGACCTATGCAGGCATTATCAATGGGGCTATAGTTAGGTAGTGTCTCCTCTGATAGGGAGGCTTTGGCATCAATCAGATGGCCTGCCCAAAGCTTTTGGTTACTGGCGAGCTCAAAGACTTGTGCTGTGGTCATGCTCATTAGGTAGTCCTTTTTATATAGTGGTGAAAACGATAACGATGGCGCGATGTATTAAGACAGCATGGCTAAAAATGACTGAGTCTCTTCACTCGACATATCAGTCAACGGTAGACGCACCGACCCAACATTGATGTTGCCATTGACGCAGCCTGCTTTGGCTTTTTGGTTATAGTTCCCAGACTCCATAGAGTGGATGGCAGGATACATGGCTGTCATCAGCTCTTTAGCACGATTCCAATCGCCTTTTTGGGTGGCTTCAAACAGTGCCACTTGCTCGGCTGGAAATACGTTGGCTGCACCAGCGATCCAGCTCTTAGCACCCCAAAAGAAAAAATCTACGGGTTGGTCGTCACAACCACAAACCACTTCAAAGTCTTCAAAATTAGCCTGCAGCATACGTAATGCATGACTAAAATCGCCACTGCTCTCCTTGACGCCTACAATATTGGGATGCTTGGATAAATGTGCGACGGTTTCAAATTCAATGCTTACACCGACGCGTGCTGGAAAATTGTACATAACGATAGGTAGGTTAGTGGCATCAGCGACGGTTTCAAAGTGCGCAATAACACCTTCTTGGGCTGGTAGGCTATAAGGATTGGCAGATAGCATCAGGCCGTCATAACCCAATTTTTTGGCTTGATGGGCAAGCTCGATAGAATGATTGGTTGATAAACTGTTGATACCTGCAATCAGAGTGACTTTGCCTTTAGCAGCGTCAGCGATAGTGGTCAAAACCAGTTCGCGCTCTGCAGGCGAGAAAGTGTAATACTCACCCGTGGTACCACAAGCGACAATGCCAGTCACACCCTTTTCTACAAAGACATTTACAAGCTCGGTCAGTGTTTGGGTATCAACCTCGCCGTTGGCAGTAAAAGGAGTCACGATAGGGACTAAAACGCCATGAATGTTCATATGAATATCCTTATTTGAAATAAAAGCCGTTAGCAAACCGTTGGCTATTAGCGGCATGGTTGGTTCTATGAGTGTTCATAGAGGTGAGAGTTTTTTATCTAAAGCGATCCAATCGATAAGCAGTCGGGTCTACCGTGGGGTTATCGCCAAAATACAATGCGGTGATAACCTGTGCACTGATGACAGCTTGGGTCAATCCCAAATGCTGATGCCCAAAGTTTAAAAAAACAGATTTTTGTCTATCTATGACGGGTAATGAGTCTGCAGTAGAGGGTCTAAATCCCATCCACGGCATACCATCTTCACTATTTAGTGGGATTTTTAGCATGGCTTGTGCTTGTTTCAATAACATGTGGGCACGGTTCATATTGGCTGGTGCTTCAAGCCCTGCATACTCTACAGTGCCAGCCAGACGCAGTCCTTTTTCCATTGGTGTCATAATAAAGCGGCGATCCATACTGGAAACAGGGATGTTGAGACGCTGACTTTCGTTAGGGAGCATCAGGTGATAGCCTCGCTCGGTATCCATTGGTACTGAGATGCCTGTGAGCTGTTTGGCTAAAGCTTTAGAGTGCGCCCCTGCTGCGAGCATAACTTTGCTGGCATGAAGCTGCTTTTGTGTTGTCGTCAGACGAATACCATCAGTCGTTACTTCTGCACTCAGAACACGGCAATTTTCATAAATTTGACCACCAAGCGATCTAAAAATAGTGCTTAATTTATGGGTAATAGCTTCTATATTGGTGATATGGCCTGTCTCTGGAAAAAACAAAGCACCCAGTTGATTATCTTTTAATGTAGGCTCAAGATCTGTCAGTGCTGACTGTGAGAGTAGGCTGTTAGAGACACCTAAACTGTTTAAGCGTTGACTATGTTCAGTCAGAACTTTTAGACTGTTGGGTGTCTCTGCGGTTAGTACAGATCCTTGTATTTGTACCCAAGAACGTAACTGCCACTCTTTGGCAAAATCTTGCCAAGTTTGAAGGCTTTGTGCATTTAATGCCAAAAGCGCTTGATGACTGCGTGTAAAAGGTTCGATACGCATGTTAAGTAATAACTTGAATGCCCATGGTGCTAAGCGTGGAAGGTAGCGCCAATCTATCCGCAAAGGCCCATCAGGGTTGAGTAGCATGGCAGGAACATGTCGTAATATACTGGCATCAGCAATAGGGAAAACCTGTTCAGTGGCAATGTGACCTGCGTTACCATAAGTTGCACCGCGAGCGATTTTATCCGCCTCTAAAATCGCAACTTTTACCCCGCGAGACTGTAGAGTAACCGCAGCACATAGCCCGATAATGCCACCACCGATGATATGTATATCAAACACTTGTGTGTCCATGATAGTCTCGCTTTTCTGACATTACTGAGCAATGGTTGGTTACTTCCTAGAAGCTCTATAAACTGGTGTTTATAGAGAAATACCCCATTTGAACGGATCGCTATCTTGAACGATGAGAGAGGTCTCTGCACATACATAGGCGTACCCTCGGATCGTGGGTATAATAGTATTGATAGAATTATTATGAAGAGAGCTATGATTATTAAGTACATCAATAGGCTGATAGCTGGCACTAAAGATACTGCCAATGATGCTTTGCTGATACCAAGTCTCACCAGGTGCGAGTACATTGTCTGCGGCCAAGCAAGCCAATTTGGCACTGGTGCCAGTACCACAAGGAGAGCGATCATAGGCAGATCCAGGGCATAATACGAAGTTTTTGCTGTTAGTGCCGGCGAGATCGCTCTTGCCAAACAGTTCTATATGATCAATTTCGCCATTGTTAGCACCCGTGATTCCAGACTTATGAAGTGCTTCCTTAATCTGTATGCTAAATTGAGTAAGCGCCTTAACATTATTAGCTTCAATAGCTTGTTTATGATCGTTGACTAAGAAAAACCAATTACCGCCCCAAGCGATATCGCCATAGATAGGACCAATATCGGGTACTTGAACTTCTGCTTGTTTTTGGTAGCGATAAGAGGGGACATTCTGGACGCTACAACTACCATCATCATGCAAGGTTGCTTTAACTAGGCCTACGCTTGTTTCTAGATAGTGATCACCAGCGGTTATTTTTTGTTGATAAGCTAGAGATGCAATAACGCCGATAGTGCCATGGCCACACATACCTAAATAGCCATGATTATTAAAGAAGATCACGCCAGCCGTGGCACGAGGATCAGAAGGCGGGCACAAAAGCGCTCCGACAAGCACATCATTACCACGAGGTTCTAAAATAATGCTTCGACGCAAATGATCGAAATTCTTTTTGAAGTCTTGAAGTTTTTCTTGAATAGTTTGTCCAATAAGCTCAGGAAATCCTGCATACACCATACGAGTAGGTTCACCGCCAGTATGCGAATCAATAATCTTAAGAGTGAAAAGCGTATCAAACATGACTGCCTACCTGATTCATCCGTGAGTTAATATACTGTCAGCGTTATTCGTAAATGAACAAGGCGTAAATATAGAATGACGTTTTTCAGAAAAGCAGTCTTGATGTTTTTACATGAATAAATGCGCATTTCTGCACAGGTTATACAGACATATCGGAGTATAAAGGTGAGGTAGCTCCTAAAATCACCAACCACTCAATGCCAAATTTGAGATGCTATATGGAAATATCACCATGAGGCCGTTAGTATTAGATGCCCCAACAAGGCGACTAGCAAAGCACCTACAGACTTATCGACCCGCCACTTTTGATGAGTTTGCGGGGAATATATCCTTATTGATGCCTCTGTTTGATACGATGACGAATGTGGTGTTTTTTGTGAAAGACGATAAAGCCTGCTATCGACTCGTCAATAGAACGCTCATCAAACGCAGTGGGTTTAAGAATAAACAAGCACTAATAGGCCTGACACCCGAGCAAGTTTTTTTGAGTTCTCAAGGCAAGGATTATCTCAATCAGGATTTGAAAGTCTTAAAAGAGGGTAGAGATATCGTGGATAAGCTAGAGCTTCATAGCTATGCATCAGGCCAGCTAGGATGGTGTATCACGCAAAAAATCCCCGTCTATGATATAGAAAATTATATTGTAGCGATGGTAGGTATATCTGTAGATATTGATGAGGATAACGAGCGGATACTGCGTAAGCACGCTCGGCTGGCAAGCGTGGCTCAGTATGTACGAGATCATCTTGATCAAAAAATTCATATCGTCCAATTAGCCAAACTGGCAAATCTGAGTCAATCACAGCTAGAGCGTACGTTTAAAGCCGTACTAAATATGTCGCCTATTCAGTTTGTACAAAAAATGCGTCTAGAGCATGCCATTCGATTATTGGCCAATCATAAATTGACCGTGACTCAAATCTCTTTGAATTGTGGTTATGGAGACCATAGTGCTTTTAGTCGACAGTTTAAGCAATTTACTGGCATGTCCCCTGTGAGCTTTCGTAAAATACATTTTAAAGAATCATAAATAAGCGCAGCCAGATATGGTTTTTAACTCTAAAATAACTTTCTAACAACTCCGAAGCTTATCTATATAATCCGCCCAATCTTGCATCATTGTTATCCTAGTATCGATTTCATCGAGTCTGTTATAAGCCCCGCCATGTGTATCTTTGATCCTGTGACCTAGCTGTAACTCTGTGACGATGTCTGAGTAGCGTAACTCTGGCTGTTCCATGAGCAAGGTTTTGGCCGATGCACGAAAGCCATGCGCACATTGCACGTCTTTGTATCCAAGCCGGTGAAATACCTGTACCAGTGTGGCTTTGCTGATATAAGCATTGCTTGAACCACGCATTGAGGCAAAGACGTACTCTTTATGGCCTGTGATGGATTGAATATTTCGTAATCGCGCAATCACTTGCGTGGCTAATGGCACGACTAAGTGCGATACCATATCGTCGCGACCTTCGCCTTTCGTCGGGGAGAACGCCCATGTATTATTATCCCAGTCGATATCCTGCCAACGCATAGAGCGTAAATCAATGCTACGGACAAACACATAAGGCAGTAAATTCATGGCTTCTAATGTGAGATTGCTTGCCCCTTTAAAATTGGACATATCCTGTAAGAGCGTCGCAAACTGATCCGGCTTGGTAATGGCTGGCAAGTGGTTGCCTGAGCCAGCTGGTGCCAGCTCGCCACGGGTGTCAACCGCTACATTTTTATCGCATAATCCTCGTGCGACAGCGAATGAAAATACTTTTTCCGTATAAAGCCGAGTGCTGGCACCAACGAAAGTCGCTTGATTATCATTATTTTGGATTGCTTCACACACACTTAATATCATCTCACTGGTGATATCATTCATCCTTAAATCGCCAATGTCCTGGCACATGTATCCCAAGCACAAATCCCAAAATTTGAGTGTCGACTCACTAAACGCAGGCTTTTTCGATTTGCTTTGCTGACGACTGGATGTTTTGTGAGCTCGCCATGCTTGAGCAATGTCAGCGAATGTGGCGTTTTTTAGGTGAGCATACTTATTCACTTGCTCTTTTTGCTGTATGGCTTTAGGGTCAGAGCCGTTTGCGACCATGTTAAGTATGGTCTCTGCTTTGTACTTGACCTCATATAGACTGATGTCCTCAATCTTGCCCAGCATCATTCTAGGTCGCTTACCATCGATATGTGGATGAGAGTAGCGCAGGTAGTATTCTTTTTTACCGTTTGGATAGACACGTATACTTAGACCCGCGATACCTGAGACACTGACCGAGTAGTCCTTATCTCGACATTCAAGTTTGTTGATATCATTTATATTGTCGACAGCCATGTTCTTATCCGTAATGTTTATGAGGAAAATGCGTGATGGTTTATGCAAATTCGATAACTTATGAAAATACCCCTATATAAAGAGCTAAAGAGTATTTGGACACTGATGTGGACACCGATATTTATTCTATTAATATTACAGGCCTTTTATATAAAAGGATTCATATATTAATTATCCCCAAGGCTCACTTGGGGATAATTGTAGCATATTGGGGAAATAAGGAGTAAACCATGCGCTTATTGGGTTAAGTATCGTTTTTTGCTCATCATTTTGGCACATATTTAGAGAGTTTTATAAGCCTAATCGCTCATTTGGTAAGCGGTAGCGCGGATTTATTATAAAAACCATAGTCGCGTACGCGCACAGAATATAAAAACCAGGGTTATAGTACTGTTCTGTGCAAATTTGGAAGGTACTATTTTAAGGTCTAATATCAGTGCAGGCATGTAAAACGACTAAAAGCTAATTTACTAAGTATTCATAAAAACAAAACTCAGCAAGTCTATTGGCAAATTTAAAATAGGGCAGATAAATGATGCATAATAAGATAAACTGCCTCGCGAGCGCTGATGGATTTCAGTATCTTAAAATGAGTGAGCAGCTACCATTTGGCGACCAGATCAACTGTGAAAGAAAATTTATAAAAGACTATTGATATAAGGCACATCGTTATGGAACAAAGAAGCAACTCTATGGAAAAAAGCCAAGATGCTGTAGAGCACAGACCTGTCTTTATGCCTAGAGTCAACAGTGACAACCTAGTAAAAACAGACATGGTCAGATTTGAACGGCATGTGGGGTTTGCGACCAGACAAAAGAAAAAATCTATCAATGATATGCATCAAGTCATTCGCAAAAAGTATGGCTTTAACCATGTTTTGGAATTATCCAGTAAATCTGGCAATAAGCTGAGTTTTCCGCTGAGTCCGTTCAGCTTAAAGATCACTGATGAGCATGATGGCAATCAATACAGTGTCGAAAATGCTTTTCAATCCAGTATGGTTTTTGAAGATGGTGGCCCTTACATTGACTTACTGACAGCACCGCCAAGACAAGCCAGAAAGGACGAGCGATTAATGACCTCGGGTGAGCTCATCGGCTACAGTTATTTTGGTATGGAGTGGGGTACAGAACCGTTGACTGTGTTTTATGATTGGCTATATGTGAATGCCCTAAAGCAAAATCCTCAGCTACATGAGGAGGTGATTCAATATCAAGCCTTTACCGATATTACCTTTAATCCCAAAAAGTCTATTCATAGTGCAGCTTATGCACTGGCGTTATTTGTGGCGCTCAATAAACGTGAGATGCTTGATAATGTTGAAGATCCAATGACATTTTATGATTTATGTAGTGAGTTTAAAATCAGTAATACTGAGCATCTTTTGGAAGAAGGTTGGATTTGATAAATGAGTAACGATAAACATGAGAAACCATAGGCTATTGATCGTCTCTCTTATTTTATTTTTCTTCACGTCATATTACTTAATAGCCAGACTCATTGTCTCGACAATGAGTCTTTAACCATCGTTTAGCCATTTATCTAAGAGTAAACTATTAGACTCCGTACTTATGAGCAGGTTTTTTCCTTATCCCAAATTTCACGTTTGCTAATAATAACCCCGACAATATCAATATCATTGCCAGCATTTTCCACCACGTTACAACTTCGCCCGTAAGCACTACGGACGTTGTCATACCGAATACCGGCACTAATAGAGCAAATGGCATAACCTTGGAGGCAGTGTTTTGACTGAGTAGATGTGCCCAGAGTCCGAAGCCCACTAGGGTTGAGATATACACGATAAACCCAAGTGATAGCCAAGATTTGAGCGATGCATCCGTAAATGTCGCCAGCTGCCATGCATCAGTCTCAAACATAAGAGAAGATACAGTTAAGATCACGCAGGCAATGAGACCGCCCCATGCTACCAGTGCAAGAGCAGACAAAGCAGATGTCTTGTTTTTTCCAGTGATAGGTGCGATAGCCGCCACGTCTGTTTTTTGTTGTGCCGCTTTCAAGGTCGCTTGTGCTGAGGCTTGCTTGGATGCAATGTTACCAAAGCTCCAACCGACTGCGGCAATCAAGATGCAGACAAATCCAGCCACAGGCATATCTCCACCAAGGTTTAGCGCAATCACGCTAAGGCCTAATACTCCGACCAACATACCGATGATCTGCATGCGACTGACTGCTTCGCCCAAAATAAAGTACGCCAACAGTACAGTGATAAAAATCTGCATTTGCAGCAACAACGCCGTCAAACCCGGTGATGCACCTAGATGCATGGCCGTAAATACAAAGGCATATTGCAAGACAAAGGTACCGATAGCATAGATAAGTAAGGTACGGTTAAATGTAGGTGGCTTAAGAAACAAAACCAAGGGCACTGCGGTAAAGAAAAAGCGTAGGGCAGTGAGCATTAGTGGCGGGAAGCTCTCTAATCCCCATGCAATAAAGGTGAAATTCACACCCCAGATAAAGGTAACTAGTACAGCCAGTGCAGTGTATATAGGGGTCATGTAATTGGCCTAGGAAGTGATGACTAGTGATTATATTTTAAAAATATTTTAGTTCTTGTAAAAAAGAAGCATCGAAAAACTATTGCTTTTCGATGTCTATTTATCTAATTAATTTTCAATAATTAAAATAATAATTTTATGTTTAATAATTTCTAAATAATTTTGAATTTATATCAAAGTTACTTCTAGACACATCTCAATCAATTATTAATGATGATCGGATAGGAGATAACCCGTGGCTCAGGTGGTGGCGCACTTCGCACTACCTCAGTCACGGGCTTTTCTGTTGCTTTATCTTTTATCCAAAAGTCAACATAGCTGTCTTTACTAAACCATGCGGTACCAATATCAGTAGCGAAGTCTAACTGGTAGTTAGTGTTTGCTTTGGCATCAAACATAATCTTGGTCGGCAGCGTATAGTGTCCAGCCATACGGTAAGTGACTGTCAAGGTATGCTCACCCGTTGTAATCGGGTAGACATTATCCCAAGTGTTGCTGTAAGCCTCTTTTTTATCTTTAGGTACGCGCTTACCATCAATCTCCATGATATAAGCGATACGGTCGCCAACGAGCTTGGTATGTCGCGGCTCCATTTTACCCATAATCGTTGCGCTCTCCCCTGACACAGGTGGCTGATAGATCAGCTCGCTTGGTAACTCTTTGACATTTTTCATGCTCATACAAGCGGTCAACAGCGGTAACGCACACACCAATACAGTCCACTTCATCACTTATCCTCAGTAAAATTCGTTCAATTAATAGTCGTCTTTTATCATTTTTAAAAACATTCGTTGGTAAAAACTTGACGTTTATAGTTTACCTTTTTTGTCTTTCAATCAGTAATATTTTTATTAGAAACTATCGCAATAGT
Source organism: Psychrobacter sp. T6-5 (assembly GCF_052258485.2). Classification (NCBI taxonomy): domain Bacteria; kingdom Pseudomonadati; phylum Pseudomonadota; class Gammaproteobacteria; order Moraxellales; family Moraxellaceae; genus Psychrobacter; species Psychrobacter sp. T6-5. The sequence goes on along the minus strand of NZ_JBQQEY020000001.1, from coordinate 1,900,014 downwards.
TAGCGCATAATGAGTTTTTTAAACTGCCTAAATTATTAGGTAAAAGTTAGAAATTAACTATCATGAGCATATGCAAGAGCAAGTAGTTGTTTTTGTTAGAATAGATGCAAATCAGGATGTCTGACATCTGGCATTAGACGCATATAAAAATGAATAATTGGGAAAATATTTGAGGTCGTAATTATAAACGTCTGTCTTTTAACTCAAACTGGACTTTTACCACCAATAGGTTGGATACTGTCTATCCTTACCTAGATTGTTGTAAACGAGCGCTAACATGATCAAAACGATAGCACCAAGCAAGGTAGGGGTGACTAAAAAATCCCACTTTACGGCGCCTAACATGACGATTAAAGGATTGGATCCAGCAGGTGGGTGCGGCATTCTACATATTAGCATCAGCGCAATGGCCGTGCCTACTGCCATTGCCATGCTCCACCAGTGAATACCGAATAACGTCATAAATACTAGTCCCGTAAAGGTGGCAATAAAATGTCCACCAATGACATTTCTTGGCTGCGCAAAGGGGCTGGCAGGATAGGCAAATATCAATAAACAGCTGGCACCAAATGAACCTAAAATCATGATGAGTTCTACCCCATTGCCTAATATAGCAAGGGTTGCAGTAGCAAGTGTGCCACCAAGCCACGCTATGGCAATCATGGACAACGGCAATCTTTTTGGACATTGACTGGTTTGACTCTTTAGCTTATACCAATTAAAAAATGAATGCATGCTGACCCCTATGATAAATAAACCGTTAGTAGTATTAGTAATGAGTGGCTATTGATATACTGATCAGTATATATCAACAAGTATACCGAACGGTATACTTAAGTGACAGCTTTTTTGAAAATAATAGAGGCAGGAGACAGAATCAATGGAGTTGCGAGCGCTTATTTTACAAAAGAGCTATGAGCTATTTTATAAGAATGGTTTTCACGAGAGCGGCGTAGAGCTGTTAGCCAAGCAGGCAGGAACGACCAAGCGCACGTTATATGCGCATTTTGGCAATAAAGAGGGTTTGATTGAGGCAGTACTCAACTATCGTCACCAGATGTTTATGGCACAATTAAGTAATTATCTCGACAGATTTGAGATCAAAGCAGCAGCAGATGTTGCAACATGCTATCTAGCTTTCTTAAAAGAATGGACATCATCAGAGGGTTTTTATGGGTGTATGTTTATTAACGCTTGCGCAGAGTATTCAGATGCTCGTTCTGCACCGCACCAAATCGCCAAGCAGCACAAAACTGAGGTTAGACGATGGTTATTTGAACAGTTTGAAGTGGTAGGGGCTAAACATGCTCAGCAGCAGTCTGATACTCTATTTGTATTTGGTGAAGGTGTTATCGTTACCGCGCAAACGGGTCAGAAGTCATTAAAGTTGAATAATGAGCTTTGTATGAGCTTAATGAAATAGCTCGTCATAGGCATTGACTATTAGTGGCGGTATCAAATCTCTTATGCTTTTTCCTATATTAATCACACTTCACCTTTTGCCATATACTCTTCAAAAGAGAGGCGAATATGCGCGCCGACACTACGAAATGGATCAGGCGGTATCCAGCTCGGCACTGAATGGTTAAGGATAAAATCCAGCTCTGGACTTTGTTTGCCGCAGATGTGCTCCGCCATATAATGACCTAAATAAGTGCCTTTTGCCACTCCAACACCATTCATGCCAGCAATGGCGTATACGTTAGGCTTATGCTCCGTAAAGACAGGTTGGTGATTTATCGTGACACAGATCATACCGCCCCATGTGTACTCAAATGGTACGTCTGGCAGTTGCGGAAAACGCGCTAAATAAGACTGACGATGCTTGGTTTTTACCTTGTCGAGTGATGCCCCAGTGCTAGATAGGGTAGGCTGATAATTTAAAGTATTGCGGATAAATATTCGTCGATCTGGTGTAAATCTCACCGTCGTGCCAGCTGGGTGCGCAGAAGTAAGTCCCCAAGGTGCTATATTTTCAGTAGCCTTGTCTTTAAAACACTGCATTTCATTATCATTCAGCGGGCGAGTCAAACTGGCATAGGTGAATATCGGCGTTATTTGATTGGAAGCCACACCAAATTTTTCTGTAAATGCATTTGTGGCTAAGACGATAGTGTCAGCACTGAGTCGCGCTTTTGGGGTTTGGATGACTTTATTGGCCAAGTTTATTTCTTGGACTGGCGTATTCTCGAACAAGGTCACATTAGCGGGTAGCGCACTGGCGACGGAGATTGCTAAGGCTGCTGGATTAACCAATATATTACCCGGTGTATAAACTGCGCGCTTGTAGTAATGCGTACCCAACTTCTTTGCTAGGGCATCACCATTTAGTATCTCGTACGGTTCTCCGATGGCTTCTAACGTCTTTACAAAGTCACTTAAACCAGAGAAGTGCTTTTCCTCATGAGCGGCCAAATACTTACCAGCCTGATGCCAACAAACATCTAATCCTTGCTGCTCCTGAATACGCTGTAGTCGCTGAATAGCAAAGGTATTCAAGTCGCGAGCCTTTGTGTTTGCCTGTGCGTCGGGCTCTGTAGGATCTAAGTTGTGAGGTATATCAATAATAAATCCTGCATTACGACCAGACGCTCCTTGACCAACTTCTAGCGCATCAACAAGGGCAATGCGCGCCTCTGGAAGGAGTTCAGCCAATCGGTCAGCGGTTGCGAGACCTGAGAATCCTGCACCAATGATAATGACGTCAAAGTACTCGTCTGTCTCAGCACGCTGCACGGGCATAGGGCGCGTAAAAGGTACAGACTCAAACCAACCAAGCTGACCATCTATGGCAGGTAGTCTTTTGATCTGTCGCATTGGATAACTCCGTGATATTAGGGTTTTTGTTATTTTTAGATAATATTAAGATAGGGCGATTTTCAATTCTCAATCATCGGTTTTTCATACTATGTCTTTCAATCATTAAACGCTTTTATAATGATGTTTGCACATTGTTCAGGCGCTTCCATTGGCAGCAGATGCCCATTGTCCGACAGTTCAATGATTCCTTTGCTAGGAACAAGATGCTGCCAAACTTTACGCACATCATCGCTGATAAACATAGAAGGTTTGCCAACGATAATAGTGTAAGGCAAACCAATAGTATTAAGGTCTTTTAAGGCGTCATTGACAAAAGGGGTATCGAAGTAGCTTGCCAATTCTTGCTCAGGCGCGAAAAGCAAACTATATTGCCCTTGCTTATTTTCGACAAGACTATTTTTTGCAAAGACATAAAGATTGTCATCATCAATACGCTTAAAAGCACGATGCGCCCGTAGATAGTCATAGTACGATTCAATGCTTTCCCACTGTGCTTGCTTGGTTTGTGTGCTTTTAAAAGGCTCTTGAGTTATCTTTAAATCGTCAGGTGCCGAGTTCATCATAAGCATCTGCGATTTGGTAAAAGTAACGGGCTCTATCAGATATAGTTTTGAAAATAGCTCTGGACGTTTTGCCGCGGCAATGGCGGTGGCAGTCGCGCCTTGAGAATGACCAATACCTACGACAGGCTTATCCTGTGTCCTCTCTAAAAAATCAATCAATATATCAGCATCTTGCTCGCGAGTCAGCTTTTTGACGGATGGTAGATCGTACCAATAGCCGCGCATGGCGAGACTGGTGATAGTAAATTGCTCACTGAGCTTGGTCAGTAGTGGTAGATAGACACCAGCTGTGAAACCATTGCCTCCGTAAAAATGTGCAGGCGACAGCTGTACGTTTTTATCACTACCAGCCAAAGGTGATAGATCATAATAGCGCGCTTTTTTGCCATCTAGAGTCATTGTATGTTCAAATGCTTGCATAGTATTGGCCTTATTGTTCGTTAATCATCAGAACCATGTTAAGTAAAAAGGTTGTCATTATTTTCACTACTGCATATCAAATATCAAGCAGGTGGTGGTGGCATGGGCGTATAGTTTGCCATCAGGCCCAACGATACGACCTTCAGCCGTTGCGGTTTGTCTCCCGACATGGATGATATTAGCCTCAGCACGTACTAGCGGAATGGCTTTGGTCAACGCTCGAATCATATTTACTTTAATCTCGAGCGTGGTATAGCCTTTGCCGGCGGGCAAGGTAGAATGAATAGCACAACCGACAGCAGAGTCAAGGATGGTACAAAACCAACCGCCATGTACGCTACCTAATGGATTGTAATGTTGCTGACTGGGTCGACCTTGAAAGATAGATTTACCGCCTTGTATGTGGATAGGAATAAAATCAAGCGTTTCTCCAATCGGTGGTGAGGGCAACTCTCCCGCAAACATGGCATCAAAAAATGATTGGCCACTCATGCTGGCCAGTTGAGCAGGCGAGGTTATCCCTATAGAGCCTAATGTAGCGCGTATACGCACATCATCAGCTTCCCAAGTAGCTAGCGTATTATTACTATCTGTTTTCGTAACATCCATTTTACAGTCCTTGTGTATGGGTTGTTTATACATTCTATTTGGTTGGCGCAACTTTTAGACGCCGCGCAGATTTCTTTGCAGAGGAGTAATATAAGATAATATGGTTACTACTAAAAAGATAGTTACTACTAAAAATAACTCTTAAGAATATAGTTACTATGTATATTTATTATCGTACTTTCATTATTTCTAATAGAATTGCTGGCAAGTAGCATAAAATTTGAGGCCATTTATGCCAATATATTCGCGTGAGAATGGCAGCTGGTGGTAAGTACGTATCGCTAAAAGAATTCTTTAATACAACAGAGCGTACGGGTGATTCAAAGGCGAGTTAAGCACGATTTTTTTGCCAAATAACACGAGCACAAGCAATGGCTTATGAAAAAGAGTTGATTGTGCAAAAGAAGGATTGAAAAATCATCAAGAAATGATAACGCTTAAAATCTATATAAAACGCTTATTTAAACTTTTTTTGGATGGCAAGTTTACCAATCTCAACGCCAGTCACTTTGTCAATGACGACAGGTTGGATTTCCTCACTTGTCTCAGAATCTACAAAAATAGCCCTTTTATCATAGTCTGAACAAGGACTGTGAGTAAGACCCCATTCCCTTAAGATGAATAGTATCGGTAGTATATCTTGACCTGCCTCCGTTAATAGATACTCTTCGCGCGGCGGCTGTGTCGAGTAGCGGTGTTTTGTCAATACACCTTCTTCGACTAGAGTGGTTAGACGTTTGGTCAACACCGACGGTGCAATACCCAGACTATTATGAAATTCATCAAATCGTGTCAGTCCCATATGAGCGTCGCGTAAGATCAGCAAGCACCAAGGATCGCCAAACACCGAAAGGTTGTGAGCGATAGGGCAAGCAATAAGGCTGGGGCGATCTAAAGACACTTTAGCCATAAATATCAACATTAGGTTATGATTTATAGATAATTATACCTTAAATGGTCATAACTTTAGAGACCGTCTTTCAGTCGAGAGTATCGTCGTTTTTTTGGTGAATCACCATTAAAAGACATCAAAATATTGTGCGAAACTGAACAGGGTTAGAAGGCGAAAATGTCTTCATAAATTATTTTTTTAGGAAAAGTTTTGGTGCTTTGCTACCCAAGTAAATACTATTTGAGCTTCAAAGCATCAATAACGGCTCGTAGCGCAGGTGACACATTGTGATGCGGATAATATAAATGAAAGCCGCTAAAGGTATGACTGAACTCTCTTAGTATATGAATAAGCTTGCCGTTTTTTAGCTCATCTTTAATCATATCGATGGGCACATAACCTATACCCAGTCCTCGTTTTGCGGCATCAATCACTGAGTAATCAGTCGAGAATATCCATTGTCCTTGCGTCTTTAATTTGTAAGGCTGCCCATCAATCATAAAGTCCCAGTGATACATACCGCCACCCATGAATCGATAGCCCAAGCAGTTGTGATCGTTCAACTCTATAGGTGTTTTGGGAAAGCCAAACTCAAGGAAATAATCTGGCGAACCGACCACAGCAATCTCCTCATCATAGTCGATACGTACCGATATCATACCTTCGGTGACCAAACTACCAAAGCGAACCCCTGCATCAAATTGTGTGCTGATAATATCTGACAAAGCAGTATCGCTGATCAACTCGAGTTCAATATCAGGATATAGCTTTTTGAATTTGGCCAGCTTTGGTAACAGCACTTTATCAATAGCATACTGACCAGCACTAATGCGTACCAACCCCGCAGGCGTTTCGCGCAAATGCTTGAGTCCATCTAACTTCTCATCTAATAAACTAAAACTCTGCTCAGCGGTCACAAACAATGCTTCGCCTGCATGTGTTAAAGACAAGCTACGTGTGGTTCTCGTGAATAACTGTAGACCTAAGCGCTGCTCTAATAACTTAATAGAGCGGCTCAGGGCGGATTGTGATATCCCAAGTTTGACCGCGGCTTTAGTAAAACTACTCTCTTGAGCAACCAATAAGAAAGCATGCAGCTCATTATAATTCTCTTGTTGTCGCATATTCAGAACCTGAGTGAATAAATAAAAGTTAAAAAATGGGTATTATCACTAGAATCGTAGAAGTATAAGATAATCTCATGACTTTAGAGAATATATTATAAACAATTTCGTCTTGTTTATAACACGGCTATTTCTACTCACACATTATGAATAATCATCAGATAAGTGATGATTTACTATCAAAAAGGACTACCAATGACCTTACCATCAATGATCAAAAAGCTTAGCCTGGGAATACTGCTCAGCTCAACCATCCTTGGAGCGAATCATATGGCACAAGCCGCCACATCTACCGTCCCACTCGTACAAAAATGGGATAAAACGTTTGCTAAAAGTGATAGCGTCACACATCAAAAAGTAACATTCAAAAACCGTTATGGCATCACGCTTGCTGCAGATCTTTATATACCAAAATCCTATAACGGCAAAAAGCTAGCAGCATTAGCTGTTGGCGGGCCTTTTGGCGCTGTGAAAGAACCATCATCAGGCTTATATGCGCAAAAGATGGCAGAACAGGGCTTTGTCGCTATAGCTTTTGATCCTTCTTATACGGGTGAAAGCAGCGGTACGCCTAGAAATGTCGCGTCCCCAGATATCAATACGGAAGACTTTAGTGCAGCGATAGATTACTTAGGGTTACGTCCTGAGGTCGATAGAAATCGTATTGGCGCTATTGGTATCTGTGGTTGGGGCGGCATGGGTTTGAATGCCGCTGCGATGGATACGCGAATCAAAGCGGTCGCCACGACCAGCATGTACGATATGAGTCGTGCGATGGGGCATGGGGTAGGTGACGGTGATGATCGCTATGATGCGGGCGATCGTCAAGCAGTATTGAAACATCTCAATCAACAACGCTGGATAGACGCAGAGAAAGGGCAGCCTGCGATGGCCAACCATGATCTCTATGTAGACGATAACGGCAAAGTGACCACGGCAGATCGTATTTTGCCCGAAACGTTAGATAGTAATCCAAACCCTGTGCAAAAAGAGTTTTTCGATTACTACCGCACAGATCGGGGTTTTCATAAAAATGCAGTGAACTCAAGCGGCGCATGGACGGCGACGACGCCTTTATCATTCATGAATATGCCACTGCTGAGCTATATTGACGAGATATCTCCGCGTCCTATCTTAATCATTGCTGGCGAGGATGCCCACTCACTTTATTTTAGTAAAGATGCTTATCAAAAAGCCAAACAACCAAAAGAACTGCTCATTTTACCAAATACGAACCATGTCGATTTATACGACCGCATGGATAAAATCCCTTTTGACAAATTGACAGACTTTTTTAATAAAAACTTGAAATAAAAAAACAGAGTAGTGAGTTATAAAAACAACCGGCTACGTGATGGCCGGTTTTTCGTTTAGTTTAAAACCCATTTTTTAATAGATTCTCAATACAATATCGAGAGTGTGTATGCTGAACACCAAAGAAAAAGAAAAAAATACAGAACGGCCCGCCTATTGGAGTGGAGTTTTTGCCATGACACTGTGCGTTTTTGCATTAATTGCCTCAGAGTTCATGCCTGTGAGTCTACTCACGCCGATTGCAGTAGATCTCAGCATCAGTGAAGGGATGGTAGGTCAAGGCATTGCTATTTCAGGTGCGTTTGCGGTTATCACAAGTTTGACGATCTCTCGTGTGGTAGGCAATATGAATCGTAAAACGCTATTGTTGCTTTTGACTGCCCTGATGGCGGTATCAGGCGTCATTGTGGCACTGGCGCAAAATTATACGATTTATATGATTGGAAGGGCACTGATTGGAGTAGTTATCGGTGGATTTTGGTCCATGTCAGCAGCAATGGCGATGCGCTTAGTGCCACCCTCAGATGTGCCGCGGGCCATGGCTATTTTTAACAGTGGCAATGCCTTGGCAATGGTCATTGCAGCACCTTTAGGAAGTTATCTTGGGTCAATCATTGGTTGGCGCGGTGCCTTTTTTTGTCTAGTTCCTGTGGCTCTATTGGCTCTTATTTGGCAGTGGATCAGTTTACCTATTATGCAAGTCACCACAGATAAAAATGACAAAACCCCTTCTATCTTAGGATTGCTGCGTAATCCTATCGTCATGATTGGTATGTTGGCCGTCAGTTTGTTTTTTATGGGACAGTTCTCACTTTTTACTTATGTAAGACCATTTTTAGAAACCATCACTCAAGTTAATATCTCTACTCTGTCGCTTATTTTGCTTGGCATTGGCGTGATGGGTTTTATTGGTACGTGTGTGATTACCATTTTCTTAGAGCGGCGTTTTTATACAACTTTGATTGTAATTCCTATTCTTATGGCAGCAATTGCAGCGATGTTGATATTTTTTGGTACATCGACCATGGTTGTTGCAGTGTTACTTGGTCTTTGGGGGTTTTTAGCAACAGCAGCCCCTGTTGGTTGGTGGAGCTGGCTTGCTCGCACATTGCCAGAACAGGCTGAAGTAGGAGGTGGCTTGATGGTCGCTGTGGTGCAACTGGCTATTGCATTAGGTTCGACAGTAGGTGGTATTTTGTTTGATCATAGCGGTTATCAGGTAACGTTTGTATTTAGTGCTGTTATCTTAGTGATTTCCGCGTTCTTAACATCGCGTTTGACCGCGCAGTAACTACTTTAGGGGAGTTTAACAGATGAATATGAGCAACCGCATGATCATTATGATGGCTGTTGGTATCTTGCCAGCATTGAGTGCTTGTGCTGACGATCAAAATGGCACATAAAACTCGTCCATTGTGCACGAAAGTTTGACGCAAAAAACAAGCTCTAATAATACAGAGCAACCGATATCAGAAAAGGAGCAGGTGAATATGTGGATGACAATTAATGGAAATCGTTTTGAAGTGTTGGCTGAAGACAACGCGACTGCGCATGCTTTTGCGGCACAATTACCCTTGACGTTAAATATGGAGGATTTGCACAGTAACGAGAAGCACGCTCAGCTACCAAATGCACTGCCAACGAATGCCAGTCGCGCAAATACAATTCATAATGGTGACATCATGTTGTATGGCTCATCAACGTTAGTAGTGTTTTATAAGAGTTTCTCTTCGTCCTATTCTTATACGCGTATTGGTAGATTGAGTCAGCCTGATAAGTTGGCTGGTATACTGGGACAAGGTAATGTGCAAATTAAATTTAGTCGTGATGAACGCTAATCAATGTCAGTGTCCTACAACAAAAATTTAAACGTCCACTAGGTTAGTGCTCCGTATCCCCATAAGAAACACATGATGGGTGATTGGTTTATTAGGCAGCGGTTATGGCTATTAAGAATGACACGTAGAACAAACCTACAGTCTGTGTCATGAAGTTATTACCACATAGACCTTATTTAACTTATGCGTACCTAAAGTTAGGTTCACGAGTTAAAAGAGGTAATTTCGTAGTAAAAACAATACCCTATAATGCAGAGAAAATTAAATGGTTCATGAACCTTAATGTGTAACATATTCTGAGTACAACAACCCTTATTTAAACTGTTGGGATTCTTAACTGAGACACCTATAAGCTTTAGCATTAAAAGTCAAGTCATCAAGTTACTACGACTGGACAAATCGTCACATTAGTGAGCAGTAGTTCCATCGCAATTAGGTTGAATTAATTATTAGAGTAGCTCATGATGAGACGAGTCAGTGCTATGGTGCATATTCATAATTAGTCCGATATTTTTACATATTAGAGATATTAACGATAGTCAACACCTTCGATATTCTGTAAATAGGGTCTGGACTAAAACTTTTTTACCTTACTATTCATAGGGACTTCATTCAGTTTTCTTGTATTCAAGCTATATTAAGCCAAATATATGACGAACTGAACCACTAATGAGAAGGTTTAGACTTTATACATGATTGATCGTAGGGCTCCTATACTTTCAAGTCTTAAATTCTACAATATGTAAAGCATCCATATACATTACATATTAAATCGAATGAGTCCGCCATCCTTACATGTTGCATATATTAATTTAAATAAATTCAAATACTTAGAGAGTAACCCGTAATTATTTTAGGGTTTTTAGTACAAGCTATTAGTTAGCTTTGTAATAAATATCACATAGTTCTATGATGCGTAGCGCAATAGATAAGCTAGTTCAGCAGTTTGTTATAAGTAGTTTCATTATATCAGTCTGTTTTAAGTGATCTGTTAATAGGTTTAAGGGCTGAAATAGATAGTTCCGCTAGGGTATACCTCAGCACAACCAACCAGGTGCTTTTACTGGTTCGGTTCCCTAGTGAGGACTTGAATCTTTGGTTGTGTGCTAATAATATCAACGGTTTTCCTACCTCAAATAGTCTCAGTGTGCTTCATGGTGTACTTACCATTCATACTCTACTTGTAACTGGTGCGCTATACAGACACTGAACTAGCAAATGTATAAGTATGGTTTAGTCATGAAATTTAATCATATTGGTATTCCAACGCAAGATAATTTTGAAGGTGAAATTGATTTGCCTCACCTAAAAATGACAGTTTCGGACCACGAAAATAATCCATATGGTATCCAATGGCAACGCTACTGGCAGGGAGCGCCTTATCCTGATGTGGTTAAAACCATACCCCACGTAGCGTTTGTAGTAGATGATCTAAATAAAGAGTTAGAGGGTAAAAAAGTGATCATTGAACCCAACTCACCAAGTGAGGGGCTAATAGTGGCTTTTATCGAAGTAAATGGCGCACCTATCGAACTTATGCAATATTTATGAGCTGATCCGAGTTTGTCAGAGTTAGGCTGGTTACTGAAGTGAAAGCATTAAAAAGGTGTTGATAGAATGAATAATTACTTTGAAAGTCCCTTTAAAGGCAAATCCCTTAAAGAGCAAGTCACTAACCCTAATATTATCGTGGGTAAGCACAGTTACTATTCAGGGTACTATCATGGACATAGTTTTGATGATTGCGCCCGATATTTATCACCAGATCGAACGGACGTAGATAAATTAATTATTGGGCGTTATTGCTCCATAGGTTCAGGTGCCGTGTTTATGATGGCAGGTAATCAGGGGCATCAAAATTCTTGGATAAGCTCTTTTCCGTTTTTTATCAAAGTGAGGATAAGTTTTTTGGAGCGAAGGATGGGTTTGAGCGTTCAGGAGATACTGTTATTGGAATGATGTTTGGATTGGTTCAGAGGCCATGATTATGAGTGGCGTTACTATTGGTGATGGCGCTGTTATTGCTAGTCGTGCTGTCGTTACTAAAGATGTCGAGCCGTATTCAATTGTAGGTTCAAACCCAGCTAAACATATCCGCTATCGTTTTACAGAGGTTGAAATAGCTCAATTGTTAGAAATGCAGTAGTGGCTATGGAGTACAGATCAATTAAAGTCAGCTATGAAACTATTATGTTCTTCACAAGTCAATGCTCTTTACGATTATTGGAAAAGCCTACCGAAAGATGACTATTTAAAATAGTTCACTGCGGTGATCATTTAAAAAGTATGCTCTATACTCTATGTCCTATTCTCGATTGAGTCTTTATGTCTAATAAACTATGTAATGAACCTATAATACAATACGATCTACAGAACCTACGTCCAATAGTAGCTACTATTGGAGTACTTTTTAAAGATGGAAAGGTGCTTTTAGTCCGCCGTGCTAACCCACCCGATGTAGGTCGATGGGGTTTTCCCGGTGGTAAAATTGAACGTGGGGAAACGGTTAAAGATGCGGCTATTCGTGAACTTTATGAAGAGACAAGCATTGTATCAAATGCCTTCAATACATTTAACGCTGTAGACGCGTTTGACTTTGATAGTAGTGGTAAGCTTCGTCACCATTTTGTTCTGGTAGCCGCACTTTGTATTTGGGTTTCTGGTGATCCTCTAGCAGGTGATGACGCCCTAGAAGCTAGATTTTTCGATATTGAAGATTTGATCAATACAGATTTAGCCCTTAGCTTAGATGTTAAAGAGATAGCATTACAAGCAGCTGAGTTACTCTAAAAAGTAAGAATGTTCGATATCCTATACCCAAAGCCAATAAATAATTATTCTACAATCACATTTTCAATCAGGGTCATCTCTTCGCCCACTTTAAACGTCAGGTCGTGAAAACTGGATCTGACATTTTTATTTTGGTCAGTCTCTGTTGGGTACTGACGTATGTTGATATTAACAGTATCTTGTCCATCATAGCTTATCGCAGTCAGAGTGCTGTACTTGCCTAGGAGCTGTTGATCGTATTGAGTAATATTATTGGTAATATAATCTAGCTCGAAAAATCCTAAATACAGTGAGTTGCTGGGTAGGTTTGGATTATCTAGAGTAGACAGTGTTTCATCTGACACAGCGTTACTATTGGTTAATGTATAAGGAACGATGAACTTAACAATATTTTGATTTTTTGAGCCATTTAATGCGGTGATATTTCTATAGTCCAGTGACACTGAATAATTTTTATTATCTGCTAATACACCTCTCACATACGGTTTGCTATCTTGGCTGTCATTGGCACTGACAAACTCAGTTAACGCCACTTGATTCTTGTGGTCAGGAAAAGTGATATAAAACTGTCTATCAGTTTCGATATTAAACAGTTTTTGCATGACTTTAGATTGCTCTTTCTTTAATGGATTCTCTAGTCTTGTGTTAGCATACTGGCAGCCACTTAGCGTGATTAATGTCACTAACGCGATGATTGAGCTAGATTTCAAAACATGCATGATATTTTCCTAGAATTTAGGGCTGGTGATTATGATTAATCTCTGACTCGAACTTGTAACTGACGCGGCTGATCCAAATCTCCTTGATACTCAAGACTGGTATTTTGGATTAAATAGTAGACTCGAGCGATGATGAAAGTGTCTGTAATAAGCTGCTCGCTTAACCCCAGAACACGGCCAACTAGTGCCATCATTAATACAAAATTTCCTTGACCTTGTTCTTGGCATTGCGTCAGTATTTGTTTATCAAAATAATCTTCACTAACAGATTTGACTTCGTTGCTCTCAAAAACTCGTAATAAGCTATCAGGTCGCTTCGAGGACTTAACGAGCGTTTGCCATAATTGTGCATATTGCACGCAATCTACGGGATTGATCTTTTTTTCTTGATTATGCAGGAAGTCTAACATTTCAAGAGAACAGGCACCCACTCCACGTAGCATATGAGTGGAGAGGTTATAGTCGTTAATACTGATATGGTAGAGTTTATGCTCATCAATTATATGGCAGCACAAAGAGAGTAACGACCGTTCAGGCGCATTATCTCCATGCCATATAACCACTTTGTGGTAAGGAGTAAAGTCAAAGTGACATAATTTACTGATGTCTTCAGTAATATCTACCAACCATTGATCTTCAACATTTACGTCAGCGAATTCTTCGAGATGCGCTATTTGTAGCATATCAAATAGATAGTTGGCTCGTTGGTTTAACAATTGATGATCATTGACTTTATTACCGTCATATAAAGGGCCAATGGCCAAATAGTCATCAAAGCACAATACTTGGTTTGTACCATCAAGCTTATTTTGTTCGAAATAATGTTTTAAAGTGCCAGAAGCTGATGCGCCGTTAGCAATATGAAGGGTAAGCATGACGTATGTCCTGTTTGCAAAAATAAGTGTCGAAAAGAAAAGCTTAATTTTTCATCGAGCACTGTTCTTAAGCTTCTTTATCTATGATTGCTTCGCTTATTCTTTATATATTGTTTGACTGAAATAATAATTAGAGCGATCAAAATTGGATAAATAATGAATATATCTACTCTTATTATCGCTCCAACTTGTGTTCTAGACCATATGCCTATATAAATTTCCCATATAATACAAAAGACTATGGCGATTATCGTTGCCATTTGCACTTTGGTAATTTTTTTCATAGGTCTTCTCTCTTATTTACTCTCAAGATATGTTGGAAGTGCAGAAATATGTGCAAATACTTTAGATTGCTCATCCCATCTCCAGTATTTTCGCGTTTCTTCAGTATCGCCTGTTGGGGTCGGAATTACCCATACTGACGTTAAAATATTGCTTTCCTGTTCAAATGTAACATATGTGCCATTACCACCCCATTCTTTATCTTCTGGTAAAGGGTAAACCGTTCCATTTCGGCTATCGACCATCGCACCACTGACACAGCCTGAACCACAGCCCCATGTTATTACTACGTAATGGTTTGCAAAATTTACTTCCTGTTTTGCATATTCCCCACTAATCACAGTTCTATAACGTTTTGCAATTGGATGACTGTCAAAATTTATATTCGATTTTTCGATAGCTATTGGTTTAGCTTTTACCAGCGCCGTCTCTTCAAATACAGTATTAATAGCTGTAGTTTGAACAAGGTCCATATTTGTACAGGCACTAGTTAATACAGTTAATGCTAAAATTAACTGTATTTTAAAGTTTTTATATAGCACTTGCTTTATCCTATTATCCAGTAAACTTTTAAGAGGTGCTTAAAACTCATTAACCGCGTCAACCACAAACTGACGAGAAGCTTCACCCTCGATCATACGATACTGGATTTGGCGTGTTTTACCTTGTGGATTGGCATTGCTATCGTTTTCTAAATAGAGTGGGTAACGTCTAACCAACACATTCTCAACTAGCAAAAATTCATCATGCCCCATATAACCTTGTTTGAGTGTATCAGTCAGCTCTGGATAAGAGACTTCACTCCATGACAGCCCTTTATTGCTCGAATAAGCAATCACGTCACCATATGAGCCACTACCCACACTTTGGGTGAATACTAGAATTTCAGGATATCCATCGCCATTCATATCACCCACATCAGCACTAACAACAGGATCGCTAATTGGTCGCTCAATAATGTCTTCGCCTATAGGCTGGATTTTTAAGACATAACCACCATTGCCGTCAGAGGTGCTGGTCACTTGAGTAGAAAAATCACCATAGTTGAGTGATGTAGCGTATTGCGACTTGTCCAATTGTTGAGTGTCCAGCGTATCGCTTAATTTTTGATATACGCCACCAAGCGTTGCACCGCCGCTACAATAAAAAGCTGTTTTTTGTAGATAGGCTTCTTCACCTTCAATGGATAAGCTATTGTCATTAAAGCGCAAATAAACGGGGTTATTATCTACCCAAAACTGATACCGTCCATCATGAGCTTTATGAAGTACGGTGTCTAATGTACAAGTAGGTTTCTTTTTGTCTATGCGAGAACGAATAGACACACTAATAGCATCTTGACCAGCATCACGTACGCTGATCGCAAACCAGTCATAACCCTCGTTACGCTTTGTATAGCCATCTGTGACGTAATCGCCCGTTATATTGTTAGTATACTTATCGGTTGAGGTTGTCGTCGGTAGGTCGTTTTGTAAAACCGTTGTTGTCTCAAGGCCCTGTGTATTAGTGTTCTGGCACGCAGTCAGACTTAATAACAGCACGCTTGGCAGTAACGTTTTTCTCATCATAATTTTTATTCCTTCAGAAGATCGTTATATGGGCCATTCATAATAAATTTATGACAGCCCACATCATTTAGCAATTTAAAAAACCATTATCCATTCTTGGCGTGGAATATTGGTTTGTACCCATTTCTCTCGATGGGGTCTAAGTCAGGGCACTAGGATAGAGGAGTTCAAAGCCTGTGACCGTGTGTATTCAGTAATTTTTTTACTTGTTTATGAAAATTTGACGCTTACGCATAAGCCGCGATTTATGCTTGGGAAAAGCAGTGCTTTTGCATATAAAGTGACAATAACGTTGCATTCTTTTTTGCTTTCCCGTTGCTAGAATAGAGTAGTACTAGATGCTTTCAAAACGATTCAAATTATCATTCGTAATACACCAGTTTTATCTTTACAATCTCACATCATTTACACTATCAGATAGATTTAAGGTGAGTATTCCATGCTTTTGAGTATAGTTTACATTATTGGTATTACAGCAGAGGCAATGACGGGGGCACTAAGCGCGGGACGACAAAATATGGATTGGTTTGGGGTTATGCTTATCGCGAGTGTAACAGCGATAGGCGGTGGTAGTGTCAGAGATATCCTACTTGGTAACTACCCCTTAACTTGGGTAGAACATCCTAAATATTTATTAATCGTTTGTGTGGCTGGTCTTATAACGACTTGGTTGGCTAAATGGGTTGTTAAATTTAATGGCGTTTTCATACGTTTGGATGCTTTAGGACTAGCGGCCTTTAGTATCATTGGTTGTCAAGTAGGGCTTAACATGGGACTCCATTACGGTGTTTGTATAGTTGCGGCCATTGCAACAGGTGTATTTGGTGGATTGCTGCGTGATTTAATATGTCGCCAAACCCCATTGGTTTTACATCATGAGTTATACGCTTCAGTTTCTTTAATCGTTGCGTGTTTATATTTAACACTTCAGAATTTTGCTGTTAGTAGTAATATCAGCGTCATTATTAGTTTAGTTGCTGGTTACTTAATCCGTATGGCAGCGGTTAGAGCAAAGTGGCGATTACCCGTATTCCATTTGTTGGAAACTTCTAAATAAAATAGTGAACCCACCGTCATAAGAATGTCTACGAGCGGGCTGGGTTATTTTAGAGAGTCGTTAAGGCTCTCTATTTTTTTACCATCATACTGACTTAACGCCACTAATATGACGATCTAGCTAAGTTTTAACATGTTCATAAGCCTCATTAGGGCTTAGTAAGTATGGTATGTATAGCCTATTAGATGCTCACAAGACCTCTGAGATCTATTTTATGATCTAGTACATTTATTCAAAAAAGTCCAAACGAATACTTTAAAAAATACTGGTTATTTTTGAGTAAATCCATTAACCTACTAAAGGTAACCTACCTTAAGTAGGTTGACTTAGTAACAGGTTTCTTTAGTGAAATAAGTTTTGGTATAAAAGGGTTCTTTTATGAGCATAAGTGACTATAGTAAATCCAAATTGTTATACGACCTAGTGGTCATTGGTGCAGGGGCTGGTGGCTTGAACGCAGCATTGACTGCTATGGAATATGGGAAAAAAGTGGCTTTAGTAGAGCGTAATCAGCCAGGAGGAGAGTGTACATGGTCTGGCTGCATTCCTAGTAAAGCGATGATACAAATGGCAAAAGAGATTAAAATCTCAAAAAAATATGGTTCTATAGAGATAAACTCTGCTGACGTTTTATCAAAAGTACGAGCATTAATTCAGAAGGCACATCAAGCAGAAGCTGTACCTGTTTTAGAAGCTGCTGGAATCGAATATTTCTACGGTGAAGCCGTATTTTTGGATAAAGATACTGTTCAAGTAGGTACAAATACTTTGCAAGCAGAGAATATAATGATTGCCACAGGCTCATCGCCTGTCGTTCCAGATATCTTTGGTATTAACACAGTTGATTATCTAACAAATGAAAATATTTTTCTTTTGACAAACCTGCCTAGTAGCATCATTGTGTTGGGCGCTGGGGCTATTGGTGTTGAGCTGTCACAAGCAATGCAAGCGCTGGGCGTAGAAGTTAAACTGGTAGAAATGGCTCCTCATATTCTTTATCGAGAAGAAGTAGAGCTTTCTAAGTTACTACAGGAAGTCTTAGAAAAAGATGGGGTAGATATTCTTCTAAATCAACGTGCTATTGCTGTCTCAGAGGATGCTACAGGTATTCAGCTAACACTTTCTTCGCCTGAGGGAGAAGCCATCGTTTGTGCGGAAAAAATCTTGTTTGCTTTAGGACGGCAACCTAATCTGACGACGCTAAATATAGCCGATATTGGCATTAAAGCTACCTCGCAAGGAATCACGGTGAATGACTACTGTCAAACCAACGTCTCTAATATTTATGCAACTGGAGATGTGGTAGGGCCTTACCTTTTTTCTCATATGGCTGGGTATCAAGCACGAAATGTAATCCATAATTTATATGGTGTAGGAGCACAGCCTATTGACTTATCAGGTGTCGCTTGGTGTACGTTCTCAGACCCCGAGTTTGCTCGTTGTGGCTTAACTGAAGTTGAAGCAAGCACGGAGCATAATGATATCAAGACTTTTACGTTTGACTATGAAGATTTAGATCGTGCCGTTGTGGATCAAAAAACAATAGGTAAAGCAAAAGTAATTTGTGACAACAAAGGATTAATACTAGGGGCTTCTATTTTAGGAGAACGGGCGTGTGAATTGTTGGGTGAGTTACAGCTATTAAAGCAGAATCAAATCCCCCTACAGAAACTGCAGGAGAGCATACATCCCTATCCGGGATACAGCGAGTTACTTTTTTATTTAAGCATGGATGCAAAAGCATGTTTCATCGCTTAAAGTGTTAATCAATACGTATGAATAAAAGAAGGAGAGAGAGGTGGGTAAGCGTATGACAAAAGAAGAACGTCGTATTCAGTTATTGGCCATGGCTGATCAAATTGTTCAGGAGTCAGGTACAGAGGCTTTAACATTAATTTCATTAGCTGATTACGCAGGAGTTAGCAAGCCCATCACATATGAACACTTCGGTTCAAGAGAAGCGTTACTTTCAGCCCTCTATCAAAGCTATGATCAACGTGTAATTGAAGCTATTGAGCAAGCGGTGGCTGAGCAACCGCTCTCTCTCGAAGCCACCGTCGATAGTGTTGTTAAGTCATATCTTGCTTGCGTAGTACATTGCGGATCTCAATACGAGGAAATTATTGCCGCTTTACAAGCTTACCCTGGTTACCGAAACCTCAAAGCTGATATTCGATACTACTTTTCTAAAGCCTATTGGCAGATTTTACAGCCTCATTTAACAGGGTCTTTCCAAGAAAACAAGGGGGTGTTATACGCTATCCACGGTACAATCGATGCTATTTCAGATGCAGTAATGATGGAGGGGTTAAGTTATGAAGCTGCTGAAAGCCTTTTACGAAAATTAATTCTTACTGTAGTTAGGTCGCTATAAAAAATTACAGTGAGTCTGGAGTAAAGTCTTCGGAGTACCTGTTGGTATACTTCCTAAAGTGTTAGAAACTTCTAAATAAAATATGACCCTACCGTTATAAGGATGTCTACGAGCGAGCTGTGTTATTTTAGAGAGTCGTTATTATCTGTGAACACCTCATTTTTAACACAGCTATTTGACGCAGTTATTTAATACAGTCTGGCTGCAATTTATCTCATTTTTATCGTCATGTTCAAAATGAGGACACGTCCGAATACTACTATACAGTAAGCGTAATTTTACCCACTGCTTTACCTGATTCAAGGTGGTCATGCGCGCGCGCTACCTCCCAAATAGAGTAGTTACTATCATCTATGATAGGCGTGATTTTGCCACTATCGACCAGCTCTGCAATCATTTTCAGGATACGACCGTGCGATTCATGGTTGACGCCATGAAATAATGGGATGAGCACTAAAACACCGTGAAAGGATAAGGCTTTGAGAGCAACTTGCAATGGATCAGCAATCGGTAAAATAGTGGCGACATGGCCATTGAATCTAACGGCTTGAAAAGATTTTTGTATATTATCACCAGCCACCGTATCGAAAACTTTGTCAAAACCCACGCCGTCAGTATACATCGCCACATAGTCATCAACCTCCGCTGTTGTATAATCCACTAGATGATCCGCGCCTAGCGTTTGTGCTAGTGCACGATTAGCAGGAGAGTAGGTAGCGGTGACTGTCGCGCCAAGTACTTTTGCTAGCTGAACGGCAAGATGACCAACACCCCCTGTTGCACCATGAATCAAGACATTATCGCCTTCTTTGACATTCATTTTTTGTACGAGTGCTTCATAAGAAGTGAGTGCGACCAACGGCAAGGCTGCAGCTTGCTTCATACTGAGTGTTTTAGGTTTTTTAGCCATTAAACGCACATCAACTAACATGAATTCAGCAAGTGCACCATCAATACCGTTGAGGCCACCAGCCATACCATAAACTTCGTCACCAACACTAAATTCAGTGACGTCGGCACCTATCTCGCTCACAATACCAGCTACATCACCGTGTAGTATCTCTGGCAAATTCTCCGACCAAGGCAGCTCGACTGAGCGCAGCATGGTATCAATAGGGTTCACACTAGTGGCTTTCACTTCCACAACCATATGACCTAGTGTTGCCGTTGGTTTTGGTTTTTCTTCCAATTGAAAAACTGCAGTTGTACCGATTTCTTTAATGATCATCGCTTTCATGTTATTACCCTTTACTGGTGTGAATGTCTTATTGTTTGTTTCAGGACAATAAGTTTAGACGTTGCTAATCCAGCAAACCATTACCCAGTAAACAAATTACTTTTGCTTTTTGAGCAAGCCATGGTTACAGTTAAATGGAATACCTATCAACTTAATAGAGGAGTGGCAATGAGCTCAATAAATCGACTGGCATACTTCAATAGTGTTGTCGAAACCGGTAGCATTTCAGAGGCCAGCCGCATCTTTGATGTACAGCCGTCTTCCATTTCACGGCAGTTAGCAGTGCTTGAAAAGGAGTTGGGCGTACGTCTGCTCAATAAAACGACCAGAAACACCAGTTTGACTGAAGCGGGGCACAAATATTACGAATACTCTCAGCGAATTGTGTCAGAGTTTGATAATGCCAAAAGAGCCGTTAATGACCTGCAAATAATGCCACAGGGTAAGCTGAAAATCAGCATGACAGTTGGTTTTGGTGAAAACATGGTATTACCGTTAATACCGAAATTTATGTCGTTATATCCAGATATTGATATAAAAATTGAGTTAACAGAACGGGTTGTGGATCTTATAGAAGAAAATATTGACGTGGCTATTCGAAGTGGACGCTTATCTGATTCGACCATGATTGCCAGACGCTTGGTATTTAATGATTTTCTACTATGTGCAAGCCCCCAATATTTAAAAAATAATGGCACGCCTCGTAGGATTGACGATCTAGCTGATCACCAATGTATCCGATATGGTTATAACGGTTGGAAAGAGTGGTTTTTGATAGCAGAAGATAGTAAAAAGTTGATGATTAATAGTCAGGTTTCAGTGAACTCAGTGAATGGTCAGAAGCAGCTGGTATTGAATCATACAGGTCTGACGCTAATACCACTGTGGGCTGTTAAAGATGAATTGGCGAAAGGGTCATTGGTTCAAGTCATGCCAGATCATATTTTTAGTCCCTATGAAGAACTTAGTGCTACTTACGCTATTTATTTAAAGCGAGATATGGTCTCACCAAAAACGCGCGTTTTTTTAGATTTTTTGGTAGAGCACATGATAGCGATTTGAGTTTGGGTCTACAGCTTGATCGCACAAATTTTTATAGTCAACGACTGCTAAATACATTTTAACGAATATTGATATTTTTAAAGACCGAGTATGAATAGTTTATGAAAAAATAGGAGCGCGCCCAATCTGCGTATTATTTCATATACGATATGTGCCTAGGCATTCATTAGTTGATAAACGTACTCATTGGTTAGGATATTTATATGAATACTAAGATGATGATAATCATTATTATCACTGCCATTCTTGCGTTCTGGCTAGGCATCAAAGCCCATGAATTCTATTACAATGATATTTGTTTAGATCTGGGCGGTGGTCAGAATCCAGGAAACCATCATATTTGCGTCATTCAGCAATAACTATACTGCAATAACTTTTGAATAAAGATAAATTATTATTGCTAATTCTCATCTAACGGAGCTTTTATGACATCTAAATTATTTATCAGTGGTTCAATTATGCTGACCCTCGCTGCACTGTCTGGACTGATGGAGAGCTTATTTTACGGTGACATTGGTGCTGATGGCGTGCTCCAAGAAAGCTTGTTTTTACCTTTGGCTTTGATTTTTTTAGCCTTAGCCATCATCCTTTATGGCTTATCATTAATCATGCAGGTAAAAACAAGAGTGACAGGTACTCACATGAGCTAAACACTTATTCCCCAACTACATTATCAACCAGCATCACCTCTTCGCTCACTGTAAACGTTAGATCATGAACACTAGATCTGACGTTTTTATTTTGGTCAGTCTTTGTTGGGTATACTCAATGAAATCAGACAAACAGCCTTACTGAACATTTTTCGATACAGTACAGTTATAAAGTTCAATGCTAGGTACATATAATCATTTAGGGCGAGTCGTCAATTAGCACATTAATGCATTTAGTGGCCTTAAAATGGCTAAATTTTGCTAAACATTTTCAGTAATCTTGTCTATCTACCATTTTTCTCATTTTAAGCCTCACAATCTAATTGATGACACGCCCTAGGTTTCACTTTTTTAATAATTGTACGGCCATTTTTATAAATGCCTGTGCTGCAGGAGAAGCTTGCCGGGTACTGTGCAGTGCTAAACCAATCGTTCGTTTGTATTGCGGCGCTACTTGCCGAACCACATAGCCATCAGTTGGCAAAGCTTGAGGGAGTGCTAATTCAGCAACAAGGGCAACACCTTCTCCTTTTGCAACCAAGGCAATTGTCGTCATCAATTGGGTCGTTCTGTAGCGAATATCGGGGATCAGATCCTCGGATGCAAATAGCTTGGAAATGAGTTGCGCTGAACCAGCTTCAGTCAGAATAAAAGGAACATGACATAAATCTTGAAGTACAATTTCATCTTTATTCGCCAATGAATGTGTTTTAGGAATAAGAGCAACCATTTGATCTTCAATCAATGCAAAGGTATCAAAATGCTCATCAGGAAGTACCACAAAGCCAACATCAACACGCCGCTCTTGTAACCACTGTACGACCTGCTGATCATTTCCTTCATCAATACGCACCTCAATATTGGGAAATTGCTTACGGTAACTCTCTAGAATCTCAGGAAGTAAGCGCAAAGAAGAAGTAGGGCCGAAAGAACCAATACGCAGGCTACCTAGTTGCAATCCCTTAATATCAGCAGCTTCTTGGCGTATGGTCTCAGCCAACCCCAGTATTTCTCGAGCGCGGGGTAGTAATCGAGTGCCAGCGACAGTCAGTTCAGCTTGTGACTTATTGCGCTCGATAAGGCTTACTCCTAAATCTTCTTCGAGTTTTTTCAGTGTGTGCGAAACAGCTGACTGACTAATACCTAACTGTTGGGCTGCCAAGGTAAATCCACACAGCTCTGCAACGACCACAAATATTTCAAGTTGGCTAAACGTCATGACCTTTTGCTCATTTTACTATGACTTAACATTAGTGAAATACTATAGCACATATCAGGTTAACTCTTATATTGAGCGACATCATGCAACCAACTACCAGTACCTCTAACGACTTAGCTTTACCCTCTATCTGGCCAATATATTTCAAACTTGTCCTAGTCGCCTTACTGTGGGGAGGGACTTTTATCGCAGGGCGTTTACTTGCCGAATCGCTTTCACCGTTAATGTCAGCGATAGGCCGTTTTGGTCTGGCGGTATTTATACTCATTTTACTCACTATAAAACTAGAAGGTAGGCTACCAACGCTATCGCTCAGACAGGTTGCGATCACCTTCGCTCTCGGTCTTACTGGGATATTTACCTACAATCTGTTCTTTTTTACTGCGCTCTCTGAAATGGCAGCCTCCCGAACGGCTCTATTTGTCGCGTTTAATCCTATCGCGACGGCGGTACTAGTTTCCCTCTTATACCGAGAAAAAATTTCATTGCAGATGTTGCTTGGGATAACTGTGGCGGTATTGGGCGCATTGACCGTGATCAGTAATGGTCATCTACTGACTGTGATCCAAGGCAGTGGTCAGGCTTTTGGCCATGGTGAATTTTCAATGCTCTGCGCGGTAATCAGTTGGGCCATCTATACCGTCGTGGGACGGAAAGCGCTGCTTGGTTTATCACCTTTAGTGTCAACGACTTATGCTGCTATCTGGGGATTGCTACTGCTGTTAATGATGTGGTTGTTCAGTCCAAACGTACAAGTGCTATCAGAGTTAAACTGGAAGGTTTGTGCAGCTATTGGCTATTTAGCGATATTTGGCACCGTTATTCCTTTTATTTGGTATTACCAAGGAATCAAAAAGATTGGCGCAGCGCAAACGTCCGTTTTTACTAACTTTGTTCCGTTATTTGGTGTGTTGCTCGGCGCTTTGCTACTCAATGAGCAGATATCCTCTGCGATGTTGCTTGGTGGAGCGCTGGTGATCACTGGAGTCATTCTGACAAATCGGCATTAATAAAAGTGAGCGGTGGTGAAGAAACCTTACAACTAAACTTGGTAAACTTGAGCATGTCATTAATTGGCGCATTAGTACATTTATTGGCCTTAAAATGGCTAAATCTTGCTAAACATCGTCAGTAATTTTGCCAATATGTTCATGTTAACAGCAATTTCTTCCTTGTTTATCTACAATTTTTCTCATTTCAAATCTTACAATCTAATTGATGATACGCCCTAGATCGCTTAAAAAAGTATTTAACTTTTGAAATGGACTTGCTAGATTAGGGTTTTTTAATAAAAATAGGAGTGTAAGCTATGTCGCATATAGAAATCAAACTAGCACGACCTCGAGTGGATGAAGTCTTTGCACGTTATAAGCATCTGATTGGTAAAGACTTCCCAGGCTATCGTAACTATGTTTATCGTACCATTACTTATGCCATGCATTTTTTGGACAATGAACCTGAGTATGAGGCCTTAATTGAAACCATATGTGCTTATTTTGCTTATCATGACATAGGACTATGGACAGATCATACACTGGCTTATTTGGAACCCTCTGAAGCAGTTGCACTTGCAGATAATGAAAAATATGACTGGGGATTTGATCCTCAACTACTTCGCAACGCAATTCACTGGCATCAAAAAATCACCCCTTATTCCGGTAAAAGTAAGGAAGTTATTGAAGCTTGTCAAAAAGCAGACTGGGTTGATATATCAAAAGACCATATTCGTAAGGGTATGAGTAAAGCTGTTATTAGAAAGGTCGAAGCAGCCTTTTCCAATTTGGGTTTCCAAAACACATTGCTACGATTAACTAAAGATTACGAAGGTTAAACACTTGTTGGTAATGTTAAGGTGACACGAGGTATTATGAAATGGTGATTAACTCAGTGTGTCATCTTTGAATAATTTCTTAAAATAAAGTAAGATAATCCCGGATTTTATGTGCTCGCCTAAAAAAACACTGCGACTATTTAGATCACTCGAACCACCTTTAGTTAATATTTATATTCGAATAGCTCAATTTGTGTACACCACGAAGTACACTGTCATTATTTTAATAGATTTATTTATTAGCGCATATAGCCTACAGCCTAGTGTTCAAGTCCTGACTAGGGAACCGAACCAGTAAAAGCACTTGATTGGTCCGCTATAGGTATAGAGTATCGAACATTCTTACTTTTTAGAGTAACTCAGCTGCTTGTAATGCTATCTCTTTAACATCTAAGCTAAGGGCTAAATCTGTATTGATCAAATCTTCAATATTGAAAAATCTAGCTTCTACGGCATCATCACCTGCTAGAGGATCACTAGAAACCCAAATACAAAGTACGGCTACAGCGTTAAATATCTTGAAAGCATTTGATACAATGCTTGTCTCTTCACAAAGTTCACGAACAGCAGCATCTTTAATAGCTTCCCCATGTTCAATTTTACCACCGGGAAAACCCCATCGACCTACATCGGGTGGGTTAGCACGGCGTACTAAAAGCACCTTTTGATCTTTAAAAAGCACTCCAATAGTAGCTACTATTGGACGTAATTTCTGTGGTTCGTATTGTATTATAGGTTCATTACATAGTTTATTAGACATAAAGACTCAATTGAGAATAGGACATAGAGGATAGCTGAATATTCAGGTCCTCACTAGGGAACCGCATCTTCAGAATGTGATGAATATCTTTGTTGACAATGGTTATCACTAACATTAATATTCAACCTCTTAAATAAACATACGTTCATTTATTAGGATTTTTGATGCGGAAATTTGTCCTAGATTACCCAAAGGGGAGTTACCGCAAGTTTTTTATTGTGGCTTTAATCCTAAGTTTTGGTTTTTTCATAAATTCTTCTATAAATAAAGACATACCAAGCATCTTAATATGGCTAGGAATATTTTTATCAGTATTGAAGCAAGTTGTCATACCTATAGATCTAGATCAAAAACTATCTTTATCGAAAAAAAGGTACTCTATAAGTGATGATGATTTCATAAGTCATTACAACAGTAGTTCTATTACTCATAATAACAACAAGGATAAAACTTGGCATAAATTAATAATACTGGGTGATGATATTTCGTCTCTTTTGCTTATTGCTGTCATAATCTATAGCATATTTGGTTAACTGAATTATATTAGTAAGCCATAACAAAACTGTTATAGATTACTAATATGATGAAAGGCTTACCACTTAAAACTGGGCGTTCTAAGTAGCGGACTCAAATCTGTTCAGCTTCTAACTTAGTTACTATACTTTCAAAAACTTCTTCAAAGTGCTGGCTATCAGTACATCTTTTAAACGCATTACCATTCCAAAATCCTAAATGAAATGTGATTGTAAGTCGCTTTTTATCCGCAGTTATCCTTTTTATTTCCGATAGGTTAACAATTTCATTGTCTACAACTATAAAACTTGGCATCTAAATCTCTTTCTGTGGTGTTTATCAATAATAGGTAGCTATAAATCTTACTTGCTCTATTTAGTTTCAGTATCAGAGTCGGGCAGGGATGTACGAATAATAAAGCGATAGATATCACAACATAGAGTCCAGAAAAACCAAAGCAATATAGCAGCACATGCACCCAAGCCGATAACAATAGTGCCTATTCTAATACTGCCATCCAGACCCCCATTCCAAATATGAGGTGCAATAGGTGGACCCATCGTTGCAACAAACGCCAAGAAGAACCCTAACATTACTATAAATCCTGTAATTGTAAGGCGTATCACTATTACTAATATATTATCAACCCATGTGTCATTCTTCTTATGCTCTAGAAACTTAAACATGACCATCCTTTTTTTGGCTACCTAACTCTCAATTGCTTTAAATCCCTTTACTAAATCAGCCATTAAATCCTTATCCGTCTGTCTGGTCAAAAAATCCAATAGATGGTCAGCGGTATATCCAGCATCATCCATTTTTAGCTTTTCGAATTCTTGCCATCTGATAGGCATTGATATACTCGCCGTTGCGATAAGCATAATCCACCATCTCACCTTCTATCACAAAGCCCAAGCTTTTCGGCCAGTCGCGTGCGCCATAGGGTCTTTGACGGCATAGGCAATTGCAAAGTATTAGCATATAAGGCCTCATCGGTATAAATGGCTTGCAATGCCTCTGCATCTTCTGGCTCAGCATGACGTATTCCGATTTTCATTATATTTATCCTTAAATACGAATCGTTATTTGATTTACATGTTGACTTTGGCAGCGACCTACCATTTTTTTAGCGCCACGAACTCACCCTTACCAATGGGAGCTAAGTAGGTGTGAAACTGTGAATTACCATTGAAATAATTAAAAACGTCTGTCATTTCCTCCTTATGAGAGACTGCATTATCAAATACAATGACGCCTTTTGTCCTAGTTAACCGTATTACATCCTCCAAGATATCTAAATACAATTTTCTATCCATATCAACAAAAACTAAGTCAAAGCTTTTACTCATTTCTGATAAGATCATGGGTGCGTCACCCTCAATAATCTTAATCCTATCCACTAAGCCTGTACTTAAAAAATTCTCCCTTGCAGCGCTAACCTTCTTAGAATCGTTTTCTATTGTGGTGATTTGAACGTCTTCGTCAGTACATAATGCTAACCAAGCAGCAGAATAACCATTTGAAGTACCTACCTCTAATATTCTTTCTGCTGATGTGATTTGAGCCAGCAGTCCTAAGAACTTACCTGTATCTGGCGTTATATTGAGGTACTTATCAATTTTATTGATAGATTTTGAGTCGTTAATCTGACCTTCCATATATAGTTCACTTAAAAAACTTTCAATATCTATGTCATTCATTTAAGTAAAACTCCTCACTTATTAAGTCAATTCAAAATCCGTTTTAGCCTCAATCTTACCCCAAGTCCTTTTACTAATTCTACTATTAAATCTTTATCTCCCTGTCTGGTCAAAAAGCCTAATAAACTATTAATTGTGACCCCTGCCGTCAAATCCGTACACCTAAAATTAGTAAACTAACGACTCGATGAGGAGTTTACCATGACTAAGAAAATCAGAACTTACAGCACAGAATTCAAAGTCGAAGCCGTCAAGAAGACAGCAGACAATAACGGCAATATTTCAGCGACTTCAAAGCAACTCGGCATCGCCATGCAAACGCTATCGAACTGGCATAACAAAGCCAACCAAGGCAAGCTTAAATTGGCTGAAAAGGAACGAGATATATTAAAAAATGCGACGGCGTACTTCGCCAATGAGGAACGTTAAGAAACAGTCTGGTAGACTATTTTAGTGACGCAAAACGTAGGGCTATACCCGCAGTGACAGCTCGTAAGGTACGCCTTTATACAAACTAATAGACAGGTCTTTAGTATCGTCTCTATGTGCCGTGTACTAAGTATTAAGCCGTCAAGCTACTACGACTGGATCAATCGTGATATCAGCGACCAACAGATACATCGTAACCATTGTGAGCTACTAGTTAAGCCGCTCACAGTGAAAGTAAAGAACGTTATTGTTATAAGCGTTTGCATGCAAATCTGACAGAGCAAGGTTTTGACATTAGCACATACATGGTTAGAAGTATCAAAGAAGAACACGGCAACAAATGCCGTCGCCACAAACGCTTTAAAGTCACTACGGACTCAAACCATTATAAAATGGTTTATCTAAACGTGTTGGATCAGCTGTTTGATGCTAAGCGTCCTGATGAGTCTTGGGTCAGTTACATCACCTATATCTGGACAGATGAGGGTTGTACTTGGCAGGCGTTAAAGACTTATATACTAAAGAGATGGTCGGCTATGCCATCAACAAACGTATGACCGCCGATCTAGTATGCAAAGCATTGAACATGGCCATCAAGAATAAACGTCCAAGCCAAGGGCTGATTGTACATTCAGATAGAGGCAGTCTGTACTGTAGCCATGCCTACCACAAGATTATCAAACAGCATCAGTTTACAGGCTCAATGAGTGGTAAGTGCAACTGCTTTGATAACGCTTCGATAGAAAGCTTCTGGTGCATTTTGAAGAATGAGCTGGTATATCACCAAGACTATAAAACAAGGTTTGTAGCGATCAGCGATATCATTGGCTATATTGAGCTGTACTACAACCAAACGAGGATTCAAAAGAGTTTAGGCTATAGATCGCCAAGACAGGTGTGGTTTAACTTTTACCGTCAAGCTGCGTAACTAAAATCTCCCAAGTTTAACTGTACGGATTTGACGGCAGGGGTCAGTAATCGAATACTTTATGAGAGTTACTACTGTTCTTCATGATATCTATTACATACTCTGTATTATCTGCAGAAATACCAACAATAGCTGACCACTACAGATTAACTATAAGATACTGAACCCTCAATATTGAAGTGAAATTTTACAATTAAGAAGTGTTAACTTTATTGTGGAAATACCTAATTTAGTCGATAATAGTCTATTAATGTAGTTATAACCAGATTTTTTGATTGTGCTTTATAAAAATTCTAATTTATTGATATCTTTTACAGGAAAAGCTAAATGTCCAACCTCAAATTGGCAACAGTAGGATTTGCCTCAATTATATTTATAAGTATAGGTTGCAGCAATGAAGAGTTCAATAGCGTTAATGAAGTGAAAGAAAACCCATCAGAAGCCATAACGAAGCAAACTCCAGAAGAGGTAGAAGTGCGTGGAACCTTTAAAAGAAGCTTTGAAATACATGAGCTAGATGCGAATGGGAAAGTTTACTATGTGTCAGATCCCAAACAGCTTTTGATGGAAGACTCAAATCAAATTGGTCAAGACGGTTATTACAAGTTGTTTGAAACTTGCGTGGTCGGAGTGATCGGCTCTGAAGGTGGTTACGGACCTACTGGTAAGTACGAAAATGAAATTACTGTTCGCGAAATTTGTGTATGAAGAGGGGAATAGTCTAAAAAACTCTGAAAGTTAATCAGCAGGTTATACGTTAGCAAGAAGCCATTATTTGCTAAATTGATGAGTTTCTATTTTAAGGAATATCAAAAATCTTAATCTATAAAATTATCTCAAACAAGCATCTGCGTATGGCACTGCTATTTTTGCTGATTCAGCAAATTATTGTGGCGTCATCGACATACTTTATTGCTCGCCTTTCACAAAGCTTAACCGAGGATAGTATCTCAATTTTGTATATGCTGTTATTTGCCGCCTCTTTAATAGCAGTTTACGTGCCTGCGTATTTTTGTGTTACCAATACAGAACGCGCTAAGTACGATGCTCATAAGCTTTACAATGATGATTTTCATGCTGTCTTTTTAGGTAAGACTTATTTGTTATCTAGCGACGAGTTACAGAGTACGGCAACGACAACGCTCGCTCAAGAAAGTAACTATACCCTTGAGACAGTTATTGATAGTATTTTTGATATTTCAGCGTTGGTACTCAATGTCTTATTTAACGTGTTGGTCATTGCTTGGTTTTTAGATGGCACATTACTGCTTGGTTATGCAGTAGGTATTATTTTCGCCTCCATGTTTGTGCATTTTAGACGACATGCTTTAAAAATGGCTGCCAAAACAGATCAGAAATCACGGCTGAATTTAACCGCTAAGCTTTTCGACAGTTGGGATAACGTCGTTATTTTCAATAAGCATAATTTCAAGATTTATAATAATATTGTTCAAAAAAGCTTTGCGACAGCTAAGAATAATAGCGTTAAATCTACATCGATTCAGCACATCAATTCAAGCTTAGGCATGATAATATTGATGCTGCCGGTCTTTGTGGTCACTGCTTTCATTTTTAATAAAAATTGGCATGATGCTACGACGATGGCGGTACTAATTGCCACGCTGCCAAGACAAATTCAGCTATTGCAAATGTGCTATGCCTTGATTGGCTACCATACCAGTATTGGCGTTATTAAAACGATGCTAGATGGCATTTTAGAGGTTTTACAACCTACCACTGTGGATTTAGATACCTACATTCAGGCAAACCAAATACGGGTGAAGCAAACAGGGGAAATTTTTGATTCAACACAACTACCCAAGCAAGGTAGAGTAACGTTGGTTGGTAATAATGGTGTTGGTAAATCTTGTATATTACTCAAGCTCAAAGACCACTACCAAGAACAGGCCTACTATTTACCTGCTAAGCATAATTTATATTTCAATTACAAAACTGACAAAGCCCATAGAGGTTCAACAGGACAACAACTCATCAAGCAAATTCAAGAAATTAGAGAGGACGACCAAAGTAGGATTGTCATGCTTGATGAGTGGGATGCCCATTTAGATAAAAAGAATACTCAAATTATAGATCAATATCTTGATGAGCTTGCCCAAACAAGACTTGTAGTGGATGTTAGACATTGATTTGAAAAGCGCTTAATCTAATATTATTGCTGATATCCAAACTCGTTTTTTATATGTTACTTACTGATTCGATCAAACGGGTGCGTCTCCCAAATAGGGAATTAGAATTTAGTTGTAGGCTGATAGTATGCTTTGAACACCAGACAAGTCACTATGCTCAATATTTTGCTAACAAACTTTTGTGGCAAGTTGATTACCAAGAGATGGGCAGTCATGACCAAGTGTTCTATAGACAAAGCACTACTGGACATTAATGATTTGATAGAGAAGGGGGTGCTGAAAAATTCTGAGGCTTCAGGGCGTAGCACGAGCTAGGAATTAGCTTTGTGATAAACAAAGATCGCATGGTTTGTATTTTACTGCAAAGCAGCGTAACTAAAATCTCCCAAATTTAAGTTTACAAAGTTGAAGGTAGGGGTCAGTTCGCTTTGGAAATACGTTCTTGTACTCTTTTTATATGATAAACAACGATATATATTTAATAAAAAATGATTTTTTATTAGTGCATCACTGGCGTTGCTTGCGTATTGAAAGCAAAAGCTTTATTACTAAAATTACCAATCATTACCGCCTCAATCACTGGTTTAACCGTATCATCTAAAGCTTCAACCTCAATGATAAAGTCTGCACCAGGACCCCCTTTATTTTCTTCTTTTTCAACGATATAGTTGAGGGTTGCCATAGGTGGCAGCTTAATTGAGTTCTCGATATATGACTTTATTAGCTCTCCGTTAGTACCGTAATAATCAATTTTATTGATATAAAGCGATTTGTTTAATGTGATGTTACGAATACTCAAAGTCGCTGATAGCAATACTTTTTGATTGTACCTATCAATATAAATGTCTGAATAAATGGGCACATAAAAGGTTTGTTTATAACTTAATTGACGGGGATCGACGGCTGAGGTTATTTCAAGCTCTTTCATAGGATCTTTATTATTTTCTGAAAATACTATATTGGGATCTTCTATTGATTTATCACAACCTGATAACAGCACCAATATAGCAATGGCTATGGCGGACATATTGAGCTTGTTCATGATGTTTCCCTCTTTTTTTGCATCTTACCATCGGCTTAATATTCTAGTTAGG
This sequence comes from Psychrobacter sp. T6-5, assembly GCF_052258485.2. Lineage (NCBI taxonomy): Bacteria > Pseudomonadati > Pseudomonadota > Gammaproteobacteria > Moraxellales > Moraxellaceae > Psychrobacter > Psychrobacter sp. T6-5. The sequence goes on along the minus strand of NZ_JBQQEY020000001.1, from coordinate 1,867,199 downwards.
AGACTAAATACATTCATGTATTGTCAGTCTTTAGGGATATGTAGCTTGTAGCCGACACCGATTTCGGTTAAGAAGAAATTTGGTCGAGAAGGATTATCTTCTAGTTTCTGGCGTAAATTTGACATAAATATGCGAACATAATGTTCTTGATGGTTATGACCTTTACCCCAAACTTCATTAAGCAGTTGTTTATGGGTCAGTACTTTTTCCGCATAACGGATCAGGACAGTCAGCAAGCGATACTCAATAGGTGTTAAATGGACGTCTTTACCATTTTTCTTGACTTGTCTCTGCGTCAGATCGATGCTGACATTGCCAAGCTCTATCTGACTAGGTGCTTCGTAGCCAACCTGCCAGCGGCGCATATGGGCATTAACACGCGCAACCAATTCGCCCATACTAAAAGGTTTCACTAAATAATCATCTGCACCTAAATTGAGCGCTTTTATTTTATCCTGCTCATCACTGCGAGCTGATAATACTAAAATAGGTAATGAAGACCATGTCCTAATATCTGCAATAACGTCACAGCCATCACCATCAGGTAAGCCAAGATCTAATATCAGTAAGTCAGGACGGCGCGTCGCAGCTTCTATTAAGCCTCTGTGCGAGCTATCCGCGGTAAAAATTTGATAGCCTTCTTGCTCCATCGCTGTTTTAATAAATCGTGCAATATGGGCTTCATCTTCGATGATTAGTATGGTCTTCATAAGTATGTTTTTCGCTATTAGTGTTGACCTTATGATATAGCACTTATCGTGCTAAGTTTGCTGAATCAATATTTGGGCTGCTTGCTATAAAGTCGTCACTCAATAAATCCTGTTCAGGTAAAGGTTGCCAAGGTAGCGTTATGATAAATTGTGCACCGTGAGGTTGTATATTGTTAGCGCTTAACGTGCCACCCAGATGCTCAACTAAATCTCTGCTCAAAGCTAAGCCTAAACCCAATCCCGTTGTGATACTTTCCGAATTCCCTCGAGTGAAGCGCTCAAATATTTGTGTCTCCATACCTTCAGGTAGACCTTCTCCTGTGTCTGTTACCGTTATCAGGTACTGCTTATTGTCATCAAGCATTGTTTTAATGCAAACACAGGCATCGTCTGGGGTATAATTGATGGCATTGGTGAGTAAGTTATTTAAAATGCGAGACAATATCAATTCGTCAGTATAAACAAAGTCAATATTATGAGGGATGTCTATTTCTATCTGGCGCTCTTTTAAATAGTGCTCAAGTTGACGTATATTACTGCCAACAATTTCCTCCAAGCTCACCCATTGCTTATTTAGTTTCATACCACCAGATTGTAGTGAAACGTAATCTAAAATATTAATGACCAAGCGCTGAATAACGTTTGCTTGCTGCTCGATATCAACTGCCAGTTGTTTTTGCTCACTTACCGTTAAACTCTGTATAGCAAGAGAAGACGCTAAACCAGATAATACAGTTATCGGCGTTCGGATATCATGAGACAGCGCTGATAATAGCGTTCCACGAAGCCTCTCTGACTCTACCTTTATAAGTGCGGTTTGAGCCACTTTTGCATAATATACCCTCTCCAAGGCTAGCGTTATTTGGGCAATAGCCACATCAAGCGTTCGTTGTTGTTCGGGTTGATTAAAACTCTCACTATCTGTCGGCATTAACGCTAGTACACCAAGCACTTTACTGGAAGTCGAAAGCGCTCGATAGTGCATCGTGTTAGCGTTGAGTGTATTTGTGCCTAATCCAGCGCTCTCATTGTGATCAAGCACCCACCGAGTCACTACCCAATTGAACTCTGCAGGTATGCTACTATCTGTCATAACAACGAGTTTATTGTCCGCATCTGGCATCACTATGATTGCAGTGCTAGCAATATGCTGTGTTAGCCATGCTGCAGCTTGGCTGATGATGTCATTGTTTTTACGAGCAGCACTTAGGCTTTGAGCAAGATAGCTCATGGATATTGCCTGCTGTTCACGTTTACGGGCAGCTTGTGCCTGAAATCGCAGGCCAACTGCTAGGTTGTTAATGATTAAAGAGACAACGAGCATAACGGCAAAGGTCACTAAATATTGGACATCACTGACATTAAATGACAGCTTAGGTTCAACAAAAAACAAATCAAAGCTCAGTACGCTCAAAAATGCAGCCAATATGCCGGGAGCGCGTCCAAAGCGTACCGAGATAAAGACAATTACTAATAAGTACAGCATGACCACGTTGGCTAAATCAAACCAGCGTGTCAGGGCAACTAGGGTAACAGTTACTAATCCGCATCCCAAAACTGCCATAAGATAGCCATTATGGTTATCTACCGATGATAATTCTGCCACGTTCCAAGACGGTAATTGACGCTCATTAATAGTTTTGCTTAACTGCTTAGTTTGATTAACCAATATCAAATCTAAATTAACGTCTTGCTGTGAGATGAGCTTGACCAGCGACTGACCCCAGTGATACGGTCTAGAGCGGTTAGCATGGTTTTGTCCAATAATAATACGGCCAATATTGAATTGATGGGCATAGCTGGTCAAACCCTCTGCCACGGTAATGGCACTAATCACTTCGGTTTTTGCACCCAAATCATCCGCTAAACGCAATGCCTCCAAAACTTTCTGCTTATTATTAACTGAACGATTTAAACCGCGTGGTGTATTGACATGTACCACATACCACTGTGAATGTAGACTACTGGCCAGCCTAGCAGCATGACGAATGAGGCGTTCGCTGTGCGCCCCCGTACTGATTCCTACCAATAGCTGATCTGCGGTATTCCAAATAGGTGAAATTCGAGCTTGGTTACGATAATCTTGCATATCTGCATCGACCAAGTCTGCGGTTCGGCGTAATGCCAGCTCTCGCAGCGCGATCAAATTACCTTTACGAAAGAAGTTATTAATAGCGTGTTTGGCTTGGCTTGGAATGTATACTTTACCTTCGTGAAGACGCGCCAATAATTCATCTGCCGGTAAATCAACCAATACCACTTCATTTGCCTGATCAAAAAACCAGTCGGGCAAGGTTTCTTGAACCACCACTCCGGTAATTTGATTGACAACATCATTTAAGCTTTCTAAATGCTGAACGTTTAGGGTCGTGTAAACACTGATACCTGCTTTTAGTAACTCTTCAACATCATGCCAACGTTTAGGATGGCGAGATCCTGGAATATTACTATGTGCCAGCTCATCAACCAGCAAAATATCTGGATGACTGGCGAGAGCGGCATCAATGTCAAACTCTTGTAGCATCTGTCCACGATATTCAATCTCGCGTAGCGGCAATACTGATAGCCCTTGTACTAGTGCTGCTGTCTCACTGCGACCATGTGTCTCTACAATACCAACCAATACATTACGTCCATGCGCTTTTGCTTGGTGTGCAGAGGTCAGCATGTCATACGTTTTACCAACCCCGGCCGACGCTCCAAAAAATATCTTTAATTTACCTCTATTGACCGTATACTCTTGCTGCTTGATTTGCTGCAATAACGCATCTGGGCTAGGGCGGTTAATATTCATTATGACCCTCGATAGCTCTTAAATAAAAGTAAATTAAAGTGGCGGCTTTTAGTTAATCCGGTAGTGTTGTTTAATACTGTCTTACTATTTAACTGGGAGAGTAGATATCTGGTCTAAAGCTAAGTTAACGGCCAGCACATTGACACGCGGCTCTCCAAAGATATTAAACTGCTTACTATCGGTATTATCGTCGATTGCTTTTTGTACTTGTTCAGCACTTATTCCGCGTATGTTTGCCACTCTATTTGCTTGCCACTGGGCAGCCGCAGGTGAGATATGTGGATCCAAGCCACTTCCCGACATGGTTACCAAATCAATCGGAATCGGCGCTTTATTCTGTGGATCAGCAGCCTTAAGCTTTTGCACTTGCGCCTCAACATTGCTGGTAAGTTCAGGATTTAAAGGTCCCAAATTACTACCTGAAGATTGGGTGGCATCATAACCGTCACCAGCAGCAGAAGGTCGTGTCCATATATATTGTGGTTGATCAAACTGTTGGCCGATAAGCGCAGAGCCAACTAATTGTCCCTCTTTTTCTATTAAGCTACCATTTGCCTGATTGGGCATAGTCACTTGCCCGACGCCCGTCATTAGTAATGGATAGCATAAACCTAAAATGATACCTAATAATATAAATAGCAATATAGCAGGTTTGAGCATTGGCATATGAGTAGCAGCGTCATCTAATGCGTTGCTGCTATCTGTTGCATCTTGCACTGATGGCTTAGTGTTGGTATCTGGGTGAGAATGAGTGTGCATAGTAATATTCCTTGTGAATGGTTAGACCAGGTGCAATACGTTAATGAGTATATCGATAAGTTTAATACCCACAAAGGGTAGCAGTAGTCCGCCCAATCCATATATCAAGAGGTTCCGGCGCAATAGGTTAATAGCAGAGTCTGGACGATACTTTACCCCTCGCAGCGCTAGTGGAATTAGAAATACAATGATTAAAGCATTAAAGATAACCGCTGATAAAATAGCACTCTTTGGGCTGCCCAAATGCATAATATTTAAAACGTTTAAGGCGGGATAAGTACCAGCAAAAGCTGCTGGAATAATCGCAAAGTATTTAGCGACGTCATTAGCCAAACTAAAAGTCGTCAGCGCCCCACGGGTCATCAGCATCTGCTTGCCGGTTTGCACCACTTCAATAAGCTTGGTCGGGTTTGAGTCCAAATCCACCATGTTTGCCGCTTCTTTGGCCGCTTGAGTCCCACTATTCATAGCAACGGCAACATCAGCCTGGGCAAGTGCTGGCGCGTCATTGGTACCATCACCAGTCATCGCCACCAGCTTACCTTGGCGCTGATAACTACGAATCAATTCAAGTTTTTGTTCTGGGGTAGCCTCCGCCATAAAGTCATCAACCCCAGCTTCAGCAGCGATAGCAGCAGCCGTTAAAGGGTTGTCACCAGTAATCATCACGGTAGTAATACCGATTTTTCGCAATTCAGCAAAGCGCTCTTTGATACCAGATTTGACCACGTCTTTGAGCTCGATAACGCCTAATATCTGCTGACCATCTGCAACTAATAATGGTGTACTACCACGGCGCGCCACTTCTTCTACTTGTTGCTCCAAATTACTCGGTAGCGCACCGCCTTGTTCTGTCACCCAATTTACAATGGCATCATAAGCGCCCTTACGGATGCGGCGTTGCTCAATATCGGTACCACTCATGCGAGTTTGTGCGGTAAATTCGATAGTTTTAAATGGCTTTGATTTCCAGACATTCTCATCGATATCAAAACGACTTTGGGCCAGTTTGACGATACTGCGACCTTCGGGCGTCTCATCGGTTAGCGAGCTAATCAATGCCACTTCAGCTAGCAAGTTCTCGTTAATACCGTTAGAAGGCAGAAATAAAGAAGCTTGACGGTTACCATAAGTAATAGTGCCGGTCTTATCGAGCAATAGTACATCGACGTCGCCAGCAGCTTCTACCGCACGTCCAGAGGTCGCAATGACATTGGCTTGCATCATACGGCTCATACCTGCTACGCCAATAGCCGATAATAAACCGCCAATCGTTGTTGGAATAAGGCAGACCAGTAATGCGACTAAAATAACAATAGAGATGGGTTCGCCTTGACCTGATGCGAGCACTGCAAACTGAGAGAATGGCAACAGGGTGACGCAAACCATTAGAAATATCAGGGTTAATGCAATAAGCAAAATAGTCAGGGCAATCTCATTGGGCGTTTTAGTACGTTTGGCACCTTCTACCAAGGCAATCATACGATCTAAAAATCCTTGCCCTGGCGCTTGGGTAATACGAATCACTAGCCAGTCAGACAAGACTTTAGTACCGCCAGTGACGGCATTAAAATCACCGCCACTTTCACGGATTACGGGAGCGGATTCACCGGTGATGGCTGATTCATCAACTGAGGCAAGACCTTCTATCACCTCACCATCCGCTGGAATAATTTCTCCCATTTGCACTAAGACAATATCATCTTGATTAAGTTCAGTCGCCTGCACCATAGTAGCAGCGGATAATCGGTCGCTACCAGCAAGCTTACGTGCTTGCACATCTTGACGTGCTTGCTTAAGACTCGATGCTTGCGCTTTACTGCGACCTTCTGCTAAGGCTTCAGCAAAGTTGGCAAACAATAAGGTAAACCATAGCCAAAATGTAATTAATAAGGTAAAGACCAGTCCCGTTTGACCTTGGATTAACATGTTAATGGCCAATATGGTCGTCAACCATGAGCCGATATAAACGACGAACATCACGGGATTACGCCACTGAACGCGAGGATCAAGCTTGAGTAACGCATCTTTTAGCGCCGGTTTAATCAACGCCGGATTTAGGAGGCCTTGGGAAGGTTTTTCGGGTAAATCAGAGTTATCAGGCTCTTGTTGAGGCGGCACATCTAAGGTTTTATTATTAGTATCTATTGAAACATTCATGGTCTTTATTCCTAACATAATCATAAAAAGGGGGCAATTCACCACTAACAAGGTAAGTGCCTATTTATCAAATCTATCAACTTTGCCAAATTTGCTAAAGTCTAGATAAATAGGCAGCGGCTAACCTTTCATCATCCATATATGCTCTACAATAGGTCCAAGCGCTAACGCAGGAATGAAAGTCAATGCGCCAATCATCAGCACGGTTCCGACTAATAGACCCACAAATAATGGCGTAGTCGTCGGTAAAGTACCGCTATTGACTTCAAGCCTTGGTTTTTTCGCCAACGATCCTGCCAAAGCCAATACTGGAATGATGACCCCAAAACGCCCAACCACCATCGCAAGCCCAAGCATAGTGTTATAAAAGACCGAATTGGCCCCCAATCCTGCAAAAGCAGAACCATTATTATTGGCAGCAGAGCTAAAGGCATACAGCACTTCACTAAAACCATGAGCGCCAGGATTAAAAATCCCTGCTTGACCGCTTGCAGTCATCACACTAATCGCCGTTCCCATTAGCACCATAGTGGGTGCTGCCAGTAATGCTAATACCACCATTTTTATCTCAAATGGTTCAATTTTTTTACCGAGATATTCTGGCGTCCGTCCAATCATGAGTCCTGATACGAATACCGCCAATATTGCAAATAGCAACATGCCATATAATCCTGCTCCAACACCGCCAAATACCACTTCACCTAACTGCATCTGTAACATCAAACCAAAGCCGCCCATCGGCGTAAATGAGTCATGCATTGCATTTACCGCACCACATGATGCCGCAGTAGTGATGGTGGCAAATAACGATGAAGCCACAATACCAAAGCGCACTTCTTTACCCTCCATATTGCCATTAACATCCGCGGCGGTTAGCCCTGACACTTGTGATGTTAACCAAGGATTACCAGCAAGCTCACTACTCACCGTTAATGAATACATACCAACGAACAATAGGGTCATGGCTGCTAATATCGCCACCCCTTGCTTCAGGTTGCCGCTCATCTTACCGAGACAAAAACACATTGAGGTAGGAATAAGAAAAATAGCGAGCATCTGAATTAAATTAGAAAAAGGCGTTGGATTTTCAAAGGGGTGGGCAGAGTTGGCATTAAAGAAACCACCACCGTTAGTACCCAACATTTTAATCGCTTCTTGTGACGCGACTGGCCCTAGCGCGATAGTTTGGATGTCACCTTGTAGCGTTTGCACGTCCATATAAATCGATAGGGTTTGTACGACGCCTTGGCTCATTAATAAAAGCGCGATAATGGTCGCAACTGGTAGTAGGATATAAATATTACAGCGCCATAAATCGATCCACGCATTACCAAGGTGAGCGCTTTTCTTAAATACCAAGCCACGCATTAAGGCAAAAGCGACGGCAATACCTGTTGCTGCTGACAAAAAGTTTTGTAGTGACATACCTAGCATTTGGGTGAGGTAGCTCATCGTGCTTTCGCCACCATAAGCTTGCCAGTTGGTATTAGTCATAAAACTGATGGCCGTATTCATGGCCAAGTCCCAAGTGACGCCGGTCATCGCTTGCGGATTGAGCGGTAGATTGCCTTGCACCAGTTGCAATATAAATAGCGCCAAAAAGCCAATGATGTTAAATAAGACAATAGCCAGTACATACTGTTTCCAGTTCATCCCCGACGCAACATTACCTTTGCTATCTCGTCCAAGCATACCGAGTGCAGTAAAACCGCGTGATTCAAGACGGGATATTGGTGCCTGCATACGCTGCAGGATATAACCGGATAAAAAATAGCCCAAAGTAAATAAAATGAGAAGATAAATAATCAACTGAGATAAAGCCTGGATGGTCATTAGAACGCCTCCGGTTTAATCAGTACGTATAGCAAATAGACAAATAAACCTAGGGCGATAAGCCCTGAAAATACTTCCATAGCACTCTCCTAACACCAAGATCAGTCAATTAATTGCCGCAAGATTACTAAGACCTTGCTGCTCATTGGATAATGTCATTAGTATGCTGAGAGAAGTATAAAAGTGTTATTAAGATAAATAGGCAGGATATAAAGAAAGTATAAAGATGAGAGTTAGCTAGTAGATAGGCAGATAATACTGCAGTTTACGCAGAGAGTGTTGGCGCAAAGCGAGGATAGCACCCGACGTTTTTATAGTATGTCAGCGCAGATTTTAAAGCAGCGCAATGACTATCAACTATGCTGAATAATTTACTCACAGAATTATATGACATGCTTACTGAGTAATGATAAAGAAACTGTAGAGATAAACTTGGTAAACTAGTGACTCAATGAGGAGTTTATCATGACTAAGAAAATCGGAATATAGTGCATCACTCAAAGCTGACTCTTGCTGTCAAATCCGTACAAACAAACTTGGGTTATTTTGATTAGGCGGCTTAACAATAATGCCTGTTGTTCCTATGAAGGTGGATTATGGTAAATGGAAATGAGGCGGTTTTAGCCAGCTGAATTAGTAACGAAAAAAGCCCCTCATTGAGTGGCTCTTCTAAGAAGATATTCTCGAATAGATAAATATATATATTTTATTCTTTAAGTTTCCTAGCTTTATATTTAGCGACCATGAGCTGTGCTAATAGTATACCCGTAAGCATTATTATGGCACCTATCACTTGAATTACAGATAAGTTCTCGCTTAAAAGTAAAGCTGCGAAAACAGTAGCAAAAATAACTTCTAAGGTCGCAATTTGACTTACAACTGCTGGCGCTAGGTACTGCTGCGCAGTTATGCCTGCTAGATAGGCAAAAACAGTAGATACTACAGACAGCCAGATTAGTAATACCCATAATGGTACATATAGGTTACCAATCATAGCAGCATCATGTACAACAGATCGCCAAGGAAAGCTGGTTATAGGACTCAAAATGTTGAGAGCAATGGAACCTATGGATGTACCTAAAGCTATTAGCACAAGAGGTTTATGAGTTTTTAGACCATGTTCCGATAATAAGAACCTTGCAGCTAAAGCAATTGCTGTGCCTAATCCTGCTACGACACCAATAACGTCTAAATGAAACCCAGACCAAGCTTCACCTACCATGAATAAGCCTATCAAAACAGACGCCACGCCTATCCATATAGCTGGTGGAAAAGATATGTTTCGAACAAATCTTATCCATAAAATGATTAGTACTGGAGCAAGGTATTCTAATAATAGGGCAATACCTACGGGTACTCTTGAAACTGCGACTGTATAAAGAAATTGGTTAATACAAAAGGCAAGTAGACCGAAGCTTATTAGCATAAGCCATTCTGAACGAGCTACTAGTAATTGTTTAGGGTATTTAAATAGGACTAGTAATAGTAATAATAATGCAGCTACTGTCATTCTAGCTTGCGTAATCTGTAATGCAGTCATATCAGCAGAAGCTAGGGCTTTCGTGACTGGAGCACCAATGCCAAAAAATAATGCTGAGCTTGCTGCTAGTAAGATACCAAAAATTGTAGGATTGATAACTTTCGGCGATGTAGATTTCTGTATATCAGGTGCTTTACTTTGCATATCTACGCTACGTCTTTTTAAAAGTTATTTATAAAAATAAGGGTGGCATCCTAGTGGAGACCTGAAATTTTGGTTGTAGGCTGATAGTATCAGCTGTCTCTCAGAATGTTGAGTCTCCGATAATTCCAAGGTGGTTCGATTAAAACTAATAACATTTATTCAGAGATAATAGACTGCCACCTAAATTTATCAATAGACATATTAATAGTCGTCCATTGCTTACCATCAACCATTATATGTTGATTTATCAGCGGGTTTTTGACAAAGCCAACTTGCTCATAGCATTTGATAGCCCCCACATTCCAATCATATACATTTAAATGTACGTATTCACACGCCATATCATTGAAAGCTTTGCTCAATAATAGCTGTATGATTTTTTTACCTAAACCTTTACCTCGCATATCAGGATGACCAATCAGCACTCTACATAGCTTAGAAGTCTTATTATCTTCACAGTAAATCTCTGCCATCCCTATAATTTGGGGGTTCAGTAATCCATTATCATGACTTTCTGTGAAAGTAACTTTAAATGAATACCTTCGGCTGTCGTTTAAATATTCTTTTATTTGCTCTTTATCAATAGGATGTTGAAAAATACCACCGCTAAATTGAATCAATTCATGTTCATTACTAATCCAACTATTTAAAAAATCATAGTCATCAGCTATAAATGGTTCTAAAGATATCATCACCAATCCTTATTTAAATTAACCGCTCATCATATTAGCAGAACGCTAAAGTAAGGGTATACAACTAATAGTTTATTAGGCTTTTTGACCAGACAGGGTGATAAAGATTTAATAGTAGAATTAGTGAAAGGGCTTGGGGTAAGATTGAGGCTAAAACGGATTCTGAAATTTTTTAATAATTGAGGAGTTTTACTTAAATGAATGACATAGATATTGAAATTTTTTTAAATGAACTATACATGAAAGGTCAGATTAACGATTTAAAATCTATCAATAAAATTGATAAGTACCTCAATATAACGCCAGATACAGGTAAGTTCTTAGGTTTTCTGGCTCAAATTACGTCAGCAGAAAGAATATTAGAAGTAGGTACTTCAAATGGTTATTCTGCTGCTTGGTTAGCATTATGCACTGATGAAGCCGTTCAGATCACCACAATAGAAAACGATCCTAAGAAGGTCAGCGCTGCAAGGGAGAATTTTTTAAGTACAGGTTTAGTGGATAGGATTAAGACTATTGAGGGTGACGCCCCCATGATCCTATCAGAAATGACTGAAAGCTTTGACTTGGTTTTTGTTGATATGGATCGAAAATTGTATTTAGATATCTTGGAGGATGTAATACGGTTAACTAGGACAAAAGGCATCATTGTATTTGATAATGCAGTCTCTCATAAGGAGGAAATGACAGGCGTTTTTAATTATTTCAATGGTAATTCACAGTTTCACACCTACTTAGCTCCCATTGGTAAGGGTGAGTTCGTGGCGCTAAAAAAATGGTAGGACGCTGCCAATTGGTCTAAATTAAAAGTTAAATATTTGAAAATGTTCGCGGCACTACTAAAGTCGACACGCTAATCACACAATGATTCATATTTAAGGATAAGTATAATGAAAATCGAAATCCGTCATGCTGAGCCAGAAGATGCAGAAGCGTTGCAAGCCATTCATACCGATGACGCCGTATATGCAAACACTTTGCAATTGCCTATGCCATCAAAGACCCTATGGCGAAAACGGCTGGCGGATATACCTGACAATATGCATATATTGGTGGCTGCGATTGGAAATGAAGTAGTGGGAGTTCTGGGGCTTGAAACCATGATATCAAAACGTCGACGTCATGTAGCAAGCTTTGGGGTCAGCGTAAAAGCCACATCACAAGGAAAGGGTGTGGGACGAGCGCTTATAACCGCAGCGCTAGATTTGGCCGATAATTGGCTGGATATAAGACGTATTGAGATTACTGCTTATACTGATAACACTGGAGCCATTGCCTTATATAAAAGTTTGGGTTTTCTGATAGAAGGTGAAATGGTGGATTATGCTTATCGTAATGGCGAGTATGTTAATGCTTATCAAATGGCAAGAGTTCGAAAAACTAAAAATGGATGATGCTGAGTATAACTATGGCGAACCAACCAAGAGCTTTTACTGGTTCGGTTCCCTAGTGAGGACTTGAACCTTCGGCTGCAAGCTATATATGCCAATAGGTTAAATTATTAAGATAATGACGGTGTACTTAGCATATATATTCTATCGTATTTGAATTGCTGGCTACCTACTGTTTTTACCCATTAAAAAGTTCATATGTTAATTCAATACCAAAAAAAATTTTGGTCTTGCGTCTGTCAATGCTTCTAAGAGGTACAAATCTTGAAAATTTCTTTCTCCCCATTCAACTAGTTGTAATTCCCCTGAAAGACTTTTAATGTAGGAGTTCACAAAAGAAGACAACATATATTGCGAAAAAATAGGATGTTTATCAGTAAAGTACTTCCATCCAATAATGTAAACTTCTTTCCATTTTAACCAGTTTTCAATCAGATAATCTGATACTACATCTGTAAGCGCATCTAGGCTTTTACCTGTAACTAGCTTAGGGCTGTAAGATCCGTACAATACCTTCCCTATTGTCAAAGTGAAATCTTCTTTACTCTTACAGCCCGTTAAGTCTATAACAACTATGCCAGGGTCATCCAATCTTTGCTGACCAAATTGAACCCAAGACTCGTTATCTCGAAAATAAATCATTTAATTCTCCCAAAAGCTTTACTGCCATTAATACTAGTTTAAAACTCAGCTGCTGGACTAAATACGCAAACCTTATCCAGATCAGTACATACAAAGGGTATGCTCTTTCGTTTTTCGGAATGACTGTCCTTTCTAAAATAAGCATAGTTTAAAATATCAATTAAATGCTAGAATGCCAACAAAAGCTTACTCTGGTAGTCGTATTTTAATGAATAACATTGCCCTATATATCCTTATAGCCTCTGCCACTATTGCTAGCCCAGGCCCCGGTGTCATTCTAAGTATTACAAACTCCCTCACGCATGGTCGAAAAAAGACCGCTTATGGCATCTTAGGTATCTCTCTAGGAATGCTAGGCGTGGCTATTGTCTCAGCTACTAGTATTGGACTAGTGATCGCAACATCAAAGAAAATGTTCTTGGCCATTCAATTGTTGGGCGCAATGTATATATTTTACTTGGGTTTTAAAATGGCCTTTGGAAAAAGAAAATTATTTGTCCTAGATTCTGGCAACACGTTAGATGTGAGTAGTACAAGTGCTGGTAGGTTATTCAAAGAAGGTTTGCTAACCTCTCTTTCTAACCCAAAACCTATCTTATTTTTTATGGCTGTATTTCCACAATTTATCGATACTGAGCAAACCTATCTTTCTCAATTTCTGATTTTAGCTTCAGCTTTTTGCCTGCTGGTCTTACTTATCCATTTTTGCTACGCAGAAGCATTTGCTTTAGCCAGTCGATATCTATGGAAAGCTCAAGACAACCTATACTTAATTACAAAAATCGGCGGCGTAACATTGATGTTCATTTCCGTTCTATTATTTGTAAGTGTGGTGTTCACTGTCTAGAAGATACTCTCTAGTAAATATGAAATGGTAATAATTGATATTTTCGAGACTGTTGCTAGCAAATATGAAAATAAAGCTGGGGAAAAACGCCAGACAATATATCGCTAGCTATGCCAGTTAGCCAAACTATTAATACCATTAGCCTACAAGAAAAATTTCAGCTCTTCACTAAGAGGCCACCCTTATTTTTATAAATAACTTTTTAAAAGACGTAGAGTAGATATGCAAAAAATAATAGAAACAGACCGCCTTTATTTAAGACAGTGGCAAAAAACTGACTTTAAACCATTTGCTGAAATGAATGCTAATAAAGAGGTCATGGAGTATTTTCCTAAGTTACTGTCAGTAAAAGAAAGTGATGCTATGGCTCTCAAGTGCCAAGCTCTTATAGAGGAAAAAGGTTGGGGGTTTTGGGCAGCGAGCTTAAAAGATAATGATATGTTTATTGGCTTTGTGGGCTTACACCAACCCCAATACGACTTCCCATTCAACCCTTGCGTTGAAATAGGTTGGAGATTACGTAAGAAGTTTTGGGGCTATGGCTATGCAACGGAAGCTGCAAATGCCGCCTTAAAGTTTGCCTTCGAAGAACTAAAGCTTAAGGAAGTAGTATCAATAACTTCTTGTACAAACAGACGTTCACAGCTAGTCATGGAACGTTTAGGCATGAGAGATACAGGAAAGAACTGGCTTCATCCCGCTATAGATTTTTCACATCCACTCGCCGAACATGTGTTATATAAAATAACTCAAAAAGACTGGATAGAAGACAGAAGATAATTAGTGTATGAAAAAACCTCATTCATTGATTCCCATAACAGGTCTTATGGCAAATAATTGTTGCGTGCTTAGATCATAAGACAAGCCACTAATACAAGTACTAGTTTGGATATACATACAGAAGTTCAACCACTAGGATGTATTAAAAGAACCTAACCACAACTAGGACAGTCAATACAAAAATTAGACTACTAACTCATAAAGCACGTAAAAAAAACTTCTTATTTTCCATGGCTGCATTCTCAAAACTCATCATAGGTTGATATTTTATACATAAATTATTTTTTAATGCAAAACAAAAATCCTCGAAATTTAATCAATAATTAAAATGTGATGTAAATTGACATTAACTACCTATAAGCAATTATATAAATATTAATTGCTTGAATATTGGTTTCAAACCCTCCTTAGGAAGCTGAACCACTGAGAGCATCTATTTACTTCACCATAGATATTCAAATACGCTCAGCTTCTAACTTAGTTACTATACTTTCAAAAACTTCTTCAAAGTGCTGGCTATCAGTACATCTTTTGAACGCATTACCATTCCAAAACCCTAAATGAAATGTGATTGTAAGTCGCTTTTTATCCGCAGTTATCTGTTTAACTTCCGATAGATTAACAATTCCATTATCTACAACTATAAAGGTTGGCATATCAATCTCTTCTTATGATTTTTATTAATAATAGGTAGCTATAAGCTTTACTTAATCTATTTAGTTTCAGTGCCAGAGCCAGAGCCAGGGTACTCTATCACTAAACCGTCCCAAGATAGTTTGAGACAGTATAGGAAAAGGTATGCTTAAAATAACAGATATTAGAGTGATTTTATCATTTTGATATCTGTTATTTTGGTGCCCTCGTATAGCTCTGCATGACATTGGCCATCAGACTCAAAACCAAATTTTTTATAGAAACTAATCGCAGATAGATTGGTTTGTAAAACCCATAAAGATAGACTAGAGCAGATATTACACTGAAAAGCATCAATTAAAGCTGCATTAATTAACTTAGTACCTATACCTAAATTCTGATATTGAGGTAAAAGATATAGAGTGGTTATTTCACACTCATGATCTTTCTTAAAGTAAGAAATAAACCCTACAGTGGTATTCTCAGTATCATATGCTACCCATGTGTTCACACCAGGGCTAGGTAATATTTTTCCCCACATCTCCATTTTTTGAGATAAGTTATTTTCTTTGTTTTTATACGTTTCGGGTAAAAGGTTCGAATACGTAGCACTCCAACTTTCAAAGTGTATATGGGTAATATCTGATGCATCATTCTGGTCTGCTTTCCGTATAAAAAACATGTGGCACTCCATAGTTAAATATTAGGGTAATACCACAGCGTAGCAAAATGCATCATCTGAGGTCTCTAAATAGTTTTGAGATTATCAAAGACTAAAGCTTATTCATCGAATCGGATACAGTTAGTTTCTGGCAAATCTATTTTGGTAGTGACTTTTTGCATATTAGGCCTCATGCTGAAGTAAGCTATCTTGTTAGGCCTCATGCTGAAGTAAGCTATCTTGACATAACCACCGTTATGGGAACAGCAAGCACTATCACTTTCTATCATCACTATAATCGACAAAATGATTATCTGATAACCTTACTCCTAAGAGTCAATTAAAATTTATTTAAAAAATCTAGTATAGTAAGGTTAAAATGCGGCATAAGTAAGATACAATTATTGTTTATTTTTCTTATGCTAGATAAAAATCATGTCATTTGCGAATCATCTAAAACCTGTTTTGATAACCAGTATCCAATTATGCAGCCTAGGTGGTCTTACTGGTCACGTCTATGCTCAAGCCGATCTAAATCAAATAGAGCAGCAGCAATACAATCAATATCAACAGCGACTTGAGAGTTTCGAAGATAAAACCTCCAAGCCTTTTGTGAATCTAAGTGAATCGACGCCAGATACTAGCTTGAAACAACCACCACTTGGTGAAAGCCCTTGCTTTAATATCTATCAGGTTAATCTACAATTGTCTGACGACCCTAGACTCAAAAGAGAATTCTCTACTATTTTAGGTCCTATAAAATATGAACAAGGATCCATACTAGGTCATTGTATTGGTCAGAAGGGCTTAAATTATGCGATGCGTAACGTACAAAATGAGCTAATCGAGCAAGGTTTTATCACCACTCAAGCGGCTATTGAGCCTCAAGACTTGACGAGTGGTGTGCTTAATATCACGATCATACCAGGGCGACTCCATAAGGTATGGCGATCTGAAGACGGTCACCCAAAAACGAATATTAGCAATGCGCTCACGCTTTCAGAAGGCGATCTCATCAATCTAAGAGATATTGAAACCAGCTTAGAGAACTTTCGATTGTCTCAATCGGCAATCACCAACATCGATATCATACCAAGTGTTAGTACGATTGATAATGAGCAATACGGTAGTAGTGATTTGGTCGTCGCGCAAAAACGCACCACGCCCATACAATGGCAACTTAGTATAGATGACTCAGGAAGCGTGGACACTGGAAAATACCAAGGCACAGTGACAACTAGCATCGATAACCCTTTGAGTGCCAATGATGCGTTAAGCCTGTCTTATACTCACTCTATTGATCCTTGGAACAATACAGACAAGCTTTCTAATAATAGTAGTTTGTATATCAATTATCGTTATCCTTACAAAAAATGGCAATTGCAATTGCTCTACAGTGATTATGACTTTAATCAAACTTTGGCTGGTCTAAATCAAGACATTATTTATAAGGGTAAATCTAATCAAAGCTCAGTTGAGCTACAAAGGCTGATCCATAGAGATCATTACTCTAAAACTAGTGCCAGCTTAGAGGGTTATCATAAAAACTCAAAAAATTACTTTGACGATCAAGAAATTGAAGTACAAAGACGTCGTACTTCTGGATGGAAAGCAGGTATTGATCACCAGCGCCAAACATCTTTAGGAGATATAACGGCAAGCTTGCAGTATCAAAAAGGTACGGGAGCGTTCTCAGCTATAAAAGCATCTGAGAGTTTTATCAGCGAGGCTGAATCTCAACCAAGCATCTGGAGTGCGCAGGTAAGCTTAAGACACCCATTCAACATAGATAAATCCTCCTACCAGTATGCGCTTCAATGGCGTGGACAATATAGTCCTCAATCATTAACGCCTCAAGATCGATTTATAGTTGGTGGACGATACACTACTAAGGGACTGAGCGATGAGCAAAGCTTGTCAGGCGAAAACGGTATGTTGCTACAGCAAGAAATGGCTCGGATCGTACCACTCACAGGACAAGTTACCTTGATGCCCTATATGACACTAGACCAAGGCTGGGTAGGTGGTGATAGTACCGAATACTTAGCAGGGAACTATCTTATGAGTACCAGTGTCGGGGCTCGTTTATATGCAAGTAATATAAGTATAGATGGCTTTATTGGTAAAGGTATTCAAGCACCTCGATCAATCGATAAAGACGCAACCGGCGGCTTTAGAGTGACGATATACAACTAGATTTTTGCTAGGCAATCCTTAGTAAGCTTTCTTTAAACTCTAATGTAAATAAAGAACTGGCTATCATAAGATAACCAGTTCTTTATTTTTGCCAACGGTACTTGTAGGATTGCTTAGTCATCAACCACTCTTTTTTGTTAAATGCACTAATTTGATTAATATCAATATTTTATAGCCAACCTACTTACTAAATCAGGATTTAGAAGACCTATTTTTTATTAAGAAAACCGCTTTTATTAGTTCTAGAAAATTTATAAAAATAACGCTAGTCTTTACAATAGTTTGTAGATACAATTGCTTACATTTTTTGACATTTATCAACTTTCAAGGATGATTCCTGAGATGAATAATCAATGCTATAGAGTAGTGTTTAACAAAGCCCGTGGCATGATGATGGTTGTTAGTGAAGTGACCAAGAGTCAAAATAAAAAAGCAGGTAATAGTAATGGCAAAAAATCTCCTGCCGCAAAGTCAGAGTCTCACTCGGGTATCAACGTCTCCTATCATCGTTTGGCCATGGCGATTCTATGCTGTCAAAGCATGGTCTATACGCAAGTACAAGCGGCAACCTCTGCCATACAAAATACGGCCAGTAGTGTTCCTGTCAACCAACGAGCAGCGCTTTTAAAAGCAGCCAATGGTACGCCTATTGTTAATATCCGCACGCCTAACAGCAACGGCTTATCTCATAATACCTATAACCAATTCGATATTGGCAGTAACGGTGCCATCCTGAACAACAGTATAGGTGGTGCTACCACTCAGTTAGCTGGAGCTATCGCAGGCAACCAGTATCTAGCGAAAAATGCTGCCAATACGATTCTGAACGAAGTCCGTAGCAATGCGCCAGCCAAGTTTCAAGGCAATCTTGAGATTGCTGGACAACGCGCAGACGTCATCATTGCAAGTCCTTCAGGACTACAAATACAAGGTGGCGGCTTTATCAATGCCAATCAAGCAACCTTAACAACTGGCACGCCTAAGATTGATAGTGCTGGCAATCTAACGGGGTTTGATGTCAAGCAAGGTCAAATCCAGTTTGATAATGCGGCAACAGGCAATGCACTGGGCGGTGATCTGTATGACGGTAAAAACAAAAACCAAGCCAATTATGTAGATGTCCTAGCAAGGGCAGTGACGATCAATGGTCAAATTCATGCCAATCAAGATGTCAATATCGTTAGTGGTAGTAATACTGTTGATTACGACACGGGCGAAGCGACCAAGATTACTGGGACAGGAACTGCACCGACATTAGCAGTCGATGTCAGCACGCTTGGTGGTATCTACGCAAATTCTATTAACCTTGTCGGTACGGAGGACGGCCTAGGCGTTAGAAACGCTGGTAATATACAAGCCAATCAGCAGATTGTACTCACCAGCTCGGGAAAAATAGAGAACACAGGTACAATAAAGACCACTAAAGCCCAAACCAGCTTATTGAGTATCAATGCCACAGGCAAGACAGGGAGTATTGAGCATAGCGGCACCATTGGTAGCTATGGCATGATCGATATGCAAGCCGATAAAGATATTACCCTTAATAAAGGCCTTATTAGAAAGAATAGTGCAGGAGCAGCTGTACAATTGATGCCAGATATCATAAATATCGATGCTGGGGGTAGTCTAAAAGTATCAAACATCTCAGATATTCGTAATAAAAATGTTGATGATCAAACTAATATCTATACGCATTCAACCCTAGATACGATAGTCGATAGCAAAAGCGCTATCGCATCAAACGGTGGGGTCTCTATTGATGCCGATCGTTATGTACGTCTTTTGGACACTAGTAGCACTAGTGTAGGCGTTGCCGCATTAAACATTAGCTCAAAAAGTGGTACTACGGTTGACAATGCGACGGTCGCTGGGAGCGGTGATGTCACTATTAATTCTCGTACCGCTGATACGACCGTTAGTAACAACAGTAAAGTAAGTGCTGTAAAAAACTTGACCATTAGTGCTAATCGTAATGCCACCGTTAGCTCAGGCACCACTATATCAAAAGCTGAGAATCTTATCTTACAAGCAGGTGGTAATGCTCTTATCGACAACAGCGGTAGCATTAACGTTACTAACGACGCTATTGTGCAAGCGGGAGAGCTGGCGTACCTAAAAGACAGTATTCAGCCTATCACAATCGGTAAGCAGCTGACGATTAAAGGCAAACAAGCGACCGTCTTAAATAGCACTGCCAATGCTAATGACGGTATCTATATCACAAGTCAAGGCAAAGCCACTACGATCACCAACAGCACTCTTAATAGCACTAAAGGCGCGGTATCGGCTATCGCCAATCAATCAGCCCTAAACGTCAATAAGCTAACCACTAATGCCAACAGCACTATCTTGGCAGCTGGTAATAACGTGGGTATTACAGCAAGTAACCTTAAAGCAGATAACATAGTTATCGAGTCAGGGGCGACTACCACAATCAATGATTTGACGACGGCTGCTAAAGAGATTGCACAGATAGGTGGCACTAGTATATCTTCAAAAGTAAATACTAGCGTTATTAATAGCACGCTAAATAGCACTGGTAATACCGTCATGCGCAGTGATAAAAGCCTGACGCTGACCAATAATGATATTCAGTCTCAAGGCATTGTACTAAAGACCAATACTGCTAGTACGCTAAAAAACACTGCTGGTATTAATAATACCTTTGGTGACGGTGACATCACGTTGATTAAGAACACACTATCTACTAACGGCACTAATGATAACAGTAACGGTATCATCGTTGATGCTGCCAATTATCTTACTGTCATAGACAGTCAAACTAAATCAACGGGCTCAACCAGTTTGAAGTCTGGCAATCTCATGCGGGTCAACAACAGTACCGTAGATGCTGATAAGCACCTAAACATTAATAGTGGCAATCAGCTTGTCTTTAACGGTGCTCGTACTGCAAATAGCAATACAGCTCTCACTCATACAGTGGGTAATACCACGCTAAAAGCAGGTCAAATAGTCTCTATTGACAGTAATGCTACTCAAAGCCATCAAAATACGAGTGTTTCAGGTGGGGCTGTCATAATAAATTCTGATGCTGATATTGCTTTTAATATTAATAGTAGATTGAATACTATTGGTAATGCAGAACTTGCTGCAAATACAGAAAAGTCCTTGGAGGGTAATTCAATGAATACTCTTAATGGAGACCTAACTGTTAGTAGTAAATCAAATCTAACCATCGATCCTAAGCTAGTAATTTTTAATACAACTGGAAATTTATCTCTGAACTCTAGTAATGGTAGACTTTGGCTAAAAGGACACCCAGAGCAAAACGGTAGCGTTTTCAATACAAATAGGGTTAATTTAACTACTGATGGTAACATTAATCTAACTGGCAAAGAGGTACTGATTGAAGGAAGTATAATACAACGCAAATATCCAGTTTATGATATGTTTGCAGGCATTCCAGAACTTATGGGCATCGCTAAACCAGTAGATTATACAAAAAAAGAAGGTAATATAAATATAACTTCTACTGATGGTAGTGTGGAGTTAAAAGCTTTTAAAAATGAAGTGGCGCCATATACTTCCAAGGTAGAATGTCCATTATTGTGTTCTGGACCTTATACATCTTGGTATAGGTATCACAGTATTCTTAATCAAATTAAGCAAGCTAATAGCGAAGTATTGAGGGTCAAGTCAGACAACAGCTTGACAGTGCAAAGTAAAAATATTCAACTTAGTAAATTACAGAATATATTGACTGATTTAAATAATATTTTAGAAACATCTAAAAAACCAAGTTCAGGCTATGAGCATGATACTGTATATATAGACGCTAATAATACCATTAATATTACTGCTAAAAACGGTGGCGTTTTGATGGAGGGTACTGATGTTATAAGTCGCAATGGTAATATAAGTATATTAGCAGAAGGCAACCTTGCTTCTACTACTATCGTAGGTACTGATCCAACTACTAATATTAGTAAAACTGAGATTAATAACGATAGTATCCGTATCACTGGACTGGCTAATATTTATCAACAAGGAAGTATAAGCAATGGCAATGTCACAGGGACCAACTATTCCTATCATCAGCTTATTAATCAACCTACCCTTGTTGCAAAAGGTGATATAAAAATATCGGCTCAAGGTAAGCTAGCTCAAGCTTCAGATACTTATAACAGTGCATTAAAGGCTTATACCACGAATAATGCCGTCATCTTAAACAGCGCTGATATAAAATCTACTAATGGTAATGTCCGTATTGATGCTGCACTTGGTGATGTCAATCTTGAGTCTGCTCAAGCCGCCTTTATGGATGGCTCACAAACCACTAGCACGTCACGGTCCTGGTATGGTAAGAAAAAAGTAAAGACCACGACTAAGACGTCTAATAACAGCAATGCAGTCACTACTGATATTCAAGCAAAAAACATCAGTTTAACTGCAGATGGTAATATTAATATCTATGGTTCAGAGTTGACAGCAGCATCTACTGGTAATATCAATCTATCAGCGGGTAAAGGGCTATATTTATACGCCATTGATGATGTTGATGAGAGTACGACTGATATTAAGAAAAAATCTAGCTTCTTAGGTGTCCGTTATAATAAAGACCATACCAATGATACTAGACAAGAGTTATCGCAATTGCCTACTACTTTGATAGGCGGCAAGGCTTACACTCAATCAGGTAGTAATACTTTATTGCAAGGTACAGTATTTGACACATTGAAGCCAGCTGACATTAAAGTTGGTGTTGGCAAGTATGCAGACGATGCCGCTAAAGTAATCTTAGCGCCTATTACCAATCAAATCACAACCACTCATACTCAAGAAAGAGAAAGTACGGTTTGGATGAAGACGGTAGACCAAGGCAGCGTAGTCACTACAGCCTCGTTACCTAAATTTAATCAAGTACCAACCATCACTTCACTAGGTGGTGTGACAGTAGCTGTGCCTGTTGATGTTACTGTTGACGCTAATAATAAAGCCAAGACAAATATACAAAAAAGCCAAGAAGACTTAGGGAGAATCGCGCTCAATCTATCTAAGCAACCGGGTTATGAGTATTTGGCAGCACTTGATAAAACTAATGACATCAACTGGGCACAAGTAGAACTGATTCAAAAGAATTGGAACTATACACAAGAAGGGTTGACGCCAGGAGCGGCGGCTTTGATCGCTATTGCAATCGCTGTCGCCGCAGGTCCAGCAGGTAGCAGTCTCAGTGCATCCATGATAGCTACTAATGCCGCTGGTATTGCGCTACAGACGCAAGCCGTTATTACACTCATTAATAACAAGGGTGATATTAGTAAAACGCTAAAAGATATGGCGAGTAGCGATACCATACGCAATATAGCAACCGCTGCATTGACGGCTGGATTGACGGCTAAGCTCAATTTACCGCAAATGGCTAGTAATGATTTTGCTAATAAGTTGGTAAATGGCGTTGCCGAAGGTGCGACTGGTGCATTTGTTAATGCTGCGGTCAACGGTGTGAGCTTGGAAGATGCTCTAAAGGATAGTTTGCGTAGCTCCTTAGTTGATGTTTTTTCGGTTGAAGTTTATAGTGAGTTTGTAAAAGATTTTGATTCCAACGACTTTGCCGACAATCTCGCACACAAACTAGTAGCAGCTGGTGTTGGATGTGTAACAGTAAGTGCTAAACAACAGGAATGTAATGCAGGTGCTATTGGTGCAGCAGTTGGAGAAATGCTTGGCGATTACCTGGTTGATGATTCAAGACTACTAACTGCTGATGAAGAGAGGAAAGTTCTAGATTATTCTAAGATGCTCGCAGGATCTTTAGCTTTATTAACTAATGTAGACGTAGATGTCGCAGCTAATAGTGCCAGAATAGCAGTTGAAAACAATGCCTTAAAAACACCTAAGAACAACTCTAAGTTTTTAAATGGTGCAGTTGTTTTGCTTGAGCAAGCGGCGGGTGGTTTAGTTGGTGCTGCTGTAAGTGTGGGTAAAATTGGTGAACCCTTTATACACCCACTTGATACTTACGCAGGTTTAAAGCAATTCGCTAGTCAAGATGACAAAATGCTCGCTGTTCAGTTAGCCATTGCTTATGACTTACAGACTAGAGCAGATAACTACAATATGCATGCGGCTAATAGTAATAACTATGGTATGGGCATGGAGTCCGCTATAAATACGCTGGACGCTGTATTTATAGGAACAAGTATAGTTAAAGCGCCTTCTGGACTATTGAGTATATTGCCAGCTTTAAAAACAGGAGCAAGAGTATCCTATAAAGGCGCGACGTACATTCTAAAAAATGGCAGTATTACAGCAGTTAAACCAATTGCGACAGCTCCAAAACCCTACAGTGTTATGAATTCGCAACGTGGGTCAATGGATCTTTCTGCTTTTGATTTAAAAGGAATTATGAAAGGAGTTGTAGTAGGTAAACCTCATCCTAGTACTGGCAATATAGTTCTTGCTTCTGTTTCTCGTGTAATAAGACCAGCAGATGATTTAGTGGCATCAACTAAACCTTCGACAAAGAACATAATATATAAAACCGACTATTATGAAGATCCAGGTCATCATAACCCAAAAGGAGGAGTTAATAAATATGACCAAAACAAAAGCGTATTACCTCCTAATCATATAGAGCTTTTCAAGACAAGTAGGCAGTATAAGGGAGTCCGATATGCCAAAGATGCTAACAATAATATACACCAGTTTCAGGATACTCCTGGCGATGGAACTGGCTATCATTGGGCTGGTTCTCAAGACGGAAAAACACTAAGTGGAAAAAAGGTTCCACTTGTAATACCTAGTGGAGTTAAATCAAATGATTTTTGGAAATAAAGAAGAGATTGCTTTCGATGTACATAAAAAAGAGGGAAACTTCATTATTATGAATATCATAGTAAATTCAGTAAATATTAGTTATCGAGATAACTCCTATTATATTCTACCCTTAATTAAAAATATAAAAAGAGAAATTGAATTTGTTAGTACTAATGAATTGTTTTTACATAAAGATATGACTGGTAAAAATCTAACAGAACTTCATAGCCTGTTTTATGATCATGAGACAAAGGTTTATGAGAATGACGTAGAAGAGTTAGATGTCCTTTTCTACGATTTATCAAATCAAAATGCACTCTTCTATGTGTATCAAGAAAAGGATGTTTTAGTATTCTTCGGAAAATTTATTGAGAATGAGGAAATTATAAGAGCTACAGTTAGTAAAAGTAGATTTTTGAGCACTTTGTCTAATTTATTAGATGCGATTGAGTCTATGTAATAAATATACTGCATCATATAATTTATTGAAAGCTCATAACATTAAATCGATAGATGACTTAAGTTTTTATGCTCAAAGGTCAAAACTTTTTAAAGAACTCTGGGTATATACTAGAGTTCTTTAAAATCAATTATTAATAATAATCGGATAGGAAATAACCCTCGGCTCAGGTGGTGGCGCAGTTTGCACTACCTCGGTCACGGGCTTTTCTGTTGCTTTATCTTTTATCCAAAAGTCAACATAGCTGTTTTTACTAAACCATGCAGTACCAATATCAGTAGCGAAATCTAACTGATAGTTAATGTTGGCTTTGGCATCAAACATAATCTTAGTCGGCTGCGTATAGTGCCCAGCCATACGGTAAGTGACTGTCAAGGTATGCTCACCCGTTGTAATCGGGTAGACATTATCCCAAGTGTCGCTGTAAGCCTCTTTTTTATCTTTAGGTACGCGCTTACCATCAATCTCCATTATATAAGCAATACGATCACCAACGAGCTTAGTATGTCGTGGCTCCATTTTACCCATGACAGTTGCGCTCGCACCTGATATAGGTGGCTGATAGAGCAGCTCGCTTGGTAATTCTTTTACATTTTTCATGCTCATACAAGCGGTCAATAACGGTAACGCACACACCAATACAATCCACTTCATCGGTTATTCTCTATAGAATTAGGTCAATTAATAGTATTTGCCTTTTAACATTGTCTAAAATACTGGTCAGTAAAAATGCAACATCTATAGTTTACCGATTTCTTCTTTAAACAGTAAATTTTTTATTATGAATTAGAGTAATAAATAGTGTGCGATGAGGTGTTGATTTTATATAATTACTATTATTAGTTAAATTTTAGAGTATGCCTATGGCTAACAGAAATCAGTGGCGGCCTTAATACTGATCGACTAGCCTTGATTGATCTATCAGAGGCCACTTCAGTAAATTTGTTTAACGGACAGGTAAGCGTAAAATCCAAAAATGTTCCAGTGCATATAAACTTTAAAAAACTATCAAGCCTGGTAACCAGTAGTTCATGTTTCGTTGAGCTTAGCATGACATCTACTTCGAAAAGTGTTAATGATCAGGACTTACTTTATCTGACTGATGACACGGTGGCTAAAGTCAACGTGGAGGGTAGCCATGAGATTGAGTCATTAATGAGTGAGAATGCAGTTTTAGTCCTAAGCGGTAACGTGGTGAGCGGTAGTGCGCAAATTGAGGATCAAAGCCGCTTAATAGCACTCGATTTTAAAACTGATAATTTTTTCACCTGTCATCAATTAGACGATGACTCACGGGTTTTTGCCAATAAAGTCGCCGATGAATGCTGTGATGAACATATCGGTTATCTCAGAAAACAGCACTGAAGGAATAACGATTATACCCGCCAGCATCAAAAAAACAGCCGCTTATAGCGGCTGTTTTTTATTTAGGGTATTACATACGACTAAACCGGACTAACAACGCTCCTAGAGCCGATTAACACGCTTATCTATTAGTTGTGGCTGGTACGTTGGGCTGTTCCAAAATTATTTTTGGTAATTGATAGCATCAGTTTAAATTTAAAGACTTCTAAATACTTTAATAAAATCTTTAGCTGTAACTATCCCCTAAACTAACACAGCTCAAACGTAGAATTTCTTATAAAATACCCATAAGGAGTTTTGATATGAGCAAACGAATGACTGAGATGCAAATCGTATCGATATTAAAAGAAGCAGAAGCTAGGATACCTGCTAAAGAGCTGTGCCGTAAATACGGTATTGCTAGTTCGACATTTTATAAATGGCGGTCGAAGTATGGAGGCATGGAAGCGTCTGACGTCAAACGCTTAAAAGAGCTTGAAAAAGAAAACCGTAGGCTTAAACAGATGTATGCAGATCTAAGCCTCAAAGCGCAGATGCAGGAAGAGATTATAAAAAAGCTATAGCGCCTGTACCCGAACGCAAAGTCTGGGCGTAAGAGTTACAGGCGCAGTATGATGTCAGTATTGCGGTGAGCTGTCAGGTAGTCTGTATGAGTCGAACCGCTTACCATTATAAGCCTAAACTATCTGATGATTTTGATGGTATTAGCTTGTTTTAAAGGTCATAAGCATTTTAACGTCATCACCATTGCCGAGCAGCAAGCACCAATATCTGCTAGAAATGGTTTAACTATTATTCCTGATTATAGCTTCGACAATCATCCTGATATTGACGTATTGGTTGTTCCGGGTGGTTATGGTGCCGAGAATATTGAGATAAATAATCCAGTGGTTATTGATTGGATCATCTCTCAAGCCAAGCTTACCGAGTTAACGCTTTCAGTATGTACCGGTGCATTGCTGTTAGCAAAAGCTGGATTACTGGCTGGCAAGTCTGCAACCACCCATTGGATGGATTTGGATAATTTAGCTACCTATCCTAATATCGAAGTAATCGCTAACACCCGCTTTGTCGATGCTAGCGATAAGACGACTAACCTTGTCACATCAGCAGGAATAAGTGCGGGTATTCATGCCAGTTTTTATTGTGTGAAGAAATTGGTAGATACGCAAACCATGCAAGTGACAGCACGACGGATGGAGTTTGATATTGACTAAGATACTAAACCTTCATTGAATCGCTAGTTTACCAAGCTTGCTTCTATAATTTTTTAAATCATAGCTAGAATGGGGATAAATCAGGCATTTCACAACTTAGCAAATAAGAGCTGATAAACCTTATTTAAATTTTTAACAGCTGACTGTGCACACCGCCAAGTCGTAATTAAATCTACCAATGCTTGTAACTCTTTATATTCCTCCTCTGTCCGTTCCGGATTCTTCTTAGTCCTGAGGTACTCTTTCCTATTCTTTTTTTCATCTATTGGTATAGATAATAGTTCTGATAAGCTAATGTCTAGCTCAGACAGTCTTCGGTAAAAGATATTATGCTCAATAGCCGCATTGGTATCATAAGATATTTTAAGTTCGTCTAAATGTGATAAAAGGTATTCAAATTTATCATCTATGTTTTCTGTAGATTTTATATTATTGAATATCACCTTAATAGAGTTAGGTAAAACTCCAAGTTTTAAGAGAGCTTTGATTGTATTTAAGCTATCTTCCAACTCCTTTGCACTTTCTACTACTGGCACTAAAAAGTAATTGAATACTTCATGAGAGTTACTACTGTGCTTCATGATATCTATTACATACTCTGTATTATCTGCAGCAATATCGACAATAGCTGACTCTATATCATTTAAGGCTTTCAAAGCTTCATCAAAATTTTCTCCAGATAATATAATTTCATCAGAATACGTTTTACTATACATACTCATATTATTTATCACATAATGACGCTGCAAATCCATATTCGGCCTAAGCATGTAGTTGCTAACGAGAGATTTACCAGTATTCCCTGAAGAGTTGATTACTACGATGCGATATCCAGCCTGTTTTGTCATACTTACATCTGCCGATTCATGTTTTTCAGAACTAATCATTACTTTTGTTTCCTTTTGAGGGTATATTGTTTATTCCATGATTGTGTTAATGCATACACTATCCCAAGATGTACTGATGTACTAATGCAATTTTTTTATACCTTATCATTTTTCACTAATTGCCAGTGGAAAAATCCATCAAGAGATTTAATGCTAGACATACAAGAGAGTAAAGGTGAAGGATATTATTACGGTTGAACAATTGAATTTTAATTTCATTGGTAAGATTTTTGGCAAAAAAGGAATACTTCTAACAGAGCTAGCCTTGTCTTTAGATACCAAGAAAGGATCAGCAGAACTTGCCTCATTCTCTCAAGTTAAAAGATTTGCTTATATTGAAAAGGGATTCTTTGGTGCAACCCTATTTATTCATAACGGTCAATCGTTCGAAGAGTATAAGTTTTTATCAAAGACGAACTCTATAGCATTTTTAGAGTCTATCAACAGGAAAATCGCTCACTCCCTACAGCCCTATATGAGTAGCTTAATTGAAGAGTTTAATATTCAGGTTTTGAGTAATTACCCTAGGGACTCGAAATTAGATCAAATTAAATTAGTCGCAAATGAGCTGGCTACATACTATGAAGATGACAACGTGCCATGGGATTACTTCAGTGACTCCAAACTATATAGCGAAGTTGGGAAAATATACAGTCTTTATCCTATCAAACAAGAAGCCTTAGGCGCATATCATGAAAAAATCAACCTGGCGCTAAGAAAGGATTTCTTTGATAACGTAGAATCAAATCCTTTAACTGATGAACAGAGACTTGGTGTGCTCCGTTCTAATGATAAAAACATGGTACTGGCTGCTGCTGGTACGGGTAAAACCTCTGTCATGGTCGCTAAGGCTCTCGATCTTGTCGATAGAGGGTTGGCATCACCTCAAGAGATTTT
Organism: Psychrobacter sp. T6-5; assembly: GCF_052258485.2. Lineage (NCBI taxonomy): Bacteria > Pseudomonadati > Pseudomonadota > Gammaproteobacteria > Moraxellales > Moraxellaceae > Psychrobacter > Psychrobacter sp. T6-5. The sequence continues at coordinate 1,837,811 of NZ_JBQQEY020000001.1, read as the reverse complement.
AGTTCTAGCCTACAACAAATCAGCCGCTGAAGAGCTAAAAAATAGGCTTGCTGATAAAGCTGAGAATTCAGGCATCGTACTAACAGAGACACCTCAGATCTCAACATTCCACGCTTTAGGTAGAAAGATCTTAGAGGAATCTAACATCTCAACTTATATGAGCGTCTTCACTGAAGACAGCTTAAAGCTAGGTGTGTGGGTAACAGAGTGGTTGATAGAATATTTAACACAAGATCCCAAAAGAATGGTCGATTTTATATCACTATTCCCAGAACCTGTGAATCCTTTCGACTTTAAGACTCAAGAAGAGTATGAGCGACATATCAGAGACAATGAGTTTAGAACTCTTCAAGGCGAGTTGGTCAAAGGGTATCAAGAACTTAGGATAGCTAATTGGCTAGCTATTCATAAGATCCCATACGAATACGAAGCTCGTTACATCAGTAAGCGAAGAATTGACATAGGATTCGACTACCAGCCTGACTTTCATATATCTGACTCTAATATTTACATCGAGCACTTTGGTATCGATAGACAGGGTAATACTCGCCCCGATATAGATAAGCGAGCATACAACGAATCTATTGATAGCAAACGTAAACTGCATAAAGAGCTTGAAACAGTTTTAGTGGAAACATTCCATTATGACTGGACCGAAGATGCACTCGAAGCTCGTCTTGAAGAACGACTGGCTACCGTGGGAGTTATTCCCGATAAAAATTCGGTTGAAGACGCTTCAAAAGAGTTACTCTCTAAGCTTAAGGAAGGTAATCAAATTGCCACTTGGAGCAAAATGCTTATCAAGGCCTTACAAGCCACTCGATTTGAGAGATTGGATGAAGACTCAATTCTAGATAGGCTAGAGAAAGCTAGTATCTCACAAGCAAAGAAGAAGACACGTATTCTAACTGACTTGCACAACGCGTATGTTGAAGAGCTTGCAGCTACTGATTCAATTGACTTTGACGATATGATTATCCGTGCAATTGCAGTCGTAGATAATGGTCAATATAAACCTCACTGGAAATATATTCTTGTTGACGAGTTTCAAGACATATCTGCCTCTCGGATGGAGTTTGTTAACAGCATTATCGAAAAAGGGCCTGACCCCTCATTAACGGTTGTCGGTGATGATTGGCAGTCTATCTATCGATTCTCAGGTGGTAAACTTGAGCTCACCACTAGATTCAATGATCTGGTTGGACCGCATACACTGACAAAGCTCCAGAAAACATTCCGCTATAATAATAGCATTGCTGATACTGCTGGAACGTTCATCATGGAGAATCCTGAACAGTATCAGAAACACATCAAAACACACGACGTGGTTGATGAATCACAAGTATATTTATTAGATGATAAGACTAATGAAGAGAATGGTGTCTATAGCAGAGTCGCTGAGGTTGTCAGCAAGATTAGAGCAAATGACCCCGAAGGCTCGATAGCAATTATTGCTAGATATAACTATCTATTAAAAGATTCACGTGATTTTCTAGGTAAAGAAAAGTCTAAAGGTATCTACTTTTGGAGCTTTCATAAATCTAAAGGACTTGAAGCTGACTACTGCATCTTGATTGGTTTTTTCCAAGGAAAAAGTGGCTTCCCTAATGGAAATCGTGAAGATGCTATACCTGAGGCACTACTCCCAACATTAGACTCATTCCCTCATTCTGAAGAGCGACGCTTGCTGTATGTCGGCATAACGCGTTGTAAAAAGAAATCATATATTATTGCGAGTCCAACAGCCCCATCAGAGTTTGTTCTTGAACTACTGGCCCCTAAATATGACATCAATATCTTCTCTAAATCCTTCCAAGAACGCCACAGAAAAATATTTAAATGTCCTAACTGCGTAAACGGCTACCTACGCTTAATCAAAGGGCCGTATGGCAGTTTCTATGGCTGTAGCTCTGGTAGAGGTTGTTCGGTAGGTAAGGCACGTGTCTGCACTAAGTGCGAGGCACCCTCTGTCGATAGAGAACATGATAGCTTATGCAACAATAAAGACTGTGGTAATTCAATGAAAATCTGTAATAAATGTGGGCGTCCTATGAAGATGCGAGAAAGCAAATTTGGTAAGTTCTGGGGTTGTAGCGGATATGGTATCCCAGATGATCAATGTAAGAATACAATAAAGATTCGCTAATCGATATCGACTAAAGCAAATCACACTGTTCTTAGAATGAGCTCTTAAACCAATTGAAAAAATGTAGACTAACTTGTTGTGGTTTAAGTCAGCGGCGACTTTAAAACGTTTATTATTAACGGAATATTTATTTAAAAGGATGTTAGTAAAGATGTATATATCTCAATTAAAAATAACTAACTATAGAAGCTTTAAAGACATAACAGTTGAGTTTAACGACGGTATTAACGCTATCATTGGTTCTAACAACTCTGGAAAGTCAAATCTTCTTAGAGCACTTTCTATAATCTTCGATAAAAAATCAACCAAAAAACTTGGAATTGATGATTTCTGTAAATTTATAGATGAACAATATCTAATAGATGTACCACCTAAAATTACTATTGAAGCAACTATAAAAAAAGGAGATGACGATACTGCTACAGAAGATGATATTTCAGTGTTAGCGAATTGGCTCACTATTCTTGATGATAACTACGAAGCAGTACTAACTTATGAATTTTTCTTACCTGAGAAGCATGAATATACGTATAAAACCTTTATTGAAGAAATAGTAAATCGAGGAGAGGATGAGGATCAAAATAATGAATATATAAGTAATAAAATCTGGAAGATGATACAGAAAAATTTCCTAAGGTTTTATAAACACAAGATTTGGGTCGGTGATGTAAAGAATCAATCTACACTTGATCCAGAAACGCTTGATAGATTTGACTATCAATTTCTTGATGCGATAAGAGATGTAGAGAGAGATATGTTGTCAGGCAAGAATTCCTTGCTTAAAGAAGTTATAGACTTCTTTATGGATTATGATATTAAGAGTGATAGTACGTTAGACAAAAAAGCACAAAATGTAGCTATAAACACTAGAAGAGACGACTTTGCGATAAAATCAAATGATTTATTGAATGATATCCATGCGCGTATCAAACATGGCAAAAAAGAAATATTATCATACGCAACACAGACAGGGGCTTCATTTAACAACGCACTACCTAACTTTGAAGGCGCTTTATCAGAGCTTGAGATATATAGCGTTCTACAACTTATTGTTGAGTATGAAACAGGTATAAAGATACCTGCTAGGAACAATGGGTTAGGATACAACAACTTAATCTATATGTCTCTTCTTCTTGCCAAGATGCAGGTGAACGCTAACGTCGAACATCTCGACAGCAATGCTAAAGTCTTCTCCATGCTCATTATAGAAGAGCCTGAATCACACTTACATCCATCAATGCAATTTAAACTTCTTAAGTTCTTAGAAAATAATCGTAAGGCTAAAAAAGTAAGACAAATATTTGTTACTACTCATTCTACGCATATAACCAGTGCAGTTACTTTAGATAATATAATTTGTCTATATGAGAAAAACGACGGCACAGATGTAGCGTACCCTGCTAAAACCTTTACAGATGAACATGGCAATGAAGTCATTAGTAGTAAGCAATATATTGAAAGATTTTTAGATGCAGTTAAGTCTGATATTTTATTCAGTGATAGAGTCTTATTTGTTGAAGGTATTGTTGAACAGCTTTTAATATCTATATTTTCTAGGTATTTAGATAAATCATTGGAAGACTACCACATTAGTATAGTAAATATTGGCGGAAGATATTTTAATCATTTTTTCTACCTTTTTAATGAAGCGAATGAATACGCAATACCAAAGAAAATCGTATGTTTAACCGATAAAGACCCCGTGAGAAGGGATAAGAATAAAGATCGAAATTTCAAAACTTGTTATCCCTACGAGTTCAATATAGATAATGAGACATATGATTATGATTCTAATAATGTTGCCCACGCGTCTAGTAATATATTAATATTTAAACAAGATGACATACATGGTAAAACCTTAGAATACGAATTAGCTTATCTTAATCCCTCATTAAAAACACTTATAACAGAAAGTACTAAAAACAAACCTGAACTAAATAAGCTTATGGATCTATACGACGACCAAGAATCTACAGTTCAACAGTTGATAGATGTGCTTCGTGGTAGTGTAGAAAACACTCGTATTGAGACAGGAATAAATAGTTGTAGTTTGACAGATGATGAGAAAAAGCGCTCTATTATAGCTACAAGGTATTTAAATTCAGTCAGTAAGGGAGAGAATGCATTAGAATTAGCAATCGCTTTGCAAAGTAATTTATTTAATAAGGGAAATGATCTCTATGTTGACGTCGTAATCCCACCTTATATACAGGAGGCTTTAGAAGTATTATGTCAATAACAACTATTGAATCAGATGAGCTTATTGATATTGACTCACCTTTTAGAGTTTCGGCAGGTCCTGGAGCAGGTAAAACCTATTGGCTAACTCAACATATCCATAATGTTGTTAGAACTTCAGACAAATTGTTTATAACGAAAAAGGTTTTATGCCTAACCTACACAAATAATGCCGTTAAAACGATTCGCTTAAGACTTGGTAACGCTAATTCAAGGGTAGAGGTTATGACAATACATAGCTTCTTTTACCATCATATTGTCAAACCATATATTTCAGTGATAGCAGAAGAGTTCAACTTGGATGTCACGAAGATAGATGGACATGATGACAAAATACTATCGAATTATACTTTTCTTAAAGAATTGTCAGAGAAGCCCAAAGTAAGTTACGTTTCTCTGGAAAATAAACCTAAAATGGTAGATGCGATTAAAAGGTGTTACTGGCACTTCGATTCAAATAATAATTTAGTTATTAAGCCAAGTCATCCTGTAAAAATAGGTAGGTATAACCTAAGCAATACAACTTATTCAGAATACAAAAAACTAGCTTGGGAAAAAGGAGTGTACCATCACGACGATATAATTTTTTTCGCCTATCAAATTATAAATCAAGCTCCGTTTATTATAAAAATTATATCCGAGAAGTTTCCGTATGTATTTATTGATGAGTTTCAGGATTCTACACCACTACAAATTCATATATTCAAGGATATAGCTGAATATTCAACAATAGGAGTGATTGGCGACCAAGCTCAATCGATTTATGGTTTTCAAGGTGCAAAACCTACAGATTTCCATGATCTAGTTATTGATAATATACAGAACTTCCAGATAACAAATAATCGTAGATGCTCTAATGAAATTGTTAGTTTTTTGAATTTTATCAGACATGATTTAATGCAAATTCCTATTAGAAATATCTCTGATTTAAAACCAATTATACTAGTCGGAGATATGGTAAACGCTTACAATTATGCTTACAGAATCAATAAGAATATAACGACTTTATCACGTAGTAATATCGTATTAAACTTAGCTAAAGCAGAGTTAGGCTTGGGCGGTTTTAATAAAAAATTACTGGAAAAATTAGTTGAAGAAGATTCGAATCAAGTACGTTCTAAACTGATATCCAGCTCTATTAAAAGTCTTTTTTTATTACAGAATGGCGACTTTAAAGAGGCTATAAAGGAGTTGCAGAGAAGTTATCCGAATAAGGACTTACAGACAAAGAAGCTGATTCTAAATTATCTGACTAAGCTTTCAGCTAACTTTGAGACCATTGAGAAACAGTCTTTATTAGAGTTTTCTATATTTATAGTTGGTTTGACAGGCTTATCGTTTCCTAAAGTTACGCGAGGGAGAATTAGAAGATTTTATGAAGAAAATGATTTTATTAGCCTTTATCTTTGTGTGAAAGCGGTAAATGAAGATAGTCGTCATTTAACTATTCATAAAGCGAAGGGAAATGAATTCGATAATGTATTACTTTTATTGTCAGATCCGAAACACTTAGCTTTTATAACCCATCCAGACCTTACTAAAGAAGAACAACGAATTAACTATGTAGCAGTAAGTAGAGCTAGGAATAAGTTATTCATTTCGGTACCTATATTAGAAGATTCGCTTAAACAACAGCTCCTTGGCACAGGCATACTCGAAGTAGTAGAGATATAGCGTTACTACTTTCTTTGAAGGTTTTAGTTTAAGATCTACTATTAGAGTATTTTCTGTAACGGATGTAGAGGTAAGGAAAAGAATAGAAGATTATTGTAGAGAACAAGAACCAATCATAGGTTATAACCACCGAGAAATAGTCCTTTAAGCTCCTCCTTTCCACGTTAGCAATGCATCCAAAAATTCTAGTGGCAGTATAGTAGCTAAGCAATAAGCCGCGCCTCCTTGATTAGCTACTATATTACTTCCTCAAATGATTCTTCAATATAAGTGACATCAAATAGCTCATGCAGCCTTTTTCTTAGAAGTTGTTTCCGACTTGCAAAGAAGCCTTCGAAGTCTTCTAGCTCTAATGACTGCTCATCTAATATATAATTTCGCTTTAGATAATAAGTTGCATTGTCAGCTTTACTATTAACCCACTTAGATAGGTTAGTAGCCTGTTTTACAGTATTTTCGCGACCTTCGAGTAACTGCAAGTTAGGTACCTGATCTCGCATATCCTGCCACTGTTTGATAGTTTCTCCGTCTATTCCAATTTCTTTCAATATAGATGGCTTAAATTTGCTGTGTGGATGCATATGATCTTGATGGAATGAGATCTGATCTAACTTTAAGTCTGGATAAAGCGTTGAAAGTAATAAGAAGCTAAATGCTCCTTTTTTGTACTCTAAGAAGTTTTCAATGTCCGTGGTATCAATTGTTAGCTTCTTCCCGCCCGACATTCTGGTATTTTTATATTCGGAAAAATCAAACTTAATGGCTTTTAGTATGTATGTATCACCACCATCAGACTTTGTTCTTAACCCATCTCGCAAACCACTTAGAGCGGTATCTGCCTGACCGCTATAAACCTGCTTCAAGAGACTGTGCACAATCAACTTTCTTAGTTCTTGTTTAGTCGTAGGGTCAACCTTTCCGCCTTTATATAAATAATAGGCCAATGGAGTTGCAGCATAGTTGGAGGATAATCGCTTCTTATTAAAGCCAAACTCTCTTAGCATTGCTGCCGCATCTATTAAGGCCTTGCGAATTTGGTTCCAATTATCTTTTATCTTATTGATGTTCGTAGAGTTAAAGGTCTGCACCTTAAAGTTCATTGGAGCATCTACAAGAAATAAGCATGTCCGCATCAAAAAATCGGTATTGAAATTAAAGAGACCATCTTCGCCATTCATATCAGATATAAGTTTCTCAATTTGGTCACGACCATCCTCCCAATGTGCTACTAAGGTAGAGAATAGAAGATCAGATTTTGATAGTATCGTCCCGCCGCTATTGACGCGTACAAAAATGTCTAAGATGTCATCTAAGTCTTTATTAATGATCTTGAAGTAACTCACTAACTGGTCATCGTTAAATTTATTGAGTAAACGATTAATTATCTTTTTTGCTTGTCTTCTATTCTCTATTAACAGCTCTGATCTACTAGGATCAGTCTCAATTAGCTTATCAACAATATTGTCAGAGTCAGCATCCGAATCTTCAAGCTCATTTAAGATATTTCTAACAAGATAAAAGTAACCGCTTTTGCTATTCTGAGCATCTTTTTCAGTTAAAAATTTAAACTCATAATCCTCATTCAATAAGTTGATATACATTTTACGTTCGGGATATGCGCTATTGTTCGTGCTCTTTGCATATTTCTTCTTAGTGCAATACACACCTTGCAGAGCAATATACATTGAACTAATACGCTGCTGTCCATCCAATACTCCACGAATCTCAAAAGGAAAGTCGTAGTTGACTAGCTGATTTTTAGAGTCACGCTCATGATAGTTCTTAAGAAATTCATAAAAAGTATATTCATTGGCCTTCTGAGCTGTCAACTCCCAGAATAAGAAAGTTCCAATCGGGTAGTCCTGCATAATAGAATTAAACAATTTGCATATTTTTTCCTCGCCCCAAACAAATTTTCTTTGGATTGCAGGCAGGTAATACTTATTAGAGTTGATGTCTATAATTAGTTGCCTAATAGATAAGCTCGAATATGCCATTATGAAAAATCCTTTAATATCATCTTGAATTGCTCTTTAGCTTCAAAGCTGGCTTGCCATTTTGGCATAATTTTTATGTCTGGAGATACAGACAATATTATCAGATTTTTACAAACCCTATGCCGTTTCCATAATTATGATAAAACTATTGTGTTTGAGTGTTTACAGGTAAGTAGTTGTAGTTTTTAACATGGAGCTAAGCTACATTGTATTGTCAATACATTTGCCGGTTAGCAATGCTTTGAGAGCTTGATAATATTCCAATTAGGTTACCTATCTTTTTTAGTCATCAAGATATGGGTTGATAACCTGGCTTTATATTAGAACTTTTAAGGATGAGCTTACCATAGTCAGTTGGCGCTAATATTTATACTTAATATCAGTGCAGGTAGCTGAAATTTAAGCTTTCGAACGATTAAATCCAAAAAAGCACTTATTAGACTTGATAATCCATACTAGACAGCGTGCTTATGCCTTATCAGAATACATTAGCTAGTTGATGAAAACTGCTATGCCAAGATATTCAATCTTTTTGAGCAATAAAGTTAATGCGATTGTCTGCTGGCAAGCAAGTTATCAAAGGCAGCTTCTAGTTTGTAGTAATCAACTTTGATTATTGATATTATCGGTATAACTATTTTTCTAATTAGGTATATCAACATTTATGCTAGCAAATACTCTTGATTGGAAAGATATAAAAAGCTATGAGCATTCACAAAATACAGCTTTTGAAGAAGTTGTTTGCCAATTAGCTTACAACGAGAACAAAGAAAATGGTCAATATATTAGAGTCAAAGCTCCCGACGGTGGCGTTGAATCTTATCTAACCTTAGACAATGGTAACGAAATTGGCTGGCAGGCTAAGTATTTCTTTGATATTCACGATAGTCAATTCAAGCAGATTAAGAAATCGTTTGAGACAGCTATCACAAAGCACCCAAAACTGGTGAAGTATTATGTTTGTTGTCCTCTTGATAGAGCAGACCCAAGAATAAAAGATAAAAAATACCTTCAGGACAGATGGAGTGACTTCGTAGAAGAGTGTAAAGCGCTTGCCTCAGGTAAAGGTATGACTGTTGAGGTCGAGTTTTGGGGTGCTTTTGAGCTTAATAATAAACTTCAAAAACCTGAAAATGCTGGTATGGTTCAATTCTGGTTTGGTGGAGATAATTTTTCTGAAACATGGTTTACCGAACAAGTTAATATGTCTATCAGAAATTTAGGACCAAGGTTCACGCCCAAACTCAACGTAGAAATAAATGAAATCAATCATTATTTTGATGCATTATTAAAGAATGAACAGGCAAGAACCTATATTTTTGAGAAACTTAACTCACTCTATAAGGTAGCTGAAAGCTTAAAACAATCATGCGATAAGCACGAACTAGCTATAGAAGATGATGTTAGTAAACTATTATGTTGCTTAGTAAATAGTTGGCAAAATATATCAAAGGAAGATGCCAACGTCATACTAATCGATAATACTAATTATATAGAATTTAAAGAAATAGTAAGGTTGTCTGGGAGTATTCTCGGAAAAATTAGTAAAAAAATCAGCAACATTGAAGATGAAAGAGCTAGACGAAATTTTCAAAATGACTTGTACGAACTTAGAAACGTTATCGATGATTTTGAAGTCGAGTCACAAGCATTTAATTTATTTAATAACCCCTGTCTAATCGTTTATGGCGACGCTGGTATTGGTAAGTCTCATCTATTAGGTGATTTTTCGAACAAGTTGATCAAAGACAAAAAGCCGAGTATTTTCGTGCTCGGTCAAACATTGACAGATACCACGAACCCTTGGACGCAAATCTTAAAAGATGAGCTAAGACTTGGTTGTAACGAGGATGTATTTTTAGGCGTTTTAAATACTATAGGCCATGCTCAACAAGAAAGAGTTCCTGTTGTTATTGATGCATTGAACGAAGGTAAAGGACGTTCATTTTGGAAAAATACCCTTGCAGGCTTTATTGAAAAGTTTAAAAAATATCCTTGGGTGGCATTGATACTATCAGTTCGAAGTGAATATAAAGAAGGGATTTTAAGTAACGTACAACAAGATATCGAGGATGGTATAGTCAGTGAAATTCATCATCTTGGGTTTCAGTCTAACGTTTTTGAAGCGGTTCGGTCATTCTTTGAGTATTATCAGTTAGCTTTGCCAAAAGAGCCGTTACTAACGCAAGAATTTGCAAATCCTTTGTTTCTTAAAATTTATTGTGAGTATAAAAAACACACGCAAACCGATGACTTCGCAATGGTATTAACAGAGGTTTTCGACAATTATTTCTCATCAATCAATGCCAAGATAGCTGATGAGTTTGGATATAGATCTGCTTTAAATTATGTGCAAAAAATACTAAATAAGTTAGCTGAAGAAATTTTCCGTAATAGCACTCAATCGTTAACTTATGAAGATGCAATGCAAGTTGTCGATGCTCATACTTATTCTTTAAATGCAGATGCATTTTTGCAAGCGTTGATTGACGAGAACCTACTGACTTCTTATCAAAATCAAAGAGACAATAGCGAAGTACTGTACTTTTCGTATGAGCGTTTTTATGACTATCAGACCGCTAAATTTATTTGTGATGATAATGCGACACTGAATGATCTAGAAACTTACTTAAGTTGTGATATATCAAGCATAACGTATAAAAGCCAATATCTATCACAAGGTACATTGAGCATCTTAACTGTGCTTATTCCTAGCAAATTTGAAGTTGAGCTGTTTGAGTTGTTAGACAAGGATAAAGTTCATCAAAACTATTCTTTTGGCTCTGCTTTCATTGACGGTTTGTACTGGCGCGACTGTAGTAATTTTGATTTGAGCAGCTGTAAAGATTATATAAATAAAAGTCTTTCGAGAACTAGAGGACTGTTTTCAAAATTTATAAACCTACAATACAAGGTGGCAGGTAAAGAAAGTCATCCATTAAATGCCAAAAAATTGCACGAGTGGCTCTCAAAGCATAATTTAGCTGATAGAGATTCAGTTTGGACAACTCACATAAGTAGTCATCATCTCGATGAAGAATCTGCTCTTTTTACATTAATTGATTGGGCAAAGAAACAAGGTTTCTCGGAAAACCTAACAGATAATAGCCGGTATCTAGTTGCTGTTGCTCTCAGTTGGATTCTTACCACTACAAATATCAAATTACGAGACAACGCCACAATAGCACTGACTCGCCTTTTACAAAACCACATTCATATTTCAGTTGAATTGTTATCAGCTTTTCACAAGGTAGATGACTCTTATGTATTTGAACGTATTTTAGCTTCAGTTTATGGCGCAATCTTATCGTCGCAGAACCATGACGCAATAGTTGAAATATCCAGCTTTATCCTTAGTAATATCTTCACTAAAGAAGAGGTTTATCCTAATGTTCTTGTGAGAGACTTTGCTCGAAACATTATTGAATATGCTAATAATCATAATTTGGTAAGCTTTAGCGAAAGTGAGCTGACATTAGCTAGACCACCATATAAAAGTGTGTTTCCTAAAACCTTTCCTAGTAATGAGGATATTGACAATAAGTACTCGAATGATTATGAAGATAAAGGTGTTCCTAAATATCGTTTTTCTCAAGATAAAATTATAGACTCAATGACGACAGAATACGGTAGAGGTACAGGTTGGTACGGTGATTTTGGCCGTTATACCTTTCAGTCAAGTTTAGATGATTGGGAAGACGTACAGATTGATAAGCTTAGTAATTATGCCATAGAAATAGTCTTTGATAAATTTGGCTATGATGCAGAAAAACACGGTGAATTTGATAACAATATCCCATATACAGGTCGTAGTGAAAATAGTGTAGAACGAATTGGTAAGAAATATCAGTGGATGGCAATGTATGAAGTAGTAGCTAGAGTAGCAGATAACTTTAAAATGGCAGACCAATCAACACGTTGGAAAGATGATAAGAAATACATATGGTACAACGGTTCTATAGAGCCTTCTTTTAGAGATATTGATCCTACGTTTATACCTCCTGATTCAACTAATATCCGTCTTATAACTTCTCCTAAGTACAATGGGTGGAGTGATGACTTCGAAGAATGGGTAATTTCGAAAGATAATTTAATTGATTCAAAAGAAGTAATTTTAAACGATTTCCAAAATGAAGAATGGTTGTCTTTACATAGACACATTGAATTTAAGCCTAATAAAAAGTTGGGTGATGGCAATTATTCTGGCTCATATCAAAGTATGTGGTATATGGTCAAAGCATACTTAGTAAAAAATGAAGATTTTAATTCAGTCGTATCAAAAATAAAGAATAAAAACTTTATGGGTCAATGGATGCCTGAGCCTATAAAAAGATATAACGACTTATTTAATTTAGAGTATTACTGGTCTCCTTTGCTCAAGGTCTATGAAAATGAATATTATGGCAACTATGAGTGGCAAGACATATATGAACGGCGTACTAATTCAGAAAGAAATAGCTTAGGTGAGGTTTATATTTGTTCAGAAAGTCATATTTCAGAAGGGGTAAAAAATCGTGATTTAGGCTATAACATCAGTGCACCTGCTAAGTTGCTATTTGAAACATTAGATTTAAAAAACGATAATTTTTCTGGTTCATGGGTTAATGAGCATGATGAATTAGTCATGTTCGACGCTTCTCTTTATGGTAATGAATCTAGTAACAACCTAATGGTAAAAAAGGACGCATTAGAAGAACTGCAAAATAGTACTGGATGTAAGGTGATTTGGACAATATTGTCTGAGAAGATTGCGATGTACGGAGGTACTGAATCAACTGAAAAAAGGTTGAATATCTCAGGTGTGTATTATCTGGCAGATGGTAATCTCGTTGGTGAAGACTTTTTCTTCATAAATTAATTTCCATAAGTACATATGCTATTAATTTCGAGAAATAGGGCTATTACTCCTCATTTCGCCCAACTACCCTTATAAAAGTATTTAAGGTGTTTTGCGCCGCGCAATTTTGTCTATAAATGAAAACCCTAACTTAGACTAAGCACCTTCACTTTCTGATATCTACATGCTGAGCAGATCTTTTTTACCCTTAGTCTTTACACATAGAGGAAGAATATGTGACTGACGATTTCTGCTTATCTTGATGAAATTTAACCGCAGTATAGTCCAGATAGACGATAGGGTAGATAGTAATCAAAAGCCGCTTAATATTCTCATGTTGTAGATACCTTTGATAGTATTGGGGATTTTAGTACTACTTTGATATTCTGCGTAAAATTAGGTACTATAATTACTAAGGCAGCTAATATGAGTTTAGTTCTTACTTACCGTATTCTTTATATCAGTTTGATTGGTTATTGAATTAAATGCAGTTATACGGAGTTCAGGAAATCCCTTAGTTTTAGATAATAATAGCATCAATTCAGATCTTTAAAACTTTTAATAAAATAAAGTTAAGCTAATCAACTATCGAGAGTTTATTAATTTTTTCATAGTTTGGAATCAAGTGTGGTGCAAGTAATATATCAACATCCACTTTACCCTTTAGTTTTACTTCTTGAATAATATTCATCAGCGTCTCAGTATTAGCATTCAATAAACACTCTAATTCTTGAACACGCTTTTCAAGTCTTTTATTTTTCTCTAATAGTGCTTTATTGCTTTTTCCAGTAATATAGATTTGCTTTTCTCTTTCAGTAAAACCGTTTGACTCAATTTGTTCAGTCATGTATTTGCTAATTAATTCTTTACGTGAGCTAAGAGTACTTACCTTACCCTTAATGTATCCATTATTTTTTAAACGATCATATAGGTTCTTGTGAGTTATCGGACTTATATCGTATCCTTCATCAAGCATTAGCTGCAATTCAGACTCAATAGCTTTATCTAATTCTTTACCTCTCAATATAGGCTTCTCAATACTCTCGTGAAACATTAGAGTTCCTCCTTATTCTTAGATTTATCATATTCAATCGTAAATAACTCACTAACCGTTTTTGGTAGTCTTTTAACACCTTTATCATCTTCATATATACTAACTTTAGTTAGCCCTTGCTGTCGTTCAATCATCCTATCTTCTATAATTTGTAAATTTTCTAATTGAGTCTTGGTCTTTTTCAATATCTCCTTAGAGTGCAAGTTACTACTGCTGTTACCAATAAATTCATACTGTTCCATCAAGCTCTTTTTAACTTCTATCAGATTGCTTAATTCACCCAAGCGTCCTGTAATAGTAAAATCGCTACATGGACTCCCTGTTTGGCATGCTAAACGCTTGGGGCACCCATTGGACCCTATATTGCGTGTACAAGAACCAAAGGGTAGAGGGTATAAATAAGCATGTCTCTTGATTAGTTCGTCAGCTAAAACTTCGCTATTAATAAGTTGATTCTGATAAGCTTGATCCAAACCTTCGATAAAGTCATTGAATAAAACATCAGATGATGAAGGTTTGAAAAATTCAGCTATTTCGTCTTTATTGTCAAAAGTATGTAAGTTACTTCTAATATTGTTTTCTAATGATTGATCGGGGGAGGTGTATAGACTTAGGTCTTCCAGCAGATTATCAATAGGAGTTTTTATATGGGGTTCTTGATTTATTAAAGCGTTATTTTCTGACGAAGAAACCGAATATACCTTACTCGCTGCTCTTTTAGAAGATAAATCAGCTTTGAAGCTTTTTTGTCTTAAGCTAAGGTGCTGATAGCTTTGATTTTGAACGGGGTTTGTACGACCCATGAGCATTGCTTGTAAATGTTCTGAAACTTCAGCAATTGCTAAGAAAGTGTTGATATTATGTCTAGGAATATGACTTGTAATTTGGGAATATTTATTGCTTTTGTCCTTTAAATTAAATTTCTCAAACACTGATATATTTCTTGTAGCGCCTAAAAAACCATTAACAAGTATATTAGTCAAGGGTATGACATTAGTCTTGTTATAAAAGTCTCTTTTTAAATTTGTTGATCTGTATTCGTGTATAAAAAGAAGCTCTTCAAAAGGAATGATTTCTTGTGTACCGCTATAGTTGAAAATATAATCTATAGGGTTAGGTTTATCATAGTTTGTTAGTGATTTTATAAAGTCATTAATAGTGTTTTTTGAATAAAATCTGAGAATGCTTTTACCGCTAGGTAGCTTTTTATCTGGAATTACACCAGCTGATTTGAAAGATGATAATGCCATGTCTCTTTTTCCTGCACGACCTAACTTACTTTCTTTCAAATGAAAAAGTATATTCATTAAATCATCAAGCTCAATTAAATCTGATTTAATATCATCAATGGCTTTGGGTAAAAAATCGATAAGATTTTTACTTCTCAAATACCTTAATGTATTCCTAGACTCCTCTGTCAGATCGATAGTACTTAGAACTAATCTTTCTATTAAAGCAGACGAAGATGGTTCAACCCAATGAATCTTCTCGCCAGCACCTTTAGCGCCATAGTAGCGAATACCAAGGGAATATTGTTCTATGCCATTATGCTTCACAGCACTCCGAGTTGAAGGATCAAGCAAAGGTTTCTTAACTAAACAATTCTTCTTCAGTAGAATTGCTTCAGTAGAGCGAAATCCAGTAATTATTAAAATAGTTAAAAAGTTTAATAATAGCTTCTCACCGTTTGTTTGACACAATCCTTTCAACGACGCGATATTAATAAAAGTTTGAATCGATATAAGTTTTTTTGTGTTAACTTCATCTTCATCTATGTCAAGTTTATCTATCAATTCTTTCGTCTTTCTTGCATTAGGTGTTCTATTTACCTTACTGAGATAGTTATAATCATTTTCAAATTCTAATTTATTACTCAGGTTCATATGCTTGTTAATTAGTTCTTGAAGTCTCACATATGTACCAGCAATATCAGGTAAATTTTGAGGGTTACTGTTTCTAACTTGGATTTTAAAAGCATCAACCAATGCTTCGGTACACATCCTTTGTGGTGAGTTACAGCTAGTTAAGGTAACTAAAGAATAATACCAACGTTTGAGAACTAATAGTTCAGCATGTAGTTTTTGTGGTGATGCTTTGGAATTAGATTTTCTATAGCTAAGTACTAATATTGATCTAAAGAAATCATAAAAATTTTCTGAGATATCAAACGCAGGTAAGCCTTTTAATCTTTTGCCTTCATTAAATACTAGGTTTACATCTTTACTTCTACAGTGCAACCAACCAGATCCTTTCTCTCCACCTTGCCAATACTCATCATTCCACGTCTGATTAAAGCCTGAACCTAAATGTTGTTCAAAATAGTCTTTCTGCTCATTTATAAAATCGACATAAGCTTGATTTGTCATAATACATCCTCTATTAGGTTGCATCGTACTATTACAGATTCAACTTCAAACTTTGTACTTTCGTGCACTAGTAGCAACGGGCTTCTCGAACATTGTGTAGAATCAGAGATAGTAATAATGTCATTAACTTCCGACTGTATACTATCTAATACTTCTGAGTGATCCTTATTTTTAAATGGGTGAAAATATAAGCATCCATAACAACTCCTAACTTGCTCAAATGGGCAGATATCATCATATGCACAACCACCTATTTCATGATGAAAATCTTTGTGAATGAATCCGCTAACTTTTTTCCCTATCCATTCAGATTTTTTAACAATAGTACTTGTCATAAACATAGCGATCATTTGTTTATATGCAGCATTCCCCCCTAATGCTTTAGCTCTAATAATCGCAGTTTCGGGCGATGAGTATATGTAATGCCTTGCAACGACAAGACTTGAGTGACCTAAAATGTAAGCGATTTCTTCAGCACTAGCTCCCGACATTGCCATGCTATGTCCAACATGGTGTCTAAATTGAGACATAGAGTATTTTATTTGAAGAATATCTCCACTCAAAACTTGAGTCCTATATCCAATGGGTGAAAAGTTGAAAAGTTGACTATTTATAGCTTTCGAGCATGTGAAAGCAGCTCTCTCTCCTAAATTAAACAACTTATCTTCAACTGATAATTCGAATCGATGAATGTAGGCCAGTATAATAAGGGCAGCCTCTTCTGGTAGCTTTATGGCTATTTTTTTGTGGGTAAAGCGCGCTTGTTTCGCATAAGGTACTAAAAGGCTGTATCGTGCTACACCTAGCGAATCTTCTGGTATATCTTCTTTTAGGTCTCCAGCTGAAAGTTTCGACATTTGAACAGGGCGCATACCAGTAGTGAAAGCTAACGCCAATATCGAGGCATCTTTTAGTTCTGAA
Source organism: Psychrobacter sp. T6-5 (assembly GCF_052258485.2). NCBI lineage: Bacteria > Pseudomonadati > Pseudomonadota > Gammaproteobacteria > Moraxellales > Moraxellaceae > Psychrobacter > Psychrobacter sp. T6-5. The sequence continues at coordinate 1,820,578 of NZ_JBQQEY020000001.1, read as the reverse complement.
CTGCTTATCGAATCTTTTTCTGCCGATTTTAGTATATTGTTAAGCTTTATAAATCCCTTTTGTATTATATTGACAACTGGCAAGTCTATATCGTCCTCATACTCTTCATAATAAAGACTATTTCTTCTGGGGTTCGGCTTTTTTATTATTTCTAGATCATATTCATCGTTAAGTGAAAATCCTGGAAATTCTTCCAAAATAAGAATGGTTATTACGAATTTACTTGAAAAGTAAAGTGGGCCGTTATTAACCAAACCAACTAATATTTTTTTAGACTCCTTGAAATTAAGTGCTATTTTAGATATATGAAAATATTCAAAGAATATTTTTAGGTTTCTAAATCTATCTCCTAGGTGAGAAGGGGAGTTCTTATATATATACTTAATCAATAAGAACTTTATTATTTTTACATCTATATAGTTCATATTTTTAAATGAAATTCTTTCAGAATTCCCTGAGTATTTAAAATCCCAAACATCTTTTGAAGGATTTAAAAAATCATCATCAAATTTATCTGCACGTATAAATCTTACAATCCTAGGAAGTTTCATTTCATTAATAAAATGTAATTGCTTATTTGAAAATATTGATTGACCAGTTTTTATATCATGCTTATAGTTCATTTCAATAGATAGGTTCATACGACATTTCCATGATTTATAATTCTACTAATATTTATAGTGTTAGCGCGCGCTGATAAATATCTATCAGCATATCTACTTACCATTAAACTATTTGAACTCCAACCTCCAGCTTTTTTCAAACTTTCCACTGCTTGACTCATTGCAGCCTCCTGACTAGATAAATTATTCACAGCTGTAATGTACGCATATTTTAGGGTCAGCGTAGCCCAGGTATGACGACAGGTATGTGCACTCAGCTTGTCAATTGAATCAGTGTACTTAGAGTCATAATAATCTGGATACAATTTTTTAAATTGTTTATCTAATACATTGAACATCTTATTTATAGATGAATAGCTCAGGGGTGAGAACGGATATTGTGAAGATAAGAACAGTAAATCAGACTTTGCATTCTTGGATCTATAATTATTGACATAATAAGATATCAGTTTGTCATCATCCTGTGAAAGCTGAAGAGTCCTATTTGACTGCTCATTTTTAATATTAGGCTTGGGGGATCTATAATCTTTGGTATCTTGAGTATCACATATAACTAAGGACTTACTGCTTGAATTTACATTTGGTTTTATTGATTTTAAAGATAGTAGTAATAGTTCACTCGCTCTTAATCCATAATTTATAAGTAAACGAGCTATAAGAAAATTACGAAATTGAGTTGCGTTATCCTTAAAGACATTTTTAGGATTACTTCTAGTTGGAGTAGATGGTAGTATGATTTCATAAAAACTATCTTGCATATATTCAGTTAAACTTTTAAATTGGTTGGTGTTACTATTTCTAGAATTTATTTTATTATATTGTGCTGATTTATTGTTAAGGATTAATAGCGCCCTTTTAACCGAGTTGTGTTTTACAATATTATTATCGGCAACTTTCCATGAAAAGTTATCAATTAAAAATATTAAGTATTTTGTAGTGTCTTGTATTTTTTTCGATATTGTATTGTAGTTTATTTTTATATGATTTTTTACTCTTATTAGATTGTCATCATGTTTTCTACTATTTTCGAGGTATATAAAAAAACTATCAATTTCTTCAAAAAATATTTTAGCGTCATAATTGCTTTTATAGAAAGATAGACAAAAATTTTCATTAAATTTCTCCATCCAAAAGTCATACCAAAATTTTAATGAGTTTAAATTACTCTGTTGAGTTGAAAGGCTTTTAAGTCTCAATTTTGACATGGTATACAGGAGAGGATAGAGGCATGGAGATTGTGTTTCTTCATTAATTAAAACATATCTTCGATTGTCAGATGGATTCGATAGTTTTACTAGACGAACTAAAAACATGTAGGCATATCCTTATTCGATATCTATTTAAGATAGTTAGGTAAAGTTCTTATATGAATTGAGAACGTCTGGTACAATTCGCTAGACATCTTTTACTTTTAAACGTCGAAGGTTGTTATCGATAACTTTTGCAAGAATACTATTATGAAGTTATGATTAACTTGGAAAATTATTTAAAGCTTATAAGGTATAGTACACCCCTATAAGTTAATCGTATAGTTAACTATTGTAATTAGGAAATTAATCAATTGGATAACATATTTTTAGCTGAAGAACGTATCCGGCTCGGATTTAAAGCAAAAGAAGTTGCTGATTTTGCTGGGGTCGCGGTACCAACTCAATCTAATTACGAGAAAGGCAAGCGAAGTCCTGACACAAAATATTTGTATGAAATATCAAAATTAGGTTTTGATATTCATTATGTAGTTACAGGGGAACGTAGTGTTGACGGAATATCCAAAACCGATAGGTATTTACTGGATTTATTTAAAAGTACACCTAAAAGTATCCAAAGCTTCATAATTTCAGGTCTTCAAGTCCATGTAGATAAATCTTATCAGCAACAAACTATTAAAGAAGATAAAATAATTAATACGTTTGAAAAAATTGAAAATCATTCCGATCAAAAGCTAATTGAGAATGACTGAATTTATAGCTGAGTATAAATATATACCGATCCTAGTTTTGAGCTCAATGATTGCTCATTTGAAATGACCTCGGAGCTCATCTATATAATCTGCCCAATCTTGCATCATCTGTACCCTAGTGTCGATTTCATCAAGTCTGTTGTAAGCCCCGCCATGTGTGTCTTTTATCCTGTGACCTAGCTGTAACTCTGTGACGATGTCAGAATAGCGTAGCTCAGGCTGTTCCATAAGCAAGGTTTTAGCGGATGCTCGAAATCCATGCGCACACTGCACATCTTTGTATCCAAGCCGGTGGAATATCTGTACCAACGTCGCTTTACTGATATAAGCATTGCTTGAACCGCGCATCGACGCAAATACATATTCCTTATCCCCAGTAATTGACTGAATGTTTCGTAATCGAGAAATCACTTGCGTGGCCAAGGGAACAACTAAGTGCGAGACCATATCATCACGACTTTCGCCTTTAATAGGGGAGAATGACCACAAGTTATGGTCCCAATCTATATCATCCCAACGCATAGACCGTAAATCGATACTACGTACAAATACATACGGCAGTAGGTTCATAGCCTCTAGTGTAATCTTACTTGCGCCTTTAAAGTTGGACATATCTTTTAAAAGAGTTGCGAATTGCTCTGGTTTGGTTATGGCTGGTAAGTGATTACCTGAGCTAGCAGGTGCAAGCTCACCTCGGGTATCAATCGCCACATTTCTATCGCATAACCCTCGAGCAACAGCGAATGAAAATACTTTTTCAGTATATAAACGAGTGCTCGCACCAACGAAAGTCGCTTGATTATCATTATTCTGAATCGACTCACACACACTTAGTATCATCTCGCTGGTGATATCGTCCATTCTTAAATCACCAATTTCTTGGCACATATATCCTAGACATAAATCCCAGAACTTAAGGGTTGACTCACTGTATGACGGTTTTTTAGATTTACTTTGATTGCGACCTGCTGTTTTGTGTTCTCGCCATGCTTGAGCAATGTCATAAAATGGTGCGTTTTTTAGGTGAGTATATTTATTGGTTTGCTCTTTTTGCTGAATAGCTTTAGGGTCAGAGCCTTTTGCGACCATATCAAGAATGGTGTCTGCTTTATACTTAACCTCATGGAGACTGACATCCTCAATCTTACCCAACATCATCCTAGGACGTTTGCCCTCGATATGCGGATGGGAATAACGTAAGTAGTATTCCTTTTTGCCATTTGGATAAATACGAAGACTTAAGCCAGCCACACCTGAGACACTGACAAAATAATCTGTGTCTCGGCATTCGAGCTTATTTATATCGTTTGCAGTGTCGATAGCCATAATGTATATCCGTCATATGATAATTAAGGTTAATGATAGGTTTATGATTAATGACTTATAAAAAGTCTCTTCTGTAAAAAAATATAGAAGTATTGGACACTGTCATGGACACTGATATTCGCTAGTATTTTTAGTAAAACCTTATATAGTAATGGTTTTAACACTTAATTATCCCCAAGTGAAGGTTGGGGATAATTGTAGTATAGAGGAAATAGAGGGAGTAAGCCATGTGTTTATTGATATATATAGCGTTTGGGTTAATAGACCTAAAAGAGGCTAAAAGTAAAAACTCCGTTTGCTATGTTTGATAGAGTTCTTCGATTTATTTACACAAAAAAACATGCTCCTGTACTCGCACAGAATATAAAAATCAGGGTCATAGTACTGTTCTGTGCAAATTTGGAGATGGCAACTTAGTGCTTCAGATAAAAACATCTTGCGAGGAGTGATAGATATCAGAAGACACTAATGAATGCTTTATTGATTTGAAAGGCTCTGTGGGCGAATCAGGGAAGAAGATATTATGACTTGGTTAGTTATGACACTCCTAAGTATAAAATGTATAGAAACCAGACTCATAGTCAAACTAAATAAAACTATCAGTATTAGAGTCTACATGCGCTCTTAGCAGTGATATAGGATAAGAAGCATCAAATAGGGTTTTAGTATTTAATGTCAGCTGTCAATCTATGAGTAACAGTATCCTATATATAGACACGTGACAGTTGACTACATTCAATACGTTGCAAGAGCATTGGCACCAAAGATCCAGTTGATTAAGTTAATAACAACCGAATGATAGTAGATTTGGCTTTTAGGTGACGATTAAGAATGAGGGACTGGATAAAGTGCTGATTGGATATTCTGACAGATGTAGCCAGTATGATGGTGACACGTAGAACAAACTCATCAAATAGTTTAGCTTTGAAGCTTTGAAGCTTTGAAGCTTTGAAGCTTTGAAGCTTTGATGAGCTATAAAAGTAACTTATCCTACGATTTGAAAGAGGTTGTTAGCTATATTATGAAATGTACCAAGTTTGAGTACAAGTATACTAGATGTCAAAAGGATTCCACATATAGTTGATAAAACAGATTCAGTTAAGGTTTGCCATAGTGACGATTGCAATGATTACTTAGCCATGACATGTACATTATATTTGAACGGTTATTAACTAAACTGACTGTTATTTATGATATAGACATAATCCCATGAACTTATCATCGGGTACTGTCCGTTTAACATAATATACATTATGCGAAAACATACCAACGGTTTCAGCAGAAGAGTAAATATCAATCTGCGTCATATCATTTCTATATTTAACTGAGTATTTTTATTTTCAAAATAGCTTAGCGCTAACATTTTTAATATCAATTCAGTTTTCTACTAACGACAAGTTTCAAGCAAATGCTTACTCAAAGTTCCACCGTCTTCATTTAAGCTAACATCTGCGATTTGGCACTCTTCATCATTGCACGTCAAATCATAATAAATATTGCTGCCTTGCGCCAAGCTAACTTGAACCAATCCTTTATCAGTCATCGAAAACTTCTTGTCTTGCATATAATCAGGATCTTGAGAATTCCACAGCACATCATAATCAACGTTGCAGGACATTTGATTTTTATCAAAATAATCTTGTTCTAGCTGCATGGCTGCTAGCAAGTCAACATTGGCATATTGCTGTAGCACCACAGGATTACTCATACCTTGGTCATCGATATCTCGTTGGTACATTTTTGTGATGGTCGCTATCTTTATGTCAGCCACAGCAGCTTGTTTCTGAGATGCTTTTGTCACATTTGCTGTGGCAGTATCGACAGTTGTCAGTGCTATGGTTGATAGCAATATCAGTGATTTGTATGTTGGCATGTCGTTCTCTACGAGCTTTTATCTTATAAGTGTTACGGTCTATTACATCATAGCCATATAACGACTCTGCTGTATTATCGTATCATTCAGGTTCACTCATCAAAATTCCGATTACATAGCGCTTTTATGCTCTTTTTTATCTATTGTGATGACAAATTTTAGTGGCTTATCGTAACGTTTATTTTGCTAATAACTGTGGTAAGGATGCTTTTATGATAATACTACCTACCTTTTTTAAGGAAAAATCTGCAACATTGGCTTCTAGTGGCCTTTTATTGCTTACTTTGACCGCGACTGGTTGCCAGTCCGCTTCTGAGTCCAGTGAAGCCATTGTTTCTCAACCTACCAGCACCTCAGCAACGCCTATAAGTACTGATATCAGTCAACAAACCCTAAAACAGCAAGCGTTGCGTATACAGCGGGCGCTCGCCAATAAGGATTTTGCTAGAATTACTGATGATATTCATCCCACACGTGGCGTTCGTTTTTCGATGTATGCCTACGTACGCCCTGAGTCTGATAAAGTCTTTAATCGCGCGCAATATGCACAATATTTACAGCAGTCCAATATTCGCTTCACATGGGGCGAAAAAGATGGCACGGGTGATTTATTAATCACACCGCTGCCAACATACTTGGATACTTGGGTGGATGGCAAGAAATTCAATGATGTGAATATCAGCGTCAATAAAATTACCAATAATAGCAATTCAATCAATAATTTAAAAGACATATACCAAAACTCAGACGTTGTAGAGTTTTATTATAAAGGTACTGAAGAATACGCTGGTATGGACTGGCGTGTACTGCGATTGGTGTTTGATGAGTATAAGGGGAAGCGTTATCTCGTCGCTATCATTAACGATCAGTGGACGGTTTAAATAACAGCGTAAGCATCTGAGTGGTCAGATAAAGAGACAAAAAGGGCAATGCTTCGTGTATGAAGCACTGCCCTTTTTATTTCTTTGTTATATTATATTCAATTTTTAATATATAAATTTAAAATTATGCTTTTGCCTAAAGTGGACTTTGCTTAAAAAACTTGACCATAATATCGTAAATATCAGGATAAGCATCCACCAGCTTTTGCGGCGTTTCAAAAAACACTTCGCTGAGTACCGCAAAAAACTCGGCAGGATTGGTCGCACCATAACGATCTAAACCTGACTTACGGTGCGTTTGAAAATCTTCGAAATCTCGCGACATGATTTCAGTCCAACGTGCAGGGTCCATGTCAGGCTGCATCGGCGGAAAGCCATTAGCGCGGCCATTCATCATATCAAGCTTATGCACAAATTCATGAATGACAACATTGTGTCCATCACGCTCACCTGAGTGCTTAGCATCCTTCCAAGAAAGAACAACAGGGCCTCGCTGCCATGCTTCCCCACTACGGTGCTGACTGCCTTCGTGGACGATGCCGAACTCATCTACCGTTGTACTCTCACTTTTGTACGAACCTTGATAAATAATAATAGATGACCAGCCAGCATACCACTCAAGACTTAGGTTTAAGATAGGCAGACATGCTTGTAGCGCAATAGATTGTCTGACAGCGTCCGTAATCTCAAAACCTTGTGCGCCTACAATCGACTTGTCATCCAAAAACAAAGTCGCCAAATCAAACAATTGGCTTAGCTCGTCTTCATTCAACCTATCCAATATCACGATACGCTCAGCTGCTCTTGTCCAGTCTTCATGCGTGAACTCGCTGTTGTCCAATATACGCTTCTCACGCCAGTCTTTGATGATGTCAAACATACACTTTATCCCTATCATTCTTAGTATATAGGCCAGCCGTTATACGTATATTATAGCGATAACCAGTAGCACGCCATGATAATTACTATATTAAAATGTATAAAAAATGCCGCTCATAAATGAATTATTGAGCGGCGCAGACTGTCATCCATACATTATGTTTTAAAATTGATACTGTAAGCCTAACTGTACTGAGCTGTCTTTATCATCACGTGCAAAGGTGGTATCGCCATTCAGATACGCATAGACATTGTTATGAACCTTGTTGCTAACACTCAGCTCAAAACATCCATAGTCATCATCTTTGTTTGTTTGGGTGATACTAATGTCTCTTTTTTGCCCATCAGCGAAAGACGTTGTCGATAAACGATCCACTAAACCGTCTTCGATGACATGCACGTAAGCGAGTTTGCTTTGAAGCTTGGCGGGTGTACCCATTAAATCAAACCCATACTGCAGCTGGTAACCAAGCTCTGAGTCCCATGCCTCACTAGATGTGCTATCAACTTTAAGGGCTGTGCGAGAGTTGGCACTGCCACTCGTGTAGCCGTCTATGTCGGTATCACTGTAGTTCAAACCTAAAAAAGCGCCATGAGCGATGTTTTTCTTGATAAGAAAATTGTAGCCAAGCTCATTATAAGCATTAAACACATCGGCATCAGCATTACCGCGTTCGCTATTGTTAATAATGTTGATGCCATTATTACCATCTAGTCTAACGGTGCTATTAACATCTAAATCATGTTTAGATAAGCTTACAGAAGTCGTATTCCACCAAGCCGTGTCTTTACCGCCCAATAGCGAGTAAGCTTGAATGCCATAGCTGGTGTCTTTTTTGATACCGTTCTCTACAGTTTTATTGTTTTGATTGGTGGCTTTGAGACCTGCACCAACACGCCAGCTAGGTTGCACAACGTATTCACCATAGATACCAATATTGGCGCGAGTACCTTCTTGTACGTTATCAGAATCGTTATAGCTTTGAGAGCCGTCTACCCAGACCTGAGTACGCAAAGTATCATTGTTATCAACGGCAGGTAAAGCCAAAGCATTAGCACGCTCAAGAACCGCTGAGTGCGAGTCAGTAGCACTGCCCTTTAAAACTGCCCCCATTCTATTTTGAAGATTAAGCGCGCTTTTGTTTGCAGCAATGATATCAGCATTGGTTTGCTCAACGATCAATCTGCTAATGATACGCGAATAGTCACGCATTCTTTGTGCGATGCGCTCTTCACCAAATGCAGCCGTCAGCACTTCCTCATTATCTAATTCGGGATTATGCCACGTATAGCCACCTGGGATATTCGGATTTTCTGTTTGCGTATAACCATCATAATCAGGTCCAAGCGCCCAGTTGGTCGCCTCAAATCCTACGACGGGCATCACGTTGTCAAAAGACTCCTGATCGCTACAACAGCCAACGCCATAAGGCTCGTAGGGTTCTGTCGCGCCAGGTGCAATGATGGCTGGATTGACTTCGAGTGTGATACCTAGCTCTTTTGCAATACGCAGCGCGTTTTCACGTAATTCTACATTGGCAGCCACTTCATTGCCGTCATCGTCATAAGCATTTCGTCCTGCATTGGCATACATCTTATCGCCTGTAATCAAGCTATCTAAGTTGATCATACCCAGTGCTGCCGATTTTTCTGCGTCAGTGAGCTGATCAACAAACGCCTTTGAACCATTGAGACCGCCCTCCTCTGCGCCAAACGCCACAAACTGAATGTCATGTTCTGTGTCAATACCACTCAGATTTCTTGTCAACTCAGTCAAAACGCCAGAGCCAGAAGCATTATCGTCCAACGCCTCTAGATTTTCATAGTTTGGATAGGCGACGGCAGAATCATAATGTGCGCCGACAAATAGCGTTTTATTGGTATCAGCAATACCTTTTTGGGTCACGATAATGTTGTTACTCGTTAGTGTTTGACCTCTAAACAAACCGCGAGGTGCGACAAAATCAAAAGTCTGACGATCAACTTGACTATTACTGCCATCGATAGTCATACGTTGCTGCATATAATCAGCAGCCTCAATTTCTTTATCAGATCCTGTATAGCGACCAGCATAGTCGCGCGCCAGCGTTAACGCCGTTTCTTTACCATAATCACCGTATTGGGCTTCTGCAAATGTTTGTGAGCCTGTAAGTAGTGCCAGCGCAGCGACAACTGAAATCGTGAGCGGTGATAATCTATTATGCAAACTGTTTCTCCTTGGTTAAAGAAATGTAATCGACATTAAAAAATAACTCAATTAAATGTGGTTTACAAGAAAAAGAAACAACGCATTTTTTAAATCAAACCTCCATCGACAACATATTCATAATCAACTTGATCAAGGTCTCTTTTTGATTCGGGTCAGACTCAGCGACCAATAAGTAAAGCAGCAAGACCTGTGTTATTGATCACCCTGTCACCTTTATCATTAAGCAAGCGCCCGTTACGGTGTAAAAAATCTACAAACAAAAAGCCCCCACTGCGCTTATTACCATCAGTAAGTAGCTATTCTTCATCGCGCCACGCCCTCTTCTTGCAAATAGTCATGCAACCCTTCTGCAAACTGCCGATAACCTGCAGCATTGGCATGGATGCGATCGGACTTTAACGTGTCATCCGACAATACCGCAGACCAACCACCTGAATATAAAGGCACCTCTTTAGCATCAGCAATATCTTCGTATAATGGGTTATCACTCACCCGTCCAAACAAAGCACTGGCACTAAAGTATGGCTCAGCAATAAGGATCACATCGATATTTGCAGATTTCAAGGTATCGATAGTAGCAGTGATATTGGCACGTGTAGTCTCAGGTTGAACGCGTTGCAACACATCATTACCACCCACGCCAAGCAGTACCAAGTCGGGATTTTGAGCAGTGATATCATCGACACGAGCCAGCACATCGGCGGAGGTATCGCCATTGACACCTGCATTAATAACTGTCCAATGACTCAAATCGGCAAGTACCTCGGGATAGGCAGTCTCTGTACTAGCGCCATAGCCATAAGTCAGCGAGTCACCAAGTGCAATCACTGTGCTACCAGCTGGCAAGGCATCTTGCTGTGGCTCACTACCACAGCTGGTCATACTCAAAGTCGCTACCAACCCCATACTTGCCAGCACTAAAGACTTACCTCGTATCTTCATGTCCACTCTCTTCCTTTTTTCATACAAATTGAGTTAAATTTATCAGAATTAGGCTGATATTACTAAAAACCTATTACTTAACCCTTGTTGTATGTTACTCGGTAACCGTTGTATAGTTCATACAGGAGATAGACTACCTGTTGGGCGAAATACAAGTGATCCCTTGCTTAGCATAGAGGGTGTAGTCATCATAAAGTGTAACTTTACCAAGGATACGTGAGGTACTTATGAATAAAAAATCATCTCAATCCCAGAGTCAGGGTCAGAGCCAAAATCAACCTCAAGAAGAGCAGTCAATAGGTCAAATCAAAGACCAAAGTCAGAATAAAAATACAAATGAGGATACGGCTACCCCTGAAACCAGTGTAAAAGACAAGGACAACACTTCAGGGCAGTCGCAAAGCCAGTCGCAGAGTCAATTACAAAATAAGTCACAGGACACGCCCGCCAATCATTTAGCAGACAGTAACTCAACAGACACTTCCCCATCACGCGCACCAAGCTTTGATGAACTTCAAACAGGCAAAGGTCAGTATCGTCCCGTTGCAAAAGCCGTTGGTCATTGGCTTGATAACATCAACATGGATGCCCTCAATTATCTAAACGAACAAGCAGAAAACATCTTTTACCGCAAAGGGGTTACTTTTACGGTCTATAGCGATGCCAAAAACATCGAGCGTATGATTCCATTTGATATCATTCCACGCATTATTGCCGCGAGCGAATGGCAACAAATAGAAGCAGGCTGTAAACAGCGCATCACCGCTCTTAATGCTTTTTTGCATGATATCTATCATGATCAAGCCATTATGAAGGCTGATATTGTCCCTGCCAGCTATGTGTATGCCAGTGGTTGCTATGAGCCGTGGATGATGGGCATTGAGCTCGACAAACCAATATACTCTCACATTAGTGGTATCGATCTAATCCGTGATGAGTCTGGCAAGTTTTGTGTGTTAGAGGATAACTTGCGTACCCCGTCAGGCGTCTCATATATGCTTGAGAGCCGCAATATATCAGAAACGCTCTTAGCTGATATCTTTGCTGACACGCCTATTATGGGTATTAGTGATTATCCCAACCGTCTCAAAGCCTGTCTTGCCAGCTCAACATCCAAATATGATCCGCAAGTCGTCATTTTAACGCCAGGTCGCTTTAATAGTGCCTATTATGAGCATGCTTTCTTAGCCCATGAGATGAATGTACCACTCGTTCATGGTTATGACTTGGTCGTTGAGGACAGCAAAGTCTACATGCAAGGCATTCGCGGTAAAGTACAAGTCGATGTCATCTACCGCCGCATTGATGACCCTTATATCGATCCTTTAGCATTCCGCTCAGACTCTATATTGGGTGTGTCGGGGCTAATGAGTGCTTATCGCGCTGGCAACGTGGTGATTGTTAACGCACCAGGTACGGGCGTGGCCGATGATAAGAGTTTATATCCTTTTGTACCAGATATGATTAAGTTCTACTTAAATGAAGAGCCTATCCTACCTAATATCGAGACCTACCAGTGCCGTAAGCCTGACGATCTCAAATATGTGCTTGATAATCTGGACAAGCTGGTAGTAAAAGAAACGCAAGGCTCAGGCGGCTACGGGATGCTTATTGGTCCGACATCAACCAAAGAAGAAATCGAAGAATATCGCGTACGTCTGCTTGAAAATCCAGCCGGCTTTATTGCTCAGCCGACCATCTCACTATCTACTAACCCCACTGCCGTGAGCGATGGTATCGCACCGCGTCATATTGACTTGCGTCCCTTTATTCTCAGTCATGGTGATGGCACGGTAGATATCGTACCTGGTGGTCTGACACGAGTGGCCATGGTTGAAGGCTCGTTGGTCGTCAATTCATCGCAAGGCGGCGGTATCAAAGACACTTGGGTTATTGATGACAGTGATTTAGACAGCCAGCAAGCCGACAAGTGCTCGCCTTTATCATCAGTAGGTGTCAATTCTGCAGGCAATGCTTTAGGGCATGCGAACTACTATAATCGCGTCCAGCCCTTAGAAACCGGTTATGAGAGTTTAGATGATGCGCCCATGATACTGCTACTCTCTACCGCCAGTCACTTAATATGGCTAGGCCGATATAGTGAGCGCCTGTATTACTATGACGATGTCATGAAACAACTGATCAAAGGCGATCTTAAAAAATCACAGATCAAGCATCTAATCAGTCACTTAGGGTTTGCCGTTGATGGTGAAGCGTCGCTTACCACCATGAAAGCGCAAATGATGTCTGATTTGGAACAAAACATCATCCCCAATATCGTGCAATCGATTGAGGACAATGTCCAAGAGGCTAAAGGTGTCATTGGTAAAGATACCGCTGAGCTGTATAACTTGATCAAGCGTCTATCGAGTGCTGGCACGTATCGAGCGGCAACCTTGCAGCTACACGCGTGTAACGCTGCGATGAAACAAGAAAATCCGACAGTGACTTGTTTTTGGCAATTGGGGCGTCACTTTGAGCAGCTTGAGCGTGCCGTCTTGCTGGGAGAGGATTCAACAGAGGTCAGTTTTGAATTCAGGCACTGGATTAATGAGTTGCCGGAGAATACACGCTGGCGTGAGCTTATCCGCTTGACCAACCAGATGATCAGATCAAAGAAATTTAGTGATTTTGCGCTGATTAGCAAAGAGTTCAATCTCATATTGCGTCAAGGTGTATAGAAGGTGTCTAGCCAAAAATCAATAATAATGGCTCATGAGACATATGGAATAAACAGAAAAAGGAGAAGATATTATGAAACTTCAAATCAGTCACCAAACCAACTATTATTACGATGAGCTGGCGCAGCGCAGTGTACAGTACATACGCATGACCCCCATGCAAATGCCGCACCAAACCATTCATAAATGGGATGTCATGCTCCCTAAAGTGGCGACCAACCAAAAGGACGGCTTTGGTAATGCATGGCTCACGCTCAGTCGTAACGAAGCACATAACAACTTACAAATGCAGGCGTCGGGTGTCGTTGAGATCAATACCGAAACTGAACGTTTAGAGGATATGGATCATGTTCCTTACTTGCTATTTACCGTACAAACCCCGTTGACCAAATGCTCACAAGAGATGCGAGAATTTGCAGCACCATATCTAAAAACCCCTACTCATGACAGCTTAAAGGCAATGGCAAATGCCCTGATTATGAAAATGCCTTTTGTTAAAGACGTCACGCATGTGGGCACGACCGCTGCTGAGGCGTTTGCGGCAAGTGCCGGTGTGTGCCAAGACCATACGCATGTGTTTTTGAGTATCTTGCGCGATCAACAGATTCCAGCGCGTTATGTGTCCGGTTATCTGTATGACGATACCGAAAATCACATGGCCAGTCACGCATGGGCTGAGGTTTGGCTGGATGGTTACTGGTATACTTTTGATATCTCAAATCAGGCATTTACCCCAAACTCACATGTGTATGTGGCGATTGGGCGAGATTATCTAGATACCGCCCCTGTGCGCGGCGTACGCATGGGCGGCGGTTACGAAAATCTTTACAGTTTGGTATTAGTCAAAAAGCTATCATAGCATTTGCTATTTTCTATTATTTTTTTATCAAGGGTATCTTATGACCTATTGTGCTGCCATTCGTCTAAAAGACGGTATGGTTTTTGCCAGTGACACGCGCACCAATGCCGGTGTTGATCACATATCGACATTCAGAAAGTTGTATCAATATGGCATTGAAGGCGAGCGCTTTATGGTGCTGCAAACCGCTGGCAGCTTAGCGACATCGCAAGCGGTATTTAATAAACTGCAAAACGATATTGATCAGCGTCTTGAGAGCAACCTCAATACAGTGACGACATTATTTGATGCGGCGCAAATGGTCGGTGAATGTATGCGTGATATTATGAATCATGCAAAAGCAGTCGCTAATTCTAGTCGCGATGGTGCCTTTACTAGCTCGTTTATGCTTGGTGGTCAAATTAAAGGACATCCGCCTGAGTTATACCTGATTTATCCTGAAGGCAATTGCATCAAAGCCACAGAAGATACGCCCTTTTTTCAATTAGGTGAGAGCAAATACGGCAAACCTATTTTGGATCGTTCTGTCAGCTATAACACGGATGTAAGGCATGCGGCACGTGCGTTAATGCTGTCATTTGATTCGACGATTCACTCAAACCTATCGGTTGGTATGCCGATAGATTTTGTGCTTTATAACAATGATAGTTTAACGCTACCAAAGGGCCGCCGTATCGATGAGAGTGATGAATACTTTAATACCATTCGTCATCAATGGTCAGAAGCCTTACGTCGCACCTTGGTTGAATTGCCCACATGCCCTGATGGTTATTGGGAATAATTTCTTCTGACTATCACGCCCTAAAGCCTTATTTTTATACTGATAAAAATGGGGCCGTACGACTGTCTTTTGATCGAGCGACGTCTTCTGGTGTCCCTTGGGCGACAATTAATCCGCCCTCATCACCTGCCCCTGGGCCAATATCGATTACCCAGTCGCTATGGCTAGCCACTTGCATGTCATGCTCAACCATAATGACCGTGTTGCCCGCATCGACCAGACCATTTAATTGCGCCATCAGCATGGATACATCAGCAGGATGTAGACCTGTGGTTGGCTCATCTAAGATATAGAGTGTATCGCCTCGTTGCGGGCGTTGTAGTTCAGTGGCAAGCTTGATGCGCTGTGCTTCACCCCCTGACAGCTCAGTGGCGGGCTGCCCTAAACGTAAGTAGCCAAGACCCACTTGCAGCAATGCATCTAATGCGCGCAAAATAGGCGCTTCATCAATGAAAAACTCATGAGCCGCCTCAACCGTCAAGTTCAGCACCTCGGCGATGTTCTTGTCTCGATACGTGATGGCAAGCGTCTCCTCATCATAACGATCGCCATGACAGACCTGACAAGGTGCATAAACACTTGGTAAAAATAGCAGCTCTACACTGACAAAACCCAAACCTTCACAATTTGGACAGCGGCCTTTTTTGGTGTTAAATGAGAAACGCCCAGCGTCATAGCCATGTGCTTTTGCTTGCTTAGTTGCGGTAAACAGCTTACGCACGTCATCGAACAATCCTGTATAGGTTGCCAAATTGGAGCGCGGTGTCCGCCCAATCGCCTTTTGGTTGATATTAATAAGACGACGAACATGCTCCATGCCAGCGACAATTTCACCACCAGTGACTGTCTCAAGCTCTTGCTCTAGCAAATCCGCTTCACCTACGGGCGCTTCAGTAACCGTTTTTTGACCCAATGCTTCATTGATAAGCTCAACTAACGCTTGGCTGACGAGACTCGACTTACCTGAGCCTGAGACACCCGTGACACTGGTCATTACTCCAAGTGGAAACTCAACGTCTAAGCCTGTTATATTGTTACGCTCGATATTTGCAAGTTTGAGCCATGCTGTCGGTTGCCTCGTGTTAGATTTTGACTGAAGATTCGCCGTGTCGTTGGCAAAGAGATATTGACCCGTATGCGACTGCGCAACCTCACGTAGCCCTTCTACAGGCCCACTATAGACAATCTCACCGCCATGCGTGCCAGCCTTTGGCCCGACATCCACCACCCAATCAGCATGCCTAATCACGCTCACATCGTGCTCAACGACAAACACGGAGTTGCCAGACGCGATCAGCTCATCTAGCGCCCCAAGTAGCGCCTGCGTGTCAGCAGGATGCAAACCTGCTGATGGCTCATCAAGGACATAAACCACGCCAAACAGCTGTGAGCGAATTTGGGTCGCTAACCGCAATCGTTGCAGCTCACCAGGCGATAGCGTTGGTGTGGTACGCTCAAGCGATAAATAGCCCAGACCAAGCCTTGTTAGTGCCTCAATACGAGAGAGAATATCACTAGCAATGCGCTGGGCAACGATGGCTTTTTCGCGGTTTGGTGTGTCATCAGCCACTTTGGTGTGTGCCGTATTTTCAAGTTTGATGGCCATCTCCGTCAATGTGAGCTGTGATAGCTCACCGATATCGAGTCCTGCAAACTTAACTGATAGCGATTCTTTCTTTAGTTTTTTGCCATGACATTCTGGACACTCAGATATCTGCATGAACTGCGAAACGCGTTTTTTGGTGCGCGGGCTTTGGGTCGTTGCAAAAGAATGCAAAATAAAGTTTTTGGCACTGGTAAACGTACCCATATAATTTGGCTTTTCCCCTTTCTCAATCGCCTCGCGTGTCTGTTCTATATCGTATTCAGGATAAACAGGCACCGTTGGCGTCTCATCGGTAAACAAAATCCAGTCGCGGGTCTTCTTTGGCAGGGTGTGCCAAGGCTTATCGATATCATAGCCTAGTGTGGTCAATATACGGCTCAGGTTTTGACCTTGCCATGCCGGTGGCCATGCCGCAATCGCCCGCTCGCGAATGCTCTTGGTATTATCGGGTACCAGCAGCTCCTCGGTGACCTCAAACACACGACCGATACCTGAACACGTCGGACAAGCACCATCTGGCGTATTGGGAGAGAATGCATCGGCATACAGTATCTCTTGGCCGGCGGGATACTCTCCGGCTCGTGAGTACAGCATACGCAAGCCATTAGAAATAGTCGTCACACTACCCACAGACGAGCGCACTGACGGCGTACCTCGCTTTTGCTGTAGAGCAACTGCTGGCGGTAACCCTTCTATAGTATCGACATCGGGTTCATCAACCTGATCGATGAGTCTTCTTGCATAAGGCGATACTGAATCAAGATAGCGGCGCTGTGACTCGGCAAATAACGTACCGAATGCCAGTGATGATTTTCCTGAACCAGATATACCCGTAAACACTACCAGTGCATTACGCGGTAAATCCACATCGACATTCTTTAAATTATGAACACGTGCACCTCTGACCTGAATGTTTTCTTGGTTGGGGTTGTATAGAGCGTTCTTGACGATACTTGTATTATTTGCTGTTTCTTCTAATTTTTTTGGATTGGCCATAACGCTATTTTTCCTATTGAGTCGCTATTTATTGCTAACGTATTTATTATTATTCATCTGAGTAGCAGGAAGGTTAACACGTACTCATGCAGGGTTATGGCAAGGCTTACGTATCAATAGCATAGATAGACAAAACGACAACTTAAGTCATTAGGCACCCTATAATAAAAAAACCCGCAGTCATTGCGGGTTTTTTTAGGAAAAATACTATCAGAATATGGATAACCTAAATACTAACCCACTACCAAGCGCATCAATTGGGTACTGATATACCCGCCAAATGTCCCCACCGCATAGCCCATAATGCCCAAAAACACACCAACAGGCGCAAGCGACGGATGAAAAGCCGTCGCGACAATCGGTGCCGATGATGCGCCGCCTGTATTGGCATTCGAGCCAACCGCCAAAAAGAAAAACGGCGCACGGATAAGTCTGGCAACAGCAAAGATAATCACCACGTGTATACTCATCCATAAAAAGCCGATAAGCAATAGCCGCCACTGCGAGACAATACCCGCCAAATTAATCTGCATACCAATCGCGGCAATCAGCACGAAGATAAATACGGTACCCATTTTGGAAGCGCCAACATGGTCAAGGCGACGAATCTTAGTAAAAGAAAAAATGACGCCTATCAACGTAATAATGACTACCATCCAAAAGAATGAACTGGCAAAACTATATTGCACTGCCCATTTATATGGGGCAAAAAAGTCAGCAATTTGTCCACCAACAAAGTGCGCCACTCCGACCATGGCAAAGCACAAACCAAACATTACCATCAAATCATTGATGGTGGCTGGGCGGGCATGATCGCGCTCATAGCTCTCAACGGCTTTGATAACTTTATCAATGCTACTGGTATCCGCTCGCAAGAATCGATCGATCTTTGCGCTGTGTTTTGCCATTACTAATATTGCCAATAACCATAATGAGGCATTAGTGGCATCCACCAAGATCATCATGCCAAATAGATCATCACTGACCCCAAACAGCTCCTTCATTGCTGCTTGGTTCGCCGCGCCGCCGATCCAGCTGCCCGCTACAGCAGAAAATCCGCGCCACAGCGTATCGTCGACAAACATCTCAGGTGATACCCATTTGGCGATTCCTAAGCTAATAGGCCCACTGATAATGATAGCGATACTGGCAGCAAAGAACATCGCAATGACCTTCCAGCCCAAACCTAATATTTTGGGAACATCCATGGATAAGGTCATCAATAGCAAACTTGCTGGCAGCAAATACGTGGCGGTAAAACCATAAATCTGCGCGCCAACGCCGTCGGCGAACACCCCTAAGCTGTTTAGGGTGGCGGGTATAAAACAGCACAGTACAATGCCGGGTAATACCGCATAAAACCGTCGCCAAAACTTACCCGGTAAGCCTTGGGTATAAAAGACCAAGCCGATGATGGCCATGATAATGCCAAAGGCTAGTGGTAGGCTATCAATTGCTAAACTTGAAGTGCTAGGCATCAAAGTGCTCCGAGACAGATAACTGGCAAAAGTGAATCAGTATAGACAAGGCAAAAAAGTCGCGCAAGCAGGCATGGCGACGGCTCTCATGACCACAAAGTTTTTTATCAACAGATAAAACATAAAAAAAGCCAGATAACAAGTATCTGGCTTTTTGCTGCTATCTTTAGACGATTAATGAATTAGTAGCTTTAATCGTTCGTTATAGCGATATTATGAGTTTTTACCACGGTTGCCGCCGTTTGGACGACCTTGACCACGGCTGTCAGAACGACTTGCTGGACGACCTTGGCTGCCACTTGGACGACCGCGACCAGTTGCAGCGCGCTCACCACGTGGAACGCCATTGCTATCACCGCGGCTTGGACCACCAGTACGCTTGCCTTGATACGGCTTGCCACCTGAACGCTCATTTGGTTTGCCAGACGTGTCACGTGGCTTACCTTGATAACCGCTGTCGTTGCTTGCGCGTTGACCAGTTGGTGCGCTGTCGCTTGAACGCCCACGACCTTGACCACCACCGCTAGATTTACCAGCATAGCCACCGCTTGAACGCCCACGGCCTTGACCGCCGCCGTTAGAACGACCGCGACCACGGCCACGACCATTACCTTTGTTTTCGCTAGGTACGTACGTTTTCTTAGGTTCCATACCTTCGATAACGCATACTTCCATTTTGCGATCTAAATAGCGGTTGATAGCATTCAGTTGTGGACGATCATCCATGCTGCATAGACTGATAGCAACACCAGTACGACCAGCACGACCACAACGACCGATACGATGGACGTAATCTTCAGTCTGACGTGGCAAGTCATAGTTGATGACGTGCGAGATAGCTGGGATATCTAGACCACGAGCTGCAACATCAGTCGCTACTAGGATTTTTACTTTACCATTACGCAAGTCTTGAACAATACGGTTACGCTTGCTCTGTGGCAAGTCACCATGTAGGAAGCTTGCTTTGTGCCCCGCTTCTTGTAGCTGTTTAGCCAGTTTTTCAGTGCTACGTTTGGTAGCAGCAAAGATAATGATCTGTTCCATATCTTGCTGGCAAACGATTTTGTCAAGTAAACGGTTTTTATGATCAAAATCATCACAGTAGTACACTTTTTCTTCGATGTGTGCAGATTCTACTTTGATTGATACACGCTCAGGGTTCTTAGTGAAGCTGGCAGCAATTTTACCGACTGGGCCATCCCAAGTTGCTGAACACATGATCGTTTGACGATCGACTGGTGCTGCACGAAGGATATCACTGATATCATCAGCAAAACCCATATCTAGCATACGATCCGCTTCGTCAAGTACCAATACTTCTAGGTTTGATAGATCAACGCGACCTGCATTGATATGATCAAGTAGACGACCAGGCGTCGCAACGATTACTTGAACGCCTTTTTTCAAAGCAGTGATCTGACCGTTATATGGTGCGCCGCCAACTAGTGGGACACAAAATAGACCGCGCATGTCTTTAGAATACGTACGAACGCTGTCATGTACTTGCTGAGCAAGTTCACGCGTTGGTGTTAGGATAAGTGCTTTGGTTAGTTTGTCAAAGCTAGTGGCACGGCTCAAACGGTCAAGTACAGGGATAACGAAAGCCGCTGTTTTACCACTACCCGTTTGCGCTGACAATAAAAGGTCACGGCCGGCTAGAGCAAAAGGAATGGCTTGTTCTTGAATAGGGGTTGGATTGGTATAGCCACTGCGATCAAGTGCAGTAAGAATTGGTTTAGCAATGCCAAGATCAGTAAAGGTGACTTTGTTTTCTTCAGCAGCGTCAGTGGTAGCCGCTTGAGTATTGGTGTCAGTATTTGCAGTAGTGTCGTTGCTTTCGATGATGCCGTTTTCAGCAGCGATTGCAGATAAGATGTCAGTCATAGTAATCCTTGGTAAGTATAAGCTGCTGTAAATTCAGCAAACTTGATGCATACCACTGATAACCGTTCATCACGCTGCTTTTATTAAAGGTTACCGAGCAACACAAAAGTGTCGATAATCAGAAACCAAGCCAATAGAGCTTAGCGTCTTTATAATAAATGCGTTCGTGCTGTCTGACGTATTTTGGTGGTAGTGCCGAGTGTCTTATCCATGCTTGATATACGCATATTATCAATGCTTTGTCCAAAGCAGATAATCGCAAACAGCAACCAATCTAGACCCTATATAGGTCAGTAGATAAGATATGAGTCAAAAATAACTGATATGTTTAAGGCGTTATTTAAGTACACAAAATCATCGGCAACAATTACTTATGGTCATCCTAGACCCAAAATCGCAGGCGATGTTATCAATCTCATAATTCACGAAAGCCTAAGCTAACGTGGCGACGCAGTATAGCACAATAAAAAATTATGTGTAGCCATTTATTCAATTACTGAGTAAATAGACCGAATAAGTCCTCTATTGAGCATACTAAACGTCTCATTCAATAAAAAATCGGTGATTATTTGACTACTTTAACATCCGTGACATAAGTCGGCAGCTGCCATGCCCCGCCCGCTTCGATGAGACGGCATAGTCCAGTGGTGCTTTCATGGCTTTTCTCAAATGCGCGGCCTGTCCACACCCAATCGACTCTACTCATACAGTCGCCAATACCGCGGCCTTTTTGTACTGAGCTAAGCTTACCTTTGTCGTAATTGGTGGCGCTAGTTGTGACCAATGTCGGCTTGTAAGGCTTACTATCATTGATCACCCACGCGCCACTACCTGCATTGTAAGCAGCTGTCCAACAATCATGCTGTGCGAGCAGCTGTGAATCATTTAGGCGACTGACACGCCAAGGTGACTTGTCTGATAGATTTGGGCAGTCAGCATCGGCATCTTTCATCGTTCCTTTCATCAATGAAGCCAATTGAGAGGATCTCATGACAAACTTTTTATCGCTAGCAGCAGACTTGCCACTAGGCTCTACAAAACGTAATACTGGTACAGCTTTGGGTGGCAATACACTGCTGTTAGATTTTATGGCCTCATTGCTATTTATAAAGGCGCTTGGTGTGCCTACTCTTCCTTGGACATCATCAGCTTTTAGCATCACTGCACTAGCGCCTTTATCTGAAAGCTGCCAGCGTGAGTTGCGCAGTGCTAGCGTAATCTTGCTTGATCTTTGAAGCGCGCTTAGGAGTGCTGTAACCTGTGCTTGGGTTAGCTCAGCACTGCCTGCTGCTGCAGAATACGGCTTGGTTTCGCCATAATTTCGATCGTTAATAAATAGTGATATTCGGTGACGGTTACCCAATTGCATTAAGGCTTTAGAAGAGCTGTCTTTAGCGCCACCAAGCTTTACTTTACCATCCACAGCAGCATCTGCGCCTGCACGGCAAGTCAGTAAGATAGATACTGGAAACTCACTGTTATTGTCTGCTTGATATCCTGCTAGCCGACAAGTACGGGTATTATCACAGACCACCTGCCAATCTTGGCTAGTAAACTCAGTTTCGGTGTGCGCCATACTTGCTGTACTAAACAAAGCCATGCTAACTGCTGCAAGCATAGGTAAGCGCATTTTATTATTGTGTTTCATAATCCATTACTCATCAATCAAATAAGTATAAACACCTGTCTGTCACGGTGATAAGCGGTTATCTTAACGCACTAATGTTTCTATCTGTTGTACTAATGTACCATTATGTAAATACAAAAGGAAGTGATCATCGATTATATATTCATTATTTTAAATATAATAAAAATAGGCCGATAAGTGAGTAACTTACCGGCCTAACTGTAATAATTGAAAATAATTAAATGATATTCGCGCTAATAATCAATCGATTGGTTTTAGTTCTAGCTCTACAGCACGCTTGACGGCAGGTCTCTCAGCAATTTTTTTCGCCCAACGCTGTATGTGCTTATAGTCTTGTACTTGTAAAAACTCTGCCGCATCGTATAGCTTACCGAGTACCAACTGTCCATACCATGCCCAAATGATCATATCGGCAATATTATAATCACCCTCATCATTACCGCATAGGTACTCACTGTCTTTTAGATGGGTATCTAATACATCAAGCTGACGTTTAGTCTCCATCGTATAACGATTAATTGGATATTCTAATGGCTCTGGTGCATAGGCATAAAAATGTCCAAAGCCGCCACCTAAGAAAGGTGCACTACCCATTTGCCACATGATCCACGACAGACAATCCGCTCGCGCTTTTCCTGGCGACAAAGGTAGGAATTTGTCAAACTTTTCTGCCAGATACATCAAGATAGCGCCCGACTCAAAAAGAGCAATCGGCTCGCCAGCGGTATCAGCAGAATGATCGACCAACGCTGGAATTTTTGAGTTGGGGTTAATCGCTACAAATCCTGAGCCAAACTGTTCACCTTGCGAAATATCAATTTTATAAGCATCGTACTCAGCACCGCTAATACCAAGCTCTGCCAGCTCTTCTAATAAGATATTTACCTTGACGCCATTGGGTGTGTTTAGTGAGTATAGCTGTAGCGGAGCATCGCCTACTGGTAGCTCTTGATCATAACGAGCGCCAGAGGTTGGGCGGTTGATGCTTGCGAACTTACCGCCGTTATCTTTGTCTTGTGTCCAAACTTTAGGCGGTACATATTTATCGTTTTGTGTGTCACTGGTTAATGCATTACTCATAAAATATCCTTAGTTATTATTGCCATTATTTTTGGTTATATTAGCTTTTACTTATCTTAGTACTGTTTTTTTTGATAGCCATGCTAATCATTCTATTAATTACCATGCTATTTGTTAGCTAGGCTTTACTATAACGATAACCTCTGCTGATATTAAAGTCTTCTCTTGTAATCAATGTTACGATTTTGCTGTGATTAATGACATACCACTCAATGACCCAAGCCCGCCATAATGCTTCGTTACCTTGAGGCACTTTAATTACCCTCTAAGCTTTCTTATACTACTCAACTTATATCGCGCAATCTGTCCGTAAAGACGCGAACCTCTCGATTTTATAATAAGATATCCAATGGGATTGACATGCTGACGCTCACCCCAACGCAAAATAAATACCTACCCTATGTCCTAGCGGTAGCGTTATTTATGCAAATTTTAGATGCCACTATTTTGAACACCGCATTGCCACAAATGGCATTAGCGTTGGATGAATCACCGTTAAAAATGCAATGGGCCGTTATCAGCTATGCGCTCACCTTAGCCATTTTTATCCCAATTAGCGGGTTTTTGGCAGATAAGTATGGTACACGCCGTGTTTTCCTATCAGCCATTGTGATATTTTGCGTGGGCTCACTACTGTGCGCTATGGCCTCTACGTTAAATTTTTTGGTCATCTCACGAGTGATACAAGGCATTGGTGGTGCCATGATGACTCCGGTTGGACGCTTGATTTTGGTCAAGTCCTACCCACGTAATCAGTTGCTAACGGTGATGAATTTTGCAGTGATTCCTGCTTTGGTCGCGCCATTGGTTGGGCCTTTGCTTGGGGGTTATTTAGTGCAATATGCCAGCTGGCATTGGATATTTTTGATCAATATTCCGATGGGTGTGGTGGGTTTTTTGATTGGCAAAAAACTAATACCAGCACTATTTGGCGACAAACAGTCGCTAGACTGGCTGGGTTTTGGGCTGTTTGCATTGGGTGCGTGCGCGTTGACGTTAGCGGTTGAGATGGGTTCAAAAGTCGGTCACGGTTACAATGCGCTATTGCTAGCTGCCGCATCGATTGGTTTTTTACTGGCGTATGTATGGCATGCCAAACGCCATGTTGCGCCGCTCTTTTCTTTGACACTCTTTAATGTACCCACTTTTCGTATTGGTATTACTGGCAATCTATCCACTCGTATTGGCATCAGTGCCGTGCCTTTTTTATTACCATTACTATTACAAGTCGTGTTTGAATACACACCTTCGCAGGCAGGCTGGTTATTAGCACCCATTGCAGTTGGTGCACTTGGGATAAAACCCTTTGTCAGCAAAATTATCCAGCGTTACAGCTACCGCGTGGTATTGGTATACAATACCCTTATTTTAGGTTTACTGATTATTGTACTAGGACTGTTCTCAGATGCGGCGCAGTGGCCGTGGATGATCCCGGTGCTGATTGTGATTGGTGTTTGTAACTCAATCCAGTTCAGTGCCATGAATACCATCACTATCGGCGATCTACAAGGGGCACAGACCAGTAGTGGCAACAGCTTGATGGCCGTCAATCAGCAGATGGCAATCGGATTGGGTATTGCCTTTGGTGCCGCACTGCTTAACTTGTTACGTGAGCGGTTTCAAATTGATACCCTACTTGCTTTTCAGGTCACTTATTGGATATTGGGCGGCTTTACCATTCTCTCAGGATTGGGCTTTTTACGGTTAAAACCAGAAGATGGGCGTGGTTTGTATTAACTACCTCGGTAAATACTTAAAAGTTGATTGCCTCGTATAAGTCTTTAGTGGTTTCTAAATGTAAAAAAGCCAGCGTATGTTTTGGTTAAAAACCAATCACACGCTGGCAAGTTTGCTTCATTGCTAACTGAGACGAATGCTAATTGAGACTAATTGCTTATGGCGCGTCATCATCACTGATTTGTGATTGTATATAGCGTTCTACACCCATACTTTCAATCAAATCTTCTTGCGTCTCTAGCCAATCTTGATATTCTTCATTACCATCTTTTAGCGTAACTAGTAGGTGACGAGACACATAGTCAGACTTTGTCTCGCATAGGGTGATTGCATCCGTAATGATGCTGAATTTTTGTTTCTCTAAACGCAGGTTGCACTCAATTACTTCGGGCACATCTTCACCGACCAATACCTTACCCAATTCCTGTAAGTTAGGTAAACCACCTAACAGCAAGATACGCGCAATCAAATCATCTGACCATTTCATCTCAGCGATAGACTGCTTATAAAGTGAGTCGTTAAGCGCTTCTAAGCCCCAATGACGGGCAATACGTGCGTGCAAGAAATACTGGTTAATCGCAATTAATGATTGGCCAAGCACCTTGTTTAATGCACGGATGACCTCTTTATCCCCTTTCATGATCTCTCTCCCTTTCCTATTTATACTAAATGCTATATTTTTTTATTCGTATCTGTGATGATATCAAACAAGATTAGGAGTGACTTCAGCCATCTGGGTTTGTAGATAATTAGGCAGACCAATCATGTCAATTAAGCGTAACTGTTGTTCAAGCCAATGCGCATGGTCTTCTTCAGTATCTTTTAGCTGCTCAACGAGCATCTCACGTGTGACATAGTCGTGCTCTGCTTCACAAAGCGCAATGCCTTCTTTTAGATGTTTCTGTACTTTATATTCTAGATCAAGGTCAATTTGCAACATCTCAGGGACAGTGCTGCCGATATTGATCGTATCAACCGTCATTTTTGGCGTACCACTTAGCATCAAGATACGACGAATAATTGCTTGTGCGTGTAGTGTTTCGTCTTCCATTTCATGATGGATACGATCGTACAATTTGCCATAATGCCATTCAGCATACATCTCTGAATGGATAAAATACTGGTCACGTGCAGCCAGCTCGCCGCCTAACAAGAAATTCAAATAATCAATGACTTTTTGACTGCCTATCATAATATACACTCCTCTATTTATTTTTTACAGACCGTTATATATCCACATTTTTACATATAAAGACAGTGGAATCGGTAAACTGATCAGTAAAGGGTCAAATCAATAAAACGTCTTACAATCTTAGACAGATATAGTAGCATACAGTCGCCATGTGGCATGTAATGTTGTGAACTAAGAACAAGATGCTAATTGAGAATTGTAATTAGCTACAGTTGTCAGTCACGATACTTGACACAAATTGATAGCAGCGATGTTGGCGTATCAATGAGGTTATATGGACGCCTGCAACCTACTCCTTATGTATAATGAAAGAATAGATGCAAGATATTGAATATATTTGGTTAGATTAGAGACAAGATTGACTAAGCTGAAAGTAGTTATACTGCATACGCTAAGACATCGAGTGCTGCGTGATGCTCGTCTAAGTAATCATTGACCATAGGCTCACAGCATCCACAGCAAGTTGCAACGTCGAGAGTGTCTTTTAGACCATCAAGGGTATCTACACCAGAAGCAATGGCTGCTTTGATTTGCTTTTCTTTGACGTTATTACAGATACATACGTACATGGATTGGCTCCTCTGATTACCACTATTTGAGCGACTACTTGCTCAGCATCACGCTGATTACATGCAGTATAATAACGATAATTGTTATCATTTTCAATAACATTCGGAACATTTTTTGGTCATGATGGTACTGTTGTATTTCGCACCATTCATCTATGTAAGTGGATATAAGCGTCCATGTAACCGAATATTATAGAAGGTAGTAAATTAACGATGAACTGTAATTTTGCTTATTTTTTAATCGATTTTCTAGATAACTGCTGTTATATTGAACCCCTATAAACGAAGTCCATTGGAATTTTCCTATGTCTGATAATAATTTTACGATACGACCTATCGATTTGTTCAAAGTCTTATCTGATCCAACACGCCTAAAAATATTTCAAATTCTCTTTAAAAAAGAAGCACGCTGTGTGGGTGATTTGGTAGACATGCTTGATCAACCGCAACCAACGATATCGCGTCATTTGAACCATTTGAAAAAACTGGGTATCTTAAGCTGTGTACGTGACGGT
This sequence comes from Psychrobacter sp. T6-5, assembly GCF_052258485.2. Lineage (NCBI taxonomy): Bacteria > Pseudomonadati > Pseudomonadota > Gammaproteobacteria > Moraxellales > Moraxellaceae > Psychrobacter > Psychrobacter sp. T6-5. The sequence continues at coordinate 1,792,859 of NZ_JBQQEY020000001.1, read as the reverse complement.
ACATGGATGTGGTACGAAGTCGCTGATGACTTACCAGAATGGTGTCAAGACATCTTGAATATCACTTATGATCAACTCTCTCCAAGCGATTCAGATAAAGATGAATCGAGACTTGCTTAAAGGTTATAAATAGACAAGTGTAGTTCATTGCACTCTGTACGATTCAACAAGCCAAAAAAAATCCTACTTAGGTAGGATTTTTTTTGGCTTATCGATCATGAATGACAATGAGTTAAAAGCTAAGCCGCTAAGCCAAATCCAAGAAGTCACTGATAAAGGCATTGGCTGGGCGATGTATCAGTTCCTCTGACGTTCCTACCTGCTCTACTCGACCTTGATTCATGACGACGATCTCGTCCGATACGGCGCGGGCTTCTTCTTGATCATGGGTCACCATGATGCTTGTGATACCAAGCTCGTGGTGGATGTTCTTTAACCAAGTGCGCAGCTCTTTACGTACCTTGGCATCTAACGCACCAAATGGCTCATCCAGCAGTAGCAGCTTTGGCTTGACCGCAAGTGCCCGTGCCAGTGCAATTCGCTGACGCTGACCACCTGATAGTTGGTGCGGATACGCATTAGCGACTTGTGGGAGCTGTACCAGATCTAGCAGCTCTGCCACGCGCTTATTGATATCTGCTTTGCTAGGACGCTCATTTTTTGGCAGCAACGTCAATCCAAAGGCAACATTATCCGCGATGTTCTTATGACGGAACAACGCATAATGCTGAAACATAAAGCCAATATGACGCTTCTGTACCGGCGTATTAGTGACATCCAGCTCATCAAACAGCACCTGTCCAGAGTCGGCATATTCCAGACCCGCTATGATACGTAGCAATGTGGTCTTACCACAACCTGATGGGCCTAGCAACGTCGTCAGCTTGCCAGTTGGCACAGTAATATTGATGTTGTCTAAAGCCGTAAAGTCACCAAATTTTTTATTAACGTTGCGAATCTCAATGCTCATAATGGTATCTCTTATAATATCTTTTGTCGTATTGAGACTGATGTCTTAACGACTGTGTCAATATGATTGAACAACCCTGAATACTTACCCAAACAACTTATAGCTTACTAGCACTCTCAGCCGTTGAGGTCGTTGCATTGGCACTCACTGGTAGCTCAGGAGCAGCCGCTAAACGTTCAGACTTAGCAAATTTGCGCTCTTGCATTTTGGTCATGACTTGCTGAATCAGTAGCGTCACTAGGGCAAGTGCGGCAAGTAAGCTCGATAAGGCAAATGCAGCGGTAAAGTTATAATCATTATAGGCAATCTCAACCAATAGCGGCATGGTATTGGTCTCGCCGCGAATGTGACCAGATACAACACTAACAGCGCCAAACTCGCCCATCGCACGTGCATTGGTCAAAATCAAACCATATAGCAGCGCCCATTTAATATTAGGTAATGTCACATGCCAAAAGGTTTGCCAACCAGTCGCACCCAAGGTCAATGCGGCCTGCTCTTCAGAGTCGCCTTGAGTTTGCATCAGTGGTATTAGCTCACGTGCCACAAACGGAAAGGTCACAAATAGCGTCGCCAAAATAATACCAGGCACTGCATAGATCACCTGAAAACCCATGCTCTCAAGCCAGCCGCCGATCGTAGAGTTCAGTCCGAATAACAGCACAAACATCAAACCGGCAACGACGGGCGAGACAGAAAATGGCAAATCAAGTAACGTCGTCACCAACTGCTTACCTTTGAACTGATAGCGTGTAACCAACCATGCAATCGCAATACCCATGACCATGTTGATCGGTAAAACAATCGCCGCTGTGATCAATGTAAGTTTGATCGCTTGTAAGGCCTCAGGGTCAACCAATGACGCAAGATATAACTGCCAGCCATTTTTGAAAGCCTCATAAAACACAGCCAATAATGGCACCACTAGCATTAATACCATAAACAGCACAGCGATAACAATAAAGGTGCGGCGTATCCATGGCGTGTCTTTGGTCGCAGCGTTGCTTTGGTAGTCGTAGCTATTAGATATTTGCATATTAGCGAGCTCCTACGCGGCGCGACAGTTTCCACTGCATGATATTGATGGTCAATAAAATCACAAACGATATAAGTAGCATAAACAGTGCAACCGCAGAAGCACCTTGAACATCGAACTGCTCAAGTTTACTGATAATGATGAGCGGCAAAATCTCAGATTGCATCGGAATATTACCCGCGATAAAAATAACGGAGCCATACTCGCCAGTAGCACGGGCAAACATCATCCCGGCACCCATGAGTAAGGCAGGCAGTAGCTCTGGCAAAATCACTTTGCGAAAGGTGGTTAAGCGATTAGCGCCCAATACGGCTGCGGCTTCTTCAAACTCAACTGATAGCTCTGCGAGTACAGGCTGTACTGCACGGACAATAAAGGGGAAGCTCACCACAACCAATGCCAGCCAAATACCTATCGGCGTAAAGGCGACCTGAATATCGAACTTGGCGAACCATTGACCAATCAAGCCATTAGGCGCGTACAGTGTTGCAAGCGAGATACCCGTCACTGCGGTTGGTAGTGCAAATGGCAAATCAACCAAGGCATTAATTAACGACTTACCCCAAAACTCATAACGCACTAGGACCCACGCGACAAGCGTACCGAATACCATATTGGTGAGCATCGCTAAAAACGACATCCATAAGCTGAGCTTAATTGCAGCAGTGACTTGCGGCTGGGTGATGGTTTCCCAAAAACCCGTCCAACCCATCTGAGTTGTGGTATAGGCCATCATGGCAAACGGTAGCACCACTAGTAATGACAAACTAAAGACAGTGATGCCCATGCTCAGACCAAACCCAGGTAGCACATTGCGCTGACGCAAGCGTGTCAACCACCCTTTTTTGTTGGTGGGTTTGCTGGCAGAAGAAGATGTTGCACTCATAGTGATGTCCTATTGCCTAACTGATGGTACTTAGCGAGGGTGCTCACCGTAAGACCATTATTATCACAACTATTATTAAAATTATTATTGGTCGGCTTACAATATAAAGGACATAGTGCGTACGACCATGTCCTTTATGGGGTGCTTCATGACTGACTGTACGATTAACTGCTTCGACCAGTTTCAGTGGTTAGCGCAGTAGCGGCTCTTATATACGTAGCAGGCGATTACTGCGGCGCATTAACAGCCAACTGATCAAACACACCGCCATCACTGAAGTAAGTGCTCATGATCTCATCCCATGTGCCAAAGGCATCGTTCGGGCGGAAAGTCTCAACAGGTGGTAATTTATCACCGTTTTTGTCAAGCACGCTTTTGACGCTAGGACGTAAGTATAAATCGGCCGCTAGTTGCTGAGCAGGCTCACTCCATAAATAATCAAGATACGCTTTGGCCGCGTCTGTGGTACCTTTTTTGTCTGTTACCGTCTTCACGACAGCCACAGGGCTTTCTGATTTAATTGAGTATTTTGGATACACGATGTCTACTTGACCCGCACCAAAGTCAGTCGCTGCAAGGTTGGCTTCATTCTCAAAAGTAACCAAGACATCACCGATACCGCGCTGTACGAAAGTCGTTGTCGCGGCACGTCCGCCGTTTTCATAAACCTTGACATTTTTTAGCATGTCTTTGACGTAGCCTTTGGCTTTTGTTTCATCTTGATTAAAAGCATGTAGACCATAACCATAAGCACCTAAGAATGCATAACGACCGTTACCCGTCACCTTTGGGTTGGCCATGACAATCTCAACACCGTCTTTGGTCAAATCTTCCCAGTCTTTGATATTTTTTGGATTGTCTTTACGTACCAAAAATACGATAGTACTGGTAAAAGGAACGGCATTATCAGGGAACTTGCTTTCCCAATCTGACTCAACCAAGCCTTTTTTCTCAAGTAGCTCGATATCAGAGCCTTGGTTCATAGTGGCAACATCGGCTTGTAGACCATTAGCCACAGACAGTGCCTGTTTGCTTGAGCCACCATGTGACTGCTTGATTAGAATCTTGCTGTCTGGATGCTCAGCTTTATAATGCTCAACAAACAAAGGGTTGTAGTCTTTATAAAAGTCACGTGCCACATCGTATGAGACATTGAGTAGCTCAATATTCTGCCCTTCTGTCGTCGCTGAACCGTCAGCTGCCGCCTCAGTAGTCTCACTGTTGCTACAGCCAGCTAGACCCAATGTCAAAGCAACGCCAGCAATACTCAAGGCACTAAGGGTTTTACTCTTTTGTTGATAACGAGCTACGTCTGTCATAAATACCTCAAAGATGTCTGTTATGTAATGCAAGTATGCTAACAGCGCCATCTTATTATGTTTAATGATGAATATGCGTATGTTATTGCCAAAAGGGAATAACAAGCAGGCAAAGCCAATCATATCAATAATTTATGAAAAAATTCTATACGCATAACCAACTGTTTTCTAATACTAGATACATCTTATCTATCTTGTCCGTGTTTCACTGATAACGGCCAAGACAGATCATTCTACAAGCCAAGAATTAACGACTACTTAGCACTTGCCAGCTGATCGAAACGGCCACCGTCTACAAAGAAAGTATCCATAATCTCTGCCCATGGGCCAAAGACGGCGACAGGCTCAAACGTTTCAATATCAGGCAAAGTATCTTTATGAGCGGCAAGTATTTGCTCATCACTCGGACGCATATACATTTTTGCCATCAGCTCTTGTGCAGGCTTGTCCCATAAGCCTTTTAGATAAGCATTTGCCGCTTCGGTCTTGCCCGCTTTATCAGTCACTGCCGTGACGACTGCTACTGGGTTGGCAATCTCAATCGAGTAACTTGGATAGACAATATCGACTTGACCTTTGGCAAATTGCTGAGCGGCCAAGTTTGCCTCATTTTCGGTAGTGATGAGTACATCGCCTAGGCCGCGCTGGGTAAAACTGGTCGTCGCAGCACGTGCGCCATTGTCATAAGTGACGACGTTTGCCAGCAGCTTTTTGATAAAGTCATTGGTTTGAACCGGGTTGTCACTGCGGTTTTCTTTAAATTGATGCAAGCCATAACCGTAAGCACCCAGAAAGGCATAACGCGCCGTACCACTGGTCTTGGGATTGGGGGTGACCACATCGATATCGTTACGGGCTAAATCTGACCAGTCTTGTATGTTTTTTGGATTGCCAGCGCGAACCAGTAGCACCATAGTGCTGGTGTACGGCACGGCACTATTGGGTAATGCTTGCTGCCAATCAGTAGCGACCAGACCTTTTTCAACCAGCAGGTTCATATCACTCTCTTGGTTAAAGGTCACCACATCTGCTTGTAGACCATTGGCAACAGATAATGCCTGCTTGCTTGAACCGCCATGTGATTGATTGATATTTACTTTGCTGTTTGGATGGGCTTTTCGATAGTCAGTGCTAAATAGCGCGTTATAGTCTTTATAAAAGTCACGAGACACATCATAGGAGACATTGAGTAGATTGACATCCTGCGTCCCACCATTAGCGTTGTTTGCTGCTTCGTTTTGCGCCCCTTCGGTTGGACTACAGCCTGTCATTATGATCGCTGCTGCGAGCATGCCGCTAGTGATAAGTGCCCGCGCTTTTATATGTTTATTATTGGTTGGCTGGATGCTAGCAATGCGGAATTTTTGGAATTTTTTTTGCATGATGCTCTCGATAAAGGTAGTAGAAGCGTGTTGTCAAAATTTTGACCATCATCAGAGGGCTTACAATCGTTTGAGCTTAGTTCTTTTGACTTTTACTCTGTTGATTTCGGTTTTCGGATGATGAAAGCTATGCTAGCAGCATAAATAGCAAACGCTTAGTGACGAATCAGCTTATCAAGTCCTGATGTTGGCATAAGCACTTAGCATGTGCTCTTACGAGATTATGAGGAACGAGAGGTAAATCATTGTAGGCAGGCTTATTAAATAGACTATAATTTAGCTAGGCTTTACCATCATTTTATATGGTATGGCCTAGCGCCAATGCTATATTCATTTTTCCGTCTTATTTGACCAAAGGCCTTTTTATGACTCTTTCGTCCCATCGCTTTCATTCTGTTGCAGCATTAACCTTGATGGCCACTACCCTAGCTGCCGTAACGGGTTGTCATAACGTGACGCCCACGGTGAAGAATTCTTCGCACAGTGCTATAGCAGTTCATCCAATTCCAGTGGATGTTATCAGTGATGTTATGAAAGACTATATTTCTGGTGATTATGCTTCTGCAGATTATGACAAACGCGCACAAAAATATGACTGGGTTGGCGTCATGGTGCGTGCAGAGAGTGACCAACAAATCGATATAAAAATTCGCTCACGCAGCGATATCAAAAAACAGACTTGTCAGTTTGATGGTAAGGCGACATTAATGGGGCAAGACGCGGCACACGGTACAATTTTTCAGGCACAGGCAAATGACAGCACCGTCTTTTTTCAATTTAAAGACAATATGCTGACGATTGATAGCCCAGATACGTATGCGCTGAATTATTTTTGCTCAGGCGGTGCCTCACTTGCGGGAGAATATCAAAAACTGACAGAAGATTTAGCGATTTGGTAGCTCACGCTAACTGAGGTGAGAGATGCTAAAAATGATAAAAACAAAAAGGTGCCAGACCATAAGTCCGACACCTTTTTTAGGTTTGATTTAGCACTGATTTTTTATGCTGGCACTTTTTTATGCTAGCACGTTGGGTTTATACCGCAGATGCGCCAGTGAGTTTGATCTCAGCACGTTCTTCACGAGCGATGCTACCGTAGTAGTTCCGTAGTATCTCAAGCACTTCTGGACGGCTAAAGTTCTCTGGTACTTCCATGTCTTCTGATAGCGCTTTACGTAGTTTGGTACCTGATACTTTAACGTGTTCAGAGGCGTCATGCGGGCAAGTCTTGTCAGACGCCATGGCGTTACAAGCATTACACCAGAAGGTCCAGCCAATTTTTAGCGGCTGGGTGATAAGATCGTCTTTGCCAACCTGTTCAAAAATGGTTTGGGCATCGAATGCGCCATAATAATCACCCACACCAGCATGATCACGACCAACGATCAGATGGCTACAGCCATAGTTTTGGCGGAATAACGCATGCAATAATGCTTCACGTGGACCTGCATAGCGCATATCTAATGGATAACCCGCTTGAATGACCGTGTCTTGTTTGAAGTAATTGTCAATCAAGGTTTTAATGGCTTCTTGACGTACTTCTGCTGGAATATCACCTGGTTTTAGTGCGCCGAGCAATGAATGAATCATAACGCCATCGCAGATCTCAATTGCGATTTTGGCCAGATATTCATGTGAGCGGTGCATCGGGTTACGCGTTTGGAAAGCCGCCACAGTCTTCCAATTTTTCTCTTCAAAGATTTGACGTGTTTGCGCGGGCGTTTTATAGATACCAGGATAACGCGTTGGGAACTCGCCCTCGCTCAGCACTTCTACACTACCCGCAATATTAACGTCATCTTGATCCAATACTTGCTGGACGCCTGGATGCTCTGGGTCTGTAGTGGTAAATACTTGCTGACACTCGTGTTCTTTGTCGATGGTATAGGTCTCTTCTACCGTCAAGATACCCATAACTTCGCCATCTTGTGCGACCAATGCTACTTTGTCGCCTTGACTCAAACTATCCGCCGTCGCTTTTGGTGCAGACAAGGTAATTGGAATGGGCCAAAACAAACCTTCGTTATCCCCACTTTGCAAGCGCATGTTATCAACCACACCTTGCCAGTTGGCTTTATTCATAAAACCATTCAATGGCGTAAAGCCGCCAATACCAAACATGATCAGGTCACCACGCTCGCGTGAGCTTAAGGTAATGGTTGGCAAGGTGCTGGCAAGCTCTAATGCTTGCTCGCGTGCTTCGCCTTCTAACAACAGTGGTTTAAGCTCGGCACTGCCATGTGGTGGAACCAGTTTTGATTGGGATTGAGTTTGGCTTGGGTTCTGAATTTGGGTCTGAGACATATCGTTATTAAAACCTCTTATTAGAAAGAATGGTCGAGAAAGATAATCAACAAAGTAAGCGGCTGATAAGCCAGCCACTAATAAATGATAATAAGAATAAAGCACGAACGATCAGGCATTAGATTTGATAAGCATAGGCTACCTAACTTTCGTTATGAAAATTTATGCTGTGTTTGGATATGGATATGTCTGAAAGGAATTTATGTTTATAGATAGAAGCTTATATGATGTGACCCTGAATTGTTTAAATTGCGATTTGTGGTAAAGTCTATCACCTACGAGCACAGATATTAGATTGCTTCCATCGCTGCTTTTAAGACTAAAAACAAAACTGAGATTACGTCATGTATCAATATAATTACGCTGACCAGACGTTAGTAGACGAACGAGTTGCCCAATTTCGCGACCAAACCGCACGATTTCTAGCGGGTGAGCTGCCAGAAGAGCAGTATTTGCCACTGCGATTGCAAAATGGCCTCTATATTCAGCGTTATGCGCCGATGCTCCGTATCGCCATTCCTTACGGACTACTTGCCAGCTATCAGCTGCGCAAATTGGCAGAGATTACCCGCAAGTATGATAAAGGTTATGGGCACATGACTACCCGTACCAATATTCAGCTGAACTGGCCAAAACTAGAAGAGGTGCCAGATATTTTGGCAGAATTGGCAACGGTACAGATGCATGCCATCCAAACCTCAGGCAACTGTATCCGTAATACCACAACGGACCCTTACGCTGGTATCCACAAGGAAGAAATCGCTGATCCACGTCCTTATTGCGAAATCATTCGTCAGTGGTCAACCTTTCACCCTGAGTTTGCTTTTTTACCGCGTAAATTTAAAATTGCAGTAATCGGCACCGAAGCGGATCGCGCTGCGACGCAAGTACATGATGTGGGTCTGCACGTCGTTACCAATGACTCAGGCGAGCTTGGCTTTGAAGTGATCGTTGGGGGTGGCTTAGGACGTACGCCTATTATCGGTAAAACGATTCGCAAATTCTTACCGCGTGAGCATTTACTCAGCTATCTCGATGCCATTTTGCGCGTTTATAACTTGCATGGTCGCCGTGATAACAAGTACAAAGCCCGTATCAAGATTTTGGTTGATAGCTTAGGCGGCAATCAGTTTGCCAAGTTGGTGGATGCTGAGTGGGAAGCACATACTAAAGATGGTCCACTTACCTTGACTGAAGACAATTTTGACACCGCTGCCAGTTACTTCAGTATGCCTGATTATCAGTCATTTGATGCGCTCGCAGTACAATCAGAGTTGCAAGCACAATTGGCAGACAATAAAGATTTCGCTGATTGGTATAAGCAAAACACCGTGCCACATAAAGTGGATGGCTACCATGCGGTCGTGATTTCTTTAAAAGCCGGACTGGTGGATGGTCGTTATGTGCCATCAGGTGACTTGAGTGATGCGCAAATGGATGCGCTTGCCGATTTGTCTGATCGTTATAGCTTTGGTGAGTTGCGCGGTACGTATCAGCAAAATCTAGTATTCGCTGATGTGCAAACCAATGAGCTTTATGAATTATGGCAGCAGCTGTCAGACCTGCATTTAGCACGCGCCAATATCAACACCTTAACCGACATGATTGTCTGCCCAGGTTGGGATTATTGCTCACTGGCCAATGCCACTACGCACAATATCGCTGAGCAAATCGAAAAGCAGTTTGATGATTTAGATTACTTGTATGATCTTGGTGATATTCGACTAAATATGTCAGGCTGTATGAACGCCTGCGCCCATCATCACACAGGTGATATCGGTATCTTGGGTGTGGACAAAAAAGGCGAGCATTGGTATCAGATTAGCCTTGGCGGTAACTCTAGTAATGACGCCAAATTGGGCAAAATCTTAGGCAAAGCGGTGCCAGCAGATGATGTGGCCAGCACCTTGCAAACCATTTTAGATGTTTATCTCGATATACGCGGCACTAACGAACAAGATGTTGAGGGTTTTGGTGACGTGATTGATCGCGTTGGTATCGCCCCCTTTAAGGAGAAGGTCTATGGCTAATCATCATGTGCTCGATAGCCATGGCACAGATATTAGTGGCGAAGATACTTGGCAAGCGCTAGCAACAGCGCAACTGCCTGATGGTATCGCGTTATCAAACCTGACCTTGCTTGAGCTGTTACACAAACAAGAAAAAGTCGATGTGCTTGTCCCATTAGCAGATTTATTAAATGCTGATGGCAAACTGGCAAATGGTTTGCTAGAACAAGTATTGGATATCCTCAAGCAGCACAGCAGCCGGTTGGGTGTGTGGATCACGTCTAACACCGATGCTGATAATCTGCCTGATGTAAAAGATTTTTTATTGACGCAAGACTTGATCGTCATTCATGTCCCAAGTTTTGTGGATGGTCGCGGTTTTAGTTTTGCACAGACCTTGCGTCAGCTTGGTTATGAAGGTGATATTCGCATGGCAGGCGCGTTTGGTCGTGACCAAATCGCTTATTTGCTGCGCGCTGGTGCTACTAGCTTTGTACTTAATGAGCATGATGTCAACTCTAATATCAGCCAAGCCTTCACTGCCCTAGCCAGCAGCTATGATGGTCGAGACGCTTCAGCATTACCGATGTTCTCAAAAAACTAATTTTATTGTTCACTATCAAATCGCTATTTTTATATTAACAATTATTAAGGAATGTATCATGAGCCAATTACACCCAAACCTAGATATCGACCAAGCAAACCAAGATTTGCAAGGTAAATCACCTGAGCAAATCGTTGAGTGGGCACTGACGCAAGCAAAAAACCCAATCATCACCACCAACTTCCGTCCTTATGAATCAGCGATCTTGCATTTGGTTGCCAAGCAGCGTCCTGACATCACTGTGTTGTGGGTAGACTCAGGTTACAACACCGATGCAACCTATCAGTTTGCTAACAAATTGATTCGTGATCTTGATCTAAACGTTGTGACTTATATCCCAAAACAAACGGCTGCACACCGTGATGCAACCATGAATGGTATCCCAGGTATCGATAACCCTCAGCATGACGAGTTCACTGAGCAAGTGAAACTTGAGCCATTCCGCCGTGCACTAGACGAGCTAAAGCCTGATGTATGGTTCAATGCCATTCGTAAAGATCAAACAGAATTCCGCCAAGGGCTTGATGTACTCAGTTTATCAAAAGACGGCGTATTAAAAGTAGCGCCATTGTTTGAAAAAACAGATGCGGATCTAGACGTGTACTTAGATGAGTACAACTTGCCAAATGAGCATGACTACTTTGATCCAACTAAGGTAGAAGAAAGCCGTGAGTGTGGTCTGCATACTCAGCTGTAATCTTAGTGTTTTCTGAATGAAAAAAGCCCTTTCTTTAATTTAAGAGAAGGCTTTTTTATGGTTGACGACCATGTTGGTAAATACTAAAGCTATTTGCGACCTAATACCCAACCGCCATCCATCAAAACGTTAGCGCCTTGCATATAATTAGAATCATCAGATGCCAAAAACACGGCAAGTGCAGCAATCTCTTCAGGCTTACCAGCACGCTCGGCAGGAATACGCGCTAGACGTTCATCGTCGATACCCTCAGTCATTGGTGTTTTTATAAAACCTGGCGACAATGTATTCACTTTGATGCCTTGACTGCCAAAATCAAAAGCCAGTTGTTTCGAGAATCCTAAGATAGCATGCTTGGAGGTTACATATGCTGAGCCGCCCGGTCCTGCCATTTGTGTCGCTTGCGAGCCGACATTAATAACAGTGCCGCCGCCTTGCTTGATAAAATGCGGAATCACCATTTTTGAAGCCAGATAAGGCGCTTTGACATTAATCGCCATCAATTTATCGTAAAAATCTTCTTCTAGCTCAATAGCATTGTCATAATCATCATGGATACCAGCACCATTGTACAAAATATCAATTTTATCGTAAGTCGTTAACGCGCTATCAACTACGGCTTGAATATCACTCTTTTGCGTTACATCAGCTTTTACAAAGATGGCGTCTTGATTGTTATCTCTAATATCTTTGACAATTCGATTGCCGTCTTCCTCATCGCGTCCTGTGACGACGACTTTAGCGCCTTCATTAGCAAATGCCTTAGCCGTCGCCTCGCCCAACCCTGAAGTGCCACCAAATATAATCGCCACTCTGTCTTATAATTTCATAGTATGCTTACTCTTTTTAAATATTGTGAATTATTGATATACGATTGATTATCCTAAGACATGCTAGCACAGCCTAATTTTGGGATATGTTAGCGTGTGTTAGAGAATTTATTGATTTGAGAAAGTCATTTCATCTATTCCTATTGGCAAGAAAAATATCAATTAATATTTCAAAAACGAATATGCTAATGCCAATTCATTAGGTGAGAGTGTGTCTGTGATACCTCATAATGGCGGCATTCCTTATATCTTTTCTACTTTTATAATAAATAACTCAATATATGGTGACGCTATGAACACCTTCCCGCTATTTTTTAAATTAGAAGGCCGTAAAGTGCTCATCGTGGGCGGCGGCGAAGTGGCACTGCGTAAAGCCGACTTGCTCAGCCGTGCTGGCGCGTGCATTACGATTCTTGCACCTGACATCAGCCATGAGATACAAGCCTTGCTCACGGATGATAAGCACGAATTTATCTACGAGAATTATAATAAGCGCTATATGTCAGGTGCACGCGTGATCATTGCCGCGACTGACGATGAAACGCTTAACCATGAGATTCACGCAGATGCGACTGAGCTAAATATCCCGGTCAATGTGGTCGATACGCCGCCACTGTGTGATTTTATCTTTCCAGCGATTATCGATCGTAACCCCATTGTCATCGGCATTTCATCAAATGGTAAAGCACCGGTGTTGGCACGGCTATTACGGGCACGCCTTGAAACCTTGATTCCGCAAGGCTACGGTAAATTGGCCAAGTTGGCAGGGGATTTTCGTACTGAGGTAAAAGCCAAAATACCAACGCTCACGGGACGGCGGCAGTTTTGGGAGCGTGCGTTTGAAGGTCAAGTCAGCCAGTTGATGTTTGCTGGTAATGAAACGGAAGCGGCTGCCCAGCTGCAAGCGGATTTGGATAATACTGCCGCTGCTATTCATGATAAAGCCCATCCTAATGCTGCGGGAAATACAACGCCTACGCTACCAGACGAGTCAGAAAAAAACTTACCTCCCGTTGGCGAAGTCTATATCGTTGGCGCAGGCCCTGGTGACCCAGAGCTTCTGACGTTCAAAGCGCTGCGTTTGATGCAGCAAGCAGATATTGTCTACTATGACGCCTTGGTATCGCCACAAGTGCTGGATCTTTGCCGCCGTGATGCGGACAAAGTTTTTGTCGGTAAAAAACGCAGTAACCATACGGTCGCGCAGCTTGGAATTAATGAGTTGTTGGTCAATAGCGCCAAAGAAGGTCGCCGTGTGGTTCGCTTAAAAGGTGGCGATCCCTTTATCTTTGGTCGCGGCGGTGAAGAGATCGAAAGCCTGCGCGCTCATGGCGTACCGTATCAGGTCGTACCGGGGATTACCGCGGCCAATGCCGCTGCGAGCTATGCTGGCATACCCTTAACTCACCGTGACCACTCGCAATCCGTGCGTTTTGTGACAGGATTCTTGAAAGCAGGCGCACCCAATAGCAACTTTAAAAACTTCTTGAATACCGATGAGACGGTGGTATTTTATATGGGTCTGCATTCGCTAGCGCGCTTGACTGAAGGCTTGGTTGACGCTGGTCGTAGCGCTGATACGCCAATTGCCATTGTCTCTAATGCCAGTATGCCCAATCAGCAAGTACTGACAGGTACGCTTGCAACGATTGTTGCCAAACAAGAGGACGCCGAGTTGCCGACGCCTGCCCTACTTATTATGGGAGATGTGGTCAGCCTGCATCATGATCTAGCTTGGTACAATTTACAGAATCAGCAGCACAGTCAAAACAGCGATGATATAGCTAAAAACTGGTTACGTGAAGGCTCGAGAGGTGAAACAGTAAAACAACCCATAGACCAGCAAGCGCACGCACTATCGATGATTGCAAATCTTGCAACGCAGAAAGAAGATGATCTAGAACAACTCATTATCGATTAATCCTCTGTGTTTTATTATTACCTGTAACGCAAAGCGACCCTGTCAATAATATATTGGCAGGGTTTTCTTTTGGCAACAGAGAAAGTTCCAACGATTCTTGCTAGAATGAGAGCTACCTAACCCCTGTTCTGACGTTTAATAATAAGCCAAACTATGCCCCTATCTATCGCTCCTAAATACACCTCTGTTAGACCTTTAAAAATATTGCACACGTCCGACTGGCACTTGGGGCGCAGGCTTTATGGTCGTCTGCGTTATGAAGAGTTCGAGGCATTTTTGTATTGGCTACAAGACACCATTAGCGCACAGCAAGTAGATATATTGATTGTTGCAGGTGACGTCTTCGATACCATGACGCCAAGCAATAAAGCCCAAGCGCTGTATTATGAGTTTTTGGGTAAGGTTTCACGTTCCTGCTGTCAGCATGTGGTCATTGTCGCAGGCAATCATGACTCACCAACATTTTTGGATGCGCCAAGCAATGTGCTCAAATTTCTGAACGTCCATGTGATTGGGACTGCTTGTGATGATTTAGAAGATGAAGTATTGGTCTTAGGTGATGATGATAACAATCCTCATTGCATCATCGCCGCTGTACCCTACCTGCGCGACCGTGATGTGCGTAGCAGTAGCGCTGGCGAGTCTGCGGATAGCAAAGACGCCAATGTTATCAAAGGTATTCGCGCCCACTATGATGAAGTAGCAAGCATTGCAAAAGGAGAGCAGGCAGAATTAATAAAAATTTATCAACGGCATATCCCTATCATTGCCACAGGTCATCTATTCGCAGCAAATGCCAAAACAACCGACGATGATGGCGTGCGCGATCTCTATGTTGGCTCACTTGGCAAAATCTCCGCTGATATGTTTGATGAGAGTTTTGACTATGTCGCTCTTGGGCATTTGCACGTACCACAGCGCGTTGGCGGTCGTGAGAGTATTCGCTACTCAGGCTCACCCATCGCGATGGGCTTTGGGGAGGCCAAACAGCAAAAACAAGTGCTACTTATACAATTTGGCAATTCTGAATCTTTTGATGATGATGGCTTAGGGCTAAACGTCATGCCTCAACTTGCCAGCACAGATGCTAACGTTAAAACTACCACGGTTGAAAGATCAGTAGAAAAAAATGCTAAGAAGATAGCGAGTCAAGCCACTGTCTATATGGATGACTTATTTGGATTTGACGCGCCAGCTGATAATCATGAGATAACAACAGCGGCTATTCAAGCGAACACTGACGATCAGAAACAGCACAAACCCAAGCCTAATGATTCCATTACTTCTAACGAAGTTTTGCATCATGATGACCACAATCAGATGCAAATAGTTTCCCTACCCATTCCAAAATTCCAACAGCTGGCGCAAATATCTGGTGACCTAACCTTGATTGAACAAACGATAAAATCACTCACACCAACTGAATCTGTTTGGTTAGAGATTGTTTATACAGGCGATAAGATTGTTAGTGATTTGCGTGAGCAAGTACAAGCGATGGTAGATGGGCTGACATGTGAGGTATTAAAGATTAAGAATACTCGCACTTATAATAAAGTGCTTAATCAACAGCAAACCTCGGAGAACTTGCAAGACTTAAATGAGATGGAAGTGTTTGAGCGCTGCTTGACGATAAATGATGTGGCTGAGTCACAAAAAAACTCATTGCGCGATGCCTATGGCCAGATACTTTATCACTTACATCATGAGGACAAACAGGCAGAATGATATAAGGGATAAATCATTATCACACTTCTATTTTCTATCTTTCTAAATTTCCGCAGTTGTTGCTATCACTAATAATAAGATATATCCATGCGCCTAATCGAACTCAGACTCAAAAACCTCAATTCTCTCAAAGGTGAATGGCATATTGATTTTGCTGACACCGCTTTTACCAATGAAGGTATCTTTGCGATCACAGGACAGACTGGCGCTGGCAAGACCACCATATTGGATGCCATATGTTTGGCATTGTATGGTGAAACACCGAGGATCAACAGTATCAGCAAAAGCAGCAATGAGGTAATGACGCGGCAAACAGCGGAATGCTTCGCTGAAGTTGTGATTGATTTGAATGGTGAGCAGTACTGCTGCCGTTGGGGACAGCGCCGCGCTTATAATAAGGCAGATGGCAATCTGCAAGACGCAACTCATGAGATCGCTAAAATAAACACTGATGATCCGTCAAAAGAAGATGAGCTGTTAGAAAGCACTCTAAAACATACCAAAAACAAAATTATTGAGCTGACTCGGATGGATTTTCAGCAGTTCACTCGCTCGATATTGCTTGCTCAGGGTAGCTTTTCAGCATTTCTAAAGGCAAAGGCTGATGAACGTGCTGATATTTTAGAGAAAATTACAGGCACTAATATTTACGCAACTATCTCCACACAGGTTCATGATAAGAAGCGCACTGAAGAAGAGATATTGAGTAAACTGCAATATGGCTTAGATGGCTTGGCACTTTTAGATACCGAAGAAGAAGGTCAGTTAAGAGCCGATTTGCAGTCATATCAAAAAACCCAGAGTACGCAGCAGCGAGAAATTCAAGATTTGGTCGAAAAGATAAAGTGGCTAGATAGCGTCACAGAAGCAAAAGAAAAGCTGAATGCTTATGAAAACGACTTGGTGCAGGCGCAGCAATCGCAGCAAGACTTTATCCCTAATACCAAGCGCTTAGCCGCTGCTAATAAGGCATTGGAGATTGATAGTCAGTTTGGTGAGTTATCATCTACCCGCAAGCATGTTGGCGAATTAAATCAAGAAAAAGCGCAGCTCGAGTATGACTTACCTAAGCAGCAAGCACTTACCCAAAGCGCTCGCACACAGCTAGAGAAGCAAATAACACAGCGCCAAGATGCAGAAAACGCAATGCAAATCGCACGACCGAAGATTCAGAAAGCACGTGATCTCGACAACGAGATTGCCCAGCAGCGTCGCGCTTTAAACGATACACGTGTCAGACATGACACACTTAAAGCAGATAACGAGCAACTGCTTGAAAATATTGCCGCGCAAAAAAGCATTGCCATAGAAAAAGAAAACCAAAGCGCACAATTGACCAACAAACTTGCCGGTACGGATAATTTAAGCCACTTAGACAGCGATATTGTCATCTTTGATAGAGAGTGCAGTCGCCTAAAAGATTTAATACAGCAAAATTCAGCGCGTTCCCAAGAAAGAAACCGCCAAGAGCGTGAGATACAAGAACAAAAAATGGCCTTGGAAACATGGCAGAAGCGACAAGAAGATCACAGCAAAAAAAACAAAACCATCCAAGACCATTTAGCTACCCTACAAGAAGAGCAAAGCGAGCTAGTTCAAGTACAATCAGTCACAAAGATGCGCGCGACGCAAACGCAGATAGACAGCACTAGCCAGCAGTTCGAGCAGCTGCGCTTTCATGACCAGCAGCGCCGTGACCTTAACGTACAAGTGACACAAATCATGAGTCACATCGAGCAGCTAGAGAGTGAAATCAGTGGCTATGAAGAGTTGATTACAACAAAAAAAGCAAACCTCAAAAACACGCAAGAAAAGCGCCAAGACAAATCGAATCAGCTACAACTACAACAAAAAGTCATGACGCTAGAGAACTATATTGCCGATTTACAAGACGGTAAACCTTGTCCTTTATGCGGTGCGCTTGAGCACCCCTACGCCCAAAATCACCCGCACCTTTTACCCGATGACGAAAACTTCCAATTAGCGCAGTATATTAGTGTTTTAGATGAACAAATTGCCGCGCTGAATAAAAGCATCACTGCCCAGCAGATTGAGCAGGCAAGTAAACGAAGTACGCTTGAGAATCAAAGCAATCAGCAAGCCGAACTTGCCACAAAAATACAGCAGCATGATACCGCCATAACAGAACTGCTGTATGTCATCAGACAGCAGATGAATGATGAAAACGTAGCTGACAGTACTATTGCCAACTTGATACAACCATTACTTGCGATGGGTAGTGATAACGACATCGCGCAAACACTTGCTGACAGTAAAGATAAGTTAAATCAGTATAAAAAAGAAATCGCAGATACTTTAGAACGCTACGAAAGCTACAGTGAAGACATAACGCGTATGCGTGAGACGCTAGAGACAGCATCAAAAGACCAGCAAGCGTTGGCAAACGATATCTCTGAGCAGAAAACACAGATTACTATCAGTGAAAACAACATAACAGGTATCGATAATAAAATCACAGAGAACTTTGCTGAACTACAAACGCTCATTACTGCCATTTTGCAGCGTATTGACCCTTATGCTGCCAGTAGCTATCCGACAAAGGCGCTGAGCACCTTGCAACGTGCGCCCGGAAACTTACAGTTGTTATCGGCTAGCATTAAACAACAAAAAATTCTGAGCAATGCAGATTATGATAGTTATCTTGAAGAACTACGTCAGCAGCGCCGCGCCCTCGTACAGCTAAAAGACGCTTTCGCTGAAGATAAGGACAAACAACAGGCAATACAGACCGACCTTGATCTTATAAAGGCATATATTGAGAATACAGAAACACAGCTCAAAAAAGATACTGATTCGCTTAACAGTCTAATACAAGTGAAGAATAAACAGACAGCCGCACTAACCCAGTTTCAAGACGAACGCGCAGAGGTTTTTGAGGCGGCCGACCTAGAAGCAGCTGAGCGTACGCTTAGAGACACGCTAGATCAAGCGCAAGAGGCGCACAGTGTTGCCCAACGACAGCTAGATAAAGAGACGTATAATTTGCAACAGCTCATGAATCAGCAAGAAAACTTAGCCAGTCGTATCGAAGCAGCTACGCAAACCTTAGAGATGCAACATACCGCATTTAATAACGCACTTGCCGCCTCCAGCTTTGATACGGAAGCAGAATTTTTGGCGGCTCGCTTGCCTATGGATGAGCGCAATACACTCAAGCAGCAGCAGGAACGTATTGATTATGCACTCAAGCAAGCGCAATCCTTATTGAAAGAAACCGAGAAAGCATTAGAAGATAAGCAAGCCAACCCGCTGACAACAGACGATAAAGAAACGCTTATCCAGCAGCAAGCGCAAGTCCAAGAGAGATTTAATAGCTGCATTGAATCTATTGGTGCAATCAGTCAGCGTCTAAAAGACAATGAAGATAAGAAAAGCACGCAACAGCTGCAAATTGATGCCATCGGTGCCCAAAAAGAGAAGTTACAAGTATGGCAACAGCTACATAAATTGATTGGCTCGTCTGATGGCAAAAAGTATCGTACCTTTGCTCAAGGCCTAACCTTTGATCTTATGGTCAATCACGCCAATACGCAGCTGCAAAAAATGAGTGATCGCTACCTGCTGGCTCGTGATGACAATAGCCCACTTGAGCTCAATGTCATTGACAATTATCAAGGCGGTGAGATTCGTAGTACCAAAAATCTCTCAGGCGGTGAAGGCTTTATTATCAGTCTTGCTTTGGCATTGGGACTATCACAAATGGCCAGCCAAAATATTCGCGTGGACTCGCTATTTTTGGATGAAGGCTTTGGCACATTGGATGAAGAGTCTTTAGATATTGCACTAGATACGTTGACCAATTTGCAGCAAGAAGGCAAATTAATCGGAGTGATATCCCATGTACAGGCGCTAAAAGATCGTATTTTGACCCAAATTAAGGTCGAAAAGCTCTCAGGCGGATTTAGCCGAATTAGTGGTCAAGGATGTCACAAAGTTGTCAGTGAAAAAGCCTCGTAATTTAAGCTAGTCAGTATGCTACTTTCTACTCTACTTTCGATTAAACGAATTTGCTTAGACAATAAAAACCACCGAACATTAAGAACGGTGGTTTTTTTGAACATACAGATAGTTATTTCTTACTGAGTAACTTATTATTTAGTGACTAAACCACTCAGCTCACTCATCAATACTGACAACGTTGAAAGACCAATTTGACCTTCTTCATCGTTGCTATGCAGCTCATCTAACTTATTCATCTCTGTCGTGACTGCTGCAAGCTGATCGACGTGTCTTGCTCTCCATTCACTAAATGCTTGCTTTGCATCTGGTTTAGACAATACCGCATCCATTAGTAGGCGCAAGCTGCGTGACAACTCGTTCACTAACGCATGGCGTGCACGGCGATCCCAGTAATCTTGCTGCGGTAAGTTGGCAATATTGTCCATCATCCAATCTAACTGCAACACTTGATAAGCTTCAAAGTACAGGGTTGCAATCTCATCAACAGGACGCTCATATTGCTCAGCCAGCAATGCAGCATCAAGCGCATCGACATGGTATGGTAGCATTGCAAATAAGGTAGCATCGTTGTCAGACAGATCTTTTTGCATCAAACGTTCGGTATCTTCTTGCAAATATTGAGCAAACTGCTGCTCAATAAAGCCACTTGGCTTAGTTAGTTTTTCAACACTTTCACTAAAGCGGCTAATCATATCAGCAACTTGCAAGTTTTGACCGAAGGCGTTGATGAACCAGACCACACCGCGCTCAAGCGCATCACGTAAACGTAGCTCAAGATTCAGCAGTAGTGTTGCTTCAACCTGATTATCTAGTGCTTCCAATGCTTGCCAAGCGCGAGATACGTTGAATACATCACGGCTAATCGCATAACCACGCACGATAGTCGCTAGTGATTGATCGGTTTCCTCAAAGAGACGGAATAGCGCTTCAATACCTAAGCGGTTGACCACACTGTTAGTCAAGTAAGTACTGATGATTTCACGATGCAAGCGGTGCTCAGTCATCTCATCAAAGAAGCGTGACGCAAGCTCATCTGGGAAGTATTTACGTAGCTCATTAATAAAGTACGGATCGTCTGGTAAATCAGATGATAACAGATTGTCATAGACCCACATTTTACCGTAAGCCAAGACGACTGCGAGCTCAGGGTTGGTCAGACCGGTATCTGCTTTTTGACGCTTTGTAATCTCTTCGTCTGATGGTAGATACTCAATCGCACGATCCAGACGCCCTTCACTCTCTAACATTTGGATGAAGCGCTGATGATCGCTTAGATTGGCTGCGGCGCGAATATGACTCAGCTCAATCGCTTGTGGTTGCAAGTAGTTCTGACGTAGTACCAATTCTGCTACGGTGTCAGTCATACTCTCAAGCAATTCATTACGTTGCTTCAGCGTCATGTCGCCTTGCTCGACCACTTTACCAAGTAAGATTTTGATATTGACTTCATGATCCGAGCAGTTTACACCGCCTGAGTTATCGATGGCATCTGTATATATGCGTCCGCCCGTTTGAGCGTACTCGATACGACCTTGCTGGGTTAGACCTAAGTTACCACCTTCACCAACGACGGCTGCACGTAGCTCATTACCATCGATACGTAGCGAATCATTTGCACGATCGCCAACATCGGCATGCGTCTCGTTCGCACTTTTGACATAAGTACCGATACCACCATTCCAGATGAGATCGACAGGTGCACGTAGCAATGCGCTAATCAAATCATTGGGCGCAAGGCTGTCTTCACTGATATCAAAGAGCGATTTCATCTCAGGACTGATAGCGATGGTTTTGTCTTGGCGTGAGAATATCCCACCACCTTGACTGATCAATGACGCTTCATAATCTGCCCATGACGAGCGTGGTAGCTCAAACAAGCGTGCGCGCTCAGCGTACGAGGCCGCCGTATCTGGATTAGGATCAATAAAGATATGCAGATGGTTAAAGGCAGCTACTAGCTTAGTATGCGTTGAGAGCAGCATACCGTTACCAAACACATCCCCACTCATGTCACCAATACCAACAACAGTGAAGTCGTCACGGTTTTGGATATCCATACCACGCATACGGAAGTGACGTTTGACCGACTCCCAGCCACCGCGTGCTGTGATACCCATTGCTTTATGGTCATACCCTACTGAGCCACCTGAAGCAAAGGCATCATCCAGCCAGAAGTTGTACTCTGCTGCTAGCGCGTTGGCTATGTCAGAGAAAGTCGCTGTACCTTTGTCCGCTGCGACAACCAAGTACGGGTCATCTTCATCATGGCGTACTGTATTGGCTGGCGGGACGATGTTACCATCGACAATGTTGTCTGTGACATCAAGCATACCGCGTAAGAACGTTTGATAGCAGGCAATGCCTTCTGCTTGGAACGCTTCACGACCATCAGCCATGCTTTTGGTTTTGACAATAAAGCCGCCTTTAGAGCCAACAGGAACGATTACTGCGTTTTTGACCATCTGTGCTTTGACAAGGCCAAGTACTTCGGTACGGAAATCTTCCATACGATCTGACCAGCGCAGACCACCACGGGCGACTTTACCACCACGTAAATGCACCGCTTCAACGCGCGGTGAATAGACAAATATCTCAAACATTGGCTTTGGTTTAGGCAAGTTTGGAATGTCTGCTGCCAAGAACTTAAACGACAAACGATCTTTGCGCTGACCATCGCTATCTACTTGATAGAAGTTAGTACGTACCATCGCATTGATCAAATCTAAGTACCAGCGCAAGATACGATCTTCGTCTAGGCTATCGACATCTGCTAACGCAGCAGTAATTTGCTCTTGAATTTTCGTTGTTTTTTCTTGGCGCGTTTCATCACTATATTCAGGGTTCATGCGCGCATCAAACAAGCTGCCCAATGCCACACTGATATCACTGTTTTTAACGACAGTTTGCTGAATATAAGCACTCGAGAATGGCGCACGAGCTTGTAGCATATAACGAGACAATGCACGTAATACGACGACATCGTAAGTGTCAAGCTTGGTCGTTAGTACCAATTCATTGAACGAATCGCTCTCAACACGGCCTGCCCAGATTTGCTTGAGGCTGTCTTCGAACTGGCCACGCACGACTTGCATATTGACCGTATCGACATGCTCTAGCGTCAACTCATACTCTTGCATCCAGATAGGCTGCTCTGGCAAATCAAACTCATAAGTTTGTGCTGAGATAACCGATACACCAAAGTTTTCAAGTATTGGTAGCACTTTTGATAGGATAACAGGCTGCTCGCGACCGTATAGCTTTAGGTGAAGTTGGTTACGTGCGTCGCCTGTCGACTGGTATAAATGCCAAAGCATTGGGTTTTCTGCAGTCAGTCCAGCCAGACGCTTCGTATCTTCTACTGCAGTACGAGCATCAAAACGCTCTTGATACGCAGCAGGAATATAGTCTAAAAAGCGACGGTTTAAGGCGTTGGCTTGTTGCTCACCCACATTATCAAGCAGCATTTTTTGATAATTGTCATCCCATGACTGCATAAGTGCTGACAATTTGGCTTCAAGTGTCGCGATATTAACATCATTCACCTGACCTGGCACTGTGCGCACATGGACATGAACGCGGGCGTGAGCAGATTCGTTGAATTCAGTGGTAAAACCTGAAGACATACCGTTGTAAGCATCTTTTAGAACGTTTTGTACTTTGATGCGTAGCTCAGTGTTGAACTTATCACGTGGAATATAAACTAAGCACGACACAAAACGTTGGTAATGGTCGATACGGCTAAATAAGCGTAAGCTCTTTTTGTCTTGTAATTGGCTAATACCTGAGACAATTGGGTACAGCTCTTCGACGCTGGCTTGGAACAGATCATCACGTGGTAAAGTATTAATCACATGCATCAATTTATGATGAGCATGACCATCACGTGGCAATTCTGCCATAGCCATAATCTTGTTGGCCTTTTCGCGTAGTAGCGGTATTTGCTGTACGGTAAGCTGATATGCTTGTGATGTCAGCAAGCCGATAAAGCGATACTCACCAATCAATTTACCATTATCATCGAACTTATGGATACCCAAAAAGTCCATATATACCGAGCGATGTATCGGAGACACACGGCTTGATTTAGACAGCATCAAAACGCGTGGCTCAGTCAATAATTGTTTTAGCCCTTTAGGCAGTTGATTGAAGCTTTCTGACAGCTTGTCTTCTTCTGAACCGCGCAATAGACCAAGACCGCTATTACCAATGGCAAATAAATCCAAATTAGTAGGTTCGGTGACTTCGATTTCGTGACCGCCTTCTAAGCGGTACTCGCGATAACCTAAGAAGATAAAGTGATCGTCTAATATCCAATCTAAAAATGCTTGGATTTCTTGTTGTGAGTAGAACACTTCTGGCAGTGGTTTGTTAGACAGCTCAGCCTTAATGTCATTTAACTGCGCACGCATTTGTTTCCAGTCACCAACGACGGTATCAAGCGTGTCAATTTTAGACATGAGCATTTGCTGCAATGCTTCCAAGTTTTCATTATCTTGATAAGCAATTTCACAATGAATCAACGACATATGAGAAGTGGCACTTTCATGTGCGCCTTCAACATAAGTAATCTGGCCATCTTCATCGCGTTTAACACTCACGATGATATTGTAAGTACGATGCACATCGATACCTTCAGCTTCAAGGCTCATCAAGATCGTATCGACTAAAAATGGTCTATCATATGCCACGATCTGAATGACCGTGTGTGAGCTATGAAAGTGCTGCTCTTCTGCTAAGGGATTCAATACTGCCAGTTGTGGTTTGCTGCAATCGTAGGCTTTGAGCAATGTAAAGTGATGTAGCGCCATGCCCGCCAAGTCAGCATTACTAATCGCCTCTGCAGTTTCTTGATGCAGCGGCTCATAGTAGCTATGGATAAAATGATCAAATAGCGATTTGTCTTTTTGTACATAACTGGTAGCAATATCGCTTATCTGGCTAATGCGCTCTTTTGCGATACTGAGGGAGTTTGGCATTGTCCTTCGTCCTTTTTATAGGTTTGGTTTATCTATTTATGTTTATCAATCTGTATTAATTACCGTCATTGCATATGGGGCTTATAACTTGTGATGCAATGGCAATATATCCAGTCACGCGACTTATTCTTTTATTATGACGTCTAAAGATTTTCTCCTTTTTTTACTCTTATTTTTATGAATATGTAGCCATCAGGATTTAATACCATCAATATAGTGAAGTTTAACGCACCTGCGGCGCGAGCTAAAGCGTACAACATCATTTCATGAATCAGCGACATGTCGATAACCTTTGCTAATGAGACAATGATGTTTAATGCCATAATATTCAAGATTAGGTGCTGGCAAGTGGATACTCATAGTAATTAATACTGTTTTTTTGTTAGAATATGCCGATATATCTACGAGCGTACGAATAGCTCATTATTAACTTTAATGCTAAGGGCAAGAGGTATGATGAATATTTTGGTGATTGGTTCAGGTGGTCGTGAACACGCGCTGGCATGGCAGTGTGCAAAAGACGACAATGTCAAAAATGTCTATATCGCTCCTGGTAATGCTGGCACGGCCCTTGAACCTAAATGCCAAAACGTTGTCTTAACGTCTACTGATGCCAGCGAGCACAGTGCTGTTATCGAATTTTGTCAAAGCAATGATATTGATATGGTCATCGTTGGGCCAGAAGCACCTTTAGTGACTGGTATCGTTGATGCGTGCCGTGATGCTGGTATCAAAGCATGGGGGCCAACTGCATACTGTGCTCAATTAGAAGGTTCGAAAACCTTTGCCAAAGAGTTCATGGAACAAAACAATATTCCAACGGCGGCTTATCAAGGATTTACAGACGCTGCTGCTGCCAAAGCTTATGTTGATGAGCAAGGCGCGCCTATTGTTATCAAAGCTGACGGGCTTGCTGCTGGCAAAGGTGTCATCGTTGCCGAGACTATCGAGCAAGCGCATGAAGCGATTGACGATATGCTAGCAGACAACAAATTCGGTGATGCTGGTAGTCGTGTGGTTATTGAGCAGTTCTTGCAAGGCGAAGAAGCCAGCTTCATTTGCATGATTGATGGTGACAATATCTTGCCAATGGCGACCAGCCAAGATCACAAACGTGCTTTTGAAGGGGATACGGGTCCCAACACTGGCGGCATGGGTGCTTATTCACCTGCGCCAGTCGTGACCAAAGACGTTCATGACAAAGTCATAGAGCAAGTCATTCAGCCAGTGGTTGATGCAATGAAAGAGGCAGGTCATCCTTATACTGGATTTTTATATGCTGGTCTTATGATTGATCAAGCAGGCGACCCTTATGTTATCGAATTCAACTGCCGCTTTGGTGATCCAGAGACGCAGCCTATCTTGATGCGCCTGCAGTCATCAATGGTAGACTTGGTCGCACAAGGATTAGCTGGTCAATTGCCTAGCGAAGCCAAATGGGACAACCGCCCTGCCCTAGGTATCGTAATCGCATCGAAAGGCTATCCTGAAACATCATCGAAAGGCGATGTGATTGCTGGCTTGCCAGAGCTGGACACTACGAACGATAATGCGGTGAAAGTATTTCATGCTGGTACGGCATTCTCGAATGACAATGAGAACGAAGTTGTGACTAACGGTGGTCGTGTATTGTGCGTGACTGCTTTAGCAAATAATATTTCTGAAGCTCAGCAAGCAGCACTAGCAGTTACTGCTGCGATTAGCTTTGATGGTGCGCAGTATCGTCGTGATATCGGACATCATGCCATTGCTCGTGAAAATGCTTAATGAATTAACGCTTGTCAGATAATGTGAATGTTTCACTCCATATGTCTGATTAAGCAAATACGACTGATACGCTATACATTATTTGACCTAGCATCATGTATGCTAGGTCTTATTTTTTGATATTCATTTTTAGGTCTATTTTTGATGAAATGCTCATAAAAAATGAGATGGCGGCTTAACGACAGACCAGACATGAGCACAATTCTCAACATTAAATCGGCAAAATATCACGCAATTATTTTGACTTACAAAGTAACTATCAACAGCCTGTGTGCGCTCATAAAACCCATGCACTTTATATGATACAATTTTATACCCGTGCATCACATCTCCCTTGTATTGTAGGTCTCGAACCCGCAAATCAATACCAACTGGATGAATGATTATATTTATGGCAAATGATACGTCTAAACCTTCTAACAATAAGCAATCAATCGATAGTTTAAAAACCTCAGGGTTTGATCGCCGCATGTCGATTGCTAAAACCTCCTTAAATATTGGTCGTCGTTGGGCGGGTAATAGTGTGTCTGGCATGTTTTTGAATAAAGAAGCACGGACGGCACGTAACCAAGCATTTATGGAAGCTCAAGCGAGTTATCTGGCATCAGAGCTTGGTAAATTGAAAGGTTCAGTTGTCAAAATTGGTCAAATGCTAGCCATCTATGGTGAACATATATTGCCACCAGAGATTACGCGTGCCTTGCAAACGCTCAATGATGATACGGCGACGTTGACTTGGCCGACAATTGAGCAAACATTGCGCCAGCTATTGGGTGAAAAACTGAATGAGCTTGATATTGACCCTGTCCCTATCGGAACGGCTTCTCTTGCCCAAGTCCATCGGGCGACAGTATTAGCAACTGGTGAACAAGTCGTATTGAAGATTCAGTATCCGGGGGTGGCCGATGCCATCAACTCTGATCTCGCCCTGTTTAAGCGACTACTAAAGGTAAGTAATATCGTTCCTCAAACGCGCGCGCTTGATGCTTGGTTTGAGGAAATACGTGACCTACTCCACCATGAAGTCGATTATGAAGCGGAAGCGGCAACAACAGAGCGTTTCTACGATCGTTTAAGTAATGATCCACGTTATATCGTGCCTAGAATTAACCGTAATTATTCAAAAAAACGTCTGCTATGTATGTCATATGAGCCAGGTATCACTGTCGTGTCTGAAGCACTACAGCTGTTGCCTCAGGAGCGCCGCAGTGCGATTGGTCAAGCTGCCATCGAAATTATGATGCAAGAGATTTTTGTCTGGGGTGAAATGCAGACAGACCCTAATTTTGGTAACTATTTAGTTCGAGTTAGTGAAAGCACAGACAATATTGATAAACTTGTTTTGCTAGATTTTGGTGCTATTCGCCAATTTGACAGTAATTTGCTTACAATTGCCCGTGGACTATTGAGGGCAGGATATCATCACAACCATCAGGCGATGACTCTAGCCATGACGGGTTATGATTTCTTCGATAGTATGAGTGATAGAGTACGCTCTGATATTGCCTCATTGTTCCTATTGGCTACCGAGCCATTCAGTAATCCTGAAAAAAACGATGACATCCCCACGGATTGTTTGGATGAGCAGAATCGCTATATTTGGGCCAATAGTAAACTGCATTCACGCTTATCTACTAAAGCTACTCGTGCGATGCAATCTTTTGAATTTAATCTTCCTCCAAAAGAGTTCATGTTTATTAGCCGCAAATTTATTGGCGCATATACCTTCTTGACAGTGCTTGATGCACATACTAACCCTAACACTTTGGTAAAACCTTATTTATAGTTTTCAATAGTGCGAATTTTTGGCCGTCCTTTAGTGACGGCTTTCTTTGACTCAGATTTTTTTACTTAGGCTATTTTATATTCAAACTTTATATTATGTTGTAACGATATACTTTTAGTTGCTTAGGCTATTTTTTCGTCTATTATTAAGCTTGCCAATTATCAAACCTTGTTTTATACCATGCCGGCTTACGGATGCTTAACTCCCAGCATACCTCTTGCCTCGCTAGATACTTCACTTCAAAATGCGTACGCTGGCTTTCGACAGGCACTCGGTAGCGAGTATTTGGCAGGCACCAGAGCTTAGCTGCTTGATGCTCTGCGTTATCCATATAGGATTCAATATTGGTAACCAGTATTATCTCTCCCCCTACTTGCAAGCGAGATAACAAAAACTCAAAAAAGGGCATATTTAGCCATTGCTGATTGGGATTATGCTGTTCAGGGTTGGGATAAAGAATAAATATTTTAGCCACACTATTGGGTTTTAGCGCATGCACAGTCCAAGCAATCGCATCTGCATGGATCGCATCTAGGTTCGGTAGGTCTTGTAGTGTAGCCAGCTTTGAGAAAGCATCAAACTTATTGCGTGTGCGCTCAATGGCGATCAAATGCTTATCAGGATTTTGCACGGCAAAGCTAAGTGCGTGCTTGCCCTTCCCTGCTCCAATCTCCAAGATTAATGGCTTTTCGTCTTTATTATCACTGATGATTTTTGGAATAATAAAGTCGCGCGGTGCGGAGAGTCTTTGTGGTTGAAAGGCACGCGCTTGCTGATGCGTGAACTCGATATTGTCTGTCATCTACTATCCTTAAAGCATTTGTCTTTTGTCATTATTCTGCCCCATGCTATTATATAGCCAATCTAATTGAATAGTAATATAACGATAACTAGTACTCCTCAATTCATCACAATTTATATGATAATAAATAACTATCGTGCGCAAATGATACTAATAACATCAAGGATACTCCCACCTCTATTATGACTGACTCTAATACCAACACTGCACCCAAAACCTACCCTTGCCCGCGTTGTGGCACTCAAACTGTTTGGCAAGACAACAAATATAAGCCGTTTTGTAGTAGTCGCTGTAAGCTGATCGACTTAGGTGCTTGGGCAAATGAAGACTACACGTTACCTGCAGAAACCACACCTTTCTCTGACGAGCTATAACCTACCCCTTTACTCAATTTATTATACCAAGGATGTTTTACATGTCTGCTACTTACCTAATGCCCACTTATAATCGTCAACCTATCAGCTTTACCCGCGGTGCAGGCAGTTGGCTCTATACAAAAGACGATACGCCATACTTAGATGCCTTAACTGGTATCGCGGTATGTGGACTAGGACATTGCCATCCACAAGTGACCGACGCTATTCAACAGCAAGCAGCGACCTTGGTTCATACCAGCAACCTGTTCGGTATTGACTGGCAAGAGCGTGCAGGAGAGATACTATGTACGGCAGCCCAGATGGATAGTGTGTTTTTTGCCAATAGTGGCGCTGAAGCAAATGAAGCCGCATTAAAACTTGCACGCCTGTATGCGTCGCAACAAGGCTTTGCACGCCCAAAAGTCATCGTGATGGAGCAGTCATTCCACGGCCGTACATTGCTATCACTATCGGCCACTGCTAACCCAAAAGCCCGAGAAGGGTTTTATACGCTAGATGACGATTTTATCCGTGTGCCATTTGGTGACATCGCAGCAGTAAAGCAAGCGGCGTTAGACCATGAGGACATTTGCGCCATTTTTGTAGAGCCGATCCAAGGTGAAGGTGGTCTCAACACTGCTGCCAATGGCTTTACTTATCTCGAAGAGCTACAAGCAGAGTGTGATGCTCATAACTGGCTGTTTATGCTTGATGAAGTACAGACAGGTAATGGTCGTACTGGTAAATATTTTGCTTATCAGCATAGCAATGCGCGCCCTGATGTATTGACGACCGCAAAAGGCTTAGGTAACGGTTTCCCAGTCGGTGCTTGTATGGTACGAGGCCGTGCTAATGGTTTGTTTGGTGCAGGGAGCCATGGCTCTACTTACGGTGGTACGCCATTAGCCAGTCGCGTGGTACATAGCGTGTACGATGTACTCGCAAATAGCGACATCATGGAGAATGCGGTGACTGAAGGATTATTTATCCGAGAAAGTCTCGTCAATGCACTAGGACAGTACGCTGTAAGTAGCCGCGGTGCTGGAATGATGATTGGTATTGCGCTACCTGAAGACATGGATTGTAGCCAATTGGTAGATCGTGCCCGTGATGAGCAAAAACTCATCATTAATGTGACAGGTGGCCATGTGGTACGTTTGCTACCGCCACTCAATATGAGCCGTGATGAAAGCACACAAGTCGCTGAACGCTTGATCAACTTATTAAAGCCAACATTCTAAAGCTTGCTTGAATATGTAGCATGTAACAAAAAAGCCTATGGATAACGATATCCATAGGCTTTTTACTAACCGATTATTGAAACAACTAACATTTAGTCTGAACAGTACTTAGTTTGCATGAAAATATTTCTTCAGTACTTCTAGGCAACGAGTGATTTTAGCTGGTTGTTGGTCGCGGTTTAAGGTAACGGCATATAGTACAAAGCTTGGCAATTGGTAACCAGTCAATACCTCTACCAACTCTCCACTCTCAAGCTCTTTTTTGATGTCCATTTCCATCATTCTAACCAGACCATGACCTTCTTTAGCTAAGGTTGTCGCCATAAAGACATTGTTGGTATAGATACGTGAGTTCATTTTTACACGCGTTTTTTTGTTGGTCTCTGTCTGAATCATATCAATCTGATTGGCATCTTTCATGATTTCAATACAGATTAATTGATGGTCAGCTAATTCTTTAGGCGTGTTCAGCTTAGGGTGTTGACGCAAGTACTGAGGTGAGGCAACAAGTAACTGGCGCACATCTGTGAGCGGATGGCTGCTTAGGCTTGCATCATTAATCGATGGACTCATGCGAATCGCGATATCGATACGCTCGTCAATCATATCGATATAATGATTGTCAGCGAGATAAGTAACACTCAGATCATCATGCGCAGCCATCCATGTAGAAAGCGCTGGCAATATATGATTTACGCCAAGCTCAGGCGTCGTCGACACTCGTAGACTACCTGCTAGCTCATCACGCAATTGATTAACTTTGATTCGGCCTTGCTCAGCCGCGCTGACTACATCTTTTGCAGACTCATAAAAGCTTTCACCAGCTTCTGTCAAGCTTAGCTTACGAGTTGAACGATGTAAGAGCACGACGCCAAGCTCATTCTCTAATGAACGAATTTGCTGACTGACTGCACTCGTTGTAATACCAAGCTCACGAGCTGAGCCACTAAAAGAACCATGTCCGACCACACTGGCGAACACAGCCATACCGCGTAAATTATCCAACATATTCTCACCTAAACTTCATTTCAGTTTTTAATATAACTTAACCCATTATAACGAATTTTAATTTATATTATCGTTACTTAATATTTTTCTCTTACTTGAGAAAGCCCATTTGACCCGCAATAAAAACAAAAATATCAAGGCGATAGTGTAATATCACCTTGATATTTTATATAAAACCACGTTTAAAACCTATCTATATTTTTAAGTAATTTTAACAACAGCTTTTTTTAAAAATTAATATAGTTGTACTTTACCCATTTTTCCTTCACCGCGTTCAGTCAAGTATTGCATTACTGGAGTGTGTAGCAATTTCGTCTCAGCAACTGTTTTTGCTTGCTCCAAACGTTTTTGTTGACGACGCTCTGGTGTTTTATCATCACTTTGCATAATACTGTTGTCAATTTTCAAATCAATTTCTGCATTCGTAAACTGCTGCTGCAGCTTAGCAGCTAACTGCTGAAAAGTGACTTGCAAATGCTTACTATCAACACTGGTCAAAAACGTGGCTTTGCCATTGCATTGACCTATCATAGTGCCTTGACGAGCAAGTGCCAGCTCGTCCTGTGCCAGTACGTTGTCTTCACGAGCAGTTTGTAACCAGTAATCCCATTTTTCTGAATTCCACTGACCCGTCAGCTCTTGAGGCGTACAGCGCAGTAAGGTGCGTGGGTCTTCATCAAATGGTGATATTGATTGAGAATCATTTGCACTAGGCTCAACAATTGGCTCAGGCTCAACAATTGGCTCAGGCTCAACAATTGGCTCAGGCTCAACAATTGGCTCAGGCTCAACAATTGGCTCAGGCTCAACAATTGGCTCAGGCTCAACAATTGGCTCAGGCTCAACAATTGGCTCAGGCTCAACAATTGGCTCAGGCTCAACAATTGGCTCAGGCTCAACAATTGGCTCAGGCTCAACAATTGGCTCAGGCTCAACAATTGGCTCAGGCTCAACAATTGGCTCAGGCTCAACAATTGGCTCAGGCTCAACAATTGGCTCAGGCTCAACAATTGGCTCAGGCTCAACAATTGGCTCAGGCTCAACAATTGGCTCAGGCTCAACAATTGGCTCAGGCTCAACAATTGGCTCAGGCTCAACAATTGGCTCAGGCTCAACAATTGGCTCAGGCTCAACAATTGGCTCAGGCTCAACAATTGGCTCAGGCTCAACAATTGGCTCAGGCTCAGCAATTGGCTCAGGCTCAGCAATTGGCTCAGGGCTAGTAGCTGAGTGTGCTACACTATCATTTTGTCTGATAGAGTCATCTATGCTGAAGCTGTCATCATAAATGGGGCTTTGTAATTTATCATGACTTTGCGCTTGATAGTCAATATCATAAGGCTGTAATGGCTCTGACGCTTCATGCGTAATAGCACTTGAAGGCGACATCGAAGTAGTCGGCTCTATAGTTTCCGCTTCTGTAGAAGGAATCTCACTATCATAAATGTTACTCAACACTTCATCGACTGGCAATGGGCGAAATGCCAGTAATCGCAAAATGCACATCTCAAGCGCTTGCATAGGCGTACTAGCAAGCTTGACACCCTCACGTGCCTGCACAACAATCTCATAGTACAGTTGCAGCACATCAGGACTGATATGCTGGGCAAGCGTATAAATATCTTTTGCCTGCGCCTCGTTTACATTAAGAGCAACCTCAGGCAACAGCTGGGTCAATGCCAATTGATGGAGTAGCTCAGCAAGTCCATCAAACATGCTCGTTGCATCAACCATTTGCGCACGCATTTGCTCAATATGAGCTGCGACGGCAGACTTGTCGTGATTATAAATATCTGTAATCAAACGTACTAAGTCAGCGGCGTCGATAAGACCAAGCATCGCATTGACGGTCGCATCATCAAGCGCACCTTGGCCAAAAGCAATGGCCTGATCTGTCAAGGATAACGCATCGCGCACAGAGCCTTTGGCTGCACTTGCCAGTTGCCAAATGGCAGGCTGAGTATACCCAACCTGTTCTTGGGTTAGAATATTTGCTAAATGCTCGCTAAGTAACGTTTGTGGTAGTGGACGCAGTACGAACTGCAAGCAGCGCGAAATAATTGTGATTGGTAGTTTTTGTGGATCAGTAGTCGCTAGCAAAAACTTTACATGCTCAGGCGGCTCTTCTAACGTTTTGAGAAGCGCATTAAAGCTGTGGGTCGACAGCATGTGTACTTCATCAATCAAATAAACTTTATAACGGCCTTGGCTTGGCGCATAAGGAACGTTGTCTAACAACTCGCGCGTGTCTTCAACCTTGGTACGAGAGGCGGCATCAATCTCGATAAGATCAATAAAACGCCCTTGATCAATCGCAACACAATTATCACAAACCCCGCACGGCGTGCTAGTAATACCCGTATCACAGTTCAAGCATTTAGATAAAATACGCGCAATCGTCGTTTTACCCACACCGCGGGTACCAGTAAACAGATACGCATGATGCAGACGGTTATAATCAATCGCATTAATCAGCGCTTGCGAGACATGTGTCTGCCCAATCAACTCGTGAAAGTTTTTGGGCCGGTATTTGCGAGCTAAAACTTGATATTGCTGCGACATAGCTATCCATTGTGCCAAGTGGTTAATATTCTTATTTTTAATACGGTTTTTCAGTATTTATTATAGCAAAAAGCCAGCGCATTCGTCTGGCTTCTTGCTGATTTGATTATGACTCAGCCGCACTTAATAAGCGACTTTGTTTAACGACTCATTAATCATTTTTGCGGCGCATGTGCGGGAATAAAATCACATCACGGATACTGGCTGAGTCAGTAAATAGCATCACTAGACGATCAATACCAATACCTTCGCCTGCTGTTGGCGGCAGCCCGTAAGACAATGCTTCGATATATTCTTCATCAAAGTGCATCGCTTCATCATCGCCTGCGTCTTTTTCAGCGACTTGACCACGGAAACGCTCCGCCTGATCCGCTGGATCGTTAAGCTCGCTAAAACCATTCGCCAACTCACGACCACCAATGAACAATTCAAAACGATCGGTGATCTCAGGGTTGTCATCACTACGGCGTGCAAGTGGTGATGTCTCAGCTGGATACTCAGTGATGAACGTTGGTTGGCGCAGTTGATGCTCAGCCGTTTCTTCAAAGATGATGGTTTTGAGCTTACCCACACCAAACACATCTTTCACTTGCTGCTTGAGCGTGTTAGCGACATAATCAGCCAAATACTCACGATCATCAATGCGGCTCATATCAAAGCCTTCAGCATATTGTGCAATCGCATCAGACATGGATAGACGAGCAAACGGTGCTTTTAGACTGATGGCTTCTTCTTGATAGGTAATCTCTGTCGTGCCCAATACATCGGTTGCCAGCTGGTTAAACATGCGCTCAGTCAAATCCATCAAATCATGATAATCAGCATAGGCTTGATAAAACTCAATCATGGTGAATTCAGGGTTGTGGCGGGTTGAGACACCTTCGTTACGGAAACTACGGTTAATCTCAAATACGCGCTCAAACCCACCAACGACCAAACGCTTCAAATAAAGCTCAGGCGCAATGCGTAGGTATAATGGCATGTCTAAAGCATTATGATGCGTCTCAAATGGACGTGCTACCGCGCCACCTGGAATCGGATGCATCATTGGCGTTTCAACTTCCATAAAACGCTCATTCAACATAAACTGACGAATGCCGCTGACGATCTGACTGCGAACCATAAAAGTATCACGAGTCGTCTCATTGGTCATCAAATCAAGGTGGCGATTGCGATAGCGCGCTTCTACATCTGCCAAACCATGGAATTTGTTTGGCATCGGACGTAGCGATTTAGTTAATAAGGTAATCTCTTCAATATGCACATATAAGTCGCCTTTGCCCGAGCGACCGATATAGCCTGATACCCCAACGATGTCACCCAAATCTAGGGATTTGATATTTGCACGCGTCTCGTCATCAAGTTCTTTACGCGCCACATATAACTGGATACGGCCCGTCATGTCTTGAATTACGATGAATGAGCCACGGTTGAGCATGACACGACCTGCCACATTTACCTGTGTTTTTTCACCATTCGCGGCTTTTTCTTCGATTTCTTGTTTTGACACACCATCAAAAGCCGTTTGCAAATCTTGCGCATAATCCGTACGTTTAAAGGTATTCGGATACGGCTGTTTGCCTGATGCGCTGATATCGTCTAGCTTGGCTTGCAGCTGTGCGATTAGCTCATTGGTATCTTGTACTGGAGTTTGGTCTTGATTTTGATTGTTGGCTTTTGACATAACACTCTCAAATGTTGATAAGTTAGTTTTTATATTTAAAAATTTATAAGATTAATCTACGCACAAAAATCCTTTAGCAACGCCGCCCTCAATAGTTTGACGGCAACCAAAAGGGTTATCATTGGCGGCACAAGTTCCTGTTACGTTTGCCGTGCCAGCTTCAATAGCAGTATCCGAATTGGTACATTTGCCTTGGCACTCAGAGCTGTCGCTACAAGATTTTCCTGCATCTGAAAACTGTTGTACACAGCGATAGGCTTGTAGTCGACCTTCTTTGGTGTACTCACCGCCTTTTGCAAGGCATTCTTTTGCCAGCATCTCTACGATTTTGGATGCAGAATTGGCATTATTTTGTTCTTCTGTCATTGCTGGTGTCTGACAGGCAGATATAAATAATAAGGAAAACAAACCCATAAAAAATAAAGCTAAGCGATTATTCATTATATTTCTCACCTGTAAGATATGGATTTACTGACCATTAAAAAGCAATTAGTCACCGCCGATGCTAGCCATCAAGTCAGCCTGATGCTCACGTAACAGTGCATCAAGAATCTCATCCAAGTCACCTTCCATAATGGAATCAAGCTTATATAGCGTTAAGTTGATACGGTGATCGGTCATACGGCCTTGTGGAAAATTGTAAGTACGGATACGCTCTGAGCGGTCACCACTACCGACCAAGTCACGGCGTATAGAGTCCGCTACATCGACCTGCGCTTGCACTTTGGCTTGCTGGATTTTAGAAACCAGCATTTTCATCGCATGTGCACGATTTTTGTGCTGACTACGCTCTTGCTGACACTCTACCACAGTACCCGTCGGAATATGCGTCAAACGTACGGCTGAGTCAGTGGTGTTAACGTGCTGACCACCCGCGCCGCTTGAGCGAAAAGTATCCATTTTAATATCGGCAGGATTGATATCAACGGTATCATCAATCTCAACTTCTGGCATGACTGCAACCGTACAAGCTGATGTGTGAACACGACCTTGGCTCTCGGTTTCAGGGACACGCTGTACACGGTGAGCGCCCGATTCAAACTTTAGACGTCCATATACACTATTACCCGATACGCGAGTGATGATTTCTTTATAACCGCCATGTTCCCCTTCATTTGCAGAGAGCACTTCTAGTGTCCAGCCTTGGCTCTGCGCGTATTTTTGATACATGCGGAACAAGTCACCAGAGAAAATCGCTGCTTCATCGCCGCCCGTCCCGGCACGAATCTCCAAGAATGCTGGCACCTTATCGTTAGGATCTTTTGGTAGCATCATGACATTAAGCGCTTCTTCCATCTCTACGATAGTATCACGCGCCGTCTCAATCTCGTCTTGCATCATCTCTTTCATGTCAGGATCTGTCGCATCAGCTAGCATCGCCTCAGCATCGGCCTGATCCGTTTCTGCGCCCAAATAGTTCTGCCATAAGGTCGTGATATCCATCAAGTCGCTGTGCTCGACAGACAATTCGCGAAATTTATTATTATCACTGATGACACTAGGATCTGATAACAAGGCGGTGACCTCTTCATAACGGTCTACCATCTGGTCTAAACGCAGGCGTAAGGATTCTTTCATAAAAGGACTTTTAATTGGATAAGAGGAATAAGCCCGTGATTATAGCAAATTTTTTGGGGTAAATTAAAACCTCTAAGCATTCTTCTCGATATTCGCAGTAATCTTGTTACTATACTCTCAAATATCTCTACTTATTCTTAGATAAAGATACTTGGTTCTGATATCAAGATTAGTAGACAAAAAAATAGCTAAGAAGACTCTTAGCTATTTTTATCTATAATATTTTTATCTATATAAAGGTGTCGTATTGAGACGTTAGACTTTACGAACCAATACTGAGCCAATAGAGTAACCAGCACCAAATGAGCAAATAACACCCAAATCACCTGATGCTAGCTCATCTTTATAGCGATGAAATACAATCATAGGGCTTGCTGAGCTGGTATTGGCAAATTCAGCAATGACGCTTGGGACAATCGCTTTATCTGCTTCTTTACCAATGACAGTGCGTAGAATCAAATCTAGCATATTGGCATTGGCTTGGTGTAGCCACATCATCTTAACATCAGAGGTCGGTATATCATTTTCTTGTAGGTGTTCAGTGATAACCTCAGACACCTTTGGACAAACTTCACGGAATACTTTGCGACCATTTTGCAAAAACAGTTTATCAGTGACCGGCGCTTTGATATCTGGATACATCTCCGTTTGCGCGGCTAGATACTCTGAGCGATCCATAAAGCCATATTCGTTTTTGATATTGGTCGAAAACTGGGTAAATAGCTTAGCGTTTAGAATCTCATAACCTTTTGGTGTGTCTAATTCTTCAACAATAGAAGCTGTCGCCACATCACCAAAAATAAAGTGGCTGTCACGGTTGCGCCAGTTTAGATGCGCTGAGGTGATCTCAACATTAACCACAGCGATACGCTTAGCCAGACCAGAAACGATAGAGCCATGCGCTTGCGATAAACCAAACGTTGCGGCACTACAAGCAACGTTCATATCGTAAGCGAAGCCGCCAACCATCCCAATCTCATTCTGAATTTCGATGGCAACCGCAGGATACGTACGCTGGAAGTTTGAGCAAGCAAGGATGATACCATCTAGATCGTTGGCTTCAAGTCCAGCATCAGCCAATGCGTCTTTTAACGCAGCTGCGCCCATTTCTGCCATCACAGACAGCTCTTCGCCTAAGTTACGATAGGCAATGACTGGTGCCATGATTTCAGGGTCTAAAATACCGTCTTTTTCCATCACATAACGTGATTTGATACCAGATACTTTTTCGATAAAAGCGGCCGAAGAAGGCTGAAGTGCTGTAACAGTCTCTGCTGCTATCTCATCAGCATGCTTTGCATTATAATTTTCAACATACTGGTTAAATGATTCTACTAACTCTTCGTTACTGATGCTGTAAGGTGGGATATACAGGCCTGTGCCCGTGATACAAGTCGTCATGATACGCTTCCTTGTCTACTACTGTGGTGCTTGGAATAAGCATAAAAGTGGAAAATAATAGCCATTCAGTTTCAGTGAATAACTGTAAACTTAAAATCAGTGCCTTTATTATGCCTGAATATTAATTTTTTTCTAATGCTTTGTTACAAATAATCTGTTTCTGGCGATAAATAAGCAAAGACTCACGTCATTCTTTGATAGCTACGTTATAATTAGCGCCATTTTGCTCTGTGTAACCAACCAATCGCATCGATACACGCTCATCTTTAGGAATACTAATGGCAGAACTTCTTAACTGGTTATTTGGTCAATATGCAGACTACTCCACGACATTTATCGTCCTAGAGTTGATTGCCGTGGTCTTTGGAGTGGCAAGTGTCTTGCTTGCCAGCAGAACCAACATCTTAGTCTTTCCAATTGGCTTAGTCAGTACAGCGATATTTGTGTATTTACTATGGAAGTGGCAGCTGTTTGGCGATATGTTAATCAATGCTTACTATACGGTGATGAGTTTATACGGTTGGATTAACTGGTCAAAAAACAAAAAGAATCAGCCTATAGAGACTCATGAGTCAAATAACGTCCGTATTGAGCACTTACATACAGGCGATATACCTATCTTGTCTGCTTTGGCAATAGCAACCATGTCTTTTGTGGCGCTGATATATTATTTCCGTCCAGTGATTAATAATGGCTTTAGTTTTGATGGTGCCGTTCTTGGTGTGCATCTATTCACTTGGGTGGACTATACCGATATGCTCACTACAGCTTTGTTTCTAATGGCAATGTGGCTTATGGCAAGGCGCAAAATTGAGCATTGGATACTATGGATCATTGCTGATGCGATATCGGTACCACTATACTTTTATAAAGGCTTTACTTTTACCGCGCTACAATATGTAGTCTTCACTCTCATCGCAATCTGGGCATACTATGAATGGCAACGACGCTACCGTACACAACCTCGAGCAGCATACGCCTGAATCTGTCATTACTGTCGCGGTTTTGGGCGCAGAAAGTACGGGGAAAACAACCCTATGCCGTGATTTGGCAGCGCATTTCGATAGTCTGTGGGTGTCAGAATATATGCGTACTTACTTGCAAGCGAAGTGGGATGAGGAGCAGCTGACTTGTACATGGGATGACCTGCTACCTATCGCACAAGGTCAGATAGCGTCAGAGAACAAACTGGCCAAACAAGTCACCCGAATGTCTAATAAAAACCGCTATTTGTTTTGTGATACCAGTCTGTTTGAGCTGATGGTCTACTCTCATTGGTATTACGGCGACTGCCCTGCCGCTCTTGAGCAAGCAGCATTGGCGCATCATTATGACTTGATACTATTAACTGAGGTTGATATACCATGGGTGGCTGATGACCTACGAGACAGTCCGCACCAACGTGATGAGATAAGCGCCTATTTTGCCAGTCAATTAAGCAAGCATCAAAAACCTTTTCAGCGCATTAGTGGCGATAGAAAAGAACGTGTCCAGCAAGTAGTAGCGCAGCTCGCTAATATGGACAACATATCGCCTGACTAGAGCTAAACTTATTAATATTTATATTTTTAAAACTTTTTTGTATTTGAAACTGAAGAGATACCCATGCTAAAGAAGTTTGAGCTTTACTTAGAAAAAACCATATTTAATAGCCGCTGGATACTGGCGCCTTTCTATCTTGGGTTAGTGTTAGGTATTATTTTATTATTTATTAAGTTTGTCCAAAAGCTGTGGTATATGTTTGCTGATATTCTCATAGCTTCTGAAGCCAGCGTGATCGTAGACATACTGGTATTGGTTGATATCTCGCTGGTTGCCAGCTTATTGCTCATCATTATATTCAGTGGTTACGAGATTTTTGTCTCAAAAATCGACACTGGCACTCATGATGATCGTCCCAGCTGGATGGGAAAAGTGGATTTCTCAGGCTTAAAATTAAAAGTCATCGGAGCGATCGTTGCTATCTCGGCGATTGATCTTCTGAAATCCTTTATGGATATATCTAGCGGAATGAGTGAGCTTGATGCTGACAAGCTCATGTGGAAAGTTGTTATTCACATGACCTTTGTATTGTCTGGCTTGTTATTCGCTATTATGGATAAAGTCGTTGGCGATACCAAAAAGCATTAATACTCAAAAAACATTGATTCAAAAACATTGATTCAAAAATCCTGATACCTACCCTTTCACACTCTTTTCATCGTTCCTGCACATTTTCTCGTTATACCCTCCCTATGATGTTCTTTAAAGCCACAGTCTGCTATCTCGGCAGCTGTGAATTAAAGACACGTAGGAGGCGACAACATGCAAAAAACATTATTGACTAAGTTAACCATCATTGTAGGGCTTTGTATTATTTTTTTGATCGGACTTAGTATGATTAGGGCGTGTTGAACATTCAAAGTTTCAACCAAAGATAGGCACAAGCGAGAGCCACCGTATTCTCATAACTTTGCTTGAGCTTATCAAATCTAGTTGCAACCGCCCGGTAGTTTTTCAACTTAGCAAAAGCATTTTCAACTAAGTGTCGAGCCTTGTACAAGTGCCAGTCCATATGGTTATTGGTGGACTTAGTATTCTGTTTTCGAGGAATATTATTGAAGCAACCCGCTTGTTCAATATGCGCTCGCAGCGGATCAGAATCATAGCCCTTATCGGCACATAGCCTGTCTGTACCACTTAAATTAATCTTATCAACTAAGTCTGGAGCCACCTTTACATCGTGAGTCGTACCATCTGATAAGATAAAAGTAATAGGGTTGCCGTGAGCATCAACCGCTAAATGAATCTTGGTGGCGCGTCCTGCCACACTTTTACTAATGGCTTGTTCCACCTCATTGCTACCATTGCTGTGCTGATGTGCTTTAATGTGTGTGCCATCGATAAACACCCATTCACAGTCTGAGTCTTTCATTAATAAAGCAAACAGCGCAATCAGTTTATTGCTACGAAACCAGCGCTGATAAGCCTTGTAGACGGTATTAGGCTTACCAAAGTAAGGTGGCAGATCACGCCAAGGACAGCCAACACGCATACGATATAATACGCCTTCGACTGTTTGTCTAAGATTCCCTTTGTCATAGATATTAAGTTCTAGTAATATAGGTCTTAGTCTTGTCCAGTGTTGATCTTTGAGCATTGTACGAGGCATAGCAAACGATGTCTTTTTTGTGTGAGAACTTAAAGACTAACCGTTTGCTATTTTTTTGCCATCGTTTTATTCCCAATGTTCAACACGCCCTAGTAATATCATCTATGAGAGGCAATACTACGCAAAATCAGTAATAAAAGAGATCACCCAGCAGCATGTCAATCCACAAGAAGTCATCACTCCATTTATCGCCGTTCCTACGACAGTCACCCCTGCCTGTCAGCCAGATGCATCAGATACACCAAATATAAAGAGCAAATGCGAGTCACCATACTCGAAAATTGAGACGGTATTTGCCACTCAGACGCAGGCTGCACAAAACCTAAAAGTAAGCACAGACACTTATAAGCGCGGTATCTATAGTGCTACTAGCTATGATGGTCAGTTGATATTCGATCAAAGTTATAAGTTTGTAAACACTTTAGAAAATATAGACAGTACCGTAACTGCAATGAGTAATGATGCAGATTCAATAATGACATCTCCTAATGCAGACAAAGCGCAACTAGCCAAAACCATCACCCACTTGAATCAGGCAAAACTGATCATTCCTGTGTCTGATTTACGCGGTGTCGCTACCCTGCCTGCCGTCACAATCAATCAAAAATCGATTGGAGCGAGCTATCCTCAGATACCAATGATAGAGAACTTGACCTATGTTGAAGTCGATATTCCTGAAGATGTATTGGCTCAATTAATAGATCCTACTAGCCAGCAGAATAAAGAGACCCTCGTTGCCAAAGGCGCAATGAATACAAATCCAGATAAATCAGAGGTAGATCGCCAACCATCTAACCCTAAAGACAATCAAGCGCTCAAGATTACGATCGATTTGCCTTTATCTGGTATTAGCAATTTGACTACGGTGCCTACTGGGCAGAACTTTACGCTGTCTATGCACAGTGATTGGCAAACACCAAACTTCATCGGTAAGGCGCTACCAAACACTAAGAATATTACCGATGAAGGGTTTGATGCCAGTTGGCAAAATCAGTATCTGACCGTCGCTAACAATCAATCTCTCTCCCAATGTATCAGCACGCCTAACCATCACTGCACCATTATCAGTGAACCCACGCTCAATCCCGATAGCCAGTCATATAACCCTGATTCGTTTGACTCATCAAGGGGACTGCCGGCAGACAGTGCGGCGGTAGCTGGTAGTAATCAAAGTGTTCCGCTAAACAGCTTTGGGGTTAGTTTTGCGAGTCCTAATGATGTTTACCTACAAACTGAACGAACCATGAAGTATGCCCTGCTGTTAATTTTGGTATCGTTTGGCACTTTCTTTTTATTTGAAGTGCTTAAATCCAGTCGCATTCACCCTATTCAGTATCTGCTCGTTGGCTGCGCATTATTTGTTTTTTATGTCCTATTACTACCACTTGCTGAGCAAATCGTCTTTTGGCAAGCATATACGGTAGCCGCTAGCGCGTGCGTAGGACTTATTGGTTGGTATAGCTACTATGTATTTGGCGGTTTGAAACGGGCTTTAATTTTTACCACAACACTCGCCGGGTTATATGCTGCGTTTTTTGGTATTTTAAGTACAGAAGATCTCAATCTATTACTAG
This sequence comes from Psychrobacter sp. T6-5, assembly GCF_052258485.2. Taxonomy (NCBI): domain Bacteria; kingdom Pseudomonadati; phylum Pseudomonadota; class Gammaproteobacteria; order Moraxellales; family Moraxellaceae; genus Psychrobacter; species Psychrobacter sp. T6-5. The sequence goes on along the minus strand of NZ_JBQQEY020000001.1, from coordinate 1,749,309 downwards.
GTGCGATATTCTGCTTTATGGTACTTGCCTGCGTCATGGTAATGACTCGCAAACTTGACTGGTACAAAGTTACATAAGTGATATAAGCCACGCGCTGTATGAAGAAAGCCACGTAAACTGATAATAGTTTGAAATAATGCTGCCTTAGCTTAGTTGATAAGGCAGCATTATCGTTATATTAGCCTAGTCGTTACGCTACTTGACTATCTGATTGTTTAACGCTTTAGCCCAATTATTGCAATTATCCTCACAGCGCGGGCAGCATTTATCAGCTTCTAATAACTGTTCGACATAACCACAATACATACAGGCGTAGTGAGCCCCTATCTCTACCTCCTCAACAGCTTGATACTGTTTAGGAAACAATGGCATGCCGTAAACTGTGTTTTCAGAGGAATGCAATAAAATACTAAAGTTGCCATCTGTCTCAAGTAAACCGATGCGCACTTGACCCAAATGCTCCACACCTTGCTGGCGCATTTCAGCAAAAAACTCATCGTGAGACATTTTGCCTTTTTTAATCTTATCCAACACCAGCATGCTATCTTCTACGATATAAAGTGACTTGCCTTCCAACAAGTCTTCAAAAGGCTGCCATTTCATCATAACCCACGTACAGATTCGATAAAGAACAATGACTGAACCCATGATCAGTACGGCTTGAATAATCGGCAAATCCTCAGTAAACATAGGATCACCCGCGATAGAGCCAAGTGATAGGATAATGGTCAGCTCAAAGATAGAAAGCTGACGAACGCCGCGCTTGCCAGTGAAGCGCAAGAACGTGATAATTAATACAAACATGACGGTGACACGTATTAAGATTTCAACGGCAAACAACCAAGTTGTGTCATGAATAAAAATACTTGCCCAATCCATATTCTCGTTTCCAATTTATTTATCTGATGTATTGTGTTTAATGAATGTTGTTCTAATAGTTCGTTTGATGCGAAGCACATCATCCCTATTTTCAGACCTTATCGTCAATACAACTATCGTTATTCTCATTTAAAACAGACTTTTTGCCACAAGTACGACAAAATATCCTGTCTTGTGAGACGGCGATTGTTTTCGCTAAAAATAAACCATCGTGACAGTAATACATACATACCCAAAACTAAAATCCTATGCCTGCTGATTTTATGCTCCCTTATTCATTGTAGGAATTATTTTTGAAAGCTACTGTTTATACTATTATTGCATTGATCGCATTTGCCGCAAATTCCCTGTTTTGCCGGATGGCGCTAGCAGAAGGTTATATAGATGCTTGGAGCTTTACGGTCATTCGTCTGCTCAGTGCGGCCGCCTGCTTAGTGATTATCATGACGATTCACGCCTACAGACTACAGCGTCAAGCACTCACCGCTGACAAGTCTTCTGTTGATGCTATCTTAAATGACAAAGGCAGTTGGATCAGTAGTGTCAGTTTGGTCATTTACGCATTATGTTTTTCGATTGCATATGTAGAGCTTGATACTGGCACGGGTGCTTTGATTTTGTTTTCGGCGGTTCAGCTCACGATGATTGGCTGGGGTATCTACAAAAAAGAACAGCTCAGCGCACTACAATGGTTGGCATTTATCGTCGCAGTAGCAGGATTCGTGTATTTGATGTTGCCATCAGCCGCCATTCCATCACCACTAGCCGCAGCATTGATGGCTATGAGCGGCGCGGCTTGGGGAGTATACAGCATACGCGGTACATCATGCATCTCACCGCTACGAGCGACAGGGTTTAACTTTGTGCGGAGTTTGGTGGCCGTTCCGATATTACTACTGGTGGGCCTAATGTATCTGGATGAAATAGGTTTAAAAAACATCAGTTTAGAAAGCATTACCAGCGAAGGGATATTGCTCGCCTGTGCGTCAGGAGCGATCGCCTCAGGGATGGGCTACAGTATCTGGTACACTGCAATGCCATTATTAAAGAACACGCAAGCGGCTATTGTTCAGCTGTGTGTGCCTGTGATTGCGGCTGTACTAGGCGTGATATTTTTATCTGAGCAACTAACGTTGCCATTTATTATTGCCAGTGCAGTCATTTTAGGCGCAGTCTTGGTGTTTACCTTAAATAAAAAAGTGCCAGCCTAGTACAGTGATTACTTATGATGACCTATCACGAGCTCGGCTAATGACAAAAGGTTAGCACTATTACTCTATTCTTCTAGGTAGCATAAAACCGCCCTGATTTATAAAAATCGGGGCGGTTTTGTGTAAGCTATCATATTGAGTTAATGATTCGCTTGCTACCAGTAAAAGCTAAAAGCCTTTAGATAACGGTCACTTCTAAGCGGGCATCTACATTGCCACGAGTGGCATTAGAATATGGGCACACCTGATGTGTGGCTTCGATCAACTGTTGTGCCTGCGCTTCGTCAATACCTGATACTTCGACATGCAACTCTATATCCAAGTTGTAGCTACCATCTGCTTTCATACCGATACCGACTTGCGCAGAAGTTTTTGAAGCGGTGACAGGCAGTTTCATTTGCTGTGCAACCATGCTCAAAGCGCTATCAAAACAAGCGGCATAACCCATAGCAAAAAGCTGCTCTGGATTCACACCTTCTTTATCTTGTTCTTGAAAAGACACCAAATCAAATCCTAATGAACCATCATCTAATCCAGTATGACCAGAACGTCCACCAGTGGCTGTCGCGCGAGTTTTATAAAATATTTTCATGATTTATAGTTCCTTACCTATATTATTAGAGGTTGTACTTACGCTGTTGCGATAAGACTATTATAGAATCGCTGGCAGTTATCCGTTAGAACAGACCTCTATAACTCTTGCCTAATCCTATAAATTTTTATACTATCAGTCAGTCTTATAAAACAAGCTGTCCTCATGAATCAAGAAACCATAGACCGACTTCTTAATATATTGCCTAGGAATCAAACCCTTGAATCTGATGTCGCAGGGCTATTTTTTTACTGTGCCGATAAACCAAGCAAAGCTGTTAGCTATATCCAAGAGCCAAGCATTTGTATTGTCTTGCAAGGTGAGCGTGAGATTTACTTAGGAGCGGACTGCCAAAGATTCAATAATAGCCACTTGATGTTTTGTCCTGTCAATATTCCGCTGAGCATGCATATAAAACATGCTTCAGTAGAGCGTCCTGTTATCGTCTTATCTATGAAATTAAATCTCGCCATGATTAGAGAGATATTGGCACAAATACCCTCTAAAACACCCATAGTAAATAGTCACTTAGGCATAAAATGGCCGTTAGATGACGCGATAATGGCGGCATTTGATCGATTGATACGCTTGCTTGATTATCCAAACGATATTGAATTTTTGGCGTCACTGATTCAACAAGAAATATATTATCGACTACTCTTAGCGGAGCAAGGTAACAAGCTTAGGCAGTTGGTCGTTGATGGTAGCCATACACACCGTATTGCCCAAGCCACTGACTGGATAAAGTCGCATTTAAATGAGCCTATTATGGTAGAGAGTCTAGCCAGTAGATGTGGTATGAGTGTCTCAGGGTTTCACCAGCACTTCAAAGAAATCACCCAGTTGAGTCCACTACAGTATCAAAAAAACTTAAGATTGATGAAAGCAAAACGATTGATTAGGATACACGGACAAGGAGCACAGATATCGCAAATAGCCATGCAAGTTGGCTATGAAAGCCCCAGTCAATTTAGCCGAGAGTACAAGCGGCTGTTTGGAGTCAGTCCAAGCAGTGAGCTAATGTGATAACTGTCTCATCATTGATATCTATAGCGGCAGGATTTTATTATCGTTGTGATGGTAACTCTGAGACTTATCGAGTTTGGCATAACAGACTCAATATCAGGCCTACCTCCCTTATCTTGGTCAACTTCAAGCGCTCATCAGCGTGAGGTATGTGACGCCTTTAGAGCAAAACCATCTCTACAGCGTACTCATAGAACGATTCAATGAATTGATCATTTATTTACCGCCACAAATTATAAATTGATTGCTATTTTCTAATGCTTTCTAGCGCTATCCTCTTGTAGCTACAAGAGCGCATCTGAGTATCGAAACATTCACTGATATAGTGGATTCAGTTTAAAAAAGATACAGGGCAACCGAGCGCAGATGTATATGTGATACTTCAAGTGAGGTTAACGCTGTCACTATTTTATAGAGGATTGAATATAAATAGATTTTAAGGCAAATATCTACTCAAAATATCTCTATACTTTCTTATTTTTTAGCTAAAAGAGATTTGTTACTCGAATAAAAACAGTTGACTCACCAATATATTCGTATTATAACATATAATATATATTTAAAATTTTGGATATATAACGTAGTGTTTTTTTACGTACGTTCATCGAAAAGCTTGGGGAGGAAATGACATGATTCGTTTAAGCTACACTCTCAAATGCTGGGCACTAGGTATCACTTTTTTCTCAGTGTTCTATTTTATGGTCGTCATGAGTGACCCAGGCTTTAGCAAATATATCTATATGCTGGCCCTAAGCACTCTACTCTTCCCCATTGCCAAGCGTGCAGTGGATGTGATGACAGATTTTTTTACCCCAGATCTCGAGCTATTTAATGGATTACTACCGTCAATTCTGATTAACGTGGTGATTTGGATACTCACACCATTTATCGTAGCACTGACAGTGATTGCTTTCATGCTTTATAGTATGGGCGTGCTCACAGAAAAGATGAGTCATTGAAACCTACTTAAATAAAAGGCCAGATCAGCAGTTGCTAATCTGGCCTTAACATTCAAAGAAACTTTTGGTTCTAGCCCACCTTGTCCCACATTTTACTAAGACGCTTGGGCGAAACTGCCACACGAGTTTTCATCGGCTGAGCAAATAGCTGGATACGATACTCCTCTACCATCCAGCGATATTCGCTAATGGCTTCTTTGTCCGCACGCCCTGCTAACCGTTCCATATGCAAGTCAAGCGCATAGACACCATCAAGGTCGGCATCCAAATTATGCTCAAGACGCTCAAGGCGAATCTCTAGTGCCTCAAGATAACGTGGATACTGCTGCCAATGGCTATAATCCATCCGATAGACAAAATCAGCCAAATACAAATCTTCTAATTGATCTTCGATATCATCGATAGATTCCCCAAATATTTCGCGGTCTAACATCAATAGACTCTGGCGAATACGCTGCCATCGCGTATAAACATTTTTCAGCGTTTTTATGACACTTTGACCGGTCAATAAGAAATTGCTCAACACAACTTCTAGCGTCTGCGCATATTCCTCAGGCGTAAACGGTAACTCCTCACTCAATCCAACTGCGATATCATCAGCACTCTCAGGCAGACTCTCGGTATGGCCAAATAACACATAATGCTCTTCAAGCGTAGCATCTAATGTGGCATCAATGACGATTGTTTTTAGCTTTTCCATATCACCAAGCGGTGCAAACGCCAGTTTGAATATTTTATCCACTTGACTAGTGAGCTGTTTTTTCTTCGCGCCAAGTTTACCTTTAATTAAGGTCAATACGCCAATACGATGCGCTTGTAGTGCTGCATTGACATCGGTGTACTGATGGATCGATACCGCTTCGCCTGCTTCATCGGCAACGAGCGCCGCAAACTGCTTCATGACCACGCCTGCGCTATGATGGTTTTTGCTAAAGGCAAAATGCTCAGGGAACTCAGTATGCGCGCCTTGTTGCTCATTCACCGCTTGACTGGTCTCGGAGGCATGACGAATCTGTAGCGTTTGCAGATCACGACCTTTTTCGATAATGCGGTTTTTGTCATCGACCACACAAATTTGTGGCTGCAAATAACGGTCAATCGTAGAAGGGCTAAAGCTCTCCGGCGTCACCGACATAATACCGCGGCGATTGAGCGCTTGGCACAGTTGTTTTAATAATCCCTGCCCACCTTGCTGCTGCAACTCATCAAACAAGCTATCTGCGGTATCAGGTATCGGGACGATCTGACGACGGATATCTTTTGGCAATGATTTGAGCAACTGTAGCACCAGCTCATAGCGCCAACCAGGCACACCCCATAGTAGCTCAATCGCGTCAAGCTGTGGTAATGCGACAAGCGGTACGCGTATGGTCACACCATCATCATCGCTTGCTGGATCAAAGACATAACGTAGCGGCAGTTTTAGATCACCCAGCTTCCATACTTCTGGGAAGTCGCCCGTCGTTGGTGCTTGGCTAGTGAGTACATCTTCATCGGTAAAAAACAGATACTTAGCATCGTTTTTTTCTACTTCTGCGCGCCAGTCTTCGAACGTTTTGCGGCTAGCGACGTGCTCAGGAATCTTTTTATCATAGAACTGATAGAGTGTTTCTTCATCAACCAATAAATCGCGGCGACGTAGCTTATCTTCGATGCGCTCAACATGAGCAACTTTGTCCATATTGTGCTGTAAAAATGGCGCATTGCGGCCGAAGTTGCCAGTCACCAGACCATCACGAATGAAAATCTCTCGTGACTCAGCCAAGTTTACTTGCTCATAATTGGTCAGCTGCTTGCTGATAATGATTAAGCCAAACAAGCTAATCTGCGCGTACGCTTTGACTCGCCCGGTTTTCTTGGACCAATGCGGTTCAAAGTAATGATATTTGAGCAAGTCGCCTGCAGCTGAAATAATCCACTCGGGTTCAATTTTGGCAACGGTACGCATAAAGACTTGCGAGGTTTCAACCATCTCAAACGCCATCACCCAAGGCGGGATTTGTTTGAACACTGTACTCGCTGGGAATATCTTAGCTTTTTGCTGACGCGCCGCCAAATACTCACCGCGACTTTCGGTTTTATGCGCAATAATAGACAGCAGACCCGTCAAGAGCGCTCTATGCAAATTGGCATATTTGACGGCTTTTAGTTCTTCATCTTCAATCGCGGTTGGGTCATTCTTAGCTACATTTTTATCAGACGCTTGTGAGTCATTGACGTCTGTTAATTTAAGCTCAGTCACCATTTGTACCAGTTGACGATGTGTCTGGTGCCATTCACGGACACGCGGGAAGCTCAGATAGTTCTTTTTCGCAAACTGCTTACGCTGATTACCAGACAGTTTATTGCCGTCTTCATCTTTTTCAAACAATGCTTTCCACAGACTTAAATAGAACAAAAAATCTGAATCATCTTGACGGAAGACTGCATGCTTTTGATCGGCTTGCGTGCGCTTGTTGGCAGGACGCTCACGTGGATCTTGTACCGCAAGCGCGGCCACGACAATCAGCATTTCACGAATACAATCAAAGTCAGAACCAGCCACCAGCATACGTGCCAGTCGTGGGTCGATTGGCATACGTGCCATTTTCTGACCAGTCGCTGTCAAGCGCAGGTGATCGAGCCCTTTTTGACGTTTTGGCTTATTGGTTTTGTCCTGAGCAGCGATGTCCTTTTTGGAAGTGATTGCCCCCAGCTCATCAAGCAATTTATGACCATCCGTAACCAATCGGCTATCAGGCGGCTCAATAAATTCAAAGTCATCGACACTGCCTAAACGCAGGTTTGCCATCTGTAATATCACAGATGCCAAGTTAGTACGCAGAATTTCAGGCTCAGTAAATTCAGGACGACCGTTAAAGTCCTCCTCAGAATATAGGCGAATACAGACACCCGGAGCGACACGGCCACAACGACCTTTACGCTGGTTGGCAGCCGCTTGCGAAATTGCTTCAATCGGTAGACGCTGCACACGTGAGCGATACGAATAACGCGAAATCCGCGCAAACCCCAAGTCAATCACATAGCGAATACCCGGTACAGTCAACGCAGTCTCAGCAACGTTGGTCGCGATGACAATACGTCGACCACGACCTGATGGCTGAAAGATACGCTGCTGCTCTTCATACGTCTGCCGTGCAAACAGTGGCAAAACTTCGGTATGACGTGGACCGTGCCTCTCAAGCACTTCTTGCATTTCACGAATTTCTGCTTCAGTCGCGGCAAATATCAAGATATCAGCCTGATCAGCATGGCCTTTATTTTGCGCGTCGCTAAAACACTCCTCGACAGCGGCAACGACAGCACGCGGTAGATTTTCTTCAAAATCGTCATAGCTATCATCTTCTGAGCTGTTTACTGGCTCATCCGTCAGCGGACGATAGCGGACTTCTACCGGAAAGCTACGACCTTCAACATTAAAGATTGGTGCAGGAACTTGTCGCTTTAATTTTGCATCGTAACGACTAAAGTACTCACTAAAGCGCTTGGTATCGAGGGTCGCTGAGGTAATAATGACCTTTAGATCAGGACGCTTGGGTAACATCTTTTTGAGATAACCCATGATGAAGTCGATGTTTAAACTACGCTCATGCGCCTCATCGATAATAATCGTATCGTACTTACTCAAAAAACGATCGTGACCCAGCTCAGCCAGTAAAATACCATCGGTCATTAGCTTAACGACAGATTGCGCTGAGCCTTGCTCATTAAAGCGAATCTTAAAACTGACCGTATTCCCTAATTGCTCACCCAATTCTTCGGCAATACGGTTTGCGACACTGCGAGCTGCCAGTCGTCTTGGCTGCGTGTGCCCTATCTGTCCAGTAATACCGCGTCCTGCCAGCATCGCGAGCTTAGGTAACTGCGTTGTCTTGCCAGAACCTGTCTCACCAGCCACGATAATCACTTGATTATCAATGATCGCTTGTACCAGATCTTCTGCGCGTTGGCTAACAGGCAAATCAAGATTCAACTTGGCAGGTAAGTCACTTGGGATACTATCAATACGTGCCTGCACTGCTTCCTGAGAGCGCGTTTTTATCTTGTCGTATTGGGCACGCTTCTTGGCAAGGACATCGTCGTGATTGTTTTTTTGCTCAGAATCATGATTGGATTTTTTATTTTTGGACACAGCAGCGCGCGCCAGCTCCCGTTCGAGACGGCTTAAATAATAGCTGTCCTTGGCAAGTACTGGTAAATCACTCAGTAATTCCGCTGGTTGCTTTGCACTGTTAGTTTCACCTACAGTAGATTTTTCTAGACTGGGATTCTCAAAATTATCAGACATATTTGCTTAGGCTATTTATTATGTATAAGTGGTTAGATTATGGAGGCAAATGCAGGGTGATTCAAGGTAGTTATGATGCTTAGTTGCAAAGCTGAAGTTTTTTCTACGGCAGTGAGGACGATAACGACTCTATCCAAAATGAAGACACACTTAGACCATGAATGTTAAATTTCACATCATTAAAGGCATAGAAATGGTCTAAATGAGAAAACTAATTACTAGCAGTATAAATAACCTGTTGGTTAGTCGCAGCCCCCATAAAAAAGGTATGCATTTTTTGCAGTGCCAGCCTAGGAAAAGGAAGATGTAGTGACAGTATTAATTTTTCAAACCCTAACATCTCATTAGCTAACTCTTTCGCTATGTCAGGTTGAATCTGCGGGTTTTCATAAATATTGTCAACTAACCACGTTAATTGTGGAAATTTTGCGTTATCATGAATTTGATAAAGGATGGGTAACATTTCATCAGATATCTGACAGCGCGCTTTGCGGATTAGACCACTTTTATAATACATATCTAGTGACATATTAGGATAATTTCCTTAAATTTTTAATACTCAGATAACCCACGTATTCTTTGTCCTCTTTGATATCGACACCGTCTGCATCAACGATAGGCTCAATCAACAGCTGAGCATTTGAGAGAAGATCATTCACGTCATAGATATCATCTATATCCACTTCACACTTATCATCAATATGTGAAGCGGCGTCGAACGGCGATGCGTCATCTTTGAAAGTGAACTGTTTATAAAACTCGCTTTGCTTTGCTTGCTTAATGGCTTGTGCCTGACTGGCGGCGACGATCAGAAGCTTATAGTGAAACTCTTCAAAACTGCCCTGCTGATAGCCACCTAAATTGATAAAAAACAACTTTAAGTCAGCATCTTTGCTTACCTGCTCACCTGATTCAACCAGTTTAATCGCATAGCCATCAACTTTAGTAATCGCTCGATACGAATCAATGTGCCATTTGTTTTTGACTTCTGGCCAATGCTGATTAATATCCTCTACCAGCTCGCTAACGTGATTGGCCACACCAAAAAAGATATCGTGCTGTTCAATCAGGCGACCTTTGGGACGAGCGCCAAGTTGAACCATATATAGAGTGAGCATATAACGCCGTCCTTATCAGTTTTTCATTGTAGCTAGTTTGAGCTGAGCATGATATCGATCCCGTCTTATTGCAAGACTCGTCCAGTATTCAGTGCAAATGCCCAATCTTTACGTCCATTTTTGAGTGCCAGTTCTGCTGCTGCTTTATGATTGTAAGCCACTTTAATATGCTCAGTTTGCCAGCGTTTACCTTGCGGTGTCTCTATAAAGGTTATCAGCGCGTAGCTGGCATGAGGCGAATACGTTTGCATCTTATGAATAATGGGCAAATCATCTTCGTAAGCTGGGTAACCCACACTGCCACTATTAATAACCATTTGCCCTGACGATAGTGTGACTGTACGCGCAATATGCGTATGTCCACAGATAATGACAGGGCTAGCGATACCATTTAATAATGACAAGATATTTGAGTCGCTACGTACTGTCGGTGCGCCTGTTGCAATATCCTCAAGCAAATATACCATGTCATCGGTTGGCGTCCCATGACAAAGATAAACATCCTCATTTAAATGACAATCAAACGGTAAAGCGCGCATCCATTCAATCGCGTCTTTAGGTAAATCTTTGACAATAAAATCCATTGTTGGATTATTAGCGATTTCTGCCATGGTTGATAAATGCAGCGCCTCATAAATCTGCCTATCTTGATTGCCCCGAATGGTAACAATATCATCTCGATGTGTCATTAATACTTCATAGGTCGCCCTCGGCGCTATCGGCCCATATAAAATATCACCCAAATTGACGATTTGGTCGACACCGCGCTTTTTGATATCGGTAAGCACAGCGTCAAGCGCGAAGACATTACTATGAATATCTGAAATAGCAGCGATTGTAATGAGAGTCTTACAGCTAGAGGGTATCATACGGTCTATTATCCCCATAAGTTATGATGTTATAAATTAATAGAGTATAAAAAATAAAAACCTGATGCCTCATTAATATTGGGGCATCAGGTTCTATTTATCATGGTAATGCTAATGGTTCGTTAGACTATAGTAGGAAGAAATACGCCCAACACCCAACGATAACAGTAGAGATGATATTGAGGATAACACCTGTACGCACCATCTCCGTTTGCTTGATCAAACCTGTACCAAACACAATAGCGTTTGGCGGTGTAGCAACGGGTAGCATGAAGGCACAAGACGCACCGATACCAATAATAAGTACCAAGACTTCGCTCGGTATACCCATATGCTCGGCAATTGCCACAAACACAGGTACTAAGAGCGCGGCTGATGCCGTGTTTGATGCAAACTCTGTCAAGAAAATAATAAAAGCTGAGATTGCAAGCATTACAACCAATAGTGGTGCAGTTTGTAAGCCATTAGCAACCGTCTCGCCCAGTACTAATGACGCACCTGATACTTTTAGAATATTTGATAGCGCAATACCGCCACCAAATAACATCAATACACCCCAATCCGTGTTGTCTGATACTTGTTTCCAAGACACCAGACCCAAACTCACGACCGCCACTGCTGCAAGCAATGCAACAACGGCATCGGTATCTTCAATACCAACTGCCGCACCAATTTGCTTAGACAATATCCAGCTGACTGCCGTTATAACAAAAACAGCAATTGTCAATACGCGCGGCTTAGTCCAAGGAATGTTCTCGTCCTGTTGCAAGGTCATCGTGCGGTTTAGGTTCGGCTTTAGATACAAATACATCGCACCCAACAGTACTGGTAATAGTATCAGCATCATTGGAATACCAAACTTCATCCAATCAACAAACGCGATATCCAATGCTTTTGCCGCAATCGCATTTGGTGGCGAGCCAACAATCGTACCCAAACCACCCAAACTTGCTGAATAAGCAATACCGAGCAGTACAAACACAAACGTACCGCGATCTTCTTTACTGTCCACTTGCGTCAAAATACCAAGTGCAAGCGGTAGCATCATTGCCGTTGTTGCTGTATTTGAAATCCACATGGACAAAAACGCAGTCACGCCAAAAATCAATAGTACAGCGGTACTTAGCTTACCACCTGATAACGATAGAATTTTTAGCGCAATCTTTCTATCAAGCTTCTGTACATGTAACGCGGCCGCTAAGGCAAAACCACCAAAGAAGAGATAAATAATGGGACTAGCAAAGCTTTGCAGACCTACTTCAGCATTAAAATCAGGAATGCCAATTAATGTTCCAACCACAACCACCAAGATCGCAGTGATAGTGACGTGTATTGCCTCGGTGAGCCATAGCACGCCGATAAAAAACAGCATTGCTAGCCCTTTATTGGCACTGACTTCAAATGGCAATACACTGTAAATAATAAAACTAATGATTGCCGCGATGGCGACCACGATCAATCCTTTTCCCGTTCCCTTTGGGAATGTATCCGTAAATAAATACTCGTTACCATCATCAGGAATATGGCTATCCAGCTTTTTCTCTGACATAAATTATCCTTATCGCATCCAGAGTGAGTATGAAGTCAAAATTATTGCGACACACACTTATTGTAAGACATCATGATATTCATATAGCGAACATTACGCGCGAAAATATCATATCAGAATAACTTATATATGAATATGGTTTGATTAATTTTTTTAAGGTATCTGCTTGATTTATTAACAATAATAAATTCCCAACTTTATTTTATAATTTAGAAGTGACTTTCTGCTTCTTATGAAGACTCCGCTTGGTAAATTACACAAAGCTTGCAAAAATTCATTAATTAGCGCTATACAAGTAAAAGCTGATACCACATAATCGTAAGGTTAGATAGATAATCATCAATAAAAACAAGAGGAATGATACTATGACAGATGCAAACAAAACCGATGCAACCACAAAAATGGCGCCAAAAGACATCAATCAAGATGGTCTGGCCAAAGAAGATCAACAGCGTACTGACGACTCAGCGCTAGATATGATGCAAGGTATGCATGAGCATGAAGATCATCAAGAAGAAGGCACAAAATAAAAGATGGCAGAACGGCAAATAAAGCCAGTTATCTAGCATTAACAGCAAAAACAAGAAGCGCTTGTCATGATGATGAGCGCTTCTTTAGTTTTGGTTCTCTTTGTTCTGGTAGGTGATTGGAGACATAGTTATATATAAATGCTGCTGTTAGAACGATTGCGATGGGTACAAACAACGCATCATAGCCAACTTTTGCAAACAAAAAAGCCCCTACTGTACTACCACCGCAAAAGCAATACCAAATAACGGCCTGAAAACCCAATGTCGGCTTACTAATGGAGCGACCCGCAAGCCAGTTACCGATTGCTGCACCCATATCGGATGTCAGTCCTGTCAGGTGAGTCGTGCGAATAACTGCTCCGCTATAAGTGGCTACCATCGCGTTTTGCAATCCGCAGGCCATCGCTGCTGCCAATTGTCCGAGATAATCATGCTGCTGATATAACCAATAGGCAGCTATTAGCAATGCTGCTTCAAAATATAGCGCACGCCCGTAACGACGGCCTAGTGTTAAGGATGTCTGCCCAATGACAAAACCGCTCAATATTGCCCCTGACAAAAAAGACAATAGTAGCGCACCGATATACAAAATACTGCGAGAATCTGAGTAAGCGATAGCTGCTGCAAATAAGCTAACATTGCCGGTGACATGCGAGACTGATAGATTGGCAAAGCCCATCAATGCGGTTGTGTTCACGCAGCCGGCGCTAAATGCCAATACCGCCCCACCCCACAATATCCACTTCGGTAACTTGGTTATCATATTCGTCACCTAAAGGCACATTGCCAAAAGACTCATAGTATAACGAGAAAAGGCAGCCAATTGGCTGCCTTTTCAATAGTTGAGTAAATCATTCATAATGACCATCAACGCAAAAGATACTTAGATGATTATTGCGCTGGCTCATCAAGCATCATCAACTGCTCACTGATAGCGACGGTATTAAAACCTGCATCAACAAACATGATCTCACCCGTGATACCAGATGCCCAAGGCGATAATAGGAATAGTGCTGCGTTGCCTACTTCCATCTGATTGACATTACGTTGTAGTGGCGCGATTTTTTCGCTGATATCGAGCATTTTACGGAATGATTTGATACCACTAGCCGCGAGCGTGCGAATTGGACCTGCTGAGATCGCATTGACACGGATTCCTTCGCCGCCCATAGAAGTCGCTAAGTAGCGTACGCTGGCTTCAAGACTGGCTTTTGCCATACCCATGACATTGTAGTTTGGCAATACTGAGATACTGCCTTCATAAGTCAATGTCAGCATAGAACCATGACGCATCGCCAGTAACTCACGAGCTGCTTTTGCCAATGCAACGAAGCTGTAGCTAGAGATATCATGCGCGATGTGGCTGCCTTCACGCGTGGTGGCGTTGACAAAGTCACCATCTAGCTGATCCATTGGCGCAAAACCAATGGCGTGAACCACACCATCAATACCATCACCCCAATGGGCAGTTACTTGCTCAAAACAAGCAGCAATAGACTCATCAGAGGCGACATCACATTCTAATACCAAATCCGCTTCGAACTGTTCGGCAGCCATGTCCACACGCTTTTTGATTTTATCGTTTGGATAAGTCAGGATCAGTGAGGCGCCTTCACGGTGTAGCGCTTCTGCGATAGCCCAAGCGATAGAGAGTTTACTTGCGATGCCAGTTACGACAAATCGTTGTCCTTGCAGTAGCATAAGATTTCCTTTTGAATCAATCGAGATGATTTAGAATATAGGTTTATTTAGAGTAATTAGAAAGTGACGCGTCATGAAATGATGCAAATCAAAAGATGACTTATTATACACGAATTAATTTAAGTAAACAGTCGTAAACTGTACTTGGTTACTACACTTGCTACTATCATTAGTATCGCAATAATACTAATGAAATGTCATCATTGTCACCGTTCTAATTGTATCTCTAACAGTCCTATAATGACTAAACTCTGAACTACTCACCACAGCAGTATGAAGTTCAGCAGATTTCGAGTATAATCACAGCCCTTCCCAGCTTGCACAATTTTATAAGAATCCTGACATGATAGGATTCAACGTTAAGCTACACCCACATTTTGGATGGCTGCCAAACTTATGAGTAACACCCCAATAATAACCCCAGATTATAAAGAAAGTACCGAATCCTATCGCCAACTGATTGGTTCGACTGGCGAAGACTTAGATCGTCCTGGTTTATTAGACACGCCTGTACGTGCGGCAAAGGCTTTTGCTCACCTGACCAAAGGCTATCATCAAAGCATTGAAGAGGTGGTCAATGATGCTGTCTTTCCATCAGCCAATCGTGAGCTAGTACTGGTGCAAAACATTGAGTTTTATTCACTGTGCGAGCATCATATGCTACCGTTCCATGGTGTCGCTCATATTGGCTATCTGCCTGATGGCCAAGTACTGGGGCTGTCAAAGTTTGCCCGCATTGTCGATATGTTTGCCCGTCGTCTGCAAATACAAGAAAACCTGAGTGAACAGATCGCCCAAACTATCATGGATGTTACCGGCTGTCGCGGCGTAGCGGTAGTCATGGATGCCTCACACATGTGTATGATGATGCGCGGTGTCAGCAAACAGCATTCAACCACGCGTAGTACCGCCATGCTTGGTGAGTATCAGCATAATAATCAAGCTCGTAACGAGTTTTTGGGTGCCGTCCCTAAACGTCAACCAGCATTTTAAATGCGGGTCAAACGCTTTGAAGTAATTACTAAAAAAAGGACGCCGATGCGTCCTTTTTTTTGGTTTAACTATACGAAGTAAGATTTCAAGTTTAAACACATCAAGTCTAGCTCACTGGTTTGACCTCATCGATCCATTGACCATAACCAGCGGCTTCCATCTGTGCAAGTGGAATAAAGCGCAGCGCTGCTGAGTTCATACAGTAACGCTTACCGGTCGGTGCTGGACCATCATCAAACACGTGGCCCACGTGTGAGTCCGCGTAGCGACTACGGATTTCGGTACGCGTCCCAAAGATACCGCGATCTGCTTTTTCTACCACCATATTCGTGTTCAATGGACGAGTGAAGCTCGGCCAACCCGTGCCAGACTTATATTTATCACGAGAAGAAAATAGTGGCTCACCAGATACCAAATCTACATACAATCCAGGCGCTTTATTATCCCAATACTCGTTATTAAAGGCGCGCTCGGTACCGTCCTTTTGAGTGACTTTGTACTGAATATCAGTAAGCGATTTTTTTAGCTCATCCTGCGACGGTTTGACAAAGGTATCTGGATTGAACCCTGTACTTGCTTTATTGTTTGGCGTTTGACTGGCTGTAACTGGCTGTGCACTATCTACAGTCGGCTTGAACTGACTAAAATCAAGCTCATAGTCTTTGCCATATACACTTTCTATAAACTGATAGCGTCCTGAATTGAACGTATAAGCCTTATAGCGTATCGGATTCTTCTTATAATAATCCTGATGATACTCTTCGGCAGGATAGAACTTGCCAGCAGGTACAATCTCAATTACGACTGGTTTGTCATATACGCCAGAGTCTTGCAATGCCTGTTTAGCAGATTCTGCTATTTGCTTTTCTTGCGCATTGTTATAAAAAATCGCTGGACGATACTGTGTGCCACGATCAACATATTGCCCTTGATCGTCAGTGGGGTCAGCGATTCTCCATAATGCTTGTACGATACCATTATAAGTGATTTTCGTAGGATCGTAATACACTTGCGCCGCTTCCGTATGACCCGTACCACCTGCCGACACTTCTTTGTAGGTTGGGTTTTCGGTATTGCCACCCGTATAACCAGACACCACCTCTACGACGCCTGGGATTTTCTCGTAACCTGCTTCGACACACCAAAAACACCCGCCAGCCACTGTAGCAACTGCCAGTCCTGGAGTTGTCGGTGCATAAGGGTTAGCAGCATCTGCATTTTTTACAGTAGTGCTATTTTCGGTAGACGCGCAGCCTGCATACAAAGCGCTACTCGCTACGATAACCAATCCCATAACTTTAGACGATAATATGCGATTCATAAAAATCTCCCAAACGTAATATCATTTAATCATCGTAACGCTTATGTATCACTAAAACATTCCTGTATTGTTATATATTTACAATTTATTAAGTTATTTTTTATTAATTAAGTCGTAGCACAAGGTAAATTAAACGATCATTTGATTATGACATAGGCTTTAGCATAGTTAATATATAGAGATAAATTATTTTATTTCAAGGTCTTAGCTTATTTTAAACGCGTTAAAAAAGCCTATCCTCAAAAGAGTCATAGGCTTTTTTTGTCTATCATAAGTCTGTCAGCACAAGCAAAAATTTATGATGCTTTCTGAGTGTCTTTATCAGCACTCTCATCACTTACTTGCTTAATTTTTGTTAAGATTTCCTTAATTTCAGCTGCTGAGAGGTAAGTTGGTACAGCATAAGTATCGCTGACTTCTTTTGCTGCTGCTTTTGCAATATCGTCAAAGTCACTGGTCTGCATACCGCTAACAGTCGGATCAATATTTAAATTTGTAATAAGCGCTCTGACTTGCTCAATGAGATGATTTGCTATTTCTTTATCACCATGACCAGCTTGGCCTTCTGCTACCATACCTGTTCTTTTTGCCAGTGCGGCCAGTCTCTGCTTGCTTGCTTTACGATTAACATCAAGCACATAAGGCAACACGATGGCATTAGCACGACCATGAGGAATACTATAATAAGCCCCTAATTGATGCGCAATAGCATGCACATAACCCAGACCTGCTTTGTTAAAGGCAATACCACCATAATGAGCGGCAATTCCCATCTCTTCTCTTGCTTTTAGATTGCCACCGTCTTTATAAACTAGCGGCAGGTAATGCATAACCGATTTGACGGCAGAGGCCGCATAGTAATCCGTCTCCACGCTGGCATTGGCACTCATCCATGCTTCTAACGCATGAGTCAACACATCAATACCCGTATCAGCGGTGATGTGCGCTGGCATACCTTTCATGATAACGGGATCAATCGCTGCGGCGAGCGGCACCATTCTTGGATCAATAGACAATGCTTTTTGGTGTGTTTTATCATCGGATATCACTGCACCAAGGGTTGCCTCTGAGCCAGTACCCGCTGTTGTAGGCACGCAATATAATGGCGCCGACGGCTTTCTTGCTTTAAGGATACCGATCAGTTGCTGAGGCTTGCATTTATTGCCTTGAGACATGGCGATCATTTTGGCAGCATCGATCACTGAGCCGCCGCCGATGGCGATAATAGAGTCGCAATTTGCTGCTATAGATTGGCGAAGTCCTTCTTCGACTACGTTAAAAGTAGGATCTGGTGTAATCCCATCATAGACATGATAGCTGATGTTTTTTGCATCTAGATAATCAGTGACTTTTGCAGGGATACCGAGTTTGTTTAGTACCGCATCAGTGACGATAAAGACATTGGTATTGCCTTCGTTGATGAGCATGTCGCATAGCTCATCACAGGCAGTCTCACCGACAAACAACATCGGTCTTCTGATAGATATCACGTAAGAGACTGCTTTGAGTACTTTAGCGCGTGTCTTAGCCACTGCCAAATAACCAGCATGCTGCAAGCTGTTGTTCTTTACTAATTTAGTAATACTGTTTTGTTTTTTCATGGGTACAAAAATCCTTTTCAATGATGATTTTAACCGCGATAACAATAATTCTAGCTAGTTGATAGAGGCTAATGAACGTTTGCCAATAGCAGAGTAGATAAGTATATGTACAGTAAGGATGTTTGAATAAAGCAAACCACTGTCTAGCATGATTGTACCACTGCCTTTTTTGGTATGTCGCTATTATTGTGTACTGCTCGCCTTTAATAACTGCTTGGCATACGGATGCTGTGGCTGGCTAAAGACATCTTCTGTGAGCCCAGACTCCACGCAAGCCCCTTGTTTTAGTACCATAATATGCTGACATAGTGCGCGTACTACTTTGAGATCATGACTGATAAAGACATAACTTATTTGCAGTCTTTGTTGAATTTCACGTAATAAACTCACCACCGTCACCTGCGTGGTGCTATCGAGCGCAGAGGTAGGCTCATCCAATATGAGTAAGCTCGGCTTCATAATGAGTGCGCGTGCCAGTGCCACGCGTTGACGTTGACCGCCGGACAGCTCATGCGGATAACGCTGCGCGAATGCTAAAGGCAAATGGACGGTAGCCAAACTCTCCATCACCGCCTGCTGACGCGCGTCTTTATCCACGCCTTGTACCAACAGTCCTTCTTCCACGATTTGCATGACTGTCATACGAGGGTTAATACTGGCAAATGGATCTTGAAATACCATTTGGATCTGCGAGCGAAAGTTACGTAGCGCTTTTTTGGATAATGCCGAGATGTCTTGCCCGTTGACCACTATCTGTCCACTCACAAGTGCTTGATTGCTTAGCAATTGACTAAGTGCCAATGCAATGGTAGTTTTTCCAGAGCCAGACTCACCGACGATACCCAGTGCCTGACCTTTTTGCAAGGTCATATCGACATCTTTGACCGCATCGAACCAGCGCTTGGTGCCCCCAAATAGGCTTTTTTCAATTGGGAATTGTACTTTAAGATTACTCACTTCTAGTACGCTTGACTGCTTATCTACGTTATTGTCTGCTATAACTAACGCTTGGCCAAAGTCTTGCTTGATAAGGGTACGCGTATAGTCGGCTTTAGGCTGATCAAATACCGTAGACGTTTGACCCTGCTCAATCGTCCGGCCTTGGCGCATCACGATGACCTCATCACTATAACGCCTGACCAGATTGAGATCGTGGCTGATTAATATCATTGCCATATTATGCTGGTGTTTGAGTTCATTCAGTAGCGCTAAAATCTCATGCTGTAGTGTCACATCAAGCGCAGTCGTCGGTTCATCAGCGATCAAGATATCAGGCTGCTGAGCCAATGCCATCGCGATCATTACTCGCTGACGCTGACCACCTGATAACTCATGTGGATAGCGACTCAACTTGTCAGCAGGATCGGTGATATTGACATCATTTAGCAAGGCAATGCTGGTGTCTCGCCATTGCTTTTTGGGTACGCCGCTTAAACGCAATGATTCAGCAATTTGTTTAGCGACCGTATGTAGCGGATTCAGCGCTGTCATCGGCTCTTGAAACACCATACCAATACGCTGCCCACGAATAGCACATAATGCGGCATTACGCGATTTGTCATTCGCTATCGGTAGTTGAGACATGCTTGCTGTGCTTGCCAGCTGAACCTCACCCCTAATCGTCAAACTCTCTGGTAGCAGACCTAGTAACGCAAGACTGGCAATCGATTTCCCAGATCCTGATTCACCAACGATAGCCAGAGTTTGCCCTTGTCTTAACTCATAAGACAGCGCATCGACCAGCTGGATACCTGTAGCAGTTGTGATACTTAGGCTATCTACTGTCAGCATGAGCTTGTTTTGCGCGCGATTAAGACTTTCATTTGGCGCGTTGTATTGCTCGGTAGCCATAATATTTTCGGTCATATCAAGAGCGCCTCGGATCAAACGCATCACGCAGTGCTTCGCCAACGAAGATGAGCAATGACAAAATAAAGGTCAAACTAAAAAATCCTGACAAGGCGAGCCAAGGGGCATCAAGGTTGTTTTTCCCTTGTACCATCAGCTCCCCTAAAGATGGTGAGCCAGGCGGCAACCCATAACCCAAAAAGTCCAGCGCGGTCAACGCAATGATATTGGCCGTTAATATAAAAGGGAGCTGAGATAAACTTGAGGCTAACGCATTGGGTAAAATATGTCTGAGCATAATCTGGCTGTCCGAAACACCGAGATTACGCGCGGCCCGCACATAGTCAAAATTACGGGCACGTAAGAACTCTGCTCTTACCAAACCGACCAGACCCATCCAGCCGAATAACAGCATCATGGCAAACAGCATAGTAATACTGGGACTAAACAGACTGACCAAAATAATAATCATAAATAGCTGAGGCATACCGCCCCATACTTCCATAAAGCGCTGCCCTGCCAGATCTACCCAGCCGCCATAATAACCTTGTATTGCACCGACAATAATACCGATGAGAGCACCAGCGAGCGTCAGTGCCAGACCAAACAACAATGAGACGCGCATACCATAAAGTATCCTTGCGAGCACATCACGACCCATATCATCAGTACCGAGCCAGTTCTGAGCGTTTGGAGCCGCTGGATAAGGCAGACCAAGCTCGACGTTTGGTGTCTGATCAGCAAACGGAATAGGCGGCATCACATAATAGCCTTGCTCATCAATCAGCGCCTGCACAACAGGGTCTTTATAATTGGCTTCGGTCTCGAACACCCCGCCAAATGTTGTTTCAGGATATGCTGTTAACACCGGAAAGTAATAGTCGCCTTGATATTGCACTAATAAGGGTTTGTCGTTGGCAATGACATTGGCCGCCATGCAGATGACGAATATCACCGCGAAAACAAACAGCGATATCACCCCAAGGCGGTTTTGGCGAAAGCGATTGAGGCGCGCCTGCCAAATAGGGTTTAAGCGTGGCTTTTTTTGTGCTGGTACCATTGATGCCGTTGAAGACGGTGAATGCTCTGACATTAGCGCCCCTCAAAATCGATGCGGGGGTCAATCAAGTGATAGCTTAAATCACTGATCAACTGTAATAGCAGTCCCACTAAGGTGAAGATAAATAGCGTGCCAAATATCACAGGATAGTCACGCTGCTGAATGGCCTCAAAACCTAACAAACCCAAACCATCTAATTTAAAGATGATCTCAATCAAAAAGTTACCGGCAAAGAAGATACCAACGATTGCAGCTGGGATGCCAGCGATAATAATCAGCATAGCGTTACGAAACACATGCCCATATAGCACCTGACGCTCACCCAATCCTTTGGCACGCGCGGTCAATACATACTGCTTACCCAGCTCCTCTAAAAAGCTAAATTTAGTCAAATACGTGAGGCCTGCAAAGCCCCCTACGGTACTCGCCAGCAGCGGTAACGCCAAATGCCAAAAATAATCTTTTACTTTGCCAAGTGCGCTGAGCTGATCAAAGTTCTCGGACGTTAATCCCTGTAGCGGAAAAATATTCCAGTAACTACCGCCTGCAAAAAACACCAGTAAAATCACCGCAAAGACAAACACAGGTATGGCATGTCCGATAGCCAGCAGCATGGCAGTGGCTTTATCAATGCCTGAGCCATGATGCATCGCTTTATACACGCCCATTGGAATGGCAATCATATAAATAAGCAGCGTACTCCAGAGTCCAAGCGAGATCGAGACTGGCAGCTTTTCTATAATGAGATCCGTCACCGACTGCCCTTTAAAAAACGACTCACCAAAATCGAGCTGAGCGTAGTTTTTTAGCATGAGCCAAAATCGCTCGGGCGCAGATTTATCAAAACCATATTGTGCTTTGATCGCAGCAACCATCTCGTCAGAGAGGCCGCGCGTACCTTCATATACGCTGTCACTGCTGCCTGCGCTACCCGCGCCAATATTAGCACCAAGCGCGCTGTCTTTTGCTCCCTGCTCGATCAGCGCCAACTGCTGCTCAACAGGTCCACCAGGCGCAGCTTGCACGATCACAAAGTTGGCAAGCAATATCAAAAATAGTGTCGGCAATATCAGTAGTAGTCTTTTTACGATATAACGACCCATAGTGGCGACTTCCTAAATAAAGAGAGATGGCGTTGACGACAGCAGCAATTCTTTGATATTCATGATAGGCATGAAAGCAATGTTTGCCTTAACTCATGTTAAAAGTTATTTTTAAGCTCACGTAACGCTGCAAATACTGCCAAAGAGCTATCATCCTCGAGAGCTACTTTCGATTTGACCCCAGCAATCACGCTTGGTTTTTGTGTGCGCAAAAACACATTGATAGCGCGCTCATGCTTTAAAGTGACGGGCAATGTTGGCATACCTTGTGCCGTTTTTGCTTCCGCTTGTGCCAGTGCTTGCTTCATGGCTTCATTGTCAGGTTCAATAGACAACCCAAACCGTAGATTGCTCGCTGTATATTCGTGCGCAGGATATAGCAGTGTCTCCTCAGGCAATTCATTTAGACGCTTAAAACTATCATGCAATTGCTCAATCGTACCCGTAAAGACACGTCCACAGCCAGCACTAAACAACGTATCACCACAGAAACAATGCTTTTGACCTTCAATATCTAAGATATACGCCATATGGCTGGCGGTATGTCCTGAGACATCCCAAACTTGTGCTGAGCAGCCCCATGCACTGACTGTGCTGCCATCCTTGATGGTTTGATCTTCATCAACCCCATGCTCACTATGCGCCACCAGATGGGTCATGGGATACGACTCTTGTAGCCCTGCAACGCCGCCAATATGATCATGATGATGATGCGTGGTCCAAATCGAGGTAAGCTCTAGCTCGTGCTTGTCTAGATAATCAATAACTGGCTCGGCTTGACCTGGATCAATGACAATGGCCTGCTTATTATTCTCATTAATCAACGTCCAGATATAATTATCATTAAATGCTTTGATCGGGTGAATACGAATACTCATGGCAAATCCTTACTAGTAGTTATTTTTTTGGCTCATTATTTTAGAATTATTTGGTATCGCTTTTATGTGGCTCTTGTCTAAAAACGACCGTTTATGTGTTTAGCAGTGCTTCCTTATCGATTTACTGAGACAGCCTACTCACTGCTTCAAATACTTATTAACGCGCTGTTCTGCCTCTTTATCCACCCACCAATAGTCGATACCAACGGCATTGGTTGGGAGTTTTTCTGTATGGCGATATTGATCCCAGTAAGCGACATTGGTGCCAGATTTGCCATATAGTGGGACGACATAATGACCGGCGCGCAGCAACCGATCAAGCACCTGCGTATAGAGCACAATCTCATCGCGACTTGAGGCGTTGCTAATCGCAGCAACGACCTCATCGATAGCAGCATTTTTGATACCGGCGCTATTATGATTGCCTGGCTCATCAGCCGCGGCGCTACCCCAGTATGCTGATTGCTCGGCACCAGGCGATAGGCTTTGGGCAAATACATCTACCACCATATCATAATCAAAACTGCGCATACGCTCATAATATTGGGGTCCGTCCACTTGGCGCAAGGTTGCCTCAAATCCTAAGCGTTTTAAATTACGAATATAAGGCAAAAGCACACGGCCCATGGTCTCGCCTGTCATCAAAATCTCAATTTGGGCGGGCTGACCATTCGGCTGATATAGCTTCATATCATCATAATAAAACCCAGCATCTAACAATAATTGCCGCGCTTTTAGTAAGCCTTGTCGATTAAAGCCATTGCCATCACTGGTGGGTAGCTGCCATTCTGCTAAGACGGCTTTACGCTGGATCGGTTCAAGCTCAGACAATAAAGGCGTTAATACCTGCATCTCTTCAATAGACGGTGTACCAGTTGCCGCAAGCTCTGAGCCATGAAAGAAGCTCTGCAAACGTTCATACTGTCCATGAAATAATGTCTTATTCATCCATTCAAAATCATAAGCGGCCGTCAGTGCTTGACGCACCCGTATGTCTTGAAAAATTGGACGGCGCAAATTCATCACCAACGCCTGCATCGGCACTGGGTTTTGACTGGTTATGGTCTCTTTTTTGATAAGACCTGCTTTCACTGCGGGGAAATTATAACCACTTACCCAATTCGATGCTTTGTTTTCGGGGCGAAAACGGTATTGACCAGATTTAAATCCTTCAAAGGCAATCTCATCGCTCTGATAATAAACGAACTTAATCATGTCAAAATTGTAGCGACCACGATTGACCATCAAATCACGACCCCAGTAATTGGGATCACGTATGTAACTCACCGAACGGCCAGCATCGACGCGTCCCAACTTATAGGGCCCACTACCCATCAAGGGTGTCAGACTGATCTTTTCAAAATCTGCATCGATTGAGGATTTTGCGAAAACAGGAAACTGACCAACCGTCAGTAGGATTTCTTTGTTTTCAGCAGAGGCAAAGACAAATTTAACTTGCTGATCGTCAATGATTTGAATGTCCTTGATATCACCCAAATAGCTGCGAATATACATGGGGCCTTTGTTTAATATTGCATCAAAAGTCGCTTTGACATCCTGACTGGTCACAGGCGTCCCATCCCAAAAACGGGCGGCAGGGTTGATGTGATAGACAATCCAGCTCGTATCGTCTGGATCATAGGTTACCTTGCTTGCCAGCTGTGGATACATGGTAAACGCTTCATTTAATGAGCCTGTCATCAAAGTATCATACAGATAATCCGTACCAATCATCGCCACACCCGTCGTCATCCATTTATTAGCACTGTTGAACGTACCGCGGGTATCTAGCGACAGCGTACCACCTGACGGCGCTTTTGGATTGGCATAGGGCATATAAGGTGCATTAATATAATCAGTCGGACTATTGTGCCCAAGCGCTGTCGTTGTGATAGGTACCGCAATACTGCTCGGTATCCAGCTGACGGTGATGGCTAGCAAAACAGCTTTTAGCAGGGCATTTTTTCTTATCATAACGTTATAACAAACCTCTATGCTAACCAATGCGAGTATCAAAAATTAAGCGCTGACGGCAAAATAGCGATATAGCAAAATTTTATCATAACAAACTTAGGTTTTTTAACCTAATGGTTTGCCATGTTACGCGGCATCAGTGCGACATCCATCAGTGCGACATCCATCAGTGCGACATCCATCAGTACGACATCCATCAGTACGACATCATAGATATTATATATAATGGCGGCAGATATTGAGTTCTTTCTACTAAAACTGCGCATCGATAAATATACTCATAAAAAAAGACGCAACTTGTAAAAGCGGCGTCTTTTATTTTAAAGGCTATTATGACTTATGCATGCTTTTTTTCGAATGCAATCATAAAATCAACCAATTGCTGTACCCACTTAAGTGGCACGGCGTTATAAATACTGGCTCGCATACCGCCTACGTCACGATGGCCTTTTAGATTAAGTAGGCCAGCTTTTTCTGACTCTTCTAAGAATACTTTATCAAGGCTGCTGTCTGCTAAAGTAAACGGCACGTTCATGATAGAGCGATATTGAGGATCGACTGGGTTGTTATAAAAACTGCTCTCATCGATTGTTTTGTAGAGCAGATCTGCTTTTTGCTGGTTGATTTTGCCGATAGCAGCCACACCGCCCTGCTCTTCCAACCAATCAAACACCAGTCCTGCTAAGTACCAAGAGTACGTCGCTGGCGTGTTAGACATAGATTCTTTATCTGCTTGGTGCTCATAGTTCAGTAGCATAGGGCACCATTCACTTGCCTGCCCCAATAGATCATCACGAATGATAACGATGACCAAACCTGCAGGACCGATGTTTTTCTGTGCGCCCGCGTAGATCATACCAAATTTAGATACATCTATCGGCTGTGACAAGATAGAAGATGACATATCAGCGATGATTGGCGCATCTACTTGTGGTGGCTCGAATATCTGTAGACCATGGATAGTCTCATTGGCACAGTAGTGAAAATAAGCGGCATCGTCACTCACATTCCAATCACTTTGGGCGGGTACAGTTGTAAAGTTGTCCTCTTTACCAGTCGCGACCAAGTTAATCTTACCCAGACCAAGTGCTTCGTAGCGCTGAGCTTCTTTAATCGCCTTACCTGACCATGCACCCGTCGTCAAATAATCGCCGCGTCCACCATTTAGCAGGTTCAATGGAATGGCAGAAAACTGCAAGCTAGCGCCGCCTTGTAAAAATAGCACTTTATAATTATCTGGTATCTCCATGAGCGTGCGTAGCTTAGCTTCTGCTTTGTCAGTGATTGCCATGTATTCTTCACTACGGTGACTGACTTCCATGACCGATAGGCCGCGACCTTGCCAGTCGAGCAATTCGCTCTGAGCACGCTCCAATACAGATGTTGGCATCGTGGCAGGGCCAGCACAGAAGTTTGGCAGACGATGCGGGGTACTATTATTAGCAGTGGGTGTAGACGTTTGGGTTGTAGACATAATCACAGTCCTAGGTATGATGAAATAAAGAAGCGACCTTTATTTCAGTTTGTTGATAAAAAAATTTATATCGATATCAGTTTTGATATGACTCAATGAGATATACGCTCCCACAGCTGACGTTTAGCATCACTATCTGCAATCATGTCATCTAATGTAGGCACAGTCATAAGGTTGGGGTGCTGAAGACCTTCAGGCAGTACTGTTAAGGCAGCAACTTTTATCTCTTCGCGCAGGCCAATTCTAAAGACATATCCAGCAAGACTGGCATTGGCAAGCTCTACTGTGTCCATACCGGCGCAAATCGGGAATGAGGTCGTCTCATGAGTCATTGAGAGTGCTTGAGTGATATTATTCCATAGCTTTTGGCTATCACTATTAAGTGCTTGAATATCAACCAATATCACCCAGTCGCCATAGCGTCCACCTTGTAAGCTAAATGGTGCTACCTTTTTCAAGCTGTCGTCATTTACACTATCACTATTATGATTGCTTTGAGACAATTGATGTGACGCAGTAGGCGCAGCTGTTGACTGCACTGCTTCATCTATAAAAAATGCGGCGGTTTGGTTTGATTCGATATCTGGACTATTGTGAAGACGAGTTACATTTGAAGTAGCAGATGTCTCATTGCTCACACTATCAAAACTATAGGTGACTAGGCTTTGCTCGGTGGCTGCTTGTTCATCAATACCTAGACCATGAGCATCGTTATTCACATTATGATGGTCACTGCTATAAGAGTCATTTATATCATAACCACTGGTCGGCTGAACGACTGTCTCTATGGTTTCAGCGATGACTCCAGCGCTCGCGGGTTTATTATTCGCGAATTCAGTATCAATAGAGTCAATATTTGAGTGCTCAACCGAATCTATCATGATATCCGTTATATTTACGGTATTTGACTCAGGCCGCACCCATTGATTGATACCCATCATCGCTAGGATTTGGCGTTGCTGCACACGGCGCTGCAATACACTTAGCGGGTCTTGGATATCACTCATACGACTCTACTATCCTAATTATGTTGTCTCTATTGCTTTTTAGATGGTTTTGGCGATGCTTATCAAAAAAGCTGCCGAACGCCTAGCCAGCGCTCTGACATTGCGAGCAGGCAATCATATTCATCTTGGCTGATTATCGTATCGTGTAACATCACGGTATGCAATGTACTTAGCCATTGTCGATACTCATGATGAGCAGGTCGGACCGTGCTATCGTCATTATAATCTATTTGACTACCATCCTGTTGTCTCTCTGGATAATTACTATTACCCAAAGTATTTATAGGGCGCTTGATAGAATAATTAGTAGACGTAGGAACCGCAGCAATAATCGCTAATAATTGAATACTATTTAAGTGTTGTGCCGTTAATAACAACCATTGCAAGTCGACATCGCTCACTGTCGTCAAATCAATATCAACCAAACGCGCATGACGTCTTAAATCTACAATGTAATGCGCCACACTCTCATCACCTTCACTCAATAATGAGCGCTCATACATTGAGACCATCTGACCTTTAGCGTCTTTTGACAGGCGATAAGCCAGTAAAACCACCATCGACATCTGAGCATCGCTCAGTGCTTCAAATACTTGCCCTGAAGGATCTAGCTGTACCCTTACGTCTTCCATACCAGTTTTGAGTGTCTGTGATGATAGAGTTTGCGTATCCGTATCGTGTAAAACCTCAGACAATATCGGTAGTAACTGCTGTAATTGTAATGCCTGCCATAGTGACAGTATGGGTGATTTTTTCCTCTCTACAGCTAATGAATGATTGAATAAATTCGCTGCCGAGTGAGCGCGATCACTTGATATTTTTTGATCTGCAGAATCACAAGTTAAGCTTTTAGTTAAGTCAGATGTCAGCTGTTGGTTAAATAACTCAACCATACCTTGTTGGTAACGCAACAACATCGTACGGCATTTTGCTTGTTTTTTATAGTACTGATCGCTTTCGTAACTGTGTTTGCTGTCACTTCGAAGCTTTAATTTTTTGATATGTATTTCAGATAAGTCATGACGACGTAACTGGGCTAATGCAAATACAATCAAAGCACTGTCCAAACGTCTGTCCAAATTGGCCACTATGGTCAGTAGCTTAGCATCTATCCTATGCGGTAATACTTGCTTATGACTAGTAGTGTCACTTTCAATAGAAAAGCCCTCACCCCAAATACCATTCAAACTATAAGTGGCAGTCGTTAATAATGGTTGATGCTGATGACAAAGCATGACCACTTCTATGAGCGCTTGCGCACCAAGTGGATGATAAATATGATCGAGTAGATATTGCGGTAGTGACACCTTTTGAATATCGCTCACTTCAATCAGTGTATCTTCTGGCAGGTCAGCGTCAGGTTTGGCCTGCCAAGGCTTCAGCAAATTGTCGGTATCTATAGGTGCCATTTCTACCTGCAAGCGACCATCGATAATTGTATCTACCTCTTTAGTGAACTCAAGACCTTTATCTGTCTGACTTTCACTGTTACTTGCAGCCTTATCAATAGTAGCATTCTGCTTATGGTTTTCTTCTGCATTAATATTGAATAATGATTGAGGCGGTAATTGAAACTTTTTTTGTGAATTTTTGCTTAGGCTATTTTCTGTAATATCTTCCCAGTTTCCTGAGCGACGCTGCCGATATATTTCTTTTATTTTTTGCTGATTGATCCGCTTCTCTTTAGCGACTTGTACGGCAAACTTACGATAAGCATCAGAATTAATGGCACTCATACGCTCTATCAAGCTTGGATGAGTGGCAAACCAAGACACATCACCCAAGTCCGCGCCACTACTGGCAAAGAAAAAATGACTGAGCCCATTGATATCAGCAACACTCGATAATCGTGAGCCAAGTGAATCTTGGTGAATGGCTTTTAAGGTTTCTATGATCGCAGGCGAGCGCGTTAACTGCACGCTGGTTGCATCAGCAAGTAACTCACGCTCACGATTAAAACTGTGCTTAATCAACTGAGCACTTGCCATACTCGAGAAACTTAGACCATGGAGCAGTAATGTCCAGACACTACGGGGGGCTTGACGATCAATCGCAGGTCTACTTTGCACCCACCGAGACTCACGTTTGACTGATACCTGCTGATGCTGTGATTGTGCCTGCCAGTACGCTACCCACTCACTATGCGTGGTAAAACGGGTGGTCTGCGCCTCTATACTGCGTGCACGACTGTCAACTTGTCTCTGTGAAAAAGGAATATCGGTGGCAACTGTATTATCAAGATAGCGGCTATTAGGAATTGAATCGCTCCAATCATATAATATCTGTAAACCAGCTAATACCACCATCAGCTGTAGATTGAACGTGGCATCACCATGCAATATATGACCATACTCATGACCAATGAGCCCATATAGCGCCTCATCAGACAACTTATCTAACGCGCCTTGGGTGATGACAAGTACCATATCTTGGCTATGACGACCCGCAACGAAGCCATTAATACCTTGCTCATTAGGCAATATGTATAAAATCGGTGTACTCAAACCTGCCGCAATCGCTAACTGATGGGCAATTTCATAATAACGACGATAGACGGGTGGAAAATCGCGCTCATCGCGTACGGCTATATGACGTGAGCTATAATGAACCTTCTCTTTGGTTTGATGTTGATGCGCCACCCCATGACTGTGCTCCCATGGTGCCTGACTGTTATCAATAAACAGTCTGACCGCCCCTACTCGCTGAGCAATAGCGCGACCACCCGCTCTCAAGCGCCGATATTCTAAAAAACTCCCACCAACGAAACTGCCTAATATAAAGAGAATGACTAGTATCAATACCCAATGATATATACCACCCGTGAATATCGTTAACAGCAGTCCCATGATAGCCAGTGCCACCGCCACATGGGCAAGCACAATCAGAAAAAACAGTCCATAGAGCAATAGACTGCGCCGTGTACGTATCCGCTGTTCACCAAAAAAATCCATCAACTGGGCTGCCTAATATTGGCCAAATTTATCTAAATCCTAGCCCAGATTAACATTCGGTGCTTTAGCAATGGCATCTCTGTCTGCGAATACCAAGGGACTAAGCGGACGAAAGCCAAAAGTCGTACTGACAAGATTGTTAGGAAACACTTCACGATCATTGTTGTAGAACATCACGCTATCATTATAATGCTGACGGGCAAAACCAATGCGGTTTTCTGTGTTGGTCAGCTCATCCATCAACTCTTTGAGCATACTATCGGCTTTGAGCTCAGGATAGGCTTCTACCACTGCCGAAAACTGACTCAACGCTTTGGACAACATGCCTTCTGCTTTGGCAAATAGTGCCATGTGCTCTTGTGAGTCTGGCTGATGCTTATGTGAGTCTTGTAGGTTTTGAGCATGATTGCGTGCGCTAATAACTCGTGTCAGTGTCTCTTCCTCATGAGTTAGATAACGCTTGGCTGTTTCGACTAGATTTGGAATCAAATCATGGCGACGTTTGAGTTGCACATCTATCTGCGCAAAGCCGTTCTTTGCTTGGTTACGTGCACGCACCAATTTATTAAATATGGACACCCCAAATACAACGATTAGTACCATAAATACAATGAACAACCAAACAAACATCTTCATAACCAAACCTCAAAGTTTCCAGAATGTTAATAAACGTTAATACATTGTATTTTAACTCATATTAATCAATGAAGCTTTTAATTTAAATGAGAAATCGAATGAAATTTTAGACAAAAAAAAGCCCTTTACAATGAAGGGCTTAATACAGAATAACAATATATTGGGTACTTTATTAGAATATCTATCAAATTTTAGGCAAAAAAAAGCGACTCCATCAGCACATCCTCGGCACACATCAAATCTATTACCGTTGCTACCTTCCGGTCCTGGCGGGATTCATAGAACAATGTTGCGAGGCTACCAATGGAGCCACCGGATGAGATTATACAAGGATTTTTTAATTTTACAACCCCTATCTCAAAACTGTTTGTTTTAATCTAAAAATAACCCAGTAACCTAGCTCACAAAATTCTCACAGCAACTTATACAGATTTTGCTATTTTAGTGAATGAAGTTGCACACATGTCCGCATTTAGAAAATGAGACGCACAGCTTCCCATATGAAAATGGATTTTAAAAACATTCATATGAAGACTATTAAAACTAATTTAGGAGATAATAATGAAAAATGCTCTACTGAATAAAGCGGCACTCGCCTCTGGTACGGTTTGTTTAATGACTGCAATGATGGGCAGCGCCCACGCAGAGCCAACAGGTTACGACCAACTGACGTTTCAGACCGAAATAAAAGAAGAAATCCAAAACGACGAAGTACGTGCCAGCTTATACAAAAAAGCACAAGCAACTGACGCTAAAACATTAGCGACAATGCTCAACACGTCAATCAATAATGCCATGAAAATTGCTAAGCGTTACCCAAGCGTGACTGTGAGCACTGGGCAGCAGCGTACCTATCCACGCTATGACAAAAACGATAAAATCATTGGTTGGACAGGTCAAGCAAACATAGACTTGAAAAGTACAGACTTTGCAGCAACCAGTCAGCTGATTGCGGATCTACAAGAAACCTTGGTCATGGACAATCTTAACTTTGGCGTCTCAGATACCAAAAAAGATGCTTTAGAGCAAAAACTGATGACCGAAGCATCTCGCGCTTTTCAGCAGCAAGCGAAGAGCCTGACTCGTGCTTGGGATGCACGCGGCTATCGCGTCGTGAATGTTAATTTGAATACCGGTAGCAACTATCCACGTCCAATGTATAGCGCTATGAGCATGAAATCAGGAATGGCAGACGAGTCAGTACCAAGCCAAAGCTTTGAGTCTGGTAACAGCACTATCTCAGTCACTGCCAATGGTACAATCGAGTTGACCAAATAAATAGTAATAAGCGCATATAACGTTAGACAGAACCAATAAATAATAAAAAGGGCAGACGCGATAATCACGTCTGCCCTCATTATTTATATATTACTAATGACTTTTTTACTGAGATACAGCGTCATTACCACGCATTTTTAACAAGACCTTTTGGTGCCATGGTAAGCGCTCATAAGCCAAAAGCTGCTCAGCAAGTTTCTTCTTATTCTGTAAAATTAGGGTGTTTTGAATGACATGTACCGTACGATTGACTTGCTGTCCTGTTTGTCCTGATACCTTCTTAACTACAGCGCGGATGCTATGCGGGCCTGGCTGCAAATCGACTGTCGCGACAGAAGCACTTAATCCTTGGGCGATTTCTTTATCATCCAAATAGATACTCACTTGATCGCCATTCTGTAGCGCAGGCTTTACATCAAGCGCGATGACGATACTTTGTGCAGGACGCTGATAGGCACGCTCAGTACTCGGCTCAATCATACTCAACTGATAGTTGATATTCACCGCAGGTTTGGTGGTAGCGGCAGCTGGAAGATCAGTATTGCCTCTGACCTCATTTGTCATGCCTTTTGGGGCGCTACTTTCGCCGGTATTGACGCTAGTCTGGCTGACTTGTTTTCCTGCCTGATCCTCATAAGACTGTGGACGATCGGTAAAAGTCACTTGACCTGTCTGCTCATCAATCACTTTATAAATGGGTGCTGCGTTGCTGAGAGGCGCACAAAGGCTAGCCATGATAGCCAATGCTCCTAACTGTATATTGCCTCGTAACAAATTCCGCTTTGATAACAAACTCATAGTCAGTCAACCTAATTAGTATTTACTATTAATATACTTTTATAAAAACTATTATGCGATACTTTTGGTGCAAAATCAGTAGGATTTGTTATGAAATCAATGATATTTAAAAAAATATCATCCATTTATACCACTATCTTTTTGAACAGGTACAAAAAAACCAGCCAAGATTCACTTGACTGGTTCTTTTTTATTCAATTAATCGACTAACTCATTATTAGCAGCTGTAGTACATATCGAACTCGACAGGGTGTACAGTCACGTTTAGACGTTGTACTTCATCTTCTTTAAGTGCAATGAATGCTTCTAGCATGTCTTTGGTGAACACATCACCTTTCAATAAGAACTCGTGGTCATCACGCAGCGCCTGTAGTGCGACGTCTAGACTCTCTGCAACCGTTGGGATTTGCGCTTCTTCTTCTGGTGGCAAGTCATACAAGTTTTTGTCAGCTGCTTCGCCTGGATGCATTTTGTTCTGGATACCGTCAAGGCCTGCCATTAATAGCGCAGCAAATGCCAAGTATGGGTTCGCTGTTGGATCAGGGAAGCGTGCTTCAATACGTACGGCTTTCGGGCTGCTTACATGTGGCACACGAATAGATGCTGAGCGGTTAGACGCTGAATACGCAAGCTTAATAGGTGCTTCATAATGCGGTACTAGACGCTTGTAGCTGTTCGTTGATGGGTTGGTAATCGCGTTCAATGCACGAGCATGCTTGATGATACCACCAATAAAGTACAATGCGGTCTCAGACAAACCAGCATACTCATCACCAGAGAACGTGTTGACGCCATCTTTTGAGATTGACATATGCACGTGCATACCTGAACCATTGTCACCAACGATTGGCTTAGGCATAAAGGTCGCTGTTTTACCAAACTGGTGCGCCACGTTATGAACAACGTATTTCAGTTGCTGAACTTCATCTGCTTTACGTACCATTGTGTTGAATGCTACACCGATTTCAGACTGGCAAGACGCCACTTCGTGGTGATGAACTTCAACGCGGCCTTCGCCAACGATTTCTTCGATACGTTCACACATGACAGCACGCATATCGTGTGAGCTGTCGATTGGTGGTACTGGGAAGTAGCCGCCTTTGACGCGTGGACGATGCGCCATGTTGCCCCACTCATAAGTCTCGTTAGTTGACCATGCTGCTTCTTCAGCAGTGATCTTATGACTGACGCCAGACATATCAACTGACCATTTTACATCGTCAAATACAAAGAATTCAGGCTCAGGGCCGAAGTAAGCAGTATCACCAATACCAGTTGACTTTAAATACTCTTCAGCGCGACGTGCGATAGAGCGTGGATCGCGATCATAGCCTTGTAGCGTTGATGGCTCGATAATATCGCAAGTCACGACGACAGTAACCGCATCAAAGAACGGATCAACGAACGCTGTTTCTGGGTCAGGACGCAAGATCATATCAGACGCTTCGATACCCTTCCAACCAGCGATAGATGAGCCATCAAACATTTTGCCATCTTCCATGACATCTTCATCGACAGTAGATGCTGGGAAGCTGATGTGCTGCTCTTTACCGCGCGTATCAGTGAAGCGAAAGTCAACCCATTTAGCATTAGAGGATTGAATAAGATCTAATAATTTGTTCGACATACATAATCTCCGTTGTGTTGGTCACGTTATTGCAATTTAAAATTATTGGTGCCATTTCTTGTGCAAGAATTCCAGATGTCCTTCCAATACCAAACAGCGCATTCGATATTATGCTTATTATCAGCACTATTTGTCGTATTAGTCAAGACACTCATCTAAGACGCTTTCTTAATTAGACCAATAGTCATCTCAATGGTCTACAAACATCCTAAGTCAATTCTCATATCATTCTAGCAATATATAACTTGTCATGCTGAACTCTTCTGGCACTTATGAATAATTATTTTTAGACCTGTTTTTATGGTCATCAATAATCATACCAGCATCAATGCAAAGGTTATGCCAATATCTCAAAACAATTACCAACCACGTTACTTAAAACAACATATTTCCAATAATTACAGCGCCTTATACCAAATTATTTTTATACAAAAATGTATTTTTGCTAATAACCTTTATGTTAAGAGATTATCCGATGCACTAATCATAATATTTTTGCACTATATTGGTGCTAAAATAATCTTATAATTATTAGACTGCTCTCTTACGGTGCAATAATAAAATATCGATTTGCTGATTTGGCTCTGATAGTGAAATCATTATGATGAGAGAAAAATATTTTTATGTAGTGCTTATTTAGCTAGCCTATGCTCTGCATTTGATAGAGAACAAAATAGTGGTAAGATAACCGCGCGCCATAACGCCCTCTGTCGTAGTCATAGCTGCTTTTGTTTGGTAACCAAAGCCCTGAACAACGGTAGGCATATATCCCCTATTACAAATAGAATAAAACTGATAAGTTGAAACCTTCATGATTTTGATGATCGATAATTACGACAGCTTTACGTACAATATCGTACAGTATTTCGGTGAATTGCAGCAGGACATCACTGTTTGGCGTAATGATCAAGTCACTATCGAGCAGATTCGAACGTTAGCACCGGAGGTGATTGTTATTGGCCCAGGTCCATGCGACCCTGATCGTGCGGGTGTTTCGCTCGAAGTTATCGAGACATTGAAAGGTATTATTCCAATACTTGGTATTTGTTTGGGTCATCAAGCGATTGGGCAGGCGTTTGGTGGACAAGTCGTCAAAGCAGGTGAAGTTATGCACGGACGATTATCAGCCGTCTATCATAATGACCAAGGCGTATTTGCCGGATTACCAAACCCATCGCAAGTCACACGCTATCATTCACTTGTCATCGATAAGCGTACCCTGCCAGATTGCCTTGAGCTGACCGCATGGACGCAGAATGTTGATGGTAGTATCGAAGAGATCATGGGTATACGCCACAAGACACTTGCCATAGAGGGCGTCCAGTTTCATCCTGAGTCCATTTTGAGCGAAGCAGGTTATCAATTACTTAATAACTTTTTACACACTTATGGCTTGGCAAAACTGGCATCAGATGCGCTACCACAGGTAGGCTAGTTTTGGCTTAAGAGCCTGCTTTCATGACTCTATCTCAAATCATAGACAGATTTACATAAAAAACAGATTCACACAAAAAATAATCATAAGCGAGATCATCATGAGTACGACAAAAATAGAAGAAGATCACACGCCAGAGGGTATTGCAAAACTGTCTGACGCTCAAATACACCAATTATTGACGACAGCTTTGAGTAGAATCTTTCAGCACATCGATTTGACCTTTGACGAGATGTATCAAGTGATGCTGATCATCATGCAAGGCAGATGTAGCGACGCGATGATGGGCGCTATCTTGACAGGTCTACGTATGAAAGGTGAATCGATCGATGAGATCACCGCATCAGCCAGTGCGATGCGTGCGCTAGCTGCCAATATTGAGCCAAAAAACTGTGACTATTTGGTCGACATCGTTGGTACTGGCGGTGATGGTGCCAATTTATTTAACGTATCGACTGCATCGGCATTCGTTGTCGCGGCGGCTGGCGCACAAGTTGCCAAACATGGTAATCGCGGTGTCTCAACCAGATCTGGTAGCTCAGATTTGCTTGAGCAAGCAGGCATCAGTCTTGCGCTGACTCCAGAACAAGCAAAAGATTGTATCGAGAACGAAGGGGTTGGGTTTTTGTTTGCGCCCAACCATCACAGTGCCATGCGTTATGCCAATCCTGTACGCCGTGAGCTAAAAGCGCGTACCATCTTTAATATTTTAGGCCCACTAACCAACCCTGCTGGTACGCCCAATTTAGTTATTGGTGTCTTTACCGCACAGCTCTGTGAGCCAATTGCCAAAGTCATGAAAAACCTAGGCGCACGGCATGTCATGGTCGTGGGCGCAAAAGATGGGCTGGATGAAATCAGTCTAGCAACCTCGACCACAGTTGCTGAACTAAAAGATGGTGAAATATCCGTTTATGAGATAATGCCAGAAGATGCAGGTATCGAATCGCAAACCCTGATTGGTCTAGATGTCGACTCTCCAGAGCAAAGCCTTGCACTGATCCGCGCTGCTCTATCTGGTGATGATACCCATGACCGTGCTGTACTTAAAGCCCGCGACATGATTGCTTTGAACGCAGGTGCGGCAATATACACCGCCGGACTTGCCAGCAACTATCCTAATGGCGTTAGCCGAGCTCAAAAAATTATCCAAAATGGTGATGCTTTACTCAAGCTTGAGTCTTTGGCCAAATACACGCAGCAGCTAGTGACTGAGGGTTGATTTATACGCACCAATACAGTGCAAAACTATATATCACTGCCTATTTACCTTTAACAATATTCGGATAACAGCATGACCACAACTCATTCAGACATACCTTCGGTACTACAGCGCATTGTCGCAACCAAAGTAGAAGAAGTAAAAGCAGCTCGCGCGGCGCTATCTCTTGAAGACTTAAAAGCGCAAGTCGCAGCTGATAACAAACCGCGCCGAGGTTTTGCTGACGCATTACAGGCTGCTAGCACTGAAAACAATGGTGTTGGCATCATTGCTGAAATCAAAAAAGCCTCGCCATCTAAAGGCGTTATTAATCACGATTTTACCCCTGCTCTATTTGCTCAGCAGTACGAGCAAGCGGGCGCAAGCTGTCTATCAGTACTGACTGATCGCGATTATTTTCAGGGCGATGATACCTATCTTATTCAAGCGGCAAATGTCTCAAGCTTACCGATACTTCGCAAAGATTTTATGATTGATGTCTATCAAATATATCAATCTTACTTAATGGGTGCTGACTGTATCTTACTCATTATGGCCTGCTTAGATGACACGCAAGTAAAAGAGTTGCATGCGCTAAGTATTGAGCTTGGCATGGATGTGTTGATAGAAGTGCATACACAGTCTGAGCTTGAGCGGGCGCTACAGCTACCACGCTCAGCGCACAATATTTACGGTATTAATAATCGTGATTTAAACACGTTTGACGTTGACCTACAAACCACACTCGATTTAAAAAATATCTTAATCGAAGCACTCTCTACTGATGCTGATAATGCCGATCAAAAGCCATTGATCGTGACCGAGAGCGGCATTCATAGCAGTGGTGATATTCGTCTTATGCTAAGTCATGATATTCAGCACTTTTTAATCGGTGAGCAATTTATGAAAACCGATCATCCGGGACAAGCGTTACAATCCTTACTTGCGGGCGTCGCAGTAGACGAGTAAAGTAACTCAATAATTCAAGCTTCAATAGAATCAGATAGCTTGAATAAAATATTTACCCTATAAATGACTCAACCTTTCATTCATCAATCAACGATACGTTAACTTTTATGTCAAACTCTCTGTTTTCAAAAGAAATGCAAGACCAGCTCAAAGAATTAAAAGGCCAATTAAGTAAAGGCCGTGATACTAATTCACCTGAAGGTGAAAACCAAAAGCCCACTGAGCCAGTGTCATTACTGACTCAAAAACAAGTGAAAAAGACCGTCAAGCAGCTAGACAGTGAACATGTTGACGATGATAAAGTGCTGTTCATGCAAGCTATGCATGGTGTCAGTCAGCTAGAAGACAAAAACGTACGCTCACCTACTAGCACGGCAAGAGCAGGTAAACCTGATGCAGCAACCCTATCAAAACGTGCGGCCGCTCAAGGTAGTGAAGCCAGCGATTTAGGCGCAGGCTTGTCAGATATGCAAGCCCTACTAAACCCTGTCGCGGCTGAAGCCTATTTGTCATATAAGCAGCCTACACTGCAAAATAAAATCTTTGACCAGCTTAAAAAAGGTAAGTTGCGTTGGTACGATGCGGTAGATATCCATGGCTGCACGATAGAAGAAGCACGTGACGCCATGACGCAACTGCTAAGCCAAGCGAAGCAAAAAAATGAAACCATGGTAAAAATCGTCCATGGTAAAGGTAGCGAAGCGATTCTAAAAACCTGTATCAATGGCTGGTTACGCCAATTGCCAGAAGTATTGGCGTTTTGCTCTGCGCCGCCAAAGGATGGTGGCAATGGTGCGGTATTGGTACTGCTTAAAAAACCGAAAGCAGATGGCGAATAGAAGTCATCGTTGATGACAACTCTATTAAATAAAAAAAGGACTGCTTATTTGCAGTCCTTTTTTTATCTATAACTCGTATATCAATCTTTAACGATTTTCCCTTTAATATGTGCCTCCTACCCTTTACTATTGGATTCATTCGAGCACTGTTTAATTAGTCAAGCGAAGTCCTTATGAGTATCAAAACCATTGAAAATAAACAAGCACTACAGGAAAACATCACCGCATTAGTTGCTATCGAACCGAAATTTGCTGCTATCTACGAGCAGGTTGGTCTACCTGATCTTAGGCACAATGCAGGTGGGTTTGAGCAATTAATGAGAGCGATGGTTGGTCAGCAGCTGTCTGTCGCCGCTGCGGCAAGTATCTGGAAGCGGTTGGTTGATGCAGCGTTGACAACGCCGCATAAAATCGATGAAGCAACTGACGAGGCCTTAAAAGCTCATGGATTGTCTAAGCAAAAAACTCGCTATATCCGCTCTTTAGTCAATCATGATATAGATTTTATGGCTTTAGAAAATATGCCTGATGAAGAAGTGATACAGACACTTACCGCTGTTACGGGCATCGGCCGCTGGACCGCTGAGATGTACTTGCTCTTTTCTTTAAAACGCGCAGACGTGCTTGCTGTCGATGACTTAGCCATTAAGGTTGCGGCGATGGAGTTGCTAGGCTTAGCAGAGCGCCCAACGCCCAAGCAGCTCAAAAACCTCACTCAGCACTGGTCACCGTATCGCAGCGCTGCCAGCTTACTGCTTTGGTCATACTACGGCTTATTACGCAATAAAACCGCAGTACCTTTATAGCTGACCGTGCAGCATAATTGTCTGTATGGAAAAAACACTTCTAAGGCTGATTCCATATAGACAAGCTAAATTTATTTTTGGTATGCTTAAATTTGCTTTTTCTTAGCATACGACTTTTGTGTTTGAGCGCTTTTAGCGCACCCTTTCTACTGACAGTTGCCATAGATGACTTTTGGTTATTTGCCATATCATCTTTAGCATTGTCGGTGTCTTTGTTGATATTCACACCGTCAGAATTATTATCATCGTCTTCTAAACTGACATTTGTTTCATTGCTATTCGTATCGCTATGGTCTTCTGAGGCATCATCCTCTGTTTCAGTAGTATTGTTTTCCATATGATGTTCAAGCTCAGCTTGATTGACGATCAGCTGCTGGGTTGGCAATGCATGTTCGACATCATATTTTGCGACTTGGTTTAATACATCAACGAATACCACGTTTTGCTTATCATAAAACTCCATCACATCATTGGCATTGATATATGCCTGTAGCTGAATGACATAGCAGTCTTGGCGTAGCTCTAAAATATTAACTTGATTCCATTCTTGGTTGGTCAAGTAATGCTCATTTAAAAACTCATCTAAGTCTTTGACCATCTTGAAGACCACATCGATATCCGCAGTGCGCTTCAGATATAACTGATGAAAGAAGCGGAACATATCACGCGAGGTAAAGTTTTCAATTTGCATCGAGGAAAAATCACCGTTTGGCACCGTGACAACAGTCCGTGTCAATGTGCGCACACGTGATGAGCGAATACCGATGTCAATAACAGTGCCTTCATAAGTGCCAAATTTGCAATAATCACCGATACGTACTGGTGAATCCGCGACGACTACGACACTACCAACAAGGTTTTCAATGGTTTTTTGCGCACCTAGTGCCAATGCCAAACCACCCACACCCAGTGCGGCAATACCTGTGGTTAAGTCAAAACCCAAATTACCAAAAATGACAATGACCGCAAATATTAAGAGTAGCGCTTTAACGACTTTTCGCATCAGTCCCAAGATTGAGACACGCTCAGTATAGTTTTTCTTATAGCTTAGATTAACCGCTCGAGTAAATATCGCATCAATAACTCGTAATAGCAGCCAAGTTAGCGCGAGCCAAGAAGCAATATCAGTAAAGCGATTGACTGGTTCGCGCAGCGTGACGGACACGCCTGCATAGACCATCACTTCAGATAAGATCAGCGCCATAATGACCACAGAAAGCGGCAGTATCACTTTGTCAGGTAATGGCAAAGGCACGCCGCGCACACGAGGATAAACAATTCTCAATAGATGATATAACAGCCATACTGCGATATAAGTGAGGACAAAGCTACTCACAATCATGGATAGCGCAGCGACCAAATCAGCCAGCTGATAACCAAAGAGCTTTTTGCCATCTAATGAATCCACCGTATAGCGCGATACCAAGGTAGGCTCTGAGTTTTCTATCACTTCCGGTATAGAACTCAGCGTCTCACTTGAGAACTGCCAATACTGCTCGTTCTCTTTAGAGACCACTCTTTCTAGTAACAACGACACACTTTTTTCACCGATGTTAATCACACCGACATTTTCTTGACTTGGTGGTAATTGATCGGTGAGATTGCCCTCAGGGGTATTACTGATTTGCAAATCAGGCTGAAATCGCCCACCCGCATCGAGCGCTTGTTTAAACTGACGTACGACAGTCGTTGGGTTATCGGACTTGGATAAATTGAGATAGTTACTTGCCAGCAAGTAGTCGTTTTCGCCCAGCGCACTGATAAAACCCTGTACGGTATGACGCGGCGTATCTCGCCCAAATGAATCAGGTAAAGGTGTAGCTACTGTCTCCTCACTACTATCACCGCCAACGCCAAGCGCACCAGCATCAACAGCAAAAGCGGTTTTTGGCA
This sequence comes from Psychrobacter sp. T6-5, assembly GCF_052258485.2. Lineage (NCBI taxonomy): Bacteria > Pseudomonadati > Pseudomonadota > Gammaproteobacteria > Moraxellales > Moraxellaceae > Psychrobacter > Psychrobacter sp. T6-5. The sequence goes on along the minus strand of NZ_JBQQEY020000001.1, from coordinate 1,706,895 downwards.
ACACAATACTTAACATCATCGCCAGCAAAAGCATTACGACCGCAAGTGGTATCTTAAGAGTAGAGTTCGATGAAGGGAACGCGGTACTGGGAGTCAGATTATGCTGAGTAGACAAAACAAACCTCTTAACTTTATGAGTGGCACAATGAAGAACACATAATATCCGCACTATGATAACAATTATTTATAACAGCAGTGCTTTTGATTATAGGTTTTTGTCGTTAACTGTGTGAGTCAGCTATTTTTATCGCTCTGTGCAATCTCTTCCGTGTACTGAAAATGATAGGCATTAATAAAAAAGTAGCTCTCTAATGAATAATTAGCATCTCATCATGAATTATATTCATCCTACCGTGAAGAAACATTAGGTTAAAGTGGTTTATAAAGGCGGAACTTTTGTAGATAATGAGCGCAGTTTTGCTTATATACTGTTTTTTGTAATTTTTGACACCTTTTACGTTTTAATAGTTATTTCTTATGTCTGCATTTTTTAATTTGATTACTTTGGAATCGATCATGTCTTTATCACGTTCACCTTCACGTACTTATCTTCGCCTAAGTATCTTAAGCGCACTTGGTTTATTTGCAGTCAACACAGCAATGGCGGCGACCCTTGAGGCAACCAATACTAACGATAGCGAGATGCCACAAGTTGAGCTTGACAAAATTGTCGTGACAGCGACTCGTACGCCTACCAAAACCAGTAACGTGATTGCACAAACTCGCGTCATTGATAGCGGAGAGCTGCAACGTTATCAAGGTCAAAGTGCCCTCGAAGTACTTAAGCATCAACCTGGAATAAGCTATTACACAAATGGTGGTCCTGGTACTACTTCAAACTTTTATATGCGCGGATATAATAACAAACAAATATTGGTACTCATTGATGGAGTCCGTTACAGCTCCCTGAGTACAGGTGGTGCAACTCTTAGCTTGTTACCTGCTGATCAAATTGATCGTATAGAAATTCTATACGGCGCATCTGGATCAAGCATCTATGGCGCTGATGCTATGGGCGGCGTGATTCAAGTATTTACGAAAGGCACGAACGTTGACAGAACCAATTTTTCAGTGACGGTTGGTGCAGGGTCACATGACGAATATTTGTATGGTGCCAGTGCACAATTTGCAAACCAAACAGGTACAACCTTAAGCTTATCAGCGAGTCATAACGAAACGGACGGCTATAATGCGACACTACCACGTAACCTGCCTGCTCAAACAGATGACGATGGATTTAAAAGCGATAATTACAGCATATCATTTAACCAAAAAATTAATGATAATTTGAAGTTAGGAGTCAATGGTATTTATTCAAAATCAACTACTGATATTGACGCTTATGATGATTACAATACTAGCGCCCCTGCTCTAAAACATGCTTTCTCCGATCAAAATAATGGTGCTGCTAGTGCCTATCTCGAACACACTAACGACAATAGCAATACTAAATTAACTTACGGTTATAGCATTGATGAATCAATAACCTATGAGACTGATTCAAAAAATGGCAGCAAATACGATACTAATCAGCAACAGATAAACTTAGTAAGAGCTCAAGACCTACCGATTGGTAAAGCCATTATAGGAGCTGAATACTTAAATCAAGAGCTAGAATCAAATGTATATACTACCAACGACCGTAAAATTAAAAGCGGATTTTTAGGTTATTTAGTATCACATAATAATATCGATGCTCAAGCAAATGTACGATACGATGATTACTCGGACTTTGACAGCAAAACTACTTACAACTTAGGTGCAGCCTACCACCTTAACCCAGAATTTCGTGTAGGTGCTAACTACGCTAAAGGATATCGAGCGCCTACTTTTAATGACTTATATGGTCCAGCCAGCTGGGGTAGTAATCCAAACTTAAAGCCAGAGACTAGTGATAACTATGAGGCTTTTATCGAGTATATTAACCAAACTCAATCTACTCGTCTTACTGGATATAACAACAAGGTTGAAGAACTGATTGCTAGCGATGGTATCAATACTGTTGAATACCCTTACGGCAAAAACATCAATGTTGATAAAGCAAAAATTAAGGGCGTTACCCTAACCTCTGACTGGAACATGGATAACTATCTCTTTGGTTTAAGCTATGACTATCAAAAAGCAACGGATAATAGTGATTACACTGGTAAAGTCGATTACTTTGGCAATCCTATTAACTACAATGGTAATTATCTTTCTATTCGTCCCGAACATAAAGGTCTAGTATATTTGGGCTATCGCTTACCAAGCGTAGATATCCGTGCTGAGTATCAATACGTAGGCGATTATTATAGTGGTGGCGCCAATACAGATTCCCAATTGGTTGATTCTTACGGCTTATTGAATATTAGTGGCAACTATAAACTGACTGACAACCTATCTATGACGGCACGTTTAAACAATATTACCAATAAGAAATATGTGACTTTACCTGGCTATAACACCGATGGCACCAACTTCTTCACATCCCTGACCTATAACTGGTACTAAGTGTCTCTTAGCACTATTCAGACTCTCTGAGCTCAAAATAAAAAAGGTCATCCATCGATGGCCTTTTTTATGTCTATATCTTTCCGTCCAACACCTTATGAACCTAAGCCGTCAGCTATTTATGTTATCCAACAGGTGACAATTCATGACTCATCTATTACAATAACGACCTCCGAGAGGTGTTGCGCCATAAGTATCAATAGTTGTGTTCATATTCAAAGATCCACTATTCAGCCCTTATGTTAGGCTCGGTAACTGTTAATAATTATTTCACTGATTATTGACAGCGCAAATAACGGCACCTGCGTTTTTATTCTTTTTATCATACCTTAACCACTGATAGGAGCATATTATGGACGCAGTGTCTAACACCCCATCTGCCCATACGATCAACCCCTCTTTCACTGACTATAAAGTCGCCGACATCAGTCTTGCTGACTACGGTCGCCGTGAAATCACGCTTGCTGAAGCCGAAATGCCTGCCCTAATGGGTTTGCGTAGCCGCTACGAAGCCGATCAACCGCTTAAAGGCGCGAAAATCGCTGGCTGCATTCATATGACCATTCAGACTGCGGTTCTTATCGAGACGCTTGTCGCGCTAGGTGCTGAAGTACGTTGGACTTCATGTAATATTTTCTCAACTCAAGACCATGCTGCTGCTGCTATTGCTGCTGCTGGCATCTCTGTTTATGCTTGGAAAGGCGAAACGGAAGAAGAGTACGAGTGGTGCTTACGTCAACAAATCCACGTTGGTGGCGAAGCATCAGGTCAGCTTTGGGATGCTAACTTAATCTTAGATGACGGCGGTGATTTGACTGCTTTGATTCATAATGATTATGCAGAAATGCTTGATAGCATCCATGGTATCTCAGAAGAGACCACCACTGGTGTGCATCGTTTGGTTGAGATGTTGAATAAAGGCACGCTAAAAGTACCAGCCATCAACGTCAACGATGCAGTGACCAAATCGAAAAACGACAACAAATACGGTTGCCGTCATAGCTTAAATGACGCTATCAAACGTGCTACCGACATGTTCCTTGCTGGTCGTCGTGCCTTAGTTATCGGTTACGGTGATGTAGGTAAAGGCTCCACGCAAAGCCTACGGCAAGAAGGTATGATCGTACGTGTTTCAGAAGTTGACCCTATCTGTGCCATGCAGGCATGTATGGACGGTTTTGAAGTCTTATCACCATACATCGACGGTGACAACACTGGCGGCGCAGACAGCATCAATAAACGCTTACTTGAAGACACTGACATGATTGTCACCACGACTGGTAACTATCACGTTTGTGACCGTCATATGCTAGCAGCCCTTAAGCCTGGTGCAGTCGTTTGTAACATCGGTCACTTTGATACAGAAATCGACACACAGTTTATGCGTGATAACTGGCGCTGGGTTGAGATCAAGCCACAAGTTCATCAAATTTTCCGCTCAGATGATGAAAACGATTATTTGATTTTACTTGCTGAAGGTCGTCTAGTAAACCTAGGTAATGCTACTGGTCACCCATCACGCGTCATGGACGGCTCATTTGCCAACCAAGTACTGGCACAGATGTATCTGTTCGAAGAAAAATTCGCTGATCTACCGACTGACGAGCGCTTTGATAACTTGTACGTAAAAGTATTGCCTAAGAAGTTGGACGAAGAAGTGGCCGCTGCGATGGTTGCAGGCTTCAACGGTACACTAACCAAGCTGACTGAAAAGCAAGCTGAATATTTGGGTGTGCCTGTCGAAGGTCCATTCAAACCTGACGCTTATAAATACTAAAAGGAGCCTGACTGTGAGTAAGCCCGCTTTCTCCTTTGAGTTCTTTCCTGCAAAAACCGAGCAAGGTCACGAAAAGCTTCTCAGTACTTATGATGAGCTAAATAAGTTGTCACCGGCGTATTTTTCGGTGACCTACGGTGCGGGTGGCTCAACTCGTAGCCGTACCTTAGACATCGTGCAAGCACTAAGCGCGCGCGGTGAGACTGAAATTGCACCGCATATGTCTTGTATCGGTGATGACAAGGCTGAAATCGCTGAGTTGCTTGAGTTTTATAAGAGCTTAGGCATCAGACGTCTTGTCGCATTGCGTGGCGACTTACCGTCAGGTCAGGTTGGCATGGGTGAGCTGCCATTTGCGGTAGATTTGGTCAAGTTCATTCGTGAGCACTCAGGCGATCACTTCCATATCGAAGTGGCGGCCTACCCTGAGATGCATCCACAAGCGCGTAGCTTTGAGTTTGATGTCGACAACTTGGTGAATAAGTACCGCGCTGGTGCCAATGCATCGATTACGCAGTTTTTCTATAATGCAGACAGTTATCTGTATTTGCGTGACACGTTAGAAAAACGCGGTATCGATACTATTGCCCAGCCATTGGTAGCTGGCATCATGCCGATCACTAACTCTAGTAACCTGATACGCTTTGCTGACAGCTGTGGCGCTGATATTCCACGTTATGTACGTAAGCGACTAGCCGACTTTGGCGATGACAGCAAATCTATTCGTGAGTTTGGGTTTGATGTGGTTTATCGCTTATGTGAGCGCTTGATTAGCGAGGGTGTGCCAGCCATGCATTTTTATAGCATGAACAAAGTCGAGCCAAACAGACGCTTGGTTGAAGCACTGAGCTTAACCGCCTAGTTATTGATATTTAAGTACAAATCTAATTGATTGATTTTCAACTGGCGCTCTTAGGAGTGCCAGTTTTTTATTGGAAAAATTTTGGGCTATTACCTTTTATATTTTATAAGATACATTTCATCTTAATTACTTTTTTATTTTTGCTTCACTGTGCGATAGTATTATCTATAGATAAAGTGACTCCGCTGAACAATAATTATCATAAAAGCCATGCCTTTAGATAGCTCAAGTGATATTCTATGGACCCGATAATAAACGCTCCCAATCAAATAATAGGAATAAGACCACGTGCGACGTTTTTTTTATGCCATTAATAACGACAATTCTGATGCTATGCCTTTACCTAAGCTGGGTGATCTACCTCTAGGGAGCGACGTTGAGTTGCCAGACAGCATCGTCCATCATTGGTGCCGAGTGCTGCGTGCCAATATCGGCGATCAAGGTATCTTGTTCGATGGACTTGGTGGTGAGTATCAAGTAGCGCTGCAAACGATCAGTAAGAAAAAAGCCACCGCTACCTTACTCACTCATCTAAACGATGATCGCACGGCGCCTGTTATTAGCAAAATTGGCTTAGTAATGAGTCGCGGCGAGCGTATGGATTACGCGATTCAAAAAGCAACAGAGCTTGGTGTAACTGCCATACAGTTACTCAGCAGTCATCATGGTGAGGTCAATCTAAAACCTGCCCAAGTTGACAAAAAACTGGCTCACTGGCAACAAGTCGCTATCGCCGCCTGTGAGCAATGCGGTCTCAATCGTCCTCCTTTGATCCTTGCCCCACTATCTATCAATGAATGGCTAAACCATTCTGATTCTTTGAATACAGCAACGATGGTCAGTCCTATCGTCTCCACACTCAGTCAAGACACTTATTATAAGGTGCTACAAAAAACCGCGGATCTACGTATGCAGATGAGTGTGCCTGCAGCAGGACAACCTGCTAAACCCGAGAAACTGGCCTCGGTTCTCAAGCAAGACTCTCCTTATATTGAACTATTGATTGGTCCTGAAGGTGGTCTCAGTGACGATGAATGTCAAAAAGCAGAATCTGTAGGTTTTATGCCTTGGCAAATTGGCAGTAGGGTATTACGTACAGAGACAGCACCGGTGGTTGCATTGACTACTTTACTCGCTTTGTATGGTTAAAATTAGTATTAGTAATGAGATTTACTATCATTTATAGACATTTTAAAATAGAACTTTTGTTTTATATTGTGTAGAATCAAAAGTGATCTTAGTTCTAATTTAGTAAATTGAATCACAGTACTTATTTTTTATAAGCCTTTATTTTTTGTGAGACATTATTATGAGCAACTTTGACCCCATTCCAATATCGATTAAACAGCAACTCATGGCCCAACTGTGTGAGCAGATCGAAGATGCTGTTTTTGTATTAGATAGCAATTTACGCTATCTATCTGTCAATGCCAGTTATGAGCTTATGATTGGCTATAAAGAGTCATTTTTGGTCGGTCGTCCACTCGGTATTTACGCGGCTGAATTTTTGTCAGAAGAAGAGCAGCTTATCTTAAAGGCCATTAAGAAAAACTTGATCGAGCATGGTTTTTACGAATTTGATATTTCAATGGTCAATCGCTATGGAGAGACTATCGATTGCCATATGACTTATCGTAAGATTTGTGTCGAGCAAGCTGTTTATCATGTTGGCATGGTACGTGACATGTCGTCGGTTGTTAAAGATCAAAAGCAGGTCGCACATTTACTCAACTACGATCAGCTCACTGGATTGCCTAATCGCAAAGTATTTTTAAGTCAGGCCAGTGATATTTTATTAGATACCTATCAAGAAGTTGTCCTTGTACGTTTAAATATTGACCGCTATCGTAATCTTGCAAGCTTGTTGGGTTCTGATGGCGTTAACTCATTGATACAGAGCTTTGTAGAGCGAGTCAAAACCCTCGAGCTAGAAAATTTACGCTGCTTTTCTCACTTTGGTGGTGATGATTTTGCATTACTGTTTGAATGCAAAGATGGCAATATGGTGCGTCATCAGCTAGATACGCTCATGCAAATGTGCGAGATACCCTTCACTATGAATGAGAACGCGGCAACGGATGCTCATATCTATTGCCATGTCTCTGTTGGCGTCAGTTACTTTCCTAAAAACGATGCTCAGGTAACAGGCTTACTGACCAAAGCAGAAAAATCCTTACAGTATGTCAAAAAACACGGCGGCGATGATATCCGTTGGTATGACAAAACGATTGAGGAAGCCACTTCAGGTAGCCTACAGTTAGAAGCTGATCTTCGAGCAGCGTCGGCTGAAGGACAGTTCATACCGTATTATCAACCAAAATTCTTATTAGATACTGGAATAATTACGGGATTTGAAGCGCTAGTTCGCTGGCAACATCCTACTCGCGGTCTACTAAAACCAAAACATTTTATCGATGCTATTTTGACCCATAAGCTCTCGTTTGAGCTGTTTTCACAGATGGCTAACAAGATTGCTAACCAGTTATCTGAATGGCGACAGCAAGGTTTTTGTCAGCACATCTGTATCAATGCTGATGCTGCTGAATTTAGTCATCCTGAATTTTTTGATATGGTGAGCGGCCTATTGGTACAGCACAAGATTGCAGCGTGTCAGTTGCATATCGAAGTGACCGAATCCTCTTTGATTCAGCGCCATGATGATGTCAGAAAACAACTCAACGCCCTCAAAGAATTGGGTGTCTGTCTTGCCTTAGATGATTTTGGTACGGGCTATGCATCCTTGAGTTACCTGCAAGAATACCCCTTTGATTTTATTAAAATTGATAAGAGCTTTATCTCAAAAATTGATACCGACCGTACTCAGCATGCCATTGTAAAAGCCATTCTAGACTTGGCAGATGCTCTAGACATGCATGTAGTGGCAGAAGGTATAGAAACTGAACAGCAGCGCGATGTGTTACTGGCCATGGGTTGCAAAAATGGACAAGGCTATTGGTTTGGCAAACCTGTGCCCGCTGATGTTGCCACTGAAATGCTGGTCAAACAGTATACTGTCCAATCATAGATGTCTTGATATTTGCCCTTCCATCATGGCTGGGCTTGACACACTCATGCATTGGGTGGCTATCAAATACTAACGTTTGCTAAATATCACAAGACCGCTTGTTGGTGCATTTGCTCTAAAAGCGGTTTTTCTTTGTTTGGTCGATATTGCCTTTTATTTTATATCCAATAATTTGAGGGATAGATTCTGCCTTGTATCGCTAGCTTTTTCATAGAGTTATTAACGATGCAAACTGCGCCTAACGTCGATTGTATAACCGATGCAAGATAGGTTCATGACTTATCAGTGCTGTCACCAAACTTGTATAATCGCCTATGAAAGCCTATCTTTTATAGTGAATTTGTTAGAGCTTATGACTTCTCGAGCTGACTCTAGCAATCACCATTATTTTCAATGCTATTTTGTATAATCGATGACTTTGTTAATTTTCGTTATTACCTATTTTTATTCATATAGGTTCACCAGATTGACGTGAGCAAAATTTGGGCACTATAGTGCAACCCTATGCTCGCTATTGATTATCATCAACTATATTCTAAAAAGGACAGGATACCATGCAATATAAAGCCCCTATTCGTGATATGAAATTTGTCATGCATGAGCTTCTAGACAGTACCACTCATTATCAAAATATTGGTGATTATGCTCATATTGAAGCAGACATTGTAGATAGCTATCTAGAAACAGCCGCAAGCTTTGCAGAAAATGAGCTATCGCCATTGAATCAAAGTGGTGACGCTGAAGGCTGTCATTTCGAAAATGGCGTAGTGACCACACCTAAGGGCTTCAAAGAAGCTTATAAGCAGTATTGTGAGCTTGGCTTTACTTCATTAACAGCGGAAGAAGAGTTTGGTGGGCAAAATATGCCTATGTCGTTGAACTCAGCAATTTCCGAGTTTATGGGTACGGCTAACTGGTCATTTGGCATGTATCCTGGTCTGTCTGAAGGCTGTATGGCGACGCTGGAGCACCACGGTACTGCTGAGCAAAAGCAAAAATATTTGCCAAAGTTAATCTCTGGTGAATGGACTGGCGTTATGTGTTTGACTGAGCCTCAATGTGGCTCGGACTTAAACCAAGTACGTACGAAAGCGGAACCTAATGATGATGGTACCTACAACATCAAAGGTAGCAAGATTTGGATCTCAGCTGGTGAGCACGACATGTCTGAGAACATTATTCATATCGTTCTAGCTCGTCTGCCAAATGCGCCAGAAGGCACTAAAGGCTTGTCTTTATTTGTGGTCTCAAAATTCCACGTTAATGATGATGAAAGCTTAGGTGAGCGTAACGCGGTATCTTGTGGTTCTATTGAGCACAAAATGGGTATTAAAGCATCTGCTACTTGTGTGATGAACTATGACGGCGCGACGGGTTACTTGATTGGTGAAGAAAACCGTGGCTTGAATGCGATGTTTACTTTCATGAATGTGGCGCGTATTGGTACTGCGATTCAAGGCGTTACCGCGGCTCAGTTTGCTTTCCAAGGCGGCCTTGCCTTTGCAAATGATCGTTTGGCATTCCGCTCTTTAGACGGCGCTAAAGCCCCTGAAAAACCAGCAGATCCTATTATTGTTCACCCTGCGGTCCGTGATATGTTATTGACCATGAAAGCATTTGCTGAAGGTGGACGCGCGCTGATTGGTTATATGTCTCAATTTGCTGATATTGTCGCCAAAGGTGATGGCGAAGCGCAAGAATACGCCAATCAGATGCTGTCTTTCTTAACGCCAATTGGTAAAGCATTCTTAACTGAAACAGGTCTAGAAGCAGCGGGTCATGGCGTTCAGGTCATGGGTGGTAGCGGTTTCTGTACAGAATATGGTTTAGAGCAAAACGTACGTGATACGACGATTTCTTGTATTTATGAAGGTACGACTCAAATCCAGTCACTCGATTTGATTGGTCGTAAAGTCTTGGCTTCAAAAGGCAAACTACTTGCGAACTTCACTACAGTTATTACAGATTTTTGTCAGACCAACAAAGACAATGCAGAAATGACTCAGTTTATCGAACCGCTTATGCAGCACGTTAAGCAATGGGGTGAGCTGACGAAAGAAATCGGTGAGCAAGCGGCTCAGGATCCACAAGCAGTAGGCGGCGCGGCGGTTGATTACATGTATTTCAGTGGCTATGTGACCTTGGCTTATTTATGGGCACGTATGGCATTGGTTTCTCAAACAGCTATTGCAGACGGTAGCGGTGAAAAAGCATTCTATGATGCCAAGGTAAAAACTGCTCAATTCTACTTTGCTAAGTTGTTACCACGTACGACTACCTATGCACAGCGCATCAACACAGGTGTTGAGCCATACATGACGATGGATGTTGATCAGTTTGCTTTTTAATTAAACCTTAGACATCTCTTCATATTGTATTTTTATCGGCAACATACTTCGGTGTGTTGCCGATTTGCTTTATGGGTTTATTTATAACCATGTTGGTTATATCCATTTATATATTAGTATCTCTTTATAGATAGCTACAAGTTTTTAAATCCCTTTAATCACTGCAATAGCAGCTGCTAACTTTTGGTGCACGCACAATTCACGAAGAAATACACCCGCGCACAAGCTTATTTGTTAAACTTTGAATATGAATCGCTAAGGTTACATCAAGAGAACAGTTGATAATCTTAACAACTCCAATTTTATCTATTTAAACCAAAGGAATGTTTATGGCTGTTTATAACGCCCCTCTTAATGACATGCGTTTTATGTTAAATGATGTATTTAAAGCGCCACAATTTTGGCAAAATAACGAAAACTTAGCTCATGTCGACATGGAAACGGTTGATATGATTTTGGAAGAAATGGCAAAACTTTCAAAAAACATCTTACTACCTATTAACCGCAGCGGCGACGAAGAAGGCGCAACCTTTCAGGGTGACGGTGTTGTCACCACACCAACAGGTTTTAAAGACGCGTACAAACAGTATGCTGAATCAGGCTGGGTTGGCTTAAGCGGTAACGCTGAATACGGCGGTCAAGGCTTCCCAAAAATGGTTACCATGCTCACCGAAGAGATGGTTTTTACGGCCAACCAATCGTTTGCCCTATACCCTAACCTAACCGTCGGTGCGACGCTATGTTTGAATGCCGCTGCCTCTGAAGAACAAAAGCAAACTTATTTAGAAAAAATGTACAGCGGTGAATGGTCTGGCACCATGTGCTTGACAGAGCCACATGCGGGTACCGACTTAGGTATCATCAAAACCAAAGCCGTGCCCAACGATGATGGCAGCTATGATATCTCTGGTACCAAAATCTTTATCACTGGCGGTGAGCACGATCTCACAGACAATATTATTCATTTAGTATTGGCAAAAACACCCAATGCCCCAGAAGGCTCAAAAGGCATCTCACTGTTTGTTGTACCAAAATTCTTGGTCAATGCGGATGGTAGCTTGGGCGAGCGCAATACATTAGCCGTTGGCTCTATCGAGCACAAAATGGGTATCAAAGCGTCTGCTACTTGTGTCATGAACTTTGACAATGCCAAAGGTTGGATGGTTGGCGAAGAAAACACCGGCCTATCATCAATGTTCATCATGATGAACTATGAGCGTGTCACCATGGGCTTACAAGGCCTTGGTGGTTCTGAGCTTGCTTATCAGAACGCGGCTCTATACGCCAACGACCGTGGTCAAGGCCGCAGCGATACGCAATTGCAAAGTCCAGAAAAACCTGCGGATGCCATCATCCACCATGCAGATGTCCGTCGCATGCTATTGAACGCCAAAGCCAATACCGAAGCCTCACGTTGCTTTGCAATGTATGTCGCCAAAAATTTGGACGAAGAAAAATTTAGTACCGATCCTGAATCAGCAAAAGCCGCCGCTGCTCGTGTTGCCCTACTGACGCCAGTGGCTAAAGCATTCTTGACTGACAAAGCGCTAGAAGCGACTGTTGATTGCCAGCAAGTCTTCGGTGGTCATGGCTATATCCGCGAATGGGGTATGGAGCAAATCGTTCGTGATACACGTATTGCTCAGATTTATGAAGGTACCAACGGTATTCAGGCACTTGATCTATTAGGCCGTAAAGTGGCAAAAAATAACGGCAAATATGTCACACATTTCTTGGGTGAGATTCGTGATTTCGTCAATAACATGCAAGCGGATCATGGTATCAAACAAGCCACTTTAGATGCGGCGGATACGATTGAAGAGCTCACCACAACGGTGCTGAACAATATTGGCGAACGCAAGAACGAAGTGAATGGCTGTGCAGTTGATTATATGCATGCCTTTGGCTACCTCGCCTATTCCTACATGTTTGCGTTGATGGTAGAAGCAGCCAACGGTAAAGAAGGCGATTTTTATACCAATAAAGCCAAGCTTGCAGATTACTTCGTTGGCCGTATCTTGCCACGTATCGATGCTCATGCACAGATGGTCAAAGCTGGTAGTGACCCGATGATGAACTTTGATCTTGACTATTTTGATGTGCCTGCTAGCTAAATGCTCATTGTAATAATCTTATAAAATGTTAATAAAAAGGACAGTCTGGTTGCTGTCCTTTTTTTTGTCAAAATAACTGCTAACAAAATAATTCACTATCCATGCGTGGTTACGATTAAAATGATGCAAGACAAAGTGTCGCTCAAATGAAATGATAAATTTACCAAGTTTTTAAAAAATCATTACGACTTACTATGCAATGCACAGTAGCAAATAATAAAAACGATTGAAACAACCACAATAAAGGGTGCGACGTGTCAGAATTAAAACGCATTTTACAACAAATTACAGCCCTAAGTGATGTGCCCGATCCGGCGATGCTCAAACGCTTGATCGATGAGTTACGCGTCAGTGACAAGGAACCCGCTTTAGCTAACGAAAACATCCAATCCCTTATTGATATCCTGCATCAACACCCAGAATACGGCGATGGGCTCTCTAGCTTCGTCCTAAAATTAATTATCCAATATCGTCAAATCGCGCTATATACCGATACAGGTATTATGTCGGATCAAGGATTCTTTAATAGCTTAAGACGATTGGTCGGGCATCGGTTTTTGCCGATACTCCCTCAAGATGACTCAGTGGTTGAGCTGGTTGGTTACTTGTTTGATAAGCGCACTGATGAGCGCTGGCTTGCCAATATTGAGACAAAAAAATGGGACGAACTCGTGCAGCTTCTAAGGGTGGAAGAAAAACACCTAGACTTGGTTGCCACGGCAAAAAACAGCATCTTGAACGCGATTATTATTTTATCTTATCGCATCAGCGGTCTTGGCTTGCATCCTGATTTGATGGACGCTTATCCGCAGATGCTCAACTACTCTGCTTCTTTTGTTGCTCAAAACCAAGAAGCGGTGCTCTTTGTCAATCAATACAGACAAGCGCATGAGCTTGATACCTTAACCGACATTACCCCTGAACAAGCCGTTGATCCCGCACCATTGCTGGTCATGATTGAGCAGTGTGAAGATATCGTTGCTACTATCCGCAAACGTATCTACAAAACAGGTATTTCTATTCGCTTGACCAATATGATGCTGCGCTTAGATCAGAGTTTACAGCGAGTGCGTATCTTGACAGAGCTGGTCACAGATGACCATCAAAAAAGAGATCGCGCCGTCATTGAGCTGATACAAACACTGATTACGACTGCCAATCGTCGCTATAGTATTGGCCACCTGATTGATAACAACACAAAATTGTTGTCACGTAAAGTCACTGAAAACGCCAGTCGCGTGGGTGAGCACTATATCAGCACCGATAAGTCTGGCTATCAAAAAATGCTCAAAAAAGCCTCCATTGGCGGTTTTGTCATTGCCTTTATGGCCACCATAAAAATACTGGCGTACCAATTGGCGCTCGCACCGATGGGGCGTGCATTTATCAACAGTATGATTTATGGCTTGGGCTTTGTGTTCATCCATGTTATTCGCGGAACGGTCGCTACCAAGCAGCCAGCGATGACCGCTGCTGCTATTGCTTCTACTATATCTGAAGGCTCTGGCAAGAAGTCTCATCAGTTAAACAAGCTATCAGAGTTAGTCGTCGATATTTTACGTACTCAGTTTATCGCTATCATGGGTAATGTTATGTTAGCGATACCCGTTGCACTCATCATCTCTTTTGCTTGGTTACAGTACACAGGCGCACCGATGATTGGTACAGAAAAAGCAGGTCATCTACTCCATGATTTGGATCCGTTTCACTCATTAGCGCTCCCTCATGCTGCTATCGCTGGCGTGTATTTGTTCTTAGCGGGTTTGATCGCGGGTTATTATGACAATTTAGCGGTCTATAACAAAGTAGGTGCGCGTATTCAACGCCATAAACTACTACAATATATACTGCCTGCATCATGGCTTAAGCGTTTAGGCGGCTTCATAGAAGCGAACTTGGGCGCTATCATGGGTAACTTTTTATTCGGGGTTTTCTTAGGTAGTACAGCAACCATCGGCTACATATTCGGCTTACCAATTGATATTCGCCACATTGCTTTTGCTTCAGCGAACTTGGCACACGGTTTGTTCAATATATCTGCTGATGACATTAGCTGGAGCCTCATTGTGATTTCTATATTGGGTGTGGCACTTATTGGTATGGTCAACTTGATAGTCAGTTTTTCGCTGGCGTTATTTGTTGCTTTACGTTCAAAAGAAGTGCGTTTCTTTGAATGGAGTCGTCTCACAAAGCTAGTGTTTGGACACATCATTAGCCACCCTTCTGACTTTTTCTGGCCACGCGACAAGCCAATGAAATATGCACGCATCGATAGTCAAGGTCATATGATATTTGATGACACTTCAGCACAAAAAAATGGAAAAGCCATACCAAGCAATTATGTGGTACGCCGATTGTCTGATGTCAGAATATTACCCGAGTCTAAGCAAGCAGTAGCGCAAAACGCGGAAGCGAGTACAGACATATACTATGACAGTCAACCACAGGGCGATCACACCCAACCTCACAACTCGCCTAAGAAGGTTGTCAATCTTGATGATGGTCTTGCAGATGAAGAACTAAATAGCACGCCTTATACCGACGATATCCAATATGACAAAGTCACCAAGACGCTCAATACCATCGATAATGATGATACTGTTGGTCACGAGTCAGATCATACGGATGCTGATGACAAGGCCACTGGCGATGCCAAAACACCTTTGCCAAAACCTAAAAAACCGCCAAAGCTGCCTGATTAAAAGGCTCGCTTGGGCGGCTTTACGCTTGGTGAATTATTGAGATTAAAATTATTTGGCATCAGACCTGAAGCACTCACACGACTTAGCTAAAGCTTTTACATCTTAATCTTGAAAATATGGACGTAGAAGCAAAACTCTCGCACAGCTCAACAAACTTAGGATTCAAAAATCATCTAAAATAATGAGGAGCGGGCTCAATAAGATATTAAGATATTGGGATAGACCACTAAACGAGGACAAGAATGAATATAGCCAGTCATAGCAAACTGGAAGAATCTATGAAGGATGTTGCATCAACCTCCCTTGTAAGACTCATCTATGTTAGTAGAGTTAATACCACCGATAGATCTGTATTTGAGCATATCCAAAGACACTCGCATGTCTACAATAAAAATAATAAAATTGCAGGTTTTCTATGCAATGATGAAAAAAGCTTCCTTCAATGCTTAGAAGGCGCAAAAGATGTTGTATTTTCTCTTATGCAAAGAATATTTAAAGATAGGAACCATAAAAAAGTAGATGTCGTTGCTGTTGAGCAGGTCAGTCAGTGCCGCTTTGAAGATTGGCGTATGCACAGTCTTAACTTAAGCGCCAGTAACTGGCATAGATTGTCTGATCATGCTCAGTTAGGAGAGATCTCACCATTCAAACCAGAACACTGGCCATACTGGTTTGTTGAATACTTTATCGAGTGCGTGAGAAAGTTCGACTACTCTAACATCAGTCATGACACAAACTACATCACCTTTGATGACTTAGGTTACTCTGAACTTGAAGAAAAGTTAACTCAAGATAATATCTTATTATTTATATTTCTTGGGCTACTGGTCGCGTCAACCGCAGCTGTCCTATTATTCAGGTACGACGTTATTCCTTAATGACTCAGTTAGATGACTTATTAATCATTTGAGCATAACTCAATTTTAATCATTTGAGCATATCTCAGTAGAACCATCAAAACAGGGCTGTTAATTGATCAATAGCCTACTTAAAACAGACTGCATTTTTAGAACCGCTTAAAACACACCACTTATCCAGCCTGTTGTATTAAGCTATTTACAGCCCTCGTTACGAGCTTCAGCACCCTGCGCCTGAAGTAAAAACCTGTCCATCACCCAGTCTATAGGCCAGTAAGTAATTACCCCACACGCAGCCACCATCAAGCGCGCGTGCATGTGGCAAATCAATCTCACCTTTTAATGCCGCCCAATGACCAAACAGTATCTTGCGCGTGCGCGGTACTTGCCACTCAAACCATGGTAAAAAATCGGTTGGCATAGGCTCATCTAGCCCTGCTGTAAAGTCAAACTCAAGCAAGCCATCCTGTTTACACAGTCGCATACGAGTAAAGTAATTGGCAATCGCTCGCATCTTAGTAAAGCCTTCAATACCTGCGTGCCATTTATCGGCTTTTTTGCTATAGAGATTTGGCAGTAATGCATCAAGCTGCTCTAAGCTACCTTGCAGCTGTGATTCTAGCTCTTTGGCATATGCTGCTGCTGCCTCAATACTCCAATGTGGTGGAATCCCTGCATGTACCAGCACCGTATGCTCATCTGGATACGCCAATATCGGCTGGTGACGCAACCACTCCAACAACTCATCACAGTCATCCGCTGTAAAAATTGGCGCTGTTTTGTCTTTGCTTTTGAGTTTTGCAGCCCCGCGCCAGACCGCAATTAAGTTAATGTCATGATTTCCTAATACCGTTGCTGCAGCACCCTGCTCACACAATGCTTTGACATCGCGCAAGGTATTTAATGAATCCTCACCACGCGCTACCAAATCACCAGCAAACCATAACTTGTCTTGATTAGGATCAAAATCCAATGTCTCTAGTAACTGTAGATAAGCCGCGTGGCAACCTTGTAGGTCACCAATGACATACTGATGGCGAAAACTCATAATACCTCTATGATTTTTATATAATAATTAGTAATTATTTAAATTAAACGTCTATATGACGAGCCTGATTACTCAGATTGACAAAATCTGTAACGCTTAAGGTTTCGGGACGTGCCTGCGGATCAATACTACAAGCGACGAAATCATCCTCACTCAGCGTCGGCAGCAAGGTTGATTTTTTGAAGATAGCGCGTAGCGTCTTGCGACGATGGTTAAAAGTCTCACGTACAACAATCGCAAAATACTCTTCATCCTCTGCTACTATCGGTTTGTCAATATGCGGTGTCAGTCGAAAAACAGCACTGGTGACTTTTGGCGGAGGATTAAAAGCCCCGCGAGGCACAGTCAGCAAATAATCTGTATCACAGTAATACTGCATAATGACAGACAGACGACCATAAGTTTTGCTACCAACATCAGCCGTGATACGCTCAACCACTTCTTTTTGTAGCATAAAGTGCATGTCTTGGATCACATCCGCATAGCTAAGCAGATGAAATAATATAGGCGTTGAAATATTATATGGTAAGTTACCCACCACGCGCAGTTTACCGCGCGCTTCGCTATATAGATCACGATAGTCAACATGCATGGCGTTGTCTTTGATAATCTCAAAGTTTGGATGGCTATTGGCACCAATGCGAATACGTAAGCTATCAGCCAAATCGCGATCCAGCTCTATGACTGTCATCGCATCCACTTCTGCTAATAGCGGCTCGGTCAATGCGCCCATACCAGGCCCAATCTCAATCAAATTGTCATCGCGCTCTAGACGAATACTTTCAACGATTTCGCGAATAACGCTGGTATCATGCAAGAAGTTTTGACCAAAGCGCTTACGCGGCTGGTGCTTGGCAGTACGTAAACTATTAGAAATGGTTTGGGCATCAAATGAAGTTTTGGACATAAAAGAGTCTTAATGTATAAAAGATAAATGGGCGATGATAATGTAATAGTAGCAATGTTTCAGCTTTATAATGGTAAATTATACCACAGCTCATAATTGGGCTGTGTTTTTGAACAATTATTATCGACAGACGAGCCATGCTTTTGGGTAACCGACCCGGTGGCTTTTTACCTCTGAATCCATTGAATATAAACGCTGCTATGACAACAATGGCAGCGTTAAATCAAGCCAAGCAGACAGAAACAAACTCAAAGATGTGAGTCATCATAATGGTTTTAGCGTAAAGCTAAATCCATTATGAATTGATTTTGAGCGTTTCTCAGATCCGATAAAGCCCGACTGCATAATGTAAATGATTATGTCTCACCTTTTGAGTTTGAAAAGCGGTATTATGATAATTTAATCCTGTCAGGCATTGTTACCTGACTCCAGTAAACCAGTCTCTGATATAGTCGAAGCGGTTCAGCCCCGCGCGATCGTCAGCCCACCAGACCCATGCCCTTAGGGAGCTCAAATATGATCCTGAAACTTAACGTCACCCTCCATTATCGACTCTCAGAGCCGATGGATCTTTTGCTTCAGATCGAAGCCGCCGATCTTGCGGATCAGCGGGTGCGATCGACCGAGATTTGGACATCAGACGTTGCGCATTTTTCACGGGTCGCCGCTGATGATGGCATAGGAGAACGGATTTGGATTCACGCCGAAGGGGATTTTAGCTGCACTTACCTCGCAGAAATCGCCGTTGACCGTCCTGCCTTGGACATATCGACATTGTCCCAAACGCCCCTGCATCTTTTGCCCGGAGAGACAATCAGGCATTTGATGCCGTCTCATTATTGCCCGTCAGACCAGTTTCAAGCCTTCGTGGAAGCCGAGTTTGGTGATCTCGCTGGCGGCGCACGGATTGCTGCGATGCGCGATTGGATCGAGTCGGCGTTTAGCTATGTGCCCGGATCAAGCCACGCCCAAACCACCGCGCTCGATAGTTTTGTTCAACGTCAGGGCGTATGCCGCGACTTCGCGCATGTTCTCGTGACACTAGCGCGCGCGTCGTCGATACCAGCTAGGTTCGCTAGTGTTTATGCGCCCGATGTGACGCCACAAGACTTTCATGCCGTGGCCGAGGTCTATCTCGGAGGGAGCTGGCACCTCATTGATCCGACTGGCATGGCAGGTGCAGACACGATGGCTCGCATTGGTGTTGGGTCCGATGCATCCAGCGTCGCGTTCTTAACCTCGTTTGGATCCATGGAATTGGTCAATCAATCGGTATCCGTGACTAGACAAGCTTAGTGTCCTAATCCTAGGATTGCGTGCCTGTGTTTAAGACAATGACCGCCGCCATAATATAAAGGAGGTGGCAGCGGTCTTTCTCAATTGGTTTCGCTCTCTTTACTCTTTAGATCAATGTCTGCGTCCAACGGATCAAGGACACGGTAGGAAAGCGTCTCAGGCTGCTACCTTTTTAGAATTGATCCCTATTCAGTATCTAAACCCATTTTCAAAGTGATATATTCATTCAATAAGTGATCAGTATATGTTCGGTGCGCTATACAGGCATCGAACTGCTAGTTCTAGATATGAACTTAGTGACTAAAAAATTGAAAGCATAGCTCAATTCAACAGATGGGTAGAATTTTAAATTATGATTAGAGCATTGAGTAAGAATGATATTGACTTCATATACATATATAGTGTTTATGAAGGTAAAAACTATAGTGAGAATAAAGTTGAAACTTATTATTTAGCAAGCTGTAGTACTTACCAAGGCTTAATAGTATATAGGGAAAATGAGGTCTATAACATAGAGGTGTTAGAAGACAGTTACTTAGACTTAACAACGGGTGATTTATCAGTAGGTCTGAATGATAGCATGCATCCTATACTCTACGACTTTCTAAAAAATGATTGGGAAACTTATGAAGGTATCGTTGAAGGACAGCTTGAACCTTGGCTTGAATTTCAAAAAAAATTGGGTCATAGACCCTGATTAAGTTAGTTTGCAATAAATAAGGCTAAATACTATATTTTTTAAATATAAATTAGCACGTAGGTTAGGCTGAGCTTTCGATACTCAAAAATCAAATGGATCCAACTAAGAAGATACGATGCTCAATCTATCGTAGCTTTTTTTATTTATCATGGGCAATAATGGCAATATCAAAATGTAATAATCAAATTACTTAGTAAAATTGATAAGAAGTTTTAATTAGGATATACCCCCAAGGTAACCAGCTATTTCACCCTTCAAGCCTATCAACAGACAACTATCATGAAACCACTTACATTACGTTTAATTCTTCATAAATAGGTATTACTCACACTAAAATAATCAAGTACGACGTGAACAATACCTATACGGCGATGAATCATAACAGAGGTATATCAGCTAGTAAGCGACTTATCTGCCATCTCATTAGCCATATTTAGTGCTTGATATAGACTGGTCGCACTTGCACCGCCGCGCCCTGCCAAATCAAGCGCCGTACCATGATCGACAGAGGTGCGAATATAAGGCAAACCCAATGTTAGATTGACCGTATCGCCAAAACCGTGTGATTTTAATACTGGCAATCCTTGGTCATGATACATGGCAATGACCGCATCACAGTTTGCTAAATGTCTGGTGGTAAATAAAGTATCCGCGGGCATCGCCTCTGAAATATTGACACCTGCATCGATGAATTCTCGTAAGACTGGGTTGATGATTTCAATCTCCTCCATACCCAAATGCCCGCCCTCGCCTGCATGTGGATTGAGACCGCACACCAAGATACGAGGCTGCGCGAGACCGAATTTTTCTCTCATATCATCGATGACGATTCGTATCGTTTGACGCACATTATCCGCAGTGATGGCAGCAGGTATGTCTTTTAGTGCCAGATGCGTAGTGACTAGCGCCACTTTCATCGCTTGATTGGCAAGCATCATAACCACTTTGTCACAGCCACTTTGCTGCATAAAAAACTCAGTATGACCACTAAACATAGTGCCATCTAATAGCTTAATATCTGCATCTATGAGCGCTGATTTTTGTAGGGGGCCTGTGACGATAGCAGCGACTGTTCCGTTTACTGCTAGCTGATGTGCAATGTCTAACTGCGTAGCCACCATTGCTGAGTTGGCAATATTAATTTGCCCACCAGTAACTGGTGCTGCACAAGGAACGTCAAGCAGTATAAAAGCACTATGAGTATCTATATCCTGCTGTGATATTTGTTTGAGCACATCCATATCAACATCATTCGCATAGTTATCAATAGTTTGCCAAACAGGCCTGCTCTCAAGCACGCCAGCGGCGACCAACTCATTTGCCCGCACTTGCATCGCCTTTGCGTCAGCGGTCACCCAAATAGGACGATCAAAATCTTGCAGCTTGCCCTCTGCTGCCAAACTCAGTACGACGTCCATGCCAATACCCGCAGGCTCACCTGTCGTGATTAATAATGGTCGTTTTTGTTCTGTCATAACAATAGCCTTATCTTATCTAAATTTTTGATTTTATTATATTTATCGTCAATATTTTCAGTTTTTACGTTTAGACACTGGATGCGATCTCTTATTTTATGCATAACAACCACGGTAGATTTAGTTGCTTACCCAGCCTAAAAAATCACATTATGTGTTAAACTTTCGCTTCTGATTGTAGCATTTGCAGGCAAATCTAAAACCACGTTTTGGTACATCTATCGTAGAGGTGTGCCATGTCTGTTTTGCACTATCACCGACACTTTTCTTATACCCATTTTGACTCATTAGGTACTCATGGCAGAAAACGATAAAACCGACGACTTACTGAATCAGACACCGCCGCACAATATCGATATTGAAAAGGCATTGCTCGCGTCTTTGATGAGTATTGAAGAGGCGTACGACAAGATTGCCGATATTGTCACCAAAGATGACTTTTATGCGGGGCGACATCAATATATTTTTGATGCCGTTGCCCATCTGGCAGCCGTTAATGAGCCTTATGATACCGTCATGGTACACGACTGGTTAGAGGCGCAAAAGCTGCTCAAAGGCGCAGGTGGTGACAGCTACTTAGCCGATATCTTGAGTCAAAGTCCGGCAACCTTGTTTAACCTGACCGCTTATGCTCAGCGTGTGCGTGAGCTATCGACTCTGCGTCAACTGATTACCACGGGTAATGACATGCTGACACTGGCCTATAATCCAAAGGATCAAAGCGTCAGTGATATCTTGGACAATGTCGAAGGCAAGATATTTAGTATCAATGAGCAGCATAATAAGCGCGCTGAACAGCGTGGCCCTGTTGGCATTACTTCTGTCCTTACCAATGTTATCGATAAGATTCAAGAGTTAAAGTCCAACCCTGACGGTATGATTGGTTTGCAGACGCCATTTGTCGAGCTGAATAATAAAACGCAAGGTCTACAAGCGGGTGATCTGATTATTGTCGCTGCGCGTCCTTCTATGGGTAAAACCACTTTTGCGATGAACTTAGCAGAAGGGATTTTGTTCAATGAAGATTTGCCCGTTGTGGTGTTTTCGATGGAGATGCCTGCGGAATCTATTGTCATGCGTTTACTGTCATCATGGGGTGCAATTAACCAGACACACTTGCGCTCTGGGCAAATGAACGAAGATGAATGGGCAAAAATGATGAATGCCATTCAACATTTGCAATCAAAGCATTTATATATCGATGACAGTACTGCCCTACCGCCATCTGAGATGCGCTCTCGCTGTCGCCGTATCGCCAAAAACCATGATGGGCGCTTGGGTGCTATCGTGGTCGATTATCTTCAGTTGATGAAAGTGCCAAGTCTAGATGGTAACCGTGTTGGCGAGATTTCTGAGATTTCTCGCAGTCTAAAGGCGCTCGCACGTGAGCTTGAATGTCCAGTGATTGCCTTATCTCAGCTTAACCGTAGTCTAGAAAACCGTCCAAACAAACGTCCGATTATGTCGGATCTACGTGAATCTGGTGCGATTGAGCAGGATGCCGATTTGATTATGTTCATCTATCGTGATGAGGTTTATAATGAAAACTCAGACCACAAAGGCGTGGCGGAAATTATCATTGGTAAACAACGTAACGGTCCTATTGGCACCGTCCGTTTGGGTTTTGAAGGCCAATTTACCCGCTTTATCAATCTAACGCCAGAATACTATCAGGGCGTCAGTTTTGAGAATGACGAATAACCAGCCTTATTAAATGTAAGTCTCGTAAAGACTTCTCGTAAAAACTAAGGTCTAATCGCACACAAACGGACAAATAGTTTTTGATGTTTTTTTTAATACAATAGCCAGTGCTGCATCCGCCTAATTGATGCCGTACTGGCTTTATCACTTCATAACTCTACTCATATAGAAGGCGATTATGCGCACTATTACCATAAAACCAAAAGCCCTTACCCATAATCTTAATCAAGTGAAACAACGAGCACCGCGGTCTAAAGTGTTGGCTATGGTCAAATCCAATGCTTACGGACATGGCGTGGCGGCGGTCTTGCCAGCCCTGCAGCAAGCAGATGGTATTGGGGTCGCAACGTTGACTGAAGCGCTAGAAGCCAGACAGTTAGGTTGGGAGAAAACCATCGGTCTAGTAGAAGGGGCGTTTAGCGCTGATGAGTGGCAGCAAGCCATTGATCATGAGATTAGTTGCGTGATTCACCACGGACCACAGTTGGAATGGGCACTACAAAATGTCCCGCCAGCTAGTAATGCAACTAATGTGGTTTGGCTCAAATACAATACAGGCATGAACCGTTTGGGTTTCAATGCTGAGGGTGTGCTGTCAGCAGCAAAGCGTCTACATGAAGCAGGTTATCAGCTGATATTAGCCACACATTTTGCCAATGCTGATGATCATGATCATCCACTAAATGCAATGCAAATTGAGCGTTTCTCAAGCGTACTAGCGACTTTGAAAGATACGATTAGCCCAGATATCCTAGGCTCACTATGCAACTCTGCTGGTGTCGTCAACTTTCCAGAGTACCATTATGATTGGGTACGTCCAGGCATTATCTTATATGGTAGCTCGCCTGTCGTCGATAAAAGCGCACAAGAATTAGACTTGCAGCCCGCGATGGAGTTTAGTGCTCAAATTATGGCATTACAAACGGTCAATGCCAATGATTCGATCGGCTATGGTAGCCGCTGGCGTGCCAAGCAAGATACCAGAACAGCATTGGTCAGCGTTGGGTATGGAGACGGCTATCCGCGTGTAATAAGTGACGACGCTTATGTCACCGTCATCGATGCTAACGACAATCATAGCTATCGTTGTCCTGTGATTGGGCGTGTGGCAATGGATATGATTGTCATTGATGTCAGCAAAACGCCTGAAAGTCTTGCTATAGATAGCAAAGTCATGCTTTGGGGCGATGCGCCGCGCGTCGATGAAGTTGCAGGTCATGCTGGAACGATTAGCTATGAGCTGTTATGTCGCCTCAGCATACGTCCAAACCGTACACAGGGATAGTCATTAGCATACGAGTATTGTGGCTTGCTAATGCGACTTTGGTCTATTTAGCAAGCCATTAAATCTCGATAAAATTGAACGTTTACATTGAAAGTAAATACGCTATACTAAAAGTTTGTTGTCAACCCAGTATACGCACTGACGCGATACTATTGAACACTGATGACGTTTCACTGACTGCGATCGACTGCTAGGATTACTATGAGTTTGCGCCATTTTTTAACCTTATCTGATTTAACCAAACAAGAACTAGAAAACTTAATCAAACGCGCAAGCGAATTGCGTAAGATGCAACACGCAGGCGAGATATACCAGCCTTTTGTTGGTCGAACGCTTGGTATGATATTTGAAAAATCTTCAACGCGTACCCGTATCTCATTTGAGACAGGCATGGGTCAATTTGGTGGTAATGCCATATTCTTATCACCTAACGATACGCAGCTAGGTCGCGGCGAGCCATTAGAAGACTCAGCACGCGTGATTTCTAGCATGGTAGATATCATCATGATTCGTACCTTTGGGCACGAAAAAGTTGAAACCTTTGCTGAATATTCAAGCGTACCTATTATCAATGCGTTGACTGATGATTATCATCCCTGCCAATTGCTTGCTGATATGCAAACTTATTATGAGCATCGCGGTAGTATCGAAAATAAGATCGTCACATGGGTCGGTGATGGCAACAACATGTGCTCGTCATTTATGCAAGCTGCCAATCAGTTTGGTTTTGAATTACGCGTGGCAGCACCTTATGGGTTCGAGCCTGATCCAAAACTTATGGAACGCTTTTCACATTGCGTGAGTTTGGTAGAAAACGTACAAGACGCGGCCAAAGACTCTAACTTGATTGTCACCGATGTATGGGCCAGTATGGGTCAAGAGTCAGAGCAAAATACGCGCGCACGTCGTTTTGCCCCTTATCAAGTGACGCCGTCTCTATTAGACAAAGCCGACCCTGAAGTGGTGTTTATGCACTGCTTGCCAGCACACCGTGGCGAGGAAATCTCTCATGATATGCTGAACGATCCACGCTCTGTGGTATGGGACGAAGCTGAAAACCGTCTACATGCGCAAAAAGCATTGATGGAGTTTTTACTCAAAGACAAAATCAAGTTATCTTAATCACTTACATACCCTCATAGCTAAGCAAAGTAAGTTACTTGTAAAGCAAGACACAAAAAAGGCAGACTATATATTAGTCTGCCTTTTTTATTATTCAACTTTTAGCAAGCGTATGGATATAAATTAACGCGTGAGCGTCGTTACGCCATTTGCACCTGCTTTTAATAGCACATCCGCTTGGTTCGCCGCAAAGATACCATTACATACCACACCCACGATATTATTTAGCTCTTTTTCGAGCGCAATCGGATTACTCACATCCAAGTCATAAGTATCTAGAATGACATTACCATAATCAGTGACAAAGTCTTCACGATATACGGGTTCACCGCCCAATTTGGCCAATTGGCGAGCCACATAAGAGCGCGCTTGTGGCAGTACTTCAATTGGCACTGGAAACGCGCGACCTAATATCTCAACGCTTTTACTCTCATCGACCATGCAAACGAACTTGTTAGACGCTGCTGCGACAATCTTTTCGCGAGTCAATGCACCGCCGCCGCCTTTGATAAGTTGCAAGTGCTCATTGACTTCATCAGCACCATCGATATAAACATCTAACGTACCAGCAAAGTTCAAATCAACTATTTCGATACCAAGCGCGCGAAGTTTGTCTTCAGTCACTTGTGAGCTGGCAACCGCGCCAGCAAGCTTCAATTGCGGCAACAACTCAATCAAACAGTTGACCGTACTACCTGTCCCTACCCCAAGTATCATATCGTCTTCAATATAATTTAAGGCGGCGCGGGCGGCGGCTTGCTTTTGTGCTTGCTGATCACTCATCATAAATCCTTGGAAAATAAACGTATGGTCTTAAAAAAAGTAAAAGGCTAAAAGAGATAAAATGCGCGGCTATTATAACTGATGATATTCATGGATGTTAGCGCAATCATGACCTTAATTTGCTTGTCGTATGATACGTCTCTAGTACTGGTCTGTTATCGATCTTCGCCACACATCTTCAATTCATTCACATTCGAGCATGAAATCCCAAGAAAACTGCAATTGAGTCTTGCAAGATACTCAAAATCAGCATAGGCTAATCTATTTCGTTTTTTATATTCATTCTGTTTAGGGATTACTATGCTGTCACACTGGGTACGAGCCATATTACAAGCCACCGTCTATGACGTTGCTATTCAAACACCACTTGAAACGGCGCCCAAGCTGACCCAACGTTTTGCCAATGACATTCGATTCAAGCGTGAAGACTTACAACCGGTCAAATCCTTTAAATTGCGCGGTGCCTATAATCGCATCAGTCAATTGAGCGATGAGCAAAAAGCGCGCGGTGTCATTTGTGCTTCAGCGGGCAACCACGCACAAGGTGTCGCTTACTCTGCACGTAAACTATCGCTAAACAATATCATCGTCATGCCAACCACTACCCCTGATATCAAAGTAGATGCCGTCAGAGCACTCGGTGGTAATGTCGATCTGCATGGTGACAGCTTTGACCAAGCAAACCGCTATGCGATTGATCGGGCTGAACGCGAAGGACTCACCTTTATACCGCCTTATGATGATGAACTGGTCATTGCAGGACAAGGTACGATCGGTCTTGAGCTGACTCAGCAGTGGCGCAACATGGATTACGTCTTTGTCGCCGTTGGTGGTGGCGGTCTGATATCAGGCGTTGCCGCATTTTTGGGAGAAGTTGCGCCGCACGTCAAAGTCATCGCGGTAGAAGCGGAACAATCAGCCTGCTTAAAAGCCGCACTTGAAACGGGCGAACGTGTCAAACTTGAGCAAGTGGGATTGTTTGTCGATGGCGTAGCAGTCGCTCAAATTGGTGAATTGCCTTTTGACGTTGTGCGTACGCAAAAAAGCGATAACTCCGGCCCTATCGTCGAGCCTGAAGTGATCACTTGTACCAATGATGAGGTTTGCGCCGCTGTCAAAGATGTTTTTGAAGAAAACCGCAGCATCGTTGAACCTGCTGGCGCATTGTCAGTGGCTGGCATGAAAAAATATATCGAAGCGAACA
Source organism: Psychrobacter sp. T6-5 (assembly GCF_052258485.2). NCBI lineage: Bacteria > Pseudomonadati > Pseudomonadota > Gammaproteobacteria > Moraxellales > Moraxellaceae > Psychrobacter > Psychrobacter sp. T6-5. The sequence continues at coordinate 1,679,199 of NZ_JBQQEY020000001.1, read as the reverse complement.
ATATTCAAGGTAAAAACTGCGTCGGTATCATTTGCGGTGCCAACATGAATTTTGACCGCCTACGCTATATCGCTGAGCGTACTGAAATTGGTGAGAAAAAAGAGGCCATCTTTGGGGTCACTATCCCTGAACAAACAGGTGCTTTCTTGAATTTCTGTCGCAGCCTACACGGCCGTAATATCACTGAGTTTAACTACCGTGCTGACAGCAAAAAATCGCCAGATTCTATGGAGCCTGCCTCAATCTTTGTCGGTATTGCGTTAAAAGAAGGTGAAAAAGAGCGTCAAACCATCAGCAGCCAACTGGCAGACGATGGCTATACCGCTCACGATCTGACCGATGATGATATCGCCAAGTCGCATATCCGTCATTTGATTGGTGGTCACGCCAAGGTCGAAAACGAGCAGTTACTACAAGTGATATTCCCGGAGCGTCCGGGCGCCCTACTGACTTTCTTAGAAAAATTGGGCGATGACTTTAATATCACTTTATTCCATTACCGTAACCATGGTGCCGCTGAAGGTCGCGTATTGGTTGGTCTGCAAGCCTCTGAAGGTAACTCTCGTCAGCTACAAGACGCGCTTCTAGATATCGGTTACGACTGTACGACGGTCAATGACAATATTGGCTATCAGTTGTTTTTAAGATAGTAAAAATAGCTATAAAAATTCAAATCCAATGGCGGTTTTTAAGTCGATTAAAAACTGCCATTTTCATATTAATAATAATTATGAGCTGGCAGGTATCGCACAGTGATAAACAAAGCATTAGTGATATTGACATGTCTGCTTTTCGTGCTTATAGGTTATAGAGTCCTTCAACCTAAAAACATGGTACATCAACCTGCAGCCAATACAGCGGCAGATACCGTAACCCAACCTACTCTTACTTCTAATGACGTTGATAATATTGATGACATACCGCCAACATACGTTGACTTGGGGCCTATCTCAACATCAGAGTCAACTGTAACTCCAGTTTTATCTACACAATCAGCAACATCAAAATTTTCATGTGACGGCAGAACACATTGCTCACAAATGACATCCTGTGCGGAGGCAACTTACTTCACAAACTACTGTCCTAATACCAAAATGGATGGTAACCACGACGGTATACCTTGTGAACAACAATTGTGCAACTGACCCACAATCACAAAAATCCATTTGCAAATAGTAAAGTTGCCCTAATATTATTTATATAAAACCATGATTTAATATAAAAACGAATGCAAAAGGATGCTTATGAGTAAAAATACAAATAATAACCCTCAAAGTCTGGCCAAAATTCGTCTTGATAAATGGTTGTGGGCAGCCAGGTTCTACCGCACACGTACGCTTGCCAAGCAAGCAATTGAAAGCGGGCGTGTCCATTATGCTGGTAGCCGCGTCAAGACCAGTAAAGAAATCTCAGTCGGCGACGAGCTAACCATACGTCAAGGCTCAGCGACCGCCATGACCGAAAAGACTGTCGTTGTTGAGGCGCTATCTGCACAGAGGGGCAATGCGACCGCCGCTGAGGTATTATATTCAGAGACCAAAGAGAGCGAGACGCGGCGTGCTTATTATGCCGAACAGCGCAAACTTGCCAACCTTGCACGCCCTGATAACAAGCCGAATAAAAAAGAGCGCCGGGACTTACAGCGCTTCAAAAGCAATCAAGATTGATATAGCATTACCCTCGCATCACCCAGTTATATATAGCATTGTCATAAATCCAGTATTAAGTGACGCTATTGTCCAGTCTCTGTCCTTGCCATTCAAGCGATTAAGCGTTACGCTAGTCGTTGGTTCAATCGATTGCATGCTAATAAAAGCCGCACTAATAATGCTGGTCTCTTATAGCATGTTTTTTTTGTTATAGAAGGTCATATTATGCTGATGAAAGCCTGTACTCCCTCGTCTGTATTATTGGTTTGTTTAGGAAATATCTGCCGTTCACCAACTGCTGAGGAAGTTTTTCGTCAGCAAGCGGCGATTGCTGGACTCTCAATAAAGATAGACTCAGCAGGTACCAGTGACTCACATGTCGGCGACAAACCTGACCCACGCTCGCAGCGCCATGCCAAATCACATGGCTACAAAATTAATAAATTAGTCGCACGCCAAGTAACGACTAATGACTTTCGCGATTTTGATTTAATCTTGGCCATGGATTCACAGAATTTAGCCGACCTGCAAGCTATTAAAGACAGTATTACAGATACAGAAGATGACCTGGCAACGCTGGCCCTATTTAGTGAAGAAGACCCTACCTATGGCGGTAACGATGTACCGGATCCTTATAAAGGTGATAGCGATGATTTTGAAGAGGTGATCGAGCGCATCGAATCAAGTGCACAAGCTTGGATCGAAAGCTGGAAAGCTTGCTAGCCATAAATTCTATATTTCTGCTACTCTTGCATCCGGTATCCTCTATAATATAGTTAATCCTCTATAAAAGAGCTGCAGCGTTAACCGCGCTTGAAGTATCACAGTTACATCTGCCCTCAGTTGCCTTGTATCTCTTTTACATTGAATCAACTATAGCTACCTTATTATTTATTATCCTTTTGCCCCATAGGCTATGTTATGACCCAAGCTGCACGCCTTGATCTCGACGCTCAGACCCTGACTATAAATGATTCATCAGCGACTCTGTTGGTCAGTAACTCAGTCGATTTGTCACATAGCAATACGATGGCACTGGCCTGTGTCGCTGATTCTGTAGTGACGTTGACTAATGAGGCTCAGCTTGATGACTTTATGGCAACCTATGCAGAGGACGTAGAGCATCAGCTGTCATTATTTGTCTTATCTGGCGGTAGCAATGTTTTATTGCCAGCAGCGTTAAATGCGGTGGTATTGCAACCCCAAATGCGCGGTATTCACCTGACTGCTCAAACTGATGACTATGTCGATATCGAAGTAATGGCGGGCGAAAACTGGCATGATCTAGTCGTACATACAGTCAATCAAGGCTGGTATGGGTTAGAAAATCTTGCGCTCATACCTGGCCTAACTGGTGCAGCGCCAGTACAAAATATTGGTGCTTATGGTGTGCAGTTAGAGGACTGCTTACAATATGTACGCGCTTATCATTTACCGACACAAACTTGGCATCATTTATCAGCGGCCGACTGCCAATTTGGCTATCGTGACAGTATCTTTAAACGCACGCCAAACACATGGCTTATTAGTCGCGTCGGTTTCAGATTGCATACTGATCCTACCAATATTCTAGCCAACTATGGTGATGTACAGACTGTGGCGCAGCGCTATGCTGAGCAACAAGGGCGCGAGCAAGCGACGCCTCATGACGTTATGCAAGCTATTATAGATATTAGACAACAAAAGCTGCCAGACCCAAAACAGCTACCTAACTGTGGCAGTTTTTTTCAAAACTCTATTATCGCTCAGGAGCAGTTTACGGCGCTACAAGCAATCTATCCAGCTATCGTTGGTTATCCGATGCCTGACGCGATGGTAAAAGTTGCCGCAGGTTGGCTCATTGAGCAAGCAGGATTAAAAGGGAGCGGCATCGCACCCATCGTAACTCACAAACATCAGGCGCTGGTACTGACCAATCATACTCCTTATCAAGCAACTCAAGAAGATGTGGCAACAGCACAGTGCTATATCGCTAACATCGTCTATGAGAAATTTACAATTCAGCTATCACGTGAGCCAGTTTGGGTGAATGCTGATGGCTCAATTGGATATGCTGAGCATGTGGTCTAAACAATCATGGTCTAAACGCTTATGGCGAAACTATTTGCGTTCAGCCGAACGAATGGTGAAGCTATTTCGTATCATCAATATTACCTTTATATTAGGCTCGACGTCTGTTATTTTAGTCCTAATCAGTTTGTTCACACCGCTATTTTCACAAGCCGTTGTCTATATATTTGCGCTTCTTCCTTTACCAAAAATGCCTTCTGCTGCTATGAGCTCTCCGCCGACTGCTTACGTGGTATTAGGCGGTGGTCTAACTAATGATAATAACAATCAAATCATTCTCAATCGCTATAGCCTGAATCGTGCGCGCACTGCTGCAGGCGCCTATCACGATCTTCCTTTGCCTATTGTACTAAGTGGCGCTGAAGCCCCTTGGCTCGGTCAGTGGCTCATTGAGCATGGTATCGATGGGCTGATAAGCGAAAATGCCAGTATGAATACATGTGAAAACGCCCGTTTTACAGCCAAGCGTATTCCGCTCCATCACGTTTACCTTATTACTGATAGCTATCATATGGCACGTGCGCGTAGACAGTTTGCTTTGAATGGTATTAACAGCACACCGCTTAGCGCACCATTGCCAGTTAGACGCGACTGGATGAAACCTGCGCAAAACCTAAGTCATTCACGGCGAGCTGTTTATGAAATCGCCGCCTATCTACGGGATGTGATACGTCCGCAAATGAATTGTCGTCACGCCGATGATGTGACTTCACAGCAGCTCCTAACACCGCGAGGCAGTGCCAAAAAAGCATCTGATGAATAGGTTTTTATACTAAACGCGCAGCTAATGTCGTCATATAATGCTACGCCTCATTCTAATTGCTACAGATCATCCACTGCATTTGCGATGGGTGTATAATAATAAAAGACACTGCTATTGAAGAGAGTTACCATGCTCAGTATATTTTTATTAATCCCATTAAGTCTCATGCTATTTGTGGTTGCCATCTGGGCAGTGCGTTATGCGGTAAAATCAAACCAGTTCGAAGATTTGGACAATGCATCACAGCGTATCATATTGGATGATCGTCAAGAGCGCAGGCAAACCATGCAAGCTCATGAGCGCGCGGTGCAGTCTCGGCATTCTGCAAATACCGAGCCGTCAGATGACAATGTTGATAAAGATGCGCTCGTTCGTACTGATTTAGAGAAAAACCCAAAAATCTAACCTTTATCCTCTTCTCTGCTCATCGTGTAATGATGAGCTTTCGTTAGATAATAATCGTGTCTATAGATACGGCCTTTATGACTTTTAGGAGATGCATCCATGACCATGGCTTTACTTGTTGCGGCATTACTGATGGGGTTTTTTGGCTCGCCGCATTGTTTGGGTATGTGTGGCGGTCTTGTGACGGCATTTGGTCTGTCTATGAAAGATGTCAGCCCTACTAAACGCCGCGCGCTGGTGGCCACCTATCATCTTGGCCGTCTAACCAGTTATGCATTATTGGGTTTGGTCGCAGGACTTATTGGTGTCACGGTACTGGCGCCATTGATGCAGGGCAACAGCATGCCGCGCATCTTGTTAGGACTGGTACTAGTATTTGTCGGTGTAACTATGCTTGGCGCGCCGTTTTTGACCAAGCTTGAGCGTTTTGGCATGCGCTTTTGGCAATACCTTAGCCCGCTGCGTCAAAAGGTATTTCCGCTCAATACTTTTCCGCGCGCACTAACAGCAGGTTTGCTTTGGGGCTTTTTGCCTTGCGGTTTGGTATACGGCGCTCTACTGATTGCTGTCGTCGCTCACAACCCATTAAGCGGTGCCGCATTGATGTTTGTGTTCGGCTTGGGAACCATACCGATGCTAGTTGCAACGCACGAGACAGTTGGCTGGTTACGTGACAAGATTGGTCGTTTTCGCTTAAGGCAGTTAAATGGTGCGGTGATGGTACTCTCAGGTTTGGCAGTTGCTGTCGTTCCTATGGTCATGGCAAATATGCATGGCGGGCATGGTGGTGGACACGCACAGATGGATCATAGTAGCCACTCTGCTATGATGTCTGAGACAGATGCTCATGACATGGATCAGATGAATCACGATATGACGCCAGCTATGGATCATGATATGCAAGACATGGATAACCATATGGATCATAGCATGCACGATATGGGCGATGACGCCACCTCCATGCATCATGCTCAATAATTTCTAACACATACTGCGAGTACTGCGTAGACTTTACCAAGCATACAAAAAACCCTTAATATCAAAAATGATATTAAGGGTTTTATTGGTTAAATGATATCCATTTATAGCAATTATTCCTGCCACTGCTCAAGCGTAAACTTGGTTTCTAAATGCTTCTCTAATGCTGGTATATTAAATGCGTCATCTTCACTGACAAAGCTAATGCTAATGCCTGTTTGCCCAGCGCGGCCCGTACGACCAATACGATGAACATAATCATCTGGTTGATCCGGCAAGGTATAGTTGACAACATGACTGATATCATCGACATGGATACCGCGCCCTGCAACATCTGTCGCGACCAAAATAGACGCGTGACCATCCTTAAATCGCTGTAAGTATTTCTCACGTTTTTGCTGAATCACATCACCTGAGAGCATCACAATCTTATGCGCTTGACGCAGTTTATGATAGAGACGCTTGACTTGATCTTTGCGATTGGCGAATACAATGACCTTTTCAACAGCCTCATCACTAATAATACGCTGCAGGGCTTCGAGTTTTTGATCTTCTGTCAGTAAGTAAAAGTGCTGATCAACCAATTCGCTGGTTTTGTGTTCTGGCTCGATTTCCACAAACTGCGGCTCATGCAACCAGCGATACGCCAAATTCATCACATCTTGGTTAAAAGTAGCAGAAAACAGTAAGCTTTGACGGTCTGTATTGGCGGGCATACGACCTACTAAGCGCTTGATATCAGGAATAAAACCCATGTCCAGCATACGGTCTGCTTCATCCAATACCAACACCTCTACTCGATCTAAATACACCATACCTTTATTGGCAAGATCAATCAGACGACCAGGCGTCGCCACCAAAATATCAACGTATTGGCGCTCAAGCTCATGCTGCTGGGTTTCGTAATTGGTACCACCCATAATACACACACTATGTAGCGACGTATATTTGGTCAATGCAATGCAGTCGTCAAATATCTGCTGAGCGAGCTCACGCGTTGGTGCCATAATGACTGCACGTGGCTCACCGAGATAGCACTCTTCATCATGAGCAAAAGGACGCTTGAGTAACGCCTCCATAATAGTCAGCAAAAACGTTGCTGTCTTACCGGTTCCCGTTTGTGCCTGTCCGATGGCATCTTGATTTGCTAATGTATGCGGTAGTATTTTTGCCTGAATAGGCGTTAATTCAGTGAAACCCAAATCACTCACGGCGCGTAATGTTGCGACTGAAAGTGGCAAATCAGTAAACGTTGTAAAATTACTCAAAAAAATATCCTTTTAAATTAGTTGCTTGTATTTTATCAATCACAAATCAGCTCACAATAAAGCTTTATACTGACATAAGCGTGACCAATAGCAGTCGCAACATGATATCTATAGATGGCCGCTAGACATACGGGTACAAAAAAAGCCAAGCCCAATACCTGACCTACCAAATATGCTGCTGTTAACTCAACATGGGTAAGACAATACGGGCTTGACTCAGTAGTATATCAGTAGTTCGTACAGACATTATAACTAAACCGCTTTAATGTCTGGATAGATTACCCTTCTATCTTTCTGACTTCTTCAGCTTGTAGACCTTTCTCACCTTCTACTACACTGAACTCAACTTTTTCGCCATCTTTCAAAGAACGATAGCCATCACCCTGAATCGCGCGGAAATGGACAAAAATATCTTCTCCGCTGTCACGTTGAATGAAACCAAAGCCTTTTGAGTCATTAAACCACTTAACGATACCTTGCTCACGAGCTGACATAATATTACTTCCTAAAAAAGTTCGCTTAGCCCCAAATTCCTTTGCAACATTGCATATAAACGGGATCTAAGATGATGAAATCAAAAACTTAAAAGTACCAATCTAGCCACAGTCATCTTTAAAACACTTATATAAAAGAAAGCCAATTTTGCAAACTATCTTTCATATCAATGACAGTAACAAACTTGCAATATTTATTGCATAAAAAATATCATAGCACGGGTTTTTAGCAACATAAAGACTTTTAACACGCTTTTTAATGCATGGGTGAGTTTTTCCTGTAATTTTTTTATAACCTAGCCTACAAGCTGCTATTATAAAGCGATACGCTGGATTAGCTTATGCAACCTATTTGTCATGCACACCTTATTCATTATAATAAATCATCCACATATTTAAATAGCAACAGAGATTACTATGACGTCCTCTTCTCCATCTACAGCAGCAAAAAATCCTGCTGACCAACACATCGATCAGACACTCAATCACAAACTGCTATTGGTAAATGGCGTCAACCTGAACTTATTGGGTAAGCGTGAGCCTGAAATTTATGGCCATATGACGCTGGTAGATATCGAAAAACGCTTGATCGAGCGAGCCGCTCAGCACGGCATTGAATTAATTTGTATACAGTCAAATCATGAAGGCGATCTAGTCGATAAGATCCAACATTATGGCTTATTAGCAGACAAATCTGCCCAAGCTGATGCTATTATTATCAATCCTGCTGCATTTACCCACACATCAGTTGCACTACGTGATGCCCTATTGGCCACACAAAAACCCTTTATAGAAGTACATTTATCCAATGTTCATGCGCGTGAGCCTTTCAGGCATCATTCCTATTTGAGCGATGTCGCAGTCGGTGTGATCTGTGGTTTGGGTCATATGGGTTATGAGATGGCATTAGATTACTGGCTAAGCAATATTTATGCAGTCAATACAAGTACTTAAGGTGTTGTTTGATTTTATAGATTACTAGCTTTATTAATAAAGTAAAACTTCTTATTTTTCACACATTTTGTTTTTCACACATTAGTCAAACAGTAATTGTCTGATGAAAATAATAGAATTATGGCTGAGCAAACAATCCACTATATGGTGATATGAATGGCAAAAACGTCCGGAAAGCGCTTTATGAAACTCGCTGGCATGACAGCAAGTATTGCCGGCAAAGCAGCTAAGAACTCATTTAAGCATCTCTCGAGTGACGAAGAGAAACGTCTGCAGGCTCGCTCCGACTTGATGCAAGACGTGGGTATCCAGATTGCCGAGACATTGGGTGAGATGAAAGGTGCGGTGATGAAGGTAGGACAGATTGCCTCACAATACAAAGACGTTTTTCCACCTGAAGTTGCCACTGCTTTAGAAAAACTCCAAAAAGATGCCCCGCCGATGCCTTATGCGCAAATACGTGCACAAGTTGAGCGTGAGCTAAAAGCACCTATAGCAGAGTTGTTCAGTGAGTTTGAAGAAATGCCGTTTGCTGCCGCATCTATCGGACAAGTGCACAAAGCTACTTTATTGTCTGGACAAAAAGTCGTGGTCAAAGTCCAGTACCCTGATGTGGATGAAAACTGTGATAGTGATCTCAAGCAAGTCCGCATGGCACTAAAGATTGCAGGCGTGCTCAATATGAGTAAGCAGTTGCAAGAGCAACTCTTTAACGAGATTCGCCAGAGCTTACATGATGAGCTGGACTATACCAAAGAAGCTTATAACTTACGTGTATTTGGCGCTTTTCATGCAGATGATGAAGGACTTATCATTCCTAAAGTCATCAGCAGCCATTCTTCCAGACGGATTCTAACCTTAACCGAAGAGATGGGAGAGACATTGACCGTCGCTGCGACATGGGACAATGACATCAAGCAAAAAATAGCAGAGCGCCTGTTTCATTTTACCGCAGGACAGCTATTTGGCTTGTACCGTATGCACTGTGACCCACATCCAGGCAACTTTGCTTTTCGTCATGACGGCAGCGTCGTGGCTTATGATTTTGGTGGTATCCGTAGTTACAGTGATAGCGAAGTTCAATTGTTCCGTCGTTTCGCAAAACACGCTATCAAAGGCGATGTGACCGCACTTGAGCAAGACCTTGTCGCCTTAGACATTCGCCGTGACGATGATAAAAACATCCCTGGCGAGTTTTATGAAAAATGGCTGTCGATTGGTCTAAAACCTTTATCTATCAGCCCGTATCAAGAAGGTGCATTTGATTTTGGCAGCAGTCAGATACATCATGATGCCATTGCGCAAATGCGTACCTCATTGAAATACTTTGGTCAGTTTCAGCCCTCTGCCACAACAATGATGCTAGATCGCACTATATCAGGACAGTACTGGAACTTGGTAAATCTAGGCGTCGAGACTGACCTCTCACCGCTGGTTGATGAGTACATTGAGGTATAGATAAGAGATCAATCAGTAGTGATATAAAATCTATCACTACCTATCATTAAATATGGAGCGCGTGCCCGCAGCGATCGCAAAAGTCTGCACCCACTGCATGACCGAATTTACCACAGTTTGGACAAGTGACAGGATTGAGCTGCGGGCGCATATTACGAGCCAGCTCAGAGGTAAAAATACCGGTCGGTACGGCAATAATCGAATAACCTGTGATCATAACCATGGTTGCAATCGCTTGGCCCAACGGTGTCTTGGGCGACATATCACCATAGCCAACCGTTGTCATCGTGACAACCGCCCAATAGATAGACAATGGAATACTAGTAAACCCGTTTTCAGGCCCCTCTACTACGTAAATAATTGAACCAAAGATGGTTACCAATAGCACAAGGGACAAGAAAAATACCGTGATTTTCTGCTGACTGGTTTTGAGTGCAGAAGCCAAAAAACCTGCCTGTTGCATATAGGCTTTGAGTTTTAGGACACGGAATACACGTAAGATACGCAGTACTCGTATGACTAGTAGATACTGCACCCCTACAAACAGTAAACTCAGATAGCTTGGCAAAACAGACAGCAAATCCACTATCCCAAAGAAGCTAAACGCATAGCGCAAACGATTGGGTGCTGAAAACAACCTTAGCGCATACTCAATGGTGAACAGAATAGTAAAAAACCACTCTGCATAAAAGAACAACGTGCCATATTGCAAGCGCATGTACAACACACTATCAAGCATGACGACAGCAACACTGGCCAAAATCGCAATCAATAATACAATATCAAAGAGCTTACCCAAACGGGTATCTGTACCTTCGATAATGATATGCGTGCGGTTACGCAAGTGTGTTAGGGCTTCAGCGGTTGGTTGCTTCATAGAATCAGTAACTTTATAAAATCAATGGCTTGATAGCATTCCATGACTTAAAATGTGATGGATAAGGGCAAGTTGGTCAAAATAGTTAAAACTGGTTTATAATATTGCTCACTTATCACAGTGAATACAATCTATAATTTGCCACAGTGTAGCAAAAAAGCACTCTCAACAACATACAAATCGTTAACGTGCAAGTAGCGCTATTACCTTATATAGACAAAGTAATGATAGTATAAAACAAGGTGATCAGACATCGAAGGCTGTGACTCATCGCCTTTTTGCACATAAAAAATAATACGTAAACCTTAAGGATGTTATATGGCAGGCCATTCAAAATGGGCAAATATTAAACACCGTAAAGCCCGTCAGGATGCAGTAAAAGGTAAAATATTTACCAAAATTATCCGTGAAATCGTCTCAGCTGCCAAACAAGGCGACCCCGATCCTGACAAAAACCCGCGCTTACGTGCTGTTATTGAAAAAGCGCTCTCGGTCAATATGACCCGCGATACGATCAACCGTGCTGTCGACCGTGGTACAGGCGGCGGTGATAATGAAAACATGGAAGAAGTCAGTTACGAAGGCTACGGTGTTGGCGGTGTAGCGGTACTGGTCGAAACCATGACTGATAACCTCAATCGTACTGTCAGTGAAGTCCGTCACGCCTTTACCAAATGCGATGGCAACCTTGGTACATCAGGCTCGGTGGCGTATCTGTTTACTAAACGCGGCGAAATCACCTTTAATGATGTGAGCTTAGAAGATGAAGTCATGCTAGCTGCACTAGATGCGGGCGCCGTTGATATCGAAAACGATGGTGAAAGCTTACTTGTCATTACTGAGTGGGAAACTTTCGGTCAAGTTCAAGACGCGCTTAACGCTGCTGGTCTTGTCTCTGACAATGCTGAAGTCACCATGTCACCATCTACCACGGCTGAAATCGACAATGTGGAAGATGCTGAAAAGATCCTAAAGATGATCGATATGTTAGAAGATGCGGATGATGTGCAAGAAGTTTATACTAACGTTAACTTCTCTGCTGACGTCATGGCACAGCTTGAGGGATAGCTAAGACAGTTTCAGAGGTGCTTGGTAGTACTGAACTTTAGTATTATAAAACCAGATGGTGTCATACTGTCTGGTTTTTTTTGTTATCACAGCACTCTCTTATAACGGTTGTTTTTCTCATAGACGAGGCATATAATCACACAAAAATAGTAATAGTTATCATTTGCAAAGATGCAAATAACTAAGGACTTCTATATGAGTGTGACGCTTTCACCTTCTTATTCTACCACTACTGACGCTCCTACTTTGACAGACACAAACCCATCGCCTGTATGTTCATTATTAGAGCTAAACAAACGCCAGCCTGCCATTATTGACGAGATTGTTGCCAATCATCGCTTCGGTGAAATCGATGGTGCCATCAGCCAACGGCTCAAAGATTTAGGATTTTTACCTGATACCTTGGTTTATATTGTTGCCAAAGGTCTGTTTGGTAAGCCGCCTTATGCCGTACAGTTGAGTACGGGCGCTCAGTTTAGCTTACGTGCTGACGAGCTGATGAAAATCAAATGCCGCGCCATCACATCAGCGTAAAAACCCATGATCAATCTGCACAGATAACCCAGTCATCCTCTGCTTTATCCAAACAGCTTCCTCATATACATTCCTCCAGAAGCGATGCATAAGCTTATGTCCTCTTCAGTATCTATCTCAGTACCAATTCAACAAATAAAAGCCAGCACTGCACCTATCACATTAGCTTTGGTAGGCGCACCCAACTGCGGCAAAACGGCCACCTTCAACGTGCTGACAGGCTCCAAAGCCAAAGTAGCCAACTATTCTGGCGTTACCGTTGATAAGCGCAGTGCTACTCTGCTTGGTCACAGCAATGTCAATATTTTGGACCTGCCCGGCACTTATAGCTTAAAAACAGCCAGCCTAGATGAAGAAGTCACTCGTAAAGTGCTCTTCGGTCAAATGCCTGGCGAATCTGTCCCTGATGGGATTATTTTTGTGGCGGACGCCACCAACTTACGTATGTCGCTACGGATGCTACTTGAGCTCAAAAGCTTGGGCTTACCGATCATTGTCGCACTCAATCTGAGTGATGTGGCACATAGCCGTGGTCTGGTCGTAGATGAAGCGATATTATCTGATGAGCTTGGCGTACCTTTTGTCAAGACCGTTGCAATTAAACGCAAAGGTTGCGAGCCGTTAATGAGATTAGCTGGTGAGCTGATCGAGTATATCTCTGGCAGCGACAAGCCTATTCATTTCTTTGATGGTGATAGCGACACGCACACCATGTATCAACAGGCTGATGATATTCTGAGCCGAGCCGTGACAAGTGCACAACGTTTACCAAAATGGCATGAACGGTTGGACCAGTTGACCTTGCATCCCGTCATAGGGGTGGTTATTTTGCTGATGATTCTATTTGTCATTTTTCAGGCTGTCTATGCATGGGCTGCACCGCTGATGGATAGTATCGAATGGTTGGTTGGTAGTGTGGGCACACTGCTGATGCAATGGCTACCAGATGGTATCTTACAGAGTCTTATCGTCGATGGCATTGTGGCTGGTGTGGGTAGCGTCGTGGTGTTCGTACCTCAAATCACATTGCTATTTTTATTCTTATTGATACTAGAAGACTCAGGATATTTACCGCGTGCCGCGTTTTTGTTAGATAATTTATTATCCAAAGTAGGCCTATCTGGACGCTCATTTATTCCATTGTTATCCGGTTTCGCTTGCGCTGTACCCGCTGTCATGTCTACTCGTACGATACCGAGCCATAAAGAACGTTTGATGGCCATTGCGGTATTGCCCATGTTGACTTGTTCGGCGCGTCTACCGATTTATGCCCTCATCATTGCAGCGGTGATACCCAGCCAAACAGTGCTTGGCATATTCAATTTGCAAGGCATTACTTTATTTATACTATATGTTGCGGGCACATTATCAGCAGCGCTAGTTTCATGGTTATTCAAACGCTTTCATAGTGCAAAATCAGAATCGTCTGCTTTTCCTTTATTAATGGAACTACCAACCTATCGCATGCCCAATGTGAAGCATATCGCTGGTGAGCTTTGGGACAAAGTGAGTGCATTTTTAAGAAAAGCCGGTACAGTGATTTTCACGCTCTCTGTGGTGTTATGGGTGTTAGTCACTTTTCCATCTGCACCTGCAAATGCCGTTGGTCCTGCTATTGATTATAGCTTTGCTGGTATGCTTGGACATTTGATCGAGCCTATTTTTGCACCCATTGGCTTTACGTGGCAGATGTGTATTTCTTTAATCCCAGGACTGGCCGCGCGCGAGGTCGTGGTGGCAGCGTTGGGTACGGTATATGCAGTAGGCGGCGTGGGTGATGAGGCCATCAATCAAACGCTTATTCCTATCATTCATGCTCAATGGGGTCTGGCCACTGCCTTTGCCTTTTTGGCTTTTTACGTATACGCCCCAATGTGTTTGGCAACCCTCGCGGTTATTCGCCGTGAAACTAAGTCATTGAAGCAGACTTTAGCCATTACTGGCTATCTGTTTGTGCTGGCTTATACGATGGCTTGGATAGTCTACCGCATCACGGGACAAATTTTTGGATTTTAAGGAGCTGATATGAATACATGGTTAGAATACTTGATTGTCTTTATCATCGTTGCCATCTCTGTCTATTATGTATGGACAAAGATTATTTTTAAGAAATCTCAAGGCTGCTCTGGCTGTAATAAATGCGCCAAATAGCCAGAGCACTACATAAAGGAAGCACTACATAGAAAAAAGCACCAAACCCGATTACAGGCTTGGTGCTTTTCTCTATATTTAAGAACTTAATGGATACAGCGCTATATTCGCTACTACGATCTACATTTAACCCCTTCAAGCGCCAGCAGATACTTCTTTTTGTCTAGCCCGCCCGTATAGCCGCCAAGCTTACCGTCGCTCGCAATCACTCGGTGGCAAGGCACGATGATACTAAAAGGGTTTTTGCCATTAGCCTGTGCAACCGCGCGGAACCCCTTTGGGCTATTAACACGCTGCGCGAGGGTGGCATAGCTGATGGTTTCGCCATAGCCAATCTCTTGCAGTGCCCGCCATACGCTTTGTTGAAACTCAGTACCCATAGAAAAATCTAAGGGTAAATCCAATGTCTTACGTTTACCAGCAGCGTAATCTTTGAGTTGGAAAATCGTTTCTATCAATAAAGCTTGAGTAGGCTCTTTCATGCTTAGGCTATTACTGTCTATAAAGGTAAAGTCTTCATCTGTCAGGCCATAATATTTTTTTAGCTTGGGAACAGATTTTGAGCTATGCCACGTATTACCGGGCAGCAGCCAGTTGGCTTCAACGAGCATAGGCCGACTATGCTTGCTAACATGCGCATTAGCACGGGCAATCAGCGTTAATTGATGTGACCCAAAAGCTGCCGTGGTAACTATCATAGCGTCTACTTCCATATTATCTTAAAAATGATTTATCAAATCAAAATATCTATCCAATTTTACTCTTTGTCATCTGTCTCAAACAAAGCGGCGACAAACTGCTTCGGACTAAAGGCACGCAAGTCATCAATCGACTCACCCACACCAATATAGCGAATAGGCACATCTGTCGTTTCGGCAATGTTAAACACCACGCCACCCTTAGCAGTACCGTCTAGCTTAGTAATAGTGATACCTGTCAATGGTACAATCTTGTTAAATAGCTCAACTTGGTTAATGGCATTTTGACCCGTACCAGCATCCAGCACGATCATGCCTTCATGCGGAGCGCTTGGATCGGCTTTACGCATCACGCGTACGACTTTTTCTAGCTCTGCCATCAAATGTGTCTTGTTTTGCAGACGGCCAGCAGTATCGGCGATGAGTACGTCGATGTTTTTTGCTTTGGCGGATTGCATCGCATCAAAAATCACCGAAGCACTATCAGAGCCATGACCTTGTGCCACCACTGGGATATGATTACGCTCGCCCCAAATCTGTAGCTGCTCGGTGGCAGCCGCGCGAAAAGTATCACCTGCTGCGAGCATGACTGATTTACCTTCGCCTTGTAAGCGCTTAGCAAGCTTACCGATGGTTGTGGTTTTGCCCACACCATTGACGCCCACAACTAAGATAACAAATGGTTTTTTGCTGGTATCAATCACCAGCGGCTCAACTTTTGGCGTTAAGATATCAACCAGCTCACTTTGCAAGGCTTTATATAATGAGTGTGCATAAATCAAGTCACCACGGGCAGTCTGCTCAGTGAGACTCTTGATAATACGGTTGGTCGCGTTGACACCGATATCAGCTACCAATAGTTGATCTTCGACCTCTTCTAACAGCTCGTCATCGATCTCTTTACCACCGATAAGAATGCTGACCATCCCTTCGGCCAAGTTTTTACGTGATTTACTCAGCCCCGTCTTCATGCGGTTAAACCAGTTGCCTTTTTTCTTATTTTCTTGTGACTCTTCAGCAGTTTCTTGCGGCGTAGTCGTTTGTACATTACTGCTAGCAACTGGACTCACGCTTGGTGTATCACCCAATTGCTCTTGTAGTGGCATGGCAGGAATGGTTGTCGCAGTATTAGGTTTGCTCGTAGTGCCTGTCTCTTTAGCGCTTGAAAAGCTCTCAGAGGTACCTTTAGGGACGTTATGCTCTTCTGTCATAACAATTGGTGTGGCCAAAGCAATATTTTCTGCTGCCTGATTGTTTGAGACGTCTCTATTTGCCGTATTATCCTTTTGTGGCGCAGCGCTCTCTGTTTCATCAATAATGGGTACAGATTGCGCCGGCAAACTGGGTAAGGTAATATCATCGTCATCTAAGTCATCAAGACCATCATCAAGGTTGATGATCACACGGTTGCTATTGTTTGGGTTATTCATAAGTTTGCCCTAAAAGTTATTGCTATTAATTATTTGTTTATTGTAAATGGATTTTTAGATTGTCATAAGCTTGCCAGCGACATGACCATGGATTTTAGCCTATTTTAGCATAATTCAAGTCGCGCTCAGCCCTTACCATAGCAGACTGTCATCAAAAATTATCTGTCTAAAAAATAACATAATGATTTGAGAAAGTTTTGCTTAAGGTTTGGACACAAAATTCTGACTTGTTCCTTGTCAGACTTCGCCTACTCTACCAAGACTCATTCAAAAATCCTTATTAGGAAACGCTCATGTCATCACTCTCTAAACACTATAAAAGCATTGCCAATATCAGTGTGGCGATTTTGCTAACGACAACTGTATTATCTGTGGCAGGTTGCAATACCACGCAAGAGTTCAGACCGACCGCTAGTGTCATGGTTGGCGCACAGACATCACTGTGATGCAGTGTAGTGCTATGATTACGTCCATCACTTCAGTCATTATTTTATATAAGTAGACCATACCATGCCATTGTCTTTACCACTACCTACCACGCCATTACGCATTGCATGTGCTTTAGCGATGGCGACATCACTTGCTGCTTGCCAAACCAGTACGATGACCTCGAATTCTGTAGCGACCTCTACAAGCTCAATTGCTACAAAAGACTTGTCTCACAGTACTGTAGATAAAAATACAACGAGTAAAGAATCGCCATCCTCTGCATTGACAATGGACATGTCGGGTCGGCATGAATATCAATTAGAAAATGGCCTAAAAGTGGTCATAAAAGAAGATCACCGTGCACCCGTCGCCATGACCCAGATTTGGTATCGGGTGGGCTCGGCAGATGAACCGCTGGATAAAGGCGGTATCTCTCACTTACTTGAGCATATGATGTTTAAAGGTACTGCTGATGTTTCGAGTGATGACTATGAGCGGTTGATTGCCAAGTTTGGCGGGGTTAACAATGCCTTTACCAGCTATGACTATACGGGCTACTACGAGCTATTTCCTGCCAATCGTATGCCATTGGCATTAGAGCTTGAAGCAGATCGAATGAAAAACCTCACCTTCAATGACAAAGAGTTTGCCAAAGAGCATCAAGTGGTCATGGAAGAGCGACGTCAGCGTACTGATGACAATCCCCTTGCCAAAGCTTACGAATCCTTTCGTTTGCTAGCATTGCCTGACAGTCCAAAGGGCGAATCTGTCATTGGGCCCATGAGTGAGCTAGAATCCATCAAGCTCTCGGATCTAAAAGACTGGTACAAGACATGGTATGCACCCAACAATGCTACTTTGGTCATCGTCGGCGACGTGCAACCACAAGAAGTACTCACTCAAGTCAAACGCTATTTCGGTAAGCTCGCGCCAAGCAACGTACCCAAACGTAACGCTGTCACTCAAAAAGGCTTTCGTGGTTATCAAAAAGTAGACTCTGAGCAAGCGGTGCAAGTGCCCGTTCTACTAATGGGTTACAACGTACCTAGCCTAGCAACAGCAGGCGCAGACAATGAAAAACAGGCTTATGCACTGTCGCTTGCTCAAGACGTACTCGATGGTGGTCTATCTGCACGCTTGGAGAGTCGATTGATACGTGAGCAAGGTCTACTGACCACGGTTGGTACTTCTTACGATTTGTTAGATCGCGGCGATGGGCTATTTATGATTCAAGCGACACCACGTGAAGGTGTCAGTTTAGAACAAGCGCAACAAGCCATAATATCAGAGATAGAAAAACTCAAAACAGACCCGATTGCAGCCGATGAAATCAGTCGCGCCAAGACCAATGCCGTCACTGGCCTAGTGTATGCACAAGACAGCATGGAAGGACAAGCACGTATGATCGGCTCATTACAGTCTATCGGGCTAGATGACAGATTACTTGCTAAGTTACCAACCAAACTAGATGGTATCAGTGTCTCTGACATTCAGGCTGCCAGTAAGAAGTATTTGGTTAAGGACAACTTGACGGTGATGCATATCGTGCCACCAAAAGAGAACACTACCAAAGCACAATAAATGCTGCCTGTTATCAAAACGTCTCATAAAAGCGACGATACAACCGTATTCTTAATAAGAAGAACATCATGATTCAGAATAAATACGACTCTCAAGCAAGTTACAAATCTTTGAGTACTGCTTTGCCTTCTACATCATCTAGTCTCTCATTAAAAAAGCTATCATGCCTTAGTACCAGCGTAGTTTTTGCGTTGAGTATATTGGCTAATACTGCTCAGGCAGACACTACAAGCGCTGAAGATTACCGAGCCCCTGCTGCTGTTGATGCAAGTGCGCCCATTGCTGCCTTATCTAAACTTACCAGTATTGATGATGCCAAATCTTTAAAAGTCACGGTGCCAACGATTCAAGAGTTTAAGACCAAAGCTGGCGTCCCTGTCATGTTCGTTCAGACCACAGCCTTACCGATCGTCGATGTGGATTTACGTTTTAACGCTGGTAGTGCCCGTGATGGCAGCATCAGTAAAGACGGTTTTGGCATCGCCAACATGACCGCAACGATGCTTGAGCAAGGCTCCAAAAGCTTAGATGAAGATGCGTTCACGCGTGCTGTTGAAACGCTAGGCATCAATCTGGGTAGTAGTGCCTATAAGGATATGTTCATTGTTTCGCTACGCAGCTTATCAGACGATAAACACCTTCTGCCAGCTGTTGATTTGATGACGCAAATGGTGAGTGAGCCTACGTTTAATGACGAGGTATTGGCACGGAATAAGTCACGATTACTCGTTGGCTTACAGCAGCAAAAACAAGACCCTGGCAGTCTTGCCAGCATTGCCTTTGATAAGGCTCTATATGGCAGTCATCCTTACGCTCATCCCTCAGTCGGTACGCTAGAGAGCGTGCCCACTATCCAGAAGCAACAGCTGATAGACTTTAAAAATCGGTATTTAGTGGCGGCAAATGCCTCTATCGCCATGACAGGCAATCTGACCTTGGTACAAGCGAAAAAACTGGCTGAAGATATCACGACTAAACTGCCTGCCGGTCAAGCGGCGGCTGAGTTACCTGAGCCTAAACCTCTCACTAAAGCGCAGCATATTCATATTCCCTTCCCAAGTACCCAAACCACCGTACTGATGGGACAATTAGGCAGTAAACGTGCAACCAATCCAACAGCCCAGCAGCAGCAAACCAATTTTGCAGTTGGTAACGAGGTAATGGCAGGTGGTGACTTTAATGCCCGTTTGATGACTGAGATTAGACAAAATCTGGGGTACACCTACGGTATTTCAGGATCAATGAATCCGATGCTAGCACGCGGGCCTTATCAGATTGGTTTTTCAACGCGCAATGACAAAGCACGTGCGGCAATCGATGCAAGCTTAGAGGTTATCGATGACACGTTAGAAAAAGGAGTCACTCAGGATGAGATACGCCTGACCAAAGACAATCTCAAAAATAGCTTTCCGATGGGTTTTGCGAGTAACGCAGGGATCAATGGGTTGTTAGGAATGATGAATTTCTATCAATTGCCAAACACTTACTTGGCCGATTATGTCAACCGTATTGATCAAGTCACGCTGTCAGGGGTCAATAAAACGCTGCGCGACACCTTAACTCCTGATGACTTTTTAATCGTGACAGTTGGGCAAGACGATCCTTGGAAGGGAACCGAAGCGACGACAAAAACGACCAAATAACTAAGGGAAAATAAGCTAGGTTAAATTCACTCAATTAGATAATGAATAGCGTGAGTGATGAGCAGTTCAGTACGCCCGACTCATCACTCATGTGCTTATTATCTTGTGAGTGACTTGTGATATCAAAAAAGACTACGAATACTCTTTATCAGAGTGATCAGAAATGGTCATTACGATGTCGTAATTGAGGTTTTGAGGCTTATAGGTGGCACCATTATAGCTCAGTCGAATGATATGCTTGTCGTAAGACATCACCTCGTAACCACCATTAGCAAAGTTATGTAGCGCGGGAACTATAAGTAATGCTTCGATTTGGCGATTGTTGGTGGCGACTGAAATATGCTGACCCTCTCGAGGATATAGGAAATAGTCACAATAATCGTTTACCATCACTTCTGCAACGCGCTCAATGACCTGACTACCCTGCTCTTCTTCTATCAATTTTGGGCATACATCAGCGCGCTCTGAGGCCAAACGAGCATAGGAGTTTCTAATACCGTCTTCAATGTTTTCAGAATTTTTTGCGATGCTATCACGTGTTAGCGCAGCTTTATCTGTCACCAGCGAGCTGTTTTCAGAATAGGGTTCTGGACTGCAGGCACTCACCAATAATATGGAAAATGATGCCGTAGCTATTAACGTAGTGTAAATATATTTTGAGCGAAAAAAACGTTGTTTCCTTTCATTCGATTTACTGCATCTTGCGACTGCTGAATGCTGCTTTGTCATAAATCCCGCTTATAATAACCGTGATCTTCTTCCTTGAAGAGCGATAAGGATATAAAGATAATTAATAAACATGCCACTATTAGAGCACGAAATTCTAATTCCAAACAATTTTTTGGTGAACTTGCGCGTCTAGCCAGCTCACCCTACTAATCATTTAGCTTTAAAATTTATAAGCGATATTATACTGTTTCTAGTTTTTTTATTATCACTAATTTGAAGGCTTGTCACTAATTTAAAGGTATGCTTACTTATGACGCGTTAACCCTTAGCTATCTAATAGCGACAAGAAGAGCTACTACTGGCATGGTTGAAACCCCATTTACGATAACCATCGGTATCGAGATGAATTGCACCCGTGGCGTATAAACCCAAGCCAAAGTTGTAAGACTGTCCTTGATATTGCCAAAACTGGCACAGGCCATCCTGCATCGTACTGAGCCGCCATAGGTTGTCTTCGTACTCTGGCACCCAAATATCCATGGCACTTGCATTCATATGCTTGCTACTGCCAGCACCGCCAGCACAGTCGTTGAGCCCAGGGCTACGGTATACCGAGCGTATCTCGGTGCTCAAAGGTAAAACTCCTTGGTTTTTTAGTTCGCTATAGAGACGTAGGGTCGGTACAATATTGGCCCATAGCTCTTGCGGTGGCAGCTGATAAGGCTCATAACCGCATTTATCCCAGCTGCGCGCGGTGGTAAGTAGCTGAGACAATGGTGGTACATTTTGTGCACCCACACGCGCGCTCAAGTAGCGCTGATATTCGGCTACTTGCCTAGCACGGTAACTATTGCTGTTGAGCCATGCATTAAAGTCCATGCTGGTAAGATCATTATTAGCACTATTATAGGTATTATTCGCTGTGCTGTAGCTGTTATTACGGTAAGTTGTATTATAAGTCGGTCTTCGTTGATTCACATTGACACGTTTGTTTTCCTCGATGGACAGACTGGCATCAATTTCAAAATCACGCTGCTTTTGTGCTATCAAGCTTTGCATACTATCGCCATTTGATGTATTTGCGCCACTTAACATAGTGACACCAGGGCGCTGATTAGAGATATTGTTAGAAGGCGATATGTAAGCATTGCTAGTGTCGCCACTGCCTTGACGCACTTCGATACGGCGTTCACTATTATCACTGATGATGGCGGCATGAACACTGGCGGCATGAACACTGATGCTACTCATACAAACAACCAGTGCAAGAATAGGCTTCTGGATTTGTCCATAGTTATGGTTTTTTGATTTTATCATTGCAGGAATCTACCGCTAAAAACGTTTTATCGATACTATCAAATTTTCAGCAGGCAGGCTAAACTATCGCCTCTAATCTGAGGCAGGATATTCGTAATTAACACTTATCCTTATCACTTTTATAATTCAGTGACTTTATTGCCTAGATGTTAAATATCTGCTTGTTTTTTTGTCCGTGAGCTTCTATTAAAATAGAGACCGTCAAACATTCATTACATATTTTATATTAGACAGCTCAGATAACCTCTCCCTTTTACTCCAACTGCTAGCCAAACTTTGCCTATGTCTTCTAACCCGCAATACCGTTTTTCACGTCAGAGCCATCACTTAGGCCAAAGTCATGCACCGACGATCTGGCAACGTATTCACATCGATCCATGGTTGACCTTGCTTTTGTTAACGGTTTGCTGCATTGGCCTGACGATTTTATATAGTGCTGCCAGTCAAGACGTTGGCATGGTCATACGTCAGATGGTGAGTTATGGTGTGGCATTCACCGTGATGTTTGCGATGGCACAAATACCGCCAAGCCTTTACCGTACCTTTACGCCTATATTTTATGTGTTAGGGCTTATATTGTTGGTATTGGTTGATATCATCGGTGAAGTGCGTATGGGTGCTCAGCGTTGGATCAACTTGCCTGGGTTTGGTAGTGTGCAGCCGTCTGAATTTATGAAGCTTGGTATGCCGATGATGTGTGCTTGGTTTTTGTCCAAGCGTGATCTTCCGCCATCACCCTCCAGTATTGCCATTACTTTGGCATTGATTATCGTACCCGTGTTATTGATTGCAAAAGAGCCTGATCTTGGCACTTCGCTTTTAGTCGCTGCTAGTGGCATTTTTGTGCTGTTCTTAGCTGGATTGTCTTGGCGCTTGATTTCTGCCGCTGTGATTTTAGCAATACCTTTCATTGCGTTTGCTTGGAACTTTTTGTTGCATGATTATCAGCGTACGCGCGTCCTAACCCTACTTAATCCTGAAGCCGATGTACAAGGTGCTGGGTGGAATATTATCCAATCAAAGACCGCTATTGGTTCAGGTGGTCTCACTGGCAAAGGGTATTTAGAAGGCACACAGTCGCATCTGCATTTTTTACCAGAAGGTCATACTGACTTTATTATTGCAGCTTTCTCTGAAGAATTTGGTTTACTAGGCGTCATGCTACTGATGTTTATTTACTTTTGCCTTTTGTCGCGTGCCCTATATATCGCTTTCACCCATCCTGACGTTTATAGCAGACTGCTTGCGGGCGCTATTGCCATGTCTTTCTTCGTTTATATATTCGTCAATGTCGGTATGGTTGGCGGTATTTTACCTGTTGTTGGCGTACCCCTACCTTTCATCAGCTATGGTGGTACCGCTATCGTGACTTTGATGGCAGGTTTTGGCTTATTGATGTCAATTCACACTCACAAGTCTGGTTAAAAACACTTAAAATCAATACCTTATGTATAAAATATTAGTAAATTATCATTGAAATATGACAAACACACATCATTTATATCACTCAAAAACGCTGAGCATAAAATAAAGCACTCTCGCATGACTAATGACAACAAAGTTTAGATTAAATCAAAGTATCAGCGATTTTTCTACTATTAATATTTTGTTACTTTTAATAGATACTACATAATCTCCAGTCATGATCAGCCTATCGAAAGGCTGTCATAAGACATAAATCATTGTTATTTAATTACTTGTATCATACTGTCATTAATAGTGATTTTTTTAACAAAAATGAATTGTAAATCAGGGCTGAAATATTTTATTCCTTGTTTTTTACAAAAAATTGCGTTAACCTCGTTTTACTGTACTTTGATACATAACCCGTACATAGCCACTAACAAACTTTGCATTTAATTATACTTTGGTTGTAGATTGGTCGTATAGTTAGCATCTTGTAGATTTCAGACTTTCAAATACACTACTTAGTTAACGGTTTAATAACAAAGCATCACGCAAAAACGTTTAAACCCTTCATTACTTTAGCAATATCAGAAAGTTTGTATATCGGAAGTTTTATAGATACGACATATAGTGACATTGATACTTACTCTCTAAGTTAAATATAAGTACTCAATGAATATCGCTGACTATCATTTAAGCATGTCCTAAGTAACTACGGTCATTACTACCGCTACTTATGATCATAAAATGAAAAATTACCATATATTGAAACCTATAAGAGTCTCGACTTAAATATTAATCGCTATAAAAACAATAGATTAATATGAAGATTCTAGAGTTTGATTCACTGTTAGGTTGGTCTAACGCTGTCATACTCAATCTAAAAAATTTAGAGTTAGGTTTTAGTGTATAAGTTATAGAGGTATTTATGAATAAGCGTTTATCTGGTTTACTTACTATGTCGGCAGTTTTATTCGCTGGCTCTGCAGTTGCTACAAACGTAAATGCTGTAGAAGCAAAAACCTCCCTTGCAATGATTTCGCAAGATAACGCCTCCCATATCGATCGTGTACTTGGTGAGCTTAGCCGTCAGCATGATGGTGCATCAAGTTTGGTCAAATCAGCACGTCAGCCCACTTCATTAGCACTTAGTAGTTCACTATTAGCGAGTGATACTACTCAAGTCACCAATGATGAAGATGTACTAGAGCGCCTAACTGCAGTAGCCTCCAATTCTGTCAGTAAATTTAAGCAAACTGGTCTTGCCTCTTGGTACGGTCGTAAGTTTCATGGTCGTAAAACAGCCAGTGGTGAAACCTTTGATATGAATGGTTTGACTGCGGCGCATCGCTCACTACCATTAAACTGCTATGTAAAAGTCACCAATAAAACCAACGGCAAAAGCGTCGTGGTAAAAGTTAACGATCGTGGCCCATTCCATGGCAACCGTGTTATGGACTTATCTTATGGCGCTGCTAAACGTTTAGGTATCACGAACAAAGGTGTTGGTAACGTTTCTATTGAGCGTGTTTCAGGGCCTTAATTTTAGATAATCCATATAAAGTAAATACTAAAAGCGCCTAACTTATCATGAGTTAGGCGCTTTTTTGATAACATCCTTTATATTTCCCCGAGACTACCTATAGCTCAAACGCACTTTCGATAGCATCGTCGAGACGTTCAACAGCAATCACATTGATTCCTTTAAATTGAGGCGCATCTTTAGCAGGTGCATTGGCCTTTGGAATAATCGCGTGTTTGAACCCATGCTTCATCGCTTCTTTTAAACGCTCCTGACCGTTGGGTACTGGACGGATTTCACCAGATAAACCGACCTCACCAAACACTGCTAATGACGATGGTAATGGTTTCTCTTTGATACTCGAGGCGCATGCCAACAACACTGCCAAATCAGACCCTGTCTCTATGACTTTGACGCCACCAACAACGTTGACATAGACGTCTTGTCCACTGGTATGAATGCCACCATGACGGTGCATCACTGCTAGTAGCATAGACAAACGCTGGAAATCCAAACCCAATGCCATGCGTCTGGGCTGTCCTTGGGAATCATCCACCAACGCTTGCACCTCAACCAGTAACGGCCTAGTCCCTTCACGGCTAACCATAACGACAGATCCAGCAACGGGCTTATCATAACGGCTCAAAAATATCGCTGATGGATTGGCAACTTCTTTGAGTCCCATGTCAGTCATGCCAAAAATACCCAGCTCATTAACCGCGCCAAAACGGTTTTTGACCGCACGAATCATCCGAAAACGTGAGTCAGACTGACCTTCAAAATACAATACCGTATCGACCATATGCTCAAGTACACGTGGGCCTGCTAAAGTACCTTCTTTAGTCACATGGCCCACTAAAAATAGCGCTGTGCCTGTTTGCTTCGCATAGCGCGTTAAAATCGCGGCAGACTCCCTGATTTGACTGACGCCGCCTGGTGCAGAATTGATGGCGTCAGTATAAATAGTCTGGATAGAGTCAATAATAGCAATGGCTGGCTGCTCTTGGGTCAAGGCCGCACAAATGGTTTCTACATTGGTTTCCGCCAGTACGCGAAGTCTATCAGCAGGTAAATCTAAGCGTTTGGCACGCATAGCTACTTGTGCAAGTGACTCTTCGCCAGTCACATAAAGCGCGCTACCTGCCAAAGAATCGGCACGTGCCATATTGGTCGCAGTCTGTAACAATATGGTTGACTTACCAATACCAGGGTCACCACCGATTAGTACGACAGAACCAGCTACCAATCCACCACCCAGCACACGATCAAACTCACTAATGCCTGTTGGCAAGCGTGTGTCTAACGTTACACTGACTGCGTTAAGTGGCATAACTGCGCTGTGAGTGCCGGAGTAGTTACCAGCTGGTGCAGCAGCACTACGAGAAGTGGATCGGCTGGCATTAGGCTTGGCGGTATTTTTATTGTGATGCGGCATACTGACATTTGGCGCTTCTACCAAGCTATTCCATTCGCCACAATCTGTACACTGCCCTGCCCATTTGCCAAAATGCGCACCGCAATGCTGACAGACATAACTGCTTTTATTTTTTGCCATAAATGATGAGCCTTATTCAGATGATTAGTCGAGAATAATGAATAGAATATCGTACGCTCTTTGATGAGTGCTAATGTAAGAGCATTTGTCGTGATCAGCCAGTTGTGAGTATCGAAAGCTGTATTTAATAGAAGGGAGAACGCTAAGCGTAGGTTATTCTAAATATAATGAGGATGTTGACTGCTGGCTTTATAAGTTAGTCGCAATGCTAAAACCAGCAGTTCGTGTAGATAAAAATATGAGTAAAAAATGATTTAGCGCGGCGGGCTATACTTGAAAGTCTTTACCTAAGTAAACAGATTTCACCAGATCATTTTCTAAGACTTCAGATGAAGTACCTTCAGCAATGATAGCCCCTTCTGAAACGATATAAGCCTTTTCACAGATGGCTAACGTATCACGAACATTGTGATCAGTGATCAAGACACCAATACCACGATTTTTCAGTGTCAAAATAACATCCTTGATATCACCAACAGAAATGGGATCTACACCGGCAAATGGTTCATCCAATAAGATAAATTTAGGATCCGCTGCTAGCGCACGAGCAATTTCACAGCGACGACGCTCGCCGCCTGACACACTCATTCCCAGTGAGGTACGTACATGTTCTAAATGGAATTCGCCAATCAGCTTTTCAAGCTCTTGCTGCTGCTCAGCTTTACTTAATTCTGTACGAGTCTGCAAAATGGCTAATATATTGTCTTCGATAGATAATTTACGGAAAATCGACGCTTCTTGCGGCAAATAACCAATACCAGCACGAGCACGCTCATGCATAGCGTATTTAGACAGATCCATTTTTCCTAGAGTGACACGGCCCTTATCCATATTGACCAGTCCCACCACCATGTAAAAACTGGTCGTTTTACCAGCACCATTCGGGCCTAGCAGTCCAACAACTTGGCCTTGCTCAACAGAAAACGAGACATCTTTGACTACCCAGCGCTTACCGTAACGTTTACCCAAGTTTTGCATAGTCAAGCGAGCGACAGGCGCCGTATTGCTACTTGATACTGAAGAATCTATATTTTTATTGTCACTCATAGCTTACTCTTGCTTTCACGATATTCGTATACTACCAAAAACCTATTTATACTTTGGTTGGCCAAATTAGCGTACGCCACTTTGGTTGGTATTATTGTTTGGTGGAAATACCAACTCTACTCGCTGATTACCACCAGCGGTCGCTTCTACATCACCTGCTTTTAGACTATAACGAATAACATTACCAGCAAAACTTGCCCCATTCTGAACCAGCTTGGCATTTCCTGTTAAGGTGATAATGCCAGATACCGCGTTATAATCAATCTTATTTGCTTGACCTTTGGCTAAGCCTTTTTCTTGCGTCACAACCTGCTGCATAGTAGCTGGACGACCCGTCGCCACCGCTGAATTAATGCTGCGCTGCTGCGAGAGATTGACTGTGATATTGTCCGCAGTCATTTTAAAAGTGCCTTGAGTAATAATGACATTACCTGAGTAACTAGTAACGCCAGTACGCTCACTATAAGTGGCCTTATCCGCTAGTAGCTTGATTTGCTGATTGGCATCTGATGGCAGTGCATGGCTATACAATGGTAGGGCTAACAACATAAACGTTGGAACAACACGTAGCTTATGTAAGCAGATTGATGCGCATAAAGTAGGCAAAAATTTAGATTTCATATAATAACTCGTTTCATAATGGGTGATAGGATTTGCAAACTTCATGCTAGCTGCTGTTTTAATGTAGTAGAAAGCGCTAGTTTAAAATAATGCTTTGTCTTGACGATCAGCGGGAGTAAAAGCGACAGCAACTTGCCCAAACTCATATTCACCCGTTTCCAGATTGGCGGTCATGCTGGATGCTTCAAAACGATTCATCCCTTGTTCAATTTTGACAGGCTCATTGCTATACACTTGACCGGACTTTGTATTGCCTTTTAGGGTACTACCAGTCACTTTTATTGGCTCAATATCAGACGCCTCTTTCTTACCTTCGCTAACCAGTGTAAAGCCACCTGATAAGCTTAACTCTCCTGTTTGCTGACTGATGGCTGCACTACCCGCTTGAATACGGTAGCGCTGCTCTGTTGACGGCTCCCAATTCATCGTGATGCCTGACATTTCATCCTGATTGGTTTCAGGATTATGCGTCAAAGACTCAGCAGTAAGTTCATACTCAGTTTCACCTTGCTCATTTGTCTGAACTGCTTTGATATCAGTAGCTTCATAATCGACATCTGTCGTCTCGATATTGACTGGTGGCGACACATCCCCTTGCTGCTGGAAAAACCAGCCCGCAATGCCGGCAATAATTAACGCTAATATAATGAGAACACGTGTATTCACGACAGTTCATCCTGAGCTTGAGTTTCATCAAGCGTATAATGTGCGATAAAGTCTTGATAATGTCCATGACCCTTTAAAATCAGATCACATACCTCACGTACTGCGCCGGTGCCACCTGCTCGAGTGGTGACCATATCACTGCGTTTTATGACTTCCGCGTGTGCATTTGGTACTGTTGCTGCAAACCCTACCGTTTGCATCGCTTTAATATCTGGCAAGTCATCACCCATATAAGCGCAGTCGGCAGCAGTAATATTGAGCGCAGGATCGAGAGACGACAATAACTCTTTTAGTGCAATGAGCTTATCATCCCGTCCTTGTACCACGTGATTGACACCCATTTCTGTTGCACGTTTATCAACCATAGCACTGCTACGCCCAGTAATAATAGCAGTTAAAATACCATAACGCGCTAGAGACTTAACGCCCACGCCATCCTGTACTGAGAACGCTTTGGTTTCGATAC
Organism: Psychrobacter sp. T6-5; assembly: GCF_052258485.2. Classification (NCBI taxonomy): domain Bacteria; kingdom Pseudomonadati; phylum Pseudomonadota; class Gammaproteobacteria; order Moraxellales; family Moraxellaceae; genus Psychrobacter; species Psychrobacter sp. T6-5. Next base: position 1,649,479 of record NZ_JBQQEY020000001.1, on the reverse strand, counting down.
CATTAGCGTCATAGATAATTTGACCATTAGATAAAATCCCATCGACATCCATGACCAATAGCTTTACTTGTCCGGCTTTTTTTATTAAATCTTGCATTATTTGTCTCTTTTTGACGAATATTTTTCTAACTATTTTATATGAAAAACCAATCGTTCTATCAACTATCGATAAATTACTTTACACCAGCTTGTAATAAATCATGAACAGTAATGACTGCTTCCAAACGATCTTCATCATCAATAATTAGCAACTGACTGATACCATTCTCATTCATGACACTCAAGGCATCCGATGCGCGCATTGTTTTATTGATATGGCGTGGGTTACTGACCATTACCTCATTCATCGGCGTTTGTAGATCGATACCTTTTTCAAGACCGCGGCGTAAGTCACCATCTGTGAATACGCCAACGACTTTATCATTATCGTCAGTCACCACGGTCATCCCTAAGCGTCCAGCAGACATCGTAAATAGTGCTTGCTGTAGCGGTGCTTGTTGGTGAATCAAGGGTAAGTCTTCTGACTTGGTATGCATTAAATCTTCGACGCGCGTCAATAGTTGACGACCTAATGCGCCCGCTGGATGCGATAATGCAAAGTCCTCAGAAGTGAAGTTACGTGCATGTACCAAGGCGACCGCTAGAGCATCCCCTAACGCTAAGGTAGCCGTTGTACTCGATGTAGGGGCAAGATTGAGCGGACAAGCCTCTTGTGAATGGCCAAGAGTCAAAACAATATCAGCCGCGCGTGGCAGCATACCGCGTTTATCACGGCTGATGCTGATTAGAGGAATGTTCAAGTGTTTGACCACTGGCAGTAGCATCTTAATCTCATCTGATTCACCAGAGTTCGAGATAGCAAGCAGTACATCACCTTTGACAAGCATGCCCAAATCGCCATGACCTGCCTCACCAGGATGCATAAAAAAAGCAGGCGTACCCGTCGAGGCAAAAGTCGCTGCTATTTTACGTCCAATCAATCCTGATTTACCCATGCCCGTTACTACCACTCGACCCTGACAAGCCAAAACAACGTCACATGCTTGTGCAAACCTATCATCTATCTGCTCTGTCAACAATGCTAATGCAGATATCTCAGTATTAATCGCGTCAATAGCTGTTGTGATAAACTGCTCATGGGTCAAATCAATTTTAGTATCGCTCATGAATCTGCTCTATTTTTATAATGAATCAACCTAGTATTTTACTATACTCTGTTTCATATTAATAATGGCCTACCATTTATATAATGGAGGCAGCAACTATTTTTTACAGTAACTATCTGCTTATTTATATAAAAAAAACCCACTATAGAAGCAGGTCTTGATCGTATAAATCATGTCTCTTAATGTATATTTGGATAATATACTCAATGCGTGCAGCTAATTAACTATTGGTATCATTCGATCCGTTGTCCGGCTTTTCTTCAAAGCCTGTACTTTCTGTCGGTGCATCAAAGCCACGATCCTGTCCAAAGCCGCCGCGCTCAAAACCGCGTTCCTGACCTTGTCCAAAACTACCACGCTCAAAGCCACGTTCTTGACCTTGGCTAAACCCACCGCGATTAAACCCACTACGACTAGAGGCAAAACCACGCTCTTCAAAACCGCCCGCAGCAGGATTGCTGCCACGCTCAAAGCCACCACCTTGATAGCCAGTTTGCGCTGAGCCTTGAGGTTGAGCGCCAGTACCTGTGGTGGTTGTACTACTACGCGGGTTACGAGCTGGTACTACGGTTGAGATGGCATGTTTATACACCATTTGACTAACTGTATTTTTGAGGAGTACAACATATTGATCGAACGATTCAATTTGACCTTGCAACTTAATACCGTTAACCAAGAAAATAGAAACAGGAATGCGATCTTTGCGCAGCGAATTCAAGAATGGATCTTGTAAAGTTTGTCCTTTTGACATGAAATCTCTCCTAAATATTATATAGTTATGTTTTGAGTGCCAATTATTCTAAGTGTCAATTTAATTATAATGGCTAAAAGGTAGATACAATAATATGTTTTCTTTATAAAACGTATCTAAATAAATATTCATTGTTCTTAAGTTATTCCACTTTATCGTGAATACGTTATTATTGTAAACAATTAAGTAACTACTTGTTTCATTAATTATTTTTATCTACAAATGTCAACCAATGCTTATTAACGAAGCAGTTATAGCTGTTTCATACTGCATTTTCAGAGAATTTAAATTATAACAGCTATCTATGCTAATTTTTGAAACTAATTGTGATTATGCTTTCATCTCTGAATAGAGCTTTCTACGAAAATAATCCACATTGAGTTTGATTCTTATAAAGTGAAAAGCAAGAAACATCTTTTTAATACAGATAATTTCTTGCCTGTTCCATTGTCGCAAATGTTTTTAGCACTATGGTGTTACTAGTAGCAGTACTATCAGATCCCATTGCCAATGCTGAAGAAGCATTAGGGAGCTGCATTACTTTTCGCAACCATGTGTACTGACGCTTTGCCAGCTGCCTTGTAGCATATAATGCCTTATTTTGCATTTCCTGACAAGCAAGTGCCTCGGTCTCAGGGTTTAGCAGGATTGACTGATCAGTTGCTTGAACATCATTATTTTGTGTTTCATTTTCTCCAGTGAGACTGTCAGGTACCGCAAAAGCTTCATAAAATTGGGTTTTATCCAAATGCGGCTTATCAAATATTTCGTGGTCAATATGGACCAGATACTCTAGTACTTGACGGTAGCCCACACAGCGCATTGAAGGCATGTTAGGCGTTAGTGGATACTTTTCAAGTAAGCTGATGACCTCTTCTACTAGTCCTTCATTCCACATAATATCTAGACGCTGCTCAATACGCTGGTGCAACCATGGACGATCAGGCAATACCGACAGTGCGTGCCACTGCTGCTCTGGATTATGTGCTAACGCTTGTTTTGGCTGACGTTGCCACTCACTTATCGGCTTATTTGTCTGCAAATAGACTTCAATCGCGCGAGTGATACGCTGAGTATCGGTGGCATTCAAACGCTGATGGCTGGCTGGGTCAATGCTGCCAAGATAATGGTACAGCGCCTCGATACCTTCTTCTTGGCGCCATTGTTCTACGCGCGCACGTACGCTGTCATCGCTATCAGGCACTGGAGACAGGCCATCAAGTAGCGCCATGTAGTACATCATAGTACCGCCTACTAACAGCGGTATCTTTTTGCGCTCATGACACTCATCAATAAGACGTGCTACATCATTGACAAATTCAGCAACGCTATAGCTTTGCGTAGGATCAATAATATCAACCAGATGATGCGGATAACGCGTTAACTCATCTGCTGTTGGTTTTGCGGTACCAATATTCATATCGCGATATATCAGTGCTGAATCCACAGAAATTAGCTCAAAACGGCCTGTATCGTATAGCTCATATGCCAATGCTGTTTTTCCACTAGCAGTTGGCGCCATTAGACACACGACACTATTATCCGACAGATTTTTAGATACGCTATCAGACGAATGTTGCATAGAATTGCCTTTCTTAATATGTAATTGGCTAAAATAGTAGTCAGCTTGATATTTATTCGGATGTAGAAGATAACATTAGTGTGACTAAACGATGACTGTCTAAGATTTTGATGGCATTTCTTGTCAGTATATCAGCGAGATCTGCGACAAAGACCATCGAGTCCTGCGCCGACATTTGTGAATCGACCCGAATAAGCTGATGATTGATCTCCATAGCACTGTTTGGCATTTTATCTTTTTCAAATACCTTATTGCTAAATATAGATGACTCAAACAATCGACTTACCTTTGACTGCCAGTCTTTAGTACTTATTAATAGACATTGCCCTTGATGATAAAATAAGAGCCAAGGTAGGTTTTTATCAGCTGCGGTTGAGTCGATACCAATAGCCTCTGCATCATCAATAATATCCAAGCAGATTGGTAAAGATGCAGTTGTAGGCGCATCGGATGAACGATACGAAGTATTGCGACTTTGCTGTAACGGCTCATCGACATAAGATGGTGCTGATTCTTGAGCTGGCGACTTATTTGAAAATGATTTGCTTGAGGCAGATTGATATGACTGCCTAGGTGCTTGTACTTGTCTGCTCTGTCTTGTGTGATCTTTGGGCAGATCATTGGATACATGCGTGTCAGAGAAATTATCCACAGTATCTACAGAGGCATGTTTTTTTGAAACTTCTGAATTATCAGGGTTAGCAGTCTTTGGCGTAGCATTAACCGTTTTTAGCTGTGAGCGAATCGCATGGCTTAAGTGAGCCATGATGTTGTTTAGCGGACTGATTTTGATACGCTGCTTTGATGGATGTACATTGACATTCAACCATTGGGTTGGCAAGTCAAAATAAAGCGCATACCCCATACTTGCTAGCTGAGCACTCTGAGCCAGTTGACGTATCTGATTGCTAATCAATGCTTCTTTTACCAGCCTGCCATTCACATAAATTAGCTTTGGCAATGCTATCTGCTCATCAGTCATCGGCCATAACCAGCCACTGATTGCTGCCTGATTAACCGTGCTATCGCCGTACTCTACAGACGACTGCACAAGACTCGATAGATCTATCGATATTGCTAGCGCATTGTCCGTTAATGGCATACCAGTCGCTTGTTCTAGACGCGGCAACGGTAGACGGTTAGCATTGTTAACGTTTGTAGCATTTGCAGACAATGATAACCGCTTTTTATTGTCATGAAAAAGTGTCAGTGCAACATCGGCTCGAGCCAGTGCGACTTCACGGACGATGGTCTCGATGTGGCCAAATTCAGTGGCAATAGATTTTAAATTACCGCGACGTGCGGGCACATTAAAATATAAGTCTTTGACTATGATTGTTGTGCCACGATTATGAACGACTGGTGTGAGCTTCGGTGTATCATCTAGTACTCCAGCGACCTGCAGTTGACGGCCAATACCACTATCATCATGACTGCTGGTTAAGCTCAAACGAGACACAGCAGCCATCGCCGCTAACGCTTCACCACGAAAACCCAACGTTGTAATACCATGCAAGTTAGCAACATCGGCGACTTTGCTAGTCGCATGACGAGTAATCGCCATCACCATATCATCAGGATGAATACCCACACCGTTATCCACCACTTCAATCATGCCCATACCACCTTGAGTAATACGTATCTCAATATTGGTGGCACCTGCATCAATGGCATTTTCAAGCAGCTCTTTGACGACCGCTGCTGGACGTGTCACGACCTCGCCTGCTGCTAGTTGATTAATAAGCAGCGGCGATAGTTTTTTAATACGGGTGTTGGGGTGATTATCTGGCATTGATAGATGTCATATTTTAAAAGAATGGCAAGTGGTATGATCTAGACGTTAAGTTTTGATAAATCCAGACCTTGCGCTTGGCCTGCTTTTGATACTCTTAATTGCACTTGGCGTACTTCATTACCTTTATCATCGCTTTCAACTTGTATCATATCGATAAACAAAGTTGGCATCGGTAGATAACCATCAGCACGGCTTGCCCATTCAATAATGACTATTGCTTCAGGCTCATCTAAATACTCATCAAAGCCAATAAAAGACAGTTCTTCTGGATCTTGCAGACGATATAAATCTGCATGATAAACAGGCTTAATCGTGCCATTGCTTTGTTCAATGCTATAAGGCTCAACCAAGGTATACGTTGGGCTTTTCACCGCACCAGTATGACCGAGAGCATGCAACCAGTAACGCGTTAAAGTGGTCTTGCCAGCGCCCAAATCCCCTGCTAACCACACACTGCCCGTCAGCGGCAATGTCGCTAATTGCTCAGCCAGTGACTGAGTGTCTTGCTCAGAGTTCAGTATCAAAGTTTGCACAATGTCACTATTTTCTATTGATTGATCGTTGTGCATTAGTCTGAACCTACCTGTACTTGCCCTGTCTGAACCTGCATAGTCACCGTTGGGTTGGTGAAGCTTTCACCTCGAATCAGCTTGGCGTATAGCTCAGAGTCCGTCCATTCAGCACGAACTTGTTCACTGAATTCAAAGTCCTCTAAAACCAGCTTACCCATCTGCTCATTTGCCACATCATCGGCGAAACACTGCGCGTAACCCGTCGCGGTTTCATGAGCAATCACTGAATAAACACTGACATCTGCTTCGCCGTTTTGCATTTGCGTTTGACGCAGTATTTCTTGCGCCCAAAAGAATATCACTCGTGAAAACTGCTCTGCTGATGGAGATACTGGTAGGCTAATCCAACGTGCGCTAAATTTTTTACACGCCGCGACATATTCAGGATCGTCTTTGTTCCAGAAACAAATGGCATGATCAAAACTGTCGATAATGTCTTTGATAGAAGATTTTAGCAGCCCAAAATCATAAACCATTTGCCCATGGTCTAAACGGGTGGCTTCTAAAATCAGCTCAATCTGATAGCTGTGACCATGAATGGAGTGCTTGCAGCGCTCAGAGCTACAGTTGCGAACGATATGAGCGTTTTCAAATTTGAATAGTTTACGTATACGCATAATAAGGTGACCAAAACAGTGAGCACGATGGTGCTAAATGTTAATAAATAAGAGTTTGCCGCATTGATTCATCGGTTTATGGCTCATTATAGCAAATCGTCATGTATCCGTAAGTAAGCACTTATGAATACAATGATTTATTGAACGAATTGATTGGTAGCCTAGGGTTAACCATATCGAAATCAACTGTCATTTCGCGCAAAAACTACTTAGCAAAAAGAATAAAGGAGTTGCATTATCATCGTAACGTAGGCGAATTGTGCGAGTGCTATCTATTACTAATGCTTACGCCTATACTCGATTTAGTAAGCGACTATGTTAGTCGTCACCATACTTACCTTAAGTCAGCTCAATTAGCTTAGCAGGTTGTATGCGTTATCTACAAAGGAGTTACCATGAGTAAAGGTCAAGACAGTAAAAAGAATGTCAAAAAGAAGCCGCTTTTGACAGCAAAAGAAAAGAAAGCGGCGAAACAAGCCAAGAAAGACGACAATGGTAGTATTTTAGGTAAACATTAATATTTCTCGTATCAATATGCCAATCTGACCTAGTGGTTTGATTGGCATTTTTTTAGTTGGCCACTCGTTTTTCGTTAGGCACTGCGCGGCGCAAACATAATAATCGCCATTCCTAATAGTGCAACTACTGAGCCCACTATGTCCCACATGGTTGGTCGTATCCCATTGACCGTCCATAACCATAAAATCGCCATACAGATATAAACGCCACCATACGCCGCATAAACCCTACCCGCTGCGGTCGGATGTAATGACAGCAGCCAGACAAACGCAACCAAACTCAGAGCACCAGGTATCAGCAGCCAGATTGACTTGCCTTCTCGCAGCCACAGATAAGGCAAATAACACCCTGCAATCTCAGCCAATGCAGTAAGCGCAAAAAGCCCAACGGTCTTTAATTCTGTCAAATCCATCTACTCCTCGACCGTGATAAATCCAGTCAGATATGGTACAGCATTGCCAGAAATAAGCACTCTATCGCCTGCCACGGTACAGTCAAGCACACCGCCGCGACTGGATGCTTGATAAGCGACTAATTCATTTTTAGCTAAACGCTTGGCCCATAAAGGTGCAAGTCCAGTATGGACCGAACCTGTTACTGGATCTTCCCCGCCACCATTATTTAACCAAAAATAGCGTGATATAAAATCATACTTATAATAAGTATCTGACTCAGCCTGACAAGTCACCACCACATTTAATGGTAATAGCTCTTTTAATTTCTCATTATCAAGACTAATATTCAATACATCAGACTCAGAGTCATAAACGACAAAATAGGCTTTTTCATTGCGGTACACTTCAACAGGTACAATGGAAAGCCCTGCTAATAAACTGTCAGGAATTTCATCAACTTTCTCAGGCATTCTATTGGGAAAATCCATTTGCATTTTGCCAGAATTCGTTTTTACGACTGTCAAAATACCAACCACTTTGGCCGAAAATTTGATGGATGCTAGCATAGGGTTTTTCTTGAATAAAACAAAAGCTGATGCCAATGTACCATGCCCGCAAAAGGCAATCTCAGTGAAAGGTGTAAACCAGCGAATATGATAGACACCTTTATCATCAGCAACGATAAAAGTGGTCTCAGACAAGTTATTTTCAGACGCAATAGACTGCATCAAAATATCGTCTAACCATGTATCTGTCACAATAACCGCAGCGGAATTGCCTTTAAACAAGGTATCAGTGAAGGCGTCTATAATATTTATTTCTAGTTGCATGGGATGCTCTCGTTTTTTTAATTTTTAAAGATTAATCTTGGTCATCATTATCTTCGGAGAAATCAAAATAAGAGATAGTTGACCAAAACTTAATACTTAGATCAATGGGCAATAGTTTCGGTGATGTTGTACTGTAGCTAACTAGTCTTGGCAACGACCTAATATACCTAGCTCGCTAATTATCTCAGAAACTCTCGCTATAGTTGGGACAACATGATTATTTTAGCATTTTGACAATATTGGAATAGTATGACAGATAAAACCCCAGTAACATCTATCATAGCAAACGACCCTCCTAGATAACTGTCTACCGAGGCCCTACAGATACTACTACATATAGGAAATCAGCCTCATGATGCGCATTGGATTGTTTTTATTGACCAACTTAGCCGTGATCGTGGTCTTTAGCATTGTGTTTGGGATACTATCCAGATTTTTTGGGATTGGCGGTGTATACACGGCAGGTGGGCTAAATTATATCAGTCTTGCAATTATGTGCGGTATCTACGGCATGGTCGGCTCAATGATTTCGCTATTTCTGTCAAAATGGATGGCCAAAAAATCCACAGGTACAGTGGTGATAGAATCCGCACGTAACCCAACTGAGCAATGGCTGGTCGATACCGTAGCCAAACAAGCGCAAGCGGTAAACATCGGCATGCCTGAAGTTGGTATTTTTAATAATTCGCAGCCAAACGCGTTTGCAACTGGCTGGAATAAAAATAAAGCGCTGGTGGCGGTTTCATCTGGTCTACTACAGAATATGAATCAAGACGAAGTCGAAGCGGTATTGGCGCATGAGATTGGTCATGTGGCTAACGGTGATATGGTAACCCTCGCTCTTATTCAAGGCGTGGTCAATGCGTTTGTGATGTTCTTTGCACGTATTGTCGGTAGTTTCGTTGACCGTACTGTGTTCAAAAACACCAGTGACCGCCCAGGTATCGGTTACTTTATTACCAGTATTGTAATGGATATCTTACTTGGGTTTTTGGCATCTGCCATCGTGATGTGGTTCTCACGCTTACGTGAATTCCGTGCGGATCAAATGGGCGCAAAACTTGCCAGCCGCGAAAAAATGATCAGTGCGCTTGATGCGTTGCGTCCTTCTGCACAGCGACCAGATCAAATGCCTGAGAGTATGAAAGCGTTTGCGATCTCATCAGGACAAACGCAAGGCTTTAGTATTGCGAATCTATTCCGCTCACACCCAACATTGGATGATCGTATTGCGGCGTTGAGAGAATATAATCCTAGTCAAGACTAACTTGGGTTACTGTTTTATGATGTACTCTGGGCGCAATTTTTAGAATGACTGGTTGTCTATAAGTTGCGTCATATTATGGGCAACAGGAATCATAATACTTCTGTAAGAAGTTCTCCAGTCTTTGAATCTCTTGTGATTTTCAACTTAGATGGATAATCATTGCCAACTAAATTAAGTATATGTACAAGCATCTCTACTGTTATAAAAAATATTTTTTTATTTTTATCTCGATCAGAGGTAAAGTAACAAAAGGAAAGCCCTACACCATCCTCTATCACCACTTCAAATATATAGCTATGCACAAACTGGTTACACAAAAATCTGAGATTTTTTGTTTCAACCCTTATATCATCTAAGTCGTATAGTTCATTCATCTTGTGACTGTTAAGCATAGTCACGTTTCTCAAATTAGGACTCCAATTAAGATTTATTTTCAGTTCTCTAGTAGAATCACTTATTTTGGGAGTATCCATCAACTTTCTAATAGAATAAAAACTAATGAAAATATCTTTTTCAATTTCAACTAGATCTTTTGGTTTTATATCTTTTAATTTGGAATATCTTTCTAAATTATTTGCACAGTCTAGAAGGGATTCCTTCCAGTAGTAAGATTCTAAGATCAACTTATATACCTCCTAATTGAGTGAATAAGTATATTTAATATAACCAATGCAAGGTGCGATAAAGTAGCTATCAGTATAAATTGATACGCGCGCTATCAGAAGTGTAAGTTAAGTTTTACTCAGATATACTCTAACCACAGTAAACAGTAGCAAGAACTTAATAATCCCGCTAGCTCTCATTACTCATAAACCCAGACATAAAAAAGCCTATCTATGAAAGACAGGCTTTTCTAAATCAAACTCGCTAATTAAATATCAAATTCTAGCGCTCTATCACCTTCGCTATCTTTGATACGCGTTGGCAGACCAATCTTGTTCAGTAGATTGATAAATGGCTTTGCATCTAGCTCTTCGACATTGACCATCTTGCCTGCATCCCATTCGCCAGTCGCGACTAATATCGCAGCAGCAACAGGTGGCACGCCTGCGGTATACGAGATACCTTGGCTACCCACTTCATTGTAAGCATCTTTATGATCTGAAACGTTATAGATAAACACTTCTGTCTCAACGCCATTGATTTTGCCTTTGACTTTATCACCGATACAGGTCTTGCCTGTATATTCTGGCGCAAGCGAGCTTGGATCTGGTAGTACCGCCTTAACAACTTTCAACGGTACTACTTCTTGACCTTCAGCAGTCATCACTGGCTGCTCAGACAACAATCCTAAGCTCTGTAGGATAGTGAAGACATTGATGTAGTGCTCACCAAAGCCCATCCAAAAGCGAATGTTTGGTACATCTAGGTTGGCTGACAGTGAATGCACTTCGTCATGACCGCTCAGATAGCTATTCTGCAAACCCACAACTGGCAAGTCATCCGTGCGTTTGACTTCAAACATTTTGTTAGACTGCCATTTGCTGTCTTGCCAAGAGTAAACCGTACCAGTAAATTCACGGAAGTTGATCTCTGGGTCAAAGTTGGTCGCAAAGTATTTGCCATGGCTGCCCGCATTAATATCAATAATGTCAATATCAGTCACAGATCCTGCATCCATCATGTCATAACCAAGACGCGCGTAGGCGTTGACCATACCGGGATCAAAACCTGCACCTAGAATAGCTGTGACATTATTGTCTGCACAGCGCTCTTTACGTTGCCACTCGTAGTTGTTGTACCAAGGCGGCGTCTCACAAATCTTGCGTGGATCTTCGTGAATAGCCGTATCTATATATGCCGTGCCTGTTTCAATACAAGCTTCTAGTACGGTCATATTGATAAATGCCGAGCCAACATTGATGAGTATCTGTATTTTTGTGTCTTGTATCAGCTGCACGAGTGCTTGGCTGTCCATCGCATCGACCTGATGCGTATGCAAGACTGCAGCTTGTTTGAAGCTGTCTTTTTCTTTTACGCTCTGCGCGATAACATCGCATTTATCTTTGGTACGTGAGGCGATATGGATCTCGCCGAGCACATCGTTATGCATCGCACATTTATGCGCGACCACTTGAGCGACACCGCCTGCTCCGATGATGAGTACGTCTTTTTTGTTAGATTTGGCTTGTTGGTTTGTGTTCAATGAACAATCCTCCTTTGTGTCCCTGTCGATACCGTTGATCGCGGCTATGCAAAACAGAAACGAGTGAATGATATGCGTGAATTAAAAAGGAAGACCGAGGAAAACCCACGCACCCGTCGGGCAGATACCACTCTAGTATTTGCCCGACGCGATTATAACAATTTTTATTCCGTTATCGGTAAAAAATATGTATAAAAAGTAGAGATATTAAAATGTCTACTAATACAGATTAAACCTTTGTTTTTTAAACATTAAAATACAAAAACCCGACAATAGCATAGTCTTAAAAACTAAGGCTACCAAGGCTTAAGATAGGCTGGCTTTATATTCCTCATAGTCAAACTCACGCTGGATATCGATACGACCGTCCAAACGACGAATCACAATCGCAGGCATATTGACCCCATTGAACCAGTTTTTCTTGACCATCGTATAACCTGCGGCATTACCAAACGCAATCTTATCGCCTATCTGCAAATTATTCGGTAATGCATACTCACCAAAGATATCCCCTGCTAAGCAAGAACGACCATAGATAATGGTATGGTCTGCTGACTCTACAGTATCTTTAGACGGCGTAGCTTCTGCTGGATTACCAGTAGGTGCGATATCAACAGCGGTATTATTGATCGCAGCGATAGGCGCTGACTCACGGTAAATCAGCAGATCAAGCATGTGTGCTTCGATAGACGCATCGACGACGGCGAGATTTTTTTGATTGTGCATGGTGTCTAACACCGTCGTCACCAACGTGCCTGCGCCATGGATACTCGCTTCACCCGGCTCAAGATAGACCTGCACGCCATACGTCTCGCTAAATGTTTTCAAACGTGCAGCCAGTTTCTCTAGTGGATAATCAGGCGCGATAAAATGGATACCACCACCTAAGCTAACCCACTCAAGCTGCGCTAAGATATCACCAAATCTTGCTTCGATATCCGCCAAGCTTTCACTAAAAGCCTCAAAACTGTCATTCTCGCAGTTGTTATGAATCATCACCCCAGTAATATCGCTAAGTACCGCTGCGATTTTATCTTTATCGTGCTCACCCAAACGGCTAAACGGACGTGCAGGATCAGCAATCAAAAATGATGAGTTGCTTGTTTTTGGATTTAGTCGTAGACCTACTGGAACACCTTGCGCTGCCGCTTGATCTTTAAAAGCAGTTAGCTGCGAGATTGAGTTAAATATAATTTTATCAGCATAACTCAGTACTTCAGCAATTTCGTCTGCACTATAGGCGACGCTATAAGCATGCGTTTCTTTTTTATCTTGGCTATTAGCATCCGCGTTATTACCAAAGGTTTCATAGCCCAATCTGACTTCATTAAGTGAAGACGAAGTCGTACCATGTAGGTACGGCTGCATCACATCAAATACGCCCCATGTGGCAAAGCATTTTAGTGCCAATAATGCTTTTGCACCAGACAGCTCACATAGCCTTGCAATGATTTTCATATTGGCAACGATGGCTGCTTCATCAAGCACGTAGTAAGGCGTTGGTGGCAACGATACGTTGATAGAATTTTCTAGATTTTTTGCATTCATAATAGGTTACCTAATAGACACTCTGCTGTTGGTATCCTGACAGACAGATATAAATATTTGCGCTATAGTAGACTAAATCCATCATAATTAGAATATCTTATGGCACTCTCAACTGATTATTCCACCTCTGCCAGTCGATCCCATGCCTCTCAACTCGATCCAAAAAGTATAGATTTGACCTATCTCGATCCGGATGCGCGCGCAGTATTGGATTTTTGGTTTGATAAAGATAATGAAGCGTGTTGGTTTGAACAAAACGATCGTTTTGATAAGCAGATAAAGGATAATTTTGGTGATATTTGGCAGGCAGCAAAGCAAGGTGAATGCGTTAAATGGCGCCTTGCAGAATCTTCTTTAGATGGCAATAGTTCAATAACAGCACTAGCAGGACGACTGGCAGAAATCATTGTCTTAGATCAGTTTTCACGCAACCTATGTCGCGAACAAGCCTGTGCTTTTGCCCAAGACGGCATGGCATTAGTCTTAGCACAAGAAGCCATTCAGCAGCCATATTTTGATACCTTACCGATGCAATGGCGTCGATTTATGATCATACCGTTTATGCACTCTGAGTCAGCGCTGATTCACGACCGTTATCTACCATTATTTAAGCAATTAGACGATGCAACCACGCTAGATTTTGAATATCGTCATAAAGAGATTATTGATCAGTTTGGTCGCTACCCGCATCGTAATGAGGTACTAAACCGCGACTCGACCGAAGATGAAAAGAACTTTTTAACACAGCCTAATTCATCGTTTTAAAATGGATTTTATCCAGTCTTCTTACTTTGTCATATTCTTATAGCTTCTTTATATAAAACAAAGGCTGAACCAGTTATTTGGTTCAGCCTTTTGCTTGTACGATTGATTAAACGGCTTAACTAATAATTTACCTTACCCGTCGTAAAAGTGAATGACTTACTTTCTAAGCTTATATCATCAACCAAAATATCAAAACTTACTTGATACTTTGTATTGCCATAAAGGCCACATTGCTGGCTTTGGTCTGCACTACGTTTAACTTCGCAGCTCTTGAGTGCATCAGTCAACGGTAATATAAATGCTTCATTCGCTGGTAATGCGTAGTTAGTGTTCATATACGGATCATTATCAAAGTCGATCAGTTGAATCGGTACATTAGTATTTCGCTGAGTATCTCGGAACTTAATGTTGCTTACTTTGATCTTGCCCGCTGATGGCATACTCACATAAACAGGCTGTCCGATAGGATCGGTACGCAAGTCGCGACCCGTCCCTCTAACAGGGTTTGGCGACTCATTATACAGAGCAGTTACTGTACCAGTCACACCTTGACAGGGATAGGTAAAAACACCTGACACGGTTTTATCTCTGGTCGCTCTAGTCGCTGAGGCATGGCTAACCAATACATAACCTTGATTAAGAGCTGGATTTTTGGCATCAGGTTTATAGGTGACCATTCCTGTGCCTATCAAACTCGAAGGCGGTAACATCAAAGAGCGCAAATGATAGGGAGCTGCCAGCAATGATTTTGCCATTGCGGTTGCCACCACATCTGTTTTCAGAAAGCTTCCTGCTGAACTGTAATAGACAGATTGAGCAATATTTTCCGTCGCGCCATATTGTGCGTTGCTGTATTTTGCGTTTAATAAGCGATCTGAGAAATCCAAGCCACCAAAAAATGGGTTGTTGCTACCTGTCACACTGGCAATATCGCTGATTTTATTTTCAACATGCGCATTAAAACTGGTCGGCGAGCTATTAGCAAATACGTATTTGATATAGTTTGCGTGCTTAATAGCAATATCATCAAGCGCCATATCAACAGATAAACCACCTAAGCCACAACTGGTTCTTGCAAGACTGAATTGATTATTAGCACTTAAGGCTGCTTGCGGATTATTCTCAGTTGGCGCGTTGCTTTCATTAATAGGATTACTATCGTTTGGCTCACTACCCTGCTCATCAGGCGTCGCTGTTACTGGTGCTGAAGTCATTGGCTCTGATACGAGCTCTTCTTGTGTTTCGCTCTGTGGATTATTGGATGTAGAACCATTATCAGAGTCGCCACCGCCACCACCGCAGGCCGTTAAAAATACCGCTAAGAAAAGCACTACAGCAAGGTTCTTTTGAGGGGTATGAGCCATCATTTTTTATCCTATAAAATAGTAATATATATAATTCATAGTGAGAATAAAACTCAAAATGAAAGCTTAGTCATTGATTTAACAGTATTTTATACTAAGAGTAACATATTGTATTACATTTTATAAACTTTCGCTCGCTATTTTTCTGGAAATTTACCCATCTGTTAACACAGGTAGATAGCTTCTTTCTGCTAATACATTGAATTTTTATCATTAGACGAGATACTGCCATTTAAGATTAGCTCTCTAATGCCTTTCTCACTGGTGCAAAGCTGCGCCTATGCGCTGATAAGACACCATGTCTTCCAATGGCTTCCATATGTGCGCGAGTTGGATAGCCTTTATGTTTGGCAATACCGTATTCTGGATGCTGCATATCAAGGGCATACATGCTCTCATCACGGCTCACTTTTGCCAATATACTAGCCGCTGCGATACTAGTATGACGTGCATCACCCTTCACCCATGCTTGACAGTCAATGTCCGATGGTAAGATACCCATCGCTTCAATCTTAGCCGTATTCAGCTCAGGACAGCGATTACCATCAAACAACGCCTCTACCTGTAATTTATCAAGTGATGTGCCAAGACTTTTAGTTTTAGAGAGATGTCTAAAAACTGCTTCTAGCAAAGCTTCGGTGCATAACCGCATACCGAGCATGGTTGCCTGCAAAATATTGACTTGGTCGATAACAGCTGCTGGTATATCAGCGATGATATAACTGACTGCATGCTGCTTTACCAATGGATAAAGAAGATCGCGCTTTTTTTCACTCAGTTTTTTGGAGTCTGTCAGTATCGATAATGGCGTGTCTTTGAGTGGTTGTTCTTCAATCAATCCTGACCAAGTCGCAGGTAATATCGCGGCGGCTAC
The DNA here is from genome assembly GCF_052258485.2 of Psychrobacter sp. T6-5. Taxonomy (NCBI): domain Bacteria; kingdom Pseudomonadati; phylum Pseudomonadota; class Gammaproteobacteria; order Moraxellales; family Moraxellaceae; genus Psychrobacter; species Psychrobacter sp. T6-5. Next base: position 1,633,288 of record NZ_JBQQEY020000001.1, on the reverse strand, counting down.
ATTGACACTACCTAGTAACGGTCCACGCCCCGCTTCATCAACGCCTATTTTTAATATTGACTGTTCTAAGCGTTGCGCTTCATCGCGCTCATATTGAGCAAACAGCTTGGAGGTATTCAACTGTCCATATAAGCGTATAGGCGCCGCCAATTGGATATACTGCCCTTTGACATCAATATGATTAATACTGACGTCAATTATCTGGGCTAGGTTTTCTGTGCTAGGTTGAATTTGCATAATATTAGAAAGTCTTTCTAGATTAGGTAAGATTGGAGGCTTTACTATCGCTCATAAAATATTGCTCAATCACGCTATTTGCTGGCTCATGATTACTTTGCTGCTGCAACGTGTGTTTTGTCTCCAACAGATCTTTTAATTGCTCAGCATAAGCACGTGGCTGTAGTAAACGCATCACTGTACGGCAAATATTATCCCCGCTTGCCTGCTCTTGAATAAGCTCAGGCACAATCGGCGCATTAGCCAAAATGTTAGGCAGTGCCACATAAGGCACTTTTACCAGACGTTTGGCAATCTGATAAGTGATCTGATTCAATTGATAAACCACCACCATCGGACGCTCAAGCAGCATCGCCTCCAATGTTGCTGTCCCAGAGGCTAGCATCACGATATCTGACGCTGCCATCGCATGCTGACTAAACTCTGGCTGAGTATCATCGTAGACGACGACGATAGCTGCCCGCAATTGCTCTGAACATTGGTCAATGACTTCTTGCACAATATATTGGTGATTTTGATCAACCGTTGGAATGATAAAACACAGCTTTGGGTCTAATAATATGAGCTTTTGAATGCCGTCGAGCATCAATGGCAAGATAGCGGTAATCTCGCCACGCCGAGAGCCTGGCATCACACAGATAAGCTGGCTGACATCATCAAACCGTTCAATAAAAAACTGCTGCAGACCATCATTGTGCCAGACCAGCTCGCTACGGCGCTGATTGATTGGCGTGTCTATCAATGCTTGATCAATGGTTCGTAGCAACGGATGCCCCACACAGATCGCCGGATGATTATGACGCTCATAAACCGGTAGCTCAAATGGGAATAGGCACAATACTAAATCAGTTGCCGCTTTGATATTATGGATACGCGACTCACGCCATGCCCAAATAGAAGGACTGACATATTGCACACAGAACACGCCTTGTGGCTTGAGTTTCTTAGCGACTCGTAGGTTAAAATCAGGTGCATCGATACCGATAAACCAATCGATATTGGCCCTCTTAAACGCACTCAATAGCTCGCGGCGTGCTTTGAGCAAATCTGGTAGCTGCGCCATGACTTCGACTAGTCCCATCACTGCCAAACGCTCTAATGGAAAAATACTTTGCAATCCTTGCGCTTGCATCTTAGTGCCGCCCACGCCTACCCAGATGATGTCATCACGCAGATTATTCATCTGTTGCATAAAATCTGCGCCTAAACTATCACCTGACACTTCACCCGCGACAATGGCTATCACTAGCGGCGTGGCAGTCGCTTTAGGTTTATTAAAATCCGTCTCTGTTTGGCTGATGGAATCAGTATTTAGATGAGACGTAGCAGAATCTGTCATGACAAGCTCTCAATATTAAAGATATACAAATAAAATAAATCGTTGTTGTAAAATATAACACAGTCAGTCAATGATAGAGATTGATGACATACACATTTTATCTGTGCCTATTTTTTGGCGTTCATGTGTTAGTGTGCAATCATTTTAGTGTGATCATAAAATCATCGCGGTCGCTATCATACGTGACGATGATACAAATAGCTAAATTCACGCATAAAATCTAAGCGTTGAGCACCCAGTATTCAATACATCCTTATTAATAGACAGAAAAACGAAATACCAAACGTGCATTTGCGAATTCAAATATAACCTTAATCATGTGTAAGTATAACTAAGTTTTAGTTTCCTCATTCCAGTTATCAGTCAATTAACTACCGGACTACCCTTGTCAACCAACACTTTTGTCCGCATAATGAATATTCCTATAAATCAGCTAGACGATATATAACCATGACAACATCAGTTACCCATAATGCAGACATTGACGACGTGAATATTGAAAAATTTATTCCTTTGATTACTCCCGCTGAGCTAAAAACTGAGCTACCTCTATCAGACGACGCATACAAAACCGTACTAAACGGTCGAAACACTATCCAAAACATCTTGGATGGTAAAGACAAGCGTCTGTTTGTGGTCATCGGACCCTGCTCTATCCACGATATTAAAGCGGCCCATGAGTATGCCGATCGCTTGGCCGTATTGGCAAAAGAGATCGAAGACAGCGTATTTGTCGTCATGCGTGTTTATTTTGAAAAACCTCGTACCACGGTCGGTTGGAAGGGTATGATTAATGATCCTGACATGAATGACAGCTTTGATATCGAAAAGGGCTTGCGTACTGCTCGCAAGTTATTGCTTGATTTGAATGAAAAAGGCTTGCCTTGTGCAACCGAAGCCCTTGATCCGAATACACCACAGTACATGCAGGATTTGATCAGCTGGTCAGCGATTGGCGCACGTACTACCGAGAGCCAAACACACCGTGAAATGAGTTCAGGCTTATCTTGCCCAGTGGGCTTCAAAAACGGTACTGACGGCGGTATGACCGTTGCTGTCAATGCGATGCAAGCCGTTAAAGAAGGTCATAGTTTCCTAGGTCTATCCTCAGATGGCAAGGTCTCGATCATCAAATCGAAAGGCAATCCTTACGCACACGTGGTACTCCGCGGTGGTAATGGCAAACCTAATTATGATGAAACGGCAGTTGCTCAAGTTGAGAACGAGCTGGCAAAAGGCAAAACCAATGGCAAAATCATGATCGACTCAAGCCATGCCAACTCAGGTAAAGATCCTTACTTACAGCCGATGGTCATCCAAAACGTCGCTGAGCAAATTCAAAATGGTAATAAGTCAATCATCGGCATGATGATTGAGAGTCACCTAAAGGGCGGCAATCAAAAACTAACCGCTGATTTAAGTCAGCTTGAGTACGGTAAATCTATCACTGATGGCTGTCTAGACTGGGACAGCACTGTCACCGCATTGCGCGGCTTACGTGATATGGTAAAAGATGTGCTACCAAACCGCTAATAGCCATTAACGATAGTATATCTTCAAGCAAAAACTAAAAAGCCCTTTTCGTACTGATACGAAAGGGGCTTTTTATTGGGATCATTTTAAGAGAAACACTTTCTTGAACAGCTTAATTCTTAATGACAATTAATGCTATACGCTCAATTAAATAAAGCCAACTCTAATTTGAGGTTGGCTTTATTTTAAAGTTAATACTACAGCTAAAGTTATTTCCTAGCTATTATCAATCAGCTATTTGCAGCACCTAATACACTCTCTAAGCTTTCAAGCACATGCTTGGATGCAACGTTCTTGCGCAAGTCTGTCAGCTGCTCATGCGCCATTTGACGACGTGGTTCAGCCAACGTATTCCATCGGGCCAGTACTTGCAGTAATCGCGACGCTAATACAGGGTTGGCATCATCTAGCTTTTTGATGACGTCTGTATACATCTTCAGACCCTCTGCTGTCCATAGTACCGTTGGTTGCGAGCTAAAGGCACTGATAACTGAACGGACACGATTAGGGGTATTCCAATCAAAATCGGTATGCGCAATTAAAGACTTGATAACATCAGGTGTCACATCATCAGCGGCGGCTTGCACACTGAACCACAAATCAATCACCAGATCGTTTGCTTGGAAACGCTCGTAGAAGTCCGATAAGTACTTATCTGCATCTACTAACTGATGATTGACCATCGCCTTCAACGCACCAAAACGCTCTGTCATACAGCTAGCATTATCATATTGCTGTTGTGCCCAGTCGGCTGCGCCTTCAATGTTAGCAGTCAGTGCCATATCAAGCACCACATTACGCAGCGCACGAATGCCTCGAGCTTCAGCACTGTCTTCATAAGACTGCATTGACAGATCATTGTATAACGTAGCCCACTGATCTTTTAATCTATCTACTACTTGCTGATATAGCCCATCGCGCTGCTCTTTCACTAGTACCGGATCGTAGTCTTGAGGAATGGCAGAAGCAAGCTCTTGCGCTGAAGGAATATCAAGCAATCGTGCAGCCAGCATTGCATCATCAGCTGCTAAAACGGGCAACGTCTGTGTCAAGGCTTCTAAATATACATCAGGACTGCTCTTCGCGCCTTGGCTTTGTAGTAAAATACGGTTTACCAGCATTTGGGTGACTTGCCAGCGGTTAAACCCATTGGTTTCATGCTTGAGCAAAAATGCTAAGTCTACATCTTGGTAGTCATAGTTGAGCTGTACTGGCGCACTAAAATCACGCAACAAAGAAACCACTGGCTCACTTTCGATATTTTCAAACACAAACGTTTGCGTCGCCTCGTCAAGCAGTAACATACGCTCAGCGACGATAGCGCCTGAGTCTTTATCAAACAATGCCGTTGCTACAGGTATCGGCAACGGTTTTGGTGCATCAAAACCTTTCACATGACGTGTTTGCTGATTCAAAGTAATCGTTAGTGTCTGCGCCGCACTATCATAAGTTTGAGAGCCTGATACAACTGGCGTACCTGGCTGACGATACCAGTCGATAAAGTTCTCGATTTTGTCATCAGTGATACTGAGTGCTGATAAAAAGTCTTCAACCGTTACCGCTTGTCCATCATAACGACGGAAATACTCGTCTGTTCCTTTGCGGAAATTATCCGGCCCTAACGTGTTGGCAATCATACGTACAATTTCAGCGCCTTTCTCATAGACAGTCGTCGTATAAAAGTTATTAATCTCAACGAAGCTCTCGGGGCGTACTGGATGTGCTAATGGGCCTGCATCCTCTGCAAACTGATGCGCGCGTAGTGTCGCTACGTCATCGATACGCTGTACCGCACTTGATTGCTGATCTGCTGAAAACGACTGGTCACGGTAAACCGTAAAACCTTCTTTCAAACACAGCTGAAACCAGTCACGGCACGTGATACGGTTACCCGTCCAGTTATGGAAATATTCGTGAGCAATGATGGCTTTTACACTAAAACTGCGCGCATCAGTAGTGGTCTCAGGGCTAGACAACACACAAGCGGTGTTAAAGATATTAAGACCTTTATTCTCCATTGCGCCCATATTGAACTGACTGACTGCCACAATCATATAGCGATCTAAATCATAGGCTCGGCCGTAATTGACCTCATCCCACTTCATGGCGTCTTTTAAGGCTTGCATACCAACATCACATTTATCGATATCAGCAGATTTTGCGTAAACCTCAAGTAATACTTCTCGACCTTCGCTGGTCGTATAAGAGTCTGTCAACACATCCAAATCAGCAATAACACAAGCAAATAAATAGCTTGGCTTGTTGGTTGGATCCTGCCAGATTGCATAATGACGCTCTGGCGCATCAGCGACCTCACCTGCTTCAACCAAATTACCGTTGGCCAATAGTGTCGGATAGCGCTTATCGGCTTCCAGTCGAGTGGTAAATATCGCGAGTACATCAGGGCGGTCAGGATAAAAAGTAATCTTGCGGAAGCCTTCTGGTTCGCACTGAGTCACAAACATCGTGTCGTCACCACTACCTGCCATATATAGACCTTCAAGCGCAGTGTTGGTCTGCGGGCAAATACGTACCTGAATATCTAAGGTAACCTCATCAGGTGCTTCATAAATCGTTAGCTTGCCATCTTCTTGCTCATAGTGCTCAGTTTTTAACGCTTTATCATTCATGATAATAGACAGCAGCTCTAACGATTCGCCAAATAAGACAATATCCCCTGCGGTTTGGCGTACCATCTCAAGCGTACTATTTACCTGAGCATAATCTTCAAACAGTTTAATATCCAAATGGACCGTTTCAACATCAAAACTTGGCTTCTGATAGTCTTTTAGATTAATTTTACTTGGTGCATGTGGTGGTACATCTGGCATTTCAGGGTTGATGATCTGAGCATCAGTTTCAGCAGTAGACATGTGATTTCCTATTATTATTGATGATATGTTATGAGTGTTATTGTTTTGCTACTCGCATTATAGCTTTCGTCTTTATAGCAACGTTTATGGCGCTCAAAGTCACAATGAAAGTTACAACGAGCGCATGTTATATATGGTTTCCTGCTTATAGGTAGATTGACCTAAATCCTTATATTTCAAGTACGCGCATCGAGATAACTGAGTTTGTCCTTTATATACATTTCCTCGTATACATTCATGTGTGTTAACAGGCATCCATATAAATGATTAAATCAACAATTGGCTCACGTTATCAATTGGATAATGCCGATGAAAATGATTTAATAGGCACATTAATAACTCACCTTTCATAAACGGCTTATTATATGACAACACATACTGACAAATACTCAAAGATTACATTACCTTTATTGATAGAGTATGTTGATGCTCTCATGCCATCACTTGATAAACAAGCACAAACGATGGCTGGACAGACTGATGATACTATTGAGCTGTTATGGGTAGCACACGACAAAACAGAACTATCAACTCTGCAAACACAGCTAAAGAAAAATACAAATATTAAAGATACGAATGTTAAAGATGATAATAACGTATCAGCTCAAGCATGGCACGTCTCTACTTTACCAGAGCTTGCTAAACAGCATGTGCTTGAACGATACGAACTTGCTTGCTTTTGGCTACCCATCCTCTCACAAGAGCTGTTACATCAATACATCCCTACCCTCATGCGTTATCGTGATCTCTATGCAGCACACTTGCTGGTTGCGCTTGATAGTTCAATAAATTTAAAACCTTACGGATTTACACCATTTGATATCTTAAGTGAGCCATCTTTAGATATTAGTGATATTGAATCCATAACGTCGTCCACTGTATCAGCGACGCTTTGGCAGTTCAATTTATATGATTATAAACAGCTACCGAATTGGCTCAATGCTGACTACTGGGCCAATCCTGAAAACTGGGGCAAACACCGCTGGTGATACGTTACATATCTATCTATCGTTATTTACAGTAAAAATACTTACATAAATTAACAGTTAGTATATGATGGATAAAGATTGCCTGAGTTTTATCGTAAGCAGTTTAAAAAATAAATTTAATTAAAATTTTAGGAGCTCGTCATGTCAATCAGTTTTTCTAAGATCGCTGTTTTAGCTGTACTATCAAGCGCCGTTGCAATCACTACAGGTTGTGCGACTAAACGTGCTACCTCAGAAGTTGTGGTCGCGCCGCTAGGTATTCCAGGTGGTCAAGTTGGCTATAATGGTGCCGTCATTGTTGATAACTCAGCCGCTGTCATTACTGGTGCTGATAGCTTGCAAGCTGTGGTCTATTTTGCTTTCGATAGCAGCGAAATCACTGCGCAAGCGGCGAGCGTCCTTGACCAACACGTGAGCCTATTAAACTCAAACCCAGCAGCTGGTGTGGTTATCGCAGGTCATACTGATGAGCGCGGTAGCCGTGAATACAATATGGCACTCGGTGAGCGCCGTGCCCAAGCAGCACGCAACTATCTTGCTGCTCAAGGTGTCGCTGCCAACAATATCCGTGTCATTAGCTATGGTGAAGAACGCCCTGCAGCGGCTGGCAATACCGAAGATGCTTATGCACAAAACCGCCGTGCTGAGCTGTCTTACTAAGAGTCATTAAAAAATCATTTGCTTTAAAAAAGCCCAGTAATGTTATATTGCTGGGCTTTTTACATTCTATTGGGCTAAGTAAGATATAAATATCTAAGACACCTATGTAAACTATCTATTTTTAATTGAGTTGTATTTCTAGAAACTTTACATTTTTAATTGAAACCTTTGATGATCGCTTATTATGATGCCAGTCCTACATCTTACCAATGTCCAACTTACTCAGCTCAATCATGAAACATGGTGCGTGACTGCTCAAGTAAGTGATTTATCCAGTCCTGTAAGAATTAGCAACTTGTGGAACGACTCATACTGGTTATCAGTATGTCCATCATCACATATAGTCTTTACTGAGCTTCGTCATGTCAAATGGCATTATCATGCAGTACAAAAACCAATATCAAAACGTATTATTGCTCATAGGCAACGTCAACAGCAGCGCCAAGGTGTGAGACAGTTACTACAAGCGATACTTAACAAGCTAGAAATCAACGATACCCTAGATGAGTCGAGCTTTCCCTATCGTCTTCGCCAAAGCAAGTATTACGTCTGTTTTAGCCATACAGCCGCTCATAACAAAGATGAATTCAATAAAAAATCTAATCAAAATATCGGTCCTATTTCATACAGCAAAATAGCAGCGGTCATCAGTCATCGTCGCCCTGCTGGCATCGACATCGAGCACAATGATGTCGCTTGGCATATCGTCAAGCGTTTTTACTCAGATAATGAAATTACTATCTTACAGACATTACCAAAAAATCAGCGTGATTATATTGCAAAGTTACTGTGGCAAATCAAAGAAAGCTTTATCAAGATTCATCAGTATACTTTGGCACAAGGTTTAGGTGTAGATTACTCTGATATCATCCCTGCCTTGACTGAGGATATAAATAAAGACTTCGTTACTATCAGTCATATTGATAGTCAATCCAATCACCAAATTGCCGTATTGCAAGTAGATCAAACAGTCGTCGTTTTTTGATCATACTTAGCAATGCTCTCGCAGTGATTATCTCCGCTTTCTTCTAGATATAAAAAAAACGACCCTAAAAAGGGCCGTTTTTTTTGTTCTCTTCTGATGACAGTATTTACACTGTGATCAGATTAGAAACGGTAAGTTGCACCAAGTTTAACGATTGGCATCCACTCAAGATAGTTCTCGTCTTCTAATTCTTTCTTGATTTGATCTTCAGCAAGTGCACCGTTAGCACCGTTAGCATTAACAGTTGCTGTTGTCTTACCAAGATACGCAGCACCTAGCTCGCCAAATACACCGAAGTTGTTAGTGATGTTAGGGCGGAAACCAACAGTTAAGTAAGGAGCTAGCTTGTTACGATGCTCAAGATCAGCTTGCACGCCACCAACTTCTGTAATATCGCCACGCGCTACATCAACTTGACCAGCATCGGGTGTACCTACGAAGTAACGAGCGCCGTCAACTGGGTAGTAGCCATTATCGCCTGCATCTTTAGCATTAGCAGTAGCTGTGATTTCGTTATCAGGAACGATGATACCAGCACCCATAGTGAACCAGTTAGCCATAGGACGTAACTGCACGCCTAGATATGGGTTGCTAAAGTCAGTGTCAATATCATAGTTTACGTCGTTTGCATCAAAATCACCGCCGAAAAGCTCAGCAGCATCGCCACCCGCCCAACCAGCTTGTAGTTCAGTTTTGTCGTTCACACTAAAGCCAAGACTAGCACCATAGCCCAAAGTACCGGCTTCAGCACTAACAGAAGCTGGGTGAGTTAATGTGTTAAAGATAGTTTTGGTCGTACCAACAACAGCGCCAGTAGTATTGCGTACAATACCAGCATCAGAGTTATATGCGTAAGAAGGTTGTGCTGCTTGATATGCAACTGGCTCAGCTTCGTATACTACCGCATCATTGTCGTCAACAACGATAACTGGATCAGCTGCTAATGCAGCAGTTGATGCTAGAACAGCAGCAGATATAGCTGTAAGTTTAATAAGTTTCATAATTATTCTCCTAAAGTGTGAAATAACTCGCCCGTAAAAAATGATAATTTTGCTCTTTTTTAAACCACCATTTTGTTGAAGAGATTAAAACAATTTTGACTCAAAAAGTCACCCCCAAGGATGCGCTTTTTATTTGCCGTTATGTAAAGATTGCATAGTTACTGTAATAATTGCTACACCAACCTGCAAAACTTTGAATTCCTGTTACACAACTCTCTCAAAGCAATTAATCAGTGTAGACATGAATATTGATTCGCTTAATGTTCATGTGAGGTTATTACAAAATGTTTCATCATAATGTCTGAGTAAGCGGTTCAACTCAACACCAGTTATATAGCTTATTACTACAGAATGTTGCAATGTGTGAGTTGAGGTATCTACTGTTGCGCTTAGAAAAAATTGTAAATATGGAAGCTAACAGTACAAATGTTCTTATATAGTGTCACTAAGCCTTGTCTCAGCTTGATATTGTGCTAAATTAGAGATAGAGATAGATCTACTGTGGGAATGCAGATTTATTACTATTTGTCTTCGTTATGAAAACGTTATAGTCTCGTCAGCCTCACCCCTTTTACTACTACTGAGCCTTTTATATGCCTAAAGTATCCTCGATTACCCGTGTGTTAGAGATCATAGAAGCCGTGTCATATGCTTCTAAACCTCTCTCTCCACTTGAGCTATCGCAAGAGTTGGATATTCCTAAACCGACCATACACCGTTTGATTCAGAATTTGGTTGACGATGGTTTTTTGACCGTTGATATTGGTGGTGGTATTGTTCCTGGTAAACGGGTACGCAATCTGAGCGTTGAGCTTTGGCAGCAGCGCTTATTCTTTAATGAGCGCCAGATGATTTTGCAAAAACTGGTTGATGAGCTCAAAGAAACTTGCGGTATCGGCGTTCCTTATCATATGAACATGATTTATACCAACCGCGCACAAACGACCTTGCCATTACAGATATACCTCCCTGTAGGAGCGAAGTCGCCCATGTGGTGTACGGCAACTGGTAAGTTGTATTTGAGCCAATTGTCTACCACCAGTCGCAATAAAATACTGCAAGGTCTACCATTAGATAAATTTACCAAAAACACCATCACTGATATTGACGCCTTGAATGCCGAGCTCGATCGTATCGCTGCCACTGGCATTGGTATTGATAACGAGGAGTTTATCTCTGAGATGGTGGCGGTGGCCGTGCCTATATTAGATAAGAAGTCGCGCTATCTGGCCTCATTGTACCTGCATGCACCGACGATACGCGTATCGCTCGACGAGTTACTGACTCATGTGCCTCGACTACAGCAAGCAGCGCAAGATATCCAAGCTCTCGTGTATGACTTACAAAGCTAATAGAGTCATTACTCATTCATCACTATGATCAAATAAAAAAAGGTTCAAGCTATAAAAATAGCATGAACCTTTTTTCATCTAACAAGCTCTCTCTAATCAGTCCTCACTATCCATGATAGTAAGAGTGATTGAGTATATGAGTCGTTATTTCTAAGATAATTCTAAAACAATACCGAGGCATCATGATGGCCCATAATACTAGAGAAGTCTTTATCACCGTTTTCAAGCGCATGCGTGGCATATAACTCTGTTGCCTTGGCACCCATTGGCGTGTCTACATGAGTATCTTGAGCCGTTTGCATGGCAAGATTGAGATCTTTTTGCATCAGCTTACTCATAAAACCACCTTGGTAGCCATTGCTAGATGGGACGTTTTCCATGACTTGCGGATAAGGGTTATAGACCTCTAACGTCCAGTTACGGCCTGAGCTTTGTAGCATAATATCTGATAACACTTTGGGATCTAGACCGTTCTTAACTCCTAAATTAATCGCCTCTGCCGTTCCCGCCATGAGGATACCTAACAGCATGTTGTTACAAATTTTCGCAACTTGTCCTGCACCATGCGCGCCTGCATGAAAAATATTTTTTCCCATTACAGCGAGTATCGGCTCAGCTTTGGCAAAAGCGTCGTCATCACCACCAACAATAAAGGTCAAGCTACCAGCAATCGCCCCACCTGTCCCGCCAGAGACTGGTGCATCTAAAAAATCGATACCAAGCTGGCTTGCAGCGTCTGCCACTGTCCTAGCATCAGCAGCCGCTATCGTACTACTGTCAATAACAAGCGTGCCTTTGGGTAATTCTGCCAGAAGACCATTAGCGCCGCTATCGCCCAGATATACAGACTGCACATGCTGACCTGCCGGCAACATGCTAATGACAACTTGAGCATTGCTTGCCGCATCTTTAGGACTCTGTGCCGCGCGAGCACCTGCTTTTTCTAAGCGCTGTGTTGCTGCATCAGACAGATCGAAGACAGAAAGTGTATACCCTGCCTTTAATAAGTTTTCTGCCATAGGCGCACCCATATTACCAAGCCCAATAAAGGCAATATCTAGTTTAGAGTTATTATTATCCGTCGTACCTGTATCTTTTGTACCCATCTCATCACTCCTTGATGATTTATGATGTAGCCATTGCTACACACCATTTGATAATATTTGTTAGTGATATATTTACGTCATGTTTTATGATGCTTTTTTAAAAGTATTAAAAAACGTTATCTGTCTTACTTTTTGAGTTGTCTGTAAATAATTAGCGCACATACTGACTGCCCAAAGCTTCCTCACCCAACCAACCTTCTAGAGGGTGCTCGCCTTTTGTATAAGGATTGGCAAAGTGCTTATCGATATACGCTTGGCCTTCTACGCTCAAACAGTCTGCTAATGAGCGCGACCACTGCGGATCTTTATCCTTATCAATCAGTAATGCACGCACGCCTTCTTTGAAATCAGGATTGGCTGCACAATGTACCGCCACGTTGGTTTCTAAATAAAGTACTTGTTCGATCGATAAATCAGCGACTTTTTGATACAGCGCGTAGGTTAACGCTGCCGTTACTGGGCAACCATGACGATAGGTTGCGACTGCTCGCTGCGTCCAACTGTCTTCTGCAAAGTCTTTATTTAACTGTACTAGCGCTTCATCACTTTGCAGCAGCGCATCGATATCTGCCAAACCGCCACTGTTCATCAATTTTTGGATAGGCTGCCAGTAGGTCGCGAGCTTGCTATCAGGCAACTCGGCTACTGGCAGCTCAGCAAGTGCGCGACTGACAATACTATGCGCACTATTATGATGGAACTTGTTTGAACTACTGGCACTATCTAGCGTTTGCCAGTCGCTCTGCTTAAGACTTTGTATGACAGCATCATAATCATGACTTGCAACAGCATACTCTGCTAGGTTGGCCAACAGCGCGTCATTGCCATTACACATTGCTCCAGTCAAGCCTAAGAACAAACCTGTTTTGGCGGGCATTCGCTGCAAAAACCAACTGCCTGAGGCATCGGGAAATAATCCAATAGTAATCTCAGGCATAGCAAAACGCGTGCGCTCAGTGACGACACGATGACTGCATCCTGCCATCAGTCCCATACCGCCGCCCATGATGATACCGTCACCCCAAAGTATTAGTGGCTTTGGATAAAAGTGCATTTGACGATAAAGACGATATTCGTGACTGAAAAACTCAGTAGCATAAGGGTTTGGCATTGGTGCACTGGTAGACATACTGTCATATAGTTTACGAATATCACCGCCCGCACAAAAGGCCTTATCGCCTGCACCTTTTAACACAATCGCCACTACTTGATCATCCGCTTGCCATTGCTCTAACTGCGCTGCTAGCAGTTGGCACATATCAACACTGAGCGCATTAAGCGATTTTGGTGTATTGAGTGTCATTACCCCAATTAGGTGCCCACAATCTGTCGGTTCAGTATTGAACAATACAGACGCTTCTTGTGCTGTATTATTGGCTGATGTTTGCGCGTTAGTGCTGTTGGTATCGTTAGTCGATGTCGTAGCTGCTGTCATAAAAGTGACCTACAAAATTAAATAATAAAAATGGCTCAAGCGTTTTGACCGCTGATTATTTGTTTTGCCAACTGGGTTGACGCTTTTCTAAAAAGGCTTGTACACCTTCGCGCTGATCCATTGTGTCAAATAGCTTGACGAAAGCTTCACGCTCATGGATAAGATTTTGTGCAGGCGGTGTGTCTCTAGCCGCCTGAATAAGTGCTTTGGAATAACTGACGGCGACGGGTGATTGCTTTGCTACTTTCTTTGCCAAATCTTGAGCGGCTTGCAACCCCTCGCCTTTTGCAGTGACCTCTTCAACTAGGCCAATACGTAATGCAGTCTCTGCATCAACGCGTTCACCGCACAGTATCATACGCTTTGCCCACCCTTCTCCAACGAGCCAAGGTAGGTTTTGTGTGCCGCCCGCACAAGGCAATAGCCCCACACCCGTCTCTGGTAGTGCCATTTGTGCATGTGCTTCTGCAATACGAATGTCACATGCGAGCGCACACTCAAGTCCACCGCCCATCGCATAGCCGTTAATGACGGCGATACTGACACCGCGATAGGCAGACAGGGCTTCGAACGCTTCGCCAAATGCAATCGCCATGCTTATCGCACGACCTTTATCACCGTCTGAAAAATTATTGAGATCTGCACCAGCTGAGAAGAATTTTTCGCCATCTCCATGCACAATTAATGCGTAGACATCGTCATTGGCATTGAGATCTGTGATGAGTTGTTTGAGCGCATGCAGACTGTCCATCGTCCACGTATGTGCCGGTGGGTTATTCAACGTCAATGTTGCGGTATGACCATCAATAGATAGCTGTAGATTGGTATAATCTGTCATAAAACATCCTTGTTTTAGTAAAGCGAGATAAATTAGCGAAGTTGGCTTAGCCCTTCATCCTGTAAAACTTGACGCGAAATAATCACTCGCATGATCTCATTGGTGCCTTCTAGGATTTGATGGACACGCAAATCGCGTACGTGGCGCTCAAGTGGATATTCGTTTAAATAACCATAGCCGCCGTGTAACTGTAGGGCTTCATTAGCAACATCAAAACAAAGATCGGTGGAGAGGCGCTTTGCCATTGCGCAGTAGGTAGACGCTTGCCCATCGTTGTTATCGACTTTGTCAGCCGCAAGATAAAGCATTTGCCGTGCGGCGATGGTCTGAGTCAACATATCAGCAAGTTTAAACTGTACTGATTGTAAGCTAGCAATTGGATTGCCAAACTGACTACGCTCTTGCACATAACTGGTTGCGGTTTCTAATGCAGATTGTGCCGTTCCTACCGCGCAAATACCGATATTAATACGACCACCATCGAGTCCTTTCATCGCGATACGAAAACCTTGACCTTCCTCACCTATCAGGTTTTCTGTTGGGACTTTTACATCTTTAAAGCTAATCGTCCGTGTCGGCTGTGCTTTCCAGCCCATTTTGTGCTCGTTTTTGCCATATTCGATACCAGCACTGTCGGCGTTAACCACAAATGCTGATACACCTTTTGGCCCAGCACCACCAGTACGTGCCATTACCACCAATACATCGGTTGAACCTGCGCCAGAGATAAAGGTTTTTTCGCCGTTTAGTACGTAATGCTCGCCTTGTTTATCCGCCTTAGTACGGAGCGAGGCTGCATCAGATCCTGCATTTGGCTCTGTTAGGCAGTAACTACCAAGCCACTCACCGCTGACCATATTGGGCAAATATTTTTTGCATAAGGGTTCGCTACCATATTCGCCGATCATCCATGCAGCCATATTATGGATGCTCATATAAGCCGCCACGGATGTATCACCCCATGCCAGCTCTTCGAATACCATTGCTGAGTCGAGCCTTGGCAGGCCCAAGCCATCATATTCTGGATTGGTGTATAGCCCCAAAAAGCCAAGCTCACCAGATTTTTTGATGATGTCCACTGGGAAATGCGAGGTGCGATCCCATTCAGCAGCGTTCGGCTTGAGCTCTTTTTGCGCAAACTGACGGGCCGTTTGACGAAAGGCAACTTGGTCATCGGTCAATGAAAAATCCATAGGGTCATCCTTGTTCTCATAGATCAAATAGAGGGCTTAAATCTCAGAGAGGCTTCAATAAAGACTCTAATAAAAGTGTTGGTCAGAGATTTTATAAGCCATTAGTGCCACATAATAGCGGCATAACGATAATAAAATTGCGTTCAATAGTACCGCAAGTCGTATTAACGTTATACCGAAAATATAGTAATCCGACGATTAAATCGAAATTGTCGTATTAACACCGCGGCTCGCTTCATCATCGAACCAACGTGCCGTCACTGTCTTCGTCTGAGTATAGAACTGTACGGCTTGCTTGCCATAAGGACCTAGGTCGCCAAGCTTACTGGCACGTGAACCTGAGAATGAGAACATTGGAAGTGGCACAGGAATCGGTAAGTTAATACCAATTTGACCGACTTGGATGTCTTGTTGGAATTTGTGGGCTGCCGCTCCTGACTGGGTAAATATCGCGGTACCATTGCCATGTGGATTGGCATTAAGCAGTGCAATCGCTTCATCTAAGCTATCAGCGCGCATAATGCACAGTACAGGACCGAATATTTCTTCTTTATAAATTTGCATATCGCTTGTGACATTATCAAAGATAGTTGGGCCAACAAAGTTACCTTTTTCAAACCCTTCAACAGTAATTCCGCGACCGTCAAGTAGTAAACTTGCGCCCTCTTCTACCCCAGTTCCAATCAAATGCTCGACACGGGCTTTTGCAGCAGGAGAAATCAGTGGTCCCAAATCTTTATCATTTTTACCTGCTGAGACAACCAAGCTTTCTGCTTTGGCTTTAATCTCGTCAATCCATTCACCAGCTGCGCCCACTAGCACGACTACTGATAATGCCATACAGCGTTGACCAGCTGCACCAAATGCCGCGCCCGCTAGCTGATTGAGCGTCTGCTCTTTATTGGCATCAGGCAAGATAACACCGTGGTTTTTTGCACCCATCATACATTGGGCACGCTTACCTGACTGGCTGGCACGCTCATAAACATGTTTACCAACGTTGGTAGAACCCACAAAAGAAACCGCTTTGATATCTGGATGGACACAGATAGCATCGACGGTTGCTTTGCCACCATGCACTACGTTCAGCACGCCTTCTGGTACGCCCGCTTCAATCGCTAGCTCAACTAAGCGCATAGTCACCATCGGATCTTGTTCAGACGGTTTTAGGATGAATGTATTACCCGTAGCAATCGCCATTGGGAACATCCATAGCGGAATCATCGCAGGGAAGTTAAATGGCGTAATACCAGCACAAACACCGAGTGGTTGCCAAATGCTATATGTATCAACGCCTGATGCGACGTTTTCTACAAAGTCGCCGATTTGTAAATTGGCGATACCTGCTGCATGTTCTACCACTTCTAAACCACGGAAAACATCACCGCGCGCATCTGCAATGGTTTTACCTTGCTCTGCAGTCAAGATTTCTGCCAACTCATCCATATGCTCGCGAATAAGAGATTGATACTTTAAAAAGATACGAGCACGCGTGGTGATTGGCGTTTTGCGCCATGTTTCAAACGCTGTCTGTGCGGCTGTAACCGCTTGGTTAATCTCGTCATTGGTGGTTTGCGGGACTTTTGCGATGACTTCTTGGGTCGCTGGATCGGTGATATCAATCCATTCATCGGTGTTTGATTGTACGAACTGACCATTGATGAGCTGCTGAACGTGGTGCATAAGATATCCTTATCTTTTTTGCGAGACTACCCTGTGACGGCATCTGAGTATTCATTAAGAGTTAAGAGCTATAATATAAATAGTTATTTGTAAAATATTTATAGAAAACTGAATTTTAAAATGATTTATTTTGTATCGTTATTGACTATAACAATAAATCAATTTTACGGTCAAGCGCTTTATCGAAATTTTCACTAAGTTTGTTTTGTTAAAGGGTCTTACCCAAATAACAGAAACAAAAAAGCCCATGATTGCTCATGAGCTTTAAAAAATTAGCCTAGTTTTTAGGCGCTACCAACATAGTTGCTATCCTATACCAACTAATAGTCCTTCATCGATTGCTTAATCGCATCAATAGCGGCTGGATTATCAAGCGTCGACATGTCGCCTGTAGGCCTATCCTCCGCTAACGCCCGAATAGATCGGCGTAGGATTTTACCAGAACGCGTCTTTGGCAACGCTTGCGGGAAATAAATGGCCGCTGGCCTTGCAATACCGCCTAAGGATTTGACCACAGCACCTATCACTTGCTGCTCAATGCGGAAGCGGTTTTCGGTGGTTTCGACTTGCGATTGATCTTTTAGGACGCAGAACGCAATCGGTAGCTCGCCTTTTAGCTCATCTTGGATGCCTACCACAGCGCATTCTGCCATCTCTGGATGGGTACTGATTGCTTCTTCAATCTCTTGCGTGCCTATTCGATGGCCTGCGACGTTTATCACGTCATCGGTACGCCCCAAGATGTAAAAGTAGCCATCTTCATCTGTCACTGCATAGTCTGAGGTAGAATATTGCTGGCCATCAAAGAGACCAAAGTAACTGCTGACAAAGCGCTCATCGTTGCGCCATACCGTGGTAAGGCAGCCAGGTGGCAGCGGCGCTTTAATCGCAAGCAGTCCTTTTTCACCCGCGCTGCAAGGTTCACCTGTTTCCTCATTGAGGACCTGTGCCTCATAGCCATACATAGGATAACCGGGCGAGCCCTGCTTGTGCGGTTTATGATTGAATTTTGGCGTATGACTTAAGATCGGCCAACCAGACTCTGTCTGCCAATAGTGATCTAGAATCGGCACGCCTAAATGCTGAGATAACCAATTAGCCGTTGACTCATCAAGCGGCTCGCCTGCCAAAAAGAACGACTTGACACTAGACACATCATAGCGCGTCATCCAGCTCTCATCTTGCTTTTTGAGCATACGTACGCCTGTAGGCGCCGTGAACAGGATATTAACTTTGTTGGCTTCAACAATACGCCACCAGATACCTGGATTTGGTAGATGTGGTAAGCCTTCATACATGACACTGGTCATACCCGCTAGCAGTGGCGCATAAATCGTATACGAATGTCCGACTGCCCAGCCAATATCTGATATCGCCCAAAATGTTTCGCCTGCCCTGCCGTCGTAGACATAATCCATCGATGTCGTCAGCGCGACGGCATGACCACCAGTATCACGTTGCACGCCTTTCGGTGTGCCAGTCGTACCAGAAGTATAAAGCAGGTAGGACGGAGTATTGGATTCAAGCCAGACGGGCTCCACGATTGCATGGGCCTCGCAGCTGTGGCGGCGTTCAGTGGCATAGTCCACATCAACATTTCTCGGCTCAAACGGTAAAATACCGCGATTGACGACTAATACATGCTCGGGCTTAGTTGTTGCTTGCTCAACACCTTGGTTGACAAGGTTTTTATAATTAATAACCTTACCATCACGCAGACCTGCATCCACTGTAATGACCATTTTTGCCTCAGCATCATCCATACGTATCGCCAAGTTATGCGCGGCAAATCCGCCAAATACGACTGAATGTATAGCACCAATACGAGCACAAGCCAGCATGGCATATGCTGCTTCTAGAATCATTGGCATATAGATAATGACACGGTCGCCTTTGCCAATACCATGACGCTGTAGCACGTCTGCGAAGTAATTAACTTCTTTGTATAAGTCATTATAAGTCAGGCGGCGCTTGGCATAATCTGTATAAAACTCAACGTTATTGCCCAGATCTTTAAACGAATCAACGACCGCTGGAAAAGTTTCTATTAACTCTTGATTGATCTCTGATGACACCCACACAAAGGCATCTTGCTCTGCACGGTCTGCTAGATGACGATCGACACAGTTATAGCAAAGGTTGGTTTCACCGCCAACAAACCATTTCGCAAAAGGCAGATTGCTGTCATCGAGAATTTGCTCAGGCTCTTTATGCCAGTAGATACGCTTTGCTTGCTCAGCCCAAAAATTCTCTCGATCCATAATGGAATCGTGATAGATATCCGCGAACGTGGGCATGTCTGCTGCTTGAGTAGAGGCTGGGTGTTGGGCGTGGTCGCTCATAATAGCTGTCCTTAGCATAAACGAGAAATGGAATAATATTATTTTATAATCGGCGCATTGGTAAGTTGTTATCGCACTTGCATCGCTTAATCTGATCTTTGTACGCGATTGGCTTTATCAACGCTACACTGTTTTGAGTGTGGTAGACAATGTCCTGATAAATACTGGTCATCCTTGCCAGAATTAAAAAACCGATACGTTATGTATCGGTTTAAAATGTAGCAGAGCCCATCACAAAGGTCAACTATTAAGCGTGCAACACACATTACATTTTGATGAGCACAAGCGTTTCGACATTCAATCGATAGATAATATTATACTTGAGTTTGATTGGCATACATCTCACGCATGACTTTTTTGTCATGCTTGCCAACAGAAGTTTTTGGCAGTTCATCAACAAATTTAAATTGACTTGGCACACCATATTTAGGAATGATACCGCGCTCTACCGCTTTTTCTGCAATGGCTTTGATATCGTCAGCACTGGTTTCTTGAGCATTTGGTTTTAGTACCACCAGAGCCAACGGACGCTCGCCCCATTGCTTATCCCGAACGCCAATTACTGAGACATCCGCTACGGATGGATGCAATGATAAAATGGTCTCAATCTCTAGTGATGAGATCCACTCACCACCTGATTTGATCACATCTTTTAGGCGATCCGTGATTTTAATATAACCATCAGGGCGTATGTAAGCGATGTCTTGAGTGTGCATATAGCCATTTTCCCACAGCTCTTTACCAGCGTCATCATTTTTGAGATAGCTTTGGGTCAACCAAGGTGCCCGTAGCACCAGCTCACCCGTATTTTCTTGACCCTTACCGACTGGTTTGTTGCCCTCCCCCCATACTTGCGCATCGACCATAAGCACCGGCTTACCTGTCATACAGCGACGGGCAATGTCTTCATCCTCAGTCATTTCAGGCTCATTGAGACTAAATTCAGTCAGGCTGATAAGCGGTGCCGTTTCTGACATACCGTAGCCAGTATAAACTTCGATACCTTGGGCCATTGCTGTTTTTGCTAGCCCTTCGGTCAGTCTTGAACCACCAATGATCATTTTTAGTCCATTAAAACTGGCATCGCGATCTTGTGCTTCTTTGAGTACCATTTGCAAAATCGTTGGCACACAATGTGTGATACTCACCTTTTCATTGATAATCAAATCCAGCAAGCTATCAGGTGCATAACGTCCCGGATAGACTTGCTTTAGCCCCACCATCGTCGCCGTAAATGGGAAGCCCCATGCATGTACGTGGAACATCGGCGTCATTGGCATATAGACATCACCGTAGCTAACACCTTGCTTGTTCGGCAACATACCCAATGTTGCGGCTTCTGCCAGACTGTGCAGTACCAACTGACGGTGACTAAAGAAGACGCCTTTTGGATCCCCTGTCGTACCTGAGGTGTAAAAGGTTGTCGCGATGGTATTTTCATCAAAGTCTGGGAAATCAAAATGGCTATCAGCAGCTTCTAGCAATGCTTCGTATTCGCCTGTCACGCGGCTTTGATTACTGCCAAAAACCCCTTCAGCCGTTACACCATTGTCGTCCAGCCAAATGATGTGCTCAATACTAGAGTTTTCAAACTGATAATCTTTGACCAATGGCGCAAACTCAGAGTTGAGCATCAGCACTTTAGGCTTGGCATGGTTGATGGTATAGAGGACTTTTTCTGGTGATAAACGAATATTGACGGTTTGTAGAACGTACTCTGACATCGGTACCGCAAAATAAGACTCAAGATAGCGATTGCTGTCCCAGTCCATAACGGCAACGATGTCGCCTGCATCAAGATTCAAGTCTGCGAGTACGTTAGCCAAGCGATTGATACGCTCAAACAAGTCCTTATAAGAGAGTCGCTTTTTGTCCGCATAGACAATCTCTTGGTCTTGTGACACTGTTTTTGCACGGTTTAAGAGCTGCTTGACCAGTAGTGGATAATCATAGGCAGAGGGAGCACCATGGTACATATTTGACATAGACCTAACTTCCTTGTTTGTCGCGCTTATAAGTTATAGATAGTAATAAATAAGTAGCAATAAGACATACTAATACAGAATGAACCGCTATAACCACACTATTTTTATAATGTAGAGTCATTCTGATTACTGTTAATAGCATCCTGCTAAATACCAATCGGTTTTGGCGCAGTAAACGCAACAAGCTTCACTGACCGCAATAAGATTAAAGACCTCTTTGATAGTAAGAAAAAAGCAGTACCATGTAAAGCAGCCTTACATTACGTATCATAAGACGAGTAACCAAACATAGATAATACCTGATATACCGTTAAGTGGCGCGCCTTGTCGTTTTAATCATCCCAAAACTGGCTATCAAGAGTGCCAATACCTGCACAAACAATAATAACCATACGGTAAGAGACCACTGCCCTCGCGCATAAGCTATACCACCCAGCCACGCTCCAAGCGTACCGCCTGTGTAATAGCCCATGTAATATAAGCCTGATGCCAATGATCGACCTTTTTTGACATTAACAGCAATATAGCTGATGGTCGCTGACTGCGTAATAAACACACCAGATGACATAACAGCAAGTCCTATGATTACCCCCCATAGTGGGGTCACCAAGGTCAACAGAACTCCAATCATGGAGATAATGATGGCTACCCGAACCGTACGTGCTGAGCCAAACCGGCGCAGTAAGGTCGTCGATAGTGGCGTAATAATCACACCAAGCAAATACACGGCAAAAATATTGGCGAGCGCACCTGTACCAAGCTCATAAGGCTTATCCGCCAAATGTAAATTGATAAAAGTGAAGCAGCCTACAAGGGAGAACAGCACACAAGCGCCAAGCAAGCAAGCGGTCACCACATAACGATTGGTGACATGCTCACCCAGCGTCTGTATCGCTGAGCGAAAATTGGGATTGGCCTCAAAGTGACGAGAGGATGGTAGCATCTTGCCAACCCATATCGCCCCCAGTAGCGTCATCGCCGTCATCACATAATAGCCATCACGCCAGCCAATCAGCTCATGCAAATGCCCCATCAAAAATCGGCCTAAAAAGCCGCCAAGCACACATCCTGACACATAAAAGGACATCAGCTCAGTCATTGCCCGGCCCTCAAACTCCTCACCGATATAAGCAATCGTCACCACCGTAATACCGGGTACAGACAGTCCTTGCATAAAACGCCAAATACCGACCCATTCAATGCTAGAGCTTTGGGCAACCAGCGCTGTTGGTATGGCCAAAAATAACAAAGCACCGACGATAAAGGATTTGCGCCCGACTGCATCTGAGAGCATGCCCAAGAACGGTGACATAATGGCAATGGCCAATACAGTGGCGCCAACGATCATACCCGCTTGCACTTCCGTCGCAGAAAAGTCCACCATCATGACTGGTAGCACGGCTTGAATAGAGTACACCTGTAAAAAAGCAAACATACCGATCAGGCCAATCGTGAGCTTCAATATCCACGACGTAGAGTGACTGGATGAGACTGCTATCTTTGGTGCTAAATTTTGATTTTTATCTGTAGAATTATTCACAAGGGAGCTGACTATATTGATTACGCTATGACAAGGAGGCGTCATTGGCTTGGGTGATAGAGGAATATAACGCAAATTTATAAAGGAAGAGCATGGTCATAAATGATAAAGACTTATCATAGTGATAAGAAATCATGTTAGCACACCAACCGATATACTCAGGTTTAAATGTGTTATTGGCGCTTGATTAGCCTCTCCATTTAAAATAAAAAAATCGGGTCTATACCCTCAATGATGACATTTACCTAACAACTCTTTTTTATTTTTACACATCTACATTGCTTATATCTTTTCTATTACAGACTTTAGGTGCTCAAAAATCAATAATCATAGGGTGCTACCTATCAATAAGTAAAATAATTGAACAACTAAACCATTAAGGAGTCAGGTCAATGAATGATGAGATTTACGATTTAGGTGCAGGATTTTGGAGTATTCGAGGGTCATTTATAAAAAACGGCATTATAGATATCGGCGTCCAATGTGCGCTTATAAAGCTATCATCAGGCCGATTTATTTTTTTAGACAGCTATACTTTAAAAGACGAGGTTCGTCAGCAAGTGATGGCATTGACCAATAATGGCCAAGATGTCGAAGCCGTCTTAAATGTTCATCCATTTCATACGATACATTGTGCGCAAATGGCCAAAGACTTTCCGCAAGCCACATTTTACGGTAGTAGTCGACACCCAAAACAAGTACCAGAAGTAGACTGGGCAGAGGATTTGGTCGAAAGTGACGCGGTCACTGAGCGTTATCCTGAGCTGCAGTTCTCCCTACCTCAGGGCATCTACTACATCGCTCCCGATGAATCTGTCCATGCAAGCTCACTATTGGTCTATCATCTTGCTAGTCAAAGCATATATGTCGATGATACGTTTGAGATACCACCTTCTAAGTTATTTGATGCGGTACAGCCCAACCTAGGCTTACATCCAACTACTAAAAAAGCCCTCAAAGATGAGACAGACGCTGGCAAGCACTATTGTGATTGGGCGGTAGCGCTCGCGCACGAATGGCGTAATGTCCGTCATTTTTGCGGCGCACATTCAGGATTAGTGGTGTTTGAAGAAGGTCAGTTTGAAGCGGCGCTCTTATCTACCATTGATAATGCTCGTGGCGAGCTTGAGACAAAATAACGACTCTAAGAAAAACATAAAAATTGCGACAAGAAAAATAATCACTTATTGATTCAATATATTACATAAGGAAAACGATAAATGTCAGATGAAATTCATGATTTAGGGGCAGGATTTTGGAACATACGCGGGTCATTCCGTATCGGCGGTGTAATAAACATTGGTACCCAGTGCTCGCTGGTCAAGCTATCCTCAGGACGCTTTATATTTTTGGACAGCTACGCCTTAACAGGTGACGTTCGAGACGAGGTAATGGCGCTCACCAATAATGGTAAAGATGTCGAAGCGGTTCTCAATGTTCATCCATTTCATACTGTACACTGTGACCAGATGGCAAAAGACTTTCCACAAGCCACATTTTATGGCAGTAAACGTCATCCAAAGAAAATACCAGAAGTCAATTGGGCAGATGATTTGGTAGAAAGTGACGCGGTGGCTGAACGCTATCCTGAGCTCAAGTTTTCAATGTCAGAAGGTATCCATTATATCGCACCCAATGAGATGATTCATGCAGGCTCCCTATTGGCCTATCACCCTGCCAGCCAAAGCTTACACGTTGATGATACGTTTATGAGTCCACCAATGAAGTTACTAGAGGCGGTCTTACCTGAGCTGATATTGCATCCTACCACCAAAAAAGCGCTCAAAAATGAGCCAAATGCAGGCGCACAATATTGCGACTGGGCGACCAACCTAGCACATGAGTGGCGCGACGTTCGCAATTTTTGCGCAGCACACTCTTATCTTGTGAGATTTAAAGATGGCGAGTTTGAAACAGCATTAGTTAAAGCTATTGAGAAAGCCCGTCCTAAGCTAGAAAAAGCGTAGTTTTTACATTAATAGATATACTTTACCAATACAAAAGGGTCGCCATATTAGCGACCTTTTTCATTGAGTAATGTTGAATCTACCTGATTGCATTACTTGTCATTGCATAGCAGCCACTATCAGAGACACAACCACTATCGCCGTCACATAGGTTCTTACTTTGAAATAATCTGGCGTGATAATGCGCGCGCGATTGAGCCCATAATCAATCATCCACATGCTAGCAAAGCCAATGACCAGTAACCAAATAAAACCGACCACTGGCAACATCAAAAACCCGAGCCACAGAACAATGGCAATCACATTACTGACTAAAGGCAATCGGATGGCCCATTTATCGTCATCCGCCAAGCTTAAATGATTACCCCACTGCGATCCGGCCATAAACGACGCAATTACCAGACCATAAGCGCTTAATACATCAGCCGTTGCGCCCAATATAGGTATGTCACTAATGCCTATAACCAGCAAGAGCGCACAAGCGACAAACGGAATAGCACCTGCAAAGGTCAAATACGGACTGGGTTTTTCATGATATGAATCTACCTCGTGTTTAGTCTATCGATCTTTCTAGGATATATGAATGAGACATCTTACTCTAACTCACCTTGCCACTGACGGATAAACTCACCGTTTGGATCGTATTGCTGGGTTTGTTTATCAAGATTGAACTGCCGACACCCTCTTGGATCCGCCCCCACGCCTGCTAGATATTGCCAATTCCCCCAGTTACTGGCGACGTCATAATCGATAAGATGCTGCTCAAAGTAAGCCGCACCATAACGCCAATCAAGACCTAACTCATGGATAAAGCAGCTTGCCACTAGCTGTCGTCCACGGTTTGACATATATCCTGTTGCCTTCAGTTGATGCATACAGGCGTTGACGATAGGGTACGCCGTTTTTCCACTTTTCCATTTCTCCAAACGCCTTTGATCAAGTTGGGTTGATGGCGTGTGCTCACCAATACCTTTGAACCAAAACAACTTCTGCTGATGGGTGACAGCGTACCAATAAAAATACTCGCGCCAAAGTAACTCGAACCATATCCAATAAGTTGAGTTATTGGCGATGACATCACGCTCATAACGGCGCAGTCTATTCAATACGGTGTTGACAGACAACGAGCCGTTCGCTAGCCAAGCGGAGAACTTTGTAGAATGTGTCCACTCATCAAGCGCGTTTCGTGTGGTTTTATAAGTGCTCGGCGCATCAGAATCAAAATACTCATCTAAATGCTTCAGCCCGTTTGTCTCACCACCTTTGAAATTAGAGGATTGCTGCGTTTGCTCATCAAGCGACTGCTTTTGAAAATCCTGTGCTTTCAAAAAGTAATCATTTCTATTCAACATACCCTCTGGCATTGGCGAGAGTTTTTTTGGCGTTGAACACGTGGCGATGTCTTGTTCTGCATGCAATAAATCATAATCTGCTTCAATTTTTTTGCGAAATTGCGTAAAGCTTTTAGGCAGATCATTTAGCGGTAACTCATCAAACAAAGTAGCCGTTGTCTCGATATGCCAACATATCTGTGGATGTTTATTCTGCAGTAGCGCATAGACTTGGTTTTGATAATAATCTTCCGTTTTACTAACACAGATATCTGTAACCTGCTGCGCCTCAATAAGCTCATTTAACTGAGCAAAGGTATCTGACACTGCGGGCGTTTGTTGCAAATATAGCAATCTATTACCAAGCTGCTCCAGTGATGCATTTAGGTCAATCAAGCTCTCTTGCAAAAACTGCTGGCGGACGATACCTATAGTGTCATAATGATAAGCAGGGTGACTATTTTTATCACTCAACCCATCCGCCAATGATGATCCATAAATAAGCAGGAGTCGTCCATTACCGCTTAGCTCAGCGGCTTTTGACAATGTAGCATTATCCGCTACTCGCAAGTCATTGTGAAATAGTACCAATGTGACATTATTATTCTCTGAGTTGTTCTCTGAATTATTTGCTGATTCATTTAACATACCCTATCCTTCTGGCCATTTAGCGCTTATTTATTTTTAATCTTTACATTCAAAATATCATATACGATGTAAAACACACTTAGCATTCAACCATGAGGCGAGCCTAGTACTTGTAAGGTGATGCGCTCAGCCCCAAAAACCACTTATAACCATTGACTCTCATAAGCTCGACTGCTTAAATGGCTTACCTCTAGGAGAATACCATGACTCAAAATAATACTACGACTGAAGAAAATAAATCAGACGAGAAACGTAAACTTATCAATCGTTTTTTGATGAGATTGACGAAAGAGCAGCCACAAATGTATTACGCCACGACCTCTGAGATATCTCGGAGCATCCATACCATGATAAAAGAGCATACCAATCGCTTGTCGGTAGAAGAGCAAGCGCTGGTTAGGCGTATGACTATCGAAGAGATTGAAGGGTTATTGGGCTTCCATGCTAGATAGATGACTAGCTTACAAGCCAATTGTCCTCTAAGTAGGTTCCAGCACACCATCGAACATCACAAAAAAAGACCGCTATCGAAGCGGTCTTTTTTTATTGTTTATCGTAGTGCAATGCGATTAGAACGGATACTGACGTGGCTCGTTTTGCATTGAGATCCAATGCGTTCTGGTAAACTCTTCTAGTACCCACTCACCGTTGAAGCGACCGATACCTGAGTTTTTCTCACCACCGAACGGCGTATTACTTTCGTCGTTCACTGAGATGTCATTGATATGGGTCATACCTGCTCTGATACCGCGAGCGAAACGTAGACCTTTTTGCATATCAGCAGTGAATACGGCGCTAGATAGACCATACATAGAGTCATTGGCTATCGATAATGCATCGTCTTCGTCTTTAGCACGAATGATACCAACCAATGGTCCAAACACTTCATTACATGATAGATCCATCTCGCGAGTGACTTCGGTAAAGATGTGTGGCGGTACGACTTGGCCTTTGATCTCGCCGCTGAGTATCATTTTTGCGCCTTCTTCCTGCGCTTTGGCGATTTTTTCTTTAAGCGATTTGACTTGTTTTTCATTGATGATAGGGCCAACAGCCGTATCTTGCTTATTAGGATCACCGACATTCAATGTTTTGACGTGCGCTAAGAAACGCTCTACAAAGTCATCATATATCTCATCTTCTACAATGACTCTGTTAATCGCGATACAGATTTGGCCTTGATGCAAAAACTTGCCAAAAGCAGCCGCTTTTACTGCTTGCTCGATATCAGCATCTTTTAGTACAACAAATGGACTATTACCACCCAGCTCAAGCGCCACTTGCTTGATATACTCACCACCATTTGCCAACTCACCAATATGTTTGCCCACTGAGGTTGAGCCTGTGAATGATACTAAGCTTGGCGCTTTATGTTCAACGATGGCATCGCCTATCTCACTACCTGAACCGACCACGACATTTAGCAAACCTTTTGGCAGACCTGCTTCTTCAAATACTTTTGCAAGTAATAGACCGCCTGTCACTGGCGTATCGCTCGCAGGCTTGAGCACGACGGCATTACCAAGGGCTAAGGCTGGCGCAATAGAACGCTGGGTTAAATGTAGCGGAAAGTTCCATGGGCTAATGACTGCTACCACCCCGATTGGCTCGCGATAAATGAAGTTTTCTTTGCCAGGAGTGTTTGATGGGCGAATTTCACCGTGTACGCGGTTAGGAAAAGACGCCGCTTCAAGCGTGATGGCACGTGCTGAACTGAATTCGACCATAGCCTTGATGCGCGTGCTGCCTGATTCTTTAATCAGCCAATCGACGATTTCGTCTTGGCGCTGATCTAAAATACTGACAACCTTATACATAATAGCTGCACGCTCAGCTGGGGTCGTTTTCGCCCATTCGGCTTGAGCTTGGCTAGCAGCGTCGTATGCTTCATTTAGTTGATCTTTAGTCGCTTGCTGAATCTCTCCAAGCATATCGCCATTGTAGGGATTAGTGTTGGTATTAATGCTATCATCTTTACCTTTTTGCCATTCACCGCCGATGAATTGCAAATGAAAATCGCTATAGGCGTTACTGTTATTATCGTTGGTTGACATAATTATCCTCATGTTTACTTTGTTATATAAAAATTTATTTTCAGTACTTTGAATAAAATAGTTGAAGCTGTCTTATAGGTAGGACGTTCATAATCACGGTTAAATCATAAATTGAAATGAAAAATTTATAGTAACTGATAAGAACAAAACCTACCTTGATAGACGACTGGTCTAATGCTACCATAGCTATTAATAAAACAAGACTATTTTTTCAGCCAATATTGTTGATAAAACGTAACACATATAAATATATATCATTAGAATATGCCATCAACATGACGCTCAAATGAAACCTGACAACCCTATTACTATGAATATCAAGGGAGAGAATTCTATTTATGTCTAATATCACAGACACTAGCACCACACCCGATACTAAAGCTCATTTACTTGCCACTGGTTACCAATTAATAGCCAAAAGAGGCTTTACCGCTGTCGGCCTCAAACAAATCTT
Source organism: Psychrobacter sp. T6-5 (assembly GCF_052258485.2). Classification (NCBI taxonomy): domain Bacteria; kingdom Pseudomonadati; phylum Pseudomonadota; class Gammaproteobacteria; order Moraxellales; family Moraxellaceae; genus Psychrobacter; species Psychrobacter sp. T6-5. Next base: position 1,603,743 of record NZ_JBQQEY020000001.1, on the reverse strand, counting down.
AGACACAGCTGGCGTACCTAAAGGCTCTTTTTATCATTACTTTGCCTCAAAAGAAGCCTTTGGTGAGGCCATTATCAATCATTACTTCAGCTTATATAAAGCTCGTCTTAATATCATCGATGCACAAAATGTGAGCGCACAGCAAAAGCTATATGATTATTTTCAAAACTGGTACGACACCCAGCAGAACGGCTGTGATCATGAGAAATGCTTGGTAGTCAAACTAAGCGCAGAAGTGGCTGATATGTCAGAAACCATGCGTAAAGCACTTGATGCTGGTTATCAACAAACGACCATGTGGCTTGCCGAGCAGATCAAGGCAGGATGGACAGATGGGTCTGTACCTCGCCACGATAATATCTCCGCTGAGAGTATGGCCAAACGTTGGTATTTCGCGTGGCTTGGTGCCAGCCTAATGGCTAAGATCAGTCAAACAAATACGCCCCTAGCAGAAATTTGGCAAATGACCACAACTCAGATGGGACGTTGATAATAAACAGTAACGTTTTCGACATTGCGGCCCCCTAAATTGGGGGCTTATGTTTGCGCCCACACACCATATCGTTATTTAAAACCAAATGCTTGATAAAAACGTTGTATGAGAGTTTTGTAATCATTTATAAACAACCACTAGACGACTGGTCTAATTGGTGTACAATGCGCATCAAGCTTTAGAGCAAATGCAAAATAAGCATTGCTTACTATTCTTTGTTTAACGTCAACATATTTGACGGAACCATTTTTATCAACATTAGGAATTTTATGAATAACTTTCAATACTACAATCCAGTCCGCATCGTTTTTGGTGAAGGTCAAATCGAACAATTATCAGACCTAGTCCCTACTGATGCCCGCGTTCTTATTACTTACGGTGGTGGTTCAGCACAGCGTACTGGTACTTTAGACGAAGTAAAAACTGCATTAGCGGCAAGCGGTAACCGTACTGTATTTGAATTTGGTGGTATCGAAGCCAATCCAGAATTCACCACACTATTAAAAGCAGCCGACATGGTGAATGAGCACAATATCGATTTCTTATTAGCAGTTGGCGGTGGCTCAGTGATTGATGGCAGTAAATTTGTGGCACTCGTATCTTCATTAACTGAAAAAGATGGTACTGTCTCGCGTGATCAAGCTTGGGACGCGCTAACGGGTTATTGCAAGAACATCGATTCTGCTATTGACCTAGGTGCGGTATTGACCATCCCAGCAACGGGTTCTGAGATGAACTCAGGCGGCGTGATTAACTATAGCGAACGTCAAGCAAAACTACCGTTTGGTAACCCACTGGCCTTCCCTAAATTCTCAATCCTAGATCCTGTAAAAACCCTTACACTGCCTGAACGTCAGGTTATGAATGGTGTTGCTGATGCATTCGTCCATGTGATGGAACAGTATTTGACTTATCCAGTCAATGCTAAAGTCCAAGATGCCTTTGCTGAAAGCCTGCTCAAAATCCTTATTGATGAAGGTCTAGTCGTTAAGCAAGATCCAGACAACCTAGAAACACGTAAGAACATTATGTGGACAGCGACCATGGCATTGAACGGTCTGATCGGTACTGGTGTGCCACAAGACTGGACAACTCACATGGTTGGTCATGAGCTTACGTCACTACACGCTATCGATCATGCACGTACATTAACCATCGTGTTGCCATCAGTCATGCGTGAGCTAAAAGAAAGCAAAAAAGAAAAACTGCTTCAGTATGCACGTAACGTATGGAACATCACTGATACTGACCAAGACGACGATGCAATCATCGAAACTGCTATTGTCTATACTGAAAACTTCTTCCGCGAGCTTGGCTTGCCAGTGAGCCTAGAAGACGTCGATTTGACTGAATCAGCGATTGATCCAATCATCAAGCAGCTTGATGCACATAACATGGTCAAACTTGGTGAGCACGGCAAAAACGACTTAGACGTTTCACGTCGTATCTTACAGCGTGCTGTGACTAGCAAAGCGTCTTAATAAGCGATATAGCAAGAACTGTCAGAAGAATTATAAGAAAAACCGCGACAGTAACAATAACTACATATCGTTATGCTATTTATAGTAGCTATTCAGTTCAATGCTGAGTAGCTACTACATCTAATACCTCTATACTAATACTTCTATAATAATGACAATGAATAAATATAAAGGAGTCCTACCATGAGCTTCGATAAAGAGCAGAATCAACAAACCAACCGTCAAATCAAACTTGCCAGCCGCCCGAACGGCGAACCAACCGCTGACAACTTTGACATGACAACCAGCGACATCCCAACGCCAAACGATAACGAGATGTTACTACGCACGGTATATCTATCACTAGATCCATATATGCGTGGACGTATGAGCGATGCGAAAAGCTACGCTGACCCATTAGCAGTCGGTGACGTCATCATGGGCGGCACAGTCGCTCAAGTCGTCGAGTCTAATATTGATAAATTTGCTGTCGGTGATTTGGTGGTATCAAATTCCGGCTGGCAGGACTATAGCGTCAGCGATGGCGAAGGTGTCCTGAAACTTGATAAAAACATGGCAAACCCTTCTTATGGTTTGGGCGTATTAGGTATGCCTGGCTTCACCGGTTACATGGGTCTGACCGATATCGGTAAACCACAAAAAGGCGAGACTTTAGTTGTCGCTGCAGCTACTGGACCTGTCGGCGCTACGGTCGGTCAAGTGGGTAATCAATATGGTCTGCGCACCGTTGGTGTAGCAGGCGGTAAAGAGAAATGCGACTTTGCAGTCAATGAGCTTGGCTTTGATGTCTGTATCGACCACAGAGCCGATGACTTTGCTGAGCAATTAAAAGCAGCGTGCCCAGATGGTATTGATATCTATTACGAAAACGTCGGTGGTCATGTGTTTGATGCGGTCATGCCTTTACTGAATGCTCATGCTCGCATTCCTGTCTGCGGCCTTGTTGCCCAGTACAATGCAACCGAACTGCCTGAAGGTAAAGATCGTTTGAGCGTATTGACCGGACTTATCTTAAGCCGCCGCCTCACCATCAAAGGCTTCATTATCTTTGAAGAGTATGGCGACCACTTCCCAGAGTTCTTAGAAACCATGAGCAAATGGGTAGAATCGGGCGACGTCAAAACTAAAGAACACATCGCTGATGGTCTAGACAATGCACCAAAAGCCTTTGTCGGTATGCTAAATGGTGATAACTTTGGTAAGACAGTGGTTAAAGTCTCTGACGTTCAATGATTGATGTTAGGTAAGTCTTGTTAAGTAGCTCTTGTTAAATAACAAGCGATAGGTAGCGATTTTTGTTAATAACCACTTAACAACACAACTTGCTAAGATCACTACTGAAAGTTACGTTTGAAGCAGGAATAATATTAGCGGTCACCACTTATACTGATAACGTTTTGGTCATCTGGCTCGCCATTTGAATGAATCTTCTATCAATGAAAATGTGGATGTTAATAATTTGCTTTACTCACATATAAACAATAAATAAGGATAATTATGAATATTTTAATGGTACTAACCTCACACGACCGCCTAGGCGATACTGGTAAAAAAACTGGCTTTTGGCTAGAAGAATTTGCAGCCCCTTACTATGCGTTTCTCGATGCGGGTGCTAATGTCACTTTAGCGTCTCCTGCTGGCGGTCAACCACCACTAGACCCTAGTAGCGATACCGAAGACACGCAAACCAAAGATACCAAGCGTTTTAAAGACGACAAAGATGCGCAAGAGCACTTGGCTAATACCAAAAAACTTGCTGACATGAAAGTAGAAGATTTTGATTCGGTCTTTTATCCAGGTGGTCACGGTCCATTGTGGGACTTGGCAGTAGATAAGAACTCTATCGAATTGATTGAGAATTTCGTCAAGCAAGACAAGCCTGTTGCTTTTGTTTGTCATGCACCTGCCGCGCTTAAAAACGTCAAAGTTGATGGCGAGTACTTAGTAAAAGGTAAAACCGTTACTGGCTTCACTAATTCAGAAGAAGAAGCTGCTGGCTTAACAGACGTGGTGCCTTTCTTAGTAGAAGATGTCTTGAAAGCCAATGGCGGTAACTATGAAAAAGCCGCTGATTGGGAAGAGTTTGTGGTTGAAGATGGTTTATTGATCACAGGTCAAAACCCAGCGTCATCAGAAGAAGCTGCTAAGCGTTTGATTAGCAAGCTCAAAGGTTAATATCATGATTCGCTTACATCATCTTAATCAATCACGTTCGTTGCGTACGCTTTGGCTCTTAGAAGAGCTAGGCGTACCTTATGAAGTGGTCAGTCATCAGCGTGATGCCAAGACTCATTTGGCACCAGACTCACTGAAGGCAGTTCATCCGCTCGGTAAGTCTCCGGTTATCGAGATGGATGGACAGATTTACGCTGAGTCCGGTGCGATTACAGAATTATTGATCGAACGATTTGCGCCAGAGCGTCTGCGCCCTGCTACAGATAGCTCGGACTATGGATATTATCTGCAGTGGATTGACTTTGCAGAAAGCTCACTGATGTTGCCATTAATGCTTGAGCTATTTACCAAAAAAGCAGGCATTGATGACAATGAGTTTTTGAATGGCTATATCGATACAGAAAAAACCAGATTGTTTGAATATCTGGATAAATCGGTTGAAGGTAAGTCGTTCATTGTGGGTGATAAGCTAAGTGGTGCTGACTTTATGTTGTCATTTGACTTGATCATTCTCGCTAAGCGTCAAAAACTCGACGCTTATCCGCATATCAGGCAGTATGCTGAAGCGCTTGCCAGTCTCGATAGCTATCAGCGCGCTATGCAGCTAGAGGCTAAGTACGATCAATCCGTTTAGCATTGCATTATAACTGACAGACCCATTTTCTGATACACACAAACAGCTCTGTATAGAGCTGTTTTTTATGCGTGCTTTATTTTATGCCTGCATGAATAACCATTGCATTATAATCATCAATGTTACATAAGAAAATTAAGCTATAGAGCAACCAAACAAATTGCTGAGCACCATCCGTGAATTACGTGTCGATGACAAAAGCACGATAAAAGTTGTGATAAAATCCTTTCTGAATTTTTTGGGTTATCTTTCAGATACCATCAGTGAGTTGACTGGCTTTTCACGCTATACATACCAACTGCACTGACCTGACTCCCCGTCTGGCATCTGTCTTATGTCACTCTATTTCCTTATACAGATTGTGGTACGCCCATGAGTAACGAATACCAGTTTAAGCCCCACGAACAGCCAATAATGGTGGGCTCTCCAGCCAATCCTGACCATCCTGCACGCCGTAAAGTATTTTATTTGCTTATTGGGATTTTTGTGGGTCTCACAGCCAGCTTCCAAAATGGTCTACTTGTCGCCAACCTGACGCAAATTCAGGGTCAGCTGGGCTTAACGCCCGCTGAAGGTGGTTGGATATCGGTCAGTTATAATATGACCAATGCCTGTATCACCGTTCTGCTATACAAAATTCGTCAGCAATTTGGTATGTCGCTTTTTAGTAAAATCACCCTGTCATTTTTGTTAGCCGCCACAAGCCTACAGTGGCTGATCAGTAGTCACTTGTTAGACACACCTAATATTAGCATTGAGCCCTACTATTTAGAGATTGTCGCTAGGGGACTTAGTGGTATGGTGGCAAGTGGTATGACCGTATTGGGCTTATTTTATTGTTTGCAAGGTATGCCCACCGTCAAACGTACTAGTGGCCTAATATTGGGTTTTGGTCTGGTACAGTTTGGTATTCCATTATCACGTGTCATCTCACCCTACCTCGCCATCGACGGTCAGCTTGAAAACTTATTTTTATTTCAATTTGGTCTGGCGCTGATTTGTTTTGGGCTGATCAATATATTAGAGCTACCACCAGGGAATACAGAAAAAGTATTTGAAAAATTGGATTTTGTAAGCTTTGGTTTTTTTGCTAGTGGCCTGGCTGCATTGGCTGTCGTTTTGGTACAAGGTCGAATTTTATGGTGGACGACACCTTGGCTCGTCTATCCACTGATGATTGCTATCGTCGGGATCAGCATCGCGTTATGGATTGAGACGCATCGCAAAAATCCGATGCTACAAGTGCGCTGGATGCGTAGCCGCAATATTATTGCCTTTATGGTGACGGGCGCTGTCATGCGGATTTTGTTATCTGAGCAAAACGTCGGCGCGGCAGGATTGCTCGCCAACCTTGGCTACGGTAACGATCAGCTGGTTACTTTTTATGCTGTCATTATATCCGCCAGTGCACTGGCTTTGATTATTAGTATTTTTAGTACCAACGCGATGGATCTGCGCCGACCAGTTATTTTTGCAGTGGCATTGATTGCCTTAGGGTCTTGGATGGATGTTGGTGTGTCTATTAATTCAGCACCCTATATGTTTTATCTCAGCCAGTTTTTGATTGCCTTTGCCGCGGTGTATTTCATGGGGCCTTTGGTTTTTGAAGGGTTTTTGCGGGCTATTGGCAGTGGTCCTGCGTATATTATTAGTTTTTCAGTGATTTTTGGCATCTCCCAAACGGTTGGCGGACTGGCAGGTGCGGCCGCCATTCAGGCATTTACGACCATTCGTACACAAATGCATTATGCAGATATGGTCAGCTCATTGAATTTGGGCGATCCTGCATTTAGCGCTCAGGTGGCAGGCACTCGTAATATGCTGTCGAATCAGACCACTGACGCGGCTCAAGCAAATATCGGTGCAGTTAGCCAAGTACTGCAAGGCATTCAGCGCCAAGCAACGGTCGCAGCGTACAGCGACCTGTTTTTTCTGATGGCTTGTCTTGCTACTGCCGTTACGATTATTTTGCTGCTCAATTATCTTTACAACCGTTACCACAAGCGCAATCCACTGGCCAAAGAGCTTGCCGTCATTGCAAAGATGCGCGAAACAAAATAATTCAACTTATTATCTTACTGATTCTTTATCATATTCATTTACAGTCAGACCAATCAGATATTTGCTTATTAACATTTTAGGAGCACGTCATGAGCCAAGAAAAACCAAATGAGATTAACCAAACCCCTCAGACGTCAACTGATGCTCCAGCAACAGACACACGTACAGAGTCTGCTACGGCTCCAGCAGAGACTGCTGCAAGCGCTACGCAAAAGAAAGCTGATACATCCGAGATAAAAGCAGCTGCTGATACGCCTGATAGCATGCGTGAGGATAACTCCGTAGAGAGCTCTATAGAAAGTCAAGCCGATGATAATGAAATGCCTATGCCGCCAAAAGAGCCTATCTCAAATACGGCTGGCTGGTCTCCCAAGAAAAAATCCTACCTGAATTTAGGATTATTGATTGTGCTGATTGTCATTGGTGTGGCCTTGATTTTATACGCTTGGAAGCTGCCACCATTTACGCCTACGGTGCAACAAACCAATAACGCCTTTGTCAAAGGTCAAACCACTATTATTAGTCCGCAAGTTTCCGGCTATGTCACCGAAGTAGCGGTGCAGGATTTTGCTGATGTCAAAGCGGGCGATTTACTGATAAAAATAGATGATCGAACCTTTCAGCAGCAACTTGAACAAGCAGAAGCCAATACTGAAGTGGCGGTCACCAGTCGCTCTACCAATGCTCAAGACACGCAATCTAGTCAGGCACAAATAGAAGCACGCAAAGCAGACTTATATAGTGCCAAAATCAATGTCGAGAGCGCTCGTGAAGACGTCAATCGCTATCAAGGCTTAGATGCTATCGGTGCAGTATCAAAAGCAGAAGTGGCTCATATCAAGGCGCAACTTGCTCAAGCACAGGCAAGCGTGCAACAGGCTGAAGCCAATTTACAAGCCGCTCAACAAAACCGCGCCAAAACCAGTGGCACCCAACCCTCACTAGATGCAAATATCAAAAGTGCTGAGGCAGGTGTGAAGCAAGCACAAATTAATCTCGATAATACGATCATCACAGCACCTGAGTCCGGTCAGCTGAGCCAAGTCAGTGTCAAAGAAGGCCAGTACGTTAGCGCGGGCACCCAGCTCATGTATATCGTACCAAAAGGTATCTGGATTATCGCAAACTTTAAAGAAACCCAAATAGCCAGTATGGCAATCGGCGAACCAGCTACTATTCATGTGGACGCGCTTGGCGGTGCCAAATTTACGGGTCATGTGAGCAACATCTCACCAGCCACTGGCAGTGAGTTTAGTGCAGGTGCCGCCAATCCTGCGACAGGTAACTATATAAAAATTGCTCAGCGCATACCTGTACGTATCGACTTAGATCAAAATCAACCTGAGCTTGCACGCTTGCGTCCTGGTATGTCCGTCTCTGTGGATGTCGATACCAATGCTAAATAAAGCAAATAACTGATATAAAAAAGCCACTCTACATACCCTTATTTGAGCACGTAGAGTGGCTTTTTTATATTTTCCAATACTATGGATTTCAAAATCAGCCAAACACTATGGTAGTAAACGCTTGGTCGTCCAGCTTTCAGCGCTTTGGCTATCATCATTATCTTGCGTATATACGATGCGGTCATGCATACGGTTGGCGCGACCTTGCCAGAACTCGATTTTTTCAACCGTAATCTCATACCCACCCCAAAACGCTGGTGTTGGTACGCTAGTACTATCTGGATACTCTGACTGTAGTTGCTCGAACGTTTGCTCCATCACCTCACGATTGGCGACTTCGCCACTTTGCGGTTGACTGACCCAAGCACCTATTTGGCTATCGTGTGGACGTTTTTGGAAATAGGCAGCAGATTTATCAGCATCAATTTTAGCAATACGACCGCTGATACGAACTTGGCGCTCAAGCTCATGCCAAAAAAACAGCGCTTCAGCATTGGGGTTTTCTACAACATCCTGTCCTTTCGCGCTGTCATAATTGGTATAAAAAACGATACCTGTATCCGTAATTTCACGTAGTAACACAATACGGACGCTAGGTTTGTTGTCTGCACCGCAGGTTGCCAAACTCATAGCATAAGGTTCTTGCGCTTTTTGCGCTATCGCCTCATCCATCCAAGCCTTAAAAAGGTCAAATGGTGACGCTGGTATTAACTGTTGATCAAGCTCGCCTTTTTCATATGAAAGGCGTTGGTCGGTAAAGTCCATGCTCATGGTCATTCCTTATTATAAAATTATGACATTTCAACATTGTTATCTTGAGTGTTAAGTCTTTAATACTATTAGCTCAATACCGACTTGATAAGATCGGCCAAATCATTTGCCATCACATCACACTCTATTTCATCATCAGACTCAACCATGACTCGAATCATAGGCTCTGTACCTGATTGGCGAATAAGAAGACGACCACGACCTTCTAAAGTCGTCTGTGCTTTGTCAAAAGCGGCGACCAGTTCTTCATGCTTGTATGGGTCTTGCATCTGAGACAAGCGTACATTGACCAGCTTCTGTGGTAGTACGTCAAACCCTTCGACCAGCTCACTCAGTGCACGTCCTTGCGCTTGCATCACAGCCAATACTTGCAACCCTGCTATAATCGCATCGCCTGTACGGCTTTTGTCTAGACACAGAATATGCCCAGACGGCTCGCCGCCTAGTATCCAGCCATTGGCTTCCAAATCTTGCATGACATAGCGGTCGCCTACTTTTGCACGAGTAAAATCAATGTCAGCCGCCTTTAGTGCCAACTCTAATCCCATATTACTCATGAGCGTACCAACGACGCCTTTCGCTTTAGTGAGTCCTTGGGTCGCAAGCACATATAAGATACCGTCACCATCAACCAGCTTACCTGTCTCATCAACCATTACAATACGATCGCCATCACCGTCTAGTGCGATACCAACATCTGCTTCATGCTCAAGCACCGCTTTTTGCAGACCTTCAGGATGGGTAGAGCCACACTCAGCATTGATATTGATGCCGTCTGGAGTGTTATTGATAGCGATAACATTAGCACCAAGCTCACGCATGACTCTAGGTGCTACGCTATAGCCTGCACCATTGGCACAATCAACCACGACGGTCAGATGGCTTAGATCATACTGATATGGGAAACTGCCTTTACAAAATTCAATGTATCGACCTTTTGCATCGTCAATCCGGCGGTTTTTGCCTAGGTTTGCAGGGTCAAGGATGGGCATCGTGGCATTGTTGCTATTAGCATCACTCATGATTGCCGTTAATCTGTCATTGATGGCTATCTGCATCTCATCACTGATTTTTTTGCCACTACCTGAAAAGAACTTGATGCCGTTATCATAATAAGGATTATGTGACGCTGAGATAACCACGCCAGCATCTGCATTAAAACTACGAGTCAAATGTGCAATCGCTGGCGTTGGTAATGGACCAAGCATATAAACATCGACGCCAGCCGCGTTAAAACCTGCTTGCAGAGCACCTTCAATGACATAACCTGAGAGACGCGTATCTTTGCCGATGACCACACTTGGTTTGCGCGTAGAATTTTCATTGGCTTCTATGAGCACCTGTCCAGTCACATAACCCAGTTTTAAAATAAAGTCAGGGGTAATAGGCAATTCACCAAATTTTCCACGGATACCATCAGTGCCAAAGTAACTCATTATGTATATTCCTCAGTTCTAAAAATAAAAGGCCAAGCGTATACGCAGGCAATACTGCTATTGTAATAATATGCTTTTATATTCTACAAAAAAAACAGCCAACAATAACAGAGCATTGTTGGCTGTTTGTATCTTAACGTCACTACAGCTCTGCAACTGAGCCAGTTCTCAAACAATGCAGGGCTGTAAAATACCGATTAGTTTACACGGTAATTCGGCGCTTCTTTCGTGATCTGTACATCATGAACATGCGACTCTTTCATGCCTGCTGATGTGACTTTGATAAACTGTGGGTTGGTGCGCATATCTTCGATAGTCGCAGAGCCTGTATAGCCCATTGATGAACGTAAGCCACCAACCAATTGGTTAACGATACCAGCGACAGGTCCCTTATAAGGAACGCGGCCTTCAATACCTTCTGGTACGAGCTTCTCTACGCCATCTTTGGCATCTTGGAAATAACGGTCTGATGAGCCGTTTGATCCAGACATCGCACCCAGACTACCCATACCGCGGTAAGCTTTGTAATAACGACCTTGGAACAGCTCAACTTCACCTGGTGCCTCTTCCGTACCAGCCATTAGTGAGCCTACCATGATGCACGATGCACCTGCCGCAATCGCTTTTGCCATATCACCTGAGTAGCGGATACCGCCGTCAGCGATTAATGGGATACTGTCTTTCAAGGCACTAGCAACATTATCAATAGCTGATATTTGTGGTACACCGATACCGGCAATGATACGTGTGGTACAGATAGATCCAGGGCCGATACCAACTTTTACCGCATCAGCGCCAGCATCACGTAGTGCAAGTGCCGCTTCGCCTGTTGCGATGTTGCCACCGATAACTTGAACATGCGGATAGTTTTTCTTGATCCAAGAGACTTTATCAATCACGCCTTTTGAGTGACCATGCGCCGTATCCACTACGATCACATCGACATCAGCAGCGATTAATGCTTCGACGCGTGCTTGTGTGTCTGCACCTGTACCAACCGCTGCACCGACACGCAGACGACCTTTCTCGTCTTTACACGCATTTGGGTTGTTTTCGGCTTTGGCAAAGTCATTGACCGTAATTAAGCCGCGTAAGCGGAAGTTGTCGTCGATAACGATGACTTTTTCGATGCGATGCTCATGTAGCAATCTTTTGATATTCTCGTTACTCTCACCTTCATGCACGGTGACCAACTGCTCTTTTGGTGTCATGATCTGACTAACTGGCAATGACAAGTTGGTCTCAAAACGCCAATCTCTGTGAGTAACGATACCTACTACGTTATCTGTACCCTTTTCGACCACAGGTACGCCTGAGATATTATTGTCTTGCGTCAAGCGCAGCAATTCACCAATCGTCATCTCTGGGTGTACCGTGATTGGGTCAACAACCGTACCCGCTTCAAATTTTTTGACGCGGCGTACTTGTGTTGCTTGCTTTTCGATATCCATACTCTTGTGCAAGATACCCATGCCGCCAAGCTGTGCCATGGTAATGGCCATCTCAGACTCAGTTACTGTATCCATAGCCGCAGAGATCAGCGGAAGGTTTAGCGTGATGTTTTTGGTCAAACGGGTAGACAGATCGGCAGTTTTTGGCAGAACTTCAGAATAGGCTGGCAATAATAAAACGTCATCAAAGGTTAAGGCTTCATCGACAATTCGCAACATACAGACCCCTAGTGGTGGTTATTTTGATGGGTAGGAGCTCAGAGTTAGGCATATCAATCATTGCAACTGCATACACAGTGCTGACTCATGGCTAACCACTCAGTTATCCTATAAAAATAACGCCACATTATAACAAATAAGCGCCTCTCTGACATACTATATTTGTCAGATTATTTTACACAAATACATCTTTGTCGATGACAATCATGCACTATATGTTTAATGACGCTTTTTTATAGCGAATAGCTCTCTGAGCGTTAAGGATTTTCTGTTAGCGTAAAACGCTCTGTCGGTAAGTACTTATTTTGCTGCTGATGCAAGTAGCCAAGCATCTGCTCACGCACTTCGCAAGCAAGCGTCCATGCCTCTATGGGACCTACTGCTGAAACAGCACCGCGCAGTTGAATGGTATTTTCTGTCACTTCAACGACAAATATTTCGGGCTCAGTTTCATTGTCCCAAAGCTCATTATCTTTAGTCACTGATATAAATTGCTGGCGAATGGCCTCTATATCTGCACCATAATCAATATATAAAAACACAGGACAGGTCTGATGCACTTCGGTATGAGACCAGTTCTCTACCCTCTCAGTGATCAACTGGCGCATCGGCACGATTAATCGACGCTCATCCCATGTTTTGAGTACGGCATAAGTGTAACGCAAGTCTTCCACAGTACTGAAATTGCCATCCATTATCACGCTATCGCCAATCCGTACAGGCTGCGTCACTGCCACCTGCACGCCAGCGATGATATTACCCAATATGGGCTGAGCGGCGATACCAATGACCACGCCAGCAATACCAGCTGAAGTCAGTAAGGTTTTGCCAAGACCTTCCATATTGGCAAACTCACTCAGTCCTATCCAGATACTACCCAATATCATGACAAAAATGAAAACGCGACGGAATATCGACACATAAGTGCGACGACGGCGCACTTTATCAAAATGCTCCTCTCCTAGGTTTTCAATCTGCATATCTTGGTAACGATTGGCAAAGAAATTGATAGCACGAATGCCTAGCCACATCGCACTGAATACCAACCCCGTCCAAATCAGCGGACGGGTTGATGAAGCCACTGCATCTAGATAAGGAAAACCGCCAGAGACTAAGGTAAAAACGAGCGAAAAACTGATAGTAAAAGTCAAAGGCACGGTTAGCTTATTGGCCAAATCTGCCACACCATTGGCACTGCCAGCAGAGATGTTGTATTTTTCATTATCAACATAGCGGCTGATGAGTTTTTCCGTGCTTTTACTTAATATCCAACCTACGCCCATGGTAAATAAGAAAAACAGGATGAGCGCTGAAAACTCCCATAAGGCAATACCAAAAAACTGAAATTTTAACCAAGTAGGTAGATAACGCTCAAACTCTGATGGATGATATTGTTTATAAAGATTTTCAATATTACCTACTGTCTGCGCAGAGAACATCCAAACTGGCGCCTGATCACCTACCCTTACCCGCTCCAAGTAAACAGGAACACGGCGTTCTCGGTACTCGATATAACCCAGCTGGATAGAGCGTCTAGGGATACCCATAACACTACTATCGTTACCCAGTGGTGGCTCGATCAGACCATCAGGACGATCGGGCATATCATCAAATACGTATAGCTCTTTTTCGGATAGTAAAAAATCAAGCTGCTTGGTCAAATCAAGCGAACGGGTACGCTGGTTTTGCTCATCAATCAGATTCATATTGAGTGCATAAGCGGCCAAATCATACTGCTGTTTCATCACCGCAGATTGAAAAAACTCCAAAGTCGCAAGCGGCGTTGCCAAATTTGGTGGCTCAGCTAATGGTGGTAACCCGACATTGAGCTTATTGAGTAAGTAGTAATTCTCGCTATACTCCCCTGTCAATCCCACATCACCTTGCAACGTCCCTGCTTGCTGTACCGCGCTACGCTCAGTGGGATCAAATATCTCTTCAGTAATACCAGAGACGCTAATATTTTCGTCTTTGATTGTATTTATTTGTTGGACAGCGTACTCAGCCAAATTGTCAGGTTTGCTAGCGACTTGTGAGCGGCCTTCCTCATTTGAGACTTGCTCATTTGCCGCACTGGCGGGTACATAAATAGCGCTGATGGCTATAATAAGAAACCCTAAAACCACCTGCAGTGCATTGTAGCGGATACTATTACGCTCTACATCGCGGCGGTGACCACCGTCAATATCCATTGCTATGCCACGATCATCAGCATTACTATTTTTAAGAGTATTCATATTTTCAAAGCCACTGGTCTACAAAAGGAACGGATATAAAAGGAATGGATATACAAAGTGCATTCGGTATGCTTTAACCTAATGCACTCTGCAAAAAAAAGCCAGCGTGAGCTGACTTAATTTATTAGCATGCGTATGTAATCTGATGCACAGCGTCTGTATATCTATGCACGGCGCCATGTGGTGCCTGCACGGCTATCTTCAAGCTCAATACCAGCTTCTTTTAGCTGTTCGCGTATTTCATCAGCACGCGCAAAGTTTTTGTTGGTTTTGGCATCTGCACGCTCGACGATTAACCCGTCAATAGCCACATCAGTCAAACCATCTTCTGCTTTATCACCAATCGCCGCTTGCAAAAACTGCTGCACAGGTTGTTGTAAGATATTCAATACCTGCGCCAATGCTTTTAGTTGCTGCGCCAACTGCCACGCTGTATCGACTTCTTCCGCCTTGATAGCTTTGTTGATGTCGCGTGCCAGACCAAATAAGACGCTAATTGCCGTTGAGCTATTAAAGTCATCATTCATGGCTTTGATGAAATCTTGTCCAGCAGCCGTACCATAAGCTTCGGTGGTCAAGTCTTCATCGATTACGATTGTTTGCCCTTTTCGCTGTTCAGCCAATTTTAATGCATTATATAGTCTGCTTAGGCTATTATGAGCTTCGTCTAATGCGCTGTCTGAGAAATTTACTTGGCTACGATAATGGCTGGACAATAAGAAAAAACGCACCGTTTCGGGCATATATTTTGCTATCACATCACGTATGGTTGAAAAGTTAGCCAATGACTTGGACATTTTTTCGCCATCAACATTGATAAACCCAACGTGCATCCAGTTACGCGCGTACTCACAACCCGTCGCCGCCTCAGACTGGGCAATTTCATTCTCATGATGCGGGAACTGTAAGTCGTGACCGCCGCCATGAATATCAAAGGTATTGCCCAAGCACTTAGTCGACATGGCTGAGCATTCAATATGCCAACCCGGACGCCCCTGCCCCCAAGGTGACGCCCACTGCGGCTCATCCGGTTTCGCTGCTTTCCAGAGCACGAAGTCAAACGGACTGCGCTTATCATTTTCGACATCGACACGTGAGCCTGCCTGCATCTCATCAAGATTGCGCTTCGATAATTTGCCATAATCCGCAAAACTATCGACAGCATAGTAGACATCGCCATTGTCGCCTGCATATGCATAGTCACCTGTGACCAGCGTCTCAATCATGGTTTGCATATCATCGATATGATCAGTCGCGCGCGGCTCCGCATCAGGTGCCAAGCAGCCAAGCGCTGCAAAATCCTCATGCATCGCTGTAATAAAGCGCTGGGTCAACGCCCCAATCTCTTCGCCATTTTCAGCGGCGCGCGCAATAATCTTGTCATCGATATCAGTGATATTGCGCACGTAATTGACGTCATAACCTAATTGGGTGAGCCAACGTACCACCATATCAAACCCAATCATCATTCGAGCGTGCCCGATATGACAATAATCATAGACGGTCATACCACACACATACATACCCACTTTCCCTGCTTTGAGCGGTTCAAACGGACGCTTGCCGCCAGTCAGTGAGTCATAAATAGCAAGTTGAGACATCGCATCTGCAAGTGGTGTGGTCATAATAAAAGAGCCTTTTAGCATAAATAAAATAAATAGATTGAAAATATCAGCCGCAGCAAATGAGCAAGCCGTACCGATGATATGATTATAATTTTAACGTAACCCATTATCTTAGCGAAAACAGGCGTAAAATACTACAATGAGCAAGCAACTACCACCATTCAATCATAAAAACCGTTAAGGATATAAAGATGGGCAATCGATTAAGCAAAATATATACGCGTACTGGAGATGATGGCAGCACGGGTATGGCTGATGGCAGCCGACTCAGTAAAGCTGACAATCTGTTCGGTGTCATGGGTGATATCGACGAGCTCAACTCACACATTGGACTGGTGCGTGCTCAACTACAAAGAAACAAAGGCCAATCGATTAGCAAGGATTTTTCTCAAGCCTTAGTTATTATTCAGCATCTATTGTTCAATATCGGCGGTGAGCTTGCCATGCCAGAATATGAGGGCGTCAATGCCACTCATATCGAGTGGCTAGAGCAACAAATCGATATGATGAATACCTCGCTGCCGCCATTAAAAGACTTTATTTTACCCACAGGTTCTGTACTGGTGAGCCAGTTGCATGTAGCACGTAGTGTGTGTCGCCGAGCTGAGCGCCAAGCTGTGTTATTGCAGGAGCAGCGCCCAGCAGCCATACGCCGCACTGCCATTAGCTTTATCAATCGTTTATCTGATTGGTTGTTTGTCGCCGCGCGCTTTTGTACGGATCCCGAACAAGTCTCTGAAGTATTGTGGGATAGTCAAGTCTTGCAAAACTTCGCTGACAATCGCTAGTGAATCAAACCTAATATTGCTAGCATTCTCTGAACTAGGTTGATTTTTCGCTGATAAAAAACCCCGCAGCACTCATGTTACGGGGTTTTTGTTACCTAGCAGTATCTATCAACTACCAGTTGCTAACTACTCATAAAATTGCAAATTAATAAGTAGCACTATCATCTTCAATGATGACCATATCGATGGTTTCATCTTTCGGCACTGCTTTTGGCGTCGCTGGCGTTACTGGTTTTTTGGTCTCAGTAGTTGCCGCTGCTTGATTGTTTTCTGTCGAGCTGTTTTGGTTGCTGGTCGGTTTATTGATGGTTGGCGGCGTCGCAGGTTCAGTAGGACGAATTGGCTCAACTGGCGTGATGGTTCTAGGCTGCTGACGAGCAGGTGCTGCTTGAGTATTATTGTTACTGCTTTGGGCTGCTGCACGGCGCTCAGCACGCTCCTCATCCATCGCAGATTTCAACACAGAGCCTGCCATCACATCTGAAACCACAGTAATCAATGCTGGCTGTCCAGCAATACGCGTGCGCACTTGTCCGCCTTGAGTACCGACAACATAAGCAAAGGCATCATCAACGAGCATGTTGTTATTGATACGGATATTGTCTTGCGCCAAACGAGATTGCAGGCTTGGCTGATTGTTAGCCGCTTGCACTTGACTGGCTTGATACAAATCTTCACTTGGCAGTGTCATGCTGACACTTGCTTGGCACGTTGTCATACCATTGTCATTGGCTTTTTGTAGTATGGCAGCGTTTTGTACATCGATAACCACGCCATTGATTTTTTCAGTGACAACGCCGCTTTCTAGGCTAATCTCGGCATCATTTGCATAATTAGCAGCCAACGCTTGTGCTTGTTGGTTGAGCGTATTTTTTAAAGCAGATTTGAGACGGTCTTGTACCATCGGGTCATCACAATTGATCGCAGGAGCGACGGTACTTTCGGTCGCTACTGGCTCTTGTTCCGTCATCTCTGCCGTATCAGCAGCATCTTCTTTCTCTGAGCGATCACAGCCTGCAAGCGCCAAACTACATACTATTCCGATTCCAGCCACTTTATGCCACTTGCTCAAACTTATATTTGCTACGCTCATATTTACTTTACTCCCAATTTACTGGTTCTTACCGCCACTGATGGACAGTATTTAACACTCAAACTGCATTGCAGACTTATAAAACAACTGTGTTGTTAACGGTCTGCGATAGATTTGAAAACCACATCATTATACGGTGTTTGGTTGAAATGGTCATTAGTGTAGCCCATGGATATACAAATAGCGCCCCTCATTATGGGTAAAACCTGCGTTTGGTTGCAAAAACATAACAAATACTAGAGAAATATCAGACACAAAATCCATTGGTTTACGCCACAAATTCTATTAGACGTTGATGTCATGACGATATATGATGAGTCGTAAAATCAGTCAGTAGTCATGTGATATGGTAAATTTTAAAAACACGCGTTTATTAGGTCATCGTGGCGCTCGTGGAGAGAGTTTAGAGAATACCTTTTCAGGCTTTAAGTATTCTCAAAATCTGACTTCACAAGGCTTGGCAGGGGTTGAATTTGATATTCAACTGAATGCGGATGGTCACTTGATTGTGTTCCATGACGATGATTTGGAGCGTATGTGCGGTCAACAGTCGCGAGTTGATCAGCTCGGGCTCACAGAGATTCAGTGCCGCTTACAATTCGGGCAGCCAATCATGACTTTAGCCAATATAGCACCTGCACTGAGCGGATTTAAGGTGATTGAGCTTGAGATTAAAACTCACAATAGAACCAATTATGCAGTGTTGGTTAATGCACTGGCGCAAGAGCTTATCGATACACCGCTTGCCAGCTTACCAGTGGTGCTGACCAGCTTTGATGTGGAGCTGCATAATCGGTTGCAACGCCACAAACTATTATCTCGCATACCACGAGGATTATTGATTCGCACGCCAGCTGCCTTGGCAGGAGCGACAAACACCGCTTTACAGCTTGGTTGTGTTCAGTTAGGTATTCATTATCCGCTTTTGACCCAAGCCGTTATCAAACATAGTCACCGTTATGGATTGCCTGTGAGCGCTTGGACGGTCAATGATATCCATACGATTGAACAGCTTATAAGCTGGAATACCGATGTGATTATTACTGACTTTCCATGTCATTTATTATTACCTTGAGCCGTCTATCCATATTTTTCCACTTTTGAATAAATCTCTTTTTTCACCCTCACAGTCCCTACATATCTATAGCGTTACTTACACTTTCTCTTAATGCCTGATAAGTCACCGGCATTTTTGACTCATACAGTCTATAATTCATACAAGTTATTGTTATTTAGCAATATTTTTATAGTGTATAAGTGTTCACTTTATACGTTTTTTCAGGTACTATGGGGACTTAAATTAATACCGTTAGGGATATTATATGATTGCAAAAAAAGCACTTGGCTTACCGCTTAAAGGCTTACGTTTCGCTATCAAATCTGGCGATACGTTTGTAAAGAACGCCAGCACTCAAGTCACGCGTTTCAAGACTCGTTTTGATGAAAAGAAAGCGCAAATGGCTCTTGACGAGCAGCCTACCGCAAAACGCAACTACGCTAACGCTTCTGAGCAAACTGATGTTCTGACAAAAGAGCAAAGCATTGATATGCGCGAGTTTGAATTTACAAAAGCGCCGATCAACTGGATTCCAGCGACTATTTTGGTAGCGACGCCAATCGCTGCTGCTATCATTACACCATGGTACTTATTTACTCATGAAGTGAGCGCACCTGTTTGGGGCGTATTTGGTGCCTTCATGGTATGGACAGGTATGAGCATCACAGCGGGTTACCATCGTCTATTGGCGCACCGTGCTTATAAAGCGCACCCAGTCGTTAAAAACTTTTTATTGCTTGGTTCTACCCTAGCGGTACAGGGCTCTGCGTTTGACTGGGTCTCTGGTCACCGTGTCCATCATCGTCATGTCGATGATCGTTTAGAAGATCCGTATTCAGCAAAACGCGGGTTCTGGTTCAGTCATATCGGCTGGATGCTGCGTAATTATCCTAGTGGCAAGTTCGACTACAAAAACATTCCGGACTTGACCAAAGACAGAGTACTACAGATACAACATAAGTATTATGGTCTGTGGGTCGTTGCTATGAACGTCGGTATGGTTGCCGCTATTGGCTGGTTGCTTGGTGATGTCTGGGGTACCTTGGTCATCGCAGGGTTACTGCGCTTAGTACTGACGCATCACTTTACGTTCTTTATCAACTCTTTATGCCATATGCTTGGTAATCGTCCTTATACCGATACCAATACTGCACGTGATAACTTCTTCTTAGCTATCTTTACGTGGGGTGAGGGTTATCACAACTACCATCACTTCTTCCAATACGACTATCGTAATGGCGTAAAATGGTGGCAGTATGATCCAACCAAATGGTTGATCGCTGGTTTGTCAAAGATTGGCTTAGCTTCTGATCTACGTACTGTAGATGATACGACGATCAAACATGCTGAAGTTCAAATGCAGTTCAAAACAGCACAGCAGCAAATTGATACGGCTACAAACAGTGGCATTGATCTTCCTCACGCGATGAAGAGCTTCCAAGATCGTATTAAATTTGAATATGATGCCTTTACACAGACTGTTGCAGAGTGGCAGGCGCTAAAAGCAAAAACAATTGAACTCAAAAAGACAGAATTCGCTGATCGCTTGCATGAAGCTGATGATAAGTTGAAGCATGATTATGCCAAGATTGAGCAAAAAATTCTTGAGCATAACAATAACTTGAAAAATGCTTTCCGTTCTATTGGTGTCAGCCAAAAAGCCGCTTAAATAGCATAATCAGCTACTATAATCGTAACGTTTCTCCTTCCCCCTATCCGTCCTAGATAGGGGGATTTTTTTGTTTATAATGTATAATTTATAGTTTATGTCACTACCTCTACTTTTAATAATCTTATCATCGTAGTAAATAGTGAAATATATAGGCTCAATCGTTGCGATCTCCAACCTAGAGATAATAATCAACTAGTCCACCAAATTCAGCTCACCTAAAGTAGCTCGTTTTATTTTTTGGCTAGATATTACAAGAGATGGACAGAGTGCAACGATGCCATATGAGTGCTATGTTATAGTGACATTCTCACTTTTATATTTTAATGGAAACGGCCTGTATGCGTTATCAAAATACTTATGTCAATCTCGACACGCGTCTTTATCATGAGCAGCCGCCCACGCCACTGGACACTCCCCGTGTTGGACACTTCAATACCCAAGTCGCACAGCAGTTAGGTTGGGTAGACAATGAAGACCTAATGACCAATTGGGTTGAGATATTGGGTGGCCAATATGTGCCAGCTGACTTTAGACCATTGGCAATGGCGTATGCAGGTCATCAGTTTGGACAATGGGCTGGACAATTGGGTGACGGACGCGGTTTGCTGATGGCGCAAGTGCTTGATAGCAATGGACAACCACAAGACTTGCACCTCAAAGGGGCTGGCCTGACGCCTTACTCACGCATGGGTGACGGACGTGCGGTCTTACGTAGTACGATTCGAGAGTACTTATGCGGTCACGCATTGACGCAGCTTAGTATCTCCTCTTCTAATGCCTTGGGTTTTGTTGTCTCTGATACGAGAGTGCGCCGTGAGCGTATCGAAGCGGGCGCCGCATTGATGCGTGTCGCTGATAGCCATATTCGCCTTGGTCATGTCGAATGGATTGCCAGCTTTGCACCTGACTTACTCGGTGAGTTTACCGACTATATGATTGATACTTATTATCCAGAGTGCCGTGATAGCGATGCACCTATAGCAGCGTTTTTGACCGCAGTCGTTGAGCGCACTGCTCGCATGATTGCTGACTGGCAACTGATTGGCTTTGCACATGGTGTGATGAACACGGACAACTTATCTATTACAGGTAGCACTTTGGATTTCGGGCCGTTTGGCTTTATGGAGCGCTTCAATCCTGCATGGATTAACAATCACTCTGACCACACTGGTCGCTACGCTTACCAAAACCAGCCCGCTATCGGTCATTGGAATCTGAACGTTTGGCTACCGCATTTTATGCGCCTGCAAGGTATCAACCGTGAGACGCTCTCTGAGTGCTTGGCACCTTACGAAGCGACCTTTATGCAGCATTATCAGCAAGGGCTATGCCGCAAGCTTGGACTACCACACCAAAGCGACAGCTTGAGCTTGGCTTTTGAATGGTTAACGCTGTTAGAAGACAACTTGCTCGATTATACCAATAGTTTCCGCGCGCTCCTCGGTTTGGTCGCGCCGAACGATCATCCTTATGAGCAAAAATTACTGACTACCATGATTACTGAATTAAGCAGTGATGCGCAGCAAATGTGGCAAGATTGGTCTATACGTTATCTGGCACAGGTTGAGCAATCATCAACTGTGCAAGCAATCAACGATATGCAGACCAATAACCCTGTGTACGTTTTGCGTAATAGTATGGCGCAGCGTGCCATTACTGCCGCAGAGCAAGGTCAGTTTGAAGAAGTCGATCGTGTCTATCGCCTGCTAGCTAATCCTTATCACGTCCAAGATATCGCGACTGATCTCGATACGAGTACACCGGCGCCGAACGTACCGCAAATGCCTATTAGCTGCTCATCTTAATATGGATGTATACTGTAATATTTTGAAATATTGTTAAATTAAGGTTGATATTTGTCTGTGTTTTTTGGCATTATCAACCAGATAAATAACGAATATCATTTTATTATATTATTCGCACGCTTCTATACGGTCGACTAGGCAGCGAATTGCCAATAATGGTAGAATGACTATTTTTGCTAGATTGCTTTTTTGACCTGATTTTTGATCAACGACCGCGATTCTGATGGTCGTTAGTCATTTAACGTTCAAAGCCCTTTGCTGATGATTATAATCATTCAATTATTTCTGAGGGTTAGACGTTTTTTATCACCATTTAATTTATTCCAATTTATTCCAACCATGGCAATTATTATGAATGACGATACCACTTCGAATACGGATAACCTCAGTACAGAAAAAGAGCAGTTTGAACAAGCTGCCTTACATTACCATGAGTTTCCACGCCCAGGTAAAATCTCAGTAACTCCAACTAAGCAGCTGGCTAACCAACGCGATCTAGCACTCGCCTACTCTCCAGGTGTGGCTGTACCGTGTCTTGAGATCCAAAAAGATCCAAAGCTCGCTTCTAAATATACGGCACGTAACAACTTAGTTGGTGTCATCACTAACGGTACTGCCGTACTAGGTCTGGGCAATATCGGTCCATTGGCATCAAAACCAGTGATGGAAGGTAAAGGCGTTCTATTCAAAAAGTTCGCAGGTATCGACGTTTTTGATATTGAAATTGACCAAAATGATCCAGATAAGTTCATCGAAGCTGTTGCTTCTCTTGAGCCTACCTTTGGTGGTATCAACTTAGAAGATATCAAAGCACCAGAATGTTTCAAAATTGAGCGCGTATTACGTGAGCGTATGAACATTCCTGTGTTCCATGATGATCAACATGGCACCTCAATCATTGTTGCCGCAGCGATGCTTAATGCGCTATTGATCACTGGCAAAAAAATCGAAGAAATTAAAGTTGTCTGTTCAGGTGCAGGTGCAGCCGCCATCTCTTGTCTAGACATCATTTGCGCGCTTGGTGTTAATAAAAACAACATTATTGTTTCAGATTCACGTGGCATTATCAGCACTAGTCGTGAAAACCTTGATGAAACCAAACAACGTTATGCTCGTGAGACAACCGCTACCTCTATCGAAGAAGTCATGGACGATGTTGATATGTTCCTAGGCCTATCAATGCCCGGTACACTATCAGAAGATATGGTTCGCCGTATGGCAAAAGACCCTATCGTCTTTGCACTTGCCAACCCAACACCTGAAATCATGCCAGAATTGGCACATGCGGTACGTCCAGACGTCATCATGGCAACCGGTCGCTCAGATTATCCAAACCAAGTAAACAACGCGCTATGCTTCCCGTACATCTTCCGCGGCGCATTGGATGTTGGTGCGACAACCGTCAACGAAGAGATGAAAGTCGCTTGCGTAAAAGCAATCGCTGCAATGGCACACGTCGAAGCTACGCCAACTACCAGTGCTAGAAACATCGAAAAGATGCAAAGTTTTGGTCGTGATTACCTGATTCCTGGCCCTCTAGAGCCAAATCTAATCATCGAGATCGCGTCTGCTGTTGCTAAAGCAGCGATGGATTCAGGCGTTGCCACACTACCGATCGATGACATGCAAGCCTACCGTCAGCGTCTGTCTGAGTTTGTTTATAACTCAGCGTTTGTGATGAAGCCAATATTTGCTCGTGCCAAAGCCGAACCGAAACGTATCGTTTACTGTGAAGGTGAAGACAATAATATCTTGCTCGCTGTGCAAGTTGTCGTTGATGAGAAGCTAGCGCAACCTATCCTGGTTGGTCGCCCTTCAGTTATCGAAGCCAATATCCAAAAGCTAGGCCTACGTCTAAAAGCTGGCGAGAATATTACCATCGTCAACGTTGATGACGATCCTCGCTACAAAGACTACTGGCAGGGTTATTACGAGAAAAACAAACGTCGCGGTGTTAGTATTGAGCTTGCTCGTCGTGATGTTCGTCGCAAAACCACTTTAATTGGTTCTTTACTGGTCGACAACGGTGATGCTGATGGTATGGTTTGTGGTACGTTTAGTGACTATCAGATGCACCTAAAATATGTTGAAAACGTCATTGGCAAAAAAGAAGGCGTCGATGATTTTTATGCGATGAATGCTGTACTGATGCAAGATCGTAATATCTTTATCGCTGATACTTATGTGCATGAAGATCCAACCGCTGAACAGTTGGCAGAAATGACTGTTTTGGCTGCCGATCAAATACGCCGTTTCGGTATCACGCCACGCGTTGCGTTGGTCTCTCATTCTAACTTTGGTGCTTCAAATCGTGCCAGCGCTGTCAAAATGCGTAAGGTTCATGAACTGCTTACCAATATGAATGTGGACTTTGAGTTTGAAGGCGAAATGCAAGGGGATGCAGCACTCAATGAACATATCCGCCTAAATGATATGCCATCAAGCCCATTGAAAGGTGCCGCAAACTTGCTAATCTTGCCAACCCTTGATGCATCAAACATTGCCTTCAACCTACTTAAGACAGCGACTGGTAGCGCTTCTATTGGGCCTATCTTATTAGGTACTAATAAGCCCGTACATATCTTGACGCCGTCAGCGACCGCACGTGGTATTGTCAATATGACTGCGCTTACGGTCACGGAAGCTCAAGACCTAGAAAACGAGAAGTAATTACACGTCATACGCTGTATGAATATGTGGTTCAAAAGGGCTCTGTCATCCATTGACAGAGCCCTTCTGCTATACTAAAACCAGTCAATGTAACTTATAAAGCATTGGCTGTTTTTTTTGATGAATAAAAATTGAGCTGGGGACGTATAGCTCAACAAAAAGAGGCTACTATGCAAATTTACCTTGTGGGCGGCGCTGTCCGTGATCGACTACTAAAACGACCCATTAAAGATAAAGACTTCGTTGTGGTTGGTGCCACCGTCGCAGAGATGCTTGATGCCGGGTTTCAGCAGGTAGGTGCCGACTTTCCTGTGTTTTTGCATCCCGCCACTCACGAAGAATACGCCCTTGCACGTACAGAGCGTAAGCAAGGCTCAGGGTATAAAGGCTTTAGCGTACATGCCAGCCCTGATGTGAGCTTGAAGGACGATTTACAACGTCGTGATTTGACTATCAATGCGATGGCTATCGAAGTCACTAGTCTCGCTGATGACACCCCCATCAGTGATGAAGTCATTGACTATTATGGTGGGTTACAAGATTTAGAGAACAAAACGCTACGTCATGTATCTGACGCTTTTAGCGAGGACCCTTTACGGGTGCTGAGGACAGCTCGATTTTATGGGCGTTATTATGATTTGGGCTTTACCATTGCGGAAGACACCTTGACCCTAATGCGTCAACTGGTCAACTCAGGAGAGCTTGCTCATTTGAGTGCGGAACGTATCTGGCAAGAATCAAGCCGTGCAACGATGCAGCTATCACCGCAAGTATACTGGCAGCAATTGTTTGAGATTGGTGCGCTCACAGAGTATTTTGACCCATTGCATGATGCTTGGGAGGACACTCATATACGAGAGACGGTTCAGACAGCATTATATTTTGCAGGCCAAATGCGCCTAAACTTGTCACAGCGTTGGGCACTGTTAATGGTCAGCCTGACCCCGTCACTATTTAATAATGAACATACGCATGACCAATCAAAAGCGCTAAGAGATATCAATGATATCGGTAATAAAGCTAAAGTCCCCAAAGCGCATACGCAGTTCGCTACCCTATTCGCTCAGCAAGCCGAAACTCTGAGCATGATAAACAGTCTGAGCGCTGCCAAAAAGATTGACCTTATACAAGCTTGTAGTGCTCATAAAGAGCCAGATAAGCTGTCACAGCTCCTTGTATGCAATCACGTCTTACAGCTGGCAACACAGCACCGTCAGATGATGCTGGCACTGAATAGCTTTCACGCTGTCGGCATGACTGACATTGCGCCAGACCTTAAAGGCCCCGCTATTGGTGCAGCCTTACGCCAAAGCAGGATTGATCACTTACAAGCGCATGACGCCTATTGAACAGCATTTTAAAAAGCATTGTCACTATGAACCAAGAACCTAACACTCTGCCATCAAAGAATACTGACACCCAACCTCCGGTGATGCTGGTAACCGGTAGCGCTAAGCGCATCGGTGCGGCCATTATCAGAGCAGCACACAGTCAAGGCTACCGCGTCATTATTCACTGTCATCGTAGCGAAAAAGAAGCTAATAGCTTAGCTGACCAACTTAATAAAAGCCGTGCTAACAGCGCAGTGGTTATTGTTGCTGATTTGGCAGTAGTCAATCATGGTGCAGCGTTAGAGGATTTTGTTAAAAATATCATAGAAGCGTTTGGGCAGCTAGATGTACTGGTACATAATGCGTCACGGTTCTACCCAAGCCCGCTTGGTAACATTGATTATACCCAGTGGGATGAATTACTTCTGACCAATGCCAAGGCACCTTTATTATTGAGTCAAGCGCTAGTGCCCTATCTGAAACATCAGCAAGGTTGTATTATCAGCTTATTGGACATACATGCGCAGGATAGACCGTTCAGTAATTATACGGTCTATAACATGGCAAAGGCTGCGCATCGAATGATGGTTCAGTCGCTAGCGTTAGAGCTGGCACCAGACATACGCGTCAATGGTGTCGCTCCTGGCGTCAACGTCTTACCCGACCCCAATGGCGACCAAGCCATGGATGAAGTACAACAAA
Organism: Psychrobacter sp. T6-5; assembly: GCF_052258485.2. Lineage (NCBI taxonomy): Bacteria > Pseudomonadati > Pseudomonadota > Gammaproteobacteria > Moraxellales > Moraxellaceae > Psychrobacter > Psychrobacter sp. T6-5. The sequence continues at coordinate 1,576,636 of NZ_JBQQEY020000001.1, read as the reverse complement.
CCAATATTATCGATTCAATCCCCATGCAAAGAATCGGCAAACCTGAGGAGATTGCTCATAGTGTACTGTACTTGGTACAAGCAAGTTATGTCACAGGCGAGATTATCACAGTGGATGGTGGCCGTAGTTTGACCCTAGCTGGCGGTAGCGTTTGATCACCATCAAAACTGATAAAAAATTTATTGATTACTTGTTATCTTTTACTTGAAAAATTCAAAAAATCAGGTATCATTGTGCGTCTAACGTTAGGGCCCATAGCTCAGTTGGTTAGAGCAGAGGACTCATAATCCTTTGGTCGTAGGTTCAAGTCCTACTGGGCCCACCATATATAAGCTATACCATTAAAGACTTTCAAGCGATTGAAGGTCTTTTTTATTGTCTGGTTTTTTCTGACAGCACGAAAAAAGTAATCAGATAGTAATCGTTATTAGTATATTTATACTACCCTCATAAATAAGTGAGCCAAATTTTAGGCAAATAAAAAAATCCGACCACGTAAGTGACCGGATTTTTTCATATTTAGTGGAGATAGCAAGAGTGCACACAGAATCATAAACCAATGATTTAAAAGGCTTTTATATTATTAATCAATATCTTTGTGCTTATGGTGTGTTAGAAGCGATCATAAATCGCATTCTACATGCAAAAAAAGCCGCTAATCATTAGCGGCTTTTTTTCATAAATTATTTGTGCTTACATCTTATGTTGTTAATTTCTAGTTGTTAATCACTAATTAATGTAGAGTATCGGAATGGTGCTTTTTTGATGGATTTAAAAATAAGGACTTTAACAATGACCAGTGATAATGATGTGAAAATTGAATCAAACGCACTTAAAATTTTACAAAGAATAATTGATAAAAATGAAGACAGAAATTTAGATCGCCTTGCAAGTATAATTGAAAGAGATTTGAAAGAAAATGAAGATGGCATAAAAACAGAAGATAGAAATTTATTGCGACTCTTGTCAAACTCTGCCTCTATGAGTTTGACTCCTGAAAGTAATAACGAACCATTCAAAGCATCGATAATATGGCAAGACGGTAAACGCTCAGCTTTACCATCTGACTTCTCTCCAGATGACCTCAATATACTGTCAGATATAGTTAATAATATCAATTATCTCCCTCTCAAAGCGAGAGTGTTTGACTTGCTTTGGGTTTCAGGACAGTCGAATAAGTATACTCATGCGAGAAATGCTGTAAATTGTTATGTAGGTGAAGATATTGGTTGCAAGAAGCTATCAGAAATCGGAATAAAAGAGCTTGAACGCGCCTATCGTCTTTCCAAACAGATCAATTATAAAGAGAAATTGATAGTAATTGAGCAATATCTATACAACGCCCTTTATTCTGAACCTGACACTATTATTTATTCGATAGCTGATCTCACTGAAAGAACTGAGTCATTAAGAGATAAGGTCTCAGATATTGCTTTAAGACTAGAAGAGTTAGGTTTTAAATTTAAAGAATCTCAAAAATTCAATAACGCCATTCGTCATTTTGAGTTAAGTGCTAAATATCATGAAAGAGATAGTAGTCAAGAGAAGCGCATATTTACCTTAGTACAAGTGGCTGAATGTTACGCTAAAGATGCTGATATACACTTTAACTCAGGCCAAGGGCGAAAATTAATGTCGTCAAGCCTTTTTGAAAGTGCTATTAGAGCATATAGACAGGTACCAAATAAGTTTCGAGAAAGATATTCAGTTGATGACGAAATATCTAGAATTCGACATAAGCTTAGAGATTCAAGAATAAATATTGTTAATAGAATGATGACCTTTAGTCTTCCTTTTGAAAACCCAGAAAGTTTTATAAATGAGGCTAGAAATTTTGTAGCTAATAGCGAAACTGAATATGAAGCTTTTTGTCGTTTGTCTAATATATGTAAGACTCCAGATTATGAGGCTTTAAAAGAAAATGAAATCGAAAAAATGCGTAAGTATTTTTTCAGCTCCTTTGCTGAAGTAAGTCAATATTCAAGTAACGGAAGAATGATTGCTAAAATACCTGCGACTGGTTCTAATGATTCTAAAAATAATATTACTCTTGACGAAAAAATGATTAGTTTTTTTGGTATCTATATATTGGGAAATGTGAAGCTATCAATCATTCCAGCTCTCAGGCAGATTTTGAGTGAACATACTATAAGCAAGAGCTCTATTTTCAGTATATGCAACCTAAGTCCCGTAGTTCCAAAATCTAATATTGATTTGATCTCACACGCAATTTGGTTGGGTTTTGAACTTGATTTTTCCACCGCTATTCATTTAGTTGCACCTCAAATGGAACTGATTGTTCGAAACCAATTACAAAGTAACGGAGTACACACTGCTCAGCTACATGAAGATGGAATTGAGCACGAAAAAGGTTTAAGTGCTCTTTTAGATATGAAGGAATGTAATGAAATTCTTGGCAAAGATAATGTTTTTGAATTAAAGGCTGTATTCGCAAGCTCAAGTGGTCCAAATTTAAGAAACGAAGTTGCACATGGTCTTATAACTGATGATTCAGCGCAATATGTTGCGCCTGTTTATGCCTGGTGGATGCTTTTTAGAATGGTGATGCACTCTATAACAATACCTGCACAGAATCTTGATTCTGAGTAGCGTGATAGTTTTTCTAATACCTAATATTCAACAGATTAGGAGAGACAGGCCATCTTTCTTGTCTCTCCTTTATCTTAATAACACCCAAACTGACTACAGGTTTTACTATAATAATTGCCTTGTGAGTCAGTACCCGAATAAGTCCTACCCATTGAGCCATTATCCTGAATGGTCTGTCTCCATGTACTACCGTCTGAGCTTGTCCCATTCTGATAAGTGATATTTCCATACGTTGATGAATTTTGGCTCCATGTACTGCCAGTACGAGGATTATTGCCAGTCATGTAAGTTGAACTGCCAAACTTGTTTACCTGATAGTTATTCCCAGACTGAGGATCATTGCAACTATATAGATTACTTGATCCGAAGCACCCAGCATTGGCACCCGTCATAAACAAACCACTTAATAATAAAATCGATAGCTTACCCATGCTTATCTCCCTAATTAATTTCCTTAATTGAATATAACCAAACTAATGCTGATTAGCAATCAATTTGCTATAAGTAGCGCAAGCATTTTTCCAGTGTCGCACAAAAATCCTCGTAGCCATTAAAACCACCGTTAACGGTATTGCGAATGATGCGAGCGCCATAGTTCATTTTATAGTTATTTGTTTCAACACCTTTTGATGTAAGTGTATTTAAAGTATAACCGTCAGAATAGACATTAATCTTTTCAGCCTTTTCATTACAGCCGTTCAACTGCCAAAAAGCCATAGCAGCACGTACCGAATTATCTAGTTCTTCAATTAATTTAGGATTATCACCAAACTTAATACCTGTCATGTTTTGAAGTATGAAATAGTTATCTCTAAACGTATTCATGATCAGGCCGCCACCGCGATAATCCCATCCATCATTCGTGTTTGGTCTATTACCATATCGACCACCGTATAAGAAATTGGCTGTAGCTATCTGTCCTTTTGAAAGTAGCGCCTGAGCTTTGGCGACTGTCGGTACGCGAGACTTAAATACTGCAACAAGGCGGCTTGCTGAATAAGCAAAGCTCTCTCGCTTAGCGTTAAAACCTTGCGACTCAACAATACATGTAGCAATGAAGGCACACATTTGTTTGTGGGTAATAATATCGTACTGTGGCGCGTACTTCAGAATGATCTCGATGGCAGCAGGATTAATACCAGAGTAAACTTTTTTAAGATTACCTAACGTTAGATTGTAGTCTCTACCAACCGTTGATTTTGGTGACTTTACTGTCACACCTAGTCGTTTAATAAGGGTTTCACGGAATAAAATATCCTCTATTGCTTTGTTAGTAATATCTACTTGCAATTGAGTAAGCTTGTGTGGTGCTATGTGCTCGCGCAACTTGGAAAAAATATCAGCGTCGGTAATAAATGAACTACTCATCACAATTCCTTATTTTAGGTATAAAAAATGCCCCAAAATTGGGGCGTTTATTTGCCAAACACAGCAGCAAATGCCTGTTTGACTTCTTTTATGATGTCCGACAGCTTTTTGTTTGTAAACGTCAGCTCAATGCTGCGATAGAGCAAGCCAAGCGCAAGCAGACCAAAAATTGAAGACAATAAAAAAACAATGCCGACCGCTGCCATTGGAATATGCTGCAAGTCATAATAAAAAATAAATGACTCGCCGATTGCCAAGCCGATAGCTATAGAGACTGACATTTTTATAATAATACCCCAGCCGATTTTCAAGCTACCGTCTGGCTTGATATCGCCGCTAAATATTAGTGATACGACAGCGCCGATTGTTGCAAACAGTATTTTTGGCATATACATCAGCATCTTAGCTAGTAAAGCCTCTCCATTAATCATATAATTTCCTCAAATTTTTGATATAAAAAAACCACTCGAGTGAGTGGCTGTTAGTAACCTGCGTTTGCTTTACTTTATTGTCCCGCTATTGCCTTACTCTCTTGCAATGCTTTCACCAGTGACATAAGCAAACCCTCCTGATCTGCGGGCATCTCTGTTGAGACTTCCTTACCATTGAATGCAAGATCGAGTTTAATGGTCTTAATAGGACCATTATTGACTGGAGGGTTGTAGTTTTGCTGCTTGCTAAGATTGGCCACAGCATCAAGCGCCGATTGTGGTAGCTGCGCTTGTGGCACATAACCGCCCGCGTTCCTTAATGCTTCAGCAGCCCGCTGTGCTACAAGATTTTGATTCTTTATGTCTTGAGTGTTCGCATTATTAGTCTGCATTTGCTCAAGCTCAAATTGCCGATACTTGTAACTTAATTCAGCCACTCTTTTTTCATGTGCTTGCTGATCTGCGGCGCTTTGATAATTACTACTGGACTGGCTATTAGTGCTTAAATTACGCTCCCTGTTACGCTCAAGCTTAGTCTGGTAATCCTCACTCCTTTTGGCATCAATCCTGGCTTTCTCCGCCAATTCAGATAAATAAACCGATGGGCTTTTATACTTAGCCAGATCACTAGCTGTCAGCATCTGCCCTTCTTGGAATCCGTTTACCTTGTTCCAGTTTACACCGCCAGAGGAGTTACCAGCACTTGCAAAGAGTTTGCGAGTTTCTTCCATTGCTTGTTCAGCTGATAAACCTGCTGATTTTAAGAAGCCTTCGATTGATGTACGGTTCTGTAGATTGCCACCAATAGCCGGCGCTTCCTCTTTGCCGTAAATCCGCAAGTTTTGCATAGTAGTGCGTTCGTCTGCTACCGCCTGAGCTTCTTTGACCGCTTTAATCTTGGCTTGCAATTTATCATAAGCGGATGACGCATCATTAGCAGCGCGTACCATGCTATTTCCTGCACTGCCTGCGCTGCTAGATATACCATCATAAGCTGTACGGATGTTGTTGACTGAGCGAGTGACATTATCGTTTGCTGCTTTGGCCTGCCCCATCTTTTCAAATGTGACGCGGCCTGTTTCATCAACTGCGACTGTTAACCCTCGCTGCGCAGCCTCTGCTCTTAACTGAGCAGTAACCACATCGCCATTAGCTGCTACTGCTGCCTTGGCGTACTTCTTAAACCCGTCTGCAAGCTGACCTGCCGTGGCTTCACCGTCTTTGACGATAATGCCGTAAGCCTGCGTGTATGACTCTGCCTGTTTCGCTGCCTCCGCGCGCGTCGTAAGACCTAAGACCTTGTACGCCTCGTTGACGGAGTTGACCCCATCCGTCAGTGCGTCAAGTCGCTCATTAGCTAGATCAAGACCTGCTGCCAGATCCTCACCTGTGAGCTGTCCTTGTTTACCTAAATCCTCCCACATCAAGATAATATCTTGCAGCTCAGTAGTGTTTTTGGCCTTGTTGGTCATGTCATTCAAGGCGGCAAACAGTACCTCACCTGTTTGATAACCTGCATCAGTCAGGACATCGAAAATATCTGATAGCTCTAGCACCGATGCTTTTGCATCTGCATAACCTTGCGTAATGCCAACACTTAGCGAGTCAGCAAGCTCACGATAGGTTTTATCTAAAGCTTTTGCTGCACCCTGCGCTGATGCTGATGCTGCTTGCTCATCAGTCATTTTTTCGACAATAGCCTTACCTGTCTCACCAATGGCAACTGTCAGATTGCGTTCTGCTGCCTCTGCTTGTAGCGCTCCCAATGCTGACTCACCGTAAGCCGCTATCTGAGCATTAGCCATTTTGGTAAAAGCACCCTCTACAGCGTCGGCTGACGCCGTACCACTTGCTGCCATTGTGTCATAAGCGTTTGTTGCCGCCTTAGCTGCAGCACCCATTCTGTCTTGAGCTGTCATGGCTGCATCATCAAGCGCTGCTTTAGCGGATGACGTGAAGTCTAATATTGCTTGGTCTGCTTTAGCATAGGAGCTTGTTGCTGCCTCATCCAAACGATCAGCAAAATCCTTTAAAGATTGAGCTGCTTCGCCAAATGTAAGCATTGATAACCCGCGAGCTAGTACAGCCACAAAATTTGCAGCCACACCAGAAACAACATTTAGTGCAATACCAATAGTTTCAAATCCATCATTGATAGCGCCAAGTATAATGCTTACACCCTGCATAGCCCTTGTTATAAGACCTACCTTTTCTTCTGCTGTTTCCGAGCTGTTAGTAATAGCCTCAATCCAATCGTTAATCTGATTGTATGTATCGACAATCGTTTTCCATAACGTGCCAACTGTGGTTATCAACTGATTGAATATTTGATTAACAGCCGCAACTGTTGACGGGTCCATATTGCTTAGACTATCACTGACTGAATTGACGGCATTAGCTAGTAACGAGGATTGATTTACCGACTTATCCATCTCACCGACAAACTCAAAAAGTTGGTTTTTAGCTACCTGCAGAGCATTGCCAACCGTATTGGGTAGTGAACCAAACTCGCTCGCAATCGCCTCTCCTTGCGACTGCACTGCATTAATGACGACCTCTGATGTTAGTTTGCCATCTTGTGCCAATGCTCTTAATTCACCACGAGTCACACCTAAACCGTCAGCCATAGCCTGAGCTAAACGCGGCGCCTGCTCCATGATGCTGTTGAATTCTTCGCCGCGTACGACGCCTGACTGCAAGCCTTGAATCAACTGAGTGATTGCAGCGTCAGCGCTAGCAGCACTACCACCAGATAACTGAATAGCCTCGTTAATGGTGCGAGTGATTTCTAAAACTTGCGATTGCGCTAATCCTAACTCTTCACCAGCCTGTGAGATTCGAGCAAATAATTCACCCGTGCTTTCAATATTACTAAATGTCTCATTAGCAATCTGTTTAACGCCTTCAAAGCCTGTGACAAACGCAGCGCCTTCGCCAGTGGCTAACTTCACCCGAGCCTCTAGCGTTTTAAATGCGTCCGACACTTCGATGATTTCAGCAATGCCAATACCAAGACCAGCAGCTGCCAACATACCTTGCAAACTACCCATAGCATTACGAACACCATTGATGCCGCCAGTGAACCGCTGTGAGCCTTGATTAACTCTATCTTGAGTGTCATCAAGACCGTTAAGCTCATTCTCAAGCCGTCTAATCTGCTCCTCGGCTGCGCGCGTCGCTCGCTCGATTTCAGCAGCAGGGCGACCGCTGTTATTCTGAAAATCTACTAATGCTCGACTGATACTATCAATCTCACCGCGTATAGTCTCAGGCACTCGGATGTTAGCCATACGATAGAGAGCATTACGTGCACTGTCAGCGGTCGTGCTAGCTCTATTCATTGCGCCTGACAGCTCATTTGCAAGACTGACACTGGCACTGCGAGCGCTGTTCAGCTCTTGCTCCAAACGATCAACCTCTTGTGTCGCTCGTAATATATCTTCAGGACTTGCGTTAGTCTGGCTTAATCTTACCGCCTCTTGTCTTGCCACATCTAACTGACGGCCTAGACGTGTGACTTGTAAAGCAGACGCCTCCATTGCTGCTGCGACCTGCTCACCTGACAAGTTGGCGCCTGCACCCATCTGTCTGAGTTGGTCGGCTGTGGTGCGTATCTCAGCAGTTAATCTGTCAGCGCTGATATTATTAAGACCTGCGAGCATCGTTGATGCGCGCTCAGTATCAGTACTCATTTGATTGACATTGCGCTGCACCGATTGAGCGTATTGCGTAAACTTATCACGCGCTTGATTGATGCCGTTATTAAACTGCTCATTGAGCACACGCAACTGCACGTTAAAATCTAAATCACCTGCCATATGGCGCACCTCAAATTTTGGACATAAAAAAAGCCCACCGACTAGGTGAGCTTGTTAATTTATTCGTTGTTTATTTAAAGGCGCTTGCCCTATCAGGGTTTGGTAGTTTACTAGCTTTAATATATCGCTCGTTAATATGGTAGCGATTTAAACTATCGCAATCGATAAAAACAACTGGCGTTTTACCTGGCTTGCTTTTGTTTTCTGACAGTCCAGCATAGATTATCGATTCGTTTGGCGCTTTTCTACCAACCAAATGCACCGCCTTGTCCAGTAATTGGTTGATACGCTCAAAACCATCATCGCCCCAAACTTCATGAGCTGTTGGCCACTGTTCTAATGTCATATAATTTATATCAGGCGTTTTCGCTTCTATCATAACTTCCATAATCTATCCTTTTCGATTAGCATGTTAGCCTGTGCACTTCTTAATAATCTCAAAATACTTAGCGTGCGCCTCGTACTTTTCAATCATATCTTTTGTGATATCAGCTTTTGCATTGCTCATGAATTTAATATAACCCAGTATTTCTGCGTCCATGCCTACTAGCATGTTAGCCTGAGCTCTAGTTAGACAAGGCGTCACTGTCAGACTTTCAGCTTCACGTCTTATCGACTGCAAGTCTTTGACAGCAGAAGATAATGCAATTCTAGCAGTGCTACCAGCGACAACACTAGCGTCACCCCATCGGCGCATTATTTCATCAAGCTTTGCTCTATCTTCTTTTTCCAGATCAATACTTGTGTATTGAGTATCTGGTCGAAGCTCCGCTTCTTTGTCAGCTATTATTTTTTGCGCCTTCTCTGGCATTGCTTCTAGCTCGATGCGACTTTGTTCTGCCTTTGCTTGATTCGCCTTATTAATTTCCGCTTGAGCAACGCTAGCACGCATAGCCTCGGTTTCAGCTTGGCGTGCTGCTATGCTGTCTCTAGATTGGGCGCTGCTGTAGTAATTGAATCCAACGATGGCCAGTAAAGCTATAGCTGCAATAATGAGTATTTTTTTAATGTCCATCAATGGGTGTCCGATATAAGTTAGTTAATAACTAAATCTAACCGATTGTTTACTTTTGAGCAATATTAGCTTTTCATAAACTCTTTCCAGCCTTTCGCATCTGCTTGCGATACTCGCATAGCGATAGCCATATCTTTGATGCTTTGCTGCTTATCTTTAGCTAACGCCTTAGATAATTCCCACCATTCGCCAAACGCCATATCTAAGACATCGTGCTCTCTGAGTCCGATTTTGTAGAATGGTAGTAAGCTGTCGAACCAAGTAACGCTAACTGTGCCCCCAGACTTTTTAGGGGCATGAAAATCTGACGCATAAAAAAATCGCCACTATGGGCGACGACCTCCTGCATCACTTGCAGCATTTCTAGTGGCTCAAGCTCTCGATAAAAGGTAGGCGTTTGGTCTGTTAGTACCGATGCTAATATGACTGTCTCATCTGTATAGCTGCCAATGAGCGCTAATAGTTCGCTCTCAGGCAGTCCCTTATTAGCTTTTACAATACGCTCAAACTCAGCCACAAATGGTGTAAAGGCCCGTGTCACTTCGTTTAGGTTTTTAACTTTGACGCGCTTGATCGTAATATCAGTATCAGCAACGCGGATCACTTTATCTGTTTTGTCTGTCATACTTCAATCTCCACGAATGGCAGGTCAGGCGCATCGCTGACTATCTGACCATCACGTATGAATACCTTTGATTGCAGCTCGTAAGCTGCACTTGATTGTACGATGGCATTACCGCCACCTTGCATGGTGACGGTATAGTTTGAGCCTTGACGATCAATGACGGTCGCTAATTGCTTAGCGCCTTGCTCAGTGACGCCTTTGAACAACTGCCATAAATTACCGCTAGCCATTAGACGGACTCCTTATCAAAATGACGTTCAAAATCTGCGACCTGCTCAACCTCAAGTGCTCGGTTGTTATTAAGCCTACCGGTAATATTTGTGCCCCTAACCATACCTACCCACGACTCACCATCATTGACACTAACAAGTGTTGATGGCAGTAAAACACCAAAATCGCTATGCAGTGGCATAGATATACCGATGTTACCGATATCGCCAGTATCACTAAGTATGGCCTTACCGCGGCTAATAGCGGCGGCTTGGTCCGTCATCAAATCACTTGTGACCATAGGCGGCTGATAACCGCCGCTAGTGCCAGTACGCTTGACCAATGCACCAATGCCGCCCTCATTCTCACCGTAGAGCGTGACGCCGTTGTACGCAGGTTTATTGACACGCCCACGGCTACGACTTGTGATAAGTGACATTGGCAAGGTTAGCAATGGTGTTTGATCGCTCCATTCCCATGATGGGATAGGATAATTGGCCAGTACATGGATAATATCCTCGCTCATGTGAGCATTGATAAAGCCACCTGCTGCCTCTGCTATCCACTGCAAGCTATTAATAGGCGTTTTGTTTGAGTAGCTGTAGGTGTTGGCTGGTACATTCCAACCGTTGACCCCTGCGAGCTGCCAATCCAATGTAAAGCCACTAGGTACGCCAAAGCGGTTTAATTCGTCCTCGGCTATTTGTCTTGCGCTCATAGCCGTGTCGTACTTAAAGCCACGTTGATTAGAGTACGGACTCGCTAAAAGCATAGCGCGTGACTTACCTTTGATCGTCAATGAGCTTTCGCCAAATGACGCGCTATCGTCACAACCATCCAAGATAAACCGCCATAGATTGCCGTTACAGACGAAATCTACGCCTATCTGCGGCTCTCGTGCCGTATCGACTTTTGATAGCTCAGACAGCGGTACGGTCGCACTAAATGACCATGTATAGCTGTTACTATCAATACCCACGTTAAAGCCTAGCAGTTTAATCTCACGCCCATCGTCGGTGCGATTTAATGACACACTATTTGTCACAAATATGACTCCTTTGCCGTATGCGCTATCCTCATCACCCCTCACTATCAGGCTGACAAGGCTTGTAATATCAAAACCATCTGCGTTATCGAGCGTTATTGCGCTGCGCTGACCAATATGCTTGGGCTGACACATTACAACGTCTAGCGGTGTCGTGGGTACTGACAACTGCTCTTTAAGTATCACCGTGCGCCATAAGGCAGGTGGCACATAACCAACCACGTTATACGGCAGCCGTGCAAAATCGATTAGATTGCGATATTGATAACCGACTAATTTACTAAGCTCAAAACCTTGGCCACGGATAATCGCATCAAGATAGCTGTACTCGCCTTGCAGCTTGCGCTCCGTTTGGCGCGCAAGCATAGCCTCAAAGCTGTACCAATTGCTATGGCTTACTTTTTTAGCTGTCTCGTTTTTGAGCTGTGATTTAGTATCGACAAACTTTTGCGACTCGTAGAGCTGCTTACTGTCTGTACCGACTAACTTTGATTGCTCAGTTAAAAGCTGCTCGCTAGTCGTCAGCTTGACGTTAGCTTCAAACTCGGCCTGATTACTCACGCTTAGCGACTGCGCTGTCTCTCGATTACTCTCAAGCGAATGCGTAGATAATGCGCTGTCCTCAATACTGCCTGATTTATCAATGCCTTGTATTTTTGAGTATTGCAAGTCGCTAGACACGTCATGCACTGCACCTCTAAACACATTGGAGTCGTAATAGCCCTCAATCTCTGAGCTGATAGTTATATCAGCATAGGCATCAATACTAACGCCTACAACAAACTCGGTGACATCGAGCGACAGCTCAGGCGTTACAGTGACCGTACTATCTATAGTTAAATAGCGTAGCTCGGGTATATCTGCGCCCAGCTCTATATCGCCACTAACAGCTACTATGCCGTCACTCATAGCGATAGCGACATCTTTTTCGCTGTCACTTTGAGGTCGGCATAACACCACGTTTCTAGGCGGTACGCCTAAAGCGTAAGGTCTGAGCGTGATAATGGTTGTTAGCGGCGGCGGAAAGTAGGCCGAACTAACATCTACGCCTAAACTCAGCTCACTTGTTACCGACACCGTGCTATCTATCGTAACAGCGCTTGCATCAGGCGTTGTGATTGCTAACGATACCTCGCCGTCCACACTGACGCTACTATCTATGATTACTAGTGGCGGTATGCACAGCGTAACATCGCGCACAGGCGCATCGCCGCTATGTGCTTGTAGTACAACGTCGAGTGTCAAGTCTGGCGGCGTGTAATTCATCGACCTATCTCGTCTAGTATGATTGCTACATCAGGTATAATGTCGTTAGGGTTGCCGTTGTCAGTATCATAAGCAATGCCGCTTAAGACGCCACCTGTCTCCAAATGCTTGTATGCGACTTGCAAGCGCTTCGGCTCGCCTGACTCGGGGCCGGTACTGGTCATACCTATCACATCCATGCGCGCCATAGATGCATCGGTTTTTGCATAGAGATTATTCACAGCCCTCACCATAAACCCGCCATCATGCTCGATTGGCGCTAAGTTTTTAACATTTTCCTTGTATGTTTCGTCATAGAGCGCGGGGTTTGATATAGCTTTGACGACCTTGAGTGGCGCAAATTTGCCACGATATATACTCAGATACACAACCAATGGGCCTGAGTATGACGTGCTGACTTCAATTGTCTTACCTGCGTCATCTGCTTTTGCGGTGCGATAGTAGATTGTGGATGACTGTATGTAGCTGCCTCTATCGCCGCGAGAGCTTGGGCCTTCAGACCATACGCCGTTATTATTATCAGACACAGTGATATCACCACGACGCATAATACCCAGTACAAGCATGTCGCCCTCTTGTACTGTGCTTGGTATCACTGTAGTCATTGGCGCAGACCCACTACCCCTATCCATTGAGTTGACGGCATCAATAAAATCAACAAACGGCTCGTAAATGACAACAGGCTCAATATAAGGCCCGTGCGTTATTGGCTCACAGCCGTTCGCAACATACGTTATGCCGATATTTAAATCAGCATAGTAATCATATTTCCAGTTACCCATCTCGTCGGGCTGCACTTGCGCTATACACTCACCTGTCGGCCAGTTGAATATAGACACATAATCAATAGCGCCGCCATCGTATTTCTTAGCCTTGCCACGCAACCAAGTCATATCAAATCCTCACTTTTAGCGACAAGATGCCCACATAGCCGCCTTGATAGATTTTATCTTTATTCAATGCGATTTCTGCTGCTGTATAGTCCGCCACAAGCGCACCAGTCGCATCAAGCAGTTTTGCTGATGTCGGTACGCCTGACGCCACAGCGATAGCCTCTGGCGGTGTCTTAAACGTCAAGACACCCGCTGTTATATCAAGCTCAATGGGGTTTGTTAATGTCAGCTCTACCGCTAGTGTTGTATCAACATAGATGGACAGCGTAGAGTTAGACCCAGAGTTCAAAATATCTGCCAAGCCTTGCAGCATGGCGTTTTTAGCCATATTACTTAATTGCATTACTCACCCCTGTCTCTGTCAATGTTTGCATGATAGCCAATAGTAAAATCGTAATTGTCTTTACTACTGCCCTGATGCTGCTGGATAGCGTTGCCGATCCACACTGGGTATTTAGCAGCCAGCGTGTTAAACCGCACCACGTTGTTAGACGACCAACCGCCACCCCATGCCTCAGCAGGTATTGTAAAATACGGGTAGCCAGTCATCGGATTGACTGGCGCTGTCACACTGGACGTTGTGCCTGTGCCAATTTCGCCGATAGTCTCACCTATGATTTTAAAATTAGCATAAGGTGGTGATGAGCTAGTATTTACATTAGTGATTACTAGCGCCCATCGCTCCTCAATCGCATCACGATTGGTCACAACAATTGGATTATTAGCGACTTGCAGCTGTGACGTAGCTTTATCACCAATCAGACTGTCGCTAAATATGCCATTACCCCATGACTTTTGACTAAACACATTATAAGCATGCGCTTGCATATCGCCTGCGAGTAGCATCGAACTAAACACGGCTGCTGTACTGTAGTCGTGGGTAATGACCGTCGATAGCGTCACACGTCCAGATATATCAGTCTCAATGACCAATGCGATGTCCATAATGCGATATTTAGCAGTGAGTGGCGCTGTATAGAACGACATATCAAACATATCGTTGAGCTGCAAAGTACCTGCATCTAAATCAACATCAAGATAATTGCTATCAACTTTTAAGCCGTTAGCATCGACAACTGATACATCGGATAATCGCTCAAAACCTAAATCAAACGTATCATTAGGCGCATTGGTTGGTAGCTGCATCGTTTTAAGCTCGGTGATAGCGATACTGTCACCTTTGCGTACAAATGGCACACGACCATCTGTAGGCAGGCGCACCGGATCAAGTCCGATCAGCTCTTTATCAAGCGGTAAGTAGCTATAGGCAATCGCGTTATATCGAATTGAGTCAGGCTTAACGTAAACAGGTCTATTGATGTAATTCGTACCACCAACATCATAGATATTATTTGCATCATACCAAGGCTCATTAACCACACTAGGGTTTGCTGTCACGCCTAATCGCTCGTAAAAGTACAAGGCGACCACACCCGCTTTAAAATCGACCGTACCGTGTGCAAAGTTGTGACCTGTGATATTGCCTTGCTCATCAGTTGATAGCGATATTGCTGTGCCATCGGCAAGCTCTGCGCTGATTTGCAATGATGCTTCTTTAAGTGGTGCGACTGGCGTTCTAAAAATCAAATTAGCAAGCGGTACTGGGTCATTTTCACGTAACATTGACTTAAGATTAACCAAGTTCGCAACGTCTGCTTGCCACGTTGTTAAGGTTACAAATCCAGCGCTGTAATCAATTGCGCCTACCACTGTCTCACCATTCTTAATCTTAGTGTCTTTGTCAGATAAAGATATGCCAAGCACATCAATAAATAGTGAACCATTGGCGACTGGTGCTGCCGTATCTTGTGGCAAAGGAATATTTAAAGTAGTTGCTAAGCTGCTAGCTGTCGCCGCCTCAGTTGATGCTGACTTCAAACCTTCCGCACTAACAAACACTCTGTCTATTTGCATTGGCACCGTTTTAAGTGTTGCCTTAAAAACTGGTGAAATGCCTGGGCGTGTCAGCACATCAACACCACTTTGCTTACGAGTGATTTTTACCTTTAAGCTAAGAGTGCCAGAGGTCTTATTAACCGCACTACTTAACAACTCAGCAGACCATGCTCGCAGCTCTTCAGTTGCCCCAGTGATTGGCTGCCATGTAGTAATCACTTCAGGAGAAACAATACCTTGGCCATTACTACTACCGCTAATCACTACGCCATCAGCGTTGCTTAAATATACTGGTCGCAACACATCTTTGACTGTTAGCTTTGTGCCGTTAGCATCAATACCCAACACAACTTTCACATCGTAGTTATTGTTAAAGCCCATAGTTAGACTGATACTTGCATCGGTTATTGATGATGCAAAATCAACCGATGTCTCAAACTCTCCGTTAGTTGAATTGGTCACAGGAGAGCTTTGAACTTTAACTGTATTAGCTGGCAATATACGCTGATAAGACAGATTGAAAGCTGTATTCTTAGTTACTGTCGCATTAGGTGAGATATTCAACTTTCCATCAATAAAAGTTCCTGTTGCATCACCTGTGACAATGCCATTACTAACTGTCGCTGTCTTACCTGTAGCCCAAGTTACAGTGATAGGCCCACTAACTTTATCTGCTACGCTAATAACGTGATAGGCAGCAGGTAACGCCTGATTGCCATACTTGACTGTATCTAGATCAACACCAAACGAGTAGATGATATAACTTGCCGCATCAGGAATAGCGGCAGTCGTAAGCAATACTGTCTTGCCTTGTACCGTGCCACGACCATTGCCATCATCATCAACTAAGTTTCCGCGACCATCATCATGTAGTAGATAATTGTTTCCTTGCACCGTATAACTGACTTTTAAGCTATTAGGTAATGGCTCGGCACCAAGCTCACGGATAAAGTTATATCCAGCATTGTCGCCCACAATTTGATAGTCGGTTTGAGCCACGCGGGTAAATTCTGACGCTGGCTTATAGCTACCCGTCACAGTCGTTTGACCAATGTTGATTAAGTTATACCAAGTTATTTGACCTATGCCGTACTGAATAGAGGCGTAACCGATGTTCTGACTATTTACCAGCTCACCATCACGGTCTGTTAGTGTTTGACCACCTACTACTAAGCTCAAAGTACCGACAGCAATACCTGACGGCAGATTAAACGCTGTGTTGGTTGTGACATTGACCGATTGACTGATATTTATAACGCCATCACCACGCGCTTGAGTGGCAATTTGATTTGCCGGATCGCGCTGTGGTATAGGCGTCTCAACCTCAGTGCTTGGCACGACTTGGGTAAAGATAGAGTTAATTTTTACCTGCCGCGATTGCATAGCCACTACTGGCTCAGCCAATCGACTTGCACTGTAATACTTAGCAGCATCAGCAATACGAGCCTCGCGCAAGATAGCGCGTCTAGTCGTGGATGCGTTTTGGTAAAACTCTTGTACTGTTAAACCATTAAATGATTTATTCAACGTATCGCCAAACTCAATCGTTGCGACTGTACGTGTGACCGTCTCACTTGCCGACTTTTGAAAGCGACGTTCTACCGTGTCAACTTTGAGTGGTCTAAGATACTGATAAAACTCGTCTGATTGACCTTCGTTTTGTACCAGCACAAGCGGCTGACCGACTGCCGGCACCGGGTCTTTTACATCTAGTGAGATTTGTATAACGCGCTGCCCTGCAAGCTGTGTCTCAAGCAGATGCCCCGCCCATTTGGTGCCAAAAGCAAGATATGACTCAATCTTGTTTTGAGCATCTGAGCGTCTATCTGCAAACGATGATGCTTTGAATGCAAACACGCTGATATTTTCATTATCAGGAAGCTCAGTAAATAGCAAACGTGGCGCTTGTAATAGCTCAGCAGTAGGCGTTGTGACTGCCAGTGACAGTTTACGCAGACGCACACGACCCAATAAGCGGTCAATATCTGACACATCAGGGAATAAGTTATTAGATACGCCATCAATGACAGCGACACCAGTAGGCAATCCACCGCCATCATCGGTGTCAGCCATAATCTCAGACTTTAAAATCTCTAAATCGTTTTGAGTAATCGCCATTGTTGTCATCCGTCAAATTTTAGGCATTAAAAAAGCCCTAAATAAAGGGCTGAATAAAGTCTTAATCTTATGTGTTTGGTATCTCTAAAAACCTAAGCGTTACGTTGTAATAGTCGTTCAGCTCTGGACTTGTTGTGTTCTTTACTGGCTTGGCTTCAATCGCCTCACCTGTCGTATCAAACATTACCTTCACGCGCTTTACGGCCCCATCTGCTAGATAATCCAGCCAAAACATAGCGCCGAGCTTATCACGCTCAGTTTTGAGTGCATTAACCGTTTCTCTAGTCAGTACGCCATGACTATCAGGTGCTTGCATCGTGTACGGTCTGCCGGCTTTACGCTCTGATTGCTCGACTATCATTGTGCCATCTAGCGCGTACTTGGTACTTGATACCACAGATGACCAGTCGTGCTCACCTTCTGGGTAAAGACTATCAGACAAGACAATGACCGCGCCTGTGACTGTATTTGTAAGCTTGGTTTGTGCATTAGTACGCATAATGAGTCCTTTTTATTTGAGTAAGCCATCGACACGCAATGACTTAATCAAACAAAAACAGGTCCATGCGATTTCACATAGACCTATATAGTTACAGCTTAACGATTTCATACATGGCTTCTTCAGCTTCGGCATACATCAAGTCAGCTTCAAGTTCCATTTCGCTAAAATCATCGCCGATTAAATCGTAAGCATCTGCTGGTGACAGCTTGGCGCGGTATGCGGTCACAACTTGCTTATCTTTTTGACCAACTTTGTTTAGACCATTGACGCGAATACGGTAATAATCAACATCATCTGTCATTGGCTTCATGACCGTGGCGGTGCCGTAGCTGTACGCAACTTTGATCGGTGATGTAATGGTCTGTACGTGCGTCATTTCAATAGTGCCGTACTTTTCATCAATCGTGTAGTCAATGCCTTCAACTAGGGCCAATGGTGTTGCATCCGTGCTATCGGTGATGACAACATCGCTGACGTTCTTGTGTTTTAAAAAGATAATATCGCCAATAGCATCGACTTCGTGCTCTTCTGCTGTAACTGCTCCCGTGGTGACTTCCGTGACCTTGGCTTGTAATGCTGCCTGCATAGCCTCAATGCGGCGTTCACTAAGCGTCAGACTAAAAGTAGCGGACTTGTCACCTTCTGACTTGTCCCAAGTTTGGTTTTTACCTGAATGATACTCTTTTAGTTCGCTCTCATTTTCAACTGAGTGGTTAAAGGCTGCCGCCGATGCTACGCCAACCCAAAAGGGCTTGCCTTCTACGCCATTTTTAACAGCGGTAAAATACACCTTACCGTTACCGATAAATGCGTGTGATTGTTGTTTCTCTGCCATGATTATTGTCCTCTAAGGCTGAAATTTGGTTTGAAATGTCAGTGGATAAAGTGCAAACGTGCTGAAATAGTCTGGTCTGCCTGATGTGTTTGTACGTTGTAATGGGTCGTGGTACTCGTCAACCTCAAAACCTTGAACGTGATTGATGACCTTGCTGATAAGCTCGCCTGATTCGCGCATCAGCTCAACTGTGGTGTTTTGTGCTGCCTGATTACTTACAGCGACTACCACTGTCCACTGCTGGTTGTCACGGCTATCAATGTGACCATTTACATCAGATGGATTGTTTGCTGTGTTTATGACATAGAGCGCAGGTGTGATTTGCTTATTAATCTTGCTGATATCTGCAACCGTACCAATGTGCTTAACACCCCACTCGTCAGCTTTCGCCTCTAAGTGCTCGATTAGGCCAAGACCTACTGCAAAATAATTACTCATAAGTCTACGTCCATAATTCGATTAATAATGTTAAGCACTGATGCCCGGTCGTTCTCGTTCATGCCAAGATACGGTCTAGCAGGTATATCACCCCACAAGTGAGGAAATAACGCCTTTTTACCGCCGTAGTGCATCATGCGTGCATACACTACGTTCGTGCCCCATTTAACGCCATCAGGTAGTGCAACATAGGTCAGTGACGCCATAAGCCGACCAGTATCACGCAAGGTTTGTCCGCGTTCTATGATTGCACGTTGAGAAGGTATCCACGGTTGACGCTGTAAATCGTGCTGATTGTAAAAACGTTCCTCAGTCTGATGTACCATTTCAGCGCCAGCCAAGCGGCTAAACTTCTGCATTTTTTTATTATCAAAATACAGATCGCCTAGCCGTCTGATAATCTCATCACCACCTGATAGCTCCGCATCAAACATACTCACCTCACTTAATGCTAGGCATCTTGGCAAACACGTCATCACCAAAGATTTGACCAGGATAACTACTGCCAATTGGCACGGCAGGCTTAACGTAAGTCTTTTGCTGCTCCTCAGTTGTCAACGGCTCAGCAAAAGTGACGTTGGCTTTACCTGCGCTAACGTCCTTTAGCCAAGCAATCTCTTCTTTGTAGCGGTCTTCCGGCTCACCTGTTGCATCGTTCATATACAACAAGTAGCGTGCGATATTGCAGCACACAAGATTCAAATTATCGGTTTTAGCTAAAGGTGTTTGATAGCGGATGGACAAATAACTGTCCATCTTGCCGCTTGCACTGGTTAGAGCTTTAGTGGTCGCAATCGACGGATCTATATGCATCGACTCAAGCTCACTAATAGCTAACTCGGTAAAGTGAGCCACCATGTCGTCACGAGTCGCGTACATAGTTAGTCCTTCGGAAATAGGGCGATTAGTGTTTTTTTGTCATCAGATGCGTTGTACTCAATACCTTCTTCGTCAAGCAAGGCTTTTAGTTCTTTATTGGTGAGTGTATCGAGCTCGACCACTTCACCACCATTATCTTCGTCAGTGTTGTCATCTTCGCCCGCGTCAGATTCAGCAATAGCGCCTTTGCTTAGCAAAAACTTAGCTCGATCAGCAGTTAAGCCAGTGACCGTCTTACCATCTTTGACAGCAGCTTTTAGCTCGTCATCAGTGATCGTTGGGATTTTGTCGCCAGTAACGTATTGTCCAATAGCTTGTTTTGCAATGTAAAATTTAGACATGATTTGCTCCATGTGGGCCGCTGATAGGCGACCCATTTAATTATTTAAACAAAGGGGTTTGGTTAAAGAGTGATAAAGCCGGTACCGCCACATGCACCGTTTTTATTGATGGTAACTGGCAATGGGCTTGAGTCAGCAATAAATTCATCAATTGGTGGATTATCGCTATAGACGTGATATGGCATTAATTCCATTGCTAACTTAGCAGGATTTTTGCGATGCTTAATCATGCAATAGTAAAGCGGATTATTTAGCTCAGAGATCAACCAAAAGCCGTCTTCGGGCACCATAAGCTCGCTTGTACCATCTTCTTTTTCAAACTCAACGTCATACGTCCAGAAGTTGATGCCATCTACCGTACCGCGTAATTTCGCCTCAGTCTCTCCACCAAACCCACCATCAAATACACGGGTTACATTGGTATCTTTTGACGCCGTGAATTTTTCATTAAACTCTTTATCATCTGTCATCGCATCGAAAACACGGCTAGACATCTGAGCATCAACTGGGCGACGTTTGCCATGCTTAACCAGGTTCTTAACAATCTTGCGAATGTCTCGATATGGCGTAGCGCCTTCTTGGTCCCATGGAATTAGTGGCGAGAAATTAAGGTCAACGTGACGACCAAAATCGACAGTCACACCAGCATTATCATCGCCCTCGACAATAACCTTGCCGTACAGAAGTGCATCACGACACATCATGATAATACGTGCGGTTAATGACTGACGAATTAACCAGTAAGCATTGGCAGCAGCCATGTCCCACTCATCTTGCATGGTAGGAGGAACCCCAATACCCTTGGTAGCTACAACTTTCATTGCCTGCAATAGTTTTTGCAACTTAGCATCAATTTTACTTAACGGCTCAACCACTACAGATGGCTTGAAGTAAGGCGCTGGAATGTGGCGGATGTTTAGTTCAACTTTGTCTTTAATCACGCGACCTTGCGCTGTCGGCAGTACAGCAGGAGCAAGAGGAATATAGGTTTTGATATCACCTACGGGCACCTTATCTTCGTTGTTTAGATAAATAGGATTACCAAAATAACGGTCACGAAAAAAAGTATCGACCGGCTTGCTTAAATCATAAACCGCGCCAAGTTCTTCAAAAGATGCTGTTTCAATTTCAGCGCCTTCAATATTAAAAGTAGCCATAAATATTTATCCTTATTTAACGACGCTAAGCGTGATTTTAGTTGAGCGATTAGCGTAAGCACGCGCCGCCAATTTTTGAGGTGCAGTAAGCGCAACGCCATTCAGCTTGACTTCTGCAACATCAAACTTACCCGTAACATATACAGGCATTTCAACACCTGCAGCTATCTTTGCAGTTGCCTGCTCAGCAGTGACGTCAGCAAGGCAGATCACATGCCAATCAGCTTGTGCGCCTGACTCGGTATTACTGTGAGTCGCTACGTTGGTGCCAGCAGCAATCACCAGTAGGTCACCGCGTTTGTATGCTGTAGCAGCGGTAGGTACGACGCTATCGGTGATAGGTGCGACATCAACAGCTAACGGCTGCTCAGTTGTATAGTTGAAATCAACCATTATTTAGCTCCTTGTGCTTTTGCAGCATTAACAGCTGCCATGATTGCGCTTTCGCCACCTTCGCGGCCATTTGTTGCTTGAGCTTTATCCAAACCATCTGGCAGCTCAGGCGCTTTTGCTTCAATAGGTTTAGCCATAAACTCAGCTACAGCAAACTGCGCTTCATCCATTGCTTTGAATGCGTCGGTCTGCTCGTCGGTAAACGTGCGACCAGTATCAGCAGCCAGTTTGTCGATAGCAGCTTGGCGCGTTGATGCTTGCGATTCTGCTAACTTATTTTGTGCGGCAAGTGCAGCGGCTTTAGCATCTACTGCTTCTTGCTTAGCTTGAGCTTCGGATTTCTCCAGCTCTGCGATTTTGGCTTGCGCCTTCTCTAACTCGTTCAAGTCGTACTCCTCGGGGTTATTGTTGCTCTGTGTGGCTTGGCTTGATGTTGATACGCTATCCGCTATCTCATCAATCAGACCTAATTCTTTTGCGCGTGTCGCATCGAAACATCGACCTTCAAGTGATGCAATCGTGTCAGCATTCAGACCGCGATAGCTGGCAACGTGCTCAAAAAACTCTTGAGCATTAGCATCTACACCAGACTGTATTTCTGCCAACTGCTCGTCGGTCAATGGCTCATCATCACCAAACACAGCCTTCCACTTGCCGCTACGGATATTGGTCACCGTGATACCTATTTGCTTTAGGCGGCTTACTTGCTCAGTGTGCTTGACTATCGTGCCGATGCTACCTATACCTGCAAACTGTGCCGCTACAATACGGTCAGTCATTACAGCTATGCGATAGGCTGCTGAATAAGCATTGCCGCTAACAAACGTTTGAATAGGCTTTGTACTGTCAGCTATCGCTTCATCAACTAGGTGCTGGCCTTTGACGTATCCACCTACGCTGTCAATGTCTAAAATAATGCTTGTCACTGTGTAGTCGTCATTGGCTTGCTGAATATAATTCGCTAAGTTTGCATAGCCTGTTACACCCCATGAGCGATAATCACTTGAGGTTTCAGGTACTAGCAGGCCGCGTATATCAATAGTCGCTACGCCATTCTCAACCGTGTAAGCTGCCTCACCACCATCATCGCTATGACGTGATAGCGCTTTGAAGTCGATAGATGCGAGCTCACCGTTTAGATCGTGGCAAGCCATAAGCGCATGACTGTTGATGTCGCGCTTAATCTTTGCTTGTAAGTTCATATTTCACCCATTAAAAAACCGCCTCAATGGGCGGTTTTTATTTCTGTTAGATGTGCTTTCTAAAATTATATATCTAGATTATCGCGTCTAGCTTTAATGAGGTTTTGTGTAGGTAGCAGTTCACCTAGAAGCTTGTAAACTGTGATTACGTCATCTACAAAGATTATCTTCACATCATCATAAGCCTGAATTTCAACTACATAATCTGACTCAAATGTTAGATGAATTTCTTTTGAGTTTGCATTACCAGTAAATTTATTAATAGCAATAGAGTAGTCCTGATCATGATGCTCAGACGAGTCATCAATTACGAAAGAATCTTGTAATGTAGAATAACCAATTGAATCAGCAAGGCTCTCATATTTTTCAATATCGTAATAAGCTTCAATAGACTTCTCTAAATCTTTCCCAATCTTAATAAAACCATCTCTAATCGTATAACGGTACATAGTTCACCTGAATAATTTAAATTTAAGTTTTATTATAACTTAAACTTGAGGTTGCTAACGTTTCACTTAGGAGTGCTCTACGCATTCTCTTCCTCAATCAACTCTTTAGCCTCATCAATCATCAAAGCAAGCTCTGGCACCGGTTGCGCTAACATCACTGTGATAGCTGCCTCAATGCGCTGTCTTGCTGCCAGTATCGCATCTGACTGCTTGTAGTACGTGATAGCGAGTTCAGCTATCTTGTCGTTGACCAGCTTGTTCATGTTGCCCGTGTACTGTGCAGGTGTGCCACCAATCCAACCTTTATCGTTTGGTACGTTTGGTAAGTTGTCGTCGGTCGTTATACCTTTGGCCTGTGCTTGCGACTCGGTAAGTGATCGGCAAACGCACCGGCAGCGATACCCTGAAGGAGCATAGTGTTGTTGCCAGAACGGATCATCGATATGTCTAACCACACCATCTAGAACCTTATGAGCTGGACGCTGTCTAATATCATTAATGCCGTCACGCATCAAATACGGGCGTTCATCTTTGTTCTGCTGTTGTTGATACCATCGACCACGGCCGTAGGCGCCTTGGATGTTGGTTCTAAAGATATTGTCTAACCGGTGCCTTGGCAGGTTAATATCAATATCACCGTCTTTCACAGCCTTTTGAAAGTCTGCAAACGTGCCGCCACTATCGAGTTGGTCGTTAACCAAGCCCATCACATGCTTAATCTGCTCAGTCTGCCCTAACCCTGCAATAGACACCGCTTGCTGACGCTGGATAGGTGTCATCACGTTGTAGTAGTTATCGGGCAAAACCACGTTACAATTAAGCGCGTAAGCAATGGCTTCGATAAACTTTACGTCGAATGCTGCTGTTGTCGTTGCCATTGGTTTCTCACTTTATTTTGGACAATAAAAAAGCTCATCCATTAGAATGAGCTTTAAAGTTTTCATTTTAATTACAGTACTGGATTCTTCTACTAGTATTAAATTTACTGTATATATAAGTATCTATCATAACCGCTCTTATGGAGGCAAAAGTGGTACCCTAGTGAGGACCTGAATATTTGGCTATAGACCACTTGTATCAAGAGTTTGAATCATTGTGATAACTGTAGTGTACTTGTTGGGCGATGCAAGGTTACTTGAGTAATATGGAATCTAGACCAGAATAGTTACTCTATTAAGTTATAATTATAAACGCTAACCTCTTCGATGATAGACTCAGGATCTTCTTCAACTTCTAAACCACCAGCTACAAAGTATATTCCTTCAATAAACTTTCCTTCGTTATCAGCAAGATAATGTATATCTTCAGCATCGTCCAGAACTAAGGCATGATCTATATCTCCAATATGGCTACCAATTTTAATGTTACCTTCAAAAATATCGCCTTTATAACCAGCGCCAGCGCTAATATCGCATAGAGTTCCTTTTTCAGTAAAGCCTAACTCTAGTTTAGGTTCTGAAAAATATATTATATACCCGTTATTATTTGGTATCTCAAAAAGTAAGACGCCTGTATTGTCTAAGGCTAAATCAACCGTCCACTCCTCAATATTTCCATCAACTGTCTTATCGATAAAATGCAAAAAGCTTTGCAATTTTTCACCTAGTGTGAACCCTGCTAATGATTTACCAACCTCTGCTTTAGCATGTATATCCAAATGAGCCATTTATTTAATTAACCTTATATTGACTAATACGCTTTGCAAGCCTGAAAATAGTATGAAATCGTGATCGATGCGCTATACAGGCATCGAACTATCGGTTGTGTGCCTATTTTTTCTATACTTGCTGACTGGCAATGCTAATAATCTACAACACAGTTAACAACATTCGGTAGTCGTTATTAGGTCAAATATTGTGATTGCTTTTAAAATAAATACTCTAATATAAAGGAATTACGAAAATTACTGTTGAATATGCCAAACAGGAATACAAAGGTTGAGAATAACCACATAATTGAAAAGTAGAGTTTGTTTTGGTCTGGAGTCCAACCCCAAGAGCCAAGTCTCTCTGCCATACTAGAATTAGAGAATATAAGCCACCTAAAGAACAAACAAATAATAATATAAAGTGCAATCCATATAAGCATTTTACCTACCTAATTTTTGTGTGAACTTTAAATTACAGATGTAACCATTGCCACGTAATGCTATTGGTTTTTAATGTGTGCTCGCTCGAAGCTATGATTTTTCAAAAAAGGTTTGCCATAAACTCCCTTACAACTGTGGGACGTATTATTAATTTTAGTAGGGTTTGAAGATATTATCTTATTATTTTCTGCAAACGTATTGGCGAACACTTTTATAGCGTCATGAACTTCTTTATTACAGCTTCCATCATTAGTAATATATGTAATATTGTTGGATTTAGGCATTTTGTAAGCTACATAAAAATAACCCTGTGGATCTATGACAATCGCTGACGCTGAATTTAAGTTATCCCTTCTAGCTTCATAGAATTTTGAACCGTTTTTAAGCGTGTAAGGTGCGCTAAAGTCCTCTAAATTAGAGTAGAAGTTATTATAATCATTACGTTCTAATTGTATCTGAAGTTGCGATTGTAAGGCTCCATCTAAAACCGTATTACGTGCTGAGGCAATAGTATCCGTTGCATTGGCGGAAATCATGGTCAAGCCCATTGTAGATAATAACAAAATGAGATAAATGATATTTTTCATCTTAGACCTCAATATTTTTTATCGATAATAGTTGGTACTATATATCTGAATCAGTTAGCTTTCAATCTATACCCTAATGAAACCAGTCATTTCACCCTTTAAGCTTATTAACAGACCATTCGAAACAGACTGATATAATGGAACCATTTAAAAAACTATAACACTCGTAGGAGCCTCTTTGGTGCAAAACAGTGAACCACAAACCTCTATATCGAGCCTAGACTTTAATAATCTACGCAAACTCATGGATGCTTTAATCAGCTTGAAAAAGATTAATGATCTAGATTCTCTTGATGCAGATTACAGCTTTGAATGGCAAGAAGATGCCAACGAGATGATTGATGGCATCAATAAGTATGTAGAGCAAACTTTAGCTAGTTTAGGGACACAGAACTATCAAGATGCTCACTGTAGCCTGACTTCTTTAAGAATACGCTTACAGGAGTTAAACGGTACTGTTAACGGAATAACCAACGATACTATTTTATTAAATAGTGATGATAAAGATTTCACATGGCCATTACTGACTGAAGACTGCCGTCTGCTTGAGTGAGGGTGTTAGACATCACTCAATATCCATAGAACTATACCTCACTCGATTCGTCAGCAAAACCATGTACATCAGCGACCGCCAATGCAGTATTAACCAACTGTGCAAACTCACTCTCAGCCAATCCCTCACCGCATAGGTTAAATAGCGACTCACGTAAGCTGTCAGCGTCAGTTGCATTACTTATAGCCGATAGTACTGCCTTAGCATCAAATGGCTGTACGCTTAATTCAAGCGCATCATCTGCGACTTGCTCAAGCTCTTGCTGTTCATCAGTAAACTCATTGTCACCGTCAGTGGCTTTAAATGGCAGCCATGTTTTGCTAGCCATTGACGTATAGCGATTAGCTTGTGCTGACGTTGGTAATTTAACAGCGCCTTGACCATCACCATAATCCATGTGAGAGATATGCTGCTCGTTATAGCCGTGCTCATCAACAAAATAAGACTTGGTAAAACGAACGCCCATCTCATGCGCTTTTTTGTCTGCGTCTAGCTGCTCATGATCTACAAACTTTTTGGCTACCCATTTAAACTCAGGCGCTTCAAATCCATTAGCAGTACAGATAACATCAATGAATCGTTGAACGGCTTTAAGCGCATGCTTACGGTCGCTGCTAAAGATAATTTCTTGCTGCTCTTGGTGCACGACACCTTGACCGTAAGTACCGCCTTTATCCGTACCACTGGTAAGCGTCTGACCTAGCAAGTAAGTCGTAATACTCTGCTTAACCACTGAATCATAGCTAACAAACGCTTCGCCATTACCGCCACCTGTTACCGCTGTCACATCCTCATCAGTGTTAATAGTCACAACGCCTGAGTTATGCGCTGCCAGTATTGCATCTGCAAATTTCTGCGCATCTTCTTCACTGGTTGCATCAGTCTTACCAATAAGCAAGGGTGACCCGAAACGCTCTAAGAACTTAGACCAAAAGCGCCAGCCGTTGGTCTTGAAATAGTGCAGCCAGTACACGCGACTTAATAATGATTTGCCTTTAGGGTTTAGATAGGTTGGCTTATGCTGCTGGTATAGATAGCGATAGTAAAAATCAGCTTGATCACTAATCATGACCGGCTCACTACCATCGTTCGGAAACCATTGCAACGCACCGCCAGATAACGGCTCAAACCACTGGATAGGTTTTGACATCATCGAGGTGACCGCATTACGCCCATTACTATCTTTGCCCCAGAGCATTTCAATCACATCATAGCCATACCACTTGCTAAGAGATGATCCTTGTAATATCGTTCCAAGGTGTAGATCCAGTTGTTCATAGATAAAATCAGCAACACTGCCCTCGCTTGGCGTAATAGTATAAGTAGCATTGCTTAATTCTTCCTCGCGTCTATCAATCGCTTGGTCAATGTCTGGGTCAGTAAGCAATGTCTTTAACGCGTGACGACTGATACCAGCTTTTTTGAGTATTTCATCAGTATCAGTACGAATCAGGTAGCGGTAAAAAGTCTTGCCTCGTAGGTCAGTTGCTTGCTCTTGGCTTAGCGCCTTACCTGCTGTGACACGGTAACGCGGCTTTTCAGTTATATCATTCATCTATACGTCCGTTTGCCAGCAGTGGCTCTGTGTCGTTTGGTATTAGCACCCCGCTTCATAGTGCGCTCATGTGCATATCTTAGTGAGTCAATCAAATGGTTATGCTTATCAATAATTTCAGGCAATATCTCACCGCTTAGTCGGTCCGTCTTGTAGCTGTACAATCTGAACTCTTTGGCGGTTGCCGTACACCTTGGGTGAATGACGATTTGCTTGTAACCTTTTAGATGAGCAATACCATCCTCAACGCTACCCTTACCTTTAACGCATGCCTTAATTTTTGGTATGCCGTTACGCTTCAGGTAGCTGATTGATTCAGGCCTAGCGTTATCAGCTATCACCTCGTAGTTTTCGATGCCTGGTATATTGTCTTTCAAATAGTCTGGCGTGTCGTCAATCTCAAGACCAACTTTGCATGCCTCATATTCGATATAAAGAATGCCGTCATTTTCCCATGAGTTTGTCGCGCCCGTTGGATCGGCAGAAAAACCAAAGTCCAAGCCGTTGTATGGCCCATTCCATGTTGGATGTCTCGAAAATTCTTTGACGACAAACTTACCGTTAAATATCTGAGCGTCTGATGCTTCGTGGTAAGCACCTTCCCAAATCCAGCAGTAGGTTGCATCATCAAGGTTTTCTTGATCATTAAGTCGCTCTTGCTCGAGTACATCTGGAAAGAATGGATTGTCGCTATAATTCAACTCAACGATAAATTCGTTGTCCTTCTTCCTAAAGCGTTTATCGGTAGCGCTACCCTCGTTCTCAGGGTTCCATGTTATCCAAACTTCTGAATCATCTTCACGTACTGTTGGTAGTAGTTTGCGCCATGCAGCTTCACTGACGTTCTCAGCCTCATCGACCCAAGCGAGTAGTATGCGCGACTTACCTTTGATGCTGTCCAAGTTATGACGTAGACCAGTAAAGGCATAAGCAACACGCCTATTCTTAGTGCGAACGTATTTCTCGCCAATCTCATAGTAATCATTAAGCCAATCAACTGAGCGTATCGCCTGTTTAATCTCTTCAAGCGATGACTCTTCAAGTGAGTTCATATACTCACGGCCGCATAGGATTATGCCGCTAGCGCCTGCTTCGGCTAGTCGATAACCCTCTACGGCTGTCATCAATGCGAATGTACGTGTCTTGGCACTACCACGGCCACCATAAGCGCCTTTGTAGCGAGACTTAGACTCAAAGACCGGTATAAGTTTTGGCGGTATGGTTATGTCAGCATAGACTTCATCATTTAATTGCTCGCCCATTCTCATCCACCTTTGGAGCCACTAAGCGAATGACTGTTGGCTTAGTTGACATTGATCCATCACTCGATGTGTTATCAACTTTCTGTTTATTGGTGTAGACCTCGCCCACGTCTTTAGCTGCTTGCTCGAGTAAGCTTGCCGCCAATGGCCTATTCTTTGACTTCTCTGCATCACGAGCCATACGGTCAAGCATATTTAATCGATAAGCTTTGTTAGCGATAGGTATCGCCTGAATATCGTTATTAAAGTCATCACGGAATTTCTTGAATAGGTCCTTCCATTTTTGGGACAAATTAACTGCAGCTGCTTTACTCGGATCGTAGTTTGATACCTGCTGTCTTGTAACTTTCAGCCCGTCAAATTCTTGATTGACAGCTTCCACTACTTCGGATGGGGTCATATAGGTAGCAAGCCCTTGTACAATAAAGGCCTTAACCTTATTGTTAAGGGTCGCCATAAATGCTCTCTTGTATCGCTAAGTAAAGGTAATTAGTATTTTATTTGCGGCTCACAATCTTGCAGTTTAGCCATTCGTCTTACCGCTTCATCACCGCCATATCGTCTGACGACTCCGAAAAACTCCTCAACGTCATGAGCTATCAATTCGAGCTGTGGTCTACCGTCTGCTTTGAATGACGGATCACCAAACATATCTGGTTTATGCCTCATGTGATAAATCTCATGCTCAACCAGTGCGGCAAACTCAGCGTCTGTACAATCACGGCAATAATTGGCATCAAGAGTTACCAGGTATTCAGGCACATCACCTAGCGTGTCTTCAAACCACATTTCCTGACGTGTCTTTTTCCAACCACCAGCCATCATCATTACTTTCTCGCACTGGCCTAATACTTGCTTACCAGCTTTGATGTATTCGCTTTGGGCCCACATAAACGCTATTTCGGTTACTGAGTATTCCATCAAATGTCTGTGGTCTTCGTTAAACCATTCATGATCAGGATTAAGTATGGTTGCGTGCAGCCACTCATGTATCTCTGGTGCAGCCATTAGTGGGCGTAGATCGGTATTAGGTGGCATTGGTCTTTTCAACATGCTCACCTCCAATCAGCGTGCATAAAAAAAGCTCACCGAAGTGAGCCAAGCGTTGTCATCAACTATCATCCTCATCACATGCAAATAAGATGGTGATTGGTAACTCATCGTATGTCGCAGTCGTCATCTGCTCTTGGGTATCTCTATGGCATGTGCTACCAGTGGCTAAATCTAGTAGGTAGTACGTGAGTGCTTGAATTTAGGCGCATGTCAAAACCTGTGCTTCACTACATGTAAACCTCTGCAATTGGCGACAGTGTGTCTCACTGCCAGTCTTAATTAAAAAATGCCTCGTCCAATCAAGGGAGGCAAAAGGGTTAATAAAATATGATGGGCAATAAAAAACCCACCAAGTGGTAGGTTTTTTATTATGGAATTTTTAGATTTAATTAATTTTTATTTCCTCTACAGCGAAATAATCTTGACTATCATCTGTGTTCATAAATTCAGCAATAAGCCCGTCATATCCTATGAATTTAGCATAAATAGCCCCACGACCTTTAATAGCTGGGACAACCCAATATATTTGGTCTTTTACTAACCTAAGATCATCATTCTCAATGTCTGGCATAATAATTTTTGCATTTTGTCTTTTCTTCCAATCTGCACGATTAGTAGGATTGCTATAAAATATCTCTAAACGTTTTGTTTTTGCTGAATGCCACTCTATAGCTTTTTTCATGGAATTTTCATTTATAGCCGCAGCAGAAGAAAAATGACCTGCTGATATATTCCCTTGAAATTCTGCTAAAGCAAACTGCAAAGCTGTTTTTTCTAATTCCTCAAACGTTACGTCATTACTCATTGCATCACACTCCATGTTGAAAAATTGTTTATTAAGCTAACTTATGTTGAGGTTAGGAGTAGCATTTCAAGAGGCTAAACGGAAAATATAGTTTAAATATTGGACTTATTGCATAATTTAATCTTATCTACAAAACCTTGGGCGCCTTCCACGCCTCTATTGGCTCTGTCTCGTAGAAACTGTAACCAATAAGCTTTGGCGCACGACTCGGTTACCTCATGATAGTAATCATAAGCCTGTTGGTTGGTTAAATCGCACATAGTTAGCATCCCTGCTAAATTTTGGACATGAAAAAACCCAATATGGAAAATCACATATTGGGCAAATTGTAGACGTAAAAAAAGCCCAACTCTTGGTAGGCTTTCACATTGTTTTTTAATTTTTCAAACTAATAAATATATGGCTAGAAAGTAAATTTACGATCTATACCAGCAAAAAGAGTTTGGGCATCTTCTTCAGGAATCTCGCTAATTGCTAAGATATCGATCGTCCTTGGAGTGGGCCGAAGTGAATTTCTAACATTATATCTGATCTTTCTCATATCGGGTAATGTCGTATTTTCTGGTATGACATAATGATAGTTTTTTATATGATTCTCGCCATTAAGGGGAATCATAACACTCAGCAAAAAGTGACGCTCTTTTGAATCTGACATATAAACTCCATAGTTAAATGCATTCAATATATTGATGGAGGCTATACAACATTTGTCAATGTTTCAGGTACAAAAAAGGCGCTTAAGATTAACTAAGCGCCTGAATCAGATTGGCATCACTTACAATTGCCAGTGTGAGAAATATAGCATCAACTGTCGGCAAGGGTCAAGTATTAAAACTATCTTGGAAATATTGGCAGTGTTTGGTTACTAGAAATCATCTAAGGGAAAGTCTATATCAACTATTTTCCAGCTTAATCCATCACGATGTAGCATAACCTTTATAGTTTTATCAACTTCCGGTTTGCCAAGGTTAACATGGAAGTCGCTGAAGGAATCGTAACCAGTTTCATATACTAAATCGTCAGATTCGTTTGATTCTTCTTGTGTAGTAGCTTCTGTAGAATTCTGATCCTTTTTCTCTGCCATTAGAGCTGCTATTCCTTCTGGCGTAATGAGACCATCAACTAGCGGATCTATCATTGCTGTAGCAAACATTGAGCCTAGCGCTTCAAAACCATTGTTATTATCTTCAAGGACCATCTCTTTAGCAATCTTGGCTTTGAACTGTTCTTTAACTCCTTGCTTTACACTTGGGAAATCAACGTAACTAGAAAGCTTTTCGGCATCTTGTTCTTGAACTGCGTTTTTTATACCATTTAATGCTAAATAAGGTGATGCATATAGATAGCCAGCTATCAGGACCAGTAAACTAGCAATTAAAATAGGTACTTTTTTCACAGACAATTCCTTAACATAAAAAAACATTACTTTAACATAGTTATAGTCAACTATAGTCATGTTTTTATTATTCCATGGTCATTAATCATTTAACTCATATCTATAGTTAGCCACATCTTGATTAATAAAGCTCATTAGGTAGTCAATATCATGCAGCATTCTCTCTTGATACTTGGACCATATCTGACTGTACGAGCTCGCTGACATATCGATACCGCTAAAGAGTAAACGGCCCTCAACTGAATACAGTGGCCACAAGTTATATAACTCAAAATGCAGTGTCATGCGTGCCATCTTATACGCCAGCTCATTAAGCGTGTATTTAGACTTGGGTGCGCCTCTGTCGTCCTCTAAGCAGTATTTAATCATGTTAGCTGCTAAATGATTAACCACGTCATCAAACGACTCTGACCAGTCATACAGCTCATTGTCACCCCATACTAAGAGAGAAGCTAATGCCTTGCCTGTTTTGCTCTTGATCAACCCAATAGCCGCGGCTTTGTCTTCCCAATTAACCTCAGGAGGCAAACCGCCTTGGCCAATATCAAACTTAACCGTCTTGGCACCCATGCCCTGCTTTAACCAATCACCATCCTGCAACTCTAATCGCGGGCTTGTGGCAAATCGTTGACTCAGTATTTTATCCATTTATTCTCAACCTCAATTTATCAGTAATCATGTGAATTGACATCATTGTCAGCGGTTTGCTAATCACGGCTGCACCTATACTTTTCTATACGTTAGAAATCCCGAATATCCCAACCACCGCCATTCCTTTTGGTCTGCTTCATGATTGCAATGAACTTGAAAGGAAACTTATCAGCAGCGACTTTGATTTTCACAAGTGCATCATCAGTCCACTGGCCTTTCACTTCATGTATCTCCAATTGACCATCTGAGCGCATCACTAAGAAATCAGGTTTGTAGAATGTGTTATCTGCTAGCCGTAGGTTGATACCGTCAAAAGAGTAATAAGAGATCTCACCTGCTCGCCGCTGCATCTCCAAATGATGGGCATAGGCTTTCTCAGTGTTGTTCATCTTCCCTGTTTTCATGCGACCTAGTGCTTGTATGTTTTTGTTCATCACTCACCATCCTTTAAACTAATATCACCATATTCATGATCAATTGCTTGGCCTTGTTCGTCCCACTGGGCATAGTCGTCATGGAACGGATCCCCAGCAACCACTCTTAATTTCCCCGTCCATCCCTGATAAACACCTGTTTTTGGTCGATAGGCTTTTTGCAGATAGATGACCTTGGTGTCCTTTGTGGTTTTCATAACCCTTTCACTCGTCTATGACAGTCCAGCCTGACTCATCACCAAGAAATGCCTTGTAGTCAGCCTCGCTCATCTCGTAGAAATTCAGCACCTCAATCCTGTCTGCAATGCCCCACGCTTTTTTGGCTGTGTCCATAACTTCATCTAGTGCTGGCATGTCGGGCTGCTCGAATAAAAATGTTTCATTAATGAATCTAGGCCATACATGCTCAGGTGCACTTGAGCGCGGCATATCTAGCTTGATAAAAGCGACAAAATAGCGGTCTGGGTGAGCTGTTTTATATTCAGCATCGGCTATCTCTTTTTCCATCTTCTGTCTGTCTAGCCACTGCTCAAATTTCCAAGCGCCACGCATACCTATATCGCTCATAGCGTTCTCACTCGACTGGTCAGCATACGATAGCTGGGCCATACGCAAGCAACCTCCACCATGTTCTGTTTCAAACGGTCTGCTGCCCTATCACCCATGTGCTTATAGAACTCTTCTGAGGTCATGTTTGTGGTGATAATTGTTGGCAAGCATAATTGATAGCGTCTATCGATGATTGCTGATAATCGCTCACGATCTTTGTTGGCAGCTTTATCACTGAATCCAGTATCAGCTTCGCCCACTTCATCAATGATGAGAACAGTAGAACGGCTCAGACGCTCAAGATAAGCCACATCAGTGTCACCACTAGCTTTATCCCAAGTGGCTTTTATCTCCTGCTGTAGCTGTCCTGAGCGTTTAAATGCGACGGTCATTTGTGCGTAGTAACGCTGACGTACAATCTCATTAGCAATCAAACAAGCAAGCTTGGTTTTGCCTGTACCTGTATTACCTGTAAGCAAAATATTAGCGTGGCCTTTGCTGTAGTTTGCTGCATACTCTTTGGCGAAACTCACGATATTGGCTATACGCGTACGCGTTTGATCATTGCCCATCATTGCCCAATTGCTAAAATCAGCGTTGATATGCTCACTTGGGATATCAAGACTGGCGAGTAAATCAGTTTTAAGATTTTGTAACTTACTTTGATAAGCATCACGCTCCCAAACACACTTTTGGCACTGGACATTACCAGCGTTGGCAACAGCTTCTGTGACCCACCATTTTTGCTTACCGTGTACTGGGCACGCAGTCTCAACCGATACGGTGTTGAAGGTTGGTAGACGGCTCATGATGTTATCTAGTGCGTTATGACGACCAGCTGTATGTGCTTCATCGAGTAATTCAGGCCTAGGGTTTCTGAGTGACGCATTTTCGTATGCTGTATTCATGATTATTTACCCGTAGTAGTGATTGTTATTGTTGTTAACAGAGACACTGCTATCCGCTTCGCCTGACATCCAACGTTGCTTCTCTTCGTCTGTCATCTGCGTAGGTACATCCCATTTCGCGTTGACTGCAAGAGGATCAGGTGTGGTACGTATTTTGTTAGCTGGTGATTGGCTGGCTTGTTGTATGCGCGTTTTTGGCTGATATACATCTGTCCAACCTTCAACGATTGATTTGTTCATTGACTGATGAATATCCAAACCAGCGTTGTGCCATTCGGTCAGTTTGTCGACTAGAAGTTTGCAAGCGTATTCAGTTGCAGGTTTTTTCTTGTTATTACGCATTTCGTTGTATGCAATCCAAACTTCCTTCTGGATAAAGTCAGGGATTGGATATTCGTTAGCTGTGAAGGTAGGTTTTTTCTTCGTAGCAGGTTTGGTTTTTGCTTGAGGTTTTTTCTTCGTGTCACTATCAGATTTTGTTGACTGAGAAACAGAAAGCTTTTTTTGCGCCTTTATCTTTTTAGTGTAGAAGTCTAGTGTAAAAGGTATAGTGTGTAGGTCAATTTGACCGGACTTGCTGGACAAAATGACCGGACTTGCAGACAAATTGACCGCATAAGAGGACAAAATGACCGGACTTGAATTTGTTAAGTCAGGACTATTTGACCGGACTTTGACGGTTTTCTTGCTTCCTAAATTGGCAACTAACGCAGTTATCTTTTCTAAATTTATTGAATATTCATACATGCGATTAAAACTAGGAATGGTGTTTATCACCCCTAATTCCTCCAATTTTTCAACTGCGCGCTGTATGGTTTTTTCACTTAACCCGGTACCGTATCTTTCGTCATTTTTGAATTGAGAATAAGACAGAGTGTCTTTACCTTTCTGCCAACCACCAGTCTTTGCCCAAATAAATTGAAGGCAAGCGTAAGCGCTAGCATTCTTCAATACTTGTTGCATCTGTAAGATTGGAGTGGGCACTCTCAGGTAGTCGCTCATTAAAATCTCTTGCATGTCTGTATCTAACATAGTTATACTCCAGTCTCTAACTATTCATACTTTAGTGGTTAGTAGGTAAACCCTGATCAGTTGCACCTGATTAGGGTTTTTTATTGCCTTGATTATTTTGCAAGTGCGGATTGTCCTTGGCATGCTTACGCTTGACGTGGTTCCTGAGCGACTGCAGCGAGGACATCGCTTTCTGTATTTTCGGCATTAGACTCTCAAGCTCATTGCAGCTTATGCGTCCATCCTCCAATGCTTTATGCATTTCTGTCATGACATCGCCTTGGCATGCAGATGCTGACAATGCCGTCATGATCAACTCATCTTTGGTCGCTTCCCCATTCACTTCACAGTAAACCCCACCTAATCGGCTGGCCATCGCTTGGATGATTGAATGATCACCAGTGAATTCCATGATCGTCAACGCCTCATCTAGTCTCAGATGATGAGTATCGCAATTAGGATTAACCTTGCTGTTCAGTACATTGCTAGACATACCCATTCGTGCGGCGATTGCTGTTGATCCGCCATGCTGAGTGTTGTGCACTGTCTTGTGTGCTGCATCTATTACGTCCATCGTGTTGTACCTGTCTATAAAAACGTTTTGTTAAGCCCTATATTTTTGTATCTTTTGATATAGGGTTAGGCTGGTTCTGGTTCGATCTGCTGTTGTCTCTGAATAATTTCTTCGATTTGATACTTACGCAGTTCAGGAATCTTTTCATCGTTCCATTGGGAAACAGCAGAATGTTTAATGCCAAGCATACGAGCAAGTTCATTGACAGAGCCGTCAGCAACTTTGAGCGCGTCCTCTTTAGTCATAATAGTTACCTCGGTTGTTAATAAAGTAAGTTAAGTTACCTATTAAAGCACAGAAAACTTACCTTATCAAGTGGTAAGATAACTTACCTATAAGAAAGGAAAAAATATGGATACTTTAGGTCAGCGAATATTAAAACTGAGAAAAGAAAAAAAACTTGCACGTGATGCACTTGGTACAAAAATAGGTGTCTCAAAGACATCAATAAAGAATTGGGAGGATGATGAAAACCCACCAAAACTTGAGCATCTTCAAGCAATGGCCAACTACTTTGGTTGCAGTGTTGAGTATCTAACTCATGGCACAGGCAATGGTGATAACTTCAAAAAGATCCAAGAAAAACCAATTAGGCGTGCGCCAGTATTGAACTTTGTCCAAGCAGGGTCTTTTTGCGAATATCATGACGATGCAATATCAGACGAATCTGAGCCAGTTATAGGTAGCGCTGGCGTCAACGTGTATTGGATAAGACTGGAAGGCAATAGCATGGAGCCTGATTTTGAATCTGGGGAGCTAGTGCTGATTGATCCAGACATTCAGCCAAACCCTGCTGACTATGTTATTGCTTTACGTAAAGGTGAGAAGGCCGTAACTTTTAAAAAATGGCGTCCTCGTGGTTTTGACGAAGCTACTGGTGAGGAATATTCTCAACTAATCCCTTCGAATCCAGACTTTCCTATTATTGATAGTCGCTTTACTCCTTTTTCAATTTGTGGCGTAGCAGTGCAGCGGAATCAGGTATTGAGAAAATAATGAAGCCATTTGAATATTATTGGATATGCCACTTTATTAAATACGCTACAATAGTCGACACACTGCCATTAGGTTGGTGCGTGTATCGTGAAGCAATAGACTTTGAATAACACAGGGATGTGATTATGAAAAGAAAGCTAATATTGATCTTTATTTCATTATTACCAATATTGGCTTGTAGTCATGACTCTAATAGTGAGCCTAAATACGGTGAGACGGCCTTACCTAGTAACTGCCGCTCATACATTCAAGTTAGCGTAGACGCGTGGCGTGCTGGCGAATATGATGCAGAGGAAACCATGAATGCAATAGAAAGAAACTGTGGAATATATGGCAGTTTGTGGGATGAATGACAACGCTTATATCTCAGTAAATCTAGCAAGCGATTAATACTTGAATAATTCACAGAAAAGGACTTCACTCATGAAAAGATTGATACTAGCCGCGGCACTATCTGTGTTCGCTTTGTCGTCCAATGCTGGCGTTACTACGATAGACAATCCATTTCAAAGCAATACGGTTTTGAAGGAATCTGTCGAAGTGGATCACCCTCTATTCGCTAAGGGTGATGGTGGTGCACAATGCAAAGGCCTACCTAGCACCTGCGGCCAAATGGCTAATTGTGAGCAAGCTAAGCAGGCATTGAAGTGTGGTAACAAACGACTAGATAGAGACAAAGACGGAGTTCCATGCGAGTCAATATGTCCAGGTGGTTAATCAGTATAGCTGCATTATCGTTATTTGCATGCTCTCCTTCTCAAGATGATAGCTACGCTCGTCAATTTGTTTCTGGTAGTGTTACGATGCATGAAGCTTTCTGGCCCGTTGATCATGATACGCCCTACCCATTCACTACAGATGGTGAGATATCATGTGTCTATTATCCAGAGTTTGGCATTGAAGTGTATTTTCAACCTTTCGGCTATATCGAAGACTCTTCTATTGGTACGCCGCTTAATAAGGCGGCTGCAGAGTCTCTGAAGAAAGACCGTCTGACCCCAAACGTGCCTTACAGTATTAAGAAGGGTGCTGATTTGAGTGAGGCTATAGAGGTTGGTTTGAAGGCGTGTAATGAAGTATATGGATAGGTTTACATATCCGCCTAATAATAAGTGATTATGGGAATTAAACGTATGAGTAATTTAAGGGTTATAATATGGCAACTGTAGATTTTTACAAGATTTATATACCAAAGGAGAAAGAAGCTCAGCTTCCTAGTAGCTTCGTTTCTATAGAGCAATGCTTTAAGCAGTTGATTGCAAATACAAAAACTTTTATAGATGATTATGAACGAGATTTTTATAACTTCAAGGCTTTAAAAAATAATCATATTGGTGGTATTTTTCGAAAAGTTCGTACAGGAGAACCTATCACTGTAGGAAAAACTGGAACCAAAGGAAGAGATATTAAACTAAATGCTGATGAAGGAAAGTTTGAAACTAATCATTTAGTTTATTTTGCTGATAAGGATATTATTGCTTATATTCGAAACCAACATGGCAATCATTATAAACGTCTCGAAAAGTGCTTGCGCGATGCATTTGGGTCACCTGTATGCCTTACTCAGATATTGTCAAAAGGGTCTATTGATAGTATATTAGAATATCGTAGCGTCGTTAAAATTGACGTTGCATTTCCAGTAAAATCTACCGTGATAAACAGTCATAATAGTAATGACTGGGGCGCCGCTACTCTTGATAGTCTATTAGGGTCTGGAGCAGACACTATTTCATTTCAAGCTAATATCAACCTTAATAAAAAGCAACATGGCACTATTAAGAACGCTAAATCAGTCTTAAAAAATGCTCTTTCTAGTGGCGCAGTAAAGGCTAAGATTTTAGTTGAGGATTTAGATGGAGAGCGCGAACCTATCGATCTAATAGCAGATAAAATTAAGTACCAAGATGACGGGTACAATTACGCAAAAGAAAATCTACCTGATAAGGATGTTTACGACTTCCTTGTTAAAGCGTATTTAGGTAAATTAGATGAAATCAATGAAGTTTTTTAGACATTTCATAATACTCATAATCATTGCCTTGGTTATTTCATGTTTATACTTTTATTTCCTAGATCCCCTTTTAAACATACCAACTACACTTATTATAGATATATCTAAAGTTCTTGCTTCACTATATGCTACGCTGCTTGGCTTCCTTTTCACTATGTTAGCTATTATAGCTTCTGTAATAAACAGCACTTTTATGAAAGCCTTAATTGAGACCGGTCATTATGACAACTTGATTAACAGTAGTATCATATTAGCTACTCTCTACTTTGTAGCTATTATTTGTTTAATGGCTGCTTTATTTGACTCTTCATTTCAAATTTATATATTTGTATATGTTCTATCTATATCTACACTTATTGTGTTTTCTTCTATTCGAACTGCTTTTAAATTTTTTCAAGTACTAAAGTATTTAGGAAGGTAGTGAACAAGGCATTACAACTAGAAACCATTCAATAGCCCACCCCACGGTGGGTTTTTTCTTATCTATCACCTGTAGCTCTTATCACTCCAGTACACATTAGTCTTTATAAGAGAAACTTTTCTATATAAAATTCCGAATAAGGAAATATGTAGGTAGTAGCTCATATATTGAGAATAATTATTACTTTACTATAACGAATCCACACCTTCTTTCATTAAACCACTAAAAAACAAACCCTTAAGTTCTATCAATACAAAAAAACCAGTAAAGTCTATTGCTATAGGAAACTTTTTTAGCTATTATTCCGAATAACGAAACTTTACTGGAATTTTTCTTATGGTAGATTTAGAGCATGTTAAAGAACAACTTTTGAAAGCAATTCACCATGAAATTCCTATAGAGATAATATTGGATTATCATGACACCTTATATGCAAAGCTTGATGCAGTAAGTCGCTATGTACTCCAAGAGCTGTCTCACCCTAACATTAAAGGACCTGCAACAGGTCAAAATGAACACTTTGCTATCCAACAAGCTACTTGCGATGTATTCGACAATACTACTATCAAATATAACTTGGTAGAAACTGAAGCTAAAGGTGCATTTTTTCCACTAATTGAGTTGGAAGGAATAGCACTACTACCAAAACGTTCAGTGACTCGTCAAGAGTGGAGGAAAGCAAAATATATGAGGGACCTTGCTAAACAGAATCAAAACGAAAACTTGCATTTCAAGCAAGACGATCTGTTTACACCTAATACTACAATGACTACGGATAATTATAGTAATTATATAACAAGTAAAATCCTAGTTATTGTAGACATCTGTTTTCTAGATACGCTCTATATAAAGTTCATTGTTCCTAGCAGCGACTTAAAAGATATTCACTTAACTGTATCTCTAGAAGATGTCATAAGTGATATTGAAACAGTATCTGATACTAAAGATACTGAACCTAATCCAACATCAAAACTGAAAAAATCACTACTTGAGCTCGACAAGATAGTTAAGAATGCGTAATGCAGTAAGTAGTAAAACGGGGGTAATCATGATGCAGCAATTTAATCCAAATCGCTTAATTGAGGCAAGAAAAGCAAGAGGTTTGACTCAGGAGGGATTAGGTGAAATGATTGAAAAATCTAAAAGTACTATATGTAAATGGGAGATTGGAAGTAGCCATCCTGATGCAGAAACAATTATCAAACTATCGGAAGTACTAAGTTTACCAGTAAAGTGGTTTGCACTAAAAACTCTACAAACTGAAGATAAAGTATACCAATTTCGCTCTAATGCAACTGCCACTAAAACTTTGAGAGCAGTTGTAGAATCTCGGCTTAATTGGCTTAAAGAAATAAGTTTTTCACTTGAAGAGTGGGTCGATTATCCAGAAGTTAATCTTATTCCATCCCCTACCAGATCCCAAGCATTGAATCTGACTGATGACGATATCGAACAGTACGCAAACAAGTTACGCCTATTATGGAAGCTCGGAGATAGGCCCATTAAAAACTTAATTGCAACTATCGAGTCTAACGGTATTATTGTTGCCAAAGAACACATTGGTCATCAAGGTATGGATGGTGTTTCAACATGGATTGATCGTCCATTCATTTGGGTAGCAGAAGATAAAAGTAATTTTTTTAGAGGTCGATTTGATATTGCACATGAATTAGGCCATATTGTATTGCATAAAAACCTTAATAAAGACGACTGCCTAAAAACTACTAATCGTTATAAAGAGGTTGAGAGACAAGCGCACTTGTTTGCTACACATTTCCTAGCTCCGAGGCGAGCTTTATCCTTATCGTTTAGGAGCATAACATTAGATAACTTGTTACTTGAGAAAAAACGTTGGGGTATGTCAGTTGCAGCGTTGATTATGCAATATCATAATTTAGGTATAGTTTCAGATGACTATAAAGTAAGATTATTTAAGAATTACAGCTATCGTAAGTGGAGAAAGAGTGAGCCTTTTGATGACACAACACCAGCAGAATATCCGAAATTAATGAGGAACACTATAGAGTTACTTCTTAATGAAGGAGGCTTTGATAAAGCAGATCTGATTGAAAGGACTTTTTACAGTGATATTGAATTGGAGAAACTCTGTGCTTTACCAAAAGGATTCTTTAGTAATGAGAAAATTATCAACAAACCACGTTTACGTATATTATAAATAAGACTGACCACGATACTATTAACCGCCTTAATGGCAGTTTTTTATTGCCTATTCACTATGAAACCCACTGATATAGTGGGTTTTTTATTGCATATTAGCTTATCAAGCCCTAGCTAGTACACACCTTCTTAGACTGGCTAATCTTGCCATTCTTACAGACAAACTTACCATCTTTGCAATGCGACACACCGCCCATGCTTTTTGAGCAAGGGTAGTTCTGAGCATTCGCCTGTACTACTGGCGCCATCATTAACATAGATACGAAAAACGCTGATAATAGCTTCATAGCAATAGCCTTAATAGGTAGATAACGTGAGCTTAGAATGTATCACCGCCCTATTCTATTAGCAATAATTATCTTACTTATGTTTATTTCTTAAATTATCATAGCCTCTCGTGTCAATGCAGCTATCTTAATTGGTACTGCGTATTTCCAAGGCATGCCACCTTCACAATAGAATTGCCCATCTTTAAAAGCTACAATGCGAGACGTGAAGTCATTACCGACTTGATCTTCCATAGCATTTTCATCGCTCTCATCACTCACAGCACACCATATTTCTTTATGGCCATTTCTGAGCATTGCACGAGCTAAATCACTACCTACTATTAACGTATCCATATCTCTAACTCCTAATCACTGACAATGTTCGTTAAGCCAAACAAATGCGATTATAGAAGCAATTAATTGACCGCCCCTGAAACTTTAGAAGTTTCAATCTGGCAATCAAGATAATGCAATATATGTGCCTAAATTTTATATGAATATTGTTATTTATAGACCTACGTCTTCCTGAGTGAGCTCACACTTTTTAATTGGTACAGCATGACGCCATGAATTACCTTGCCTACAGACAAAACCATCATCAAAAGACACAATAGGCACTAACAGCTCGTAATAGCCACTCTCAACTGTTTCCATAGCATGCTTATCACTAATATTACTGACAGCACACCATACCATTCTATCGCCACGCTCCAACATAGCCTGAGTTAAATCGCTACCTTTTAGTTCAATAATCATTGCTAAGCCTTATGGTTTATTAAATCGAATCGACACTTTATAGATAAATTCATTTTTTGTAATATAAGTTTTTAAACTTGGAAGTTTTAGATAGAGGCATTGAGGCTATGGCCGCTATCAAGCAGTTTTTTGTGCTTACATAAGTAAGAAAACTTACTTTCTTTCTTGACATAAAAAGTAAGTTAAGTTACCTTATGTGCATGGCAACGAAGAAAACTAGCCTAGATTATCTGGCAACACCAAATTTTAGGCAATAAAAAGCCCCTTCTCGACTCGACATCAAAAGGGGCTTTACTCAACAAGGAGTGAAAGGATTATGGCACAACATCTCGCACTACTCAACCAAATAAAGTCAGGCGGTGCACATATCGCTGCAGGACTGGCAGCAGGTATGTCGCTTGTAGTAGTCGGCAACATCACTGGCTGCAACAGCTACCTGCTCAGCCAAGCCGACCAAGACATAGCGACATCAACGCTTGAGCCGCGCATGAGTTCAATCGATAGCCCTGAGCTAATAGAGTTCAGAAAGCAGAACGCTTACGCCAATCAAAAACTCGCTGAAATGCGCTTATACGCTGCTGGAGGCAACCAATGAACTTACATATCAAACTAAACCTGAACTCAGTGCGTAAATTTCCTGATGGTACGTTTGGCGCTCAGGTGATCACATCAGATGCAGATGACAACCAAGCATTCTATGCATGCAAAGTTAAGCGCATTGCTCCATATGAGGTAGAGCTTGATCGCAGCAATGTTCATGAGTTCATCGCTGGCCGCTGGCAGACTGCTACCGTTAATGATGCATTGGCCAAAAAGCTGACAGGTTCAATGCGTAGCTTTGTATCGTCATATGCTCACCTATTTACCAAAGACGTCTCTGAAGGCAGAGACGGTAAACAGTTCGCAATGTGGACTGATGCAGTTGTCGCTATCGCTCATAGCTGTGGCAAACACAAATTGAAAGTAGACGACAAAATCTTTGAATCCAAAGATGCTATCTCTCTTTTGGGTAACGGTCAGAGTGTCGTTGAATATCGCCTAATCGGAGACCCACTACGTATCCTGAGTCTTAATTTAGCTGACGAACCATACATAGCC
This sequence comes from Psychrobacter sp. T6-5, assembly GCF_052258485.2. Taxonomy (NCBI): domain Bacteria; kingdom Pseudomonadati; phylum Pseudomonadota; class Gammaproteobacteria; order Moraxellales; family Moraxellaceae; genus Psychrobacter; species Psychrobacter sp. T6-5. Next base: position 1,531,989 of record NZ_JBQQEY020000001.1, on the reverse strand, counting down.
AAGCGTCTACAAAAACAGTTTGATGTTGCTAAGAAAAAATACATGGCTGGTAGAAACAGCAGACCAATTGGCGGTATGTCCTGGGCAGCAAATCAAAATGATCGTAAAGCGTTCGGTAAGTCTCGTTACAACCACCGCGAACTGGGGAGGAGCCGAGCATGAATACTCTCAGACACAGAACAGCGATGGCGATACTCGCAAGGCTTGGCACTCAGTCACTTGTACCAATCAGGGCAAGCGATCTTCAAACCAAGCCAGTACCAACTTACAACCATGGCCAAAAACCTATCATATTTTTTGATCCTACTGATGCAGAGCTTGATGCAGTTTACAGTGGCAAGCTCTCAGGTAGCGGCAAGTTAGGAGGTATCAAGTAATGTCACTTACTATTATTAAATCAACTGATCCGCTGACCATAAACAATATCATCATGCTCATTTATGGTGATCCTGGTATATGGAAAACATCGTTAGCATTCACGGCAAAACGCCCTATTCTCTTTGACTTTGACAAAGGTGGTCATAGAGCACCTAATCGCAAAGACTTAGTGCCTGTCAATGAGTGGTATGAGGTTGCCAACTTATCGCCGCATGATCTAAAGGATTACGACACTATTATTATTGATACTGCTGGTCGCGCTTTAGATGTAATAACTGATAGCTTAAAGAATGATAAAAACAATACAAGAAGAGACGGACAGTTATCGCAACAAGGCTACGGTAAGTTAGGCGGTATTTTCACAGATTGGCTCAAAACACTGCGTTGTATGGGTAAAGATATCGTACTACTCGCCCATACAGCTGAGGATAAGGACGGTGATGATATCATCAAGCGCCCTGATATGGTTGGCGGTAGTAAACGAGAGGCTTATAAAATCGCGGATATGATGGCCTACATGACCAAGGAACATAGTCGAGGCGGTACTGTTCGAGTGCTCAACTTTGTTTCTCAGCCCTCATTTTTGGCTAAGGACAGCGGTGGTATGGGCAACATCATAGTTGCACCAGTAATAGATAATCCAAACCAATTGGGTAATATCATTCAAGCAACAAAGGACCATATTAATGGCTTTTCCGAGGCTCAGACTAAAGCCTACCAAGACCTTGATAGTTTGCGCACCAGTCTCATGAATGCCGAAAACGCAGATAGTTTTAATAAGCTCATTGCCACTCTGGATAAAAACCACATGCTTTATAAGCAGATGCGCCAAGATATATGGAATGCTGCAAAGCCAATAGCATCGGTTGAGTTCGATGAAGCGAATAAGTGTTTTGTTGATATTAACAATTTTGAGCCAGCAGATGATCAGGCTAACAAATCTGAGGTGACAGTATGACAACACATACAGAAGAAGAAATGGAAGCTCTAGCCGCTGAGCTGCTAGAAGTTGATTTAGAATTGCCGATCGTGTGTCCTACGTGCGGCGCTGAGATGGAGAATAAACATGGCCACAATTGAAACTGACATCGATGTCGAAGCGCTCAAAAAGTCTGGTAAACGTGGTCGTGAGCTCGTTACCTTTGCTTTTAAAGAGTTAAATTACGATGGCGAAAAGCTTTTACATACCGCCATCTACGCAGGTGCACCGCATGTGAATCATATCTATGCCGCTAGTATGCTTGGTTATAGCGCAGCCACATTGCGTAACTGGTCCAGTCAAAGTAATGGGCCTATACAACCAAAGCGTATCAATGGCACACCTTACTGGCGTATGCGTGACATACGAAACTTGTTAGACCTTTAATCATAAAGATGGTCGGTATTTATACCGGCCTCTTTTAGTATGAATTGCTCAATCCTCCCATGCCACATCCTCAACAAATCAATCGGCCGGTCAACGTAGTGCTTCTCATCAATTGCGCTAGGACGATGGCCCATAACCTGATTCACAATCCCCCGCGGTACATCTACCCACTCAGATAATGTTCTGAATGATTTACGCATGGCTTTTGGCGGCAGGCTTGGTAACCCACTCTCTACAAGCAACGTCCGGTATTTCTTAGTGATATCGATATACCCTTCCTGCTTTACCTTACTCCCAAAAACAAATTCATTCACACGCGGCAAACTCTGTATTGTTTGCTTGGTAAAAGGCGTCAGTGGTATTACGCGCTCCCACTGGTCAACCTTATCGACAATCTTAATCGTATTCCACTCAAAATCTATATCAGTCCATTTGAGCTGCAGCATTTCGCCCGGGCGAGATCCGTTCATCAACATGCAGATTAAAGCGGCCCGCTGTACCTCATCAATTTGGTCGACTACGCCAAACCAAGTTTCTAACTGCTGCTTTTGTAATGCGCCTTTATGAGCACGCACACTTTGCACAGACTTATTAACCTTGCGGCTGTTGTATGTTTTGTTAGGTATTAGCCCTGCATACTTGTCTGTATCCTCTGCCCAATTCGCACAAGCTTTGAACATACGAAAGTTTTTGGCCATTGTAGTAGCGCGTGTCTCATTCTCTTTACGAATCCAAGACTCTACAAAATCAGGCGTGAGCTCAGCAAGTGACACTTCCCATATATTACCAATTGGCTGAGGCATATAAGGCTTGTTTGTCAAATAAGGACGCGCCGCTTGATAATGATCATTAAGATAAGTCTTTGACCATTCAGATTTATGAGTGTTGATATAGTGCGTGAACAGTTCACCGAAGGTCAGCTGCTTGCGTACTTGCTCCCGCGCAAAGGCTTTATTTTTTGCTAGGTTGTCAGCTTTGGTGCGACTTGGATCAATGCCGGATGCTAACTGCTTACTAACCTCAGATGCTGCGTCGATAGCATCTTGCAAACTCATGATAGGAAATTTACCCAAAGTGATACGCTTAGGTGTGCCGGTACCGCCAACCCTACCCTGATAGATAAATGCTTTACTACCACCAGGTGAAATGCGTAAGCCCAGACCTGTAAACCTCACATCCCAGACGAAGTATTGTTTGTCCTGCGGATCTAACTTTTCAATTTTTGCAGTGGTTAGTTTGGCTTCCATGTGATTACTAATCTATTTTGTAAAAAGTAATCATATAGTAATCACATATGAAGTAAATTGCCATAAACTGAGTGATACTTTTTTGCAGTCAATCAACCTAAGTACCTGATATTACTTACATAACTTGATTGTAAAGTTAACTGCGGTAAACTGAGTGATACGTTTATACGTGGACTCATAATCCTTTGGTCGTAGGTTCAAGTCCTACTGGGCCCACCATATATCAAATCAGGCTTGTTCGCAGCGATGCGGCAAGCCTTTTTTTATGGGATTTTGCGTAATTTCCGAATACCTTGGTATATGGCGAACTATATAGAATATTGGTATATTTGTTGGTATAGATTATACCAACACGGAGATATACCAACATGCCATTAACTCATACGATTATCAACAAACTAACCCCAAGCGAAAAATGCACCCCTAGCCGCCCTGACAAGCATAGCGATGGCGATGGCCTTCAACTGTGGGTAAGACATACGGGAAACAAAGTCTGGGTCAGTGCTTACCGCTGGCAAGGTAAACAGCAATCACTCACTTTGGGCAAGTATCCACTAATCACATTACAACAAGCACGCCAGCGTAACCTAGAAATAAAACAGTTAATTAGTGAAGGTATCAACCCGAAGGATAAGAAAAAAGAAAAAATCGCAGAGCAAGACGGTTCGAGGCTTTTTGATACTATTGCACAAGCTTGGTATGCGGATCGCAAGACCTTTTTAGCCTCAAGTACGTTTAGTCGTAACTATTCAGCCTATATGCGTGACGTTAAACCGATTATTGGTCATAAACTAATTGATGATATTACCCCACCTGATATTTTGAAGATTGGTAAGAATGTCGAGGCTCGTGGCGCTAATGAAATGGCGCGACGTATAATGGCAGAGGTTGGACAGATATTTAAACATGCTATTCGCATAGGTATAGCAACGTCAAATCCTGCGGCAGATTTATCAGCGGCAATCAAACCGCATAAGACTAAAAATCACAGCCGTATTACGTCAAAAGAGTTACCAAAACTTTTACAAGATATCAATGACTACACTGGCCATATCCCAGTCAAACTAGGTCTATGGTTCTTATGCTATACCTTTGTACGAACTAATGAGCTTAGATTTATGGAATGGTCAGAAATCGACTGGAAGGATAAAATTTGGCGTATACCTGCAGACAAAATGAAGATGGATAGACCTCACATAGTACCTCTTGCACCACAGGTCATAGATATATTACAGCAAATTAAAGAGCTGAATTTTTCAGAGCAGTATGTATTCTACAACCCTTCAACTCGCAAACCTTACAGCCAAAATGCTTTTATTAACGCTTTATATCAAATGGGCTATAAATATAAAATGACGGGACATGGATTCCGAGGACTGGCGAGCACTACACTTCATGAACAAGGCTATATGCACGAAGCTATTGAATTACAGCTAGCTCATGAACAAGAAAACAAAATTAGTAAGGCTTACAACGGTGCTCAGCATTTAGATTATCGTCGAGATATGATGAATGATTGGGCAGACTACTTGAGTAACTTTTAGGAAAAGAGGAACAATAATGTCCGATCATTCAAAAGATTTTTATACTCTCGATGAAGTTAAAAGTAAATTAGCTGAAACGAAAGACCCTAAGTTTAGTAGTGACCAGACAATAAAAAAGCTTATTGATACTCATATACTGACACCCTATGTTCATTATAACGGTTTTGTTAATCCTGTTAAATCCATCTATGCTGAGAACCGTGAAGATGCTATAAAACAGTTATCAGCTACTATAAATGAAGATATTAGTGATTTGGAGTTAAAGGAACTTTTAGCTCCACAAAAATACGATAGTTCATTAGACATAGACACATTGATATATCAGACCAAAAAGCTACTTGCTACTTTTATGGATAAGTATGATGCGAGTAAAAGTAATGTTGCCTACTATAGTGAAGGTATATTTCGTATCTCTCCTAATAACGTAATACTTAGTCATTTAGGCTTAAAAGTTATTATTGATGATTTTAAACCTATATCTCAGCATGTGAAGTTCATTTCTAATAGTCCTTTTGATTATACTAGTTGTGATTACACAGGCATATTACTAGACCATAAAAATAAATATCAATCACAGGATCTACCACCCACATTGAAAGAGGCTGAGGTTTTAGGCTGGGTATTACATATGCCTGATAGTGAATATCATGAAATGTTAAAACTTGAAAAATTTTGCAGATTGAAATTTTCAAGCCAAGATTTAAATCATCTTCTTCATAGAATTGAAAATATTAATTTAGCTCCTAAATTATCTAAAGACTTGAATGAGGCTAATAGACTTATAAGTCAACAAAATAAAGAAATAAAAAGACTTAAAAAGCAAGTCGAAATTTCTAATAAGCCTAGTGAAAGTACGAAAGACGTAAAAGATAGCGTATACCGTATGGTCTGTATTTTAAAGGATATTGTTTTGAAACTAGACAAAGATGAAAACAAACAAACTTTTAACTTCAAAAATCAAACTGGTCTGGTTGATTATATTGATAACAAAGAAATACCAAAGTTGAGTAGAAGTAATATTGAAAAAATTTTAAGCCAAGCCAATAAAGCACTTTTCGATTGAGGCTCAGAGTGTTGCAACTTGCGATTTGCAAGTCGCAAGTTGCGATGACATCATTCTATACTCTATCTATCATTCTATCCATACCGTGACATCCCGTCACGGCTCACATGGAGATATAGGATGAGTAATCAGAACCCGAATTATTCAGATAAAATTTCTAAAAACCCTCTTTTTTTACCACCTCAAGGTATGTCGCGAGCCCACGATATCCTGCCCCTCTTGCCATTCGGCCGCACTACTCTACATGAATGGAGTCGTGATGGCAGATTTCCTGCTAGTGTGAGGTTATCACCAACCATGGTGGCATGGAAAAACTCTGAAGTTTTAGAATGGCTAGAAAGTCATGGTAATCCTGTTCATAACGTACAGGAGAGTGGCTATGAATAAAACAAAAAATAGAAACGCTCATGTTGGTAGCATGAGCGTTGCCGACCACAATAAATTCACATGCGACTGTCAATTCAATAGTGATCAAGCCAATGATAGCACGAAACTAGAAAGCTTAAGCGATCATAAACTAACGAAAAATGAGCAATGGCCTGATCCTGAAAATTTAGCTAACGACTCTAGCACCCCCACGCCCTATCCTATCAATGCATTCAAAGGCTTATTAAGAAGAGTCATTGAAGCCGTGGCGTATTACGCACAAGTACCACTTGCAATGGCTGGTCAATGCGTCTTAGGTGCACTGGCACACATGGGGCAGCGTTTTATTGATGCACCAATGGGGCATAGTCATATGCCAGCCAGCCTGATATTAATAACTGAAGGCGAAAGCGGTAGCGGTAAAACGCAGGCTATGGGTTTAACTCACTTCAAAATAGACGAGCATGAGCGCGGGCAATATGAACAATATCTAACTAAATTAGATACATGGGAGGCAGACAAAGCAGGCTTAAAGGGTGCTGAGTTAAAAGAGTATCTAAACGACACGCCAAAGCCCACCAACTCCAAGACTGTTTTTGATGATGCAACGATTGAACCTATCTTAGATAAATTTGTCGATGGTGAGATCAGTAACGCATCATGGGCAACCGATGAGGGGACGCAGTTTTTTAACGGTCATACCATGAAAGGCGATACCGCAGGCAGCGCATTAGGCGCAATCACAAAGCTACATAGCAGTGGCAGAGCATCGCGCCAACGCTCGCAAAAGTCCGCCCACGCCACACCGCGCACAGATGCTTATCACGTTCGCATGACACTATTGCTTCAAGGTCAGCGCGTGGTATTAGAGCCAGCATTGACCGACCCACTGATGAACGGGCAAGGTTTTTTAGCGCGGGCGCTTATTGCATGTCCTGATGATCTGCGCGGGCAGCGTGTTTGGAATGATCCACAGCGCCGTAGTGATAACCCTTATGACAATCCCGTCTTAATAGAATACTGGCAACGCTGTCACAGCTTACTTGATACCCTACCCGCCAATGAGCCAACAGACACACAAGGGCAGCCACAGCGCGTTAAGATGAGCTGGCAGGACGTACAGACCGAACAAGTATTTTATGAGCACGCACAGATGATTGAGAACAGACAGGCATGCGGTGGTGACTTACAGTACCTTAAAGCCTACGCCTCACGCATGGCCGAAAATGCAAGCCGCATAGCATCATTGATCGCATTTTTTGAGGGGTGCGATACGATCACCACTGATAACATAAAACGCGCCTTTATGTTGGTTGAATATTCTACAAGCGAGCGCTTGCGCTACCTTGATGCCACGCCTACAGGTGAGCAGAACGACAGTGAGAAGTTAAGTAATTGGCTAGTGGATAAAGCGCGTGATAGAAATTCGCATAAGCTCAATAGAACTTATATCGCTAACAATGCGCCTAACCCCATGCGTAAGAACACTAAGTTATTACAGATTGAGTTAGACAAACTAGAGTCTGCTAAACATATCAGGCAAGATATGGAGGGACGAAGCAAAGTGATATTTATTAATCCAAAGTTATACGATTAATATTAATACTTAAGAAATCTTGCTTAAACTGCTTAAATAGCCCTTAGCCCATACAGCTAGGGGCTTTGTGTTAGGACTACCCAATCTTAAGCTTGCTTAAATTGCTTAAACTCAGCCTAAAACAAGCCAATTTAAGACCAGATTAAGCAGTTTAAGCAACGTTAAGCAAACGCCTACCTTAAGCTAAGCCCTTGCCTATCATATGTTATAGCCAGTTTAAGCAGTTTAAGCAGCTTTTCTTAGGTATAAAACTAAATGGGCAGGCATGACCATCTGCTTTTTTGTGCCAGATGCTTATATACCCATAAAAAGCGCCGTCAGCACAATCGTAACTTGTTATCTATTATCCGAAAGTTTACAATTAATTATTAGCTTTCTAATAATCTAACTTTATGATTGAGATTAACCAAACTGAAGCATTTAGGCGCTGGCTGCATAAGCTCAAAGACCCATTAGGCAAAGTTGGCATCTTGACACGTATCAAACGAGCGCAAGGCGGCAATTTTGGTGACCATAAGCCCCTAGCTAATACAGGTGGTATCTATGAGATGCGAATATTCAAGGGCAACGGTTACCGCGTGTATTATGCCCAAGAGGGCGATACGGTTTACTTGTTACTGTTAGGAGGCAGCAAAGACAGCCAGCAAAGCGATATTGCTAAGGCTTGCACCCTATGGCAACAAGTACAGAACGACACAAAGGAGTACCCTCATGACCGATAGTAAAATCAGCCGCTTTGATGTGGCGGAGTACCTAACCGATGAAACGCTTATCAATGCTTACCTAAATGAAGCACTGAGCGATGGTGCGCCTAGTGACTTTATTGAAGCGCTCAACGATGTGGCACGCGCAAAGGGTATGAATGAGCTGGCACAAAGGACAGGCATAAGACGCGAGAGTCTTTACAAGACCTTGCAGTCCGAAAAGCCGCGCTTTGACACCATGCTAAAGATTATTGATGGTATGGGGCTACAAGTGACCTTGACTCCGAAAAGCCCGGCCTAATTCATATATATAGCTTAATATTTATCAGCTCACATACATAAAAGCATACCTTTTTTTCCTGAGATAAAACAGGTTTTTATTGATTGTTGTTAACGTTAGCCAATACATACAATAAGCAACCCAAATACTTCAAAACCCCTGACGAGCTATAATACTCATCTGTTATAGCCAAATTATTATCAGACCGTTTGCGTTTTTTCTGTACTACCCTAACCTCGTAACCATGGAAATTTTCACGAGCACCAATACGTATTAAACTATCGAGCCCTAGTTCTTTTTTTACATTGCGTACTGCCTGCTCACTATACGCCCTAATCTGCCAATGACTGGCATCAATAAGCTGACAACCTACTGCCATAAATTGCTGTAGCAACTTAAGCTGGCTTTCTTTAACACCAAAATGGATTGATGAAATATTTAAATTTTTCTTATTTGAAAATATATTCATAAATGATTCCAGTCTATCAGAGTCATCAATAGACATTTGATACGCACGATCAAGCGCAGTCACTAAAACTTTTTGGTTCTTATGTCCGGTAGGCGCACCTAAAATCAGTCTATCATCGGTAAATAGCTGGCAAGCATTATCGTAAATTTGTCTAGCATTACTGATAGCAATACCATGCCGAAGTGCGACCTCTGCCAACTGCCCTACTCGTTTATCAACATTTACTGTCTGTAGTTCCTCTAATAGCGCAATTACATCGTATATTTTTGGATGAATAAATATAGACTGTCGCACTTCTTCTGGTTTTGACTGTAGGGCTTGCTGGCAAGCTTCATTGTTCAGTGTATCATTATCAATAAATAGTGGTCTTTTACCAGCAACCTTATTGATCAAATAACCACGCATCTTATCAAGACGAACCTGTTTAGTGCTTGCATCATACGCCATGCCATCTTGTTTATTTATCGTTTGATAACCAATACCTGTCAGCATCTCAAATACAGTTATAGGCATACTAATTTTAGCTTGACTCATCTGCCAACCTGCCAGCAAATGCGCGGTATGAATGTAGTGCTCAAACGTAGTATCTGGCGTTAGATGCCCAGCAAAGCTAGCCAGCCCAAACCACATCCCTTTTTCTTTATTATTAGCAAGCACGGCGCTAACGATAGCGTCACTATGCTCTTTATCATAGTCTGTCATCACCTGAGCCAGTGGCGAGCCGCTCAACACCAATGTCAGCTGACTAAGTGCCGTATGCCGTAAGCTGTGAAAGGTAGAGTCATGGGTAAGCAGTAGTCTATCCCATATTATTTTCATCATATTACTAAAAAATACAGACGGCAGTGGCTGGTCACCCGAGCCTTGTGAGAGTAAATAACGCCGCTTTAACCTTTTTTGTTGATAATAGAATGCGGTGAACAGCTTTAATTCATCATCCTTGAAAAGACTATCTATCGGTATAACCCTTTTGGCACTACTGCTTTTAAGCCTACGATAACGGTTGGGTCTGAGGATAACTTTAGGGTACTCAATGACATAGCCATTGATACTGCTTATATCTGTAATATCATCAACTTTAATACCAACAATCTCATTAATACGCATGCCAGTGCGATAAGCGAATGCCAAAACAATTAGGCATAACTGCTGTTGCTCAACCTCTAACTTCGATGATTGTATGTATCTTTTCATTGCGCGATATACATGTGGTGACACCATTTCGGCTTTAACCACTTGCCGGTTATTGCCCCATGGAAAATACACATAAGGTGCATCGAAACGCGCCCGCTGATAATCATGAAATGCTCGCAGACGACCATAAGTGAATTTTTGGTTATCCTTTAAATGATCTAGCGTAGAAGTATTTCGCTCTGCTTTCTGTTCAACAGAATCGACTAATGTGTTGGCTTCATCTTCTGTATCATCAGTACTCCGGTTAAATTCAGATGATTTATTTAAGATTGAATTTTTCCGACCATCTTTAACCTTACTTTGAATAATTTGCTCATAGATATCCTCAAAGTCATCGCCTTCCCACTGATCAATATCTTCATCCATCGTCAGCATCAGCCAATCGCGACCAATGCAGCCCAAATATTTACTGACCGTATTGAGCCGAATACTATGATCACCCACCAATGACAATGCCCAGCCAAGCAAACGTCGTGCGTTAGGCTGACTAGCATCTACCTTTAATGTTGTGAGAGTAGAAATAGCAGCACTTCTGGTGAGTTTGAGCGCATCTTGCACTTCTTTAATTAAGTTTTTGCTAAAGCTAGGATAGTTGATGGTATTACTCTGATTAGGTGTCTTATCTGATACTTTATAGCTGACATCAAACAACTCAGACCACGTAAGCGGCTCAGAATTTTGATTGATGGGCTCTCGGTTATAATGAATGAGATTATCAGTCGGCAGTCCTGTGGTTTTAATATCACCTTGCTTCACCACGGCAAGCGCGCCATCTATCTGCCGCCAGTGATAGTTGGCATGCTTAATAAGCATGGAGTGCTGCGGACGCTCAATATCTTTATTGGTGAGTTTAAGTCTTTTTGAGATATCATTAATTATGGTATTAAATGGCTCTATTTTTGTTTTACTCAAGTCCTTATCTTTTATGGCGTATAAAAAGCACAGGGTCATATCATCAGGTACGTAGTCGATAAAGCGCTGTAAGTCGTCACTACCATCCAATGCGCAGCCATAGTTGTCATCAGGCACGCTAAGTGGTATTACAGCTACCTGTTCTGCGCGGTTCTCATCAGTCGCTGGCAGACGAATCTGATAAATAAGCCGCTCACCAAACAACCAAACGTAAAGCGCTCTTAACTCCTCAATATCATTGATACCACCATACATAATACTGCAATAAATCAGTCCCTCAACTAAATCGTTCACTGAGAACCGTCGTTTACGTTGCCAGATATCTATCATCATAGCTCTGCTATCTGCTACAGCGCGTCCATTGACAAACCAGTCATAGTTAGTAGTCAGGCGCTCACGAGTTGCCAGTATTGGCACCACAGGCTCATTGAGGTATAGCTGATGGGCTTTATTATAATCACGAATAAATTCTAAAAACCCGCGCCGCGCTAATTGAAAGTTTTGGGCAGTATCAAACTTATTTTCTAATAGCTCATTAATCGCCTCATAATGATGCTGTAGCTCACAAGGCGTCTGCATGGGATTTTGATTAACATAGCCCGCAATCAGAGCTTTAGCTGCGTGTTTGACACTTTTTTTAGTATCATCTCTGTTGAGCTGCCGTAATTTGTGCGCAGTGACATTATCCATATAAGCGAACCTCAATTTGTTTTAAGTGAAGCTCGTCGGCGATTGCATCTAGGTGCGGGCTGAGCTGGTGCAATTGATTAATAGAGCCTGATGACATCGGATGCATGAATTCTTGATCCGGATGCTCATGACCGTAAAGCGCACAAATCAGGTAATCTGGCACGCATTCTGTCAGCATAGACCTCAGTTGATGGCGCAGCCAATTATCCTGATGGCTAAAAAAGTCTTGCAACTGGTAGCGAACGCGGCTTGGCGAGATACCGATAAAGCCTTTTGGATTTTTTTGGTAAATTTGAATAAGCGGTTGCTCTGATTGCAAAATAGCATCGATGGGATAAGGCGTTTTGGGGCAGATAGGGTTATAAATAGCAGCAAATTGCTTGATATAATCAATGTAGTTTTGTATAGCAGCGGCTAAAAACTGACTTAACGGAATGAGCCTGCCGTCAGACTGACCGTGACGCTCTTCTTTATCAGATACCCATAGTAGACGACGTTTAAAATCAAGCTGATTGAGTAATCCTGGCGCATGTTTAACCGGACGAATACCGGTTTGAATCATAATAGTGTGCCACAGCCAAACGCTATAGCTATTAAACTGCGCAATATAGCGCTCGATACTATGATTGAGCCGTTCATTATAGCTCTCAGCGCTCATAGCCAACTGTTCAAAGAACTGCTGGCACGTAGAGGTTTCAAGCACCATATCGCTGCCAACATGGCTTTTATGACCATTCATGGACACGCTGCACTCATCTATCAATGACGCCTTTTTCTCGTCATCACAGTATGCGCTTAGCAGTGCTACTCCTTTTATATAGGTTTGCTCTAGATCAGCAGTTTTGATGCTGGTGTAATACAGCGGCGAGCTGTGCCTTACATCAACACCTGTGAGGATGTCAGCATGTAGCGGTTTACTAAGGCCATTTTTAACCACTACAAACAATCCAGACTCGATATATTGAGCACTCAAAGCTGCTAGGTTGAGCTGATTCTTAACCTCGTTGATAGCTAGTTTGACGTCATCAAGTGAAACAGCGACTTTGTCCTCTAACATGATCTGTAGCGCTTCAGGTAGTGCTCGCTTGAATACGCTACCATAGCTTTGCCTGTGAGCAAGCAAATGGCTTCTGGTATTGGTGGTCACATCAATCGTGATAGCAATACTACTGACTTTACGGGTACGGTCATAAACAAAATACTGACGCTGACTGCGACCGCGCTGCCAATCATCAATTATATTGTCAATACTAAGACCGCTTAACAGTGACAGTAGTAAGACGGCATAACCCGTTCTACTTTCCATTTGTGCACTCATAAAGCGTTGCCATAGCGTCGAAAATAGCATCTGGTAGCCAGTGATACTCAATTGGCGATGGCTGGTTGGGAAGTTAAACTGATTGCGGCTGGCATGTTGATAACTACTTTTAAGCTTCCATTGCTGCAGCTCAGAGGATTTAGCAATTTGTTTGATGGGCTTAAAGTCATTGTCTAGCAATGGTACTTCATCGTCATCGGCAATATTTTCAGCAGTTGCCACGTTAGTTGACTTGCGTGATTGTTTCGTACTAAACAATTTTTTCTGTAATGGTTCGCCATCAATGAGCGTTGTTGTATTGATTACTTTTTGGGACTGTTTCGATTTTCTATAACTCTTATCATAGGTTTTACCGATAAAAGCTTTATTATTGATGACTACCTCATAAGCCAACCTGATTTGACCAACTTTACTGGCAAGATACTGATTAGCAGCTTTACCCGTTGCCTCTTCTTGTTTGACGCTTGCCTCATATTTTCTGATAGAAGATAAGCATGAGGATAGGCCATCGCACTGATCATGAATACCAATTAGCTGGTTAAGGATATTTCGCTGTGGATCAGCAGGTCTTAGAGCCATACGAATACGTACACCGAGCTTATCTATTTTGGCAAAGTGCTTATTACGACGGGCTGCGATCATAAATATCACTTTTAAATAGCCGCTCATAAACCGCCAAGCATCACTACCGCTATCAACCGCACCATACGCTTGATAAAATATAAGCAGCATATATGTAACCGCCCACTCTCCCGTTCTACCTTGCCCGATAATCTGCTGGATCACTTCAGTACAATCGATGCCCCTAAAACTAGCATTAGCACGTGGCGCCGAACACAGTAGATCAATCTCAGCGTCTGGCACCAGACCGATAATATCAATAACCAATGCTTGCATTTGCACATAATGTGGCGAGCCTATAGGAATGAGCTTATTCAATACTCGTTTATCAGTCACATCATCGAACAGTTTAGTATCAGCCATGTCTACCATTCATCCAGTTCATGTTCTTAGGTAGACCTAATAAAGTCTCATCACATGCTACCTTACACTGCTGATATTCATAGCTACTTTGACTGATACCTGCAAAATGACAGTAATTGCTGACGGTTAATCGGTGCACGCCCATCAGCTCACAAATAAGCTGCTTTGGCGCATTTTGATATATGGCTTGAAATAAGGCTGGATGATTCACGCAAGCAAACCTTGATAGATTGAGAACCTCGCACCACGCCAGCCGCTTGATATCATGACGACTTTCAGGCGCAATCAGACAGGGTTGCCGGCGGCTATTTTCGAACCTCATTACCTCATCGATTCGTGCAAAGTTATTAAAAAACTGATAACTGTCTTTATCAAGCATACATAACCGCAATGCTGGTCGGTAATAATCATCTAAGCCTGCCAGCTGTGGGCGGCGCAACGGTAGTCGATACTGTTGCCAAATCATAAAAGCAGTGCTGGCATCAGGATGAACGGTTAGATTTTTTGAGTTCAGTACTAACAGCTTTTGAGTCGAGCGAAGAGTCTTATTTTTCACGATAAACTGCTCTATAAATCATTATTTAATTAATAGTACGTTATAACATAACATTATACAAGTGGATGATTTAATTATATTTATTAAAAAATATATTGGCTGTAAATGAGTGCAAAGTCATTAAAAAAAGCTCTCAAAAATAACAGCGATGCCATTACTTCGTGAGAGCTATGATTGTTTTTTATCAGGTAATAATATCGTTATTTTTAGAGTTTAGAATGAATGTATAGATTCAACTACATTATTTATAAAACCTAATTTTTACTGTCTTCATCAGGTATGTATTTTAATATCTCGCATGGTGTCACCTCTAGTACTTCACACAATTTGCTTAGTGTATCGAACTCTATACGAGTCGTCTCATCGTTATAAATTCTATGAAGTGTTGATTTACTAATGTCTGTCATCCTTACTAGATCGGCAACCCGTAGTCGTCTTTCTGCTAGAAGCACAGGGAGATTACAAGAAATCACAATAAAATCCTTATTGGTAAGTAAAAAATACTTGCCAGTGACTACTTTTCTGCTAGAATAATACTCGTTGGCAATAACTAAGTTTCCGTCAAAAACTATTTTATGCTGACTAACGCTTTATTATGTCATACACCTATCTTGCTGCTCAATAGCTGGCTAATTATGATAGGTGTGACTGTTTCAATAGATATCATTACTATAAAAAGGGAATGCTAATCGTAGGTATCAGGTCATTAAAAAGGAGCACGTTGTGGGCATCAGCATTGAATGGAGCATGACACAAAACGCCTGGGACAAACGGGTCTGTGAAGACTATTGGGCCTATAACCATAAAATGAGTTATGTTGATTATGTCCATCTGCTTTGTCAAAAATATAGCATTAGTGCGCATGTATTATTTGAAACCGTAAGCCAATGCTACGCTTGCTTAGATGATGTGTGCTGTGAATATTGTGGAAGCGCCTGTCCTATTGAAGTACCTGCCGATATTGCTTACATGCGAGCAAAAGAGAGTTGGTTTTGCGCAGTGTGTGAGCATGCTATGTGGCGCGGGGATTCTGTTAGCAAATATAACTAGCTTCAATTGATAGTAGCAGCCAAAGCCATACGTTTACTACGTGTGGCTTTGTTTTTCTTCAGCATAAATTCCATTCAAACGAAAAAATTTAGGCTCATCAGTACTATTTGAACTATAGTATATAAAGGTATCGTCACCAGACAACAACTCTTCAACAGCTTCTGTTACATAAGCCATGGATTCCAGTGGTAAACTTTGCGGACTCTGCATGCCAACAAATATTCCTTTAGTATCATGAGCTTTTGCAAGTAGATCAATTAGCTTGTGTGTGGCTATCTTTATCATATCGAATTCATGCTCGCCTGTAGAGCTCGCTTGAACAAACTGGAATGAACTGCCAACCTCAAACAAGTTTATAACATCTATCACATCTATACCGATAATAGTACTTGCGGACCTTACATCTAGCAGTTCAACAACATCATTTACTTCATTAGGCTGGCATCTAATAATGCCTTCTACAATATCTAAGCGTTCATACTCATTGTTATCTGTCTGTAAGCCTACTAAAATATCAGCCTCTGCCTTCTCTTTTAGCTCTAGTAGTGCCTGCTCATTCCAACCGTCACTGATGATAAAACAGGCAATAACAGCTGATTGAAAACCTTCTGTGTCTGATGGGTATAAGGCTGCACAGGGTACACTTTTTAGTTTAGCTTCATTAAAATGATATTTCATAGTTATACTCGTTTATAATTCATGGTGCTAATGTAGTTAGAAAGCTCTAGAATAAAGTTAGAACGAAAGGCTGTTAGATTTTTAATAATATTCATAAAGCGCTATACCACTTTTTAAACGCTCTAAAATTACTGCTTTTAACTCGTTAGGCTCAATCACCACTGCCAATTGCGACATGCTCACTAACCAATCTTGCAAGCGCTGCGTATTAGTAACCGTTGCGCGCACTTCATTCCAGGTGTCATCGATAACCGTAATCGTTTGAGTAGATGATAACGGCCGCTCATATAAATGCTGGCAGGCATATTTTTGCACCTTTAGAACCAGTTCGATTTTTAAACCATTATTCAATTCCAACTTTCCTAGCTTACGTAGATTCTCAAGAGTAAAAGCATTGCGCTCTACCCAGTCCGGTACCAACTGCTCTGTTACTTCAGCTGCTTCAATACGATTAACTGCGAAATTACGATGTGCCTTCAACAGGACATTATCATCAATATGATCACTCGTTGGATTGAAGCCTGTGAGATAGACCATATTGTCGATAAAGACTAAACCTTTGGGGTAAGTTATCCTAACGTTTGAATGTTCATCCCATTTTTTTCTATAAATGATGTGTAGTTGCTTATTCTCTAACAACGCTTGATGGATGCTAGCCAGCACCCCACTATCAAGCTTTGGTGCTTGTACGATACTCGGCAGGGTAATGAGATGATCTTGCCACTGCCCTAGCCTGCTTTGATTGAAGCTGGTCTTATCTTGACGATCTAACTGGGCAAGCTTTTCACTAATACTTTGCTTAAAAGAGGCCGGCAGATAATTTGCAGTATAGTTGGCCAGCATCTGCCAAAAAAATACCGTTTGCTCATTAATGACATCGATACTAAAGTTTGGCTCAATATAAAACCGTGCCGTTTGCCCGCTGATATTCTGACCCCACACTGGCTCTCTGACCAAGGCCTGACTATAAAAAATATCGTTAAATATTCGATTGAGACTACTCAGATCGTTTTCTAAGTTTTTACGCTCATTTGCGTAGCGGTCAGGACGATCACCATAGATACTCATTAGCTCTGTGAGTGATATTGCTTTGTCTTTACTACGTGGCAAGCGCTGATAAAGCGCAAACAGACGGGCGGATTTGTTATAGCTCGCGATTGAGTGTGTAGGCATGTTGGCTGCTCTATAGGCTATCGAATCTATCAAACTGTCATTTTAAAAGTGAACTATCGTAAAAAATTTAATCAAACCGTACCACAATCGCAGTACCATTGTCATAAGCATTGCCATCTGAGTCATACACTTGATGCCAAAGCATCTGTAGCCAACCCTGCAAATCTGTTTGGCTCTTAATAAGAGCCCATTCACTACTGGGTACTAAATCATGAATACCGTCAGTACAAACAACAAGACTATCACCTGCTTGCACTGTGATTGTCTGTTTTGTACTATTAGGTGGCTCGTTGCTTGGGTCATCGCTATTCACTGCCAATGCAAAGCACTCAGTGATACTATATAAGCTGCCTGCCATACCTGTGCGGTTATACTCATCAAAACTTGCTTGACGATCTTCATCGTGCGCCTTCTCATCTACCAGCTCATTTAATAAGTTATGGTCACGAGTTAAGCACTGCCATCCTTTTGTGTTTTTTCTTAGCAAGTACACACGGCTGTCACCGACATGAGTGATGTCTATATTGATTGATTTATCATCGTTTAGTGTGCCGATGATCATCGCGAGGGTTGCTGCAGCGCCATAGCGTTTTTTTGTGTGCTTGGTTTGGCTCAGTTGCGTATAGATACGATCTGAGGTCATGTTTTGGATGTTTACTTGTTCGTCATTCCATAGCGATCTAATTGCTTTAACAACTGCCTTTGAGCAGTGCTGTGACTGGTTAGAGCTGGCAACGCCGTCTGATACCGCAAGACAAAATGGCGCTTGCACTGATGTTACAGGCATTATTCCTAAATTCTCTTGATACCAGTGATCTAAGAAGAAAAATGCGTCTTGTTGGATGTTATTGCTAGCATTACCTTGAAAGGTAATGGCGCAGGCGTGAGCTATTGTTTCAACAAGAGGTTCATCCTCATCACTTAAAATAGCTGTCATATTCATTCGCTCATTAATTATTATCGTTAAGACAAGTATAGTAGATTACCTACCAATTTACTTTCTAGGTCATGCGATATTTTGAATTGATAGTAATCACGAGTGACTAAAATCTTCTAAAGGTTCACCAATCCAAGCTCAAAGAGGTAAGCGATATTGCTGACAACTCATAAAGGTGATGTTTAATTCTCTCTTACTCATCAGGTGACGATCTTATTCTTTTTTAGGGTATCGGATTATCAGTATTTATAGGATAGAGTGATATGTACCTAGCACGATTTGGTACAAAAAACCTGCTTGGGCTTAACAGTAAATGCTCAGTGGGGTTTTGTCAGTTTTACAAAATTCTTAGGTGGCCTGAATGATATCGGGGTTTGTCTTCAATAAAGTAGTTAATTACATACCTAGCAATCTAAGTGATTAGCAGTATAATATCAGCCACCAAAAAACTTCTAAATTCAATAAAAAGAGCTCATTATGGCACTTAAAAAGACCGAGATATATGCAACCCTTTGGGCAAGCTGTGATGAGCTGCGCGGCGGTATGGATGCCAGCCAATACAAAGACTATGTATTGACCATGCTATTTATGAAGTACGTATCGGACAAGTTTAAAGGCGACCCTTACGGGGATATTTTCGTCCCTGAAGGCGGTAGCTTTGACGATATGGTAATGCTCAAAGGCGATAAAGAGATCGGTGAAAAAGTTGATAAAATCATCGGTAAGCTTGCAGAAGCCAATGGGCTAAAAGGCGTCATCGATGTCGCTGACTTCAATGATGAAGAAAAGCTAGGTAAAGGTAGAGAGCACGTTGATCGCTTATCTAAGCTTATTGGTATATTCGAGGGTTTAGACTTATCAGGCAACCGGGCTGATGGTGATGATCTGCTTGGCGACGCTTATGAATATCTGATGCGCCACTTTGCAACGGAGTCAGGTAAGTCCAAAGGACAGTTCTACACTCCATCTGAGGTGTCACGTATCCTATCTCAAATCATTGGTATTAATGAAGATACACCGCAGGATGCCACTGTTTATGACCCAGCTTGCGGCTCAGGCTCGCTGCTACTCAAAGCCAGTGATGAAGCGCCGCGTGGTCTGACTATCTTTGGTCAAGAGATGGACTCTGCCACAACCGCACTTGCAAAGATGAATATGATCTTGCATGGCGCAGTAGGCGCTGATATTTATAAAGGCAATACCCTCGCCTCGCCGCAATTTGTAGCAGGCAATCAGCTGAAAACCTTTGACTTTGCCGTAGCCAACCCACCCTTTAGTAATAAAAACTGGACCAGTGGTCTAAATGCAGCAGCGGATGAGTTCGACCGTTTTACGTGGGGCATTCCCCCTGAAAAAAACGGCGATTATGCTTTTTTACTACACATCGTTAAGAGCTTAAAAAGCACAGGCATCGGTGCAGTCATCTTACCGCATGGTGTGCTATTCCGAGGCAATGCCGAAGCGCATATTCGCACAAATCTTATCAAACAAGGCTACATCAAGGGCATCATCGGCCTCCCAGCTAACTTATTCTATGGTACAGGTATTCCTGCTTGTATTATCGTTATCGATAAGATGACGGCAGCTGAGCGAGCCACAGGCGCATCTGGGCTACTTATGATAGATGCCAGTCGCGGGTTTATGAAAGATGGCAATAAAAATCGTTTACGCAGTCAAGACATTCACAAAGTCGTTGACGTCTTCAATCATCAAACCGAACTAGCTGGATATAGCCGCATGGTCGGGATGGATGAGATTATCGATAATGACTACAACTTAAATATTCCACGCTATATCGATGCAAGCGTTGATGAAGACCAGCATGACCTTGGCGCTCACTTGCAAGGCGGTATTCCGATTAGCGATATCGATACCTTAGAGCCGTATTGGCAAGTATTTCCAAGCCTGCGAAAGGCGCTATTTGCAGACTTGCGAGAGGGCTATCGTCAGTGCCTCATACCCGCTAATGAAGTCAAAGCCACCGTCCTGGCTCATCCTGAGTTTATCCAGTTTGCCAGCCAAAGCCTGACGCCATTTAGTGATTGGTGGACAGCGTCTAGCCTTACAGATATCGCGCAAGGTGATAAACCCAAGGCCATCATTCAGCGTATCAGTGAAGACTTGCTTCAGCGTTATGCCGATACTGCCCTACTCGATAAATATGACATCTATCAGATTTTGATGGATTATTGGGCAGAGACGATGCAGGACGATGTGTATGCCCTC
Organism: Psychrobacter sp. T6-5; assembly: GCF_052258485.2. Taxonomy (NCBI): domain Bacteria; kingdom Pseudomonadati; phylum Pseudomonadota; class Gammaproteobacteria; order Moraxellales; family Moraxellaceae; genus Psychrobacter; species Psychrobacter sp. T6-5. The sequence continues at coordinate 1,511,257 of NZ_JBQQEY020000001.1, read as the reverse complement.
TCACAAGAAGGCTGGCAAGTGGGTAAGCAGTTGCGTCAGCTTATCGCTGCTAAGGGCGAAAAGCTTAAAGAAACTCCTGATCTGGTTATCAATAAGAATAAGTACAAAGCCGAGCTTATCGCGCCTGCGCTTATCATTAACCGATACTATAGCGATGAGCAAGCGCATATAGACACCCTACAAGCCAAACTCGATACCGTAAGTACGACTTTGACTGAGTTCATTGAGGAGCATAGTGATGAAGAAGGCGTACTCAATAATATAAGCACTAAAAAAGAGGCAAATGAGGCATTAAAAGACTTTTATGTTATGGCTTATAGAGTATTTGCTCCTGATCAATATAAAGATTATGTAAGACTGAATAAAGAGATTGAGACCGCGCAGAGTGAGCTATTGATATTGGCTCAGAATCATGTGATTGATAAAGCCAATAATTATAGTGGGAAGATTGCCCTTAAAAACTTAAAAGCTTATCTAAACACTGACGCCTCAGCAGAAGAGATAAATACCATCAATAGCTATCTCAACAAAGACAAACTGATAAAAGCCGAGCTAAAAAAGGTAAAGGATTTTGAAAAACAAGCCGTCACTGTAATTGATAAAAAAATGCAAGAGGACGATATATCTGACTTTACTGATATTCAAAATATTCAGCAGTTTTTACAACTAACTGATGCGGAAACGGCTGCCAAAAAAGTGCTAAAAGAAGCGCAAGAGGCCCTAGACTTGGCGGTATTTAAAAAGTATCCAACGCTGAGTGATGAGGATATAAAGACCTTACTGGTCACGGATAAATGGCAAGCGACATTGCAATCACGTATTGAGGCGGAGATTGAGCGTATCACCGCCCAGCTTGCTGATCGGGTGACGCAGTTAGAAGCGCGTTATGCTGAGCCATTGCCTAGTCTGCTGGATGAGGTGGATAGACTGAGCCAAAAAGTCACCGCGCACCTGCAAGCGATGGGAGTGGCGTCATGAGTGAGGTAAAAATACCCGAGGGTTACAAACAGACTGAGGTTGGGGTTATTCCAGAGGATTGGGGTTTTGATAAAACTCAGAATCTTTTAAAGATTACAACTGGAAATAAAAATACTCAAGACAAAATTGCCACTGGTAGATATCCTTTTTTTGTTCGTTCACAAACTATAGAACAAATTAATTCATTTTCATTTGATGGTGAAGGTGTATTGACTGCTGGTGATGGGGTTGGTACTGGAAAAATTTATCATTATGTAAATGGAAAATTTGATTTTCATCAAAGAGTTTATTTGATGCATAGCTTTGACAATAGAATAGATGGCTACTATTTTTATCTCTATTTTAGCAATAATTTTTACGACAGAATTATGTCTATGACGGCAAAGTCCTCTGTAGACTCTGTGCGACGTATAATGATTGCAGATATGAATGTAGTGTTACCTCCAAAACAAGAACAAACCGCCATCGCCACTGCCCTATCTGATATCGATGATTTAATCGGGTCACTAGAAAAGCTGATTGTGAAAAAAGAAGCGATCAAAACCGCCACCATGCAGCAGCTACTCACGGGCAAAACTCGCCTGCCTGAGTTTGCTACTCGTGAAGATGGTAGTAAAAAAGGGTTTAAACAGACAGATTTAGGTGAGATTCCAAAGGATTGGGAAGTTGGCACACTGTCTGAACTAAGCTCTTATATAAATGACGGTACACACTATACTCCATCGTATGTTCAAAATGGAGTGCCATTCTATAGTGTTGAAAATGTTACGGCCAACGACTTTGTCAATGTTAAACATATCTCTTTTGAAGAACACAATCGCCTGATAAAGCGTTGTAAACCTGAAAGAGGTGACATATTAATGACTCGTATTGGTTCAATAGGAAAGACTAGAATTATTGACTGGGATGTTAATGCAAGTATTTACGTTAGTCTTGCATTAATAAAACCTAGCGATACTATCAAATCACAATATATGTACGAGTTTTCAAAATCTAATTTATTTCGAAAAGAAGTTGAGAAAAGAGCATTAGTTAATGCTACACCTCAAAAAATAAATATGGCTGAAATAGGACAAGTTCAGATATGCTATCCACAAAGTAAGAAAGAACAAACCGCCATCGCCACTATCCTCTCCGATATGGATGCCGAGATTCAAGCATTGCAGCAGCGCTTAGAGAAAACCCGCGACATCAAGCAAGGCATGATGCAGCAGCTGTTGACTGGCAAAGTGCGTTTGGTAAGTTCTGACAGTCCTAGCACTCACCCATCAGCCGACAACGGTGACTGCTTAGCATGAATACATCAGTGACCTTACAGCATGAGACTATCGTTTCGGTATCAGATTTGCTCAATGAAAGCCGGCTGACCATCCCTGAGTATCAGCGCCCTTATAAATGGACGCAGCGTAATATCGCAAGCCTATTCAACGACATCAAAACCCAAAGCGACAAGCCCGCCTACCGTCTTGGTACTATCGTACTGCATAAGTCTAAAGACAATGCAGGTAACGATGTGCTCAATATCGTTGATGGTCAACAGCGCACCCTAACGCTGATACTCACCGTTATGGCGATTATCAAGAAGTATATTAACTCGCCCAAAGATAAATCAGATGTGAGTAAAATACTAGGTGAGCTAGTACACAGCGTGCCAGCGCTGGCACAAAAGCAAGCGTTCGCAAGCGACATCTCTATCTATAATCTGCATACAAATTTCCAAGAAATTCAGCGTATTGTAAATCGCGGTGAGCTCAGCGTTCATCATATCGATTTTTTGATGCATAAATGCGAAGTTGTCATTTTTATCTTAGAAGATGAATCAGAAGCGTTTCAGTTTTTTGACTCGCAGAACTCGCGCGGTAAAGCGCTATATCCGCATGACTTACTCAAGGCGTTTCATTTGCGTGAGTTTAGCGCCTATGATGAACGCCTTAATCCCAATATCAAAGCGCAAACTGTCGCCCACTGGGAGAGCTTAGCAGATAGTGATTTGCACAGACTATTCGGTCAGCACTTATTCAGGATCAAGCGCTGGATCGATCACAAGCCCGCCCGCAGCTTTAGCAGTCGTCATGTCGATATTTTTAAAGGGGTGTCTTTACACAAGCAAAATTTGCCGCACTATGCCAAATCCATGCTCGTACTTCATCATTTTATAGATGATTATAATGGCAATATGCACCGTCATATTGATGCCCAAGCGATGAGCTATCCCTTTCAGCTAGACCAACAGCTCATTAACGGGCGACGGTTTTTTGAGATGATTGAGCACTACGATACGCTTATCACACACAAGAGAACGATTGATGCAGATCGCACTTCAGATAATAAAAATGACTTGCTGCTTACCACTATCGCTGAGCAGCACTTAGATGAACGTGCTTCTAAGATTATACATTTACTAACGACTTATAATGGAAGAGAGCGACAAGGTGATAAATACGCACGCAATCTATTTGATAACGCGCTGATTTACTATATCGATAAGTTCGGTATGCAAGATTTATCACAGGTTATCGAAACTGTGTTTATTTGGGCTTATAAAATACGTCTAGAGCGTTATGCGGTAAAGCTTGCAACCATGGATAATCGTGCGGTCAATGGTATGTTATTTAAACGCATCAAAGAAGCCACTCTACCAAAACAGGTATGGCTAGCTGGTGTCAGTCCATTAAAAGCAAGTGATATACAGGCATCTAATAAAACACCAGACAACGCCATATACAAAATGTTTAATGACCTCAACTATTTGGCTGATAAATAGAGAAAATACAATAATGACAAATTATCATTTGAGTACAAATAAAGATGTGATATCGCTCACGCCAAAACAAATGCTAGACGGCACAGCGCATTACCTTATTCCTATGTATCAGCGTAATTTTGCTTGGGGCAATGACGAGATTGAACAACTCATCACTGATATTATTGACGCTCAGATTAACTCAAGGACCTTAGACGGTCATAAGAACTATTACCTAGGTACTTTGGTTGTCTTTAAAAGACCAGAGCCATCGTCTAAACATAAAGTGTTTGAAGTTATTGATGGTCAACAGCGCTTTACCACTTTAAGCCTATTGATCATATATCTAAAAAATTACTTTGCAAGTAACGATAACGACTATGACATGTCTTGGTATGAAGCACAGAATATCGAATTCGAAAGCCGCCCAAAATCTACTCAAACTTTAAATTTACTATTAAACGATAACTTAGAGAACTATCAGCACTTTGATCAAGACGGGCTTAACCCTGCTATTATCAATGGCTATAAGTCTATTGAAAAGGTAATGAAAGACAAATTTGATAGTGCTAACCCCAGTGAAAACCAGCACCATAAGATCAGTATTCAAGACTTCTGTCACTATCTATTTACATATGTGCAAATCTCTCGTGTACCTGTACCTGACGAGACAGACTTAAACCATTACTTTGAAGTCATGAATAACCGAGGTGAGCAGTTAGAGAAGCATGAGATTATCAAAGCACGATTATTATCAGTAGTTGAAAAGGCAGATTCGAGCGAAATAGACGTTGCTGACAAACAACCCCTTAAGGCATTAATTCATGATGTTTGGGAAGCTTGCGCCAATATGAATAAGTACGTGCAATATGGCTTTAGCACTACCTTACGTACTGAATTATTTTCAAATAATTTGTCCGTGCTAAAGCCTAAAGACTTTAATGCGCTACTTGATATCTATAAAAATTATGATGAACAAAATAACACTCAAGCCTCTAAGTCACAGCCGCCCTCTTTATACGACATTCTAGCCGACGGCTTTACCAGTCCACCAAACCCCAATGATACTGCTGACAAAGGTGATGATGACGGTATTAGCGAAACCTACTATAGCTTAGTTAACTTCTCAAGTTTTTTGCTACATACGTTAAGAATCATGATTAACATACAGTCATCAAATCAAAAAGACATCGCCCTTGATGACAAACAGCTGCTGACTCAGTTTGAAACCTATATATTAGCGCCTTCTGTTTCAAAAATGAGCCAAAACGTAGTAACTGAAGATAAGATAACACCTTTATCTCAAGTCAAGACCTTTATATATGCCTTGCTTAAAAGTAAGTTTATCTTTGATCACTTCATAATCAAACGCAATATGCAGGACAACAAAGGGCAATGGACACTTAATAAACTAACCAAAGGTGAAGACAAAAAAAATAGCTATTATAAAAACAGCTTTGAAAATGACAACAATGATTTAGTGATGCTACAAAGCGCCTTTCACGTTTCAACCCCTACCACAAACTATAAGCACTGGCTCAATGCGGTTTTATATTATGCTTATCAGCATTATCAATATAATGACATCGGACTTGATAGCACAGCTTATCTGAGTCATATAGAGGCAATAGCCCGCGCCTTTATGCTGAGGCGTTATTTAACAGATGAGCCTGACGACTATCATCACATTATTTATCAAACCCCAGACTTTAATCAAATCTCGTTCACAAATACTGACGCTAGTCTCACACCCAATCATTTACGTACACAAATTAAGCAGTACCTTAGATATAACAATATTCGCAATATTTTTGTGTTTAACTATCTAGACTATCTGCTTTGGAAAGATGAGGAACGTCCTGAATTTACCTTTACTGCTCGAAGCTCAATTGAACACTTTTATCCCCAAAACAAGCGAGATGATAAGCTTTTTATAAATGATAAAAATGTAGAGGATACGCTGCTTCATTCTTTTGGCAATTTATGTTTGATTAGCCATAGTCTTAACTCTCGGGTTAGTAATGACATGCCTGATGTGAAGGTAAAATACTTTCTTGAAAGCAAACAAATTGATAGCCTGAAACTATCTAGAATGATTAAGTGTATTAGTGGTCAAGAAGCCACGTGGGATAAAACAATGATCGCGCAGCATGAAGAACAAATGCTAGAAATCATGATGAAAGGTCTTAACCTAATGTCAGAGGGCGCTTAAAAATGAGTAACGTCAACGATATTGAAAGAATATCCCAAAACCGTGTTGTACAATTTTTTCAAGACGAGCTTGGCTATCGCTATTTGGGCAACTGGCACACACGGGCCGATAATAAAAATATTGAACGCGATATACTAGCGCAATGGCTAAAGTCTCGTAATGTCAGTGCGCCACTGATAGCGCGCGCGATTAGCACCTTAGAAAAAGCTGCCGCCCTAGGTAGTGGCATCAAGCTTTATGATGCCAATAAAGAGGTCTATCGACTACTACGGTACGGGATAAAAGAAAAAGAAGGCTCAGGCGAACATACCCAAACGGTTTGGTTGATTGACTGGGACAACTTTGCGGCAAATGACTTTGCTATTGCTGAAGAAGTATCGATCAAAGGCGAACATAAAAAGCGCCCTGACGTGGTGTTATACGTCAATGGTATCGCCCTTGGTGTCTTAGAACTAAAGCGCTCTACCATCTCAGTCTCTGAAGGCATACGGCAGAACTTAGACAATCAAAGCAAGGATTTTATCCGTAACTTTTTTACCACCATCCAGCTAGTCATGGCCGGTAACGACAGTCAAGGATTGCGTTATGGGACTATAGAGACCCCAGAGCGCTACTATCTGGAATGGAAAGAAGCAAGCCCTCAGCATACCAGTACGACGCAGCAGGCAAGTCAACAAGCTTATGCTGAGCCATTAGACCGTCACCTCTATCAGTTATGTAATAAAAAGCGCTTACTCGATGTTATTCATAACTTCATCGTTTATGACATGGGTGTCAAAAAAACCTGCCGGCACAATCAGTTCTTTGGTGTGCAAGCCGCCAAAGACTACCTAGCAAAACGTAAAAACGGCATTATCTGGCACACCCAAGGCTCAGGTAAAAGTCTCACTATGGTATGGCTGGCTAAGTGGATACGTGAGAATATTAAAAATAGCCGCGTACTTGTCATTACGGACCGCAAAGAGCTAGACGAGCAGATTGAAGGTGTGTTTTCAGGTATTGATGAAAATATATATCGTACCAAGAATGGCGCGGATCTAATCCGTCAGCTTAATCATCCTAACCCAGCACTACTATGCTCATTAGTACATAAATTTGGTCGTCATACTAATGACAATAAGGATGAAGATAGCGTAGCGGATACTGACGAATTCATAGAGGATCTAAAAAGTAGTCTGTCTTCAAACTTTAGCGCTAAAGGGGATATTTACGTCTTTGTTGATGAATGCCATCGCACGCAATCGGGTAAGCTGCATAGTGCGATGACTGCCCTGCTTCCTCATGCGACGTTTATTGGCTTTACAGGAACGCCACTGCTCAAAAAAGATCAGAAAAAGTCTATCGAGGTCTTCGGTCCCTATATTCATACTTATAAATTCGATGAAGCAGTCGCTGATGGCGTCGTGCTTGATCTGCGTTATGAAGCACGCGATATCGATCAACAGCTACTATCACCAGATAAAATTGATAAATGGTTTGATGCCAAAACTCGCGGCTTATCCAATGTTGCTAAGACTCAGCTAAAACAAAAATGGGGCACGATGCAGCGCGTGTTATCGAGTCACTCTCGCCTAGAGCAAATCAAGAACGATATCTTATATGATATGGAGACGCGCCCGCGACTGGCTGATGGTCGAGGTAATGCCATGCTCGTATGTGGCAGTATCTATCAAGCCTGCAAAGTCTATGAAATGTTTAGCCATACGCACTTAAAAGATAAAATTGCTATCATCACCAGCTATCAGCCGACTGCCGATAGCATTAAGGGTGAAGAGTCTGGCGAAGGTACGACTGAAAAGCTATTTAAGTATGCCACCTATCGTAAGATGATTGCCGAATATTACGATATCGATGAACAAGAGGCTGGTTTGAGGGTTGAAGACTTTGAAAAAGAGGTCAAAAAACGCTTCATTGACGAGCCGGGGCAGATGCGCTTACTGATTGTAGTAGATAAGCTACTGACGGGATTTGATGCGCCTTCAGCAACCTATCTATATATTGATAAAAAAATGGCCGATCATAACTTATTTCAGGCTATTTGCCGAGTGAACCGCCTAGATGGTGAAGACAAAGAATATGGTTATATCATCGACTATCAGGATCTGTTTCAGTCTTTAGATAAAGCCATATCAAGCTATACACAAGGCGCATTCTCTGATTATGACAGCAAAGATATTGAAGGCTTATTAAAAAACCGCCTTGATTCTGCTAAGCAGGACTTAGATAATGCGCTAGAGATGGTTCGAGGATTGTGCGAACCCGTTAGATACCCTAAGAACACTCAAGACTACTATGCATATTTTTGCACCACAAATGACGCCCCCATTGATGAAAAACTAGAAAAAGAACAGCTACGGGTCACTTTATATAAAAGTGTCGCTAAGCTACTGCGAGCTTATGCAAATATTGCTAATGAGATGGTAGAGTGTGGCTACAGTCCAGAGCAGATCGATCGTATTCAAACCGACGTGAAGCACTTTGAAAGCGTGCGTGAGAGCATCAAGATGATGAGCGCTGACATGCTCGATATGAAACTCTACGAGCCAGCCATGCGTCATTTATTGGATAGTTATATCCGTGCTGAACCTAGTGATACGGTCATGGACTTTGAAGAGCTTGGCTTAATTGAGCTGATTGTAGACAAAGGGACTGATGAGCTGATTAAGGCTTTACCTGATGATATCGCTAATGACGAAGGAAACGTGGCTGAAACCATCGAAAATAACGTGCGCAAAACTATTGTAGATGAAAACCCCGTTAACCCTAAGTACTATGAGCACATGTCAGTCTTACTTAACGAGCTTGTCACCTTGCGTCGCCAAAAGGCCGTAGACTACAAAGAGTACTTACACAAAATACGCGAGCTATCTGCCAAAGTGTTAAGACCCAATAGTGCAAATAACCATTATCCAGACTCTATCAATACCAATGCTAAACGCGCATTGTACGACAACTTAGACCAAAATGAAGAACTGGCCGATAAGCTTGACGCGGCTGTCAGACTTAATAAGCAAGCTGACTGGCAAGGCCATCTATTAAAAGAGCGCAAAGTTGCAAATATCGTCAGAGAAACATTGTCTTTGTATGAATTGGACAGCAGTACTGAAGAGGTCATGAGCCTAGTCAAAGCGCAACCGGAATATAAATAATGCAACTAATGATCGGATCACTAGACATTCAATTGCAGCGCAAAACCATTAAGCATTTGCATATCAGTGTGATGCCGCCTAATGGTGAGATTAGAGTGGCTGCCCCTGAAGCAATGACCGAAACTGCAATTCGAATGGCAGTGATTCACCGCATACCATGGATACGCAAGCAGCAGGCAAGCTTTATTAAGCAAGCGCGTCAATCCACTCGAGAAATGATCAATGGCGAGACACATTATTTATGGGGCAGACGCTATCGGCTTGAAGTGCTTGAGTTAGATACCGCTCAAAACTTTGTACCTAACGTCAAGCTAAAAGGTGGCAAACTCATTTTATCCGTGCATACTAAAACGTCGACTACTGATAGATTAAAGCTGCTCAATGAGTACTATCGTACTCGACTAAAAGCACGTATTCCTACTTTGGTTACGCAGTGGTCTAAGCAGCTCAACGTCAACGTCACAAGCTGGCAAGTTCAAAAAATGAAGACTAAATGGGGTAGCTGTAATATAGAGGAAGGTCGTATCCTACTTAACTTAGAGTTGGCAAAAAAGCCCATACCCTGCTTAGAATATATTATCGTTCATGAGCTACTACATTTCAAAGAGCGCCAACATAACGATAGATTCAAGGCTCTGCTAGATACTCAAATGCCTGACTGGCGATCAAGACGTGACCTACTCAATCGCATGCCTTTGGGTCAAGAAAACTGGAAGCAGCGAGAATAGCTTATTTAAATCTACTTTGAGTACTACATTTTATTCAGACAGAATGCTGTGTAATGCTAATTTCGGCTTGATTCATACTTATAATATGAGAGTTACTAGGTGCTAGTACCTCTCATATTGCGGGTATATGAAAGTCATTTATAAACCTGCTACTGTGAACCAAAACATGAAATAGCTGTGCTTATAGACGCTTTAAGCTAGTGCTCATAGTACGTGTATGGTAAAGCACTAAAAAAATACTTGTCAGGTGGCTTTGTGAAACTCGGGGTTTTGAGCCAAGACCGATTGCAGCAGCAAACGCATCCGCAGCAAGTGCTAACGCCAATAATAATATTTCTAACATGAAAAAATAGCTTCCTTTGAGATGTTTTTTATAGTGGCATGATAAACTCAAACGCTGCATTATAAATGACTAAAGGGGTAAGTTTTTTGTCTGAATTAAAAACAGCTGGGCTTTTTGCCATTACTGCACTAGCAGAGATTGTAGGTTGCTATTTGCCATACTTATGGCTAAGAGAGGGTAAGTCAATATGGCTTCTTGTCCCCAGTGCGCTTAGTTTGGTTGCTTTTGTATGGTTACTGACTTTACATCCAACCGCTGTTGGCAGAGTTTATGCCGCTTATGGTGGTGTGTATGTAACGATGGCAATTCTATGGTTATGGGCTGTTGATGGTATTCGACCAACGACATGGGACATATTAGGTACGTTAGTAGCACTTCTAGGCATGCCTATTATTATGTTTGCACCGCGCAACACATAGGTTGTAACTCTGGGGAGGCAACTATTTTTGTTCCTTAATCAATTAATAGACTATTCAAAACAAACCACTGTACTAGAACCATCTATATTAGACTGCCAAGATCATCACATCTACCAAGGCTAGTTATGATCATATAAATACTCGACGCAGAAACTATAGGATTTGATGAACCATACATAACTGAGAATGCCTACTCCATTATTGACATACAAATACGCTTACTGATAATTAAGAGTTAGTAGCAGCCCTACTTATTTCACTTTATCAGTATTATGATTTAATAAGCTAGTTAGAGTTAGATTTTGCGACAATTGGATTTTGCTCATAATATGATATGAATGACCCAATAATCACTAGTAGTATGATTGTTTATCCCAACCATATACCGTATCTACAGAACGTAAATACTCTTTTACCTTCGGAGAAAGTCTATCGAGAGGATTACCAGTAAGATTTATACATCTCAAATTATTCAGCTGTGTAAAATTATCTGGTAGGTTTCTAAGATTACAATAAACAAGCTCAAGCTTAGCGAGATTATTAAGCTCACCAATACTATTAGGCAGCTTGCCCAATTTACAATAACTGATGAAAAACTCAGTCAGGCTCTTAAGTTGCCCTATGTTTTCAGGCAGCTCTTTAAGACTACAATGGTTAATATAAAGCTTCTCTAGATTAGCAAGTTGACCTACGCTATCAGGTAGCTTATCAAACTTACCATGACTAATAAAAAGCTCAGTTAAGCTCGTAAGCTGCCCTATGCTATCAGGTAGGACTTCAAGCTTAGAGTGATTAAAATTGAGCTTAGTTAAGTTAACGAGCTGTCCGATGCTATCAGGCAATACTTTAAGTTTACAGTTGATAATATTAAGCTCAGCAAGGTTAATGAGGTGTCCAAAGCTATCGGGTAGCTCCGTTAGTTCAAGGTGAAGCAGGTCAAGGTGAGTTAAGCTCAAAAGCTGGCCTATGCTATCAGGTAGCTCTTCAAGCTCACAATGAGTAATAAAAAGCTCTGTAAGACTGCTCAGTTGTCCAACGCTGGCGGGCAACTCTTTAATACGACAACGATTAATATAAAGCTTGTTGAGGTTGGTAAGCTGTCCAATACTACTAGGTAGGTCTTTGAGATCACAGTTAATAAGATCAAGCTCATTTAAATTTTTGAGTTGCCCTATGCTGTCAGGCAAGTGCTTGAGCGGGCAATAACTAATAAAAAGCTTAGCGAGGTTAATAAGCTGCCCTATGCTGTCAGGCAGTTCTTCAATCTCACAGTGAACTATATCAAGTACCGTAAGCTTAGTAAGCTGTCCAATGCTGTCAGGTAAACATTGAATCTGACAGCGACCAATGAACATCTTAGTAAGGTTATGAAGTTGTCCAATACTATCAGGTAGCGCTTCGAGTTCACTTTGATCAATAAAGAGTTCAGTAAGATAACTCAGTTGCCCGATGCTCTCAGGTAATGCGACAAGTTTAGAGTGACTAATAGACAGTTTGGTTAGATTAGTGAGCTTACCGATATTGGGCAGTAAATGACTTGAATATATGCCACTGATAGTTATATCTACTAGATTTGTAAGGTTGGTAAGCTCATCGGGTAGATAGGCTATTCTATAGACGTCTTTTGAGTGTTGCTCATCATGTTCAGGCTCTAAGATCTCTAGCTTTTTTAGGGCTAGCAATGATTCTTTATCACGAGGGATTTCGGACTCTTTAAGCTCAAACTCATCTGCCCACGCCCATATTTTCTCGATCCAGTTGTCATCAGAATCTAACGTTTTATTAGCAATAGCAGACTGATGAATGTCTTGGTGATCCTTATTGTTTGGAGTCATAGCTTTATTCCTTCTAACGATTTGAACTATTTTTTCTGTGTCAGAATAATATCGGTGTCCTGACGTGAGTTATGGATCTCAGCGCGACCTATAGTTGAGAGAGCTTGTAGCTAACTTGAGAGGGGTTTTTTACCACTCATGACCTGAAGAATAAAGCTTCCAGAGGCTGTGATCAGTAGGAAACCGTGAAAGGCTTCCATCGCGGCCATAAATCGTAGATGTCCAGTAGGCATGAGATCGCCTCGCCCAAGCGTTGTGAAGTTAACTAGCGAGAAGTAAAAGTAGTCCATAAAATTAAGGGAGCTACTATCGCTAGATGAGGACGATACGAGGTTACCGATTTCAAAGCCGTAAACAGCAATCCAAAAGCCAGCAGCGTAAAGCAAGGCCTCGAACGTGTGAGCAATTACAATTGAGCCGACTGCGACTCCAAGGCAATGTCCTATATGGCGAGACGGCGTCACAAACTGTGACGAGAGTTTTAATGCGCCGTAATGTATTGCTGTGCAGACAGCGATCAGAATTGCTGCCATTATAATTGCCAGAATCACTTTTTATCCTTTTTGAGGAAGGAACGACATTAAAGGAAGATTACCCTATTTATTTTAACTAATCCTGTATAATTTTTTCACTATAGCTAACGACTACGCATAAGCACTAGAGTCTATTCAGATAGGTCATTACGCAGTCATTTGAATCAGTCAGCATATGTAGTAACAATCCTAGACCAATTATTCTATAGGGCTTTGGTAGAAATAGCATAGCCGCATAAACTGCCATTGCATAGTAAGTATGTAATGGATGAAAATTAATACTACAGCGATCAGGTAAGAAAACAGGTGTTGCTAGCAAGTGATCTAAATCTACCAGCATGGTTGCTAAAAGAATCAAATATACTCGTTTGTAATCATCACGAAAAAAAGTATAGGCAATAATCAACGGCATGCCAAAATGCAGGAAGTAGTGGATAACGGTTTGGATCATCATCTTTCCAATTCAGCATGATGTTTTATTGATAAGTTGGTATGCAGAATAATTAAACTAGTAAACGTTACTTAAGAAGCCAAAGCTACATGTTCATGCTATGTTCAGACTTGAAAAACAGGCGCAAAGCCACCCCCTGGTGTGCGAAAGTTAGTCGCTTGGCCTTGATAGATACGCCCAGCAGTTAGTAGCAGCTGTCCTGCATAGGTATAAAGACGTATATCTACCTTTCTAGTCGTCACCACATCATCAATCTTTATTGATCGCTCTGTAGCAGGGATAAAGGTCTGCGCAATATAGCTTTCATCTAAAATAGTCTCGAATACGCGGCGGGTAATCTTGCTGCCACGGTAAACGCCCTTACTACCATAACCAGCTACTGGCTTAAAAAACAATTGTCTCCGAGTACGCCATAATTCTGCTGCATCCTCTTTTGTAACCATTCTGGTAGTTGGTACTGACTTTTTTAGATATTCTGCATCATCATCACCTAGTCCCCACGACTGCAAAGTTTGCGTATCGGATAGTAAAGTCAGGTTGCGCTTATTAGCGAATATAGCATGGGCATGCGGATTGGGGGTTACTACTACCGCACCCTCTAAATAGGCACTTTTAAGCACGGCGTGGTTGGGGTTTTCAAAGGCGAAATCGACTAACCGATTATAGATCATATCAATGGGCTTGCTATGAGCTGTCAGTACACCATCAGCATAGTTAAGCTCAGACGGATCGAGTATAACGGTATCAATGCCTTTAGCTTGAAGTAGTTGGCAGGCCAGCTGAAACTCCAAATACATGAACTGGCTTTTGGGCTCATTATCCACAATAGCAATGCGATTGGGCATGCTAGTTGCCGATTGTCGCTGCCATTCTTGTATGAACATATTAGCGACCGCTTCTTCAAACCCATCAAGCATTTTAGTAGTAGCAACACTTTGCTCTGAGGGGCGACAGCAGTGTTTTTGTGCGCGGGCAAGTGCTACGTTTAAAAATGCGCCTCCAGCATTGGTATTGATCTCAATAAGCTTGGGGTCATCGCTCCCTAAGTGAAAGTCATAACCCATAAAGGCCCCTATTGGCCCCGGATCGAAAGCCGCGATATTGGGTGCCCACGACAGTACTTGCTGTTGATATGACGGTAGTCTAGCAGTCGACTCAATAGCTGCGATGATTCGCACCATTGCTTCTATCTCTGTCTTAGGGACAAACACCGGTGTCGCTGAAAACAGCTTATTAAGCTCATTGGCTCCTAGTGGATTATCTCTTGTGTTTACTAATTGATCTTGCAGGCTGTTATTAAGCGCTTTACGATCTAAAGTACGGCAATAGCACTCTTGATTAAGCTGATTTGCCAGATTATCATTCGTTTTGTTTTTATTATTAATTAGGAATTCCATTTAAATCTCATTACTAAGTTGAATGTACTGATAGGGTTTAGGGGACAGCCAAAATAAAAAAAGTGTCTTAAATGTTTAAGATAAGGTTATTTTTATAGTTACTTTACGAAATAGTCATTTTGCAAGATACTTAATTTGCAATATATCTAGTTTATAAATTAGCTACTTTGCAAGGTTATACGGTTTTACGCTCTTCTTTAATGAGTACTTTCGCTAAAAACAAACCTAACTCGAACAGTAGCCACATTGGAATCGCGAGCAATAGCATTGACACCCCATCGGGCGGTGTGACTACCGCTGACACAGCAAAACAACCGACGATGATATATCGGCGCTTACTCTCTAGACTCTGAGTGGATATGATACCGACCATTATCAATAATAAAGTAACCACTGGAATCTCAAAAGTGAGTCCAAATACCATAAATAACTTTAGCGCAAAGCTTAAATAACTGTCGATATCGGTCATAGGTATAACGTTTTGCGGAGCGAATAAAATAAAGAACTTCAATACGCCTTTGAGTACCACAAAGTAGGCAAAAGCGACACCAGAATAAAATAGGAATATCGAAGATATCAGCACTGGAATAGTGATTTTTTTCTCTTTTTTATATAATCCAGGCGCTATAAATGACCAAATTTGATACAGAATATACGGCATCACTACAAAGGCAGCAACGAAAATCGTCAAGCGAATAGGTGCCATAAAGTTCGAGGTAATATCAGTAGCAATCATAGTCGAATTCGCAGGCAGCTGCGCAACCAGAGGGTCTGATAAAAGATTGTAGAGCTCACGCGAAAACCCTACCAATGCTAAGAAGACGATCAAAACGGCTACGCATATTTTGATGAGATGCTTGCGTAATTCAATCAAATGCTCAGTAATAGGCATGTCGCTAAGCGCATTCAGCACATTATCAGTCTCAACATTATGGGTAGCATCTGACGCCTTAGCATCTGTATTTGCTAACTTTCTTTGGCGACTTTTTTGGCGCTTAAATAAGCTCATTTATCCCCCTTCTCTATAGCTGAAGAAGAGGAAGTATCTGGCTGATGATTTTGCTGCTGAGGAGTGTTTGACTGATGTGAAGCGTCTAGGCTTTGGTTCTGTGACTGCTCAAACTTTTGCATACTGCCACGCATTTCTGCTAATTCGCGCTTCATATCCGACTCGGTCTGACGGATTTTCGCAAGTTCATTTTGCATTTGTTGACGTGTTTCAGCTAGATCAAGCTCAGCTTCTATTTCAGATTGTAGAGTGGATACTGTACGGCGCAGTTTGGCATACCATTGCCCAGCGGTACGTGCGGCTTGCGGCAGTTTTTCTGGGCCCAATACGATTAAAGCAATGACGCCAAACAAGAGTAATTCGGAAAACCCAATATCAAACATAACAGTCACATATATTAATAGACTACTTAGTGCCGCTATTTATAAGCGGCGCGCTTCATACTTTAGGCTGGTCATCAGTGGAAATAGGGCTGATTTCCATATCATCAGCCTGATTACCTACACGCGTATTTAAATCATTACTTGCAGCTGGCGTACGATTTTCATGGCTAAGCACATGATTTTTGCGAGCATTCTCGGGTTCTTCATCTTTGACCGCTTCTTTAAAACCCTTCACCGCACCGCCTAAATCTTTACCTGCATTTTTAAGCTTGGCAGTACCAAATACGACCACCACTACGACCAATAAAATCAGCCAATGTGTAATAGAAAAGCTGCCCATAACGGTATCCTTATATTTTGTGATCTTGTTTAGTTTAGACCAGTATGTGTCAGTGTGCTTTAGAACACTTTTTACCGTACCAGAATTATAGTTTCAAACGGCGCAATCGCAGCGCGTTAGCAATCACCGAGAATGACGACAAGCTCATCGCTGCCGCTGCTATCATCGGACTGAGCAGAAGCCCAAATATGGGATAGAGCACACCTGCGGCAATAGGAACACCAAGTGCATTGTAGATAAAGGCAAAAAACAGATTCTGTCTGATATTGCGCATGGTGGCGTGGCTAAGCTTATAAGCTTTGGCAATGCCCATTAAATCACCTTTTAGCAGGGTAATGCCCGCACTCTCCATCGCCACATCGGTACCGGTTCCCATAGCGATACCAACATTAGCTTGCGCTAGCGCTGGTGCGTCGTTGATACCATCACCCGCCATAGCGACCAATTTACCGCTGTCTTGCATTTCTTTGACGATACGGTTTTTATCCTCTGGTGAGACATCCGCATGAACTTCATCAATACCTAGTTTATTGGCGACTGCCTGCGCGGTTTTTTCGTTGTCACCGGTTAGCATCACAACTTTTAAACCTGCGTCATGAAGCAGTGAAATAGCCTCTTTAGTGCTTGGTTTAATAGGGTCAGCAACTGAAATAATACCAGCAGCTTTACCGTCTATAGCCACAAACATTGCCGTTTCACCGTCTTTTCTACGGACATCAGCTTTAGTGGACAGCTCATTATCAAAACTATTTAGGCTTTCCATAAGCTTAGAGTTACCAATAGCGACTTTCTTACCATCGACCACGGCTTGTACGCCTTCGCCAGTAGTCGAATTAAAGTCAGTAGCTTTAGGAATAATGAGTGATCTTTCTTGAGCTGCTCTAACGATAGCTTCTGCTAAAGGATGCTCGCTAGCGCTTTCTACTGAGGCTACTAATGCGAGGAACTCGTCTTCATCTTGACCTACCTGCGCATCAATTGCGGTAAGCTCGGGCTTACCAGCGGTCAGTGTTCCGGTCTTGTCGACGACAATGGTATCGACTTTTTCCATACTCTCTAACGCTTCAGCATTTTTGATGAGGACGCCGTTTTGCGCGCCTTTGCCGGTACCAACCATAATGGACATCGGCGTCGCTAGACCAAGGGCACAAGGACAAGCAATAATCAGTACCGCAATCGCGTTAACCAAAGCATAGGCCATAGCGGGCTCAGGGCCGAATATCGCCCAGACAATAAAGGTTATGATAGAGGTGACAATAACAATAGGTACGAACCAACCCGCCACTTGATCTACCAAGCGCTGGATAGGCGCGCGGCTACGCTGGGCTTCAGCAACCATTTGTACAATTTTAGATAATACTGAATCTGCTCCAACATTGACCGCTTCGACTAATAGCGTTCCGGTGCCATTTACCGTACCACCAGTCACTGTATCTCCTGCTACTTTTGATACAGGGATTGGCTCACCCGTCACCATTGATTCATCAACACTACTATTACCATCGATCACTGTACCATCTACGGGTAGTTTCTCACCTGGTTTAACCCGTAGCTTATCGCCAGTGACGACCTCATCAAGCGAGACTTCGACTTCTTCACCGTTTTCATCGACACGTCTTGCGGTTGGTGGTGCGAGCTCAAGCAAAGCTCTAATCGCACCTGAAGTTTGACTTCTAGCTTTGAGCTCTAATACTTGACCCAGTAGCACCAAGGTTACAATGACAGCTGCTGCTTCATAGTAGACTCCGACTTGACCAGAGGCATCTCTGAAACTGTCTGGGAAAATATCGGGAAAAAAGGTCGCGACAATACTAAAAATATAAGCAGCGCCTACGCCTATCGCAATCAAAGTAAACATATTTAGATTGCGGCTTTTTATAGACTGCCAGCCACGAACGAAAAACGGGGCGGCGCCCCAAAGCACTACAGGGGTCGCGAGCACTAACTCAGCCCATTGTAAAACCTGTGAAGGTATACCATACTGACTAAAGTCAACTCCAAACATACCGCTCATCACATATATTAATAGCGGTACAGTCAACACGGTACATATCCAAAAACGACGAGTCATGTCGTCAAGCTCTGAGGTGTCCTCTTCACCGATAGTAAGCGTTTCGGGCTCAAGCGCCATACCACATATCGGACAACCGCTATTTCTAACGTCTCTCACTTCAGGATGCATAGGACAGGTATATACCGTGCCATCGTAATCAGCAGGTACTTTATCGTATTTACCGCCTTTAACAGATTTTACTCCGCTACTATCAGTATCCTTTCCATGACAGCTAGCGTGACTATCATCTTTAGCAACTTCGTCTTCAGGTTTAAGAAACATGCCACATATTGGGCAGTCACTTTTTTCAACATCTCTTACTTCTGGATGCATAGGACAAATATAGACCGTACCGCTATAATTTTCCGGTATCTTGTCGTACTTATCGTCTTCGACAGACTTTAACTCAGTACTATTATTAGCATCCGCTCCATGACAATGCGCATGACTATCTTCATGGTTGTTGGATTCAGCAACCTCGTCTTCAGGTTTAAGAAACATGCCGCATATCGGACAATCGCTCTTTTCAGTATCTCTAACCTCAGGATGCATCGGGCAGATATAAACCGTACCACTATAATTTTCTGGTACTTTATCGTACTGACCACCTTTGATAGATTTTTCATCGGCAATATGTTTCATAAAACCACTCCTTGAAGACAATAAATATTGATAATAAGTACAACTCTTAAAGCACTATCATCAATCCTCGATTGCTATTCATCTAATCATTAATCTAAAAACCTCTAAAAAATAATTTCTATACTTTTCAATTGGAATTTAGTTTTTATCACGCAAATACTTGAGCAGTGCCATGATTGTTAGTACTAGTACTGCGAAAAATAGTAGGGTGAATAACAAACAGATAAGCATCATAACCCAGCCCATGCCATACATCATTGAGCCGTTCATCATGCCATGCATTGACCCATTCATTATGATTTCTCCTCAGTCTAAACTGTGATCACTCCAACTCTTCAATTAATTTTTACTCGAACCGAAGAGGTTTACTGACTGTTAATATATCAATATCTTTAGCGCACTTTGGCGAACCAACGGTATAATGGCACGAATAAGATTGCGAAATACCAACCGTAAAGATACGATTCGACAAACCCAATTAGAAAACCTGTCCACGTCAACCACTCAAAGCCAGGTAGCAGAGGCGCCCAAGCTTCATGCATACTTATCTGTTCGGGTGCAAGTAAGCCAAAGCCTATGCATAACAGGTAACTAATGAGTAGAAACAACGATACACTGTTGCCAACAGGGGCAATCCTTAAAGTACTTGTTGTTAAGTTTGATTTGACCATCTTAGTAATCCTCACTATTGTATGATGTGGTTCAAGCTCAAGATAACCAATCGTATCTAACCATGCTAACTCTAAGGATTTGTATGAATTAAAGCTTTATCCTGTATTGATATTACTTTTTAACTCGTGCGGCGGCGGCAAGTTGACGCCATTGACCCCATTGAGGAATAAACATTGGCACTTGCTGTTTGTAAGCAAGGTAGTCTTTACCAAACTCTTCAAACATATGCCGTTCCTCACGTCGAGCTAACCATGTGTATACAAGCACAATCACTGGAAACAGACCGATTGAAAACAGAGTTGGCCAATGCACCACACCCTCACCGAACAGTGCAATAAACAACCCGGTGTACTGAGGATGACGTACGTAGGCATAGAGTCCATCAGTTACTAAACGATTTTCCCCTCGTGCTTTGTGGACTTGGCGCCAACCTTGAGCAAAAAGACCGACTCCTAAAAATGCAATAGCATAGCCGAGTAGCATTGAGATCATCATGCCTGTCTCACCTAAACCAACAAGGGTCGACCATAAGCTAGCGCTGACATATTGGCTGTCCAAACCAAAAAACCGTACTAATAAATATATAGTGAGCGGAAAGCCATACATTTCTGCGTAAAGTGCAATAATGAAAGCCTGAACTACACCAGCACCCGCCCATTCACGCCAGTTCTTTGGTGCGAAATAACGGTAAAAGAACCAAGAAATCAGAACAATAACAATTAGTGCGAGACCCCAAGTTCCAGCGTGATTAAATGACTCATTCATAGCTTACTTTCCCTGTTGTCTTTATGAATATCGTATTGCATGAAATCAATTCTTGAAGATAGTAAGCAGACGCTTAAATCTATGCAATTTTTAACCAAACAATTTTCTGTAAACTCTTTGATGTTACTGTCAATGATGGTCTGCAAGCGTATCTTTTTCGATAGCTTTTTTCCTCGCTGAAGATTTCAGGTAAACCTGCTCAGCCACAGCAATCACTACAATAGTGACGACTGCTACGCCAAGTACGAATGGATCTGAGTTTAGTTTAATCCAGACAAAACCGCCGAGAACCAACAGGTCAAGAAGTATGGCCACTATAGGCACCCACATCACCGCCTTTATATCCTGACGAAGGTATCGCAAAACACCCCAATGAATGGCGATATCCATAATTAGATAGAAAACAATGCCAAGCGCTGCAATTCGTGATAAGTCAAATAACGTCGTAAAAGCTAAACCCAACACCACAGTATAGACCAACGTATGTTTTTGAACGCTTCCCGGCATTCCCAAATGACGATGAGGCACCAGCTTCATCTCAGTCAACATAGCAAGCATACGAGAGACTGCGAAGATGCTAGCAAGGAGGCCGCCAGCGGTAGCTACCATTGCGATTGCAACTGTGAACCATAGACCATAGTCGCCAAGTGCTGGGCGTGCGGCGGCAGCCAAGGAGTAATCTTTAGTTTCGATGATTTCGGCAAGAGATAGATTACTAGACACCGCTAAACCGACTAGAGTGTAAATAACTACGCATATTGCGATTGATATTACAATGGCACGGCCGACGTTGCGATGAGGATTTTTTACTTCCGAGCCACTGTTGGTAATCGTGGTAAAGCCTTTAAATGCCAGTATGCCTAGCGCCGTTGCGCCAAGAAAGTCACCAACAGTATTAGTGTCACCTAATGTAGAAGAATCAACTGCAAAGCTATCAGCTAGCCAGATACCAACCAACCCGAATATAAGAATACCGACAATTTTTATAATACCGATAACCGATGCAACCCCCTGAATCCAACGATTACCAAGTAAATTGATAAAGAACGCAGCAAGAATAAGCGCGGCGCCAAGGATGGATACCATGCGACCGCTGTCATCGCCACCGAATAACTGCATAGTGTATGACCCGAACGTCCGGGCCAAAAAGCTCTGCGCTATAACCATGGAGAAATACATCAGCAGGGCATTAAATCCAGTCGGTAAACGATCTCCGTATGCCTGATGCAGGTACATTGCAACACCGCCAGCCGACGGGTAAGCGTTAGAGATTTTGATATAAGAATAGGCACTAAAAGAAACAACGATTGCGGCGGCTAGAAAAGCAAGTGGGAAAAGCGAACCCGTCATCTGAGCCATCTGACCGGTCAGAGCGAAAATACCAGCACCGATCATGACACCGGTACCTAGCATAACTGTTCCTGATAATGTCAAACTATCCTTCTGATAGCGAGTCGCTCTATCTTGCTTCATACTTATTCGACCTTAATCTATTTCTTCGTAGAACTTCAGTTTTACAGGTTATTTTTGAAGTAAGGAGTAGGTATAGTTAGAATTAAAAGACGCGATATAGTAAATAGTTTTTAAAGAAGAGCTTACTTATTGGTATCATAATATATTATTCCAACTCATCAATAAGTGCTTGCATCTCACCGATTTCACGTCTTTGGGCTTCGATAATTTCATCAGCCAATTGACGTACACGTGGATCTTCGATATCAGCACGCGAACTGGTCAAAATAGCAATCGAGTGATGCGGTATCATCGCCTGCATCCAATCCACTTGATCGACCGTTTGTTGTGATCTAACGCCCCATAAACCAAAGGCAAATAGCACGACACTAACCCCATAAACCATTAGATTGACCTTAGTCTTTTTATACATATTGGTCATAAAGGCGAGCATGATAATAGCCATCATAGCGCCCATATATAACGCCATATAAGCTCTGGTTTCGCTAAAATAAACGTGATCCCATTGATAAGTATTAAAATACATCATGATAAACATCACCACTGTGGATGTTAAAATCATTAGGGTAAATTTCACATATGGATTCATCTGATTTTTGTTGTTATTCATATTATCCCCCTATAAAAATATGTTATTAATTCCTTTATCAACTCACAATGTACAATCTTAGAACCAAAACATCACACCAGCAGTCAGACTATTAGAATCAACGTCTTCGTCCTCTTGACGACGTAAGTCTCGCGCATCACCCAAGGCGCTCTCGTAGCTGAAACCAACATAAGGCGCGAGCTGACGACTGAATGTCTCATAAGCCAGCCTAACTTCAGCTTCAAACTCATTAAATCCTTTAGTAATACCGTTATCGGTATCATCTTTGCTAAATGCCGTCAGCTCCAGCTCTGGTCTGACCACCCAACGCTGATCTAAGCGCCACTCGTACGCTGCCCCAAGATCAAGCTGGACTTGACCATCAGTATATAGATAAGCTCTTGCGTCAGTCTCAACGAAGTACGGCGCCGTACCAGCAATGCCTGCCATGATTGCGGACTTATCGTTTTCAGTATTATAAGCAATACCCGCTTCTCCATTCCAGAAGATACCGAGCGGCTTCCAATAAGCGAGTGAGCTTAGACTATCGATCTCTTTATCATCGTTAGTTTGAGCACTACCTTCACTGCGTAGAGTGACACGATTACTATCAGTACCGTACCAGCCTTCAGCTTCAAAATCGATTTGGTCATTCTCAAACTGATAGCCCAAAGTTTCTACTGACACACCCCATAACGGTAAGCTACCCATCATTACCGGTTTACCATACTGTCCATAGTCAACACCATTTGAGTAGTCGGGACTACGAGCATTAGGAGGTGGTTCGCCGCCTTGCATTCCAGACATATCCATATTCATACTGCTATGATCCATACCTGACATGTCCATACTACTGTGATCCATACCTGACATGTCCATGCCACTATGATCCATACTCGACATATCCATATCTGACATATCCATGCCACTGTGATCCATGTTCGACATGTCCATATTCGACATATCCATGTTGCCGTGATCCATATTCGACATCTCAGCAGCGTTTGCTACAGGTGACAGTAATAACAGCAAAGATGATATGCCAATAAACGGTAGACCTACTTTATACATTTTCATAATAAGGCTCATATTTAAAGGGTTAAATGACGGCAACTTCTCGAAACATGCCCGCTTCCATGTGATACAGCAGATGGCAATGCCAAGCCCAGCGCCCCGCCTCACCTGTGACATCGAAACTAATCTTTTGCGCTGGCTGCACCATTATCGTATGCTTACGTACTTGAAACTCACCTGAAGGCATCCGCAGATCGCTCCACATACCATGCAAATGCATGGGATGATTCATCATGGTGTCATTGACTAAGGTAATACGTACGCGCTCACCCGGCTTAATATTGACCGGTGCGGCATCTTTGAACATAACCCCGTCTAGAGCCCAAATATAGCGCTCCATGTTTCCCGTCAGATGTATTTCAATCTCTCTGGTGGGTTTGCGCTGCTCTGCCATTATCTCATCGCCGACAGAGCGCAACTGACTATAATTCAAAACCTTTCTATCAATGTTACGTAGATTAATACCAGGGTCATCAAGGTTCATACGCGGACTGTCCACACGCATATCGGACTTAAAGTCATATTCTGTTTTGGCATGTTTAGCGTTATAGCCATTCGATCCCATGGCGCCCATCATGTCGGCCATCGTCAGCCATTCGACTTTGTCCATAGCAGGTATCGCAGGACGAGCACCTTTTTTGGTAGCAAGCGTTGTCGCAACATAGCCTGTCCGATCTATGTTTTGAGCAAATATGGTATGCGCGTCTTTAGTGGGCGTCACGATGACATCATAAGTCTCGGCCACCCCAATACGGAAATCATCGATATCGACGGGACTGACATCAATCCCATCCGTCGCGACGACTTTCATTTTTAGGCCGGGGATGCGTACATCAAATATCGTCTGCGCTGAACCATTAATAAAACGTAGTTTGACAGGCTGTCCAGCCTTGACAAGTTGCGTCCAGTTAGCCGCTGTGGTTTTACCATTCATCAGATAGGTAAAGGTTTTTTCACCAGACAGATCAGTAAAGTCTGTCGGCATCATGCGCATCTGATTCCACATTTTGCGCTTATCAAAAGCAGCTTTTAGATCTGTTGCGGCAATATCGGACAGTAGCTTTTTAAAATCTGGTAAATGATAATTATCAAAGTCTGCACGCTGCTTAAGCAGTTTTAGCAGATTATGCGGATCGCGATGCGTCCAATCACTAAGCAGGATAACGTGATCTTCCTCGATAGGGTAGCGTTCGCGCCCTTTAGGTTCAATCACAATAGCCCCCCGCATACCGGTCTGCTCTTGGAAGCCAGTATGCGAGTGATACCAATAAGTGCCTGACTGTGTCAGTTTAAATTTGTACGTGAAGGTGCTACCCGCAGGAATACCATCAAAGCTGATACCCGGTACGCCATCCATCTCAAACGGCACTAAGAGGCCATGCCAGTGAATAGAGGTCGACTCATTCAGCTGATTATGGACTCGAATGGTGACCGTATCGCCTTCTTGCATCTTAAGCGTTGGTGCAGGCAGTGAGTCATTTATCAGCGTTGCCATGCTTGACTTGCCGTTGACCGTTATCATCTTCTCACTGACATAAAGATCAAATTCATTACCCGTTAGTATAGGTACAATGTGATCGGCTCTATCACTATTGACTACAACATTTTGGCTTTTAGTTAAAGCACTATTAGCCATCGTCGGTAGTGTGGATAGCATCGACGCGCCGAGCAAGGTGGATGACCCTGTCAAAAAACGCCTGCGGTTAAATCTGTTTTTATTCATAATATTGACCTAAGTTAATCCATGAAATGAGAGTTGAACTTATATATCTGATAACTTATTAATAGAACTACATCTGCTGCGCTGGCGACTCAATAGCCGCATACACTTGAGTGCTGCCATCCTTGTTCAATTGCATGACTTTATAGGGCATAAATTTATCTTGATATTCCATGCCCGGACTACCAACTGGCATACTCGGTACCGCAAGACCGATGGAATCAGTTGGCGGATTCGCTAGAAACTGTGCCATGTATTTGGCAGGAACGTGACCTTCAAAAACATAACCATTAGTAGTGACGGTGGTATGACAAGAGCGCATTTGCTGCGGGACACCGTAACGCTCTTTAAATAAAGATAAATCTGTAACGTCTTGCGCAGTTGCGCTTAGACCATGACCTTCGGCATAGCCTACCCATTCTTTGCAGCAGCCACAATTAGCATCTTTGTAAACTGTAGCCGAGACGTTTTGTAGAATTGTCGACCCAGTACCTGAATTAGCACTGACAGACATCATTTGCGGTTGTGGTTGCTCTATTTGAGCACTTTTGGTGGCAAACGCTGGCTCAGTTTGAGTAGAATTTGAAACACTAGTATCGGGCTGACTACAAGCCATTACTGTTGACGTTGCTACTAGTAAAAGAGCAGAAGCTGATACCTTTTTATGTCCATTGCCCATTATATTTATATAGCGTCTCATAACTTACTCCTAAGCGTCTGCTTATCTGTTGAACCTTCTAAAGATTTATACCCTATAACTAAGTGTAGTATAGGCAAAGTTTAAATCCCAAAAGGCAGCACTATTTAGCACTGCGCTTTTATAAAGGAATATGGAAGAATTAATGCTGCATTCCAGCTCCACCTTCTGACATATCCATCATGTCATCATCCAGTCTAGTGGTTAGCATGGTATACTGATTCTCATTTAACTCAGGTAGTGATCTAATAAAAGCGACCATTGCCCACATTCTATCGTCGTCATGAGAAGCACCCCATGCTGGCATGCCTGATGCCATAATACCGTGCTTAATCGCCCAAAAACTTTGCTGAGCTCCTGCATCCGTTTTATAACGATCAACTACTTGCGCATTAGTGAAATTAGGTGGCTTAGGGTATAGGCTCTCACTAAAATCAGTGCTCTCTACCCCAGGAGACAAATGGCAGCCTGCGCACATATCTTTGTAATCGGCACCGCCTGAGCTAATCATCTCTACTTTTTCTAAATCTGGAACAATAATGTCCTTGCTAGCGTAGGCTATTGAACGGGTGCGAGCCGTCTCCAAGAAATTATAAACCAATGGACTATGTCCTTGATCAGCGCCAATATTAATGACACCACTCATAACCACAGTAAAGACACCAACAATAGCGACCACGACAGTGAAAAGTACTCCTAGTAAAAACTTCATGGGTTTATCCTAAAATCTATTTTCTTTAATACCCTACTCTTAGCGTCTACAAATATTTCCTACAAACCCTTATTACTGATTGATGAAACTATCTAGCAGTAATAAAGGATTTATAAAATCAATGTTTAAGAGTCACTTTTATCTGTTACGCAGTGCTTTTGATACATTTGTTTCATTTTACCCATGTTAGCCATCATTGATTTCATAGCGGGATCGTTCATATCCATTTTGCTATGATCCATTTTTTGCATCATTTGCATATGCTTTTCCATTTTTTCACAGTTCATCTGATCTTTTTCAGCGTGCATTTTAGGATCATGTGCTAGAGCTGAGGTTGAAACGACTAGAGCGACGGCAGTGGCTACGATTGCTTTAGGTAAAGACTTTGATTTAAAGAGTGACATGGTTAATCCTTAATTGATTTAGTTGAGGGTACATAAAGCTTTAGGATATTAATTCAGTCTAAAGCATAACTTATTGATTCTGACAGAGAGATGACAGCAAGATGACAATATTGTCATCTTGCTACTTTTATATTTTAATGCTGCACGTATTCATTTAGTATGGCATCAGCATTTCTATCACGATCGCTACCATATTTTTTTATGAAATACTTTTCAGACTGCAGATGTTGATCTTGATGCTGAACTTGGCAAGCGACTCGTGCATCAACATAGCTTTTCATTTGAGCATCAGACATCTGCGCGTTATTGTGATCTAGATTTCTGGCAAACGTAGTTAAGTTATCGCAATTATCGATAATTGAAGTGCTTAGATTGGTAGTATGCGCATTAGCTGCTGATATACCGATAAGCATCGAAGCGGATAGCAGCACCACTTTTTTGAATGAACGATAGCTTTTCATATAACATCCTTAATAAATTATTAAATATTGAAACTAATTACCTGTAGTAATAATTCATAGTAGCTACTCGTATCAAGAATGAGCCGCTATGTACTATAGGTATAGATTAACAAACGAAGACTGACCATTTGATGACGAGCGCATGACATCTTTGTCAGATACCAGTCCGTTTTGTCATTTATATTGATTTGGGTATTATAAAATCATAATTATATTGAAGGATTACTATGAAAGTACTACTAGTAGAAGATGAATTAAAACTCGGCGAATATGTAAAAAAAGGCTTAAGTGAAGCAGGCTTCATTGTTGATCATCAGCTGACAGGTTTAGATGGCTACCATGCTATGATGACTGAAGAGTTTAGCGTGATACTCATGGATGTTATGCTGCCTGATGTTAGCGGTTTTGAGCTAGTACGTAATTACCGAGCGGCTGGCAAGCATACGCCAGTGTTATTTCTAACCGCAAAAGATGATTTAGATGACAAAATCAAGGGGATTGAGATTGGCGGTGATGATTATCTGACCAAACCTTTTGCCTTTGCAGAGTTAATAGTCAGGATAAAAAGCTTATTACGACGCGCCAATCAAGCCGACTATAAAAGTACGCTCATGCAAATAGCGGATCTCAAAATGGACATTGCCAAGCGCACTGTACATAGAGGAGACACGCCCATTAAACTAACCGCAAAAGAGTTCTCCCTATTACAGTTTCTATTAGAGCGCCGCGGTGAAGTATTACCACGCTCAATCATTGCTTCACAAGTATGGGATATGAACTTTGATAACGATACTAATGTGATTGATGTGGCAATAAGACGTCTGCGTATAAAAATAGACGATGAGTTTGATACCAAGCTAATTCATACTGTGCGTGGCATGGGCTACCGATTAGATGCTGTCGACGTTTCAGCTAGTAATAAAGCTGCCAGCGAAACGGAAGATAGCCAATATGATAAATAGATTGGACAATCGACGCTTACCCTTACTATGGCGAACTGTGTTTTTATTGACGATATTTGTCGTTTTATCGCAGTTGATAATCTATATCTGGGTACAGCACTCTGTTAAAGGCCATTTTGAGCAAATGGATGCTGAAATCATTACCCACGCAGCCTTTAATCTACGTAAGCGCGTAACAGAGGCGGATAACCAAATAGCCTCTCAGACACTACCTAAGCCTCAAAGTCCATCAAACACTCAACAACCGTTAAGCTCGAAAGCTTCTTCAAATCTACTTCCTACAATAGCCACAGAAAATGATGATCACCTGCATTCATCAGCGCTAGATTACGATCTAAAAACTATCATTGCTGATAAAGAGGGGCGATTGCTATCTAGTACTCCCAAAAACTTTGCTAATGAATTAAGTGCCGACTTTAACCTATTATCATTACAGCAAAATCATGATGACAGACAGTTTGTAATAAATATTAAAGACAGACGTTATCGAGCTATGGTTATTGGAGACGATGACATGCTTGCCCTTATCGCCTTACCCATTGACGTGCATCATCAGTATTTATTACAGTTTAACCGTCAAATTAGTCTGATCCTATTTGCCATCACACTACTGTTGGTTTCAATAGCAGCCTTAAGCGTGTATTGGGGTTTTGCCCCTTTATCCACTATCGTGCAAAGGATGAAAGGTATTCATCCTGAAAGATTGAGCGAAAGAGTAATAGTTAGTGATATGCCATTAGAGCTAAGACCTTTAGCAGAATCCTATAACTCGATGATGGCTAAGCTTGAAAGCAATTTTGAGTCGTTGTCGCGATTTTCAGACAATATCGCGCATGAGCTACGCACGCCAATAGCGACGCTGATTACGCAAACGCAAGTCATGTTAAATAAGCCTAGAGAGGAAGAGGAATATGTCGAACAATTACATCAGCAACATGACACCTTAGAGCAATTATCGGCGATGATTAACAACATGCTACTGCTAGCAAAAACCCAAAAAGGACTGAGTGATTCGCAAGTGACTACTGTAGATACTGAGGTCCTAATCAATAAGCTGTTAGATTACTTTGAAATGATTGCCGAGGATCGTAAAATAACTTTTGTAAAATTAGGAGATTTTAAGGCAGTATTAGGCGATGAAGGTTTATTGCAAAGGCTATTTGCTAATCTGCTATCAAACGCGATCTACTACGCCGCTAGTAATAGTGTCGTCACAATATCAGCCACTGTCAACACTCCAAATACTTCCGTTAATAATTATAAGATGCTTGAAAACGATCAAAGTAACACTCAAACCGCGAAGCAATCTTGGCTAGAGATAACTTTTACTAACCTTCTAGAAAAACCTCTAAACCAAAGCGAAGCAGATCGATTGTTTGAGCGCTTTTATCGTCATGATAAAACTAGCCAGCACCATTCAGGATCAGGTTTGGGTTTATCTATCGTTCAGGCTATTGCTAATGCTCATAAAGGGACGGTCAATATCACTATCAAAGATGAGTATTGTTTTGAAGTTACTGTAGGATTATTGATTGCTAAGTAGCATACACCTCAATATCCTAGTGTTCAAAATATTAATAATATGTAGACCTACTATAGGTCTATTTTATTTTGATAAGTCGAAAAGGCTCTGAATGCTATTATTCATATAGTGTATAAGGCTAGATTATGAAGTCTAGTTTTCTTAGGTGATGTTGTTGATATGGGGGTTTGATAAAGGCGTACTTTACTAACTGCCACTTCGGGCATAGCCCTACGCCTTGCGTCACTAAAACAGTCTCCCAGACTGTTTCTTAACGTTCCTCATTCGCGAAGTACGCCGTCGCATTTTTTAGTATTTCACGCTCCTCTTCAGCCACTTTGAGCTGACGCTTGAGCTGCTTTATTTCTTGAAGAGCACTCATAAGGTCAGGATCATATTGCTCTGTGCCGACAAGCTTGCCTTGATTGGATTTGTTATTCCAGTTTGAGAGCGTTTGCATGGCAATACCAAGCTGCTTTGCAGTCGCTGAAATATTGCCATTATTATCTGCTATTTTCTTGACAGCTTCGGCTTTAAATTCGTCACTATAAGTTCTGATTTTCTTGGTCATGGTAAACTCCTGTTATTGTGCTTAGTTTACCAAGTTTAGCTCTACGTTTTATTCAGCATAGCTCAGGCAGCTTAATTCCATTTATAAGGTGTCTTAGGTTTGGGAGGGTTACCCATATTTATTTAATGTGTAAATATTAGCTAAATATTTACAAATAACTTCCCAGTCATAATAACTGTTTACTCTTAACTCATTAATATACATTTATTCATCCAGACAAAAGACTTCTTTTTTAGATTATATCAACTAATGATATTATTCATAGTAAACACTAAGCAGCTCAAACCTGATAAATGTAAATTAGCAGCCTAATATAACAAAAGATAACAATATTTTTTATGAATAATATATCTTCAGGATCAGCTATCTAACTCATAAGATTGTTGGTATAAATGTTGGTATAATAAAATTAATATTTATAAATATCTTTTAATATCAAAAACTTAATCAATAAGCATGGTTGATACTGGGCCCACCATATTCAAACCCTTACAAGTATTGGCTTGTAAGGGTTTTTTATTGTCTAACGGTTTTAGTTCACCAGTATAGTGGCAATGAATATATAGCAGTGGGCACTATGCGGGCACTTCTAATTTTCCTGTATTTCTGCGAGCATAAGCCTCATCTGCTTGCTCAAATAAAAAAGCCCAACACTACCTCTATCGCAGTGTTGGGCTTTTTTTATCTCTTTTTTATATTAAAAAGAAGTACGGCGATAGTGACGGTATTCAGGTAACCAAAAGTTTGCCTCTATTCGGCGTTGTAAGTTTTCCGCGGTATCAGGTAGTGCCAGCTTATCTTCAACCGCTTGCACTGCTACGGCATAGGCTATTTTTTCACTAATCTCTCTGATCACTTTGATTGGCGGTAGTATAGCACCCGGTGCTTTTTGGTACTCCATAGAGATATCTGCAAGGGCTTGGCTTGCCGCCATTAGCATATTATCACTAATACTTGTCGCCTGAGCCGCCAAAACGCCAAGGCCAATACCTGGGAATATATAGCTGTTATTACACTGAGACACTTCAAAAGTCTGGCCATTAAAGGTCGTAGGAGGAAAAGGACTACCTGTTGCAATGATGGCTTTGCCACGACTCCAGTTCATCACTTCTTGCGGGGTTGCCTCCACACGAGATGTTGGGTTTGACAACGGTAATACAATTGGATGTTCCGTATTGGCGCATAACGCTTCGATGACTTCTTGGGTAAACAGACCTTTTTGGCCACTGACACCAAACAATACGGTGATTTCTGCTTGTTTAACCACTTGCGCTAAGCCCAGTTTGTTACTTTTATCCCAGTGTGCGATAGCAGATTCTTTTTGTACCAATGGTACTTGGAACTTTTGCAGCTCTGTCATGTTATCAGTCAATAGGCCATAACGATCAACCATAAATACTTGGCTACGTGCTTGCGCTTCAGTTAACCCTTCACGCTGCATTTGGCGAACAATATGTTCGGCGATACCACAACCTGCCGAACCTGCTCCTAAAAATGCGATTTTTTGCTCGCTCAGTTTTTGACCTTTATTCAAGCATGCAGCAATCAAAGTACCGACCGATACCGCAGCCGTCCCTTGGATATCATCATTGAAACAGCATAACTGGTCACGATATTTATTCAATAATGGGGTGGCATTTTCCTGTGCAAAATCTTCAAACTGTAATAACGCTTCTGGCCAACGGCGCTTAACGGCTTGAATGAATAAATCCACAAATTCATTATACTCATCGCCAGAAATACGTGGGTTTCTCCAGCCCATATACATAGGATCGTCAAGGAGCTGTTGATTATTGGTGCCAACATCTAACAAGATTGGTAAGCAATACGCTGGGCTAATACCACCGCACGCCGTGTATAAAGACAACTTACCGATTGGAATACCCATACCGCCAATACCTTGGTCGCCTAGTCCCAATATACGTTCGCCGTCAGTGACAACGATCACTTTGACGTTTTGTTTGGTGGCATTTTGCAATATATCATCGATTTGATGACGCTCAGCATATGAGACAAATAACCCCCGTTTACGGCGATAGATTTGCGAGAATTTTTCACACGCTTGACCAACGGTTGGGGTATAAATGAGCGGCATGATTTCTTCAATGTGCTGCTCAACCAAATGATAAAACAAGGTTTCATTAGTGTCTTGGATATTACGCAAATAGATATGCTTGTCCATATCACTCGTGAATGAGCGCAGCTGATGATAAGCACGCAATGACTGCTCTTCAATCGTCTCAATATTATGCGGTAGCAGCCCAGTTAAATTAAAGCTATTGCGCTCTTCTGCTGAGAAGGCACTTCCTTTATTGAGTAAAGGGGTCTCTAAAAGAGCGGGGCCAGCAACGGGAATATATAAGGGACGCTTATTTGACATGATAGAATCTTCTTCTTAAGGGCATATGAATGAAAACTGTACTAGTGCTGCATTATACATAGCATCGGCTGATATTTAACAATATGTAACAAAATCATTTTAAATATGTATGGTTTTAGAGATGTTCATCATTATGTATCTCATCCTGATTTGTATCCAATCGCTGACAATATATAATTATTTTGATAAACAATTGCCCAATCGATATAGCGGATATATACTCTTATAAAAGTATATATTTGTAAGGGAGGCTAAATTGTTTATTAATCATAAAAGATGTCCGAAATGTGATACTAGCCTAAAACGTTCCGATTGGAACTGTAGTCATTGTGGCAACCAAAATTTGACGAATTGGATGCTCACTTTGCCTATGTGGGGCATTGGCATTTTTATCTTTATAATGGTTATCCTATTGATGATTAGCAATTTTTGTAGTGCTGAGATGTTCCGGTCATTTAGCAAGAGTTACGGTGTTATGTGCTGATTATAGACATAAAAAAGCCCATCTATTGATATAGATGGGCTTTTATTTATCAAGTAGCTAATACCTATCGAGTGACTAAAGATGACTAAATAAAATCCATGCACCGATGGCAATTAGCATCACACCACCAAATATTTCAGCTCTGTGACCGATTATGGAGCCCAATGCCTTTCCTAACATCACCCCTAGCGTGACCATTATCGTAGTCGCTAGACCAATCAGACCTGCCGCCAGTAAAATATTGACCTTTACAAATGCTAGGCTCACACCAACAGCCATGGCATCAATGCTGGTACCAAATGCAGTCAAAGCAAGTTTGAAAAAAGAATGTTTCGACGGCGCTCCTGCCGTTTCATCACTTGGCTTCAATCCCTCATATAGCATATGCAGACCGAGCGCAAAAAGTATGACAAACGCGACCCAATGATCCCATGCCTCAATAAAAGACGCATCTATAAAGGTTGTAGCAGAATGACCAATTAACCAACCAATAATAGGCGTGATCGCTTCAATGGTGCCAAAAATAACGCCCATTCTCAAAGCTTCGGTAAAACGAGGGTTTTTAAGAATTGCTCCTTTACTGATTGCCACAGAAAAGGCATCCGTAGACATAGAAAAAGCAAGTAATAGAAGTGCGATAGGATTCATGTGATTTTCTCTGGTCGAGTGTAGAGTCCACGACATAGCCACACCCCCGACCTGCAGTGTAGATATATCGATGGTCTCGCCAACCGAGAGGTGTTCGTACCATGGCATGTGGCCAAGTATGTTGATACGAACGCTTTCGCAGTACGAAAGCAGGCTACTCCCCAAAGAACGCTTAGATTATCATTGATACGCTATAAGTCAATCATAAAATACTAAACCCTTCATACCAGATTTTTATAGTATGAAGGGTTTTTGATACTTTTATTTTTTACATACTGTTAGTTTTAGTAGTCGATAGTGTAGCTCAACCCATAAGTCGTGCCCGAAGCAGGCAGGCGGTTCAAATCGCCAAATGTGGTCTGATGATAAACCGTTTGATAGTCTTTGTTGAGCAAGTTATAAACCCCATAATCTACTCGACCAACTGGCATTTTTACCTGTCCCAAGACATCAAGTGTCATGTAACCTGTAACAGGTAAGGCGCTAGAGTCAGGGTCTTTTTTCTGGTCTTTAAAAGCTCTGTCATTACCGCCTATTGCCAGTGCTTGCAAGCGTATATTGCTGCCTTCATCGAATTGGTATTGCGCAAATGCGGTGCCTTTTAACGGTGTCAGACGTACGGCATCCAGCTCTAGCCAATCGCCATCCTTATCGTACTGACCGCGGGTATAGGCAACACTGCCGCCTACTTGCCATTTGTCGCTGATATCATGGCTAAGCGACCCCTCTACCCCGTAGACGCGCTCATCGGTATCAATGACTTCTACAGTATAATCATCAGTAAAGCGCACGACTTTATCTGATTCATTATAAAAACCGCTCAAGCGTGCTGCTGTATCGCCATGCTTGCCTTGCCAGCCAAACTCGTAGTTATTGATGGTAATGGGCTGTACATTGTCGGAATTAACCACAAACCCTGCGCGCACATCGCGCAGCGCACGCTGGATATCTGCGGTGGTAAACCCTTGTGAAAAGTTAGCAAATATTTGATCATTTGGGGTTAATTGATAGCTAGTACCGAGATTAAACAAGGTTTTGTCGTGATCTGTGCTACCTTTTTCTACGTCGCCTGCTTGATAGTCAATACCATAAGCGGCGCTTGTCCCACTGATAGCAGAACTATTGAAATACTCTTCAAGCAGCTGCTCATAGATGGGCGTAAAAGCATCGGTTTCTGCTTTGAGCTTTTGGTAGCGAACGCCTGCACTGGTATGCCATTTATCAGTGATGTCGACATCGGCATTGACAAAAGCGCCCCATTTATCGATAGTCGTATCTGGCCCACCATTATAAGTTAGACCATTGGGCTGGGCGCTTAGACCATTACTTGCCATAAACTCATTTAAGTTTTGCCCATAGTAAGTTTGCTCGCTGTTTTCACGCTCAAAGTCAGCGCCGTAGCTAAAAAGCGTTTTTTTGCCTGCGATTTCACTATCGGTCTGCATAGCAGCACGCAAACCTAAGACCTCGATATCAGCCTCTGATTGAGTGACAAAAGTTGCCGCGCCCAATAGCTTGCCTAATGTGTCTTTATCAGTGAGACCGTTTGCTCGCCATACCTCAGATGCTTGGGTGTCCGCAGTTTTTCCAGAGGGGTAAAAACGACCTTTCTCGTCTCGGTAGTAGCCTGTAATACTCAGATTTGAGCCTGCAATATCATCGTTGTTGTAGTTTAAGTTGACGGAGGTTTTGGTCGTCAGTGGCTCGTTTTTTATGTTGGCACCATCGATCGCTTTTAAAGATGGTTTTGCGCCAAACAATACTGCCAAACCATCACCATAATCTGGACCATAGTCGGTATCTTGCTCATCATTATAATAAGTAACGGCAAGATCAATACTTTGACTGTCCGTTAACGCCATACCCAAGCTACCATTCACACTCAAGGACTTGGTATCTTGTTGATCTGTTTGGTTGACATCAGGACTGATGCGATCGCCATGACTATCGAACTTTCCGCCTTTGGTATCGTAATCAACATCTAGACGGCCATACACTTGCTCGCCACCATAGCCTATTGTCTGACCCACATGATAACCAAATGACTCTGAGTCAAAACCACGGCTGCTACTGACACCGACTCTAGTTTGTCTGATAGGGCCATAGCCAACTAGTGACTTGGTGACGAGGTTAATCAATCCGCCCGCCGCGCCAGCACCGTAGATACTGGTGGCACCTGAGAGCACCTCTACTCGCTCAAGCTGTGCAGGATCAATGCTGTTGAGCTCGCGTGAGAGACTACGCGAACTGCTTAAGGGAACACCGTTCAGCAAAAACTGCACAGGGCGACCATGCATAGTGGTTCCATAGTTACTGGTTGAGCCACTACTGGCACCTAGACTCGGAATCAGCTGTGCCAAGATATCACCAGTGGTACGGTCACCCGTTGCCTGCATCTGAATCTCATTTTCAGTAATTACTTGAGTGACTGCGGGCATCTCACTAATTTTTTGTGCCAGCGCTGTCCCTGTTCTAGCATTGGCAGCGACTTTGATGGTATCCAAGGTCACACTAGGCACTTCCTTAGATGATGAGCTTGATGCTATTTCTGCGGTAGTTTGTATGTCTAATACGACATTCGCTGTATTGGTACTGGTTTGCGCATGTAACTGCTGGTTGATACAAAGGGTAAGAAGAGATAGAACAACGTGATGGTGGCTTTTCATAATTACTTCACTTAGGTTATTTCACTTAGTTGGATAGGTGGACAGTCGTTATATTTAGCAAATAATACTGTATGTACTAACTTTGTGAAAGACATCATAAATGATAATGATTATTATTTCTATAAAATAATCTATTATGTTTTTGTGGCAACTGGTAAGCGTTGCCATCACTTTCCTATTACGAATCGGTTCTAGCCTTTTGTCGTAGTTGGCACCTTGCGAATAAGCCATAAGAAATAGCCGCCACCGATGATGGCGGCAACCGTACCAGCAGGCAGCTCATAAGGGAAAATAACATAACGTCCGATCCAATCCGCTATCACCATGACGCCCGCCCCTAACAATGCCGCTAATGGTAACTGCCGCTCAAGCTTTACCGCCCCA
Source organism: Psychrobacter sp. T6-5 (assembly GCF_052258485.2). NCBI lineage: Bacteria > Pseudomonadati > Pseudomonadota > Gammaproteobacteria > Moraxellales > Moraxellaceae > Psychrobacter > Psychrobacter sp. T6-5. The sequence goes on along the minus strand of NZ_JBQQEY020000001.1, from coordinate 1,473,858 downwards.
AGTGACGTCGCCAAATGCGGCACCATCAAACCAATAAAGCTCAATGGTCCGACAGCTAGGGTACTGGCTGTACTCAGTGCTGCTACTAATACTAATAGTGAAAAAGTGACTGGTGTGATTGCCACACCCAAATTACGCGCGACCCCTGTGCCCAATCCAAGGACGCGCAATGGCTTGATAATCAGTAAGCTAAGTACCAATAAAATAAGCGCAATGCCAATGAGATACCAGACCGTATTGGGCTGGGCGCTATAGGTCGTACCTGATAACCAGCTGAGCATCGCTTCCAGACGCGGGTCACCTGATAGCTTGACCATGTGCATGACTCCATCCATCATGGCGGCAATACCAATACCGACCAACAATAGATAGCCTGAGCTGACTCTACGTGCTAGCCAAATGACCAACAGCAATACCGCCATCGCACCTGACAGTCCTGAAACTAGTAACGTACCTGCGCCAGCCGACAGCCCCAAACTTGGCAATAATAAAAACCCTAAAATAACCCCAAGCGCCGCGCCTGAGCTCACACCCAAGACCTCGGGACTGGCCATAGGGTTGCGAGTTAGGGTTTGTAGCAGCACCCCTGCAACAGCCAACATCAAGCCCGTTGCCGCCGCACTCAAGCTACGAGGCAGACGATATTGCTGTGTCAGCGCCCAATCCGTACTAAATCCCCAACCATTAATATCCTGTACAAAAAAGCATGCCAACATTATTGTGATGATAACTCCAACGCTCCATCGCCAAAACACAACGGTCTTGTTTTGACCGCTCATCATAGGGGTGACGGTTTCTATGTGCTCACGACGCTGGCGCAAAATCAGCCAAATAATCAGTGGCGCTCCGAGGATACCCGTCATGGCGCCAGCGGGGATTTGCATACCTAGTATCGGCTCAAGCAATAAGGCAACATTACTGGTTAATAACAACAGTAGAGCACCCAGCCCAAACGCCGCTACCAAACGTTTACCAATGGATGAGATACCCATCGCATTGACCAAGCTTGCTGCGCCAAGGCCAATAAAACCAATCAAGCCAACCTCGCTAATGACCAATGCCGTCACCATCGCCACGATGAGCACCACCAGCGCGCGAATACCATTGATCGGTACGCCAAGACGCCTTGCTTGCGAGTCATCTAAACTCATCAGCGTCAGTGGCTTTAATAAAGGTAAGCACGCTATCGTCATTAAGATAGCCGTTACTACTAGTATTTGACTGGTGTCCCAGCTACTTTGAGCTAAGAACCCAGCCGCCCATGACAGTATGCCATTACTGCGCTCAGCGAAAAATAGCACCAATACGTTGGCGACCGCTGCTAGCAAAATATTCACAACCAAACCGGCTAATATCAAAATCAGCGAGTTAAATCGGCTAGGTGCAGATAAGGCAAACACCAAACCCATACTTATAATGGCACCGACAAAGGCCACATAAATGCCACCATAAATGGCCAAACTGGGTAGAAATAACGTCACAATCAGCATGGCCAATTGTGCGCCTACCCCTACCCCCAACGTAGTATCTGATGCCAATGGGTTTTTGACCAGCTGCTGTAGCAAAATACTGACCACGCCCAACAACCCGCCTGCTAATAATGCCACTACACTGGTCGCAACCAAATGCAGCTGCGTCGCCATACTAACAATGTCCAGTTGCAAGCTTGGTAAAAATAGCTCACTGATCGGACGCGTCCATTCTTGATCTAATAGTGTCCAACCACTCCATACTGATAAAACCATTAGCCCTATGAAAGTAATCCACAATCGCCAAGATGTACTAATCAATGAAGAAATATCAGGTCTGCTCGGTGGGGGCTTAGACGATGAAGTAATTGCTGAATAGGAGCGTGAAACTGAGGTCATAGCATTAGTACTATTATTGGTATTAGTAGAGTTAGTATTAGTCGTCGAAGTATCAGTATGGATAGTCATAATGTGGCACCGCCTTTCAACGAAACCGTCGATAGATTATTTGCCAAACTGACTAGTGACGACATACCGCCATAAATCCATACTGGCGGTAATTGGGCCATACAGCGATTATTCCCATAACCTAGACGCTGCCATACTAAACTGTCCTCAATCTCAGCTTTAGTGATTGGGCTCATTGGATCTATGATAAGTAAGCAGGTCTCATCATCTAACTGCGCCAAATCTTTCATGCGTATTGGAAAAAACCCCCATGCATTCCCCTTACCTAAGACCATAAGCTCTTTATCCATCTGATCTAATGCCACTTTGAATAGACTGTTATCGACATACATACGCATGTTATTGGTATCAATAAACTGTACGACAGCGAATTTTTTGACTTTTGGATAGCGCTTTTGGAGATGCTGACTGGCAAGCTGTATCTCTTTTTGACTTTGCACAATGTAGTCTTCTGCCAGTTTTGGGTTTTCAATAAGCGCACCAAGCGCTCGTGTCGGTTCGGTATAGTCAGCCCATGTTGCTATCTCCCCTTTTGCTGCAAACATCACTGACTCGGCAGGCACATCACCGTATAGGCTGCGGGCATGCTCATAAAAATAGTTATCTATGACCATATCAACAGGGAGCTGGGCGACTAACTCGGCATTAGGCTGATAACGAATACCAATGTCTGTGGTCGACGCCGGGAGATTAGGGCGACCCACCCACCGATCCCATACTCTGATATCACCAGTCGCAATCGGCGCATGTCCCATCGCAGTCAGCGTCGCGGCATTGCCCCAATCAGGGGAGACGATATTGATACTGTCACTATTAATACGGTCGCTATTAATAATGACAGTATGGCTGTTTTCTGTTGCAGCGATATTGTCAGGAGGTGATTCATCAAAGTGAGTAATATCTTTGTCGGATGCCGAGTGACTACAAGCGGACAATGTCAACGAGGTGAGCATGGCAAAAGCTAAGAGAGTGAGCCATTTAGATACGACGACTGGCGACGCAAGTACTGATGTGGCTACCGAGTGCCTTGGCGATTGATATTGATAAAAAACAGAAAACACAACAGGAAACATAGGGGCATATCTTTTTAGGCGAGTATGGGTGAAAAAGAAGCGATCTGATGTCAAGCAACTGCAACGGGCTGCCCTGTTATAGGATGATTAAGCAGTTGCATATCAACGTTAAAAATATCGCGTAATACCTCAGATTGCATCGTGCTTTTGATATTGCCATTGTGACAAACTCGGCCGTTTTTTAGCGCGATGATACGATCCGCATACTGCGCGGCCAGATTAATATCATGAATAATAATCACCACACTCAACCCCTGCTCATCTACCAAACGACGGATAAGCTGAATGACTTCAATCTGATAATGCATATCCAGCGCAGCGAGCGGCTCATCAAGCAATAGATACTTGGTGTCTTGCGCCAAGCACATCGCAAGCCAAGCACGGGCACGCTCACCGCCTGATAGTGTGGCCGTGATACGATCAGCAAACGCTTCTGTTTGGGTCACCTTTAGCGCTTGCTCAACTTTATCTCTATCTACTTGGGTTGGCTTTTGTAGCCACTTTTGATGCGGATAGCGTCCGAGCATCACAAGCTCACGAACAGTAAACCCAGCAGCGTTCGGCAGTTGCTGCGGTAGATAGGCCATTTGACGCGCCAGCTCTTTACTACCGTAATCACTGATGCGAGTATCATCCAAGGTAATACTCCCGCCACTACTCTCCATCTCGCCTGCCAATGCTTTGATCAGGGTCGACTTGCCTGAACCATTATGTCCAACCAGCGCCACCAACTGCTTGGTATCAATCTCGCAGCTCACGTTATCTAATAAAGTATTCCCTTGACGACTGATGGTCAGTTGGTTTGTACGTAGCATATAGGCACTCATTATTGATAGAAAATTGGAAAAGTAAGGCTCGATGACAGTTATTTTTTTGCAGCATTTTTGTCTCGAAACACTTTATTGAAGCGCTGTTTTAAAGCATGGACTTAAAAACAAAACGGTAATGAGAGATGATTTTACTCGTAAACGATAATAAAAACAATTATCATTAACTAATCGAAGTTTGTATTTATTAATTTACCTCTGCTTATGAGTATCAATATGGCTAATATTCTCCTATCCTCTGAACGTAATCGTTATGGTCAAGACAGACCGCATTCTCCCTTGAATGCCCCTGAACTAAAAGACATCATCAGTCATATCAATGAAGAACATATAGATGAGCTACTAGGATTTTTAATCGCATTTACCCCTATATCCACTGCTGAATTGGATAATATAGAGGTACAATTGACGACGGTTTACGCTGAAGGGATGGAGTTACAAGTACAGCCAAAAAATGTAGAGTCTCAATCTGTTAATGCTCAAAACCACACTGACCATAGCCAGTCTTTTTTTATTGCCTTTCCCGCAGCCATTACCCATCCTGATGAGCTGCAAGTTCAATATATTGCGCTCAAACAAAGGGCAGATAAAAAGCTGGGTAAAAAAACCATCAAATTAATCAAACAAACCTTTACGGTGGAAAACCGCTATAAAGTCAGCGAAAACATGCTCCGTCTTGAACTAAGCATGCCCGAGTTAAGTAATAATGACCCATTAAACAAACAGCCCTCCTCAGTACCAATCAATGACGCAGGCTATGCTTACTTGTTTGATTTGGCGGACAATAGCGCCGCTAATAATAGCGCAACCACTGATATAGAGGACAACGCACGCTCTGCACGCGCTCATCGTTATTACACCTTAAGAAAAGCATGGCAAACGCCTACTGGCATACAAGCGTGGGTCGATGTGTTTCTTCATGGAGATACACTGGGCGGCAGTTGGGCTCAGTCACTACAAGTAGGTGAAACCATAGTCACCAAAAGAGAATTCCCTGAAAAAGTGGATCATTTGCGTGATGGTCAAGCGTTACTGATCGCTGATGAAACGTCTATGCCGACTGTCGCGAGATTGCTCGAGCTTTGGGAAAATCCGACACCGCCGTTAGTTGTTTGTGTCACACACAACGCGGCGGACCAACGTTATTTTGATAACGTAAAAATGCGTAGTGATATTGATCGCAGCATTGATAATAGTATTGACAGCAATAATGAGCGCACTATCAAAAACACCGTTAAGGACAACTTCACCGTACTTCCCATCGTCATCGATCAACAATGCTCAGGACAGCATTTAGCGTCCCTAATCGATAGTACGGTAGGTAATTATTTAACGGATCAGCCCTTAAAAATTGATAAGGTCTGGGGTGCGTTAGAGGCAAGCACTGTCAAGGCACTGCGTCCCATGCTCAGAGAGCGACTTGATCTTAGCCGTGCAGAGGTGGTGATAAAGGTATATTGGCGTCAGGATTAAACCCATAAAATATGGCTTGTTGACCGTAACCATCGAGCTGAAGATGACAGTTTTTCAGTATTCTCATGCACAGCATTCAACACTGGACTGTTCATGACTAAGGTTTGTAGTAGCAAAGCGTTGTACGCTATAGTCGTTATTTAGGACTTTATTAAAGCAAATCTCAACATTCCTCAACACTGTGCAAGAGTGCACGGTTATTTATTCAACTCAAGGACGATATATGAAAACCCTTAGAACACCTGATGACTGTTTTGTTGACCTGCCCGATTATGACTTTGCCCCAAACTATCTGATGGTCGATGACACCGAGGGCGGTGAGCTGCGTGTACATTATCTCGATGAAGGCCCAAAAGATGCTGACCCCATATTACTGCTACACGGCGAGCCTTCTTGGAGTTATCTCTATCGCAAAATGATTCCGATACTGACGGCTGCAGGACACCGTGTCATTGCGCCAGACCTCATCGGTTTTGGCAAATCAGATAAGCCAGCAGCGCGTAATGACTACACTTATCAGCGTCATGTTGACTGGATGCAATCGGTACTTGACCAGTTAGACTTGAATAATATCACGTTGTTCTGTCAGGATTGGGGTGGTCTGATCGGTCTGCGCTTAGTGGCAGAAAACCCAGATAAGTTTGCTCGGGTAGCCGCTGGTAATACGATGCTCCCGACTGGGGATCAAGATCCTGGCGCAGGGTTTCGCAAATGGCAGCAGTTCTCGCAAGAAACCCCGCAGTTCAATGTAGGCGCGACGATCAAAAGTGGTACCACAACGACGCTATCGCAAGCGGTGATGGCTGCATACGATGCACCCTTCCCTGATGAATCATATAAAGAAGGCGCTAGGCAGTTTCCTCTCCTTGTACCCACCACACCAGATGATCCTGCGTCAGAAAAAAATCGTGCCGCTTGGGGAGTACTGAGCAAATGGACAAAACCTTTTATCACACTGTTTAGTGACTCTGACCCAGTGACAGGTGGCGGCGACCGTATTCTGCAAAAACTCATCCCCGGCACCAATGGTCAGCAGCATGCGACTATTATCAACGGTGGACATTTTCTTCAAGAAGATCAAGGCGAAAAGCTGGCTGAGCTACTACTCAAATTCATTCTTGATAATCCTAGTGACTCTAAAGACTCGCCGTAAAGGGTATATATAAAATAGCTCATAAAAAAACACCCTGACTGTTTAAGTAGACAGTCAGGGTGTTTTTGCTAAAAAGTATCAGTCTTTATACGATATTTTTAAAAATATCATCGATGTACTTTTCTACCGCAGCCTCATCACTGGTAATCTGAGCATATGTCCTGAGACCTATGATCTGAATTTGAAGATAGCGTGCCAATTCAGTCGGGTTTTTCTCTGCGCTGATTTCACCATGATCAATAGCTTGTGCGAATAGCGTAGCGAATGAGGCTTCTATCCCTTCCAAAATCTCTGTGGCATGTGCCAACAGCGCTGGACTATCATTCTGAGTCAGCTCAGCGATCGTTTTTACAATCATGCACATACCGCTTGGTGCCGTCGCTTTATTACATACGATGACGGTATGGATAAAATGTTTTAATCCAGCAAGCACGGTGTCTTGTTGCTCGATACAGTCAGCCAAACGCTTGGCACCATCTGCCGCATAACGGTTTAAGGATTCTATAAAGAGCTTGTCTTTACTGCCAAAAGCCGCATAAATACTACCAGGATGCATATTGATGACGTCTTGCAGATTGCGCATCGAGGTTGCGTGATAGCCTTTTTCCCAATAGAGATTTTTTGCTTTTTCGATCACATCCTCGCGATTGAACTTTATTGGAGCACTCATAATTTTTACCTTAATAGCTTTGCCTCAAAATATATCTTAAGGCAAAGTTTATAGAATCAACCTTAGTTGCTGTTTTTAATCACTTTTTTATTATAAAGCTTATTAAGTCTTTTTGCTGTGATTAACTGTTTTTATCGAAATTCTGTGGGTAAAGCGCGCGTGCAGCAACCTCATCAAACTCAGTTTTAAAGTCGATGTTTTTAGGAATTTCACGCGCTTTTTGCACAGCAGGACGGGCATCAATAGTGGCAAACCAACGCTTTAGGTTAGGATAATTATCTAAACCTGCGTCGCCCAGTACCACCGTTGCCTTGTCTATCCAGCCCCACGCGGAGATGTCAGCGATTGAATACTCATCTCCAACCAGATACTCACGGCCTTCCAAATGGGTATCGAGCACTTCGTAATGACGCTCAGCTTCACGAAGATAGCGGTTCATCGCATACGGGATTTTTTCTGGCGCCTTGTGCCTAAAATGCACAGACTGACCAGAATAAGGGCCCAAACCAGTTGCTAAAAACATCAACCATGAGAGCATTTCACTACGGTCTTCTGACTGTCCTGCCAACAATCCTGTTTTTTCAGACAAGTACATCAAGATAGCGGTAGAGTCGAACACACGTTTGCCATCATCTTCAAGAGCAGGCGTTTTGCCATTGGGGTTGATAGCGCGGTACTCAGGCGTATGCTGTTCCCCTTTTAGGGTATCGACAGCAACGAGCTCATAGGGCAAACCAGTTTCTTCAAGAAACAGTGCCACTTTCATTGGGTTTGGCGTTTGGTGAAAATAAAACTTAAGCATAATCTTATCCTGTTACAACATGGTAGATGATCTGAAAATCTGATGACTATAAAAGGTATGAGAGATAACAAAAAATAGTCCCCGTGATCTGAAACGTTTTCTTATTGTCTAACAAATACTATAACTATAAATGAACGGTCGTTCAAGTAATAATATATCTAATACTGCATATTGATATGGTGGATTGCATACCCATACAGGCTACTCTATCCATCCTACTAACTAACGATAATAAGGGATTAAACATGTCTACATTAACGATTATTGCCAATATCACTGCCAAAGATGACAGCATTGCCCTAGTCAAGGCTGAACTCGAAAAACTCATACCACCTACGCGTGATGAAGAAGGTTGTCTTGGATATAATCTGTTCCAAGATAACGAAAACCCTGCTCACTTCATGTTTCATGAAAGCTGGGCCACGCGCGAGCTGTGGCAAATACATATGGAAAACCAACATCTAAAAGAATTTTCAGCCGCAACAGAAGGCGCTATTGAATCTTTCATACTGAATGAGATGACAGAGATTGGTTAATCTTTATAATCACTCAATGAGAATTAGAATTAGACCATAGGAATATTCATATAAAAAAGAGCGCTACTGTGCTCTTTTTTTTGGTAAGTGATTCTTGGTTGGTAAGATCGCATCGTGATCGTTTAACTTGCTTCATTAGCTTGACGACATTCGTTACTACGTCTGCCTTTACAAAGCACCACTTTCTCAGACCACTGATATTATTACTATAAATCCCACATAATAGAAAAATATAACTTCGCCGTTACAATTTAGTTGAACGATTACTCAAATATTTATTGAGCGACTGTTCAATATCATTTATAGTGGTTCTATTGACTCGGCTACAAAGCAATATTTCTGATTTTGAGTGAGCACTCAATTTAATCGTTAAATGTAAATCAGCAAATAAGCTTAACCAGCATAAAAATCTCAAACACACCAAATCTCAAATATACAATTAGGAATAATATTATGACGGATTTTACGCTTCACGATAAACAAAGCGCCCCACAAGAAAGCCAAGCCTTGCTTGATGCCTCTATCAATGCTTTTGGTATGGTGCCTAACCTACATGCTGTCATGGCTGAAGCGCCAGGTCTGCTAGAAGGTTATCAACGTCTGCATGAGTTGTTCCTGAAAAGTAGTTTCGATGATGAAGAGACCACTGTCGTATGGCAAACCATCAACGTCGAACATGCCTGCCATTACTGTGTCCCTGCGCATACGGGTATTGCTAAGAGCATGAAAGTAGATGACGCCATCACTGATGCACTACGTGATGAAACGCCGTTACCAACCGCCCGCCTAGAAGCCTTACGTGACTTTACGCTTTCTGTCGTACGTAATCGTGGTAACGTTGATGATAGCGCGGTTCAAGCATTTTTGGACGCAGGCTATACCAAACGCCAAATTCTAGAAGTCATTCTTGGTGCGGCTCAAAAAGTCATGAGCAACTACACCAACCACTTGGCGAATACCCCAGTCGACAAACCTTTCCAGAAATTTGAATGGCATAAAGCTGACTAATACGTTTTTCGGCTAACGCTGATACCGTCCATTTGATGTTTTCATACTGTTGTTCGAAACATCGTCGGGCAGCAGTTTTTCATTTTAATTTATCGCTAATGAGAGATCCTATGGAACAGGCAAAAAAACCCTTACAGATAGATATCGTGTCCGACGTTGTATGCCCTTGGTGCGCTATCGGCTATGCACAATTGGCTGAAGCACTAAAACAAACCAACACGCCGCATGAGATTCACTGGCATCCGTTTGAGCTAAATCCTAACACGCCAGCTGAAGGACGCAACTATCGTGAGCATATTATGGAGAAGTATGGTACGACTGCCGAGGACGTTAAAGAGAACCGAGCTAGAATGACAGCGGCAGGTGCAGAAGCTGGTTTTAATTTTCGATTTACCGATGAGTTTCGTACTTATAATACGTTTAATGCACATCAGTTGCTGCATTGGGCTGATCAGCAAGGACGTATGCACGACCTAAAACAAGCATTGTTTGTCGCGCACTTCATTGATAATCGCAATGTAGCTGACAGCGCTGTGCTTGCAGACATAGCTGCCGATATTGGACTCGATCGTACTGAGGCGCTCGCAGTCATCGAAGACCAACGCTTTGCCGATGTGATACGTGAGTCCGTACAGCATTCAAAACAGCAAGGTATTCAAAGCGTGCCATCAGTCATCTTTAACGGTCGCCATTTAGTGAGCGGCGCACAAGGCGTAGAAAACTATAAAAATATTATCGAGCAATTGACTGAGATGTCAGAATAAAAACCATAAACCTGATCTGATTTATCGATCGCACCCTACTGAGCACAGTCTACAAAAAGGTATCATCATTATGTCAAACTCTAATCATTACGAGCCACCTAGCGTCTGGACATGGGATGCAGAAAGCGGCGGTAAGTGGGCAAGCGTCAATCGCCCTATCGCTGGCCCAACGCATGAAGCAGCTCTACCTCGCGGCAAACATCCGTTGCAAATCTACTCAATGGGTACCCCTAACGGTCAAAAAGTCACTATTATGGTCGAAGAGTTATTGGCGTTGGGTGTAACAGAAGCTGAGTACGACGCGCATCTTATTGAGATTGGTGAAGGCGGACAGTTCTCATCAGGTTTTGTTGAGCTAAATCCAAACTCGAAAATTCCTGTACTTTTGGATACAGAGACTGGTAGTCGTGTGTTTGAAAGTGGCGCTATTTTATTTTATCTGGCCGAAAAATTCGGAAAACTGCTCCCCAAAGATGCCGCAGCACGCACTGAAGTGATGAACTGGCTCTTCTGGCTGCAAGGTTCTGCCCCTTACTTAGGTGGCGGCTTTGGACATTTTTACTCTTATGCACCAGAGAGGTTTGAGTATCCTATCAACAGATTCACAATGGAAGTGAAGCGTCAGTTAGATGTACTGGATCGAGAGCTGGCAGAACATCGCTATTTGGGCGGCGATGAGTATACGATTGCCGATATCGCCACGTGGCCTTGGTACGGCAATTTGATACTTGGTGAGGCTTATGATGCAGGAGAATTCCTACAGGTTGAAAGCTATAAAAATGTACGCCGCTGGGCAAAAGAGATTTTAGATCGTCTTGCTGTACAACGTGGGCGTAAGGTAAACCGCACTTGGGGCGAACCTTCTGAACAATTACACGAACGTCATGATGCGTCAGATTTTGAGCTAAAAACTCAAGATAAACTAAATGCTCAGACCACTGAAGAATCAAACAAATAGACGCTTTGCCTATTACTTACTCGCTTACTTAAACAGTTTTATTGGACAATGTTCAGGGTAATATTAACTTTTCCCATTGCTACTTTGGAGCACTGTAAACACCCCATACTTTTACAATTAAGACTGCTAAAGTAAGATTGTTCAATAAATGCTCATCATAAAATACTATTAAAAAGGATAACAACTATGTCAAATAATTATGCTCAAAAAATCAAAGCTGGTGCTACTTTTCCTGAAATGGAAGTACAGGTACTAGGTGGCGAAATGACAGAACTTGGCAAGCCTGAGAACGGTCATGACTGGAAGCTGGTGGTTGTCTATCGCGGCAAGCACTGCCCAATCTGCACAAAATATCTAAATACGTTAGAGACTGTGAAAAAGTCTTTTTATGACAATGGTATCGATGTCATTGCCGTGTCTGGCGACAGTAAAGAGCAGCTAGAAAATCATTTAGAAGAATTAGATATCAGCTTCCCTATTGCTTATGGTCTGACTATCGAGCAGATGAATACGCTAGGGCTTTATATCTCTGATCCACGTTCAGCGAAAGAAACGGATCATCCATTTGCAGAGCCTGCTGTATTTGTCATAAACGGTGAAGGCAAGATACAAATCGTTGATCTCTCAAATGCACCATTCTCTAGACCAGATCTTGAAGCATTGGCAGATGGCTTGGTGTTCGTTAGAAAACCAGAGAATAACTATCCGATTCGCGGCATGCATGGCTAAATAGCCCTACTTTTTATGGGCGATAGTTTTGGAAAAAGCGTATCAAGGTCATGCTTTGGTACGCTTTTTTATGGCAAAAATAATGCGTTTCATTAAAGTGGCTGTTTATTATTTGTTGTTAACACTCGTACACTGAGATTGATTTCTGCTAAAATCACACAGTAATATTATCAATACCTCATCACTGGTATGAGAAAAAGGACTTACTATGCGATTGAAATCAATCGTTCAAAAACTACATGAACGCGCCCCAAAACTGGGCAAAGCCGCATCACTTACCACAGCAACTGGCGTGATTACCTTTAATAGTATTTTGGCAGGACCTCCTGTATGGATAATGGGCGCCGCCAAAGCCATCACTGGCGCTGCTATCGCTGACAAAGCCGTTATCGATGTCACCAACTATTGGATCAATAGTAATAATGCCGTCATCGATAATGTCCTGCCGCGTAAAGATTGGCGTATCAGCTTGCCTGATGATGTACACACAGATGGTCAATACCTGCTGATGAGCAACCACCAATCGTGGGTCGATACCAGCATCATGCAATATATCAGCGAAAAACGCTTGCCATTGACGCGCTTTTTTACAAAGTTTGAGCTTATCTATATTCCGGTGATTGGGCAGGCTTTTTACTTTCTTGATTTCCCCATGATGCGCCGACATTCTAAAGAAGCCATTGCCAAAAATCCTGCTTTAAAGGGCAAAGATATCGAAGAGGCGAAACGAGCCTGTGCGCTACTCAAAGATAAGCCTTTCACTTTGCTAAATTATTTGGAAGGAACGCGCTTTACTCCTAGCAAACGTGACAAGCAAAACTCACCATATAAGCACTTACTTAAGCCCCGTGCTGGCGGATTATCACTTGCTTTGAGTGCCTTAGGCCCAGAGATCGACGGTATCTTGGACATGACGATTGTCTACCCTGATGGTATACCCACTTATAGTGACCTGTGGAAAGGCAACATCAAACGTCTAGGCGTCGATGTGCGTCATATCGAGATACCTGAAGGCTTATTTACTGCAATTAAAAATGGCGGTTATGAAACAGATGAAGCGATAAAAGCGCAGATGTTTGACTGGGTGGAGCAAGTATGGCACAAAAAAGATCAGCTCATCACAGACATGCTGGCTGAATTTGAGACCAAAGACTCCTAGTATAAAAGTGCTCGGTTCAAAACACTCAGTCCAGAAGCTTTCAATTGATTTTCCATATCAATAATCCTTATTATTTGATAACCTCGAGGTGTTCAGCACGTACCAATATGAGAAAGGTAAAACCATCTAATGATGAAATTTCGTGAAAAATGGTTTTGGGCGTTATGCCTTGCAATACTGGTACATGCTGGGGTTTTCTTTATTTTGTATTTCAATGCAAAATTCTCTGACACGCCAGAAATGGCTGACAATAGCACCAATACAGAGCTGCCAGCCACTGTCAGTACGATAACCTCACCGCCTAATGATAAGGTCTATACCACTACTGTCACAAGCACTCAAACGCTGGATAATAGGCATGATAGTGTAGCTAATGCCGATAGTATCGATAGCGTCAATACTGCTAGTACCTCTGATACTACTGGAAAAAATAAGACAGTAAATACAACCACCAATAATGATACGCCAATCGTCAGCTTAGAAAACACCAAAAAAGCAGCCTCGCAAACCTCTAACGCTATCGATGGCAATACCGAAAAAACAATACCCACCTCCAAAGCCACCACAGCACAAATCAGAAATTACTCACAAGAAAACAAGCCTCCAAGGCTTCAAACAGACGATTCTTCTCAACCAATTATCACGAGTGCTGATACTAATCTAGAGAACCTCAAAAACAATGCAGGTCTCCTAGAGATGGACGTGCCTACACAAAAAAGCACGGTCACAGTAGATAAAGATTACCTCTCGGCAAAATCTGAAGTAGAGGAAATCAACGACCAACTAAGCGCTGCTATTAACGAAGTTAAAAAACGTAATCAACAGAAAATTGATGACCAGCATCGGCCGAGAAATGAGGCAAACACCGAAGGTAATCGAAACCTTCCTGAAAACTCTAACTAAGATTAAAAGGTTTATGAGAAATAGCACAATAAAGCCAAATACCTTTATACATAAAAACCCCAGCAATTAACTGAGGTTTTTCAATCTCTTCAATAAATAGCCAATATTAAACTGTTAGCGCTCACCCAGACCTTCTGATAAGGTTTTGGTAATTGGCTTGGTGAGATAAGATAATACGGTGCGCTCCATCGCTTTGATATCGACAGAGGCTGTCATACCGGGCTTAATGACAATCTCATCACCGCGGCCTGCGAACTCAGCCCCATTTATCACAATCAATACGCGATAGTAAGGTTCTTCTCCTTTGGGCGTTTGCTCCATGAGCGTATCAGGACTGATATAGCTAACCGTACCATTCATGGCCCCAAAGATAGAGTAGTCATAGGCATCGAGTTTGACCGTTGCCTGCTGACCTTCTTTCACATAGGCAATATCAGCAGGACTGACCTTGGCATCGACAACCAAATCGCTACTGGTCGGTAGAATCTGCATAATCACCTCGCCCGGCTTAACCACACCGCCAATGGTCGTTACATTGATATTTTTGATCTTACCTTCTGTCGGTGCCATCAGACGCTTCTCCTCTAACACCTGAGCCCGATCTCGTAACTGCTCAAGCTCTGTATCCAGCTCTTCTTGAGCCTTGGTCATCTCGGCCTGTGCTTCTTCAAAGTACTTGTTACGCTTATTGTTGATTTGCGCTTCAATATCAGCGACCTGCCGACTCAGCTTGATGACATCGGCCTGACTGACATCGCCATATTCGAGTAATGGCTCGTTCATGCTAAGCTCTTGGCGCGCTAGTACCAGCATTTTTTCGAGAGAAGAGACATCTTCATTAATGGCCTGACGCCGACGGTTATAGAGCGCTCTTTGGTTCTGTACGTACTCAGGATAACTTTGTACGTCTTTAGGGAACACCAGTGGTGTTTCAAAAATTTCGGCATTTAACCTTGCCAATTTGGCCTTTAATGCCGCTGTTTTAGAGGCAGAATTATCCACCGCTGCTTTAGCACGCTCTTCTTCTAATACCACAAGCAGCTGACCTGCTTTGACCTCTTCACCCTCGACAACCGCTAGATCTGTCAACACACCGCCTTCTGATGCTTGAATCTCCTGCGTCCGCGCGCTTGCAATCACTGTTGCGGTAGCACGAGTAACCTGATCTATCTTGGCAAACGACGCCCAAACGATCAAAATGATAATACCAATCAAAGCGACCCAAATACTCAATCTGGCTTGACCAACTCTGGGTTTGGTGGGTGTGTATTTATACGATGACATATCTACTCCCCGTGATCGGTTATTGAGAATTTGGTGCTGCTAGGCTGTACGCTATTGTTCGTCGCCTCAAGCCCTTTTACTTTTGGGTCAGTCAATTGCTGCCTAGCTACTGGCTGCTTAGCTGCAGTAGGATTTGGTTTCACTTTAGCTGCTGGGCGACTGGTTTGATGCGCTGTTTTATTACTTTGTTGTGCAGTGACTTTTTGTTTTCCTTGCTCGTTTTTTTTCAGCTCATCGAGTACGGCCTGTTTTGGTCCATCTATAATAATGCGCTGGTTGTCCATGATAATGATGCGCTCAGCCAAGTCGAGCAATGCGGTCTTATGGGTAGACACAATAAATGTCTGTCCCTGAGTCAGCTCCTGCCGCAAAACCTGCAAGCAGCGCTGTTCTTGCCGATTGTCCATAGATGCTGTCGGCTCATCTAGCAAGAACACATCAGGCTTGGTCAATAACAAGCGAGTAAATGCTACCAATTGCTTTTGCCCACCTGACAGTCCTTTACCACCTTCACTAATCGGCAAATCAAGTCCGCTAGAATGGCTCGATACTAAGTTGATGAGTCCGGTTCTATGTAGCGTGTCTTGTAGGACATCATCATTGGGCGCTGCCATACCAATCAAGAGGTTCTCACGCAGAGTCCCTTGAAACAATCGATGGTCTTGCTGCAAGTAACCCAGACGCTCACTGAGTGTCTCACGGCTGACTTGATGTATATCAAGACCATCTAACAACACTCGGCCTTTAGTCGGTGCATACAATCCTGCCAGCACCTTTAATAGTGTCGATTTTCCTGAGCCAATAGGTCCAAGTATCGCTATGCGTTCGCCCGGTTTTATCGATAGCTGTGGAATGTTGATGGCGGGTCGGTCATTGTCTTTATAGTTAAATACCAGACCGTCACACTGATAGCCACCTTTAATATGTGTGGGTGACAACGGATAGGCCACGCCTTGGTTGTCTTGCTCTAGTGCAAACAGACTCTCAATGTTTAATTTGGCGGCTTTAGCATGAGCGTATTGCACCAGTAGATTTGGTATCGCCATAACAGGCGCCAACACTCTACCACCAAGTATCGAGCAGGCAATCAGTCCGCCCATTGTCATGTCACCTTGCATGACGACGAACGACCCGACTATCACGATACCAACGTAGCTTACTTGCTGTAGCATCTGCGTAAAATACGTTAAGTTATCATTGGCATGCTTCATATCCAAATCGTTTTTGATAGTCACATCCATCACATCAAGCCAACGCGAGAGAAACTTCCAACTACCCGCCCCCGCCTTTATAGTCTCAACACCTTCTACCGCCTCGACTAACAGACCTGTTTTATAATAAGAAGCCGTCGCGCCTTCTGCGGCAATGGCATCAATGCGTTTGCGCGCAATTAGTCCCATCGTAATCGCAATCACCGCTGCAACCACTGGTACGGCAGCCACTAAAGGTGAGCCAATAAAAGCCACCAAGGTAATAAAAATAATGGTCATCGGCAAGTCGACCAAGCCAAAAAGCGTACTGGCGGTAAAAAAGCTGCGCACTTGCTCGTAGCCACGTAATTGTGCTGCCATGGAGCCAACGGACCCCGGCATTTGGTCGATACGTACTTTGAGTAAACGCTGGAACACTTCTCGAGACAGATATTGATCGAGACCGACCACCACTTTATCCATAATTTTTGAACGCGAAAATTTCATAAACGCTTCAAACAAAATGACCAAAAGCACACCGCTTGCCAAAATGATAAGCGTGTACTCACTACGTGTCGGTATCACCCGATCATAGACCTGCATAGAAAACAAGGAGACTGCCAACGCCAGCATATTAATCAAAAAAGTGGCGATGACAGCTTCAACGAGAATGCCTTTATAATTGCCCAAATCAGATTTTAGCAAGTCAGAAAATGAGGCTTTGCGCTGCTGAATATGATCTTCTTTTAGGCGAATACGCAACACCAACGACAGCTCATCGGCGCGCACATGTACTTGCTGGTTTGACTGTCTAAAGTTCCAGATTTTTTGCGGGGTTTGACTGTCGATGACGCCCCAGCCTAACGCTGACTGATACGCCAGCAAGGGCAAAAAAGCCGCATCGGGCTGCTCTAATATCTCGGGTGTGTCATTAATGCCAATACCTTGTAACACAGCGATGACACCGCCTAACTCATGAATGCTTTGACCTTGTCTATCCGATAGCTCACTATGACGCTCAACGATATCATGGAGTCTTATATTATCTACTGGATAGCCCTGTTGCCCGAGCAAGTGCTTGATCGCATCGGTCAGCGTTTCAGTCAGATCAACCTGTTCAGACAGTGGTAATTCATTGCTGTGATCAACAGATTCAGACGTTGTCTTCTGCAAATGTGCACTCATATCACTCGCTTATTTCATTTTTTAGACAGTTGCTATATTCAAGATAGTCTAGAAAAATACTAAAGTCATTATTTTCGAGAAATGGCTATCTACGCTTTTCTATGACTTACCTATTTAGTTATTTACCATACTTTCTTGTTCAATTATCGGCGTAATACTGTAGTCCTCATTCAACATGAGATAGTGACCATTATCCAAATCTCGCTCGGCAGTCGCTGGTAGCCTAATCTCGATATACTGCTCTTCTGCTATATTGTCTCCGTAGCCAAACTCGTGACTCATGTTGCTGCTACCTTCTTGCTTATTGAGCCACTGTTTGACCGAATTTGTGGGACTAAATAAAGTGACTGGCTGACGATTGTGAGAGAACTGCTGCCACTGCATGATGCCAAAATCTACTTGCAGTCGATAAAATGCGCCCAGCATTTCTGCCCGAGTTTGTACCAACTGCACTTGATAATCATTATGCTCACGAACGGCATTGAGTACTTCTAACCATGACTTTCGCCCAGCAATAAACTGCCGACGATACGAGCTGACCACCAGCTGTGCACCAGCGACGGCAGCGACCAATGACGTCTCTCTATCTTTTGCACTGACAAACTGCTGGTACTGTACTTGAATGTTCTCTATCACATTACGGCGTGCTGCTTCTTGATTCTGTATCAGGCTGTTGACCTGCGCTTGTGAGGCGCGTGCTAGCGCAAAATTGGAAAATCCAGCACCGGGTGCATAACTCAAACCTAATGAAAACTTACCATCGTTTTCGTTATTTTCATGATAGTAAGCATGTTCGTACTGAGCATAAACGGTGGGATATTGAGCAGCTTTTTGTGATTCGACACCTTGCTTGGCAGATTCAATCTGGAAATGCTCTTTTACAACGGTAGGGTTATAAAAACCTGCTCGATCAAACGCCATTTTTTCAAAGTCAACAGATTGCTGCTTGGCTTGATTTACCAGTACCTTGATGTTCGGTACGCTCATAGCACTCATCTGAGACAA
Source organism: Psychrobacter sp. T6-5 (assembly GCF_052258485.2). Classification (NCBI taxonomy): domain Bacteria; kingdom Pseudomonadati; phylum Pseudomonadota; class Gammaproteobacteria; order Moraxellales; family Moraxellaceae; genus Psychrobacter; species Psychrobacter sp. T6-5. The sequence goes on along the minus strand of NZ_JBQQEY020000001.1, from coordinate 1,455,202 downwards.
CGGCTGACCGATGATTTGCTCAAGCCGAGCGGCGGCAATACGTTGCTGCTCAGCGGCAGCTTGATAAGCTGTCTGCTCCTGCAAGATACGATTGGTCACAAGATCAAGCTCAATCCTAGCCGACACCCCTTGACCGACGCGACGCTGCATCATGGCTTCAAAATCACCCAGTTCTTTTAGATTATCGACATGGACAGCTTGTTTTGCGACAGCTTGAATGTAGCTCTGCCAAGCATCAATGGTCGTTTTGGCGACTAGATTTTGTTGCTCGTAGATATATTCCACGGCGGCTTTATCATCAAATATGGCTTGATTGACATCTGCCGTGAGCTTGCCGCCCGTCCATAGAGGCTGGCGGAGGGTCACTTGTGAGACAAAATCATTGTCTCTATCAAAACCTGAGCTGACACTTGGCGTTGGCAACAGATTCAATTTGGCTGCGCTGATACCTTCTGTGGTTGCTTGTTGACTCGCGCGTGCCGACCCTACCAAAGGATGCGTCTGAATCGCTTGCGCAACCAGATTATTGATTTGCAAATCTTCTACCGCTGCTTTGGCAGGTATGGTAAAAAACAAGCACGCTGCCAAAAAAGCAGTCTTCTGACGCGATGTCAGATTATTAAATAGAGATTTTCGGTAACTCGTATTTTTCATATTCAGTTTCAGTGGTCAGCATTATGAACATCTTTTTGATGCGCTGTTTAGTGTCTATTTATTAAACCTTACTAAAACTTATGTGATAAGACAATCAGATAATAACTAAAATGATATTTATTTATTCCTTATAGAGAATTAGAATCAATCAGCGTTTTTAAGTCTATATTTTAAATACTGCTTTTTAGGATAAATGCGTGATAGCAGTATTTTTTCACTATATTCAAAATTAGTGATATAAAAAATCGCTGAGAATTTATTTTTCAAAAAATCAATAATTGTAATAGTGAAGTTAAAGTAATCAATAGTGAAATCTTCAGCATTAATCATAATTATTTAATAGCTTTGGCGCTTTTATTGATAAGCTTTGGATAATCTGCGCTTTTCAAAAAACGCTGATACGCGATTAATCCTGATAGATAGTGCTCCACGTCATCAATACGCACTCTAAATGAATGATGACGGATGAAAAACCCATGCAAGATGGTCTGCGGAGACTTATAGAACATAGCCATTTCTGGAAAGAAAAAACCGTTCATGAGGTGATTGGCACGCGCATGTAACGCTTGATAAAAGCTTTGAACATCAAAGTCTGCTAGCACATCGTGAAATTCTGGATAATCATCTAGCTTTAGTAGCATTTTGTGAAATGCCATGGATAGCTCAAGTAAGGTTGGAAAAGTAGTGATGCGATTTTTGATAAAGTCGACATACCCTGCCATATTATCGACCGCGAAACGAAAGTACTTTTTTTCAGGATTATAAATAATCAACTCGTTTGAACAGTAAGACAGCCAATGGTCATGGGCTTGGTGATGCTTGGCTGCTATAAAATAATCAAAGGCGCGCGTGACACAGTCAAGCCAACGCTCATCTTTGGTTAATCCGTACAAGCGCATCAGCGCAAATGCGGCCTCTCCATCATAATAAATAATGCGGTGTTTCGCTTTTAGCGTTAGATCTTTACTGTGCAATACGTGTACAAAGCTGCCGTCATCTTGTTGCATCGCGACGGTACCTACTGCTAACTTAGTGGCCAATGTACGGTAGTCTTCTGCAAACGGCATATCATTAAAGACCTGCAAGTACTTGACGATTGCTAATATCGCCACAGCATTTGCACCCAGTTTGATCTCTCCGCCTGTATCTACCACATAAGCTTTATCATCATATATTTGAATAAGCTCATTAATCAGATAGTTCATGGCTTTGTCAATATTAGTGTGCATTTCAGACAACGTCAGCTTAGCTGGCATCGCTGAAGCTTGACTTGATTTCGTGCTGTAGTCGTCATCAAAATCACTACCAAAGCAACGGCAAGCCTCATAACCCTCTATCAACGCATAAGTACTACTGGCATGGCGTAGACTATTGTAAGTCTGTATCGTACGATCAAAGCAAGGGAAATACCCATATACATACCGGCCTGAGTGCGTTATTTGTCTAGCAAGATACTGCGTAGACATCTCAATGATAGGCTGAGTATTTTCTGCCGATAGTGGCAACAGCTTACGATGACCTTTGCAACGCGGCTGAGTCTCAAGATTATGAAATGCTCCTGTCTTTCTATCTATGAATACACCTGCTGTATTAAAGCTGACGATGGGCAAATCATCGCTAAAATCTGGCATTTGACTACTGCCATGACGTGCTCTAACGTAAGTTGTCAGATTGTGGATATTGACACCAGCATGGGCGACGCTATTGCCTAAATACAGACATGCATTAGCATTTAACTCCATCTCAGTAAGCAGCAACCACGGCTCACGTACTCCTTCAAACGCAATTCCTGAGCGATAGTAATTGCGTTTAAAACTTTTTAAATATTGCTCAAAGCGTGACCAAGTCGTAAGTGCTGCCTGATTGATCCACTCAAGTCTAAGCCAAGCGATAGGCGTTTCAAACTTAGATGATAAATTAGTAATTTTTGCAATAATGATAGGGAGTATTTTTTTAAAATCAGCAAAATCATTAATACGACTTGCTTCATTTATATTCACTAAACCATCTATAAAGAATGTCACCGTTTTGGCTCTTGTGTAGCCATCGGATACGGATAACACAAAAGTATTAGGTAGAGTATCAAAAACAACATCTACCCCACTCTTGTTATTTATTTGATTAATATGTGTTTTTGACCAGTTATCATAAATCCTTGAGATATTTTCTTTCAAATAATTCACTAAGATAGTCGAATCTATATATTCATCCATGTTTTATTATCCTTTGTATTCTTGTACTTTATAATATTTTCAACTTAAAAAACAAGACAACTATATAAATCCTCTTTCCCTAAATACTATTAACTATATCTCAAAACAGCTAAATAAATAGCATAAAAAACGCCTCCATTTCGGAAGCGTTTTCAATATTAAAATACGATTGACGGATGTCAGATGATATTGACGATATCAGTATCGATATAAATCTGTGTAGAGGTATCAACACCTGATTGCCACACATCATATATCTCACCTTCTGAGACAGTCTGTCCAACACTTGACCAACTATCCCCTTCTAGATCAACTGTGTCATCACTATCGCCTCTGACATAAATAGTGGAATTAATGTCTTTAGCTGCTACATTCAACGTATTAGCACCAATACCGCTAATATCAATGATGTCGGGCTGCATCATATCAGATAGGCTAATCACTTGATCTGAGCCCTCAAAGCTAAGAATTTCGAAACCTTCGCTTGAGGTGGTTAATGATGTATCAGGAAGTTCGATAGCATCATCAATGCCAAGTGTGAAGGTGTCATCTAGTATCACGCTACGTGCAGCAAACGCCCCACTATCTGTATTGTAATCAAGGGTAATATCTAGATTTGCGGTAGAGATTTCGCCATTTGGTGCGGTGATTGTATAAGTGAAGCTATCAACATCACCAAACGTGCCCGTGAAATCAGTATTGGCTACGTAGGTATAGCTACCATCTTGGTTAATGGTAAGTACGCCATAGTCTCCAGTGATCTGTGTTCCTGTGTTTACTGCAATGCCGTCAACTACTGACACGATCGTTCCGGCTGTAATAACGTCTGCACCATCGTCACCTATGTCGGTAATGACATTTCCACCTGCCGAAGCATTAACGGTAGCAGGTGGGGTGTAATTGGTAATGACGTCTGATTTTGTTTCAAGTCTAAGACCATTCAATAACGAAACATCTAGAAGTCCGCCATCATTACCGAGCGTTACATAGTACGTTCCGCCACCTTCAAACTCCGGTAATACAAGGTCAGTAGCATTCCACGAGGGTAGCACTACCCCTAGAATACCTGGCTGGTAAACCAACCAATCCTCTACTGTCTGGACTAACGTAGCAGAACCGTCTCCATTATCTTTATATACCACAAGATCAAAATCACGATCTCCAGCAACGCTTATATTTGCGACAGCACTTCCGCGACCATCAACCGTTACCTGCCGAGTTGTATTTTCAGCGACATTGAAAGAAAGGGCATTACTACCACTCAGCACGCCCACCTCTACGGTATCTGCAAGCAAACCAAGATTAAGTAGTCCTCCTACCGTAGTACTCTTTAAAGCGACATTAGTAGTCGATATCTGGAAACCTATATCCAGTGCAACGTCATTGTCAAACGCAACTGGCATAGTCGTGTCAACAGTGATAGTAGCTGTCGCAGCGATGATGCTTACATTGCCTGCAGGGTCTGTTGCAGTAGCGCTCAATTGCTCAGCGCCTTCTCCCATTGCCCTCACTTCTGCTTCATCAACATTGACACTCCACTCACCAGCCGCATCAACAATCGCCGTACCGAGAATGTTATTCGAGCCATCAGTCAAGGTAATCGTATCACCTGAAACACCCGTGCCTGTGACCGCAAAACTTGCCGCAGCTTCGGTACCATTAACGATATTATCGCCAGCAATAGGCACATCGATCGTTGGGGTATCTGGCGGCGTCGTATCAACGACTGCATCGAGATTGATTACCAACTCTGCTGTATCACTGACATCCCCATCAGATACTGTATAGGTAAATGTATCTGTCTGACCTGATGATGCAAAATCGCCGTTCGCCGTGTAGGTATAACCACCATTTTCATCAATAACTAACACACCATACTGACCCTGTATCGTGAATGTCGTTACATTACCAACTGTCACAGAAGTAGGCTCGGATCCAGTATTATTACTATCAATATCAATCAGTACGCCGCCAAGCACGTCATCCTCGCCTGGTTCACCTACTACCAATGGATCAGGATTGATGACATTTCCTTCAATGACAGTGTCATCTGCATAGTCAAACTCAGTCACTGTCGCAGTAATATCCGTCGTCTGGAATAAGGTCAAAGGGTTGCTCAGTAGTGCTTCGGCCAAGGCATTAAGCACAGGATCAATTGCCCCGCCGAGTAACGTATTTAGTACTGCACTTTCTTGCAGCAGACCAACCAACTCACCAGCACCAATATATGTGGTCAAATCTAAAGTAGTTTCGAGAATATCTCTAACTAGCGTTCCTACACCTAAACTCAAATCTAAGCCTAAGTCTAAGCCCACCCCCAAACCTAAGCCTAAATCTGAGCCTAATCCAAGAGTTTCATTAAGTGCAGCTTCAACAGAATCCAGTACGACATCTTGATTGTCAGGGCCAAGTACAACCCCAGCATCACCTAACTCTGCCAAAGTAAGATCGTTGGCCAAATCACCTAAAGCGCCACGACTATTACGTACCACAATTGTATAGTCATCTGGCTCTAGACCAGAGAACGTCGCAGTCAACGTATCATTACCTGTTAACCCTAGTAACTCGATACCAATCACATCGCCTACCAGTGGGTCGTCATCTGTCGTACCAACATAAACTAGGTCGCCATTGCTATTATAAATTTCTATATTGATCGCATCGGCTACGGTCACTAGCGCCGTCTGACTGACTTCGATACTGACCGTCCCGCTTGCGCCTGCATTCACGGTAAAGCCAAGACTACTCTCTGCACCATCAGTGCCTTCTCCAACACCAAGTATGTCTAAATCAGAACCACTGACTGGACCGTAATAGGTGACCTGTAATGCTCCAAGATCTAAATCTTCTAGATCATCGCGAGCGATGAAATCTGCGTTTAAATCAAAATCGACAGCCACACTTGGCGCACTGACATTACCAGCAGCATCCGCCACCGTCGCCACTACGCTATAAGCGCCATTGATACTGATGCCGCCTGCACCATTTGGAATGGTGATATCTGCTGTACCATTGCCACCGTTGACATCAAGATCATTTGCTGTCACTACATAGTCAACGGTAATGGCTGTGCCAATCTCTGGCGTTATGGTGAGCGTGACAATATCGCCTACCAAAGTACCTGTTGGTAACGTTACCTGAGTTTGGATACCATCTGCAAACTCAGTCGCATTTACGCCACCAGCAGCTTCAGGAATGATAACGACTGGTAGCGGTTGAGCTGCGCCATCTTCTCCTCCGGGTGCAGTGGTATCTACTATGATGGTTTCGACAGGCGCATTACCACTGACGCTGTTAGCACCGTCTCTGATGTTGTAGGTCAGGTCATGCTCCCCATCTGCAAGTGGCTGGGAGGGCGTCAAGGTTACACTACCATCGCCATTTTGCACAGAAGTTGACGCTACTACCTCGCCATCGACGACCAGTTGCGGTGTGCCATTAGCCACTTGATCAGTAGGTACGATGACACTTGGGGTATTGTCATTAGTAATACCAAAATCTGCAATGATTTCTGGAGGATCTAGCAGATCGCCACTGCCATCATTAGCCACGTTGTCAGTGATGACCGGCGCATTTAAAGGCGCAGTACTATCAACACTAATATCTGCAATGACAGTACCACTTTCATTACCCGCTTTATCTCTGATACTGGCCGTTACTCTATCGCCAGGATCAACATCTAGCGAGTAACCGGTAAATAGTATTTTTCGAGTTATTAAGATTTCTTGATCATTAACAATTAAGGTATCGCCAAGTTGAGCATCATTGGGCACTTCAACCAAGACAGTAATGGTACCATCTGCATTCAAATCCTCTTCACTGTACGTACCGTTAAGCCCATTCGGTGGCGGGGCAGTAATGGTAGGATTAGTAGGTGCAATAGTGTCGCCTAAGCCAATAACTACCTGCGGTTCAGAAGTATTATCTGCAGCATCTGTAGCAGTAACATCTATTTGCTGACCTTCATCCAGTGCAGGTTCGATTGTCACTGAGAAATTACCTAATGCATCTGCCAAGGTGACAAAATCAGCCCTTCCGTCTCCATTGATATCAACACCAACGATAGCCCCTGCTTCGGTTGTCCCTGTAATCGTAGTACTATCCGGTTCACCGTTACCATCCTCGTCTGGGCCATTATCAATAGTATCGACCGTTAGAATGGGAGCCTCTGTATCACCAACTCTCGCAAAGTCTTTACCAGTCCCTGATTGAGTACCATCTTGGTATGTGATTGTGGCTCTAACAAACAATGTCTGACCTTGTGCTGGAATATCTACAGAAGTAATAAAGCCATTATCAATCATGTCTTGAGTAATAACAGTATCAATGCCATTGACGGTCAGAATATCATCTACTTGAGCGTCATCTGTCAGCGCTATAGCAACTGCTATATTGCCTGTCTCAAGCAAATCAGAACCAGTAATAAGAGCATCATCTCCTTCTAATATATTAACAAAAGGAACATTGTCACCGTCAATACCGTCCTGACCATCGACCCCATCTGCACCATCAGCACCATCTTGACCGTCGGCACCATCCTGACCTCTTAGGTATTCGATAAAGTCATCGACAGTGGCATCTGCAGGCAATTCACCTACTGCAATCAACAGCTCAAGAGCGGATTGACCATCTGCACCGTCCTGACCGTCGACACCATCTGCGCCATTGATGCCATCATCACCTCTTAGGTATTCGATAAAGGCATCAACAGTAGCATTTGCTGGTAATTCGCCCACTGCAATCAGCAGCTCAAGAGCAGATCGACCATCTGCACCATCCTGACCGTCGACACCATCTGCGCCATCGATGCCGTCCTGACCTCTTAGGTATTCGATAAAGTCATCGACAGTGGCATCTGCGGGCAATTCACCTACTGCAATCAATAGCTCAAGGGCGGATCGGCCATCTGCACCGTCCTGACCGTCGACCCCATCTGCGCCATCAACGCCGTCTTGGCCGTCAATACCATCCTCACCTCTTAAAAAGGTAATCAGATCAGCAACGGTGGCATTTTCTGGTAATGCACCGACTTCAATCAATAGCTCAAGGGCGGATCGGCCATCTGCACCGTCCTGACCGTCGGCACCATCTGCGCCATCTGCGCCATCTGCGCCATCCTGACCTCTTAGGTATTCGATAAAGTCATCGACAGTGGCATCTGCAGGCAATTCACCCACTGCAATCAGCAGCTCAAGAGCAGATCGACCATCTGCACCATCCTGACCGTCGACACCATCTGCGCCATCGATGCCGTCCTGACCTCTTAGGTATTCGATAAAGTCATCGACAGTGGCATCTGCGGGCAATTCACCTACTGCAATCAATAGCTCAAGGGCGGATCGGCCATCTGCACCGTCCTGACCGTCGACCCCATCTGCGCCATCAACGCCGTCTTGGCCGTCAATACCATCCTCACCTCTTAAAAAGGTAATCAGATCAGCAACGGTGGCATTTTCTGGTAATGCACCGACTTCAATCAATAGCTCAAGGGCGGATCGGCCATCTGCACCGTCCTGACCGTCGGCACCATCTGCGCCATCGATGCCGTCCTGACCTCTTAGGTATTCGATAAAGTCATCGACAGTGGCATCTGCGGGCAATTCACCTACTGCAATCAATAGCTCAAGGGCGGATCGGCCATCTGCACCGTCCTGACCGTCGACCCCATCTGCACCATCAGCACCATCTTGACCGTCGGCACCATCCTGACCTCTTAGGTATTCGATAAAGTCATCGACAGTGGCATCTGCAGGCAATTCACCTACTGCAATCAACAGCTCAAGAGCGGATTGACCATCTGCACCGTCCTGACCGTCGACACCATCTGCGCCATTGATGCCATCATCACCTCTTAGGTATTCGATAAAGGCATCAACAGTAGCATTTGCTGGTAATTCGCCCACTGCAATCAGCAGCTCAAGAGCAGATCGACCATCTGCACCATCCTGACCGTCGACACCATCTGCGCCATCGATGCCGTCCTGACCTCTTAGGTATTCGATAAAGTCATCGACAGTGGCATCTGCGGGCAATTCACCTACTGCAATCAATAGCTCAAGGGCGGATCGGCCATCTGCACCGTCCTGACCGTCGACCCCATCTGCGCCATCAACGCCGTCTTGGCCGTCAATACCATCCTCACCTCTTAAAAAGGTAATCAGATCAGCAACGGTGGCATTTTCTGGTAATGCACCGACTTCAATCAATAGCTCAAGGGCGGATCGGCCATCTGCACCGTCCTGACCGTCGGCACCATCTGCGCCATCTGCGCCATCTGCGCCATCCTGACCTCTTAGGTATTCGATAAAGTCATCGACAGTGGCATCTGCAGGCAATTCACCCACTGCAATCAGCAGCTCAAGAGCAGATCGACCATCTGCACCATCCTGACCGTCGACACCATCTGCGCCATCGATGCCGTCCTGACCTCTTAGGTATTCGATAAAGTCATCGACAGTGGCATCTGCGGGCAATTCACCTACTGCAATCAATAGCTCAAGGGCGGATCGGCCATCTGCACCGTCCTGACCGTCGACCCCATCTGCGCCATCAACGCCGTCTTGGCCGTCAATACCATCCTCACCTCTTAAAAAGGTAATCAGATCAGCAACGGTGGCATTTTCTGGTAATGCACCGACTTCAATCAATAGCTCAAGGGCGGATCGGCCATCTGCACCGTCCTGACCGTCGGCACCATCTGCGCCATCGATGCCGTCCTGACCTCTTAGGTATTCGATAAAGTCATCGACAGTGGCATCTGCGGGCAATTCACCTACTGCAATCAATAGCTCAAGGGCGGATCGGCCATCTGCACCGTCCTGACCGTCGACCCCATCTGCGCCATCAACGCCGTCTTGGCCGTCAATACCATCCTCACCTCTTAAAAAGGTAATCAGATCAGCAACGGTGGCATTTTCTGGTAATGCACCGACTTCAATCAATAGCTCAAGGGCGGATCGGCCATCTGCACCGTCCTGACCGTCGGCACCATCTGCGCCATCTGCGCCATCCTGACCTCTTAGGTATTCGATAAAGTCATCGACAGTGGCATCTGCAGGCAATTCACCCACTGCAATCAGCAGCTCAAGAGCAGATCGACCATCTGCACCATCCTGACCGTCGACACCATCTGCGCCATCGATGCCGTCCTGACCTCTTAGGTATTCGATAAAGTCATCGACAGTGGCATCTGCGGGCAATTCACCTACTTCAATCAGCAGCTCAAGAGCAGATCGACCATCTGCACCGTCCTGACCGTCGGCACCATCTGCGCCATCGATGCCGTCCTGACCTCTTAGGTATTCGATAAAGTCATCAACAGTAGCATCTGCAGGCAATTCGCCCACTGCAATTAACAGCTCAAGAGCAGATTGACCATCTGCACCGTCCTGACCGTCGACACCATCTGCGCCATTGATGCCATCCTCACCTCTTAGATATTCGATAAATTGAGCAACTGTTGCGCCTGCTGGTAAGGCACCGACTTCAATCAACAGCTCAAGAGCGGATCGGCCATCTGCACCGTCTTGACCATCGACCCCATCGATGCCATCAACGCCGTCCTGACCGTCAATACCATCATCGCCTCTTAGGTATTCGATAAAGTCATCGACAGTGGCATCTGCGGGCAATTCACCTACTGCAATCAATAGCTCAAGAGCGGATCGACCATCTGCACCATCGACACCATCGACACCATCGACACCATCGACACCATCGACACCATCAACGCCGTCTTGGCCGTCTTGGCCGTCGGCACCATCATCACCTCTTAAAAAGGTAATCAGATCAGCAACGGTGGCATTTGCTGGTAATGCACCGACTTCAATCAATAGCTCAAGAGCAGATCGACCATCTGCACCATCCTGACCGTCGGCACCATCTGCGCCATCGATGCCGTCCTGACCTCTTAGGTATTCGATAAAGTCATCAACAGTAGCATCTGCAGGTAATTCGCCCACTGCAATTAACAGCTCAAGAGCGGATCGGCCATCTGCACCGTCCTGACCATCGACACCATCGACACCATCGACACCATCGACACCATCGACACCATCGACACCATCGACACCATCGACACCATCGACACCATCGACACCATCGACACCATCGACACCATCGACACCATCGACACCATCAACGCCATCGATGCCGTCTTGGCCATCAATACCATCCTCACCTCTTAGATATTCGATAAATTGAGCAACTGTTGCGCCTGCTGGTAAGGCACCGACTTCAATCAACAGCTCAAGAGCAGATCGACCATCTGCACCATCCTGACCATCAACGCCATCAGCACCTCTTAGGTATTCAATAAAATCATCAACAGTGGCATCTGCAGGTAATTCACCCACTGCAATCAACAGCTCAAGGGCAGATCGACCATCTGCACCGTCCTGACCATCGACACCATCAGCACCATCCTCACCTCTTAGGTATTCGATAAAGTCATCGACAGTGGCATCTGCAGGTAATTCGCCAACTGCAATCAACAGCTCAAGGGCAGATCGACCATCTGCACCGTCCTGACCATCGACACCATCAGCACCATCCTCACCTCTTAGGTATTCGATAAAGTCATCGACAGTGGCATCCGCAGGTAATTCACCAACTTCAATCAATAGCTCAAGAGCAGATCGACCATCTGCGCCGTCTTGACCATCGACCCCATCGATGCCATCAACGCCGTCTTGACCATCTGCACCATCCTCACCTCTTAGGTACTCAATAAAATCAGCAACTGTTGCGCCTGCTGGTAATACGCCTGCTTCAATCAACAGCTCAAGAGCGGATTTTCCATCAATCCCGTCTTTGCCGTCAGCATCGGCATCGGCATCGGCATCGGCATCGGCATCGGCATCGGCATCGGCATCAGCATCAGCATCAGCATCGGCGTCAGCATCGGCGTCAGCATCAGCATCGGCGTCAGCATCGGCGTCAGCATCAGCATCAGCATCAGCATCGGCGTCAGCATCAGCATCAGCATCAGCATCAGCATCAGCATCAGCATCAGCATCAGCATCAGCATCAGCATCAGCATCAGCATCGGCGTCAGCATCGGCGTCAGCATCGGCGTCAGCATCGGCGTCAGCATCGGCGTCAGCATCGGCGTCAGCATCGGCGTCAGCATCAGCATCGGCGTCAGCATCGGCGTCAGCATCAGCATCGGCGTCAGCATCAGCATCGGCGTCACTATCATCACCACTACTAGAGAAAGCCGCTGCCGCAATTCCTGCTCCTGCAAGACCAACTAACCATGGCAACGCACCAAGGCCTTCAGCGCCTGTCGCCCCTAGCCACCAAGGAGTTGCATATCCGTCTCCACCCAATGATTGGCCTTGCACCTCGCCTACTTGTAATTCAGTCACATAATCTGTCACATCACCTGTATCGGGAAGGTAATAGTAATAACTGCCATCTTCAGCGACACCAACAAGTGCACCATCGATATCATCGTAAAACCCTTCAATGATAAGGTCAGCGTTTTCACTATTATTCTCAAATGAAACATGAAGGTCTTTATCTATGCGTTTGGTAACAATGTTTTTTGGTGCACGTCCAGACGCTGTATCAAGAAGCTCGTAATTCGTTTTATCAGTAGCTCGTATCACTGTCGGAATATTGTTCTGCGTAACCACAGTATGTTCAGCAACTGTTCCGACCTGATTATTGGCTTTAACGGTTATAGTTTTCATAACATCATCCTTGATTAATGAATTCTAAAATAATTTTCAAACTAGAATTATGAGTGAATTTGTTTGTATCCTTGATTTCTGTTAGTAGTGTCTGAGTTGTTTCTTACATGTATCTCTATATCCCGAAGATGTCTTCAACGATATTTTTATGAAATTGGAGAAAAATTTAGTTTGTAATTTTTGGCTGTTCGGCGATATGTTTGTTTTTGCAAAACAATAGCCATATGACAGAGGGGACGGACGATGTAATGAGTCAGATAACTTGAAGACAATTTCTTATCAGCTATCGCTTGCTGAACAGCAAGAAGCTTTACTAGAACTAGATGTAGGTAGGATTGCAGCTTTGTTTTTATCTGAGGGATATGCGGGTAATTTTTGACGTAGAAAGCAGTATTACCAATCACTTTTCTGACGACTAATTTTGTTAGGGTATAAGTATTATAGATAGACAATATTCGATCAGCCATTATATTCCGGCTACCTACTAAAATGGCCATCCTAGCCGATAATAGTGCAGTCATGCTGATCATAATAATCGACCTCCAATCGATAGAAATCTAACTCACTAAAATTCTTTTACCAACCTATATTCCTAATTATTTCTTATAAAAATATAGATTGGTAAAAAATTTTATCTTTTTACAATTAACTATTTTCTATGTATTTTATATTCTAATAATAGTATGCTGATTTTATAGGTCAACATTAATACATTTATCAATTTGTAAAAAATGTTCCTTTATGTAAAACATATATATGTATTTACAATAAAATCTCATCATCCTTAAGCCAAAATGTAGATAAAATCATTGTGTATATCAGGATAAATCGATATAAAAATGACTAGGTATAACTATAATTAATTGTAATTATTACAAATATAGTCAATTCAGCTTATCTCTGCTCATGATTATATAATTCTAATCATTTCAGCATTCAGCACAGGTCTTGATAAATAAAAAACTATAAAAACACCTATGCAATCACTACCTCTCTTCATGGTTAACGTCTGAAACATTAATAGATTAAGAGCAATTAAAAATCATTGAAACTCAAATGCCGCCTCAATTTATATTAGATCATTAATTATCTGATACAAACCATCAATTAAAAATTTTATTTTGCATTATTAAGATCTACGAGATGCACTAATATCGTAGATCTATAGTGAAATCTATTTTTTCTCTTAAAAATATCGTTTTTATATACATTTCATATCATTTTATTAGACCAACATAATTAGACTAAAACTGTAAATGCTCGCCAACATTCATCCGCTTCACATTCTTAGACACTTTATAAATCGGTAACAATTTTAATTTTTAACCAAATTTTGTCTGACAGGATCTATATTGTCGCTACTACCAATTTAATGTAGTGACAAGCGTTCAGGTACACGTCCTCAGCACTACTTGGTAGTATGAGGTGCTGGATGAATGAGACACTTATATGAGCTGCAGGAAAACCTATCTGATTTCAGATATTTTCGCTCAGTAGTTATTGGCTATGTTGGAATGAAATGGAAGAAGATATGGCTCACAGAAAGGCTGTCTATGAGCTGTTGAAGGGAGGTTTCAAATCTCACGTAAGAAAGAGTCTATCGATGTAAAACTGTCAATATTTAAAGTATCTATAGCTGATTCAGATTAAAAGAGAGACAAGGCAACCGAGCGCAGATGTATATGTGATAATTCAAGTGAGGTTAACGCTGTCACTCTTTTATAGAGGATTGACTATGTTCAAGATACTGCCTACAGCGCATCTAACACATCAAGTATGAAAGATTGATGTGTCAGATATTACGTTTATGGGTCACTCAGACAGTTGATACAGCACTTTCCACAAGTTTTACTTAAGCTTCATTTATTTCTAAACCAATTATCTGGCTTAGATGCCCTGTTTTCAGATATATCGTCGCGCCATCTCGTCCTGCTGTGATTTGCGCGTACCCACCTGCAGGCAGACGCAACCATCCCCAACGCTGATAGACTCGGTTATCATCTACCAGCTCGCCTGCAATGACTAATAGCTCTGCGCCATTAGGAATTGGCTCATTGAATAGCAACTCGCCTGCCTCTATACGTTGCAAGCTCACCTGCTCGACACCATCTGAGAACAAAGGACAGACGTCACGGTCACCTTGTCGCTGCCAATTGGCACCATCGTGAGTATCGATAGCTACATGATGCGCTTCATCAGGTGACATCTGCCACAGCTTGACAAAAATCACCGCACCATCGTCACTATATGGCTTATGACCGGATGCTGGTGGATTGCGCAAGTACCAGCCTGCTGGATAATGGGTATCGTCTGCAGAAAAAGTCCCTGACAATACTAGAATCTCTTCACCGCCAGGATGCAGATGGTGCGGAAAATAAGAGTTCGGTGCGTAACGGACAAGACTGGTCGCACGCGCCTTCTCCTCTCCTATGCGGTCAAGCATCACTCGCTCCACCCCATTCTGTGGTGATTTGACCCACCCGTGGTCTTCAGTTGCTAGCGAGGCACGACGTGAAAAATCTGCATTGATACGCATAAGGGGTTCCAAGGATAGAATGAGTGGCGTCAGCGCGTGAGCCGTTATGAGATATAGATTGGTTATCTAAAATATCGATAACCAATCATGATGGCGAATATTGAACTATTGAAAATTGAACCATTAAAATTGGTGTGTTGTTCGCTAACGTGGCGAAAAACACACGACCTTAATTTAGTGTCACTTTATCGAAAAACAAGCGATCAAGGAAAAATTATTAATACATCCATTAGCGTACTAGAATCACGGGAGACAATGTGCTCGCGATGATCTCTGTCGTTGTACTACCAAGGAACAACTGCTGCCATTTAGAGTGTCCATAAGCACCGACCACCATTATGTCAATATCGTTGTCGACTTGAAACGTTAACAGTCCATCAACGGCATCAGAGGCAGATAAATGATGCGCCTCGACGGCGAAGCCTGTATCTTCTAATTTAGCAGCGGCGGCACTCATGCTTTGCTTGGCAGCATCATTGTGATTACCGACCATCACGATATGACCTTTCAAACCTTTTAACAAAGGGCTTTTTGACACCATCCACGCCGCTTTTATAGACGTCTTACTACCATCAAAAGCAATCATATATGAGCTAGGCTCTTCAAAAGTCTCTGAGCAAATCAGTATAGGGATATCCGATGCGCGAGCTACCGTCTCGATTTGGCTGCCGATATTGATGCGGCTATTTTTGTGGTCTTCGCCGCGGCGGCCCATGACGATCGCGCGATTTTCTTCTTTGAAATGCTCGATGCTAGGAAGCAGTTTGCCATGACGTTGATAAATGCGCACATTGACATCCGCAAAGCTGCCTTGGATATGGCTTTTTGCATCTTGTACTAAGGCGTTGCTATAGCTATTAACTACCTTTGCCCTTTGCTCATCTAGCTGGGACAACTCTTCTAACAAAAACTGGCGGCTGTTTATCCCTATCGCTCCTGACAGATCACGTCTGACTGAAGCGGGGACGTCGCTGACATGCAGCAACCCAACAGGCAAGTTCAGTTTGCTGGCATACCATGCGGCATAGTCACAAACCGATTCAGTCACTGCTGAGCCGTCAATACAGGCTAGAATGTGCTGTGATGTTGTCATAATCTGTCCTTAGATGTGTTATTTAATCCCATACAGCTTGTTATATATGACCAAGCTATGCCCATTATTTGAGAGATGTTTCTAAAAACCGCTCCCTTAATTTGATGATACCCAATTTGGTCGGCTTCATCCAGCGATGTACACGCTTTTGTAAAATCACAAACGTACTAGCACTATCATTTTATATAGCTTACAAGAGTATTATTTTAAAACCCCGATGAACTCTGGTCGTTGTCTAACCACAAGCGTTAGTAAAGTTTGCTACAATACCTCTTTTAGTATTTATGATTCAGTATTTAAGACTTACGTATCGTTATTTAGGTGATTGAATTATGGCAAAGAACGCCCTACAGGCTCAACTATTAAAGGCTGGATTGGTCGATAGTAAAAAAGCCAAAAAAATCAGCAAGCAAACGCAGCATGCCAAGCGTATTGGCGACTCAGAGAGTTTGGAGACCAAAAAAGCGTTGGCAGAAGCTCAAGCGCAAAAGCTTGAGAAAGACCAAAAGCTCAATCAGCAAAAACAGCAAGCTTTAGAAGAAAAGGCGCTGAAGGCTAACATCATTCAAATGATTAAGCAGCATCAGATAGCCGATACGGATGGTGAAGTCAGCTATCAATTCGTCGATGCGTCCAAAGTGAAAAAAATATCCATCACGCAAAAGCTATACGATCAAATCGTAGCAGGTCATGTCGTAATTGCACGCTTAGAGGATAGCTACGCGTTACTGCCGCGCCCA
Organism: Psychrobacter sp. T6-5; assembly: GCF_052258485.2. Classification (NCBI taxonomy): domain Bacteria; kingdom Pseudomonadati; phylum Pseudomonadota; class Gammaproteobacteria; order Moraxellales; family Moraxellaceae; genus Psychrobacter; species Psychrobacter sp. T6-5. The sequence goes on along the minus strand of NZ_JBQQEY020000001.1, from coordinate 1,438,271 downwards.
CTCGCAGATCGTATCGATACAAAAATGGAAGGGTTCATGGTGGTATCCAACGATACCGCTGAAGACACGCCAGAAGATGATCCTTACGCCGCTTATGTGATTCCAGACGATTTGATGTGGTAATCACTCGTCTGACTACTCAGACAAGCATTCAGTCAAAACCCCTTCATAGAGCAACCATTCTATGAGGGGGTTTTGCTATCTGCGGTTTAATAGACAATTTATTATGAAAACTATCAGGCAGTTAATGACAGAAAATGTTTAAGCGTGGTGCCTCTCATTCTACTTTATCAGATTGTCTACTTTATCGAATGGATAGAGCTTTTAATTGAACAGTCACTCAACATTCAGTACAATATAATCCTACTCAATGAAATAAATGACCGTTAGACTCAATATAATATTTATGATCACGCAAGACCTCGTGCTTCAACCCTATCGCCACAATCTTGAAGCTCCCCTCCGCTCTCTGACTTAGCCGGAAAAATCATGATTAAAAGAATATCCTTAATACTATTAATATTGATCCTAGCGGCAAGTTTTTTTTATTTTGATCTCAATCAACTATTGACGCTTGAGGGACTAAAAGGGTCGATGGCGCAGTTTGATGCGTATAAAGCCCAGTCGCCATTATTGGTTATTGGTGGGTTTTTCTTACTCTATGTGGTCGTCACCGCCCTCTCCTTACCTGGCGCAACTATTTTGACGCTGGCAGCAGGAGCACTGTTCGGTTTAGTTCAGGGCTTACTCATTGCTTCGTTTGCTTCCAGTATCGGCGCAACGCTTGCTTTTTTAACGTCACGTTACCTGCTGCGCGACACCATCAAGCAGCGCTTCCCTGAGCGGCTAGAAGCGATCGATAAAGGGGTTAAAAAAGAAGGCGCTTTTTACTTATTTACCCTGCGACTGGTACCGATATTCCCCTTCTTCTTAATTAATCTATTGATGGGCGTTACTGCCATCAAGTCGTGGACTTACTACTGGGTCAGCCAAGTCGGCATGCTCGCTGGTACGTTTGTCTTCGTCAATGCAGGGACCCAATTGGCACAGGTTGAGAGTCTATCAGGGATTTTATCGTTCGACTTGATTGTCTCGTTTGCGTTATTGGGCTTGTTCCCCTTAATCGCAAAATCGCTACTCAATGCGTTTAAAAAGCGCCGCGTCTATAAAAACTATAATAAGCCAAAAAAATTCGACCGCAATATGATCGTCATCGGCGCAGGTGCTGGCGGCCTTGTCACCAGTTACATCGCAGCGACTGTCAGAGCAAAAGTCACGCTCATCGAAGCAGGTGAGATGGGCGGTGACTGCTTGAACTATGGCTGTGTCCCAAGCAAAGCCATTATTAAAAGCGCAAAAGTCGCAGAGCAGATGCGTGATGGTGAGAAGTATGGTCTTGAGAATACCACGCCGCATTTTTCATTCAAAAAAGTCATGGCGCGCGTGCACGATGTCATCGCGGAGATTGCACCGCACGATAGCGTCGAGCGCTACACTGATCTGGGCGTTGAAGTCCTAAAAGGGTATGCCAAACTGATCGATCCATGGACGGTGGAGGTCACCCTCAATGAGGGTGGCACTCAGACGCTCACGGCACGCACTATTGTGCTTGCCACTGGTGCACGCCCCTTTGTCCCACCGCTACCAGGTATTGAGGAGACAGGGTATGTCACCAGCGATACCTTGTGGGAGAAATTTGCAACACTTGATGAGACGCCCAAAAAGCTCGTTGTGCTAGGCGGTGGCCCTATTGGCTCTGAGCTGGCGCAAGCGTTTGCGCGTTTAGGCTCAGATGTCACGCAAATCGAACGCAGCGCACGTCTTATGAAAAAAGAAGATAAGGAAGTCTCTGAATTTGCCCAAAAAGCACTAGAAGCCAGCGGCGTCAAGGTTGTAACATCACACCAAGCGGTTCGCTGTGAGATTCGTGATGGCAAAAAGTACATTATAATTCAGCAGTTGGGTGATGAGGATCAAAGCGGTCAGCAAAAAGACCAGCAACCAGAGATGGCGCTTGAGTACGATGAGCTACTGTGTGCAGTCGGTCGTAGCGCCCGTCTTGAAGGTTATGGACTAGAAGCACTCGGTATCGAGACAGATCGCACGGTGGTCACCAATGAATATCTAGAAACGCTGTATCCCAATATTTATGCAGCAGGCGATATCGTTGGGCCTTATCAGTTCACACATGTCGCCTCACATCAAGGCTGGTATGCTGCGGTCAATGGCTTGTTTGGTCACTTTAAGAAGTTCAAAGTCGATTACCGAGTGATTCCGTGGACGACTTTTGTTGATCCAGAAGTCGCTCGCGTGGGTCTAAACGAGCAAGAGGCAATCGACAAAGGGATTGATTTTGAAGTGACGCGCTATGACTTTAAAGAGCTAGATCGTGCGATTACTGATAGCGCCGCCAAGGGCTTTATCAAAGTCATCACCCCTAAAGGCAAAGATAAAATCCTAGGGGTGACGATAGTAGCTGAGCATGCTGGCGATTTGATGAGCGAGTTTGTACTGGCGATGAAACATGGCTTGGGGCTCAATAAAATCCTAGGGACGATTCATACCTACCCAACATGGGCGGAGGGCAACAAATACGTTGCTGGCGAATGGAAACGCAACCATGCCCCTGAAACCGTATTGAGCTGGTTAGAGAAATATCACACATGGCGTCGTGGTTAGCGGGCTGTTTGGCCCTTGAATGACCTAATTGACAAAACAAGCCTGAAACAATCTGGTTGAGCTGATAACTTTTTACTAGCTTAACTAAAATATATTAGTACAACGGACGCTTGAATGTTTGCATTTAGCCGCAGCATTTTGTGCTACTTGCCAGTATCTTTGCGACTGCTTGCGCGATTACAATCTTTACCCGCATCCATGGCGGCTACCACACCCTCAAGCAGTTGGAGGCTTCACAGCGATAGAGAGGTATAATCACCTGCTAAGCCTTTAACGAATGATCGAGGCGCAGTGCTTCTATAGAGGATGCCATATCTTCAGCAAGGTCATGTACTGTCGAGCTCTCGACATCACGCTGTGCGAAGGCGCGCAGCCCCATGACCTCCGCCTGTAGTCGTCGTCCTAGCCTCACTGCATCAAGCTGACTGTCTATCTCACTTATTTGTTGAGATTTTTTGAAGCACTCTATAAATCGCGTCTCCATCCCGACCAGTAGCATCTCAACTTTATCTAGTGCCGCCTGCTCACGAGCCCCCAGCTCTAATAAGCTTTTGACCAGCATACAAGCGCGGCTCGGCAATGCTTTATCACGAATACCGCCCAGCTGTCTGATATAAGCGGCCAAACCCGATAAGGGCGACTGATGATGGCTCAATACACGCTCAAGCTCAGTCAGTCCTAGGCGGGCGTAGTATTCTAGCGCCTCTTGAAACAGGCCATCTTTACTACCAAAAGCGGCATAAATGCTCCCTGGACGCATATCGAGCGCTTGCTCGATGTCTTTTAACGAGGTGGCATGAAAGCCCTTTTGCCAAAAAAGCTGTAAAGCTCGCTCCAAAGCATCTTGACGATTATAGAGTGCGCTGCGTGACATACTATGCCCCATGTAAAAAGCCGTGACCTCATATAAAAATGAGCACGGCGATAAAATTTGAATGATTGCTCAATTTTATCCTTAATAGGCGTTTCAGTAAAGTGAATACAGGAAAATAGACTGGGTCATAAAATGGAGAACGATCATAACGCTAGCTATCAATAACGATATTAACAGCTAGGTACAAGGTTCTAAAACAGCTGATAAAACTGCAAGCATTTAATCAGCCAGCAACACATGCTTACTCTTTTGATAAGCGGATAAACCATCGCCGCCCAGCTCGCGTCCGATCCCACTTTGCTTAAATCCGCCCCAGCCCGCTTCCGGTAACACGATTTGTTGCTCGTTAATCCAAAGGTGACCTGCTTGAATTTGCAGTGCCATCTCAAGCGCTGCTGTTTCATCAGCGCTCACAATGGTTGCTGCTAAGGCAAACTTGCTGTCGTTAGCTAAGCGAATGGCCTCTGCATTCTCGGTAAAAGTTGTACTAGCCAATACAGGGCCAAACACTTCTTCTGTCCATAACTGGCTGGTCGTTGGCACGTCTGTATAAATAGTTGGCGATATAAAGTAACCTGCACTATCCACGATCTTGCCACCCGTTAAGCATTTGAGCTGTTCGGTAGTGGCGATATCAAAGTATTTTTTGACTTGGTTTAGTTGTTGCTTGCTCACCATTGGTCCCATTTGCGTAGCGGTTGCAAAACCATCACCAATTTTTAGACTCTCCGTTTTTGCTTTTAACGTCTCAAATAGCGGCTCAACAATACTTTGATGGACGATCAGCCGTGAGGTAGCCGAGCATATTTGACCAGCATTGGTAAATATACCACCAATGATCAAGTCACAAGCATGGTCGATATCGGCATCTGCGCATACCACAATAGCTGACTTTCCGCCCAGCTCTAGGCTGATGTCTTTGACACCCTTAGCCGCTTGACTCATGACCTTTTCGCCGACCACATTACTGCCGGTAAAAGAGACTTTATCAATTAGCGGATGACTGGTCATGGCTGCACCCACTTCGGCAGCGCCTGGTAAGATATTCACCACGCCTTTTGGCAACTCTATCTTAGATAAGATATTACCGAGCATCAGATCTGGTAACAGAGTCACCTCAGATGGCTTTAGTAATACCGTACAGCCCGCCGCTAGCGCAGGTGCTAGCTTCCAAGCAGTCGTCACCATGGGGAAATTCCAAGGCGTAATCAACGCACAAATACCCACAGGCGCATATGTCTTTAGCAAGCGTATGCCTGACTCAAGCGTGGACACCTCAGACCATGTGTCTTGATCGCTTATCAAATTAGCATAGTAGCGATAGCAAGCGATAGCGTCTCCCACGTCTATTTTTGCTTCCTCAATTGGCTTGCCGTTATTTAACACAGACAGCCCAACCAACTTATCGAATTGCTGCTCCATAGACGCTGCAATCGCGTTCAGATAACGGGCGCGCTCGCTAACATCAGTCTGCGACCAGCTGCTATAAGCCTCAGAGGCAGCTCTGACCGCCATGTCTACATGAGCACTGGTACACAAGCGCGTCGTTGCGATTATCTCTCCTGAATTGGGGTCATATAGGGCATGGTTATTTGTGTTGTCAAAGCTTGCATTATCAGAGTCAGTCGCAGGCGCTTCAATCTCAATCCAGTCGCCATTGATATAAGCGGCATTTAACACGACTTCACTTTGAGCCGTTTGCGTTGCGCCTTCTCTGGTTAAGCTTGTAGCGTTCATCAATTCCACCATGGTTAATTACCTTATATTTTTGGATAAAATTTTATTTATTTGCATAGCACGCGCAACGTAATTGATGAAATAATCGGTTTATCCGACGACAGAAAAACCAATTATTTTTTTACGTTATATGCTTTATTGATATTGAATCTGCGACTAATAAAGCAGATGCGCGACTGAGGTAATCACCACCAAACTGATAAGCGTACGAAGGATAAAAATCCCAAATAGCTCTAATATATTGAGTCTGATGTTTGATTTCAAAATCAGCGCACCAACTTCAGACATATAGATAATCTGCGTAATTGAGGCAGCACCTACGATGAAGCGTGTCATTTCACTCTCAATGCTTTTACCGACCAGCGCTGGCAAGTACATATCTGCAAAGCCCATGATCATGGCAGGTGCCGCCTTTGCCGCCTCTGGAATCTGTAACCATTCAAGCAATGGCACAAGTGGTGTCGCAAGCCAATTAAAGACAGGCGTATACTCTGCTAAGCCCAAGCCAATCGTACCGATGGCAAAGACAACTGGAATCAGTCCAAAGTAAATATCAAACAAATTGCCCACGCTGCGTTTGAACACATAACCCAAGCTTGGCATAGAGTGTGCGCGAGTGACGGCACGATTGACCGCCCATTGGTAAGTGGTATATCCAGCAGGAATGCCTTCGTCTAGCATACTTTTGCCAGAGTGGTAGGTATCAGGCTTCATTGACAGTGGCGGTATACGCGGCATGATGATCGCAGCGATAAACCCAGTCAGCGCGATGGTCAGATAAAAATAGACAAAGTTATTGTCCACACCAATGGTTTTGGCAACCACATAGGTAAAGGCAATGGAAGTCACTGAAAAGGTGGTGGCAATGATGGCTGCTTCACGCTGACTATAGAAACTCTTATCATACTGCTGCATGGTGACCAGCAAGCCGATAGACGCGGCCCCAAACCAAGAAGACATCGCATCAACGGCAGAACGACCTGGCAGTTTGAACAGTTTGACAAATATCTTACTGGCCAACGTGCCCAAGAACTCCATGAGGCCAAAGTCGGTCAAAAACGGTAGCGATAAAATGGCGAAGAAAAACAACGGAATCAGAATGGGGATCAAATCTTCAAAAATGACGCCGCCTGTATTGCGATTAATAATAAACTCAGGACCGACTTGCAGATAAATCATCCAAACAAACACCATACCTAACAAACGCGTGGTGAGCCAAAACCAATCAACATCAAAGAGGTTCTTTATCAACGAGTCTTCATGCAGATTGGGTTTTAATACCTTTACTGCCAGTGCCCCAAGACAAGAAATGGTCACGATCGCCATGGTGATATAGACCACAAATCCGCCCAATGCAGCTTGTAATGTATCGGTCAACACGCCCAATAAAATCGTGACCTTCCCATCCCACTGAAACGGTATGATAAATAGCGCAATACCCAATGCTGAAAATAGCAGAAACTTCCACATTGACGCCCGCCACTGCTCTGCCTGCGGTGTGTTTGGATCGACATTGTTTCCTAAAATCGGTTGCTGCGATTTATCAATAGCCTTTGTCATTTACCTTCTCCTTAATGGGTGGTGATCGCCAGTTTTTCCATTTTTCTATCTGACTAATAGCAAGGTTTGCTCTAATAGACGTATTTCCCTGAGCGACCCGCGTTCATAGTCCTTTAAGCATTTTTTATAAGTACCGTTAACTAAAATAGGTAACCGTCTCACCCATCTCTTTGAGAAACTCATCTGCTTCATCAATCTCATAAATGATCGGTTGCTTGCCTGTCGTATCTGTTTTTAGCGCCTCTAGTAATTGCTGCTTGTTTGTAATTCTACGGTAGCCTGCGCCAAACCCTGCAGCCAATGGTTCAAAGTTTAGCGTTTTAATATTGACACCGATCAGTGGCAAACCGCCCTCTTCCATATAACGGCGAATCTCACCATAACCTTGGTTATTCCATAGCAGTACAATCAATGGCAGCTCAAGCTCTGCTGCACAGATAAGTTCTGCAATGGTAAATTGAATACCACCATCACCGATTAAGCTAACGACAGGTAGGTTCGAGCCAATCATGGCACCAATAGCAGCGGGTAAGCCATAGCCTAGCGTGCCAAAGCCTGTTGAGGAGTTAAACCATTTACGTGTCGCAAGCGCCTCAAAGCCAAGATTGCCGCTATAGACAGGTTGCGTTGAGTCGCCCACAAAAATCACACCTTCCACTTCATCTCGAATCAGTTTTAACAAGGCATTTTGACCGGCAAAGTCTGGTGTTATATCTTTTATAAGCGCTTGTTTTGCCTCGTTCACTCGTGACAATGCCTGATGATCAAATGCCTGCCCGTTTAATACCTGACTTTCTAAACGCCTGCATAGACTACTGATAGCCATCTGTGCATCGGACAATACCGCGATATCTGCTCTAAACGGACGCTGCAATTGCTCGGCATCGCAGTCGATACGCACCAGTGTGCCATTAATTTTGAACCCACCATTAAAGAACACGTCGTAATCGGTCTCGCCAAGCTCTGTACCAATGGCAAGTATCCAATCCGCCTCTGTAATCACTGCGCGGCCTGCGTCTAATGACTGATTGCTACCCAAACTTAACGGATGAGCAGGTGGCAATAGCCCTTTGGCATTGATGGTCAAAAACGTAGGCGCGTCTATCAACTCTGCCAGTCTTTGCGCATCGTGATCGACATCGACACAGCCACCCCCGTAAAGCAGCACTGGGTTTTTTGCGGTTTTTAATGACTCGATAATCAGATCCAATTGTGCTGGATTTGGTAGTGGTCTTGTCACTTGTGGTTGGGTAAAGCTATTGTTATCAGCTTGGCTATTAGCCATATCTTTTAAGCTGGACGGCTTGGCAACATGGCTGGCATCAGCGGTGATGACATCAATAGGTAGCTGAATATGAACTGGCCCTGGACGTGCGCCATTAAATAAGGCAAAAGCTTCTGCGATAACTTTGGGTAATGACTCAGGCTGCCAGATGGTTTTGCTTGTGAGCGCCACCTTACTAACCATGCCTTGCTGATCGTGCAGCTCATGCAAATGACCCTCCCTGCTCCCCGTGTCTTTAATTTTATTGACGCTAGAGATTACTAACATCGGTATCGAGTCAGCCAATGCCTGCGCCATCGCCGTCATGATGTTGGTCATGCCAGGACCTGTGATGATGAAGCACACACCGATTTTGCCAGAGGCACGGTAATAGCCATCAGCCATGAATCCAGCTCCCTGCTCGTGACGCGGTGTTATGTGGCAAATCTTAGTATTAGGTAGACCGCGATATAGCTCTACGGTATGTACCCCCGGTATGCCAAAAACCGTCTCTACTCCATAGTATTCTAGCCACTGGACGAGCAACTCACCGCAGGTCAGAGACTGGGTATCAAATGATGAAAAAGATGTTTGGGTAAATTGGGTCATGGGGCAATCATCCTAAAAATTTTAATAAGTGTTGGGTTAGATGTTTTATTTGAAATAGCTTTTTATTTAGCGTCGTTATTTTTTTAGTAGCTATTTACTTTGAATAGCAATTTGCTTTAGATTCTAGCTAAATGCAATAAATCACAAATCATGATGGCGTAACCAGTCATCAATCATCACATGTAAACGCTCGCCTGAAAAACTAGGGAAATGACCGCCATGGACGACACGTACAGGCAACGCATTGAGACGGCGCATACTTTTGGCATAGTCAGTCATGTCGCTATGCCACGTATCTTCGATCAATGGACCGTCGTAGATGAGATCGCCAGAAATGAGCGTTTCGCTCGCCGCCTCCCACAAGGCGATACCACCTGGTGAGTGACCGGGTGTGTGAATCACTTCAAATTGACGATTACCCAAGTCAATCATGTCACCATCTTCTAATGGCATAATTTTGGCGGGTGCAATGATTTTATAGCCGCAATGGGCATAAGGCTCAGGCGGTAGCGCGTCAAACATCTCGTCATTGACAAACATATCTGCCAACGTACGAGCATTGTCTGGTTCAGCGAGAATATGGGCTTCAGCAGAATGGACGTGACAGCAGTCGAACTCGCTCGCAGCGCCAATGTGATCAAAATGGGTATGACTGGCAACGCCAACAATATCGCGATCCGTGAGTAGAGCAACGTGACGACGCAGCGGTACTGCCCCTAATCCGAAATCTACTAACAAGTCACGCTGGCTGCCACGCACGTGCCACAGATTGCAGCGAAAAAACGGCTTGATCCACGGCTCATCGATGAGCGTGATACCATCGCTATGCGCGGTAGTGCGATACCAGTTCTCTGGATTGATACGCGCTAGTGATTGTTCACTCATAAGTTAGCTCCATTAGAAACTTGTAAATCTTTGAGATAATCTTGGTGCGTACGGCTCTCATCAATACGGGCAAGATCGATATCAACGATCATCGTGCCAGCCGCTAAGCCAAGTCTGCCAAGCACCTCACCATCGGGACCAGCGACGATGCTATTGCCACAGTACTGAAGATTATCTTCCTCACCCGAGCGATTGATACAAGCGACAAAGCATTGATTGTCCATGGCGCGAGCGCGTATTTGGAGCACTTGACGCTCTGAATTTGGCAGCATGTTTGCTGTCGGTGATAAAATGATTTGTGCCCCTGCTTGCGCCAGCTCCCTTGCCACTTCTGGAAACTCATTGTCATAACAAATCATCAAACCCAGCTTGCCGAATCGCGTATCGACCACGCAGGACTTTTTGCCTGCTGTAAAAAACTGATGTTCGCGATCCCACAGGTAGCGTTTGTCATAAGTCGCAAGATGCTTGCCGTTATCATCTATAAGAATGGCAACATTACTCAACTCACCATTGGGTCGGCGCTCAGCGAGACCGAATAACACATGTAAATTGTACTGACTAGCAAGTCTCGCCACCTCAGTGACGATGGGGCCGTCGATCGCTTCCGCTAAACCATCAAGACGTTCAAAGATGTTGTAGCCTGTGAAAGCCAACTCCGGCAGTGCGAGCAGATCTACTTTTGCCTCCACGGCTAGGCGGCAAAGCGACTCTAATGCCTTTAGATTGGCGACTGGTTCAGCCCATAAAGGATTAGTTTGGGCGATCATCAGTTTCATACCGATGGCTCCTCTTGAGCTGGAGTGACAGCATCACTCGGGCGAGTAAACACAGTCGCGCCTAACCAGTAGAGACCGCCTGTGATGATAAAGACAGGTAATGATGCACCAAATGACGGCGGAGCGATCAATGTCCAGTAAGCTGCTAGAGCCGCGCCAATCACGTAAGCTACAATCGCAATCTTTGCTGTAGGACGTCCCAATTGATGTGTCGCATCAAGCAGTTTTGCGGTATAGCCTTCTTTACTAACAAGGTAATAATCAACAATCATGACTGAGAATGCAGGGATAAATAGCGCGCCTACGATCAGCAGGAAATTTTGGAATTGATCTAAAATACCTGGAATGAGCGCACCGAAAATGGTGACCAAACCAATGATTAAGGCAGGCTTCCAAAAGCTCATATTGGGTTTGATGTTCATACAAGATAGCGTTGCGCTATAGACTGCCATGACATTGGTGGTCATGACCGAGAAGAAAATAACCAGTGCAGCTGGCAAACCAAAACCGAAGTCAGCAAGCAGACGCGTCGGATCATAAGTCTGCTCCATGCCATACATGATAGAGAGACCTGAGATGGTCGCACCCAACCCCATGGCAACGATGGCTGCCACAATGTAGCCAAAATACGTACCCCATATGGCAACTTTTGGCGATTTGCAATTGCGATTGTAATCAGCAGCCGAAGACATCCACGAAAAGGCAGTAGCAATGACGATATCAAAGGCGATACCTAAAGTAATACCATTACGCGACTCAACCGGCATCTCAAACAATCTTGAGACATCATAATGTTGATTTAGCTGATAGAGGACTATAACGGTAAGTGCAGCCATGGCTAATGCGGCCCAACGTTCGACAAGCTCAATACCGAGGTGACCACGTAGCACGATAAGCACTACCACTGTCTCGCATAAAATAACAAACAGCGGCAGATTGCTATAACCCGTGGTAGCTTCGATTGCGTAATCAAGACTCATGCCAGCCAGCAGCGCCTGAATACAACTCCATGCAATCAGTACACCCATATTCACTAACGAGATGAGCTGACTACCAAATGGGCCATAAGCACGGCGCGTCAACGCCATCGAAGGCAGTCCGGTACGCTGCCCCATTAGACCAACCAATAGCAGCGGTATTGCTCCGATTAATGAGCCAATAAGCACGGTGGTGATAGCCGTAGTAAACCGTAAATCAGGTACGAGTAACATGCCCGTTAAAATAGTCGTCACCACGATATTGGCACCGAACCATAGCGCAAATGTACCAATCGAACCTAGACTATGCCCAACCTCATTTGGAGAGAGCGTGTCTTGACCAAAAAATGAAGAGGATTTACTCATTGGGGTCTTCCTTAACCGAATTATATTCATACCAGCAACTCAAGACACTGGTCACCATCTCATTAGGCTACTATCCACTCATATACCGCATTGGGATAACTGCCCTATGTGCCAACTCTAGCCAATAAGCGGCTGTGATTAGTAAACCGCTTTGACCTTATCGTCATAGCGTACGCCCGGTAGGATACATAGCATCTCAAACAATAAGTTCGCAGCCAGTACAGAGGTGTTGCCAAATGGATCATATGGTGGTGATACTTCGACCAAGTCACCACCGACCACATCAAGACCGCGCATACCACGAATGATTTCGATACCTTGAGTCGAGGTCAAACCACCGATCTCAGCAGTACCCGTGCCAGGCGCAAATGCAGGGTCAATCCCATCGATATCGAAACTTAGATAAACAGGGCCATCGCCTAGCTTTTCGCGTACTTCTGCCATGAGTGGCGTCAGCGACTTATACCAGCACTCTTCTGCCGGTACCACGCGAAACCCTTGCTGGGTTGACCAGTCAAACTCTTCGGCGCTATAGCCTGTGCCACGCAGACCAATCTGTACCACGCGATTACCATCGATGAGGTTTTCTTCGACAGCGCGGCGGAACGGTGTGCCATGAGCGATTTTTTCGCCAAACATATCATCGTTGATATCAGCGTGAGCATCGATATGCACCATACCGACAGGGCCATGTTTTTTGGCAAGTGCCCGTAGAATAGGCAGTGCGATGGTATGATCGCCGCCCAGTGTGAGCGGAATTGCGCCATGTTTGACGATTTTATCGGTATAGAATTTTTCGATGATATCGACGCTTTTTAGCAGGTTAAACGTATTGATAGGCACATCGCCAATATCAGCCACTTGCAGTGACTCAAATGGCGCGGCACGCGTGGCCACGTTGTAAGGACGAATCATTCTTGACTCATCACGAATCTGTCTAGGCCCCAATCTGGCGCCACTACGGTTTGATGCGCCAATATCTAAAGGCACACCAACAAATGCCACATCTAACCCTTCGGCATCAGCCTGAGTCGGCAAGCGCATCATAGAAGCGAAACCGCCAAATCTTGGCATATCATTGCCACTTAATGGTTGATTGAATGTCATCAGTTACTTCCCTATTTTATTTGATTTATATACACAATTTGCTACATACAATTGACAATACATAAATATAAGGGAAGGAACCATGGTAAAATTTAGAAGTAAACTTCTGTTTTTTCGTAGTAAACTGGTTTTATCAGTTATTACCAGAAGTTTAAGAAAAATACTACTATTCGATAAAGTAGGTTTAATGGATAAAGTAATTTGTTGCGATGGTACGTTAATGCGAAAGTAAGGAGTCGGGTGTGATATTAGATGAGCTGATAAAAATAGACATCAAAACGCTACGTAGCTTTATGGCTATCGTGGAGTGTCAAGGCGTGACTGCTGCTCAGTCACGTTTGAATGTCACGACCTCGGTGATTAGTGGACATTTGACTCACCTAGAGGATCGCTTGGGCATGACACTCTGCCATCGCGGTCGAGCAGGATTTAAGCTGACAGAGGATGGCGCGGCTGTCTATGAGGCATGTCTGGGCTTTACCGAATCGGTCGCAAGCTTTCAGCATCAGCTGCACTATATTAAGCAATTAGACTCGGTTCATGGTGGACACATTAGGCTTTGCTTGATTGATCAGATGCCCAAGTTTTTTTATGATGCGCTTAGACAACGTCTCGCTAGCAGCTACCGAGAAAACCCACTGATACACTTTTCTATCGATGTGCAAAGCCCTGAGAGCATGCTAGAAAAGCTCTTAAGTAACGAGAGTGACATTGGTGTGGGTTATTTTGGTAGTTTTCCGCCGTTACTCACTTTTAAGCCAGCATTTGTCGAAAAACAAGTGGTCTGCTGCGGACGTGAGCATAAGCTATTTTATAACTCAGAAGGATTGACTTTTGAGGATTTAGAGCAGAATTATCCGTGGATAAAAAGGGGTTATGTGGTCGAGCATCATATCAATCATATCCGACCAAAAACCCTAAGCGCCACCACATATCACATGGAGGCAACCGCGCAGCTTATCCTTGCAGGCCACCATGTAGGGTACTTACCGCGTGATTTGGCGAGACGTTATGAAGGCATGGGACTGATGAAAATACTCTTGCCCAATGAAGCAAGCTACGACGTCGAGCACCACTGGGCATATCGGGAAAATCAGCACAAACAAGCCGCTGACTTTTTAAATAAGATGATGAACTTGCTATAAAAAGAATACGAATATCACTGCACTACTACAGACGGTTGTTGATGCTTGAGACCAATACTTCTAAGCTTACCTTTTTCGCCTACTTCCTTGATGACCAGTGACCACTCATCGTTCACCACAACCGTATCGCCTGAAACGGGTGCGGTACCTAAATGTGATGTCACATACTCAGCAACCGTCTGCTCCCACATGTTTTTTGTGTGAGCTTCGTCTGTCGTCTTCAGGGTTTTTACTAACGTTTCGGATGCCATGACTTCCGTAAAAAATGGCAAATCGCCGAGTTTGACACTGGGTGATAGCAACCAATCACCATAAAAGTCATCGATAGCCTTACGATCTAACGTTGTGTCATTAAAAATCTTGGCAATTTTACTGGCGTGATTACCTCGCATGGCGTACCAGACGCTATCACCAAATTTTATTTTCGTATTTTCATCAACGACGACGATTTGTTGCCCCCGCACCAGCGCAAATATACTAATCTCGTCAGGACTGATACCTTTAGAGATACCCATAGGATGACGGCCAATAGCAAATGCACCTGATTGCGCCTCAAACTCGTACAAGGTAATACTCGCCTTATCCGATACCCAAACCTCATGTTCTTCTTTGGGATCTTTATTGGTTGGAATACGCACCTTAAATAAATTCGCCATGGTAGGAATGGTCGTGCCTTGCAGTATCAGCGATAAGACCACAACCCCAAACGCAATATCAAACAGCATAAAGGCGTTATCAATTCCTGCCATCACGGGTAAAATGGCAAGGGTGATAGGAACTGCACCGCGCAATCCAACCCAAGAGATAAATCCAATCTCTCGGTCTTTAAATTTAAAGGGTTTGACACTGGTATAGACCGCGATAGGACGGGCAACAAAGATCATGAAGACCGCTATCGCCACCGAATAATACCAGACATTGAGAACGTTTGATGGCGTGACCAGTAGCCCCAACACCACAAACAATATCGCTTGCGATAGCCAAGCGAAGCTGTCCATCACGCGCATGACATGCTCGGTTGAGCGTACTTTATGATTACCTATTAGCACCCCTGTCAGATACACCGCCAAAAACCCACTACCGCCAACCAAGTTGGTTGCGGCAAAAACAGCCAAGCCTGCCGACAGTATCAAAATGGCATACATGCCCTCTGCCAGATGTATCTTAGGCAATAGCCGAGATAACAAATAACCAAAGAGTAAGCCCATCCCTAATCCAAAGCTGAGCTGTTGGAACAGTAATACCAAAAAGCCAAATGCTGTCTGACCAGCAGGGTCGACGTTTAGTGCAATCAGACCTGTTACTAATAAAATAGCCAAGGGATCGTTGGCACCAGATTCTAACTCAAGCGTGGCTTGGACGCGGTCGTTGAGCTTGACCCCGCCATTACGCAATAGAGAAAATACGGCGGCCGCATCGGTTGAGCCAACAATCGCAGCCATCAACAGGCCAAAACGCCAGTCGACATCGAGCAACCAAGTAACGAATACCCCGAGCACCAAAACCGTGACCAGTACGCCCCAAGTAGCCAAGGTAATCGCAGGTTTTAGACCGACCCGAAACGACTTAAAAGACGTGCGTAAACCACCATCTAATAGGATACAAGCCAGCGCTGCTTGACCCACAAAATTGGCCAGCCCATATTGAGAAAATTCAATACCCAAGATGCCCTGCTCGCCTGCCAACATACCGACGATCAAAAACAGCAATAGCAAAGGCACACCCAAACGCGCTGATAATGTACTCGCCATGATACTGGCGAAAATGAGTACTGCCCCTACGAGGTATAGGATATTCAAGGTATCCATTTTTTAAAGCCCTATTTTTATAGTTATTGCATCAATATTGAATGAAGCATAATAGTACTTGATTGCGAAAATATTTCCGTTATCTCACTGTTATTAGATATCACGCCAGAGAGTTTCTCATCAGCAACGATTGTCAGAGCTATTAATAAAAGCAATTTACACTGATTCTATATCGGTATTAAGAGTAACACCTGCGACTAAATTTATAGACAAAATTTCGAGAAAAGTTATCAAATGTACCAGTGAGTATCTGTGAACTTATGACCTTTATTTAGCCATTTTTTATCCTAACTTTTGACAGTATTTAGGCTTGAATGTATTGCCATGTCAGTACCAAAATGGCGGCGGCTACTGTCCAAGCGACAACGCCTAACAACAGTGCCTCATATAAGCTCATATAACTGATGCTAAAAAACACCACCAAGGTATAAATCAAATGCGGTATAACACCCAGCATGCTAAATATCAGGGCAACCCTTAAATCAGTAGGACTGCGCTCAGTACCAACAATGAAGTGACTGATGAGCGTAAACGTAGGGAAAAGAGGTGCAAGCGCCGCCAGATAAAAAAATCGCGTTTGTGCAAATAATTGAATCGCTAATACCATCAAAGCGCCAATAAGCATTTTTAGCCAGATCATGATGGTTCACTCTCCTATTGAGTATGACGGGCTGAACATAGCCCAATCAGCCATCATACTAGAGTCTACAAATTGACATAAGAGGCATCGCTGATTAATTGACCCGTGTGATAAAAAAACGCAAAAAAACCCATTTAGCTACGTTGCTAAATGGGGCTGTTACTTTTATTATGTAAGCTTTTGCGAGTTACTTAATCCTTCTTTGGTTTTAGGGCTGCGCTAATATCTGCTAGCAATGGCGGGATATCATGCTTGTCTGCGATGACTTCGATCATTACTAGCTTATCAGTAGTCGCGGCAGCTTTGTTTAAAGCCGCTTTTAGCTCACCTGCTGTCTCTGCTTTGAGTAGTAAGCTATTCGCTTCGGTTGCGCCAAACGCTTTTGGCATGATCTGCCAATCGCATTTTGGGATATCGTTGTAGTATTGGTTTTCGCCATGAATCGCACGCTCCACTGTATAGCCGTCGTTATTGATTAGTACGATGACTGGATTGATACGCTCTTGAATCATGACCGCCAGCTCTTGGATAGTGAGCAGTGCTGAACCATCACCAATCAATAAAACACTGCGCTTATCTGGCGATGCAACTGCTGCACCTAAGCTAGCTGGTAATGTATAGCCGATTGATCCCCACATTGGCTGCCCATATGACGTCACCCCTTCTGGCAGACGCACATCACTGATGCCAAAGTATGCTGTTCCTTGCTCAGAGAACACTAGGTTATTACGATCTAAGCAATCAGCAATGATATGCCATAGGTCATCTTGGCGAATCGCCTCATCATCCTTGCCCTTCTGCTCATGTGGTTTGACTGGCTCACAGAAAGGTTTTGGTACGATGTTGATGCCAGAGGTCATGACTTCGTGCAGGGCTTGTAACGCATCTTGCAAGGCAAGCGGCGCAAAGTTCTTCCCACTGATAGAAGCACGCTCATAATGCAAGTCTACTACTATACTCTCGTCAATATCTTGGCTAAATCCTGCGGTAGTGGTGTCCGTATATTGCACCCCTACTTTGATCAGACATTCGCAGTTTTCTACTGCATCTTTGACAATAGGGCGCGAGGCAACGCCTGCATAAGTCCCGGCCCAGCGATCGCTGTTTTCATCAAGCAGTGTCTTGCCCCACGATAGCGTGGTATAAGGAATGTCTGTATCAGCAATCAGTGCTTTGAGCTGTGACTGCAACCCCAAACGATGCACCATCAAATCTGCCATCAGCGTCGTTGTCTTGTTTGGCAAGAACTCGGTGAGCGCTTGCTTGAAATCTGCTAGTGCCGCTTGACTGGTGATATCCTCTTGGCTATCAATCAGCTTGGTCGTTGGTGGATAAATAGGCTGACGCGCGACGTCTGGTGATAGCAATAGGTAACCTGGGCGATGCTTTTTGAGAATTAAACGAATGACTCTATCAATTTCTGAGGCAGCATTTTCAGGAGTAAGCTGCGCACGGGCTACCGTCACAGGCTCAACCATCTTAATAAAATGATTAAATACGCCATCGCCAAGCGAATGATGAATACGGCGTTTTGAATCTTGCAAAGCTGTGCTTGGTGCACCTACGATATGCAATACAGGTGCGTACTCGGCAAAAGAACCTGCTGTCGCATTAATAGCTGACAGCTCCCCTACGCCAAAGGTAGTCACCATAGCGGCAAACCCACGCTCGCGTGCATAGCCGTCGGCCGCATAGCCTGCATTTAGCTCATTGGTGTTACCCACCCAGCGCAGCTTATCAGAGGCGAGGACATTGTCCAAAAAAGTTAAGTTAAAATCGCCCGGTACGCCGAATATCTCAGAGGCACCCGCTTCTGCGACACGATCAAACAAATAATCAGCGATGGTATACTGTTGACTCATTTTTTATCCCTATAACTTATCTTTGTAAGTGTTGATAATTGTGAATGTGATTAAATCATAATGTGCATCCCAGCTTATTTATGTATGCAAAGCTTTTGGAATACATATTATAATGAACCGTTATAACATACATTTGTAGATAGAAGACATGCCTATTTTAATAACTTTAACTTTTTTCGTCATAGGTGTTGACACATAAAAAAAACTGCGTATAATACGCCTTCATCAACTGACGATAGTTAATTGATAATTAGCGGGAATAGCTCAGTGGTAGAGCATAACCTTGCCAAGGTTGGGGTCGAGAGTTCGAATCTCTTTTCCCGCTCCAAATACTTAAAAAGCCTCACTTAACAGTGAGGCTTTTTTTTGTCTAATTTTTAAGGCCTTTAGAAGATATTTCGAAATATCTTTTTGAATATAGTTAAGTCTAACTACTCAATTAAAAAGCTCATTTCCGGTGCGGTGCCCATTTGGTGCCCAAACCGTGCCCTGCCCTAAAACTGCGTATGCGTATCTGACCACAACCTAGCTATTTTTAGAGCAGATAGAAATGAAGCGTGGTTTAATATTATGATTAAAAGGTTTTAAATTAGCGAACCTCTACTATAATAAGTTTACTGGTTAGTATTAATTAAGTTTTAGATGGCTCAATGACAATTAGGAAGAATATTATGGCAAAATTAGAATCAAACATCGAATTAGAAGCGGCGGCATTTCGTCGCTTACTGGCTCATTTAGACGAGCGTAAAGATGTACAGAATATTGAGCTGATGAACCTTGCTGACTTTTGTCGTAACTGTTTGTCTAAATGGTACAAAGCTGCTGGTGAAGAACGTGGTATTGAAATCGACTACGAGGATGCTCGCGAGCTTGTTTATGGTATGCCTTATGCTGAGTGGAAAGAAAAGTATCAGCAAAAAGCCACACCAGAGCAGTTAGCACGTTTTAACGAAATTGAAGCTGCCAAGAACAAAACGGATTAAGACTAACTAATAGTGGCTCAAATAAAAGAGCCACTATTATATAATTATATTGAAGAAGACAGTATTGCCGCTAGATTAGTGGCTTTCTATAGATTTGAGTATACTACTAAATCCTATGGTTCCTTGTTTCTGCATTTGACGATCAAATAGGCGACCAATTAATGGCAATGGTACAATCAATCGACCCTCCGATATCCAAGTCACGTGTGTGGTGCCATCGCCCAAGTCTTTTAAATCAATGACACCTTTATCATGTCGCATTTTGACAGGTTTAGCTTTTTCGATTTGGTATTGCATATGAGTAGGACGCTCAAACGCTGTAATCCGCTCCCAAAACTTAACAGGTCCCGCTTGAATGCTACGTAAAGCGCCAACACCATTGCGCTCCTCATTACCTTCAGCGACTAACTTAGCAACTCCCACCGCTTTAAATGAGCCATAACTGGCATGGTCGCTCAGTGCTTCAAATACCTCATCAATCGGTTTTTTGACAATGCGTTCTACTTTTATTTTGAACATAATATGATCTCGTTAGGATTAAAGTTATTTCGCTTAGTGCCATTTTAGAAATAAATAAAGCCGTCACACTTTGAAAACTTATGATCGTGAAGAAGCTCGTCCTTTTGAAAGACGCTTACCATTAATACTATTCAACATCATCCAATAGCTTATTCAGCTCGTCCACCATTGGATCGTCTATGATGCTGCCTTCCACATAACTTACGATCTCATCTACAGTCGTTAGATCCATGGCCGCAATGCCCAAGCTGGCTAGCTGCTCATTGATTGAGTCCAAGCTATCATTATCTTTGGAGTCGTCTAACAACTCTTCTTCAAACCTGCCTCTGACAAACCAATACATTTTTTCTAGCACGGTTTCTTTTTTGGTCAAAGTAGAATAGCCATCGCCATAAATGAACAGATTAAAATGATACGGTATTTCTACATCATTGATGAAAAAAGTACGCTGACACTCTAGTGTATAGGCCTGAATCTCTCCGCCTTCAGTGCTGTCGTCACTTTGAGTATCTTCATCATACTCAATCGCCTCCTCTACCAATCCGCCTAGCAACTGATAGCCGCCCACTTTGATTTTGTGATTATAAATGATAGCAGAGTCTGCAATTGCATCAAAAATAACGGCACTGATATCTAAAGTATGATTATCAATATCATAAAATGCTTTTAGGGCAGGCAAAAACCCTGTCAGCTCCTCTTCAGGTACTTGAATGAGAAACTGCTGCTCATATATTTTAATCATATCTTCAGGCGCATAGGTATTAGCAGTGTCGTTCTCGTTTCTGCCAGTAGGCTGCAAAGGTAAAAAATTATACGGGTTATGTTTGGTCATTCAAAACGGCCTTTTTGCTTGAGTTAAATTTGTGAAATGTCTGTGTGGCTCAATCTTTAAGAGCCTTTATACATGATACTTTTTTCAATAACACGGCACTTTAGATTCTATGCACATATTGTCTCTTATTCAGGCAATTTTAGATAGACAGATATACAAGTTCAATCACTCTAGTTTAAACAAGCAGTCTAAATAACACAGACTAAAAAGGTATCTCCATACCAGTGACTAGCTAATTTGCTGCCATCCTGAGGTTGCCTGATGTTCATCTTGATGCGCAAACAAAGGGTGAGCCTTGGCTTCCTGTAAATTCAGCACAGGGGTCACACAGACATCGGTTGCCGCAAATACGCCTTGCCAATGCTCAAGCGTTTGACTGGCGAATTTTTCCGCCATTGTTTTAGTCGCTGTTTGACTCTCAGGCCTATTGGGCATGATGCCAAGCTGCCAATGTACGTCTTTAAGCGCTGGCAACTCCAATACCTCACATAGACCTTGCCAAAATTTCAACTCTAACGAACCAACCGCCATATGGCGCTGGTCAGCGGTTTGGTACAGTCGATAACATGGCAATGCACCGCCTAAAAAATCATGCTGCGGCAGTAGAGTGTCGTTTAAGCCATTTCCTGAAAGGCTATTAATCAGTTTGCCTGTGACCTTTGGCATAATCATATGATTATACAAACTGTGCGTCATGCTAATAGCAATGTGTCGCCCCTTGCCCGTATGCTGGGCGGCAAATACAGCAGCAAACAATGCTATCACTGCTGTGTCACTGCCACCTGCCAAATCCGCAAACTGGATATTGGGCATGGCCTGCTCACCCTGAGCTGTTTTTAACTGATCAAGTACACCGCTCATGGCCATGAAATTGATATCATGACCAGCCTTATCAGACCAATTATGATTTATTTGAGAGCTATTTTTTGACTCAGCACTTTCTAAGTAGACACCTTCTTTTGCGTAATTGTCTGCTACGCCATAACCAGTAATAGATACCATTACTAGCTTTGGGTTGATGGCATGCAGGGTCTTAGCACCTAGTCCCATTTCTGCCAAGACACCTGGGCGAAAGCTATCTAGCATCACATCGGCTTCTTTAAGATGTGCTTTTATAACTTCAATTGCTTTGGGATCATGAAAGTCATGCTTTTCGGTCGTTTTACCGTGGTTTAAAGCTGCGAATAGCTCACCAAATACCCGAGCAGGATCGCCTTGTTTGGGCTCGATTTTAAGGACGTCCGCACCCAAATCTGCAAGCAAACGCGTAGCAAAAGGCCCAGGTAGATTACGAGTCAAATCGATCACTCGTAATCCTTGTAGACAGTCAGCAATTTGATCATGATTTGATACATGCGCATCAGTCATCAGAGAACGCCTCGCCTTTGGCTGCCATGTCTAGCAATATCTGAGCAGGCTCAAACCGTTCGCCGTATGTTGCCGCAAGCTCGCGACTACGTTTGATGAATTCATTGACGCCCATCGCATTGATAAACTGTAGCGTACCGCCATGCTGAGGTGCGAACCCCCAACCAAAGATAGAACCTATATTGGTATCGGCAACTGAGCGTACGACATTCTCCTCATAGCACTTAGCAGATTCATTGGCTTGAATAAACATTAGCCGATCCATCAAATCTTGCTGCGACGGTTGTTCTGATTTTGGCGGATATAATTTTATCAACTCAGGCCATAGATGCTTATCACCCTCTGTTGGATAGTCATAGAAGCCTTTGCCATTTTTCTTGCCTTCGCGCCCATGGTCATTGACCAGCGTCTTTAGTATCTCGTAAGAAGGGCGCACAGCAACGGACTTGCCTTCGGCTGCCATATCTACCTGCTGTTGCTCGCTGACATGCAACGCCAAGCTTAACGACACTTCATCTTGTAATGCTAGCGGCGGCATCGGCATACCTGTTTTTAGTCCGGCAACTTCGATGCTACGCGGATGGACACCTTCGCCCAGCATCGCGATACCCTCTGATACATAGGTGCCAAATACTCTGGAAGTATAAAAACCATGACTGTCATTGACGACGATAGGCGTTTTGCCTATTTGCATAACATAGTCGAAAGCTTTGGCCAATGTTGCATCGTCGGTTTGCTCGCCCATGATAATCTCAACGAGCGGCATTTTATCTACTGGCGAGAAAAAATGCAGACCGATAAACTGGTTTGGTCGCGTACTGGCTTTTGCCAGTCCAGTAATCGGTAGCGTTGAGGTATTGGACGCATAGACGGCCGTACTTGAAATCACTACTTCACTCTGCTTGGTACATTTGGCTTTGATTTCTCGGTTTTCAAATACTGCTTCGATGATGAGATCACAATCAGCCAAATCATCATAAGAAACAGTTGGTGTAATACGTGTTAAGAGGGCTTGTTTTTTCTCTTCGGTAGCATGCTTTCGGCTGATGGCTTTATCCAAAATATTGGTAGAGTACGCTTTGCCTTTTTCAGCATTGGTAATCTCTGTGTCTAACAGCACGACCTCTATACCTGCTTTGGCAGTGACATAAGCAATACCTGCGCCCATCATGCCAGCGCCCAAAATACCGACTTTTTTGGTTTGGGTCTGCTCAAATCCTTGAGGGCGAGACTGACCTTTCTTGATGCTGTTCAGCTGCGTCCATAAGGTGTTAATCATATTCTTTGATTCATTGGACAGTACGCAAGCGGCAAAATAACGCGACTCGATCTCAAGCCCCGTATCGATGTCTACTAGGCACCCTTCAAACACACAAGACATGATATGAGCAATCGCTGGATAGTTGCCATGTGACTTTTGATTAGCCATGGCTGGGGCGATAGAGAATATAGGAACTACTTTTGGATGCTTACTATCGCCGCCAGGGATTTTAAAGCCTTTCTTATCCCATGGCTGCTGCACGCTTGGATTATTTTGAATCCAGTCTTTTGCTTGCTTCAGCATATCCGCTTGAGCAGTGGCCGTTGCATCAATAAGTCCAATGTCTTTTGCAACTGCTGCGCGAAGCTCCTTGCCTTGCGTCATCAGCTCCAACGCCACCTGAATGCCGACCAATCGCGGTAAGCGCTGAGTACCGCCGCCACCAGGTAACAAGCCTAATTTTACCTCAGGCAAACCAAGCTTGGTCTTAGGCGTGTCAATGGCAATACGATAATGACATGCTAGCGCCAGCTCTAAACCACCACCCAGTGCGGTTCCTGTCATAGCAACAACCACAGGTTTACCTGAGGTCTCAAGTTTACGCAAACTACCTTTTAATTTTTCAGTCAATGTAAATGCTTGCTCGGCTGTCTTTATCTGGTTCAATTGATCGATATCTGCGCCAACCACAAAGGATTCTTTGGCCGATGTGAGAATCAAGCCTGTGGCTGCGTCATCATTGATGAAACTATTGACTATCGTGGCGAACGACTCCGTAAAGCCATCACCAATGACATTCATTTTGCGTTTGCTTTGGTCAATCGTGACAGTGACGATACCATCGTCATCACGCTGAGCAGAGAAATTTTCTAGTGCGTTAATTGCTGTTACGCTATCTGCTGTCTGGTTATTTATCATCATTTTTATCCCTTAAATGATTCTTTATATATTGCGTTTTAGTCTAATTGGTTTTCAGTCTATTTTAGATAAAAGTTAAACACGCTCGATAATCGTCGCAATGCCCATACCACCGCCCACACATAGCGTGACCATCGCGGTCTGTAGATCGCGTCGTTCTAGCTCATCAAGGACGGTCGTCATGAGCATCGCGCCAGTTGCGCCAAGCGGATGACCCATAGCGATTGCGCCACCGTTGACATTGACGATATCAAGCGAGATGCCAAAATCATCAGCGGTATTCATCGGCACAGCAGCGAAGGCCTCGTTGATTTCCCAAAGATCTATATCAGAGGCTTGCATGCCTGCTTTATCGAGGGCTTTTTGGCAAGCTGGTGTCGGGCCTGTCAGCATGATGGCTGGCTCTGAGCCAATGACTGAGGCCATTGTGATTTTGGCGCGTGGTTTTAGCCCTGCTTTTTGCCCAGCCGCCGCGCTACCAACCAAACAAATTGCCGCACCATCAACGATGCCTGAAGAGTTACCCGCATGATGCACGTGATTGACGCTTTCGATCGTGGTATATCGGTCTAATATCACACTATCAAAGCCCATTTTTCCCGGCATAATAAAAGACGGTTTAAGACCCGCTAAGGTTTCGACATTGGTATTAGGACGGATGGTTTCATCCTTATCTAACAGCATCATGCCATTGATATCGGTGACAGGGACGACAGACTTGTCGTAACGGCCCTTCTCCCAAGCCTGTGCAGCGCGGCGATGAGACTCGGTGGCAAAGGCATCAACATCACTACGACTAAAGCCTTTGAGCGTTGCGATGGTATCCGCACCCACGCCTTGCGGTACGAAATGCGTCGCTTCATTGACGCGCGGATCCATATACCAAGCACCACCATCAGAGCCCATCGGCACACGGCTCATAGACTCCACACCGCCTGCCACTACCATGTCTTCCATACCTGACATGACTTTGGCCGCTGCTAGGTTGATAGACTCCAAACCAGAGGCACAAAAACGAGACAAGGTAAGACCTGCCACACTTTGCGCCCAACCAGCATCAATCACAGCGATACGCGCAATATCAGAGCCTTGCTCACCGACTGGCGTCACGCAACCAAGCACCACATCGTCAACCAAACTGGTATCTAAGTTGTGGCGCTGCTCCATCTCTGTTAATAAGGTACGCGTTAGCCAAATCGGTGATGCCTGATACAACGAACCGTCCTTTTTTCCTTTGCCACGTGGCGTGCGGATAGCATCATAAATATATGCAGTCTCAGTCATAAAAAATCCTTTTTTTATTTTTTAAATAAACAATAAGTATCGTAGTCTTATAATATAAGCGTCTACATAAAGCGTGAAGCCAGCTCTTTCATAATCTCATTGGTGCCGCCATAGATTTTTTGTACGCGCGCATCGGCATATAGACGGGCGATAGGATACTCGGTCATATAGCCATAGCCACCAAACAGTTGCACGCATTCATCGATGACTTCGCACTGTTTTTCGGTGACCCAGTATTTGATCAATGAGGCATGCGGTACAGACAGTTTGCCATCTAGCATCGCATCGACTGCCGCATCACACATGGTGCTGGCAGCAAGATAATCGGCATAGCATTCTGCCATCTTAAAGCGGGTATTTTGAAATTTCCAAATAGGTTTGCCAAAGGCTTCACGGCCTTTTACGTAGTCTAGCGTTAGATTGATAGCAAGCTTCATTGAGCCAACCCCTGATAGCGCAATGATTAAGCGCTCACGCGGCAACTCCTGCATCATTTGGATAAAGCCCATACCTTCTATCGTACCCAATAGATTTTTTTGCGGCACACGTACATTGCTAAAGAACAACTCTGAGGTATCCTGAGAGGTCAGACCAATCTTATCTAGGTTACGTCCACGCTCAAACCCTTCTACTTTGTCCGTTTCTACGATGATAAGTGAGACGCCTTGCGCGCCTTGTTCACGGTCTGTTTTGCATGCTAATAAAATCAGATTGGCGTGCTGACCATTGGTGATAAAAGTCTTAGAGCCATTGATAATATAATTATCACCATCTTTTACTGCATAGGTTTTGATGTTCTGCAGGTCAGATCCAGTACCAGGCTCGGTCATGGCGATAGCGCCGATATATTCACCCGTTGCCATTTTTGGTAGCCACGCTTGTTTTTGTTCTTCAGTACCGTGGGCTAAAATATAAGGCGCGACAATACCTGAATGCACCATACCGCCAAATCCTGACTGATTGGCCTCAGTCTGTGCGTAGATAAGCGCGGCTTCATGACCAAAATCGCCACCGCCGCCGCCATACTCGCTTGGTATCGCCGCACACAGAAACCCCATCTCGCCTGCTTCTTCCCAAGCATCGCGATCGATCATGCCATTTTTGCGCCACTGCTCATCTTTGTGATCCCAAGATTGAAACATTTTCAAGGCGCTGTCGTGCACCATCTGATGCTCTTCGGTCATCCAGTTTGGGGTGAATTTTTCGATACTCATGATGTCTATCCTTGACAAGGTGGAGTGAATAACAACTATATAGTCAAGCCTATATAAATCCGCTACATCGTCATCCTCGCTAAGCATACTAATGTATAACTTGCACTCGGTTTCCTTGTATCGAAATTATATTGAATTGACTATAGCTAAGTCGTTTTAAAAATTCTACGGTAATTTATATTACCGTTATAAATATGCGATAAATTCTTTGTATTTATTAATATATGAGTCTTATACTAGGCTACGAAAAACCACTTCGCAATCCATTAAATAAAAATGGTAATTCAAATTACTCATTAATTTAATAATGAGAACTAGTCAGCAATTTATTCAATTGGTAAGACTTATCAAATAGCCAATACTTTAAAAAGCGATAAATATGAAAACCTTTAATCAGTCAGATAGCCTCACGCAAACTCGATCTTTAGCGCCCCTATCCGATATGCGGCCCGCAACTTTGGATAAAATTGAACAGGCCGTTCGTAAAGTCTTTGCAGGACTTGATGCGAATGAGGTGACGATGGCGCAGATTGCAAAATCTGCAAATGTCTCATTGCAAACGCTTTACAAGTATTTTGGAGATAAGCAAACGCTGTTTTATACCATTATGGATATCGTGCTCGGCAGATTAGCCGCTCGAATTATGGATCATTTACAGGGTATTGATAGCGTCCAAGATCGTCTGCGAAAGACGTTGTGGGTCTGCTTTGATTTTGTAGACTCGCACCCAGATGCGGTGATGGTGCTGTCTTCGGTCTCGGCCTCGCGTATACGTAATATCGCAATCTATGAAAACAAAGAGTTAATTGGCGCATTTTTAGCGGTATTAGAAGATGGGCAAAATCGCGGTGTGCTCAATGATACTGTTCCACTGCACATACTCTTCGATGTGTTTATGGGGTTTATCAGTCGGCTTGGATTGATGCATACCATTCGCCAAACAGAAACACCGATAAATGCAGAGTTTGATGCACTATTCACCATTTTGTGGCGTGCTATCTCTAAACCTGATGCTTAGTATGATACTTATATGACGACTCTTGTGCCTCAGCACTTAGCACTTAGCACACGAACAATAATCACAAAAACCAAAAAGCCCCACGATAGAGTGAGGCTTTTTTATGTCTTTTAAAACTATCTGTCTTTTAAAATTAATATGATTATTCAGTCAATATAACTAATCAGTTAAGCTACTCGTATATTCACAGTATTTTAGATGCTGCTAGATTTTGGCAATTCGTACTCTATATGGTCGACCCTATGATTGGCTTTTTCGATAGTCAGCTGATAGCTATTGATAACCCCATCATATGGCAAATGGCTCTCATACTGCTGATAGTGCTCGCAGATACACTCTTCAATCGCTGAATTACGTGCAGCGTCATCTAATTTGGCAAAACCGCTAGGCAGATGTACTTGCGCAAAACGTGAAGCCGCGCCACGAGACATCCAATTATCAGCACTGGTAAATGTAAAGTCTACTTCCGCTCTTAAGCTATATCTGGGTAACGTATTAGAATAATTTGCCAAGTCATATTTAATCTGCACAATATCTTCTGCGAATGGCTGATACGGTATCTCAAGCACGGCAAATAGTTTTACCAAAAACTCATCAGCGGTAAAGTATTTGTCCATATAGCTGCTATCAAGTCCAAGATACCTATGCGACAGTACATGGCGCAGGCGATCACAGGCAGGAATGGTATGCTTGATAGGATAACCCATGGCTCTGACAATATCTTGCGAACGTAGCTCAAGTGTGGCTATCTGATTGATTGCATATTGTGCTAAGAGATGGCGTGGGTGATAACGACGGGTATATTGAGATTGGTTGGCAATGTGGCTCATGATATTGAACACCTTAGACTCCTATAACTCCGACGAAAAAGGTTGATATACGCCCAAATAGGCAAAAAATCAGGCACAAATGAGGTTGTCGGAGTACAGGCTCATGCGCTTTACCAAGGTTATTTTATATCGTGCTGGAAGTTGCAAGGTTTGTCATGCTGCCATGAGACGGTCGTCACGGACGGCAATAACAAAACTGTTAAACCCACGATAGTTCGTTCAATGATGATAGCACAACAGACAGCAGAAAATAAATACCGATATGTTTACTTATTTTTCAACAGTAAACGATTAGGTTTTTAAATTAAAAGCACCTCATATTGAAGGTTAATTTTCTTTATTTATCCCGTATTTTTCATTGCATCTCTTTTTCTAAGCCTCTCATGTTGAGCTTTGGGTTAACAATCCTTATCAAAAAACATCTTTTACAATCGACTTCGGCTTGCTATCTTGCTTCGCGACGCTTGTATTCCAAGAATACCTGCCCCACTTCGACTTATCACCCGCCATATTAGCACCTGCTTTGTATTGGATTTTATGACACATAACATTGAGACGAGCGCAAACGCTCGCCGAACTCAGTATTTTCAAGTATTTTTGATGGGCGTTAGTGCCTTTATTATGAACACCACAGAATTTGTCCCTGTGGCACTGCTCAGCGACATCGCCCAAGATTTCTCTATCACGACGGCAGAGACAGGCTGGATGTTGACGCTTTATGCTTGGATTGTCGCCGCCATGTCATTACCACTGATGCTATTGACCAGTCGATTTGAGCGCAAACGGTTGTTATTAGGGCTGTTTGCCGTCTTTATCGCCAGTCATATACTATCTGTATTTGCATGGAGTTTTGACGTACTGCTCATTAGCCGAGTTGGGATTGCGCTGTCGCATGCGATATTTTGGTCCATCACAGCAGCAATCGCCATACGTGTGGCACCCGAAGGCAAGAAAGCCATGGCGCTGAGTGTGCTCGCGACTGGGACGTCGCTTGCGATGGTATTAGGTGTGCCATTAGGACGGTTGGTTGGTCAGTGGTTTGGTTGGCGCGCGACATTTGGCGGCATTGGTATCATTGCACTGGTGGTATTCATACTCCAAGCAAGACTGTTGCCCACGCTACCCAGCATGTTTGAGGGATCTTTTAGAAAGATTCCAGAACTCCTCAAAAACCCCTTACTGGTTTGTCTATATTTGCTTATCTTGCTCGTCTTTACCGCACACTATACGGCGTACTCTTATATAGAACCCTTTATGCGTCAGGTCGGCAACATCAGCGAAAACGCGGCTACTTTTGTGCTACTACTGTTTGGGGCGGCAGGCATTGTGGGCAGTGT
The DNA here is from genome assembly GCF_052258485.2 of Psychrobacter sp. T6-5. NCBI lineage: Bacteria > Pseudomonadati > Pseudomonadota > Gammaproteobacteria > Moraxellales > Moraxellaceae > Psychrobacter > Psychrobacter sp. T6-5. Next base: position 1,408,415 of record NZ_JBQQEY020000001.1, on the reverse strand, counting down.
GATATTCAGTCGTTGGGGTGATAGATATAACACCCAATTGATGCTGATATCTACGATATTAATACTCGTCTCTATGCTGACATTGCTGTTTGTCGTGACGTCTGTATGGGCGCTTAGTGTTAGTGCACTGCTTTGGGGCGCGGCACTCATGCTGCTGATTATCTCGATGCAGGCAAAAGTCATCATGGTCGATGTCAATGCACAAGATATGCTGATGTCGATGTTCTCAGGTATTATCAATTTAGGTATTGGTACAGGTGCGCTATTTGGTGGCTATGCAGTGACGCATATCTCGATATCAAGCGTGGGTTATGTCGGCGCGGCTATTGCGAGTATCGCTCTGCTCCTAATGTTATTTATGATAAAACGCTTCCCTGAGTTGAGTCGGCGACTTGGCTAAGTGTAATCTATCTATTGATACCGATGCTTTGTGAATGATTAAAAGTAGTGATGTATGTAATAAAATGGTTAGGTAATAGTACAGCCTTGCAAGGCTTGCTAGATTTCTTTTAAGGATACAAAAGTTGTAAAAATAAGACAATATTCTTTTGATGTTGTAATCAAAATGATTGCTAGCCTTCTAAAAAATAGTTACACTCGATTGACAATCTATTACATTAATGACAAGGAAGTCGCTATGCCTCGTAATACCGCTCGCTCCATAGTTGGTCATACTAATCTCAAAACTTTCACTAAAAGCATGCTTGCCATCAGCCTATCTGTAGCTGGTATTTCTCACGCAAATGCTTATGACAGTGTCACCTTTTTTGGCGACAGTTTAACGGATGGCGGATATTTTAGCCCCCTCACTCAAGGTGCGTTTGGGCTTGAAGAGTCAGGTCAATTTACTACTAACCCTGATAATACATGGGCAACATCATTTGCTGAACAACTAGGTACTACTGCTGTCGCCAATACTTATGATGGTAGTCAGACGGGTAATAATTATGCAATTGGTGGTGCAAGAGCAGGCGTAGATGTCACTGCTTTTGGTATTCCAGTGGCTTCTGCCAATAGCCAAGTTAATAATTATATTGATAATAATCAAGTAGATCCTAATGGACTTTATGTCGTGTGGGCAGGTGCAAATGACTTGCTTGCGGCGGCTGAAAATCCTGCTAATGCCCAAGCTACGATACTTGGCGCAGTAGCGAGCCAGGCCGAAACAATTAATACATTGAAAGAAAACGGCGCAAACTACATTTTAGTACCTAATATTCCTGATATCGGTCTAACCCCTAGAGCTATTGATCAAGGGCCTGTAGCACAAGCGCAAAGTACTGGCGCTACTAGTCTATATAATCAATTTATGCTTAGTGCTGCAGCAAATACTGGGGCAAATATCATACCGCTAGATATGTTTAGCTTAACACAAGAAATCATTGCGTCTCCTGCTCAGTATGGTTTCACTAATGTCACCGATGAAGCTTGTGGTGACAACAATAGCTCTCTAACTTGTGGACGCAACACTCTTGTAGAAACAGATGCCAACGAAAACTACTTTTTCGCTGATAGCATTCATCCAACAGGTGCTACCCACCAACTGATCGCCGACTATGCAAATGCTGTTGTCACTGCCCCCAGCCTAATCGGTGTACTACCTCATATTGCAACAACAACCGGACTTGCAACCAATGAGCGCTTACAGTCACACGTCAACCAAATCCAAAGCAGTGAGCAAAAACCTGCTCGTACACTATGGGCTGTTGGTGAAGTCGCCAATCAAAATATTGCAGGGTTTGATGGTGATAATAATACCCAAGTATTACTTGGTGTAGATTTTGCTCATCCTAATTCAGCCAATGCAGTGACAGGCTTATACGGTAACATCACCCAAAAAGACTTTGAAAACTCAGATGTCGGCACAGGTTTAAGTGATATTGATCTGGGAGAAGTTGGTTTTGGTGTCTATCATAGCAACAAGTTTGGTGGTTTACAGATAAATGGTGCTGCAGGATTTGGCAACATGGATGTCGATGTCACACGTGCTGTCACACTTGGTAGCAACCAACAACAGTTCAAGTCAAATGCTGATGGTAAACGTTATTATGCCAATCTGCAGGCAGGCTACCCATTGCAGGTAAGTAATATTGCCGTCACACCTTATATCGGTGCAACGGCGAGCCGCGTAAAAATTGACGGCCTCAAAGAAAAAGAGATGTCTGGCGTTGCCATGCAGTTCGATGAGCAGAAGTACTCTACGACATACGGCAAGATTGGTCTCAAAGCCAATCATACCTTGATGGAGAACCTCAACTTATTTGGTGATATTCATTATCAAAAGCAGCTGAGTGACAATCGTGAAGCGGTAACAGCAAGCTTGAATACGCTATCTAACATTAGTTTTGAGACACCTATGATCGAAACTGATGATGATAACGTTGCCATGACACTTGGAGTGTCTAGAAGCTTTGGTCTATTGAACGCTAATGCTGGTGTCACACATTCACAAGGTGATGACGACGACTCAACCAGCCTATTTATTGGACTTAATGGCGCATTCTAAATAATTATTTAATCTAGCATGATGGTATAGGTGGTAATTTCTCGCCTATACCACTATAAATTCAAAAACCGCCATAACCTACGATGGCTTTTGCTCTATAGCTGTTCTGTCGCAAAACCTCTCAATGACAAAAGCTAGTATCACAAACTCTCTAAAAATCCACTTTACCGCGTAAGGCTTTGGTCTTACCGCGCTGAGTTTTTTGATCTACCCGTTTGCGTTTGGCATTCCGACTTGGTTTGGTGGGCCGTCTGGTTTTGTTGACATGAGTGGCTTTTATAATAAAGCTTTGTAGCCTTTCAAACGCATCTATTTTATTGCGCTCTTGCGTACGAAACTGCTGTGCTTTAATAATGAGCACGCCTTCTTTGGTGATACGGCTGTCTTTACTGTCTAGCAAACGCTGTTTGTACTCATCGCTCAAACTTGAGGTGTGAATATTAAAGCGTAGATGGATGGCAGAGGACACTTTATTGACATTCTGTCCGCCTGCGCCTTGCGCACGCATGGCACTAATCTCTACCTCATTATCATCGAGGCTAATACGGTTATTGATAAAAATCATAATGTGCTTTTATATACGAGTAGCTATGGCTCATGATAAAGCATTATAGATTTGTCTGCTACTTTGTTAATAACCGCTACCTGTCCAATAGTTGACGACTGCGCGTAATCACTGGCGCATCGACCATCTCGCCATCTATTTCAAATACTGCCTGCCCGCTTCGCTCATACGCTTCTATCACCCGCGTTGCAAACGCAAGCTCACGGTCTGTTGGCTTCAAGGCTTGATGAACGATCTCTACTTGCTTGGGATGAATGCATAACATCCCAGCAATACCCATCTGTGACCACAAATTTACTCGATTACTTAACCCTACTCCATCTTTGAAATCAGGATAAATGGTATCGATTGGCGGCGATAACTGGTGTACTTTTGAGGTCAAGATTAGCTGATAGCGAATCTGATTGGCAACTATTTCCGCTGATGGCGTTCCTACTTGTACTTGCAGATCATTACATAGATCCAAAAATCCATAGCTAAACGCGACCAAGCCTACTGCTTTTGCCATGCTATCGATTTGGTGCAATCCAATAGCACTCTCTATCAAAGCGATTACAGGTAGACCTGTCAGCTGGTGTATGCTATCGATATCTTCGGAGCGCTCAGCCTTAGCCAATAACACGCCCGCCAAGTTAGGCATTCTCTGACAGAGTACGATGTCTTTGAAAAACTCCTCACTACTAGCTTTATTGATGCGTAACCAAATGGGCTCATAAGTTTGTTTTTCATTCTGATCATCATAGTAGTTTTTTAACGCGTCTCGAGCCTCCGCTTTGTCTTGTTTGGCAACGGCATCTTCCAAATCTACGATGACGGCATCTGCACCACTGGCAAAGGCTTTTTCTATCCTATCGACTCTAGTTGCAGGTACAAACAGCCATGTCTTATTGTGCGAAATGGCATTAATTTTATTAGTGGTCAATGACTCCATGATTCACTCCTTTTAATTATTTGGACTTATTATGCCACGGTGCCGCCTATTTTTGCTTCGCACTAGTAGCCCATTTAATGGCAAAGTACTCAGAATAGCTATGCGATTTATTAAGAATAAAGTCAAAAAAACCGCACGAAACGTAATCTCATGCGGTTTTGATAGTCACTTTTATTTTTCGAATCATTTTCTATAGATTGTTTTTTAGCTTGCTGATTAAGCCAACATGCCACCATCTACAACGATAGTCGCGCCTGTGGTATAGCTTGATGCATCCGACACGAGATACAGCACCGTACCAGCCATTTCATCAGGCTCCGCCACGCGCCCTAACGGAATTGAGTGTAGCGCCATTTTCAAGACTTTATCATTGGTCGTTAGCGCCGAGGCAAACTTGGTATCTGTTAAGCCCGGCAATAGCGCGTTGACACGGATATTCAGTGGCCCACATTCTTTAGCAAAGGCTTTGGTCATACTAATGACCGCCGCTTTGGTAATTGAGTAAATACCTTGCTTGTCACCTGCTACTAATCCATTGACCGACGCAGTATTTAAGATAACACCGCCGCCTTGTTCTTTCATCATTTTGCCAGCGGCTGTTGACATAAAGAAGTAACCACGAATGTTTACTTCAACAGTCTTATCAAAGGCGGCTAAGTCTGTATCTAAAATATGACCGTAATACGGATTGGCTGCTGCATTATTGACCAAGATATCAATTTGACCAAACTCACTTTTAATGTGTTCAAAAACCGCGTCAATTTGCTCCATGTCTCCCACATGACAAGCAAAGGCGCTGGCTTTATGACCGTCCGCTTTGATGCTATCTGCTACTGCTTGGCAAGCATCGATTTTGCGGCTAGAGACAATCACATGCGCCCCTCTTGAGGCCAGCAAACGGGCAATAGACTCACCAATACCGCGACTGGCACCTGTCACTAGGGCAATTTTACCGGTTAAATCAAATAAATCCTTCATCGTTATTCCTTATATTTTTAAACACTATATACGTAAGCTTACAAGTCAGTATTAGGCCAACATACCACCATCCAAAGTAAAGGCATGACCATTCATAAAGCTGCTCTCATCACTAGCTAGCCATGCAATCGCGGCAGAAACTTCATCCACTTCTCCCAAACGGCGCAGTGGACTGGCTTTAACGGTTGCTTGCTGTGCGCGTTCATTCATCATTGCCATCGTATTGCGTACCATTGGCGTATCAATAAAGCTTGGGCATACCGCGTTGAAACGAATATTAGCGCGCGCATATTCATGGGCCGCAGATTTGGTCAGCCCCATCACCCCATGTTTGGCGGCACTGTAAGCTGATAACATTGGCGCGGAACGCAGGCCTGCGATAGACGCAACGTTAATCACATGACCACCGCCATTCGGTATCATACAATTGACAGCAGCACGCATACAGTGCCAGACCCCTTTTAGGTTCACAGCGATATTACGGTCAAAGTCATCATCACTTAGCTCATGCATAGGCGAAGGTTTATGGTCGATACCTGCGTTGTTTACCACAACATCTAAGCCACCAAGCGTTTCTACTGCAAAATCAAACAATGCACGTACCTCATCACCGCTGGTCACATCTACCTTTCTAAAAGTGATGCTATTGCCAGCATCTTGACCTCGTTTGGCAACCGCTTCGCCCATTTCTTCGGCCATATCACCAATGACGACTTTTGCACCTCGACTGGCCAATAGCAGTGCGCTTGCGGCACCAATACCTGATGCCCCGCCAGTGATCAAAATACGCTTACCCGTTACATCTGATGCAATTCCGTTTGTATTCAGTGTCATGATTTATCCCTCTACCTTAAGTACTAGTTTGCCGAAGTTTTCACCGTTAAAGAGCATCATAAGCGTGTCAGGGAACGTCTCGATACCCTCAACGATATGATCTTTTACTTTGATATCACCTGACTGGATCCAGCCAGCAATCTCTTTCATCGCGATTGGATATTCTTTGATATTATCGAACACCACAATGCCTTCCATACGAGCCCGATTGACCAATAGCGATAAATAGTTCGATGGGCCTTTGACGGCTTCCGTGTTGTTGTATTGACTGATCGCACCGCAGATGACGATACGCGCATGTAGGTTTATTTGAGTAAGTACGTCATTTAAAATGTCACCGCCAACATTATCAAAATAGACATCAACGCCATTTGGACAAGTTTGCTTCAGGGCTTTTTTGACGTTTTCGTTTTTATAATCGATTGTTGCATCAAACCCAAGCTCATCGACTAAGAATTTGCATTTCTCACTACCGCCTGCGATACCAACGACGTGGCAGCCTTTGATTTTGGCAATTTGACCGACCAAGCTACCAACGGCACCCGCAGCGCCTGATACCACGACGGTCTCGCCTGCTTTTGGTTGACCTGTTTTTAACAGACCAAAATACCCTGTCATGCCCGGCATTCCTAAGACGCCTAAATAATAAGGTAGCGGTGCAAGATTTGGATCAACTTTATGCAATCCTGTGCCATCACTGACCGCATATGACTGCACGCCATCGTGACCTGCAACATAATCCCCAACGGCGAATTTCTCATGCTTACTTTCAATCACTTCGCCAACCGTACCGGCGCGCATGACGTCACCAATTTGTACTGGTGCGATATAAGACTTGGCATCGTTTAGCCAGCCGCGCATCGCAGGATCGATAGAGATATAATCAATTCTAATCAGTAATTGACCATCGGTAATAGTCGGTATTTCTGTCTCAGTATAATTCCAAGTTTCAGCACTTGGTTCGCCCACTGGTCTTGCTTTTAGTCGCCACTGTTTATTTATCGTTGTCATTACTCTTTCCTTAGAGTCGTCCTTAAAACCAGTCCGCTTGCATATCAGTGCAAACAGAATTGGTGTTGTTTAAAATGGCTATATCACGATCGATTAATGGTAGCTCCCAATCGATGAAGTATTTCGCCGCTTGTATCTTGCCTTTATAAAAGTTTTGTTGCTCAATATCTTGCGTCATGCTTAATAGCTGCTCAGCTTTACTGGCTTGGCGAATCCAAATCCAGCTAAGCACAATTGAGGCAAAAATATTCATTAGCGCTTGGGCATTACCAGTAAGGGTGATAGCCTCTTCTGTCTGCAACACTTTGCCTAGATGCACCAGTACTTCATGCAGCTGGCCCATATAAGGTGTTAACTTTCCTGCCAGCGCTGCAGTCTCAGGCGTAGTGATATTTTCTAAATCTTGTATGATTTCACGTTTTAGAATCTGAATGCCAAGCCCGCCTTTTTGCCACAACTTACGAAATGACAAATCCAATGCCTGTACACCGTTAGTCCCTTCGTGAATAGGATTGAGACGATTGTCACGCCAAAACTGCTCGGCATGATATTCACGCGTATAACCAGCGCCGCCCAATACTTGAATACCTAAATCATTGGCTTTTGGCCCATATTCAGATGGCCATGCTTTTAGTACGGGCGTGAGCAGATCTAACAATTCGGTTAGCTCATTCTTTAGGGTGTCGTCTTCGCAAGTATTGATACGGTCAATTAGGTTTGAGCCGTATAAGCACAATGAGATACCACCTTCAGAATAGGCTTTTTGTGCCAACAGCATACGTTTTACATCACCATGCTGGATAATAGCAGTAGCATCGTCTTCAGGTTTGTTGTTCGGTGCGATGCGCCCCTGCGTTCTGTCTTTGGCATAATCGAGCGAATACTGATAACCGCGATAACCAATCATCGCCGCACCAAATCCAACTGCAATACGCGCTTCGTTCATCATTTTGAACATATAACGCAGACCAAAATGCTCATCACCGATTAGATAACCGTGGCACTCACCTTCATCACCGAAGCTCAATGCCGTCGAGGTCGCTCCTCTATAACCAAGTTTGTGAATCAGACCTGTCAGATGCACGTCATTGCGCTCGCCTACAGACATATCATCGTTCAAGCGGTACTTAGGTACGGCAAATAAAGAGATGCCTTTTACCCCACTAGGACCACCGGGAATTTTGGCCAATACCAAATGCACGATATTGTCAGACAGTTCATGATCCCCTGCTGAGATATAAATCTTGCTGCCTTTGACACGATAGGAGCCATCGTCTTGTTTGACCGCGGTGGTTTTGATATCGGCAAGTGACGAGCCCGCGTGCGGCTCTGTCAGCGCCATGGTTCCAGTGAACTCGCCTGTCAGCATGCGCGGCATAAACGCCGCTTTGATATCCTCGCTGGCAAAATGAGAAATAACATTGATGGCTGCGGTAGTCAAAAATGGATAGGCCGTCGTTGATGGGTTCGCAGCCATAAAGTAGCCTGCCACGGCTGTCATCACCGTTTCAGGTAGCTGCATGCCGCCGTCTTCAAAACTGTAACGACCTGCAATAAAGCCCGACTCGCGAAATGCATCAAAAGCGACTTTGACATCGCTTATCATGCTGACTTTTTTACCATCGAACTGCGGTTCGTTCTTATCTGCCAGATGATTGTGCGGCAAAAATAAATCCGTCGCGATCTTATTTGCCGTATCTAATACCGCATCAAAGGTCTCACGGCTATGCTCTGAAAATTTCGAGTGCTCGGTGAGGGTTTCTGTTCCTAATACATCGTACAGCTGGAACGGTAACTCAAAGTCGTTGATAAGGGTATCTGCTGCCATAGTCGTCTCTTTTAGTAAAGTTCAAATATCGTCAATCATGAAAATCCGTTTATCTTACTGCCATCTGTAATGGCGTTATCTCTTCTATTTACTGCATCATTGAGAAGGCAAAACAAAGGTCATAAATGCTTATCAATTGATATTAAGCTAATTTAGCGCTTTGCCGTATTGTCATTTATGACATAATCATGGTCAAATGAGACAAAATTTTAAGAAAAATTCATTAAAAACACCCTACTTTTGATAAGCACACCTAAAGACACGAGAGACTTATGCCTTATTTCAAACCGTTTAAAGTGATCATTCTTGGCTTCGATGGTGTACTTGGAAGCGTGCTCGCTGGCGCCTTAGATCTGTTTTCATTTACAGGGGTCAGCTGGCAGCGATTTTTAGATGAGGACGTAGAGCCACGATTTAAGGTGCAGATCGCAAGCCTTGGCGGCGGCGCTATCAGATGTAGCAATCGCTTAATGGTTCATGCCCATTGCGATATCCAAGATGTCACGGAGTGCGACTTGTTACTGGTACCCACTATTGGCGATTCTATTGATAAGGTATTGAAGCAAAACAGTGAGCTGCTCCCGCATTTAAAACGACTGGCGAATACCAACGCGGATATTGCGAGCAACTGTAGCGGGGCTTTTTTCTTGGCGGAGGCAGGGTTGTTAGATCATAAAGTCGCCACGACTCATTGGGGCTATGCCAATAAGTTTAAGGCAGACTTTCCACTGGTGGACTTACAAGAGAACCAGTTTGTTACTCATTCAAGTAATGAGTCTGGCAATATTTTTTGTGCGGCAGGCGGCAGTGCTTTTTATGACTTAGGACTGTTATTAATAGAGCGCTACTGCGGGCGAGAAATCTCTACACAGGTGGCAAAAACCCAGATTATTGATAGCAAACGAGGCAATCAGAATAGCTATACCAACGTGACTTTACACAAGCCACATTCCGATCAGTTGGTCGAACAAGTCCAAGAATTTATCGAACAAAACTTTCAGCAGCCAATACAAGTCAGTAGTTTGGCTGCCATGGTAAATATCACCCCACGTACCTTGAATAGACGCTTTCAAGCTAGCGTGGCGATGCGACCCGTTGAGTACATTCAAGCGGTTAGAATTGAGCAAGCAAAACGCCTCTTGGAATCGGGCGATGTGACGATAAAGTCGCTGGCGGATCAAGTGGGTTATGAAGATATCTCATCATTCACCCGCTTGTTCAAACGTGCGACAGAATTAACGCCCAAAGAGTATCAAGATAAATTTTCGCGATTGGCGATTTAAGATTGGTCATGTCTAATGTTTATAGATACTTAGCGTTTAAACCGTCTGCCATAACCCTTCTACGTGGATAGCATCTGCCTTGATAGTTGGATAATCAGTGAATGCTAACTGATAGCCACCCACTGTGTTAGGAGTCAGCTGACAAGTCGCACCAAGCGGGAAACTATGTTTTTTGCCAATATGACCGAAACGCATACCACTATAAATGGGCAGTCCTGTCAATTTGTGCAACTGACGAACCACAGTAGCAACATCATAACGCTTATCGTAGCTGTCCTCGCCCGAACCAGACAATGCGCCAAATACAATCGCTTGCTGACCCTTAAACATGCCCGCTAAGTACAAGTCATATAACATGCGCTCAATGCGATAAGCCTGCTCGCCCACGTCTTCTAAGAACACAATACCGCCCTTAATGCGCGGCAAATACTCACTGCCAGCCAGCGCTGAGACCACACTCAAGTTACCACCCCAAATCGTACCGGTGAGCACTTTAGGCTCGCCCGCTGTGAGTATGGTAGGCAATTGCTGACTGGTTAAAGACGCATCTTGTATGGTGATCGTGAGGTTAGGATTGGTTAGTGCTTGGGCAAACTGCCGACAGCTGATTTGATCAGGTGCTGTTTTGCCAAACTCGCTATATAGCATCGGTGCCGCAAGTGAGCTCATACTGCCTTTTGCTAGTAGCGCACACTGAATAGCAGTCACATCACTGAACCCTGCGAGTATCGTACCGCGCTCTTTCATAATACGCCCAAACGTCATCCAATCAATCATCGGCAGTATTCGCATTGCACCATAACCACCGCGCACACCCAGCAACAGTTTTGGCGCTGCTATCGCTCCGGTCGCAAGGTTTTGAAAATCACTGGCACGCTGCGAGTCCGTACCCGCAAAGCGCAAATACTGACGATTGGTAATATCAGGATTACTTATTTTAAATCCCGCACAAGCCATACGATCTAATGCCAACTGATTGCGCTCATCACTACCGCCCACATTGGAGCTGGCAAAAAGTCGGGTTTCAATCGTAGGCGTGGTGCAGTTTGTGATTAAGGACGTTTGTGCTGAGCGCTCATCCAACAACGCAGGCAGATCGTCTTTGGTCAGCTGCGAGCTATTATTAGACTCAATGGGACTAGCAGCCAACACGTGAGAAATACTTTGAGTCGCCAATGCCGCAGCACCTGCGCCAACCCCTATTCGGCGCAAAAACTGTCGACGATTTAAGCCAACATTAAGCTCATTATCTAGGTTTGACTGTAGGTTTTTATTTTTTATTGACTGCTGGATAGACGGTGTTTTTGAACCCATACGTTGTTACTACCTATATATTTTTGTTTTTATGGTTTATGCATTGTCATCTTTTTGCAGCAGCGCACATCACAAACGACACTGTCATACTCAAGCATTGTAACGCATCTTGCCAATAGTCAAGTTACCCAAGCCTTTACCTATATTTACTTTTTCGCTACCGAGATACACAACATGGGGCGAATATGTTTGTTACTGTAGATACAAATTCATCGCAAATAAACAAAGGCAACAATTATGTTTACTAAGAAAAATGATAAAGAAAAAACACTTGTTTCTAATTTGAAATACTTGATTGGAAAAGAAGACAAACTTAAAGAAAAGTTAGAGGACAATAGCTACCTTGAACCTTTTAGCGATGACTTGATGCTATTTATGAGTCTAATCAAGGACTACTATAAAGGTGACTATCGTAAAATTCCTTTTAGAACCATCTCAGCTGGCGTAGTTGGGGCAATCTATACGCTAAACCCTATTGACCTTATTCCAGACTCTATTCCGTTTATCGGCTATATCGATGACGCGCTTGTACTCAAATTTTGTTTGAAACAAGCCCAAAAGGATTTGCAAAAATATAAAGTATGGAAACAAGAGCAAGCGGATGCCAAAAGTAAGTCAGTAGAAGAAAAAGACACTGACAACATCAGTGACGATAAGACCAGCACTGATGAAGAAGATGATAATGAAACCAGTACTGATCTCAAAAAGGCTTCGTAACTAGTTATATCTTAACTACTAATTATGTCTTAACTGCTAACTCTTTAACAGCTCAAGAATTGCAGTTTAAACAAAGCCACAGCCATTCACACTGGTTGTGGCTTTTTGTTGCTTTAATTAATCTGATGCTGAACGGTTAAACCTTCAAACATCAGATTTTAATTCGGCACATCATAGCTTGCTTTTTCTGGATTGAGCCCGAACGAATACACAAAGGTTGCTACGAGGCTGTTGACAATAATAAATGGTAAATCGATCGCAGCATGACCAAGCGCATAGCGACCAATCAACCATGAAACAATCAGCATAACGATAAAAAACCCACCCAAGTACGCCAAAATAGCAGGATGCTTGAGATTATAAGGCTGGTCAGTCTTGGGCTGTTTTTCTAATACATACGTTCTTATCGCCCAACCCGCGGCATAAGAAAACCCACCTAACACGACATAACTAAAAAAATTCATATAGCTTTACTCTACTGACTTAACGGCTGGTAGCAAGACCGTTTTGGACAAATACGATTGATCATCAATGATATCTAATTGCTCTCATTCACATTATCGATAATGATGTTGGCGTGTGGATTGGCCAATATATCGGTATTGACGTCGTCACACTCTACTCGATAAATGGTGTTAGCACCTCGGTAGATATAAGACAGATACTCACTGTCTAATAGTGGGTCAATATTGGCATAGGCAGGCTTGACATGCGCTAGCACGAGTACTCGATCAGGACGTCCAATGACCGCATCAACATTATCCGGATCAATAGAGAAAAACTGCGGTATGTCACTATTTTTAATCACTTCTAACGCTTCAGGCTCATCCCAGACACGCTTAGCACTTGCAGGCTCTTTCATCTGCATCACCCAAGCGCCTTCTTGTTGGCTAACCTTTATTTGCGCAGGCTCATCTTGACTCACCGTATAACAACCGGCAAAGACAGATAAATCTGCTGCAACTTCAGTATCTGCTTGAGTGCTGCTGTTATCACTACAGCCACTCAAAAGAAGCGCTGTGCTGGCCGTAGCACTGAGCATCAGATACGTCAGTCTCTTATAAAAAACATCTGAGCATAAAGACATAATAAAGCTATCCTGCGGTCATGTATGGGAGACTTGCATTGAGCGCGTTATCATAAAAAAACTATCAAATAGCTATCTACAAATGTTTTCTGTAGATACTATTGTGACAAATGTGACAAAGACAGCGCGCTGGTATTGGCTTCTTTAAAAGCATTTTCGTGAAAAAATAGACGTTTTTTAGCGAACCAAGCTATTTTAACAGAAAACAATCAGGTTACTATTGTGTTATGCATTACCATCGCTGGTTTTGCGATTTTGTGCGTCACGACCACCCATATTTACGATAGATTTGTTATACTCACAGCGGCACTAGCATCGTTCAATTAGCATGAGTGCGATGCTCTAATACTACTTTTATGCTTACTATTTATTAGGTTTATACATTTCTATGTCAGACAACCGTAACGCCATGCCACACTCTCATACAAGCGACGCAACTGAGCCGTTAGCCGCCAAGAAAAACACAACGGTAGCGTATACTGACGGTGCCTGCAAAGGCAATCCCGGCGCTGGCGGTTGGGGCGCTCACCTTATATTTAGCGATGGTAGCACGCAGGATTTATATGGCGGTGATACGGCAACCACCAATAATCGCATGGAACTCATGGGTGCGATACAGGCCCTAACACATAGCTCACATGAGCAAAAACTTGAGATTTGGACAGACTCCAGCTACGTCCAAAAAGGCATCACCGAATGGATTGAAGGCTGGAAGAAAAAAGGCTGGAAAACAGCCAGTAAAAAGCCGGTCGCCAATCAAGACCTTTGGCAACAATTGGATATGCTATGTCAACAGCGTGATGTTGATTGGCATTGGGTTAAGGGTCACGCTGGACATGCCGGTAATGAAAAAGCAGATGAACTGGCAAACTTAGGGGTTACGTCAAACAGTGGTCACTCCTCTATGATAAAAGACCCTATAACACAAAAACCTGTGATAAAAGAATCAGACGCACCTAAAAAAAAAGACCGCATAGCGACTGATAAAAAACCTGTCACCAATGATGATTGGCTAAAGTTCGACCCATTGGGTCTAGATATGGTAGATGACGAGTTTGATGAGGATGTGTCAGAAGATGAGTTACTAATCAATGACAGTCACCATAGCCATGAAAAACGTATGATGAATGATGATGTCATGGTAGAGACTGCCCACTATCAAGACAACGCACCCAACACGATGAGTAACAAAGCCATGCCAGAAGCCCAAACACCCATGAATGATACCGACATGACTAGTGATATGTCACCTATAGATAATGATGCACCCAAGTTCGATGGGGATACTAGCCGTGCCAATCCTCATTTCAAACCGCTATTGCCAAAACCGATACATCGTCATGAAGCAAATCGTCAGCTCATCATGGATACAGAGACCACAGGACTTGACGCACTAAAGGGCGACCGTGTCATCGAGGTCGGTATTGTTGAGATGGTTGGGCGTAAATTTACTGGTGAAAAACTACACGTTTATATCAATCCGCAGCGCGGCATGGATGATGAAGTCATTCGCATTCATGGTATCTCTGAGGCATTTTTGGCCGACAAGCCTACTTTTGATCAAGTTGCTCAGTCATTATACGACTTTATGGATGGTGCTGAGATTATCGCTCACAACGCTACCTTTGATATGAACTTCTTAAACATGGAGTTTGCTAAGGTTGGTCTAAATGACTTTGCTGAGCGCGTACAAGTGACTGATTCACTGGTCATGGCAAAGCAGCAGTACCCCGGACAAAAGAACACATTGGATGCCCTCGTACGTCGTTTGGACGTTGGTAAACAAGACCGTACCTTTCACGGGGCTTTACTTGACTCAGAGATTTTAGCCGAAGTTTATTTGGCGATGACTGGTGGACAAGTGACGCTCGCCATTGAAGAGGACACGCAATCAGATGGTGGGCAGACTGCCCATGCCAGCTTTGCCAATTTGGCCAATTTATTGCTAGCGTCGACGTCAGATGAGACTACCAATCAAAGCTGGTACGGCTCTCTTGCAGAGGACTACCCTGAGCTAAAAGCCAATATGTAGCTGTTATATCAAGCCTGTATTACACTGACATTTGTACAATATAATCTTGATTATTGTCATATAAAGCGTTAAAACATCACTAACACCAATTTTTTAATATCCTACTTACACCATTGCTATTCTCATCAGTACATTATGGAAAAATACTTATGGACCAGTCTGCGCAAATGAAGTTAACCGCCCCAACGCTTAGTGTTACTGATTTTAACCTACCATCACTTCATTTATTACATGATGAGGTTATCGCAACGCTTAAAGATACTGAGATTCATCTGAGCGAGTTCAATGATGATAGTAGCCAAGCGCCTTTGTTGGCAGATTCTATTGACGTACTAAAGCAGCTGTCTTGTATTTTTAAACTGATTTCTCTTGTCGGTGCGGAAGTGTTAAACAATGCAATCGTCGATGGTTTGCAGCGCCTTTATGATAGTGGCGATAATGATGATACCGCGCTGATCATGGATTTATCAGAAGCCATCATGACTCTAGATCGCTATGTCGAGTTTGTCTTATTGACTGAGTCGGTAGAGCCTACTTTGTTATTGCCAGTGGTTAACAAGCTCAATGCTCATGTGCAAAAAGCACCCATAACCGTAGAGTCTTTTTCTGCTTTTGGCAGCAGTAGCGTCATCATTGCCAACCCTGAAAAAAACTTCGAACCCCTAAGCACACTTAACCTAGACACAGAGCTGCTAACTTACGCTTACCGTAGTGGTCTGGGTGTTGTCCTACTCAATCAAGACGGCAACATCAACTCAAACGATCAGCAAAAACTCGATGCCATGAGTGCTGCCTGTGCGTTGATCGCAGCAAATACCAACAGTCTGTTTTGGCAGGCAGCGACTACTGCCGTGACCAATATCGCAGCGGTCTTGCCATTGAACTTGAGCCAAAAACACACGCTGATTTACTTAGAACAGCAATTTCAAAGCTACTTACCAGTGATGGACACACGTTTTGCAGACTTGGTCAATTTTGCCTGTCAGCGTGATACGGTTGAGGCGCAGCAGCTTCGTGAGCAGTATGCAAGCAACCATCTAGAAGGTGCTCAGCTCGAGGAGATGAAGCGTTTCTTGTTTGGTCCCAATCGCGCGCTGACCGATACGCTGAACGACATCATTCAATCTCAAATTAATACCATCAAAGAAAATGTGGATAGCTACGCCCGCGGCGACTCCATCAACCCTGTTGATATGCAAACTGCCCAGATCGTTGAAGAGTTGACTGAACTGAGCTCAGCCTTACGCTTGCTAGGACTGTCCAATGCAGCTGATAGTCTTAGCACAGCAGCAAGTGCGGTCAACCGTTGGCAGGCACCTTCGCCAGATGATTTTGATCACTTGCTACTGGCATTGATGCATGCAGAGAACGCTACGATTGCCATGGCGGAAATGCATACTCCTGGGGCGATTTATTTACCATTGAATAACCAACATATCTCATTGCATCAGCTCAATACGGCAAACGATACCTTAATACAAGAAAGCCGTACCGCCATTGCCAGTGCCGAACAAGCCATCAGTGACTATTTGGCAGAGCCTGAGCGTGACATGCTTAATATCCAAAATATACCGGGAATGATGCGCCAAGTAGCAGGTGCATTGCGCTTTTTACAGTTACCAACACCCGCCAGCATGCTTGGTCAATTAGCCATTTATATCGAAAAACGCATAGAGAGTGGACGACGTATTGAAGACGATACACTGGCTTATATTGCTGATGTTATTATGGCAGTCGATCATCATCTGGATGGTTTTGAGAACAATCGCCCTGTCAGCAAACAAGCACTTGACGTTGGCCAGCAAAGCTTGAGTCACCTACTTGCGGCTTAGTACTGCTTGCACAGGTTTTATCGTCGCCATTTTGTCATTTTGCGGCGATGAAATTTAATCGGAATACTTCACGTTAAATAAGTCTGTATCTAAATCGATACGGACTTGCTTCGAACTGTTTGGAATCTTTTATGGCCCATGCTTTTATATTGAGTGATGACACCGTTTTATGCCGTCAAATGCCAGATGGTTGGTGGCCATTACAAATCCAACTACCACAGAGTAGTACTGAATCAGACGAGCAAGCGTATCGGCTCGGTCGCGTGACATTACATGAGAGTCTATCGCCAAATCATTGGCAATCTGGTGATAATAATATTAGCCTTTCAGCTGATTTGATCAGTCATAACACTGACCAAACTTTCACTGCGCCGTCCACCACTGCTATGACTTATGATTATGCAGTCGCTCATGACGTGACGCTGCCTATCATCGCCGAAAGCAGTACTGATACGTTTGTCCCTTATCGACAGCTGATGCTCCACCTGCCTGTCGCCCTATCAGATCAGATTAGCCAAGCGATACAGTTACTAAGGTGGCAGGCAGATACGCAGTTTTGTAGTCGCTGTGCCAGTCCTACCGTACATGCTGACCAAGGCGAGCGCGCCATGGTTTGTCCAGTATGCCAGCTGCGCCAGTATCCTCGCGTGCAGCCGTGCGTGATTACAGCGATTACTCGCCCAAACCCAGTGTCAGGTGAGATGCAAATCTTACTCGCGCACCACCATCGACATGGACAGCAAAAACTGCCGCCCATGTATGGTTTGATTGCAGGGTTTGTTGAGGTCGGTGAAAGCCTAGAGCATGCAGTGGTACGTGAAGTGGCAGAAGAGGTCAATATCAGCGTGGCAGATATTCGCTATGTGAGCAGTCAGCCTTGGCCATTTCCTTCCAATTTGATGCTTGGGTTCCGTGCCTCTTATGCCAGTGGCGATATTATTATTCAAGAAGACGAGCTGGCGCATGCTGATTTTTTTGATCTCTCAAATCTGCCCAAGATTCCGCCAAAGGGCAGTATTGCTCGAGAATTGATCGATCAGATTGCTAAAGAGCAAGGCATTTTATTATGAAATTAAATGACACTGACACTGGCAGCTCATTTTAGCAGCTAATGTCAGTACCTACTGCGTCTCACTTAGATATTATGGACGGTCAGACGCTGATGTTGCCATTTGACGAGTCTGGGTATCAATAGCCCTGCAATCACAATCGCCATGCCTAATAATTGTAAAGCAGTCACTTGCTGACCGTAAGCAAAGGCAGTGAGCGCAGCAAACACGGGCACAAAATTAAAGAATAATGATGCATTGGCAGCGCCCAACTGCTTAACGCCTGATATCCATAGTAGATAGCCGCCAACTGTGCCGAAAACGCCAATAAATATCAGGTCACCAAAGACACTGCGACTGATGGCTAGGCTTTCTTGCAGTGGATGTACCTCTGCACTAAATAACACCATGAGCGAGATCACCCCAAGACCGGACAGCATACCGACCAAGGTATAAGGAATCATCGGCATCCAACGGCTGATTCCTTGGGTCAGATAGGTATAGAGACTCCAGCACAGCATACCTAAAAAGATCATTTGATCGCCGTGGTTAAATTCAAACCCTAGCAGTTTAGCAAATGCGCCATCGGTCAGTACCAGCAGTACGCCAGAGAGACAAACCACCAAACTAAACAGCGCGCCTTTGGTAGGAAACTGTCGCTGCGCCACAGAGCCGATCAGAGAAGTCACCAATGGGCTGAGCGCCATAATCAACGCACCATTGTTAGCATTGGTCTGTTCAAGCCCAGTAAACAAGCCTAAGTTCAAGCCGCCAACACCAATGATGGATACACCAATCGCCCACGCCCATTGTTTGGGTGTAAGACTAGGGATTGGCATGTGCTTATATTTTGTATAAAGATACAAACACACTGAGGCGATGCTAAAACGCCACATGACTAAGGTTAAAGCGTTAACTTCACTCAAGGCATGCTTGCCAACAGGAAAGGATGCGCCCCAGAGAAACGTACACAGTAATAAATATAGGACGGCGGTGGTGTTCGCTGAACGGCTCATATTACATCCAAAAAACTTGCGAAAAGATAACCACCAGTGTATATATTTTAAATACGGTATAAACAAGCAATAACGAGAGCATAGATTCCGAATATGAAATTTAACTACTCCCTCGATGACATGCGCAGTTTTTGCGCGGTTGTCCGCTACGGCAGCTTTCGCCAAGCCTCTATAATGCTTGACATGCCCCTATCGACATTGAGTCGCCGCGTTGCCAAACTAGAAGCAGATCTGGCACTTAGGTTGCTCAACCGAGATGCGCATCGTGTACAATTGACCCATGCAGGGCAACAATATTATAAGAGCAGCGCCCATCTGTTTGATGAGTTAGAAAACGTCGCGTTTTGCTTACTACAAGATAAAAATGAGGCCAAAGGCACAATCAGAATCAGCGCCCCTGTCAATTTTGGCAGTGATATTTTAGCGCCTCATTTCAATGCTTTTTTAAAACAATATCCGGATATCCATTTAGATTTGCGCTTATCAAATCAGACCATTGATATTGACGCGCAAGCTATTGATATTGCTTTTCGTATTGGTGAACACAGTGCCGATCATTGGATTGGGCGTCAACTGACCAATATTCGCTTTATAATTTGTGCAGCCAGCGATATCGATGTCTCTGGTATCCAAGCGCCCAATGAGTTGGTAGGCTACCCTACGGTATTGTGCACCCCTATGTCTACTTGGCATCTACAGCATCGTACAACGGGCGAGGTACAAACGCATCAGCCAACAAACAATATACGTCTAAAGGTTGATAATATTAGTTTACTAACGGGGGCTATTGCGGATGGTATCGGTCTAGGTTTCATCCCCGATTATGATGCACAGCCTTTGATTACATCAGGCGGTTTGCAACAAGTATTGCCTGATTGGAATAATCAACCTAGAGGCTGCCAGATGCTCTATCGCGACCGTGATAACATGCCGCATCGCATGCATCTATTGATTGATTTTATCCTCAAGCGTTTTGGCAAGTAGACGTAAGTAGACATTCCGCAAACGCTCACCATTTTAAGAATAAGTACATCACGATATCATTGCTCTTATACTTATACTTATACTTATACTTTAACGTTTCGACTAGGTTTTTGACCCTGATGTTTTACAGCTTTAAATGTGTTAATCTTCGCAGCGCAACAGCGATCAACACGGCTGGGTCATTGACTATTTGACATAGAACGTCAGTATAAAGACCCATAATTTGCCTATAGAATATGCAATGAATAGTCACTTACCTAGCTAGCCACTGACAGACATAAGTGACAATCGCTAATGATGACCGATACTAAGGCCAGTAATACCATGTCCCAGACCGACACCTATCCTCAAAGTACTGAACAGACACGCTTGGCAGACTTACCGATCTTGTTTAAGTCGCTGCACATTGACACTCTGCCAAATGATGTACAAGAAAAAATTGCACGCGTTGATGCTTGTCTGCCGCAAACGCAATGCGGACTTTGTGAGCATCCAGATGGTTGCTTGCCATATGCAGCTGCTATCGTATTAGAGGGTGAGCCATACAATAAATGTGTACCTGGCGGTCAACCCGTGACTGATGCGATTGCTCAGACAATTGGGGTAGATACTCATCTGACAGCCGCGCCATCACAATGGCCGATAGACATGACATCAGGACGTCCAACAGAGGTTCGTGCTGTGATTCGTGAAGACGACTGTATCGGCTGCACTAAGTGCATTCCAGCTTGTCCAGTGGATGCTATCGTCGGTACTGGCAAACACATGCACACGATTTTTACCGATTTATGCACAGGCTGTGAGCTATGTATCGCACCCTGCCCTGTTGATTGTATCGACTTGGTCGTCGTTGAGCGCGAGCTTTCTCCCCTTGAGAGAGTAGCTGAACAAGAAGATTTAAGACAACGCTACCACACGCATCTCAAACGCGTGACAGAACAACTGGCTGATACCAGCAATAGCAAACCTGTGGTCAGCATGGTAGAGGCCAAGCTCAACAATGCAGCGAACCAATCTTTAAATATCAGCGAAGCACAAGCAAAGAATACCATTGCAGCGGCTAAGCTACGTACCAAAATCAAAAAACTCGAAAAGCAGCTCAGCGTGCGCGCCAATGATAAAAAACAAATAGAGCTTGAAGGCTTGCAAGCAGAGCTCGAATCATTACAAGTAACGCTTTGATTACGTGATTGATACTTTAATAACTCATATAAATGCCATCGCTAGCATATAATTTTGCAACACCACTCACTAAAATAATAGTTAAAACACCATGAGTAAAACGGTCAAACATAAAACAGCCGATACACCGCCCTCTAGAAGAATGCCCAATCGCGATGTACGTCCATTTTTTGAAAAGTTGGCAGCGACGATTGACGAGCCAGTCACAGAATTAAACTACAAAAGTAATTTTGAACTACTTATCGCGGTTATCTTATCTGCACAAGCGACTGATGTGAGCGTCAATATTGCCACCCAGCAGTTGTACCCCGTGGCGAACACACCTGAATCGATACTGGCACTAGGCGAAGAAGGTCTAAAGACATATATCAAAAATATTGGCTTATATAATGCTAAAGCGAAAAATGTCATTAAAACTTGCCGCGATCTGATTGAAAAGTTTGATAGTACCGTCCCTGACAACCGCAAAGATCTAGAATCATTGGCTGGTGTGGGTCGTAAAACTGCCAACGTGGTGTTGAATACTGCCTTTGGTCAGCCAACCATGGCCGTTGACACGCATATCTTCCGCGTGGGCAATCGTACTGGACTCGCCACTGGTAAAAACGTACTTATCGTCGAAAACAAACTGGTCGAGCGTATCCCAGATGATTTTATCGTTGATGCGCATCATTATCTTATTTTGCATGGGCGTTATACCTGCCAAGCGCGTACGCCACAATGCGGCGCTTGCCCCGTTTATGAAGAATGTATGTTTAAAGATAAAGCGGCATTTTTAGAACTATAACGTAGTGACAATCCTGTCTCAAAGACAAGCTTATGTAGCCATGAACTGGCAAGTACCTACGTTTTACGACAGTGAATCACTTGTTGAGCATTTCTTATAGTATAGCAAGTGCTGCTCACTAGAGTTTTATAACGTTTCAGGGTAGAATAACCCTATTTTGCGTTAAGAGATTTTGGCAATTACCCCGCTTCTGATAAGGCAATCTGCACACTGACAGTAGACTATTGGAGCGAACATTGACCTAACTCTCTACTATAAGAGCCATAAAAGCTTATTATCATTGCTCCATATATTAATTGGTTGCATATATGAATTGGTTGAATGATAGTAGGCCTAGATTTTAACCAAATTGATGACAAAAACTTTGTTCAACACCGATTTTTAGCATTGAGAAACACCGATTATCTGCCGCGTAAATGCGTGGTCAACATTAATTAGAGCAGCACCCAGAGTGTTGCTTTTCCTACCTTTATTGATTCAATTAAGCGATCCCATTATGCGTGAATACAACTTATTTACCTCCGAATCTGTGAGCGAAGGCCATCCTGATAAAATGGCTGACCAAATATCAGACGCCATCCTTGATGCTATCTTACGTGAAGACTTACACGCACGTGTGGCTTGCGAAACCTTGGTAAAAACAGGCGCGGTGATACTTGCCGGTGAAATTACCACAACCGCCAATATCGATTTAGAGCGTCTGGTGCGTGACACGGTCAACGGCATTGGTTATCACCATTCAGACCTAGGTTTTGATGGTGAGACCTGTGCGGTTATCAATATGCTGGGTAAGCAGTCTCCTGAAATCGCGCAAGGTGTCGATCGTAGCGACCCTGAAGAGCAAGGTGCAGGCGATCAAGGTTTAATGTTTGGTTACGCCAGCAATGAAACTGATGTATTGATGCCAGCCCCTATTGAATATGCCCACCGTTTGATGGAGCGTCAATCTGAGCTGCGCCGTGCAGGCGAGCTACCTTGGCTCCGTCCCGATGCCAAAGCGCAGGTAACCTTAAAATATGATGGCAACCGTCCTGTCGCTATCGATGCTGTTGTATTATCCACACAGCATGATCCAAGTATTGCGCAGTCTGATCTGCAAGAAGCAGTAATGGAGTCTATCATCAAGCAAGTACTCCCATCTGACCTATTACATGCGGGTACACGCTACCATATTAATCCAACAGGTAAGTTCGTCATTGGCGGTCCAGTTGGTGATGCAGGTTTGACGGGTCGTAAAATCATCGTTGATACTTACGGTGGCATGGCGCGTCATGGTGGCGGCGCTTTCAGTGGTAAAGATCCTTCAAAAGTAGATCGCAGTGCTGCTTATGCCGTACGTTATGTGGCCAAAAACATCGTTGCAGCAGGCCTTGCCGATCGCTGTGAAGTACAAGTGAGCTACGCAATTGGGGTTGCTGAGCCAACTTCTATCTCGGTCAACACCTTTGGTACGAGCAAAATCAGTAACGATGAGATCATTCGCCTGATTCGTACTCACTTTGACCTACGTCCTTATGGCATCACTCGTATGTTGAACCTGTTACAACCAATGTATCAGCAGACGGCTACCTTTGGACATTTTGGTCGTCAAGGCTCAGAAACTGCCTTTACTTGGGAAAAAACAGACAAAGCTGATATTTTAAAAGCAGACGCTGGTTTATAAGAGTCATTACGTTGAATCATTTACAAACCGTCTTTATACACTAAAATTATCGATACTTATTATTAGGAGCAGCTTATGTCTCAAGACAGCAACACTCAAGACAGCAACACTCAAAACAGCAACACTCAAGACAACAATGTGGATGCAAGCATTGAAATCACCCCTGAAATGCAGGCGTTTTATCAACGTGCTGATGCCATCATCGGTGTCGCCAATAGTCAGCTAGGCCCTGATGCCCATTCAGGACAGGTAGGTGCTTCTTTGTTGTATGCTGCCGCACGCTATAGCGCTTCCGTTGCCTCGATTGGATTTGTGAAAGGCGATGATTTTGCCAAAGAAAAAGACGATATCGTCGAGTTCTATGTCAAACAGTATCGCCAGATGTTAAGCGACAACTTGACAGATTATGCACAGAACTTTGATAAATACGTGCAGCTAAACCAAGACGACAAACCAGCTGAATAAGCCAATCTCGCCCGTTTAGATGCTCTTTTATTAAGAGAGTAGCAAATAAAGTACATAAAAAACCCAAGCTAAATTAAGCTTGGGTTTTTTGTGCAAAGTGATTGAGTAGACAGCTATCGATTAGATATTATAATGTCTTAAGCGCTTTATTGATCTCACAATAATACTCACGAGCGATAGCAGGACGCTATCGAACGCCATTAATAAGGAAATGTAATCATGCAAAACAGCTTATCCAAACGACTCTCGGTACTGAAACCATCATCATTTATATTATCTTTAGCAATAGCATTGACAGCTTGTAGCTCTACACTTAATACAACTATGCCGACTACTGTGCCTACTCAATCAAGCACGAATAATAATAGCCAAATGCTAGAGAACACGCTAACCCAATGTCCAACCTCTCACTCTGAGAGCACCATGTGTACCATGCAATATGACCCTGTCTGTGTGAAAACGAAAGTTGGCTCAGTGATAAGTTACCGTACTGCTGGTAATGCTTGCTCAGCTTGTAATATTCCTGAAGCCATTAGTTATACAAAAGGTGAATGCAGTTAATTCATAGAACTGTTTCATTCCAAAAAAGATATTTGAGTAGCCATAAAAAAGCCCCAATTTAAAAATAAATTGGGGCTTTTATTAACGATTAGAACAACGGTTAAAATAACGATTTTACTGCTTAGTCACCCTTAACAATCTTGGGTGGGCCTTTGAGTAAATGCTCATCAACAAACTCATCTGCAGAATTATGATCTGCCGACTCATCTGTGATAAAGCTTTGCTGCGCTCGATATAGAATCAAACGGTCACGGCTAAGTCCTCGCAACAACGCATACATTATGACAAAAATTACTAAAGCGAATGGCAATCCTGCTACGATGGCAGCTGCCTGCAAAGCAGACAATCCACCAGCCGCTAACAATATAGCAGCGATAATGCCTTCTGTGGTTGCCCAAAACAAACGCTGAATCTTTGGTGGATTGGTATCGCCACCAGCGGTCAGCATGTCAATCACAAAACTGGCCGAATCTGATGAAGTCACAAACCAAAGCATAATCATGACAACAATCATTAATGTAATCGGTTTGGCTAGTGGGTAGTACTCAACCAGCTTAAAGATTGCGCTACCGGTATCTGCTTGTACTGCTTCAACCAATCCTGGGCTAATACCTGTCACAGCAGAGGCCAGCTCCATGTGAATAGCCACGCCGCCAAAAGTTGTGAACCAGAAAAACAAAATAAGCATAGGGATTAATAGCACCCCAAATGTAAACTCACGGATGGTACGACCACGAGAGATACGGGCAATAAAGATACCAACGAATGGTGCCCAGCTCACCCACCATGCCCAATAAAATATCGTCCAAGCACTTTGCCAATCTGTTCCACTATAAGACTCGCCCCACGTACCCAAAGGTACGATCACGGTCAGATAGTTACCGATATTTTCGATAAAGCTATCAAAGATAAAGAGCGTCGGCCCTAAAGCCACCATGAATACCAATAAAACGATTGTAAAACCGATATTGATATCACTAAGGCGCTTAATACCTTTATCCAAACCCATCATAACGGAAGCGGCTGCAAGCGCTGTGATGAAAGCTATCAAACCGAACTGTACAGTGAGACTATTCGGCGTACCAAATAATTTCTCAAGTCCCGCATTGATCTGCATCACTCCAAGCCCGAGTGATGTGACCACACCAAACATCGTACCGAACACGGCCAAGATATCGACCGTATGCCCCCAGCGACCATAGATTCTTTTGCCGAGTAAAGGATACAAGGTTGAGCGAATCGATAAAGGCAAACCGCGGCGAAAATGGAAATATGCTAACGACAGTGCCACAATCGTATAAATGCCCCAAGCGTGTAGACCCCAATGCATAAATGAGATATTCATCGCTTGCTTTGCGGCTTCAACCGTTTCGGCCTCGCCCATTGGTGGTGCCATAAAGTGATACAACGGCTCCGCTGTACCCCAATAAACGAGACCAATACCAATACCCGCAGAGAACAACATACCAATCCAAGAAAACAGATTGTACTGCGGTCGCTCCGTTTGGTTGCCTAAACGAATATCACCATAGCGACTCATTCCTAAGTAAATGCAAAGCCCGAGCGCTGTATTCACTAAGATAATAAATAACCATCCGAACTTATCGGTAATGAAATTCTGTAAGAAACTAAAAACTGCCCCTGCTGTTTCGGTGAAAAGCGCACCGAAAATAATAAATCCAACGATCAACAGTGACGATGTAATAAACACGGGTTTACTCACCCGTGGAAAAGGTCCTAATCTACCTACTTTTACTTCTTCCATGTGCAAGTCTCAAAATTTAAGGAATATTACCTTAACAAAATAGGCTTTAACTATCAATCAATTACAAAATAAAACTTGATAAAACCTTTAAATTATTCTAATAAGATTGATAGTTTTTTTAAAATGTCTACATAAATACAGATCTAAAAGCAGCTTTGCTATGATATTACTTAGGCAACAATCTGAGTAATCGTCCACCATCACCATCTTCCAATGCCCACACTTGCCCATCAACTGCCAATACACTACGGACACGCTCACCTATGTCATAGCGATAGCGTTCAGTAGCACCATTATCTTCATCGACACTTACGACAATAAGCGCTTTTGAAGATAAACCACTGATTAAAAAATCACCTTGTAATGCTGGAAAATCATTGTGGCTACCAGCCATATATAGACTCAGTGAAGATGGGGAGATAACAGGTGTCCATGTGATTTTAGGCATTTCAAACTCAGGACGAGTGTCGTGATCTGGGATTGGTGTGCCTGAATAATTACGACCATTTGATACAATCGGCCAGCCATAGTTTTTGCCTTTTTCAATCAGATTAAATTCATCACCACCCTTTGGTCCCATCTCATTCGCCCAAAGCCTGCCGCTTTCATCAAATCTTATGCCGAGCACATTGCGATTGCCCATTGTCCAAAACTGAGAGGCAATGTCATTACTATCATTGACAAATGGATTGTCCTTTGGCACCGAGCCGTCAGCATACAACCTAATAATCTTACCTAGATTCATGCTCATATCTTGTGCGGGCTCTTTTTTCTGGCGTTCTCCTGAGCTGATATATAGATACTGTCCATCAGGTGAAAACAATAAGCGATGGCTGTAGTGACCTTGCCCCGTGACTTTTGGAGATTGCTCCCAAATTGGCGTGATGGCCTGTAGTGTGGGCGTATTTGTGCCTAATCCTGCAAGCGTCGCTTTGATTACTTTTGCCCCAAACTTATTACTATCACCTCCTTTTCCTGCTTCTACATAGCTGATATATACAGCCTTCGAAGTCGCAAAATCTGGCGCTAATATAATATCTCCCAAACCACCTTGACCACCGTAGGCCACTTTAGGGATGCCTGCGACTTGTGTTTTGCTACCCGTCGCCGTATCTACAATGAACAGCTCCCCTGTTTTTTGTGTCACCAGCAGTTTGGGCGCTTTGCCATCTGTATTGGGTAGTGCTGTCATGGCCCAAGGCTCATCAAAAGTTGCGACCGCTTTGGTTGTGAACTCAGGCTTGTCTGCGCTAACTTGAGCATCACTTGTCTGCACATCTGCTTTAGAGGTTTGGCTCTCTTTCTGTTCTGGCACGTTGTTACTGGTATTGACGGTTGCAGGATTGGAGCAAGCTGATGTGCTAAACAATAAAGCCGCAATGAGTAACGGCGAGGTTAAGGGCAGACTTACACGTTCAATAGGGGCTGTCATTGTTTTGTCCTTTCTATCCGATTGGCATTTATTTTATTGGTCATCCATTTATTTATAGCATAGTCTTGATATTTAAGAGATATTTAAATGGTAAAAAAACAGTAACGTAAAATACCACCGTAAACGAAAAGCCCCTTACCTACGATTGTAGATAAGGGGTTTGTTTTAAACATACAGTTAGGTCATAAAAACGTCAAAGCCAATGGGATTAGCTCATTCTAAGCTTATCAAAAGTCAGCTTATCGTCTGCACCAACATCGACTTTGATGATATCACCTGCCACAAAATCGCCCGCTAATAATTTCAATGACAATGGGTTTTCGATCTCTTGCTGAATGGCACGTTTGAGTGGACGCGCACCATAAACAGGATCGTAACCGACGGCAACCAATTTATTCATCGCATCGGCTGATAGCTCAATATCCATCTCACGCTCTTGGATACGCTGACGTAAGCGATTTAATTGAATATCGGCAATACCTGCCATTTGCGACATACCAAGCGGATGGAAGACCACAATTTCATCAATACGGTTGACGAACTCTGGACGGAAATGCTGCCCAACCGAATCCATTACTTCCGCTTTAATATCCTCATAGCTCTCGCCAACCATCTCTTGAATCTTGTGCGAACCCAAGTTACTGGTCATGATAATGACGGTATTTTTGAAATCTACCACTCGACCTTGCGAGTCGGTTAAGCGACCATCATCCAATACTTGCAGCAAGATGTTGAACACATCAGGGTGCGCTTTTTCTACTTCATCGAACAATATGACACTATATGGCTTACGGCGTACCGCCTCAGTTAGCGTGCCACCTTCTTCATAACCGACATAACCTGGAGGCGCACCAACTAAGCGGCTAACGCTGTGTTTTTCCATATATTCACTCATGTCGATACGTACGATTGCGTCTTCAGAGTCAAACAAGAAGTTTGCTAGTGACTTGGTCAGCTCAGTTTTACCAACACCCGTAGGTCCTAAGAATAAGAACGAACCTGAAGGACGATTGGGATCAGATAAGCCTGCACGGCTACGACGTACCGCATTGGCCACCGATTCGACCGCTTCGTTTTGACCGATGACACGTTCATGGAGCTTTTCTTCCATTGCGATCATCTTGTCACGCTCGCCTTGCATCATTTTACTGACTGGAATACCAGTCGCGGCTGCCACCACTTCTGCAATTTCATTGTCGGTGACTTTATTACGTAGCAATTTGACACCGCTGCCTTCACCTGTCTGCTCTTTTTGCTCAGCCAAATCAGACTCATGAATACGTCGTTCTAACTGCGGAATGGTTTCGTATTGCAGCTTACTCATGGTCTCATAATCGCCTTCGCGGCTGGCTTTGTCATACGCAATACGGGCCTTATCCAGCTCGTCTTTTAACTGTTGACTGCCTTTAACTAGTGCCTTCTCTGCCTGCCACACTTCATTAAGATCGGCGTATTCTTTTTCTAGCTCTTCTATTTGAGCATCAAGTACTTTACGCTCAGCTTGTGCGCCAGCATCTTCTTCGTTTTTGAGCACCTCACGCTGCATTTTTAGCTGAATGAGGCGGCTATCCAGCTTACCCAATGATTCAGGCTTGCTATCCATCTCCATCCGTAGACGACTGGCCGCTTCATCAATCAGATCAATCGCTTTATCTGGTAGCTTACGGTCAGTGATATAGCGATGACTCATGCGCGCAGCAGCAATGATTGCGCTATCTTGAATATCGACGCCATGGTGCAGCTCGTAACGCTCTTTTAAACCCCGTAATATCGCAATGGTATCTTCGACCGTTGGCTCATCGACCAGTACTTTTTGGAAGCGACGCTCAAGCGCGGCATCTTTTTCGATATACTTGCGATACTCATCCAATGTCGTGGCTCCAACACAATGCAGCTCACCGCGTGCCAGTGCAGGTTTTAGCATATTACCTGCGTCCATCGCGCCTTCTGATTTGCCCGCACCGACCATCGTATGCAGCTCATCGATAAATAAGATGACATTACCTTCTTGCTTCGCCAAATCGCTCAATACGCTTTTGAGGCGCTCTTCAAACTCCCCGCGAAATTTTGCGCCCGCAATCAGCGCGCCTAAGTCTAATGACAACACCTCTTTGCGGCGCAGACCTTCAGGTACGTCACCATTGATGATTTTTTGTGCCAAGCCTTCGACGATAGCGGTTTTACCAACGCCCGGCTCACCAATGAGTACAGGGTTATTTTTCGTACGGCGTGACAGTACCTGAATGGTACGGCGGATCTCTTCGTCACGGCCAATGACTGGATCTAGCTTGCCTAGCTCTGCTTGTTCAGTCAGATTGATCGTGTACTTGTTGAGCGCATCACGCTGATCTTCTGCGTTTTGGTTATTGACCGTATCATCACCGCGCAATTGCTCAATCACCGCTTTTAGTTTACTTGCCGTCACGCCTGCACTTTCAAATATCTTTTTGGTTTCGCCCTGCTCAGCGAGTGCCAACATCACCCATTCCGTCGCGATAAAATCATCGCCTTCTTTTTGCGCCTGACGATCTGCCAAATTCAAGATTTTGACCGAGTTTGGGTTTAGATTGACATCACCTGTCGGCTCCGAAATAGTGGCTTGGTTATCTAGTGCTTTGGCAACGCCATTTTTTAGCGCTGGAATAGAAGCGCCTGCTTGTTGGCAGATAGATAAATTAGACTCATCTTGTAGCAATACCGCAAGCAAATGCACAGGATCAATGCCTGTATGATCACGACCTAACGCTAGGCTCTGAGCTTCTTGAATGGCGGATTGCAGTTTTTGCGTAAACTTCTCAAATCTCATGTTTATATCCTTTTATAATTAGTATTTTCAGTGAGCTTTCTAGGGACTCTATTAGTCTAGTGCCCACTGTTATCTGTCACTTATATAAGGTATATATACACCTATTTCAAGACGATTACCAAATAAAACCTTACTTAAGGCAATGATATTTATTATTAATAATATTTAAACGGGTTATTAATACCAGTTAAATGAAGTTAGGAGATAGGAAACGTCATCTTATTGATGTAGATTAAAGAGAAATCTCCGTTGAATACGGTAATAAGCAATGCACTTATTGAGCATAAACCCAATCATAATCCGACTATTCTACTCCACGATTTCGATAGGAGTACCAAGTATCACCGCTGCCATAATTTCATCCATATCATCATTGGTAACCGCGATACAACCATCGGTCCAATCGCGTCGTTGATTCAACCAGCCCAAATCTCCAAAGCCATTCATTTGCCCATGAATCATGATATCGCCACCCGGATTGACCCCTAATGAATTCGCTCGTGCCTTGTCTTCATTATTGGGATAGCTAATATGGATAGAACGATGCGCAATAGAGTTCTCGTTTTTATAATCTAAGGTATAAATTCCAACGGGCGTACGCTGATCGCCTTCTTGTTGCTTATGACCTGTTGGACTACCCCCTAGCGCAATACGATACGACCTAATGATTTTACCATCGCTCATCAATTTTAAGATACGATCTGATTTGTCGACGAAGACTCGATCAATGACTGCCGACGCAGGAATGGAGTTTTTGGATTTTGAAGAGTTCTTGGCATAAGCAATAGCACTGGTGCTTACAATAGCAGCAAGGCTAATGCCTATAAGTAACCAATACATGCGCTGCTTATCAGATGGGTGAAATTTATTATAAGAAAATGGCATAGGCTTTGATCCTCACAATTAATTTTTTGTCATTAATCATATGTATCAAAGTACTATGCCAGATTCTGTAGATAAATTTTGTGCAGAAATAATGAATCAATCGCTGTGCTGTTACACCATGCGAATCGCACCATCTAAGCGAATCACCTCGCCATTTAGATAAGCATTGTCAATGATATGAGTCACCAGTTTGGCAAACTCATTGGGAGCACCCAAACGTTTAGGATATGGCACACCTGCCTCTAGCTGCTCTCGTGCTTTCTCAGGAATACTCTCCATCATCGGCGTAGCAAAAACCCCTGGTGCGATAGTCATAACGCGAATGCCATGACGTGCCAGCTCGCGAGCAAGCGGTAAGGTTAGGCCAACCACGCCTGCCTTGGACGATGAATAGCTGGCTTGACCTACTTGACCATCAAAGGCGGCGATGGAGGCTGTATTAATAATAATACCTTGATCTACATTCTTTTCTACATGCTCGCCTGCACTGCCATCATTCGCTATGCGTTTGGCGATGTTAGCCGCGACCAAACGGGCAACGTTAAATGAACCGACCAGATTGACATTGACCCCACGGCTAAATGCCTCAAGATCTGCCGGATTGTTATCACGATCCAGCAGCTTTTGTACCACTACGATACCAGCACAGTTGATTGAACCTTGTAAGCCGCCGAAAGCTGACTCTGCCATCTCAACGGCTGCTTGCACTTCATCGCCGTTAGTGATATCACAGCGCACAAAACGTGCGCTATCACCTAGCTCAGCAACCAGTGCTTGCCCTGCTGCTTCATTCAAATCAGCGATGACGACGTTGCCGCCTTGGCCGACAATCGCCCGAACCACTGACTCGCCCAAACCTGATGCACCGCCTGTGACCAAAAAACTATTCTGTTTAACTTGCATGATTATTCCTTTAAATCTTCACTTTTTATTAGATATTTTTCTATGAACTATATGTATAAATGTTCTATTAGATAGTTACGCGGCAGATAGACTACGTAGCAAAAAGCGTTGAATCTTGCCACTTGGCGTTTTGGGTAATTCGGTCACAAATTCTACTTCACGTGGATAGGCATGAGTTGATAGACGTTTGCGTACCAGCTCTTGGATTTCTTTGGCAATCTTATCGCTACCTTTGATGCCCTCTTTTAACACCACATAAGATTTGATAGTGTGACCACGCACTTCGTCTGGCACACCTACTGCTGCAGATTCTGCCACTGCGTCATGCTCTAAGACGGTGTTTTCGACATCAGTAGGCCCTACGCGGTAACCTGCAGTAATAATGATGTCATCATCACGGCCTGAGAACCAGTAACTGCCGTCACTATGACGCTCGACCACATCACCTGTCAGATAGTAATCATCTACAAAGGCTTGTTTTTCGTTCCAGCTATAGCCACGGAAATAAAACGCAGGTGACTGACTAACGACAACTGCTAGCTGACCCTGTTCACCATCTGGTAGTACATTCATATCATCATCTAGTACCACTAGCGTATGACCTGGTAGCGCCATTCCCATCGAGCCAACTGGTGATTCATGTGCCAGCGCATGATGAGCACAGCAAGTCATACCGGTTTCTGTTTGACCGTACTGATCTTTTACCTGACAGCCCAGATAGGTCTCGACCCAGTTAACGACTTCGGTATTCAATGTCTCCCCTGCTGAGTTGGCACAGCGTAGAGCGAGTTTGGCATTAGTATCAAGGTCATCGTCATTGCCGTCTTTATGGTCAAACACGCCGCTGGATTTCATCATACGAAATGCCGTCGGTGAAGAGGCCAAATTGGTAATCTGGTGGCGCACCATAAAGTCACGCGTATTGGTTGCATCAAAGCCTGCTTCATTAAAATAAGTCGTGATACCTAATAGCAGTGGCCCTGTGATAGCATAATATAAGCCATATGCCCAGCCGGGATCGGCCATGTTCCAATATTGATCGTCTGCGCGCAGATCAATGGCATAACGCATATAGAGATAAAACGCAGGTAAGGCTGATAATGGCACACTCACGCCTTTTGACTTACCGACTGTACCTGAGGTAAACATTTGCAAGAATGGCGCGTCCGTATCGAGCGTAACGGGTTCCATCGTTTGCGACTGTGCTACCATGGACTGGCTATAATGATCGTCACCCCACGTCTGAGCGTCCTCAGTACTGCCGACCAATACCATTTTGGTTTGTGCGGCCAAGTCATCAAACTTGTTGCGGTTCTCTACATTGGTAAAGACTACTTTGGTATCGGCTTTATCCATGCGATACTTGATTGAGTCATAGCCAAACGCGGTAAATAGCGGCTGATATACCGCGCCGATGCGCCATGTCGCCAATACAACGGTCAGTAGCTCAGGCGTACGCGGTAGCATCGTCGCTACCTTGTCGCCCGCTTTTACGCCATACGACTGTAGTAGGTTAGCAATTTGCGCGCTTGCTTTATTGAGCTCACCAAAGCTCATGCGCGTGACATTGCCTGTCGTATCTTCGTGTACCAGTGCGGCATTATCCGCGCGGCCATCACGTACATGACGACCACAGCAAGCCATATAAGCATTTAGTCGATCGTCGACATGCTCGTCAAAAATTTCTGACAGCAATGTATCCATATCAAAATTATTATAATAATCGGTATAGTTTTTTGGTGTCGCTGAAGCATCTGTGTGACTGATGGTAGGAGTTTGAGAGGCGGTGTTCATAAGCTAATCCTTTAGCAATAGCAGATAAAATGATATTCATGGTTGTAAAACGGTCACATCCTATAGACCGTTTAGTATCTTCGTATTTAACATGCTCTATTAGTAACGCATTTTTATACTTATTTCAATACATAACGTATCATTTTTATTTTA
Source organism: Psychrobacter sp. T6-5 (assembly GCF_052258485.2). Lineage (NCBI taxonomy): Bacteria > Pseudomonadati > Pseudomonadota > Gammaproteobacteria > Moraxellales > Moraxellaceae > Psychrobacter > Psychrobacter sp. T6-5. The sequence goes on along the minus strand of NZ_JBQQEY020000001.1, from coordinate 1,374,052 downwards.
TATGAATAAGCATGACCTATAACTATTTATCATCAAATAGCCAATATTAAACTTAAAAAACTTGTAGGATCATATATTTAAGTTATTTCGAAGTACTTTCTTAAGCGACAATATCTAACGATCAGCACTTAGAAAACCTAGTAAGGCTTTCTCTTCACAGCTTTGGTATTTTTTCGTACGACCGCGGCGTGCTTGTTTATAGTCATCATAAAATTGCCCTGCCAAAAAACGCTCAATAATGATGGGGTGAATATACGATGCGCGGCATACGGTTGGCGTATTGCCCAGCTCTGCCGCCACGCTTTTTACCATATCGGTGACCAGCTGCTGACGCTCAGCGCTTTCTGGTGCGCTGGCAAGTATGCTAGCGCCTGCCGTCGTTTGCAGCTCATCATATAGATAACTTGCCGCGAGCACGCTTGCCATCCATGTACGAAAATCTTTAGCACTATATAATTTGCTTTCGCAGTCCATCCCGCACGTATGCTTACGCAAATACTCATTAATATCGCTGCTATCGACGACTTGTTTATGCCCATCGTCATCTAAGTATTTGAATATTTGATAGCCCGGCAGCTCAGAACATGCCTGCACGATGTCAATCAAACGCTCATCTTGTAGCTCGATATGATGCTCTTTGGCGCTTTTTCCGACAAAATCAAAGGCCAATCCATTGTCGGTCTCACTCACATGCTTGCTACGCAATGTGCTGAGGCCATAGCTTTTGTTTTGCTTGGCATAGCGGCTGTTACCGATACGAATCAACGTGGTTTCAAGCAACTTTACAACGGCAGCGAGTACATTGGTGCGTGACAATGATTCTGCTTCCAAATCTGTCTCGACCTGCGCGCGTAAATTGGGCAGCGTTTCTGCAAATCCTATCATCGCATCAAACTTGGCTTGGTCACGGATGTTATTCCACGAGGGATGATACAAGTACTGCTTACGAGATTTTTCGTCGCGTCCTGTCGATTGCAGATGGCCTTGTTCGTCTTGGCATATCCACACCTCCGACCACATAGGCGGTATCACCAATGCATCAAAACGCTGACGCAATGCTTTGTCTTTGACTGTCTTGCCCGTTGCATCGCGATAGGTAAAGCCGCGGCCCCAACGTCTACGCTCATAACCTGGTTCGTCGTCACTCACATAACGCAGATTGGCACGGCGTGCGAGACGCTCATAATCATGGCGTACATCCTGCGTTGTCGACTGCTCGTTTGTTTTGCCCATAAAAACACTCATCTAATCATTTTATGGTTTTAGCATAATCAACTGCGCTTATTTTTGCTGTTTGTTTGCCACGGACAAAGTGTAATCCTGTGTAAAATAAAGCAGTGATAAAAATAGCGACACGGGTTCTAAATGCTGCATTTTTGAGGCATAATTCAGCATTACTCACGACTTAAGTTTATAAAAAATGAACCATTCACCTGTGAAAATAAAGCCATTCGCTCTCGCTGATCACGATCTTTGGGCGCACTTATGGCAAAACTATCTGACATTTTATGAGACCAATTTGCTATCAAGCACGACGGAGACGACATGGCGCAACTTGTTAAATGAAAGCGTTCCCATCTATGGATTTGGGGCGTGGAGAGAGGGTATTTTGGTAGGCATTACCCATGTGGTACTGCATCCCAACACATGGAATACTAACGAGTGTTGTTACTTAGAAGATTTATATGTCGCGGATAATGTCCGTGGTCAAGGCGTAGGACGTGCATTGATTGAACATGTATACTCCTTTGCTAAGGATAAGGACTGCAACCGTGTCTACTGGACGACACAAGAAAGCAACACCGCCGCGCGTAAACTCTATAATGCCATTGCCACTCAGACAGACATGGTGCAGTACCGTAAGGACTTATGAAGGGTAAGCTCGAGAATGAAATGCCCACAAAAAAAGCCAAGCATCAAATGCTTGGCTTTTTTTTTATACTACTTCAATTTAAAAGTAACTATTTACCGTACAGGCATAAATAAGCCGTTTCGACATCAACTTTTACTTGGAACTTTTTGTTAGCTTCAACGGTAAATTGCTCGCCAGCATTAAACGTTTGCCACTCATCACTCTCTGGTAGCTTAACCGTCAATGCACCGCTCACCACACTCATGGTCTCAAACTCACTGGTGCCAAATTCATACTCACCGCTTTCCATAACACCGACAGTGGCAGGCTTGGTCGCCGTTTGAAAAGCAATGGATGTCACTTTGTCGTCAAAATAATTATTTACGCTTGGCATAATCTTCCTTAATTACATGTTAGTTGGTATTTGAATTCTATTTTATAGACCTGCTTTTAGACTGGCTTCAATGAACTGATCGAGATCACCATCTATTACAGCGCCAGTGTTAAAGGTTTCAACACCCGTACGCAGATCCTTAATACGAGAATCATCAAGCACGTACGAGCGAATCTGGCTGCCCCAACCGACATCAGACTTATTGTCTTCAACCGCTTGTTGTTTTTCCATACGTTTTTGCATCTCAAGCTCATAGAGCTTAGCACGTAGCATCTTCATCGCCGTCGCTTTGTTGCCGTGCTGACTACGCTCATTCTGACAAGTCACTACTACGCCTGATGGCTCATGGGTAATACGTACCGCAGAATCAGTCGTGTTGACGTGCTGACCACCCGCCCCAGATGAGCGATAGGTATCGATACGCAAGTCAGCAGGGTTGATGTCAATCTCAACATTATCATCAATCTCAGGCGAGACAAACACCGCCGCAAACGAGGTATGACGACCATTGTTACTATCAAATGGTGATTTACGTACCAAACGGTGAACGCCAATCTCGGTACGCAACCAACCAAACGCGTAGTCGCCTTTAATCTCAATCGTGGCCGACTTGATACCCGCGACGCTGCCAGCAGACACTTCAATCACGTCTACCTTAAAACCGTGTGCTTCCGCCCAGCGTGTATACATACGCAGTAGCATCTCCGCCCAGTCTTGTGCTTCGGTGCCGCCACTGCCTGACTGGATATCTAAATAGCAGTTGTTTGTGTCCATCTCGCCGCTAAACATTCGGCGGAACTCTAAATCGGCTACGCGCTGCTCAGCGCTATCTAGCTCGCTCTGCACATCAGCAAGCAACGACTCATCCTCTGCTTCTACTGCTAGCTCTAGCATGGCGGACGCATCTTCTAGCGTAGTCTCAAGAGAGACCACGACATCTATGACACCATCAAGGTGGCTTTTTTCTTTATTAATCTTGGTGGCGCGCTCTGGATCGTTCCACAGCTCTGGATTTTCTAGCTCTAGATTGACTTCCTCTAAGCGTTCTTGCTTACCATCGAAGTCAAAGATACCTCCGCAAATCCTGCCCGCGTTCGGATAAATCCTTAATTTGTTCTTGATACGGATTGATTTCCATAAGTGTTCCTGTTTTTCTAATAAAAATAAATAACGAATGTGGCGCTATTTTAAATGAGATTAAGCATAAATGGTTGTCTAATTATTCTTGTTCCTACTATTACTAGATTAAATAATCTAGATTGACCAATCCTCTACTGCCCAGCGATGCGCCAAGGCATGAGCATGTAGCGCCTCATCAGGTGACACACAGATCGCCACATCCGCCCGTTCTAGCAATGGGATGTCGTTTTTGGAGTCTGAATAGGCATAGGTTTTTTCAAAGGTGATACCAGCGGCTTGCTGCTTATCGAGCCACTTATCTAAATGATAGATCTTGCCCGCTTGAAAGTTCGGTTTATCAGTTAGCTTACCTGTATAGCGATTATCTTTGATCTCAAGCGGCGTGGCCAATACATTGGCTGACTCAACGCCAAAACGCTTGGCAATGGCGGACACCACAAAGTCATTGGTTGCAGAAATAATCACCACGTCGTGACCTTGCTCAATATGCTGGCACAACGCTTCCATCGCTTTTGGGCGAATATGTGGCTCGATTTCGCTTTTGATGTAATCTTCTCTTAGCTCATCAAGTCTATCAAGCGGCAGACTGCTTAAGAACTGCGCGACGAATTCATTGTACTCTGTCGCATCTAGCGTCCCTTCGATATAGTCATTGTAAAATTTCTGGTTGGCCGTACGGTACTGCGCCTCATCGACAAGGTCATGCTTGACGATATACTCGCCCCAAAGATAATCGCTATCGACATCCAGTAAGGTATGATCTAAATCAAATAATGCCAGTTGTTTTTGTTGTGTTTGTACTTGATTTGTCTGCATGGTGAGACCTTATCGTTGGTTGCGAAAAAATATGAAGTATTTAATAAAAAGGTACAAAAGGTGGAAGACAAGTCTATCTAACCTTAATCAGGCATTGCTACTTCTGTTAAACCAATTTTGAATTTTTGGCAACGCTCAGCATAATGCAGCGCTGACATTTTTAGCATCGCAGCTTGCTCATCGGTTAGCGTCTTAACGACTTTTGCAGGTGCGCCCATCACTAGCGAGTTATCAGGAATAACCTGACCTTCAGTAATTAAGGCTTTTGCCCCTATCAAGCAGTTTTTACCAATCTTGACGTTGTTGAGTACCACAGCGCCAATGCCAATCAAGCTATTGTCACCGACCTCGCAACCATGTAGCATCGCCAGATGACCGATAGTCACATAATTACCGATAGTCACTTTGATGCCTGCATCAGTGTGAATCACGCTGTTTTCTTGTACATTACTATAATCACCGATATGGATACGATCGTTGTCACCGCGTATCACTGCACCGAACCAAATATTGGCTTGGTGACCTAAATATACATCGCCCATCACTTGCGCTGAGTCAGCAACCCAACCGTTGAACGGTACGGCAAACTCAGGGGTTTTGTCTAAATATTGATAAATCATAACGACTCCTTGTCATCTTCATTATTGTTATAACAAACGATCATAAAAATTGGGTCTAGCGCTGCGCTGTCCATTGTGACAAAGCCAACTGCGAAAATCTAGCGCTATTAATGGCTGATGAATATCAGGATAATCAAAACCATCATATTCTTGCTTAGGCTATTTTTTAACAGATTGCAGCTTTTTATAAAGGATCAGCTATTACCTATATAATGACTATTAATCCAATAAATCGGCTAGCCATAACTCACTATTTTGTATATAATACGCAAAATCTGTGCCTAAGCGAGCGGACATGATGCAAGTTACCTATTCACTATCTAGTGGGTTTTGTAGTTTTCATCAATAATGTCTTCTCGCTTTTTTGTGGAAAATTTTTGTGTATCGTCCTTTTATTACTTCTATATGACAACAGTCAAATGCCGTAAATAAAAGGATACGGAGCAATTTTAGTCTAACAAAACATGATGGCACTCACCAATAATAGCGGAGGCAATCCTTGAATTCATCGGTAGAAACACAAGCAATTTTGGCACTAGCAGACGGTACAATTTTTCGCGGTGTCAGTATCGGCAGCCTAGGTCATCGTGTTGGTGAAGTGGTATTTAATACCGCCATGACAGGGTATCAAGAAATTCTAACCGATCCAAGTTATGCGCGACAGCTGGTCACCCTAACTTATCCGCATATCGGTAATACAGGCACCAATGCCGAGGATACCGAGTCTGGTAACGGTCACAAAGTATGGGCAGACGGTCTGATCATCCGTGACGCCACTATGGCAACCTCTAACTTTCGTAACTCTGAATCACTAAGCGACTACCTACAGCGTAATAATACCGTCGCTATCGCTGAAATTGACACGCGTCAATTGACACGCCTATTACGTGATAAAGGCGCACAAAACGGCTGTATCATGACCGCATCAGATGGCGAGACGATCAGCGTTGAAGATGAGCAAAAAGCGATTGAGCTGGCACAAGGGTTTGCAGGTCTAAAAGGCATGGACTTGGCAAAAGAATGCTGCACGACAGAGAGTTTTGAGTGGACAGCGGGCACATGGGATTTATCAGACACCCTACTCAACCGTGACGTGGCGGGTAGCCATGATAGCGGTACTGGCGGCTTCTTTAAGCAACTCGGCACTCATATCGATGCCAAATTCAATGTCGTCGCTTATGACTTCGGTAGCAAAACCAATATCCTACGCATGCTCGTTGACCGCGGCTGTCACGTGACCGTCGTCCCAGCACAAACGCCTATCGCAGACGTGCTAGCAATGAACCCAGATGGCATCTTCTTATCAAATGGCCCTGGCGATCCAGCAGCCTGTGACTACGCGATCGATAGCGTGCGTCATATTATTGAAGAAACAGACGTACCAACCTTTGGTATTTGCCTCGGTCATCAGCTAATCGGTCTTGCTAGCGGTGCCAATACGATCAAAATGAAAACGGGCCACCATGGTGCCAACCATCCGGTGCAAGATCTAGCGACTGGCACAGTGATGATCACCAGTCAAAACCATGGCTTTGCCGTTGATGAAGACACCTTGCCAGAAAACGTTAAGTCAACGCACCGTTCATTGTTCGATGGCACCAACCAAGGTATCGAGCTAACCAATAAGCCTGTCTTTAGCTTTCAAGGTCACCCAGAAGCCAGCCCTGGCCCACATGACTGCGCGCCATTGTTTGATAAGTTTGCTGAGATGATGGAAGCGGCTAAAACTGCTCAAGCTTAACGGTTCATTATAACTTGATAATAAGTCAATGCTTGAATCGCTAAAGGCGGTTTGAGCAGTACTGCAACAAAGCATTGTAAGTATAAAACGCCATAAGCGTTATTAAAAATAAAGATTACTTAAAATATCATCAAACGAAGGTAGCTCTAACTATGCCAAAACGTACCGACATAAAAAGCATTCTTATCATTGGCGCAGGCCCCATCGTTATCGGCCAAGCGTGTGAGTTTGACTACTCAGGCGCACAGGCGTGTAAAGCACTAAAAGAAGAAGGCTACCGTGTCATCTTGGTCAACTCAAACCCTGCGACCATCATGACCGATCCTGTCATGGCAGATGCCACCTATATCGAGCCGATCACGTGGCAGACGGTTGAGCAAATCATTGCCAAAGAGCGTCCTGATGCGATCTTGCCAACCATGGGCGGACAGACCGCCCTAAACTGCGCGCTAGACCTAGATAAGCATGGCGTACTGACTAAGTATGACTGCGAGCTGATTGGCGCGACCAAAGACTCGATCGAGATGGCAGAAGATCGCGACTTATTTGACAAAGCGATGAAACGTATCGGTCTTGAGTGCCCGCGCGCTGAAACGGCTGAAACCATGGAAGAAGCTTTTGCTACTCAAGAAAAAATGGGCTATCCGTGTATCATTCGTCCGTCATTCACCATGGGCGGCTCGGGTGGCGGTATCGCGTATAACCGCGATGAGTTTATCGAGATTTGTGAGCGCGGTTTTGATCTGTCACCAAACCATCAGCTACTCATCGATGAGTCACTCATCGGTTGGAAAGAGTACGAGATGGAAGTGGTTCGTGACAAAAATGACAACTGCATCATCATCTGTGCCATCGAAAACTTTGACCCAATGGGCGTGCATACAGGCGACTCAATCACCGTAGCCCCTGCGCAGACGCTGACCGATAAAGAATACCAAATCATGCGTAACGCATCACTCGCGGTACTGCGTGAGATCGGTGTAGAAACGGGTGGCTCAAACGTCCAGTTCGGTATCAACCCTGATACGGGCCGCATGGTCGTCATCGAAATGAACCCACGCGTATCACGCTCGTCTGCCCTAGCGTCAAAAGCGACTGGCTTCCCGATTGCCAAAATCGCGGCAAAACTGGCGATTGGTTACACACTAGATGAATTGCAAAATGACATCACGGGTGGCAAAACCCCAGCGAGCTTTGAGCCTGCCCTTGATTATGTCGTGACTAAGATACCTCGTTTTAACTTTGAAAAATTCCCACAAGCGGACAACATCCTATCGACTCAGATGAAATCGGTCGGCGAAGTGATGGCGATTGGTCGTAACTTCCAAGAGTCGATGCAAAAAGCATTACGCGGTATGGAAACAGGCGCGGACGGTTTTGATGAGCAAGTTGATTTATCAAAAGTCAGTGCTGAGAAGGCTCGTAGCGAGATTATCAATCGCCTAACGATTCCAACCCCTGATCGCATCTACTATATCGCTGATGCCTTCCGCGTTGGTATGAGCGTCGATGAGGTGTTCAACTTCACCAAGATTGACCCATGGTTCTTGGTGCAGATCGAAGACATCGTTAAAACTGAAGCGACAGTGAAATCACTAGGCTTTGGTGGATTAAACGAGAAAAATCTACGCAGCTTCAAACGTAAAGGTTTGTCAGATTTGCGTTTGGCTAAACTACTTGGTATCTCACAAAAGCAACTACGCAAAAAACGTTGGGACCTAGGCGTCTATCCCGTGTATAAGCGTGTCGATACCTGTGCTGCAGAGTTTGCGACCAGCACCGCTTATATGTACTCAACCTACGATAGCGAATGTGAAGCCAACCCAACTGACAAGAAAAAAATCATGGTTATCGGTGGCGGCCCTAACCGTATCGGTCAAGGCATTGAGTTTGATTACTGCTGTGTACATGCTGCGCTTGCCATGCGTGAAGACGGCTATGAAACAATCATGGTCAACTGTAACCCAGAAACCGTTTCAACCGATTATGACACCTCTGACCGTCTATACTTTGAGCCAATCACATTAGAAGACGTGCTAGAAATCGTACGTATCGAAAACCCAGACGGTGTGATTGTACAGTTTGGTGGTCAAACGCCATTGAAACTGGCCCGCGCTCTAGAGTCAGCAGGCGTAAAAATCATCGGTACTAGCCCAGATGCGATCGACCGCGCTGAAGACCGTGAACGCTTCCAGCACATGATTCAACAGCTAAACCTAGTACAGCCGTCGAACGCATTAGCCACCAGCTTGGAAGATGGCTTGGTTAAAGCAAAAGACGTGGGCTATCCACTGGTTGTACGTCCATCATACGTCCTTGGTGGGCGCGCGATGGAAATCGTCTACAACGAAGACGAGCTCAGACATTACCTACGTACCGCAGTTCAGGCTTCAAACGAAGCACCTGTCCTACTCGATCGCTTCTTAGATGATGCCATCGAAGTTGATGTTGACTGTGTATGTGACGGTACTGATGTCGTCATTGGCGGTATCATGCAGCATATCGAACAGGCTGGCGTCCACTCAGGTGACTCAGCATGTTCATTGCCACCATACTCACTGTCTAAAGAGTTATGTGATGTGATGCGCGCGCAAACGGTTGCCATGGCAAAAGAGCTTGGTGTTGTCGGTCTGATGAACGTTCAGTTTGCTGTCAAAGGCGAAACCGTATATATCCTAGAAGTGAACCCACGTGCTGCCCGTACCGTACCGTTTGTCTCTAAGTGTATCGGTACCTCATTAGCGCAGGTTGCGGCTCGTTGTATGGCTGGCACTTCGCTTAAAGACCAAGGTTTCACGACTGAAATTGTTCCAGCATTTTATGCCGTCAAAGAAGCAGTGTTCCCATTTGCTAAATTCCCAGGTGTTGACCCAATCTTGAGTCCTGAGATGAAATCAACGGGTGAAGTCATGGGTGTGGGTAAAACCTTTGGCGAAGCATTCTACAAAGCCATCATCGGTAGTAACGAGCGTCTGCCAGGCTTGCCTACTGAAGGCGAGACTAAGACTGTCTTTATCTCAGTTCGTGACAGTGACAAAGCGCAAATCGCTCCGATCGCCCGTCAACTGGTAGACTTTGGCTTCAAAATCGTCTCAACGACTGGCACGAAAAAGGTGCTGAGCGACGCTGGTATCGAATGTCAGCAAATCAACAAAGTCACTGAAGGTCGTCCGCATATCGTCGATGCCTTGAAAAACGGCAAAATCGACCTTATCATCAATACGACTGAAGGCAAGCAGGCACAAGAGGATTCGTTCTCTATCCGCCGTAGTGCGCTACAAGGCAAAGTGTTCTATGTCACCACGTTAGGCGCGGCAGATGCTGTCTGTAAATCTTATGCCATTGACTTACCGTTTGATGTCTATAAGTTACAAGATTTGCATGAGCAAGCAAAGTCTATTGACGCGGCTAAATAATTTCAGTAGATTAAGCATAACTGTTAGGCTTGCTTAAAAACTCATTCAAGCATGGCTGGTTGTTTTCTTTATAATCAACCAGCAACCTTTGATGAGTGACACCTTTATCGTGATAGACCTAAAAAGCATAGTGGCTAAATTGCGACTATGCTTTTTATTACGTAAGCTTAAGTACGCCTATTCTTGAATTGAGGTGAGACACACTCATAAATGACAGCCGACTTATTTATTACGGCGTCTTAATTATCACTCTTTTTATATTTTATACCCATTGCAACAACACTGACACCATCTCACTATGAGGTGGTGTGGTGTTATTGGTTTAAGGAAAAAACATGCAACGTTACCCAATGACTCCGCAAGGACACGCGGCTTTAGAAGCCGAATTAAAACAGCTAAAAAGTGTCGATCGTCCACGCATCACCGCATCAATTGCTGAAGCACGCGAACACGGCGATTTGAAAGAAAACGCTGAATACCACGCTGCCCGCGAGCAACAAGGGTTTTGTGAAGCACGTATCCGTGATATCGAAGCCAAACTTGGCGGCGCACAAGTCATCGATCCTTCAACATTGCCAAAAGAAGGTCGTATCGTGTTTGGCGTCAGCGTCATAATCGAAAACATGGACACTGAAGAAGAAAAACAGTACAAAATCGTCGGCGATGATGAGGCTGATTTCAAGGCTGGCAAAATCTCAGTTAACTCACCGATCGCTCGTGGCCTCATCGGTAAGTTTGAAGGCGATGAAGTACGTATCGAAACGCCAAAGGGCGTGGTGGAATACGAAGTGATGAAAGTTATCTACGACTAATAAGACTCACTATTTCTGATCATCCGTAGGCGTGATGCTTTCAATGCTGGATGAAAGGCTCTTTGAATAATAGCTCTTTAAATACTAGTTCTCTTAAATAGTAAACATGTTTGACAGTGACAGATACGGCTGGCTACTCGCCACCCAATAACATGAATATAAGCAACATTACGTATTGATAGCATTTGTACCGTTTCGGTTACACAATGCAGCTTTTATACATGATTTATTTTGGCGCATAATTATTTTAGTTTTTAGTGCATCGTAATTTTTATATTAGGTGATATTAGCCCGTAATATCGATATAAATTTATCCTGAAGCACTTTTACTCAAAATAATGATGGTCTGATTATAGACACCGGCTATCGTCAGTACTAACACCCTCGTTATTTGGCATACTTTTTGGTGTCATTTAGCGGGGGTTTTGCTTGTTTAGACGTTAATTATTGCTGTTTTACTTATCGCTGCTTTTTTTATTGATACTGTTAAGGAGTCTATTATGACCATGAAATCTTATGCACCATCAGCACTAACCACCACGGTATCTGCAATATTCGCAGGTATGGTGCTTGCATTCTCAGCCCATGCCGCTCCTGAGATCGCGATCAGCTCATCTACTGGTGGTAGCACGACGGTAGTTGAACAATATTCTAATGGCCAAACAGCCACTATTACTGCGACACCAAACGGTATTACGATGCAAGATGGCATGCCTTATGCCGTGACACAAGTGACGACTGTGCCGCGCTATGTCGTTCGTCAGTCTCCTGTGGTTCAAGGAAGCACAACCGTCACTAGCGTACCGGTCACCAATCGAATGACCAATAGCGTCACCAAGGTAGACGTCGTCACGGCGCCAGTCAGCACCGTGACACAAGTCCTGCCTGTTGCCACTGCTACTCAGTTGCCTGTCATGAATGCGCCAGCGACAACCGTCATCACTAACCAGCCTGTCACCAATCAAATCACGACGACCACGTTAGATACCTTGCAATTGACCCCGACTTTTAGCACACCGGGTGTCGTCAATGCAAACACCAAGGTCATGAAAATCATGAAAAATGGCGCTGGACGTGAAGTTGCGGTGCCTGCCAATCATATCGCCCCTGGTGATGTCATTGAATATCACACCACATACACCAACACCACGGCACAGCCAGTTAATGACATCAACGCTATGGTTTCATTACCAAGCGGCGTGCAGCTAGTATCGTTAAATAGCCCACTACCAACGTTTGCCACCACTGGCGGCGACACTTATCAAACCATTCAACAAGTTGGCAATACCGTTGTTGTGCAAGAAAACTACTCTGGCCTGAAATGGAACTTAGCAAATCTTAATGCCAATGGTAATCAAACCGTTGTGATAAGAGCTAGAGTGCAGTAAATAACTCACTAATGACAGCGAACGTGTCTTTAACAGTATTACTTTGCAAAAGGTCTTGAATACTCAGGGCCTTTTTTAATGCGTGTCATATCGAGTAGTATTTATGCTCGTTCACAACCTCTTGACACATACGACACTATTTGTCGTGTTATTTTTTAAATTTTCTTATAAATACAATGGCTTAATACATATTTTGGTAAAATAGTTACTCATCAATTAATTGGTAATAACCGACTTATGGCAAACATCAATTATGAAAGATTACAGGGCAAGCTCAATATTTTGGCCGACGCTGCCAAATATGATGTCTCCTGCTCATCTTCCGCTGGTACGCGTAAGAACCAAGGCGGCGGTCTAGGCGATGCCTCAAAAAGCGGTATCTGTCACAGCTATACCGAAGATGGTCGCTGCGTCAGTCTGCTAAAAATTCTTTTGACCAATCATTGCATCTATGATTGTGCGTATTGCACTTCACGTAAAAGCAACGACACGCCGCGCGCTGCTTTTAGTGTCGAAGAAGTGGTCGATTTGACCATGCAATTCTACCGCCGTAACTATATTGAGGGGCTGTTTCTCAGCTCTGGTATCTTCAAAAGTGGCGACTATACGATGGAGCGACTGGTCGAAGTTGCCAAAATCCTGCGTACTCGCGAGCGCTTTAATGGGTATATTCATCTAAAGACCATCCCCGGTGCGTCAAAGGAACTATTGCTCGAAGCAGGACTCTACGCCGATCGCTTGAGTGTGAATATTGAAATCCCAACCAAATCAGGACTGGCTTTACTTGCACCAGAAAAATCACACGAGCAATTAAAAGCGCCGATGGAGACGGTAAAAGAAGAAATTATCACCATCCGTGAGAGTCGCAAAACTCATAAAAAAGCGCCTAAATTTACGCCCGCCGGTCAGACCAGCCAAATGATCGTTGGTGCAAGTAACGAGACTGACTTGCAGGTGATTCAGCTATCGAGTCACTTTTATAAAACCTATGATCTCAAGCGTGTCTATTACTCAGGTTATGTACCGATGCTCTCTGACAATCGCTTGCCCGCGATTGGTACCCCTGTGCCGATGGTACGTGAGAACCGTCTGTATCAAGCAGATTGGTTAATGCGTTTTTATGGGTTTGGTGCGCATGAGATTGTGGAGCCAGAGTCGCCATTTTTGGACTTAGACTGTGACCCGAAACTGGCATGGGCAATACGCCATCGTGAACATTTCCCTGTCAATATTCAGACAGCGACTTATGAGATGATCGTGCGTATCCCTGGTATCGGTACCAAGACTGCCAAAAAAATCGTCAAAGCACGCAAATTTAACCAGTTGACGCTCTATCATCTAAAAAAGATGGGAGCCGCGGTCAACCGTGCCAAGTATTTTATCGCAACCACCGGCAAAAACGAGCATCTTGCCCATTTGACACGCGATAACTTCCGTCAGTACGTACTGGCGCAAACGCAGACCAAGTTTAAAGATCAACGTAGCGGACAGCTGGCGTTGTTTTAAATTTGGCATTGTTTTAAATATAAATCAATAAAATAAAAAGGTAGCGCTACTGGTGATATTTTTTGCAGCCTCTGTCACGCGATGCGAACAGCACGCAAGAAAAATATCCACCAGTAGCATTTGACAATACTTACATAGATTTTATGACGAGCCAAAATACATTTCACATCGTTTCAGGATAAACCATGTCAGCACTTGTGCAAAACGACGCTTACGCTATCGGTCAGTTAACGCCCAGCATTGTGCTGTATGAGCCAAGCTTTGAAGGCTGGCTCAGCGCGGTGTTTTATGTTTATGCCAATCGATTGCAAGAAGACGACTCACTCAAGCTAACGGCTCAAGACTGTTATGTACCTTCCTTAATTGCGCAAGCGACTAGCGTCGCAACGGATGCAGATAACGCAGAGCGCGTATTGGTTAAGCTGAATAGCTTGCTTGGTCGCTCAGGTATGCGCAATATCTTGTGGGGGTTCTTATCAGAAAAGGACGACATCGGCACAACCTTGTTCCGCGTGGTCAAATATGCCATCGACTACCCTCGCCGAAATATCATGCAGGATTTGGGTAATTTGGACGTGCTTGAGCTGGTGCAAACGGTCAAATCTGTTGGCCGTGAAAAACATCGCATGGAGGCATTTGTACGCTTTGAGCACACCACTGATGATATTTATTTTGCGCGGGTTGAGCCTGATTTTAACGTATTGCCACTGATTGGAGAGCATTTTCGCCAACGTTATCAAGACCAACACTGGGCGATCTACGATCTGACGCGTGGTTATGGCATTTATTATGATAAAAGTAATAGCACGCCTACTCGTCCTGCACCCCTGCAAACCATTACCGATCTCAATGATGCCGTCTTACGCAACCCTGCCAGTATCCACAGTCCCGATGAGCAGCGCTATCAAAAGTTTTGGCAGGGTTACTTTACCAACGTCAATATCAAAGAGCGTAAAAACCCCAAACTGCATAGACAGTATCTACCACAGCGCTACTGGAAATACTTAAGCGAAAAACAAGTACTGCCCAACGCTGAGCATCTACAAAAACGTCGTTAGCAATTTTTAGCCAAGACAGTCATGCTCATGTCTGCTGGAAAACCAAATATCTGACGCTATCTTTTTATCTTGATGGTTGAGTTTTAAGCGCTTTTAACTGACAATAGCAGCTTGATATTACTAACCGGTGACCCACGCTATTATGAAAGTTATGCGCTTACTATCGTCTTTGAAGCATGATGAATCCGAGCGCGGTATTTTTCATCTTGGGCGCGCACTGGTCAAAAACGAGCATACCTCCATTATTGTCGCTAGTGCCAGTGAAAATAATGACTTGGTCAGACGCCTCAAGCGTGACGGCAACATATATCATCAGCTATACATGAACAAAAAATCGTGGCTAGCACTACTGCAAGTCTCAGCACTGCGGCATTTGATTGAGAAGTATGAGCCTGATGTCATTCATGTACACTCGCGCACGCCTGCATGGATATTGCATTTAGCACTGCGCCGTGCGCGCGTCAAACGTTTCCCAAAGCTGGTCTCAACCATGTATGGGTTTTATCCCATCAATAAATACTCGCAAGCATTGCTCAATGTCGATACGATTATCACTGTATCTGATAGCGTCACCCAGTACCTCAAAAAAGGGTTACGCCGTGAAGAAGTCGATCCGAAAGTCATCACACGTATCTACCGCGGCATCGATACTCGGCGCTATCCTTATCGGCACAATCCTTCGGTCTATTGGTTGCGTCATACCTTTGCGGAATATCCTGAGCTGGAGCACAAGAAGTGGCTCGTATTTCCAACCGTCATTGGTAATGAGTATGGTCAAGAGTGGCTGATTGATATCTTAGGCAATCTACAAGAGCAATTTCCCAATATTCATGTCATCATTATGGACGATGATTATAAAGATGGTGATGTCGCTCATGAAGACTTTCGTCAACGTACCAACAGTTTGGGGTTGGCTGAGCGCATTACTTATGTGGGTAGCAAACGCAATGACATGCGTGAATGGCTCTCAGCAGCCAATATCGTTATGGCACTTGCCAATGAGCCAGAATCAATCGGTATTAATGCCCTGCAAGCGATTCATTTGGGCACCCCTGTCATTGGCTGGGATCAGGCAGCTTTTAGCGAAATCCTACAACCACTCTATCCGCAAGGACTGGTCAAAAAGCACAATGCCAACTCGTTGTGTAAAGCAGTGCGCAATCAATTAGAAAGCGTGACGCGACCTGAGATGACCAACAAATTCACCATGCGTGAGATGATCGAAAAGACCCTCGCGGTATACCAAGGATTGTACGATACTGCGCTGGCAGAAGAACAGGCTGAGGCCGATGCGCTCGCCGTACGAAGAATCAAAAGAAGTCTCAAAAAAACCTCTAAACCTGCCTTTGGTGCGGCGGTCAAACATGTTGAACCCATCCCCAAGCGCCCAAAAGTCAAATTGATAAAAGAAAAAGCAAACAAAGCGGAATCGCCAGAAATAGAAGATGAAGCAAAAATAGAAGAAACAACAAAAGCAGATATCAAATCAGAAGTATCTGACGCTGATCAAAAGTCATAAGCTGACTGCCTACCTCTATCTGTGCAGACGCCAATCTCGGTTATGATGAGATGTATTAAGCAAAAAAATGCCACTTCCAACAATGGAAGTGGCATTATCAAGCTGTATTTAGACTAAAGATCTAAGCGCGAGCCTAATAAGTCATTGGTGTATGTGCACTGACAATGCGAGACACACCATCCGTAGGATTAATAAAAGTATGCGGTTGATTGGTATCAATCACATAGCTATCCCCTTCATTTAACAAATACGTGGTCTCATTGATACGGATGATAATTTTGCCTTCGATGACCGTACCAATCTCCTCACCTTCATGAGCAATTCTTTCTTCTGTTGAGCTGTTTGGCTGATACGTTTCGATCAAAAATCCTAAGTTTCTGGTCGCGCTACAGTTATAGACTTGTTTTAACGATACTCTGCTACTGGGCTCACTAAGCTCTAGCAAATCCTTTGGCGTTACAATCACTCTCGCCTTTGGCTCCTTCCACTCATCGCTAAAAAACGTGGTCAAATCAGAACCTAACACTGCCAAAATCGCCTTCAAGGTATTTACGGCGGGACTCACCTTATTACGCTCAATAGAGCTAATAGAAGTGTTTGTCAGTCCTGATAATTTCGCCAATTTACGCTGCGAGTAACCTTTTGCAAGGCGCAGCTGATTGATTTTTTTACCGATGTCTTCTTCTATCGATTCATCAGTGTCGCTAGACGTGTCTGTTTCAGAATCTGTCAACTCATCTTCGTCATCACTACTGATGTCATCATCTTCCTCGATATCAATATCTTTGTCACTGGCAACATCAGCGTCGATGCTGTTGCCAATCTCGTTATCGACACTTTTATCTATATCAGTGTTAGCGCTGTCGATATCTACCGGATCTTTAGTGGTGCTACTCGATTTGGGGTGTGCTGGCATAGTGAATGAATTCCATGAATAGAAATTTGGACAAGTTATCTTGTGCATAATTTAACTCAGGATGCCATTGTACACCAATCATAAAGGGATGTTGTAACAAGCTAATGGCTTCTACCAAGCCAT
The DNA here is from genome assembly GCF_052258485.2 of Psychrobacter sp. T6-5. NCBI lineage: Bacteria > Pseudomonadati > Pseudomonadota > Gammaproteobacteria > Moraxellales > Moraxellaceae > Psychrobacter > Psychrobacter sp. T6-5. The sequence continues at coordinate 1,356,751 of NZ_JBQQEY020000001.1, read as the reverse complement.
CAGGGGCTAGGGCTTCGACAAATAAACGTTCACCTACTTTATTGATGGCTTGCTTATGTAAGGAGTTGACGTGCCATTTTTCACCGAACGCCGCAAGTCTGCCATCAGGCTGGATAATGACATCATGTACGGGCTGATATTGCACCTCAAGTGGTTGCGTGCTGTCCTCTAAGTGCGGCTCATAAAACCCTTCTACCTCGCGCCAATCAGGATGCAGCGTCCCTTCAAAGTAAACATTCATCTCTTGCAGACCTCGGCAAACGGCCAGCAGCGGCGTACCCGTTCTGTCTGCATAAGCCAGTAATTTAAAGCTTAACTCATCACGGCCCAAATCTTGTTTTGCTTCGATGTGCGTTGCGCCATAACGTGCTGGTGCCACATTGCTGTAGCTGCCTGTTAATAAAATACCATCTGCGATAGCTAGCAGTGCATCGAAATTTTCGTCATCAGCGGCTGTACTTGGTAGCAATATAGGATTACCGCCATAAAAATTAACCGCATCGATATACTTTTGATATACCGCTTGAGAGGGCTGACCATCGACCATCTTATAACAAGCAACAATCGCGATGATAGGTCTAGAATTTTTCATGTCGTTTTCCCTATTGATAACAATGAAGCCTAGCAGGCAATATTGTTTGATTCCTTGTTTAGCTAAAATTTACCATAGCATTCGATTGAATGTAAACTATAAACTTCAATATTATTAATATTTTTATATAAATTGGCCTTATTTGTATAAATTAGAGAAAAATGGGTGATTTAACGATAATTTTAAATAAAAATTGACAACTATAGTTTTCATACCTATATTAGATTGATAAGTACCTCTTAATGAATATAAACAGTGAATAATCACTTTCTTATAAATTACTGTTTTATCAAACATTTATCGCCATTTTCATCACAAATTCATACGTACTTAGGTGCAATAACTGTCATAACCACAATCCCAATAGCTCTAAAATTCATAGGAAGAATAGATATGATGACAACCAATGGAATGGTCGAATCTGCAAATAACACAGAATATGTCTATGTTGCAGCAGGTGATATTAATGGCTTACTTCGTGGTAAGCGCATCCCCTTCGATCAAATGGAAAAAGCAGAAAAAGGCGCGATACGACTACCGATGTCAATTTTAGGGGTCGATATCTGGGGTGCGGATGTTATTGAATCTTCTCAGTGTAATGGCGATATCGATGCGATTGCCAAACCGACTGGCCGCGCCGCTTATCCCCTTCTCAATACCAGTGCGCCGTCATCGTTACTGCCCGTTTGGCTCTATACCGAAGACGATGAGCCTTACTACGGCGATGCTCGTCATGTGTTAGATTACATCAGCAAAAAATTCCAAGCGCTTGGTCTGACTCCTGTAATGGCAACAGAGCTAGAGTTTTATTTGGTTGACTATACCGAAGGGGAAACGCCAAGACCGCCTATCCGCCCTAAAAGCGGACTGAGACTGAATAAAACCTCAATTTTGAGCATCAATGATTTATTGCAGTTCGATGAGTTTTTAGATGAGGTCTATGCGCAGTGCGAAAAGCTCGATATTCCTGTTGATGCGGCGTTGGCTGAAAACGGCTGCGGTCAGTTTGAGATTAATTTATTACACGTCAATGATCCGCTCAAAGCGGCGGACGATGCTATTTTGTTCAAGCAGGTCGTCAAAGCAGTAGCTGCTCGCCGTAAGCTCACCGCCACTTTTATGGCAAAACCTTTTGGTCTGCAATCTGGCAACGGTTTTCATGTGCATTGCAGCTTGTTAGATAAAGACGGCAATAATGTCTTTGACAACGGGACAGATGAGGGTTCAGAGATTTTGCGCCATGCGGTTGCGGGTCTATTAAAAACCATGTCGGACTGTACATTATTGTTTGCACCGCACGTTAACTCTTATCGTCGCTTTACGCCCGGTACACTGGCACCGAACAACGTGTCATGGGGTTATGAGAATCGCACAGCAGCCGTACGTATCCCTGGTGGCGATACCAAAGCACGTCGAATCGAGCACCGTGTCTCTGGCGCTGATGCCAACCCTTACTTGGTTTGTAGTGCCGTGTTAGCAGGCATGCTATATGGCATCGAAAACAAGTTGGAGGCACCAGAACCCGTCAATAGTATTACTTATAACGAAGCGGAACTGAAGACCTTGCCGTTAGATTGGCTTTCGGCCATTCGTAAATTTGAAAGCAGCGATATCATCGATTCGCTATTCCCAAGCGAGATGATTGAGCTGTTGATTGCCGTCAAAAAGCAAGAGGCCAAACGCTTTGCCCAGCAAGTCACCAACCTTGAATACCTTACCTATTTACAGGATGTGTAATATGTCTAACAACACGCGAAATATCCCGCACTATTCAGACAAAGGTCAATATCCTGACAGCTATTACGCTGCCAGTCGTAACCCTAAGCCTGATAGACCGACGCTAGAAAATGACATCCAAGTAGAAATCTGTGTGGTCGGTGGCGGCTTTAGCGGCCTATCCACTGCCCTGCATCTGATTGAAACCGATCACGAAGTCGTTGTGCTTGAAGGCGCACAGATTGGTTGGGGCGCATCAGGTCGTAATGGCGGGCAGATCGTCAACGGTCTAAACGCCAGCCTGCAAAAAATCAAAAAGTCTTATGGTCAACAAAGCGCAGACTTCGTCGGTCAACTGGTGACTCGCGGCGGCAAAATCATTCGCCGTTTTGTCAACGACTACGATATCAATTGTGATCTCAAAGAAAAAAATATCTTTGCCGCATTAAACAACGGACAGTTAAAAGATTTACAAGAAACCCATGCACTATGGGAAAGCCACGGTATGCATGATAGAGAGATGCTAGACAAGCAAGGCATGCAAGAACATATCAAATCAGATGCTTATGTGGGCGGGGTCATTGACCATTCAGGTGGTCATATGCACCCACTAAATCTTGCACTAGGTGAAGCGGTGGCTATCGAACAAGGTGGCGGCACAATTTATGAAAACACCTTGGTGGTAGATATTGAGTATGCCGATGATTCTATCAAAGTCATCACTGAGTTTGGCTCTGTCACTTGTAAACAAGCGATTCTGTGCGGTAACGCTTATCTTAATAAAGTGATTCCTAAGTTGACTGACCGTGTCATGCCCGTATCGACACAAATCATCGCAACCGAGCCGTTAGGTGATTTAGCCGATCAGCTGCTACCCACCGATGTCTGTGTCGAAGATGTACGCTATATTCTTGATTACTACCGCCTGTCGGCAGACAAACGCATGTTGTTCGGTGGCGGCACAGTATATGGCGGACAAGACCCCGCTGATATCACCGCCAAAATCAGACCCAACATGAACAAGATCTTTCCAGAGCTGCGTGATGTCAAAATTGACTACGCATGGAGCGGTAATTTTGCTTTGTCATTCTCTCGCGTCCCGCAAATGGGTAAGCTACACGATCGGGTATTTTTCGCCCATGGTTATAGTGGTCATGGCGTGACAGGCTCGCATCTGTTCGGACAAATCCTAGCCGATGCTATTAATGGTAAAACCAAAGAATTTGATACTTTTGCCCAAATTCCATGGATTCCGTTCCCGGGTGGTCGAGCACTGCGCGTGCCCTATTCAGTGATGGGCTCATGGTGGTATGCACTAAAAGATACGACTGGCCTATAAACCCACTAACACTGAGCCTTAAATACTGAGCACTGAACAAATACAACGCTCTTAATGACTGTTATTAGATCGACCTGTCATAGCAATGGAGTGCTGTGACAGGGTTAGATAGAAAGCCAATTCGCTACTTTCTACCTGACATCAATCACAACGTAGAATTTGTCCTAAAAATAGAGTTTTACAGGGAGCGTAAGTATGAACATGAAACTCAATGATGCTGTCGAGGGGCAGTATCACAATAAGCGAGTATTTCTCACCGTGTTAGGCGCACTCGCTATCTATTTAGCGTTTGCGTGGCTATCAACGACTCGTGGCCCAGACGAATCGTGGGGTGCCCTATCCTTATTGCCGACGTTATTGGTGCTCGTCACCGCCATTATCTCTAGGCGACCGTTCGAATCTATGATGGCAGGCTGTGTCGCGGGCCTTGTGATGCTCAACCCCTTTGATCTGGTCTCCCCTTTTGCAGACAATATGTCAATGGTATTGGGCAATGAGACCATTATTTGGATTGTGCTCGTCTGTGGTCTGATGGGTGGACTCATTCAATTGCTTGAAATTAGTGGCTGCCTAGATGGTTTTAGCGAATGGCTACAAAAAATTATTAAATCGCGCCGACAGTCATTGCTTGCAACGTTTGCGTTGGGTATCGTGGTCTTTATTGATGATTATCTAAACTGCCTTGCTGTCTCCACTTCTGTCAAAAAACTTACTGATGTGTATGGCGTCTCTCGCGAAAAACTCGCCTATATCGTTGACTCCACCGCCGCACCGATGTGTGTAATCGTGCCTATCTCTACATGGGCGGTGTATTTTGCAGGTCTGTTAGAAGAAAACGGTGTGGCCGCAGATGGTGCTGGTCTTGGCCTTTATATCAGCGCCATTCCTTATATGGCGTATGCATGGTTCGCTCTCCTAATCGTATTTTTGGTCGCGTACGGCATATTAGGCGATTGGGGACCGATGAAAAAAGCTGAGAAACGTGCCAAATCAGGCCACCCTGTCCCTGAAGCCTTCATCGAAGAGCAGCTGGTCTCAAACGTGCAAGCCAAACGCAAATTATCGTTCAAAGCCAATATCGCAAACTTTGCCTTCCCAATGATTTTGCTTATTGTCTCAACCATTTACTTCGAAGTCGATCTGTTGCGCGGTGCGTTGCTCACCTGTTTTGTCACCGTCATTATCTATTGGATGCAAGGTATTTTGAGCTTTGAGACGCAAGTAGAGTCTATCTTTAAAGGCTTCAAAGTCATGCTTTATCCACTCTCAACGGTTATTGGCGGATTTTTCTTAAAAGCCATCAATGATGATCTTGGCATGACCACCTATGTGATCGAAGCCATCACCCCTTATATGACGATTATTATTTTCCCTGCGGTTATCTTTGCAGTCATGGCGTTCTTAACCTTCGCCACATCATCAAGTTGGGGGCTGTATGTGTTGGCAATGCCGATTGTCTTCCCGATATCGCTTGCTCTTGGTGTGAGTACGCCGCTTATGATTGGTGCGTTGTTGTCCGCGTCCTCGTTTGGTAGTCATGCCTGCTTCTTTAGTGACTCATCATTACTTGCCGCGCAAGGTGCTGGCTGCTCACCCATGCAGCATGCCTTTACCCAGTTCCCCTATGCCATGCTAGGAGCCGGTTTATCTGTCGCAGCTTTCTTAGGATTGGGTTACATGATGGCGTAAGCCAAACCCAATGTTAGCGTTGTCACTATGGTTTAACCAACAGTCTCTAATGGTTGGTTAAACCATAAAACCTATTATCTTTATAACCTATTTACTGTCTATTATTAAAAGGATTTAGATCATGCGAAACGTTACCGTTGCCACCACACAAATGGCCTGTGGTTGGGATATCCAACAAAACATCGCCACTGCCACTGATTTGGTCACCAAAGCCGCCAAAGCAGGTGCCAATATTATCTTACTGCAAGAGTTGTTTGAGACGCCGTACTTCTGCCAAGTTCATGAATTTGATTATTTTAAGCTGGCAACGACCGTTGCTGATAATGCCGCTATCAATCATTTCAAACAGTTGGCCAAGGAGCTAGAAGTGGTATTACCGATCAGCTTTTATGAAAAGTCAGGCAATACCTTTTTTAATAGCGTGACCGTGATTGACGCCGATGGCGAAATACTCGGCACCTATCGCAAGAGTCATATACCAGATGGCATTCCTTATGCCGAAAAATTCTACTTTACCCCTGGTGATACAGGCTTTAAAGTTTGGGACACCAAATACGCCAAAATTGGGGTCGGTATTTGCTGGGATCAGTGGTTCCCAGAATGCGCCCGTAGCATGGCATTGATGGGCGCAGAGCTGTTATTTTATCCGACTGCGATTGGTGATGAGCCAACCCTCGGTATCAATTCAAAAGGTCATTGGCAGCGCTGTATGCAAGGTCATGCCGCCGCCAACCTGATGCCCGTTATCGCATCCAACCGTATCGGCACGGAGACTATTAGCCAAAATGGTAATGACAGTACCATGCAGTTCTATGGTGGCTCATTTATCACTGATGGTCGCGGCGAGATCATACAAGAAGCATCATCGGAGACCAGCGAAGTCATCAGTACGACCTTTGATTTAGACAAGCTTGCTATCGAGCGTCGCCAATGGGGCGTGTTCCGTGACCGCCGTCCATCTATGTATGGCACGCTGCTGACTCATGGCTAACTGGCTCTATTTTTAATCAATCCTCACTACTTTTATCATCGCTTGAATGCGATAAGGTGATTTTATGTCCAGATTACTGACCGATACGACACCAGAGCAAGACGGCTTTTACATGCCAGCAGAGTTTGAGCCGATAGAAAAAGTATGGATGGTATGGCCATACCGAGCGGATAATTGGCGACAACAAGCCGCGCCTGCAAAAAAAGCTTACAGCGATGTTGCATTGGCGATCAGTAAATTTTGTAGCGTAGGTGTGCTGGTCAATCCAGATGACTATGAGCAATGCCGCGATAGCTTGCCTGCCGATATCGATGTCATCTCCCTGCCAAGCAATGATGCGTGGGCGCGAGATACCGTTCCGACGTTTTTGGTCAATGATGACGGTGAGCTACGCGCTTGTGATTGGACATTCAATGCATGGGGCGGCGACTATGATGGCCTCTACTCGCCTTGGGACGATGACGATAAACTCGCAGAACGACTGTGTGAGCAGCTAGATATTAACCGCTATCGCACAGATAGCTTTGTGATGGAAGGCGGCGCGTTTCATGTCGATGGTGAAGGCACGGTGCTGACCACCCGTATGTGTTTGCTCAGTCCTGGACGCAATCCACACCTGACTGAAGCACAAATCAAAGACAAACTAAAAGCCTATCTCAATGTACAAAAAGTGCTGTGGATCGATGATGGTATCGATCCTGATGAGACCACCGGTCATGTCGATGATATTGCCTGCTTTGCCCGTCCTGGTGAGGTGGTGTGTTTATATACCGATGATCCTACTCATCCGTTTTATGACGCCACACAAAAAGCCTATGAGCAGCTCTCAAATATGACCGATGCAAAAGGCAGACGCTTAAAAGTTCATAAGCTTTGTTGTACCCAGCAATCATTGGTCTTGCCTGATGACTACGATATTGTCCAATCTGACGATGCCAAGCCGCGTTTGAGTGGTGATGTTTGTATCGCCTCCTATGCCAATTTTTTGATTTGTAATGAGGCGATCATCGTACCGCAATATGATGATATCAATGATGCCCTCGCTATCGAGCAGCTAAAACAAGTCTTTCCTCAGCATCAAGTAATCGGCGTACGCACCCGCGAGATTGTCTATGGCGGCGGCAATATCCACTGTATCACTCAGCAACAACCTGTGACCAAAGCGTCACTCTAAAGTACGCCGCTTGGTATAGGATGAACCATAATAAAGCATACTTAGCAGTAAGCAAAAGTATACCCATAAGAAGACAAATATAAATGGATATCAAATCCAATAACACATCAAAAACAAGGACAGCGCTATGAGCGATTATCAAATCAATAACCCAGCCACTGGTGAACTAGAAGCAACCTACCCGACCGCTACTGATCAAGATATCCAGCAAGTCATCGAGCAAGCAGACAGTGCTTATCAAGACTGGCGTCACGTTTCACTAAGCGAGCGCGGGGCGTTTTTGCACAAAATTGCTGATATCTATCTTGAACGTCAAGAAGAGCTGGCTCGTATCGTGGCGAGTGAGATGGGTAAGCCTGTTGCACAAGCAAAAGGGGAAATCGGTCTGGTCGCTGAGATCTATCGATACTACGCAGACACTGCCGAGCAGCTACTTGCGCCTAATAAGATTGATGTCAGCAAAGGCTCAGCATCGGTAGAGAAGCTCCCCGTTGGTGTCCTACTGGGTATCATGCCGTGGAACTATCCACATTATCAAGTGGCACGTTTTGTTGCACCAAACTTTATGGCAGGCAACACCATTATCTTAAAGCACGCGCCTCAGTGCCCTAAGACTGCCGAAGTGATCGCTGATATGTTCAAAGAGGTCGGCGTCCCTGATGGCGTTTACAACAATATTTTTGCCACCAATGATCAAGCAGCCACTATCATCCATGACAAGCGCGTACATGGCATCTCACTCACTGGCTCTGAGCGTGCTGGACAAGCCGTCGCCAAAGAAGCAGGCGGCGCCCTCAAAAAAGTCGTGCTAGAGCTGGGCGGCTCCGATGCCTTTATTGTTGCGGGTGATGCCGACATCAAACAAGCGATAAAAGGCGCGATTTCTGGTCGTTTTGGTAATGCCGGTCAAGCCTGTAACGCGGCCAAACGCCTAATCGTTCTTGAGTCTGTCTATGACAAGTTCGTTGAGGGCTTTACTGATGCTGTACGTGATATGACATTGGCCGATCCTCTTGATGCAAAAACCTTTATCGGTCCGATGTCTTCAAAGGCTGCCGCAGTCAATCTGCAAGCGCAATTAGATAGTGCCGTTGAAGCAGGCGCGACGGTCCTAGTAGAAGGCGGACTGGTCAAAGATAAGCCTGGTGCATGGTTTAAACCTGCGGTACTAACAGACGTCACTGAATCAATGGATGTCTACCGTGAAGAGCTGTTTGGCCCTGTCGCCGTTGTATACAAGGCTCGTGATGTCGATCATGCTATCAAGATCGCCAATGATGTGCCTTTCGGTCTTGGTGCTTCTATCCAAACGCAAGATGCTGCCCTAGCTGCTGACATTGCTGACAAATTGGAAGTGGGTATGGTCACGATCAACGCACCTTCTGGTACGGAAGCAAACACACCGTTTGGCGGCGTTAAACGCTCAGGATTTGGTCGTGAGCTTGGTACACTGGGTATCACTGAATTCTTAAACTATAAGCTTATCCGTGATAAGTCTTAAAGTATAAGCACTTGATTGTATGCACTAAAAAAGCCTAACGTTTGACGTTAGGCTTTTTCGTAAAATTTACTTATGGTATCGGTCAGCAACGATACTTTAATCAATCACTTGATACCTAAATCTGCTGATAAAAGTACTAAAGTAAGGCTGCCCAAGCAACCGCCGGAAATGATAGATATGTTGTAGATGACTATTGGTTCAGAAAAATTACTGGTTCAGGAAGCTTGCAGAATAACCTTACTCCATGAAATTAGAACAAATGACCAATCCATTTATTGATAACCATATAATAAATAGTGCTCCATATCTTCATCTGAATCTCAAACGCACACTTAAGTTTTAAAGACTTCTTAAAAAATCTAGCACTGGCGTTTTAATAAAGCGAAAAAAGCATCATTTACTAGATGGTCTTCTGCATTAAAGCGAACATATATCCCTTCGCTATCTTTCGTTGCATACCAATGCTCGTCATTCGCACCAACATTTATTTGGAAAAATTTATCGCTTATGATACTACCTACAGTATAAACCGAGCCTTCTACAAAAAAATCATTGCCACAGGTGCATTTTAGTTTATCTCCACTTTTGATCATATCCTTATCGTCCACGAAATTATAAAAGTAAACAACAGTACGTAATTTTACTTTTTAATTTACAAATGTCAATAAGTGAATATAATACTTACTCACTAATTACAAAAAAACACATGACTTAATATTCCATCAAAAGAATATAGGAGTACTAGATATCTTTTAAGCGTTCAAAAACAAGCTTTTTATAAAATCTAACCATTCATCGTTCAATGACAGTAAAAATAGATACAGCTCCATTTAAAATCTCAAATGCTCCTATATGGGAGAACTAGATTGCTATTACCACTTTAAATAAAGAATCAGCATGTCACTTCAAGCTCTATTCTGACGTTCCAAACGTATCGACTCATTTTCAAGCAGCATAAAAACCATAAAAAAAGCCTAACGTTTGACGTTAGGCTTTTTAAGGTAGTTGACTGACTAAAATGAGACTATTATTTGTATGGATTTTCTTTTAACCATTGTTGATTAACAATTTTGAGCTCGTGTAGCTCATGATCCATAATCTCTTTACTCTTACCAGGGTTTTTCATTGACGCATAGCCATACATTGCACCGCCAAGAACCGTCCAACCAAGGAATATCCACCACTCGATAGGAACTAGGGCTGATGGCATACCCGGTAGGTACAGCGCCAACATACCAAGACTCAAGATAATAGTGATGATACCAACCAATTTACCTGCTGGTACTCTAAATGGACGTACCATATCAGGCTCACGGTAGCGTAGCACTAAGAATGACAATGCAACACAAGTATAAGCGATAACAATACCAAAGCCGCCCGCATCAACAATCCACACAAGCATTTTGCGACCAAATAATGGCGCTAGTGTGGCAAGGCCACCGATCAGCAAGATCGCATTGACTGGGGTGTTGTACTTAGGATGTAGTTTGCACAAAAACTGTGGCAACATGTGCGTTTTACCCATGGCGTACAATAAGCGACTGCCACCGATAAGAAACGCGTTCCAGCTTGATAAAATCCCCAATACACCGCCAATAACAAGCAACGTACCAGCCCATTTACCATTCCAAGCATTGGTCATCGCATCAGCTGTCGCCAATGTTGAGTCTTGTGCTTGTAATAATGGTAATGTTTTACCCACACTCCAAGCGACAGCCACATACCAAAGTACAGCGATAATGATAGAGACAATCAAAAATTTGCCGATATTTGGACGAGTAAGATTGATTTCTTCTGCTGCTTGTGGAATCACATCGAAGCCCACGAACAAAAACGGTACCATCACCATCACCGTCATGATGCCGCCCATACCACCGATAAAGTTTGGTGCTTGTACTGAGTTGGAGGTTTCAGGATTGAATAACAACGCCCCAACGAACAGTAAGATACCAACGCAGAAAATACCGACAACTGCCAACTTTTGGAACCACGCACTGACTTCCATACCGCGTATATTGAGCCATGTGACAATGATTGAGCCGAGCATACCGACCGCTACCCACGTAGCATAAACATCCCAACCAGCGATGTTCCAAAGATAACCTTGGCTGTAATTGGGAATAACGTATTCAACAACGGTTGGTAATGCCACCGCCTCAAAAGCGACGACGGAAAAATAACCAAATAAAATACTCCATGAGCAAATAAAGGATATATTTACCCCCAATGCACGGTGTGTATACGTGTGCTCACCTCCTGTGATAGGCATGGATGCCGCCAATTCAGCATACGTCACACCAATCAAAACCACCACAAGACCGCCAATTAAGAATGCACTGATTGCGCCCCAGATGCCCGCCGAGATAATCCAGCCACCCGCCAGCACGACCCAGCCCCAACCAACCATCGCACCGAATGCCAGCGCAATGATATCGAACACACCTAACGTTTTCTTTAATTCAGACATAACCTACTCCTTGTCTGTGTGTCATCCGTGTGAACCTTTTATGGTTACACTATTTCTGTTTAATGAGATATCACTCATCATATTTACTATATATCGTTTCCGCCAAAGAAAGCCGATTGCTCGTTGTTTGATATTCACATAGCAAAAACGGCGCCTTGACTTGCAAGGCGCCGTTTAAAATCACACTCCATGTGAGTGTCATAAGGGCAACCTTGCCGTTATCTTAACTATAACTTTTCAATCAAAATCAATGTTTGATTAAAAGCGATCCATCGCTAAAGTAAATGACACTCGATAACTATTAAGCCGCTAGGATACCTTTGATGATATCAAGACCTTCTTGTAGCACGTCGTCTTCGACCGTCAATGGCACCATCACACGAATGGCATTGCCATACATGCCACAAGACGCTAGTAGCAAGCCTTGCTCAAATGCTTTTGCTTTTAGATTGGCTGCTGCTGCCGCATCAGGTTTGCCTTCGCTATCGATTAGCTCAAACGCTAGCATAGCGCCTTTATGACGGATATGACCGATGCTGCTTAGATTTAAGCCTTTTAGGAATGAAGCAATGGTATCGCCAATCTCAATACTACGCTCCAGTAAGTTTTCTTCTTCGATCACTTCCATCACAGCAAGCGCAGCCACACAAGCCAGTGGGTTACCAGAGTAAGTTCCGCCTAAGCCGCCTACTTGCGGCGCATCCATGATATCAGCACGGCCGATGACCGCAGAGATAGGATAACCACCCGCCAAACTCTTCGCGGCAGTCATCAAATCAGGCTCAACGCCTAGCTGTTCAGTGGCGAACAACGTACCTGTACGAGCAAAACCACACTGTACTTCATCAAAAATAAGTACGATGCCATGCTCGTCACAGATCTCGCGCAAGGCTTTTGCAAATGATGGCGTTACCTGATGGAAACCACCCTCGCCTTGGACTGGCTCAACAATCATCGCTGCTACTTCGCTAGGATCGATATCTGCTTGGAAGATCATATCAAGGCTATGTAGCGCTTGCGCTTCTGTCACGTTCAACTCTTCTGCAGGGAACAATGCATGGAAAACAGGTCCTGGCATAGGGCCGAAGTTCTTTTTGTATGGCAGTACTTTACCTGTCAGGCTCATACACATCATGGTACGACCATGCCAGCCACCAACAAAAGAGATCACACCTGGACGACGGGTTTTGGCACGCGCAATCTTGATGCAGTTTTCGACCGCTTCTGCGCCAGTGGTCAAAAAGAACGCCTTGGTATCGCCGCTGATTGGGGCTTTTTCACACAGCTTTTCTGCCAAATCCACGTAGCACTCATAGTTGATCATTTGCGCCGCAGTGTGCGTAAATTTATCGAGCTGCTCATGCACACGCTGAGTGATTTTTGGATGGCTGTGACCGGTGTTCAATACTGAGATACCACCGACAAAGTCGATATAACGCTTGCCTTCAATGTCCCAGATTTCTGAGTTCTTTGCTTTTTCTGCAAAGATAGGAAAGGCAACCCCAAGTCCTGTTGGTAAAACAGCTTTGCGGCGCTCAAGTAATGATTGATTGGTAGTCATGGGAATGTCCTTTTCTGTGTTCGTAACATAAATGCCATCTAATGATTGGCGGTTCATTTGAGACTTAGTAATATCAAACGGTGCTTGTCTGAGATAAAACACCGTTCGATATCTGAAATGTTTTGTTAAATGTTCTATTTAGTACTGGCCGAGTTATTTATTAGCTGATGTCAGAGCACCAGTATTTGGTCGTAATATAGTCTTCGATACCATATTTTGAGCCTTCGCGGCCAAAGCCAGACTGCTTCACACCGCCAAATGGGGCAACTTCTGTAGAGATGAGGCCTGTATTGTGACCAATGATGCCGTACTCCAGCCCTTCGGTGACGCGCCATGAGCGCGCATAGTCGCCGCTATAGAAGTAAGCAGCCAAACCATAGATGGTATCGTTGGCAGCACGAATCACTTCTGCTTCGTCTTTGAAGGTAAAGATGGTCGCAATTGGTCCAAAGATCTCTTCAGAGGCGATGTCCATGTCACTGCTGATATCAGTGATAACGGTTGGGTTATACGTCAGCTCTGAGGCATCATTGACACTACCGCCCGTGACCAGTTTGGCACCCTTATCTAAGGCGTCTTTTAGCAGCGCTTGAACTTTATCTAATGCTTTTTTGTTGATCAGCGGGCCAATATCTACGCCCTCTTCCAAGCCATTACCGACTTTTAGCTCAGCCACTTTTTTGACAAAGACGTCTAAGAACTCATCTTTGATGCTGTCTTGCACGTATACGCGGTTGGCGCACACACAGGTCTGACCCGCATTACGGTATTTAGAGGCGATAAGGCCTGCAGCAGCTTTCTCTAAATCTGCATCATCAAAGACGATAAATGGCGCGTTGCCACCAAGCTCTAATGATAGTTTCTTAATAGTCGGCGCGCATTGTGCCATTAGCGTACGACCGACTTCGGTAGAGCCCGTGAACGACAGCTTATGAATACGTGCATCACCCGTTAGGATTTCACCAATAGTTGATGATTTACCCGTTACAATCTGGAGCACACCTGCAGGAATACCTGCTTGCTCTGCTAAGGCACCCAGTGCCAATGCTGAAAATGGTGTTTCGGTGGCTGGTTTGACGATAATCGTACAACCTGCTGCCATCGCTGGTGCGACTTTGCGCGTGATCATCGCGGCTGGGAAATTCCAAGGGGTAATAGCGGCACAAACACCGACTGGCTGCTTGAGCACGACGTGACGTAATTGCGTACTGTTAGCAGGAATAACGTCACCGTAAACGCGCTTGCCTTCTTCGGCGAACCAGCGAATAAAGCTATTGGCATATCCGATTTCACCGCGTGACTCAGTAAGAGGCTTACCTTGTTCAGCGGTCATGATAATGGCAAGATCTTCTTTATTGGCATCAATGAGATCTGCCCATTTTTGTAACAACTCGGCACGCTCTTTGGCGGTTTTTGCCGCCCAATCAACTTGAGCCTCATGAGCGTAGGCAACGGCTTCATTGACATCACCGGTCGTAAGGCTAGGCACGGTACCTATAAGCTCATCGTTGAATGGATTATTGACTTCAAGTACTGCATCGTCACTAGCAACGTGCCAGCCGTCTTTGACGAAGCAAGATTGTTTGAGTAGATCTGGATTTGATAACTGTAGCGTATTTGACATGTTGACGCTCCTTGTCATATAGAGGTATGTGTATGAGAATGGATATAGCCGTAGCCATTAAATAATTATTGATAATTGTTTTTTTGTTCAATATACTGAACACGTATTCTATATACGAGACATCATTATAAGAACGATATGTCGCGATTTGCAACCTTTAATCTCATTATTTTGATAATTTTCTTGTACTCCTTTATTTTATTTCACTTTTATAGGTTACTTATGAGCTCGACTGCCGTACCTGCCCTAGACAAAACCTTTCAGATTTTGGACTTGATTACCGATAGCGCCCAGCCGCTAACAGCCGCTTATATTGCCAAAGAACTTGGGCTTCCGCGCAGTTCTACGCACAATATCTTGCAGAGTCTATTGTCCAAGCACGTCATTTATAAAGATCCTGAGAGCCGCTTTTATTTGGGCTCATATCTAATGTATTGGGCGGGTAAGTATGAGCAGCAGCAAGGCGTGGTACGGTTATTTAAAGATTTGATTGCTCAGTATCCAGTATTACTTCAACATACCGTGACGTTGTCAAAACTGGATTTGGGAGAAGTGGTGTTTTTGGCGTGTCATGAGTCGCCTGCCCCGCTTGGTTTTACCTTTCGGGCAGGCGTGCGCGTGCCTGCGGTATTTTCGGCGACAGGCAAAGCCATGCTCTCAACCTTGTCTATGGACAGCATAAAATCATTGTATAAAGAGCAGTTTCCAACGCCCATGACGCCGCGTGGTGTTAAGAATTTTACGGATTTGGCGGTTGAGTTGGCAGTGACGCAAGACAGTCGAATATCTCTCGATGATGGGCAATTGCGTGATGGGATGTATTGCTTGGGTACGTATATTCGTAATGCGTCTGGCACGGCGGTTGCGGGCATGGCAGTGAGTTTTTTGCAAGGAGAGTATGAGTCTAAACGGGCTGAGGTTAGTGCGGTATTAATTGAGTTGGCCGAACAGATTGAGCGGCATTTAGGCTTTATAGCTGAATCATAATTGATTGCTTATGTGACGTAGTTGCAGGATTCATTGAGATTATATCCTGCAACCGATTTTCTTTAATTTTGCTTCTCTTTAACGACAAAGCGGCTAAGATTACAGTTAAGATTTTAGCTGCTTTGATGGTTTCTATCATCCTAATTACTACTGCTATCAGCTGCTATAAGTCCTGATAAGAATGCTTGTAGATTGTCATTAAGCTTTGGCAAGTAATACCCCCCTTCGACTAAGACGATCAACGGCTTGTTTAAAACAATCATCTTTTGCGCTAAGACCTCAAAGCCCTTTGTACTGACCGCACACCTCGCTTCTGGATCATTCTCATAAACATCGAAACCCAAGACATGAACGATAACGTCTGGGTCAAATAGCATCATCGCTTCAATAGATTTATCCACATATTCAAAAAAACTATCTTCGTCAGTGCCATGCGGCATCGGGAAATTGATATTGTAACCTTCGCCTGCGCCTACTCCTTTTTCAAACTCATGACCTGTGACCGCTGGATAAAAGTTGATTGGACTGGCATGTACTGAAGTATAGAGCACATCACTGCGATCATAAAATATCTCTTGGATACCCTGACCGTGATGCATATCGGTATCTATGATGGCGATTTTTTTATACTTTTGGCGTAAATGTTTAGCGATGATGGCGGCGTTATTAAGATAGCAAAATCCACCTGCTGCACTCTTACGCGCATGGTGACCCGGCGGACGCGAAAAGCAAAGCTGTATCTTATTTTTAGCACACTCAGTATCCGATGCATTATTGTCTAATAAAGCTTCGGCCGCATTGAGGGCGGTCTGCGCCGACCAATAAATCGATGTCCAAGAATGCTCACTGATAGGGGCACTATCATCTGCCTGATATTTCGCGGCTTTTGCCATGATGCCAATGCCCGGATTGTCATACGGTACAAAAATTCCAGTCTGCACCTGCGCACCCAAGTCTTCCTCAACTGCCATCCATTCATCATAACCGTGTTTGAGAAACTCCACATAACCAAAATCGTGAACGGCCAATATGGGCGCAATGCCGATATCGGTGGCAGTGGTCACTTCTAAACCCAATGCTGCTGGTGCTTTCAATAATTCCACCATACGTTCTGGTATCTCGAGCGGCTCATGCATCTTGCCATAAGAAAAATAGGGTAACGGTCTATGCAGACTTAGGTTTTCATGGCTGTATATTTTCATGCTCAACATTCCTTGTTTGATATTATTGTTTTAGATTAGTTTTTTGATTCTTGGTTAAAATATTTTTTTATAACTTATATTGCGCGTACTTGACCCTGTAAATATTCTTTTGCAAACAATGAACTAAACAATGCCATCGGCTTTGAGCTTAGCGATCATCTCGCTGTCATACCCTAAATCAGCAAGCGTACTATCGGTATGCTCGCTCAACTTCGGTGGCGGTGTGCGATAGCTGACAGGTGATGCCGATAGTTTGATGGGATTGCCAAGCGCGCGGACAGGGCTGCCTTGTGCCGCGAAATTGACGATCATTTCACGGGCTTGTGCTTGCGGCATGGCCAAGGCTTCAGCCACGTTATGAATCGCACCGCAAGGTACGCCCACTTGATCCAAAGCTGCAAGCCAGTAAGCCCGAGGCTGTTTGGCAAATTGCTTAGTTAGCTCACCGCACAGTAGATCCCGATTAGCAACGCGATTAGGGTTGGTCGCAAAACGCTCATCAGTATGCCAATCCACTGCGAGCACCTCGCACAGTTTGGCAAACTGATGGTCATTACCGCAGGCCAAAATAAAGTGCGCCTCCCCTTGGGCCGCAAACACTTGGTAAGGCACGATGTTAGGATGGTGATTGCCCAGTCTTGGTGGAATCTTGTCTGAAGCTAGATGATTCATACCGACATTGGCCAGCATAGACAGCGCACTGTCGAGCAACGCGACATCCACGTGTTGACCAACGCCAGTATGTTGACGCGCTAATAGCGCCGCTTGGATACCAATCGTCAGTTGTAACCCCGCAAATAAATCAACCACTGCGACGCCAACTTTGTGCGGTTCGCCATCACTTGGCCCTGTGATACTCATCAGCCCTGACAAACCTTGAATAATATAATCATAACCGGGACGCTTGGCATCAGGACCTGTCTGACCAAACCCTGTCAATGACGCATAAATTAAGCGCGGATTGTCTTGTTTTAGGCTGTCGTAATCTAAACCGTATTTTTTGAGACCACCGACTTTGAAGTTCTCTACCAAAATATCGCTGTCAGCAATAAGCTGCTTAATAATCGTCTGACCTGCTGGCGTAGTGATGTCTACCGTGAGCGATTTTTTATTGCGATTGATGGTTGCATAATAAGCGGAGGTGTCATCGCTGAATGTTGGCGGTGCCCAGTGGCGCGTTTCATCACCGATATGTGGACGCTCAACTTTAATGACTTCTGCGCCCAGATCAGCGAGCACTTGCGTACAAGAGGGACCTGCCAACACTCTTGATAAATCGAGCACCTTGATACCCTGCAATGCACCCTCTGGCATACTATCCATATCCGTCATATCTGTCATGAGATTCCCTTACTCTTTGGCGTATTCTTCGATTTTCTGATTAGAAAATTGCTATTCATCATTTAGTTTTTTGCGTTATTTAATGACACACTGATAAATAAATGGTGAATAACAACTAAAAAAACGTACGCCACTGTCGATACTCTTTTTGATAAAAAGCCAAGCAGCAACGTACGTCATAAAATACAGTTGTACCAAAAACTGTTTAAAAGAACGCTTGAATACCCGTCTGTGCACGGCCTAAGATCAGCGCGTGAATATCATGCGTACCCTCGTAAGTATTGACCGCCTCAAGGTTAAGCACATGACGGATGATGTGGAACTCATCAGAGATGCCATTACCACCATGCATATCGCGGGCGATACGAGCGATATCAAGCGCTTTACCGCAGTTATTACGCTTGATGAGCGAAATCATCTCTGGTGCAGCGTTGTCTTCATCCATCAAACGACCCACACGTAGCGCAGCTTGTAACCCTAAGGTGATTTCTGTCTGCATATTGGCAAGCTTTAACTGCACCAACTGCGTTGCGGCTAGTGGACGACCAAATTGCTTACGATCTAGCGTGTATTGACGCGCCGCTTTCCAGCAGAACTCTGCTGCGCCCATACTGCCCCATGCAATACCATAACGCGCTTTATTCAAGCAGCCAAATGGCCCTTTTAGACCACGAATATCGGGGAAAGCATTGGCTTCAGGAACGAATACTTTGTCCATGACGATCTCACCGGTGACCGAAGCACGTAGTGAGAACTTACCTTCAATCTTCGGTGCAGATAGCCCTTTCATGCCTTTTTCTAATACAAAACCACGAATATCACCCGCATCATCTTTTGCCCAGACCACAAACACATCCGCGATAGGACTGTTGGTGATCCACATTTTATTACCCGTCAGCTCGTAACCACCATCGATGGCGCGCGCACGCGTTGACATTGAGGCAGGATCAGAACCCGAATCTGGCTCAGTCAGACCAAAGCAGCCGACGTATTCACCTGTAGCAAGCTTTGGCAGATACTTTTCTCTTTGCTCTTCTGTGCCATACGCCCAGATCGGATGCATCACTAGGCTTGACTGCACGCTCATCGCTGAACGGTAGCCCGAATCAACCGCTTCCACTTCCTTGGCAATCAGACCATAGGCAACGCTAGACAGACCAGCACAGCCATAACCTTCAATCGTGACGCCAAGCAGACCCATTTCACCCATTTGGCGCATGATATTACGATCAAAATGCTCATTACGGTTGGCCTGAACGATACCGGGCATCAATTCCTTTTGAAAAAACTGACGGGCACTGTCTGTGACCATGCGCTCTTCTTCTGTGAGCTGGTCGCGTAGTAAGAAAGGATCTTCCCAATCAAAGCGTGGGCTGGTAGATGTTGCCATGTGGATCTCCTTGATATCAGTCATCCTGACTGATGAGTAGTGAGGAATAAATCATTTGGTTTAACAAGTCGTTGACTTTATTATTCCGCTGTGCGAAACTTAGTTTCATAATATAAAACTATTTAAGCAAACTTTCGCCGCCCTGTAAACCTTTATTGAAAAATAGGCATCAAAAGAGATAATCATTAAGGGAAATGGAAATAAAATGACAACATCTACATCGACAGCTACCTCACTACTCGAACGAATGGATCATCTGATTGGTCAAAGCAAGGAAGAGAACGACCGACAGTTTGTGACGGCATTAGGTCGTGGATTGGTCATACTGGCTGCCTTTGAACATCATGAGCGCCTTACCCATCAGCAGTTGTGTCAGATGACCAAACTGCCAAAAGCGACCCTTACTCGCCTGATTCATACCTTGACCACGCTTGGTTTTTTACGTGTCACTGAGCACGGACAGTATCAATTGGGCAGTAGTGCGGTACGTTTAAGCGCGACCGCATGGAGTCGTCACGATATGGTCGCAGCAGCTGAACCATTATTACGTCAGTTCGCTAGCGAAAATGAGGTATCGGTAAATCTAGCGACCGAAGTTGAAGGAGAGATGCGCTATCATGCTTGCTGTCGTAGTCCTGCACGCCTATCGGTCAACTTGCAAGTTGGCTCAGCGGTGCCGGTCGCACGTACTGCTATTGGACGGGCTTTTTATGCAGTAAGCTCGCAAGCGAGACAGGCAATGATTATTAGCAATTTGAAAGAGAATTTGTCTACTGAAGAATTTAACCATGCACAAACTGCCCTAGCCAGCGCGGCAGAGCATTATGAAAGATACGGCTATACCGTCTCTGATGGGGAGTTCTCTACTGACATACTGGCAGTCGCGGTTGGTGTATATGATGTCGCCACTGGACAATACGCGTATTCGCTGAATGCCAGTGTACCAAGTGCCAACTGGGAAGCGGATGAGTATGCGGCAATGATAGTGCCCAAGTTGCAGGCGTTGGCGGAGCGGATTGGGAGTGGGGTTTAGCGGTAGCTGTATGGAAGGATGCTTGTTTGCTACTTCTATAAAAATGCGGACATTGCCTTTTTTTATTTCGTGTTTTTATTATCGTACTCTCTTGAAACATTGAGACGTAAACCACCACTGGGCAATTCGTAGTGATTTACATACTATGAGATAAAATCTGGTTTAGGAACGTTAGGCATATTTTCATAACACTTAAGAAGCGTCTGTTCTGGCGTTAAATTTTTATCGTTATGCCAATATACTATTTTTAACCACATAGCCGCTGTAGCGTACTGACCATAGCCTAACCATGGGTGATCTTCCAAATTAGTCACCAACAACTTCATCCCTAACTCAGTCATAGTTACATCGTCATGAACTGGGTTTAGCTTGTTTTGACAAACTAAATAACCATAATCTCTAGGAGTTATCACTTTTGTTTTTAGCGAAATCTTTTTCTGTCCGTGATACTTTTCAAATTCATCAATTCCAGCTTGATAACTTTCTGCTTGGATACATAAGGCTAAATAGTCATCTAAAGCATCAGTTCTAAACTTTCTTTTTTCATACCAATCTCCAGAGACATAGTTGTCAGCGAAAATAACTCTGGCATGTTGCCAATCCACTTGGCTATCTACTCCTGTATAGAGCCATTTTGCTAGGGCAAGATGTTTATATAAGTTATATTTATGGAAAAACTCATCGTCTCCATAACTATTTCTAAGTCTTTCATCTGAATCAATAGCTATTTGCATCCATTCAATGCGACTAGGTAGGATAACCTCAGTTTCTGATTTTAAGCCAACTATCCAATCACCAATAAGCATGTTAATACCACTCAAAGCAACATTGCCCATCGGTCTTGTCGAATTATATTCCGTATTGATTAAGAAATCGATCATTGCAGTTTCTCTGCGTCTTACTGGATTGAACAACATAGTAACGGCTCCTTTTTATTTAATAACACTGTTTTTACCTGCACCTGCGATAAACCTCTAAAAATTACTCCTTATCTTACTCATTAATAATGAAGTCAAAATTCCTCTATCCTAACCCATCAAACCTCAGCCCAAACTTTAGCAGATACTTACGCAGTCGGTCGCTGTCGTTATTGCTTTTTAGCTGGTTTCTGGAGTTGGCATACAGATAGCGCCCTGCCGCCGCTTGGCTGCTGTGCTGATAGCAGACCTCAATCACATACGCCAGCTGCACCGCGTCAAAGGGATCGAGCGCGTCTTTGTCGTCGCTTGATAGATGACGGCTCAGCACCGTGTCCGCGTGCGCTTGCTGCTCAGTTAGGCTGGGCGCATACGCCTTGTCCGCTTGATGCTGGGCGCTATTGGGCAATGCCCACAGGTGCTTAAGGCGGGTGATTTCTGCCTTAACATCGGGCATACGAATTACTTTGCCCTCGCACAATGTCGTTAAGCGCGTCATGCTGGCGCTTAAATCACGAAAGTTGCCCTGCCATGTCGCCGCATGACTCATGGCAAAGGCTTCAAAATACGCCCGCGCCGCTGGCTCAAAACGGTACTGGTACTGCTGCTCACTGCCCAGACGCGCCAGCTCATAATCAATATTGGCAGGCAAGTCCTCGATACGGTCTTTTAACGACGGTAAAAAAAACGTCCACGTGTTCAGCCGCGCAAACAAGTCGGCACGAAACTCCCCATCCGCGACCGCTTGGCGTAAGTCCTTATTCGTCCCCGCCATCAGCTGAAATGACACATCCATCGGCGTATCGCTACCGAGCGGATAAAAGCGCTGCGCCTCAAGCGCGGTCAAGAGCATCGCTTGTTCATCTAGCCCCAACTCACCGATTTCATCCAAAAACAGCAAGCCACCGTCCGCCGATTTGAGCAAACCTTCACGGCTCGATGCCGCGCCCGTAAACGCGCCTTTGACATGACCGAACAGCACGCTCATTGCCGTATCACCGCGCAAGGTGGCGCAGTTGACCTCGACGAACGCGCCGAGTGCCTGTTTATTTTTGGCTTTGTTTTTCTTGAGCGCATAGATTTGCGTTGCCAGTTGCGACTTGCCCGCCCCTGTCGCGCCCATCAATAAAATCGGCGCGTTGGAGCGCGTGGCGACTTTTTCAATATCAGCTATCAGCTGTTGATATGCGGCGTTTTGGGTGATGAGATTGGCTTGTAGCGTTTGCCAATGCTGGGCTTTTTCTGCCTCAAAACGCGCGCGCAAACTGTCATAGCGCGACACGTCCAAGTCAATGATTTGGTAGCGCCCTTGTGGGTCGTATTGGTCGGGCTTGGGACAAGGTGAGGTCTGAATCAAATCGGCAGGCAAAAACCCCGCCTCGACCAGCAAAAACCAGCAAATCTGCGCCACATGCGTGCCTGTGGTCAGATGCAGCAGATAGTCGGTGTCCTCACGAAAGGCAAAGCCTGTGACAAAGTCATACAGCTCGGCATAGACATCGGCAAAGTCCCACGGACTCGCAAGTGACACGCGATGCCCGATGATTTTGGTGCCGGCGCTGACCTGCGCCATATCCTCACAGATGAGCTGAAACAAACGCTTATCGCGCTTGCTATAGAGGATATGTAGCTCATCGACCAACAAGTCATCTTGCAAGCCTAGACTGACCGTCGGCCGCCAGCGTTGCCAACGCTTGTCATTAAAGCCATTGTCTAACGTGGTGCCCAGAAAGCCGATAACGGCGGTTTTATTGTTTTTACTCATGATGATACGCTTGGCTTATTGGTTGTTATTTTACTTTTTAATTGTCCACGACTTGGTGCTATCAATAGACAACGGCTCGTCCACCATAATCTGCTGCGCAAGGTAGCGATTGAGCGGATACAACACGCTAAAATGGTCGTGCCGCGCGATAAACGCACAGTGCAGCATGGGGTTTTTATTCTTATCACACATCGGCTTTAGGTCATAATAGTTACCGCTACGCTTGCCCTCAATAATCCACGTAGGCATACGAATATCGTTAATCCAATTGGCAGGCGTGCGCAACTCTATTTCTCGCTGCTCATCGCCAGTAAAGGTAGCCTCTTGCAAAAACATCGTCTCTTGAGTAGCGCCAAAACTGATGACTGCTTTGAATAGCTCAGGATGCGAGCTGCTCGCCACCTCACTGACCAGTAGCGCCAGCGTACCGCCTGTACTGTGCCCGCCCAGATAAATACGACTACTATCGACATACTGCAGCGTCGCCAAATATTCTGCTGCTGCAATGACATCATCGACTTCGCCATAGTTCACTTCGATATTGCCTGCATTGTCATTGCCGCCGCGCAAGGTGGGAAACATCATTATCACGCCCGCATCACGGTATGGGCTGGCAGTTTGGTCGTTTTGCCTTGAGCCCTTGCGCCAAAAGTCTGCCAATGTGTTTGACTCACCGCCCGTTATCCAGACGATGGCGGGATGCTTTTTTTGATCTTGGGGATCAGGCGTGACAAATGCCGCAAGTGACATTCCATCGCTGTCATAGCGCACCGTGTTAAACAGCTTTGTTGGCGGCGTCGGCAATGGCATCTGTAGCATTGGCTCGATAGTGACGCTCGTTTCATAATGGCTGCGCAGTGATGCCAGCGTTGGCGCGGCTGCCGCACTGATAGTAACGCTTACCCCCATCAGCATCAGCGCACCAACCGATAACGCACGCGGCCACATTGTTCCTTTCCCTTGCATACCCATTCGCTGCATAGCTTTATCCTTTTAAAAAATGATTTACCAACCACCAATACAACCCGCTGATTGTAGCAGAATTATCCATAAACCAAACAAATGATAGTCATAAAATTTATAATAATAACTATATTTATAGAATATTTTATCGTTTATTTTTCTTGTTTAAATGACTAATTTTTTTAAAAACTAAATTTTCAAATATATTTTTATATTAATATCAATAACTTATATATTTATATTAACTTTCTAAACAAACTTGGCACACCCTTCGCATTATATAAAGTACAGACAAAATATGTTTATAAGAAACTAAGGAGCAGATAATGCAACCCATGACACACAACATTATTCAAGATGGCGGAACCCCAATCAGACTGTGGACCAAAGGCGTGCCCGTCGATCCAAAAGCGCACGACCAACTGATCAAAGCCTCAAAAATGCCGTTTATTTATAAGTGGCTCGCGGTGATGCCTGATGTCCATGTCGGTATTGGCGCGACCATCGGTACCGTGCTGCCGACCAAAGAAGCGATTATCCCTGCGGCAGTCGGTGTCGATATCGGCTGCGGGATGATGGCGGTACAAACCACGCTGACCGCAGATGATTTGCCAGACAACCTGCACGGTCTGCGTACCGAGCTGGAAAAAGCCATTCCGCATGGGCGCAGCAAAACACGTGGTCGCGGCTCGCGTCGTGATGTGGGCGCATGGGCGAACCCTGATGACAGCGTGATGAATGGTTGGGGTACGCTGGTCGATGATTTTAACTACATCACCCAAAAGCACCCCAAACTAAAAAACACCAACAATCTAAAGCATTTGGGGACGCTGGGTACAGGCAATCACTTTGTCGAGGTGTGCCTTGATGAGACCAATCAAGTGTGGATCATGCTGCATTCTGGCTCGCGCGGCGTCGGCAATGCCATCGGGCGCTACTTTATCGAGCTGGCGCGCGAGGACATGCGCAAATGGTTTATTAACCTGCCTGATAAGGATTTGGCGTACTTCGCCGAGGGCACAGAGCACTTTGAAGATTATTGGTTTGCGGTCGGCTGGGCGCAGCGCTTTGCCTTTAAAAACCGCGAAATCATGATGGAAAAAGCCATCAAGGCGCTACGCACCATCGTGCCAAAACCGTTTGATGCAGCAGTGAAAGCGGTCAACTGCCACCACAACTATGTGGCCAAAGAAGAGCACTACGGCGAAGATATCTTTGTCACACGTAAAGGTGCGGTGCGCGCGCGCGTTGGCGAATACGGCATCATTCCAGGGTCGATGGGCGCAAAATCCTTTATCGTAAAAGGTAAAGGCAATGAAGAATCCTTTTGCTCTTGCTCGCATGGCGCAGGCCGCGTGATGTCACGCACCGAGGCAAAAAAGGTCTTTACTATCGATGACCAAATTGCCCAGACCGAAGGCGTAGAATGCCGAAAAGACGCGGACGTGATTGATGAAATCCCAGCGGCGTATAAGAACATTGAAGACGTGATGAGCGCCCAAAGCGACTTGGTGGAAGTGGTACATACTTTGCGGCAGGTGGTTTGTGTTAAGGGGTAAATTTTTAAAAGGAGATTATTATGAAACAAACTATTGATCTATATGATTTGATCCACCAAATTCATGTTGAAAAAAGAGAGATGGTTTGGCATGCGCATCCTTTCAATACAGGAGAAGAGTCCACGATAGAAGGTTATTATAGAAGCCTCTGTGAAGAGATAAAAAGTCATACTCAAACTCTATTTCAACTAGAAGTAGATCATTATGGCTCAGGCTATTCCTCTTATTGTGATGCATGGTTTTATCAACAGACTTCTGACTTTGCTAGTGATCCTCTCAAAAGTCTTGAGAACTATGAAGGTCTTGTCGTTCTCTTCCATCGAATGCTGCCTTACTATGTATTCATGCAAGGTTCAAAATCATGGCCTATTCATGACTCTTCAATGTGTTCTCATTATCTACCAAGCCGTAAAATGCTAGATAACTTGACCAATAACGCGGTGAAGAATCTTGCTCAGAAAGTAGAAAAATTTTTAACTCATAGAGGCTTAATTCGTTTGAATACACTTGCACTGACTACACCATTGGAGATAGCTGAAAGAATACCTTCAATACTAATCGATAATTATATTTCTTATTATGATGGACTTTTTTATTGGGAAGATTAAAAGGTTGGTAATAAGTGCCTCATTTAATTATTTTGAAATCAGCTTTTAAAATTGGAAGCAAACACTATGAAACATGCACAAAAAAAAGAGGTCATCCGAAAGCTCAAAGCAAAGAAAGTCGAATTTGAGCATGGATTATCTGATCAAGAGATTCAAGAAATTGAGCTAAAATTTGATATACAATTTCCACCTGATTTGCGAGATTTTTTACAGACAGAACTTCCTATCTCAGACAACTTTGTGAACTGGCGTCTTGGTTTAAACTCCAAAGATGAGGAAATCTATATTAGACAAAGAATTGATTGGCCATTTAGTGGCATAGTGTTTGATATAGAGCATAATGTATTCTGGATGGAAGAATGGGGTGAGAAGTCTAACGATCTTAATAAAAATATTATGATCGCCGAAATTTATTATGAGACTTATCCTAAATTAATACCAATTTACTCGCACCGATACATTCCTAGTGAACCGCATAAAACTGGTAATCCTGTCTTTTCTATTTATCAGACAGATATCATTTACTATGGATACGATTTAGCACACTACTTTGCTCATGAATTTCGTTTTGAATTGTCAGATAAGTTTCCAATAATCGATGCACCAAATCATATTGATTTTTGGGGCGATATTGAATCCTAATTATAATAAGAGAGAACAAAATGAAACTCGCAGAAGCCCTACTCATCCGTAGCGATATGCAAAAAAAATTGGCGCAAATAAAAGGACGCATTCGCAATAATGTCAAAGTCCAAGACGGCGATAAACCAAGCGAAGACCCCAATCAGCTATTGATGGATGCTAGCCAAATCATTACCGAATTGAGTGTGTTGATTGAGCGCATTCACCGCACTAATGCCGTCGCTCAGACCAATGAGGGTCAATCGATGCTGACGTTATTAATCGAACGTGATACGTTAGAGATGCGACATAAGCTGTTGATGGAGGCGATTGAAGCCACCGACACTGAGGTTGATCGTTATAGTCCTCGCGAGATTAAGTGGCACGTCATGGTTTCAGTCGCAGGCTTACAAAAACAAGCCGATGATATTGCCATGAAACTGCGCAAGATTAATCTTGTCATTCAAGCCAACAACTGGCAAATTGACCTTGTTGAATAACAATGTCGCGCACTAAATGTTAGACCAATAATACCAAATTCTCTGCGGACTTAGCATAAGTCAGCAGACTCCCCTTTTGGAACCGATTGGGCGAGTGTCAGACCCCGCGATCCACAGCAGGGGGTTGAAAACATACTGTAGTGGCTGCTACGCGTTGCGGGCAAACGCGTTTTTCACAACTTATGCCCCGTACTCGTCACTAGGCACAATGCACCATTTAGACCTTACTACCAGACACTGACAGTCGGTTTCAATCTTATTTTAAATGCGACCCGAAAAGTATTGGGAAGCATTTTATTACGTCCATTAAAAACATCACCAATCAATAGTCATACAAATCATAAAGACATTTATCATGCCAGCATCAACACATAAAACCCTAAAAATCGACGGCAGCACAGGCGAAGGCGGCGGACAAATTATCCGTACCGCGCTGTCGTTATCGATGCTTACAGGCACACCGATTGAGATCACCAATATTCGTGCTGGACGCGCCAAGCCCGGATTGATGCGCCAGCATTTGATGTGCGTGCAAGCGTCACAACAAATATCAAATGCGGTGGTCACAGGCGCGCATTTGGGTAGTATGGTCTTTACTTTTACGCCAAGTACTGTACAAGCGGGTGACTATACCTTTGATATCGGTTCAGCGGGTAGCACCAGCCTTGTACTACAAACGCTGCTACCTGCGCTACTCTTTGCCAATACTGACGCAAACCAAAAATCAACCATTACCATTACAGGCGGTACGCACAATCCCTTAGCACCGACTACCGACTTTTTGCAGCATGCCTTTGTGCCGCTACTTGCCAAGCTTGGTATGCAAGTCGATATTGAGTGCTTGCAAGCGGGCTTTGCCCCTATTGGTGGCGGCGTGATTAAAACAACTATTGCGCCATTTATGCGCCGTGCCAGTGCCCCACGATTAGACCTCACGGAACGCGGTAAGCTTAATCGCATAGAGCTGGTCGCAAGCGTGCTCAATCTAGAATATGATATTTGCAAACGTGAGCTTGCCAGCGCCAAAGCCGCGTTGATTGAGGCCGGTATTGATGAGGCGCTTACTACAACACGCGGCAATAAATTATGCGGCATTGGTGAAGGCAATACGTGCTATGCCATCATCACCCACCAACTGGGCGATCAAAATGAGGCTAAGACGACTGCTAAGACAAGCACCAACACAAACACTCACCAAGAAGTCTTTAGCCTGCTTGGAGAAAAGCGCAGCTCGGCGGAAAATATCGGCAAGCGCTTGGCGGGACACATCAGGCGCTATCTGTATGACACGGATGCGCTGCTTGATGAATATTTAACTGATCAGCTGCTATTACCGTTAGCCTTATCAGGCGGTGGTACATTTAGCGCGCGGGTTATTAGCGAGCATAGCAAAACCCAAGCGTGGCTCATTGAGCAGTTTTTACCCGTTGCAATCACGTTTGATGCTATAGAGGATAAGCAAATATTGGTCAAAATTACCTGCTAAAATTTGCCAGCATTAGTATACTGTTACCCAATGATACCGACGTGGCGATAGCATCGGTGTATGATATACGCGACAAATTTGAGCGTCTTATCTATATTTACAGTGACTGTTGAGCCTCGTTATGCCTGAATCTCGTACCAATCTACACCCTGAACCCAAAACTAGCTCGCCGTATTTTGTCGGGTTGCTACTGCGCTATAGCACGCTGGGTGCAGCCATTTGTCTATTATTAGCAGGATTGCTGCTGATGCACGGTTGGCTAATTGTGATTGGAGGTTTTGGCGTAGGCCTCGGTATTTATGATCTGATTCAGTCCAAGCATTCAGTGCTAAAAAACTATCCGATAGCAGGACATATACGCTACGTACTAGAGGATTTTCGTCCTGAGATTCGTCAGTACTTGCTTGAGGATGACAAAGAGCAAGTGCCGTTTTCACGCCAGCAGCGCGCGCTAGTGTATCAACGGGCAAAGAACGTCAGCGATACCAATGCATTTGGTACGCTAGATAATCTCTATACTCATGGTAAAGAATGGTTTTTGCAATCCGCCATTAGCCAGCCGTTAGAAAACAAAGACTTTCGTATCACTGTTGGCGGCGAGCGTTGCCAGCAGCCACATGACATGTCGGTATTCAACATCTCGGCGATGAGTTTTGGCAGTCTATCAGCAAACGCCATTATGGCGCTCAATCAAGGTGCCAAAATTGGCGGCTTTACCCATGATACTGGTGAAGGCGCGATCAGCCCTTATCATCGCAAGTTTGGTGGCGATTTGATTTGGGAGTTAGGTACAGGGTATTTTGGTTGTCGTGATGCCGAAGGCAATTTTGACCCACAGTCTTTTGCCGAAAAAGCCGTCGATCCACAAGTCAAAATGATTGAAATCAAACTGTCGCAAGGTGCCAAACCGGGTAAAGGTGGCGTGTTACCATCGAGCAAAATCACTCAAGAGATTGCCGATACTCGCCAAGTGCCGACGGGTCAAGACTGTATTTCGCCCGCCTCGCATACCGCGTTTAGTACACCGCGTGAGCTTGTAGAATTTTGGCAGCAGCTACGTGAATTATCTGGCGGCAAGCCTGTTGGCTTTAAGCTATGCGTGGGTCAGCCTTGGCAATTTATGGCGATTGTCAAAGCCATGATAGAGACGGATAACTATCCTGATTTTATTGTTATTGATGGTGCCGAAGGCGGTACAGGTGCGGCGCCTGTTGAGTTTATGGACAATGTCGGCATGCCGATGGTCGAAGGGTTTTTGCTTGTTCATAACACTTTGGTCGGTGCAGGCATTCGTGACAAGATCAGACTTGGCGTCAGTGGCAAGATTGTCTCAGGGTTTGATATCGCACGTATGATTGCGCTAGGTGCCGATTGGTGTAACTCGGCACGCGGCTTTATGTTTGCGGTTGGCTGTATTCAGTCGCGCTCTTGTCATACTAATACTTGCCCGACAGGCGTGGCTACCCAAGACCCTTACCGTCAAAAGGCCCTCGATGTGCCTAGCAAAGCAGAGCGCGTAGCAAGCTTCCATAAAAACACACTCAAATCATTGGCCAGCATCGTCGGCGCGGTGGGTTTACAGCATCCGAGTCAGCTGCAACCTTATCATATCGCCCGCCGTCTAGATGACGGGCAGATTAAGCTGCTATCTAAGTTTTTTTACTTTACGGATAAGGGCGCATTACTTGATAATAGCGCACGTGCGGATATTTTCAATCAAATGTGGGTGATGGCCAATCCTGATAGTTTCTTAGCCAATAATGATGCGCTCATTGCTTATAATAAAGACTCCCGTGATAGAGGCAAAGAAACCAGCGCACCCACTGGACACCGCTCTATGTATGATACTGACCACTCGATCACAACCGATGGTGGACAACTCATCGGCAATGTGAATAATACCTTCCGTGACTATCCGCCTAGTAGCGACTAAAAGGTAGTACGCAAAAATTATTCATTAAACACAAACCACAAATACCCCTATGTTAAAAGACGTGTGATTGATGCCAACCTCCATTTTGACCTTATCGTTATCATTGATAGTGCTTGCGCTAAGCCTTAGCGCTTGCCAGCAGACAGACACAGATACTGTCAATAGCGACACAGACAATTGGTCATGCCAGACAAAAGACTCGCCATTTACATATAGCGTTTGCCGTGTGGATGCAAGTGAATTAACAAACGATCGTTATTCACTCCAGCTGTTTTGGCAAGCCTCTAATGACCGACCACTACTGACCTTTGATACGTTGCTATCTACTTTACCAAAGACTGAAACTTTAAATTTTGCCATGAATGCAGGAATGTACAACGAAAACTATGCACCGATTGGCTATACCGTCATCAAAGGCAAAGAAGTCAAATCGCTCAATCTAAAAGAAGGTGGTGGCAATTTTCATTTATTACCCAATGGCGTTATGTGGTGGGACAAAGCTGGTCACGTGCAAATCACCGAAAGTCATGCCTTAGATGAGCAGATAACTACTGGCAACGCAAAGCCTTGGTATGCGACGCAATCTGGTCCTATGCTGGTCATCAATGACGAGATACATCCGCAGTTCAATCCTGATAGCACTTCCATCAAACTGCGTAACGGTGCAGGTATTTGCCGAGATGGCAACATACAATTCGTCAATACAGATGAGCCTGTGACGTTTTATCAGTTTGCTACTCTATTCAAAGACGAACTAGGTTGTTCAAATGCACTGTTTTTGGATGGCGGCATTGCCTCAGCACTGTATGCACCTACTATCGATAAACAAGACAAAAAAGAGATGGGCGTTATGATTGGACTGGTTGAAAATAAAAACTAGTATCCCTCTTTACCATAGCATTTGTCACCAATATGCCTCCTCAAAATTGGCACTACTTAACATAAAAAAGCACTTAAAACGCTAATATCGTCTTAAGTGCTTTTTTCATATTACTCGTTAAAAGGTAGACTAATATTATCGCGCCATGTACTGGGTCATCTCCTCAACACCGTGTAGCGTCATCGGATACATCTTATTTTCGAATAGCTTTTTGATCTCAACGATGGTTTGCGTGTATTGCCAATAGCTTGGTGTTTCAGGATTGAGCCACGCCACTTTGTCAAAATGTTCCAGTACACGCTTTAGCCATACAATACCGGCTTCATTGTTCATATACTCGACGCTACCGCCCACGGTCATCAGCTCATACGGGGACATCGATGCGTCACCGACGAAGATGACACGATACTCGCGACCATATTTATTGAGCAGCTCAAACGTTGGCATCGGTGCGCTATGTCGACGATTATTATCCTTCCACACATAGTCATACAAGCAGTTATGAAAATAGAAAAACTCTAATGTTTTAAACTCGTTCTTTGCCGCAGAGAACAGTTTCTCAAGTGCTTCGACATGGATATCCATACTACCGCCCACATCAAATAGCATCAATACCTTGACTCGGTTGCGGCGTTCAGCTTGCATATGTATATCAAGCACACCCTTTTTGGCGGTGCGTTTAATCGTTTCATGAATATCAAGCTCATCCGCGCTGCCTGTGCGCGCAAACTGACGTAGATTGCGTAGTGCCATTTGGATTTGGCGTGTACCCAGTTGATTATCATCATCAAGATTACGATATTTACGCTGTTCCCAGACTTTTGCTGCGCTACGTTTACGCGATTCACCGCCGACGCGTACTCCTTCTGGATGGTCGCCATAAGCACCAAATGGCGAGGTGCCGCCCGTCCCTACCCATTTACTACCACCTTGGTGACGCTCTTTTTGCTCTTTTAACCGCTCCTCTAACGCTTTCATCAGCTCCTCAAGTGAGCCGTATTTTTTTAGCAGACGTCTTTGCTCTTCGGTTAAATTCTTTGGGTCGAGCTTTAGATCGAGCCATTCTTTAGGCACATCCGTTAGCTTAGCCAACAACGCATCCATATCAAGGCTATCAACCCCTTCAAAATAATCTGCCATTGCCCGATCGAATTTGTCAAAATGGCGCTCATCTTTAACCATGCACAGCCGAATCAGCCGATACATATCCTCACGGCTCGCAAAAGTCGCCAGTGCTGGATCTTCAGGATACGGCTGCATCATCAAACCCTTGTCTAACGCAGCATTAAGATCGAGTAGCTCACGCGTACTGACTGGCACGCCGTAAGTCCGCAAGGTATAGAATAATTTTATGAACATAAGAGACGCACCACTGATTGACGTAAAACGGAAAAAGCACTGAACACCTAGATACGCTTAACGACGCATCATGTTGGCAAAACGCTGCAATAAATTCACATCCGCTTCGTTTTTCAGCAATGCACCATATAATGGTGGGATAGATTTTTCACCGCGTAAGTTTTCTTCTAGCTCATCCTGCGCCATGTCATCAGCGAGCAATAACGTCAACCAATCGACCAGCTCAGACGTGGATGGTGGCTTTTTGAGGCCTTGAATGTTGCGCAGTTTGTAAAAAACATCCAACGCGTCGTTGACCAGTTTTTCTTGAATATCGGGGAAATGCACCTCTATGATTTGGCGCATGATTTGCTCTTCTGGAAAGTCGATGTAATGAAAGAAGCAACGACGCAAAAACGCATCTGGCAGCTCTTTTTCATTGTTTGAAGTAATAATAACCACTGGACGCTGCGCCGCTGTTATAGTCTCGCCCGTCTCATAAACATAAAAAGACATCTTATCAAGCTCATGTAGCAAGTCATTTGGGAACTCGATATCGGCTTTATCAATCTCATCAATCAGTAGTACGCTGCGCTCAGTGCTAGTGAAGGCATCCCACAGCTTGCCTGGTTTGATGTAGTTACCAATCTCATAAACCTTGTCATCACCCAACTGCGAGTCACGCAGGCGCGATACCGCATCATACTCATATAGCCCCTGTTCGGCTTTAGTCGTCGACTTGATGTGCCACGTAATCAGTGGCATCCCTAGACTCTCAGCAACTTCTTCTGCAAGCAATGTCTTACCCGTACCAGGTTCACCCTTGATAAGAAGCGGCTTTTGTAATGTCATGGCCGCATTCACTGCCAGTTGTAAGTCGTCTGTTGCGATATAATTTTGGGTGCCGGTAAAGGTTTGCTTGCTCATAATCAGGTCTCGTTTGTTGTTACAGATAAATTGTTATGAATAAATAGGACTAAAAGTTTGATAATGAATAAAAGATAAATTAGATTAGCACAGCCTGACGTATTGCCAAAATACTCATGCGTTCGCCTTTATGAACCATGGTTATATACCTCTAACTACTCATATGACTGGTAAACACTCTGACATAAAAAAAGACACGCACTGGTGTCTTTTCATTCAGGTATGCAGTCATTTTTTAAGACAATAACTTTATATTAATGCTTAGTCTACTTTCATCATTTATCGGACATATCGCTATTAGCTTTCTTATTTAATGTACTGTCTTTTTCTAGATTTACGTTAGTATCGGACTGTTCGGTGACAGTAGCACCTTCTGCCAAATAACTGCCGGTCGTCAGTTGCATCGTCGCCTGCGTATCCTCTGCCGTACGACTTCGGGCTTTATCCAAGCTCGACGCAAATGCGCCGCGTATCAGCTGCCACATAAAACCGATAAACAAACCGATGACCAGTACCACCAATATTGGCAACATATTGGCAATCGCGCCTGCGAAGTCTTTCATCATAATAGCGTAGACGACGCTGATACTGGCTGGTGCAATTTCACTAGAATCACCAAGCGCTGTGCCTGGCGCCAATAACACTGCAAACAGTATCATCCAACTCATACCACCTAATGGTTTGGGCAATATGCGAGCGACTAGCAACCATAACACCAACACCAAAATGGAACCGCCAAGATAAGCGTACATTGGCAAATCGGCGGGCGGTACGTTTTTTACCATTTGACCCCACCAAATGGCAATCTCACCGAGAATGTCACTGATAGATTCTAATGGTAAGCTATGTAAGATGTTTTTTAACCAGTCCATGCGTGTTTCATTACCTGCGTTTGTCACCGGTGACACGTTGTGTGTCTAACAGTGTATGGTGCGTTCTGTCGTACCAAAATAAAATCAAATACATAATCGATGCACACATCATGTGCGTTTCTATCTGTATTTTTTTATGTAGATGTCATGGGATGTCAGTTTATCACGACTTTCTACCCAAATGCATGTGCCCAAATGTGTCATGATTGTTTTATCCATAGCATTGTAGAGACAATTCTCTCAATCACCTTGCCACAACCGTCTTGCCAATACGCATACCCATCGTCAATGTTATCTAGTCGTAAAATGTATCTAGTCGTAGATATTGTCTTGCGCTTCACGAGCGCGCAGCTCTGCTTGGCGGCGCATGACATCTTGTGGTGGCATCTGCACAAAATAGCCTTGGGACTCTAGCTTTGCCAGTACTTCTTCTTTATCAACACGCGCCAGAGTGGGCGTCGTCGCCAAATCAAGATGCATGACAAACTTGCTACGACCTAAACCTGCACGGAAATCCTTTGGCAGTACGCCAAGCCAATCTTTGATCTCATCGGTATCATCAGGATAATCGGGACGCGCAATATACACATACATGTCATCGTGCTTGGGAAATTTATAGATATCGCAATGCATAAAAACCACCTATCAGTAACTATGGGCGTAGGTTAGCATATTTCAGGCAAATACCAGTAGTCGCTTTGCGTTTTGCTATCGTAATTTTTGCTGTTCTATGCTGTTTTGAGCAGTCTAAAAACTGCTGGGAGACATGAAAAATCTCTTCTTACTACTCGCCTCTCTTGAATAAACTATCGTAGTAAAACATCATTTTTGCCAAATTTATTTACTTTAATAGCGTTGATGACTTGTAAAAGCGCTTTGAACCTTTCATAATAAAAGCGTTTTTCAGGAGAGAGTCTGTCGGCACAGATTTTGTATCAAACCGCATTGGTGATACAAACTGCCATATGACCACCGAAGGCGCATCCACCCTGCCAATCGCTCAGGTAAAAGGACTGAAAAACGTATGTCATTATTGTTTACGTTGATGCCATCAATTATGCATCGCGAACAAACATAAGGCATAACAAATCTGGAGAGTGGTAAGAACGGACGACGTCTTACCCACCGAAGGGGAGAAAATACGCTACCATCAACCGCAGTTTTTAAATAACTGCCCAAAAATGATGGTTCGTGTTGAAAATCTCAGGTCACAGGACAGATAGGGCTTTAGCTTAAACCGACGTTCAGCGTCTGTTTGGCCTATGTCTTTATCTTTGATTTCTGTGTCACCCTTTGATGTAATATTTGCACTTCGCAATATTGCTTCTCGCTACTTTTACGTTGCACATCACTCCTTACTCTGCCGAGTACGACTGATGTACACATAAGGATTTGTTATGACTGATACCCATTCTCAAGATTCTAGCAGCAACCAAGCCCCAAAGCGCACCCCTTTTTACCAGTCTCATATTGATAGTGAGGGCAAACTGGTCGATTTTTCGGGTTGGGAATTGCCAATTCATTACGGTTCACAAATCGAAGAGCACGAAGCAGTACGTACAGATGCAGGTATGTTTGATGTCTCACATATGGTTGTCACAGATATCAAAGGCGCAGATACCAAAGCATGGCTACAAAGACTGCTCGCAAACGATGTCAACAAACTCACTACCGCTGGTAAAGCGCTGTACTCTGGCATGCTCAATGAGCAAGGCGGCGTCATTGATGATTTGATCGTCTACCTCATGAATGCAGAGGAGACTGAGTACCGTATCGTCTCTAACGCGGCCACTCGTGACAAGGATTTGGCACAATTTAATAAAGTCGCCGAAGGTTTCAATATTGAGATTACCGAGCGACCTGAGCTTGCTATGCTCGCCGTTCAAGGTCCAAATGCTATTGCAAAGCTGGCTCAAGCCAAACCAAACTGGGCAGATACCTTAGCAAGGCTAAAACCTTTCGTTGGTGCTGACTTGACCGATATCGAAGGAACCGATTGGTTTGTGGCTCGTACTGGCTATACTGGTGAAGATGGCGTCGAAGTCATTATGCATGCCGATGATGCTTCTGCTTTCTTTGAGCAGCTAAAAGCAAATGGCATCAAACCTGCTGGTCTTGGCGCACGTGATACCTTGCGTATGGAAGCAGGCATGAACCTCTATGGCCATGACATGGACGAGACCATCAGCCCTTACGAGTGCAACATGGGCTGGACGCTTGCACTAAAAGACGACCGTGCCTTTGTCGGCCGTGAAGCCTTAGTCAGCAAACGTAAGCAGTCAAAAGAAGACAACACTGCTATGAAG
Organism: Psychrobacter sp. T6-5; assembly: GCF_052258485.2. Taxonomy (NCBI): domain Bacteria; kingdom Pseudomonadati; phylum Pseudomonadota; class Gammaproteobacteria; order Moraxellales; family Moraxellaceae; genus Psychrobacter; species Psychrobacter sp. T6-5. The sequence continues at coordinate 1,319,469 of NZ_JBQQEY020000001.1, read as the reverse complement.
CAAGTGGGTCTACTATTGACCACGCGTGGCGTATTGCGTGAAGGCATGACGGTGACTATCAATCAAGGCACTGACAATGAGCAAACTGGCATTATCACCAGCGGTACATTCTCCCCTAGCCTAAAAAACTCCATCGCGATTGCTCGCGTGCCTGCCAGCTTATCAGAAGATGATAACGTACAGGTCGATTTACGCGGCAAAGGTAAGTTCGTTGATGTACGCGTATTGAAGCTGCCTTTTGTCCGTAATGGCAAGCAGCAGTTTGACTCTTAGGTCTTATAAATCTTATTATTAGAGCGCGTTGTCGTTTTAGACATAATTATAAAAACGACGACGCGCCCAGCCTCCATTATTTTTGTTAATTAACCTCTATCACTTAGGAGAGAGACCATGAGCAACATCCCAGCAGAGCTAAAATATATTGCGAGTCACGAGTGGCTACGCTTAGAAGACGACGGTACGATCACTGTTGGTATCACTGACCATGCTCAAGATCTATTGGGTGATGTGGTGTTCGTTGAACTACCAGATGTAGGCGATATCATCGCTGTTGATGACGAAGTTTCAGTCGTTGAATCAGTAAAAGCCGCTTCTGACGTTTATGCCCCTATTTCAGGTGAAGTTATCGCTATCAATGAAGCACTAGAAGATGATCCTGAAATCATCAACTCTGACCCATATGGCGAAGGTTGGTTCTTCAGAATGAAGCCTGACAACATCGCTGACTACGAAGCACTAATGACTGCTGACGAGTACGAAAGCGACTTATAAGCTAAGCATACTCTCGCAAGACATTAGCACTTGCAAGACTTTAGCTTATACAAAGCACTAGCCCCGACTAAACGTCATAGATACTGGCAACAGCTGGTATCTATACTCTCTATTTAAACGATTTGAAAACTTTTCTCATTAAAAGTATTGGCTCATTAACCATGCTTGTTATTTGAAAGTAGCTTTATATGTAGATCTCCAACAATCATTATCGTCCGATGTTATTGCTACCAAGCGTTATCTCATTGACTCGTATTGATCACCTATTCGAATCCCAATGAATACGTGCTATCAATAACGACTCAAACTGATAACCCAATTCTCAGCATGGATCCTAATATGAATGCCAACACCGATAATAAAGACCCCATTGCCACACCAAACCATACGCCGCAGCTACAAGCATTTCGCGATATCGTAGAATCACGCCGTTCCGTGCGCCGTTTTACTGACACACCTATCCCTGACGATGTATTGGCAGACTGTCTGCGTTTGGCCATGCTAGCGCCAAACTCTAGTAACCTACAGCCGTGGGAATTTTATGTTATCGACGATGCTGACAATCGCAAACGTGCCGTCAAAAACTGCATGAATCAAAACGCAGCAAAAACATCAGCTCGTCTGATTGCCATCGTTGCTCGTACGGACATTTGGCACGATCACGCTCAGCAAGTATTGCGCGAATACCCTGATCAGCCAGTGCCAAAGAAAGTGAAAGACTACTACAACAAAGTCGTCACGATGGACTTCTTGCGCGGCCCAGCCAACGTGGTTTCGGCTGCAAAATGGGGCGCAACGCAAGTGGCCAGACGCGTAAAAGGCCCAATTAAATCGCCTTACTATACGTTTGAAGATACCAAAAACTGGGCAACCAATAACACTGCACTTGCCGCCGAAAACCTCATGCTAGCATTACGTGCTCATGGGTTTGATAGCTGTCCTATGGGCGGCTTTGATGAGCCTGCCATGAAAGCGTTGCTCAATCTTAGCGACGACCATCATATCGTTATGATGCTTGGCGCAGGCGAGCGCGCTGACAATGGCGTTTACAACACCCAGTTCCGCTTTGATCAAAAACAGTTTGTGCATTACGTATAACGTACCGCTCACATTATTCCCTTAATTGCTATTTTGTTTATTACTCCCTTAACCAAGGATTGTCATGACTATCTCTCAAAACCCATCGTTTGATACCTTTCAAGGATTGTTCAACGAAGCTGAATTTGTCTATCGCCACTTAGGTTCGAACGAAACCAAGCAAGCTGACCTACTCAGCGCTGTTGGTTATAAAGATATGCAAAGCTTTATCAATGACACTGTGCCTGAGCCAGTACGTCTGCACAAAGAGCTGGATTTGCCAGTGGCGATGAGTGAGCATGCGGCACTTGCCAAACTACGCACGATGGCAGATGACATCACTGTTAACAAAAGCTATATCGGTCAAGGCTACTCTCCGGTTCGTATGCCTGCCGTCATTCAGCGCAACGTCCTTGAAAATCCAGGCTGGTATACCGCTTATACGCCTTACCAAGCAGAAATCGCTCAAGGTCGTCTAGAAGCATTGCTGAACTTCCAACAAGTATGTATTGATCTAACAGGTCTTGAGCTGGCTGGTGCGTCATTGCTTGATGAAGCAACAGCAGCTGCAGAAGCGATGGCGATGTCAAAGCGTGTGAGCAAAAGTAAATCAATCCAGTATTTCGTCGATGAGCGTGTCTATCCACAAACGCTAGATGTCATCAATACTCGCGCCAAATACTTTGGTTGGGAAGTCGTCGTTGGTGATTTTGAAACGGCTAAATCTGGCGACTACTTCGGTGCTCTATTCCAGTATGTCGGTGCTGAAGGTGACGTTAAAGACTTAACAGACGTCATCAGTGCAGTAAAAGAAAACAAAACCTATGTCAGCGTCGTCAGTGACATCATGAGCTTGGTGTTATTAAAATCACCAGCTGATATGGGTGCCGACGTAGCGCTAGGTAGTACTCAGCGTTTTGGTATTCCAATGGGCTTTGGTGGTCCACATGCCGCTTATTTTGCGTTCTCTGATAAAGCCAAGCGTTCAGCGCCTGGTCGTATCATTGGCGTATCAAAAGACGCACAAGGCAATACAGCTCTGCGTATGGCTCTACAAACGCGTGAGCAGCATATCCGCCGCGAAAAAGCCAACTCAAACATCTGTACCTCGCAAGTATTGCTCGCCAATCTCGCTGGTATGTACGCGGTATATCATGGTCCAGGCGGTGTAAAACGCATCGCGACTCGTATTCATGCGTTTGCGACTGCGTTTGCTGATGCCATCACAGCAGCGAATGACAACAGCTTGAGCGTGGTACATGATCAATTCTTCGATACAGTCGTGGTTGATTGTGGTTCAGAAAAACTGGCTACGCAAATCTTTAAAAATGCAGACAACGTCGGCTACAACTTATGGCGTCTAAGCGACACCAAATTGAGCGTTGCCTTTAGTGAAACCAGCGATCAGCAAGACTTCAACACGTTGACTCAGTTGTTCGTCAACAAGTCACACGATCTACCTGAAACCGCTCGCGTCTCACTTGACAGCGCACACCTACGTACGGATGACATCTTGACTCATCCAGTATTCAACTCGCATCATACCGAGCATGAAATGCTACGCTACCTAAAGTCGCTTGAAGACAAAGATCTAGCGATGAACCGTAGCATGATTTCACTGGGTAGCTGTACCATGAAGCTTAACGCCACCAGTGAAATGCTACCAATTACTTGGCCTGAGTTTGCCAACGTGCATCCTTTTGCACCACGTGACCAAGTCACTGGCTATATTGCGATGATTGATAGCTTGCAAGATCAATTAAAAGCCATCACTGGTTTTGATGATGTCTCTATGCAGCCAAACTCTGGCGCCTCTGGTGAGTATGCTGGTCTGCTCGCGATTCGCCGTTATCATGAGTCATTGGGCGAGACCAATCGTGATGTGTGCTTGATTCCTCAGTCAGCGCACGGTACCAACCCTGCTACCGCCATGATGATGGGTATGAAAGTCGTCGTGGTCAAAACTGATGAAAACGGCAACGTTGATATCGATGATTTAACCGCCAAGTGTGAAGAGCATAGCGAGCGTTTGGGCGCTTTAATGATCACGTACCCATCGACTCATGGCGTGTTTGAAGAAGGCATCCGTCATATCTGTGATTTGACCCATAAGCATGGTGGTCAGGTCTATATGGACGGCGCCAATATGAATGCTCAGGTAGGCATGATGCAGCCTGCAGACGTTGGGGCTGATGTACTTCATATGAACTTGCACAAAACCTTCTGTATCCCGCATGGCGGTGGCGGTCCAGGTATGGGCCCTATCGGTATGAAGGCGCATTTGGCACCCTTCATGGCCAACCATACGCTAAGCCCTGTGCATAATGCACAAAAAGACTGCTCAGCGGTATCGGCTGCGCCTTATGGTTCAGCAAGCATCTTGCCAATCTCATGGATGTACATTGCTATGATGGGCCGTGATGGTCTACTAAAAGCGACCGAGCTTGCCTTGCTAAACGCCAACTACGTAGCAGCTGAGCTAAAAGGTCACTACCCTGTCCTATATGCAGGCAAAAACGGCCGCGTGGCTCACGAATGTATCATCGATATTCGTCCGTTAAAAGAAGAGACTGGCATCACTGAAAGCGATATCGCTAAGCGCTTGATGGACTATGGTTTCCACTCACCAACGATGAGCTTCCCAGTTGCAGGCACGCTGATGATTGAGCCCACAGAGTCTGAGTCAAAAGAAGAGTTAGATCGCTTTATCAGTGCGCTGAAATCTATCAAAGCTGAAGCGATGAAAGCCAAAGCGGGTGAAGACAACTGGACGCTAGAAGACAATCCATTGGTCAATGCACCTCATACGGCTGCTATGATTACTGGTGAAGAATGGACGCATCCATACAGCCGTGAGACTGCTGCGTTCCCACTGCCTTACATCCGTGCAAACAAGTTCTGGCCAAGTGTCGCGCGCGTCGATGATGCTTATGGTGACAAGAACCTTATGTGCTCATGTCCAAGTATCGAAAACTATATGTAATTATCACTTTCGATAACTGCTCGTTTATTTTATAAAAAACCGCCAAATCAGTCGCTGATTTGGCGGTTTTGTTTTATACGTGCATTGTTAAATTTTTACACTATTAATGAGACTTAACCGCCCAACCAACCTTTATTCAAACCACAGTCTATCCAGTTGAGCTTTATATTTTCACCTGTCAGGATTCCTTTAGGATAAGTAAATGCTCCGCCACCAAGATAAAGCTCATCGCCAATCTTATAAGGCTTTCCTTCAAATAGTAGTACTTCCCCAGCAGCATCCCACGAAAAAGACGTATCCGCTAATACTAGCAGAAGACTATTATCTTTTGTCGGCACCTCGTCACTATCCCTAGTCAAAGCAAGGCAGTTATTAAATTTTGTCAAATACCCAGCTGTCATCGCTACAAATCGACCATCAGTTTTATCTGGAGACCAAGTCGCAATTTGCAGAGGTGTCCTAGCTGGCATAAGTTCGCTTGCTACTATCATTTCTGGCGTATCTACTTGAACAATTGGTGGTCTATCTACTCTATTTGTAGCACAACCTGACAGCGAAAAAATAGCTGACATTGAAATTAAAAAACTCAGATAATTTGACAACCCTTACCCCTAAAGCGCTAATATAAGATGTCTGTCTATCCGCTCGTTTTGATAAACAAGCGTCGATAAAAAACCTTATAATGTTACTCATTTGGATATTATTATGCAACAAAAAGACATGGAACAAAAAGCGCCTAAACGAAAAAACCTTGTGATTTTGATACATGGCTTGCATCAAACGACTTGGATGATGCGTCCATTAGCGAAGCGTCTACAAGCGCAAGGCTTTGCCACCCATCAATACAGCTATCGCAGCATGCGCGACAGTATCAAAACCAACAGCCAGCGACTACATGAGTGGCTGAGCGCCAACCATAACCCCGATCAGCCAATAGATTTGGTCGGTCATAGCTTGGGTGGATTGATTATTCGTGATTTTTTGGCCAATTATCCCAAATGGCAAATTGGGCGCTGCGTTACGCTGGGTACGCCGCATGTGGGGAGTGTTTGCGCCGATTATGTGTGGCGCCTGAGTCCTTTGATTGTAGGACGTTCTTATATCGATGCCCTCGATGGTACAGCAACGTCCTGTCCTGAACATATCCATCTAGGCGTGATTGCAGGCGATAAACCGCGCGGCTTGGGACAACCTTTTTTGCAATATCATAATCGCAAACTGAATAAAGAAGGCGAATCAGCAGTGGCAGAAAACTGTGCTCATGATGGCACTGTCTACGTCAGCGAAACACGACTAGAATGCGCCAACGACCATATCGTCCTTCCCGTTACCCATACAGGCATGCTGGTCAATAAAGAAGTGGCTCGGCAAGTGATTTACTTTTTAGAAAACGGTGAGTTTGAACACTAGGGCATATTTTTTAATACGTAAAATACCCTAGATGACAGCGAATAATTGAATAGATATGACTGAGCAAAAGTATAAGCAAGATTGTCAAAACGGCCATTTATCGATAGAGAAAAAATTGATACTGCCGTTGATTGATTTAAAAAAATTGGTTTAAAAAACAAGCAATGTGAAATTAGGCATCAATTTTTTGAGTTGGCTGTACCTTCTATCTAATACCCATCCCTTGCTGCAATTCAGTTTTATGCTTGCTGATCACTGGAATCAACGTCTGGACGACCCAGTCATTGCGCCAGCCTTTTAACCCTTGCGGTAATTCGCTGAGATCTTTATCAAGAGCAATGACTTCATATAGCTGTCCTAGCCATTTTTTGCGCATTAAAACGCTGCTAGGCACGCCAATAGCCTTAGCGTGATCATCAATCGATTGCTGCACTGCTTTTGACAAGATTTTGTTTTTTGAGCGATATGGCGGCACTAGACAAGCTGGATGCTCAGCAGGTGATAGGCTTTTGGCTTCTCTTATTATCTTAAGCAGCTCTTCACCGTATAAGCGCAGCATGCTACGGTGCATCGTCGTTTTGTGCGAAAGCTCACGCATGCTGTTTGGTTTTTCAGTGACGATCTCGCGTACCGCTTGCTTTTTGATAATAAACGTACGCGGCTGGTTGGTCGCACGTGCCAGCTCTTCTCGCCACGTCGCAATCCCTTTGAGTATCGCCATTTGCTGCGAGTTATAACGATAATCAGCCATTGTCAGATACATCGCTTCATCTTCAACGTGCTGCAAGTCATACAAATCACTGGCATAGAGCTGACAGTCAGCCCAGACATAATCATATAACCCTTGCACCTTAAGCGCATGCTCGATACTAAGATACAGCGCTGGCAAATAACGCACATCATCGATGGCATACTGCTCCTGCTCATCTGTCAATGGGCGCTGTAGCCAATCAGACTGACTGTGCTCTTTATCGATATGCATATCTAGCTGATCTGCCAATGCCTGCTGATAGCCCATTTGTAATTGACCGGTTAAATAAGACAACGCAATTTGCGTATCAAAGATATTGGTCAATGGCGGACAACCAGATAGCAGATAAAAAATGCCTAAATCTTCGCCGCAAGCATGCCAGATGGCCACATCGACTTTGCGTAGTGCGTCCCACAGCTCAGATAATTGCAACTCAGGCGCATCTAGTAAATATACGTGATTACCCGTATTTAACTGTACGAGTGCCAGACGGGGATAATAGGTGTCGCGCTTGATAAACTCAGTATCCAGTGCGACGCGGCCACAAGTTGCCAAGGCATTGATAACCTCAGCCAATTGGTGCTGCTCACGCACCCAAGTAACATCGACGGCATCAGCGATATCCAGCAGTGCATCGATATCAATTGCATCAACATCCAGTGCATCGTCATTTGATTCCGAAGGTGTAGCCACTGATGTCATCTCAGTATCAGCTGCTTTTTGTGATGAGTTATCAGTAATCTCGGAAGGATTTGATTTGACTGAAGCGTTTAAAACGTTGTTGGACACGGGCAGATACCTGCATAAATAGGAGAAAATAAAACGCGATACTGCGTCTTAATAAAATTAGAAAAGAGAACAATAATAAAGCAATTATAACAATTTCATAGAATGAAAGGGGCAAGACTTTGATGCAAGCAAAACCTTATAAAAAAGAGCGGTTTTGCATGGCTTGACCCAGCGTCATACTATCTAGATACTCAAGCTCGCCGCCCATCGGTACCCCTTGTGCCAAACGTGTAACTTTATTGACATGACGACTGACCGCCTCGCTAATAAAATGTGCGGTGGTCTGACCCTCAACCGTCGTACCTGTCGCCAGTATAATCTCTTCAACAGGCTCTTGTTTGACCCGCCATACCAGCTGATCAATATTTAAGTCATCTGCACTGATCCCATCAATCGGAGATAAATGTCCACCAAGCACAAAATAGCGACCACGATACCCTGCCGTTTGCTCGATAGCCATCACATCTGCCGCTGTCTCGACCACACACAGCAACCCATCATCACGCCTAGGGTCTTGGCATAGTGGACACACCGCTTCATCACTAAAGCTATGACAGCGCTGACATTCAACGATATCGCGCATCGCTTCATCTAGTGCTTGGGCGAGTGCCATGCCCTGCGGACGTTTTTTACTAAGCAAATGTAGCGCCATTCGTTGGGCACTTTTTTGACCCACGCCTGGCAATATACGCAGCTGTTTGACCAGCTGATCAAATTTGGCTGTAAGCAAAGTAGCTTCCTTTAGTTGACTGAATTTAACTTAATTTAAAAAACCGTAGCTATAAAAATGGGGTCGTATCGTGTCGATAACAACCCCATTTTTGTGTTCAGTCTAAAGTATTTAATGCTTAGAACATGCCTTGCATGCCTGGTGGCAGACCCATGCCTGAGGTCGCGCCAGCCATGGTTTCTTCGTATAGCTCATCCGCTTGACGCACCGCATCATTGATAGCGGCAGCGATAAGATCTTCGATCATATCTGGCTCATCTTCTAGCAGACTTGGATCGATGGTCAAACGCTTGACCACATGGCGACCAGTCATGGTGACTTTAACCAGACCACTGCCCGCTTCTGCTTGCACTTCTTTGTTCGCAAGCTCTTTCTTGGCGTTTTCAACGTTTGCTTCTACTTTCTTTTGCATCGTTTGTGCTTGTTGCATCAATGCTTGAATGTTCATAGCTGCCTCTTTGTCTTATAATAATAAATGGGATAATTTAAAGTTTAAAATAAAATACTGACGGCATTATACCGCTATCTTTACAAACTGTCTAAACCACGCGCCAAATCTTTAATAATATCTTCGACATCTTCCAAACCGACTGATAGACGAATCAGACCATCTTTAACGCCAGCTTCGGCACGAGCCTCAGGGGTGAGACGGAAATGTGTGGTCGTCGCAGGATGAGTAATCGTGGTTTTAGCATCGCCCAAATTATTGGTGATAGAGACCATTTGAGTCGAGTCAATCACATGCCAAGCCGCTTCTTTCGTATTACGGCTATCAGATGCCTTGACTTCAAAGCCCATGATAGCACCGTAACCGTCTTTCATATGATGCTGACGTGTGGCCAGATCGTGTGCAGGATGGTCACTTAGGCCGGAGAAATGTACGGTACTGACGTTAGGGTGATTGACCAAAAATTCTGCGACTTGATTGGCGTTGTTACAATGCGCTTGCATTCGGAGTTTCAGCGTTTCAAGCCCTTTAGTAAACACCCATGCATTAAACGGGCTCATGCTGATACCGCCTGAGCGCACTACTGTAAACGCTTCTTGCATTAGCTTGTCACTACCAACCAACGCCCCGCCAAGTACACGACCCTGACCATCCAAATATTTGGTGGCAGAATGAATCACCACGTCGGCACCCAAATCAAGAGGACGCTGCAATGCTGGCGTGGCAAAACAGTTATCGACGACCAGTAATATGTCATTAGCTTTGCACAGCTCGCTCAAATAACCGATATCGCAAATCTGCGCCAATGGATTACTTGGGCTTTCGCAATAGATCACTTTGGTGTTTGGTTGAACGGCATTAGCCCATGCCTCATTGTCAAAGCAATCAACATAGCTGACTTCAACGCCAAACTTGGCCATATAGTTGTTAAACAGACCGATAGACGAGCCGAACAGTTGATTGGCAGCGAGCAGATGGTCGCCTGCTTTTAGGTATGCCAAGCACATGGTCAAAATCGCACCCATGCCTGATGCAGTTGCAACCGCACGCTCGCCATTTTCTAGCGCGGCGAGACGACGCTCAAAAGTACGGACGCTTGGGTTGGTATGACGAGAGTAAACGTTTCCTGTCTTTGTACCGTCAAAATGAGCAGCGGCATCAGCGGCTGACTGATAAACATAAGAGCTGGTGGTAAAGATCGGCTCTGAATGCTCGCCCTCGTCGGTACGATGTTGACCTGCCCGCACAGCAATCGTCTGCATACCGTAACCTAGTCCTAAATCTAAGGCATCGTTACGCCAGTTTGGATCTAACCCATCGTTTGAGTTTTTTTGGTTCAAATTATTCTCATCTTTCGTTTGCGACTGACTCATAAACGTTCCGTTGCTTTGTTTTGGTTGGTATAAAAGGACTGCTTATTTTTTTGATTATCAAGCAAATTCATCAGCGTTATCATAACATGCCGACTTATTCCACACATCTGCTTTCAGATAACATCTAATTATTAGTTTTGCCTATTAAAATAACTGGATGTTCAATATGACAGCCATTATGCAGATTTAACCGACAATGAATCACGATAAAATCAATCGTCAAACCTAACAAAAATAACGTATTTATAATAGGCAGATATGCTAACAGCTGCTAAGCTTAGCGACGATTTGAATTTTGGCGTTAGTGATATTTTTATAGACCGTCCAATCAATGCTATCATCCTTAAAAATAAATGAACAATTTCAGCAAATTACTTATCCATGCATTTTATTTATCAGTATATTTAGGCTCATTAAGGTAAATTCGTTATGTCGATGTTCAGTATAGAACCAAGCAGCTTATCGTTGAGTCTGACACTTGGGCTGACTTTAGGCCTGAGCGCTTGCCAAAGCCTACCCAAACAGCCGCATCTACCTGAGAGCCAAGCGCTATCAGCGCGAGTCAATGCTCTATACCAACAAGAAGACAGCCCAAAGATTGAGCAAAATACAGCGACTACAACCAACAATACTGATCTAGTGGCCGCTGTTAGTGCGCAAAATGAAATTCACCCTGATTTGTCAGGCTATCATCCGATCGTCACTGGGGCAAATGCGTTTGCCGCCCGTAGTATCTTAACGGGTATGGCCACGCGCAATATCGATGCGCAGTATTATATTTGGCACAATGATCAGGCTGGTCAACTGCTATTAAAAGACTTGTGGGAAGCCGCTGAGCGCGGTGTGATCGTGCGTTTGTTGTTGGATGATTTTAATAACAGTGCAAAGTTTGATCAGCATTTGCTACGTTTTGCGAGCCACCCTAATATCGCGGTGCGTATCATCAATCCGTTGATGCATCGTAAGTTTTCAACATTGAACTACGTCACTGGTTTACCGCGTATCAATCGCCGTATGCACAATAAAAGCATGACGTTTGATAAACAGATTACCATTATCGGTGGACGTAATATCGGTAATGAGTACCTGAGTAACGATCAAAGCAGCCAGTTTGCGGATTTGGATGTTTTACTGATTGGTAAAGTCGTCGCAGACATTGATAATAGCTTTGCCAGTTATTGGTCATCGCCGCTGTCGTTTGACATCGAAACTTTAGCCAAATTTGACGATGATGTCACGCCTGATTTCTTAAAGGCCTTGGACAAGCTGGGTATAGATGAAGAAAATAACGAAGGCAGTAGCTTGACGGTCTATAAAGCTGCCATCAAAGACTCGACGATAGACACTGATCTGATCAACAAGCGTGTGCCGTTTCGTTGGACAGATATGCAGTTTTTGAGTGACGATGTTGGTAAGCTGTCCAAAAGCGTCTCATCTGAGACCAACTTGGTGCATCAACTGCGTACGTTACTCGGTAGCCCAACCAAAAAACTGACCATCATCTCGTCTTATTTTGTCCCGACCAAAGATGGGGTTGATACCTTGGTGAAGCTAGCCGAATCTGGCGTTGACATCAAAATATTGACCAACTCATTTGATGCGACTGACGTGACCGCTGTTCATTCTGGTTATAGTCAATGGCGCCCTAGCCTGCTTCGTTCAGGCGTCAAAATATATGAGCTAAAATCAACGGCAGCTGAAGAAAAACGTGACAATAAACTCTGGCGAGCGCGTAGTCAGTCATCAACGAGCTTACATGCAAAAACGTTTGCGGTAGACGATTATCAAGTGTTTATCGGCTCCTACAACGTTGACCCTCGCTCTGCCAATATCAATACTGAAATGGGTGTCATCATCAATGATGATGAGTTGGCAAGACAGCTGCACGGGGCGCTGAGTGATGATTTGTTAAACCAAGCCTATGAAGTTAAGCTGCTAGACAACGGTAGCTTGGAGTGGCATACCATGGAAGATGGTAAAGAAGTTGTTTATGACTCAGAGCCACGCGTTGACATGAGTGACCATGTTTGGCTGACCATCATGTCATGGTTACCCATTGACTGGCTGCTATAACATGTGAAATGTCCTACACATCAACGCTTAAACATTCAGGATAAAAAGTCTAATTTCTGTTAGATCAACGTCCTGTCATCGAAGTCTTTCGTATAAATCTCTAAGTTTATTTTTTCGGCAAATCATTATCTCTATGCATTGATTTGCCGGTTTTTATTGTGCACGGTTATCTAAACGATGATCGTCTTAATGACCACTTTACTCCGTGGATGCGTGATCTATTATGCCGACTCGTTCTAAATATGCCTTGATGTCTGCTAAAGACAAAAACGTCGTAATGTTTATCAGCTTTATCAGCGCTGTAATCTTTTTTGATTTTTTGATTTATTTGTACATTGCAGACATTGTCTCAGCTGCCATTTTCCCCGCTAATAGTGACCCTACGGTTGCTAAGCTGCAAGGAATGGGGTTGTTTGTTATCGGTTATTTAGCACGGCCAATCGGAGGCATTCTCTTTGGGCGTTATGGCGATATAAAAGGTCGAAAACCCGTCCTACTGATTGCGATAGTTGTCACTGCACTCAGTCTGCTGGCAATGGCATTCTTGCCCACTTATGCACAGTGGGGCGCGCTTGCTCCTGCTTTGTTTATTCTCTTAAGAATAATACAGGGTATGGCGTACGGCCTCTATGTTCCTTTATCTTGGGTATTTGTGGCAGAGCATGTTCCTCGTCAGTATCTGTCAGTAGCCTGTAGCTATGTGACTGCCAGCTTTTTAGTAGGTGTGCTGTTTTCTAACGCGTTTTTTATGTGGCTTTCTAGCATTATGACGACGGATCAATTGACCGACTACGGCTGGCGTTTGCCATTTCTGGTTGCTGCTGTATTGAGCTTTTTGCCGTTATTAGTGTGGCGACTCGTTGGAGAAACCCCCTTTTTTCTGGCATTGGACAAGCCCAAAATTGGTACTGACGTACGCAAACCGCTCACTATACTATTCAAACACTGCAAGCACTCCATATTTGTCGGTATGGTACTGACATTAATCATCTCTAGTATCACCTCCGTTATTATTCTGATGTTGCCTGATTTAATAGCAATAAACTTTGCTTTAGATACTGACTTGTTTAATTTTTCTCATAGTCTGGGCATCATCTTTATGATTTTTGGTTGTATATTCTATGGCCTTATTTCTAATCATGACAATTTTGGCAAAATTCTAGTGACTGGTTCTATTTTACTTATCGCTCAAATGCTGGCTTTCTTTTACCATTTGCAAGCAGGTGGCGACTATATTTTAATCATGTATGCGATTTTGGGCTTCTGTGCAGGCATTGTCGGTATGGTACCTGGCATTCTCATCGAGTTGTTTCCGACCAACGTCCGTCTCACAGGCGTTGCTTTTTGCAATAATGTCACGCAGGTTATTACTGGTGTGTTGATACCTTTTGGACTTGGTTATGCGACGACACTCATCAGTTTCTCGCCAGCGTTATACATTGCATTTATTGGCTTTATCGGTATCATTATGGGGCTATACTTTTACAATCTGCCTGAAATCAAAAAAATTGATCATGTGATCTTGTAATCAACTGATCAATATCTACATAGAGATTAACAATTAAGGTGCAATGGGTCGTCTCGTCCATTGCACCTTATCCATTTATTTCAGACACAAATATTAAGGCTTAACAATCATGGTTGATATGACCAACAAACGCCTCTCAGTTGCGCCAATGATCGATTGGACAACGACAGATTACCGTTACTTTGCGCGACTATTTAACCCGCACACGTACCTGTATACCGAAATGATTAGCACCGGTGCATTGATACACGGTAACCGCGCACGGCACCTACGCTTTGACACACTCGAGCATCCACTGGTGTTGCAGCTTGGCGGGGCAGATATCAGTGAGATGACACAATGCGCCGAATTTGCTCAGCAATACGGCTATGATGAAGTCAATATCAATGTTGGTTGTCCTTCTGATCGCGTACAACACAACAAGATAGGTGCCTGTCTAATGGCAGAGCCTCAGACTGTTGCTGACTTGGTCAAGCACATGCAAGCTGCAGTCGATATCCCCGTAACGGTCAAACACCGTATCGGTATCGATGACTTTGACAGTTACGAGTTTATGGTAGATTTTGTACAGACAGTCGCAGCGGCTGGCTGTACGCGTTTCATCGTTCATGCACGTACCGCGTGGCTACAAGGGCTGAGTCCCAAGCAAAACCGCGAGATACCACCGCTACGCTACGAGGATGTCTATCGTCTCAAACAAGATTTTCCTGAACTCGATATCGAGATCAATGGTGGTATCGATACCATTGAAGACATCAAAATGCACCTGCAACATATCGATGGCGTGATGATTGGTCGGGCGTTTTATCAGAACCCGTATCTATTAGCAGAAGCCAATAGCTTATGGAACGAGGCAGCACCCGACGCGATACCTAAGCGCTCAGAGATTTTAGAGCAGCTCTACCCTTATCTACAAGAACAAATCGCAAAAGGTGAAGCACTACCCACGATGACACGGCATTATCTAGGATTGTTTCAAGGGTTGATGGGTGCACGCAAATGGCGGCAAGCACTAAGTGGCAAACCTCAGCTAACGCTCGATGACATTAAACGAGCAGCCGATGAAGTGTTATCGTTAAATCCTGACGCATAGCTAAATGTTGGTATAACTGGCTTGATAGAATTCACATGCTAGCTATTGTCGTGGTTAGCATTTTATCTACGCCGCTTGCGCAAGATACTGCCACATCGCTACGCCATTATTAACAATATGCAGTACGATTGGCAGTAATAGCGACCTTGACTTGATACGTGCATAACAAAATATTAATGCCAAAACGACAATGGTACTGATTTCATAAATGCCATACTGTACATGGATAATGGCGAATATCAAACTGGTCACGATACTCGCAACTATTGCACCGCGGTGCGCTGGATACAACGGCTCCTTGAACTGCTCTGCAATAGCTGACCATAATATGCCACGAAAGACCACTTCTTCGTAAATGGGTGCAACCACGACCATTGCAAAGACCAGCAGCCACACTGAACTAACAGATTGGTACAACGGATCTACAAATACCAGCGGCGTCATATCCAGCATATAGGTCAGCGCCTGACTGACTATCATAAATATCAACAGCAATCCTAGCATGCCCATACCCACCGAAAATGAAAACGGCTTTAATGCTAGATACTGCCGCCATTCACCGCCTCTTATACGAATAATGAGAATACTGGTTGTCATCAGCAGCACGCAGCCTATGAGTATTGATAAGCTCACGACTGTTCCATCGTTACTGCCAAAAAAGAAAATATCCCCCATCGAGGCATTTTTAGTCGCAGGTAATACCAGCTTGCCAGCGATATAGACGCCTACCAACTGACTGATAAAAAACGCAATCACCATCCCTACCGTCAGCATAAATGTACCAACGCGTGAAAATAACGGCGGACGCTCAAGCGATGTTGTGATATCCGGTGAAGCTGTCACGTTTTTTGGCATATATATGTCACTTAAAAAATACGCTGTCAGCTTGTATTAGACACAAGCTTGCATAACGATACGTTGCTTTTATTTTGATAGTTGCTGCTTAATCAGTTCGAGTACCTGCTGCGCTACAGACTCTGGGTGCTCAAGTGGGAACATATGGCCACCCTCATGAGTCTCATAAGGAATACCCAAGCGCGACTTTATCTGTTGGGGAAACCGACGTTTTAAAAAGATACTATCTTGACCGATAATCAAGGTAACAGGCACTTTAGGGCCGCGATTCGGTGCCAACCAATACCAAGAAGGGTTGGTACGGAACACTTCTACTTCATTAGCTTTAGGAATAGCTAATGTGACCTTACCATCCGCGCGCTCATGCAAGCCATGATCGATATATCCTTGGAAGCTGCGCTCATCAAAGTTTTTAAAAAACCCTTTATGCCGCATTTTTTCATACGCGTCTGCTCGACTCTCCCACACATCACGGCGATGCTTAGAGATACCCGCTGGCGACAATTTATCCATCAAGCGTTTACTCGTAAGAGGTAATTTATCTACTGTCTTTGCCAAATGCCATAACAAGCTAACTTTGCCATAAATCCAAGGCGGATCCATAAGCACTGCTTGAGAAAACAGCTTGGGCTCACGGTACGCTGCTTGCAAGGTACACATGGCGCCAAGTGAGTGACCCACGCCCACCACCTGAGTGACGCCGTGCTTTTCGCAGGCAGTTTTTACGCTATCGATCACCTGCTGTGTCAGACTGCGCCAATGATTATCTACTGGATAATCAGGCGTGTCACCCAACATGGTAATATATTCAATCGTAAAAAATGCTGATAATCCTGCAAAAAATGGCTCATAGACAGCACTTGGCATCCCATTGGCATGGGCAAAATGTAGTACAGGCTTTTTTGTTATCTTGGAGACAGGTAGCGCAGCAAAGGTCTGCAAATTGATTTCATCACTCATAACAGGCTCTCGTGGGATGGTTTATATATTATTTTTAATAATGCAACTGTATTTCATATTAAGATAATTTTTAGCACTATATACAATTAAGGCTGAACATAATTATATGCTCAGCCTCAACAATCATACACAGTATATCTAAAACATTAAACGCTTAACGCATTTTTGCATTACCTTCTTCTTGGGGCAAAAACCCATCAAGACTCATGCTAGAACCGATGCCTGCGCCCAGTTGTACCGCAAAACGATCCATAAACATTTGGAACGGATCGGTTGGGCTATAGCTGATGATAGTATCAAGATCTAATTGTTTACTGAGGCTTGTGATACTGCCTGTTTTGTCTGCCAGACCTAACTCGATAGATTGCTCACCGGTCCAAAACAGTCCTGAAAACAGTTTGTTTTGCTCAGGGTTTTTCAGGCGATCACCGCGGCCTTCTTTGACGGCATTGATGAAATGCTTGTGCGTATTGGCAAGCACACCTTCAACATGTTTTTCTTCATAGTCAGTCAATGGACGCGACAAGCTCAAGATGTCTTTATACTCACCCGCTGTGATAGTACGATCTTCTACGCCGACTTTGTCCATTAGACCTTTGACATTGTAGCTTGGCATAATGACACCGATAGAACCAACCAAGCTCGATGGATTGACATAGATCTCATCTGCTGCAGAGGCGATATAATAAGCACCTGAAGCACCAATATCACCGATAACGGCATAAAGCTTTTTATCTGGATATTCTTTACGCAGATCCATCATGGTCTGCCAAATTTCATCAGACTGTACTGGTGAGCCACCAGGTGAGTTAATGTCTAACGCCACCGCTTTAGAGTTACTGTTGGCAAAAGCGTCTCTCAATGCCTCATTGACATCGTAAGCGTTGGCCACGTCATCATTACTGATCACACCTTGGAGCTCAACCACTGCCAAATGCGGCGAGCTAGTGTCAACGGCATCCATACCTGTTGGCGAACCACTACATCCGCGGCCTATGGTCAAAAATATCAATAAGATATAACCAAAGGTCAACAGTTTAAAGAAAATACTCCAGCGACGAGCACGGCGCTGCTCAACCACACTAGCTAATAAGGTGTTTTCCAGTACTTTCCACTCTTGTCCGCTCGGCGCGTTTGGTTGCTGCATGGGCGTTGGCTGATTTGCCGAATTATCAGGACGTTTGTTTGGGTCTGGTGGCCAGTTGGGCATATAACTTCCTAAGTCAGAAACAATCTAAAACAATAAAAAGATGATATTGGTAGATACGGCTAAAGATAAATATCTCCTCGCCATGTCAATCATCGGTATTAATAGGCTGCTAAGTATGGTGGTATTTCGATAATGGTTCAATAGTATAACTGTGAAATATCACCATATTGTAACACTGAGAATATAAGCGATATTTTTAAGGGCTCATCGCTTCTGCGTCAACACCGTTGTCGATTATATCCAGCGATAAAGACGCTTCTAAAGGTTTGTCATCGTAGGTGATAATATCATTGATGCTTTGACGACTTATGACGTCAGTCGTCAGCTGTGATGCACTATGACCCAGCCATGTGATATTTTTAAACCTCATGCTGTCGTTATTCGAATCAGCTGAACATAATAATGACCACATCTGCCAAACGCGTGGATGGGTGTCGGTGTCCAAAACAAGCCGTGATTGAGATGAGTTTTTGTGAGCCGTATCTAACTGGTTATCTGCTATTTTCGTTTGAGAGTTTACAGGTAATGACTTTAGCGGATCGACTGCGTTGTATCTTAGAACTTGTATAGGTATGCTGCTATCAATCGCAATTGTACAGTCCCACACGCTGGTATCACCTATCTCACTCCAGCCTGTCATTGCTTGGATGGATAAATCACCACTAGCTACCTGCCATGTTTTGCCTTGCTCGCAACCTTGGGCACTGATATTCGTCTTACCTTTAGACTGAGATGCTATTTTAGATGCTTGCTGAAATGCAGACCAACGCTCAGAGCGCCCAGCTTGCCAATATTGGCTGACAGGCAGCTGCTGATTTAACTGCGCAACTGCCAGCGGTAATAATTCAGAATTTTTGGCACTAACGGCCATACTTTGCTCACTAACATTCAATGTGTCAGTCAGTACGGTGCTACTGCTCTGCACTATGATGCCTTCTAGCTTATCGACTGACAAACTACCCAGTTGCTGCTCTAAAGACGCAGATAGCCTATCCGCTGTAAGACTACTTGGCACGGTCCGTGTTACGGTTGGTCTATGATCAGCTAAAAACAGCCAGCTGGTACTGTCTTTCGCAAGTGAGGATCCATCCTTACTGTTACTAACGCTTTGATCATTTAAAGGGAATTGTAGCAAGGCTGCACTGATATATGGATCACCCGTTGGCAAAATATATAACGTCGACATTGTTATGATTGACTGCTGATTGGCATACACCGTCATCATTAACAGCGTCAGAGGAGGCATTGCCAACCAGCGACTAAGCAGCCCTCTTGGCAAAAGCCAAGGTATTATACTTAACAACACCATGAGCAATATCGCCATATTCACTGGTGTATAAAGCCATGCGTCTGTTAATGCTGGTAATGATGTCAGCCAACCAATCAACTCATGTAGATTGCCGACGATGGCACTGACTAAGGACCAAATGCTGTCGGCTATCGTGGGTGATAATAAGTAAAAAAGCCCTGCTAACAGATTGAGCGGTACAATCACCCACCCAAACAGCCCAATGGCAAATAAATTGACAATAAGTCCCCATAGCGACGCCTTACCGAATAAGAGCAGTGTGATAGGCAATAAAGTCAAAAATAGCCAGAATTGTAGCTTGAATATACGCCGAGCAATGTCGAATAATACATGACTTATATAAGCACGCCCATTATTATCATCATTGTATGGTAGCGGCGCAGCGGCTGTATTGCGCTGATATGATGTGTCTTCGTACTTGAGTAGTAGTGCTACTGCGATGAAAGATAGCCAATACCCTGCCTGCCACAACACATACGGATCTTGCCATGCCATCAAGACCGCTAATGCTAACAACACACGCATGGTACTGATAGGTAGCAATGTCAATCTCACCAAGCCGATAGCCAGTAGCATCCAAGCCGTACGTGCTGCGGGCACATCAAAACCTGTAAATAGCGCATAGATAAAAGCAGCACCAATCATGACCCACCAGCGCACTTGCCAGCGTGGCATATAACGATAAACTACCGGGCACAATCGATTGAATAGCAACACAACGGCGCCGCCCAATACAATGGCTAAAAACAGTACGTGTGTCCCTGATATTGCAAGCAAATGCGAGATACCCGCCAGTTGATACAAATCCTTGGTATCGCGATCAATCAAGCTACGGTCACCTGTGAGCAAACTCAATGTGACAGCTCTGGCCTGCTGCTCAGCCGTGGTCTGTGCTGACCAATCTGTATAAAAATGATCCCTTAATTGCCAACGTCCTGTATCAATACGAGTACGGAATCGCTTGAAGTAAGAGTTAGACGTCGATGCCTGTTGTAAAGCTTCATCGTTACTGCTCTTGTTGATAGTCAACGGACTAACCGCCAGTATATTTGCCACACCATCAATATGTCGACCTCGCAACCAACGATAACTATCAAAACCAGACGGGTTGCTTATTGCTTGCTTGGAGGTAGACAATGGTGCCAGTGCCAAGCTCATAAATAGCTCATCACCTGGTTGCAAATCATTTAAATTTGAGAACGAGCCATCATTTGATGTGTTTTTTGGATAGGCATTGAGCAATACTCGGTATTCGATATGATTATTGAGGTTTTTTTCAAAATTGTCACCATATCTTTTACTTAGGCTATTATTTTTTCCTTCCGAATAATTACTTGTACTATTTGCCAAATCTTGAGGAGTCAACTCAGAAACTAATGGCATTAACTGTGTGACCACTGCTACTTGTCGATAGCCGCTATTTGTACTGGCATCATATACGCTGTCACTTATCCCTTCGATACGAACGAGCGCTTGTACACGTATAGAGTCAGTGATTTTGGTCGTTTCGGCTTGCTGATGTGCAACTAGCGCTTGTAGCGCGCTACCCACGACCAACGCAATGGCTAATAGGCCAAATAAGAAGTATCTGCTAAAAAGTGACAACTTAGCATCATTAGGTGAGCTGACAGAGCGCGTTTTATTGGTACTTTGAGTATTTACTGAAGGGGTGTTAAGTTGCGTAGCATTAAGCAGAATAATAGCAAATACGACAAGCAACCAAAGCAAACCGGAAGCGCTGACCATATCCAATAAAGGCATGTCGATCGGCATCGCCACATTATCTGCAACTGCCAAAACGCCCATCATAGCAATAATTACTAGGCTACCAACTAACCAATACACCAGCACTCCTTGCTTGATGAGCAAAATATTATAATGCAGCTAACGCCAGTTATTGATGATAATAAAGCGCCAGAGCAGGCATTTTTATCGACATTTTAGAAGCGACTGAAGCATCATATCTGTGAGGCAATAGCATTTATATTTATATTACCCTATACTGATGAGGCATATTAAAATGATGGCTTTCTACCATCACCACTCTATGTATTCTCATCGGTATTTTTTTATCCATAATATTACTTTATACCAGCCCATCAATACAATTGAGCGGACTGTCGTTAACGATTAAAGGCGATACTGTGCCCCACAAACGTCTAAAAGACCTGCTTCCTACACCGGAAAAAATCCTAGAAAGTCGCACCCTAAAACTGTTCGCCCCGCATTTGGCAGATCCTCGGTTATGGCACTTCAACCGCCATAGCTTAAATAAAGCGGTCTATATTGGCGTGCTTAGCGCATTTTTTCCACTGCCAGGACAGATGTTGCTGGCTTTGATTGGCTCGCTTATTTTTCGAGCCAATGTACCTATGGCTCTCGGTCTGACGTGGATTACCAATCCAGTCACCAGCTTGCCTATCTTTTATGCTGGGTATTATATCGGTGCAAAAATCATTGATGCACCAGTGATCAGTTTGCGCTTTATCGGCAGAATGATTGCTGATTTTAGCTTATGGGCATTATCAGATGGCGCCAACCCTTTTATTACTTATAAGGGTACTGTATCGCTGGCAGCATTTTGTATAGGGCTAACGATTTTAGCGGTTATAACCAGTATCGTTTGTGGACTTGCCTTTAAAGCGATTTGGCGTTACAAGACGGTCGTGAGTTGGCAAAAACGTCAGCAAAAACCTGATGATAAATCGCCTAAATATTAATACCGTTTAACATCATTAAACGGTATTAATATTAAACAGTATCAACGTCAGCGTCTTAAGCAATAGCTATTACTCTTCTTTGGTTCTTTCTATGGCGTCTATAAGCTTGTCTGTAAAATCTTTATCCATAGAGACGATTTCAATAACCTCGTCGTTTTTACAGAGCGTATAACGCTTACCTGTCGCGCTGTCTTGAACCTTTAAATCATAGTCAACCCCAGCCAAAGTAATGGCGTCAAACACGGGTGTGATGAGATCCTTTTGTTCTTGTCTATCGAGCGTTTCAAACAAGGTTGGATCGATATAGGGCTTTAACGGCTCATCACCTTCTTCAGCACTGCCAAAAGCGGCGATTGGATTGTCATCTGCATTCATTGTACGGAGTCCTATAAAATAGAGATAGCAGCTAATTAATCAAGCTTTTATATCTTTTGCTATGAAATATTTACTTGATAATACAACAATATATTTCGTCAGAACAACCCTTATAAGTGCCAATTCATGACACCTATATTCATCTGAAAATCTCAACACATATAGACGTTAATACTGTTCCCAATGACCATTACGTAGCAACAACTGACGATCAGCAAGAGCCGCTAAGTTGCGATCATGTGTCACCATCAAAAGTGCTGTCTGCATGGTGCTTTGTAGCTCTGACAGCAATCCAAAAACACTTTGCGCATTATCATAATCCAAGTTACCAGTCGGCTCATCCGCCAAAATAAGCGAAGGCTTAGTAACTAGCGCACGTGCAATCGCCACACGCTGACGTTCACCGCCTGATAGCTCACCTGGTCTATGCATCAACCGATGATCCAGACCGACGTTTTCGAGAATCTCAATCGCTTGCTTGCGTGCGTCAGTCGTTGATACTTCTGGACGCATCAATAAAGGCATCGCAACGTTTTCAACTGCGGTAAACTCTGCTAGCAAATGGTGAAACTGATAAATAAAACCCAAATGCTTATTGCGCATCGCGCCGCGTTCGGTCTCATTCATGCTATTTAATAACTGACCATGCAACCAGACTTCACCACTCGTGGGCGTGTCTAGACCACCAAGCAAATGTAGCAAGGTACTTTTTCCTGAACCACTGGTCCCGACAATAGCAATGCGCTCACCAGCATGAACCGTCAGATCGAGGCCCGTCAATACTTGCGTACTAACGGCTCCCTCATCATATATTTTATTGATATTGGTCGCCTTTAAAATGGCAGACATAGCGCTTCCTTTATTTTATTTATGTCGATATTTATGCGATTGAATTACTCATAACGTAGCGTCTGAGCAGGCTGAATCTTAGCCGCTCGGCGTGCTGGATAGATCGTTGCCAAAAAGCTCAATATAAATGAGGCACCTGTAATAAGTACCACGTCGAGCAAACGCAGCTCTGACGGCAAATAATTCACAAAATAAGCATCAAACAGATTCAAATTAAAGACTTGATTAATAAAGCCTAAAATATCACTGACGGTCAGAGCAAATATCACGCCCAGTATCGTACCAGCAACAGTACCGATGACACCGATGACCACGCCTTGCACCATAAAGACTTGGGTAATCAAACGAGGAGACGCACCAAAGGTTTTAAGAATGGCAATATCTGCTTTTTTGTCAGTGACGAGCATCACGAGACTTGAGACAATATTGAAAGCGGCAACTAAGATGATCAAAAACAATAGCAAACCAACCATGGCTTTTTCCATCTGAATCGCACCAAACAGATTGCCGTGCGTCTGCGTCCAATCATTAGGATATAATTGTTCAGGTGCGATGGCTGCCGCTTTTTGTGATGCGATCGGCGCAGTAAAGATATCATTGAGCTTCATACGCACGCCTTGCGCCCCTTCTGGCAGACGCAGCAGTTTTGCTGCATCACCCATCGGGATGAACGCCATCAGACTGTCTACCTCTGGGCTGATGGTAAAAATACCTGTCAAAGTAAAGCGCTTAAATCGTGGTATCACACCAGCTGGCGATGGCGATGCTTCTGGTAGCACTAGCGTCACTTTGTCCCCTATCTGCAAGCCCAGAGACTGAACCATCTCCTCACCCAATACAATGCTAAAGTCACCACTTTGCAAGGTATCAATACTGCCTTCGACCATATGATCATTAATGATAGAGACGTTTTTTTCGTATTCAGGCTCAACGCCAGTCACCATAATCCCTGCGACCTGACCGTTTGATGTCAGCATCCCTTGCAATTGAATAAAGGGTGCGACAGCTGATACTTCTGGATCTTCTTTAATCTTATCAGCCAGCTGCTCCCAATCACCAATAATCTCCGTTGAGACCACGGTGGCTTGCGGCACCATGCCCAAAATACGGGTTTTTAATTCTCGATCAAAACCATTCATGACCGATAGCACCGTAATCAATACGGCAACCCCAAGCGTCAGACCAATCATTGAAATAAGGGATATAAAGGAGATAAAGCCATTACTGCGCTCTGCTCGGGTGTATCGTAAGCCGATAAATAACGCTAAAGGACGAAACATATTCAAACTCTTTATCTTATCTACGTGCGACTTTATATAGGCTACAAAACGAGCAGTGGCAAATGCATCATAAACTGACATTTGCCATACTCACATATAAATCGAACACAAAAACAGGGTTTCAGACGAGCCAAGGACAGCCGTCAAAAGGGAGCTAGTTTGACACAATTTAGCCAATATGTGCCAGTCATTAGCCGATACTGAGAGTATTTTTTACCAAAAAACTGGGTTTTGTTATTATTTTTTATAGAGGCCTTGCTATTAGATGTGTCAATACCTATATATTATATGCTAAAGACAATTGTCATTAACCCTTATTGTGGTTTGTTCACTCTTTGCTGGCAATGTCGCTGACATCATAAACCAGTTATTTGAAATACTGAATGGTAGGTAAGTAACCGTCGTACCACAGTATTAAATACAAACCCCACGCTGACTTAATTTTGAGTATTTTCATGACCATAAATTATCAATATAAAAACATTCAAACTCCTACCAAGATTACACTGACCGACGAGCAGTCTGCAGGTCATGGCGATCATTGGCGTATTTTGACCGATGATATGAGCAATGATGTGCCAGAGTGGCTACAAAAAATGATCGAAGTGGCGGCAATGCCTAAAGGCCTGAACAACAACGTCAGTGCAAAGGACAGCTGTTTGTTGTTATCAGAAGACAAGCCATGCCATATCAATCAAGTACTCGCGATGAAAGACGGTAAGCCTGAGCGATTCATCAACGCTTATCCTTGTGTTGATAGTCCTTATGGGCTTGACTGTAAAATCGAGCGCGTCATCGCCAATGACAACTCACATGATGCAGTGCTACGCTTGCGTACCGCTGATGGCAGCATTATTTATGCTTTTGATCAGCTCTATACGACCAATCGTCATTTGTATCAGCGCGATACGTCTTATTTCGTTAACTTTAGCGCATGGGCGCACGAGATCAAGCTCAGTGAGCAAAACGAAGTCATCATGGTAGAAGACCAAGAGTCTATCCGCTATCACCGTGCGTTTAACGATATCGTCGCGGCTAATGACGGAAAAATTCCAGACGATCTGCAAGAGCAAATCAGTGAATGGAAGCCTGAAACCAAAGAACAAATGGCGCCGGTCGAAATTAACTTAGGTCACATGTGTGCTTATTTATTTGGGGATACTTTGGGGCAAGAGGATGAGGCTTGGTGTCAAGGTCAAGTGCTTGGCAAACAAGAAACGGTATTTAACGGTAAATCTGTCATTTTGTTTGATGTAGTGACATTGCGTGAGCAGGACGCAGATCCCTTTGTCGTACGTATTGGTGCGCTTAATACGCCAGAGACCGCCAGCATTAAAGTGCATGACTATGTGCAAGCCAATGTCTGGTTGCAGGCAGCGATATACAAAGAAAATCAGACAAGTGCAGCACAGCAGTCAAAAGCCAGCTAGTTATTGAATATAACAGCCTATTGTATTACGTGTTGTGCTTAGTTTTTTACACAATAAAAAGCCCCTAATATGAATTAGGGGCTTTTTTACAACTTACTATTGCTTATATTCTACAAACCTTCGATAAAAACGATTAAGCCATAGTCGTCATTGATTTGATACGCTTATACAACTCTTTTTGCTCAGCGCTTGGACGAGCAGTCTGTACTGCCATCAATTGCGACATATCGCCTTCAACGCGAATTTTACCGCTC
Organism: Psychrobacter sp. T6-5; assembly: GCF_052258485.2. NCBI lineage: Bacteria > Pseudomonadati > Pseudomonadota > Gammaproteobacteria > Moraxellales > Moraxellaceae > Psychrobacter > Psychrobacter sp. T6-5. Next base: position 1,293,201 of record NZ_JBQQEY020000001.1, on the reverse strand, counting down.
ATGAAAGCACCCATAATTTGGTTGGTGTCAAAATCAGTGATGATAGACTGTAGAATGCTACGATCTAATAATAAAGTCGTCGTGCCATTACTATTTAGACCACGATGTAATAAACCATCGGCAAAGTTGGCTTCGATGTCTTTCTCAGTATCAGATACTTTTAGGTTAACAATCATGTTAGCAAGCGCTGGTGGTAGGTTTAACTCACCTGCTTCACTACCCATCTTCTCCACTTGCTCAAACCATTCATCTGTCAAAAAAACTGCCATATTATTATCCTTAATGGGTGTTTTGTTGGGTTAACGCTACTATTCGACGCATTAACCTGACTAGCAAATTATTAAAATGCTTGTTATTAATAGACCACAAATATGCGGCTATTAAATATGTTCAGGCTCATTATAAGGGGCGACTTGATAAGAAGTAAAACCTATTTGTGCCGCTAGTGATGCAATTGTTACAAAATTCCTTTCGAAGCTCACGCTTGTATTTAGCAACGTTTGTCTTAGTTTGATGCAAACACGCATCTAGAATAGTGACAAAATTGTGTATAAAATAGGTAATTAGCGCAATAATAATAAGTTGCTCGCTAACATTTATACCAAAGAGTTTGTATTTTGCCGCATAGTTCTGATGATATTTAATTAGGATTGCGTTACAATACCCTTAAACAGAGTCGGGAGTTTTAACCAAACATTACATAAACATGTTTTTTGTCAGCCGCCGCTAGCATACATCTATGGTCAGTGCGTTTTTATAGCCCTATAGATATGGGTATCTATCTTCATTAGTACAGATTTTTTCGTAATAATTAAGATACATATTTAGCCTCATAAGATGTTTGATGTTCAAAAACGGCGCGTCTTTTTATTTATCTTGATGATCTATTAACAATCCTACTATCGATTGGCTGTAAGCAAGGTGCACGAAGCGCCTCATTTTATCCATCAGTATCAACTGATATAAAGTCAAAGCCTAAATTGATAGTTAATAAGATTATGGTGATAAAAGGGTCAAAAAACAGTATGTACCGTAGCTATTGTAGGTTTATAAGTTTTTATAATACCTGTAGTGCGGACTGTTGGTTAATTCTGTTGATAATTCGGGCTGTAAAGGAATCATCCAATGAGTTTACAAAACACAGCAGTCGCCCCAGTTGACCGTGAGTACGAAATTACTATCGTAAGATTTTTTACGATCATGGCTGTCGTTTGGGGCATCGTCGGCATGAGTCTTGGTGTGTTCATTGCTTCACAGTTAGCATGGCCAGCACTCAACTTTGACATTCCATGGCTGACCTTTAGTCATTTAAGACCACTGCATACCAATGCGGTGATTTTTGCGTTCGGTGGTTGTGCCTTGTTCGCAACGTCTTATTATATCGTTCAGCGTACCTGCAAGACGCGCCTATTTGCGCCATATTTGGCTTGGTTCACCTTTTGGGGTTGGCAGGCAGTGATTGTTTCTGCTGTTATTACTCTTCCCCTAGGTTTGACGTCAAGTAAAGAATACGCTGAGCTTGAGTGGCCTATCGATATCTTAATTGCTTTGGTATGGATCTCTTATGCCATTGTATTTTTTGGTACACTCATCAAACGCAAAACCTCACATATCTATGTGGCTAACTGGTTCTTTGCCGCCTTCATTATTACGATTGCACTACTACACATCGTAAACAGCATGGCTATCCCTGTTAGTGCGTTCAAATCTTACTCGCTATTTGGCGGTGCAACTGATGCGATGGTGCAGTGGTGGTACGGGCATAACGCGGTAGGTTTTTACTTAACGGCAGCTTTTCTTGGAATGATGTATTACTTCGTTCCGGTACAGATTGGTCGTCCTATCTATTCTTATCGTTTGTCTATCGTTCACTTTTGGGCATTGATTGCTTCATATATGTGGGCTGGTGGTCACCATTTGCATTATTCAGCGCTTCCAGATTGGACGCAGTCATTAGCAATGGTATTCTCCATCATTCTATTTGCACCATCTTGGGGTGGTATGATTAACGGTGTACTCACGCTATCAGGTAGTTGGGATAAACTGCGTACCGATCCGATCATTCGCTTTATGATCGTGGCATTGTCGTTCTACGCGATGTCAACGTTCGAAGGCCCAATGATGTCGATTAAAACAGTGAATGCGCTATCGCATAACACGGATTGGACAATTGGTCATGTACACTCAGGTGCACTTGGCTGGGTTGGTATGATTACGATTGGTTCGCTATATGTGCTGTTACCACGTGTTTATAACAAACCAAAGATGTACTCTATCAGCTTAATCACCACGCATTTTTGGCTTGCGACTGCAGGGACGATTTTCTATATCGTGTCTATGTGGATCTCAGGTATTGGCCAAGGCATGATGTGGCTTGCTACTAACCCAGACGGTACTTTGGTATATAGCTTCGTTGATACTGTTGAATTCTCGCATTTCCCATATATCGGTCGTGCGTTTGGTGGCTTCTTATATGTATCGGGTATGTTTGTTATGGCTTATAACTGCTATAAAACACTCAAGATGCCAGAAGGTAAGCCTGTAGATGTCGCTGATCCAACGGATCATGAACCTAGTGTCGAAAAACCTTCGACAGCTAACGTATAAGGAGCGATCATGGCTGGTACACCGCATGAAATTATTGAAAAAAATACAGGCTTGTTAGTCATTGGTATCGTTATTGCCATTAGTTTTGCAACGCTAGTTGAAATCGTGCCTTTGATTTATAACAACGATAGTCCTGAAGAAGGCGGTTTGAACAAACCCCTTCCCGCTATGGAGCCTTGGACTGCGCTTGAGTTTGAAGGTCGTGATATTTATATCCGTGAAGGATGTCACGTTTGTCATACACAAATGGTTCGCCCACTACGTGCAGAAGTTGAACGTTATGGACCATACTCACGTGCCGCTGAATCGACGTGGGATCACCCATTCTTATGGGGATCGAAACGTACTGGACCAGATTTAGCACGTGTTGGTGGCCGTTATTCTGAAGATTGGCAAAAGCAGCATCTAATCAACCCACGTTCGCTAGTGCCTGAGTCAGTTATGCCTGGCTTCCCTTGGTTGGCCGAGAACGAAGTCGATGGTGAGAACATTCAAGCTAAAATGCGTCTATTCCGTGATCGCTTCGGTGTGCCTTATACTGAAGAAGATATCGAAGGTGCTCCAGATGCTGTACTTGGTGCCACTGAGCTTGATGCTCTGGTTGCCTATTTACAGCAGTTAGGTACCGCAATGGAAGGACAGCGCTAATGGGTATTGGTGAATTACAAACAATTGCGACCGTTTCTGCCTTTATTGCCTTTGTAGGCGTTGCATGGTGGGCGTATTCGCCAAAAAACAAAAAACGCTTCGAAGAAGATGCACAACTTGCGCTTGATGACGAGGATATTAGATCTCTGTCTGAAGAGCAGCGCAATAAGGATAAACGATGACATTTTTTTGGAGTTCTTGGATTACGCTAATCAGTTTTGGTTGTTGGGCGTTCATTCTTGGCGTTCTGCTGTTTGTATTAAAATACAAGCCAGAGGTTGAAGAAGACGGTACCACTGGTCATGAATACGATGGCATCCGAGAATACGACAAACCACTCCCTAAATGGTGGTTGGTGATATTTTTTGGCTCAATCGTCTGGGGTGTGGTTTACTGGGTATTTTTCCCAGCGATGCTTCCGGGAAAGTGGAACGGTCTTGCAACCGTAAAAGTCGATGGTGAAGATGTGCCATGGACCTCTAAGAACGAATTGTTCAGTGAGCTTGAAAGCAATAACAAAGTATTTACAGATAACTTTGAAAAAAGTATCTTGGTCAAAGCGAATGCAGCGGGCGCGACCTCGACACTTGGTACGCTAAACGAATTACAAGCAACCATGCGTCGTAGTGAAAACCCACCAGCAGATTTGCAGACTCAAATCGACGAAAAAGTTGCAGAGCTTGCCCCTTACGTCGAAAAACTGTCTGAAAATCCAAATGCTTTGAAAGTTGGTAGCCGTTTGTTCTTACAGAACTGTGCGGTATGTCATGGCTCTAACGCTAAAGGTGCGACAGGCTACCCTAACCTAACTGATAATGATTGGTTGTATGGTGGCGAAGCCAGTAATATCTTGACTACCTTGCACAACGGTCGTGTTGGCGGTATGCCAGCATGGCGTGATCAGATCGGTGAAGATGGCGTACGTGCAGCATCAGAATACGTGCTGTCACTATCTAGCGATCATGGCAGCAAGAGCAATGGTAAGCTTGACCAGACGTTGGTTAACCAAGGTGAGGCTATCTTCAAGCAGCAATGCGTGTTGTGTCATGGACCAGATGCTAAAGGTATGATTTCAGCGGGTGCACCAAACTTGACTGATAATATCTGGTTGTATGGTGGTGAGCGTGAAACTGTACGTAACACGCTACGTTATGGCCGTGCAGGCGTAATGCCTCAGTGGGAAACGAAGCTAGGTAATGAGCGTATTATGCTGCTTGCTGCTTATATCTACTCACTGTCAGATAAGACTGGCAAATCGCCTGAAGTAGCAATGGCTGCTACAGCTAATCAGCCTGCTGCGACTGAAGAAGCAACTGCTAACTAAGACGCTGTTACTGTATTTTATATGGACGAAATTTAATAAAGGGAGAACTGTCATTGCAGTTCTCCCTTTTTAATATGTTTTTACAGATTCATACTCAACGACTGCTATCAAAAGCGCATATAAGCGCTAGAAATCATTGAGACATATCGATTGCTTTTCATGATTATTACCCCATTATTAGTAGGGAGAATGTTAGAATAGCTATTTCCAAAATAGCTGACGAGTCACGACGTTATAACGTCCTAGCTCGATCTAATAAGCTACTTACAATCGATTATTTAGTAGGTGGATTAGAGTTTTCTTTGTTCAATTCTCTATCCACTATTTACTGACATTGATAACATCGTACACTCATATACCTCAACACGAGAGGTGTTTGTTCATCATGCCAGCAGACTGATTCTTTTTTTAAAGAGGCACGTTTATGTCAGCACAACAACAATCTAATAAAATCCCTGTACAGCAGGTCGATCTTGATGCGACCAAGCAACGCGTACATCCAAGGTTTGTCACGGGTTTTTATCAAAATATTCGTGTTATCACGATGTATGCCCTTTTGGCTGCTTTTTTAATTTTGCCATGGCTGCGCTATAATGATAGACAAGCAATATGGTTTGATGTGCCTTCACAGCATTACTATATTTTTGGCATGACTTTTTTAACCCAAGATTTTTATTTTATTGCAGCATTTGCCATTATTGCAGCGTTTACCTTATTTATGGTAACCGTGTATGCTGGTCGTGTTTGGTGCGGGTATGCCTGCCCACAGACGATTTGGACACATTTATACCAATATGTTGAAAAATGGGTCATCGGTGATCGCAATAAGCGTATGAAGTTTGATAAATCGCCGATGAGTGCGAGTAAAGTTTTCAAACGTACGGTCGTCTATGCGATTTGGTTTTTGCTTTCTGTGGTTACAGCGGCGACTTTTGTCAGCTACGTGGCAGGTACGGACTCGCTATATCATAGCTGGCAGACAGTGGGACTTATTCCTATCCCTGATTGGCCAACATGGGTATGGGTATCGATGTTTATCTTTACTTTTGCCACCTATGCCAATGCAGGTTACATGCGCGAGCAAATGTGTGTACAGATTTGTCCTTATGGCCGTTTTCAAAGTGTGATGTTTGATAAAGACACGCTGATCGTATCGTACGACTATGAGCGTGGTGAGCCGCGCGGTGCCCGAAAAAAAGGCACACATCCTGAAGAGCTGGGTGACTGTATTGAATGTACGATGTGCGTGCAGGTCTGCCCTACTGGTATCGATATTCGTGATGGCTTGCAAGTCGGCTGTATTCAGTGTGCGGCCTGTATTGATGCCTGCAATGAGATCATGGACAAAGTCGGCTATCAGCGTGGTCTGATTCGTTATACAACCGAACGTCAGCTGGTCGAAAAAGAACCAAGCCGTGTGCTGCGTCCGCGACTATTTGCTTATTTGGCTTTGTTAGCTGTGCTATGTGGCGGGGTTATCTATGCGTTGACAGACCGCGTACCGCTAGAGATTGATATACGTCGTGATCGTAACCAGTTATCATCTATCAATACCCAAGGCATGATTGAGAACAGCTATATCGTCAAGCTGACCAACAAAACCCAAGAGCCCCACAATTATAAAATAACGCTCGCACCGCAAGAGGGTTTGAGTTTAGAGCTGCGCTTCAACGATGTACCCTTAGAAGCAGGCGAAAGCTTCGATATGCCTGTCAGTATTTATGGTGATCCTGATGTGATTGAATTCGGTCAAACGCCAGTGACGTTAAATGTGACCAGTGAAGACGGTAAGTACAAAGTCAGTAAGCAAAACGTCTTTACGACTCAAGGTCAGTAGTTCATCACTGAACTGATTATTTAGTTTCCTTTATGTCATTCGGTAGCCAGCGACTTTGAGAGTCAAAGGCTATCGGGTGAATGATTTATGATTAAACTGGCAGCACTTAGCCGTCAAATTGTCCGTTGATACCATTTGTCGATATCTGATAAGCAGATCTTTGATAAATAAGTATCTGATGAATAGGTATTTTATGTCTAATCCAGCACCGAATTTTAAACATCAAGATACTCAGCCATGGTACAAGAATTACATGGTTATGATCTTTGTGATTGGCATGCCAGCTGCGGTCGTGATCGCTTGTATCTGGTTTGTCTACTACTCTTACCAAATCCGCGACAGCGTGGTACGTGACGACTGGTATATGGATGGCAAGACGCTCTATCACGACGTATCACGTGACAAGCTTGCTTATGATTTGGACTTGCATGGCAAAATGCAATTTTCGGATAATGGCGATGTTGTATTTTACCTCAATTATCCTGAGCAAAGTGTGCAGTCAGGCAAGCTATTGAACGGCCAGCCACTTACTTATCCTGATACGCTTGATCTTTCAATCTCGCATGCAACCGACATCAAAAAAGACCGTGACGTCGTACTAAAGCATGTTGAGGGCAATAAATACAGCGCCCAAGTGGATCTTGATTCGGTAAAAGCCAAATATTACCTGCAAGTGAATAACGACGGTAAAGACGATTGGCGTATGCAAGATGTTGCCAAGCTTCCGCGCTCAGAGGTTAGCTTTAAACCTTTACCTGTCTTTGATAAAAGTTAATATTATTAAGCTATACCCTGATATCTACATTCAAAAAAACCAGCCTCTTCTTTATGAATGGCTGGTTTTTTATGGGTTACTCGATCAGTATTCGCTTATGAGACGCTAAATAACTGGGTTAATTGTTGGGATTTTCTGTGGTGTAGTTCTACTTGTTACAGCATTGCCTGATTCTGTTGCATACGGCTTATCGCTAGCAAACTTAGGATTGAACGTTTGCGTCTTTGGTGATACCGGCAAACCAATCTCAGCCAGACTGTCGGTTTGCCCTGATTGAATGTTATCCCCTTCAAATAAACGCTCGTCGTTATCACGATCAAGACTGAGTGTCTCAAAATCAAACAACTCACGATCTGCTAACTGTGATGGCGCTACGTTTTGCATTGCCTTAAAGATAGACGCCAAACGCTGCGGATGAGCGTCATCCCATTCGCGTAGCATGTCATTGATAATGGCACGCTGTAGATTGGTCTGACTGCCACATAAGTTGCAAGGAATGATTGGGAATTCCTTTAATTTGGCGTACTCAATAATGTCTTTTTCTTCGACATACGCCAATGGACGGATCAGCAGGTTTTGCTTGTCATCACTTAAAAGTTTAGGCGGCATTGATTTGAGTGCGCCGCCATGAAATAAATTCAAGAAGAAAGTCGCCAGCATGTCATCGCGATGATGACCCAAGGCGATTTTGGTCGCACCAATCTGCTTAGCAAAACCATATAATGAGCCGCGGCGCAGACGTGAGCACGCTGAGCAATAGGTCTTGCCTTCTGGTACCACACTTTTGACAATACTATATGTGTCTTTTTCCAAGATATAATGGGCAATACCTTGCTCATTAAGATAAGCAGGCAAAATATCTTCAGGGTAACCGGGCTGCTTTTGATCAAGATTGACCGCGACGATATCGAAATGAATGGGAGCAATACGTTTTAGTAGGAGCAAAATATCCAGCAAGGTATAGCTGTCTTTACCGCCCGAGACACAGACCATCACCACATCGCCGTCTTCGATCATATTAAAATCACGAATGGCCCAAGAGACTTGGCGACGAAGCTTTTTTTGTAGCTTACGAAAAGCCGCAGATTCAGTAGGTGACTGTGAGTCAGTAGATTGTTCAGCAACGATATCCTCATTGCTGCCCTCTTCAGCATCGGCCTCTAAAACATAACGATTAAAGTCTGCTTCATTAGATATATTGTCAGAGTGAGAAGGGAGGTTTGGCGTAAATAAGGTTGCTGCGGTCATAAGTTACTCAATATCTTTATAAGGATGATTTTACTATAAAGCGATTTGCGATAAAGCACGATCAATGAGGTAGGGTTATCGATGCTTTAAAAGCGGCAATTATAACAAATATTGCTAACAGATTGAAAAGATGACAGTAATACGCACTTTATTTTTATTGCAATGCTACTTAGTATGGCTTTGTCACTTTAGTGACGCGCGATTGGTCGCTTCGTGGTTCTGTAATAGCCGTATTTTTGCTAAAATAGCCGTTTTCGTAAACCAATAATAGATACCACTATGACTAACGTTACTTTGCAGAATAACTCGGCCAACCAAGCGTCCGATACTGAATTAGATACTCTCAATAAAAATCAAAACGCCGTTGTACTTTTATCAGGTGGCCTCGATTCGGTGACGTGTTTGTATTGGGCAAAAGCGCGCTATGCCTCTGTGACAGCGGTTAGCTTCAACTATGGTCAGCGTCACAATAGTGAGCTTGTCGCAGCAAAGACTATCGCTGAGACAGCAGGCGTCAATCATAGAATCATTGATATTGATATCGCTCAGCTTGGTGGCTCTTCATTGACAGACCACAGTATGATTGTACCAGACGGCGATTCGGACAAATTCCCTAGCAAGAAGCGGGATGAGATCGATAACGATGCCATTCCAAATACTTATGTGCCTGCGCGCAATACGATATTTTTGTCTTATGCACTAGCCGTTGCAGAAGTGGCCGATGCCAACCACATCGTCATTGGGGTCAGCTCAGTTGACTACTCTGGCTATCCTGATTGCCGTCCAGAATACATAGCAGCATTTGAGCACATGGCCAACCTTGCCACAAAAGCGGGCGTTACCGGCCACCGCCTATCAATCCAAACGCCATTGCAACAGCTGTCTAAAGCACAGACTATTGAGCTTGGCCTATCATTAGGCGTGGACTATGGACAGACGATTTCTTGTTATCGTGCCGATGCAAACGGTCTCGCTTGCGGTGTTTGTGATAGCTGTGCATTACGTCGTCAGGGCTTTGCTCAAGCTGGCGTCACTGACCCTACTCATTACCAAGCTGGATAGAAATACTAACTTTTTGTCAAACAGCGGCATCAATCAACATTAGCGAAACATTCGCTTGCATTAACACAGCACGTCGACATTGTATTTTAATCAATATACTTGCTATGGTATGGACAATTATCTCTGCCACCAGATATATTTTTCATTAGATATCAATAATCGCAACAGTCACCTGTATATTAATGAATTGGCTGTGCATTGGTTACAAGATCTACAAAATTGATACTACCTGTAAGAGGAAATTTATGAAGTTATTGCCATTATTACCCCTAGCCTTAGCGGCCGTATTTGCAATGCCACAAGCGAATGCTACTGATATTAAGCAAAGTAATATCAACTCATGTGTCAATGGCGCAGTCAAATATAAAGTTGCTGACAAGGGCGACGCTACCAAATTATGTAATTGTACCATCGGTGTCCGTAGCAATATGACGATTGGTCAAATGTGGGAAATCGAAAGCTACGCAAAAGACAAAAAAGACCCTTCAAGCTTGCCATACGTCAAGACCATGCAAAAAGACTTGCAGCAGTGCACAGTCGGTTTAGACTTGAAGCAGCCGCAAAAACCTGCTTAATTACTATTCGTGTGATATACAAAAGACTGGCCATTGCCAGTCTTTTTTGTTGCCAATGAATGAGCAAAGTGTAAAACTGATTATTTATTGCTACCAATCTGCCTATAATAAGAAGACGATAAATAGAACCCTATCTACACCATCAAAAAACCAATATACATAACCAAAATTAATAAGGATTTTACAATGGCAAAGCCAACAACAGAAACCATTAGCCTACCCGACTTTCCAGTGACCATTGTACGCAAACTTGCCGGAAATTTTATCCATGATGAAATCAGTCTCAAAGAGATGGTTGCCAATACCGATAAAGGTCTTATTCTCTATTTTTATCCCAAAGACAACACACCAGGCTGCACCACGCAAGCGACAGAGTTCACGGCGCATATCCACGACTTTGACGATTTAGGATATGATATCGTTGGCGTCTCTCGTGATAGCGTTGAATCCCACGAAAAATTCATCGATAAATATGACTTGCAGATTCCACTTGTGAGTGATGCCGACGAAAAGCTATGCCAGTATTTTGAAGTCATTAAAGAGAAAAACATGTACGGCAACATTACTTTGGGGCTAGTACGCTCGGCATTTGTGTTTGATAAAGAGGGCGAGCTGACTCACGCACAGCGTAACCTACGTGCCAAAGATTACACCAGTCGCTTGCTAACCATATTGGCACCATAATCTACACAATAGACTAGGTTAGATTGCTCACCATAAAAATGCTAAAAGAGCGCATACACAAGTCTGAGCTGATAACTGGAAATATCACTATCACCCTTCCTTACTAGAGAATAATATGAATAAACAGTCTGGTACTACTGCTGATAATACACCGCATGAAGTCACACGCAAAGTATCTGTTGCCATTATTGGCGCAGGTACTGCAGGTCAGAATGCCTTTCGCCAAGCAAGTAAAATCAAAGACGATGTCGTCATTATCAACGAAGGGTTTTGGACAACAACCTGTATCGCTGTCGGCTGTATGCCTAGCAAACTACTGATTGCAGCGGCAGATCGTGCACATGATGCCAATCATTCGGCTGAGTTTGGTATTCATGCAACTGCGCAAATAGATGGCAAACAGGTGATGCAGCGTGTACGTGATGAGCGCAGTCATTTTTCTAGCTATATCAAAAAACAAGTAGATAGCTGGCCCGATCACAAAAAAATCGATGGGCGTGCTCATATTAACGAGGAGGGGTTAATCGAAGTCAATGATGAGCGCATTGCGGCGGAACAAATTATTGTAGCGACAGGTAGCTCACCGTCTATACCGGATGGTTGGGCGGATAAACTTGGTGACACAATGCTCACCTCTGATAGTGTGTTTGAGCTTACAGATTTACCCAACTCTATGGCAGTGGTAGGTGCAGGCGCCATTGGTCTAGAGCTTGCCCAAGCATTTACGCGTTTGGGCGTAGAGGTGACTCTATTTAACCGAGTCAAACGAGTGGCTGGCCTAAAAGATGATGACATCAACGACAAAGCAATCGACTGCTTAAGTAATGAGCTGACCATGCATTTGGGCAGTAAAATCACTGATGTCGGCATAAAGGCTGATGCAGGTAGCGATAGTGCATTTATTGAATACGAAGATAGTGCTGGTGCATCGCAGCAGTGGCAAGGTGAGTGTGTGTTAGTCGCTACTGGCCGCCGCAACAATATCAAACAGCTTGGCATCGAAAATCTAGGCGTTGAACTCGATGACAAAAACCGTCCGAAAAACTTAAGTAAAAAGACGGGCCAGATTGGTGATTCAGATATTTATATCGTTGGTGATGCCAATGCTCACATTCCTCTACTGCACGTAGCGAGTGATGAGGGCTATAGTGCTGGTAACATGGTCTGTGAAAATACAGAAGATGCCTATATCCGTCCTCCAGCTACTCCTTTTTCTATCGTATTTTGCTCGCCGCAAATCGTTAATGTCGGTATGTCTCTACCCGAGATCCAAGAAGACCCTGAGTTAGAGTTTGTGATTGGTAGCGTAAGTTTTGATAACCAAGGGCGTAGCCGTGTGATGGGCGTGAATTGTGGTCTGCTACATATCTATGGCTGCAAAAAAACCGACCGAATATTAGGCGCGAGCATGGTGGGCCCTGATGCTGAATACATCGGTCATATATTGGCCACAGCGATTACCAATGACTTGAGTATTAAAGACATGCTCGATACGCCTTTTTATCACCCTACGATATTAGAAGGACTGCGTACGGCATTACGTGATGTGCAAGACAAAATGGAAATACCCTATCAATCTCAGGACGCTCAGGAAGACAATTTTTAATTTACAGTTAAGCCTTGCTCTAAAAAATAGAGTTAGGCTTAGTCATCACTCATGCTATATTTGATTGACTAGATAACTTGAGGTGACGTGTGACCAGACACCTCATTTATCAAACCTTGTATAAACACACCCTGCATGGACGAAAAAATGCCAATCGCTAGTGTTACCGACTTTTTTAAAGAAATCATTCGTGACCTGCATACTAGCCTCTACCTTGCGCTTGGCGGATCTATAGACGAAGAGTCGCTCAATTGGTCTTCTCAAGCAGTAGAGCTTGCCAGTACTGGCATAAAGATCCTAATACTGCTTGCGGTGTTGGGATTTTTTTATTGGTTGGCCAATTATATTCTCAAGCAAAGCAGAGCCAAAATTCGTTTAAATGATCGCCGCACCAAGATTGCCCGCTCAACGCTACGTTACGTTTGGATTGTCGCCAGTCTGATAGCGATCATGAGTCAGATAAATTTTGAACCAGAAACCATCAAGGCGACAGCGAAAGCAAGTACGTGGGCTGGTATCTACTACGTACTATGGGCGTCGTCTGGTCAGATTATTCATAAAGTCCTACAGCATTATGGACTCAACGCCTCGATAGAGCAGCTACTCAAAAATATCTTGTCGGTGCTCCTATTGGTACTTGGGCTTGCCAGCGTGATGGCACAATTTGGTTTTGATATCGTATCGTTAGTTGCAGGTTTGGGTATTGTCGGCTTAGCTGTCGGTTTCGCTGCTCAATCGACGCTTGCCAACTTTATCGCCGGTATCACCATTTTGCTGGAGCAGTCCTTTCAAGTTGGGGACTGGATTCATATCAACGATAATGAGGGGCGCGTGGTGCTTATTGCTTTACGCACTACCCATATCCTAACTCGAGACAATATTACTGTTATTATTCCAAACTCTAATGTCGCCTCCTCAGAAGTGATTAACTTAACCTCCAAAAACTTTATACGTTTTGATATTCGTGTCCGTATTGCCTTTGAAGATGATATCGAAACGGCGCGCAAAGAGATTTTGCAAGTACTCAGCAATACCGATGCAGTACTCAATCGTCCTGAGACTTCAGCGACCGTCGCCGAAATTGGGGAGTATGGCGTATTTTTTATCGTGCGTTTTTGGGTCAAGCCAGCAGCCGTGGCACGTATACCCAAAATCAAAGAAGTGCTACAAGAAGAGATAAAAATTGCCTTTGATGCGGCCAATATCTCGACGCCCTATCCACATATGCGCCTGCTTATGCCAAAAGACGTCGACTACCCTATCGCTACTAAACCTTTTGCAACCACCACTCAAGTTGTATCAGGAAAGGCATCATTGGCAAAGGGTGAGTAGCTGACTTATTTTCATGTATTTCGCTATCGCACCTCAAACTTGTCGCACCTATTGCACCTTAAACATTGCCACTTTGAACCATCCTATCGTGAATTATGGTAAAATTACTGGTTAAAACATTTATTTTATTATTTGCCTCTTTTGTCAATTTAGCCCACAGGTACCCGTATGACCGAACAAACCGCAGCTGCACCCTCTTCTACATTGTCGCTTGATCTTATCATTACTTGTGCCGATGGGCTTGAGGCACCGCTGCAGACTGAGCTGACAAGTTTCGGTATTGATAGCGAAATCAAAAGTACTGGTCGTCTTGCCGTTACGGGTGATTTACGCGATTTGTATATCATCTGCCTTTGGTCACGTGTGGCTTCGCGGGTATTGATGCTTATCAAACGCAAAAACATCAATGCAGAATACGATGTTGCAGAGCAGCTATATGGTTTGGCAAAATCCGTCAATTGGACTGAGCAGTTTAATTTGGAGCAAACTTTTGCTATTCGTCTATCTGTTGATAAACGCGTTGCCGTCAGTCAGCAGTTTGCCATGCTACGTGTCAAAGACGCCATTGCGGATACATTCAACGAAGTGTACGACAGCCGTCCGAATGTCGATAGCAAAAACCCAGATTTTTCTATCTTTGCGACCGTCAATGACAAACAAGCCGAGTTGTATTTAGATTTATCAGGGACCAGTTTGCATCGCCGTGGTTATCGCGTGGCTATGACGGAAGCCCCATTAAAAGAAAACTTGGCAGCTGCCCTACTCTATAGCGCTGGTTGGCACAAGAAAAACGACGCAGGCGATGCGCCTTACTATAATGCGTTAATAGACCCAATGTGTGGCTCTGGTACCTTCCTTATCGAAGCGCTACTCATGCACTGTGATTATGCCGTAGGTATTGATAAAGCTGCCAATCAATTTGGCTTCTATGAGTGGCAGCATCATGACGAGACGCTATGGCAGGAGATGATTGAGGATGCACAGACACGTTTTCGCGAAGCATTAGAGATTGCCAATGAGCAACCAGATACGCTGCCGCTGATGTTGGGTTTTGATGCTGATAATGGCGCGATCATCGCAACAGAAAAAAACCTCATCGCGGCAGGACTTCAAGATTTACTCCCGCTACTCGACATCGAACAGCGTGCGCTTGATCAACTTGGTAGCGCCCTAAAACCGCTCGTGGATGATGGTCGATTGAGTAATCCTTTAATCATTACCAACCCGCCTTATGGTGAGCGTTTGGGTGATGAAGAAATGATTAAGCCACTGTATCAAGCCATTGGCCTGATTGTACAAGACAGCTTTGCTGGCAGCGGTATCGATCCAATGCTTGGCATATTAGCTGCTCGTGTCGAGCAAGTAGATATCCTACCGATTAAAGAACCAAAAACGTTACGCTGTCATAATGGCGCGATCACTGTGTACTTCCGCTACGGAACCCTTATCGCTGGGCAGACAGGCAATCTTGTCAGCCGTTTTGAAAAGCGTGAGATCGAAGTAGAAGACGGACAGGACTTTATTAATCGTCTACAAAAAAACCTGACCAAGCTTAAGAAACTGGCGAAAAAAGACAATGTCAGCAACATTCGCGTCTACGATGCGGACTTGCCTGACTTCAAAGTTGCTATCGATTTATACGGCGATTATGCCCATGTGCAAGAGTATGCACCGCCTAAGACCATTCCACCTGAAACGGCTAAAAAACGCTTTAATCTAGCACTGATGGGTATCCGTGAAGTGTTTGATATTAATCGTGAGCAAATCTTTATCAAAACACGTGCCCGTCAGTCTGGTAACGATCAGTACAGCAAACAGAACACCACAGAAAAACGCGGCAAGTTTCATGTTGCCCGCGAAGATGGTGCTTATTTCTATGTCAACTTTACCGACTATCTAGATACGGGGCTGTTCATCGATCACCGTAATATGCGTGCTCGTATTAAAGACAACAGTCGCGGCAAATCTGTACTAAACCTGTTTGCTTATACTTGTACCGCCAGTGTGCATGCAGCGCTTGCTGGTGCCAAAAAAGTCACGAGCGTTGACTTGTCACAGAACTATTTAGATTGGGGCAAACAGAACTTTGTGCTCAATGGTCTAGACGTCAGCCGCAATAAATATCAATTCGTTGCCGCCGATATTTTTGAGTGGATTAAAGACAACACCGAACAGTTCGACATTATCTTTATTGATCCACCGACG
The DNA here is from genome assembly GCF_052258485.2 of Psychrobacter sp. T6-5. Classification (NCBI taxonomy): domain Bacteria; kingdom Pseudomonadati; phylum Pseudomonadota; class Gammaproteobacteria; order Moraxellales; family Moraxellaceae; genus Psychrobacter; species Psychrobacter sp. T6-5. The sequence goes on along the minus strand of NZ_JBQQEY020000001.1, from coordinate 1,277,298 downwards.
TTCTCAAACTCGAAGAAGTTCCAAGGCACCTTTGATGTGCAGCGTGACCATGCAGCTCTGATCAATCGGGCCATGAACCGCTTAACGTCTGATGGCGTTTTGTATTTTTCTAATAACTTCACGCGCTTTGAGCTAGATGAGCAGTTAGTGGAGCGCTACGATATCGTTAATATCACGCAAAAGACGATTGGTTTTGATTTCAATATCAAAAAGCCCATTCATCAAAGCTTTGAGATTCGCCATCGCTAAAGTTTATAAGCTAGTATTTATAAATAGAGTAATTCATCGCGGCAGCATAACTACCTGAAACTTAGGTTTTTTGCCCAATGTATATGAAATATAACCATGACCCAATCGGCTTTGATTGGGTCATTTTTTGTTGTTATGATAGAGCATTACTAGGCGATGGATTTGCGCAGTTATAGCGTAAGCATCGCCTTTTATGTCATTAAGTCTCTAACGTCTAATAACAAGGATAACACCATGGCTCTATCACTTAACAAAGGCGGTAACTTATCGCTAACGAAAACTGATCCAAATTTGACCAAGCTACTAATCGGTCTAGGCTGGGATGAGCGCGCCACCTCTGGTGCTGAGTTCGATCTTGATGCCAGTGTATTTTTGCTAAATGGTGCAGGTAAAGTGCGCGGCGACCATGACTTTATTTTTTATAATCAGCTGAAGTCTGATAATGGCGCGGTCGAGCACACGGGTGACAACCGTACTGGCGAAGGCGATGGTGATGATGAAGTTATCAAAGTAAACTTAACCCAAGTACCTGCTGACGTTGATAAGGTAGTTGTGACGGTGACTATCCATGACGCTGCTACTCGCAACCAAAACTTCGGTCAGGTAGCCAATGCCTTTATCCGCGTTGTTAATGAAGAGACCGGCACTGAAGTGGTACGTTTTGATCTAGCAGAAGATTACTCTGTTGAGACCGCCATGGTATTCGGTGAAGTATATCGTCACAATGGCGAATGGAAATTCCGCGCGGTAGGTCAAGGTTATTCAGGTGGCTTACAGGCGATGTGCCATCAGTACGGCGTTGATATCTAAAGCCTTATTTTTATTGGCATTTGGGCTATCAGCCATTCCGATTAGCACGTCCAAAATATCAAGCGACCATCGTTGCAAATAGTCACAATTTTTAATGCCCCAATGACTAGTAATGCTTTACGTTTCGTTTAAAATTATGCATAAAAAGTGGTTAGCAATAGCCACTTTTTTGCGGCTTGTGTCTATACTAGACCAGCTTTACGCAACCAGACAGGATGTGTCATGAGACATTTTTATTTAGACATTATCTTCACAATCATTGCCTTAGCAATAGCGGCATGGTGGGGATATTCACATGGCGGTATGGGTGGAATGATAACCACGCTATCGATTACCGCTATTTTGGCCGTCATGGAGATTTCGTTATCTTTTGACAACGCGGTGGTCAACGCTTCAGTCCTTAAGGGCTGGGACGAATTTTGGAAAAAGATATTTTTAACCGTGGGTATTTTAATCGCGGTATTCGGTATGCGCTTGGTCTTCCCTATTGTCATCGTTGCGGTTACCGCTGACCTCGGTATGATGCAAGTGATCGATTTGGCATTGAACAATCCTCAAGAATACTCAGCCAGATTGATGGCGCACCATGCTGAAATTTCAGCATTTGGTGGTATTTTCTTACTATTGGTTTTCTTGAACTTTATTTTTGATGACAAAGATGTTCATTGGTTTGAATGGCTTGAGAGCCGTTTGGTCAAGCTAGGCAAAGTCGATGCGATGAGCGTCTTTGTTGCTCTTATCGTCTTAATGATTGCCGTATCATGGGCCAGTGCAGAGCAGTCAAGTGCTGTGCTCATTGCTGGCGTTTGGGGCATTCTAGTATACCTTGGTGTACAGGTCGTATCTGGTATGCTGGAAGGTGATCTCGAAGAAGACTTAGAGAACGAAGGAAGTGGCGCCGCCGCGACTAGCGCTATCATGAAAGGCGGTATCATCGGTTTCTTATACTTAGAAGTCCTCGATGCTTCATTTAGTTTCGATGGTGTGATTGGCGCATTTGCCATTACCAATGATGTCATCGTTATCATGCTTGGTCTTGCCATTGGTGCAATGTTCGTACGTTCGATGACTATCTTCTTGGTAGACAAAGGCACGCTTGATGAGTTTATTTATCTTGAGCATGGCGCACATTATGCCATCGGTGCCTTGGCCATCATTATGCTGTTGTCTGTGAAGTTCCATGTACCAGAAATCATTACTGGTCTTATCGGTATTGCCTTTATTGGTTTTGCATTATGGGCATCGCTGAAACATCGTAAAGCGGAAGCAGCAAGGCTTAATTAGCACCTGTTGTCCGCATGATGCTGTATAGCTTTGAGCAGGTCGTATCATCAGATATGGCCTGCTTTTTTGCGTTATAATGGCAGGCATTAGTCACACGGCGAATCCTTACCTATCGTCAAAATAGGTGCGTATTTTGCCTTACATACAATTTTTTCATCACTACCATGCGTTATTCGGTTAGAATCCTCGTCCTTTAATCACTCACCAAAAATGAGACCCTTCAACCACTATGCAACAGATTCTTGATGATATTGCCGCACAGATGGCACTTGAAACCGATCGTGGAAAAGTAGCGGACTATATCCCGCAACTGGCCCATATAGATCCAAACCAGTTTGGTATTGCAGTCGCGACACCTGACGGAAAGATGTATACAGCAGGCAATGCGAGCACTCTGTTTTCGATCCAAAGTATTTCTAAGATATTTACTCTAACCATTGCACTTGGCAAATTGGGCGATGGGCTTTGGACACACGTTGGTCGTGAACCATCAGGTGATCCTTTCAACTCAATCGTCATGCTAGAACATGAAACTGGTCGACCGCGCAATCCATTCATCAATGCTGGTGCCATTGCGGTGGTGGATGCGATCATGATGGGTCACGAACCTAGAGAAATATTGGCTGAGATTCTACAGTTTGTGCATTTTATTACGGACGATGAGTCCATCCGTTTTGACCACAAAGTGGCAGCGTCTGAGATGGAGCACAAAGACCGCAACGCCTCGCTTGCGCACTTTATGAAATCCTTTGGTCGTCTCAAGCACGATGTGGATAAGGTATTGGGTACTTACTTTCATCAATGCTCGATTGAGATGAATTGCCAGCAATTAGCCAGCGCCGGTCTGTACTTGGTCTCTAACGGGGTTGATAAGCACTCAGGGGTACGTGTAATCAACGAGCACCGAGCAAGAAGGATTAACTCACTAATGATGATGTGCGGTCATTACGATGGGTCTGGTGAGTTTGCCTATCGCGTCGGTTTGCCTGGTAAAAGTGGGGTTGGTGGCGGTATTTTGACTATAGCCCCTGGCAAAGGCTCTATCGCTGTCTGGTCGCCAGGGCTTGATCATATCGGAAACTCCAAGCTTGGGTTAAAAGCATTAGAGCTGTTTGTACAAGAAACGGGCTGGTCGGTTTTTGCCGAATAAAAGCTTTATCTAAATACTTTTATCGATGGATTATTCAGCACAATATTACGTTTAAATTTTATTGAGTTGTCAAGCTTACAACGGGTCGTACCAACATATCTGGTACGACCCGCTTTTTTTGGTGATGCCTTTGCAACCTAAGGTATGTTTCTCTTCATTCTATGGCCTAATCTAAAGGAAACAGCCATAGAATAATTTACCTTTGCATAACAATACCTTAACCACTATTGCTAAGATGATTAAAAAGTATCAAAAATGCAGGGTTATTATGTCGCTTAGTAAGCATATAGTAAGCGCACAAAATACGCCTTGCTTAGTGAGCAAACGCTTAGTATAGTAAAACGTAATGATATGCAGGACGTGGTGTACAGGTAGGTTCTTTACCAGTTGTCCTTTCATATCAGTCACTGCACAACTTTTAGTTTATTTTTTAAACCCAATCCACTTAATTATTAATCCAAAGGATATTTGTATGGCTATTAGCTTAACAAAAGGCGGCAACGTAAACTTATCAAAAGAAGCACCAGGTTTAACCAACATCACAGTTGGTCTAGGCTGGGATCCACGCGCAACTGACGGTCAAGAGTTTGACTTAGATGCTATTGGCTTCTTAATCAACGAAGCAGGCAAAGTCCGTAACGACCAAGATTTTATCTTTTTTAACAACCTAAAGTCAGACAATGGCGCCGTTGAGCACACTGGTGACAACCGTACTGGCGAAGGCGATGGCGATGACGAAAAAATCAAAATCAATCTTGCGAGCATCCCAGCTGACGTGAGCAAAGTTGCCATTTGTGCGATTATCTATGAAGGCCAAGCACGTAACCAAAACTTCGGTCAAGTTGGCGATGCTTATATCCGTGTTGTAAACGATAATGGCGCAGCTGAAATTGCCCGTTACGACCTATCAGAAGATGGCAGCACTGAAACGGCTATGATCTTTGGTGAGCTATATCGTCACAACGGCGACTGGAAATTCCGTGCCGTCGGTCAAGGTTTCAGCGGTGGTCTTGGACCATTAGCAGCGTCTTACGGCGTAAACGTATAACGCTAAATTGACGTAAATATCTAACGAGCCAAGCGTTGCCATCAGTTTCTGATAGCAGCGCCCATAAGCCATCAAGTGTGCCCTTTTAATGCATTTGATGGCTTTAAATTTAATAGGCTCATCAATATAAAAATGCTAACACATATAGGTCTATACCCGCACATTAAGAGCACCTATCAAAGATATTAGAATAAGGATTTGCACCCCATGGCCGCAACATTCAGTTTAATCGGTACTATTGAGCCTTTTTTGCATTGTAATCTCAAAAAAGGTGATTCAATTTATTGTGAAGCCAATGCAATGGTGATGATGGAGTCTAACCTTGAGCTAAAAGGTAAGCTACAAGGTGGACTGATGCAATCGCTTATGCGCCGTTTTGCCAATGATGAATCGTTGTTTCAACAGCAAATTGAAGCGGTCAATGGTGAAGGTGACTGCTTGCTTGCCCCCACACTAGATGGGGACATGCAAATCATTGAGGTGGGGTCACAGCAATATACCTTGAGTGATGGTGCTTTTGTCGCGGCGCAAACTGGCGTTGATATCAGAGCCAATATTCAGCGCAATTTAGGCGGTGCGGTATTCGGTGATACTGGTGGCTTTATGGTCATGCAGACTCAAGGAAAAGGTCAGGTTGTGGTATCTGGTTTTGGCTCATTGTTTGAGATTGAGGTCACACCAGACAAAGATGTCATCATTGATAACGGTCATGTGGTTTGCTGGGATTCGAACCTCGATTATAAACTGTCCGTCTCGACCAGTAAGAAAAAAGGCATCATGAGCAATATTATCAACTCCGTCACTAGTGGCGAAGGTATGGTTTTGAACTTCTCGGGCAGTGGCAAAGTCATTATTTGCTCACGCAATCGTGACAGCTATCAAGGTTGGCTGCAAAGTGTCTTAGGAACGAGCTCAGGTGGACGCGGCGGCAACGGTGGTTTTTTAGATAATATCTTATAGCGTCTTTTAGAACTATGTTTAAGCAGTTTTACTCACAATTACTATAAGGATACTCACATGGCAGTTAGTCTACAAAAAGGGCAGAAAATCTCCCTAAGCAAAGAAGCAGGTGGCGAGCTGACTCAAGTTAAATTGGGTCTAGGCTGGGATGTTGCTCAAGGACCACAAGACAAAAAAGGTGGCTTTTTAGGTAAATTATTCGGCGGCGGTAGCGGCGGCGATTCTATTGATTTGGATGCTTCGTGCATCATGTTTGACGCAAACAAACAAGCGGTCGATGCTATTTGGTTCAGTCAGCTTAAATCAAAAGATGGCAGTATCGTGCATACGGGCGACAACCGTACTGGCGACGGCGATGGCGATGATGAAGTCATCAACGTTGATCTCTCAAAAGTCCCTGCCAATGTGACTTCGCTAGTATTTACGGTCAATAGCTTTACGGGTCAGACATTTGAGACGGTCGAAAACGCGTTTTGCCGTATCGTTAATGCCAATAACAACAGTGAAGTAGCTCGCTACAACTTATCGGCACAAGGTGGACACACTGCTATGGTGATGGCAAAAGTCTATCGTCATAACAACGAATGGAAAATGCACGCTATTGGCGAGACTGCGTCTGGTCGCACCTTCCATGACTTAATGCCTGCAATTACGCCGCATGCTTAATCGAGTTGAGCCTTTAACTGGAGTATTAATAACTTAGTTAGTTAATAATCTAGTTAAATAGTTTATTTCAAAAAAGAGCGGCCCATCTATTGATAGATGGGCCGCTCTTTTATGTTTATCATTTATATAATAAAAATATTATTTACGTCCACGCTTCCAGCTAAAGCCCCAGTTAAAGGCTTTGTCCATCTCTTGATGCCCTTTAAAATACTGATTAATACGTTCAACATTGATACTGCCTTGCTGATTGACAAGGCGCGCAATCGCACACATCGGCAAGTTACCCGCCCCTTCTGTTAGGCGAGTCTCAATCGGTGACTGATCGGGTACATGAATAGTCACGACACCATCGGTTTTTTCCCAGTTTGGCGCGCCTTCATAAATAAAGGCAAAGATAAATACTTCTTCAATCTGTGACCACTGCTGACCGTTGATATCGAGCCATTCACCGCCACTTACCTGCCCCGTTCTATCATCCGCTCGCAAGCACACATACGGCGCTGATTGCAGACTACCAAAACGGTCACCCAATGCTTGAATGAGGGTTTTTTCGCCATTTTTCAGATGAATCATCGCGCCAACATCCAGATCAATACCGCTTGATTGATGCTGCTTAAACAGATCGCCTAATAGGCCTTTCTTGGGTGCTGACTTATTACTCTCTGGACGTTGGTTCCAATCTAGGTTTACTGAGATTTTACCAAAGTCGTCACGTTTTTTCAGATTGATGCTCGATTGGTTCTTGGTTAAGGTGATTTTACTAAGATTAATCGAAGGAGTAGCAGGAATCGGTGGCGGGGTGCTCGCTTGAGAGGCGCTGCCTGCTTTTTGCGTATTGATGGGTCGCTGCGTATTAATAGGCTGAGCCTGATTCTGCGACGCGTTCTGGTTTTGAGCTGGCGCTTCATCTGCGATTTCAACTCCGAAATGTTCAGATAACGGTTTTAAACCTCCCTCAAATCCTTGAGCGATAAAACGAAACTTCCAGCTGCCCTGCCGACGATAGCACTCCGCCAAGATAATGGCTTTTTCGTTACGTCCAGTACTGCTCAGCTGACAAGTCATCAGTATTTGACTGCCTTGTAGTACTTGAATATCGACATCACCAACTTGTGCCAGCGTCTGCGCGCTAGAGAATGCCAAGGCAATTTTTTCAATACTCGCAGGCTGCGCAGATAAGTTTATATCAAAAAATCCGTCGCTGTCGTGACCACGAAAACTAACATTGCCGTCATCGCTACGTTTCTGACCATAAAATATCATGTCGCCATCGCCGCGTACTTTGCCATCAGTCGTCAGACGATAAGCGGCGCAATCAATGGCGTTTTGGCTTAAGATGCGAACACTAATATTATCTGTTGGTAATGGCGCATTGGCACCTGCGATCAGTTGTTGAGGTTGATTCATCATACGTCCTTTAGATTCTTTATTATGTTGTCGTCGTTGTCATTAGCATGCTCACTATCGTCATATAGTAGCATGAATATTATGAACATTTTAAACCGAGCAATCGCGCTACTAGCTACAAAATCACTCTTACAAATCCTTTTGCCTATTTCATCAGGGGCATTTATAACCTGTGCCATTTGTATATAATATATGCTGCTGAATGATCAAATTTTGACTATACAGCCGCCAGTTTTCAATAACTGTATCCACTCATCCAACTCCATACATATGATAATAACGCTGAGAGAATTATGACTAACCTTGCTAACGATAGCGTCCACTCCACATCAATAGCTGCTTGGTTAGCTGAAGGTCAATCCAGCCAGCGCGATATGTTAGAGAGCTTACAGAACTTAAAAAGCAAATCTAGCGCCCCTTTTAATATTATTGCCTCACACCGTCATAACCGACCTGAGATTTTTGAATTTGCTGATAGGGTCTATCGCGAACCATATCCGGCAAAAGCAGCCATAGTTGATGAGATAGAAGATAATATAGAAGAAATGACTGAGTCAGCGACGCCTCGCTGGCAATTCGTCTTGGAACACGCCAAAGAGAACAACGTTAAAGTCTTATTGACGGGCCGCAATGGGATCGATTATGAAGCGCATCGTGAGGCGTTTGATGCCGCTGGTATTCGTTTGCTTACAGGGGCAACCAGCGTAGCCGCACTAGAGTCGATCGAAGATAAATTTTCCTTTATGCAACAGTGTCACCAGCACAATATTCCTGTCGCTGATGCTTGGCGCTTTGATAATGTGACAGAGCTGGAAGCATTACTTGCCGAACATGGTCATCAGCCCCTATGTGTCAAACCAGTTGTTGGTATTTTTGCACAAGGGTTTTGGCGATTGGACTTAGGCAAAGAACCTGATGAGCACTACGATAGCTTTGAGCACTTGTACTTTACCGAAGAGAAAAAAATCAATACCGCGCAATTTATCAATGCCTATACCAACAGTCTGATGGTGCGTGAGAGACCTATTCCTATGCTGCTTATGCCGTATCTATCAGGGCAGGAATACTCTATCGATGTGGTCTGCGAATACGGTGAAGTATTGGCTGCTGTCACTCGTTATAAAACCGGCAAAATCCAGCATATCGGCTATGAGCAATCCGTTATGGATGTCGTTATTCCATTGATTAGAGCCTTTGGCTGTGACGGCATCGTCAGTGTGCAAACCAAAGCTGATGATGACGGTCAGCACCGTGTGCTTGAGATCAATAGCCGTCCGTCTGGTGGTATTGGTTACACGACGCATAGCGGTGTGGATTTGACGCAAGTCGGATTTGGCTATTGGCTTGGCTTGACCGATAAGCCAACACTGGCTGATATCACGCAACAAATAACACCCTGTCAAGTACGCTCCATTATGGTCAGCGTAAAAATTGAAGATACTGCTGAATAAGTAAAAATAAGCAGGCAACGTAAAGAACGACTGACGACCGAGTATATATCCAATAAGAGGTAGACGATGATAGCACAGACCACACTCGTGTTAGGCGCCAATGCTGTTATCGCAGACGTGCGCTGCTCGGTCGCATTTTCTAGCGCTTCTCGGCTTAATTTTGGACAGCAGCTTGGACTATTATGGTTGCCGTTAGATGCCAATCGTCAGGCAGCTTGTAGCCCTGCTTATTTACATGAGCCCAAAGACTGGGCAACGATAGATGATGCCAATAACCCAAGCAAATGGCAGCTTGATCTACCCAAATTGTTTGAGCAACAAGGTGTGCATTTTTTACAGCTGATTGCTTATGCTTACGATGAGTCTAGCCTGAACTTGCCTGCGGTTGAGCTAAGCAATGTTTGCTTAACACTGAATGATGGTGCACTTCGCTATGACTTTACAGCGCGCGAACGCCACGTCAAAGCTGCGATTATATTAGAGATATATCAGCGTAATGGACAGTTCAAATGTCGCGCGCTTGGTGAAGCCTCTACCCAAGGTTTGACGAGTCTTGAACAGCGAGTACAAGTCAGTCTTGATGTTCGTCCACCCAACACACATGCACGTATCCAAGCAGCACAGCAACAGCAAGCCTACCCTCACAATGAAATGCGTCCGCCTCGTCAAGTGCAGGCAGGTGAAACATGGACAGGGACGGCGTTTGCCATTGATCCACACCACTTGCTCACCTGCTATCATGTGATTGAGTCGGCTCAAATGATTGGCATACGTCAGCAAGGTCAGCCTGATCGCGAGGCACAAGTCGTGCTCAGTGATATCGGTAGCGACTCCGCTATTATCAGAGTCAGCGACCCACTGCCCAGCCATATCCCATTGGCACAGCAATGCAGTGATATATTGGGTGAGACCATTACCACGCTGGGATTTCCGCTATCGGGGCTTAGCAGTCAACTGCAAGTCACACAAGGTTGTATCTCAGGGCTAACGGGCTTAAACGATGATATCCGTTATCTTCAGTTTACCGCGCCCATTCAGCCTGGCTCTAGTGGTAGTCCTTTACTACTACCAACTGGCGAGGTTGTTGGTATGGTGACCGCAAGTCTCGTTCATGAACACGCACAAAACATGAACTATGCGGTGAAATTTCAGTTATTATCTGCTCTTATTGCGAGCGCTGGCATCAGTTTGGAGAGTAAGGCTGATTCATCAAGCGCCATGCCGTTGACTACACCGCAACTCAGCAAGCAAAGTCGCAGTGCATTATGGCTGGTTGGCTGTCAGGGTTAAAAAATCTATACCTATATAAAATGAAAAGCGCAAAGGAATATGAATGTTAAATAAGCAACACAGCACGAGCATCACCCTACCTCGCGGCACCCTTGATCTGACCTATCAAACCAACTCAATGGCTAACAAAAATAACTTGGGACAAAACGACAGTTACCAACTAGAAGACCTGCTTGGTTTTGCTCAGCGTATTAACCCAAAACGGGCGTTTTTGTTTGTCTCAAAAGTATTGGGGCGTCATATTCCCGTAGCACCCAGCACCATGCGAAATGCCTTTACTGACTTGGCCGATTTAGTTCCTAGCGACTTGCCTGAGCCCATTCTTGTCATTGGTATGGCAGAGACCGCGGTCGGTCTATCAGCAGGCGTGCATCAAGCGCTACAAACACGCTATCCGCAAGCGTTGCTACTGAACTCTACTCGTCATGCTCAGCATGATGATGGTGCTGATTCGTTATTAACGACTTTTTGTGAAGATCACAGTCATGCCAGCCAGCATTTGATTTATCAAAGCACAGACATTGCCACACAAGCACAGCTGCTCGCTAGCAAAACGCTGATTATGGTCGATGATGAAGCATCAACCGGCAATACTTGTGTCAATGTCGTCACTGCCTTACGTGATGCAGGGCTCACTCAGCTAGAGCAAGTACATCTAACGACTCTGGTTGATTGGTCATTGGATCAAGAAAACACGAGCCAGCAGACAGATGGCGCGCAGCCCGCCCGTATGGCAGATCGCTTGACTGGTATTGAATTTCACCGTCATCATCTATTGTCAGGCGCTTGGCAGTGGACAGATGCGCCCAACCCAGAACCTATCACTATGCCATCGGTTGATACCACTGCTGCTGGTAGTCAAGCGCTTGGGTTTACCGGCAACTGGGGACGTTTTCCTACGTTAAATAGCACAGATGGGTTTAATAATTACCTATCAAACTTTCAGGCTGCATTTGCAGGCTTCTATAATCAAGACAGCTTTGATATCACTCAATTACCTAAAAAAATCTTGATATTAGGCAGTAATGAGTTTGTTTGGTTGCCATTTTTATTGGCGGAATGGCTTGAGACAACGTCTCAAAACCTCAAAGCTGACACGGACGCTATGGTTAAATTTAGTGCATTAACTCGCTCACCGATTGCGCTTGGCGGGGCCATCACTACCATGCTGAGCTTTCATGATAATTACGGGCTGGGCATGACCAATTTTGCTTATAATGTCGATCAGACTGAGTGGGACTTGATTGTATTGTGTGTGGAGACATCAGCTAATAGTGTGGATGCGATGTGGCGAGGTTTGAATAATGTGTTGGTGGTAAGTCCGACAATTTAAACTATTCTTTAACTTTCATACTTACTGTTTATGGACGACGTCATGACTATCCCATTTTTCAAGCCCAGCTCCGATATTATCAAACCATATGCCTTAATGGATTTGGACGATACACTTTTTCAAACTCAGCGCAAAATCGATGCTTGGCAAGTCCCGACTGCAGAGCCAGAACACTTGGTTTGTGCGACAGTCAACAAGCAAAACGAGCCACTAAGTTTCATGAGTCAGCGCCAAGCAACCTTCTTTAATTGGCTACTCAATAGCACTGAATTAATCGTAGTAACGGCACGTGACCGTAGTGAAATTAAGCGTGTAAAGCTGCCTTTTGACAGTTGGCAAGTATTGACCCATGGTGCGATTATTTTGACAGCTGATGGGCAGCTACTAAGCGCGTGGCAGCAACATATGTATAGCAAGCTTGCACCGTTGCAAGATAAGTTAAACCAACTAAGCGAGCTGTTTGCTAGTCATAGCAAAAGTGAGCAGAGTCATTTGGTATTTACGCCGCATGTCGATAGCTTTGACAATGGGTCTGTAAATGAAGAATTAACGATTTATCTAGCGATCAAACACGCGCAAAAAGACCATCAAGCGTTAATAGATTTGGCTAAAAAACTGCCCACGTTAATACGCGATTTTGAGCAAGATTTTTATGTGCATGTGAATGCCAATAATCTAGCGATATTGCCCCATACGGTTCACAAGCGTCATGCGGTACAGTTTTTATTGGAGAATCATTTAGATCATCAGCGTCCTAGTTTTGGTTTTGGTGATAGCTTGGCAGATTTGCCTTTTCTGCAACTGCTTGACTGGTACGGTATGCCAAACCGCGGCCAGATGCATGAGCAATATCAGTCTTAGCCATCTGTCTAATTTTTCGGGGTAAATCATCAGTCTAAACTATCCGTTTAAACCTTCAGCCTAGAAAAACAGTCCAGAAAATCAGCCCAAAAACAGAGACATAACCTCATTATCACAACGAGTGCCATTATTCATACTATGACTTTACCTAACATACAGACCAATAGAGCCAATCTAATCAATTACGGCTCAGGTAGCTACCTTGCCAGCGATGTGACGGTTCTACTCAATATCGTCGATAAAGACGCTGTTGCCGATGTGCCCGTCAGTCAAAAAGAGGCACTTATCCAAAGTGGGCAACGTCACTACTCTGATATGTTGACCTTGGAGCAAGCGCCTACCGCGATGCATGAGCAGCTATACCGTCAAGCGCTAGCGCAAGGTGGTGAGAGAGCCGCAACTGATATCGCACGCTTAGCGCATACCCTACATGATGTCTTTCAGCATGATGTCAGTGATGAGCATCCGCTAGTCTTGGTCAGCTTGGTACGGGCAGGTCTGCCGATTGGCGTACTATTGCAGCGCGCATTGTCTGACACAGATAGCAGTTATCACTTACCAAGTAAGCATTATGGTATCAGTATCATTCGTGATCGCGGGCTTGATCCTGTGGCGCTGCAAATGCTACTGGAGGCTTACCCAAACAGTCCGATTGTATTTGTCGATGGCTGGACAGGTAAAGGCGCGATTTATGAGGAGCTGGCTCGTAGCTTAGAGACATTTAGCGATCCCACTCACGCCAACTTTGCCAATATTTTTCATCAAGGCGCGAATGTCATTCCGCTACTGACCCTTGCTGATCCGGCAGGTGTTGCTTGGCTCGCGGCTAGTGAGGAAGATTGGTTAATTCCATCGGGTTTATTAAATAGTACCGTATCGGGGCTGATTTCGCGCAGCTTATACACCGAGCCTCAATCAGGGCTACACCGCAGTGTTTTTTATGAGAATTTAATAGAGGTAGACCATAGCGTGGCATTTATCGATCATGTTGATGCAGCCAGACGCTCATTGACCATTCTGCCAGAGCGTTTGCCAACCTATCAGCAGCCGCGCTACCAGACGGCAGCATTGATAGATACGCTCGCAGTAGACTATGACATTACCAATCGCAACCGTATCAAGCCAACTATCGCCGAGGCGACGCGCGCTATATTGCGCCGTGATCCCGAGCGTATATTGCTCGCGACCGCGGCGCATCCCGATACCGTACTATTGCGTCATTTATGTGAGCAACGAGGCATCACTATTGATGTATTAGGTGATAAAATACTGCCTTATCAAGCCATCACCCTTATCAAGCAACGAGCCAAAGACAGTTAATACTTTTGGCATAAGCACCACTAGCGCGATTGAACGCTTGTCCTTTACACTCTATTTATGATGCCCACTATGTCAGATACCAAACACAATGAGTCAGAGCTTTACCACGATACCCAGTCCTATGCGCATCTGATCACTGAGCGTCATGCGATGGTTAGACCGCACACGCACCACCCATATCAGCTGGGTGCTAGCCTATATATGCCTGCCACTCGCCAAGATATCTGGCAAGTGATTAAGCGTGACAAGCTACCAACGATCAATAGTATTATTATTTGTTTAGAAGATGCAGTCAGTCATGAGGATGTGGAGTTGGCACTTGAGCGCTTGCGCACGCTGCTGGGTACATGGGCTGAGCACGTCAATAGCATCAACGACCCATCCCGAGCCGCTGCTATTCACGCACAGCATCCAACGCGTCCATTGGTTTTTATACGTCCGCGCAGTCCCATGATGTTGCAGCAATTGGCTGACTATGCTCATATCGATCTTATTGATGGCTTTGTCATGCCAAAGGTCGATATGTATAGCTTATCTAATTGGCGCATGGCTTGTCAGAATCTCAGTGTTGACCATCTGCTCATGCCGACACTTGAAACGGCAGCCTTATTCAATCCGCATCATAACCAAGAGCTGGCCGTTGCTTTTAAAGAAGCCTTTAGTCAGCCAGTATTTGCGCTACGTATTGGTGGTAATGACTTATTTGCTGCGCTGCGCCTGCGTCGTCCAAAGAATAGCATTGTCTATGATACGCCTATCGGCACCCTTGCCTATCAAATGCTTGGCTGCTTTGTACCGCATGGTTTTTATCTAACAGCGCCAGTATTTGAGTACTTGGACCAGCCAACTCTCTTTATGCAGGAGCTAAACCGCGATGTCAGTTTGGGACTGGTAGGCAAAACCGTCATTCACCCAAGCCAAATTGCACTCGTGCAGCAAGCCTATTGTGTGCCGTTAAGCAAATTGGATGAAGCGCAAGCAATTCTGCACTCTGAGGCCAAGGCTGTGTTTAAGTACAACAACACCATGCTAGAACCTGCAACCCATCGTGCATGGGCAACCGAAATCGTCAATCGTGCAGAAGCATTTGGCACTATCGATGATGGTCACAGCCAATACAGCTCACGAATGTAATCGTTAACTATATGATATCTCTTAGTACGATGCAAAAAGCCGCTACCTTTCATTGATAGCGGCTTTTTTTGTACATCTTTATAGACTACTGCTTAAACAACCTGACAATACAAAACCTTTCATTAACCGCTAAACATTACACGCAGTTTTCCAAAAACTGACTGAGCACTCGGTTCACTTGATCAGGCTCTTCCACTGTCGACGTATGGCCAGCGCCTTTAATAATAGCAAGCTTCGACCCAGCAATAGCAAAATGCATACGCTCAGACTTTGCGTAAGGCGTTGCCGCATCCTCATCACCCACGACGATAAGTGTCGGTGTCGTGATATTACCCAATTGCTCATAAGTGCCAGTGCGATCGATGACACCCATTGTTGCCTTAACGACACCGTCCTTGCGATTGCTTTGTAGCATCGTCAGCCACTGTTTGCGATCAGATTTGCGCATCTTGTCGGTCAAAAAAGTACTGCCAAACATAATGGGCATGACTTTATTACTCACGCGCTTCATACCAAGCCAGCGAATGGCTTTGACTAACTTACGATACTGCGGGACGTTTTTTGGATCTTCAGGATCAGCCGATGTCTCTAAAAGTGTTAACGATAACAGCAATTCAGGTCGCTTAAGCGCAATACGTTGTGCGATAAAACCGCCCATAGATAATCCAACGAAATGACATTTATCAATACCCAGTGCGTCAAGTAACCCTAGCGTATCTTCGGTTAACGTCTCCATATCATAGCCAGATTTGGTAATCTGTGACTGACCTTGTCCACGAAAATCAAACGCAATGCAGCGATAATCCGTTTGAAAATACTCCACTTGCTTGTCATACATCTGCGAGCTCCACAGCAAGCCATGGGCAAATACGATAACGGGTTTTTGCGTGTCATTTGGCGCGCTGTCTTCATAATAGATATCGACATCGTTGACTTTTATCGTTGGCATAATCACTTCCTTGTTTGGTGAAAACTTTGATTAATCATTTAAGCGGCGCATGACCTAACGCGCTACCTGCATAGTAGCATAATCTATTAATAAGTCAGGAAGTCACCTTTTTATGAACCATGCGTCTTATCTATATCTTATTCATACACTCTTTTTGTTCATACAGACATGACAGTTTATACGAGTAACTCAAAGAGCTAACCGCCATGTAGATGTGTCTTAAGCGCCCACAAAACCCGCTTTTATAATACGCGCAAGCTGCTATAGTAATCAGCATTGCGTTATTTATTACCACCACTTTGTACCACTAACTCTTATACAGATACTCAAAATCGCCACTTAAAACAGTCATTGAAAATAAGGAAATCTCAGATGTCACAGTCTATCGTTGATTATCAAGTGAACAATCACATTGCCACCATTACGTTTAACGATCCAAAAAGCCTAAATGCGTTTGGCACACCATTAAAAAATAACGTGTTAATAGCACTAGATAAAGCAGCAGTTGATGATCAAGTACGAGTCATTATCTTGCAAGGCACTGGTGGTAATTTTTCAAGTGGCGGCGATATCAAAGAGATGCTATCTGAAGGACTGGACAAAGACGTTATCTCAACCAAGTTGAGAGGTATGGTAGAAGGTGCAGGCGAAGTCAGCTTAAAGCTACGTAATGTCCATAAACCAATCATTGCCAAATTAGAAGGTGCCGTAGCAGGCGCTGGCATGAACTTAGCACTTACCTGTGATTTTCGTATCGCAGCAGACAATGCAAAGTTTGTCCAAGCCTTTGTTAATATCGGTTTAGTGCCAGATGCAGGCGGTATTTATTTATTGAATCAATTGGTTGGTACAGCAAAAGCCACTGAGCTTGTGATGCTGGGTGATAAGCTAAAGGCAGAAGATATGGCACGCTTAAATCTGGTAAACAACGTGGTGAGTGCTGACGAGCTAGATGCCACCGTACAAGCATTGGCGCTACGCTTGAGCCAACTGCCAGGTAAGGCCTTAGCCGCTATGAAAGAAAGCTTTAATGTACATGCTTTTGCTGGGTTAAGCGATGCGCTAGATATGGAAGTGGAACAACAGACCGTAATGGCAAAAACTGATGATTTTATCGAAGGTGTTAGCGCTTTTATAGAAAAGCGTAAACCGGTTTATCAAGGTAAATAATTGAGTAGTAGTCTGGTTGATTTGACGGCTAAATTTATTCCTAACCAGATAATTTGCGATTTATAGTATCAAAAAAAGGGCTGCCAATGAGGTAGCCCTTTTTTCGTTTATGTCTGCGGTTAAGAAGCAGACGCTGACTTATAGTGATACGGTAAGGTAAATATCTTGTCAAAGATAAAGGTAAATACGAAATTATAAATCAAGAAAAATACCAGTAAGGCGGCTTCCATCATAAACGCTTGGAGCAAGCCAACGTGATACCAAATCATATATAACGGTAAGCAGATCAAAACCAAACCAACTTCAAATATCAAGGCATGAACACTACGAATAAGCAGCGTACGCTCTGCTATTTGCCTGCGCTCCTCCCACGTCTCAAAAGCGGTGTTGTATACAAAGTTCCAAATGATGGCAGCCAGCGATACCATCATCGCGACAGGCAACGATTCTGACGCATCGCTGTTACTGAGCTTCATTAATACAAAGGTAGAAGAGATAATTGCGACAATCTCGAACACAATCACGTAGACAATACGACGTTTGAGAGGTGATAACGTAATCAACCAAGACTCCAAAGCACCTGTACTTAAACAGCAAAGTGCATATCAAAGTATCGGTCCGTCCCGAGATAGAGAATAGAGGTGAAATGCAGAGCCACGGTTTCCGCCTGCATTTATATTATACATAAGATAGCGTACAAAATCAGCCAGTACATTTATACAGACGTAAACAGATTTATCAAAAACCCGACCTTATCCTAGGCCAGACTATTTTGCTGGTGAGCCCCATTGATTGGTTTCAGGCTCAGTATCACTAGCGCAAAATACAAGAAATACAATGCCACCTATCAGTGGTATCAACGATATTAAAAACCACCATCCTGAACGACCCGTATCATGTAATCTGCGGATGCTGACAGCAAGGCTAGGCAAAAATAGTCCAAGTGCTACAACTATATAGAAAAGCCCCGTTTCTGCACTAAAAATTATGGCATCCATTATCATTGCAAGAAATGTCAAACCCACTTGTACCAGCGCAAAGTACCAAAACTCTTTACGGCGAGCACGACCAGAGAAATTAACATAATTTCTCATGCACTTTTTGAACCAGTCAATGACTCCATAGTTTTCTTCAGCATTGTGATTGCCTGTAGTCATATTTTTTGGTAATGGTGGCGGGGTCGTTTTATTCAGCATATTTTATGTTCCATAAATGCTATCGCTAACAATATCTAGACGTAGCAGTTGCCAGTGAAATTTCTCTATTAATAAAATTGATTATAACACTCAATAAAAGTTTGCAAATACTTATTCATATTTTTATTTCATAACAAAAAACCCCGCATCATCACGATACGGGGTTTTGTTTATTTAAAAACGTTTAACTTAAGCGTCAACCAAGACTAGCTTAACTGAGCAACGTTGATCTTGTCTGCTTCTTCCGTATAGTCTTCCATACGGTCGAAGTTCATGTATTGATAGACTTCATCACCCATGCTGTTTAGCATGCCAGCGTACTGCTGATATTCATCGTTAGTCGGCAATTTACCAAGTACCGCTGCGACTGCTGCAAGCTCTGCAGACGCTAGGTATACGTTAGCGCCCTGACCTAGACGGTTCGGGAAGTTACGAGTTGAGGTCGATACCGCAGTAGATTTCGGTGCGATACGTGCTTGGTTACCCATACATAGTGAACAACCTGGCATTTCAGTACGAGCGCCGGCTTGAGCGTAGATGTTGTAGTAACCTTCTTCCATCAACTGGCGTGCATCCATCTTGGTCGGTGGTGCAATCCATAGACGAGTCTTGAGGCTACCTGCTGGTACGTCTTGTAGCAATTTACCAGCGGCGCGGAAGTGACCAATGTTGGTCATACATGAACCAATGAATACTTCATCAATGGTATCACCGGCCACGTCTGCCAAAGTCTTGGCATCATCTGGATCGTTCGGGCAGCAAAGGATAGGCTCTTTGATGTCTGACATATCGATAGTGATGTCGATAGCATATTCAGCATCATCATCAGCACGCATGAGGCTTGGGTTAGCCAACCACTCTTGCATTTGCTCAACACGGCGGCTGATCGTACGTGCATCGCCATAGCCTTCTGAAATCATCCACTTAAGCAGCGTGATGTTTGAGTTTAGGTACTCAGTCACTGATGCTTCAGATAAAGTGATGGTACAGCCAGCCGCACTACGCTCAGCTGAAGCATCAGACAATTCAAACGCCTGCTCAGCGGTCAAATCTTCTAGACCTTCGATCTCAAGAATACGGCCGTTGAATTCGTTGATTTTACCTTTCTTATCAACGGTCAAGTAACCTTCTTTGATCGCTTGATAAGGAATCGCATGTACTAGGTCACGTAGGGTGATACCAGGCTGACGCTCACCAACAAAACGAACACGGACAGATTCAGGCATATCCAGTGGCATCACACCAGTTGCCGCTGCGAATGCAACTAGACCAGAACCTGCTGGGAAAGAGATACCCATTGGGAAACGAGTATGCGAGTCACCACCAGTACCAACGGTATCTGGAAGTAGCATACGGTTCAACCATGAGTGAATGATACCATCACCTGGACGTAAGCTTACGCCGCCACGGTTCATGATAAAGTCAGGTAGTGTGTGCTGAGTCTCAACGTCAACTGGCTTTGGATAAGCCGCCGTATGACAGAATGATTGCATAACGAGATCCGCTTGGAAACCCAAACATGCCAAATCTTTTAGCTCATCACGTGTCATTGGGCCAGTCGTATCCTGAGAGCCGACCGTAGTCATTTTAGGCTCACAGTACATACCTGGACGTACGCCTTCTAGGCCACATGCTTTACCAACCATTTTCTGCGCTAGCGTAAAGCCTTTACCCGTATCGGCTGGCTCTTCTGGCTTAGCAAATACGTCTGAATGACCAAGACCCATATATTCACGAGCACGGTTAGTCAAACCACGACCAACGATCAATGGGATACGGCCACCAGCACGTACTTCATCAAGCAATGTTGGCGAGTTTAATGCAAACGTTGATAGCACTTCGTCAGAGTCATGCTTAGTGATTTTGCCGTCATGTGGGTAGATATCAAATACATCACCCATATTTAGGTTATCAACCGCTACTTTCTCGATCGGCAATGCGCCAGAATCTTCCATCGTGTTGAAGAAAATCGGAGCGATGTTGTTACCTAGTACTAGACCGCCACCACGTTTGTTTGGCACGTTAGGAATGTCTTCACCCATGAGCCACAATACTGAGTTGGTGGCAGACTTACGGCTAGAACCAGTACCAACCACATCACCAACATAAGCTAGCGGATGGCCTTTTTCTTTTAATTCTTCGATTTGCTTCATTGGACCAACAACGCCCTCTTCGTCAGCATTGATGCCGTCGCGAGAGTTTTTGTGCATGGCTAATGAATGCAATGGGATATCAGGACGGCTCCATGCGTCTTGCGCAGGTGACAAGTCATCCGTATTGGTCTCGCCAGTGACTTTAAACGTCGTGTAAGTGGTTTTCTTTGGTACTTCAGGGCGGTTCAAGAACCATTCTGCGTCAGCCCAAGATTGAACGACTTCTTTAGCAATAGTGTTGCCTGCTTCAGCTTTTTCAGTGACGTCATTGAATGCATCAAATACTAGCAAAGTTTTCTTTAATGCTTCAGCAGCGTCTTGTGCGACTTCGCTGTCATCTAGTGCCGCAACCAATGGCTGAACGTTGTAACCACCTTGCATCGTACCTAAAATTTGAACCGCTTTTTGCTTGCTGATCAATGGTGATGATGTCTCACCTTTCAAGATCGCTGCCAAAAATGCTGCTTTCACGTAGGCTGCTTGGTCAACACCAGCAGGGATACGGTTTTCTAGCAAGTTCATCAAAAATGCATCTTCGCCTGCTGGCGGGTTCTTTAGTAATTCAACCAACTCTGCTACTTGTTTTTCGTTCAATGGTAGCGGAACCGTTCCTAGCTCAGCACGTTCTTCGACATGTTTACGATAAGCTTCTAACACAATAGTCGTCCTCGTCAGTTGGGGTTTAGCACATTACGTGGGTAGTCAGCATGACCGCCTGCGTCTATATACTATAGGGAATAATTATCCGTGCAATCATAGCTTAAAACGCTCTAAATGTTAATGGCTCAGCCCTGAAAAGGCTCATAGTAAGGCCATATCCAACATTTATTATAAAAATAGTCCCATCAATAATATGATTGCACACCTTATAATCACTCGTATTTACGTACTTGTACTGATCGATAAAAACTTGCTTTATGAAGCGATAGACACCATATGACTGTTATACGCTTTTATCAGACATTTTTATAAGACATCAAAGGACGAGCTGATATGGATAGCAACACCAACTATGATAATGGCCTCAAGGTACGCACAGAAGTGATGGGTGAAGCGCATGTCAAACGCTCACTTGATGCTGCTACTGGTTTTACTCAGCCATTACAAGACTGGATCATTGAACACGCTTGGGGCAGCACATGGCAAGATGATTCGGTACTGCCGCGCAAATATCGCTCATTGATTACCATTGCCTTTTTGATTGCCCAAAAAAGCCCAAACGAGTTAAAAGGACATATCCGCGGTGCCATCAATAATGGCGCTAGTGTCGCTGAGATTCGCGAAGTGCTGATGCATAGCTTGCCATACTGCGGTGCGCCTGCCACGCAAGAAGCGTTTCGTGCAGCCATAGATACCCTAAATGAGATGGAAATCGATATAGATATTTAAAACTATGGTCACTAGATTAATCATAGTAATCTTAATGATATTGTACAAAAACTGCCTAATAAATTTCTGCTATAATATCACCACTCATAAAACATTCTGATCATTCCATAAACCCTTATACTATAAAGGGTTAAGAGATAATTCTATTATGACAACTGCCGTACAAACCCATGTACCTGCTGCTAAGGTCAAACCAAAAAAAGCCATTCAAGGCGAAAAACTACGTGGCTATGACAAAGTTGCCCGTATCCCAATTAAAGTAATCCCGACCGTTGAGGCCAAGAAAAAGCCTGACTGGATTCGGGTAAAAATGTCATCGCCTGCTGAAGTGGCGCGTATCAAAGCGACTTTGCGTGAGCAGAAACTTTATACCGTCTGTGAAGAAGCGGCCTGCCCTAACTTGCCACAGTGCTTCGCTGATGGGACGGCCACCTTTATGATTATGGGTGATATCTGTACTCGCCGCTGCCCGTTCTGTGATGTTGGTCATGGTCGCCCTAATGAGCTAGATAAGGATGAGCCACGTCATACCGCTGAGACGATTCAAGGTCTGCAGCTCAAATATGCGGTAATCACGTCTGTCGATCGCGATGATCTTAAAGATGGCGGAGCTGGACATTTTGTAGAAGTGCTTAATGAGTCAAGAGCGCTTAGCCCAAACTGCTTAATTGAAATCCTTGTGCCAGATTTCCGTGGCCGTATGGATATTGCGTTGGATTTATTGACAGAGACCGCGCCAGATGTGTTTAACCACAATATCGAAACGGTGCCACGTCTATACAAAGCCTTTCGTCCAGGTTCTGACTATCAGCATTCGCTCGACTTGCTCAAGCTCTATAAAGAGCGTCGTCCTGATATCGCGACCAAATGCGGCTTTATGGTTGGACTTGGTGAGACAGAAGAAGAGATCTATGCGCTACTCGATGATCTAAAAGCGCATGATGTGGATATGATCACGATTGGTCAGTACCTGCAGCCTAGTAAAAACCATGCCCCTGTTGATCGTTATGTCCATCCAGATGAGTTCCAGCGCTATATGGACTACGGCAAAAAGATCGGCTTCTTTAGCATTTGGGCAGGCCCAATGGTACGCTCAAGCTACTTTGCCGATCGTCAGTACTATGGCGAAGACTGCCCAGCACCTATCCGTAGCAAAAAAGCATTGGAAGCTGAAGGCAAACTTGGCTGCTAATTACTGATTTGATTATTGTTAAACCGATATCAGAGCGGTAAAAATAGTAGCTAAAAATATAAAAGGGTGAATAACATATTTTGTTATTCACCCTTTTTTCGGTTCAAAAATCTACTAATATCAGCGACTAGACACTCACCGTTGGTGTCGGTGCTTTACTTGTTTTCATATTCCATGCAGCAATACCAAGGACAATCACACCACCTGCGATACCAGTTGTAATTTCAGGATAAATGAGTAACAACGCACCAATAGCTAAAATAACACGCGTCACCGTATTCATATCGCCTTTGAAGTACCCTTCAAGTGCTGAGCTTAATGCAATCACACCTGTCACCGAGGTCACAACGACTGTGATAATGTCCAAAATAGGCGGTAGCGGGAAGTCTTTCGCCGTAACTGCCAGACCTGTCGGATCTATCATGAGCATCGTTGGATTATAGATAAACATAAACGGTACGATGAATCCGGCAAGTGCCAGTTTAAGCGACAAGAACCCTGTTTTCATCGGATCGCCACCGGATATACCAGCACCAGCAAAAGCTGCCAGACACACAGGCGGGGTAATATTGGCAAAGATACCAAAGTAGAATACAAACATATGCGCTGACAAGATTGGAATATCAAACCCTGCCAATGCCGGGGCTGCCATGGTCGCCGTGATGATATAGGCAGGAATAGATGGTAGGCCCATGCCCAATACCATTGACGCTAACATCGTCAAAATAAGCGTAAAGAACAATGACCCTGCGCCTAGCGTGACGATAGAAGATGTCATTACTGTACCAAAGCTGGTCAGACTGACCACGCCAATGATAATACCAACGACCGCACAAGCCGCCATAACCGCGAGCGACTGGCGCGCACCGTCTTCTAATGCACCCAAAATATCAGAGAAGCTCATGCGCGTTTCAGCGCGTAGCATACTGATCACCACGGTAAAACCAATCGTATAAGCAGCGGCATATCCCACAGGGACGTTTCTAATTAATAAGAAAATCAAAAAGACAATCGGTAATAGCATGTGACCGCGAGCTTTTAATACTTCTTTTACCGCGGGCAAACTCTCTTTAGCGATACCTTTTAGGTCACGACGTCCAGCGCGGAAATGCACCTGCGCAATGACGCCTAAATAGTACAATATCGCAGGCAACAAAGCGGCAAGCGCAATCGTACTATACGGCAGACCGGTGGTTTCCGCCATAATAAAGGCACTGGCACCCATAATCGGAGGCAAAATCTGTCCGCCAACCGAGGCACTCGCCTCAACCGCGCCCGCGAAGTCTTTGTGATAACCGACTTTTTTCATCAATGGAATGGTAAAGGCACCAGTACTGACAACGTTTGATAATGCAGAGCCATTGATACTACCCATAAAGCCACTAGAGATAACCGCGACTTTTGCGGGTCCGCCTTTTTTGTGACCGGCGATGGCTAATGCCAAATCATTGAACAGCTGTCCCATTCCAGAACGTGCTAAGAATGCACCAAAGAGAATGAACAAAAAGATAAAGGTCACTGACGCGCCAATCGCAACAGAATAAAGACCTTCGGTTTTTAGAAATAATTGACCAAAAATATCGCCCATGTCATAAGGGCGAGTCAGCAATCTATCAGGCATAAAGTCCATGTGACTGACAAACGGATACGCCAAAAATATCCCTGCTAATATCGGCAAAATCCAACCGGTGATACGGCGACTGCCTTCTAGCACACAGACCACTGTAATTAGTGAAAATATCACGTCAAGCGGATTGGCCATGCCACCACGCGAGGTCACAATATCCTGATACTCGTAGATCAGGTAGCTCATACCGGACAAAGACAACAAAAACCAAATCCAGTCATACCATGCGATTCGACTACGACTGCTTTTTTTACTGGCAGGAAAGATCAAGAAAATTAAGGCAAAACCAACACCGACATGTACAGAGCGCTGTAGCAATGCTGGCATCGGGTTAAAGGTAATATAAAGGTGAAAAAGTGAATAGAGTATACAAATACCAGCAATGAAATACTTTACTGGTCCTTGCGTGATATGACGTGTGATTGACTCTCGGTCATATTTTTCCAATACCGCTTTGTTGACAGCATCAGCATCTTTATCAACATCTGGTGTGGTATTCACGCTACTGTGATCCGTCACTTGGGAGTTCATGACACAAGTCCTTTTTAAATCTATCA
The DNA here is from genome assembly GCF_052258485.2 of Psychrobacter sp. T6-5. Lineage (NCBI taxonomy): Bacteria > Pseudomonadati > Pseudomonadota > Gammaproteobacteria > Moraxellales > Moraxellaceae > Psychrobacter > Psychrobacter sp. T6-5. The sequence goes on along the minus strand of NZ_JBQQEY020000001.1, from coordinate 1,252,102 downwards.
ATTAAACCATACGTCTTAGGCATGATCACCACTTCAGAATAATCTGGCACCCACTGATGAATCAAAAAACGATGACCAGCGTAATCGATTTCACCTTTGGTCAGTCTAGAGACTACCCAATTGAGACTAGGCAGCTTTTCATTGATTTGATAACCCAGATAGCCAGGTTTTTGTATGGGTGCAAGGGGTTCGGTCGAAGGCGTACCAGCACCAAATGCTTCAAAATATGTGGTGGTGAGGAGTAGCATAGCGTCTTCTGTACTGTTTTTTTCTATGCGTTGGTATTGCTCTTCCCACCACTGCTTTTCTACAGAATGTATCCAGCGCAGCTGAAAGTCAGGGTCAGTGAAATAACACACTTTGTCGTCACTACCCTCTATCGCAACGCGAACTTCGACCACAGACTGACGCGCTACACCTATCCATAGGGTCAAAAAAACCAGCGCCGCAATACATGCTGCGCCAGTCGATAACCATAATGCCTTATTTGGCTGCTTGTTCGTCATAGTACTTTTTAGCGCCAGGATGAATTGGAGCGACCATACCTTCACTAGCCGTCTCTAGACTGATATCGTTGGCTGCTTGGTGTGCTGTTTTTAGACCGTCCAGATTATCAAATAACGCCTTAGTCAATTTATAGCCATCAGATTCAGACAGATCAGAGCTCACCAATAGCGCATTCATGATTGCGGCAGTTGGAATCGCAGCGTCATTGCCATACGTGCCAGCAGGAATTTCAAAGGTTTTGAAGTAAGGCTTGGTCGCAATGATTTCTTTTAGCTTATCTTGATCGATAGTAACCAACTGCAAATCTAGACCTTGCTCTAGCTCCATAAGCGATGAGTTTGGTAGACCACTACTAAAGAATGCGGCTTCAATCTTACCTGCTTTCATACCATCAGCTGCTTCAGCAAAGCCCAAGTAATCAACAGTGATATCATCATAGGTGATACCGAAGCCTTCTAGGAGCGTTCGAGCATTGACTTCCGTACCAGAACCTTGATCGCCAACTGCAATACGCTTGCCTCGTAAATCCTCAATATTTTTGATGCCAGAGTCTTTTGTCGTCACGATTTGCACCACGTTCGGGTACAAGACCGCAATCTGCTGAATATTGGTAATGGGCTTGTCAAAATTGTTTTTGCCTTCAACCGCGTCCGTGACCACATCACTGAGCGCCAATACCATATCGACTTTGCCTTGCGTCAGTAGATTGACGTTTTCGACTGATGCACCCGTAGTTTGTGTCTTTGAGTTGACCCCAAAGTTTTTTACATAGACTTCGGACAATGCAGTGCCGATGATGTTATAAGGGCCAGACGCACCGCCTGTGGCAATGGTTAGGAACTTAGTATCGAGCGTATCGGTAGCCGCATCAGCTGACGTACTATCCGCAGCAGCCGTCTCATTGCCTTCTGAGCTTGGCGATGAGCAGGCGGTTAAGCCTAGCATGGCGCTTAATATCGCTGAAAAAAGTAAGGGAGATTTTAGAGAAGTGAGCATTGAATTCATCCTTGAAATAATCGATTTAATACAATAAACGGCATTAATATATAGGTATTAATCCGTTACACTTGAGTAATGATATAGCAATTTTTGTTATAAATAAACAAAAGACTGTTTTCTCTTTTGCTTTCAATGCCTTATATTTCAGGCTTTTTGAGAAAATATTTTCATTATGTATAATAGCTGAAACTTATAATGTTCCGCTATGTGAAACATAGTTTCACCTTTATTTAATCAAATTTCGATGCTGTTGTAAACCTTTATCACGGTTTATGTGCATGTATTGCGCTGTATATTTTGATTTGTTTTTATTACCACTCTGATTCTGCTATATTTTAACTGGATATTTATTCATTGGCTTTGTCTAGAGCACGTTTTACGTAAGCCGACAAATGCCTCATTATATGAACCGAAACCATTATTTTTTATGACTCAACTTGGATAATTTTTATGACAATATCTACAACAGAAGCGCTGGAATCATTGTCTGCTGACATTGCCATCATTGGTGGTAGTGGCTTGTATCAGATCCAAGCACTGACTAATAAGCGCAGCGTGACGATACAGACCCCTTATGGCAGTCCATCCGATGACATTGTTTTGGGTGAATTAGAAGGAGTAACGGTTGCTTTTCTGACGCGGCATGGTCAAGGTCATAAACTGACCCCATCTGAAGTACCCTATCGCGCCAATATATATGCGCTAAAAACATTAGGCGTACGTTACATCGTCTCAGTATCGGCGGTCGGGTCGTTGCAAGCACACCTTGAGCCGCTAGATATGGTCGTGCCAGATCAAATGATCGATATGACCAAATATCGTGAAAGTACGTTTTTTGGTGAGGGCGCAGTCGCTCATGTATCAATGGCAGACCCACTCTGTCCTGCCCTATCAGATATCCTAACGCGTGCCTATAATAAGGCAGATTTAGCTGAGGGCAGCTGTCACAAAAAGGCGACCTATGTCTGTATCGAAGGGCCGCAGTTCTCAACCCGTGCAGAGTCGGAGTGGTATCGTCAAATGCAAGCGGATATCATCGGCATGACCAACATGCCAGAAGCCAAATTGGCACGTGAAGCCAGCATGGCTTATGCGACATTGGCCTTGGTGACAGATTTTGATTGCTGGCACCCGACCGAAGAAGCCGTCAGTGCCGACTATGCGATAAAAAATCTGATGAAAAATGCTGAAAACGCTCAACAGGTGATTCAAGAGGCCGTTGCTTTGATTGCCGCTGAATCACCCGAATCCATCGCCCATAATGCTCTCGCACAGGCCTTGGTCACGCCTATAGACATGATGGACGAACATACCAAAATCAGACTGGCTGCATTGTTATACTAAATATTTAAACATATCTGAATAAGCGCTTATTTGAGACAAAGCCAACAACCCCAATCCTACGCACATGCAAAAAGGCCATTAATATACTTAATGGCCTTTTTATGATTCTAATCAGTCTGTTTGGGATAAAAGCTAACCAGATGCCTTTACTCTTAACAGCACCACTCTTAACAGCAACCGCCCGCACCAGATAATGACGTCATCGTCTGATCAAATGGCATCAGTTCACCGCACCCTGCAAAGATACCATAGTGACGACTGTCATCACCGATAAATTCAAAATGCGGCGCAAAGCGAGATTCTTGTAGCATCCGAAAAGTATTGCCGCACACAGGAAATACTCGACCTGCCTCAATCGCATGATGCTTGTCTAGATCAAACCGATGCGGGGATTGCTCGATAGACCCTTTGTATATCACCGCTTGTCCATGATCTTCACAGGCATCTTCTAGCGTGGCAATTTTGAATAAGCGATAGGTGGCCGAAAAAAACTGTATATCACCAATTTTGGCAGCCAATACAGGATCTGTAATCTCAAGCAGACGATCTTCGACCAGACGTGGGTCTAAAAACCCTGCGTCTCTTGATAAACGGATAAAGTCTTTCCAATACAACGCGCCACTCAAGCACTCTCCATACAATACAGGATCATCGATCAAGTGTTGCGGGATACGGCGATCGGCATAAACATCAGAAAAATAAAATTCGCCGCCAGGCTTGAGTAGTCTCTGCACGCTCGCCATCACGGCGGCTTTATCTGGTGATAAATTGATAACACAGTTTGAGACGATAATATCGAAGCTACCATCAGCAAGGTCTAGCTCATCTAGCTTTTCGATATAACCATGCAAAAACGTCACATTGTCATAGCCAAACTTCTCAACATGATAAGCTTGGTGTTCCTTTGCAACGGCTAGTTGCTCATCTGTCATATCCACACCAACCACATGACCGCTCTCACCTACCAATTGCGCGAGTGCATAAACGTCTCGGCCTGAGCCACTGCCCAAGTCTAGAATTCGGCAGCCTTCAAGTAATGCAGGACACACCAGTCCGCAGCCATAATAGCGGCTCAATACCTCATCATGAATATTTGCCAATAACGGCTTGAGCCACTCAGGCATATTGCTAATATCACAACACGCTGAGGTTTTTAGGTCATCGGTTCCTTGTAACTCTTTGCCATAGTAATTTTGCACAACGTCATGCATAACAATGTCCTTATTAATAGTAAAATCCAATTACAAGTTAAGTAGATAACTATAGAAAATCATGTTTAATTTTTAGATTTTGTTGAGCATATTGCGCCAATCTGATGGTAAATGCTTTAAATCTTCAGGCTCATCAATGTCATGCAGCGCTGGCAATAACGCTAGTGTCCAACCTAACGCCGCGATACGCTGCTTAGTGACTTTAGCGACGCTAGACGTACTCCAGCTGATATTTGAAAAAAGGCTTTCATCGACTTGGTTGAATCCGAGCAACACATAGCCTCCGTCGGTTGCAGGAATCATCACCGCGTTATCTTCATCTAGCTGCTGTACGGCGGTCTGTATACGCTCTGCCGTGAGGCTAGGACAATCCGTCCCTATTAAGACAACTTTTTGATATTTTTCCAATGCGTTCTGACTGGCTATCAACATGCGCCTACCCAAATCACCCTCTGCCTGAGCAGACCATTGCAGTGACTCCGGTAAATCAAGCGCTTGCCAGCAGGGATCAGTTGGCGCTGGACTCACGCATAGCTCAATGGCAAAGTCGCTCGCCACAGCTTGCTCGACACTATGTAATAATAACTGCCTTGCCATAAGCGCAGCACCATCCACACCCAATGCAGGCTGCAAACGAGTCTTTGCCTTATCACGTGCTGGATATTTGGCAAATAAAATGACGCAGGTAGGTTGCTCTTTTATCTGTGAGTTGACATCTATGGTAGTGGTTCGGTCGCTGGTCGCATGCATCAATACGAAGCCCTTTTTGTTATTGTTATTAGTCCAATATGGCTGGATCATTCCTACTTATAATAACGCTGTTTTAATCTCTCAGGCGATATGCCGCGCCAGTAATCAAAGCGCAAATGCCACATCAAAAAAATCGTGCGAAAATGACCGTGTTGCTGCCAACGCCGTGCGGACGTCGTCACTGTGCTTTTTAAACAAGCGGGCCTGCTAATAGAATTTAAGCGCTTACACAACTCGACATCTTCCATCAATGGCTGATCAGGATAACCACCGAGTCGTTCAAATAAAGATTTTTCAATAAAAATAGCCTGGTCGCCCGTTGCAATACTGACCAAACGTGAGCGCTTATTAATCATCATACCAACGACTTTTAATAACGGATGAGCACTGTCCAAGCGTACATCAAAACGCCCCCAGTCATGGCCAGTCGTTGCTCGCCGTACCTCATTTATTGCGTCAGTCGGCAACCGAGTATCAGCATGTAAAAATAGCAATATATCCCCAGTTGCCCGTTTAGCACCAGCATTCATCTGCCGAGCGCGTCCAGCAGTGGACTCGATCACATGCCAGTCAATCGACGACTGCCTCGTCTTTGACGAATCTTTTAGCAAATCATAAGCGGCAGTCATCGAGCCATCCGTTGACCCACCATCGACCACTATCACTTGCTGCGGCGCTGGGCTGAGCATATGAATATGAGCAATAAGGTGTGGCAGATTATCCACTTCATTTAACAATGGAATAATGATAGAGATGTTCAAGGTACGTCTCGTTTTAATAAGAATAAACTCGCGAGCATTGACTTATTTTTTGTTCAAATTCCAATTGTAGTCAGTGTAGCTGATTTTTATTTTGCCTTGGTTTAGATCTGCTGTCTGCGCTTTACTCATTCCTAGTGACGAGCTATAACGACCCAAAAACCCTTCTAAATCTTTTGTACCACGCCAATTGCTCTCAAAATCTGACTTATACCATTTAAAAATCGGCGACACCCTTAGTGTATTGCCCTTAAGATTGTTGCGACTACTGTCTGCCAAAAACTTAGCAGTTGCCTGCTCTAATTGACCATCCAAATCTTTGCCAGTAAAGGCGTCATCTTGCAGTGCAGGACAACCAATACTCGCGCAATTAACAGCGAAGTGAATACGCGGATCATTGTAGCGTTTGGAACCACGAATGAGGTTGTGCTCGATATCGTCAAGCGAGCGCGTTTTACCCAATAGCGGAATAAACTCTTGCTTCCACGGCGACCCAAATAGCCCACCGATGTCTTTGATAGACTTAATGTTAGGATATTTTGTCAATACCAAATCGACTGTACCAGCATTGTATACGTTGATTAAAAACGCCAACTGCTCATTTTTATTCCAACGATTAAACTCTGCTTGAGAGACCTTGCTGGTTGACTCAAGATAGCTTGCCAGCTTGCTCTTATCCGCTTGCATGCCCGTATAATTCACCACGGAAGCCTTACCGCCATTGGTCATGGTCACATGCTTATTTAATAAACTGTCCCAGCTTTGATGATTAAAGTCAGCATACGCGGCTACGCTCGACGAGAGGATCGCGATAGCAATCACTGGTTGCACGACCAAGGTCTTTGTTGAAACATTTAATCTTGACATGAGATTCACTCCACTTGAATTGGTGATGTTTGTCTGTCGCAGTGTCCAGCTCGATAGCCTAACAACTATTTATTATCAACGACTCTTAATGGTAAATATGGGCGTCTAAACAGTCGTGTCTGCTATCGTCTGCTCTACGGTCTCTTCTTCTAACGCACCGCCGCAGCTGCTGCCCTGTCCTGCCGTACAGCCATAGCAGTGGTCCGCAATAGCAATGGCATCACCAGAGGGATTTTGGGTAAGCAGATCGCTGAGATGACGCCGCGATTTATTGGGTACAGGCATCTCTAATTGCTGATTAAAGTCACAGTCGAACAATTCGCCCAGCCAGTTAACACTGATTGTCGAGCGGCACATCACTTCACTCAAGTTATCCGCCACGTAGTTTTCTTTGAGTAAATCCATGTACGGGTGAAATTCATTTTTGGCCAATAGTACCGCGCCAAAACGCTGAATCGGCATATTGGTGAGGGCAAACAAATGGTTGAACTCGATATTAAAGTGTTCTTTTAGCTCCCGCTTATAGTCCGCTTCAAGCTGCTGCTGATTGGGCGGTAAGCTCGCGCCTTGCGGATTGTAGACCAAGTTTAAGGTCAAACCTGAATCAGCGCTGCCGTAGCCTAACTGGTTGAGTTTTTGCAGTCCTAATATACTATCGTCAAATGCCCCTTTGCCGCGCTGCTTATCCACGTTTTCTAAGGAGTAACATGGCAAGGATGCCACCACTTCGACTTGGTTATCTGCTAAAAACTGCGCCATATCCTCATAGCCATTTTCCATAAGAATAGTCAGGTTACAGCGGTCTATCACTTTGACACCCAGCGCACGCGCCGCTGTGACCAAATACTTAAAATCCTCGTGCATCTCAGGGGCACCGCCCGTCAAATCGAGCGTATCGATATTTTGCGCTTGCAATACTTCGGGAATCAGCTCAACCAACTCACGTGACATCATCTCTGTGCGATAAGGACTGGCCGCCACATGGCAATGGACGCAAGACATATTGCATAAGTAGCCCATGTTGACTTGCAGTATCGTTAGTTCTCGGCGTTTGATCGCCGGAAAGTCGGTATGCTCAAGTAATTCGATAGTCGATTTCATAATCGTATAGACCCCGTTAATGACATAACTCAAAAAAGATATATCTACATATAAGTAATTGCTTTTATTTGCTATTTTACAAAAATTATAACTTATTTATTGACCTGTCATTTTACATTTTGTTTAATCAATCATACCTGATTGTGAATCACCGATAACATCGGTTTTGTAAAATCAGTATTGTTATTTATGCCAACCAGTGCTGCTCTATTTAGCCTTCACAAAGCGCTGATCGATATACCGTTTTAGATACCAAAGCCCGCGGCCTTGCAGACTAATCGCTCCCCAACTGGCAATGGCGTACTTGTCCCCGCAAGACAATAAATATAGCGTTCGTGTCTTGGGTTGATAGTCTTGCATAGGTTCGTCTTTGAGATAGGCCAATAGATTGTCTGCCTCTATCGCGCCGCCATGTACCGCATGAACGCCTGAATGCGCCACGTCTTTGTCCACTCGCGTGGCTACGTCACCAACGGCAAATACATTAGGGTGAGAGACACTCTGCTGCATGGCATTAACGGCGATGAAACCATTATCTACCGTCTGTAAATCAGTGGCAGCGGTCCATGCTGATCCTACCACTCCCGTCGCAGCAATCACAGCATTCATGGTCAGCGTGTCATGTGCGGTCAATAAATGACCATCATGATAACCAGTCGCTCGCTCATGGACTATCTTAATATCATGGCGATGCAGCTGCCTAATAACGCGTTGATGAAAACGCGGATTAAATCCTGGCAACAGATGCTCACCGCACACCAGTATCACTTGATGGTTACGATTGATATGCTGTAGTGCCACTTGAGCCGCCATGACCAATTCGGTCGCGGCAGCCCCAGCGCCAACGATGACCAATTGGTATTGACTGGCTTGCCGAGCCTCAGCCAAAATCTGCTGCCAATGCGTGATAAACTCTGACAAGGGACGAACAGCGATTACGTCTGTACTAGCGTGAGCATCCGTCTTAGCATAGCTGTCTCGTGTATCTAACCAACGCATATCTGTATCTGCACCAGTATTCAATGACAACACATCATAATCAAGTGGCAATCGCTCATCGCCCGTTGTCGCGACCATATTGGATGCCGCATCGACCTGCACGATCGACTGCTGAATGAAGCGCACACCCGCTCGCCTACAAAGCGATGCTATATCGATACTGATATCGTCAAGCGAGTAATGTCCTGCCATCCAACCAGGTAGCATTCCTGAATATATAGTCTGCGGATGCTCGCTAATTAGAGCGATGTCTAGAGCCGTTCCCTTAAAATCCGTACTCTCTAGCTGCCCAGCAACAAGCCGACGTAACAGTCCAATATGAGCATGACCTGCTCCTGCTAATAGTAGTTTTTTTGGCGACAGCGGTTTCATAGGCATCCTAATCAAAGTGATAGATAGATGTTTGACGAGCGAGTTGTAATGCCTTTCATATAAGTAGCATAAAAAATGGCCTACAAATAAGATATGTCTGATAGACGACCCTGATGATTGGGTGGATGGTATAAGTGGCTTAAATAATATTGACCACACTCATTTTTGTCATTAAATGCTGCTACCAAGTATAGATTTCATTACCCTGTCACGTAACACAAAAAAATAAGGTAAAATGGTCGACCAATCAGCGCCTAGTAAAATAAAATCATAACGACGCCACCTAACTGATCGGTATTTTTGAAATAACGATCCATAAAAAATATAGACCATTAAAACCTGTCAAGGAAGCTTATATGAGTAACACTCTCGATACCAGTAATGATAACATTCTCTCCTCCGACAACACTCACTACTTGCACCATGACTTTTTTGAGCCAAGTGACAAAAATGTTGTCATCAGTGCGACGCTATTGATTGTGCATGGGATGGCAGAGCACAGTGGTCGCTATGCAGATTTTGCACAGTTCTTGGCAGACAATGGCATCGCTGTGGCAACCTATGATCATCTTGGTCATGGACAGACCATCAAAAACGAAACGGATTTGGGATTTTTTGGTGAAGAGCATCCAGTACAGTCGCTGCTAAAAGATGTGATTGTTATGGCAGATAGCCTAAAAGCACGTCACCCTGATGTACCGCATTTTGTGATGGGCCACTCCATGGGCTCGTTTATCGTGCGTAATGTACTCAAGCATCATGCGCATAATTTCACTGGAGCGATATTGATGGGTTCAGCAGACGTCAATCCATTGACCAAAGTTTTGCTGCCTATCAATAAAATATTGGCAAAAGTGGCACCTAGACAGCCGAACTCAGTACTTGCCAATACCATGAACAAAGTATTGAACAGTCAACTAAAAGATCGCACTGCATCATCGAAGTTTGCTTGGTTGAGTGAAAATACTGCAAATATTGAAGCCTATGAAGCTGATCCAAAGACTGGTTTTGACTTTACCAACAATGGCTTTATGACATTATTTACTTTGATGGATACCGGACTAAATAAAGGCTGGGCCACCACCATTGCCAAAAACTTCCCAATGCTGTTTATCAGTGGTGAAGACGATCCTATTGGTAATATGGGACGCGGTATTCGCCGCGTGGTCAAACGCCTACATAAACAAAAATTTAGCCACGTTGATATTCAGCTGTATCCCAATATGCGCCATGAAGTATTGCACGAAACAGATCATCAAACGGTTTATCAAGATATTTTGGCGTGGATAAAAAACACTGCACCAGACGCTTAAAGCACGATAAACAATTCATCTTGAGCAGTCTTTTGAGCGCTTTTTCTCGAGCACTGCCATAATGAAATACTGAACTTGTTTGCTAAAAGTGGTCAAATTAGCGACAATATGGCAAGCAAGTTTTTTGACCCAGTTATCTTGTACAACCGTCTATATTTTACAAGTATTGTATTTTAAGCGGGTCTACCCAAGTTATGTCACTATAAATACGAGTCACCCCTCCCTTTCATTCATTTTAGGAACCTTTATGTCATTACAACAAACCATCGAACAAGCTTTTGAAAACCGCAATGAATACAGCCCAAGCAACATGCCACAAGACGTGCGTGACGCGATTGAGCAAGTACTTGAGCAGCTAGATAACGGCAGCCTACGCGTTGCTGAAAAGAAGGATGACGAATGGGTCGTCAATCAGTGGGCCAAAAAGGCAGTACTACTATCGTTCCGTTTGAACGACAACTACGTTCAAGCAGCGGGCGAGCATGTGCAGTTCTATGACAAAGTGCCTACGAAATTTGCCAACTGGACCGAAGCACAGTTCAAAGAAGCAGGCGTCCGTGTGGTACCGCCAGCCGTTGCTCGTAAAGGTTCATACATCGCAGCAGGTGCCGTATTGATGCCATCGTATGTCAACATCGGCGCATATGTCGATCAAGGCGCGATGGTTGATACGTGGGCCACCGTTGGATCATGTGCGCAAATCGGTAAAAACGTGCATCTATCAGGCGGCGTTGGTATTGGCGGCGTATTAGAGCCATTACAAGCCAACCCAACCATCATCGAAGACAACTGCTTTATCGGTGCGCGCTCTGAGATCGTTGAAGGCGTGATCGTCGAAGAAGGCGCTGTTATCTCTATGGGCGTCTATATTGGTCAATCTACACGCATCTATGACCGTGAGACTGGCGAGATTCATCGCGGCCGTGTACCAGCCGGCTCTGTTGTCGTACCAGGCAGCTTGCCATCAGAAGACGGCACTCACAGCTTGTACGCTGCCATCATTGTGAAAAAGGTAGACGCGCAAACCCGTGCTAAAACATCAGTAAATGAGCTATTACGTTTAGCCTAGTATTTTTAATATTTATAGCCTCGTACCCGAACGGTACGGATGGCGATAAACTATCTTTACTAAAGACGCTGAAGAAAACTTCAGCGTCTTTTTTGCACCTTAATGCAGAGCGTTGCGTTATAATCCGTTTTTTGGTTTTGTTTTATCCAAACATAAAACGACAAATACCACAACCTGCCTTCTTCTTTATTACGATTGATAACCGCTTCATCGCCTTATCAACCTTTAACTGTATTTGACATATTATGAGTGAATCACTATTGCGCACCGCCGCTATCCCCGTCACCGACCCTGAAGCAGGGTTACGTTTGACTGAGATTTTTTATTCCCTACAGGGTGAAGCACTGACGTCTGGCTTGCCGACGATATTTGTACGTCTAACCGGCTGTCCGCTGCGCTGCGTCTACTGTGATACCGAATATGCCTTTACGGGCGGCGAGCGTCAGTCATTAGAAACCATCATAGATATTATCAAAGGCTATCCATGCAAGCGTATCTGCTTAACTGGCGGTGAGCCATTAGCACAGCCAAACGCGATTGAGTTAATGAAACGCTTGCTCAGCGATGACTATGAGATATCCCTTGAGACCGCAGGCGCGCTCACGGTAGCAAATGTACCACCAGCCGTCAGTAAAGTGATGGATCTCAAAACACCAAGCTCAGGCGAAGTGGACAAAAACTTATGGTCAAATCTCGATCATCTCACCGAGCACGATCAGATCAAGTTTGTCATCATGAACCGTAAGGACTATGACTGGGCAAAAGAAAAGTTAGTCGAGCATAAATTAAATGAATTGGTCGGTACGGTTTGGTTTTCTCCGATGTTTAACGTGGCAGATGATATTGATGAAGCGCTTAGCCCTGAAGTGCCTGTATTGGCAAGAGAGCTTGCTGAATGGATGCTGGCAGATGCCTTGCCCGTTCGCTTTCAATTGCAGCTGCATAAAATCATTTGGGCAGATGCCAAAGGCAAATAAAAAGATAAACCATACGCTAATCTCTGACAGATCACACTCTAATCACTGATAGAGCATCCATTTAGAACAATAAATACAAATCTATATACAAGCACACATTTTCAAGGAGGAAACATGATTCGGCTGATCTTACTGGGGCTACTATCAGGTGCGTTTTTTAGCTCAACCTTTGTATTAAATGAGCTGATGAGCGCTGCTGGTGGGCATTGGTTTTGGTCAGCAAGCCTGCGCTATGTCTTTATGCTACTGCTATTGACAGCGATGATTGGTGTTCAGCATGGCGTGGGACGGATTGGTGAGCTATGGGCGATTTTTCGCCAACATATAGGGTTCTGGTGCATTACTGGTAGTATTGGCTTCGGCGTGTTTTATACTGGCATCTGTTACGCAGGTGATCACGCCAGTGGTTGGGTCGTAGCAGCGACCTTTATGTTTACCGTCGTGACCAGTTTGCTTGTCTTACTGGCATTTGGGCAACGCTTTGATAAAAAATTCATTTTTTATGCCCTGATTGTCTTTATAGGCGTCGTACTGGTCAACGTCAGTGAAGGTTTGCACGCGCCTAGTGATACCAATGCCATACCGCTGACGCAAATGCTACTGTATGGCGCACTGCCAGCACTGATCGCTGCGTTTAGCTACCCTATTGGCAATCAGTTGGTTTGGCAGGCCTCTTACAATGCGAAACAGCACAAAGCCAGGCACCAAGATAGGCATCAAGATAGTGAGCACCACTCGCAACCGATGCGTGCAGAAACAGCGCTATTGGCCAGTGCCCACGATGCTGCTGATACGCATATCACTGACCGTGATGCTGCGAATAGCTCCACGCTGCAAACCTTGATCGGACGTATTCCCGTTATCGAGACGGATCTGCTACAAAACGCTTTTAACAAAGTGTGGTTGATGACCGTAGGGAGTTTGCCATTTTGGCTCGTTTTAGGCATCATAGTGCGCCCTGAGTTACCGGGTAGCGCGCAGGTGTTTAACACGCTACTGGTCGCCTTGTTATCAGGGGTGGCCGCGACCAGTCTGTTTTTATATGCGCGTGAGCAAGCGGTGACCTCAAGTGATGTCGCTGGCGTTGACTCGACCCAAGCCAGTGAAATCATTTTTGCCTTGATTGGTGGTATGATCCTGCTGGGAAATCCACTACCGTCAGCTTTAGGTCTGGTTGGTATTGTACTGATTATCATCGGCTTGATATTGTTTGCAAAAGACGGCTAAATGACGCTCTAACGATGGGCTGATTTTGTTTGGCTCATCTACAAAACACCCATTTAAAACGAGAATACCCATCATTTTTTATGATCAAGAATTGGCAATATAACCATGGTTAATGATTTAATTTTTCCTGATATTCTATTATATTTATTGGACATGGTGGGTATCATCGCTTGCGCAATTGCAGGGACGTTGCTCGCTCAGCATAAAGGCTTTGATATTGCTGGCTGCATCTTGGTTTCAATGGTCAATGCCATCGGCGGCGGTACGCTACGTGACATGGCACTAGATCGTCATCCACTGTTTTGGATGACGGATCTCAACTATGTGATCGTCATTACCGTGACATCCCTTATCTTACAAATATTCTTTCATCTATATCACAAGATTGATAATGCGCTTAAGCTGTTTGATGCCATTGGTCTCGCGGCATTTAGCGTGATTGGCTTTAAGGTCGCATTGACCCAAGGCATGTCACCTCTTGTTGCTATTATGATGGGCGTCTGGACAGCCATTATTGGTGGGATGCTACGTGATATTATCTGTAATGAGATACCGCTAGTATTACAGCGTGAGATTTATATTACGGCTAGTATCGCAGGATCTGTGACGTATTTATGCCTACAGTACGTCGGTGTCAGCGCTGGCATCAATGAGTTTATTATGCTGTTTGTGATCTTTGCGGTACGCATGCTGGCGCTTAGATTCGACTGGCATCTACCCTCTATTCGTCTGGTTACTTAATCAGCTACTTGGTAGATTGATTGCTCTAGACATGACAACTAATAATTAAAAATAGTGAGAATGGCTTATGTTGGCTATCGCGTTGGATCCTGCAGCTCTAATCACTACTTTTGATCCACGCTCTTTGATCTATTTTTTTGATATGATTGGGATTATCGCCTGTAGCGTTTCAGGGACGATACTGGCGAAGCATAAGAACTTTGATGTCTTTGGTTGCCTACTAGTCTCTATCGTCACAGCTATCGGCGGCGGCACCGTACGCGATGTGATTTTGGATCGTCATCCGCTGTTTTGGATGGTAGATATGAGCTATCTGACGCTCATTACGATCTCTTCACTAGCCATGCAGATATTTTTTCATCCGAACTCAAGACGAGTCGATAAGTTCCTAAAACTGTCTGATACCATCGGTCTATCCGCCTTTACGCTCATAGGTATCAAGGTCGCTGATAGCATGGGTACCAATGTACCAGTAGCACTGTTGTTGGGCGTGATCACCATCATCGTTGGTGGCATCATTCGCGATATGATTTGTAATGAGATTCCACTGGTATTGCAGCAAGAGATTTATATCACTGCGGCGCTAACTGGGGGTATTCTATATTTTGCTCTAAAAAACTTAGGCGTTGCCGATTGGGTTGCTGATGTCTCTGCGATGAGTACGATTTTTACCTTGCGTATGCTGGCTATTCGTTATGATTGGCAGTTCCCCACTCTTGAGTGGAAGTACTGAGCCTAAATCAAAAGGCTACTGGCAATAAATGGTATAAGTGCGATCCAATCTGACCGCACTTAATAGTCTAGCCTTAACCCTGCTCTACCACAGCCAAGTCTTTTACCATCAGCTGTAGGCTTTGTTTGCCATTCCATTCATTGATATCTAGCTGAAACAATAAATGCACTTTTTTGGCACGATAATCCCAAGCATCATTGTCAAAGTTAAAGCAGATTGCCTCAATCGGATATTGAACGTCTGGATAACGCAGCGATAGTTTGAGGTGCTTGTCTTTTAATATCTTAAAACTCAATACCTCAAACACACCGTCAAATATCGGCGGTGCGAATCCATGACCCCAAATGCTAGCATCTGCTAAATGTTCAGCGAACCACAAGCTAAAATCTCCCGCTTGCAGAGGTCCATCAGTGAATTTCTGCTCTGCAAATACGTCATCATCCGTTTGTGCCATAACTTCATTAAACGCCGTGACAAATGCCTCAAAATTACGACGCTTTAGGGTCAGACCTGCTGCCATCGCATGACCACCAAAATGACTGATTAAATCAGGCTGACGCTCGGCGACTTGCTCAATCGCATCACGAATATGCACGCCAGCGATCGACCGTGCTGATCCCTTAATCGCATCGTCTTCACCAGTCTGCTCCGTATCTGCCGGCGCAAAGACAATGCTAGGTAGGTAATGACTTTCTTTTAAACGTCCAGCGACAATACCAATCACGCCTTGATGCCAATCATCCTGATACAGAACGATGCTACGAGTGTCTGTATGGCTTGTTTTATGGGTAGTGGCGAATTGAGTATTAACTTCCTGAGTGAGGTCATCGCCACTGTCACTTGTACTTTCATCGATCTCAATATCAGTTTCAGTAGCCAATGTCTGTACGATACTATCTGCCTGCGCACGCATCTCGCCTTCTACATGACGGCGTGTACGGTTTAGTTGCTCAAGCTCTTGCGCCAAACGCTGGGCGGTGCTCCAATCTTCAGTCAATAGGCACTCAATCCCGATACGCATATTATCCATACGTCCAGCCGCATTGATACGTGGCCCTAAGACAAAGCCAAAATCTTGCGCGTGTAATTGCTTGGGATCACGGCCTGCTTGTTCAAGTAACGCCAAAATACCCATACAACAGCGACCTTGACGAATAGCAGATAGCCCGTGATGTACTAAGATACGATTGTTTTTATCGAGTACGCCGACATCTGCGATCGTGCCAAGCGCTACCAAATCTAAATACTGACTAACCTGTACCGTAGACTTGCCAGCGTCGCGGCGCAGCTTTGCCAATCGTCCGAGCACATAAAACGCGACCCCGACCCCGACCAGAGATTTACTGGTGAAAGTGCAAGCAAGCTGATTGGGATTTACGACGGCTTCAGCGGGTGGTGTCTCTTTGGTCGTAAGATGATGGTCTGTGATAATTACCGTAATACCATCCGCTTGGGCGCGCGCCACACCTTCATGACTGGAGATACCGTTATCAACCGTCACGATCATGTCTGGCTGAAAGGTTGCGATGCCCAATTCGACAATCTCTGGCGTTAGCCCGTAACCATATTTAAAACGATCGGGTACCAAAAAATCGACGACCGCCCCCATCTTTGTGAGTGCGCGCATCATCAGCGCGGTACTGGTTGCGCCATCACAGTCAAAGTCACCAACGATCAGGATACGCTGACCGTCATCGATAGCGATATCCAATAGACGCACAGCTTCAGTGATACCGTGCAGCATGTCAGCAGGCAACAGGCCAGACAAACCAGTCTCCAGCTCATCAGGCGCAGTGATACCTCGACCCGCATATAAGCGAGCGAGCGTCAATGATTGGGCGGCCAGTGGTTGCAACGCGGCGGGCAGCTCGTCAATGCGAGTGCTGGTATTACGGGGGGTTAAATTTAGCATGAGCGTATTTTACTGCCTTTAAGGCGGGGTCACAACGACAATTTATAGCGTCTCTGTACACTAGCTAATATTGCATTTATTTACCAAAGATGTTGGTTTAAATGGTAATTTGGAAAAAGGATTTATTCAGTGAATACGTATCGCATATGGCTCTTTATTTACAAAAAGGATGCATAGTGACCGTACTTTTCTGCATTTTGCTACAAAGCAATGATTGTATGGCGCCTATAAATCCATAGAATAGTAAACAACTGAGAGACTTGCTAATTATTGAATTTTACATCATTAATATTTTAATTATTTATAAGGATACTTTATGAAAACCACACCAGCTGCTGAAAAACTACCAAATACGATTGATCCTAGCTTAGATCTTGATCAAGTCAAAAAAGAATGCCTCGGCATGGTAAAAAAACGCGCCAGAGTATCTGCTGGTGTTGCCATCGTTCCTGTACCGTTCTTTGATGTGGCGGTTGATGCTGGTATGCTGACGCAATTGATTCCTGAGATTAGCGAACGTTTTGGTTTGATCGAAGACCGTCAATCAGCCATTAACCTAGAATCACGCGAAGTGCATTGGAGCGCTGTCAAAGACCGTACCGTCGATTTTGCAGGGCTGATGGCGACACGTGGTATCGTTAAGAAAACCATTCAAGGCTTTGGTGGTCGTATCGCGGCAAAACAAGTCACCAAATTTATCCCATTAGGCGGTCAATTGGTTGCAGCAACGATGGGTTATACGATTTTTAAGAAAATCGCCACTGATCATATCAACGAGTGCTACAAGCTAGCAAAAGATATTCAGCAAAAAGAACATGGCAAAAATGTCTAATAAAAATTAGGCAACGCCATATATATAGAGCCAGCTATGAGATTTTTTAGCTGGCTTTTTTGTGAGTGACAGCATTGCAGACTGCCTCAAGCGATTGGTTAATGATGCCATTACTATGTTTTACTGATAATATACAACTTTAAAGACTATCAAATACCTTAAAGGATTCATTTATGAAAAAACTTTTGGCTTCGACAGTTATGCTGGCTACTGTCGCCCTAGCAGGCTGCACCACGACAGGTGCTACAAATAACGGCACAGGCACAGCAATCGGTACCGCGAATGAGATTGGCATGAATGTCTTTAGAGCTGCGATCGACAACCAATGCCGTAGCCAAATTGAGAAACAAACCGCTTGGCGTGTTGCAAGCGTCGCTATGACAGAAGCGCAGCAAGAGTCTGTCAAAAGTAACGTTTGTGGTTGCGTGAGTGAGCAGGCACCGCAGCAAGTGACCATCGTTGAATTGGGCAATGCTGCTATCGACTCACAGTATCGCACTCAACTGGTCACTAGAGTTGTCGCAAAATCTCTACAAAGCTGCTATGCCAGTTTTGTCAAATAAGCCGTAACCTATATAACGATGTGCATCACCCTATCGTTGCACGTCAAAGCAAGTTAATAAAAAAGGTGCGTTGTTTATAACGCACCTTTTTAAACATACTTTCAGTTTAGTTAAGCTCAGCAGCCTAGAACTTATTGGAGTCCGATGGGTTCTGTGATAAAGCGGCAGCAAAAGGCAGTAACTGGCCACGGCGGAAGTACTTAGAAGAGCCGTCGATTATTTTATCCACTTCCTTAACCAAATCACTGATAACGTCATCATAGATACCGTGGTATAGCTCTTTTTCGAATGCAGTAAACGGATGCTTACGCGATGCTGAACCGACCTCAGTCACGCCCTCTTTACTATAAAAAATATCTACGCGGCCATCACTATTCAATACACAGTTCAGTTGACCACCTTCGAGCTCCATCTCTACGCGCTCAGGCATAAAAATATAATCATCCACGTTGATGAGCTTTTTTTCTACTTCTCTTTTAAAAAACGATTTGATATCAAACATAAGTACATCCCTAACTTTATAATTATCAGATACGTGAGCATGCCTAACTTTATAGTTGTTGCACAGCATTTATATAGATGCTTAGTGGGTCATGCTTTACACCGTTATCTTATAAGATAGAGAGCGATTTTTTAAGGTGCGATATGTAAAACTGCGTTTGATGTTGGTAAGAAGGCAAGTTAGCTTTATCTTCAATATAGAGGTAACAAAGAAGAAAGCGACCAATGGGCAACGTTACTTTCTATTATCGTGACACTATTCTAGCTATCTTAATGGTTGAAAATATGTTGAACCAAAAACCACTATCGTACTGGATTTTTCCCAAAATCGTCATAAAAATAACCACTAGAAGACGCATACTCTGTAAGATTTCCCTGGGTATCCATATGAAAAATTTCTCGATTCAAACTAACTTTAGCTTTTCCATTTTTGAAAGTACCGATAGAGTCATAAATTGTGGGCACTATCAAACTTCCCTCACGATCGATGACTCCCCATTTACCGTTAATCTGGACTGATGCAAAACCTTCTCTAAAAAATTCAGTTTTATCAAATTGAGGTGGAACAATAATCTGCTCATCAATATCTATAAAGCCCCATTTATCACCTATCATTACTTCTACTAATCCTTCACTAAAATTACCTATATCCTTATATTTGAAATCAATAACTACTTTACCTTTTTTATCAATAAAGCCATATAGACTACCTTTTTGAACACGCAACAATCCATTAGTGTATAGAGTTGCGTTATCGTAAATAAGCGGTACTACTTCTTTGCCTTTAATGTCTAAGACACCATATTTTTTATCTTTTTCTACAACAACCAAATCCTCTGAAAAACTATGAATATAATCATACTTTAGTGGAATTATGGTTTTGCCGTCACTATTTATAAAGCCATGTTGATTATTTTTAACAGCATGATAAAGACCTGATTCATTATCTAAATATAGAGACTCATAGTCTATTGGCACAACTATATTGCCTTGTTTATCTATTAGTCCCGATCTCAAAACTCTTTTTGAATCTTCTATCGTTACAATACTTACAGTTGCAACGCCTTGGTTGAAAAATCCTGTTTCATCATAGATGAAAGGAATAATGATATTGTTTTCTTTGTTGATAAATCCTCTTTTCATATTCAAACTGGCTGAAGATAAACCCTCATTAAAATAACTTAAATTATCATACTCAATAGGTATGATAATTTTTCCTTTCTCATTGTCAACAATTCCTTGTTGTCGTTTACCATTGATGGTTTTGCCAACCTTTGATAAGCCATCTTTGCTGCAAGCCACAAAAGAATACCCACCCTCGTAAACCAACTTGTCATTTAATATTTCGTCACATGACCAAGAACTTGCTGATGAAAAAGTCAGTAAGAAGGCTATTACACTTGTACTATATTTGAGTTTCATAATAAGTATTCACTATATAAAATCTGGTTTAGCATATAAATTTTCTTGTAAAAAACGAGAGATCCATCAGCCAACCTCTCCTACTCTCAGATAACTACGCTCAAACTCTACATCCTTTTTAAATCAAATGCGCTTTAAGCTCCAACACTTTATCACGCGTTTTTGCTGCTTCCTCAAACTTCAAATCACGCGACATTTGCTGCATTTGTTTCTCAAGGCGTTTAATTTCTTTGGCAAGCAAATCAGGACTACGCAAGATATTGATATCCACATCAGGCAAATTGCTCTTGATTGGAATCACTTGATTGTCATTGGCATCGTGGTCATCACCTGTATCAATTTTATCGGTGATACTACGGCGTGCGCCTTTTGGCGTGATGTTATGCTCAAGGTTAAAGGCGATTTGCTTATCACGGCGTCGATCTGTCTCGTCTATCGCCTTTTGCATACTTGGTGTAATACGATCAGCATAGAGAATGGCTTTACCGTTCAAGTGACGTGCTGCACGACCAATGGTCTGAATAAGTGAACGCTCAGAACGCAAGAAGCCTTCTTTATCAGCGTCAAATATCGCCACCAATGAGACCTCAGGCATATCCAAACCTTCACGCAGCAGGTTGATACCGACTAGCACATCATGTACACCAGTACGTAGCTCATGAATGATTTCCATGCGTTCTACCGTGTCGATATCTGAATGCAGATAGGCAACCTTGACGCCATATTCTTTTAAATAGCTGGTCAAATCTTCTGACATACGCTTTGTCAATGTGGTAATCAATACACGCTCGTCTTTTTCACGGCGTTTGGTGATCTCAGACAGCACATCATCGACTTGGGTCAAGACCGGACGAATCTCGATCTCAGGATCAATCAGCCCTGTAGGACGTACGACCTGCTCTACCACCTGCTCACTGTGTTCAAGCTCATACAAGGCTGGCGTAGCACTGACGTAAATGGTCTTGGGCTTGATGCGCTCCCATTCTTCAAACTTCATCGGACGGTTGTTCATCGCACTTGGCAGACGAAAACCATAGTTGACCAAGTTTTCTTTACGCGATCTATCACCTTTATACATTGCACCAATCTGAGAGACGGTCACATGCGACTCATCAAGAAACAGTAGCGCGTCTTCTGGAATATAATCAAACAAGGTTGGCGGTGCCTCGCCTGACGGACGACCAGAGAGATGCTGCGAATAGTTTTCGATACCATTACAGTAGCCGAGCTGCTGAATCATCTCAAGATCATACTGGGTACGTTCTTTGAGACGCTGTGCTTCAATCAGCTTATTGTTTTCACGGAAATACTCCAAACGCGGCTCCAGCTCCTCGCGAATGGTATGACTGGCTGCTTCTAACTTATTGCGCGGGGTCACATAATGCGATTTTGGATAAATGGTAATACGTGGCACGCTGCGTACAGTTTTGCCCGTCAATGGATCAAACCAAGTGATTTTCTCCACTTCATTGTCAAACAAATGCACGCGTACCGCCAACTGCTCAGACTCAGCAGGATAGATGTCTAACAGCTCACCACGCAAACGATAGGTACCACGGCCAAAATCTAACTCATTACGAGTATATTGCATCTCGACCAAACGCTTAATAGTTGCCGTACGATCTATTTGATCGCCAACGACGACGTGTAGCAGCATTTTTAGATAGCTTTCAGGATCACCCAGACCATAAATACACGATACCGATGCGACGATAATGGCATCACGACGCTCTAATAAAGCACGCGTGGCGGACAGACGCATCTGATCAATATGATCATTGATGGCGCTGTCTTTTTCAATAAAGGTATCGCTGGCAGCGACATACGCTTCTGGCTGATAGTAGTCATAATAGCTAACAAAGTATTCAACCGCATTGTTCGGGAAAAACGACTTAAACTCACCATATAGCTGAGCAGCAAGCGTCTTGTTGTGTGCCATGATGATAGTTGGGCGCTGACATTCAGAGATAACCTTGGCCATCGTATAGGTCTTACCAGAGCCAGTCACACCTAGCAATAGCTGTTCATCCATACCAGAATCAATACCTTTGACCAGCTTTTCGATGGCTTGTGGCTGATCGCCTGCTGGCTCAAAATCTGTGACCATCTCAAAGGCACGGCTCGAGATTTGCGTCCCCGATGCATTAACACCACTGATTTCAGCTTCGCCTTGGAGCTGAGTGGCCAATTGGTTTAACTGACGCGATGAGCGCGGTTCAGGCATTCTCATAATGATTTTCTTCTTATTAAAGTTTATAACAATATGGGGTCTGAGCAGCGGTTTTTAAAGGCTTTTTAACGGATAGTGACGAGTCTTATCTCATACATATTGCCATATCGCGCTGCGCAAAATATAAGTCTGTAAAGATACTATTTATTGATAAATAAACCTGCTGTTGTTATAAAAAACGCACACAGACTTTGATAAATTTACAAAGATTTTCACGGTTAACAAACCCGTTACACGACCACCTAACAAAGCCTAACACTCAGGGGTTCCAACATCGATTTAAGCTGCTATTATCGATCATGAATTAACAAGCAGGTGACCTTCTGCCGATTGATAGAGATATTTTTTATATCGTTTTTTTTGGACTGATTGTCATCAAGTAAGAGTAAAAGACTAATAACAATACATTGAACTTTTCATTCAATATAATAATTTTAAATAAATAACGGAGTAAAATATGAGAGAACGTTACGCAAGTGGAATTTCAGACGATACCGCAAAAAAAATGATTGATTTGCTAAATGCTAACCTAGCAAACGTAATCGATCTAACCTTAGACGGTAAACAGTGCCATTGGAACCTACAGGGTACTGGTTTTATCGGTGTACACCAGTTATTAGACGAAACGTCAGATCGTATCCTTGAAGTATCAGATACTATCGCTGAGCGTATTGTGATTTTGGGTGGTCAACCAAACGGCTTAGCAAGTCGTGTGGTGAAAGAGTCTATTCTAGATGATTACCCAACTGACATTACTGAGGTAGATCAACATGTACGCGAGCTAACTAGCCGCTACAAAAAAGTAGCAGAGGCATTAAGAGAAGCTATTGCTACTGCTGGCGACGCTGGTGATGAAGATACCGCTGACCTATTCACTGAAGCTAGCCGTATCATCGATAAGGATGCTTGGTTCATCGGTGCGAACGCGCCAAAGAAATAAGTTCATAATCATTTGACCAACTTTGGCTCAGATGACTTAGAAACAAGAAAAAAGGTCGCTCTATTGAGTGACCTTTTTTTGTCTACATACTATTCAAATGAGTTTTTGAACAAATGAACGCTTATATTATTCTTCAAGCTTAAGTGCTTTTATTTCTGCTGCCATCTTCGGCACAATATCTTTTACTCTATCTACGGTAGATTTCATAACGATAGGCATCACTTCTGCCATATAGTCGTTCATCATAGCAGGCTGTTTATCGATAATACTTTGACCTGTTCTGCTACTATAGAACGCTATCTGCGCATCCACTTCTTCTTGACTAAAGTGTTGTTTAGCCGCCGCCATATATATACTCATAACCTGGCGATTCATACTTTGCATATCACTATCACTTGCCAGCTCTTTACTATATCTACTGACAATTTCATCAAAACGGCGCCGCTTTTCTTCGCTTATATCGTCATCAGGTAACGATGCTAACATGGACTGCTCAATTTGCTTGGCAACTGCACCACTATTAGAGATATCATCCGCCCTTTCTACAACTTTCGTCACTTTTGCTAATCGCAGCAAGGACGCATCGGTTGGCACTGCTGCTTGTGCTGACAAAGTAGGAACAAGCATTAACCCAATAGCACTAACGCTCAACGAGATAGAAAATACAGTATTTTTCAGTATGGCTTTCATGTCATTATCACTTTATCATAATAGATTAAATTTTTAGTGAGTTGTCCGATAAGACCAAAACGTCTGCATTTGGCACCGATAATGTCAAGATAGCTTCCTGAAAAACAGCATTATCACGGAACAGATTTTCAATCTCTTCAAACTTTTGAGCGATATGCTCTTCTTTCTGATTGCCTGCGATATCTACAGCGGCGACCATAAAGATCTTCTTAGGACCAACCCACTCTAAATGCAGATAAGACACACTATCGATATCTGGATGATTTAGCAGTTCGCTCAAAACGTATTCGTGCATACGGTCAGTGACTCTATACCCCACCAAAAAATCACGGTTACGGCTAATCAAAAATATCGCGACCACACCCAGTAGTAAGCCTACAATGATAGAACCAAGCGCATCCCAGTAAGCCTCTCCAGTATAGGCATGCATGCCCATAGCGGCGGCGGCAACCACCAAGCCAATAACGGCAGCTAAATCCTCAAAGAATACACCGCGCAAGGTAGGATTAGAGGTATCTACCACATATCCAAGTGCACTAATATCGAGTGCCTCACCATGCTTTTTACTTTGTCTGTATGCTTGAATCAATGAAAATCCTTCAAGTACAAACGCTACTGCTAAAACGATAAAAGCAATTGTATAGTTGGTCTCAGATTCAGTAGCATTCCACTCTTTGATCCCTGTATAGATAGAGACAATCGAGCCTGCCGTAAATACACCAAAAGCAGCAATCATTGACCAGACATAGGATTCTTTGCCATAGCCTAATGGATGGCTCTTATCAGCAGGTTTGACAGATTTTTTTTCTGCGACAATCAGTAACGTACCATTGCCCGCATCTGCCCATGAGTGAGCTGCTTCAGCAATCATAGAGGCAGAGCCTGTCATAAAGGCGGCCACTGTTTTTGCAATGGCGATAATGAGATTGGCACCAACGGCAATCAACACTGTAATGAGCGAGCCTGAATGCTCATCGTTGGTTTCAGGACTTTGGTTGAGGGTATGCTTTAATTCAGGATCATTGAGGGCTGTCAAATTGCCAGCTCCGCGCGCACGATGACTCGGCACCTTAGAAAGAGCTGACGAATGATGTTGGGGATTACCAACGGATGGCTTTAGACTCATACTAAACTCACTGGAATAACATGTTGATAGTGAATATATTCACCATAGACGAATGGCTTGAAATACCCATCAGCTTAAAGTAAGCGCTTTACAATATCAGTGTCTTTTTAGTGAGTCATTGTATAAGGTGCTGGTTATTAACCAGCTAAAAGTTGATAATTAAAATTGCTAGCTTATTTAGCATTATCTTCAGCTTCATCAAACTTGCTATTCATGGTTTCAAGGTCACAACTGGGACGATGTGAGCTATCCATTCGCAGTTTTTTTCGCTCTTTTGCAGCATCGGCACGGCACTGCTGTAGATTATTTTTTATATCAAGTGGCGGCGCAGCGGTTGGTTTGCCATTATCGTCGATAGCGACCATCGTAAAGTAACAGCTATTGGTGTGGCGGACTTTTCGAGCACGTACATCTTCTGCTTCGACGCGAATACCTATCTCCATAGACGTGGTGCCGACATAGTTGACACTAGCCGCAAAGGTAACCAGCTCACCCACATATATTGGCTCACGGAACATGACCTGATCCACCGATAATGTCACTACATAGTTACCACTATAGCGACTGGCACAGGCGTAAGCGACCTGGTCGAGCATCTTGAGCAAATCGCCACCATGTACGTTACCAATGAAGTTTGCCATATCAGGCGTCATCAGAATCGACATGTACAGCTCATGGTTTAATGGGGCTTTTTTGGCAGTCGAGCTGGTATTGTATTGCGGCATAACGTTCCTTAAATGGTTTGACACTTATTTGTTGTGCCTACCATTTATACAGTAGGACACCAAATAGCGCAAACAGCCCTGTGTCTCTAATCGGTCTAGGTTATGTAAATCAGAGCTATATAGGGCCAGCTTTTATGAATAAGGGCGATCTTTGATTAGCTCAACCAATGAAAACGATAAGCAAGCCAAGCGACAATCGCACTGACTGAACCCGTTAAAACACCGCCCCATACAAAGTCAACGAGTGCTGTATCTAGCGTAAAGCCCTTGTATAGTGCCAAGTTAGTAAAGTCATATGTACCGTAAGCCATCAGGCCAATCAGACCACCAAGTAAGAAAATATGACCAACTGATGCACCTGCTTTGATTTGTGGATATAGAATCAATATGCAGAGTGCCAAGACATAAAACATATAAAAGATACCAGCGGCCATCATATTTGGCTCATCCGCCAATAGATGACCAATACGCGACTCATAAAAAGCCCCTTTCATGGTCGTCAGCCAAACAGCGTCCACGCCCAAAAAGATGACCACAGCGGCGAGATAAATAAAAACATAACCCATGATAATACCCCTTATAAAATGAATAAAAACGGATAAAACTTATAATGTCAGTCGTGGCTGAATAAAATCTAAAAATGCTAAAATACGCGATGATACGGCACTGTTTTTGTAGTATACCGCCTGTATGGCTTCGCGATTGTTTGGTCTGACTATCGCTTCAGGCAACACCTCAACCAATCGTCCAGATTTCAAATCTTCACCAATCATAAAATGTGACAGTAAAGCGATACCTTGATGATTTAAACACAGCTGACGCAAGGTCTCGCCGCTACTGCCAGTCATATGAAAATTAAGTTTCACTGGTGTTTTTAGTGGCCAGCTATTTAGTTTTGATGCATCGTTAAAGCCAATTAATTTATGAGTGCTTAAATCATCAATATGAGCTACTTCATTATGCTGATATAAATATTCAGGACTGACTACTAGCCGCAGCTTACTTTTACCTAATAGACGCGCATGCAGGTTTGAGTCTTTTAAATCGCCAATTCTGATAGCCAGATCCGTCTTGTGCTCAAGCAAGTCGATGATGTTGTCATGCGAGGTCAAATCAAGCGTGATATGCGGATACTGCTGCACAAACTCACCAACCAAAGGCGTCAGCTGATGCAATACAAACGGACTCGCAGCGTCAATTCGTAGATGCCCACTCGGCGCTTGTTTTAACAGCTTAAGCGCTTCTTCACCCGTATATAACGTATTTAAACCCTCACGCGCATATCTAATAAAGACATGCCCTTCCTCCGTCAGCTCCAAGCGCCGTGTCGTTCTATTAAGCAGCGTGCATTGCAGCGTATTTTCGAGTCTGGACACCGCACGAGATACTTTAGCGACTTGCTGATTCAGCACGTTGGCAGCGCCAGTAAAACTGCCCGTATCCACTACCGTCAAAAATATCTCTATATCTTCTGTTTTAGCATGTCCCATCATCATGATTACCTTTACAAAATTGACAAAGGTATTTTGTCATTTGTGCTGTTTTTTGCAAACTACAAATCGGTCAAACTACGCGCATCATTTAATTATTAGGATGTCGTTATGCCACTCGCTTTATGGGCGCTTACTCTAAGCGCATTTGCAATTGGGACAACCGAATTTGTCATCGTTGGATTGGTACCAACTATTGCCACCGATTTGGGCGTGAGCTTGCCTTCAGCAGGTTTGCTCGTCAGCCTATATGCCGTTGGTGTCGCTATCGGTGCCCCTATCCTTACTGCACTCACTGGTCGCTGGAATCGCAAAATAGTACTGGTGAGCCTAATGGGTCTGTTTGTCATCGGCAACTTGCTGGCTTGGCAGGCACCCAGTTATGAAACCTTAATACTTGCCCGTATCTTGACCGGTCTGGCGCATGGCGTATTTTTCTCTATTGGTTCCATGATTGCTACCAGCCTTGTCAGTAAAGAAAAAGAAGCCAGTGCAATTGCCATTATGTTTACCGGACTCACTGTAGCGCTCGTCACTGGTGTACCCCTTGGTACATGGATTGGACAGCATTTCGGTTGGCGTGCCACGTTTTTGGTCGTCTCAGTACTGGGTTTAATCGCTTTAATCGGTAGCGCAATATTAGTACCAAAAAACCTTAAGAAATCTATCCCTGCAACGTTCAAAGAGCAATTACAAGTCATTGTAAAACCACAGTTACTGCTGGTTTATTTAATGACTATACTTGGCTATGGTGGTACATTTACGGCATTTACTTATCTAGCCCCTATCTTAGAGCAGCAAACCAAATTTGCGCCATCAGCCATTGGTCTTATCATGCTCGTATATGGTGTATCCGTTGCGATCGGTAATATCTGGGGCGGCAAACTTGCAGATAAACGCGGCCCTATTAGTGCGCTTAGCATTATATTTAGCGCCTTAAGCATTATTCTTTTATTATTCACCTTTACCATGCAATCCAAAATTGCTGCTGTACTCACTATTTTGGTATGGGGTGCTTTTGCCTTTGGTAATGTACCAGGCCTACAAATCTACGTGGTCAAACAAGCTGAAAAATATACGCCAAACGCTGTCGATGTCGCTTCTGGATTGAACATTGCTGCATTTAATATCGGTATTGCACTGGGTTCAATCATTGGTGGTAGCGTGGTCGAAAACATGTCACTGCAAGACACAGCTTGGATCGGTGCTGTTATCTCTTTAATGGCATTAGCGGTTACACGCTATTCAGGCCTGCGCGATAAGCGCACCCTGCAAACATCATAGAACTTTTAAATATACAAACTTTCAATGTACAACCTCTCAATATATGGGTCTCAAACTGTTTGTGCGGTATGAGACCATATAAGTGTTATGAAGAAACCCTATCTGTATCACCTAGCTTATACCGACGCTGTGCCTGCCATATCTGCATCATGAAAGGCCGTCTCATCATTCGAAACCGTTTCGTTCTTCAAGACCGCACTTGGCAAATCGGAAAAATGCAGCGTGTCGATATTGTTAGGCTTCACCGCAGTGACTTGGACCACACCGATGGTACGCTCCAAGAATCCCCCTTCGCAGTAACAGAAATAAAACTCCCAGAGGCGGATAAAGGCATCGTCATAGCCAAGCGCTTGAATCTCTGCACGCTGTGCCATAAATGCAGCACGCCAATCGCGCAGCGTATACGCATAATCAAAGCCATAATCATGTAATTGCTTTACGACCATGTCAGTCTGCTCAGTAAACTGTGTCGTCAGCTCTTGGTTTGAGAGCAGACAACCACCTGGGAATATATGCGTTTGGATAAAATCGACTGAATCGATATAGTCTTGGTAATTCTGATCGTTAAAAGTGATGGCCTGCAATACCATAAGACCTGTCGGCTTGAGCAAGCTATTGCACTTGGCAAAGAACGTCGGTAAGTACTCATGGCCCACCGCTTCAATCATCTCAATACTGACTAGCTTGTCATATTGACCTGTCAACTCGCGGTAATCTTGCTTGAGCAATGTGATTCTGTCAGATAGACCTGCCGCTTCGACTCTTCGTTGCGCCTCGTCATATTGCGCATCAGATATCGTCGTGGTGGTCACATGGCAACCGTAGTGAGTGGCTGCATAAATCGCAAAACCACCCCAGCCTGTACCAATCTCAATAACATTATCATCAGCACTCAGTTGTAATCGCTGACATATGAGCGATAGCTTGTGCTGCTGAGCATCGCTGAGCGTCACATCAGGCGTCGAGTATACTGCTGACGAGTACATCATCGTATCGTCCAAGAATCGCTGATACATATCATTGCCCAAATCATAATGCGCTAGGATGTTAGATTTAGAGCCAGATTTGTCATTACCACGCAGCTGATGCTTTGCTTTCTCAAATGCTTTACTAACGCCCGCAAAACGGTTTTCTAATTTATTGAGCACTTCCAAGTTACGCGCCGCCAAGCGAATCAGGCCTGTCAAATCATCCGTCTCCCATTCGCCATCGATATAACTGTCTGCTAAAGCGATAGAGCCACCCAATAGCAGTTGACGATAGACAGCATTATCATGAATACGCAGTGTGATATGCAGAGGGTGACGACCAACCGCCGAACTACTTACCACGCTAGGGGCGACAATACCAAAGCTAGTTGTCTTAGGTTCTTGTTTACCAAATGTCTCAATCAAAGTAAGACTGCCAAACTGGATATGCTGCAGTGCACGAAATATAAGCTTTCTAGCTAAATGATTCACGCCGTCACTCACTGGTTGTAGTACGGCACTTTCGTTAACCACTTTACTCATGCGAGCGGTTAATTTCTCTAATTTTGTCACTGGTGCTCGGTCGGTCGGTCGTACTGACATCGTATGGTTGTCCTTGTTTAGGTTCTTTTATTTTGAAATTGACTATATAAAATGTGTTGCTGGTTTTTGCATTTCTAGATTATCAATCGTTTAAAGCTTCACTTTTTAAAGAGGCAGATGTTTTCTGATTGCTGTCGGCTAGCTTTTCATCATAATTGATATAAGGCACCTTTTTGATCGCATAGAGTTTAAAGGCTTGCCCATAAATACGCGCTAACGATGTCATGTTCATCAGTGGGTTTTTTCGCAAGCTATTGCGAACGGTGGTTTCTGTCAGCGGCACCCCTGATATCTTTATACCCGTTTTTAGGACGTCACCACGCTCATCACTGATATTGATAGCGATACGAACTTGCAAGCCTGTATTTGATTGCTTATCTGCCGTATCTTGTTGTGTACGTTTTACCGTCACCTGCCAGCGGTATAGCTGGTCGATAGGATTAAAAGGTGACACATGAAAGTCTTTATCATGACAGAACTCAGTGTCCTCTCCCTCTAGCAAAAACCCATAGTAATGACGCTTATCCCATGGTGTATTGGATACTTCAGCCAATAAGTGGGTCGGTGTCTGCTGCTCATCAAACCCCAAATAAAAATTGACTGGGCTAAAATACATACCCACATTACGGCAGACGAGTAACCCCACCATGTCGCCTTCAGGCGCACTACCTGCATGTTTAACAAATGCTTGGCTCAAACGCTGCTTCAATGCTTGATTAGACCGCAAATTGCTATCAATATCTTGATTGTCACTTATGTTCTCATTGTCATTTAGGCTTTTATTGCTGCTTAGGCTATTGAAACCCTCTAAATAATCATTAGGGCAAAATTGTTGTAGCGCCTTTGTCTTGGCTGAAAATAAAGGCAACTCTTTTGCCAATAACTTCTTTGGTAATATCTTACTCAGGTGTGAGTCCCCTAAAACCTTATGTTCACCAAAAGCTGCCGTGTCTATTTCTGGAAGATCTTGTCCTGCGGCCAACGCACTGATATTGATACCCCAGTAACGATACGGATAGACAAATTTATTCACACTAGGTAGCAACCGACTATGCCATGTCGTGCCCTCAAGCAATTGATGCGGTAAAGCAGTATTATCACAATCTAACTCATGACGTGACATATCATTAGTAGGTTTGGTAGACACGGTCATAGACACTCTCTTCGGTAACGGCACATGATGATAGAACAATTTGTAATATTGCTCACAAGGCTATTTGGCTTTACGGCGACCAAATAAACCACGTTTTTTATTTTGGGCACTATCATCAGTCGCACTCTGTAAACGCTCAGCATACTCAACCAGTTCCTGATTAGTAGTCGCAGTGATAGTTTGACGCTTATCAAGTTTGCGTGCATTTGTGTCAGCCTTTATCGGCAAGTCTTTATAACGAAACGGCGTATGTGCACTATCCGCATTGGGCAAATGCGCTGGATCAACCTCATCTTTTATATCGATATCATGGCCGAGCGCCTGACACACACGTAGACCGCTGCGTACGCCATCTTCATGAAAGCCATTAAACCAATATGCTCCGCAAAAATGCGTGTGCAACCCAGCGCCAGAGATGCTTGACCATTTGGTTTGCGCCTCGATCATTTTTAGATCGAATACTGGATGACTATAATCAATGCTTTTGACGATTTGCTTATCATCTATCTCATGGTTAAGCGTAACCAAATAATTATGCTTCTTGGTCAGACGCTGCAAGATATTCATATGATACGTTAGCACTGGTTTTTCAGGTGCTTGTGTATTTACGCCAGCTTGATTCTTGTCTGGCACATTGTCTGAAGTTTTTTCATCGATAAGGTAATTCCAGCTTGCCCATGCCAGTGGTTTCTTAGGTAAGACGCTCGTGTCGGTGTGCAATACTGCCGTGTTTTTGGTAAAGCGGAAATGGCTCAGCACCTCAGACTCATCGGTACTGGCATCTTTTAGAATCTTCAGTGCGGTGTCTGCATGGCAGGCAAAAATCACCTCATCAAATACAAGGCTTTCGCTGCTGTTAGCATCACCTTTGCTCTGTACCGTCAAAATCACTTGCTCACCATCACGCGTCACAGACTGTACTGGACTGTTAACTCGCACTTTACCGCCCGCTTTGATAAAGCGTGGAATCAACTTATTAACGTATTGTTTTGAGCCACCTTTGATCGTAAACCATTGCGGACGATTGACCACATCGAGTAAGCCATGATTGTCAAAGAATTGCGCAAAAAACACCAATGGGAAATCTTGTACTTCATCCAGACTGGTTGACCAAATGGCTGAGACCATTGGCAGTAGATAGTTGTTAGTAAATAGCTGACCATAGTTTTTTTGTGCTAGATAACCACCGAGTGTCTGCTCAGTAAGTCCGCTAATGTCTTGCCCCGCAGCACGTGCACTATCATAATCTTGACGTAGTTGCTTGATGTGCTTATTAAACTGCAAGACATCTTTGATAAATTGCCAGAACTTCGGATTGAGTACGTTTTTGCGCTGCGATAATAAGGTATTTAGGGTATGACCATTGTATTCAAAACGACGTGCCATATTTTTGACAGAAAAGCTCATATCCGTTGCCTGAAATGGCACTTGCAAATCATAGAGCAAACGGAAAAAATTGGGATAAGTACGCTCATTAAAAACAATAAAACCGGTGTCTATGGCGCTACTCTCTACGTTACTACTCTTTGCTTTTTTACCATCCTGTAGCGCCACATCAATAGTATTTACATGCCCGCCGATATAATCATTGGCCTCAAATACTGTCACCTCATGTTGCGCGCCTAAGTAATGCGCACAGGTCAGTCCTGACACACCCGAACCAATAATGGCGATACGTTTTTGCGCTGCCTGATGGTCAGCATTTTTGGCATGATTGCTCTTATCAGTATTTTGATTGTCAGTTTTTTGGTTATTTGCACGCTTGAAACGAATAAACGGCATAAAAGCATTCCCTTCTATATTTTTGCTGTTTTCATAGTGGATAATAGGTTTATTGATAATGATAAATTACTTTTTATTGAGCTTTTCACTGACTTGCTGCCAGACTAAGTCAGGTAGTGTGCCTAATGCTTTCAGAGGCATCGTTAGTTTTTTGGGGAACTCAATAACCTCATGACCGCTTTCTATACCATCACGGATGGCTTGACTGGCCTGCTTTGGCGTCTGGATAAATGGCATAGGGAAATCATTCTGTTTGGTCATAGGCGTTTCAACAAAACCCGGTACGACGAGGCTCACCGACACATCGTGTGGTGCGAGGCTAATCTGTAGAGTTTTCATCAGATAATGGATAGCAGCTTTTGAGCTACCATAAGCTTCAGCACGGGCAAACGGCACATAAGCAGACGCTGAACCGATACCGACTAGGCGACCTTTAGACGCAATGAGCTTTGGCAATACGCCCTCTATCGCATGAGACAACGTGCCCATATTGACTGACATCACTTTCATAAATACTTCACTATCAAAGTTTGGCATATCTAAATACTCACACATGCCAGCACCGCAAATCGCCAAATCAACGTTTTCGACCTTTTCAAAAGCTTCAATAACTTTATCCCGATCCATGAGATCCAAATCAATCGTTTCTGCGCCGAGCGACTTGAGCTCAGCCAGCGCGTCATCATCACGGCCGACAGCATAAACCGTGTGACCCTCTAGCAGATAATCCTTGGCCAATTGATTGCCAATACCAGAGGTCGCACCAGTAATGAGAATATGTCGTTTTTTAGTAGCGTCTGTCATCGTGAATATCCTTTTAAATGTTCTTATAAGATGAAAAGCGTAACGCTCAACAAAGAGTTGAATAGCTCTGTCTTTAAATTTGGATGGCAAGCTTTTGGCTGAGCGTATTTGTGCTCTGTTATATTGCTTGTTTTTATTAACCTATACGCCATCTTATTTAACAAACCTAAATAATTATAGTGGTCGGCTATAGGTTTATTGTTGTGACTTCGCAATTGCCACAACAAAAGCATCTTATCTTTACTGTGGTTTTCATATTTCTACAGTGAGTCATGCTGCAAGACAGTCCGCAATGTTTTGTTATCGGGGTAATAAGACAGCGCTATATCAGCATGCTACAATATTAAAATAGCCGCGCAGACATGGATGAGCGTCTCATTTATGATCGAATTGTGGCTATCTTCACGATAAGATGAGGCGATTATCTAAACTGCCCGATATCTTGTCCTGATAGTGATAAAAGCGTTATATAATTAATATCGATTTTTACCAATCCCACTCCCATATAAAAAAGGATCTCTCATGAGCGAGTTGCAACTGTCTGACCGCGTCAATAGCATCAAACCCTCTCCTACGCTAGCGATTACCAATAAAGCAAAAGAACTAAAAGCAGCTGGCAAAGATATTATCGGTTTGGGCGCAGGCGAACCTGATTTTGATACCCCTGACCACATCAAAAAAGCTGCAATCGATGCCATTAATGACGGCTTCACCAAATACACTGCTGTTGATGGTACCCCAGAACTCAAAAAAGCCATCATAGAGAAATTCAAACGTGACAATGACATCAGCTACGAGCCAAACGAAATCCTAGTGTCGGTCGGTGGTAAGCAATCATTCTTTAACCTTGCCCAAGCATTTATCAACCCTGGCGACGAAGTCATCATCCCAGCACCATACTGGGTCAGCTATCCTGACATGGTTATCATCGCAGAAGGCGTACCAGTCATCGTAAAATGCCCAGCTGAGCAAGACTTCAAAATCACCGCTGAGCAGCTAGAAGACGCCATCACTGAAAAAACCAAAATGTTGGTATTGAACAGCCCGTCTAACCCGACTGGTATGATTTATACGCTGGACGAGCTAAAAGCCATCGCTGAAGTATTGAAAAAGCATCCACACGTTTATGTGGCATCAGACGACATGTACGAGCACATCCGCTGGACGGGTGATAAGTTCTACAATATTCTAAATGCAGCGCCTGAGTTAAAAGACCGTGCCATTATCCTAAACGGTGTGTCTAAAGCCTATGCGATGACAGGCTGGCGTATTGGCTACGCTGGTGGCCCTGCCAAACTCATCGGCGCGATGAAAAAAGTACAGTCACAATCCACTTCGTGCCCAACATCCATCAGTCAAGTGGCTGCAGAAGCAGCAATCAGTGGCGATCAAAGCGTACTGGAGCCAATGGTAGCGGCGTTCGAGAAGCGTTGCGACTTAGTTGTTGACGGTCTAAACGCCATCAAAGGTATCACTTGCTTGCGCCCTGACGGTGCGTTCTACGTGTATCCGAATATCGTGCCACTCATTAAAGCCGCTGGCCTATCATCATGTACTGAGTTTTCAGCATGGTTGTTAGAAAAAGTTGGTGTCGCGGTCGTACCTGGTGATGCTTTCGGTCTTGGTGGCTATATGCGTATCTCTTACGCGACTGATGAAGCCACATTGAAAGATGCCTTGTCACGTATCGAAAAAGCTGTTGCTGACTTGGACGTTGCCGAATAAGTCACAAAGCATCACTAGCCTTACAAGTGCTTTAATAAAAAAGACGCCGCGTAGTTTTTATGTGGCGTCTTTTTTATGCCTATTCTCGCTATTTATCCGTAAAAGCCCTCTCTCTCATCATTAAAGTGATATTTTTTACGAATTATGAAAAAAAACGCTTGACGTATTTTTTATCTTTGCTAGAATACGCCCCACTTAGCAAGAACTCGTTAGAGACTTCTAAGGCTCGTTGTAAGCGATCAGTTACTTACAGCTTATTCTCCAATAGCTCAGTTGGTAGAGCAACGGACTGTTAATCCGTGTGTCCCTGGTTCGAGCCCAGGTTGGAGAGCCACATTTTAGTAGTAAAAGTTTTGAGTCACTATAGATTCAATTATGGCATTTGCCAAAACCCTCATCAGTTTGATGGGGGTTTTTTTATGGCTTAGATTTGAAGGCAATTCTACACTTACTCTAATTCTTTGATAAGCGCCTGCATTTCTTTTATCTCGCGTTTTTGGGCTTCAATAATATCGTCGGCAAATTATAGCTGCTGAGCCATAGAGTCAACCTCCACATATACTTGGTTTGTCCCGTCTTTGTTTATTTGCATAATTTGATACGGCATGAACTGGTCTTGATACTCCATGCCTGGACTACCAACTGGCATGCCCGGTACAGCGAGGCCAATGGCTTGCTCTGGTGGATTCTGCAAAAACTCTGCCACATACTTAGCAGGGACATGGCCTTCAAACACGTAGCCATCGGTCGTGACTGCCGTGTGGCAAGAGCGTAGCTCATCAGGCACACTATGACGGTCTTTAATTAATGACAAATCAGCTGGGTGCTGTTCTGTCGCGATTAGGCCATGTGTCTGTGCATGACCTATCCATTCTTTGCAGCAGCCACAATTGGCATCTTTATAGACGGTTGCAGATACATTTTTCAAAATACCAGTCTGGCTCGCTTGCGTCTGGGCTGTCGATTCTGACACCGCTTCAACGTTTGCATCTTTAGCGTTGGTATTGACACTTAAGTCATCAGTATTATCAGACTGTGCGCATGCTGACATTAGAAGCGCAGTAACCAATACGGCTGTCCTTTGTGTTGGCATGAGTAAATGATTACGAGGTCTACAGGTAGGTTTTACAGTTAGCATTGTCATTTTATGGCCTCATTTTTGGTAAAACACTGATCGCATTTAGACCTTATCATGTCAGAATAAAGCTGAACATCAATACTATTATCAAATTACCGTCCTAGTAAGGAAAGCTTGCTAATGCTTTGATTAGCTTGGCAGCATAGGCAGCCAAACAACCAAGGCCAAAAGCGTCACTAATAGCACAGGAGGCGTAATTAGTAAGCCTATTTTTATATATTGTCCCCAACTGATTTTGTAGTCTTTTTCTGCCAACACATGCAACCACAATAAAGTCGCAAGACTGCCAATCGGTGTAAACTTCGGGCCCAAATCATTACCAATCACATTGGCATAAATCATCAGCTCTCGCGTCGCGGCAGGCACTTGTGCCTGATCAATCGCGAGCGCACCGACCAAAGTCGCTGGCATATTATTCATAATAGACGCGACAATGGCAGATAAAAACCCAGTCCCTATTGTGGCGATGACTGTGCCCTGTCCTCCTAACCAGTTGAGAACTTGTGCGCTATAGGCGGTAAGACCTGCGTTGCCCAAACCATATACCACCAAATACATACCAATCGAAAACAGGACGATTTGCCAAGGGGCCTTACGTACGACCTCACTGACAGATATCACCGCACCGCGTCCACCTTGCCATAGCCGACCAGCGAGAGCCATTAGCAACAGTGCGATAGCGCCAGTGACAAGTGAAATAGGTAACCCTAGCGGCTCCGTCGCAAAATAAGCAACCAGTAGCAAGCCCAATAATGGAAAAGCGGCGCGAAAGACTAAGGGATCGGTAATAGCAGACTCTGGGGCACTTAGATTATCGACTGTATAGTGCTTGGGAATATGACGGGCATAGACCATCCACAACACCAGTAGCGTCGCCAATACAGACACGATATTCACAGGCACCATAACCGCCGCATAACGACCAAAACCAATATCAAAATAATTGGCACTGACGATATTGACTAAATTTGAAGTGACCAAGGGCAGACTTGCTGTATCAGCGATAAAACCCGTCGCGATGATAAAAGCTAAAGCGGATGGTGGTGCAAAATTGAGGCGCAGCAAGATCGCAATCACAATCGGCGTCAGTAATAGCGCCGCCCCATCATTGGCAAAAAAGGCAGAAATAAACGCACCCAATATAACAATCATCGGAAACAGCAGTCGCCCTTGCCCACTACCAAGGCGTGCCACATGCAGCGCTGCCCAACCAAAAAACCCTGCTCTATCTAAGATAAGCGAGATAATAATAAGCGCCACAAAAGTAAAGGTCGCATCCCAGACAATATCCCAAACGATACCCACATCTGATAGCTGCACCACACCAAGCACCAAAGCGACCAATGCACCGCCCATCGCACTCCAACCAATACCCAATCCTTTAGGTTGCCATATGACCAGCACCAAAGTGACAACAAAAATAGCGAACGCAAGCATGGCACAGCCTTACTGATATAATAATGTTAGTGTGATTGTATTAACGTGATCGTATTGGGGTGACAGTCTTAGCGTATCCGTATCAAAGCGACTTTTGGTTGACGCGGTTGGATAGTTCTTCAGCGCTCTCGACGCGTTCTGAATAGCGATCGGTAAGATACGCTGAGCGCCCGCGGGTGAGCCAAGTAAACTTCACCAGCTCCTCGCAGACATCGACAAGGCGCAAATATAACGGCGACATATCCATGCGATTGTCGTCATTGAACTCCAAAAAAGCTTTGGGGATAGAGGACTGATTGGGGATAGTAATCATCCGCATCCAACGTCCAAGAATACGCATTTGATTGACCGTATTAAAGCTCTGACTACCGCCACTGACTTGCATCAGTGCTAAGGTTTTACCCTGTGTCGGACGCACGCCTCCTAAAGACAGCGGAATCCAATCGATTTGCGCTTTCATAATACTGGTGATACTGCCATGACGCTCTGGACTCACCCAAAGCATCCCTTCTGACCACTGTGCCAACTGTCGTAGCTCTTGCACTTTGGGATGGTCTGAGTCTACATCGTCAGGCAGTGGCAAGCCTGAGGGATCAAACATCCGTACCTCACAACCATACCAGCGTAACAATCGGCTCGATTCTTCCGCGGCCAATCTAGAGAATGAGCGCGCGCGGACAGAGCCGTATAACACCAATATTTTAGGCGCATGACGTGGGTCATTTGGGGCAATCAATGACTCAATATCGATGGGTTGAATATTGTCGACATCGATATTGGGTAAATCGTCAAAGCTAGAATTTTCTGAAGCAGTAGATTCAATTATTGATGCTGGTTCGGCCTTAGTGTTTGCCATGATAAATGACCTCTCCATCTTCTTTTGTGAAGCTACTGACTGGACTTGCTAGCAGCTCAAACACTCGCTCTGAAGGGCGACATAAAGCCGCGCCTTTATCAGTCACCACGATCGGACGATTGATCAAAATAGGATGTGCAATCATCGCATCAATAATGTGATCATCAGAGAGCTCAGGGTTGTCTAGACCAAGCTCATCATTAATCGCCTCTTTACTTCTTAGCAACTCTCTTGGAGAGATTTGCATTTGGGCTAACAATTCAACTAAGCGCGCTCGCGTTGGTGGGGTTTTCAGATACTCCACCACTTCAGGCACCTCCCCTGAGGCTTTCATAATGGCAAGGGTGTTACGAGAGGTTCCGCAATTAGGGTTATGAAAAATTAAAGGTTTCATCGTGATCTTACCTATTTTATAAGTATGTTTATTGAATCAATCATTGATTAAGGATTATCTTGCTCAGCAGACTCATCCACCCTGCATCCGCTTAAACTATCGATGAGTGAGGCACACAATTCTGGATGGCCTGCACAACAGTCTTGTAGTAAAAACTGAATGACGCTATCCATATGTGAGAGCGATGCCCGATAGATAATTTGCCGACTCTGTCGCTGTGAGACCACCCACCCTGCTCGTGCCAGCACCGCTAGATGCGCCGACATGGTATTGTGCGGCACAGAGAGCTGACGGGCTATTTCACCCGCAGGGAGTCCTTCAGGCTCGCGGCTGACCAGCAACCTAAAAGCCTTTAGACGAGTGTCTTGAGAAAGTGCTGCAAAGCTTGCAGTAGCAGTAGTTATTTCCATATGTCCAATAATATAGACATATTAAAATAATTCAATGGTTTTTGGATGAAATTGTGCTCTTTGGAGAGTACCAGGAATCACTCACCATAGTTCAATAAACCAAACTACTGGATATCTAACAATGATGGTTATTGACCTTGGAAGTGATGCTAAATGAATTGGTTCTATTTATAGCCATAGTGATTGCCTATAACAAGCATTGTACTAACTACCGCTATAACCTATCGCTGACTTGATCGTTTGTATACCCTACCGACATGAATTAAGCTGACCAGCTTGATCAGTGGCTTTATAAGCAGCTGCGCACTACCAAGGATAAATAGCCAAGTACCGTCCGTTGTCAGTGATTCTTTTAAAAAGAAAAAGCTACCGATCAGAAACCAAATAGCGATAAGTAAGTCATTTACCGCGCCCAAGGCAGCATAGCGCCGCTGTATCACAATATGATCTTGTCCAATATCAACATCTAATTTTTTACTGTCATTCAAAACTTATTCCTTACTTACCTATGTATATTGAGCCATTAGATATATCAGTCAGCCAGCACTACTGTCAACAATGGGCGGTGTAAGGCGTACGAAAATAAAGAGATTTATGCCTGCTATGACTTATTCATCCAATAATTTTAAAGCAAATTTTTACTTATATTTCATATCACTGAAAATAGTGGCAAAAAGGATTTTCGATTGATGATCGTGCTATCGTGGCGAGCTCATCTACAATATACTAAAATATAATGACATTGAGCAAAAACTACAGACACAAAAAAACCCCAAACAATCTAATGTTTGAGGCGAAACTTGCTTAAACTTAACAGTTTAAATTCGTTTTAAATATGGCGCAGCGGACGGGACTCGAACCCGCGACCCCCGGCGTGACAGGC
Source organism: Psychrobacter sp. T6-5 (assembly GCF_052258485.2). Taxonomy (NCBI): domain Bacteria; kingdom Pseudomonadati; phylum Pseudomonadota; class Gammaproteobacteria; order Moraxellales; family Moraxellaceae; genus Psychrobacter; species Psychrobacter sp. T6-5. The sequence goes on along the minus strand of NZ_JBQQEY020000001.1, from coordinate 1,211,266 downwards.
CGGTATTCTAACCAACTGAACTACCGCTGCTTAGGTCTCTTAGCTTGTTTAGCCACTTGCTAAGAAGTGGTGGGTGATGACGGATTCGAACCGCCGACATTCTGCGTGTAAGGCAGACGCTCTACCAACTGAGCTAATCACCCTTCGAACAATTGCGATGCAATTTATTCAACATCAACTGAGCGCTACGTTTGTCACTAAGCTCTGCTGCTGTGGGTGTGTATTATATAGATTTAGAGTTGGCTGTCAAACCCTATTTTCCACTTTTTTGAATATTTTTCACTTTTATATCGAAATTTTTAGCAAGCATATGTTTTTATTGATTTTATATTTTTATCAAAAATCAATTTTTTTCAGACTCGATACTTACTTATTGGTTAATGCTTGCTCAATGTCTTTTTTGATGGCTTCTGGCTTGGTCGTTGGCGCATAGCGATCGATAACTTGACCTTGGCTATCAATTAAGAACTTAGTGAAATTCCATTTGATACCATCTGTCAGTAGACCGCCTTTTTGGTCTTTGAGCCAGTTATAGATAGGATGAGCGTCTGCGCCATTGACATCAGTCTTTGCCATCATAGGAAAGCTGACACCATAGTTCTTTTGACAAAACGCGCCTATCTCATCATTACTACCGGGATCTTGACCACCAAATTGATTACAAGGAAAGCCGATAACGACTAGCCCTTGATCTTTGTACTGCTGATATAACGACTCTAATCCTTCGAACTGCGGGGTAAAGCCACATTTGCTTGCCGTGTTAACAATTAGCAATACTTTATCTTTATACACAGAAAACGCTTGCGAGCTGCCATCCATACGCTCAGCGGTGAAGTCATAAATAGTACTCATCATCTATCCTTAATTTGAGAATTTTATTGTTTTGATTATCTGTTTCAATAACGATGTTTTCTTTATCATATGAATATTAGAAGTCTTTCAAAAGGAAGCACTCTGTACTTCCCCTCTCACACTTCTAAAATCAGATAAAGAACTTACTTCTCAGACTTATCTAAATCAATAGATACTGAGTTGATGCAATAGCGCATACCTGTCGTCTCACGTGGTCCATCAGGGAATACGTGACCCAAATGTGCGCCGCAGTTGCTACAGGTGACTTCGGTACGCGTCATGCCCAATGAGTTATCGACGTGCTCATCGATCGCACTGTTATCTAGGCCTTGGTCAAAGCTTGGCCAACCACAACCCGCATCAAACTTATTGCTTGAATCAAACAAACTGGCACCGCAGCCTTTGCAGCGATAAACACCGTCATCAGTTGCATCGTTATAGACGCCAGTAAATGGACGCTCTGTGCCTTTTTCGCGCATCACATGATACTCTTCAGCGCTCAAACGCTCTTTCCAGTCAGCTTCGGTCAATTGGCTGATTTCTTCTTTACTTAATTGATTGTCTTGCATAATTTACCCTTGTTCGATTATTTATTATTAATAACTATTTTATCGCCCTACTATTATGAAAACGATGGGTTATATGTGAAGGTTAGCGCGCTACTATTCAAGGCATATTCAAAAAGAGTACTGCCAATGCTATGTGAATTACAGTGCTTTGGGCAGCACCCTTTGAATCGAATATAGCCAACAATATTCTCTTATCTATAGATATGGGCAACAAGGGAAAGGGAAAAAGACACAATATTGCAAGTTATTCTTGCATTTTATAAAAAGCGTTTCTATCTCTTGCAATATTTTTTGTAATGCAATAATATCTTGCATTGGTAAGTTATAAAAAACAATATTCAATTTTGCATCATCTACTACACGTTCACTGATTGATAAAGGCTCAAATAACAATGTCTGATGACGATAGTAAAAGCACACAAGCGCAGCGACTGGTACAGTTGCGCCGAGACAAAGGATTTACTGCTGAGCAGCTAGCACAAGCAATGACAGCCGCTGGTGCAAAGGTGAGTCGCGGCGCTATCTCCAACTGGGAGCGTGGCACTAATGGTATTGTCTCATCGAAGCTACCCACACTCGCACGCATTTTGGGTTGTAGCGAAGGCTACTTATTGCGCGGTGAGCTTAAAAATGAAGCGATTAAGAATGATGATCTAGCATCACCTACAAAGCAAATTGAGCTCAGTCCGACGAGCCTTAAAGCAACTACCGCTCAACCGATTTTATCTTCTAGCACTACACCTTCTCATCATAATAAAACATCACACAACCACTCGATAAATGGTCACGCTATGAACACCATAAAAAAATCCGATAAATTACAAAACGTCTGCTATGACATTCGCGGCCCTCTACTACAAACTGCCAACAAAATGGAAGCAGAGGGTAAGCGCATACTGAAGCTAAATGTGGGCAATCCAGCCCCGTTTGGTTTAGAAGCGCCTCATGAAATCTTGCGTGACGTGGCGATGAATTTATCTGAGGCAACGGGTTATTCAGACTCACAAGGAATTTTTTCAGCGCGCAAAGCCATTTTGCAATACTACCAGTCCAAAGGCTTGTTATCAGCAGTTGATGTGCGTGATGTCTATCTGGGCAATGGTGTCTCTGAGCTGATTGTTATGACCATGCAAGCGCTAATGAACGATGGCGATGAAGTGCTGATTCCGATGCCAGATTATCCGCTTTGGACAGCAGCGGCTAATCTTGCTGGCGGCACCGCTGTGCACTATCGCTGTAATGAAGAAGACAACTGGCATCCTGATATTGAGGACATCAAATCTAAAATCACTAGCAAAACAAAAGGTATCGTGGTTATCAACCCCAATAACCCGACAGGCTCCCTTTATAGCGATGAGCTTCTCAAACAAATTATCGAAGTGGCTAAAGAGTACAACTTAATCATCATGGCGGACGAGATTTACGATCGTATTCTCTATGATGATAACGTTCATACCCCGATGAGCACCTTGACCGATGAAGTATTGGTACTCTCGTACAATGGCTTGTCAAAATCGCACCGTATTGCTGGATTTCGCTCAGGCTGGATGATGGTGTCTGGACGCAAACAACACGCGGCTGACTTTATTGAAGGCTTAGATATGTTGGCATCTATGCGCCTTTGCTCGAATGTTCAAGGACAATATGCTATTCAAACAGCAATGGGTGGCCATCAGAGTATGCAAGACTTGACCTCTGAAACAGGTCGCTTATATAAACAGCGCGAAATGGCGGTGTCACGTCTTAATGCGATCAAAGGTATTTCTTGTACCATGCCACAAGGCGCGTTTTACTGTTTTCCAAAGATGGATCCAGACGTTTACCCCATCACGGATGATATGGACTTTATGATGGACTTACTCGTCGAAGAAAACGTGTTGATGGTGCAAGGCACAGGCTTCAACTGGGACAAGCCAGATCATTTTCGTTTGGTCTTTTTGCCTAACTTGCTTGACCTAGAAAATGCGATGGATAGATTAGACCGATTTTTTGCAAAAAAACGCCAGCAGTTTGGCACTGAGTAAATCCTCATATGACATTAAAAAACGCTTATCGGCATTATGCTGACAAGCGTTTTTTATGGCTCTAAAATAAGCTTTAGTACAGAACTCTATCGCCTTAGGATTAAAAAATATTGCTCAATATAATATAGCTGATCGCTGATAGACCGGCAGCAACTGGCAAGGTGATGACCCATGCCAAACCGATTGGTTTCATGAGCGCCCAATTGGTGTCTTTATTGACCATACCAATACCCAGTACAGCCCCAACCAAGGTATGCGTACTCGATACAGGTAGACCCATCGTTGATGCTCCCATAACGACAGCAGCAGCGGCCAGCTCAGCTGAGAATCCAGAAGCTGGATGCATCTTTGCTAGATTGGTACCGACGGTTTGAATGACTTCTTTACCGATGAACCAAAGACCAACAATCAGCGCCACACCAAAAGTCAGCATGACAGCAGGTGGTACAGCCGCTTCGGTCGAGATGCTATTGGTACGAATAACATCCATAATCGCAGCAAAAGGACCAACTGCGTTGGCAATATCGTTTGAGCCGTGACTAAAAGCAAATGCTGACGCGGTAAAGACCTGCATCCAGCTAAACATAATAAAGGTGGCTTTGGTCAGATCTTCTTTGTGCTTACCGCGGATACTTTTGGTATAAATGTAGGTTGCAAGCCAAACAAGGGCTGAAATCATCCCCATGATTAAAAAGCCTTGCAGCGTCGTCATACCGTTATTGACGTTTTTTAGACCTTTAAAGACAACCAGTGAGGCCATAACTGCACCGCCTATAGCCGCAATCGTAGGCACCCATTGCTTGAGCGCTTTTAGCGTATCAAGGCTGCTGCGCTCATTCTCAATCTCATACAGCTCTTTATAATAGTCGGTCTCTAAATCTTCAACAACACAGTCATCGTCTTTATAAATTTCTTGATCTCGTAACATCGCTGACGTATAAGCCAACTGCTCTGACTCGGTTAGACCATCCAAAAACTCTTTATGGTTTTGCTTTAATACTTTTTTATTGGCTTTTAGCTCACCAATATGCGCCTCTGTTCTATCGTTATATTCAATGATATTTTTCTTGATTTGGCCGTATAGCAAATAGGACAACACGCCGCCTAGTAGCGGTGATAGAACCCAAGAGATAGCAATAGTGCCAATCTTGCCCCAATTTACCGTTGATAACGCCATTTCAGTACCACCTAACGTGATACCCAATACGATGGAGCTACCAACCACGCCGCCAATAATCGCATGGGTGGTCGACACTGGCAGACCTTTTTTAGTAGCAAATAATAGCCAAAACGCAGCAGCAATCAGCGCTGAGAGCATGACATAAATAAACTGGTTGGGCTCGACTGAGAGGCCATCTAAATCGACAATACCGCTTCGGATGGTATCGGTTACTTCACCACCTGCCAGTACGGCGCCCGACACCTCAAATATCGCTGCGATACCCAATGCTTGCGGGATAGTCAGCGTCCCTGCACCCACTGAAGTACCGAAGGAGTTGGCGACATCGTTACCACCGATATTGAATGCCATAAAGACACCAAACGCGGTCGCTACAATAAATAGCGTCGTTTGCTGACGCATGGTGTAATCTAAACCCCACCACAAAAAGTAGATGGTCATCGCAATCAATAAAATGGCAAAAAATAGATTTACTTTCGTAGAGCCGACTGATTGGGTTGGCCCTGTAGAACTGTTGCTAATACCCATACGTTGATACGTCCTGCGTAAGCTGATTGAAATTATATGCGATTAGTAACATTGCGCAGCTATACATGTGAGTTTTAAAACCACACAATAAAGCAACATGATGATAAATGCGCAACGTGCTTTTTAAACAATGAATGCTAAACAATAATGTTTAGCGGATTTTGCTGCCGTACCTTGGAATCATTCATCTATGCTTGATTCAGGGCGTTGATACGCTTCTCTGTAAAAACACATCACATATCAAAAAGCCGCAAAGTATATTGCCCAATCATTTGATTACAGCATCTTGCGGCTTATCTTTCTGGTGATGTTACGGTTTTTATCAGTACAGTTTTGATCAATACAGTGCTTATCAATACTTAGATACGGCGATAATGTCTTTTAAACATCTGTACCCATCATAAGATATGCATCTGTCAGCACATTTTATGACATGGTAGAGACAATTGCGGCCCTATTATATTAAATATAATCACATAATGCATAATGATATTGCAAGATTTGTAACTGCGAGCGTGTCCACAGAATTCATCCTTTATCAATGACAGATTAAATTTCGTATGTTTCCCTAAGCAAAATGGGGAAAAAATGGTTTTTTAAAAGTATAAATAACCTGTAAATCTTAGTTATTTTTTGATAGCTATTTGCCATCAGATGCTTCCGATAACTGCTGTATAGCATGATCTAAGACGTCTAAACGCGCTTGTCGCTTTTCATTGGTCGCGATAATACACCATGGCGCTGTTTTTGTATTGGTGCGTGCCAGCATATCTGCTGCAGATTGCACGTAATCTGACCATTTATCACGATTGCGCCAGTCATCATCAGTGAGTTTGAATTGCTTGTGCGGTGTATCTTGGCGGGCTTCGAAGCGTTTTAGCTGCTCTTTTTTATCAATAGCTAACCAGTATTTGATGACCAGTGTCCCAGCCTCCACTAAGTCTGATTCAAAACGATTGATTTCATCATAGGCACGCTGCCACTCCTCATCGGTGGCAAACCCTTCAATACGTTCAACCAGCACGCGCCCATACCAAGTGCGATCGAAGATAGCGATACGGCTAACATGGTTCGTTTGCTCATTAGGTAACTTTGTCCAAAAGCGCCATAAATAAGGGTGCTGCGTCTCGTATAACATCGGTGCGCCGATATTGTAAATTTGATATTCACGTGGATCGAGTGCGGCAACTAGCCTTTTAATTGCGCCTCCTTTCCCAGCCGCGTCCATGCCTTCAAAGGCAAAGACAACATGACGACCTTGACGCGCCCGTAGTAATTCAGCGAGACGTGTTTGCTTCTTTGCCAAAGCATCATTATATTCAGACTTACTGATCTTTGAATTATCAATGTTGGTCAAGCTTTTCGGTATCTTTACGGGTTCAAACGGCGCCTGTTCAACTTTTAGTTTGGATTTTTTTGTCTTGGACGGTGGTTTTTTTTCTGTAGATTCAGTTGTACTGGTACGACTACTAACGAGCGCCATTTGCATCGCTTGTAAGACTTCATGACAAAAACTATCTGCCGCTGCCGATTTATCATCACCGTCGATGATGATCCAGTCATCTTGTTGCCGTAAAAGAGTGGCTGCAACCTCATTAAACTTTTCGATCACTTTTTTGCTGTTCCAGTCAATTTGATACAAAAACTGCGGATCAGCCTCACTATCTTGTAGACGGCTATGCAGTGTTTCCATATCCACATGGAACCAGCATTTCAGTAGCCTAGTGTGATTGGCTATAAGGTCCTGCTCAAATGCTTTGAGCTCAGCTAATTTCTGCTGTAAATAAGCTTCCCATTTCGCAATAGGAAGCGCATTTTTATCGATATGTTTTTGATTTTTTGACTGCTTCTTTTTATTTTCAGTATTTGATGTTGCTATGCGCATGACGTTGTATAACAAGTCAGCATACCAATTACCAAAATAAACCATCACATCACCATGGCGCGGCATCGCGCCGGTATGAACTTGCCAAATAGGCTGATAGCTTAGCGGCGCATGACCGACGGTTGCCTCAACTTTAAGCAATCTTGGATCGACCCATTGCCTCAATTGCTTAACGGCAGTACCCTTGCCTGCCTGCTCCATCCCATTGACAAGTACCAGCAGCCCCGTTGGTTTATTAAGGGTTGGCGGTGTCTGTTGCCGAGTGGCTCTTAGTGCGTACTGTGCTGTAACCAAGGCAAGCCTAAGTGCATCCTTGTCCATAGAAAACTGACTCAAAGGATTGGGCGTTAGGCGCTCCTCGACGACTTGCTCACTAAACTGCGAACTGACCGCTTGTGGTGCCTCTGGTTCAGTAGTATCATTTTTCTGGGACATGATTGGACTCACTTTTATTGTTATTGAATGATATTGTTATTACACTGCTTTGCCATTGAACAATATTAGATACTCTGGCTTAGCAGACTCTTTTTGACATCGCATTTCATGCTAGAGTGATTTCATCAAAAATCTTGACGCTATTTCATCATAGCATTGCGCCAATCGAGTAAATAATATTGCTATGTAACAGTTTGACATTTGTATTCTCATTTATTTTCTTTTATGGTGAACACAATTTTTAATACTTGCTAAAATAGCCATTCAAAAGCCTACGCGGTTAAATAACCACAATAACGCTGCCTCAAATTTTCAATATTATCTATTTTTATTATAGGATTTACTGCCATGACCGCTTTAGCCGACTTGCAACAGCATTTGACACGTTTTTGGGCTCTGCCTCACCATGAAAATGAAGTATTGAGAGCCAAGCTCAACGAAGTACAAACATGGCAACAAGTACGTATCCGTCACACCCATCGTGCACTGTTTGAACAACCCAAAAACCAGCTAATGGCAGATTATTTTTTAACGAAACTATATGGTGGTGATGAGTTCGAGATATTAGCAAAACAACTGGCCCGTATCCTGCCAAAAGCCAAAAAATTAGAGCGTCTTGCCAAAGAGTCTGCATTAGAAGCTGGTAGTATGGGTATTCAAGCAGCAATTTTGGCCATTGAGCTAGATCTACATTTGGCTGAGTGGTTACTCAATCAAGACTTGCCAGTGAACGCAGACAACATGCTAGCTGCCTACCGTGCGGTTGATGAGGAAGCTGAACGTCGAGTACAGATTGCCAACCTAAAAGACGTTTGTTACCGCACTGACAAACACTTAAATACCTTTATGCTCAAAAAGGCCTTTGCATTGGCAAAAGGTGCTGCTTATCGCAGCAATTACCAGCCACTTTATGATTTCATTGACGCAGGCTTCAAAGCTATGAAACCTTTAAGTAGCGTAAGCAGTTTTATTGAACCATTTTGTGAACGTGAACTGCTCATTGTTGATGAAGTACATAATGACGGTAAGCCAGTAGGGTTTGGTGTATCATAGAATCAATACGCTAAATAGCTAATTAATTCTTGTCATATCTCAGGCTATACATAGCCTAATAAAAACAAACCTTAGGATAATGTGATGACCGACACTTCAAGTAATAACAACGCTCATTTGCAAGACAAATTGGTAAAAGACAGTATCGATCATAACCAAAAGATCAGCGCGCAAATATTACGCGCGCAGACCGCTGCATCTAATAGAGATGATAGCAATAATGACTTTACCAAAGTCCAAGACCTACCAACTGGAACGCCACAAGGCCAACAAACGACTATGCTAAATACCGAAAAACCAACCAGTACGGATACTTCAGTACGCACAGAAAGGCAAGCGCTCTTCAATCAGCGTGATGATATCAATAACCCACATACGCCTGAAACTGATGGTAACGAGCAAACCCACTTTGGTTATAAGACGGTCAACAAAGCCGAAAAGCAAGCACGTGTGGCTGATGTATTCACCTCCGTCGCCAAAAAATATGACATCATGAATGATCTCATGTCATTTGGTATTCATCGTCTATGGAAGCGCTACGCCATTAGCCTATCAGGGGTTCGTGCCGGTCAGCATGTACTAGATATCGCGGGCGGTACAGGCGACTTAGCTAAAGTATTCAGCCGTGAAGTCGGTAGAAATGGCCATGTTGTATTATCTGATATCAATGCTGCCATGCTAGAAGTGGGCCGCGAGCGCTTAATCAATGCTGGCTGCAATAACGTTGATTTTGTACTGGCAAATGCTGAAACCTTGGCACCATTTGATGACAACAGCTTTGATTTGGTCACCATCAGCTTTGGTTTACGTAATGTCACCGACAAAGATGCAGCGCTGCGCGCGATGTACCGTGTCCTAAAGCCGGGTGGTCGCTTATTGATTTTAGAATTCTCAAAGCCCGTGTTTGAGCCATTATCTAAAGCATATGACTTGTATTCATTTACTGCACTGCCAGTGATGGGCAAACTGATTGCTAATGATTCTGAAAGCTATCAATATTTGGCTGAGTCGATTCGTATGCATCCTGATCAGCAGACGCTCAAACAGATGATGCAACAAGCAGGATTTGAGAACTGTGATTACCATAACCTGACTGCTGGCATTGTCGCTGTACATCGTGGTTTTAAAGCATAAAGTACAATTAGCAATACCATATTGAACCCAACATACTATGCGCTGACTCAAAGGCGCTCACTTAATGATGCGAGAGCCTTATGCTGACTGTCTTACTATTGGCTGGTGCCGAAAAGCTGATTAATATTGCCATTGCGAGTGACGAGATTACCAAGGCAGGGTTAGCGCCGCTTGCTGGTAAAGTATTGCGTCTCAATATGGGAATGCCTGACATCGATTTGGACGTATTGTTCACTCATGAGCGGTTGCGTTTTGAGCCAGTCACAACAGACAGCGTATTTGAGCCAAGTGGTCAGATGAGTGAGCGCCAAAAAGCCAGTATGGAGCGTGCCCGTTTTGGTCACAGCCGTCCGGACTGTACCATCACAGTCGATAATCCAGCACAGCTACTCAATCTGATGCGCGGCGCGGAGGGTAACTTACCAATCGCGGGCGATTACAAAGTACTGATGCAGCTCAAACAGCTGGTTGCTGGCTTCGATCCTGATTTGGCTGGACAGCTTGAGCCATTGATCGGCAAACCAATGGCTAGCCAATTACATCTTCTTATCTCTCAGCTTAAAGGCAGCTGGCGTCATAGTGCCAAACGTGCATTTGACGATGTCAGCGATTGGGCCAATGATGTGGCAGGCAATAGCGCGCCTGACCCTATTGAGGTCGCTGAAGTCAACGATCTCAAACAGCAGATTCTAAAGTTGCGTGCTGATGTTGAACGTGAAGAGGCCAAGCTTGCTGCTATCAAAGAAGAGAAAGCACGTTTCCTTAACAATTCTTTTCATCAGTAGTTTGTTTTATTAGTAGCTCATCTTATCAATGATGAGCACACGCTATTACTGATAGCATTGTCTATAATGACGTATAGCGCCTACCCTATTTTCGTTTTTGTCCAGAGTACCCAACCCCATGCTACTATCTCACCGCACCCGTCTACTTGAGCTTTGGCGTATCGCCGCAACTTATCGACTTGATACCCATTTATCTGTCGAAGAAACGCCGCAGCTGCAACCTTTAGCACGATTAATTCGTACGCATCCAGCAGCATGGGGTAAAAAGCATCAGCCAAATGGGATCAAGTACGCGCTTGAAGATATGGGTACGCTATTCCTAAAATTAGGCCAACTGCTCTCAACGCGTCGCGACTTGGTACCGCCTGAGATTATTGCTCAATTAGTACAGCTACAGGATAAAGTTAAACCTTTCGATGCTGATATTGCTATCGCCCAAATTCAGCACCCAAAACAGGGTCTTGGGCAGCCTATTGACACACTGTTTGCTCGTTTCGACATAAAGCCACTAGCAGCAGCGTCTATTGCACAAGTCCATACGGCGGCCTTGCATGACGGACGTGAAGTCGTCGTAAAAGTCGTGCGTCCTGATATTCGTACTGTGATTGTCTCTGATTTTGAATTGCTACGAGAACTGGCAAGTTGGGCATCGGCACGTATCGAGGCGGCGCGTGCTGTTCATATCATCGATATTGTCGAAGACTATCGACAAGTGATGCTCAATGAGCTGGATTTGACACTTGAGGCGGACAATACCACCCAGATGCGCAACAACTTCTTGGGTTCAGCATTGATGTATGTACCTGAAGTCTATGATGCTGCCAAAAACGTGATGGTCATGGAGCGTATCCAAGGGGTTCCTATCTCACAAGTTGAGGTATTTGATCAGCTGGGTTATGACCGTGCCGCGCTGGCAGAGAAAGGCTTGACGATATTTTTTACCCAAGTCTTCCGTGATAACTTTTTTCATGCCGATATGCATCCGGGCAATGTGTTTGTTGAGACGCCACCTGTCAAAACATTGCATGCAGATATGGCAGCGGTTGATTTGGGTCATCAGCCACGCTATATCGGGCTTGATTGCGCCATCATGGGTACCCTGTCAAAAGATGATCAGCTTATCGTGGCACGAATGCTACTAGCGGTCATGAATAACAACTTTACCGCGGTCGTTGACATCGTTAGCCGTGCAGGTTGGATACCACCAAATGCTGATAAGCATGCCCTAATGCGTGATATGAAACGCACCGTAGGCCCCATGCTACAAAAATCAATCAATGATATCGATTTTGCTGGTGTGCTGATGCAGATTTTAGACATTGCTCGCAGGCATCATATGAGTATCCCGCCGCAGCTCATGCTTTTGCTCAAAACCTTGGTACATGTAGAGGGGCTCGGTCGTGACTTATATCCTGATCTTGATATCTGGTCACTTGCCAAACCAATCTTGAGTAGCTGGATTAAAGAACAGTTAGACCCGATGCGCAATTTACAACAGCTACGCCAGCAATTACCTGAAATACTACTGTCTACCACTGATATTCCCAAGCTACTGGATCAAGGGCTACAAAGCCTCGCCTCACAAGGATCACGGCAAGACAGCCAACTGCGTGAAATACAACAAATTCGTGCTGATATGCTCAACGACCGTCGCCGCGACTGGTTGGCATTGGCAGGATTTGCTATTTTTATTGCTATCGCTACTCAAGTAGGCTGGTTTGCGCCATTGTTTTATTTGTTAGCTGTTTTAGTCGTTGTGTGGCGTATCCTAGCTTAATTGATATAAAACAAATGTCTGTCATCAAAGCATATCAAATGGATATTGAATATGCTAACTTAATGCCAAATAGTCGCATTATTTATAGGATTCATCATGTCATCACTACCATTGTCACAGACTCATAACACTATCAAGCCAGACCATAGTCTGGCTATTACAGCCTTACAGGAACGTTTTGGCAAACAATTGAGTGTGAATTCAACAGTGCGTGAGCAGCATGGCCATACAATGACGTGGCTGACTAATCAGCCACCAGACGCAGTATTAACGGTACAGGACAAACAGGAAGTAGCAGCGGCGGTCGAGATTTGTAATCAGTATCAGATGCCAGTAATCGCATTTGGCATTGGTTCGTCTTTGGAAGGCCAACTCAATGCACCTTATGGCGGGTTATGCATAGACATGCACGCGATGGATGCCATTTTGCAGGTTCATAACGAAGATTTGACCGTTACCGTTCAGCCTGGTGTGACGCGTGAGCAACTAAACCATTATCTGCGCGATACAGGGCTGTTTTTTCCGATAGACCCCGGCGCCAATGCCAGTATCGGTGGTATGGTCGCCACTCGCGCCTCAGGTACAAATGCGGTGCGTTATGGCACTATGAAAGATGTGGTACTCGCACTAGAAGTGGTGACCGCAAGTGGTGATATCGTAAGAACAGGCACGCGAGCCAAAAAATCTGCCGCAGGCTATGATCTAACACGACTGATGATAGGCTCGGAAGGGACACTTGGTATCGTCACTGAAATCACGCTGAAACTGTTTGGCATTAGCGAATGCATAGGTAGTGGTATTTGTCATTTTTCGACCATCGAAGATGCTTGTCAGGCAGTGATGCTGACTATTCAGATGTGCTTACCTATTGCTCGTATTGAACTACTTGACGCGATGCAAATAAAAGCATGCAATCAATATGACAACCTCAGTCTAACTGAGACACCAACGTTATTTGTCGAATTTCATGGCACAGACGCAGGTGTTGCTGAGCAAGCCAAGCTCTTTAACGATATCATCGAAGAATTTGGTGGTCGTGATTTTGCTTGGGATACTAATGAAGCTGAGCGCAAACGACTGTGGCAAGCGAGGCACAATGCCTATCATGCTAGCTCCGCTCTCAGACCTGATGCCAGCGCGTTATCGACTGATGCCTGCGTGCCTATATCACGACTTGCTGAGTGCGTCAGTGAGACGGCAAAAGATATCGAAGATGCTGGTATGATTGGACCTATCGTCGGTCATGTGGGTGATGGTAATTTCCATGTCTTACTCTTGGTCGATGCAGACAATCCTGAAGAAGTCGCCACCGCTGAAGACATTATCGGACGCTTAGCCACACGCGCTATTGAGATGGATGGCACTTGTACGGGCGAACACGGCATCGGGCAAGGCAAACAAAAATATATGGAGCAAGAGCATGGTAACGCATTAATGCTCATGCGAGCCATCAAGTCAGCACTTGATCCCAAAAATATTTTAAACCCAGGAAAAATATGGCCTGAGCCTTTATCTCCTTCCTAATGGTTTTATTAAAGCTATAGCCAAAAAAAATCGCCTACTTTCAATCAAAAGTAGGCGATTTTTTAATATTTATCTTTATAGCATTTGATCAATTGCCATCTGTGTCAGTACCCGTCCACGAGCGGTACGCAGGACATATCCTTGTTGAATAAGATAAGGTTCAATCACGTCCTCAAGCGTACCTCTATCTTCTGCCATTGCAGCTGCCACGGCTTCCACCCCAGCAGGACCACCATCAAAACGCTCGTGTAATATCTCTATATAGCGTCTATCCAGATGATCGAGACCACGTCTATCCACTGCCAACATGTCTAGCGCACTACCTGCAATCGCACCATTAATACTACCATCGCCTTTTACCTCAGCATAATCGCGCACACGGCGTAATAGGCGGTTAGCAATCCTTGGTGTACCGCGTGCACGGCGAGCAATCTCAATCGCACCATCCTCACTCATTGGTACACGCATCAGACGTGCTGCTCGACTGACAATCGTTGTGAGATCAGCAATATTATAAAACTCAAGACGCTGTACGATACCAAAACGATCACGCAACGGTGAGGTCAATAGCCCAGCTCTCGTGGTTGCTGCAACCAATGTAAAAGGAGGTAGATCAAGCTTGATAGAACGTGCGGCAGGCCCTTCACCAATCATAATATCCAGCTGAAAATCTTCCATCGCTGGATAGAGTATCTCTTCAATGACCGAGCTCAAACGATGAATCTCATCAATAAACAGCACATCACCCGCTTCCAGATTGGTCAGCATAGCAGCTAGATCACCTGGGCGCTCAAGCACAGGGCCTGAAGTAGAGCGTAGATTACCACCCATCTCGCGCGCGATAATATTGGCAAGGGTTGTCTTACCTAAACCGGGTGGACCGAATATCAGCGTGTGGTCTAAGGCTTCATCACGGCCCCTCGCTGCTCCAATAAAAACTTCCATTTGCTCACGCACCACTGGCTGACCAATATACTCAGCCAATAATGCTGGTCGGATATTAGCGTCAGGAGCGTCGTTCGCACCTTCTAGCGGATTAATTAAGCGATCTTGCATCATAGAATTTATCATTATATTAAAAAATTAGGTAATAAATAGCATAACCAAACGCTACGCATAAGTCATGCAAAACATCCTTAAATAGGCGCCAAAACGAAAATAAGCGACACTCAATGTCGCTTATCTGTTAAATGCACTATTTTGTTATTATCGATAGATAACTTTGGAACGTGAGCTTAAAAACCAGACAACTGCTGTAAGGTCGCTTTTAACAAGCCCTGAGTGTCTGCAAAGGTATCACCCTTACTTTTAGCCGCCTTAATGGCTAGCTGAGCTTCTTTTTCTTTGTAGCCCAAGCTAATCAGCGCTCCTTCTACCTCAGCAATGATACTGCCTTCGTGAGAAACGGCGGTTTGCTGAGGCATGAGCTCAAATGAACCGCTGTCCACTTCGATATTTTTCAGCTTGTCTTTGAGTTCGATAAGTAAACGTTGAGCCGTCTTTTTACCAATACCGGGGATACGAGTTAGTGCCGTTTCCGACTCTTGCTCAACATGCATTTTTAGCTCAGCCGCTGACATCGCAGACAGCATTGCCAATGCCATTTTTGCCCCAACGCCATTGATCTTAATCAATTGGCGAAAGACATCGCGCTCTTTACGGTCAATAAAACCATAGAGCAGTTGCGCATCTTCACGTACATGAAAATGTGTCCAAATACTCGCCTGCTCATTGAGTTGTAATTGACAAAACGATGGTAATGGCAGCTCGATATCATAACCCACACCAGAGGTTGTCATGATACAGGCCGTTGGCGCCATTAAATATTGCACCTGTCCGGTAATCAATCCAATCATCACTCACCTCTGTTGGTTATTATAAAGTTAAATCAGCTGCCATTTATTATGCAAGACCATCTTTCACTAGCATAGTCTATTGCTTATATACGCCTAGCCTTATTGGTAAAAATCGACCATGCCTTCGAGGCTAATTGGACGAATTTTATGCGCTTGACCTGCTGAACCAAATGCTTTAAAACGATTGGTGCAGATGTCTGACATCGCGA
Organism: Psychrobacter sp. T6-5; assembly: GCF_052258485.2. Taxonomy (NCBI): domain Bacteria; kingdom Pseudomonadati; phylum Pseudomonadota; class Gammaproteobacteria; order Moraxellales; family Moraxellaceae; genus Psychrobacter; species Psychrobacter sp. T6-5. Next base: position 1,195,455 of record NZ_JBQQEY020000001.1, on the reverse strand, counting down.
CCATAGACGCTTTAAAGTATTTACGTGGATCGAATTCGCTTGGATTATTTGTCAAGAACTCACGGATAGCGCCTGTTGATGCTAGACGCAGATCGGTATCGATATTTACTTTACGCACACCATGCTTGATTGCTTCTACGATCTGCTCAACGGGCACACCATAAGTTTCGCCAATATCACCGCCGTTTTCATTGATGACTTTTAGCCACTCTTGCGGCACTGATGAAGAACCATGCATGACAAGATGCGTATTAGGAATACGGGCATGAATCTCTTTTACACGCTCAATCGATAAAATATCGCCTGTCGGTGGACGCGTAAATTTATAAGCACCATGGCTCGTACCGATAGCAATTGCTAGCGCATCAACATTAGTGTCTTTGACAAATTGCTCAGCTTCATCAGCACTGGTCAAAAGCTGCTCGTGATCTAATACGCCTTCTGCGCCAGAACCATCTTCTTCGCCTGCCATACCAGTCTCAAGGCTACCTAAGCAACCGATTTCGCCTTCTACAGACACACCGCACGCATGTGCCATTTTGACTACTTCACGCGTGACGCTGGCATTGTAATCATAATCCATTGGCGTTTTGCCATCTTCACCAAGTGAGCCGTCCATCATGACAGATGAGAAACCAAGCTGAATCGAGCGCTGGCAGATAGCTGGTGACATACCGTGATCTTGATGCATAACCACTGGAATATGTGGCCATTCTTCGATAGCAGCAATAATCAAATGACGCAAAAATGCCGACCCTGCATAATTACGTGCGCCCGCACTGGCTTGAACAATAACAGGTGAATCACAAGCATCCGCAGCCATCATGATTGCGCGCATTTGCTCTAAGTTATTGACGTTAAAGGCAGGAACACCGTAGTTGTGTTCAGCGGCATGATCTAGAAGTTGACGTAAGGATATTAGGGCCATAAGACGCTCTCTGATTGGATTTTGAATAGTATTTTAAATGCAGCTTTGTAACAATCATTCCGCTATCTGCTCGACCATACTGACTGTATATATATCAGTCAAAGTCTGACTCATTTGCGATATGATTATCACGCGGTGATTATAGCAAAAATTGTGCTGTCTTCGTAGCGGTTGCCTGACTATTTGTCAGTCTAATCAGTCTCTTTCTCTTATTGATGTCTACGACAACTGAACCATCTTATCTATTATACTCATAGCACAGAACGCAAAAAGCCTTGGCAATCACCAAGGCTTTTTTAATATTTCGAGGCTTATAAAGCAATGGCTATTATAATGAATGACTTACAATGTATAGTATTCAAAAATTTCAGCCATTATATCGCTTAGTTATTGCGTAGCTTAGTACTGTTGCTCTGCATCAACTGCAACATCGTTAGCACCATCAGCAACAGCATTGGCACCGTCAGCAACTGCTTCAGCGGTATTTTCAACTGCTGTGTTAGTACCTTCAGCGATAGCATCACCAGTGTTCTCTAGAGCGTCTGTTGCAGCTGCACCAGCAGTGTCTGCACTTTCAGCAACTTCAGCACCAGCATTTTGAGCAGCAACTTCAGCTTCAGCAGCAGCAGCGTCTGTTTCGGCAGCAGCAGCATCAGCGTTTGCAGCAGCATCATCGCCAGCTGACTCAACAGCAGCTTCAGTGTTATCTTCTGTTTGTTGGCTACATGCAGTAACTGCAAAAGTACCAGCAAGTATGCTAGCAAGTAACAAATGACGTTTTAACATAATAAACCTCTCGTAAATAATGCATGTCAAGATACATGGTCGCGCTATTTTATAGAGTACGAATGAGACATGCAATAATAATTTTCAGTGTAGAAACAAATAATTACTGCTTAATAATCAATGACTATAAATTTTAGCTATACCAATATAAATAAGCCAAATGAAAGTCAAAATATTATTTTCACAGACTACCTTAGATGTTTACTATTAGTTGTACGTCTAGTGTTACGAAAATACTGAGTAACGTTAATTAGTTAGGCGTTAATTTGTAACGCAGCAACTGCTGGGAGCACTTTACCTTCTACAAATTCTAAAAATGCACCACCGCCTGTTGACATATAACTGACGCCATCAGCGACTTGATATTTATCAATAGCCGCCAAGGTATCACCGCCACCCGCAATTGAAAAACCGTCGCTGTCTCTTACAGCTGTTGCTAGTATTTGCGTTCCTTGACCAAAAGCATCAACTTCAAAAACACCCACTGGACCATTCCACAAGATCGTTTTTGCATGAATAATAGCATCAGCAAGTTGCTTTGCGCTTTCTGGCGCGATATCCAATATCATGTCCTTTTCGCCAATGGCATCAACTGACTTAATCGTTGCGACTGCCTTTTGCAATGAACCAGTAAAGTCAGCAAAATCGATGTCGTCTTTATCAGCAACGACCACATACTCAGGCAGTAATATCTCAGTCTTGGTCATGATATCGCGCGCAGTATCGATCAAATCTGCTTCGTATAGCGACGCGCCCACACTATGTCCTTGCGCCGCTAAGAAAGTATTCGCAATACCGCCACCAACGATAATCTGTGTACATACTTCAGCCAAACTGTGTAGCACTTCTAACTTAGTAGAAACTTTTGAGCCGCCAACGATGGCAAGCATAGGCTGCGCTGGTGTTTCAAGCGCTAGGCTCAAAGCATCGAGCTCCGCTGCTAATAAAGGTCCTGCGCATACGGCTTTACCTGCTTGACGCATTGCTTGCGTAACGCCTTCTGTCGATGCCTGTGCACGGTGAGCCGTACCAAAAGCATCCATAACAAAGACATCACACAGATCAGCATACTTCTTCGCTAATGTCGCATCATTCTTTTTTTCACCATCATTGAAGCGTACATTCTCTAACAGTACTACTTCGCCAGATTTTACAGCAGCGCCTTGAATCAGGTAATCATTATTCAGGCGCACTGGTGACGCTAGTTGCGAGCCCAGTTTGTCTGTCAAATAATCAGCAACTGGTGCCAATGAATAAATAGACTCAGGATTGCCTTCTGTTGGTCGCCCCAGATGTGAACAAACAATAACAGCGGCACCCTTCTCTAGCGCCATCTCAATAGTAGGTAGACTTGCTTGTAAGCGAGCAGCACTCGTGACTTTACCATCTTTAATAGGGACATTTAAATCTTCTCGGATCAATACCACTTTATCGGTTAAGTTCAGCTCGCTCATACGCAAAAAATTCATTACCTGCTCCTATGCATCAATATATCTATTAATTTACGATTACTATCATGATTGATATGACTGATAATTTTTTAACTATCATCTACGATGTGCGCTCTAATAATGAGCCTTATTAGAGCGCACTCTCGTTATCTTTTTATATCTTTATCACTGAGTCTTTATACTCACTATCAAACCAAGTTACTGGAACAGATAAGTGAGTAGAAATCAGTGGCGGTGTATTCTATCAGTTTTCTATGAGATGCTCACAAGCAAACTTTCACGATTTTTAAAAACATGAAAATATTGAATGAGTAATTTTACTCCAGCATTGATAGGAAACGGTTGTAACTGCTAGCTTTGAACTCATTCAATAAACAGTAACATTTCGTGGTGGTACTCAGCAGTCAGGCTCTTTATGATAGAAGCGTTGACAATAACAATAACTTTTTAGGAGAACACAATGAGTATCGACTTAGACACTGCCAAGCAAAATCTATTAAAACTAAAAGATGAGTACGAGTCTCGCATTGACAAAATCGAAGATCATATCCAAAACCCACAAGATGATCTCAATGAGCACTGGGAAGATCAGGCTATATCCTATCGTCAAAATGATATGCGCAAAAATTTAATGAGCGAAGCGCGTCAGAGCCTAATCTATGTCGAAAATGCCTTAAGTCGGATTGAAAACGGTACTTATGGCGAGTGCGAGGTCTGCGGTGAGCCAATCGAAGAGCAACGTTTAGAAGCGCTGCCCTACGCTACTCTATGCATGGAACATGCTGAATAGCTAATAAATTTTATATAGAACACATTTTATACAGCAGGTGTTTTCCATTTAAAAAATGCCTGCTGCCATTGATAGCAACGCTCGGTGATTTTTTCTACAGGTAAATCCATAATATCGCCTACTACCGCCACAAGCGCAATTGGTATGCCTGCCAGCTCTGAAACATTTTCTGCAGTCAATCCGCCTATCACACATATAGGTATGTCTTGTTGACAGCCTTCAATTAGGTTCTGACGCGAGATAATGTCAGCATACGGCTTTGTGGTAGATGCAAATATGGCACCCATCGCAGCGTAGCTTGCACCATCATCTTTTGCCTCTCTGACTAATTCAATATTCCCATGGCAAGTTCGACCAATTATTTTAGTCGACTCAAGAGACTGCAAAGCATCACCAATTTTGCCATCTCCTTGCCCAAGGTGCACACCAATACCAAGCTTGGCTGCTAGTGCAATATTATCATTCATAACGACTGGAACGTCATGTGCTTTGGCCAGCTTAACAATCTGTTTGGCTTCTTCATAAAGCGTTATATGACCATCTGGCAGACTAAGCGTTTGCTTGCGCCGAATCTGCAGCAATGCAATCAGTCCTGTCGATAAGGCGGCATCTAACTTTTGGTATAACAATTCAAATTCATCATCATTGGTCAGCAAATATAGCTTGGGTATCGCAGATGAGATTGATGATTGGTTCATAGTGCAGATCCTTAATCTTAAACTCAACACAATAAAAAGGCTGTTATATGATATAACAGCCTTTTTTATATATTTAAAACAGCGTGTCTATACGGTACGACGTGTCGCTAAGCTGTTTAGAATGTTTTTAGCATCGCCCCAACGTGTTGCTGAGCTGTTTGCCCCTAAGATAACGATAATTGCAGGGCGGTTATTGACTCGCGTTTCCATCACAACACAGCGCCCAGCTTCGTTGATAAAACCTGTTTTTGAGATACCGATTGGGTAATCACCTGCACGAACCAAGCTACTAGTATTGTTGGCTTTATAAGTACGGTTACCACTTGAGTAGTTTGAAACAAAGAAATCATAGCTCTTGGTGGTAGAGAAGCGACGAATCACATCGTAGTTACCAGCCGCACGCACCATTTTTACCAAATCATTCGATGAGGCGACGTTACGCTTATCAAGACCCGTTGGATCACCAAAAAATGCCGTAGTCATACCTAGATCTTGTGCTTTTCTGTTCATCGCACGGATAAAGGCATTATAGCCGCCTGGGTAGTTACGTGCCAAGCTCTTTGCGGCTGGGTTTTCAGACTTCATCAAAGCCATCAATAGCATCTCGGCACGGTTCATACGATCGCCTGATTTTAGGCGTGAGCTGGCGCGCTTAGGCCCGACAAAGTCTTCTGGATCAAGCGTGATTTCTTCACGCATATCAAGACCTGCATCTAGCACAACCATAGCTGTCATTATTTTGGTAATGCTGGCCATAGGACGTGCAATATCGGCGTCTTTTTCGTAGATAGATTCGCCTGTTTCAGCATCAATCACGGCAACGCTGCGCGAGTCCGTACTGATTGGGATCATGTCACTGCTACCAAATGCACCGCGATAAGTTGTGTTATAACGCGCACTATTGGTATTGTTACTGCTAGCAAAACTGTTGCTATTCGTGATATTGGTCGTACCATAGCCATTGTCGACTTTTTTGATAGCAGAGCCATTAGACTTGTACATGATGTTACGCGCTTCAGACAAACTATCAGCACCGCCCCAACTCAAGCGTGCACTCGAAGCTGTCTCAGTGCTACCATTAATCGTAAGTGCGGCTTGTGCAACACTGCCCAAACTCAATGAAATCATAGCAGCGATCAATTGCTGTTTGGTTAATGGTAGTTGCTTCATTATGCCTCCTGCTGTCGCTATCACGCCAGTTACATACTGCCTGACGCCAAAAACGTACGTAGCGTTTATAGATGTGTTTGTAAGTACTCACATAGAGCTTTTGTATTTTTAGTGTATCATGGTTTACATTTAAGTTTAATCTATCAAACTGATTTAATGGTTTTTTTTAGCTTCATTCAAACTTTGATACAACTGATTTATATTTTAGAAACACTGATTAACAATACAGCAATATAACTTAACTTAGAATGTTATGATTCTTTGTACTTTATTATATTAAATGAAGATATTGATACAGCACATTAGCCGTATCCTATGTATTTAAAATCAAAAAACGGCTTATGTTAACTTTGTTTTTTCTGTTATTTAATCCTTATAAAGACATTCATTCTGACAAACGATAAAGAGTATGGTTATGATTAAAGTGTTGGTGGTCGATGATCATGATTTAGTACGGATGGGTATTAGCCGTATGTTGTCAGACAGCCCCGATATCGAAGTAGTGGGCGAAGCAGATAGTGGTGATATGGCAATCAAGCAGGCCAAGCAGTTACGTCCTGACGTGGTATTGCTAGATGTCAATATGCCTAATATTGGTGGTCTTGAAGCGACCAAACGCTTGATTCAGCTCGATATGGGTATCAAGATTTTAGCGGTTAGTAGTATGTCTGCACAGCCCTATCCCTCAATGCTCATCAAAGCTGGTGTGAATGGTTATATCACGAAAGGCACGCCACTTGATGAGATGATACGCGCGGTCAAAAAAATCTATCAAGGTGGTCGTTATTTTAGCCAAGACGTTGCTGAACAATTGGCGGACGTCTTATTGTCTGACAATGCCAGCTCGCCTTTTGATTTGTTAAGTGATAGAGAAAAGCAAGTGGCTATGATGGTTGTCAATTGTCAAAGCCCGCAGCAGATTGCTGACCAATTATTTGTTAGCGTCAAAACCATCAACACCTATCGCTACCGTATTTACGAAAAAGTTGGCGTTGATAGTGATGTAAAATTAACGCATTTGGCCATTCGCCATGGTTTGATTCAACCATAAGTTGCTTAGTATCTCATTTGTCATCATGGTCAATTTATGAAACCTGCTCCCACCATCATTTCTGTCATCAGTCGCTATTTACACCACGATGATACGCTTCCTTTGCCGCAGCTGCGCAGACTAGGCATTATTTATAGCAGTTATCGCTTTGTCGTCAGTATATTTTCTATGCTGATGATATATATATCTGCACGCACTGGTGATAGCGCGTCTCTCCCCAGTTTTTTGCAGCAGACAGCCCTGAGTTTTTATGTAATGCTGAGCTTAATTTTGCTCGGGTTATTTTATGTTGTCACAAAGCAGATGCGCCGACAGCTAGCGTTTGGGCTAGTATTAGACGTTATTATATTAAGCTTATTGCTGTATACAGCAGGTGAGCCGGACTTACAATTGACCATGCTCTATATGGTCGTTGTCGCCGCTAGCTTTATGCTATTGAATGGTTCACAAGCGCTAGTTATCACCTTACTGGCTATTATTTTTGTTATCTATCAGCAGTTCTTTTATGCCATTGCCAATAGCATGAATTTGGCCAATTTAGGCGATGCTTTGCTGATGTCAGCAAGCTTCTTAGCAGTAGGTGGTTTGAGTTGGTCTATCTCACAACGTTTGGTACAGCTTGAGAAAGTAGCACAAAGTCATGCCAAAGAGGTTGAACGACTTAATGTCATCAATCAAGAAGTGATTACACAAATGGTCAATGGTGTGATTGTCATCGATAAACAGGATATCGTCCTTGCAAATCTAGCAGCCCACCAACTGCTCAGTATCACACAAGATTCATCGTTGCGTGCATCTAGCACTTCAACTGATATAAAAGAAATGAGAGGCGATACGCCTCATGCCATTCTATCTAACTTTAAACAACAACTTAGCAAACAGCATTCTCAGCTACTCCAAGCTTGCTTGTCAGTCGCTACAGGACAATCGCGTACGTTTACGTACGATGTGCCTGAGGTGGCAAACGCTTCGATATTTGGTAAGCTACGCGTACAAATCATCCCGCTAAAAGATGATAGCAAATTAATCCTATTAGAAGACTTACGCCGTGAGCAGGCCAGCGCCCAACAATTAAAACTGGCATCGTTAGGGCAACTCACTGCCAGTATTGCTCATGAAATTAGAAATCCTCTAGCCGCTATCTCACAAGCCAGCCAACTACTGATGGAAGACTTGACCGAAATTGAGGCAAACGACAATGCATTGGCAAATGCATCAAATATCGATATGACGGGCAATCATGAGCTCTATGAAATGATATTTTCGCAAACCAAACGCGTCAACCGTATTATTGAAGATATTTTAAAACTGTCTCGCCAGCAAGCGGCCTCTCAGCAAGCCATTGTTTTGGCTGAGTGGATGCCAGCATTTTTGGATAACTATTTTCAAGGGCACGACATTTTTCTACGTGTAAAAACCCAACCAATCATATCATTTGATCCTCACCAGTTAGAACAAATTTTGATTAACTTGATCAACAATGGCTTGCGTTATAGTAGTTATAGCCACCCTCATGCTTATGTAGAAATCGAGATTTACTGTGCAGACAACGATGTTATAATTGATATATTAGATGATGGCGATGGTATTAAGACTGAAGATTTAAAACATTTGTTTAATCCATTTTTTACAACAGACAAAGCTGGCACCGGCTTAGGACTATATTTATCGCAAGCCTTTTGTGAAGCCAATCAGGCACGTTTGCTCTATATTCCTGAACATGAAAAAACCTGTTTTCGTTTAATTTCGCCTGCTATTGACTCTGAAAATATCTTTCAAGCCGTTGAAGAAAATCTTTATTAATCCTAGATATAAATCAAAACACTATCTAATCACAAATGTTTGAACATTACATATTGGTAGCTAAAAGACACCATACATGATTGATTTACACATTTCTTTGTAAAAGAAGCTGACCCCTATTTAGACCTAGCTATTAATACTTTGTAGCCATTGAATTTGACGAGATAATGTATGACAACAAACGCGCTAGTCGTTGATGACGAAGTGGATCTATGCCGATTGATGCAAATCACTTTGACCAAGATGGGCATCAAAAGTGATGTAGCCTATACTTTGGCGCAAGCAAGATCATACTGGCAAGACAATACTTATGATTTTTGTCTCACTGACTTGAAACTACCTGACGGCTCAGGGTTGGAGCTGGTCAAAGAAATCAGCAACAGCTCGCATACGCCGATAGCTGTCATCACTGCTCATGGAAGTATGGATCTGGCCATTGAAGCACTGAAGCTTGGTGCTTTTGATTTTGTCAATAAACCACTTGAGCTACCAAGATTACGTCAATTGGTAGAAAACGCTCTAAAGGTTATTCATCAAGATAATGAGGCACAAGCCACACCTGAATCCTCACCTGAGCAAAAAATGCTGGACGCTAGGCTAATCGGTGATTCTGCGGTCATGCACCCTCTTAAAAACACCATACTAAAATTGGCACGCTCACAAGCGCCTGTTTTTTTATCTGGTGCGTCTGGTACAGGTAAAGAGGTCGTCGCTAGACTGATTCATGATTTAAGTCCGAGACGAGATGGCAGCTTTGTACCAGTGAACTGCGGTGCAATACCTTCTGAGCTGATGGAGTCAGAGTTTTTTGGTCATAAAAAAGGCAGTTTTACAGGGGCTGTGGCTGACAAGCAGGGATTGTTTCAGCAAGCCAATGGCGGTACCTTATTTTTAGATGAGGTGGCAGACTTACCATTAGCCATGCAGGTTAAGCTATTACGTGCCATCCAAGAAAAGACCGTGAGGGCCATTGGTGACACCAAAGAAGTACCAGTAGACATCCGCATTTTATCCGCTACTCATAAAGATTTGAGCCGCTTGGTACAGGATGGTGCGTTTCGACAAGATTTGTATTATCGTATCAATGTGATTGAGCTTAAGCTACCGACATTGAATGATCGACGTGATGACATCCCTGTATTAGCAGAGCACTTTTTAGCTATGATTACTGCTGAATGGCAGTTAGACGTGCCACCGTCTCTAACACGTGAAGCCAGCGAGCGTTTGCAGCGCCATGACTTTGCCGGTAACGTTCGTGAACTACGTAATTTACTTGAGCGTGCAGTAACGTTGGCGGAGACTTCGGACATTGATATCAGTCATTTAGGCCTACCTGATGTTGAACTCGATTTTGAAAACACACAAACTCACAGCAATGCGCAACCATCTAACCATTACGCAAATGAGCAAAACCAATCTCAACCAACCACGCAAACAATGTCTAAAGCCACAGAAAACCGTGAACAGGCTCTTCAATCTGACAGTGAGATAACGGCTGTAAAGCACAAGCAAGAAACAACTAACTTGCACCCTTATCGTACTAATACCCAACACTACCCTTCAATGATACAGCGCTCAGTACCTAATCATACAGAACCATCAACCAGCCCAAGTTATACGAATGAGGAAGCACCGTTCAATCGTTCTACTCAACCAAAAGAGAATGACATTACGAGCCTGCAAGAACCGCTTGATGGTCAATTGCCAGCCCAAGGGTTGGAGCATTATCTACAAGAACAAGAAAAGCAATTAATTATCACAGCCCTCAAACAGACTGGCTGGAATAAAACCCAAGCAGCAGAACTACTTGGAACGACTTTTCGCTCATTACGTTATCGTATGAAAAAGTTAGAAATTGCAGAAGACCAATCTGAGTAGGTCTTCTATCGGGCCATTGAATTTTTATTTCAGAGATTCAATAGCTGTCTGACGGTATGTTGTTAAGTTTTAGTCTATCAACAATATATTAATTTGCAGTAGCCTTTCGAATGAAGCGGATGCCGGAATCGAGCGCGCGGGGTTTTAGTAAATCCAGCGCCTGCTGCTCCCATGAGCTCTCACTTCCTGACAAAGTAATGTCAGGCTCAACACCGATGCCGTCGATCTGTCTGCCTGATGCGGTCATATAATTAGCTACTGTCAACTTGACTGCTTGCTCGTCATTGAGTGGTATGACTGACTGTACTGAGCCTTTACCATAGCTCACTTCGCCGATGATAGTAGCGCGTTTTTGTGCCTGTAAACTACTGGCCAAAACCTCTGCCGCGGATGCCGAGTAGCGATTTTGTAAAACAACCATAGGCAGAGGCTTAAGTATTGCATCCCCTTGGGTCGTTAGTACGCGCGATTTGTCTTGACGTGCTTGTACTTGTACCACATCGGTACCATTCATGAATAAACTGGCAACGCTCACCGCCGATGTAAGAACACCGCCCGGATTGTCACGCATATCTAGTAGAATGCCTGAGATAGGTGCATCTAAATTAATCAAACCTTCCAACAGCTTTTCACGGCTATTGTTCTGGAACGCAGGTAGTTTAACAATCGCAATGCCATCGACGAGTTTTGTCTCGACAATTTGAGGGTGACTATTATTCCGCTGTAACGTCGTCGTGTGCTTGCGGCGACCCGCTTTAGAAGTGATGATATCTACTTGGGTGCCAGCAATCCCTGTTAATAGCTGCTCAACGTCATTACTTTGCCGATTTTCGTCAAGTTTGAATTCACCAACTTGGTGTAAATAATCTCCCACTGCGATGCCTTTTTTATCTGCAGGCGAATCATCGATAACTTCTGTGATGACCCAATAGCCCACCTCTGGCTGATAAGTCACTTGGATACCGATATCACCTACGTCCCCTTCGGTGAAAGCGCGTAGGTTTTCATAGGCCTCCGCATCCAAAAACTCAGCATGGCTATCAAGCTTAGTTAGCATGCCACTCATTGCATTATTAAATAACTCCTCATCATTGACCGCGTCAACATACTGACGGCGCACTAAATCAACAACAGCAACAAAGGTTTTTAATGTCTCAGGAGAAATTGCATTCAATGATACTTGCGCAACCTCTGATGGAATACTGGTATCGATATTGTCATCATCGTCTATTAACGCACTCTCGTCCGGCATACTGTCTATTGAATCATCTGATTCGTCTGCAGCATTCAGCATCTCAGTGTCATCTTCAGCCATTATCTCATCGGCATTCAAACTGATAAGCTGTAGGCTTGATGTAGGACTAGCATCATCGGCTGAGGTCACTGCTGCTTGCGCGTCCATACTGACAAGACATAATCCAAGTAAACCTATTGCTAAAGTGGGCTTAAAGCCTATAAACTTGAATAATACGGGTTTGGACATAATGGTCGATAGCGACGACTTCATCACTCGTTGTTCTAATTGTTTAGACAAAGATGAGCACACAAAAGAGATAGGATGCATAAAAAACTCATTTAAATAATAGAATGTATAAAGTTATTGTTATGTATTACCGTATAAGTTAACACCAAAGGCCTCTCTCAAACTAGGGCAGTTTTGCAAATCATCAAGCAAAATGCATCATAAAAAAGGGAAAGGTAATAGCTACCCCTCCCTTTTCTAATTTATATCATTCATCTGATGAGCCATGTCTTTACAGATTATCCGATGTACGGATAATTTGAGACAACTGGCTTACGATGCTGAAACCAATAAACTCTCACCAGTCATTTCAGTGGGTGCATCAACATTCATTAGTGCCAAAATAGTCGGTGCCACATCACTGAGCTTACCGCCACGACGTACCTGTAGTTTTTGTGCGCCTACGTAAATCAGCGGTACATGCTCTGTCGTATGCTGAGTATGTACTTGACCACTTTCGTAGTCTTGCATTTGCTCGCAGTTACCGTGGTCAGCCGTAATAAGCATATCACCGCCAGCAGCTTTTACTGCCGACTCGACACGGCCCACACAGATATCCAAGGCTTCTACAGCTTGTACCGCAGCGTCAAAGATACCTGTATGCCCTACCATGTCCCCGTTGGCATAATTGACGACCAGCACATCATATTTGCCAGACTCAATCGCTTCTACCAACTTATCCGTCACTTCAGGCGCGCTCATTTCAGGCTTTAAGTCATAAGTTGCGACATCTGGCGATGGCACCAAAATACGTGTTTCGCCTTTATACTCTTCTTCACGGCCACCGCTAAAGAAAAACGTCACATGCGCATATTTCTCAGTTTCCGCGATACGTAGCTGGGTTTTGCCTTGATCCTGCAGATATTCTCCCAAGGTATTGGCCAAAGACGTTGGATAGTAAGCGATGCTGGTTTTTGCATTGTCCGCCAAAACGTCTGAGTATTTGGTCAACATCACAAATGCGGCAAGTTTTGGCTGCTTTTGACGAGCAAATCCTGAAAACTCATGATCAGGTAAGACAAACGCTTGAGCAAGCTCACGAGCACGGTCGGCACGGAAATTCATAAAGATCAGCGCATCATTGTCTTCGACGGTATAAGGCACTTCATCACGTCCGATGACAGTCGTCGGACTAATAAATTCGTCAGTCTCACGTGCCTTATAAGCCGCTTGGACAGCACCATCCGCACGTGTCGACAAGCGATCTGCTTTACCTTCAGTAATCAACTCATAAGCTTTTTGTACGCGGTCCCAGCGGTTGTCTCGGTCCATCGCATAGTAGCGACCGATGATGCTAGCAATCTGTACACGCCCACCTTCATAATGAGCATTAAGCTTATCAATGTAATCACGCAAACGATTGATATACTTATCAGCGGATTTAGGCGGGGTATCACGGCCGTCTAAAAAGCAATGGATAAAGACATTCTTAGCGCCATGAACCAATGCTGAATGGCACATGCCCTCGATATGGTCTTGATGTGAGTGAACACCGCCATCAGAAAGCAGACCCATAATATGTACATTACCGCCAAGCTCATTAGCCGCTTTTACTGCGTCAACCAATGCTTCGTTTTTGTAAAATTCGCGATTGGCAAGCTCACTTGAGATGCGAGTCGAGTCTTGATAAAGAACACGGCCAGCACCCAAATTCATGTGACCAACTTCTGAGTTACCAAACTGACCATCTGGCAGACCTACATCTTCTCCTGAAGCAGAAATCAGTCCATGAGGGTATTCTTGGTAAATTCTATCTAGATTTGGCATGTCTGCCGCAGCAATGGCGTTATCTTTATCTTCTTCACGATGACCGAAGCCGTCTAATATCATTAAGACATGCGGCGTTTTTTTATTCTGTGCGCCGTCTTCTTGTTTACTGCTGAGCTGCTGCGCCTGATTGTCGTCAATAGATTTTGATGCTTGCTGGGTACTGGTCATATATTACCGCTCCTCGAGTGAATGAACGCCTTTAATGCTGTGTTAGGGTATGGAAAGCCCTCTATATTAACACATATCTTAAAATAGCTGAAAAACTGACAATTTTTCACTAAAAAATGATGAGGTTTGTATCGTTATCAAAAGCTAGAAACCTATCACAGATATCAGGTAACAATACTGCGTATCAATCTGTAAATCATACTTGCAATCATTCATCTCATTGGTTAAGATGAATCTATTCTGAAGTGTTGGCTAGTAGATGTTTATTCCCTGAGCCGATAATGCTTTACCAGGATGTGGTACCTATCGTCTCATTGTGTATGCCTGCACTGCTTGCAGTGTATCAGGAAACCTGCAGAGATGATGACGCATCCGCCCTGAACTTCACGGTTCATGGGTCACCATCTTACAGCGGCACTTCGGTTGTTTCATTCGGTTTGTAAATATGTTCTTTATAATTAGTGTATTTACTGCCACTAAAAAGCCCCTTTCGTTAATGACGAAAGGGGCTTTTTTTATGCCTAATGAATGACTAAATCACTGTTACTCATCATTAGCAGATTTGGTAATTTTCTTCACATCTTTAGGAATGTTTTTGGCCGTACCATCAACAGTCGTATGCTGTTTGAATACGTCCCCAAACGGGTTTTGCTGTTGTTGACCAAATGGATTTTGGTTATTCATACCGCCTGCGCCACCGAATGGGTTTTGGCCGCCGCCCATTTGACCACCCATCTGTTTTGCCATCATTTCCATCATTTTTTGCTGATTGTTCATGACATAGTTATTGGCAAAGTCTTTGAGTTTCTTTTGTACTGGTGGCAAGATCACGAGTAGCGCGAGCACATCACTCAGCACACCTGGAATAAGTAGCAAAATACCAGCGACTGCCATGGCAATGCTCTTAATCATGGTGGACTCTGGTGGACGCATTGCAGGGTTCATCATACCACCTGCTTTCATCTGCTGAGCCATTGGATTCAAAGAAGCCATACCTTTACGCACAAGAGAAATACCGATCACTGCTGCGACAATAAACCACATGAATACCCACCAGCCGCTCATGAATTGAGCAAGTAAATACCACAGTAGCATCTCGATAATAAACCAAACGATGGCTATACCAACTATCTGACCCATAAAGTGTCGTCCTATAAAATAAAAACCAATAAATTGAGCGCCATGCAAATTAAAATGGCTAACATATGATGTATATGGGGATTGGTTGCTATACTATCAAACTTACGGCTGATTTTTAAGCCATAAAACAAAATGTAAGCAAGACGGAATACTATGGCAATTATTATCGGGATCGACCCAGGGTCACGCATGACGGGTTATGGGATAGTCCAGCAGACGGGTGATAAGCTCACTTATATCGATGCAGGCACGATTCGCACAGATACCAAAGAGATGCCTGAACGCCTCAAGCGTATTTTTAATGGATTGACCCGCATCACACAGCATCACTTAAAATATGCTGACGAGCCTATTTATACAGCTATCGAACAAGTCTTTATGGCAGAAAACCCTGATTCTGCACTCAAGCTTGGGCAAGCACGAGGCGCAGCGATTGCAGCGATGGTCGCCTTGGATTTAGAAGTATCAGAGTATACTGCTCGGCAGATCAAACAAGCCGTGTGCGGCTATGGTGCTGCTGCTAAAGAGCAAGTACAGGAGATGGTTTGCCGCATACTACAGTTAGAAGTCGTACCACAGCAGGATGCAGCCGATGGTCTTGCCTGTGCGATTTGTCATGCACACTCCAGCCATTCTATGAATAAAATACTACTTAATAGCTCTATGCGAGGACGCGGTGGCTCTAAGAAAAAAGGTCGTTGGCGTTTGACCGAGGAAGATTTGGGTAACTTGCGTTAAAGATAAGCGTTAAAGCAGACAAGCTTTAAAAAAAATAAACATTAAAATAGTGAGACAATAAAAAACACGCGCCATTGGACGCGTGTTTTTTTATGAGTATAAGTCCTGTCACTTTTATCATTTAAAAGACGAAATTATAGCGGGCTACTCTACCACTGAACTTTCAATGACAGCGTCAAGTACATATGCATACTTTTCATCATCAGTATCATTTTCTGTTGTCTCATCTGCTTCTATTAATTCGTTATTCTCTAATCGGTAGCGCTGTAGTCGTAGTACTTCTTCGTGCATACCATCATGCTGGTAACCATCTATCTCTCCTGCAAATACTCTCCACTTCCCTTCACGAACTTTGACACCTTGGTCGTTGTAAGTGACAGGCCTAACTTGGAGACACTGCTTTTCACCATTCATATCACAATTGACTTCTTTGGCATTCACTGCCCAAAATAACGTCTCGCCCTTACTGTTATATTTCGCTTGAGGTGTGAGTTTACCACTCCAAACCAAAGTCACATCGTCGTCAGTAAATTGGGTCAATACTGGATTTTCACCTTGCTCCATTTTTAATTCACTGCTGCCGAGCATTAATGTATTTAATGTGTTTTCTACCATATCAAGATCGCTGCAAGACATTTTGGTGCTCATGACCTCCTCAGTGCTCAAAGCATGTCCCTGTAGCTCATAAGCAGCGCTCACCATATTGCAGCCAACGCTGTAGCTGAGTGTGTCTTGATTGAACACTAAAGTTACCTGACTATTGATATCCGCAAACTCAGGCATAGGCTTTTCATTGGCATCCGTTGCACTCATTAATGTCCAGCGATGACGGGATAAGGTGGTTATGAGCTTTTCTTCAGCACTTAATTTAGTCGAGCCAGGTTTATCCATTGCTGGCTCGTTATCTGTTAAAAGGTTTGCGCTAGATAATGCGTCTGTGGTTTCACTAATGTCAGATGTGTCTGATATCTCGTTTTCATTAGAAGCGTCTTCTTTTTGACAAGCGCTCAGCATCAAGCTTGCCGCCACTATACTGGGCAATAAAAACGTTGTCAGTGCTGATTTTTTGGCTCTACCTACCATATTACGAACCTCTTAGTAAGCGTATCTCAATTTTCTCGATTACTTATTTCTATATACTTGCTGGTCTTGCATATTCTGAAGAAATATTTAATTAACTATTTTGGAATATGATTATTATAATCACGTTAGATTAACCACTATAGACCGAGCATTATTAGCTTATGTAATAAAATGTTGATTTTTATTATGTTTTAAATTCTTTTATTATTTTGCTATCTAATGTCATTCATTTCATGGACAAAAAAAGGATAGCTAACACATATTAGCTATCCCCGATATTATCTTTAAGAAGCAAGCATCTAAAAAAATAGAACTTGCGATGTATCTCTTTATCTAATCATTGGTTTCCACAGGCTTAGCTTTAGCCATGTTCTTAATGCTGAAGCGCTCATTCATCATTTGATAAAAACGGGCTAGGTTTTTGCCTTGCTCATTAGGATCAACCTTGAGCACTTTACCAAAATCTAAGCCCAAATACAGCACGATGTCAGCAAAGCTCAATTGCTCACCCACCAGATACTCACGACCTTCTAGGATTGTCTCAAAATACCCCATGGCTTTGACAGCACGGGCAATTGATGGTGCAACAAATTCTGGTACCTGTTCGACCCGCTGCGCTTTGGATGGATGACTGTGCTGAAACGCTAGCATCAAATTATACATCACCTCAAACTCAGCAATACGGCGCATCGAGCACACTTGGGCACGCTGTATCACGTCATTGCCCATAACGGAACGCTCACCGTAAACGCGATCCAGATACTCGCAGACCGCCTGTGAGTCATTGAGTACGGTACCGTCGTCTAATGTTAAGACAGGGACTGTCTGCATCGGATTTATTTTGGTAAATTCATCTGACATCTGCTCATTTTTGGCAAAATCAATATCAATCACATCGATGTCATCCATATCATCAACATCAATTCCTTTTGATGCCAATAGGATAAGGGCTTTACGCGGGTTGGGTGCTGTACGGGTGACGTATAATTTTTTCATGGTAAACTCCTTGTAAGAATGATTGAATAGAAATTTAGCGCTGATACGCTTTATTATGATGGTAGCACTAATGAGCACCTATCTATTGATACTCAATACCATAGTTATAGCTTACTCTGACCGTCATGGCAAAGGCTTATTACTCATCAAGCAAAAATAGCAAAAGCCCCATAACTTTAAGTCACGGGGCTTTATTTAATCATATTTATGCAACCAGTCCAGTTATTTATTAGGGGCTGGTGTCGTACGTAGGTACGGCTTGATTTCCTTGTGACCTTTTGGATAGTTGGCAGCAATATCTTCGTTCTTGACACTTGGTGGAATGATTACGTCATCACCATCTTTCCAGTCTACAGGCGTCGCGATGTTATATTCATCTGACAATTGCAATGCATCAATAACACGGATAATTTCATCAAAGTTACGACCACAACTGGCCGGATACGTCAGCGTTAGACGCACTTTTTTGTTTGGATCAATGATAAAAACGCTGCGTACCGTATGCGTGCTATCTGCGTTAGGATGCATCATGTCATATAGCTCAGCGACTTCTTTGTTAGGATCAGCAATGATCGGGAAGTTCATATCTGTGCCTTGGGTCTCACCAATATCGCTCGCCCACGCTTTATGGTCTTCTAAGCTATCGACAGAGATACAGATTGGTTTTACATTGCGCTTCTGAAATTCGCCATTCAGTGCAGCTGCACGACCAAGCTCAGTGGTACATACTGGCGTAAAGTCTGCTGGATGCGAGAAAAAAACGACCCAATGATCGCCTGCCCACTCGTGGAAATTAATATCGCCTTCTGTGGTTGCAGCGTCAAAGTTTGGTGCGGTATCGCCTAAACGTAAATGTGCCATGCTTTATTCCTTAGCTATGTTGATGAACGCTTGTATTGACCCGTTGGCCTCGCGCTCTATTATTATCATCGACGTGCTCGCCATAAAAATGTAAAGCACATCCGTAAAAACTGACTTTATAGTAACAAACTGGTTATGAATGTCTTGTGACGGATTGTAATGCGGTTATTCCATTTAACCCTAAGTAGATATATCGATTATTTATTAAACCACCATCCCTGCATCCCATAAGCAGAACTCACCAAACTTGCCTTTTTTACTCACGCCACCAGCCACACGCCCAGCATCAGTCAATACCAATTCACCATCTTGCGCTTCTAAGTAACCCGCTGCAAGCAACTTATCATTTAACTCTTGGGTCTTGAGACCTAATTCCTTAGCAAGCTTGGCGGTGGTTAGTTTAGAATAATTAGGTGTGGTTTCGGTTGCAGGCGTCGTCGACATTACTGGCGACTGAGACGTCGTGCTTGCTGTTTTGGTATTAGAGTCAGGCTTGCTTTCAGATTCACTCACTTTTTCAAGAGACATCCTAACTTCATCACTGATACGAATAATGCGTTGCGCTTCTTCATAAGTATCAGCATAAAGCTTGGCATCATCATTACGATAAATCAGTACGCCCATCTCATTATTATTGACTTGGCTAAATTCGTAAAGGTTCAAGCTGGTAATAATGCACTCGTTTTCATTCAGGTAGCATTTCGCATGCAAGTTTTTGCAAAAGCTGGTACGAATAAACGTTAGGTTTTTTAACCAATTTATTTCTTCTGGATGCAGGTCATTTTTGCCATAGACAATACGAATATCAATTTTTAGACGGTTGCGATCTTCTAGCAGCTCTTTAATGCGTTCATTCAGCTTCAAATAAGGGCTAATAATAATCAACCGATCAGACGCATTTTTAATCAACTCTTCTAAATGATAAGTCGTCCCACTGCTATTCAAAAATTTTGCCATGTCCACTTCCTCAGATATTACCGTCGAAAAATTTATAATTATTCACAAAAAAGCCCATCCCTAGCGTACTAGAAATGGACTTGCTTGCAAACTACTATTGTTCAGTATTGTTTCAAAACATCATTTTAGCAATGAAATTTTTAGAGACTGAGCCAATACAGATTACGCTGGCTTATAGCTATCGCGCAAGCTAACGATTTGGTTAAAGACTGGTTTATCAGTGCTGTGATCTTCGCTATCGGTGATAAAGTACCCTTCACGCTCAAACTGGAAACGCGTGCCAGCGTCAGCATTGGCTAAAGATGGCTCAACCACTGCATTTAGCTCAGTGAGCGAGTCAGGATTTAGCGCTTGATGGACATCAGCGACGCTACTTGGGTCTTCAGCACTGAATAGCTGCTCATACATGCGCACGGTCGCTGGTACACCTTGACTGGCTGATACCCAATGAATCACGCCTTTGACCTTGCGGCCTTCAGGATTGTTACCCAACGTAGTAGGATCAATCGTCGCTTTTAGCTCAACGACATTGCCATTTTCATCAGTGATATGCTCAGTGACGGCTAGCACGTAAGTGTTACGCAGACGAATCTCTGGCTTTTCTGGTGATAGGCGCTTGTAGCCTGCTGGCGGTTCAATCTCATAATCACCTTGATCGATATATAAAGTCTCGGTAAACGGAATCTCACGCTCACCCATATCCACGTTAGGATGGTTCGGCTGCGTCAACCAAAGCGTCTGCGTCGCATCGTCAAAACGTGCATTGACGCTATCGGCTTTTTGCGACTCCCAACTGCTTACCGCCTCGCTAAAGTTAGTGATCGTCACTTTTAATGGCTTTAGTACCGCCATGCCGCGACCAGTTGTCGTCTCTAATGACTGACGGACGCTGAATTCCAATAAGCGAAAATCAACCACGCTATCCGCTTTGGTCACACCCACACGCTCACAAAAATCACGCAAGCCCTCTGGCGTATAACCACGGCGGCGCATACCAGCGACGGTCGGCATACGAGGATCGTCCCAACCGCTCACGATGCCTTCATCGACGAGCTGCTTAAGCTTACGCTTACTGGTCAATGTATGATCCACATTTAAGCGGCTAAACTCGTACTGATGCGGCGGCACATCAAAGCCGATCTTGGCGATAACCCAATCATAGAATGGACGATGGTCTTCAAACTCTAACGTACATAGTGAATGGGTAATACCTTCGAGCGCATCAGAGAGTGGATGCGCGAAGTCATACATTGGATAAATGCACCATTTATCACCTGTCTGATGATGAGATTGATGCATTACACGATAGATAACAGGGTCACGCAGGTTCATATTTGGGCTGGCCATATCGATCTTGGCGCGCAGCACTGCTTTGCCTTCAGCGTACTTACCGTCTTTCATATCATTGAAAAGGGCTAGGTTTTCCTCAACGCTAGCATCACGCTGCGGAGACGGCGTCCCTGCTTCATTGAATGAACCACGGTTATCGCGAATCTGCTCAGGCGTTTGCAAATCGACATAGGCATCGCCTTGCTCGATTAACTGTATTGCCCATGCATGTAACTGCTCAAAATAACTTGATGCGTGGTACGCCTCGCCTGCCCACTCAAAACCGAGCCACTTCACATCATTTTCGATGTTATCGATAAAATCTTGTTTTTCTGCAGTTGGGTTGGTGTCATCAAAACGCAGGTTGCACACACCGCCGAACTCTTTGGCCACGCCAAAGTTTAGGCAGATAGATTTGACGTGACCTAAATGCAAGTAGCCGTTTGGCTCAGGCGGAAAACGTGTGACAATTTGCTGGTATCTTTGCGCATTGACATCGTCACGAATGATATTACGAATAAAGTCGTTTTTTGCTTCGTCTTTTTGTGCATTGTTGCTTGAGTGCTCACTCATCGGGTATTGCTCCTAACGCAAATTGTCAATTTGTAATACGTGCCATCACGCATCACAAAACGTTCAAAATAAATTATTAAAATAAATTGGGATATAAAAACTCAGATAGTGCGACCGCATTATCAAAATTTGTCAAAGCTGATCAAAAATGGGTAAAGTTGCGTTATTCTATCAGCTTTTGCAAACGCATTAACAGCCTGATACATGACACGGGATAAAAAAGCCGTTAGACTACCCGTAACTTTTTAACCACCAATTTTTAACCACCACTTGACAGCGTCATTTAAGGCGCTGCAATCAAAAAGGAATATCCCATGGTAGACATGCCACCAGTAGTAGAACTTGACACCAATATGGGTGCGATCGTTATCGAACTCAACGAAGAAAAAGCACCAAAGACCGTAGAAAACTTTTTGAACTATGTAAAATCTGGTCAGTATGACGGTACAATTTTCCATCGTATTATCGATGGTTTCATGATTCAAGGCGGCGGAATGGACGCTGAGATGAATGAAAAACCAACCAACGCGCCTATCGAAAACGAAGCGGACAATGGTTTGAAAAATGATAAAGGTACTATCGCAATGGCGCGTACCCAAGATCCGCATTCAGCAACTAGCCAGTTCTTCATCAACGTAAAAGACAACGATTTCCTAAACCATTCTGGCAAAAACATGCAAGGTTGGGGTTACACGGTATTTGGTAAAGTAACTAGCGGTATGGATGTAATCGAAAAAATGAAAGGCGTCCCAACCGGTCGTTTTGGCATGCATGCTGATGTGCCAAAAGAGCCAGTTGTCATCAACTCAGCGACCATCATTACTCAGTAGTAGCCACTCAACAGCAGCTACTCTGTAATAGTTACTTAGCGATAGCTGTGAATGAGCGAGCATTTTTTAATAGAGTTTATTAAATCATGCTCGCTATACGATAAGTCATGAGGACAAAGATAAATGCAACGTTTTAATCACTTAATCACGACCCGCCCTCATCAAGTGCGGCAAGTATTGATTAGCGATTTGCATTTATCGCCTCAGGAGCCTGCCTTAGTGCAGGCTTTTTTGGCGCTGCTTGATGACTGTCTTGCCCTGCCAGTGCTCAAACGCCTCTTTATATTGGGTGATTGGTTTGAGGTGTGGCTAGGTGATGATATGTATTTATCACTATTAAAAGAAAAAAGGTCAGAGGATGAACAAATAACGCATTGGCTAACCCCATTGATTGCAAAGCTAAAACAGCTACGTATCAATGGCTGTGAGATATTGGTCATGCACGGTAACCGTGACTTTCTGTTAGGACAGCCGTTTTGTAATCTATTCGGTGGAGAGCTTATCAACGAACCGTATACTTTGCCTGTTGGTCAGCAGAATTATCGCTTAGAGCACGGTGATGCGCTATGTACCGATGATAAGAAATATCAGTTCTTTCGCAAAGTTATGCGTAATCGTCTGACCCAGTGGTATTTGCTTAATAAGTCATTAGAAAAACGCTTAGCCATCGCAGACAACATGCGTAAAAAAAGCCAGCAGAACAATGCTAACAAAGCGGCTTATATCATGGATGTGAATGATGAGGCCGTACGTCAGGCCATTACTGACAGCGATGCCTTATTGCATGGACATACCCACCGTCCCGATATCCATCACGTCACCGCTGACAAAAAACGCTATGTGCTTGGCGACTGGCGATTGTTAGATAAAGACGCTCGACAGCCTAAAGTCAGTGCGGTGATTGGTGCAGTGACAGATGACCAGCATTCAAATGACCGTGTCAATAGTAATGATTTAAGCAGTAATAATACTGAGTTTGAGTTGTACGAGTTTGAATTTCTTGTTCGCTAAAGCGCGTTTAATGGCGTTTTAAACTTAATGGCATTTTAAACAATGCACCTTAAAAAATATCTTTTCAATACAAAAAGGGTCTGTTGATAGTTCAACAGACCCTTTTTACGTTCACTACATTCTTGCACTGCTTATCGCTCGCTATCTAATCCATTAATTTAAAGAAATGCTGACGGTAATGCTTTAGCTCACGGATAGAGTCACGAATATCATCTAAGGCTAAATGACTGCCACCTTTTTCGAAATTCTTTAAGATATCAGGACGCCAGCGAAAACATAGCTCTTTAATTGACGACACATCAAGGTTACGATAATGAAAGAAGCGCTCAAGCTCTGGCATTTGGCGCGCCATAAAGCGACGATCCTGGCAGATAGAGTTACCACACATTGGTGACTTGCCACTATCAACCCATTTGTTTAGGAACTTGATAGTCTCAGCTTCCGCTTCTGCCAATGTCACGGTACTACGACGCACACGATCGACCAATCCTGACTGACCATGTTGCTTGGTATTCCAGTCATCCATTTTATTTAAGACTTGATCCGATACCTTGATCGCAAACACAGGCCCTTCGGCAAGTACATTCAAATCTTCGTCAGTCACGACGGTGGCAATCTCGATAATCTCATCGTTTAAGGTATCAAGTCCGGTCATTTCTAAATCAATCCACACCAGCCCTTTTTTACCTTGATTTTTGATCTTAATCTTATTGGGATGGTCACCGGTAGCCATAAAATATCCTATCATTCATAATTTTGAAAAAGCAATTTTAGAAAAACAATTGAAAAAACGTATTACACGTAGACACCCGTGCTCAGACAGCATTGAAACGCGTTACTCGGTTCAGAAAACCTATAGAGTCGTACAATATTACAAAACCACTGTCTGCCGCAGACGCTTTAGGCTGTATGTTAGCAAATTTTCACGCTACACTTAGCAATATTTTTATAATAGGTCAAAAACCCATGGCATTAATCCGGCAACGCAAACTGACCAAACAACAGATTCGTCGCATCGACAAGCAGCAACTGTCCAATCAAGATAGTATTGATGACAGTTTGATGGATGGCGTGGTCATGGCACATTACGGTAAGCAACTAGAGGTACAAGTCACAAGCCTACCTGCGGTGATACCTGAGCAGCCAGAGATAGCCCCTGATGATCCGGAGCCGTTTTGGCAAACACTTGAGCTCGGCGATATTTGGCGCTGCCATGTACGCACTAACTTGCCGATGCTAGCTGCAGGGGATCAAGTGCGCTGGAGTGCCGACTCCAACACAGGCTTTGGGCGTATCGAAGCCGTTAAACCGCGTACCTCATTGGTCTCTCGCCCTGACCGCTATCATAAGCTCAAACCTGTCGCTGCCAATGTCGATATTCTTGCTATTGTCTTTGCCCCATTGCCTGCTGCCGCGCCAACGCTGATCGATCGCTATCTGGTGGTATGCCACCATGCGGGTGTCAAACCATTACTAGTACTTAACAAAGCCGATCTGTTGGCACAAGAAAACGGCGTCGATACCAATGAATTATTGGCACAGTATGCCGCACTTGGTTATGAAAGCGTGTTGACCTCAGTCGATTGTCCTGAAAATATCGCCGAGAGTGACGAACAAGAAGGCCTTAATGAGTTAAAACGCTACATAGATAAAAAGTTGGTCATTTTTGCAGGACAATCTGGTGTTGGCAAAAGCAGCTTAATCAATGCCCTACTCCCAGAGTCT
Source organism: Psychrobacter sp. T6-5 (assembly GCF_052258485.2). NCBI lineage: Bacteria > Pseudomonadati > Pseudomonadota > Gammaproteobacteria > Moraxellales > Moraxellaceae > Psychrobacter > Psychrobacter sp. T6-5. The sequence goes on along the minus strand of NZ_JBQQEY020000001.1, from coordinate 1,170,197 downwards.
GGTCAAAGCGTCAATATCATCTCGCAAAACTCTAAGCTTGGTCAACATACCACCACGACCAGTCGACTGTTGCCATTTAACCCAGATGATCTGACCCAAGGCGGCATCGTTGATACACCAGGTATTCGTGAATATGGCATCTGGCACCTGACGCCTGACGATATCATCTCAGGCTTCATTGAACTGGCGCCATTAGCCGGTAACTGCCAGTTCCGTGACTGTCGCCACACCCATAACAGCAAAGGCTGTGCACTATGGGAAGCCGTGGCTGACGGTACCGTATTACAGCGCCGCGTTGAAAATCTCGTGACGCTACAAGAGGAAGCTGATACTAAGCCTTATTAAACCCAACTAACGTCATTTCAAAGGTAAAATACAGGCTTGATTATTGACCGTGTCATCGCCCGTTTACTATAGATGACCTTATCGGTATAATAGCGCCTTGTTCAATATCATTGGGCTGGCTTCTCAGCCTAATAGAACACTTATTTTTTTGGAGGTATGGTTTGGATCGTGCGCTGGAATTTGTGGGCAACCACCCGTTTTTATTTGGTATATTAGCCGTACTTGCTATCCTGTTTTTTACCATTGAAAACAAACGTAGCGGTAGAAAAATATCGCCCAACACCCTTGGCATGATGGTCAACTCTCAAAACGCGCAGCTGATCGATATTCGCGCCAAGAAGAAGTTTGAATCAGGCTATATTCAAGGCAGCCGCAACATACCGTTCACTGACCTCAAAGAGCGCTTAGAAGAGATTCGCGCGATTGAGCAGCCAGTGATTATCATCTGTGATATGGGCGTGCAAGCAGGCGCAGCCATTCAGATGATTGGTAAAGACAGTGTCTATCGCCTAGAGGGCGGTGTTGGCGGTTGGCAAGGCGCTGGTATGCCACTAGTTGGTGTAAAAGATGCCAAAACAAAGACCAAAGGTAAAGCCAAGCCAAGTCTACACAAATAGTTAACTTGCTGGGATATGGCGCTTAGTCAGTCATAACGACGACTTGATAGAAGCTCAAAAAAAGACACCTTATCAACAGGTGTCTTTTTTTATGCGATATTTATGACGTGACAAAACTTATCAAGCGACAACATGTTCAAAACACGCTATTTTAGATTTCATTGGCTTGAATTTGTTGTCCCCATCCCCACTTTAGTAGTGAGCATAACCAAATGCATCTACACTTTACTCATTGATAACAGATGATATCAACGCTTAGACTATGATAATTTATTATGCTATCTATAATAGCGCTGTTATCTCATAAATTTATAAATAAGGATTAACCATGACTGTACCTGTTAAAGTTTATACCACGCCTATCTGCCCATACTGCTCAAACGCCAAACAACTGCTAAAAACCAAAGGTGTTGATTATGAAGAGATTGGCATGCACGATATGAGCCGAGAAGATCGCCAAGAACTCATGAAAAAAACCAATAACTACCGTACTGTGCCACAAATCTTTGTTGGTGACACCTTTGTTGGCGGTTTTGATGAGCTCAACCAAATGAACCAACAAGGCAAACTTGACGAGCTATTAGCAGGTTAATCTGCTACCTTGCTTTACTGCCTGTCTTTATTTATGTAAAGATAGACAGTGGCAAGCTTGGAAACCGTAATAAAAAGTAAGGTTAAAAAATATCGAGCTACACGCTTAGTTTATATTACAATGACTTTTTATTAGAACAACCGTTTTCCCCATTACTTGATTCAATTTTAGAGGATTTATCATGGCTGAAGAACAAGCACAACCACAATTGGCGCTAGAACGCATCTATGTAAAAGATATGTCACTTGAAGTCCCAGGCGCTAGCGTATTCACCAAAGAGTGGAACCCAGAGCTTGATATCAACTTGTCTAGCAACGCTGAAAAATTAGATGATGATCATTATCAAATCATCTTGACCGTAAGCGTAACCGCAAAAAATGCTGAAGAAGCAGCATTCATCGCTGAGGTACATCAAGCAGGTATCTTCTTGCTAAAAGACATTCCAGAAGATCAAATCGGTCAAATCCTAGGTGCATACTGCCCTAACGTGCTGTTCCCATATGCTCGTGAAGTCATCAGCGACATCGTGACGCGTGGTAGCTTCCCGCAGCTATTGCTTGCACCTGTGAACTTTGATCAAGCGTACGCACAAAGCCAGCAACAAGCGCAAGTTGATGCCCAAGGTAATGCATAATTTTTAAATCATAAATATGCTAGCTTTATAAGTAGTATGTTTGATGAAAGAGCCGTTTACTTATGATGAGTAAGCGGTTTTTTTGTGAGTGATTTTCAATCATGAGTCAGCAATATGCTGAATGCTTTTTATAGAAGATAAAATTATCCAATATATAAATATCAGCCATAAAAAAACCCTGTAATGAAACAGGGTTTCTAATGACTATATCGACTGGCTAAATTAATTAGCCAAAATCGAACATTAGCCTTTCAGCGCAGACAAAATCTGCTGCTTAACCTCTTCGATGTCTTGCGTGCCATCAAACTTATCGTAGTTTGGTGCATCTGCGCCCTCGGTGGCTTTTTCTTGATAAAAACCAACCAATGCAGATGTTTGCTCATGGTAAGTCGATAGACGGTCGCGGATAGTCGCTTCTTGGTCGTCTTCACGCTGGATCAACGCCTCGCCAGTCACGTCATCGATGCCCTCAACCTTTGGCGGGTTGTAATTAACATGATAAACGCGGCCTGAACCTGGATGCTGACGACGGCCAGACAAGCGGCTCACGATTTCATCATCAGGCACACTGATTTCTACCACGTGATTGATGGCAACATCAGCATCAGCAAGTGCTTGCGCTTGAGGAATAGTACGTGGAAAACCATCAAAAATACAACCATTGGCGCAATCAGGCTTAGCGATACGCTCTTTTACAAGATTGATAATGAGGTCATCAGAAACCAGGCCACCAGCATTCATGATATCTTTGGCTTTTTTGCCAAGCTCGCTGCCTTCTTTGATAGCAGCACGTAGCATATCACCCGTCGATATCTGAGGAATATCATACTCCTTAGAAATAAACTGGGCTTGAGTACCTTTACCGGCGCCTGGTGGACCTAGCAAAATAATACGCATCATTACACGATTCTCCTGAATTAAATGGGATTTTAGGATTATTAACACTTAGGGATTAACTGATTGCCAAGACACCTTACCTTGTGACCCTGCAAACCTCAAGTTTTTTTCTAATTAGGGTCATAAGTTGCTATAACTTAGCTGTTCATATAATGCTGTTAGCCCTTTTGTGGTCAACAGCATTTATATGAAAAATACTGACAATAATAACTCCTAATACTAGGGCGTGTCTTCATTTTAAAAATGGTAATAAAAATGAGATAAATTGCCGTCAAACAAGGAAAATAGTGTAGATAATATCGAGATATTAACCCCCTATTTGACGCGGTTTGGCAAAATTTAGCCATTTTTAGCCCATTTAGATAACCATCGATTGAATTGAAGATATGCCCTAAGGAATCTGTTGATTAATTTCTACATTTACCTGATTCTGATCAGCACTAATCACCACAGGATTGCCTGATAGGTCTCCTGATTCTGCGATGGCTGTACCACTATGGCTAATACGAGCGATGACAGCTAACTGTACTTTGTCAGATCGAGCAGATCCTAGGGTGCGCCCTGGCATCATGGCATCAAGATCACTTAGGCTAATAGTAGCTTCACCTTGTTTGATAGCAGTAATCGGTAAACGTTTAGCTGCAAATGGCGGGCCACCATTCACATCACGAATCGCCACAAACAGCACGTCATCCGCTTTGACCAATGGCAGTAGGCTTGAGTTGATCTTAACGGTCACCTCGATACCTTCAGAGGCTTGTTGCTGCTGCATGGTCACATTGGCACTGAGCTCATCTAGGCTTGATAGCGCCTGCGTATGATCGCCTGGTTTGGCAGAAATACTGTCACGCAAGCGTTTGATCCAGCCTTGTGCTTGATCAAAGTTATTCGCTCGCGCCTCACCCATTGCCATGAGCATTTGCGCGCCTTCATGCTGTGGGTTTTTGGCCAATACAGTTTCTAGCACTCGGCGACTATTTTCGTCTAACTGACCCTTATTAGCAAAGAAATTAATCTGCGCGTAAGTAATCGCAATCTCTTCATTATCAGGTGACAAACGATAAGCACGTGATAATGCTTCTAATGCTGAATCGGTCGCCTCTAATGATAAGAACAACTCTGATAGGCGCATCCAACGGTTGTAATCGTACGCATGGCGATAGACATTGGTCTGCATGGCACTAATCAGCTGATTGCCATCTTCGATCGCCCAAGCAGGCGGCTGGTCAATCTTGCCAGTTAATAAATCATCCGCCACTTGACCAACTTTGTCTTCGCTTGCCCAAAGCTCGAATACAGGCGTGCGATCTCCGACCATCAAGTATGCCATAGCGGCTAATACGGGCACCCAGACGACGATAATCAATCGACTCTTAATACCAGGCGTCACCATAGGTGCGACTTCACGCTGAGCATCCAAAAGCTGGCGTTCAAGCTCAAGTTTTTGGTTTTGATAGTGATGGTCATCAATGATGCCGCTATCTTTATCTGTTTTCAGCTCTGCTAAGCGCTCACGAAATACGGCAACGTTGATATCTAATAGCTGATTGTCCAAAGGCTTACTATGCGTACGCGGTGCTCTCAACCATGGTTTGATAGCTATAACAGCAAGCAATAAGGCGGTAAGTAGGCTTAGCGCAATAAATAAGCCAACCGTAGAAAATATGGTCATTTTTTGCCCCCAAGGCTTGTAATATCATGATCGTCTTTATTATCAGCACGTGATAATAAGCGCTCAAGCTCCGCTTTTTCGGCAACAGACAGTGCCTCAGCGGTACTGTCTGCTGTCATGCCGCTTGCACCACTAGCAACAAGCTGACGTCGTTTGCTTTGCCAAAACCAACCTACTAACAAGATAATGAGCAATAATGGTGGGAAAAACCATAAGATCCACGTTGAAGGACGCACTGGTGGCTTATAGCTGATAAAGTCGCCATAACGTTCCTGCATATAGGCACGAATCTCACCATCGCTACGACCATCTTTGACCAAATCGTAGGTTTTTTGCTTTAAGTCTTGGGCAATTGGGGCATCAGAGCCTGCTAGATTTTGGTTTTGACATTTTGGACAACGCAGCTCTTCGATAAGGCCGCGATACTGTGCCTCTTGCTGTACAGAGTCAAAATCATAGACGTCGATAGCAGCAAAACTAGCCATACTGAATAGACAAGCGATAAGCAAGCTTGCTAATTTTATCGTAACGGATTTTATTTGATAGGCTATCATTGACACGCCTCCTCAACCTGACTTGGCTCTAAACTGACGCCATTATTATTGGCGTCATTAAGCACCATCAAGCAAGGCGCGATACGGCTTTGCCAGTTGCTCTCATTGACCTCACCGATAATATGCTGACGAATAACCCCTTCACCATCGACGACAAAAGTCTCAGGCGCGCCAGTCAGGCCCAAATCTAAAGCAAACTGCCCCGATAGATCCTGAATAGACATCGAAAAGGGATCGCCGCCTTTGTTCAGGTATCCGAGTGCATTACCAATGTCATCTTTGTAGTTTACGCCTACCAAGTTCACACCGCGCTCCTCCAATTTCATTAAAAAAGGATGCTCGATGATGCAAGTAGGACACCATGATCCCCAGATATTCATCAAGAACGGCTCATCAGGCAGGTTATCATTGGTCATGATACGACTGGTATCTGACAACAATGGCAGCTCAAAAGCGGGTACTGGACGCTCAAGTGCTGTGTTCGTCACGATATCCGTCGGTTTGCCCAAGCGCATATACAGCATGGCAACCAGACCAATAAAAATCACCAGAGGAATCAAAAACCATAACTTAAGCGACTTTTTGCGTTTGGTATTCTTATTGCTTTGCTGAGTCTGTTTATCAGGTGCATTGTTTGAGGTCGTCATGTTACTGATCCCCTGTCTTGATAGCTTGCGATTCCAAATCTGCCACCGTAGCAAAGCCTGATTTTTTGGCGGCGATTTGCGCAGGTGTTCTGGTTTTCTTAATACGGTAACGATTGTCTAACATGCTAAGCAATGCACCAAACGCCATAATGAGCGCACCTAACCATATCCAGCGAATGAGCGGTTTGACATAGATACGGAACGCCCACTCGTTGCTGTCCTCAGCAATTGGCTCACCAAGTGCAACATACACATCACGCATCAGACTGGCATCAATCGCCGCTTCAGTCATCGGCATCATACTGATAATATAATTACGCTTTTCGGGATGTAGTGTTGTCACAGCCTGACCATTTTTGCTAACCGTCACCTCAGCTTGCGTGGCGTCAAAGTTACTGCCTTTTACTTCTCGGAAGCCATTTACCGTAAAGTCATAACCTTGGACATTAACACTATCATTTGGTCCCAGCGCTACATCACGCTCAATACTCAGCGTCGTAGTAAATGCCACACCGATGACCGCAACGAGCACCCCGATATGAGCGGTTTGTTGACCCCAATAGCTCAGACGCAGTTGACGTAGTCCACTTAATCGGCTCGGTGCGTTTTTGGTCTTGTCTCTTAAATCGACAACCATCCATAACAGCACCCAAAAGCTCACCGCTAGCGTGACGCCAATGTTTAGCATCGCTGATGGACTGGTAAAATACGCGATGATCGCCGCCAATACCAAACTGCTCACGGCTATCACCATGCCAGCACCCAATAACGGACGACTGTCTTGCTTCCAGCGAATATTGGAGCCCATACCCATCGCTACCAATAGCAACCATGTCAATGGCACAAATAACGCATTGAAATATGGAGGGCCAACAGACACCTGACCCAAGCCAAAAGAATCAGCAATAATAGGATACAGCGTACCAAGTAGGACAACCAAGGTCGAAATCAGAATAATGACGTTATTAATCACCAAGAATGACTCGCGTGAGATCAAGCGATACTGACTCTCAACCGTCAAGCGCCAACCACGTACTGCAAACATCAGCAGACCACCGCCGATAATCACGCCAAGAATGGCTAGAATAACGAGACCACGCGTCGGGTCAGCAGCAAATGAATGGACTGAAGTAATAACGCCTGAACGGACGAGGAATGTACCGAGCAAACTTAGCGCAAATGCAAAAATAGCAAGCATGATCGTCCATGCTTTGAACACACCGCGCTTTTCAGTGACCGCAAGCGAATGTAGTAATGCCGTACCCGCCAGCCATGGCATCAGTGACGCGTTCTCTACTGGATCCCAAAACCACCAGCCGCCCCAGCCGAGCTCATAATAAGCCCACCATGAGCCAAGTGCGATACCGACCGTCAAGAAGCCCCAAGCCGCCAATGCCCACGGACGTGACCAGCGTGTCCAGACCGCATCCAAGCGCCCTTCCCACAACGCTGCCATACAAAAAGCAAATGGCACGACCATACCCACATAACCCATGTAGAGCATCGGTGGATGAATAATCAAACCAAAATCTTGCAAGACAGGGTTTAAATCCGCGCCATCAACTGGCAAATTGGGCAAGGTACGATCAAATGGCGATGAGGTAAAGATCAGCATCGCTAGCATCATCATCTGTACGCCTGCCAATATCACAAGGACACGCGCACGCATGGACAGCGGCAACCCACGACTGAAATAAGAGACCAGCGCACACCAAGTGGCCATAATGGTCATCCACAGTAGCAATGACCCTTCATGCCCGCCCCACGTTGCAGACAGCTTGTAATACCAAGGCAGCAACGTATTGGAGTGCTGCGTGACGTAGACAAGACTAAAGTCGTTGTAATAAAAGCCTGCCATCAGTGCAGCAAATGATATGATCATGGCCGCAAACTGCGCCCATGCAAGACTTGGTGCTAGACGTTGCCAAGCGACATGGTCGCGCATGACACCAATGGTTGGTAGTACCACCTGCAAAATCGCCAGTATAAAAGCGGCCAGCAAGGCAAAATAACCCAATTCTGTGATTAACATACGGTCTAACCTTGTTTACCTTGGATACCATTAAGGGTTCACCGATGGCATTGTAAGCCACTGGCAAACGCTAAATAGTCCTTTATGCGGTCATAGTTTACGGTTAAAAACTGAGGTTTCGATAGCTGTAGAAGCACCTAAAACCCGCTACTATCATTGTGACGTATCAATCTGAATGGTTGATACAAAATGCTTAATTATGGTTGATTTTATATTCTTTTATTTGTCCAAACTTTATTAGATATTGTTGCTTGTTACCATTTAAAAATACTTATCACTGTTTTATTACTCACGATATCAGTATTACTGCATCGAGGGAAAGAACACCAGCACAAGATGCAGCCACCCTGCCAAAAATCCAGTCAAACCACCCAAGACAATCAAGGTCATCTCATCTTCACGAAAAGCTGGACGCAGTAGATTCTGAAACTCATTTGGCGTCAGCGCACGTATTCTATCGCGAAACAGCCCAAATATTTTACTGGCTCGACTTTCATTAAGCTCAGGATCACGCAGCGGTACCATCGTTGCCACAATCGATTTATCAATAATGGTATTTTTCAGCTGCCCATAATCACGGCGGCCCAATCCCACACGTAATGTCGTGCTGATTACTGGTGACTCTAGTACCGTATATAGGTGTGATTTCATCAATTCACGAGTTTGTGCTGAGCGATCACCATACATCATCTCGTTCATGATGTTCTCAAGGGTAACCAAATCTTTTACCACAATCTCAGCAAAAACTTCAGACACTTCCTCTTGGCGCTTCATAAAGCCACCTTGCAGACGATACCTTGCGATATGAGGCATGACTGGCTTGATAAAGGGGAAGCGGCTCTGTACCGAAAAAAGCTTCAAATACGGGATAAAATGCGGCTCTACTGGGTTAAATACCATCCAAATGGCAATCCAATTGGTCAAGAACCCCCAGATCGCGGCAAAAAACGGTACAGTCCAGTGCTGCGGCACCACCAAAAATATAAACATCTGGATAATACCAAACACTAACCCAATCAAAGCACTGATATGCCAAATAAAATCGATCTCTTTTTGACCGACTTTTAAGAACATATTGACCATCAGACGACGATCGTTCTCCATCGTATTAACGATCATCTTACGCATATCGACCAAATCTTCGACATGATAAGTCAAATCTGTCACCAGCGACTGCATAATATTAGGCAGCTCTTTATGGGCTTGGGCATAGACACGGCGCTTTAGGGCATAAGGCAGGTTACCCCATAATGCAGGTGAATGATCGAGCATAATCTCATCAATCAACGGCTCAAGGTTTTTGTCAACCGTATCAGTGACAAATAGCGCCATTTGCTCAGGCTCCATCGCTTTAAAAAACTCATCCAGCGAACCGAGCTTTGACAATGTCTGATCAACGATAACACCCGATATTTTACCCGCTTTACGTGGGACAATACCTTGCCAGCCGATACCCGGCAACCCAAAAAATGGGAAGTTTGGAATACGAATACCCCAAAACTTAATCGGATAAAACAGCATCTTGAGCGCCATCCACACATGTACCCAAGTGACGAATGCCGTCACTGGTGGAATGGTCAGCATGGCAAAAAACTCTGGGTGCTCAGTTATCGTCTGCCACAATGAATTTACGTCCATGACTTCTCTAGTTCCTGACAGGTTGATTGTCGTTGCTAATATTGTCGTTACCGATAACAAGCCGTTAGCAAAATTAGAACGTTTCAAAAAGACGCTCTGCCCATAATAACTGCTATATATAAATAAATCGCCTGATTTTAGCATACTTGCCATTTATTAGCACATGTAGACCCTTAGCAAGTTGTGACTAAAGATGACACATTTCTGCCCTGCATCTGAGAATAAAGGGATTAATATAGCTCATCGCTTATATAGGGTATGGTCACAACAAAATAAGTGGCTGAGTACTGCGCCTTCTCATTTGTTCTGTTATAATTTGTAGTCAAACGATAGACACCATCTACGTACAAATCGATGCACGTTGATTTTAGATCATATAGCGCTATGTGATTGAAATCCTTTGTATTATCCTTTAGACTCACCGCACTTTGGTTAACTAACCCGCCCATGTATCCTGCTTTTATTGACTCACTGACCGATTGGGCTCTGATTTTCTATGAATAAACCGCTAACTCCCAATACCGAACAGGTCAACAGTACCTTTACCAACCGTATTATTATCTTTGGGATTTTAATATTGCTGGGTTTGGGCGGCCTGATAACGCGTTATGGTTATTTGCAAGTCTATGCTCATGATAAGTACACCACGCAGGCAGACAACAACCGTATCAAGCTCATATCTGCACCGCCTAGCCGCGGTTATATTTATGATCGTAATGGAATCATTTTGGCGGATAACCAGCCAGTCTTTACCGCCATGCTAAGTCCTGACGAGATTGACAACCCTGAGCGCACTCTCAACTTGTTAGCCCCTATCTTTGATTTGACAGAAGAAGACATCACAGATATTTTGGCGCGCTTAAGCAAAAACAAAAACGACCCTGTGACCATCAAAATCGACTTAACAGAGGCGCAGCTGGCTCAGTTTAGTGAGCGTAAGCCGTTCTTTCGCGGTGTCTCTATCCAAAGTAAGCTGACGCGTGATTATCCCTATGATGAGCTGTTTGCTCATGTTATCGGTTACGTTGGTCGTATTAACGATAAAGAGTCTAAGCGTATTGATAAGGACCGCTATGCAGGTACTGATCTGATTGGTAAAATTGGTATTGAAGACTATTACGAAGATATTTTGCTTGGGCAACCAGGCTACCAGTCAGTAGAAACAGATGCTCACGGCAACATCTTGCGTCAATTGGACACCAAACCGCCTACCTCTGGTAACGATATCACGTTGAGCTTAGATTATGGGCTGCAAAAGATCGCCCAACAGCAGCTGGATGGACGCCGCGGTGCAATCGTCGCAATAGATCCCAAAAACGGCGACGTGCTGGCATTTGTCAGTAACCCAAGCTATGACCCAAACCCTTTTATCTCAGGTATCTCCTTCAAAGACTATGATGCGCTGCGGGAAGACCTTGATCAGCCGCTATATAATCGTGCGCTCCAAGGCACTTACCCACCTGGCTCGACCATCAAACCATTTGAAGGTCTAGGCGGTATTCACTACGGCTTGCGAGATTGGAACAGTACTATTTATGATCCCGGCTATTTTAGTTTACCAGGAGACACTCATCGATTCCGTGACTGGAAGCGCGGAGGTCATGGTACGGTTGATTTGAAAAAATCTATCCAAATGTCGGTTGATACTTACTATTATAAACTGGCTTATGAGATGGGCATTCAGCGTCTGCACGACTGGATGGTACGCTTTGGTTTTGGTGACAAGACAGGTATTGATCTTCCTAATGAAAAATCAGGCATTATGCCGTCACCGAAATGGAAAAAAGACACTTACGATAAAGACTGGCTACCGGGTGAAACCATCTCTGTCAGCATTGGACAAGGCTACTTCTTGGCAACGCCACTACAGATTGCCAACGCCACAGCCATGACCGCAAATAAAGGAAATCATATTACACCGCATTTGCTAAAAAGCAGCGACGGCGCGGCAGATGTAAAAGTGATCACCAAACCAGATGGCAAAATTGAATACAACGGTCAGCCTTCTGACTGGCTACGTATGCATGCTGCGATGGAAAGCGTGGTAGAAAACGGCACAGGTCGCGGCATCTATACCCCGCGCTATCGTATCGCTGGCAAAACCGGTACCGCACAGGTGAAGTCTATCGCTCAAGGCAAACGCTATGATAAATCGGCAATCGATAAGCGTCATTGGGATCATGCGTGGTTCAATGGCTTTGCGCCCGTAGAAGATCCACAGATTGCACTTGCCGTATTGGTCGAAAACGGTGGTGGTGGTAGTACGACTGCCGCTCCTATTGGCCGTGCCCTATTTGATTACTGGATGCTACAACGCAAAACTGATCCGATATTGCCCCCTTCAGCCGATGAGCTCAAAGTTATCAAGCGTCAAAAGGCTTTTGAAAAAGCCATGAAGGATGCCTTGCGTGAAAAAGAAGCAAAGGCGTTAGCAGAACAGGAAGCGGCAGAGGCAGAGGCAGAGGCAGAGGCACAAACAGTAGCAGCCACCTCTGAATAGCGACATTTTAATAGACATTTTTAATCATTAACCGTTATATCTATTAAGTAGAGACGCCTCAGAGAAAAGATAATAAAAGAGACTCTAGCATGAAAAAATCTACAAGCGGGCGCACAGCAAAAAAGAACCCTAAAGCAAAAAGTGCCGCAGCCGGTGATGTGCGTATCATTGGCGGGCAGTTCAAGCGCCGTATTGTCAGCTTCATCGAGGCAGATGGCCTGCGCCCAACGCCCGACCGCTTGCGAGAGACGCTATTTAACTGGCTACTGGCTGATATTCATGGTGCACGCGTGCTCGATAGCTGTGCTGGTAGTGGCGTATTAGGGTTTGAGGCATTGTCCCGCGGCGCCGCTCACACCACTTTTATCGAAATTAATACTATACAGAGCAACATGCTACGTCAGAGTGCCGAGCAGCTACGCCTCGATCCGGCTACTTATCAAGTCATCACTGGTACTGCCGAGCAAGTGCTGAGTCAACACCAACTGACTGAGCGCCCTTTTGACATTGTCTTCATTGATCCACCTTATGCTCAGGATTTATGGCAGCCTATTTTGAGTGCGTTGATTACCAATGCATTGATTGACCAATCAACGCTGATTTACTTAGAAGCGGATAAAGATTTAACACCTCAGCTTGAGCAACTAGAAGAGAGGCTTAATGAAAATCGGGACACCCAACTAGAGACAACTCAGCAGACAATCCGCTTTGAATGCTTGAAACAAACCAAAGTTGGACAAGTTGTCGCTGGACTTTATCAGCTGTCACCGTCATAATTGCACAGCAATATCTAAAAGCATCGTTAGTTATTGTGTAATAAGCAATATTTAGTAAAACCATTCAATACCTGTAAAAATGTTTAAAACCGCTTAAAAACTGGCCAAACGCTGCAGTTTAATGTATAAAGGCGAAAATAAACCCCAATGCAGCTTGCAAGCGTAGGCGCTACTGCTTATAATGTGCAGTCTGTTTTTTGAGAGCCCCGTTCCCAGCTAAACTCTCAACGAATTCTAATTTTAAGGTTTTATCATGAAAACACTTAGTGCAAAACCAGCTGAAGTGACCCATGACTGGTATGTCGTAGATGCTGACGGCAAAACCCTTGGTCGCTTAGCCACTCAAATCGCTAGTCGCTTACGTGGCAAGCACAAGCCTTCTTATACTCCGCACGTAGATACTGGTGACTTCATTGTTGTCATCAACGCAGAAAAAATCGCGGTAACGGGTAAGAAAGCGCAAGACAAAAAGTACTATCGTCACAGCGGCTACCCAGGTGGTATTAAAGAAACCAACTTCACAAAGCTGATTGCACATAAGCCTGAAGATGTTCTACACAAAGCAGTTAAGGGTATGCTTCCAAAGGGCCCTCTTGGCTATGCGATGATCAAGAAGCTGAAACTATATGCGGGTACTGAACATCCACATACTGCACAGCAACCTAAAGAACTAGACATCTAAGGATATACTTATGGAACGCAATTACGGAACTGGTCGCCGCAAGACGTCTACTGCTCGTGTCTTTTTATCAAAAGGTACTGGTAGTATCGTTGTTAACGGTAAGCCATTAGACGAATACTTCAGCCGTGAAACTTCACGCATGGTTGTTCGTCAGCCATTAGAACTACTAGACTCTGCTAACCAATATGACTTATATGTCACTGTTGCAGGCGGTGGTATCAGTGGTCAAGCTGGCGCAATCCGCCACGGCATCACACGTGCATTGATCGAAGCTGACGAAACTTTGAAGCCTGCCCTAAAAGCAGCTGGTTTTGTTACTCGTGATTCACGTCAAGTTGAACGTAAGAAACTGGGTCTACGTAAAGCACGTAAACGTCCACAGTTCTCAAAACGTTAATCAAAGCACTTTCTTATCTTTTTGCTACTGTTGTCTTTTTCTCGGAGCGATGGTAGCAAACTCAAGTAAGAGAAGCGTTTTGCAAAACCTTATAAGCTGGCCACAGCTTATAAGGTTTTTTTATGCCTGCTGGTTGGCCTATAGGTCGTATGGTTATCTCTTATTGCAATAGCTATCGATATACATACTTTATATTAACACTGCAAAGTAAAAACCTTATAAACATTCTCACTTGCAAAGCGTTTGAGCCTACCCCATCATATCAATAACTTTTCATCATTAGCTGCAATGTGATATACGGTGCGGCAGAAGGATATTATGAAAGCGCCAGAACAATACGATCCCAGTAAAACATCAAATAACCATAGTAGCGTACCGCCTAATACCAAGCAGTCAACTAAGTCACCTGCCATACCTGCGGGCACCCCAACGATTACGCAAAATCAAAAGCGTACCGCGCAAGCAGAAAACAAGCCCTTTCAATGGCAGTTTTTATTACCAAAATATTGGGGTATTTGGTTGTTGTTTTTGGTGATATTACCCATGATATATTTGCCACTGCGTTGGCAATTTTGGCTAGGTCGTAAGCTCGGCATATTGATTTATAAAGCTGCAGGCTCACGCAAGCGTGACACTCTGATTAATCTAAAGCTGGCGTTTCCAGAAAAGCCAGCAGCTGAGCGTGAATTGATGGCAAAGCAAGTCTTTGTCAATCAAGGTATTGGCGTGTTTGAAACCCTATGTGCTTGGTTCCGTCCAAATATATTTACTAGAACGGTATCTATTTCGGGGTTACAGCATCTTGTTAATGCGCAAAACGAGCAGCGTCCGGTTATTTTGCTGGGTGCCCATTATACGATGCTTGATTTGGGCGGCTTACTGTGTTCTCAATTCTTCCCTGTCGATTGTATGTATCGTACGCAAAACAATCCTCTACTTGATTGGTTTATCTATAATGGTCGTACCAATATATTCGGCAAGCAAATCTCCAGCCGTGATATGCGTAGCTTAGTCACCTCTATCAAAGCAGGTCATGTGATTTGGTATTCTCCCGATCAGGACTACGGTCTCAAGCAAGGGGTCATGGCGCCGTTTTTTGGCGTACCTGCAGCGACGATTACCGCATCACGCCGTATGGCAAAATTAGGCAGCAAAACGCATCCACCCGCCGTGATGGCGCTACATACTTATCGGCAGACACCAGACAATCTACCACGTGGTAAACGCCCCCATTATCACCTGACCATCACCCCAGAGTTAGAAAACTATCCAAGTCGTGACGAGGTCGCTGATGCCACTCGGGTCAATGAAGTTTTAGAAGGACTGATACGTATCGACCCTACTCAGTGGATGTGGTTTCATCGTCGCTTTAAGCATGGGCCGAATGGTCGTACTGATATTTACAAATAAGCAGACGATGATTGCTAAGAAAACGGCTTGAAAAATTTGCTATACTTTGCGATTAGTATTTTGACCCTTTGATCGTACATTTATAATAATTTGATAAACAAAATAACGGATTTCTCATGAGTAACAACAGTACTTCTGACAGCCAAACCTCTGACAACTCAACCGAAGCCAAGCGCATTCTCACTGGCATTAAACCGACTGGCATTCCGCACCTTGGTAACTACGTTGGTGCGATTCGTCCTGCCATCGAGTCTATTCAAAACAGCAATGACGATGCTTTTTTCTTCTTAGCGGATTATCACAGTATTATTGGTTGCCATGATCCTGCGATCATTCACGAGTCAACCAAAGCCATTGCCGCGACATGGCTCGCCTGTGGTCTCGATCCTGAGCGCGTGACCTTTTATCGTCAGTCAGATGTGCCTGAGATTCTAGAATTGTCATGGATTTTGAGCTCCTCATGTGCCAAAGGCCTCATGAACCGCGCTCATGCCTACAAAGCAGCAGTCGATGCTAATATGGAAAAAGAAGACGTTGATGCTGATCAAGGGATTAACATGGGTTTGTTTGGCTATCCTGTATTGATGGCCGCTGATATTTTGATGTTTAATGCCACGCATGTGCCTGTTGGCCGCGACCAAATCCAGCACATTGAAATGGCGCGAGACATGGCTGGTACGTTTAACCATCGTTATAAAACGCTCTTTACCCTACCGTCAGCGGTGGTAGACAATGATATACCGCTACTTACTGGCCTAGACGGCCGCAAGATGAGTAAGAGCTATAGCAACACCATTCCATTGTTTGGTGAGCCGAATCCGCAAGTTAGCTCTGAAAAACAAATGCATAAAGCCATCATGAAAATCGTCACCAACTCACAGTTGCCTGATGAGCCAAAAGATCCTGATGACTCTGCTCTGTTTGAGATATATAAAGCATTCGCCACGCCTAAAGAAATCGCTGATATGCGTGCGCAATACGCAGCAGGTATTGGCTGGGGTGACGCTAAGCAAGCACTATTTGACAAGATTAATGATGAGGTTGCGCCGTTCCGCGCTCGTTACGAAGAGCTCATGGCCAATCCAAAAGAGCTAGAAGAAATCTTACAAATGGGTGCGGAAAAAGCCCGTCGCCATAGCCGTAAGCAATTAGACAAGACGCGCCGCGCTATTGGTATCCGCCCACTTGCCAAACTTAAGTAATATATGAGTTATTGGTGAATATAATTTATGTCGGTACATAAGTCTTTTGAGCGTACTCATTTTTTGTCGTACTGCCAGTCTTTATACGAGGCTGATAGTACGTATGACTATGAACAATCCAATCGGCTAGATCGTCATCGCCATGTCGAACCAGATGCGGCGCAATTTTTGGCCAACATTGCCACGATCAGACAGCCCGAAAAGGTACTAGAGATTGGTACCTCAACGGGCTTTTCGACATTGTGGCTGGCATATGGTCTGCGGCATCAGGCTGAGTGTGACTTTATATCGCTAGATATCGACGAAAGCCGCAGTGAAGCCGCTCGCCAGCATCTGCAAAATACAGGGCTATCTGACTCTGTTAGATTAATCGTGCAAGATGCCTTTATTTTCTTAAATAGCAATGAAGATGTCTTTGACCTAATATTTTTGGATGCAGAGCGGCAATTTTATCTCGATTATATCCAAGGTCTACATAATACTTTGGACATAGGTAGTGTGCTTATTGTCGACAATGTCATCTCTCATCGTGATGAGGTTTGTGCGTTCTTAGCAGAATTCACCAATGATTCTCGTTATATCTGTCATACGTTAGATGTTGGTGCTGGATTATTTATTGCAGTACGCCAGGAACATTGAGTATTATGGATACATCCAACACGACTGCTCTGCGCATCTATCAGACGCCAGTACAGCATCTACCAGACGATCTTTATGTCCCGCCGCAAGCGTTTGCGATTTGGCTAGAACAATTTGCAGGTCCGTTAGATTTCTTATTGTATTTGGTCAAAAAAAACAATGTTGATTTGACGCAAATGCCGATTCTACCCATCACTGAGCAGTATCTTGCCTATATCAGTGAGTTAGATACCGAGCACTTTGAATTGGCAGGCGATTATCTGCTAATGGCGTCGACGCTCATTGCGATTAAAACCGAATTACTATTGCCTACACCTGATACCCCTACCGACGAACGCGATCCGAAAGCCGAGCTGATTGAGCGCCTAGAAGAGTACGCGCAAATCAAAGTGGTCAGTCAGCGCTTAGATGGTTTAGTACGTTTAGAGCGTGATGTTTTTTTAGCAATGGTCAGTATGCCCAGTCAAGACGTTATGAATGCTGAGTTGCCTAGCTACTCGCCTACTCTGCTGATCGATAGCTTGTTCAAAATGCAGCTACAGCCAGACTATCAAATGCATACCATCAAAATTGATGCCGTACCACTTTCTGATCGTATCGCTAGTATTAGCAGGCAACTGAGCACTGATGGTGCCCGCTCCTTTTATGAGCTACTAGACAAAGCACAGGGTAAGATAGGCGTGGTCGTGAGCTTTGTCGCCGTACTTGAATTGATCAAGCGGCAATTGGTTGGTGTGGTACATACAGAACCCAACAATGATGCAAGCACGTTAATGAAATATGATACCGATCCATCCGATATAGACAATCAATCCCAAGAGCTAACCCTACAGTGGTTGGCATAACAAGCATTAGATTAATTTTCTAGCTTGACCGTTATTGAACACATAATATTAAGATAAGAGCATACTTTAGATGGTAGATACTGACGACCCGAAGCAGCATGATAAAGCAGAGCCTACACGTGCCGCTGCTACTGCCTCTATTGAGGATAATCATACCTCTCTTGAAGACGTGAGCAAGCGCATCGAGGTACTCTTACACGCTTCAGAAGCGCCGCTGACAGCACAGGCACTAAAGAAGCATTTGTCATTGTCTAGCAAGGCATTAAAGCAAGCCTTAGAGGTGCTAGAGCGACGGTTAGAGACTGGTGTGCTGAACCTACATGAGACAGCAAGCGGCTACCGCTTACAAATTTCCGATGCCTATAGCGGCTTAATTCAGCAGGTTTTTCCACAGCGTCAAGAGCGCTTGAGCCAAGCCTTGCTTGAAACTTTGAGCGTTATTGCGTACAAGCAACCTGTGACACGTAGTGATATTGAGCAAGTGCGCGGTGTGACGTTATCAAGCAATATACTACGCCAGCTATTTGATAAAGGGTGGATCATTGAGAAAGGCTACAAAGAGACCTTAGGCCGCCCAGCATTACTTCATACCACTGCGCAATTCTTAGATGCATTTGGGCTAAGTCATTTAGATGAGCTGCCCCCAATGCCAGATATGGAATCTATACGAGCTATGTCTTAATTTTTCTGCTGACCAAACTATCATTACGCTCATAAAAAAGGACAGATCACATAAGATCTGTCCTTTTTATTTGGCTATCACTCTTAGGTGCCTTCAATCTTAGATACTTTCAACCTTAGGTAAATAGCAAAATATAACTAATTAGCTGGTCCTTATTGATTGATGACATCAACACCTTTTGGTGGAGTAAACTTAAACTGACTGCTACCAATACTCGGATTCATTTTGATACCACTAAACTTAATAGAGGTCGTTTGACCAAGCGTATCATTCAATACCATCATCACAGGTTTGCCGCCGCTAAAGCTCATTGATAGACTCTTAAAGCTGGCATTATCAGATTTTGGGTACAACACATAGTAGTTCTTATTGCTATATGGCTGAGTGATTTTAAAGTTTTGATCAATCTTACTTGGATCACCTGATAGTAACAGTGCTGGCGTATTACCTACTTGGCTGTCCACATTTTGTTTAGTTGCTTGCTCTAGATCTTTGTCATAGATCCACATAGAGTTGCCATTGGCCACGATCAGCTGATCTGATGGTGACTTGGTTTCCCAGCGAAAGTTATTAGGACGCTGTACACTCATAGAGCCTGTAAACGTACCACTGCTAGCGCCTTTGGTGGTTTGGCTAAAATTAGCTGTCATGCTTTTGGTATTGGTCAATAATTTGTTCAGGCGCTTGGCCGCTGTCATATTATCAGCAGGCGCTGCGGTAGCAGACTGAGTCAATGCCATCATAGGCGCTGCTACGCCGAGTGACGTCATCAAAACACCAGCTAAAGCACCAGTCATCATTTTTTGTTTGGTCGATTTTTTGGTAGATAAAGTCATCAGTAATCCTCTCTAAAAAAGCATCATCGCTTTAAAAATAGTCGCTTAAAAATAAAATAGCTTATTAAAATTTTTCCTATTAATGCCGATTTCACCCTTATAAAACAGGTATCAATCAGCAATGGCAACAGTGTGCCAGTTTTTTTATTACGCGCCTAGTCATGATTTGCAATCATTACTACGCCTGCCATACACACTTGTAACCAAGACAGTTACACGGTAAAAGTTTGCATTTATCATGATAAATTATTAACACTGTGCTAATAAAAAGCCAGTGAGCCAAGTGTTACGAGTATTTATGCTATATAAAATTGCTGACCAAACCTCTAACAAAAATTAGGTATTGATTGAGAAGGTCTTATAAACGCAAAAAGCCCCTACTACCATCAGGCAGTAAGGGCTATTTAGTTATCCAACCATTTCATTCAAAAAATAAAATGACCTAAACGGATAATTATGCGTTTTCAACCGTTACATAACGACGGTTAAATTTACCTTTGGTCTCAAACTTTACAACACCATCATTTAGTGCAAATAAAGTATGGTCACGACCCATGCCAACGCCTTCGCCTGCGTGGAATTCTGTACCACGTTGACGAACGATGATGTTACCAGCTGTGATAGCTTGGCCACCAAAGATTTTTACGCCTAGCATTTTTGGGTTTGAATCACGACCGTTACGGCTCGAACCGGCAGCTTTTTTATGTGCCATGAGAAAATCTCCTTGTTAATGTGACTTATCGCTTATGCGATAACTCTTAAGCATTTAGTGCGCTATTTAGCAAACATTGCTAAACGGGTAATTAGGCATTAATGGCTTTGATTTTTAACAAGGTGTACCATTGGCGGTGACCTTGCTCTTTGTGATAATGCTTACGACGGTTGTGCTTGATGATACGGATTTTTTCGCCGCGACCATGCTCAACAACTTCAACTTCTACGCTAGCGCCATCAACAACAGGCTGACCGATTTTGACGTCATCGCCGTCAACAACCATCAACACGTCTTCAAATTTGATTGTTTCGCCTTTTTCTGCTTTAAGCAATTCAACTTTAAGCAATTCATCGACGACTACACGGTGCTGTTTACCACCAGTTTTAATTACTGCGTACATTGTATGACTCCGTTTAACCCGTGTGCCGTGGCTGATGTTATACCAACGCTTTTACGACGAACACGACAGGGAAAAATTAAAGGCAAGATTTTACGGCTTTTTGCTTATAAAAGCAAGCCGCGCGTCTTGTTTTTGCAAGGTGGTTACACTAAATCACCATCATCTGCATTGTTATATACGCTACAAATTATCAGCCCGTCGTAGACGACAGTACTGATAAAAGCATCATAACAATGGTTATAAATAATGGCTTTAGCCTAACGGGGGCTATTATAACTTATATAATCAGTTACTTACAGCCTTTTATCTATCATTTATGTGACGACAAAACCTCGTGATAAGTTAACAGTCTTACCATCAAACTATTGAGTGGTTTCATCAATTTGCCCTGCCTTCTATGCATGATAATAGGCGCATAAGCTAACTCTGAGCTACCCTTGTGATGTACTTTAACCAACAATTTTCAGAGACAGCTATGCTATGATAAGCGGAACCATACCTTACCCCTAGATAAATGAAGTCAAGGTTATAAAAACTCTCTTTACTCTTATTAATATGACTATTTATTATGACTATTACCTCTTTAAGTAACACCGATTCCATTCCGCAATCAACCCCTAGCTATGCTGATATTCAAAGTATCGTGGCCAATGATTTTGAGGTGATGGACAAACAAGTATTTGGTAGTCTCAACTCAAAAGTACAGCTCGTCATGAGCGTCTCTCAGCATGTAATCAATGCTGGTGGTAAGCGTATGCGCCCGCTGATTACGCTATTGTGTGCCCGTATGTTCGATGACAATCCATCAGAAAAAGCGATGCACCTAGCAGCCATTACTGAGATGCTACATACCGCAACCTTAGTCCATGACGATGTGATCGACGAGTCAGGACAGCGCCGTGGTAAGCCGACAGCAAACGCCACATGGGACAATGCCACCGCTGTGTTAGTCGGTGACTATCTGATTGCGCGCGCATTTAATCTCTTGGTTGGTTTTCAGAGCTTGCCATTGTTACAAGTATTCTCAGACGGGACTTGTGATATTGCTGAAGGCGAAGTATTGCAGCTACAACATCAGCACAATCCTGCCGCAACAGAAGAAGACTACTTACGCATTATCGATGGCAAAACCTCTCGCCTGTTTATGATGGCGACTCAAGGCGCTGCTATTTTGCAAGACAAAACAGAATATATGGCCGCATTAGGCGACTTTGGACAACACTTTGGTAATGCGTTTCAAATTATCGATGATGTCCTTGATTATAGTGGCGATAGCGACGTAATGGGCAAAAACCTAGGCGACGACCTTGCAGAAGGCAAACCTACTCTGCCGACTATCAAAGCCCTTGAGTTACTCAAAGACAGTGATGCTGAAGGTTATGAGCAGCTACGAATCGCTGTGCAAACGGGTAAAACACCAAATGCTGAGCAATTGATTGAGTTAGTACGCAGCTCAGGCTCATTAGATTATTGTAAGCAACGCGCGTTGGAAGAAACCAAACTGGCGCAACAAGCCCTCAGCACACTGCCTGACAATCGCTATCGTACAGGTCTGTATCAATTGACTGAGCTCGCTAGCGCACGATTGGTATAATTAAAGTTGAGTCGTCTGCGTTGTCGACTAATTAAGACAACCAGCTAATCAAAACAACCAGCTGGTTAAGACGACTCATTTTTTAGCAGTGCTTTTAGTAATCAATGAACAGCGACTCCGTAACTTAAAAGCGATACTCTTAAAAAACCACGCTCTTCAAAACCAATGTACCAGCTAAATAGTTACCTTTCTTTAAGTTTCATACATTCTTGCAGTACTATAATCGTATAAGGCTTTTTGGACAGTCGGTCAAAGTTTGATGACGTTTGTTAGAGAGATACTGATAGTTATTTTTTATGACTGTAATTAGGGGTTGCTAAAATTGTCATTTTGTTGACAAAGTCGATTTTCTATCGTTTAAAAACCTTAGTTACTATAGGGTTTTAGATTTATAACAAAAGTTTACAATATATTTTGATACTAGGTTGTGCATGGTTCTATTAGCTGTTAATAGAGACGACGCTTACTATGACGGTAATCTATTAATTCGTAAACTGTAATATTACCGCTTTTCGGTCCAGCTCATATCTGAAACTACTTGACTGTGGGGTTACCCCAATAGTTTATAATGACTCATTAAATTTATTAATCCATTCTGTGGTTTGCTTAAACAATTAATGCTAAATAATCCTTTCGATACTCAATCCATATCGATGTCAGATTTTCTATTAGTCGTATTTCACTGACGGAATAATCTGAAACTGGAATAAATAATGCTAGCTTAGGCTATTTATTCTTTTTATTTAGCATTAGTAAGTTATTTAGCATTAGCAAGACCCTTATATTCAGTACGCCAAACTTATTGATCGATTTTTATACTGTCACTATTTATATATATTGCCGAGGACATTGATGAAGCACTCTTATCTTGCGCTTGTAATAGCATCTGTACTATCTGGAGCTGTACTGGTTGGCTGTGACAAAAACGAGGACGCCGCTGGTGAGCAAGCCGCACAGCAGCAAATGCCGCCTGCGGTTGTCAACGTTCAAACAGTCACTCTCGATACCGTCCCTCAAGTACAAACTTTTTCTGGACGTACTGCAGCTTATCAAACTGCTGACGTCCGCCCACAGGTCAACGGCGTGATTGACGAAGTACTATTCCGTGAAGGAAGTAACGTCAAAAAAGGTCAGCCACTGTATCGCATCAACACCGATAACTATGCCTCATCTGTAACGAGTGGCCAAGCTGCCGTACAGCAATCACAGGCTAACTATCAAACTGCTGTGGCAAACAATGCCAATGCAAAAGCTGAGCTAGTCAGTCGTCAAGCGTCATTAGCACAAGCACAAAATGACTTACAACGTCTGCAAGGTCTGGTCAGTATTGATGCCATCTCAAAGCAGCAGTACGATCAAGCACAAACAGCCGTGCGTACAGCACAAGCGGCAGTACAAAGTGCCGCCGCAGCTGTTGGTCAAACTCAAGCAGGTATTGAGAGTGCAAAAGCAGGAATCCAGACCGCAAAAGCAGGTTTAGAGGCCAGTACCTTAGATCTAAACCGTACAATCGTACGTGCACCGCTAACTGGTCGTACTGATCGCTCTAGCGTCACTGCTGGTACTCTAGTCAGTGCTGGTCAAGCTGATCCTTTAGTGACTATTTCACGCTTAGACCCTATCTACGTTGATATCAGCCAGTCTTCTTCTGAGTTGCTTAAGCTTCGTCAGCAGATCGCAGATGGTACTGCTCAGCCAGGTATGAACTCAGTCGAATTGGTGCTAGAAGATGGTTCTGTCTATCCAGTACGCGGTAAGCTTGCACTGTCTGAAGCCAAAGTTGATGAGTCAACAGGTGCTGTCACCTTACGTGCTATTTTTCCAAACAGCAACAATATCCTGCTACCAGGTATGTATGTCACGGCACGTTTGACGCAGAGCGTTATTACCAACGCAGCTCTCGTCCCGCAAAGTGCGGTCACTCGTACGCCTAAGAGTGAGACACAAGTCTATATCGTTGACGAAAATAATAAAATCCAAGTACGTCCGGTCACCATTAATGGTACTTACGATGGACAATGGGTCGTCACTGAAGGCTTGAAAGCGGGTGACAAAGTGGTTGTGATTGGCGGTGCTAAGGTCAAGCCTGACCAAGAGGTGGTCGCCAAACCACTAGAAAGTGCAAATCCAGCACCAGCTGCTGCAAAGAATGCGCCTAATACCAAAACGCCGCAGCAAGCCGCAAAAACGATGGATAAAAAGCCAGCTGGCGATGAGACTTCTACCAAAAAACCAACAGAAGCCGCTGCCAACTAATTCCATTCAAGACAGGAAGACTTAGGGATACACTATGTCACGTTTTTTTATTAATCGCCCTATTTTTGCATGGGTGCTGGCTGTTTTGGTCATGCTCATCGGGGTGATATCCGTTATTAATCTACCGATTGAACAATATCCACGTATCGCACCACCAACGATTTCAGTCAGTGCAAGCTATCCTGGTGCCAATGCGCAAACCGTAGAAAACTCAGTGGTACAGATCATTGAGCAGCGTATGAAAGGCCTAGATGGTCTGATGTATATGTCATCGTCGAGCTCGTCAAATGGTAGTGCGTCTGTGACGCTAACCTTTGAAAACGGTACCGACTCTGACACAGCTCAAGTACAAGTACAGAACAAACTGCAAGCAGCGATGAGCTCCTTGCCTGAGTCTGTTCAGCGTCAAGGTGTCAACGTCAATAAATCGTCTAGCAGCTTTTTGATGGTGCAAGCATTTATTTCTGAAGATGGCACCATGGATCGGGCAGATATTGCCGATTATATTAACTCTAATGTCGTCGATTCGATCAGTCGTGTAGAGGGTGTGGGTGAAGTTCAAGTCTTTGGCTCTACTTATGCGATGCGTGTATGGCTTGACCCTTCACGCCTACGTAGCTACAACATGATACCTTCAGATGTGGTCAATGCGATACGAGCGCAGAACGCGCAAGTATCTGCCGGTCAGTTAGGTCAAGCACCTGCTGATACCGACCAACAGGTTATCAATGCCACGGTCACGGTGCAAAGCTATCTTCAAACGCCTGAAGAATTCCGAAACATTCTGCTAAAAACAGATACCTCAGGCGCACAAGTACGCTTAGGCGATGTGGCAGATGTCGAAATCGGCAGTGAAAACTATAGCGTTGTGTCTTTATACAATGGTAAAGAAGCAGCCGGTTTAGGTATTTCACTCGCTGGTGGCGCAAACGCCCTTGAGACTCGTGAAGCCGTCGGCGCACGTATGGCTGAGCTGGAAAAAAACTTCCCAATTGGTCTAGCCTCAGTCGTTCCGTATGACACCACACCATTTGTACGCTTGTCTATTGAACAAGTCGTTATGACCCTCATTGAAGCGATTGTGTTGGTATTTATCGTTATGTTCATTTTCTTACAGAACTGGCGTGCAACCATTATTCCAACGCTTGCAGTACCTGTGGTTCTATTAGGTACCTTTGCAGTACTATACGTTGCTGGCTTTAGTATCAACGTATTGACCATGTTTGCCATGGTATTGTCCATCGGTCTACTGGTCGATGATGCGATCGTCGTTGTAGAGAACGTCGAGCGAATACTAGAAGAAGATCCTCACATCTCTATCAAAGACGCAACTATCCAGTCAATGGGTGAAATCAGTAAAATCGTTATTGGTATTGCGCTTATCTTGTCTGCAGTATTCGTACCGATGGCCTTCTTTGGTGGCTCAACAGGTGTGATTTATCGTCAGTTCTCTATCACGCTGATTACCAGCATGGTGCTCTCTGCCATGGTCGCGCTTGTATTTACCCCTGCCCTATGTGTGACATTGCTGAAACGTGGCAAAAGTCATGAAAAAGGCAGTACCGAAAAGCAAAAAGGCTTCTTTGGTTGGTTCAACCGCGGCTTCTTCAAACTTAGCCGTTCGTACGAAAACTTTGTAGGCAAAAGTATTCGTTTTAAATGGTTATACATGATTGGTTATGCAGCCATCATCGGTATTATGGCGGTCGTGTTCTTACGTATTCCAGGCTCGTTTTTACCAGAAGAAGATCAAGGTATTATGTTTACCTTGGTTCAGCTTCCGGCTGGCTCTACATTAGATGAAACACAAGACGTATTGGATAAAGTTAGAAACTATTACGATACCCAAGAAACCGATAATATCGCTTCGGTCTTTACCATTGCAGGCTTTAGTTTTGCAGGTCAAGGTCAGAATATGGGTCTGGCGTTTGTGCGCTTATCAGACTGGGAGGAACGCTCGGGCGATGAAAACACCGCTCAAGCTGTCGCTGGTCGAGCAATGGGGTATTTCTTTACTCAGCTAAACGAAGCACAAGTATTTGCCATCGTCCCACCAGCAATTACCGAGCTTGGTAATGCCAGTGGTTTTGACTTAATGATTCAGGACAGTGGTAACCTCGGACATGACGGGCTACTTGAAGCCCGAAACATGCTCTTAGGTATGGCCGCGCAGAACGATCAAGTAGCGGGCGTACGTCCTAACGGGCAAGAAGATTCGCCACAACTTAAAGTAAATATCAATCAAGAACAAGCGGCAGCCTATGGCCTGTCACTAAGCAATATCAACAGTGTTATCTCAACAGCGTGGGGCTCAAGCTACGTTAATGACTTCATCGATCGTGGCCGTATCAAACGTGTCTATGTACAAGGTGAAGCCAGCAGCCGTACCAACCCTGATGATATTGGTAAATGGTATGTACGAAACGAGACGAATGATATGATTTCGTTTGATGCCTTCTCTAGTAGTGAGTGGCAGTCAGGCTCACCGCGTCTTACTCGTTACAACAGCCTACCGTCAATGAACATCCAAGGTAGCGCCGCACCAGGACTAAGTACTGGTGAAGCAATGAGCTCAATGGAAGCGATGATAGACAAGCTACCTGAGGGTATCAGTTACGAGTGGACAGGTATGTCATTGGAAGAACAGAAGTCAGGTGCCCAAGCGCCGATGCTTTATGCGCTTTCAATTCTAGTTGTCTTCTTGTGTTTGGCAGCTTTGTACGAAAGCTGGTCGATTCCTTTCTCTGTGCTACTAGTGATTCCACTTGGGGTATTGGGTGCAGTGATATTTACCTGGCTACGTGGTTTTGCCAATGATATCTACTTGCAAGTTGGTCTACTGACTGTCGTTGGTCTATCCGCCAAAAACGCCATTTTGATTATCGAGTTTGCAAAAGAACACCAAGAGGAAGGTTACAGTCTCAGAGAAGCCGTCATGACCGCAGCACGCCAACGTTTGCGTCCGATTATCATGACCTCACTTGCCTTTGGTCTGGGTGTTGTGCCATTATTCTTGGCGAATGGGCCAGGTTCAGGCAGTCAAAACGCTATTGGTACTAGTGTTGTTGGTGGGGTAATCACAGCAACCCTCTTAGGTATCTTCTTTATCCCAATGTTCTATATCTGGGTGCGTAGTGCGTTCCCGCATAAGTATGAGAACAACACACCCAATGATAAAGATGGTGGCAATGGTACGCCTAACTCGCATAACCCAACACCTTCTGAGAGTTATCAGCCTGCAAGTCTTGGAGACAATACACAATGAGTGCTCAAAAAACATCTATCACTAACTCGTCATCGGTAGCTATTACAGCTATCGATGCGCAGCCAGCACTATCTCGTTTGCGCAAAAACAGTGGCCGCCTGTTAGGGCTGACTGCATTGGCAATCAGCATGGCCGCTTGTAACACCATTCCAAAAGCGGATATGCGTCCTGTGCTAGCAGAGCCGAATATTCCTATGCAGCAATCTTACGGTGCATTTGATAAAGAGACTGTCAGTAGTGCTGACCAAGCAAGCATTGCCAGTCAACGCTGGCAGAATTTTTATAGCGATGAGCGCCTCAAAGGTCTGATTGCTCTCGGTCTTGAAAAAAACAAAGACTTTGAAAGTGCGCGCCTAGCCATTGAAAAAGCACGTGCACAGTATCAGATTACCGATATTAACGACTTACCAGCTATCAACGGCAGTGCTGGTTATACTCGCTCAGCACAGAATCGTACTGATCGAAACGCTAGTAGTAGCTACAGTGTCAACTTGGGCCTTGCCAATTACGAGCTCGACTTTTGGGGTAAAATCTCAAGCTTAAAAGATCAAGCATTGCAGAACTTTTTGGCGACTACGGCGGCCAAAGATGCGACCCAAATCAGCTTAATTAGTAATATTGCGCAAAGCTACGCCAATCTAAGCTACAGCTTAGCGCAATTAAAACTGGCTGAGGCTACAGTCGAGAGTCGTGAGCGTTCGCTATTTATCGCGGATAAACGTTTTGAAGCAGGTATCGATCCTAAGCTGCCTTCGTTACAGTCTTCTGCCTCATTAGAGAATGCCAAGCTTGCCGTATTACGTGCCCAGACCAGCGTTCTTCAATCACGCAATGCATTGCAGTACTTGGTTGGTGGCGCGATTCCAAACGAGCTTATCCCAACACCTGCCGTCAGCAATATCACCAGCCAGCAGATATTTAATGCCGGTCTACCAAGTGAATTACTACGTTATCGTCCTGACGTCCTACAAGCGGAATACAATCTAAAAGCGGCTGGTGCGAATATCGAAGTGGCCCGTGCCTCTTACTTCCCTTCTATTAGCTTGACCAGTAGTGTGGGCGTCAGTAGCGGCAGCCTAAATGACTTGTTCAAAAATGGTGCCGTTGGCTGGTCATTTGGACCTAGCGTGAGCGTCCCTATCTTTGATGCAGGTCGTCTAGATGCCAATTATGATGTTGCAAAAATAGAACGCGAGCAGACTCTAGCCAGCTATGAGCGCTCTATTCAAACAGCATTCCGCGAAGTGTCAGATGTACTTGCTACACGTGCGACGCTCGGTGAGCAGTTAGAGGCGCAGTATCGTCTGCAAGATAATTTTGAGCAGACATATCAGATAGCAGATGCGCGCTTTAAAGCAGGTCTGGACAATTACTTAGACGTACTTGACGCGCAGCGTTCACTATTCTCTACTCAGCAAGGTATCCTAGATTTAGAGCTACAGAAAATCGTTAGCCAGATTGAGTTGTACCAAGCGCTTGGTGGCGGTGCGAACCTTGATGTACCGTCTGTCATTCCTGTAACGCAGCACACCAACTTGGCACAGATTGTCACTGGATCTGCCAAGAGTGCAAAAGCCAAAGCAACAAATGCTATTCAAGCAGCTGGCTCAGCACCTGTTGTATCTCCACAAGAGGCTTTAGCAATCAAGCAATCTCAAACGACAAAAACCACCACTTTTGAACCTACCGCCATCGTCGATGTGAATGATGATGGTAGAAAAGATGCAGCTGTCGGTGTGGTCACTGAAGAGACTCGCTTCAATGATGCGAGCGTTGAACAAGTGCCTGTGACACAGATTGTCGAGCCTTAAATGATGGGCTCATAATCTCGTGACGTAATCGTATCTTTACGTTGATAGTCGATAAGTATCATCAGCCCTACCGACTTAACTTGGTAGGGCTTTTTGCTTTATTTTGAGCCTGTTAGTTATAGTAAAATCGTTTTATAAGTCGCTTTTTCGAGAAGCCAGTGCCATAAAGCATGACGCTATAAAAAATGACTTATAAAATAATTTTCACTCGAGCAACACCATAACTACTAAAATGATAGTAAGGAATTATTATGAGCTATACCTTTAACCGTCAATACCCTGCCACTCGCTTACGTCGTCTACGCTACAACGACAATGTACGTTCAATGATTCGTGAAGTGGAGCTGCACCCTAAACACTTTATTGCCCCTGTCTTTGTCTTAGAGGGTGAAAACCAGCGCGAAACCATCGCTAGTATGCCGGGCGTTGAACGCTTATCGATTGATTTGCTAATCAACTATGCCAAAGAACTGTTAGCAGAAGGTGTCACAACCATCGACCTTTTTCCTGTGATCGATAACGCTTTGAAAACACCGGACGGTAGCGCCGCTTATGACGAAAACGCCCTAACTGCACGTACGATAAAAGCGGTCAAAGACGCTGTGCCAGAGATGGTCGTTATGACTGATGTAGCGCTAGACCCTTATACCTCACATGGTCAAGACGGTCTGCTCGACGACAGTGGTTATGTTATTAATGATGCAACCACCGAAGTATTGGTCAAGCAAGCCCTTGTGCATGCTCGTGCTGGTGCTGATATCATCTCTCCTAGTGACATGATGGATGGGCGTATCAAAGCCATGCGTGATGCCTTTGAAGCAGAAGGCTTTGTTAATACCGCGATCATGGCCTACTCAGCTAAATATGCTTCTGCTTACTATGGTCCGTTCCGCGATGCTGTTGGTAGCGCTGGTAACTTAAAAGGCGGGCACAAGAAGCAGTATCAAATGGACTTTGGCAATCGTGCAGAAGCCTTGCATGAAGTCGCTATGGACATCAATGAAGGCGCTGACATGGTCATGATCAAGCCAGGTCAGCCATACTTAGACCTCATCCGTGAAGTCAAAAACACCTTTGGTGTACCGACCTTTGCCTATCAAGTCTCTGGTGAATATGCCATGCACATGGCTGCTATCCAGAACGGTTGGCTCAGTGATGCTGTGATTTTAGAATCTCTGATTGGTTTCCGCCGTGCTGGTGCTGACGGTATTTTGACTTACTTTGCATTAGAGGCAGCCCGTCAGCTAAACAATGCTTAATATCAATTAAAATGCCTTTTGCATCGTAAAACACCCCAGCTGCTTCATAGTCGCTGGGGTGTTTTTTATTGAGATTCTATTTATGCTGAGCCTTTCTCACTCACATGTATAAAGCAAACATGTCTATAGCTGATCACGATGATGTGCTGTCGTAAAATCAATAGCAGGGCCAATAGGGATGATACGAGTGGGGTTGATATTGGCGTGGCTGGTGTAATAATGTTGCTTGATGTGCTCCATATTCACTGTCTCAGCGACACCTGGTACTTGGTATAGATCACGCAGATAGCCCCACAGGTTTGGATAGTCGATAATGCGGCGCAGGTTGCATTTAAAATGCCCAACATAAACCGCGTCAAAACGAACTAATGTGGTAAATAGTCGCCAATCAGCTTCGGTGATAGTACTCCCTGTGAGGTAACGCTTATCTGCCAGACGTGCTTCCAGTGTATCTAATGCAGCAAACAGCTCAATCACCGCCTCTTCATAAGCCTCTTGTGTGGTCGAAAATCCAGCCTTGTATACACCGTTATTAATCGTCGTATAGACAAACGCATTAATGTCATCGATTTCTGGCAATAACGATGCTGGCGAAAAATCTCCTGCTAGTGCGCCAACCTCATCAAAAGCTGAATTAAACATACGAATGATCTCTGATGACTCATTACTCACAATCGTATTGGTCTTTTTGTCCCATAAAATCGGAACAGTAACTCGTCCCGTATAGTTGGGTTTTGCTTTAATATAAAGCTCATAAGCATAATCTGCATGGATAAGCGGATCAGCAATCACGCCCTCGCCCTCCGTAAACGTCCAGCCGTGCTCTCCCATAAAGGGATGAACCACAGATATCGGAATGATATCCTCTAGACCTTTGAGCTTACGATAAACCAAAGTGCGGTGTGCCCAAGGACAGGCTAGCGACACGTATAGGTGATAACGATCGGATTCAGCTTTAAATCCGCCAACACCTGTAGGACCTGCACTGCCATCTACCGTTACCCAGTTCCTAAATCCGGCATCTTCACGCTCAAATCGACCACCATTTTCTTCCGTGTCGTACCATTTATCTTGCCACTTACCATCTACCAATAAGCCCATGTTATCCTCCGACTAATTCTAGTTTTCATTGAATGCTTGTTTAACACGAATGACTTTGAGTCATTGCTATTATGACCATCGCATTTGTTAGAGAGATATAATACCAGTTATAGGCGCTGATCCATTAGGTTTCACCCTATTATTAACAATAAAAACTAAACGTGTTAAATTAAATATTTAGAAAACATACATAAAAAACATACTGCAATATTTAATAATGGCGCGCAACATCAAATATTATGATAATAAAATAGAATTATTATAAAAAAGGCTTGCAAAGTCTGAGAAACTTGCTAAAATGCTCAACCTAAATAGGCGTATAGCTCAGTTGGTTAGAGCGCTACCTTGACATGGTAGAGGTCAGCAGTTCGAATCTGCTTATGCCTACCAAATTTAGAAAGCCCCGATCTCACGATTGGGGCTTTTTTTTGTCCGTAAAATATGGGCTGTAGCGGAAAATACTTGTCTTCATCGACTCATAGTCATGATTATACAATCAGATTTAAATCATTTAAAAAAGTGACGGTGACCAAATGGTGACTAAAACGTGACCGACCCTTAAAAACCATTAAAATTAAAACCCTCTTTTTGACCTCTACTTTAAACTGTAAGCTAAAACCTATTTCTGAGTATTTTTCTCTTTATCCTCTTTTACATATTCAAAAATATCCCCCACCTCTACTTCTAAATACTCACAAAGCTTATCTATAGTATCAAAATCAATTCTAGATGATTGATCATTATATATCTTATGTAATGTCGTCTTGCTTACCCCTGTTGCTCGTACGGCATCCGCTACTTTTAGCCTTCTTTCAGCTAACAAAGTTGGGAGATGGTTAACTATCATTCTATAAACTCCAATTATAATTATAAAAAGTACTTGCATAGTTATAAATTTATGGTAAATTACAACTATGGTATTTAAAAGTACCATTATGGTTAAACTTTATATAAGGAACATATTATGTCACATACCTACCTAACTACCCAAGAGCTTTCTGAGCTCATCAAATACAACCCTCGTACTATCCGTAATGAGCTCAAGGATAGTGTGCTTATCGAGGGTATTCATTACATACGTCCATTTGGTGGTCGTAAGATTTTGTACATTTGGGAAGAAATTGAAAAGGATATGCGCACTGGTATCGCCGGTAGCGTCAATGCCATGGCACTTCAATAAGGAGAAATAGAATGGCTAGTATCAGAAGTAGATACGGCAAGCTTGTTGTAGATTTTTACTATATGGGTATACGCTGTCGGGAGACGACAAACCTGACAGACACACCAGCGAATCGCAAGAAGCTTGAAAAAGTGATTGAGAAAATGGAAGCGGAAATCGTTTTAGGACTGTTCAACTACGCTAAGTACTTTCCAAAAAGTGATAAAGCGGCACAGATGGTTGCGTTAAACGATCGCAAGGAATGCATTAGTACCGATACGCCTTCTTTTGAACAGTTTGCAGAATTATGGTTCTCTGAAAAAGAAATTGAATGGCGTGATACTTACAAGCGCAAAATAAAGGAGATTATTGATATGTACTTGATTGTTAAGTTTGGGACTAAGCCCATTCATCTCATAAAAAAGACAGATGTATTAGCCTTCCGTTCATCGCTCGCCAAAGTAACGTACGGAAAAGCTAACAAACATCTGTCAGCGGCACGCATCAATTCGATCATGGTACCTTTAGGTATGATACTAAAAGAAGCAGCGAAACGCTATCAGTTTGATAATCCTTACTACGATATCAATGCGCTCAAACAGCCTAGAACGGATATTCAACCATTCACACTGAACGAGGTTTGGACGTTTATCAACGGCGTAAGAGCAGACTATCGCAATTATTATCTGGTACGTTTTTTTACAGGTATGCGTACGAGTGAGATTGATGGGTTAACGTGGGAGAACATTGATTTTAATCGACGTGAGATTGTGATCAAACAAGCTTATGTTAAAGGCAAAATTGTTCCTCCTAAAACTCAAGAGTCTTATCGTGCGATTCAAATGTCACCTTGGGTCTACGATGCTCTAAAGGAACAGCAGGCCATCACTTATAAGCGATCTGACTATGTGTTTTGCGCGCATACCGGTGAGCCACTTGATTATAACAATGTGAACAAACGTGTTTGGCACCCTACTCTTAAGATTTTAGGTCTGAAGAAGCGTAATGCTTATCAGACTCGTCATACCGCAGCAACGCTATGGTTAGCTGCTGGCGAAAGTCCTGAGTGGATTGCCAGTCAAATGGGACACGCTACGACCAAGATGCTATTCAATACGTATAGCCGTTACGTACCGAATATGACTAGGCAAGATGGTAGTGCATTTGAAGCATTGGTCAATCGGAGTCAGATTGCTCAGGTATCTACTGACAAGGAGACGTCACAATGAAAATGATTGATTACGATAAATTGCATGCGACGTTTAAACCTAGTAGCTATGTCAGTAATGACGCAAATCATATTGCTAACTACCTCATTTGTGAACTCTGTATTCAATCAGGTACTGGTTTGGCTCGTTTCTTAAATGTGGATAGCAGCTTTGATAATCATATGGCAATGCGGGTATGGGTTCAGAAGCGCTTAGATGCCAATCCTGACTATGTCGTTGATGATATGTATAGTCAGCTACAGAGTGAACTTTACGAGTTACTACCACACGCTGGCTATGGGTACTAAGGAGGATATTATGAGCGTAAACTTTGTATTTGATTCAGCTTTTGATGATACAACAAAGCGTTTGTGCCTTGAGTATTGGTCATATGTATCGCCCAATGATTATATCACTCATTTGGAATTACTTTGTTATGAGCACAACATAGAGATTGATGAGTTGTTTACCACGCTTGCGAGATTTCAGGTTTATTTGGATGACATACGCTGTGAGTACTGTAGTCGTCCCTATCAGTTAGATGTACCAGCAGATATTCCTCATGCAAGGAAATTGAATTCTTGGTTTTGTGAAGGATGTATCAGCTTTTCTGGTGGACAGCTTATTGTAGATAGATAGGTTTTTATAGGTAACTTATTGCCAGATAACTTAGGTTGTCTGGTTTTTTATTGCCTTTTAAATCTTTAACGACATCCGTTGTCGTAAAGATTTTTTTATAAGTTGTTTTACCAACATAGTTCCGTTAATGTAAAACCATGACTTAATTATGGCGATATTTCTAACAAATGGAATTATTATGGCAAAACCTACCAATGCTTATACCGACAATAGTTTTGCCTCCTCTGATCTTAAAACCATCTTGCACTCCAAACGTGCCAATATCTATTACCTCTCGCACTGCCGCGTTATGCAAAAAGTGGCTTAGAAATTGCGTATTGATCCAAATCGATACGACCTCGCCTTCACCACCGCATAGGTGGCTTAGAAAGCCATGGGCTGATCTTGCCGCCCATACCGCAACTTCACCACCGCATAGGTGGCTTAGAAACCTAAAAAGCCTGGGGGCGCAGCTAGCCTTACCTTCACCACCGCATAGGTGGCTTAGAAAGCTTGAAATGCTCACAGTGATGCAGGAGGTAGCTTCACCACCGCATAGGTGGCTTAGAAAGCACATGCTATCGCAGTGGCGTTGACCATGGCCTTCACCACCGCATAGGTGGCTTAGAAATTATATACTAAATCGAATTGACGTAACGCCCACTTCACCACCGCATAGGTGGCTTAGAAATCACGTGTCGATGGCTCTTTACTGATTAGTACCTTCACCACCGCATAGGTGGCTTAGAAAGTTGAGAGTATGATTGCTAATACAGGCAAAGCCTTCACCACCGCATAGGTGACTTAGAAATAATCGGATCGCTAGCAATGAATCCAGTCGAGCTTCCTCACCGCATAGGTGACTTAGAAATAAGTTGTGCAAGGATAGCGTAAAGGCATCTACTTCCTCACCGCATAGGTGACTTAGAAAAGTGACAGGTGAGATAGGCGGTGCTGAGTTTGCTTCCTCACCGCATAGGTGACTTAGAAAATAACGCAGATAATTGACGCTTGGCGTAGGGGCTTCCTCACCGCATAGGTGACTTAGAAATATATTACTGAACGGTATTAGTCCTGAGGGCACTTCCTCACCGCATAGGTGACTTAGAAATTAATCCACCATCAGGCATGTTGGAATATGAACTTCCTCACCGCATAGGTGACTTAGAAAAAAGATAAGCCTATTGATATCAAGAAAGGCTTCTTCCTCACCGCATAGGTGACTTAGAAATTAGCAATCTGCCTACCACTGAATCCTAGATTCTTCCTCACCGCATAGGTGACTTAGAAATAACATATCTCCATAAATTGTTACAAGCTCTACTTCCTCACCGCATAGGTGACTTAGAAAACAACTTACCACCCCACTCGTGAAGCTGCTTGTAGAGCTGCTTCCTCACCGCATAGGTGACTTAGAAATCACAGGTAACGCAGCTGCTTATTTTCCTTTCCTTCCTCACCGCATAGGTGACTTAGAAATAAAGTTGTAATAGACATATCACCCTCTGGAGCTTCCTCACCGCATAGGTGACTTAGAAATTTAGTAAGTCAAGCATTTCATCGCAAAATGCCTTCCTCACCGCATAGGTGACTTAGAAATGTAACGGTGGCGGTCATACCAGTAGTCACAACTTCCTCACCGCATAGGTGACTTAGAAAACACAAGCGACCGCCATTAAAGACTGGGTAAACTTCATCACCGCATAGGTGACTTATAAAACTCCTTATTAAGCTGATAGCTTCTAATTTGAATTCTCGGGTATATTCGCGACGTTTGGTAGTCATACCAATTATTCTCTCTAAGATAGTATAACCTCTTAAACATGGTCCGATTTAATTATGCCACTACACTTTAGCAGTGGTTAATGAGATGACAACAGATGAGCGTATGATTGCCTTTGGAAAGCGTGTCCGTGAGATGCGAAAAAGCAAAGGAATATCCCAAGAAAGATTAGCGGAGATGGCAGGTATTGATCGTAGCTATATGGGAAACATTGAGCGTGGTGAAAAAAATATTACTCTGAAGAAAGCATATGAGATATGTGATGCGTTAGATATTGAGATACAGGATCTAGTCCAAGGTTCAGACTAGATTTCGTGAAATTATATACTTTTGGGGATTGATTAGATTATACCTAGGGTTAGGTATATAGCTGCTTAGTCGTCTGTTTCAAATATGTTTTGATCAACATAGGCACTTTCATAGTCTGTTTGAAGTGGTTCCATTATAGCAGTCTATTTTAAGTGGTCTATTAATTGGTTTTTGGCACTTTTTAGGTGGTTCCGCTAGGGTATACCCATAAAATTACTTCAATCTACTATTTTATTATGAATATAAAATTGCATCGAGACTCGGGTATTGCGTAATTAGTGTTCTTCAAGTTTACGAGAAATAACTATAGAAAAGATATTATTGCATCATAAATACGGATAACCATACGATAACGACTAATAAAATGGCTAGTGAGCGGTTAATTAAATGCTCCCATTCAGAAAATTTATTAATTGATTTTGCCGCTTGACCCAACCAACTCCAACTTAACAAGCAAGACATCGCTACAATAAAGAAAATAAGTGCTAAATAAAAAAGTGGTATGGAATACTCAGAGCTGGATGTAGTAAAGATAGCATTGACAGTAATCGCCATGATCCAAGTTTTTGGATTCACTACTTGTAGGATCACACCTTCAACCCAACCTGCTATTTTCGACGGTACTGGCAAATGTGAATGAGTGGTAGAGTGATATAACTTCCAGCCTAACCAGCTCATCCATAAAGCGCCAATCCAAGTTATCAGCGTTTGTAGTAATGGAAAGTCTATAAATAGTGAGGTTAACCCAAAGCCTGATAACCACAAAATCAAAGCTGCACTAAAGGATGAACCAATAACAAAAGGAATCGCAGCTGGGACACCTTGTTTGGAACCGATCATTAATGATATTAAGTTGGTAGGTCCTGGAGTGATAGACGCTACAAAGGCAAATACACAAAAATTAAAATACAAGCTTATCATTGAACACTCACCGCATTTATTAAAAGCTAATCTTGCCTTGTATTCATTTAGCTTTATAGAATAAATGTGCGACGTTGATACTCTGCAGGAGTAAATCTATAGCAGCGTTTGAACCATCGTCCCATGTGACTTTGATCAGAGAAGCATAACTTATTAGCAACATCAGCAGGATTTTCCCCGTGCGCAAGCAATTCTCTTGCTCGTACTAATCGTAATTGAATAAGATAAGCATGTGGGGCAAGACCAAAAATAGCCTTAAACGAACGAGTGAGATGGAAACGATTGACTTTCAGTGTCTCAGCTATCTCTGTAAGACCAATATTAACATTCAAATTAGCATGTAATATTTCTTGAGTTAATAGTGCAATATTTACAGAATCGGTATGCTGCTCTGTCGTTTTGCGCCAAAACATGTGCTCAGTAAGTTGTTTCATCATCTGATCAAGACAGGCATCTTGAATTATTTTAGGTTCTTGATAGTGAATGGCTGCAAAAGCGGATGAGATACTAGCTGATAGTAGATTATCTTGAGATAACGTTTTATTGACCCTAAATTCAAAATTATCAGGAACCTTTGGGAATAACTGTCGAATACGCTGTTGAAATAACTCTGGGCTTATAAATAGCATTCTGTAAGTAAAACCATCTTCACTTGGGGCAGTACCATCATGAATTTCTTCTGGATCTAGCAAAAAGCTGGTTCCTGGCACACATACCTGTTGCTTGGCGCGACACTTAAATTGCTGCACACCCTGTTCAGTAACCCCAATTAAATAGCTATCGTGCCAATGAGGATCATAAGCATGTCCTGTAAAATGAGCTCGAATGGTTTCTATTCTAGAGCAGGGGTCTCTATTAAGCTCATACCAGTCTTTTTGATTGTAGTGGCGCATATTTTTTTCTATCAATAAATTCTGCTTTAATCATACTCATCATGATAGGTTTTTCTAGAAGATTTGTGCACTTTAATTTCTTATTATGAGAATCTATACATGTATGGCTCGTAGGTTTTGGGAACATTGGACTCAAAATGAGACAGATTATCGTGCTCATATTGATTACACTCATACGAATCTTGTTAAATATGGGTATGTTGAACGTGTTCAGGATTGGCCTTAATCATCATTGAGCTATGCTGACAATCATCTATAAACTAACTTGAGAGATTTTAATCAGAAAGCTTAATGAGAATTATCCATTTTATCGATTACATAGTCATTAAATCCGTATCTAACACTAATAGTTTGATACCTGTATAGTGCACCGATTACGAATAGAGTATGTATGGTAAGTACACCATCAAGTACACTGTGACTATTTCAGTGAGTTAAATCGTTGATACCATTACCCTATACTCTAACGTTCAATTCCTCACTAGGGTACCGAATCAATGGAGGACTGATTGGTTAGCCATAGGTATACTCAATAAAATTCAGAGGAGCAATAGACGCTCTAAAAAACAGCGTACGTTCCTGCGTCATTTAGTGTTGTTAACTCTTTTACGCCTGCTGACTCCGACTGTAAATCCTCGATTTTGGATTGTCATTAGTAAAGTAAAAGCATAACTAATGGAGGCTAAAAGGGTATGTATCTAAACCATCAAGGCTTAGGTGGGTTTATTATTTTAGAATAATGAGCATGTAACAGTTGTATTAATTCCTCATTGGTAGCAATTCTACCTTCCACAAAATCGTCAAAAAGGTACTGAGTGTCAGGGTTCGAAGGTATATTGTCTACTGCAAAGCTACCTGCAGTCAGTGCGTTGCTATGCCGGCGCTTCGCAATTTCGGCTTCACTTACAAGGATAGGGCGATCATCAGACATTTTTCTTTCCATTTCATAAGTTGAGTCAGTTATCGCAATTTTTGCGATAACTGCATTTTAGAAAATGGTGTAACTGTCGCAAAATCTGCGATAGTTGCCCATTAACCATTTCTCATTATTTTTTGGGCTCTCGATTTCTGCGTCATTTTGTGTGATAGCGCGTCATTTAGTGTTTTTAACACTTTTTCTTTCTTGGAAATAGCTAATAGTAAGCAGTCCGCTATTTCTTGAATACAAGCTTGGCTCTCTGGAGAGCGACTAGATAACAAACCTTGCAATGTTTAAGCTATTTTATCTGTCTCCCAAAGCTGTCAACAGCGTTACGATAACCTATTTTAACTCTCGCTTTTTATGAATATTGGCTGATAGCTCATGGTACTGCTTATTCAAAGCCTTCTATCCCACAGTAGCTTCGAGCCGATACCTTATAATAGGAAGCCCTGTGATACTACTAAGGCTCATATGATTAAACATAGGTGGTATAGTAGTTGAAATGCGATCTGAAAAATTAGCTACTTCAGGTAACTCAAAATTTGCTTCTACCCAAAGCTTTCTTTCATTAGGAATTTCAGATTCATTGTGAGAAACGTGAAAATCAGGTCTTTTCAATCTGCGTATTGATAGGTCAATAGAAAACATTTTACAAAGTGCTTGTAGTACAGCTGTTTTCCCAGAGCCGTTAGGGCCAATTAACTAAGTTATTTTATCAAATTTTATCTCTGTTGGTTCTTTGCCGAAAGATTGAAAAAAATTGACGACATTGGCGCTGACTACGACTTCATCACCGCTCAGGTGACTTAGAAACATATAAGCAGTCTGTGCGTCTTCATCATAAAGTTCTACTCTAAGTGGCATTTATCCTACCTACCAGATAGTTATTTAAGTACATATCGATCTATACCCGATATCCACTCTCTACTCTTCAAATAGTATTCTGCTTTGTCTCCACTTTCCACCCTAAGCTATCAGCCTAAACTACTTTTCTAGTTATCTTATCCATTCATACACCTATAAGCTCTAGCTAAACTCCTAAAATACTACAGATAAGATCATCATAGATTCTATATAAAAGCTCAAAATTATGGCAAGGCGTCATTAGCTGTCGCTTAGTTCAAGTTTTTGCTTCAAAACCTCACAAACTGGCTTTCAATTGTTTACTAATCCTCGTAAATTATTAGTGGAGGTCATTACACAGGATGTAACGACCAAGTCATCAACTCTATATCTTAGTGGGAAAGATATGAAATCACTATCGATCGCTAAGCTACAAACACTGAATGTGCTTGTATATCCAGAAATCATTAGTCTGTTTAATATTTATACCTGCCATATCAGACCACTTCTGAATAGCCAGGCTATCGAACTTGAGCAAAGTAATGCTTGCTCAAAACTTACCTGCTTTATAAAAGAGGAGGAAAAGTGGTTCTTGCTTAATAACTTTGAGCTATTTCATATAGCAAAAAGCCCTTATATTGATTTTGATGTACTAAGAAAAGAAGTAGCCGTGAAATATATATCAAAGAATCAGTTTGATTTTGACATCAGCTTTTACGAGCTTATCAATCTCATTGCTCAACATAACAAGACAATAGATATCAGGCTTGTTTACTCGCAGCTAAATCAGATCTTTGATCAAGAGATAAACCAAAAATTATTTGGCAAAAATATTTTTGCTATTACTACATTTTGTCAGCTTATAAAGATAAATGCACAAACTTATTACAAGCGACCTTCTGAGGGTGTTTTATGACTGAGAATAATCATGAAGAGCGTGGGCTTAATCTGAAAGCATTAATAGAAATCATTAAAAAAATTGATAATGACCAAAATTTTATATATCCAGAAGCAGTATCGACTGCCATATCTGAGATCACTTTAGCAGTACACAATAGCTATAGCCAGCCAGATGATAATCACCAAAACCTACTAAGATTAATATTACAGGTATTACAAAGAAGGCCAGTTCCTCGGCTTTCTCTGACTATTAGTAGATCAGAATTGGCAAAAAAACCACTCATCATGCAATTGCTTATTCTCATGCAACATTCTATCAATGAACATCAGCATGACTACCTGCAGAAACGGTTAATCTGGCTAGCCATAGCAATGCATACCAGCGTACTACTGATGCAACATAGTACAAAACAACACACCAAAAATATACTGATGCAATTCAAACAGGCACAGTTTTCGTCATCTCCTAGACGAATATGGATTTGGCGGGAATTACCTGATTTACCTCAAATGACCATGAGTGTGAAAACCATATGCACCATTTTCACTGATCTATTAGAGCAGCAAAAAAGCACATTTGAATTACTAAGTGATAAGCAAGCTATTCATACCAAAGAAAAGAAAATAGCAAAAGATAAACTGAGCCAAATAGAAAAAATAACGACCGCATATAAAAATGCGCATGCGTTACGCAAGCCTAGACCCAAGCATAAGAAGCCACCTAAACATATTAAAATTAAAGCCATCAACTTAGCAGACAACACATCGAGATTGCTCTTAGACTCTACTGCAACGAGTCACAACTGGAATACCACGCCTAGCAATGATGCATGGGGTACCACACGTGATGATATAGAACAAAGCGCTATCGCCATAGATCTTGCATTTTTAGAAGCTAATACTGAAAGCCATGAAGGATTAACCACCAGCTTTGAAGAGCGTATTGACCACTATGAAGCACCCTATGTCAGCTATGGCGAATATCCAAATCCATTATTCAAAAACTCTATACCGCTCCAAACTATAGATTTATCGCTACAGCAAAACTACATGTCTCAGCGCAATCTCGCGCTTAACTCTAACACGCGTTTACTCTCCCTTGCCGGCTACCAAGCGTTATTTGCTGCACTCAACCAAGACGCTAGCACCTTACCAGAATCAGAGACTGATAAAACCTGTGCTGGCATTTTATTGCTATCGATGCTTACTAGCCTTCCAGTTAAGTCCTTACTAATACCCGGCTATATCGGTCATCCTAGGATTTTCAATCCTTAAAGGTAAAAAGTATTACATTGAACACAGCTTAGGTATTACCGACAGGTCCACAAGCCAAACACTGCTCGAAAATGATTATGAAAATACTTCTGATACCATCAAAGTTCCACTGCCGTTGTGGCTGATAGATGATTTACTTGCTTGCGAGTTGCCATTAAAAGAAGATTTTACGGCTTATCTTGCCGCCTTACGTAGCAGCCTTGGATTGCCGTACCTGTCCGTCAATCGTATAGAGACTGCACTACATGTCGTGCTCTCTCGCTATACGCCAGATTGCCATGCGCATATCGCTGATATCATCTGTCGTACGCCTGCGCCCCATGCTCCTGCGATGTATTATAGTAGCCACACCAGCGAAGAACTTATGTCTCATTATAAATCAGCACTGTGTATACTTAATAGCAACAGTGATTTTGACTTAACTTATATCACCGCTTGGCATAAATATACGGTTGGCTCAGGGTTTGCGCTGAAGATTGAAACCGTTTGCGACATCGTAAATGAGATAAAGTACTGGACTGATCAAAGTTCAAACGATGAGGAGCACTTTAATAGAACCAGTATTTTTGTATGGTTTGTATTTTGCCTTTTAACCGGTGTGCGACCAAATAACGGTCTTGGCAAGATGTACGATATCGATCTTGATATGGGTTGGCTGCTCATCAATGACAAGCCTGTTAAGAAGGT
The DNA here is from genome assembly GCF_052258485.2 of Psychrobacter sp. T6-5. Classification (NCBI taxonomy): domain Bacteria; kingdom Pseudomonadati; phylum Pseudomonadota; class Gammaproteobacteria; order Moraxellales; family Moraxellaceae; genus Psychrobacter; species Psychrobacter sp. T6-5. The sequence continues at coordinate 1,126,681 of NZ_JBQQEY020000001.1, read as the reverse complement.
CAAAAGTGATCGTCTCATTCCGCTGTGCCCTATACTTATACGCCATCTAACAGACTATAGAGCGTATTTAATCAACTATCAGGCAAAGCACCAAGACTATCATGAAGTCAGCGCTATCATTGACAATATCCGTTTAGGTAATGATGAAGCACTACTAAAGCTGTTGTATGAGCGAGCTCCTACTGCTAACTCCCCTACTCTTAAGGACATTAAGCGTGGCGATGCTTATCATATGACCAAGCATATCATTGACGCCAATCCCTATTGGACACGCCACTTTGTTCGTACGCAGCTTGAAAAGCTTGGCGTTTCCTTATCGCTGATTAACACGGTTATTGGTCATGAAAAGGCTCGTCAAGAAGTATTGGGGCGCTTCTCATCAAATAGTAAAGCAGATATTAAGCGTGTAGCGTCCGTGTTTGAACAGATCGCAGCACAGCTTGGATTATCAGATATCACAATCAACCACTATCCAAATCATATTGGCACAAGCACTACAGAGGTTGACCATGCTAATAAATGAAATGCAGCTGCCAAAAATTATTGATGGCTTAGCAAAGTTTGATGGTAGAAAAAAGCGCTACGTGCCTTACCCATCTATACTCAAAGACAGTGACACGGCAAGGAAACGTGAGATACAGCTACTTGCCGACTTACAAACCGAATGGGAGTCGTTGAGAAGGATTCATCCTGGAAGTATCGGATTCATAAAGTCTTTCAATAAATACTACCAACAAGCGCTTTGGCCCAATGAACGCATCTTTTTATTTTCGCCAAGCTCTAGCGATTATTTTGATTTGTCATGGCTATCTTGGAGTCAATCTTTAAGCCAGTTTCAGGGAGCGCTTCATAAGCAACTGGAACCATTGTCTCAAGAAGGATTTGATAAGTTTCAGTCAATCATTGAAAACAAAATTGCAAAAGCTTACGAGTCATCTAGAACACTCAAACATGTCTGGCAAGTCGTCGTTAAGTTCGTTGACTATCAAAATAAGTACCATATGCTTGCTGAGCATCACTATCCTAAGATAATTGCACCACAACCTACTAAAATTAATCCACTAATTACAAATACAGCTTGGTTAAAAGACGGTAAGGCGCTGGTCAAAATTATTCGCGCAGTAGAGCATAATTGGGAGCAAACAGCCGATTATAGCCAAGATCAGATTATAGGATGGCTGATATTCTCAGGAATTGTATATGGCGGCATCAACGAGGTACAAATGCTTCAAGGGTGGCTTATCTCCTTGTTCACCAAAGAATATCAGCCATTCATCAAAGAAAGGATAATGCTCTCGCCACGCTTTGTACAAAAGCGCTTTGGTAACGAGCGCGAAGAAGAAAGTGACCAGCTTTATAACACCAAGCAAATCATTGTAGATATGGTCAGTCAGTGTTGGCTAATGCGTTATCATGAAAAAAGCAGTCAATCAGAGATTAAACCTATCATTGCCAAGCTTTCAAAAGGTAAGATAAAACAATATTTGACCGTGGCTTTGTCTGACGTGATCAAGCCTTTGGGTATTAAGCCACTTCCCTTTTCAAGGTTTTTATATTACGCCAGTTATTACTGGGAGGGGCTGGAGGGCGCTGATATTGATCATGCTTCAGTTGGGGTGCTGCGAGGTATGCATAATACTGCAGGACTGAGTACGCAGGACTTTGGTCGGTTTTTGAACCAAAAATATCAGCATAAAGAGGAGCCGTATGATCTAGAACATATTTTGACGCTATCTATCAGCAAAAACTCTGTTAATCAAAACGAGACACCTAGTAGCTCTACCAAAAAGATAGAGGTTAGAAAGTCTGATTTAATTATGAATCTGACTAAAGACTTCAAAATGGATAAAAAACAGAAACAGAAAAAAACCAGCAGAAAGCCGCCTACTCTTATCGAAAGGGTACAAAAACGCTATGAACAATACGATGACTTGAGTGAAAAGATTTTATTAGATTGGGTACTCAGTTTGCTAAGCCGAGAAGCACCACCGAACAACGTAACTATTTTGAAATATATTAGAACTATAGGCTATGAATGGTTATATTTCACAACAGCGCAGCCGCTTGATATTTGGTCAGAGGAAGAGTTTGAGGAACTTTATGAAGATATTTTAGAGTACAAAGCTGTCGTACGAAACAATACTGACATTGGATATTCTGCCAATTTATTGAAGAGTATGCACAACTTTGCCAAGAGCAAATACAACCTACCCTCCTTGAACTTCCAACACTCCAAAAATGGTCGGCGTGTACGTGCAGAGCTGATATCACCGCAAGCGTACCAAGCCATTATCATACAGATACTGGGTTCTGTAGATATATTGGAGCGAGAGATGTTCGCGCTTTTATTTGTCTTAGTCTATCGTACTGGCATGCGCAAAAAAGAGCTGTTGGGACTTAAGTATAATGACATCGAAGGTCTAAAAGCAGCCACACCCTCAGTGGTAATAAGGCCCAATAGCTATCGTCCAACTAAGACTCAAAGTAGTATTCGCCGCGTTCCCTTATTTGCCCTTCTCAAGCCTGATGAGCTGAATTTTTTTATGAACTTTGTGCAGAGTAATATTGGCGATAGTTCAAACAAGTTTATCTTTACCTTATCATCGGATCAGCGCCCTATTGATGACCATGTTCCGTTGCAATTACTTAAACGAGTCTTAAAAGACATATCGGTAGATGATAATGTTACAGAGCATACCTTTCATGGCTTCAGGCATACGGCAGTGAGTAACCTATCTCTGGTGCTAGTAGGCCATTCAGATCTCGTAGAAGCCCTCACCGATTATGACGAAAGCGACGTACTGCGTATAGAAGAAGGCCTACTCGGGGAGCATAACAAGGGACAAGATCGCTGGTACGCTCTATCAGGCATTATGGGACACCTGTCGCCTGAGCGTAGCTTTGAGTATTACAACCATTTTGCCACGCTGATGGCGACCTATGCGCTTAGTAAAGCAGATATAACATTGCCAGAGGGTACGCTGTATAACGTAACAGGTTTTACGAACAAAAAGCTTAAGGAGAATAATGCAACTGTTAGTAATAGTAGCGTCAGCATACCTAGTATACGTACGCTTTTATTTAAAAATATCATAGAGGGCAAACGTAAGTCACCGAGATTTACAATCGAAACCTGTGGTGAGCCATTTCTCTTGAGTACCAATACGCCAGCTAATAATGAGCTGTTTGGTCGTTATGGTTTAAACCGAGTACAGCTGCTACTACAGACCTATGATAAAGAGATACCTTTAAATAAAGCAGCCCAGCTAGCCAATATTTCTATTCACGATGCAAAGGTTCTAATAGAACGTGCCAGCGAGGTTGCCGCTATCACTACCAAACGCGGCAAACCTCGCTTTGTTAAGCTATCAGATTCAAATACCTCTGTACTGAGCCCACTGAGCATTCAATACCAAAGTGATTTAAGATTACTATCGCTTTTGTTAAATAATGCCTATCGTCTACGAGAAAAATCAGGGACTGAATGGACTTGGTTTATTGAGATATGTAGTCAAAAACTCTCTAGTAGCCGAGCATACCTACCATTTGGAAAAAGAGATGAAAAAGAATTGCAGCGGTTCATTGGTATTGCTGAGAAGCTGTTACCTTTGAAGCGTTGGCTGGTGAGTAGCAACGAAGATCTATTGATGAAAACTATGTCATCTACTGACTATCAAGATATTAAGCAGCAATCTAATGAGTCGAAAAATGCTCTTCATATCGGTATTGCTAGTCAAGACCATAGAGAACAAACGAATAAATGGCAATACTCGCCGCTACTACGGTTTTTTGTACATATGATGCTGATTACAGATGAGAAACTATCTATTGTGAATTAATTTTTCTAAATTATTCACAGATTTTTTTAGATTCAAGTCTAAGGCCAATCATCATAAGAACTAGAATGTGCTTGAAAATTTCATGAGCATATATATGCCCATACCGACCATCATGATGTTTTCGGTCAAAGATACAAAACCAAGCGGTACATTTGAGTTACCACCAACGCAGGCACATTTTAACTCACGCTTGTCTATATAGACGGCCTTAAATACTGAGAGGCCATTGATACCGCCTATAAATATAGCCACGATAGCCGCTACTACACTTAGCCATGCGACACCTGCTAACATGGCAATACCTACAAACGCCTCAGCAAAAGGATAAACGTAGGCGTAACGGACCATCTTACGTGCTAATAAATCATATCCCAAAAATTGATTGGTAAAGCTCTCCAAGTCTTGCAACTTTTGAATAGCAAGCACGATCATGGATAAGGCAATAAACCAAATGATAGTTTGTACCGAAAACAATGTGCTGCTAAACCTCCAAGTCAGTGCAATACTAGCGAGTGCTGTAGTTGCGAATATTGCGATCACTGGCGTGTAGCTCATCTCAGTACTTTCAGAAACCTCTTTGCCAAAAAACGCTTGCAGATCGTCATACCCGCCTATGCGCTCGCCATCGATAAAAATCTGCGGCGTAGTTTTAACATTGAACTTGTCTTTAAGTGCTTGAGTTTCAGCATCATTCGTCAAATGCTTGTCCTCGACCTGATAACCATTACGCTCTAAAAGATCGAGTGCTTTTAAACCAAATGGACAAACATGATCAGGTTTGACCATGCGATAAACCACGGCTGTTTTCATAATACACACTCCTATCTAACATATAGATTCTATCTTTTAAACCTTTTACGCTTCATTCAAGCTCTTCAATCAACTGCTGCATTTCATCAATTTCACGCTTTTGTGCTTTTATAATGTCGTCGGCAAGCTGCTGCACACGCGGATCTTCAATATCAGCACGACTACTAGTGAGAATAGCAATCGAGTGATGCGGTATCATGGCCTGCATCCAATCGACTTGATCGACAGTTGCTTGAGATCTAACGCCCCAAATACCAACAGCAAACATCAACACGCTCAGACCATAGATCATCAAATTGACCTTGGTCTTCTTATACATATTAGTCATAAATGCCAACATGACCACTGCCATACCAGCACCCATGTAGAGCGCCATATAAGCTCGGGTTTCACTAAAATAAATATGACCCCATTCATAAGTGTTGAAATACATCATGATGTACATCACAATCGTAGACGTTAGAATCATCAGAGTGAACTTTACATAAGGGTTCATGCCCTGTTGATGATTCATGTTGTTTTGATCTGAAGCATTCATAGTATATCTCCTATTATTTTAATAATATTAAAACCAGAACTTAACCCCCGCAGTTAAACTACTGCTATCAACCGATTCATTATGTTGACGTCGTTGACCACGAGCCTTGCCAAGCGCTGTCTCATAACTCACACCGATGTAAGGCGCGAGTTGGCGACTGAATGTCTCATAAGTAAGCCTAACTTCCGTTTCCATCTCATTAAAGCCCTTGGTAATGTCATTATCATGGTCATCTTTACTAAAGGCAGTCAACCCCACCTCCGGTATAACTACCCAATGCTGATCCAAACGCCACTCGTATTCTGCACCTAAATCAAGACGAAGTTGACCATCGGTATATAAGTACGCCCTAGCGTCCGTTTCGATGAAATACGGCGCGGTACCGACAATACCTGCCATCACTGCAGATTTGTCGTTTTCAGTATCGTAAGCGACACCGGCCTCACCGTTCCAAAAAATACTCAGTGGTTTCCAATAAGCGAGCGAGCTCAAACTATCGATTTCTTTATCATCTTTAGTCTGAGCACTACCTTCAGTGCGTAGCCTTACACGATTACTATCCGTACCGTACCAGCCCGTTGCTTCGAAGTTGATTTGATCGTCATCAAACTGATAGCCCAAGTCGTCTACTGACACTCCCCATAATGGCATGCTGCCCATCATCATTGGCTTACCATACTGCCCATAGGGAACCCCATTTGAATAGTCTGGACTACGAGCATCAGCCGGTGGTTCACCACCCTGCATACCCGACATGTCCATACTGCTGTGATCCATGCCAGACATATCCATGCTGCTATGATCCATGCCCGACATATCCATACTGCTGTGATCCATATCAGACATGTCCATACTGCTATGATCCATGCCCGACATATCCATACTGCTATGATCCATGATCGGCATCTCAGCAGCATTTGCTAACGGTGACGTTAATAACATCAAAGATGACATGCCAATAAACGGTAGACCTACTTTATATATTTTCATAATAAGGCTCATATTCGAAGGTTTATTAAACAACGGCAACTTCTCTGAACATGCCGGCTTCCATGTGATAAAGCAGATGGCAATGCCATGCCCATCGTCCAGCCTCTCCTGTCACATCAAAGCTAATCTTTTGTGCTGGCTGAACCACAATCGTATGTTTACGTACCTGAAAGTCTCCGGATGGCGTTCGTAAATCACTCCACATACCATGCAAGTGCATCGGATGATTCATCATTGTGTCATTGACTAAGGTGATGCGGACACGCTCGCCCGGCTTAATATTGACAGGGGTTGCATCCTTAAACATGACACCATCTAAAGCCCAAATATAGCGCTCCATGTTACCAGTCAAATGTAGCTCGATCTCTCGAGTAGGCTTGCGCTGCTCCGCAAATATTGCCTCATCGACAGAGCGCAGCTGACTATAATTCAAAACCTCTCTGTCAATATTACGCAGGTTAATACCTGGGTCATCGAGGTTCATACGTGGACTGTCAACGCGCATATCAGATTTAAAGTCATACTCGGTCTTAGCATGGCGTGCTTTGTAGCCTTTATCGCCCATAGCACCCATCATATCAGCCATCGTTAACCATTCGATTTTGTCCATAGCAGGTATCGCAGGACGAGCGCCTTTTTTGGTCGCAAGTGTGGTAGCGACATAGCCTGACCGATCAATATTTTGGGCAAATATAGTATGTGCGTCTTTAGTAGGCGTGACGATGACATCATAAGTCTCAGCCACGCCAATTCGGAAATCATCAACATCGACAGGCGCGACATCATTACCATCTGTTGAGACGACGGTCATCTTCAGACCTGGTATACGCACGTCAAATATCGTCTGCGCTGAGCCATTGATGAAGCGCAGTTTAACAGGCTGTCCCGCTTTCACTAACTGCGTCCAATTGGCGGCTGTCGTCTTACCATTCATCAGGTACGTAAAGGTCTTTTCACCAGATAGGTCGGTAAAATCCGTTGGCATCATACGCATCTGATTCCACATCTTGCGCTTGTCATAAGCGGCCTCTAGATCTGTTGCGGCAATATCAGACAACAGCTTTTTGAAATCTGGCAAGTGGTAGTTATCAAAGTCAGCACGTTGCTTTAATAGCTTTAACAAATTATGCGGATCGCGGTGCGTCCAATCACTTAATAAGATGACATGATCTTCTGCAACAGGATGGCGTTCACGTCCTTTGGGCTCAATAACGATAGCACCGCGCATGCCTGTTTGTTCTTGAAAGCCACTATGGGAGTGATACCAATAAGTACCTGATTGCATCAGCTTGAATTGATAGGTAAAGGTACTGTTTGCTGGAATACCATCGAAGCTAATGCCTGGTACGCCATCCATCTCAAATGGGACGAGCAGACCATGCCAATGGATAGATGTCGATTCATTCATCTGATTATGGACACGGATGGTGACGGTCTCGCCTTCTTGCATCTTAAGTGTTGGCGCTGGCAGCGAGTCATTGATCAGCGTTGCCATACTGGATTTGCCGTTCACGGTAATCGGCTTTTTGCTGACATAAAGGTCAAACTCATTACCAGTTAAGATGGGTACGATATGGTCGGCTTTGTCACTGTTGACGGCTACGTTTTGTTGACCTTTACCGAGCGCACCATTCGCAATAGATGGCAGTGTGGATAGCATGGATACCCCTAACAAAGTAGAGGATCCCGTCAAAAAACGCCTGCGGTTAAGCATATTCTTGTTCATAATGATTTACCTAACTTAATCCGTAAAATGGGAGTTGAGTCTATATATCGGGCAGCTCGTTAATAGAACCAGATGAGCTATTTTAAGCGTCAACCAAACTATATCTGCTGCTGCGGTGATTCGATGGTTGCATAAATAGCTGTTGAGCCATCCTTGTTAAGCTGCATCACTTTATACGGCATAAATTGATCTTGATATTCCATACCAGGGCTACCGACTGGCATGCTAGGTACGGCAAGTCCAATCGCATCACTTGGCGGATTTTCTAGGAACTGCGCCATATATTTAGCAGGGACATGACCTTCAAAAACGTAACCATCTGTGGTGACGGTGGTATGGCATGAGCGCATTTGCTGCGGTACGCTGTATCGCTCTTTAAATAAGGAGACATCTTCAACATTCTGCGCGCTTGCATTTAGCCCATGACCTTGAGCATAACCGACCCACTCTTTACAGCAGCCACAATTGGCGTCTTTATACACGGTAGCTGAGATGTTTTGCAGAATAGTTGACTGGGTATCTGAATGAGCACTGGCAGGTATCATTTCGGCTGTTAGTTGCTCTGCTAGCACGGTCTGCGTAGCGATAGATGCCTCAGTCGCTGGTTTTGGTTCACCAGCAGCGGTATTAGTATTAGGTTGACTACAAGCAGCAAGCATTAGTGAGGATGTCACCATCAATAACAGAACACGACCAGACATCAGATTATGTCCGTTAACAAATGTATTCGTATAGCGTCTCATAAATCTACTCCTGAGCGTTTGTTTGTTCATTAAGTATTCTAAAAACTAGAACCACACCACTGATTATTGAAGTAGTACTGGCGAAACTCAAATCGCAAAAAGTAGCACTATATTTAGCACTGCATTTCTTACGAAAATCAATGTTGCATTCCAGATCCATCACCTGACATATCCATATCACCATCAAAGGTCATGTCCATAATGTCACTATCTATCCTCGTGGTTAGCATCGTATACTGAGCTTCATTTAATTCGGGTAACGACCTAATAAAAGCGACCATTGCCCACATTCTATCATCATCATGAGAAGCACCCCATGCAGGCATTCCTGATGCCATGATGCCATGTTTGATTGCCCAAAAGCTTTGTCTGGCACCAGCCTCATTCTGGTAATGTTTAACGATATTTGCTTTAGTAAAATTCGGCGGTTTTGGATAGAGACCATTACTCAAATCTGTACTTGTGACACCAGGTGATAAATGACAGCCTGCGCACATGTCTTTGTAATCGGCCCCACCTGAACTGATCATTTCTGCCTGTTCTAAGTTTGGAACTAAAATATCTTTACTAGCATGCTCAATTGAACGATTGCGAGCAGTTTCTAAAAAGCCATACATCATTGGGCTATGCTCTTGGTCTGCACCCACATTGACCCTACCACTCGTGACGACAGCAAAAATGCCAATAACAACGGTTACAACAGCAAAGAGTATTCCTAGTAAAAACTTCATAAGTTCATCCAAAACAAATAATTTGTGTGCCCGCATCATCATTTAATAAAACAGATAAAATCATGATAGGTATTTAACAATATTATTTTTTAAGAGTCGCTATCACTGCTCACACAGTGCTTTTGGTACATCTGTTTCATTTTGCCCATGTTGGTCATCATAGCTTTCATCGCAGGATCGTTCATATCCATCTTGCTATGATCCATCTTCTGCATCATTTGCATGTGCTTTTCCATTTTTTCACAGTTCATCTGATCTTTTTCAGCATGCATTTTTGGGTCATGTGCCATAGCAGACGTTGAAACGGCTAAAGCGATAGCGGTTGCTACGATTGATTTAAATAGCGACATAGTAAATCCTTATTTGATTTGGTATGAAATCGACAAGACTTCAAAGTATTAAGTTACTCTAAAGCATACTTTATTGATTCTGACAGAGACATGACCGCAAGATTACAATATTGTCATCTTGAGAATTTTTGATGTTCAAAGCGGGGTTATGCTTTACTATGCTAGGTAAGCGTGAAAGGTATATGGGAAGCTATTATGAAAGTACTGCTGGTAGAAGATGAGTTGAAACTTGGCGAATATATAAAAAAAGGCTTAACTGAAGCTGGGTTTATTGTGGATCATCATCTAACAGGTCTAGATGGCTATCACGCATTGATGACTGAAGAATTTAGCGTGATACTGATGGATGTCATGCTACCGGATGTTAGTGGCTTTGAGCTGGTGCGTAACTACCGAGCGGCAGGTAAGCATACTCCCGTGCTATTTTTAACGGCAAAAGATGACTTAAGCGATAAGATAAAAGGGATTGAGATTGGTGGCGATGATTATTTAACCAAGCCTTTTGCATTTGCAGAATTGATAGTCAGAATAAAAAGCTTATTGCGACGTGCTAATCAAGTCGATTATCAAAGTACGATCATGCAAATAGCAGATCTCAAAATGGATATTGCAAAGCGTACCGTACATAGAAGAGACCAACCTATTAAATTGACCGCAAAAGAGTTCTCGTTATTACAGTTTTTATTAGAGCGCCGAGGTGAAGTCCTACCACGCTCAGTCATCGCCTCTCAAGTATGGGATATGAATTTTGAAAATGATACGAACGTGATTGATGTGGCAATCAGGCGGCTTCGTATAAAAATAGACGATGAACATGAGGCAAAACTGATTCATACTGTGCGTGGTATGGGCTACCGATTAGATGCTGTCAATACAATCGCTGATAGCAGTCCATCTTATGAAGCTGACGATATCTAATATGAGATATTGGCTAGATAATCGACGCTTGCCTCTACTATGGCGCACTGTTTTTCTACTAACTGTATTCGTGATTATCTCTCAAATGATTATTTATGCGTGGGTGCAACGTTCTGTTAGTGGACATTTTGAACAAATGGACTCTGAGATTATCACGCATGCGGCTTTTAACCTGCGCAGAAGCATCAATGATATTGATGCTGAGACAAAGTCAGCAGCAGCTTCAAAACCTCAGTCATTAACTGGCACCAATCATCTACATCCTTCTCGGCTTGATTATGACTTAAAGACTGTCATCGCAAATAAAAGCGGTGCACTATTATCTAGCGATCCAACCCATTTTGCCAACGACTTACCTTCAGATTTCAGCTTGCCACAATTGTGGCAAGTCTATCGTGATCAACAATTCACGGTTGAGATAAAGAATAGAAATTACCGAGCAATTATCATCGAAAACCAAGAGTTTTTGGCGCTTATTGCACTGCCCATTGATGTCCATCACCACTATCTGATGCATTTCAATCGTCAGCTTAGTATGATTTTGTTCGCTATTACATTACTGTTGGTGTCGGTAGCAGCATTAAGTGTGTATTGGGGGTTCGCACCTTTAGCCACTATCGTACAAAAAATGAAAAGGATTAACCCTGAAAGACTAGATGAAAGAATAACCGTCAGTGATATGCCTTTAGAGCTACGACCACTAGCAAAATCTTATAATTCAATGATGGTCAAGCTTGAGAGTAACTTTGAATCCTTGTCTCGGTTTTCAGACAATATAGCCCATGAGCTCCGCACCCCAATTGCAACGCTTAGTACACAAACGCAAGTCATGTTAAATAAACCAAGAGACGGCAATGAATACATTGAGCAGCTACATCATCAACATGACACGTTAGAGCATCTATCGGCTATGATTAATAATATGTTGTTACTGGCAAAAACTCAAAAAGGATTAAGCGACTCGCAAGTTAGTAACGTAGATACCGAGAGTCTAATCACAAAGCTGATTGACTACTATGAAATGCTTGCCGAGGATCGTGAGATAACTTTTGTAAAATCGGGTGAATTTGCGACAGTACTAGGTGATGAAGGTTTGCTGCAGCGGTTATTTGCTAATCTGCTGTCAAATGCCATCTATTACGCCGCTAGTGCCAGTACTATCACAATATCAGCTACCATCATTACCTCAGATATGACTCTTGAGAACTCAAAAGAAGATCCTCTAGCCTCAAAACAACCATTGTTGAGAATAGTCTTGACTAATCGCTTAAACAAACCGCTAGAGCAGAGTGAAGCTGAAAAGCTGTTTGAACGATTCTATCGTCATGATAAGACAAGCAGTCAACATTTAGGGACAGGACTAGGATTGTCTATTGTTCGGGCTATCGCCAATGCCCATAAAGGCAAAGTAAATATTGCTATCAAAGATGAGTATTATTTTGAGGTTACTGTAGAGTTATTGATGGCCAAATATTAACTATCTTCATACTACGATGCTTGAATTTTATGAACTATAAAAATCAATGAGTTAATAAGATATTAAGATATTAAGATATTAAGATATTAATGACGGCACCCTAGTGAGGACTTGAATACTAGGCTATGGGATAGTGATAGCAATGGTTCGAGTTATCTAAATAATTGCAGTGTACTTCACAATGTACTTTCTGAGAAGTGACACAGAATATGGGGTATTCTCTATCAAAGTAAGCCGTTCTAAGCTTACAACAATCAAATAATATTGGAATCAATCTATGAGCCAAAAATACGCCATCCGTGCAATCTCTTATACTTACGACAATTATTTTTTTACGGAAAAACCCGATAGTATCACCATTGATGAAATTTTTGATAGCAAAGAACAAGCACAAAATAGACTCAAAGAACTATTAAGTGACACTTATTGTAAGTATCAGGCAGTTGAACAAAACATACAACATGGCGAAACATTTAGCTCATTTGATATCTTCGCAGGATATGGCTCGGACGATGTGATTCAAAAGCTTGAAGATTTCTACGAGAAAAAAACAGGTGAAACCCTAGAATCCTTCGAGCAACTATTGACCCTGCCATTAACTGACGAAGACATGGTCGAATTTATGATGGTATCGGGTATTAATCAATATGACATGATTGCACTTCTTGATGAGGGAACAGATTTATATGCGGTTTGGATAAACGACGCCCAAAAATACTTTGGACAAATCTATGGACAAACCATTACTCCTTTTAGGGCGTGTTGAACATTGGGAATAAAACGATGGCAAAAAAATAGCAAACGGTTAGTCTTTAAGTTCTCACACAAAAAAGACATCGTTTGCTATGCCTCGTACAATGCTCAAAGATCAACACTGGACAAGACTAAGACCTATATTACTAGAACTTAATATCTATGACAAAGGGAATCTTAGACAAACAGTCGAAGGCGTATTATATCGTATGCGTGTTGGCTGTCCTTGGCGTGATCTGCCACCTTACTTTGGTAAGCCTAATACCGTCTACAAGGCTTATCAGCGCTGGTTTCGTAGCAATAAACTGATTGCGCTGTTTGCTTTATTAATGAAAGACTCAGACTGTGAATGGGTGTTTATCGATGGCACACACATTAAAGCACATCAGCACAGCAATGGTAGCAATGAGGTGGAACAAGCCATTAGTAAAAGTGTGGCAGGACGCGCCACCAAGATTCATTTAGCGGTTGATGCTCACGGCAACCCTATTACTTTTATCTTATCAGATGGTACGACTCACGATGTAAAGGTGGCTCCAGACTTAGTTGATAAGATTAATTTAAGTGGTACAGACAGGCTATGTGCCGATAAGGGCTATGATTCTGATCCGCTGCGAGCGCATATTGAACAAGCGGGTTGCTTCAATAATATTCCTCGAAAACAGAATACTAAGTCCACCAATAACCATATGGACTGGCACTTGTACAAGGCTCGACACTTAGTTGAAAATGCTTTTGCTAAGTTGAAAAACTACCGGGCGGTTGCAACTAGATTTGATAAGCTCAAGCAAAGTTATGAGAATACGGTGGCTCTCGCTTGTGCCTATCTTTGGTTGAAACTTTGAATGTTCAACACGCCCTAGGAATAGTTGCTCTAATTTGCATACTAACAATAATATTTGCCACTAATTTTATTAATCCGTTTGAGTGTGACTCCTACAGTAGGAACCAAACTAGCGTCCGTATTCTTTGCTTACAGTGACGCTCAGTAATTGGCTTTTGAAATATACCGCAATATGACAAGGTGACTAGCTCTGATCTGTCTGTTTGACTACTAAATAGCTTCATTCCCAAAATTTTCGGGTCTATACTCAAAAATGCAATGTATAGATGTTCCAGAATACTACATTTACTACATGGCTTAAATGTCACACGATATTAATACAAGGAGCATTAACAATGAAAATCAAACTATTAGGTTTAATATTATTATCTTTGTTTACTGTTAATGCGCAAGCAGAGGATTGCTATTATGGAGATGATGATACTTCATGTGCTAAAAACATTCGCATATGGGAAGATACGGAATATGATTCTAACGGCTCCCCTTACTTTCCTGATGCTGAGAGAGAAGCAGAAGAAAATGAAGAAAGTTATGTTAAATCATGTGATGCTCCAGAAGGTGTAACTTGTGTGGCAGCAAGATAATTAAACCAATAATATTATTGGTAGCTTTAAAGAATAGTGGATCAACGATTTTTATCGATAATAGCCTGCTTTGATGAGTAGGCTATTTATTTTCACAGAAGTCTGTGACGCTCATATTAAATACAGTTCGGTCCGCCGTACAAGCATCGATCTTTCATCTGTGCCCCAAGTGTTTACGCTGCTTCTTGTCTGATAATGCAATTCATGTACAACAGTATTAACAACATTTGCGAGTCGCTACCCTGATTTTAATGTCATGTTTTTTCAGGTTCTACGATGTTCGAAAACCTATTTTCGAGCAACCGAGCTGGCGGCCTTTTTATACTCCAATCCATTTATCATAAGATCTCTTATAGGAACAAAGAGTGGTTCCTTGGTAAAAAACTGAATATTTGGCTGTAGGCTAATGATAACAATAGCCTACATTATTTATAGCAGCTCAGTGTACATAGCAGTGCACCTTTCAACATGAAGCAATCGTATTTCTATCTTTTGATTAGTCTCTGACAATTCTTAAATATAAGATCGTCTTTAAACCACCATGTTCACACCAATAGCGATCAACACCAAACCGCCTAGCGCTTCTGCCCAACTGCCGAGCCATGTTCCTGACTGGCGTCCTATATAAGCCCCTAAAACACTTAAAATAGCTGTCGTCAGTGCAATGATTAAACAGGCAACATAAGCATTAACGGACAATAGATTCAAAGTAAAACCTGCGCCCATCGCATCAAGACTAGTGGCTATAGCCAACGATAGCAATGTTTTATGACTTAAATGGATTCGAGTCTCATCATCGTTAACTGAACGTGACTCATAGAGCATCTTAATCCCAAGCGCTACCAGTATGACAAAGGCTATCCAAGCCGCTCCTTCAGAAAACCAACCCAGTAAGGTAGAACCAAGCGCATAACCAATCAGCGGCATCACTCCCTGAGCAACCCCGAAATAGACACCAACGAGTAACGCCATTTTCATAAACTGCGACTTAACATCGCTTTTGTGAGTTGAGCCAAGACCGATTGAAACAGCAAACGCATCCGCAGCCAATGCTAACGCCAATAATAGTATTTCTAACATGAAAAAATAGTTCCTTTTGAAATATTGTTATGCCTTTTCTATTTTAGATAAGTTTTTAGTATGGATAACACGTCTTCTACCTCTTGTTGACGTTGCTGTTGGGTAATGTCTTCTGCCCCTAAATGTTCTCTTATATGCTCTTCCAAAACTTCTTTCATAAGACCATTCACCGCCCCCTTTAATGCCGCTATTTGCTGCAAAAGAGCCATGCATTCAGGATTACCTTCTAACGAGGCTTCTATTGCTACCGACTGACCTTTGATACGTCTGATACGTCCTAGTAGCTTGCTCTTACTTTTTTGAGTGTGTGACATTATTTTTATTGCCTCATTTTATACTGGGGGGTAGTATATTTGTTGATGATGTTTATAATACATAAGATTGCCGTCTTTTCATACATAGCTAAGGATTTAAAACGTGAAAGAATCAAGTATTCAGTGGGAACACTCTCATAATTTCGGTGTCGATAGCGCCCAAAACAAATCTAAAGTAAAGATTGTATTTTGGTTGACGACGATAATCATGGTTTTAGAGATCGCTGCTGGTACATGGTCTGGCTCTATGGCATTACTTGCTGATGGGTGGCACATGGGCACGCATTCAGCCGCATTTCTTATCGCTATCTTTGCTTATTCGTATGCTAAAAAGAACGCTAATAATAAATCATTTAGTTTTGGTACGGGCAAGGTAAATTATCTCGGTGGTTTTGCGAGTGCCATTGCATTAGCCATTGTCGCATTATTAATGATTTTAGAATCAGTCCAACGAATAATAGAGCCAAATAATATATATTTTAACGAAGCCATTATCGTTGCTGTTATTGGTCTAATCGTAAACATAGTATCGGCATTTATACTTAAAGATGACCATCACCATCACCATGATGATCATCATGGTGATTCCGACCATGATCATGACCACAATATGAAAGCGGCTTATTTACATGTTTTAGCGGATGCACTCACTTCTGTGCTTGCTATCGTGGCGTTATTAATCGGTAAATATATGGGCATCATCTGGATTGATCCTGTCATGGGCATTGTCGGTGCAATAGTGATTCTTCACTGGTCTTATGGATTGATCAAAGAATCGAGTACCGTGCTTTTAGATAAATCTGTTGATGTTTCAACTTTTGAGAAGATATCGCAGACTCTCGATAAGAGAAATACGATTATTAACGATATTCATGTGTGGAAAATAGCGTCAACCCACCAAGCCGCCATTCTTTCAGTTTCCTCACCATCCCCTTTAAGTACGGAAGAATACAAAAAAATATTATCAGAATCCCTACCTCAACTCTCTCATGTCTCTGTTGAAGTTAATAAAATCTGAATGGGGTGATTCTATGTCTAGGAGAGTACCTTGAATATATGGCTTAAATACGCAATCACTGCCTCACTGGTTGTTATTATCTCTGAGGTTGCTAAACGTAGCGATAGAATAGGTGCTTTGCTTGCCTCCTTGCCTTTAGTCACGCTCCTTACCTTAATTTGGCTGTATGTTGAAAAACAGCCAATCGCTAAGATAAGTAATCACGCCTACTATACCTTTTGGTATGTTCTCGGAACGTTGCCTTTTTTCTTGTTATTCCCTTATCTGCTCAACAAATTTGGTTTTGGTATGGCACTGCTGTCTAGTAGCTTGCTGACGGCTTTATTTTTTGCATTATTCGCAACCGTACTACAAAGCTTTAAGATTACTCTTTTTTAGTCAACAGTAGCACTTGCTTGATTTTTATAGGTATAGCTCATGTCGCCTTTTGTGCTTAAATAGATGTATTATCAATATTTAATTCTGTTAGATTTAGCGTCCTGACTCCAATGCAATGGTAATTAATATAGTCATAGCGGTAAACTGTACCCAAGCAAAGCTTGGGGCTAAACGCTGCCAAGCAACTTGATTACGCATAATACCAACGGTTGGCAGAGCCACTTGCAATATCGCCAACATGAAAGCAATCAGAAAGGTAAAACAACCTAATTCTGTCATTAACATACGGTCTAACCTTGTTTGCTTTAGTGCAGTCACAATTTACTGTGGCTAACGCAATTTATACTATTAAAAGAATCCAAAATCTCTAGAGGTCATCATCGACAGTTCTATCTCTACTAGCATTCTTCTATAAAAATTGTTAAACGCTTTGATTGCTTCCTCACTAGAAATAGTAGCCATATTAAACGCTGTTAGCTCGGCTTTCATAACGAGCATCAAGTCATGGTAAGTTGTCACCAATCGATCTTATCGGCTTTTACTTAGTTATTTTTAGAGGACTTTACCAGTGGAGGCGCTCCCTTAAAGCGCAGTAAACGTAACGCATTAAGAGTAACGAGCACTGTTGCTCCAGCATCAGCCAACACAGCAATCCATAAACCAGTAATGCCGAATACGGTAGTGATTAGGAAGACGCCTTTGAGACCTAAGGCGAAAATAACGTTCTGATGAATATTGGTCATAGTGGCACGCGAAAGTGCAATCAGATGGGCCATGTCCGTAACACGACTTTTTAATAATGCGATATCGGCCGTTTCTAGAGCCACATCGGTACCACCACCCATTGCGATGCCAACATCGGCAGTTGCTAGCGCTGGCGCATCGTTAATACCATCACCAACCATCGCTATTTTGCGGTTGTTCTTCATCTCGTTAAGCAGGCGCAGTTTGTCCTCAGGCAACAGCTCAGCCTCCCATTCCACATCTAAATTACTGGCAAGTGCTTGAGCGGTTAAGCGGTTGTCGCCTGTCAGCATGATGGAGCGCACACCCATCGCTTTGAGCTGAGCCATACCTTCATGGGCGTCGTCTCGTAATTCGTCTCTTAGCGCGATTAATCCAAGCACTTCACGGTTTTGCGCATTGAAAAGAACAGAGACAGTCTTACCCTCATTTTGCAGCGCCTCGATTTGCGCCTGTTGTGTGGATGAAATCAATGCCTCATCGGCTGCGTAAACAGGCGAACCGATAGCTAGCGCGCGCTCCGCGACAGTTGCGTGTACCGCTTTACCGGCAGTTGCAGAAGCTTTAGAGGCCACAGGTATGACCACTTTGGCGGCTTCAGCATGACTGACAATGGCTTCAGCAAGCGGGTGACTAGAACCAGTCTCCACACTGGCAAAAAGTGCCAATATCTCATCTTGACCTTGAGAATTCTGACCTTGAATACTTGAGTCCTCTTGTGTAAAGGCAACAACATCGGTCACGCGTGGTTTGCCTTCAGTTAAAGTGCCTGTCTTGTCAAAAGCGACCGTCTTCACTTGGCCGATAGTTTCTAAAGCACTACCGCCTTTGATCAGCAAGCCACGGCGCGCACCAACAGCAAGACCAGAGGCGATGGCAGCGGGTGTTGATAGTACAAGAGCACAGGGACAGGCAATCAGCAACAGTGCTAGACCGCGATACAACCAAGTCGACCAATCTCCACCCATGGCTAACGGTGGAATGATAATAATTAGTGCGGCAATAGCCATCACTGCCGGTGTGTAATAGCGACTGAATTTCTCAATAAAACGGGCAGTGGGTGCTTTGGAGGCTTGGGCTTGCTCTACCAGCTCAATAATGCGCGAAATGGTGTTATCGGCGGCTGTCTTTTCTACGCGCACTTGGAGCACACCATCGATGTTAATTGACCCTGCAAATACATTGTCACCCATCGTCTTGGCAACAGGAACAGACTCTCCCGTCACGGGCGAATCATCAAGGCTGGACGCACCTTGAACAATGGAACCATCAGCAGATACCCTATCTCCAGGACGCACCAGCACAAGGTCATTCACTTGTAATGAAGTCGCTGGAACGTTACGCTGCCCACCTTGAGCATCAAGTAAAATTGCACTTTTCGGAACCAGCGATGATAAGGCTCTGATGCCAGCGCGAGCGCGATCAGCAGCGATACTCTCAAACAGTTCACCGATTGAGAATAAAAAGACAACTGCTGCGGCCTCTTCAGCTTCACCAATGATAAGTGCGCCAAGCACGGCGACGGACATCAGCGTTTCAATTGAAAAGAATGAACCTGTTTTAGCCAGTGCTAAGGCTTTGCGCGCAAATGGAAAAACGCCTACAATCACAGCGATGGCAAACACCCATATCCCATAAGCGGGCAACAGTAGTGACAGTGCATAAGCGCTGCCCATCAAAATACCGAGGCCAACAACCTGTTTGCCTTTTTGAGTTTGCCACCATTGCTTATCCTGCGGAGCCATCTGATTGTCGCTGTCAATATCAATAGCCGATACAGTTTGTTGACCAGTATTGGCAGAGATGCCGAACCCTAGGCTTTTGATTGTTTTTTCGATATCACTAGCCTGAGTCGGCGCACCAGGGGCTAAATTTAGCTCTAGCGTTTCTGTAGCGAAATTCAGCTGAACATCAGAAACCCCAGGCATACGTTTCAAAGCTGTTTCAATCTTGCCGATGCAACTGGCACAGTCCATACCTTCAATATGATATTTCATAATAATTTACCCTTTGAATAATGATATTATGAACCCTATAGTGGCTTTAGAGTCAAGGTTATTTATCTACAGTTTCGTAATTTTAATTTCTCTAGCGCTAGTCTTTACAGCCACTTTAATTATTTAAATCATAGAGGTTGTTATGACAATCAAAATTGGTGAGCTCGCTAAACGCACAGGTGCCACAGTAGAAACCATTCGCTATTATGAAAAAGAGCGTTTATTACCCGAGCCTTTTCGTAGCGAAGGGAATTATCGTTTATATAATGAAGAGCACATTGAGCGTCTACAATTTATCCTACATTGCCGTACGCTCGATATGGCTTTAGATGATGTGCGAATCTTACTTGAATACTGGGAGTCGCCTGACAAGGACTGCGGCGATGTGAATAACTTGCTAGATGAGCACATTCATGCTGTGGAAATACGAATGGAAGAACTGATGCACTTAAAGCATCACTTGACCGTTTTGCGCCAGAAATGTGCAAGTAGTGCACCAGCGTCATCATGTGGCATTTTAAACGCGCTTGTCGATAACTCCTGTCATGAGTAATGATATCAGTAGTGTTCATTTCTGACGGATCAAATCATGAAAGGTTAAATACGCCCTGATGTTAAGCACAAAAAAACCCAGCAATGATATTAGGATCACTACTGGGTTGGAGGAAAATAATAAATATGTTGTGCTGACTTATCAGGTCTTATTTATCAGCCATAGCAAGGTAGATATTACGATCTGATGCGGATGCGTCATCCACATATTTTGAATCACGCCATGTCGTATAAGCATAGACACCACTGTACGGACTGATGCTGTTCTGACGGAAATCAGAAATCCAATCTTTACCATCAAAGATTTGGATATGGCCATGTGGACGCTTTGATGAGCGATCATAGACAATAACATCACCTACCTGGGTTGGCATATCATTACTGATTTTGCTAAAACCTGCTTTATCAAGCGTGCCACGAGTGGCGTACTGATAGGCTGAAGGATTGGGGGTAAACTCATAACCAGCTGATTGTAGTGCTTTACGTACGTAACGGGCACAATATCCAGAGCTGCCAGATAGAGCCACTCGTGAAGCACGAGCAGCAGCGATAGCGGGGGCTGAATTGCTATCAGGAACTGTATTGACTTGCTGCTGTTGTTTTTCAGCATATAAACGGCTGTTTAATGATGAAAGCTGACTCTCTTTTTGCTGAGCCTGCGCACTTAAATTGCTAATAGCTTGACTGATCTCGTCATTACTAGAAACATAATCACCACTTTTGGTGCTATAGATATTTTTTGATGAACCGTAGTTTGATGCCACAGAAGTATTAGTGATAGTATTATTTGTTTGAGAGATTGTGATGGCAGCACCACTCGTTTGTGCTATGCCCATACCCAGTACTGACAAAATCAATAAAGCCTGTTTCATAAAATTACTACCTACGGTTAATTCAAAATAGTCTGTTATAAACAACAGAGCAGTCAATTAAATTTCAACAACTCAAGTATATATACGTTATAGTGATTGATACTTCTGCTGCATATTATTCATATAAATAATGATTATTGGCGATTGAAGTCTTACGAAGCGATTGCAAATCAAGCTGCTGGCCAAAACACAAAGCCGACTTTAGCATAGGCTATAAAACATGTCACCACTGTTGAAAATCGCAAAATAACCTTCTTTTTGATAAAAAAAACATTGAAAAACCTATTTTACAATGTAAGTTTGTGTAACATACATAGAATCTAGCTGACTAAATTGACAACAATTTCTACTGTTTTATAAGCAAAAAAACGTCTGAGTGTTAAATCCATAATTTAGATTTAACACTCAGACGTTTTTTTATTGGATGAAGTAATTATGCTATATAGGGTTTAACTAATTATTAAAATAATATAATAATTTATAGTATCAATATAGTTTTTAGTTCCCTACTGGCTTATGTAATCTTACGTAATTGTTTCGATACATCCTGTATATTCTTGTATTAACCCTTAATTATTTATCCATTTTAAGGGTAAATAACCGATAAATCAGCTTACATTGTCATCAAAAGTTACAAGTTCAAAGTTATTTTTGCTTTTAAAGTCTCAGTATTTAATGAGTTTTTTGATAAAGAATCATTTTATAAGCAATAGAACAGTCTTATATCTTCCTCATTTGCTTTTAACGCTAACACTATAATCAAAGTATTCTTAACTGCTAACACACTATAATTGCTGCTCTACCGATTCAATATCAGCATAAACTTGGGTCGTCCCGTCTTTATTGAGCTGCATAACCTGATAGGGCATGAATTTATTTTGATACTCCATACCTGGGCTAACAACAGGCATGCCGGGCACGGCAAGACCCATAGCTTGTACTGGCGGATTTTCTAAAAACTGCGCCATATATTTAGCGGGTACATGACCTTCAAAGACGTAATCATCAGTAGTGACTACAGTATGGCAAGAACGCATCTCAGTTGGCACTCCGTAGCGGTCTTTAAGTGATGACAAGTCTTTTGGATGCTCAGCCGTTGCACTCAATCCATTACTTTGTGCATGGTCAATCCACGCCTTACAGCAACCACAATTCACATCTTTATAAACCATTGCTGAAACGCTCTTAAGTAACTCTGGATTACTTACTGACGTTGTCATCATAGGGGCACTTTCAGCGTTTGGTTCAACTTCCTTTAAAGTGAGCTATGCTGAATAACCCGTACACCTAAACTTGGTAAGCTAAACGTATTAACAGGAATTTGCTCATATATCTTGTCTTAATATAATAGACTTGAACCCATTATAAAACCTCTCCAGAGTTAACTCATAGCTCGTACTACGTCCTGAAGCCTCAGATTTTTTCATCATGCCCTTTTCTATCAAATCATTAAATCTTGTAGTAACTAATCCCCTCATCACTGTAGAAAAAAGGCTGGACTATAGTCTGTTTTCTGGTTCTCAAACTATAGATATTTAATACTATCACCGACTAAATAGTCTCCATTTCTGTATCAACCTCAAAAGTAGCAGCTAGCCCTCCTGTCGCCCTTCGCTGAATATCAACTAGGAGAAGGCTCTGCTTACTTATTACTTATGTACTCAATATTGGTATTATCGGTCTGATCTGATAATAGAGTAGAGGTAAAAACACTATAAAAATATAGTGCCTAAATACGTGTTAAATTTTATTCGACTACAGTTTACATTGTGATTATTCAATTATATAATATCTGCAGGCCAATAAAATAGGTACATGTAAGATATCGTCATAATATGTCTTTTGGTCGACCTACTTTGACATGGTAGAGGTCAGCAGTTCGAATCTGCTTATGCCTACCAAATTTAGAAAGCCCCAATCTCGCGATTGGGGCTTTTTTTTGTTCGTAAAATATGGGCTGTAGAGAAACCGCAGACTTTGTATCAGTAGAAATCTTCTGTTTCGTAGTCTTAACAAAAATTATGAAAAAACTTGTGTGCCCAAATTGTGCCTAAGTTGCGCCTGCTCTCTATTTAGCATTTCCTTTAGAATGGCACTTTCGACCTCTACTATAACTTTACTAAAACTCTCTCAAAATTAATTTATATCTCTTTGTCTGTCGGCTTTATGAATTCATTTTTTGTATCAAACCTGCTTATCATAGCGTCCGTTATGGGAATAAAATCCGCTTTTTAATGAGGATTTGAAGCTTTGATTATAGGCTACTGGTATCAACGTTTTGACTCGCTAAAATAATCACAGTGTACATAACACAGCATTTATCTATAAAAAATAAAGAGAGTCTTAATTCTAAAAAATTAAGACTCTCTTTGAGATGTACCATAAAGACAATAAGATAGACGTTTCTTATATTTTTACTACATATCGGCCTACGGATTTTCCTTCTAACATCAATACGTAAGTGGTTTTAATATCTTCTAGACCAATCTCACTAGTGATACTATCTAACGTCGCTATTTTGAACTCACTAGCCAGCTTGTCCCATGCTGCTTGCTTCTTCTCAAGCTTACATTCGACCGAATCGATACCGATTAGTCTTACGCCCCTCAAAATAAATGGAAATACATTAGTATTGAGTTCATGTGATGCTGTGAGGCCGCAGCAAGTAGCAACCCCATCGTATTTTATATATTTCAAGGCATTGGCTAAAATATCACCGCCTACCGTATCCACAACCCCTGCATATCTCTCAGCCATCATAGGCTTTTTAGCATTCTCATTAAAAGTGTCTCTGAGAATAACTTCTGACGCACCAATCTGTTTAAGATAATCAATTTGTTCCTCTTTTCCTGACACGGCAACAACGGTAAAGCCAATTTTTTTCAGTATAGAAACCGCTATAGAGCCTACGCCACCAGTCGCACCAGTGACTAAAATCTCACCGTCTTCTGGCTTTAGACCATTGTCTAATAACTCATTGATACTTAAAGCTGCCGTTAATCCCGCAGTACCAAAAGTCATGATTTCTTTGTCAGTGATCGTATCTGGGATTCTTGCAACCCATGAAGCTGGGACTTTAACAAATTCTGAATGACCACCATCCGTATTCATACCTAAGTCATAGCCTGTAACCAGTACCTTGTCTCCAACGGCGAAGATATCGGATGTCGTTTCGTGCACCACTCCGGCTACATCAATGCCAGTGATATGAGGAAATTTTCTAGTTACTCCAGGATTACCGATGGAGCTTAAAGCATCTTTATAATTTAATGAAGAATAAGTTGTCTTTATGATGACTTCATCTTTATTGCATTCTGGGACAGGAACTTCTTGTATCGCCCCAGAAAATTCTCTATCAGCTACTTTCTCTACTAAAAAGGCTTTCATATTCACTCCTTGTACATGCTTGCGGTTATAACCTCAGTATTTGTGGCAAGAAGATTCTTTGCCTTTAGTTACCTCAGTTAGGTATTAGCATTTCAATAAAATGTTTTAAATTTAATATAATTTCATATATCGATATAAAAGTTATCGTTATGAAAAATAACATAATCGATTTATGATAACAAGATATGTGTGTACAAGCCTTTAAATCACTTCAACAATGAAAAGTTGGCAGCACCATATTGCGTATGGTACTGCCAACCTTTTTTATTATTCTATGCGTTATAGAAGCATAGAAGCATAGAAGCGATGATGTCTTGATTAAGAGTTAATACACTGCTGTATTTTACAAATTACTTCTCTATTCATAATCTATAATTCATAATTTTGATTAAAAATGATGGACAACTCATCAGCAGCCTCTTGCATCAGCGGCAAATAGCTGAGTAATTCATCCATACTTTTTCTGACGGTAGGACCATGGGTAAACAGCGTGGCAAATGCTTGTTGCTCGCCATTAGGAATCATGACCGCACAAGCTACCATTCCTGGAATAAACTCCTCGTTGTCTATACCCACTTTGGTCTCGCGTGTTTTTATAATCGTTTGCATCAGTTGCTGTTTATCTGTCTGGGTATTGGTCGTGAGAGCATGTATCGACATCTTCTCAACGATACGCTCACATTTATCATCCGACAGCTGTGCCAGTAATAACTTACCACTGGCACTGGCCCATACAGGCACATGAGTACCCGACGGTAAAAATATTTGTAGTGGCCAATCCGACATAACACGATCGACATACACCACATCCAAGTCTTGTAAAATCGCAATGCCAACTGTCTCCCCTATTTTCGCTGATAGCTCATTTAGTATCGCCAGCCGCTCATTTTTGAAATCACTATTTTGTAATAAGTTCATCGCAAGCTTATAAGTGCGCTTTCCGCAAGTGACTTTTCCTGGCAGATCCAATTGGATAAACCCAAGGCTCTGCAATTGATCCAGCAATCGATACATACTGGGTACGGGTACCTCTAATGTTTCTGATAAATCACTGACACTCATCGGTCTTTGGGAGCTTGCCAGCACTTCTACGATCTGCAAAACACGCTCCACGCTTGATCCTTTCTTCTTCTTAGCCTCACTCATTACTTACTCCAAACCTTTAGCCGACGCTCAGCAAATAAATTTATTCATTATAGCGATAAAATTTATGCTTTTGCGTCTTGTCATCATAAACATATTCTGTTACCTTTCACATAACGAGAAAATATTTATCGTTATGTGAAATTTTATTGTTAGGCATGATTTATTTTGTCGGCTCTTCTTACGGCGGATAAACGGCCTATCAAGCTAATAATGGAAGTTATTAATACAAGGATGAGTAACTATGTCGCACAGTATCCTTCTGCCAAGAACGATGGAAATTGGCCGCGATGCTTGCCAAAAGCTACCGCAGATATTAAAGAGTTTGGGTATCAAAAAACCCCTGATTATCACTGACGATATGATGGTCAAGCTTGGCTATGTCGATAATATTCAAGGCATTTTAAAAGAAGCGCAGATCAGTGCAGATGTGTTCTCGGACACTGTGCCAGAGCCTACTGAAATGTCTATCAGCGCTGGCGTCTCTCAAGTCAAAGCGAAAGACTATGATGGTCTTATCGCGCTAGGCGGTGGCAGCCCTATCGATAGCGCCAAGGCCATTTCTATCTTAGGTAGATTTGGTGGCGATATGCGTGACTATAAATTCCCGCGTCAAGTAGATGAAACGGGCCTGCCTATTATTGCTATACCAACCACGGCTGGTACAGGCTCAGAAGTTACCCGCTTCACTATCATTACAGATGATCTCAACAACGAAAAACTGTTGTGCGTGGGTATGGGATTCATGCCTATAGCAGCGATTATCGATTTTAGCCTGACGCTCAGTGTACCGCCGCGTACTACCGCAGACACGGGCATTGATGCGATGACGCATGCCATCGAGGCGTACATCAGCCCCAAACGCAATGCCTATAGCGATCAGCAAGCATTGGCGGCTCTACGTCTGATTGGACCTAATATCCAAACGGCTTATCACAATGGTAAAGACGAAGCAGCCCGCGAGGCGATGATGCTCGGCTCTACCTTAGCTGGTATCGCTTTTTGTAACTCCTCAGTTGCGCTTGTACACGGTATGAGCCGCCCGATTGGTGCGTTTTTCCATGTACCGCACGGCCTCTCAAATGCCATGCTGCTGCCAACCATTACTGAATTTGGCATCTCAAGCGCGCCCGATCGTTATGCTGACTGCGCGCGTGCATTAGGCGTTGCTGATTCTAGTGATACAGATAATGAAGCCAATGTCCGTTTGATCGATTTTCTCAAAAACTTAAACAAAGAATTGCACGTTCCCACACTCGCGGAATTTGGTGTGCAGCGCGCCGACTTTGACAAGCTTGTCAACACGATGTG
This sequence comes from Psychrobacter sp. T6-5, assembly GCF_052258485.2. Lineage (NCBI taxonomy): Bacteria > Pseudomonadati > Pseudomonadota > Gammaproteobacteria > Moraxellales > Moraxellaceae > Psychrobacter > Psychrobacter sp. T6-5. The sequence goes on along the minus strand of NZ_JBQQEY020000001.1, from coordinate 1,099,582 downwards.
TGAGCAAGCATTTGCATCGGGTTCCCCTAACAATAACCCTCGCATACCCAGTCTTGAAGAAATGATTCAGCTTTATACCATGCTGTGGGATGACAATAGTACGGCTCACGCATAGCGCTCTGTAGTATCAAAGTTGCCTTCATTTACTTATCAACCCATCAATAACAAACCTGTTTAAAGGACATAAACTATGCAAACTATCGGACACTTTATTAACGGTAGCTTAGTCAATAATGACAGCCAAACCCAAGACGTCTACAACCCATCAACGGGTGAAGTCAGTAAAAAAGTTGCGTTAGGTGGCGAAAAAACCATCGGCGAAGCAGTCGCTGCGGCCAAAGCGGCATTTCCGGCATGGAGCAAAACCTCGCCACTAAAACGTGCGCGCGTCATGTTTAAATTCAAAGAGTTGCTTGAGCAAAATGCAGACGAGATTTGCCGCCTAATCGGTGAAGAGCACGGCAAGATTGTCCACGATGCGGCAGGTGAGCTACAACGTGGTATCGAAAACGTTGAATATGCGTGCGCTGCACCTGAGCTTTTAAAAGGTGAGCACAGCCGTAACGTTAGCACCAATATCGACTCTTGGAGTGAATTTCACCCACTAGGTGTTGTCGCTGGTATCACCCCGTTTAACTTCCCTGCGATGGTGCCACTATGGATGTTCCCGATGGCGATCGTTTGTGGTAACACCTTTATCCTAAAGCCATCTGAGCGCGACCCAAGCTCTACCCTATTTATCGCACAGCTACTACATGAAGCAGGGCTTCCAGAAGGTGTTATCAATGTCGTCAATGGCGGCAAAGATGCTGTTGATGCCATTTTGCATCATCCAGATGTTAAAGCAGTCAGCTTTGTAGGTTCTACCCCTATCGCTGAATATATCTACACGACCGCAGCGGCGCAGGGCAAACGTTGCCAAGCATTGGGTGGCGCAAAAAACCATGCGATTGTTATGCCAGATGCAGATTTGGACAATGTGGTCACTTCACTGCTAGGCGCAGCATTTGGTTCGTCAGGTGAGCGTTGTATGGCACTGTCTGTTGCCGTTGCCGTCGGTGATGAAACCGCTGACAAGATGATTGCGGCGCTAAAGCCTGCTATCGAAGAGCTCAAATTCGGTGTGCATTCAGAGAAAAATAACGATTTTGGCCCTGTCATTACTAAAGCGCACAAATCTAAAGTTGTCGGGCACATTCAGAGTGCGGCTGATCAAGGTGCAACCCTAGTTACGGATGGCTCTGACGTTCAGCCAGAAGGTTATGAAGAAGGATTCTTTGTTGGTCCAACATTGATTGACCATGTTACTAAAGACATGGACAGCTACAAATCCGAGATTTTTGGTCCAGTACTGCAAGTCATGCGCGTAGAAACCATGGCTGAAGCACTGCAACTTATCAATGACCATGAATATGGTAATGGTACGTGTATCTATACTCGCGATGGTGAAGCGGCTCGTCACTTTATCGACAACATTGAAGTCGGTATGGTTGGCGTCAATATCCCGCTACCAGTACCCGTAGCATCACAGAGCTTTGGTGGTTGGAAGCGTTCACTGTTTGGTGATTTGGCGATGTACGGACCAGACGGCGTTAGATTCTTCACTCGCCGCAAAACCATCACTCAGCGCTGGCCTAGCACGGCAGTGAGAGATGAGAAACAGTTCTCTATGCCAACTTAATCCTCTTGTCTTTTGAGAGTGCTGAGTTATTGGTGTCCTCAAAAATAGCAAATAATTTGTAAATCACTGGTGCTTGCTTTTTATCTACCTCACCGGTGGATAGATAGCGAGCACTTTAGCGATACAGTTTGGCGACAACTCATCTCTATGCTGTTGCCGCCAAGCAAACGCTTATTTTTATTGTTCTTATTTTTACTAGCTCTAATTTTTAATAGCAATCGCATAATAAAATTCTAAGGATGGATGACTATGCAAGAAACTCGTGAATTGCCACTTAAAGGTGTCAAAGTAATCGATTTTGGTCAATATATTGCTGGTCCTGCTGTAGGTATGATGCTTGGTGACCTAGGCGCTACTGTGGTTCACATAGACCCACCGTCAGGTCCAAAATGGCAAAGCCCTGCCAACGCCATATTAAATCGCAATAAATTGATGCTCAAACTCGATCTCAAAACAGAGGAAGGCTTAGCACAGGCCCGCCAACTCATTTTGAAAAGCGACATCGTCATCGAAGGTTTCCGCCCAGGCAAAATGGCAGAAATGGGACTCGATTTGATCTCGTTACGTGCAGAACGTCCGCAGCTGATCACCTTGTCCATCCCTGGATTTGCGTCAAATGATGAACTACGTCGTGAGCTACGTGCTTACGAAAGTATCGTTTCAGCAAGCTCGGGCGTATTTACCGACATGGGTTTGAACCGTGTTCTCATGGGCATCAACCCATCGTTCTCACCCCTACCACTACCCTCAGCTTATGGTGCCATGTTAGCTGGTTCTTCTGTGGTGTTTGCCCTACAAGCCCGTGAAAATACTGGCCTTGGTGACGCGATTGAAGTGCCGCTTGCCGCTGCTGTTATGGAAGGACTCTGCTACAACTCCATAGAAGTTGAAAACATGCCTGAGCGTTATTTAACTCAGCGCGAAGTTGAAATTCAACGCCGCCGCGTTGAAGGCATCCCAATGAATATGAACTATGAAGAGCTGCAAGAACTGCTCGATCCTTTTTACCGCAGCTATATGTGTAAAGATGGTCGTATGTTTTATGTGGTATGCCCAAGCCACAAGTATCATGCCAAGCGCTGCTTAGAAGTGCTTGGATTGTACGATGAATTGGTGGCAGAAGGACTGACGGAGGAAGATGACACGTATCTACCCTCTAGTGAGTGGACCTCCGACACCTCGCTTGGCGTGTACCCCATGCCAAAGTACTGGGCAGATCATATCGCTGCAAAAATGAAAGACGCCTTTTTACTGCGCACCTCCAAAGAATGGCAAAAAATCTTTGGTAAACGCGGAATCCCTGGCGCGCCGCAGCGTTGGCTACAAGAGTGGATCCGTGATGATCATGCAGAAACGGCAGGCCTGATGATCGAGGTCGATGATCCTACTTATGGCAAGATGATTCAGCCAGGCCCGATTGTGTGGCTAGAAGAATGTGGTGAGCTTATGTTAGAACCCAAGCCGCCAAAACCGAGTACCTTTGATGAAGCCTTAGCAAAGTTCCAGAACTTTAGAACCAAATTGCCTTCAGTCACCGAAACCGGTGAAAAGCGTGGTTGGTTAGACGGCGTTCGCGTCCTTGATCTCTGTAATGTGATTGCAGGGCCACATTCGGCCGCTTACTTGGCACGATTTGGCGCAGAAGTCATCAAACTGGATTCTGCCACTCCACTGTACGACAGCTGGAACACTGTTATTTATGGTCTTTCTCAAATGACAGGTAAACGTTCTATCCTTGCTGATATTGGCAAAGGCGAAGGCCGCGAACTGTTTGAAAAATTGGTCAAGTCGGTTGATGTGATCGTCTGGAATGCCACCGACACACAGATTAAGAAAATGGGATTAGATGCTGAAGGCCTAAAAGCCTTAAATCCTGAAGCCATCTTCTGTAAGTTGGACTGCTTCAGTGGTGTACGTAAAGGCCCATGTAGCGACTTCATTGGCTACGATGACGTGGTACAGGCCTGCACGGGTATCATGCTGCGCTGCGGCGGTGCAATGGACACGCCTGAAGAGCATGCTCACGTCGGTACCATCGACGTTATGTGCGGTTTTGGCGGTGCGATGAGTATTGGTGTGGCGCTTTATCAAAAATTCCGTACTGGACGTATCGGGCGCGGACGGACATCACTCGTTGCCAATAGTGCCTTGCTACAAATTCCTTACTGCTATGACTTTGCAAAACGTGGACTGTTTGATGAGCCATCAGGCCGCGAAACCAATGGTCATGATGAATTAACGCGCTTTTACTATACCTCCTCAGGTAACTATGTATTGTTAAACGCGCATGAAGTTGACGTAGACAACTTCGAGAGAGTCGAGGGCTTAGAAGGCTTTAGCCAATTGGCAAAAAGTGACCGTGCCTCATTCTTGTCTAACGCATTCCAAAAGATACCTGCTCACGAATGGGTAGATCGTTTGCAAGCCGCAGATATTGCTGCCGTTATCTGTGCTGATATCAATGCGTTACGCGCAGAATATAGCCGACTAGCAGATGACACGCCAGGTATTGATCGTGGCAGTTACTCATTCTCAACCTATGAAGACCATCCAAGTGGTCACAAAGTCACCCAGCTTGACCCCTATGCCATTCGTCCCACTCATAGCAAGATATACGCGCTTTCTCGGCCTGAAAAGTTCGGTCATTCAACGCGTCAAATCATGAAAGAGCTTGGTTATAGCGAGTCACAAATTGAGGAAAGTATCGCAAGCGGTTATGTGAGCGATAGCTGGAGTCAAGAATACTTACCAAGTTAGCCTCAAATTTAATGAACCATTTAAATCAGGAAGTGTCATTGTTTGATGCCGCGTTTAGCCCTGTTGGGTTTGTGCATAGGCCAAACAATGACCTTCTTTGAGTGATATGGATTAGGCGACCGGAAGGATTGCGGAACCTAAAACTCATTTCAACGAGAAGCATACTATCTAAAGGATTAGATATGAAATTTAACCGCAGAAAACCTTTAACTAAATTACCCATTAAAGTCGCCACAAAAGGCTTTTATGAAGGGTTTAATAAAGACGTTACGATCACCGCAAAAATTTTACTGGGTCTGCTCATTCTCTGGGCAGTCATTTTCCCTGAAAGCTCGCTTGCCATACTAGGCACTATCAACAGTTTCTTGCTCAGTAACTTCTCGACATGGTATATCTTATCGGTGACCTTTTTCTTACTTGTTGCCATGTTCCTAGCCTTCATTCCGCGTTATGGCAAGCTTGTCTTAGGAGACAAAGGGGACAAACCTGAGTTTTCTAATTTCTCATGGTTTGCGATGATTTTTGGTGCTGGTATCGGTGTGGGCATGCTGACCTTTGCCACCGCAGAGCCAATGTATCACTTTGGTAATAACCCTGAAGTTATTCAAGGTATGGCAACAGGCTATGGTGCTGATAACGTGCGATACGCGTATAAATGGGCCTTTCTCCATTGGGGATTTAGCGCATGGATTTGCTATTCTTTAGTCGGTCTTTCGATGGCCTATTTCTCTTTCCGCCGTAAACTACCCCTTACCATTCGCTCAGGGCTTGCGCCAATCTTTGGCAAAAAACTGTCTGGTAGGCTTGGTGATGCCATTGACATTGTCGCTGTCATTGCAACGCTTTTGGGCGTCGCACAAACACTAGGGTTTGGTGTTGAGCAGTTTGTTTCTAGCATGTACCGTGTTGGCATGGGCGACTGGCTCCTCAACGCTGAAGGCAAATCATCCGCGGCCGCCATTATCGTTGCATTGATTGTAATCGTTGGGGTCGCTACCGTCTCTGCATTGTCAGGGCTTGGTAAAGGGGTCAAATGGCTGTCTAATCTCAACATGTGGCTCAGCTTTATTCTGTTTACCTTTTTCTTAATCTTTGGTTCGACATTCTTTGGTTTGCAATCTTTCTTCTTAGGTTTGTTCGACTATGTGGTTGCACTTCCTGCCCTATTAACAACGATTTGGCAACCAGATGGTACGACTGTCGGTGATACGTTGTCCACATGGCAAAAAGATTGGTCTGTGTTCTATTGGGCGTGGTGGATCGCTTTTGGTCCTTTCGTCGGGGTATTCTTTGCCCGTATTTCACGTGGTCGTAGCATTCGTGTTTATCTATTCGGTACGGTCATCCTACCTGCACTGATGTGTTTTATTTGGTTCTCAGTAGTGGGCGGTACCGCAATCGATTTAACATTAGGTGGTACTGATGCTATCTCAAGCGTCGGTCAAGAGTCTCAGTTGCTTGCGATGCTTGATGTGATGCTATCTCCTAATGCAGCTTGGGCAATGGCTATTTTAGTTCTGGTCTTACTATTGACTTACTTAGTCACCACGCTAGATTCGGCCATTTTGGTTATCAACACCATCAATTCAGGTGGTAATGAAGGTCCAAAAGGTCGTCCACACATTATCTTTTGGGGTGTTATATTAGCATTGGTTGTTGGTGTACTACTGATCAGTGGTGGCTTGGGCGCAATCAAAACGGCAATGGTGATTGGTGCACTGCCTTTCAGTTTCGTCATGGTACTCATGGGAATAGCCCTTATCAAAGCTGTTCTCTATGACACCACTCATCCTGAAGTCGATACGGTAGAGGTAGTGGAGGAAAAGAGTTGAGATTGAAACACTAAATACAAGGCTAAGTTACCTTATAGAGTACTTAAGTAGATGTTTTGAATTTCAACCGTTTGCTTGTTCTGTTATTAAGTCTTTAGATTAGTATATTTACCTTAGACAACTCAATATCAGCGGCTAAAGCCTGCTTATGCTTACCAGACAAAAAAAGCCCCAATCTCACGATTGGGGATTTTTTTGTCTATAAAATATGGGCTGTAGCGGAATGGCCTCTGCTGCCTAATCCGTAAATACTAGCTTAGAAGACTATGGTTTTAAAAAGCACGGGTTACTGTTTATTTTTATTAAGGTATACTTTTTTGTACACCACGGGCACTTTTGCTGGTCCGATTAAACAGTATGCCACCACTGACTCTCATTATTCCATGCCTGAGTCAAAGTGCTACACTTATTTAATGACACTGAAATGAAACTAAGAAGAGCGTAAGAGGAAGCAATGGCAGAGATTAATGGAAAGCGGTTATCCTATCTTTATGAAGCTGTAACGATGGGGACGATACGGGCTGCTGCAGATAAGCTCAATATTGCTCCCTCGGCCGTCAGCCGACAAATATCTCTGTTAGAAGAAGAATTGGCATGCACGCTTATTGAGCGGCACCGTAAAGGGGTAACGCCGACAGAATCTGGTAGTATTCTCTTACAGTTTTATCGAGAATCCCTCTCTGCTGAAGAGGCTTGTGTTTCAAAATTACAGGCGGTGCTGGGACTACAGCGAGGTCATATAAAGCTAGCCGTGGGCGATGGCTTTATTGGGGATTTGATGCTTGGCCCATTGTCTGAATTTTCCCGTCTATATCCAGCACTCACATTATCAATCAGTACGGGTGGATCAAACGAAGTGATTCGTCAGGTTGAGGAGGACGAAGCGCATATTGGGCTAGTATTCCATTCTAGCAGTCATCCGCGCATCCGCTCACAGGTTGTCAGTGGTCAGCCAATGTATGTGATTGTTTCGCCCGACCATCCATTAGCCAATCGAAATACACCGATGCAATTGGAAGCGCTTTTAGAATATCCAGTCGGACTGGCTGAGAGTCGTTTTGGCGTACGCCAGTTAGTAGCAATGGCTGAATTTCAACAAAAGATTCGTTTTAACCCTACCCTAACCACCGACTCATTCAATGTACTAAAGAATTTTGCTCGCTCAAATATGGGGTTTACTTTTCTACCGTATTTTGTCGTGTCCAAAGAAGTCGAGGACGGATACCTGATCGCAATTCCTATAGACAATACGCTACTGGCAAGCGGTGAAGCGCACCTGATTACGCGGCTCGGTCGTCATCTCTCCCAAGGTCCGCATGAATTGCTACAGCATCTAAAGTTATGGATGAAAGACTTATAAGCAGGCTATAGTCAGTGAAAAGCAATATCAATACATCATGCACTGCTCATATCAATTTTCTGGCGCGCTGTGCCTGCGCAGACAGAGGCTGCAAAAATTAATATGAGCAGTAACATAGCGCTTTTATTGTTTTTCAACTACACCTTCCCATCAGGCCGAGCATAGACGATTTTTCAGTGCTATGGCTAGTGCCAAAACACGCCCTTTACAGCAAGGCTTGAGCCACTATGGCAGAACCTAAGAAAGTGCCTGTAAAGGTGAGCAAGGCAACCACTGCGATTTTAAATCCAGATTTTTTGAACAAATTCACTTCCATCTGAGAGATTGCAAACCCAGCATAGGCAAGGACAGGAGTAATAAGTTGCAACACGCCTAACTTATCTGTTTCTACTAAAACGTACTCGCTCATTGGAAACTGTGGCAGAGATATCAAAATAGCCACAATAGATATCCAAGCAATAGCGGGGACATTGACCGGAATGATTTCCTTTAATAAGACGCCAACGATACAGCACCCGAATAGAATCAACATGGCAGGTAGCGCAGAGATGGGATCAACACCTTGTCCTACCCAATTACTGAGTAATAGCACGATACAGATAACCGCCAACAGAGCTAAAGACTGCTTGACTGACAAAATAGATTGCTCTGGTATTTTTAGATCAGGATCTGTTTGCGCCGCAGCAGTAGTGTCATTTTTCTTCTTAAACTTGCTCGTGACTTTATATAAAAACTCTGTGAATGGCAGTGCAATAAATAAACTGACAAATAGCCCTGTCGCGTAAGTCAAAAGGTTGGAGGTCGCTGCGAAGGCGGTAATAGTCTCCGCTTTTGCAGGCACAGTTTCCGCGAGCGCTGCTGAACAAGCGCCCATCATACTGCCACTACCAATACCGCAAGCCATCGCCAATGCACGGATATCCATGATACCCATAGAAGCAATAATACCCGCCATCAGTGAAAAATAGATGGCACCAAACAACGTACCCATCACGTATACACCCATGACGCCGATACCTTCAGGACTCTGGAGCCCGTATTTATCAGCAATGAGGGCAATATTCGGTTCACGAGCAATTGAGTGCGTGGCACCAATAGCCTCTCTACCCATACCAAACACCAATACAGCCACAGGTAAAGCAATAAGCGCAGTCGTTATATTGCCCAATTCTTGTAGTAAAAGGGCGGGGCCTGCGGCTATTATTTCTTCTATTTTAGGACCGACACCAACACCAAACTTTGCAATAAAAGGCATGATACTTAACAGGACCGCATAGCTTGCAAATTTTGCGCGGTCTCTTGAAATAACCGCGGTCATTGACGGTATGACGTTGGGGTTTAACAGTAGCGTAAATATAAATGCATAGAGTAAAGGCAGTAAGACTAGCGTGCCAATACCAATGGGAATCTTAATAATCCCGATCCATTCTGCAAGTAGTGATGCAACGATCACTAATAAATGTAGCTTCCAATCAAATAAGTACTTGGTCATTGTACTTGGTAGCACACTGGTATTATTCATAGCAACTCCCTTTGCAATTTATAGTTTCTACATAACGGTTTCTACTTAACGACTTCTACGTGTTGTGACTACTTATTAGTTTATGCAGACTCAGTTTATGCAGACATTTTTGGTAGTTGAGACTCTACTAAAGACACCCATACTTTGATACCGGTCTCGATAGCATCGTCATTAAAATCATAAGCTGCATTGTGTAATGGTTTGGAGGGGCTATTACCATCAACGCCTAACCAAAAATAAGCCCCTTTGACGAATTGACTCATGAATGAAAAATCCTCAGAAGCCATGGACGGCTCTACATCCGTATTTACCTTATCAGCACCTAACGCTTCAGTAGCAGCTTCTTTGATTTCAAGATAGGCTTGACTATCATTAGTGGTGACTGGATAGCGAATATGGTAATCCATCTCGCCTGTGACCCCATATAAAGGCGGTAGTACAGCAACCATTTCTGTCAGCATGTCTTGCATGGACTGGCGTACATCCATATCAAAGCTACGAACGGTTCCTTTTAAAATAGCGTAATCAGGGATGACGTTGGTCGTGTCACCACTGTTCATCTGCGTGACGCTAATGACACCTGATTTGAGTGGCGATATTCGACGAGAGACGATAGATTGAATATTAGTAATCAATGCCGCGCCTGCTGCTATAGGATCAGCGCCCAAGTGCGGCATCGCTGCATGAGTGCCTTTACCCGTCAAAGTAATCTCAAAGGTATCAAACGACGCCATCATCGGACCGTTATTGACCGCAATCTGTCCAACAGGTAGGCCTGGCCAATTATGTAACCCATAGACGGCGTCCATAGGGAACTTATCAAACAATCCATCGTCAATCATCGCCTTGGCACCGCCTAAGACTTCTTCAGCAGGTTGAAAGATAAAATAAATGGTGCCGCTAAAATTTTTATTTTGGCTCAGATGCTTTGCTGTACCGAGTAGAACGGACGTGTGACCATCATGACCACAAGCATGCATGCAGTTTTCGTGAGTGGATTTATGCGCAATATCGTTTTGCTCTTTTATTGGTAGCGCATCGATATCCGCTCGTATGCCGATAGTCGGGCCTGAGCCGTTCTTTAGAACACCGACAACGCCCGTGCCACCCAACCCTTGATGTACTTCAATTCCAAAGGATTTTAACTTATCAACAATAAATGATGAGGTCTTGAATTCTTTAAAACCAAGCTCTGGTTGACTATGAATCTGCTGACGCCACTGCTTTACTTCACCCAGTAGGGTTTCGTTAATTAACATGTATGTTCTCCTTTGATATAGACGGAATGACTACTGGATTGAGTAACCAAACTGGATAGCAGAGTCTTTTGCTGTTTCGACCCAGACACTTTTGGTCTGTGTATATTCGAGTAGTCCTTCGTAGCCACTCGATCGACCATAGCCGCTCTCCCCAAAACCACCAAATGGCGACATGACGTTGATTGATTTATAGCTATTTACCCAAAATGTCCCCGCATTTACTTGAGCGGCCATCCGATGCGCGCGGCCGACATCAGCCGTCCAAACCGCGCCCGCTAAACCAAACCGACTGTCGTTTGCTATCGCGACCGCTTCTTCTTCTTTATCGAATGAAATGACAGAAACCACAGGTCCAAAAATCTCTTCTTGTGCGACTCGCATGTCATTTTTTACATTGGCTAAAACAGTTGGCTGATAAAAGTAACCATTTTCGCCGCCACAAATTTCGCCTGCCTTGCCACCTGCGGCAACAACTGCCCCTTCAGCAATACCGTCCGACACTAATGAGCGTACGTGGTTGAACTGTTTTTGATTATTAATCGGTCCCACCATCGTGCCTTCATTCCAAGGTAAACCCACAGGTAACTTACCGGCTGCTGAGGCCACACGCTCCACGACTTCTTGATAAACATCACGGTGAACCAATAACCGCGAACCCGATACACAGCTCTGTCCAGCCGCAGAAAACACGGCAGCTTGCGCCCCCACTACCGCCCGATCAAGATCGGCATCTGGATAAATGATATTGGCTGATTTTCCACCCAGCTCCAGTACACAAGGAATGACACGTTGCGCAGATGCCGACGCAATGAGCGCGCCCGTCTTTGGTGAGCCAACAAAAACCACTTTTTTGGTGGCTGGATGCGCAATCGCAGCAGATGCCGTGGTGTGTCCCAATCCATTAATGACATTGACCAAACCACGCGGTATACCTGCTTGCTCAAGGATTTTAACGAGTGCCGTTGTGCTTAGCGGCGTTAACTCAGACGGCTTGAGTAAGATGGCATTTCCTGCACAGATGGCAGGTGCGATTTGCCAACCTCCGGTAAATATGGGTGCGTTCCAAGGAGTGATTTGAGTAACGACACCATACGGCTCATGACGAGTGTAATTTAAGTGAGTGGTTGGTACAGGGATAACTTGTCCCATAATCTTGTCACACCAGCCAGCATAGTATTCAAACATCTCGGCAACTTTTGCTACCTCAACTCGGCAATCACGAATAGGCTTACCGGCAGAGATACACTCTAGGCGTGCCAGCGATTCTGCGGCTTCGCGTATTTTCATACTGCACGTCCACATTAGCTGACCTCTAGCACTGGCCGTCATTGACCACCATACTTTTTGAGCTTTTATGGCAGCAGCGGCGGCGTCAGCAACAATATCTTTTCCCGCATCACGATAGGTTAAAAACACCTGACCAGTTGCTGGGTTAGTCAGATCAATATTGTCTCCATGACCTGCAACCAATTCTCCATCAATCCAGCTACCAAATTTAGAAGTACCTAATAGCTCATGAAGAAGTGCTTCAACTTGCTGCTCACCATTTTTTTCTACGTTAAAGCTCATCATCTATTCTCCCAAGCCAGCATTTTTTACAATGCAGTTAAAGTCATCTTGATCAGGTATGTTTGCTTCACTCTGCGCCCAAATCTCGGCTACCTGCTGCGCCACAGGCAGCGCTAGCCCCATCTCTCCGATCATGTTTTTTGCCAGACGCACGTCTTTACGCATCAGCGCCATCGTAAAACCAGAATCAAAACTTTGATTGAGAATCCAGCGAGGGAAATTCACTTCACTAATCGCACTACGACCTGAACCTGCATTCAAACCAGCAATAAGGTCTGCAGGATTCAGTCCTGCCTTAGTACCCAAAGAGACTGCTTCGGCAGTGGTCACGAGATGTGCAGCACACAGAAGATTATTGATGAGTTTGGCGGCATGGCCATTGCCAGACTTGCCCATGTAGACCACTTTTGAGCTTAAGGCATCCAGATATAACTGGGCACGTTCAAGGGCGCTACTTTCACCGCCAACAAGCATAACCATAGTACCGGCCTCAGCACCCGCCGGACCGCCACTAACAGGGCAGTCTAATAATTGATTGCCCAATTGATCTAGCTCTGCCGACAGTGCTCGCGTTACTTCTGGTTCTGAGGTGGAGGTGTCAATGATAAGGGTGTTGGGCTGAGCATGGTCGATAATGCCGTCTTTGCCTTTAATCACTGCTTGGACATGCTTTGCCATTGGCAAAGATAGAATGATGACGCTAGATTCTGCACATAGCGCTTTGATATCTGTAACGACATTTACACCGATTTCCTTGGCAGCTTGGCGTTGGGTTTCTCCTATGTCCGTGCCGAACACATTAAAACCCTCACGAAGTAAAGACTGAGCCATACCGTTACCCATACGGCCCAACCCAACGATACCTATCGTTCCTTTAGTCATATCTATTCCTTTAGTCTTATATTTTCTGTCAATTTTATTGTAACCAATCAGCCATTAAGTAGAACTATAATGAATAACATTTTGTGTTCTAAAAAAGGCAACACCAACGTGAGCAATGAGAGGGTCGCCTATTCGCTTTATTTAGTTATTTATGAGAACTGCTGAGACGTTATTAAGGTAGCTACGACAGGTCTATAAGGGTTATACAGATTGATGGCTTGGCTTTAATGATACCGTCCTTGCCGTTTTGACGGGCGGGATTTTGTATGGATAAGATCACTTGAATGAATATTGAAGCTAAGGACAAGCATCAAAGAACTACTATGTCGGCCGCCCTAGTCAGCCCGTTAATTGGCAATGATAAGCCTTGAACAGTATGAGGCTACTACATTTGCCAAATTCAAAAAGCCCCAATCCTAAGATTGGGGCTGCTTTATGCTTATGACTTGAGAACGGTAGCGAAAAGCCATCCTGATAAGTGGTTTTCGCTATTGGAATAAGTTGTAATGCTCGTTTATTCTTTGTTCAAAAATAATTAAACGTTAATCTTATTAAAAAATCATATGAGCACATAACGCAATAATCGGTAATGAGATAACCGTTCTTAATAGGAAAATGACTAACAACTGAAAGAAACTAACGGGGATTTTTGTTCCTAAAATCAATCCGCCGACTTCCGACATATAGATCAATTGAGAGACTGATAAGCAAGCAATGACAAATCGCGTTAACTCTGATTCTATCGAAGAGCCGATAATAGCCGGTAGGAACATATCTGCAAAACCCACCATGATCGTTTTTGACATTTCTGCGGCAAATGGGATATTCAATAGCTCTAAGAATGGAATAAATGGCATACCTAAATAATCAAACACGGGCGTTTTTTCTGCAACAATCAAGCCTAACGTCCCGATTGCCATGACGATAGGTAGTATTCCTATCCACATGTCCAAGATATTTTTTAACCCATCGTTTAAAAAAGTCAAAAAACTGGGGCTCTTGTCTGCTTTTTGAACGGCTTTGTGTAAGCCATAGTTGAATAGCGTTTTTCCTTCGGGAATCGCTTCGCAATCCACCTCATCGTTCTTTGTGATATACGTATCTTCAATTTTAGACAACGGGAATAACTTTGGTACGATGAGCGCACAAACGATGCCACATAACGCAACCACGCCAATCATATTGATAAAGTAACTTTCTAGCTTAACTTGAGAAATCACCACCAGACAGAATGTAACCGAAACCGCTGAAAAGCTGGTCGCAATCACCGCGGCTTCTCTTTTGGTATAAAATCCACTTTGTAATTGCTTATCAGTCAACAAGACGCCAATAGTGCCGTCGCCTAACCATGATGCCAAGCAATCGACAGAGGACCTGCCCGGTAAACCAAACAACGGTCTCATGACTTTGGTGCATAAAACCCCAACAAATTCTAATAAGCCAAAATCAAGCAATAACGGCAGTAATAATCCTGCTAAAAAGAAAACAATAAACAATATTGGCATGAGCTCATATAATAATAGACCACCAATACTGTCTGAATATATGCTCTCAAACCCAAATTGAAAATAGGTCACGACGACAAAAAACGCACCAAGTAGTCTAAGCATCAGCCAAGATGTTTTGACGTTCAGTAAGTTATTCAAAAACTCATTCTTTAAAATCAATGCAGGTTTCATGATTTTGGTATATAAGCTACCAACCACCGTAATCATAATTGAGATGACAACGAGCAATGGCAAAAAGTCGCTCATATAACCCTGTATATAATCCTTTAACACAGCGATAGGAATGGTAAATCCGTCTGCATAGCTGACAAACTTACCATCTACATAGGGAATGGGAAATACGAAGACGATCAACCCTATCATAGAGGGTATAAAGAATTTTAAAAACTGTTTGAGATTGATACTGGTATTAGCACTGCTAGCGCTAGCATCTTGATTTGCAGTGCTGGCTTTAATAATGTCCATATTATTTTTACCTTTTGTCCCTTTTTAACTAACCTAAAATTTATGTAATATTTTTTAGGTTAAATACCCTTTAACTCATTCTTGATATTTCATACTAGTAATTATTTAAAAGAGAGTGTGTGACCTCTTCTAAAATTTTAAATATTCTCGTTGAGTCATCTTTTGAATTGTTATATAAGGGATTAATTTCTGCCATTTCCCAGCAACATACTTTTTCATTTTTAATGAGCTCTATATTGAGCTGCATGGCTTGCTCATAAGACAGACCATTCATGGCAGGCGTACCGGTACCTGGGACATATAAAGGATCAACACTATCCACATCAAACGACACATAAATATGATCGCAATACTCTAGTTTTTTGAAGATTTCTGCTACTGTGGCGCTGATGCCTTTTTTGGTTATTTCAGCGACGCTATATAAAGGAATTTTATGTCTTTTGATTAACTCCATTTCCTCTTCTTGATAATCTCTAACCGCACAAAACACCACGTTTTCTGGCTTGATTGATGGCTCGCTCGATGCCATAAATTTTAGTCGCTCCCAATATTCTTTTTCTGCATCAGAGAGCTCGTTGCGTTTACATTCCAAGTTATCGATTGCACAGGCCATTGCCAAAGGCATGCCGTGCATATTCCCTGATCCACTAGTGTATGGTGAATGAAAATCAGCATGCGCGTCTATATACACCACGCCGATCTCAGCATCAGGGTGCGCCATTTTGAGACCATGCATCGTACCTGCACAGCTAGAATGATCACCTGCGATAACGATAGGAAACTGATTCTCCTCTCTTATCTCTTTTATTTTGTGTGCCAATTTAGAGATAACAGGCTCAATCACATCAGCGTATTTTGCATGTTTAAATGGCGATTCTTCTTCATGGATATATTCATTTTTGATACTGTCAAGTTGCAGTTTTTCGTAGTAGTCTGCATTCATCTCTTTTGATGACGCGCGCAATGCATCGATTCCTAGTGACGCGCCTTTTTTATGCCCTGCGACATCTGAATACACTTCTACTATTCGCACGTTTTTCATTAGATCATTCATTATTTCGTCTCCATTAAATAAAACAATTTTTTATCTTTTAGATTTAATTTTTTTCTCACTACTTAGCTATAGTCAGTCCTAAATAAGAAAGATATATTCCGTATCACACGCTACTGAAACAAATTTTTCTGGCTTGCTGTGCCTTCGCAGACAGAGGCGGCGCAAAATTTATTTCAGCAGCGCCTATTTACTTTATAGTGGATCAAACACTTTATAACGGCTCAAACCTACAGCTCCCACTTACGCCATAGACTCAGCTTCATGCGCCACTGTACTATGATCTTTACTGTGAGCTTTCACTACCGAATAGAGGTTTTTAGGATCTTGCTGATGAGGGATCAAATCAAGCAGCTCATAGGCGTCCTGTTTTTTGATCAAATCACGCAAAAACACTAGAGCCGTAAAGTCTTCTGAGGCAAAACCGACACCGTCAAATACCACTAAGTTGTTGTCGTTGGTGCGTATGTCTTTCTCACCTTTTACGATGCGGTGAAACTCTGTCACAGGAAAGTCTGGAGAGAGCTGTTGGATATCGCCTTCGATACGGGTTTGTGGTTCAAATTCTACAATGACATGATCGGCTCTTAGCAGAATGTCGGCATCCAGCTCGGTTTTGCCAGGGCAATCGCCACCGATGGCATTGATATAGACGCCTTTTTTGATCATATCGTCACGCAGGATGGTGGCGTTTTTCTTATCAGCGGTACAGGTGGTGATGATATCTGCCCCTTCAACCGCTTCTTCTACGGTTTTGCAGATGATAATATCTAGGCCTGAATCGGCAAGGTTATGCGCTACTTTTTCAGACGCAGCTGGGTCGACATCATATAAACGTACTTTTGATATTCCAACCACTGCCTTCATACCCATCGCCTGAAACTCTCCTTGCGCACCATTACCAATGAGCGCCAAAGTCTCAGCATTTTTAGGCGCACAGTGTTTGGCAACCAGTGCCGAGGTCGCCGCCGTGCGTAGTGCGGTTAAAATACACATTTCTGTCAACAAGATGGGATAGCCTGTATCGACATCAGACAACACGCCAAAAGCTGCGACCGTCTGTAAATCACGCTTGGTATTAATGGGATGGCCATTGACATATTTACACGCAAACATGTCACCATCGCTGACAGGCATGAGCTCTATGACGCCGTCTTTGGAATGAGAAGCAAAACGACTGGATTTTTCAAATTGATCCCAACGAAGATAATCTTGCTCTAACGCATCTACCAATTCTTTTATGGTCTGTTCGATACCATGATTACTGATCATTTCAGCCATCGCCTGTACGCTAACAAATGGCACACCCTGCTTTTGCGATACGATAAATTTAGACATTAATGTTGCTCCCTTCCATGAATATTATTTGTTTAATCGACAATCAATATCCTACCAACTATAAATGTCAGTTAAAATGTCAATAATTTATTAAATATTGATGTATTTTTGACATATTGATAAATGCTACTTAGCATAATGTCAAAACTTGATGAAGGAAGCACTTTTATGGCTTACTATACTTACGACTCTCTAGACAGCGAACTGATATCTGAGCTTCGACAAGATGGCCGCGCAACCATCTCAATCCTTGCAAAAAAACTCAAAGTTTCGCGTGCCACTGTCCAAAATAGATTGGATAGACTGATTCATAACGGCGCTATTTTAGGCTTTACAATTCGAGTGCATGAGGCGCTAGATAAAGAAACGGTCAAAGCGATGATGATGATCGAGGTGACAGGTAAATCTACGTCACAAGTGATTAGAAAGTTACGCGGCATCCCGCAACTGATTAAGCTACATACGACCAATGGCGCGTGGGACTTGGTGGCAGAGATACACACGACAAGTTTGAGAGAATTTGATGAAGTGCTGCGTCAAGTAAGAGAAATTGACGGCATTCTGAATAGTGAAACCAGTGTTCTGCTATCGAGCTTATAATGTCTATATCCAAGAAATAGGTTTAGAACGGCTTAAAAATGTAATTCCCTAGTATCGACTATATTTATAAACATTTTTTATCCCCTCGTTTCGTGTACTTGTAAGTATACTTTGCGAGCGTCATTCGAGGTTTTCAATGCTTAAACAACATCGACAAGCACTGGTGGTTGAAGGCGGCGGCATGCGTGGCGCATTTAGCAGCGGTGTCTTAGACGCATTTTTACAACAACAATTCAATCCTTTTGATCTGTGTGTGGGCGTCTCTTCAGGTTCAACTAACGTTGCTAACTATTTGGCCGCTCAACAAGGCCGCACCTTGCATATTTACTTGGATCATTCCCTTCGATCTGAATTTATCCATTATGGTCGTTTCCTTAGAGGCGGTGACTTGCTGGATCTAAAGTGGATGTGGGATATGGTGGAACAAGAATACCCACTGGATCAGGCACAGTTATTTGCCAATCATGCTGAGTTTTACATGGTATTAACACATGCTATTTCAGGAGAAGCGATCTACATCAAAGCGGCTAACGACAATATTTTGGATGGATTAAGGGCATCAAGCTCTATCCCAGTGCTGACTCGCCAAGCGGTCGAGATATTTGGTGAGCCTTATTTTGATGGTGGTGTGGCAGATGCTTTGCCCGTACAGTGGGCAGCTGGGCAAAAGAGTATTGATAAGCTCATGGTCATACGTACTCGCCCGCAAAACTATGCTAAAGCAAGCAGTAAAGGCGATCAGCTGTTGGCTAAATATTATACTAAGCAACGACATGGTTTTGCCCAAAGCTTGTTGACGCGAACCCAACGCTATAATGACTCGGTACAATTTTTACAGACGCCATCATCACAGAAAATTTTAGAGATTTGTCCACCCGACTTAAAAAACATGGCGAGCCGATTATCCAAAAATAAAGCCAAAATCCGTTATAGCTATGATGTGGGATTAGAAGTTGGACACAAGGCGATTGAGGATTGGCATCAGCTTTAACCTTTTTGTTTTGAGTAAAGGAGAGATATCAAAAAAACACGGGCTTCGAATATAAGAAATTGGCTTAAACCTTGCCTTAGATAACCTTTGAATCACAAAGGTTAGTAACTAAGCTAAAATAAGATAAGTAATGATATAATGACCCGATAATTGATACTCTATGAAAGGTTTATACGATGGCTCGTACCGCTAGCGCATTGCACATTTTAGTCAAACAAAAAGAGTTGGCAGAAGATATTATTGCCAAGCTCAAAAAAGGCGCGGCATTTGATGTGCTGGCCAAACGACACTCAACCTGTCCATCAGGCAAAAAAGGTGGTCATTTAGGTGAGTTCGAAAAAGGTCAAATGGTAGGACCTTTTGATAAAATCTGCTTCAACGGCGAACTTTTTACCCCTCATTTGGTAAAAACCAAATTTGGCTGGCATGTGGTCAAAGTGCTTTACAGAACGTAAGCGTTAGACTGTAAAAATACAAGTCGCCGCTTCAATGACAAGACGACTGAACCATTCAATTTAGGTTTTTTTCTTAGCAAAAAAGCTTTTCATCAAGTAAAACGGTGCTTTATGTATAACAATTCCTCGACTCGTCTCAATAAATACATCAGCGAAAGTGGGATTTGTTCCAGACGCGATGCTGACCGCTTTGTTGAACAAGGTAATGTATACATCAATGGCAAGCGTGCATCGGTGGGCGATCAAGTGGCTGCTGGAGATGTAGTAAAAGTCAACGGACAGCTGATTGAACCACGCGAGCCTGATGATTTTATTTTTATTGCCTTAAATAAGCCAGTCGGCATTGTCAGCACCACGGAAAGCTCTGAGAAAAACAACATTGTCGATTTTGTGAGACATTCGGTACGTATTTTCCCGATTGGGCGTTTGGACAAAGACTCTCAAGGATTGATCTTTTTGACCAACAATGGCGATCTGGTCAATAAAGTATTGCGTGCTGGCAATAACCACGAAAAAGAATATCTCGTCACAGTAAATAAGCCAATCACGGATAGCTTTATTGAGGGTATGGCGAGTGGCGTGCCAATGCTGGGCAAGATGACAAAAAAATGTCCTGTCACCAAGGTGGCACCCAACGTCTTTAACATCACGCTCATTCAAGGTTTGAACCGTCAAATCCGCCGTATGTGTGAGCATTTTGGCTACGACGTCGTCAAGCTTGAGCGTACGCGGATTATGAATGTAAGCCTTAAGGGGCTTCCTGTCGGCGACTGGCGAGACCTGACACCAACAGAGCTATCGACCCTGCTAAAGGCGGTAGAAAAATCTTCTTCTCAAGACAATCATTCGGGCAAAAAATCGCGCAATGCACCACGAAAAAAACCGCGTACTGATGCTCACTCAAAGTCAAAACCCTCTGCAAAATCAGCGGGTGCTGCAAAGGGACGTAACAAGTACGCCAAGGATGATGCCAGAAAGCCAGCAGGTTCTAAAGGTAGAGATGGGCGTCCTACCGGTCGTGGCAAGAATGCTGGAGGCAATGGCAAACCTGCTGCAAATGGCAGGCGCCCCTCAAAAGGTCGAGGTTCTAAGTGATAGTGATTGTCTAGCTTCATCATATCGCTGTCATGCTGATCAAGACGATGAAGATAAGACACTTTAAAAGAATTAGGGCGATATCCGTTGATAGATACCGCCCTTTTTTTTGCTTTCTCTAATCCAGCTTATATGCACATATCTATATGCTGCTGACCATTCTGTCAGGTGATAAAATTGCCGCTAATTCCTCATCACTAAGCAGTTTCTCTTGCTTGACCAAATCCGCCACGCCTGACCCACTCAGCAACGCATTTCCTGCGATACGACTGGCGTTTTCGTAGCCAATATGTGGTACCAGTGCCGTCACAATACCAATGCTATTTTCGACATGTTGCGCGCAGCGAGCTTCATTGGCAGTAATGCCCTGAATACAGCGCTCATCGAGCATACGAATCGATTTTTCTAACAGACGCGCATTGTTCAGCAGGTTATACACAATCAGTGGCTCCATCGCATTGAGCTGCAACTGCCCTGCTTCTGCCGCCATGGTAATCGTCATATCCGTACCCATCACCTGAAAGGCAGCTTGGGTCATGGCCTCAGGAATCACAGGGTTGACTTTGCCCGGCATAATCGACGAGCCAGGTTGTCTGGCTGGTAAATTGATTTCACCCAGACCTGTGCGCGGCCCACTCGATAGTAGGCGCAAATCGTTGCTCAATTTAGATAACTTAATGGCGAGGCGCTTGAGCACACTAGAGAAAGTAATAAAAGCTCCCATATCGGCACTAGCGGCGATCAAATCTTCAGCAAGTGTCACCGGTAGGCCACTGATATTGGCAAGCTCACTAATCGCTAAGCTGGCGTAACCTTTGGGCGCATTGATGCCCGTACCAATCGCCGTACCGCCCAAGTTCAATTCACATAACTGTAGACAAGCCTGTTCGATTCGAGCCGTTTCACTGCCTAGATCATTGGCGAAGGCGTTGAACTCTTGCCCCAGCGTCATCGGTACTGCATCTTGCAATTGAGTACGACCCATTTTTAGAATGCCGCTAAATTCTTTTCCTTTGATAGCTAAGCTATTTTGTAGCTTGATGATAGCCTCTTGCAGTGGTTTTGCCGCAAACACCATCGCCAAACGTGCCGCGCTCGGATAGACATCATTGGTCGACTGCGAGCGATTGACATCATTGTTAGGATGTAAATGGCTATATTGACCGTACTCAAACCCCATCTTTTTTAAGCCAATATTAGCAATCACTTCATTGGCATTCATATTGGTTGACGTGCCCGCCCCGCCTTGGATGAGATCAACAATAAACTGCTCATGATGCTCGCCGTTGATCAGATCAGTGCACGCGCCAGTAATGGCGCTGAGCTTCTCTTCACTGAGTAGACCGTGTTGATAATTGGCTTTTGCAGCGGCGGCTTTCACCATCGCCAGTGCTTTGATTAAATCAGGAAAATGACTGATTGACATACCGGTAATATCAAAATTTTGCGCGGCGCGCTGCGTTTGAATACCATATAAGGCTGTTGCAGGAACGGCTTGCTCCCCTAATAAGTCCTTTTCAATGCGAGTTTGGGCTTTATTATCGATAAGGTTATCTGTATGTGTCATATTTTTATGGCTTCTTAAAGTATGGAAAGTTGAAGCAGTAGACAGACAATACTTAATTATTTAGGTGCATTGTCTTAGTGCTACTAAAGATTAGCGCCATCGTAACCGAGAATTAAGCACAAGAAAAACGCAAATATTTCGTTCTCAGCCCCAAAAATTTTGATGCTTGATAAAAAATATGACAGACAAGGTTGTTCTATAAAAAAACAATGAGCGCTTTTACAGTAGGTTTTTTGGAGAAAATTTATGTGGCAGAAGGATTTTATGAGAAAATTTTTATAAGAAAGATTGCTGATTGAAAAAGTGGATTAATCGCTAATTATACGTGCCATAAGCAAACACCTAGTCTCAATGAGATAAGCTAGGCATTATAAGGTTCTTGACTCACTTAAAGTCCCAATGCTTGCTTTAAGGCATTGATTTGTGGCTGCTGACGATCCGTATAACGATATGCCAGTACAACCTCGCGCACCAAACTGTTGTCTCCTAAATGGTGAATTTGGACGGGCGGCGTACTTCTAATCCATAGACCTGCATATGGAATCAACGCCACGCCCAAACCCGACTCCACCATCCTAACGATAGCATCAAGGTCATTGATCTCCATGATCGTATTGACCTTAATGTCTTGTTGTTTAAAGAACTTATTTAATTTTGCACCCGCTGAAGACTGCAAGGTGTAATGAATAAAAGGATGTTGCTCAAGCGTCTGCCTGAGGCTATGAAATGGCCATTTTTTAGGGCTAATGAGCACGTAAGGCTCTGTCATAATAGACTGGGTAACGATATCTTTCGGCAAAGCAAATGCCGGCTGTATCGTAATCGCTGCATCTATCTCCCCGACTTCTAGTTTCTCAAATAACTCTATAGCACGCCCGGGGACAATTTCTGTCTGCATTAATGGGGCGAGCAACGTAATCGCCTTTAGCACCTCTGGTAAGATACCCACTTGCACGGAGTTGATCGAGCCAATCCTAAGCTGCCCATAATAGCTGGCAATATCGGTATCTGAAGACAGCTGCATTGTAGAGTAAAGCGCCAAAATCTCTTTGGCGATCGGTAATACGCGCGTGCCTTGCGGATTAAGCGTGATGGCACGAGCAGAACGAGTAAACAATGACAATCCTAAATTGTCTTCAAGCGTTTTGATTTGTGCGCTGACTGCAGACTGGGTCAAGTTGATGTGCCGAGCTGCTGCGGCAAAACTGTCTAGCTCGCAAACGGCGACAAAGGTTTTAAGCTCTCTTATCATTGATATCACCACACTTGTAAGTTATGCCTGACATTTGAATACGGTCTAATTTATCTCAAAGTAACTAATATCTCTTCATTAAAAATAAACCATTGCATCAGTACCGTGACTCTCGAGGTCTACTGATTGACCTTTGTTTATTCCTCTGTTAGATTTTAAGACGATACATAACGTATCATTATTAAAAAATTGCAATGAATAGACAGTAATGTCTGCCTCACTAACCTTTGCAGTATTTTTTGATCATTATATTAGTTGCATTTCGTTCATGCTAAGGATAGCTCTTATGAACAACCGTTTACCGTATTTTTTTCATCAATAAATATTTCTCAAGTACCGATCCGGCAGAAAGCACTGATACTTAAGGGCATTATCCTACCACTTAACTAAAAAATAATAAAAACAGTCCATAGGATTTTATTGAACGGTAAACCACCTAAATCCTATTTCTAAGAAACGATCCGCTTCACAAAGTATAGTTCACCGCCTATTTTTTCCATGGAAGGAAATCAAAATCATGAGTATTTTTGCCATTTTGTTGTCTTTGTCACTGTTGATGTATTTTGCCTATAGAGGCGTGAGCGTCTTAGTTTTAGCGCCTTTACTTGCTATTTTAGCTGTTGTGTTAAGCGGACAAAGCAACCAAACAATGGGCATCTATACTGAAGTATTTATGCAAGGTCTTGGCGGGTTTGCTGTCAAATACTTCCCCCTATTTATCTTAGGGGCTATTTTTGGCAAATTGATGGAAGACTCTGGTTACGCCTATAGCATCGCGCACAATATAGTCGACAAACTGGGCGAGAAACATGCTTTGTTGGCTGTGGTACTGGCTTGTTCAATCTTAACTTATGGCGGCGTGTCCGCCTTTGTGGTGACGTTTGCCATCTATCCTATCGCAGCTGCTTTGTTTAAGCAGACCAATATCCCAAAAAGACTGATACCTGGCGCGATTTGTATTGGTGCTCTGACCTTAACAATGACCGCATTGCCCGGCTCTCCTTCCATTCATAATGTCATTCCCATGCCTTATTTTGAGACGGACGCCTTTGCAGCGCCTGGGCTAGGCATTATTGCCTCGATCGTTATGTTGGGCGGCGGTATGTTATGGATGAATCGCCAATTACGTCTTGCAAGCGCGCATAATGAAGGTTACGGCAACCATACCTTGAATGAAAAAGCGCCGCATTCAGGTATGGATATACCTAATTTTTGGCTTGCGCTGTTCCCCATTATTATTGTGATCGTGGGCAACTATGCGTTTTCAAAAATGATCATACCGTTATGGAACAACAGCTATTTGGCTGATGAAAAATTTGGTGGCGTCGCACTCAGCTCAGTGATTGGTATTTGGGCGATTATTTTGTCATTATTTTTGGCTTGTGTTTTTGTAGTTATTCTAAACTTTAAAAAAATAGACAATGTGGCAGACAGTTTGAACAAGGGTGCGATGGGATCCTTGTTGCCTATTTTCAATACCGCGTCAGAGGTGGGTTACGGCTCTGTTATTGCTACCCTTGCAGGTTTCGAGATTATCAAGCAATCTCTGATGGCCATCTCTCCTGGCAATCCACTCATATCAGAAGCTATCATGATTAACGTTTTGGCAGGTATTACAGGATCAGCCTCTGGTGGTTTAGGAATAGCATTAGAAATCATGGGCGCAAACTATATGCAACTGGCAGAGCAGTATAATATTGACCCAGAACTGATGCACCGTATTGCTTCTCTCGCGTCAGGTGGTCTAGATTCACTGCCGCATAATGGGGCTATCATCACCATGCTCACTATTTGTGGTTTGACCCATAGAGAATCGTATAAGGATATATTTGCTGTCGCTGTGATCATTCCTTTAATTGCTCTTATCTTAGTCATCATACTCGGTACGCTATTCGGTTCTTTTTAAGTGGGGTTTTGTTCATCAGAATCTTTTAGAAACGTTATTGCCTATTCTTAACGCACTAGAAAATTGCTGGTTGTTATAGTGATGTAATGATAGAAGGTCTAAGATGGTTAGCAGATGTCATTGCTAAAAAATTCAATTATAGTAGATATTTATCGCATTCATCTAAATAGACTGAGGGATTAAATCATGAAAACATTAGGATTATGTATTGCCGCAGGACTGGGATTAAGCGCTTGTGCGAGCGGTGGAACGATGGGTAATACCAACCCAAACAACATAGTGACCGAGTACCCTGTTGAGACTGCCATGCTCAACATTTATACCAAACAACGTAGTGAAAATTTGGTTGCCACTATCGGCAATCAGACGGCCTCAGCAGATATTCAAGTCACGCCTAAAGGCAATATGGTCTTCAATAATAAAAAGGTACAAGGTACTGAGATCAACACAATCAATAAAGTGAACAATCAAATCACTAACCAGTCAGTCGCCATCAATTACTTCACCTTGAACCCTCTGGTATTTCACGGTTTTACAGACAGTACAGGCAAATATTCGGTCTCAAACCAAACGACCACTATCCCAAAAATGGCGACGGTGGGCGCCTCAAACAAATTGATTACTGAAAATGTCTATAGCGATAGCAGCATGCGCAAAAAAATAGGAACCTATAACCAAAACTGGTCCCTGACGCGAGATAGCAATCAGACCGCATGGTTCTGTATCGAAACCTCAGACAACATGCTTGCTGGTGGCACCTCTGAGGGCAGCTCAAAAGAATGCTACAAAATCAATGCCAAAGGCGACATACTTGCGAGCAAAGTCACTATCGCACCGCCAGCTGGTAATGGCGGACAGACGATTACGTTTAACAGCAAGTAAGCTGCTTAATGATAAATAAGCCATTTCTTTAATCGGTCATTCATAGATTTTAGATTCGAAATAAAAATAAAACCGATATAAAAAAGGAGCCGAATCATCGGCTCCTTTTTTATATCTTATTGAGCATAACTTAACCACTGTTCTCGCTAATGGTGAAATGGCCAATGGTTAAATGATATTGACCTCATAACTGAACTTTTCTGCCAATCCATAAGATTCTCTATATTCGATAGGGTCCCCTTCTAGATTTTTAGCAACGCGGCATACTTTCACTAAGTTTTCTTGCTTGGTATTGTCCAGATAAGGGTCTATATGATTAGAGATAAAAAACAGCATTTCTACGGCTGACGACACAAACTGACCGCACTTTTTGTAATAAAAAGGATAAAGTAGATTTTCAAAGTCTTCAGGTTCAAGACCGATAAAATCTTGGTAACGACTTTCGGGTAACCAAATTCTTTCACTCAAAATCACTCTGTCTTCGACAATGCGCACACGTTCTATATAAATTAAACTTTCCTTTTCGTGAATATTTAATTCTTTATTGATTGCCTCAACAGGCTCTATCAACATGACCTTTTTGATGACGCCAGTCGGTATGACATAAGAAGCGTCTTTATCGCGGTATTTGAAAAACCTTAATAACGAGCCCTCAAAGTTTGGCCTTTTTAAAAAAGTGCCGCGACCTTGCTGCTTTATCAAAACGCCGTCATCCACTAACTTTTCGACCGCTTTGCGTACGGTGCCCACCGATACTTGGTACTTGTCTGCAAACTCCTGTTCTGTCGGTAAGGGGGTTTTTTCATCCCACTTATTTTCTGTCAGTAACGTTTGAATATGCCACCGCACTTGCTCGTACCGTGGCATGTTAAATTTTTTAAAATTATCCATAATTTTTTTCACCACAATAGGAAGATTTTATTAATACGCCCAATCTTTCTAAGCCCAATCATGTTCATAAGAAATAAAATATCTCTGACACTCTATTTTAAGCCCTTACCAAACTCTATACACATCTCATCGATATTAAAATCTATCTAGATTTTTTGGTCAATCTCACCTAATTAACGGCTCCTTTTTTGCTATTATTCTATTGAGTTATATACACTTAAAAAGCTGATAAGATTTGCTGGCTTAGAAAGCTGTTTGTCAACATTATCACAATGCTCTTTAATCTAAAACATATATATGTATGTAGATATTTAGATGTCATACAGTCAATACCAAGGAGCGAATATGACCCTATATCTTATAGCGGCCATAGTAATTTCTATTGCGTTGGGTTACACCACTAAAATCAATATTGGCTTGTTTGCGATTGTGTTCTCATACCTTATCGGCTGTTTTGGTATGCAGCTAAGCGCTTATGAGGTTATTAAGCTATGGCCTCTGAAGATTTTCTTTGTGATTTTTGCCGTGACACTCTTCTATAATTTCTCCTTGGCGAATGGCGCGTTAGAAAAACTGTGTGAGCATTTGATATACAAGTGTCGACATTTTCCAGCGTTTTTGCCGCTGGCTATTTTCTTTGCTGCGACAATTGTAGCAGCTTTAGGAGCCGGTTATTATACGGTTCTTGCCACGATGGCACCGATGATTTTGTTGTTATCCAAAAGAACCAACTTAAACATTATTATTGCGACCTTGTCTGTGAACTATGGAGCGCTTGCGGGTGCCAATTTTATCACCTCACAGAGTGGCGTTATTTTTAGAGAGCTTATGAGCGGTGCTGGCGTGGCCAATGACAATACCTTTACATATGGTTTGGGTATATTTGCCGCGACCTTTTTGATGCCTGTAGTTTTATTAGGCACTTATAGCTTTATTAATGCTAAAACCAGCAAAATAGCCATTCAGACTATTGTGCCACAGCCGTTTGACAGCAATCAGAAAAAGTCCATCATGCTGATTTTTATCATGATGGCGACGGTACTTATCGTACCCATCTCAAACCTACTCATACCGAACGTAGACGCCATTGAGTTTTTGAACGCTCGGATTGATATTGGTTTTATCGCCATTTTCTTCGCTTTGATGAGCCTATTTTTGAAGCTGGGTGATGAAAAAACCGTGATTGCTTTGATACCGTGGAATACGCTTATTATGATTTGCGGCGTAGGTATGTTGATTAGCCTCGGTGTGGAAGTAGGCGTTATTTATGAGCTGACAGAGTGGCTCAGCACCAACGTTCCTATTTGGATGATACCATTTTTGGTATTCATTATTAGTGCAATTATGTCGATATTTGCTAGCACACTTGGCGTCGTTGCGCCAACTTTATTCCCTATGGTACCTGCCTTGGCTGTGGCTTCTGGTTTGAGTCCTTTTTTCTTGTTCATCTGTATTGTCATCGGGGCTCAAAGCTCGTCCATCTCTCCATTCTCTTCAGGAGGCAGTCTGATACTAGGGGCCGCTCAAGTGCATATAGATAAGAACAAGCTGTTGCATACTTTATTGTTCAAGGCAGTGCCTTTGGATATCGTCGTTGGCCTGATAGCGATTTTCTTTATCCAAATGATGTTCTAATTTCTATTGAAAAAAGACAGCAATAGGGATCATATGTATGCCATTGCATACGATCCAGACAAATGACAACAAACAAATCACAGTAAAAGACGTATTCATTCAGCAAAAAACCCCTAGAATGCGTCTATTTTTATGTCTGTCAGATGATCTTTATGGTCAAAATACAGCATAAGCTTTGTCGCTCACCTCATCTATCCTGCCCCTAACATCAAGCTACCCGTTTTAAAATTAAAATTAGCTTTATGCCAATTGACAATATGCGCCATTTACAACAAACCATAACCTTTTGTTATTGTTGGTATTATAAAATTTCATTTAAAAACCCAAACTGGTTTCTTTGTGACTTCATATTGAAATAGCTATTTGTGCGACTCGTCAGATAGCTAATACTGCTACTTAGAAAAAATTCATACATACATACATATGTTTCTTGTTATTTCTAAATTATTCTGTTACTTTTGCAAAGTGAACAAAAAGACTACTGTTGTAAAGGTTGGTAACATTATTGGTCTGCTTCCAACTTTTTGTATAGTCGCCCTATCCTTTCAATCAAAATTTTATTGATTTTTACTGAAAAAATACACACAAGGAGTGTCGTGTGAAAAAACTATCCTATCTAGCGCTTGGTCTATCTGTACTTACCTTGACAGCTTGTAACAATGCTAACGAAACTGCGAGCGCAGGTGCAGATGAGTTTGCAGGTCCTTCACGTCCAGAATGTATCGCTCCAGCAAAACCAGGCGGCGGCTTTGACTTGACTTGTAAGCTTGCTCAGTCAGGTCTAAGAGACACCGGTATATTGACAGACCCAATGCGCGTCACTTATATGCCAGGCGGCGTAGGTGCTGTTGCATATAACAAAATTGTTGCCAATGACCGCAGCAACGAAGACGCTATCATCGCGTTTTCAACGGGATCAATCCTGAACTTATCACAAGGTAAATTTGGTAAATTCACTGAAAAAGACGTGAAATGGCTAGCAGCCGTTGGTACTGATTACGGTGCTATTGCTGTCAATGCGGACTCGCCAATCAAAGATCTAGCAGGATTGGTCGCTGAACTTAAATCAAATCCAAAAGCAATCAGTTTCGCCGCTGGTGGTAGTGTTGGTGGTCAGGACTGGATGCAAACTGCTATTTTGGCCAAAGCCGTTGGCGTCAACCCTAGCGACATGACTTATGTTGCGATGGAAGGCGGCGGTGAGGCAATTACGGCAGTAATGGGTAACCATGTCACTGTTGTGAGTGCTGGTATCGCTGAGATTATGCCACAAGCTACTGCTGGCAAATTGCGTGTGTTAGCCGTATTTGCTGATGAAAGATTGGGTGGCTCTATGGCTGATATTCCTACTGCAGTAGAGCAAGGCTATGATGTGACTTGGCCTGTCGTCCGTGGTTACTACATGGGACCAGATGTTAGCCCTGCCGCTTACGATTGGTGGAAAGCCTCATTTGATAAAATGCTTGCTGATCCAAAATTTGCCGAATTGCGTGAACAACAAGAGTTACTACCATTCTCTATGACTGGCGATGAGCTTGAACAGTATGTCTATAAGCGTACTGGTGAGCTACGTGAGTTGTCTGCTGAGTACGGTCTTGTTGATGCTGCTGCACAGTAGCATTACTCAGACCATATCCCCTTAATGATTGAATACTAAATTGTTTAGTATTCATCGAAGGTTGAAAGATGAGACATCTCTCAACCTTTTTATTTAAAATTTAAGGAATACCTCTATGACGATGGAACGTGCGTTCTCCGGATTAATGGGACTATTTAGCTTATTTTTGGTCTACTTGGCTATTGGTTACGTTGCTCCCATTGCTTATGATCCTATCGGCCCTCGGCCCTATCCTATTTTAATTTTCTCACTGATGGCACTTTTGACCTTGGTTATTGCCTTTCGTCCAGCACGATTTACCAAAGTCATTGATTTAGGCTATAACAAGGTCGTGCTTAGAAATCTTGTTCTGTGTGTCAGTGCATTATTGATTTATAGTTTGATTTTTGAGCCTTTAGGTTTTGTTGTTGCTACCACCCTGATGTGTTTTGCGGTTGGTCTACTGTTTGCAGGCAATCCTGTTAAAAGCCTTATCTTTTCAGTTGTGATCAGTATCGCCCTGTATGTCTTATTTGACATGGCTTTGGACGTCATTCTGCCACTTGGAATATTATCAGGAATAATGGGATAGCTATTATGGAAACTTTTGACTTTTTAATGCACGGTTTCGGCGTAGCGATGTTGCCCAAAAACTTACTGATTGCGCTTATCGGTGCTTTTATTGGTACGATTGTGGGTATGTTGCCTGGCCTTGGCCCGATTAATGGTGTGGCAATTCTACTACCATTTGCTTTTGCCCTTGGTCTGCCACCAGAGAGTGCGCTGATCTTACTGGCAGCTGTTTATCTTGGTTGTGAATATGGTGGTCGTATTTCTGCCATTCTACTCAACGTGCCAGGGTCTGCTGCTGCGGTGATGACCTCGTTAGATGGTAATCCGCTAGCGGTGCAAGGTAAGGCCGGTATTGCGTTGTCCATCTCTGCGGTCGCCTCGTTTATTGGTTCGACGATTGCAACCCTTGGCGTGGTCTTGTTCGCACCGCTACTGGCTAAATGGGCGGTGTCTTTTGGCCCTGCTGAATACTTCGTATTGATGGTATTCGCGATTTGCTGTTTGAGTGGTTTGGTTGGTGATCAACCGATTAAGACCGCAGTATCAGCCTTGATTGGCTTGGGTCTAGCGACTGTCGGTGTCGATGCGGTGACGGGTATTTATCGCTATACTTTTGACTCCGTTAACCTATCTGATGGTATCCAATTCACAACGATCGTTATTGGTTTCTTCAGTGTCAGTGAAATCTTGATTTTGCTCGAAAGAACCAGTACGGGTGGTAAAATAGTTGCGCAAGGTAAGCGTAGCTTATTTAATATGAAAGAGTTTCTCTTCACCATCGGTGCTATGCTACGTAGTGGTGCAATGGGTTTCTTCGTTGGTATCCTACCGGGTGCAGGCGCGACGATTGCCAGTGCGATGACCTATGCTAGTGAACGTAAAATTGCTGGTGATGATGGCAAATTTGGTGAAGGTGACCTTCGTGGCCTAGCATCACCAGAAGCGGCTAATAACGCATCAGCGTGTGGTTCATTTGTACCAATGTTGACCCTAGGTGTCCCTGGTTCTGGTACCACAGCGGTTATGATGGGTGCGTTGACGTTGTATAACATCACGCCAGGTCCACAGTTATTTACTGAGCAGCCAGATATCGTTTGGGGTCTTATTGCTTCATTGTTCATCTGTAACGTTATCTTGCTTGTCATGAACATCCCTTTGGTTGGTTTCTTCTCTAAGCTATTGAACGTACCAAACTATATCTTGATCCCATCAATCGCTGCTATCAGCTTCGTTGGTGTCTACTCTATCAACAGTACAACGTTTGATATGGTGTTCATGGTAGGACTTGGTATCTTCGGTTATTTCTTACGTAAACTGCATTTCCCATTATCAGCCCTTATCCTAGGTTATGTACTAGGTGAGCTTATGGAATCTAACCTACGTCGTGCTCTCTCTATCTCTCAAGGTGAGATGTCTATTCTGTGGAGCAGCCCAATCACCGTATCACTATGGGGTCTGGTCGTGGTCATGATCTTCATGCCAATCATTCGTAAAATGTATCGTAAACGTTTTAAGAAAAATGCTGCATAAGTTTTTGCCAGTTCGTCTCTAAATGTCTCTCCGGCGGTGGTTATACTCTATGTATGGCCACCGTTTTTTTAAAGATACTTTCACCCTACTTTCAACCGTTATTAGGGACAAGCCCTCAACACTCCTCACTTTTTTGACAGCTGTCCAACATTAGCAAAACATCACTACTTGATGTCACTCATGAAATAGGATTTTATAGTGCCCCTTGTTTTAGATTTATTGCAAACCATTCCAACGTGGCACTTAGTAGGACTATTTAGTGCTGGTATGATCGCTTTTATTATCTCTACGGTATCTGGTGGTGGCGGTGCGATGCTGCTGATACCAGTCACTTCTTCGATGATAGGGACTGCGGTTGCGC
Organism: Psychrobacter sp. T6-5; assembly: GCF_052258485.2. Classification (NCBI taxonomy): domain Bacteria; kingdom Pseudomonadati; phylum Pseudomonadota; class Gammaproteobacteria; order Moraxellales; family Moraxellaceae; genus Psychrobacter; species Psychrobacter sp. T6-5. The sequence continues at coordinate 1,067,023 of NZ_JBQQEY020000001.1, read as the reverse complement.
CACCTGTGATCAACGTGGCTACCTTTATGAGTAATGCCTCGCGGCTCTATTTATTTTGGCATGATATTGATTGGTCATTGACCAAATACTATGTGCCAAGCGCTATCATAGGAGCGTGGTTGGCGGCATTGGTCTTTAGCCGTTTGGATGCCGGCTGGATTCAGTTATTGGTTGGTGCATTTTTGGTTTCTACCATTTTCCAATACAAGTTCGGTAAAGTAAGTAAAACGTTTGATATGCCAAAAGTCGGTTTTGTACCTGTGGGATTTTTCATTGCCTTTATGAGCACCTTGGTGGGTGGCCTCGGCCCTATTCTTAACCCTTTTTATATGAATGCAGGTCTAGAAAAAGAAAATCTTATTGCGACCAAAACGGCGAATTCTTTTTTTGTCGGTATTGTACAAGTCGTCAGCTACGCCTTTTTTGGCATACTCACAGTCAAGATCTGTGTGTATGGTCTTGTATTAGGACTGGGTGCCGTTATTGGCAACGTCATTGGCAAACGCTTTTTGGCTGGCATCAGTATTAGTCAGTTTAGAATAATGCTGCTGATACTAATGGTGATTAGTGGTTTAATAATGATCATAAGAAACATAAACGTATTGTTTTAATAAGCCTATCATTTGATAGCGTCAGTTTATATATAAAAATAGATAGGCACTTATTACAAAAAAAACGCAGCGCACCGCTTGATGCCCTGCGTTTTTTATTACATTTAATGTTATTAAAGAATACTGGTCCTAAACTGTAGGTAGACTGCTGTTATTGCTTCCGCATCTTCGATCTGAGGATAATGCCCCAACATAGGAATTTCGGTTGCATCAGCATGGGGAATCAACTTACGATAATGATCGATCATATGCTGACCTGAGATCGGATCTTTAGCACCAGCTATCAGCTTAATAGGAACGGTACTTTTGATAATAGCGCCTACCCACCGTTCACGATACTGCTGACGTTGCGGTATATAGTTAATCAGTTTGTGCATCACTGCCAAACCATTATTATGTGTTAACAGCTGCCATAGCGTATCTATCACCTCTGGCGCAGGCTGCATGTTAGGGCCAAATATTCGCTGTAAACTGCGCGAAAATTTTTGCTTATTGATGAGTTTGGACACCAAAGGACCTAATCGCGATATCAATAGTTTTTGAATCAAAATAGGTTTATGGGTTTCAGGAAAAAGCCCTCCATTTAGAAAGCAAACACTACCAATATAAAACTCACTATTAGTATTAACCTGCCTTGCCAGCAGTTCCTGAGCCACTGTATCACCATAATCATGCGCCAATATATGATAGTCGCTGACACCCAATTGTCGCAACACAGCCTGACAAAGATTTGCCTGCTCACTGATTAAATAGCGTGCGTTTTTGGGTTTATCTGACAACCCAAACCCCAGCATATCAAGAGTAATAACATAATAATGCTCAGTGAGCACCTGCCACATACCCTCCCAATCCCAACTGGCACTAGGATAACCATGAATCAGTAGCAATGAAGGCGCGCTTTTGTCCCCTGCATGCCGTATAAAAATCTGCTGATCATCAACAGTAAAATACTCTCCCTGTCGTCGCCATTCGTCCAAGGTTATCATTATTGGCTTACTCCTCAAACGATGGGTCAGTACGGCGTAGCTTTCTTAATAAGGCAGGCCATGCGATATCACCATTCGCTCCTCTGGTCACCTGCTCAGATGCCGCTTGAATACCAGCCAATATTTGTGCTGGTATCGGCGTCAATGCGGTGCCACCGCTTTGCGCCTTGATTTGAATCTCGCAGGCGTTTTGTAAAATATACATATTCAAAAATGCATCAGCGACTGTATCAGCACAAGTCAGCAGACCGTGATTGCGCAAGATCATGAAGTTAGCCTTGCCTAAATCAGCGACCAAGCGGACTTTTTCTTCGGGGTTAAGCGCCACGCCCTCATAATCGTGATACGCCAAGTTAGATAAAGGAAATAATGACTGCTGCGAGATAGGCAATAACCCTTGCTCTTGCGCCGAGACTGCTACGCCATCGCTGGTATGCAAATGAATCACGCAGTGCGCATCATCACGGGCTTCGTGTACGGCACTATGAATGATAAATCCTGCTGGATTGACACTGAACGCTGATGGCGAGACTTTTTCGCCCGCTTTATTGACTTTAACCAGACTAGAGGCGGTAATCTCTTCAAATAACATCCCGTACGGATTGATTAAAAACTCATCTTCGGTGCCTGGAACGCGGGCGGAGATATGAGTAAATACCAGATCATCCCAACCATAAGAAGCGACTAGGCGATAACAAGCGGCAAGATTTACTCGCATCTGCCACTCTTGTTCGCTCATATTATGGTGTACACTCGATGTAGAATCAGTTTGTGTGGTCGTTTTTATCGCTGTTTGCATTGTATAGTCCTTTACAGTTGTAAATAGTCCGAATAATTACTCTACACCATTCTTCAAACCCAAATCTGTCAAAAACATGACACTTATGAATATCAATCATCATTTAAATAACGACCCTTGGTTCGCTGACTTGCCAGCCGACGTGCAAACGCTACTAGCGTATAACGCTGTGCTAAAGGTATACCAAAAAAGCCAAATGATTCATGCGATTGGTGACAACGATGATGCGGTGCTGCACTTTGTCGTGTCGGGTACGATTAGAGTCTGCAATGTGAGTGCTAGCGGCAACGCCATGACCCTCGCTCACCTATCTAGTGGCGAATGGTTTGGCGAGATATCTATCATAGATGACCATCCTCGTACCCATGATGCGTGGACAATCAATAAGGTTACGTTGATTTCTATCCCTAGAAAGGTGGTGATCCAGACGGCGCAACAGTATCCAATTTTATACAAACACCTCGCGCTCATCACTTGTGCGCGTATTCGTAGAGCCTTTGATTGGATTGATGATGCCACCTCACTCAATACATCGGCGCGACTGGCGAGCATGCTCATGGGACTCATCGGTACTTATGGTAAGCAAGTGAATGGCAATATCAAAATAGACTTACGCTTATCGCAAGAAGAGATTGGCTTTATGCTTGGCACAACCAGACAAACCGTCAATAAAATCATTCAATCTTGGCAAAAACAAGCAATCATCGATATGCACTATGGTTTTATTACCATCAAAGACCAGTCAAAACTAATAGCAATGATAAATTCTGAATAACGTGCGCAGACTATAAAGCGTCCAAGCGCGCAGCAAACCGCCTACTACCTCATTCTCTATCATCAGTATTCATCAAACCGCCTTAACATCTTCTTAACAGCACACTTGTTATGGTAAGGAATGACGTTTCCTATCATTCTGTTGAGAAGTATTTGTATGCCAATATCTCAAGCCGCCAAAATCGATACACCTAAAGCCAATAAAAAAAACAGCTATCTGAGTAAGCTCTACGATCATGAGATGAATCTCAGTTATCTTATTATCATCGTTGCCTTATATTTGGTGGCGACTGCCAATATTGGCTTTTTTGAGCAGGTGTTAAATGTCTATCCATTTAGCAAAAACGTCGGTTTTATACTGTCTATTACTGGCCTGTTGTTTGGACTGATGTGGTTGGTATTACAGCTGCTTTGCTATCGTCCGATTGCCAAGCCAGTACTGATTGTGCTGCTGATTACTGCCGCCATCTGTGGTTATTTTACCGATGCTTACGGGACGATATTTGATACCAATATGCTGATCAATAGTCTGGAGACTGATCAAGCAGAGGCCATGGGATTGTTTGCTCCCAGCATGGTTATTCGGGTGCTGCTACTGGGCGTGTTACCAGCATTTATCATTAGCAAAATTCGTCTAAAACGCTTTACTTGGCAACGTAGCATTCTACAAAAAACAGCCACGTTGATATTGTCTATCGCAGTCATCGCGGCGTGTCTTTTACCCTTTGGTGACCAGTACGCGAGCTTCTTTCGTCAGCATAAACAAGTTCGCTCTTATGCCAACCCGATCACGCCTATTTACTCTACGATCAAACTTGGCGAAAATTATATCAATGAGCTGCGGCGTCCTGATACTTTCACATTACATGCAACAGATGCAAAGCGCGTGGTCTCCGCTAATAGCACCGCAAAACCCAAACTGATGGTGTTCGTCGTTGGCGAAACCGCTCGAGCAGATCACTTTGGATTAAACGGCTATACACGCAATACCACGCCGCTGCTCTCAAAACAATCCAACCTTTATAGCTTTAAAGATGCTGTCTCCTGCGGCACTTCTACGGCTTATTCAGTGCCGTGCATGTTCAGTTACGCAAATCGGGAGAATTATGATATCGATACCGCCAAATACAATGAAAATGTACTCGATACGCTCAGCAAGCAAGGGGTCAATGTCGTTTGGCGAGACAATAACTCTAGTTCTAAAGGTGTGGCTGATCGTGTCACTTTTGAGGACTACAAAACGGCTGATACCAATCCGAACTGCAATGTTGAATGCCGAGATATTGGCATGCTTGATGGTTTTGATAAACTGGTTAAGTCAGGTAGCTCACCGAAAGAGACGCCTAAAGACACGCTTATTTTGTTACACCAAATGGGTAATCATGGCCCCGCTTATTACCAGCGCTACCCTAAGGAGTTTGAAACGTATAAACCTGTCTGTATGACCAACGAGCTGTCCAAATGTGACGCCCAGTCTGTGATCAATGGCTATGATAATGCGATTCTATACACCGATTACTTTTTGGATAACGTGATCGATACCCTAAAAGCTTACGAACAAGATTATGATGTAGTCATGGTATATATGAGCGATCATGGCGAGAGTCTGGGTGAAAATAATATTTACTTGCATGGTCTGCCATATAAATTTGCCCCAGATACTCAAAAGCACGTGCCCGCAGTCATTTGGTCACCGGATAGTAATAACATCGATGCGGACAGTCTCTCTAGTATGAGCAGCCAGCCCGTATCACACGATTTTATTACGCCGACATTGCTTAGCTTTTTTGGCATCACAACTGATGCGGTCAAAGATGCACCAACCTTTTTTAAAGTAAATAACTAAATCTGTTTTTATATTGCTCCATCTTTTAGGCTATCACCATCTTTTAGGTAATCACTATTTTTTAGGTCAACACCATGTATAAGATACTCGTTATTGAAGACAACCCCGATATCGTGGCCAATATTTACGCGTTTTTTGAGCCAAAAGGCTTTGAATTAGACAACGCACATAATGGCTACAGTGGGCTAACGCTCGCTTCGAACAATCATTATGACGTGATATTGCTCGATGTCATGCTACCAGGTATCGATGGCACCAAGCTGTGTAAGAAACTCAGAGAAGAATTGCATGACAAAACGCCTGTGCTGATGCTCACTGCTCGCGATACGATTTTGGATAAAGTGGCAGGCTTTGATAGCGGCGCTGATGATTATTTGGTCAAGCCATTTTCATTGATTGAGCTAGAATGCCGTATCAAAGCACTCATACGTCGTCATGAGGATGATCATTTTGTACACAGTATCGCTGTGGGCGCGCTATCGTTGAACAACAGCGAACATACTATTATGCGCGAAGGAAAGTCGATTAAGCTTACCCCAACTGGATTTAAGATATTACATATCCTAATGAGTGCCGCACCTCGCGTCGTCAGCAAGACAGAACTTGAAGAAAAGGTTTGGGGTCTGGATATACCGAGCAGTGATGCGCTACGTACTCATATGCATAGCGTGCGGGCGCAGGTCGACAAGCCTTTTGACAAAACCATGATAGTGACAGTGCCTGGTGTTGGTTACCAAATCATCGATCCCAATAAATCAGAAAACGCGGTAGTATAGCTGAGAGAGCAGCACCTCATACGGTCTACCATCGCTCACTATATCAATTGCCTCCTTCGATTAAGTATCTCTTTACTATGTTCAATATAGACTCGATAGCCAATAAGTTTCGATTGTCCTACTTTATATTCGCGCTGTTGCTATGCGGGGCTTTTGTTAGTATTTTTCTGTACGCGGAAAGTAGAATAGAACAGGAATTAGTTAAGGGTCGGCTATTGCAGCAGCTTGATATCAGCCAAGAAAAGTATGGCGATCGCTCTATTTATACTGCTAATCCAGGTATCACAATTTACCGCTACGACAAGGCACCTGCCAACCTGCAAACCACAGCAACGGCAACGGTGCAAGAGAAGTCTGTCACTATAGACGGTGAGTCTGGCAAAACCCACGGCAACCTTCATTTTTTCGCCTATCAACAAGGCAATCAGACTTACATTTTGACGTACTTGGAAGGGGTTGAGATAGTGATGAGTCACTACCCTGTGCTAGAAATCTTCGAAAACTTAGAAGATATTTTTGCAGATACCCTGAGAGTGGCGGTCATTTTAAGTTTGCTTATCGCTGCTATATTCTCTCATTTGTCCTCCAAACAAATCATCAAACCGCTATTAGATTTAAAACAAGCCGTCGAAACGGATCATAAAAACCTAACAGAACTCACGCATATGCCATCTGAGGTTGGGGTGTTGGCACGTGCTATTGATGAAAAAAACCATAAGCTAGAGCAATATCTCAAGCGCGAGCAACTGTTCACCGGTGACGTCAGCCATGAGCTGCGCACGCCCTTGACCATCATCATGGGTGCTTCTGAGGTATTGGCTTCGCAATTACCAGCAGACAGTCATCTGAACGAATTTACCAATCGTATCAGTAATACAGCCCGTGAGACCTCCGAGATTATCACCGCCTTGCTTCTACTTTCGCGCGCCCCTGAAAAGCTCGATGCACCGCAAACATCTATCAATAGCACTGCTTTAGCCGAAGTGCAGCGATTGACCTATTTGCTACGCTACAAGACCGTCACGTGTCAGATAATCGCTGAGCAAGAGTACAGTGCCTACGTGCGCCCTGAGCTATTAAAAATGGCATTGGGCAATTTGATAAAAAATGCGTTTCAGTACACCGACGATGGCGAAGTAACCATCACTATCGATGACGAAAAAATCATGGTAACTGATACTGGTCTTGGTATTCCTGAGGTGATGATGCCGCTGCTCTACGAGCGCTTTGAGCGATTGACTCATGACTATCAAGACGAGGGTACAGGCACAGCCTTGTCACCGGAGCATGATATCAATCACAAGGTTGAAGGCTCAGGTTTGGGACTAAGTATCGTACAGCGCATCATGTCTCATATGGGCTGGCAGCTGACCCATCAAGCCAATCCCTCAGGCGGCAGCACTTTTAGTATCTATTACAAGTAGCCCATGTAATAGTGCTAGAAATCTCATCTAAAAAATACGCTCTTCCCTATCTAATGTTCATTACCACGTATCCCTGCCTCTTTATAGTCTCTTAACACTTTCTTAATCTCTCTCGTCTTATACTCAAGCGATATCGACTTTGCTTGACTGTTTTTTGGTCATGCAAAGCCGAGCGCGTACCTTGATATTAATAGACCATTAAGAATTCTATATGAATAAAATCACTCCTATTAATCTTGAAGACAAGACAGCCGAGCATCGCTCTATCAAGCAGGCAGCACATCACAATGCGCTCACGACTGATAACTTTGCAGAGAGCGCCAAAGGCAAAACGGGCTTTTACCGAATTATAAAAGCTGCTGGCTATTCAATAGACGGATTTAAGGCAGCATACAAGTTTGAGGCAGCTTTTAGACAAGTCGTGTGGCTCAACTTTGCCCTGTTTGTGGCTATCGCTTTTATGCCTTTTGCAATGAGTATAAAAATGATGCTAGTCATCGCGTCTTTTTTATCTTTGATTGTTGAGCTGCTCAACACGGGGATCGAAGCTTGCGTCGATCATACGTCGACCGCCAAGCATCCACTCGCAAAAATAGCAAAAGATGTCGGCTCTGCTGCACAATTTTTGTCGTTGTTTCTCTTAACCGTCTTATGGTTAATGGCACTGTCTGTCTTTTTATAGCAGCACGCTGGAAGCTATCATCACTTAATATACGTTATCAGGTGTATCCATGACTTTAGAAAACCACTCAATGGCTTGGGGCTGGCTAAAATTACTGTGCGTGACCATCATTGCCACCTTGGTTTTTGAGCATAGCCAGTTGGACATACGCATCAGTGAGCTTTTTTATAGCCATGGACACTGGCTACTAGAAAAGGGCGCGCAGCCTTATGCGTTTATCTTTTATGATTTGCCCAAAGCCCTACTGATCCTACTGGCGGTCTACCTCATAGCAGTGTTAATCATAAAGTATCGACAACCTTTGCCTGACGCCGCCTCGCAACATCGCCGTAAATTTGATAGATTTCTGCTTCCGTTGCCAATTCGGGAGATCGGCTATCTACTGATTATAATCGCGATTGTACCGGCTAGCATTGCCACGCTCAAAGGCGTCACCCATGTGAGCTGCCCAAATGACTTGGTCATTTTTAACGGTGATCTGCCCTACCTTAACCTGTGGCAAAATATCGTAGCAGCTACGCCCGCCAGATGCTTCCCAGCGGCTCACGCCAGCGCAGGGTTTTCCTTATATGGATTGGCTTTTTTGCCGACGTTAAAAAAGTATCGCTATCAAATATTTACCACAGTCACGGTCTTAGGATGGACAATGGGGCTGTATAAAATGCTGTTTGGCGATCATTTCTTTAGTCATACTTTGGTCTCGATGCTGCTGTCACTGACGATAGCGTGTGCGCTTGCCACCCTTTTCTTCAAACACTCGATAGCAAATAAAACTAAAAATACCGACAATCATAAAAACCGTGCTGATATAAAGCTGTCTAACACTCAGACACCCAATATTTAGAATCAATATTGAGATATGAATGTTTAAATATAACTGAAACCAGCGGTTATATATTTACCAAAATAACACTACTAACCGTATGAAAAACAATGTATAAATAATGAATGAGAACTGGCTTGTTACTAAGTAAAACCATGGATGGTGCTCGTTAATAAAACGCTTTATATATCGATAGCCTACAAAGGAATGTAGCCATGCACCTTTTATGCATTGGACAAAAAATCTCGCACATCTACGCCTTGTTGATTGTTCCATTACTACTCATCAGCACTATCGATGACAGTCATGCCGCCAGTTACTCCATCAACCCTACCAATACGCACATACGATTTGCCATTGAACGCTTCAAAACCTCTGCCACTACTGGTGGCTTTTATGATATCAAAGGCCAATTGCAATACGACCCAAGTCTACAAACAGGCGACATCTCATTAATCATACCAATAAACTCCCTCAATACAGGCAACCCTTCTTTTAATAGTAGTCTGACGGGGCCTGATTTTTTTGATGCAAAAAAATTTCCCTCGGCGCGATTTAAGTCGACGAAGTGGTATTTTGATCAAAATAAGAAAAGCCCGCAGGTAACAAGAGTAGATGGCAAGCTGACGCTACATGGCGAGACACACCCTATTAGCCTAAAAGCCACGAATTTTGATTGTTATTCGAGCCCTAGTCTCAAAAAGGATGTTTGCGGTGGCGACTTCACTGCGACAATTGATCGCACAAAATGGAATATAAACAAATTTGTCTGGTTTGGACTGACCAAAAATCTTAACTTAAATATAAAAGTCGAAGCCGCCAGACAATAGCAATCAGTGTTAACTTTACGACATTGCTTTTTCAATATAGATAGTTATCACGTTGCTTTATTTTGCTAGACGCGACTGGCGAATTGCAGGCATATTAGGATGAGGGATTAAGGATGATTTATCAGTATTATAAGGACATTATGAAGCCGCTTTCTGCCGTTATGCCAGCATTGTCGTTTTCATTGGCAGTAGCATTGGGACTGGGATTTAGCTTAGTGTCTACCGTCGTGATGGCAGAGACGGTCAGCCTGCCAATGGACACTTTGCCTAGCAGAATAACCCTACCAAATGTCAGCCCCGCCAATAGTGCGCTTGCCAACCGCGGCGCTTACGTGGCGCGTACCGCTGACTGTATGGCCTGCCACCGTGAAGACTATAGTGGCGGCGTGCCGATTGAGACGCCGATTGGTAATATCTACTCGACCAATATCACACCATCGACGCGCTATGGTATTGGCAATTATACTGAGGCCGATTTTAAAAAAGCCTTGCGAAAAGGTCGTGCACCCGGTCATCAGATCTATCCTGCGATGCCTTACCCGTCCTATCATGGCATGACAGATGACGATATCAGTGCCTTGTTTGCTTATTTCCAGACCGTTCCTATCGTAGACAAACCCCCTGAAAAAACCACACACATCCCTTTCCCGTTGAATATCCGTAGCTTAATGCTGGCATGGAATGTCATCAATGTGCCTTCTACCGAAAACCGCTCAGGACTTACGCAAACCCAGCAACGCGGTGAATATCTGGTCAATAACTTAGAGCATTGTGGCACCTGCCATACCCCGCGTAACTTAACCCAAGGCCTCGATAAAGACCGCTACTTATCTGGTGCACCGCTCGGTAAATGGTTTGCCCCAAATATCACCCCTGACAACGACACAGGGATTGGGCTTTGGAGCGAAATGGACATCGTGACTTACCTGCGTACAGGAACGCTTGATAAGCGCGCTTATGCGGGCGGACCGATGGCGGAAGCCGTGGCGCATAGTACGCGCTACCTCACTGACGAAGACCTGATCGCGATGGCGTCTTATCTAAAAGCTATTCCAGCCATTAAGACCGATGACTACTTGATTCCCGTTACCATCGCTCGCCTACCGCAGCCAGTCAGCGACTCTATTACCTATAACTTACTGGAGCAAAAAGACTATCTGGCGCAGGCTAAAATTAATACTGTCAGCAGTGCCAACAATAGTGGTCTGAATAGCAACTCGCCAAAAGACTTATATCTAGCACATTGCGCCAGCTGTCATGGCGTTGACGGTTACGCTCAGCCTGATGCGCGTTACGCCTCTATCGTTGGCCTCAGTAGCATTCGCCGCGTAAAACCTGATGCGCTCGTTGGCGTGATTGCCTTTGGCGCGAAAGGTGCCTTTAACACAGCACCAAAAATGCCAGGCTTCTCAAAAGATTTAAGCCCTGCACAAATCGCTAGCATTACCAACTATGTGCGAGTCACTTTTGGTGGTTTACCAAACAGCGATGTCAGCGCGGCTGATGTCACGCGTGTGATAAAAGAAAAAAGCTAACCTTAAGAATTGGCATTAAAACTAACTATAAAAATGCGCTCTAATCTTCGCCTTTTTTCATATGGCAAAGACCAGCATGATAAGGATAATCCTATGAATGACCTGCTCCAATCCCCTACGCGTCGGCAACTGCTCTCCATGATTGGCAAGACCGCAGGCGCGACCGCGATGTATCAAGCGATGACCACGTTGGGGTTTGCATCCGAGTCGAGCTTTAAAGAAGAAATGAATTTGAAAGGCGCGCCAGCTGGTGCCAGTATCGTGATTTTAGGTGCAGGATTGGGCGGGCTGACTGCAGCCTATGAGCTACGCAAAGCAGGCTACGAAGTGACCGTGCTTGAGTACCAAAATCGTGGCGGCGGACGTAGCTGGACACTCAATAGCGGTGACAAATATACAGAGCTGGGCGGTGCTGAGGTCACGTGCGACTTTAAACAAGGCAATTACTTTAATGGTGGGCCATGGCGATTGCCCATCCATCACTACGCGGTCTTTCATTACTGCAAAAAGTTTGGTGTGGCATTGCAACCCTTTATCCAGACCAATGATCGCGCTTATCTACACCGTACCAATCACTTCAATGGTGCACCGCAGCGTTTGGGCGAAGTACAGAGCGATATTCGCGGTTATGTGTCAGAACTGCTGTCTAAAGCGGTGAATAAAGGCAGTCTCGACAGTAGCGTTGATAAAGAAGACAAAGAAAAACTACTCGAAGGGCTAAAGGGCTGGGGCGTTCTGGATAATAACTATCGCTATGTCAAAAGCCATGAGACGGGTAAGCATCGCGGCTATAGTGTGTATCCGGGTGGCGGCTTGATGCCTGATGCCAAGCCATCAACGCCCATACCGATGGATAAGCTACTAGACTCAGGCATGTGGTCGGACATTTATAGCAACTATACTGTGCATGTGCATCAACCAACGATGTTTCAGCCTGTCGGCGGTATGGGAAAAATCGGTGATGCATTCACGCGTGAGTGCCGCGATATGATTACCTTTAATGCCAAAGTCACTAAAATCAATCAAGACGAGACGGGCGTCACTGTTGATTATGTCGATAGCAATAGCCCCAATGACGCTACCAAAACCGTGCGCGCCGATTGGTGCATTTGTACGATTCCTTTGTCCATACTGACTCAGATTGATATCAATGTCTCCGCTCCGATGAAAAAAGCGATGGCAGCCGTCCCTTATGACAGCTCGTATAAAGTAGGCTTGGAGTTCAAACGGCGGTTTTGGGAAGAGGACGAGTGGATCTATGGCGGTATCACCTATACTGATCTGCCGATCACCCAAATCTCCTATCCGTCACAAGATATGTTTAGCACAGGCTCAGGTGTACTGCTTGGTGCTTATGGATTTGGCGAGGCTTCATACAAATTTAATTCGTTGACACCCAAAGAGCGCATCAACGCAGCGCTCGCCTATGGTAAACAGATTCATCCTCAATATACCAAAGAGTTCCGCTCGGGCACTTCGGTCGCATGGCATCGTATTCCTTGGTCGCTTGGCTGTTATGGTATCTGGAGCGAGTCCAGTCGTGAGCAGTATTACGAGACCCTCTGCGAGATTGACCACCGCATCGTACTGGCAGGTGAGCACTGTTCGCACATTCCTGCGTGGCAAGAAGGCGCAATCCTGTCTGGCATGGATGCCGCCAAACGCCTGCATCAAAAGGCCAAGAAACTTGGGTAGCAGTGTCTTTTTAATAAGCATTTGGATAACCAGTCTGGCGTTGAAGCAAGGATGATAACAATGAGATTAGGCACATTAGGAATAATTATGAACGTGGTGACAGCAAACTCAATCAAATTATCTAGCTCGCTCAGCTCGAGCAAGGCAATAGTAATGCTCATAATTGGTGGAACGATAGCACTGTCAGGCTGTAGTCAGTACAAAGCAAAAAACGCAGCCACTATCGCCAATCCACAGAAAGCGCCTGTGCTATTTAACAACAGTTTCGACAATCAGGCTAGTCGCAATCAGGGCGCATGGGGCGGCGTATATATGTCCAAAGCAGAGTTGGCTGAGCCCACCACGAATATCGTCGATGTACGCTCAATAACAAAAATGAGCGATGATGCTAGCATGCAGAAATGGCTCACTAAATTTGAAGGCAGCACACAAGGTAAAACGGGGTTTTTCACGACCAATGGTAAAAAGCTCTACGATGACTCCTGTGCAGGTTGCCATATGCAAAAAGGTGAAGGTGCGCAAGGCGCAGGCTACTATCCGCCATTAGCTGACAACAGTAAGATGCAATCGAAGTATTATATTATTAGTATCGTTATCAATGGCCTACGCGGCATGCCATCATTCCACCGCATGATGAGTGATGAACAAATAGCAGCTGTCACACAGTACGTACATAGCGATTTGAACAACTTCACTGACACCGTCACGACTGCTAATGTTGCGCAATTACGCCATAACTTTCCACCAGGTTCAGATCCTAGTGAATAGATGCTACTCGCTGTTTTATAAAGCACGTCAACCGATAAAATAAGAGCAACCTCTTAACATAGCTGCTCTTTTGATGAGGTATCCAAACGCTTACATAGCATTTTAGATACGCTTGGGCGGTACAGAATAGGTGCCGACTACATGAGCCACGACATCGTCTGAGCCTTCTGAATACAGAGATACTTCGCCCACTATCAAGGCTCGCCCTACTTTTAGTAAGGTACATTCAGCTATAATACGTGCATCCGCTGACGGTTTGCGCAAAAAATTGATAGTCAGACTTGTCGTCACTGTCAATGGCACGATACCTATTTTTCCGAGTATCGCAACATAGATGGCGACGTCAGCGACGGCCATCATGACAGGTCCCGATACTGTGCCGCCAGGACGTAGCTCATCTATACCAATCTCGTGTGATAAGGTCGCGCCATTTTCACTGACTGCTTCGACGATACATTTGGTTTGTGGAAACTCTAACGCCATAAAGGCGCTGATTTCTTCTTTGGTTGCAGACATCATTCTTCCTTGAATTGAATTAAACTTTCCTTATTACTTATTATTTCACTGAATACATTCCTTTAATGTATTACTGGCGTACCTTCCGTACTAAAGGCAAATCCTTTATTGCTAAAATTACCAATCATGACCGCTTCGATGACCGGCCTGACGGTTTCATCGACACCTTCGACTTCGATGATGAAGTTGGCACCCGACCCGCCTTTATCTTCTTCTTTTTCGACAATATAGTTGAGCGTAGCCATTGCTGGTAGCTCAATGGGCTTGCTTAGATACGATTTTACCAGTGCACCATCGGTATCGTAATAATCAATTTTATTAATATACAGTGACTTTTTTAGCGTGGTATTGCGCACACTCAGCGTCGCTGACAGTAGCACTTTGCGATTGTCTCTATCGGTATAAATATCAGAATAAATAGGTACATAAAAGGTTTCTTTATAACTGAACTGACTGCGATCCACATCGGAGGTCACCTCTAACGCTTCAATCGGATCTTGTTGGCGCTCGGACAGAAGAACGTTCGGATCTTGCGCGGACGGATCACAGCCTGACAGCAACACCATAACAGTGACCAATAGAACGGATATACTGCGCTTATTCATAAACTTCCCCTGTCTCTTCTCATGTCACTGCGATTGCAAGCCGTTATTTGATTTTCACACCCACACTACGTAAGAATTGGTTGATGTGTTTGTTTGCGCCATAAATGACCAATACATCACGGTCTTGCAATATTTGATCAGGCGTGGCCAGACCTTGCACGCTAGGTTTGGTCTGGGTACGACCAAAGCTGTCTTCATAATACTCATAGCGCAAGGTACTAAGCAATCGGATATTGAATTTTTGCTCCAACCGCAACTCCTCAACCGTCTTACCGATCAACACATTTGGAATCTTAATTTCTACCATACTGAAGTTATCACTTAGCTCAAACGAATCGACAAAGTGGCTTAGTGACAGTCGTTTGGCCCAGCGATTGGCCGCTTCTTTTTCAGGATAAATAATGTCATCGACACCAATGGCTTGTAGGACTTTTTTGTGCAGCGGATTAATGCTACGGCTGATCAAACGTTTTGCTTTTAGCGTCTTGAACAACGCCGTTGCCATCACATTGGCACCTTGATCTTCCCCAATAGCGACAATGACAGTATCGGTATCGACAATCGGTAATCCGCTCACGGTATACTCATCCGTGGCATCCATACAGAGCGTATGAGAGATGACCTCCTTATAGGCTTCTACTCGTTGCATGCTGTTGTCAATGGCAATCACTTCGTGACCTTGGCGGGTCAATGCTGCCCCCAGTGACGCACCAAAATTCCCCAATCCTACGATGATGTATTTCATAACCTTAATGACCTTTTTCAGTATCTTTTGATATATCTTTACTCGTTTTTAAGCATAAAACCGTCTGTTTACGACGATTTAGTTAATCGTGATTTCCTCAGTCGGATAGCGATAATTGCGTTGGCGCATGTTTTTGAGTAGCGCAATAAATATCGTCAGCATACTGACCCGTCCAACAAACATAATGACCGACACCACCACTTTGCTAAAATCTGATAAGTCTGCTGTCAGGTTTAAACTTAAGCCCACCGTGCTATAAGCTGAGAAACATTCAAACACCACTTTGATCAAATCAAGCTCTGGCTGATCATAACTAATCAGCGTCACACCTGTACCGATGACCAATAATGACAACCACATGATAGAGAACGCGCGGCGGACTGAAATCTCCGCAATCTGGCGTTTGAAGACTTCTATCTTCGTTTGCCCACGGGCTAGACTCAATGTATTTAATAGCGCAATCGCAAAGGTACTCGTCTTGATACCACCACCCGTCGAGTTGGGTGACGCCCCAATCCACATCAAAAATATCGTTAGCATAACTGTTGGAAAGGTCAGCTCACCCATATCAATGACATTGAACCCTGCGGTTCGCGGCGTGGCAGCCGTAAAAAACCCTGTGATAAGCTTACCAAAAAAGCTGGTATGGTCAGCGAGCACATTGTTGTATTCAAATACCATCACCCCGATCAGACCAGTCAACAATAACGCCCCAGTCGTAATCAAGGTAATACGGCTGTTGATATTCAGCAACCAAGGCTGATAAATATAGTGCCGGTCATTGCGATATATGAGTCGCTCAGCGCGATGACGCAAATACCGCAGCACATTGACCACAATGGTGAAGCCCATACCGCCAAAAATAAAAGTCATCGCAATGATAAGCTGCAATGGATAATTAAAGCGTATCGAATCGTCATACATGCCAGCACTAAAGGTAGAAAACCCAGCATTACAAAAAGCGGATATCGCATGAAAGACCGAAAAAAATAATTGCTCAGACCAGTCCATATCAGGCATATCATAAATACTGATATAAATGAGTGCCGCCGCCACCGCCTCAACAGCGAATGTCACATATAAGATAGACTTGAGTGTCGACACCACATTACCCATGCCGCGCATGTAAGACATCTCGCTAATACTCGCTTGCGTCTCATAGCTGACACCGCCCTTAAAGAAGTAACTAAAGTACGTCACGAACGTCAAAATACCTAGGCCACCAATTTGTATCAGCCCCATAATAATGACTTGGCCAAACGTCGTAAAATAGGTTGCCGTATCCACCACAATAAGCCCAGTCACACAAACGGCACTAGTCGCGGTAAAGAGCGCATCAATAAAGGACAGCGGCTGCGTTGTCGCATTGGGCATCATCAGGAGCAAAGCACCAACCAGCACAACCGCTAAGAAACTTAAGATAAAAAACTGCGCAGGATTTAGAAAGGTGCGATTGAGATTGAAATTATGATCAGATAGTTCACGGATAAAGGTGACAAACACGGCGATTTTTATCGCAACAAAACCATCAACAGCGGCGTCCAATCCAGAACGCACCAAGTCAGTGAAATGCGCGATCAATAAAATGACAATCGCCGTACTGGTAAAGGCGTCAAACACGGCGACTTTATTAAGCGTTAGCGGTTTTTTTGTGTAAATATAACGGCCAACCGTCACCACAAAGCTCAACAAGATAATGACCAAATAAAAAATATGAAAAACTTGTTGTATCCATGTCGGTAGCGTAAAGCCACTATCTAACAAGGCAATAACTACTCCGATAACACTAATGAGAATCGTAAAATTATTTAATAATTGATAACGTGTGGCTGCATTCATAGCCTGAGTCCATGACAACGATAACCACGATACTTATACTCCTTTTTCATCGTATTCACAAAAACTGATTTGAAATAATCGTAACTAATTATTGAATCAATATAGATCATAATCAGGATTAAAAAAGAATATCAAATACTTGCAAGGATATAGCATACTTACTGATTGTGTCGCTTGATAAGCTAGCTTTCACTCATCCTTTATCGTTACCGTCGTCATCTTTACACCGCCCCATGTCACCAGTACCACACCAATGGCTATTAACGTCGCTCCCAAAAACAAGCCTTCAGGCGGACGCTCCCCTTGTAAAAAAATCGCAATAGGCACACCAACGACTGCTCCCACTGCACCTAATAGACTGAGCAAAACAGGGCCGCCTGTTTTTTGCAAAAGAAATAATAATAAGAACTGACCAGCAAACACCCATGCTTGTACGGCTATCAATCCTAGCGGCAGCCAAGCATCCAAAGATATCGCGACAGAAAAATCAGAGAGCGCACTAAACAAACCTAACAGCAGCGCCGCCGCAACCAGCATGCCGGGTGCGAGCGCACTAGATGAAGCATTGTCAGGCCAGCGTAATGTCCGATAGATATTACCAATGGCGAGTAGCACTGGCCCGCACAGCGCGACTAAAATCCAAAAGACACTAGACTCTGGTGCAGAAAGCTTATGGATAGCCAATACCCCTGCGCCAAAAAGCGCCGCCACTACGCCAAGCGCACGAATGAGATAAAAACGCTCCATACGTAGCAGCAGTGCGCCAAGATACGTTAGCAGTGGGGGTAAAGATATAATTAGGGCAACAAACCCCGCCCCAACATGAGGAATAGCAGAAAATAACAGTAAGTTAGCAGCAGCCACGCTAACAAAGGCAGCGACAAAATAATACTCGATACTATGAGCGCTAAAAGGAAGGGGTTCTTTTCTAAGAAAAGAGACTATCAAGAGAATAATAGCAGCACCAGTGATCGACCAAAACAAAAATGCTAATGGTGTCAGCCCAATGTCACCCGCGTATTTTGCTAGATTGGTCGAAATGCCAGTGAGCGCGCCGCCTGCTAATAGACAAGCAAAAGGAACCAGCCAAGTAGCCTTGCGAGCGTTTTTTTTGAGTAAGTCATTCATCAACTATCCTATTAGATGAAGATATCTTATCTAGCTGGATAACCTTTAGCGGTGTCTATTATCGAGACAACACTATCGAGATAGCACAGTCGCAGGCAAGCTTTGTACCGCCGTTGCTGCTGCATCAATAGCGCCCGCAATATAACCAGGGAACTGCGCTGACCATTCGCTGCCACAGCCTGTTAGACAGTCTTGCCATACGCCTGTTTGTGGCTTAGATGGTGGCGCTACTGCGTGCTGACCATCGCCGCTGACATCAGCTGGCATCGCCGTCAATGAATCTTGTGCCCAATCTTTGAGATACTCAGCGATTGGCGTATCCGCCTGTGCCCCAAATAGCCGTAACAACTGCGCACGGCAGTGTTCTTTTAACACATCATCAGAGACACTTTGGCGCACTTGCGCAGGAACGCCAAAGAAGCCAAACAACGCGCCATTACCTTCTAGCGTAGAAGCGTCATGTATCTCGGTAAGTGGCCCTATCGCACTGCGCGCTGCGCCTGAGAGACCGTTATATCGCCAAAATGGTGACTCATAGACCGCCACATATTTGGCATGAGGTGCCATCCAAGTTGCTGTCTCTTGCCACTGGGTGCTCAGATTCTGCGGTAGCGCTGGTTGAAATGTTATACGACCTTCTACCAACCGAGGTGGTAGCGCAAGTAAAACATGCTGCGCTCGAAGCGTCATCATATACCCAGAGCTATCTTCGCTCTGTACTTCAATATGTCCATCCGTCTTACTCAATTGCCGTACCGTTTGATTGGTCATGATACAGCGAATATCTAAGCGCGCATATAGCGCCTCAATCAAAGCAGCCATTCCACCGACTAGGCGCATAGAAGGCGGCGCACTTTTATAACCTTGCATTCGCATGGGCGGTTGATCAGTAGCGCGCTCCACCATCATATCGCCTACTTCGAACTGCGCAAAGCGCGATAGATTTAATGATTCAATAAGACCACTCAACTGCGGCTGATAGTCTGGCCAAAACCAAGAAGGTCCCAAATCAAACGCATTATTTGACTCTGCATTGTCAGATGTTTTATTAGCAGCCTCTTTGTCAAAAACTGTCTGTTCAGAATGGGTCATACCTGAAGACTTGGCGACTGCAATACGACCACCCAATGTATCACGAGCCTCTAATAATCTATACGCGATGCCTTTTTGCTCTAATAAAAAGGCGGCATATAGTCCACTTAGCCCGCCGCCAACGATCACTATAGGGACGTCTTGCATATTAGATTTATTCCTATTTAGTTGAGGTTACTCAGCCAGCAGTTTTGTGAGTAGCGCATCTATCTCAACCTTAAACTCTTTGTCTTCGATTTTATTGGCCGTGACTTTGGCATTTTGTAGATTTTGGATGGCGGCTTCAGTCTCACCCGTCTCAAGCTGTAGAACCGCCATGGAAAAAGCGATCGATGACATATGATCTTTTGAATTGATCGCCGTGGCTTTGACCAACGCTTTATCATAAATCACCAATGCTTCATCTAAATCCTCTGTGAAATCAGCAAGGGTCTCCCACTGCTCTGGATGATCTTTATCGGTATTTTCGTTGTCGGTACAGATGGCTTTTAGTTCTGCATAAAGCGCAGCAAATTTTGCTTGATCGCCGCGACGATCGGCCTCTAGCAGTTCTTCGGCTAAGGTATAAATGGCTTTGTATATTTTGGTGTTGATCATTTTTTTCTCTATTTTTCGTGAGATAACAAAAAACTGTGTCTCAGTTTATGATTTGGCAGTTAAATTTTTAGTACAGGCAAGCTTAGCACGGTTAGCGATAACGTTGAGCGTTTTCAGACGGTGGCAAAGAGATGTTTTGACTGTATATTTCTGTCCAATCATCGCTCTTGCCAGTGCAACCATAAGCGCATATCTAATTCGAGCTGATGATATTCAGGCTCCATATGACAGCACAGTTGATAAAACGCTTTGTTATGATCGTGCTCTTTAAAATGAGCGAGCTCATGCACCACAATCATGCGCAAAAACTCTGGCGGTGCGTCTTTGAATAGACTGGCTACTGTAATGCTGTTGTGCGATTTAAGCTTACTGCCTTGGACACGGGATTGCATCGTATGGATACCTAGCGCATGCTTTAGTACCTTTAACTTACTGCTATAACTGACATGTGATAGCGGGCCAATCTTACGCATATACTGGTTTTTTATCTCATTGATATAGTGATAAAGCGCCTTATCACTTTGTATTTGATGCTGGGTGGGGTATTTGTTTTCCAAATACTTACCCATTCTGCCATCACTTATCATTTGCGCCGCTTGCGTTTGAATCTGCTCTGAGTAATGCGCTATGTATTTTAATCTGCTCACAACGATATCCTTTGCTTGTGTAAAACCTATCCACTTATTTAATGGATTTTACCTTATATTGGCTATATGTTATCTCTCACTTATGCTGTTTTTCGCTTGTTTTGTTTGTCATAAAAAACCCCATAAGCTGTAGCCAACTTATGGGGTCATTTATTACAAAAGTTTCTTATAAAGACAGTCACCTATCAGCTATCGTGCATATAGTTGATAAGTGATCGTCTAAGCCATTAACGCTCTAAATGTAAATACTGCAAATGACGCTCGTACTGATTTAAGATATCGACCAATACTTGCTCTTTGGTGTAACCGACCAAGTCATACTCTTGCGAGCCTTCACTTAAGAACACCTCAGCACGATAATAATGCTCTGCCTGCTTGTTTGATGTATTCAATGTAAAGTTAGGACGTTCAGCTTTGATCAAGTTAACTTCATAAATAAAATCATCTTCATCGCCATGACCGACGCGCAGTTTTAGGCCGTCTACCTGACCACTGTCTTTATCCATACCGGCATCAATATCTTCACCAATACTGGCAAGGTTATGCGCATCTAACGAGGTTTTGAGGCCGCCTGCTTTAAACTCTTTTTCGACCTCAGTCATCGCTGGCATCACGACTGTTTTCAAGAACTTTTCGACTTGCGCGTGTCCTGGGAAGCTCACAATACGCTGCAAGCGTGCTTTCCAGCCTTTACCGCTATCGAGCACATTGGCAGTACCAATCGTGCTGGCTTTGCGCTTATTGCCCTCTTCTTTTAGTGACTTCCACATGGACATCATGTAGAGCACCAGAATCAGAGAGAATGGCAAGCCTGCAATCACAGAGACCGATTGTAATGAGGCAAAACCGCCCGCAAACAATAATCCTAGTGTGATAAGACCTGTTGCCGCTGCCCAAAACAAACGCAACCAAACCGGTGCATCCGTATCATTGGTCATGCCTCTTGAGCTTAGGTTCGCAAGTACCAACGCGCCTGAGTCAGCAGAAGTCACAAAGAACACCAGACCGATGATTACACCTGCAAATGATAGGACTTCGCTATAAGGGAAGTACTCAAATAGCGCAAACATACCCATCGCGGCATCATTGACGGCAGTTTCACCAAGCGCCGTTGCCCCATTAGCGACCAGATCTATCGCAGTGTTACCAAAGATAGAGAACCATGCAAAAATAAAGCCCAATGGAATGAACATCACGCCAAAGACAAACTCACGTAGCGTACGGCCACGGCTAATACGCGCAATAAATAGACCAACAAACGGTGCCCAAGCCACCCACCATGCCCAGAAAAATATTGTCCAACCTGATTTCCAGTCGGCACCAGCAGTACCGTCATAGGCATAAACATCAAAGGTTTTATATATAATGGTTTGGAAATATTGACCAATATTTTGCGTAAAGGTGTTTAATAAATATACTGTATTGCCCATCACGAGGATGGCAAGCAATAGCAATATTGACGACAGCATATTGAATTCAGACAGACGACGTACGCCTTTTTCGACACCCGTCATCGCAGAGACAGCAGCGGCTACGACCACACCGACAATGATAAGCGCTTGGACCATCTTGCTAGATTCGATACCAAAGACATGAGTCAAGCCAGCATTGGCCTGTAAGACCCCAATACCTAGGCTCGTCGCAATACCCATCAATGTACACACGACACCAAAGGTATCAATCCCATCACCTAGCCAGCCTTTGATCAAGCGTTCACCAAATATCGGTGTGAGCGGTGAGCGTAGCGCGAGTGGCATGTTTTTGCGATAGGCGAAATAAGCCAATGCCATACCAATCAACGCATAGATACCCCAGCCATGTAGACCCCAATGCAAAAAGGTCTGAGCAAGTGCTTGACGCATCGCCTCGGCGCTAGCAGGTTCTAGTCCCGTATGCGGCGTTAGATAATGCATCAACGGCTCTGACGCCCCAAAAAACAGCAGGTCAATACCGATACCCGCTGAAAACAGCATGGCCGCCCACGCTAAGAACGGAAATTGTGCTTTTTCGTGATCCTGACCTAGCTTGATATCACCATACTTAGAAAAGCCGACAAACAAAGCAAAGATACTATAAGCGGCAACCACCAACATATAGTACCAGCCAAACTTATCTGATACCCAAGACATGCTTGAGCTGAGTAAGGTCTCACTATAATCTGGAAAAACAATGGTCCAGATTATCAATAAAATAGAAATAATAGCCGAACCTAAAAACACAGTTTTATTTAGGCTCAAAGGTTTCGTCACATCTTGTGATGGCGAACTGTACATAAAAGACCTCAAATAGGTAAATTAAACAGTGTCCGATATTGCTTTGTCCGGCATAGCATTATGACTTTTAACCACATAACGTATACATAACCGCATGACGCACAAAGCAGTACCAATGAATAAAAGCGAATAAAATGATAAACAGCGCCCATCGTAACGATTTGCATCGCTCCACTACATCAGCGCTGATAAAAAAGGCCTTTACGTGAAAGGCCATTACTTTGAAGTTATCTTATATCGTTATTTATTCAGCAGCGCATCTCGCCCTGCCTACCCAGCCGCTTAGCTTACATCGTTGAGAGGTAATCGCGCATTGGCTCAGAGCGTAGCGGTGCTCCATTAGCGACATAATAATCTGCCGTAGAACG
This sequence comes from Psychrobacter sp. T6-5, assembly GCF_052258485.2. Lineage (NCBI taxonomy): Bacteria > Pseudomonadati > Pseudomonadota > Gammaproteobacteria > Moraxellales > Moraxellaceae > Psychrobacter > Psychrobacter sp. T6-5. Next base: position 1,043,664 of record NZ_JBQQEY020000001.1, on the reverse strand, counting down.
AGGCAGTTGTACGCCTTTCATTTTATCAACGATTTTTTCGGCCAGCATAATGGTAGTGGCATTGAGATTGCCGCTAATAATATTTGGCATAATAGACGCATCGACGACTCGCAAACCATCGATACCATGTACTAGCCCTTCGCCATTGACGACCGAATCGTTATCTTCACCCATCGCACACGTACACGACGGATGGTAAGCCGTCTCGCCATGCTCGCGCACATAGTCATCTAACTGCTGATCGGTGACCAAGTCTTCGGTTGGTGAGATGGCAGCACCGCGATAAGGGTCCAACGCAGGTTGATGCATGATCTCACGCGTGATACGCATCGCCGCACGGAACTCCTGCCAATCCTGATCATGCGACATATAGTTAAATAAAATACTTGGATGCGCACTTGGGTCTTTTGAGGTCAGCTTGACGCGACCACGACTTGGTGAACGCAATGAGCCAACATGGGCTTGAAAACTGTGCGAATCACTGGCGCTACGACCATCGTAACGCACGGCAAGTGGCAAGAAATGATACTGAATATTTGGGTGCGTGAATTTCTCATCCGTACGGATAAAGCCGCCGCCTTCAAACTGGTTGGAAGCCCCAAGGCCTGTACCATTGAATAACCACTCCGCACCAATGGCAGGTTTATTCCACCATTTGTTGGCAGGCGCAATCGACACTGGCAGCTTACATTCGTACTGCATATACAGCTCTAAATGATCCTGTAAGTTATTACCAACGCCCGGCAAATCTAGTATTTCAGTCACACCAGCGTCTCTAAGCCATTGACCAGGGCCAATACCTGAGCGCTGCAATAGCTGCGGTGAGGCAATCGCACCAGAGGACACCACTACTTCACGAGAGGCATAAAACTTTTTGGTTTGGCCTCCGTGCTCTACTTTGACACCGACGGCACGCTTACCATCAAATAAGATCACATCGGTCAGCGCCCCGGTCAAGATCGTGATATTGTCACGCGGCTTGGCGCGATCCAGATAGCCTCGAGCCGTAGATGCGCGGCGACCATTTGGGGTCACAAAGCGATCCATAGGGCCAAAACCTTCTTGCTGATAGCCGTTTAAGTCTTCGGTACGCGGATATCCTGCTTGTACACCAGCTTCGATCATGGCTTGGAACAGAGGATTGACGCCTGGCTTTGAGGTAGTCATCTCAACAGGGCCGCCCGCACCGTGGTAGTCATTTTCGCCGACATCACGATTTTCTGACTTTTTAAAATACGGTAGGCAATCCAAATACGTCCAATCTTCTAGACCTTTTATCTTTGCCCAATCATCATAATCCAGCGCATTACCGCGGATATAGCACATACCGTTGATAAGTGATGAGCCGCCAAGCCCTTTACCGCGACCACAGTCCATGACACGGTTGTTCATATATGGCTCAGGGTCTGTTTTATAGCCCCAATTATAGGTCGTGCCTTGTAGCGGCATCGCAAGCGCCGCTGGCATTTGGGTACGAAAGTCCAATCGATAATCTGGACGACCGGCTTCTAGTAGCAATACTTTGATATTGGCATCTTCGGTCAAACGCGTGGCCAGCACATTACCTGCTGACCCTGCACCAACAATAATATAATCGTACTCAGGGGTGGTTGATGTCATAACATGCTCCATAATATTGAAAAATATAAATCGGTTGGTAGCAGTGAGGTCAAATGCACAGCGTCATCAGGCCCAAACTGCCCTCGTTTTTCTCAATACCAATCATTAAAAGACCGATTCAAACGCACCTAACTCTACCTGGATAGATTTGGTTTGAGTATAATGCTCAAGTGCCTCAACCCCGTTTTCGCGGCCGATACCAGAGTGCTTATAGCCACCGACTGGCATCTGTGCCGCTGACTCACCCCACGTGTTCAGCCAGCAGATACCCGCTTCGATCTGAGCAATGACGCGATGCGCGCGATTTAGATCTGCAGTCACAACCCCAGCTGCCAAACCATAATCGGTATCATTGGCACGGCGGATGACTTCCTCTTCGGTCTCGTACGTCAATATTGACATGACTGGACCAAAGATTTCCTCACGGACGATGGTCATATCGTCGCTGCAATCTGTAAATACGGTCGGTTCAACAAAGGCACCATTTGCCAGTGCCTCTGTTGTGACACGTGCGCCACCTGTTAGTAGACGTGCGCCGCCCTCTTTACCTTGCTCGATATAGCCAAGCACACGCTCCATATGGGGGAAGCTGACCAATGGACCCATGTTGATGTTCTCATCCATTGGATCGCCTAACTTAATGCGCTCAACACGCGTCAAAATGGCTTGCTCAAACTTTTCTTGCATCACTTTAGGGACGAATACTCTCGTGCCGTTGGTACATACCTGACCAGTGCTATAAAAGTTGGCCATCATAGCGATATCAGCCGCGGTATCGATATCGGCATCATCAAATATGATCAGCGGTGATTTACCACCAAGCTCTAATGTCACATCTTTTAAAGACGAGCTTGCCGCGCTCGACATGACTTTTTTACCCGTTGGTACGCCACCTGTGAATGATACCTTGGCGATATCTGGATGATTGGTCAGTGCTTGGCCTACTTCGTAGTTGCCTTGCACGACATTGAATACACCATCTGGTAGTCCCGCTTCTGTCAGGATTTCTGCCAGTTTTAAGGCGGTCAAAGGGGTAACTTCTGATGGCTTAAAAATCATCGCATTACCAGCAGCCAATGCAGGTGCGGCTTTCCACATTGCGATCTGAATAGGATAGTTCCATGCACCAATACCAGCGACCACGCCAAGTGGCTCGCGGCGAGTATAGACAAAGCTCGTATCACGCAGTGGAATCTGACGACCTTCGATCATTGGCGCAAGCCCTGCATAGTACTCAATGACATCAGCACCAGTCACGATATCGACATACTTTGTTTCAGAGTACGCTTTACCCGTGTCTTTTGTTTCAAGTAGTGCCAACACATCATTGCGCGCACGCAATATTTCAACAGCCTTTGAGAGAATACGACCACGTTCAACGGTCGTCATCGCCGCCCAGATCTTTTGACCTTTATGTGCCGCTTTTACCGCGTCATCAATCTGCTCGTTGCTCGTTTGCTGAATGGTTGCTAATACCTCACCAGTCGCGGGATTGATATCTTCAAAAGTGGCGAGCGTGTCATCTACCGCCAAGTAACGACCATTAATATAAGCGGTTTGCACTTTTTCTAAATCGATAATGTCTGTCAAATTGTTGATATCTGTCATAAATTCTCCTTAGGACGATGGGCAAAAGCCGCTATATAAAGGCTCTTACCACATAATGTCGTCATTATTTAATTTTGTGAATATAGTTTTCGTAGTTTTTCATTGGCTAAATGTTTATTAGTTCGAACTTGTATCAAAGTCACGGTGCGTCATTTTTATCAACCGATCATGTAATGACTGCTTGTCCGCTATATGGATGCCTGAAAAGTCCGAGAGCCAAATCCCATCAGCCGTCAAACGAGCCATGCTTAGTGTTTCAGTATCGTCAGTAGCTGCATGTTTCTTTAGTTGAGCATTGGCCCATTTGGCCCACAACTCACGTAACTCGCTATCGCCTAGCATCAATACATATAATGTTGCTTGATTATCGTATTCGGCTTGCGCTTTTTCGCCCAAGCTGATGGTGGCATCTATATACGCACGGGTAAAAGAGCCATAACTCACAGGGTCACTAGCCATGGCGGCATCTACTTCTGCCTCAAATTTCGCCATTGCATCATTAAATACTTCAAGCACAAGGGCGTTTTTGGTCGCAAAATGATGCATCACGCCGCCCTTTGTCACGCCTACGGCATCAGCGACCGCCTGAAACGTTACCTTCGTCAGTCCTTGCTCAAGCGTTATGCGCGCTGCCTGATCAAGTAAGGCACGGCGAACCACTTCTGGCTGTTTTTTGCGCTTATGAGCATTTTCCACTTCTATATTCATATTAATGCACCACAGAGTTAGACAATAAATTCATCACAACAACACCGCCGACGATCATAGCGATGCCAACCACTGCTGCCGTATCAAGGGTTTGCTTGAATAGCACTAAGCCTGCGAGCGATGTCAGCACAATGCCCAATCCACCCCATAATGCATAGGCAATACCTAAGGGGATGACCTTGAGTGTCTGTGCCAATAAGTAAAACGAGAGCGCATAAAGCGCACCCATCATCAGCGTCGGCCCCAAACGAGTAAACTGCTCTGACTTTACTAAAAAAGTCGTGCCAATCACCTCGCATACAATAGCGATCGTCAGATAACCGTAAGCAATCGTCGTAGGACTCATCGTTAGCACACCGCCTTTATCCAAGCATTTACTAATAAATTATAGTAAAGAAACCATATGGTAGGTATTTTATAGCAATATTCTAGCAATGTGAAGGGCTGTCTTGCCCCTTTATTGTGTCAAACGGTGTAGAGATTGCCCTAACAGCAAAATATCGCTCTTTTATAGTTAGTTCGATCGGGTTAGGTTGGTGATCGTGTCGGCGTTGCCTTAATTACTCTTTTCGAAATCTGATGTTTTCTATAAATGTAGGTAGCGATTTGAACAAATAAGTAAACTCGTGCTTTCATTGAGTGAATAAAGGTGCTGAAATGCCCTATCTAGCAAGGGATAAGCGTTTATCTCTACTAATTGCGACAATATTTATAATTAATCGCATAATAAGGTTGACAGCCTCTAACGACTTGGCTAAAATGTGCCCCACATAACGCAAACAAGCCAAGTAATTACTGCTTTATAAAGCTTGAAACACTTGCAGTTATGACAGCTTATTCTCCAATAGCTCAGTTGGTAGAGCAACGGACTGTTAATCCGTGTGTCCCTGGTTCGAGCCCAGGTTGGAGAGCCATATACTAAAAACCTTCATCACTATTTGATGAAGGTTTTTTTATTGTTGCCGTTTTCGCATTTGTCTATAATAATATTCGCATAGCGGCTGTGTTCTTTTAGGCATTTTTGTTGTATGGTAAGATGAGTTCTGATTGTGTTCGTTTTTGTTTGAGTGTTTTACTCCTACTCACTAAAAATAATGGTTTATTATGATACCTGTACGTGTAAAAAATAAGTTTTCTGATCATCCGCAAAAAATCATGCGCCCGATCAGCATTCGTTTGTCTGAAGAAATGATTGGCCTATTGGAAGCGACAACGTCAGAATTGGGCTTTAAGCGCATTCAAGGTCTTATTCGCCTTTATATTCGTCAAGGCTTAGATCGTGACCATCAAGATTACACGCTCGCTCATGACGAAGTATTTATCGAAACGCTACGCAAGCGCGGCGTCAGTCAGCGTATCATTGATGAGGCGATTGTAGTAACCCACAACAACAACATCTCTCACTCTTTATCTGAGTTGCAAGACAACGATCAATAACCAATGTTGAACATGACAGACTAGAAGTCATTATGCGGCCAGATATTAGCCGATAACGACTCTTACAAAAAAGACCAAGTTTGCTAGCGCAAGCTTGGTCTTTTTTTGTGGCTGTTATCCAGAGCTATTATCCAGAATAAAGCTTTATTAAAACTTTTTATCTTTATACATTTTTTTCATACTTAACGGCACTGATTTTTTGACACTATCGTCAGCTTGCTACGGTAGTTAGCCATAATTAAACAAAACCTCTCCTTAAACGAGGTATATTAAGAATAATAGTCGCGATTGTTCGTCAGGTTTTACCATAATAAAAATGTATAAGGAGGTGTACGATGATGAGTTTACAAAATCGTTTTAATAAGACTTTGTGTTTGAGCATAACGGTGGCGATGCTAGCTACTGCGCCTGGCTGCTCATCACCACAAACTGACCCTAGCAAAACAACCATACCGACTGATTCCGACCAGTGGCAAAAAAAGCTAGGGCAAACCTTTGAGCAATTGCCTGCGGCCGATCAGCAAGTGCTGAGCCGATATATGCTGCGAATGAAACTCAGCGAGGCTTATGAATCAGGCGCTATGCCGCGTACCACGATTGAGCAAGCCCTCATACAACAGCGTGAGTACGAGCGTTTGCATCCCAATAATCCAACGGGCAAAAAGAGCCCTATCGTGACTGGTCAGGCGGCAAATGCGACAGCACAGAAATACCCTATCGCCCTATTACCAATTAAGACCAGTGACAGCGATAGCTTAAACCAAGTCAAAATGCAGTTCATGCTATCTAATCATGGCGATGTCGCCATACAAAGCTTCAAAGGCGTGCTGAGCATGAAAGATGCTAATCTTACTCAAGGTAAAAGCTTCAATGTGCCCTTGATACAATTCGATCCAGCTATCGAACCAGAACAATCTGGCAAAATCATTATCGAGAGTAGTATTGAGGACATCAATGTCATGCGTGCGATCAAAACCCCCCACGGCATGACAATCGAAATTGAGGAAGGCAAACTTATATTAGTAGATGATCAAACCGTTGAGTTTGGCAGCTCATTAGCAAAATAGCCGTACAACGTACTATTTAAGATTTTGTAGAGCATGTGATTCAGTCTTTCTTTATATATAGCAGCCCCATAAAAAAAGCCCCAATCATTGCTGATTGGGGCTTTTTCGAATTTGGCGGAGACGGAGAGATTCGAACTCTCGAAGGGCTATTAACCCTTGTCGGTTTTCAAGACCGGTGCATTCAACCGCTCTGCCACGTCTCCATTGGAGCATCATTATATAGATATCATTTTATAATGCAAGCCCCTAAACTAAAAAAATCCAATTAATTTTCGAATACTTGTAAATTGGTGCATTATCGCTTGCTTGAGGCCAGATGTAAGCACATATCGAGCAACCTATTGGCATAACCCCATTCATTATCATACCATGCAAAAACCTTATATTGACCACCCACTTGCATCAGCTGCTGACCATCAATGATTAGCGACTCAGTCTGATGGATAAAATCACTAGATACCAACGGCTCATCGGTATAAGCCATGATGTCATGCAAATGTGCCTGACTGGCAGATTTGAGTACCTCACGGATAGCCTCGACACTAACGTCTGGCGTATCAAATACAAACGTAACATCAATCGCCGCCACATCAATGGTGGGCACGCGTATCGAATGTCCATTTATTTTACCCACCATGGCTGGTAGGACACGCTCTGTCGCAGCGATACTACTGGATGTCGTTGGGATAATGTTATAGCCAGAAGCACGCGCTCGTCTTGGGTCTCGGTGTGCCTGATCGAGCACGGTCTGATCAGCAGTGACCGCATGAATCTCTGTCATCATGGCAGATTTAACACCAAACGCTTTGTCCAGCGTATCAATCAGCGGCACCAATGCCTGCGTGGTACAAGAGACACTAGAGATAATCGGTAGATCAAGCGTGAGCGCATCGGTATTCACACCCATAACAATACAAGCGTCCACGTCATCGAATGGCGCTGCACCAATGATTACTTGCTGTGCGCCAGCCTCAATATGTAGAATAGCTTGCTCATACGAGCGAAAATGCCCAGTACACTCCAGCACCACATCGACATTCAGCGACTGCCAAGGTAAATTTTGTGGATTGGGTTCTGATAGCATATTGATGCAATACGTCAGATTATTTTTGGTCAGACAGAGCTGAGTTCTATTATCCTCATCTGCTCCGCTTTCTACAATCTTGGCATTGACGCCCAATCGACTCAGGCGACCATGCGTGCTATCAAACTTTAATAAGTGCAGCAAAATATCTGCTGGTGCCAAATCATTAATGGCGACCACATGAATGGCACGTCCTAACACCTCAAAGCGTTCTAGCAAGGCACGCAGTACATTGCGCCCTATACGACCGAAGCCATTGATAGCGACTCTCAGTGGCTGTGAGTGTTCACCAGTGGTACGATACGTCGCCGCTATCGGGTCAGAGGTCAGTTGATAAGTGGCGCTAGAAAAATCAGGCATAACAGTTTATCGCTATAAAGGGATATAAAGAATGATCGCTTTCGTTTCGAAAACGCTCTAATAGTTGGTTCGATACTAATTTTTCAAAACAACTACAGTGTCATAAAATCTATCATGTCATAACAAACTATCTTGTCATAAAAAGTTACGGCGTGATAAAAATCAATGCCAAACGAATGGTGTTGTAATCGATGCTTTGTTTGAGATGATCAAATATTGGGCGCAGTTTGATACTACCATCATCATTAAAATCGTTTGGATTGTTCGCGACTTTTATGGCGACATAAGCATTGCCAACCGCTGTCATGACCTCATCCTCTGGACGTAGATGATCGCAGGCAAGGCTTGGGTCTTGCGATTTTAGCTCGCCGATATGGCGCATGATCGTCGATTGCGACAGTTGACGCGCTTGCGAGATTTCCGCTATGGTCAAACTCTCTTCCAATAGCACTCTGGTTGCACGCAAGGTGCTTTCTGACTTATCAGAGACCTGATTGCCTAGTTTTTGTTTTTTATCGATTTGCGCTTGCTGCTGTTCGCGGCGCTTTTTTTGCAGTGCGGCATAGGCATCAATCACGGATTTACTCAGTGTACCACCTGACTTTAGGACAAACTTCTCGTGGGCCTGCTGCATGCTTTCTTCATCGAGCATCGCATAGTTGGCATCGGCTTCTTCAGACAATACCAAAAAACGCTTGTCTGCGCCGCGTGCCAGCGGATCGAGTTGCAAGCTCATGTCATTCATACCTAGTAGCTGCAATCCTGCCAATGATTTGAGGCGTGATAATGCCACGTAGCCTTGCCCCAACTCAAAGGTACGCGACAAGTCGATTTCAGCAGCATCAAGGGTCATGCCTTGCGATTTATGAATCGTAATCGCCCATGCTAGACAGAGTGGTACTTGTAAATAACTTGCCAGCACGTCACCCGTTTCATCTTCGATGATCCATTCTTCAGGCTCAGCGATGACTTCACGTCCTGAGTTTAGCCTGACCACAGGCATTTTTTGTGTCGTTGGTTTTTTTGCTTTTGACTGCTCGGCTTCTTTTTTGGCAGCGCTTTTTTTGTCTTTGGTCGTCTTTTTATCCGTGGTTTCGTCAGTATCTTCACTGTCACTACTGCTATCATCTTCAATTAATGCATCACTGCTGTCTTTACCGTCCTCTATCTTGACCGTAGCAAACCCAATCAGCTCACCCATCGTTCCATTAGACACGCCAAGCTCGGCATTGTTTTTGATAAACATCACCTTTGCACCCACTTTGAGAATCAGCTCGTCTTGGGTGCGTACGGTCTTTTTTAAGGTCTCAACCAGCTTACTGTCACCAGTGGTCGTCGCCTCAAAACGCATCATCTCTCCGTCTAGCAATGCCAACTCTTTGTCATTGATTTTATTGACATTGAGATTGTGTGTATAGAGACGAGTGCGTTTGATATCGACGCTTTGATCGTACGTATTCTCTAAGGCGGCAATCGCCTCAAAGGTCACTTCCTGACGACGGATTTGGTTGAGAATATCATCCAAATCAAGCCCGCCATTTGCCGCTTCACTGACTTGACGATGCTGCTCTGATAAATAGCAAATATGGAACTTGGCATCGAGCCAAGCCTCAGACATAAAGGCGAATTTTTCACGATTGGTCTCCCCTTTACTACCAATCGGCGGTAACTGAAAAAAATCTCCTGCGACGACGACTTGGATGCCGCCAAAGGCTTTGTCGTTTTTACGAATATGCTTGAGCACTTGGCTGACCAAGTTAAGCTGCTTGGCATGCAGCATTGATATCTCATCGATGACCAACACAGCCGTGTCTTTTAATCTGTCTGCCAAGAACTGTTTGCGTGACAAATTAGTCAAATCGCGATCGCTCAGCTCATCTTTGATACCAATGCCTGACCAACTGTGAATCGTCGTGCCATTCATATGCGTGGCGGCAATACCAGTACTGGCCGTCACCGCAACAGGTACCCGGCGAGCGCGTAGATAATCGATGTATTGATTGAGGGTATACGTCTTACCTGAGCCTGCCGAGCCAGTCAAAAAGACGTTTTGACCTGTTTTTAAGATATCAAGAGCAGAAGATTGACGCATAGATCCAAACCAACCAATATTATGAAAAAGAAATAGTATAAAAAAGAAAGCCACCGTGATTAAGGCAATAACCACAGTAAGCCAAAGTAGATGCCCACAATTATAACAGCTGCACTCACTTTGCGGACCATTTTAACTGACCCGCACTATATAACTTAAAGTTATGTGATACAAAATATATCATTATAAAAAGTCATTATCGTTCTGCCCAAAAGCTCAGTACGATAGAGGAATAATTGGTTCAGGAAGACCAAGGATTCATTTTTAAATGGCTGTCTATAAATAGCCATATTTTAAATAATCATCATACACAACAAGGAGTGGTTAATGTTATACGCTTATCCCAATACTGAAAACAGTCCCGTCCAATTCCGCGAAAAATACGATAATTTTATCAATGGTGAGTGGACCCCTCCTGTCGATGGCGAGTACTTTGATAACCCAAGCCCCATCGATGGTAAGGTTATTTGCCAAGTTGCCCGTTCAAAAGAAGCCGATATCGAAAAAGCCCTAGATGCCGCCCATGCTGCCAAAGATGCTTGGGGCAAAACCAGCGTCGCTGAACGTGCCAATTTGTTATTAAAAATCGCAGATAGCATGGAAGCCAACCTAGAAGCCATCGCCATTGCTGAATGCTATGAAAACGGTAAGCCGGTGCGCGAAACCTTAATGGCAGATATTCCACTCGCTATCGATCAATTCCGTTATTTTGCCAGTGCCATTCGTGCGCAGGAAGGCGGCATTAGCCAAATCGATGAAGACACGGTTGCTTATCATTTTCATGAGCCGCTCGGCGTCGTGGGTCAGATCATTCCATGGAACTTTCCTATCCTAATGGCGGTATGGAAGATTGCCCCTGCACTAGCCGCGGGTAACTGTATCGTGATGAAACCTGCTGAGCAAACCCCAGCTTCCGTTCTGTATATGTTAGAGACCATCGGTATTGCTGATATCTTACCTAAAGGCGTGCTAAACATCGTCAATGGCTTTGGGGTCGAAGCGGGTAAACCACTTGCCTCAAACCCTCGTATCAATAAAGTCGCCTTCACTGGTGAGACCACGACTGGTCGCCTCATCATGCAGTACGCGAGCGAAAACATCATTCCAGTAACGCTAGAGCTTGGCGGCAAAAGCCCTAACATCTTCTTTGCCGATGTCATGGATGAAGACGATGATTTCTTGGACAAAGCGGTCGAAGGTCTAGTCATGTTCGCGCTCAACCAAGGCGAAGTCTGTACCTGTCCATCGCGTGCACTCGTTCATGAGAGTATCTATGATGAATTTATCAAACGCTGTATCGCTCGTGTCGAAGCCATCAAAATGGGCAATCCATTAGACACGGATACCATGATTGGTGCGCAAGCCAGCTCAGATCAGCTAGAGAAAATTCTCTCTTATCTTGATATTGGTAAAAAAGAAGGCGCAAAAGTCCTAGTCGGTGGCGAGCAAGCCAAACACGATGGCGACTTAGCAGACGGTTACTATGTCAAACCGACTATCTTTGAAGGCACCAATGATATGCGCGTGTTCCAAGAAGAAATCTTTGGACCTGTGCTCGCAGTGACTACCTTTAAAGACGATGACGAAGCCATGCAAATTGCCAATGACACTCTATATGGTTTAGGCGCTGGCGTGTGGACACGTAGCGTACATAAGGCATATCGCTTCGGCCGCGGCATCCAAGCAGGCCGCGTATGGACCAACTGTTACCACCTCTATCCATCACATGCGGCATTCGGTGGCTACAAACAATCAGGTATTGGCCGTGAAAACCATCTGATGATGCTCGATCATTATCAACAAACCAAAAACATGCTGGTTTCGTATAGTCCTAAAAAAATGGGGTTCTTCTAATCTAACCTGCGAAAAGATGACAGTAGATAGAAAACAAATGCAATCTGTCGCAGGATAGGTTGCATTTTTGCTTTAAAGCCTATTAGAGACAGGTCAAGCTAAAGCCCGAAGTTTAGTCACTATATGGCTTTTAATCATCGTATGATTTTTAGCGATAGTTTTTGGCTATTGCAAGTGTAAGTAGTTAAGGAGTTGATGATGAAAATTATGGCAACAGAGTCCTGTGAGGCACTCATTGAGCTATTGCAATCGAAGCATGGCGATTTGATGTTTCATCAATCAGGCGGCTGCTGCGATGGTAGCTCGCCCATGTGCTATCCATTAGGAGAGTTCAAAGTGGGTGGTCAGGATGTGCTGGTTGGTGAGCTTGCTGGCTGTCCATTTTATATGGGGCGCGCACAATACAATCTATGGCAGCATACCGATTTGACCATTGATGTCGTCAAAGGACGCGGTGCGAGTTTTTCGCTAGAGATACCTGAAGGCAAACGTTTTATCGTTCGCTCGGAGGTGTGCTCGGTATCAGATGATATATCATAAATTCCAGTCGATAAGCTGAGTATCAACATACCAGCGTACTTTCCTATACTCGTGTAAACCTTTACTGATATAAATAGATACCACCGAGTCATTTATATTTTATTATTTCTACAAAATAATGGATAAGGTAAAGCTTAAACTATTTTGATTAGCATGGACGCTATAAGGAATATGACATGGAATCTGACACACTATTTGATTACGTCATCGTCGGCGGTGGGTCTGCAGGTTGTGTATTGGCGAGCCGCCTCACCGAAAACCCAAACATCAGCGTTTGCCTATTAGAATATGGAGGTGATGGCAAAGATCTGGCGGTACGTGTACCTGCTGGATTGATTCTGATGGTTCCTGGCAAGCCGCTCAAATTGAACAACTGGTGCTTTCACACTACGCCTCAGACGCATCTCAATAACCGTCGCGGTTTTCAGCCACGCGGGCAATGCTTGGGTGGCTCCTCTGCCATCAATGCCATGGTGTATACGCGGGGCAGTAAGCTAGATTATGAGCGCTGGGCAGAGCAAGGCTGTACTGGCTGGGGATTTGATGATGTGCTGCCCTACTTTATCAAAGCCGAAAACAATATTCACGGTAGTGATGCCTTGCATGGTGACAGTGGACCGCTGCATGTTAGCGACTTATTGAGTCCACGAGACATCTCAAAAGCCTTTGTAGAAGCTGCCGTCGCCAATGGTCTCGACCATAACACCGATTTTAATAGCGAAAAACAAGACGGTGCGGGGTTATATCAAGTCACCCACTTTCATGGTGAAAAACAAGGCCAACGCTGCTCTGCTGCTGCGGCTTATTTGCACCCTGTGCAAAACCGTCCGAATCTCACCGTGATTACCCATGCGCAAGCCAACCGCGTCATTATCGAAGACCATCAAGCCACTGGCGTCATCTACGAAAAAGATGGTGTGAAGCATACCGTTCAGGCGCGTCATGAAGTACTCTTATCAGGGGGTGCGTTTGGCTCGCCCAAAGTCCTGATGCTGTCTGGTATCGGCCCGGCTGAGCATCTAAAGTCACATGGCATTGATGTCGTGGTAGACGCACCTGACGTCGGTGGCAATCTACAAGATCATTTGGATGTCGTCTTTGATTACGAGGTCAATACCACTGATGTCATCGGCATCGGTCTGGCAGCCATGGCGACATTGCCCAAGAGCATTCGGCAGTGGAGAAAAGACGGTACAGGGATACTATCTACCAATTATGCAGAAGCAGGTGCCTTCTTTAGTGTGGGTGACGCGCCAAAAGAGTGGCCAAATACCCAGTTGCATTTCGTCATCTCGCGCGTGATTGAGCATGGTCGCGATTTGAGACGTGGCTATGCCATTTCTTGCCACAGCTGCTACCTGCGTCCTGAGAGCCGCGGCACCGTGAGACTAGGCTCAGCTGATCCTTCTGACGCCGTACTGATTGATCCCAACTACCTCTCACATCCAAAAGACGTCGAGCATATGGTGGCAGGTGCCGAGCGTACTCGCGCTATTATGCAAGAGTCCGCACTCGCCAAGTACATCATTGAAGACTACCCTGCTCCTTATATCGAAAAAGACGGCATGCTCGGTTATATCCGCAATAAGTCAGACACTATTTACCACCCCGTAGGCACTTGCCGTATGGGTGCGGATGATAAGTCAGTGGTTGATTTGGAATTAAAAGTACGCGGTGTGAGTGGATTAAGGGTTATTGACGCTTCAATCATGCCGACACTCATTAGTGCCAATACCAATGCGCCAACCATCATGATTGCTGAAAAACTGGCTGATTTAATAAAAACAAATCATAGCAGCACCTAATAACCACAGCATCTAATAGCTACCGCACCAAATAGTCAGCAGCTGCTCAATAATCCACTGATTTTTACAAATTATTGTCATTTATACGCTTGTCTATCACAACAATAAAAACATTTGTATCCGAACAGTAACTAATTTATTCATATATATTTATATTAATAACTTTTTCTTATGAATTTTACTATCAGAATTCGTAAAAGTTACCTTTTTTGGTTGTATTAGCTCTCTAAAATAATAGAAATCGTCTTTTTTATTATTTTATTTCAAATGTTTCTTGCATTACGGCTATTTATGAGAGTATATTCGAACAACTATTCATATCGTTATGTTTTTAACTATATCAATTAAAGTTATATCAACTTTATTTTTGTATTATTTTGTAAAAATATATCGTTAGAATAAATACTCAAAGTCAGTTTCGTGCTTGCTCATTATATTTCTCGCACATTGTGTTCATGGTCGAATACAAACTAGGTAAATATATGAGTGACTACCTATCATTACATGGGACGTAATAATGCAAAAATCACTCTTTAAACTTACGATGTTGGCCACACTTATCTTGGGTGTAAGCGCCTGTAGCGGTGACAACAAAACCACTGATGAATCTGCTGTCAGCTCAGATGCAAAAGCCGCCAAAACCTTGCTTTATTGTTCAGAAGGTAGCCCTGCTGGTTTCGATCCCGCACAGTACACCGCAGGTACAGATTTTGATGCGAGCGCCTACCCTATTTATAACGGTTTGGTACAATTTAAAAGAGACGGTACTGAGATTCAGCCAGGACTCGCTGAAAGCTGGGATATTAGCGAAGACGGCAAGACTTACACCTTTAATCTACGTAAAGGCGTCAAGTTCGGTAAAACAGATTATTTCACGCCAAGCCGCGACTTTAACGCAGACGACCTTATTTTTACGCTAGAACGTCTTACCAACCCAGACTATGAATTCAACAAAGCCTATCCCGCTGAGTTCCCTTATTCAGTTGGCATGGGACTGCCTGATATTATTTCTAACATTGAAAAAGTTGACGATTACACGGTAAAAGTCACTCTAAGCGAGACCAACGCGCCATTTTTACAGAACTTAGCGATGCCGTTTGCTTATATCAATTCTGCTGAATATGCAGACAAATTGATGGCTTCTGGTAATGCCGCTGACCTTAATACCAAACCAGTTGGTACTGGTCCTTTCGTCTTCACTTCTTATCAAAAAGACGCGCAAATTCGTTATACCAAAAACCCAGACTATTGGGACAAAGACAACATCTACATTGATAATCTCGTATTTGTTATCACCAAAGATTCAGCGGTTCGTGCGCAAAAAGTTCAAGCGGGCGAATGTCATGTATCGGCATATCCAAAACCTGCCGAAATTGAATCGGTCAAAAAATCTGGTAAAGCCACCGTTCTTGATCAACCAGGTTTTAACGTCGGTTATGTGGGCTACAACGTCGAAAAACCGAAGCTTAGTGATCTTAAAGTTCGTCAAGCATTAGATATGGCGATTAATAAAGACGCGATTATCAATGCCGTCTATCAAAGCGAAGGTATCAAAGCCACCAACCCAATGCCACCAACGCAGTGGGGCTACGACAAGTCGCTTAAAGATGCGCCTTATGATGTCGAAAAAGCAAAAGCGCTGATCAAAGAAGCTGGCGCGGACAATATGAGCATCGACTTGTGGTATATGCCTGTTCAACGTCCTTACAACCCCAATGCCAAGCTCATGGCTGAAATGCTGCAAGCAGATTGGGCGAAGATTGGCGTCAATGCCAAGCTGGTCACTTATGAGTGGGGCGAATACCTAAAACGCGCGGCAAAAGGCGAGCCTGATGTGATCTTGTCAGGTTGGACGGGCGATAATGGTGATCCAGACAACTGGCTAGGCTCGTTACTGTCTTGTGACGCTGTCGGTGGCAATAACTACTCACGCTGGTGTAACAAAGACTTTGATAATTTAGTCGTGAAGGCGCGTCAGGTCACCAACCAAGATGAACGCATCGATGACTATGTACAAGCTCAGCAAATATTCAAAGAACAACTTCCTTGGACGACAATGGCGCATTCGGTCGTAACCGTATTCACTGCACCAAACGTTGTGGATTTCAAAATCAGCCCGCTTGGTGCTGTACGCTTCGATGGCGTGAAGGTCGAATAGCCTTAGCTAATTAAGTCCGGTACGACATGCACTATTATTTAATTTGTATTCGGCTGGCTCAGAATCTCTGTTCCAGCCGTATTTATATGCGTTAAATACTTTTCATTTAAGTGCTTATCATTTAAGTATTTGTCATTTAAGTGCCTTTCACTCAAGTGCCTTATGACTTAAATGCATGGTCACGGACGACTTCATTCATTGCTACCACTCCACTCATTGAATCACAACTACTGAGCAGCCCATGCTACTTTATATTCTGCGCCGTATTGCCATTCTCATTCCTGTCTATCTTGGCCTCACGCTATCAACCTTTACGTTGATTCGTCTCGTACCGGGCGATGCTGTCGAGATCATGATGGGCGAGCGGATGGTCGATCCAGAGCTACATGCTCGCGCCTTAGAAAGACTTGGATTAGATAAACCACTCGTTGTCCAATACTGGGACTATTTGACGGGTATATTGACTGGTGACTTTGGTCAGTCTTTCCGGACTCGTTCTCCCGTATTACAAGACTTTTTTGCGCACTTCGTACCAACCTTAGAGTTGGCGTTGTGCGCGATTGTCATTGCTAGTGTCATTGGTGTGAGCTTAGGTATTTTTGCCGCATTACGCCGTGGTACTTGGATTGACTATACCCTAATGTCAGGAGCACTGGCAGGATACTCGATGCCGATCTATCTATTGGGACCTATCCTGACTGGTATATTCGCTCACTATCTGGGCCTTTTACCCGTTGCTGGGGTAATTTCTGTCGCACAGTTCTTGGATGTCCAGCCACTATACGGTTCATGGTTACTCGGCTCTCTCACCTCAGGAGAACCTGGCGCATTCTGGAATGTGGTCAAACACTTTATCTTGCCTTCAATTGCCTTATCGACCATCCCACTCGCCATGATCGCGCGGATGACACGCTCTGCGATGCTGGAAGTGTTGGATGAAGACTATGTGCGTACGGCTCGTGCCAAAGGCTTATCACCGCGCCGCGTAATAATGATACACGTGATGCGTAATGCGTTGATTACCGTGGTCACTGTGGTTGGCTTGCAAATGGCGACGCTGCTTGCGGGCGCGATTATCACTGAAACTATCTTTAGCTGGCCGGGCGTTGGTAATTGGCTCCTCGATGGCTTTTTCACTCGTGACTACCCCATTGTGCAAAACGGTATCTTGTTGGTCGCCACTGCCTTGATTTTGGTCAGTTTATTTATTGATATTTTGTATGGTCTGATCAATCCACGTATTCGACATACCTCTTAATGTCACATTGATAAATACTCATATTATAAATAGTGATGATTGGCGCTGAAGTGATGTTTTAGCAATGCTTAGTACTTTTTTAGGAACAAAATTCTAAAAAATGTCACTGCGCTAGCCACTATAGGAACTGCTCATGAAGCCTTCTGTTCTCCCCTCTGATGTCAATCTCATGGCCGCTACACCGCCATCATCTTGGCAGCTATTTTTATCGACGTTTTGTCGCAATAAAGGCGCAGTACTTGGTTTTATTGTATTGGCATTGATGGTCATCATTGCCATACTCGCGCCTACCATTGCACCCCATGACCCTTATGAATTGTTTACTGGTCAAGAGCAGCTGCCGCCAGCCTTCTTGAGTGGCGGCGATGCGATGTTTTGGCTAGGCACTGATGATGCTGGACGAGATACCTTGTCTCGGGTGATGTATGGCGCGCGTTATTCTTTATTTATCGGTCTGAGTGCGACGACCCTTGCGATGCTAGTCGGTATTTCATTAGGACTTAGTGCCGCATTTTGGCCCAAGGTTTGGGGCAAAGCGGTCATGCTGGTCAATGATATTTTGATGTCTTATCCCAGCTTGCTTTTAGCCATCATCATTGCTGCTATCTTAGGGCCATCTATGACCAATACGATTATTACCATCGCTTTGGTCTGTACGCCGCCTTTTATTCGTCTGACTCGCGCCACCGCGATGGTAGAGTTGCAACGTGAGTACTTTATCGCTTCGCAAGTGATGGGTGCTGGCGTACTGCGCCTATTGTTTATCACTATTTTGCCCAACTGTATGGCGCCGCTTATCGTACAGGCAACAATGATTTTTTCTTCTGCTATTTTAGAAGCAGGTGCGATTGGTTTCTTAGGGTTTGGTGTACAGCCACCTGATGCTGAATGGGGCGCGATGCTCGGTACGGCTCGTCAGTACATTCAAAGCAATGTTTGGCTCGCTATTTGGCCAGGTGTCGCTATCTTCTTGGCTGCATTGTCGATTAACTTGACGGGTGATGGCCTGCGTGACGCGCTCGATCCCAAATTAAAGCAGGTGACCTAAGATGACTGATCCTTTAATTAAAACGCCTACTACTCATACTTCTATGAATGGCGCATCAACAAAAGACGCGCCGTTGCTGTTGGACATCGAAAATCTGTCGGTCACTTTTGGTCAAGGAAAGCGTGCCTTTCGTGCCGTCGATGACGTGTCTTTAAAAATCACACAAGGTGAAGTCATCGCTGTCGTGGGTGAATCCGGCTCAGGTAAGTCGGTCACGATGATGGCGCTGATGGGGCTACTGCCGCCGTCCGCGACCGTCCGTGCCAAGCGGGTGATGTTTGATAATAAAGACATGATCAGTATGCCTGCCAAAGAAAAACGCGGCATCATTGGCAAAGACATCTCTATGATCTTTCAAAACGCGATGTCTTGCCTCAATCCAAGCTTTACCGTTGAGATGCAGTTGGGCGAAGTACTGCGCAAGCATCTTGGTTTGCGCGGTGCAGCAGTACAGGCACGTATATTAGAGCTGCTAGAACTGGTCGAAATGCCTGACGCCAAAAACCGACTCAAAGTCTATCCGCATCAACTCTCAGGCGGTATGAGCCAGCGCGTTATGATTGCGATGGCGCTTGCGTGTGAACCAAAACTACTCATCGCTGATGAACCGACCACCGCACTTGATGTCACCGTACAAGCACAGATCATGGATTTGCTGGGTCGTCTACAACGCGAGAAACAAATGGCGATGGTTTTGATTACCCATGATTTGGGCCTTGTCGCACAAAACTCACGTGATGTCGCAGTCATGTATGCCGGACAAGTGGTTGAAACCAGTACCGTACCAGAGATTTTTCAACATCCTGCACACCCTTATACTGAAGCATTACTTCAAGCCATTCCTGAGCTGGCTATTGGTCAAGATCGCCTGAACAGCTTACCCGGTGTTGTACCAAGCCAATACGACCGCCCAAGTGGTTGTTTATTGTCTCCCCGTTGCCCGTACAAAGAACCAACGTGTGACGTACCGCCGCCTATTTTGGATACACCAAATGGTAAGGTACGCTGTATTCATGCTGATCCCTCTTCTCGCACCCCTATCTCTCACGCTGCTATTTTGGAGTCACAAGTATGAGTAATAAAGTGGTTTTAAAGGCAGACAATTTGCACAAGCATTACCCAGTATCACAAGGGTTAGGTAAACCAAAAGCGTATGTCAAAGCTCTAAACGGTATCTCATTCGAGCTTGAAGCTGGGAAGACGCTCGCAGTCGTTGGTGAATCCGGCTGCGGCAAATCTACCCTTGCCCGCCAGTTGACGCTGATCGAAGCGCCTACGCAAGGCGAGTTATTTATCAATGATGAAGGCACCACTGGCTATAGCAGAAAGGCGCTCAAAGACTTACGTACCGAAATTCAAATGGTCTTCCAAAACCCTTATGGTAGCTTGAATCCGCGTCATACTATCGCCTATCAACTGACGGAACCGTTGGATATTCATACCAATCTGTCTAAAGAAGAAAAGCGTGACAAAATCAACGAGATGATGAGAAATGTCGGCCTACGTCCTGAACATGCTGGGCGTTTTCCACATATGTTTTCGGGTGGTCAGCGCCAGCGGATTGCCCTTGCCCGCGCCATGATGCTCAATCCTAAAATCGTCGTCGCTGATGAACCCACATCTGCGCTCGATGTGTCCATTCAAGCGCAAGTCTTAAATCTATTTATGGACTTACAGGATGAGTATCGTACCGCTTACGTCTTTATCTCACACAACTTGTCAGTAGTACGCCATGTCGCTGACGATGTGATGGTGATGTATTTGGGTCAAGCGGTCGAGCACGGTCCTAAAGAAGCCATTTATAATGCGCCAAAACATCCGTATACCATCGCGTTACTGGCAGCTGCACCCACGGTAAATGGTCATAAAAACGATTTAACCCTACAAGGTGAGCTACCAAGTCCGCTCAATCCACCAAGTGGCTGTGCGCTACATAAACGCTGCCCCTATGCCAAGCAGCAATGTAGCGAAGTAGAGCCACAACTGCGCGAATGGGATGGTCGATTAGTGGCTTGTTTACGCTTGGAAGAGATATATGGTTAAGGTGACTAAGGTTAGGATGATTAACGACTAATCAATATTCACCACGCCGCGACATTTAGGAAACTGTGCGCACCCATAAAAGGATTGTCCTTGGCGTGCGCCATTTTTTGCCACGCGTTTGACCATTTCGCCATTACATCTTGGGCAGGTTGGTGTTTGAACAAGATTAGCCTTATGGTCTGTCGCTTCAACTGTTGCAGGTTCATTCACTTTTGGCTCAGATTCTACAATCTCAAACGGCGTCATAAACACTTTATTGGCCATATCATGTGACATACTGGTATGTGATGTAATTGTTTGCTTGGTATCCAGATTATTAACGGGTAACTCGCTAGATTCAATCTCAGTTTGACCAGACCATCGATGCACTTCTCTACTTTTTAGGATAGTTCTATCAACGGTTTCTTTTATTATAGGCTCAGGTGCGGGATTATCAGTACTCTCGCTTGGGTTACCATGCTTATCTTTTAGATAGGCTTTGTGCTGGCGATTGGTGCGCCACGACTTGCTAAACCTATTGCTATTAATCTGCTCAACGATGGATGTAACCTCGTCTTCGGTCAGTAGCTTATCTTGTTTCTTCTTAACATAAGAGACCATACCACTCGTCAATACATGCTCGGGTAGCTCATCACGGGTTTTCAACTCGCACTCACCGATGAACGCAATCATCGAATGGAAGTAGCTCAGCTCCAAGCCTAATAAATCTGCCAGCGTCTTGATGTGCAAGTAGTTTTGGCGCAATGGATTTTGGAATTTGAATTTACTTCCATTAGGAAAGGCTTGCGTCCACTGTCTTTGATTCTCGCTACCGTATATCCAGCCTTTATAGTTTTTGGTCTCAATCACAAAGATGCCATATACAGAAACTATAATATGGTCGATTTGCGTACTGCCACCATTGGCTCGTGGCAAGGTAATACCGTTTAATCTATGGTAAACATCTTTTTCAAGCTTAAGCCACATGGCGACGTTGATAACGGTTTCACCTAGGAAGCCTTTAAAGCTAGATTTTAGGGACATGGTGGATTTCTCAAAGCATGGCTTATTAGGTTAATACCCGTTAAATGAAAATCTTTAGCCCATATAAAATAGCTATAAATACCATTACGCTAATTACAATCTTCATTAGATTAATTCGTCCACTTCCTCCTTCAAGTTCAATACTACTCAAAATACTTAGAGAGTCATTCAATTGCTCATTCCAATTACTCTGTTCTTTATCAACATGATATAAACCTGGCTTATATGGCTTCTCTAATTCTAATAAATATTTTTCCAATTCCTCCCACTGTTCGTTCGGATAACTTTGCATAGCTAACTTTATTATCTTTGCATCATTAGTTGCGTAGGATAAAGGAATAGGGTTGAAGTCTAGCCAATGTGCTAAATCGTCATTAGTTGAGGCAGTATAGAGCGCAACTGTTGGTACTCTATCGCCAACAGACACATTTTTTAATGAAGTACATTTCATTATTTTGACTACTGGGAAATGACCGTAACCTTTAGTTAAATTTGTATTAACTGCAATGAGAGTAGGATAAGTATCTACAACAATACCTCCATTTGAATCTCCACTTAGAAAATGCTCCTTTTTATTTACCCAGTAATAAAGGTTCATCACTACTGCAATAACAGTAACTAAGAAATACATAACATCGATGACCATCGTAGCTAATAATGAGCAAATTAGAAATAGTGTCAATAAGCTTACGAACATTTTATTATGACAAAACCATACCCATTTATTTAGCTCTGTATTACCGGGATTTGAAGCAATGCTATTGTCATCGACTGTATAATTATTGCTCATTTAATATCTCGCTCATCAAACTTGGTGTGCAACTAAAAAGAGCTATTAGACTACTCTAACGGCTCTCTTATAAACTAAAAATTTAGTTTATGCTTAAATTACAGTAAACTCTTTATAGACATAACAATCTCAGATATATAGTTAGTCATAATAAGACTCTTTAATCATATCTGCGGTATATCTAGCATTCACTTTATTCAATAAACTAGTCGCAGTAGGAGCTCTATTATTAGATAATCCAAAATCTATAAATGTTGGCATATTAAACTTTAGTGGGACGCTTCCTTCATAGCTGTAAGTAATCTCTTGGTTGATTTTTCCATTTTGACTAACATCTACTAGAGTTTTAGTTAAGTATCCTGCATTATTATATTCAGCTTTATTAGTAACATTCTGAACGTTAGCTCTAAACCCTTCATATGTTTCCGTAGCACTAGTCGCTAAGCCTAAATTATTATAAGAAACTTCAATATCGATAACAGATGGTTCGTCATTAGTTGTCTTTCTAATAATATTTTTTTGATTATCATAGCTATAGGTAACAGCTCGAACACTTCCATAATCGATTGAGCTATCAACAACTTTTGTAACATTACCTTGATTATCGTAGCTGAACTCTAAAGTATTACGCAATTCTCTAACATAATTGTTAGTATTTTCATCAACTCTTACAAAAGATAGAGCAGACTTAGCTAGGTAATTATTAATATCAAAAGTTATATCTTCAACTCTGTCTATACTACCGTCGTTATATTCATCCGTCTCAATTTTTTCTAACTGATTAGAGCTATTATAAGTATATGTTCTTGTTGAATTATAGAAAAATCTCGAATCACTTGAATCCTTTTCTACTATCTGTTCGATATTACCGTTTGAATTATATTGATAAGTTACTGTTCTCTCAAAAATACTATCTCCATCAGAATTAGTATTGAACTCAGTTAGCTGACCTTTTTGATCATATACCCATACTTCGATACCATCATTTCGCTTATCGAGACCACGGGTTTGTTCGCGGCGAATTAGGCGATCTTTATTGTCGTAAGTAAACTGCGTTGAGGTATTAGCTCGATCAGGATTGCTAGATGATAGGTATTCTTGCTCAACCAGCTGATTTTTGCCATTAAAGTAAAAACTTTCAGTTGCATTTATATAGCCAAAACCGTCTCCTTTATAAGATTTAGTGCTGATGCCAGCAATAGTGGCATCCAAAGGTCTTGCGTCTTTTGCATTCACAACGCCGTCACCATCGATGTCATCGTCGCAGTCGTCAATGATTCCATCTTCGTCTAAGTCAGCCTGCCCTGAATTACTAGCAGTTTTGTCTTTGCATTTATCGGTGGACGTAGGAGTATTAGGCTTAACAATGTCATCATTATTTTCACTTCCAGAGCCACCCCCAGAACCCCCACACGCAGCTAAAGAGATAGTAAAAAAAATAGTGAAAAGGGTTAAACCAAGGTTTTTATTTACGCGAGGATATGGCATATGAGTACTCACTCAAAGGAGCTGTTTAAAGGTTCGTGCTACGCATCAAACCATGAATATTTGTTACATATCAAAAACTTAAAATAACTTTTTACTACAAACTGAATTATAGATTCTTATAAAAATTAGTCAACATATTTTCATCTTTCCATCATAAAAAAAGAGCCACTAGATTTCTCTAATGGCTCTTTTTTAGACTTCAACTAAGTTAGGTTTATTACACCAAACTATTCACCGCTTCGATCACAGCATCAGTCGTAATACCAAACTCTTTATATAGATCGCTAGCAGGAGCAGATTCGCCATAAGTGGTCATACCAATGACTTTGCCATCTAGACCAACGAACTTATACCAATAGTCTACATGCGCCGCTTCTACTGCGACGCGAGCACGGATATTGGCAGGCAATACCGCTTCACGGTAGCTCGCCTCTTGCTCGACGAAAATCTCAGCACATGGCATAGACACCACACGGACGCCAACACCATTTGCGCTCAATGTTTCATACGCTTCCATCGCAAGGCCAACTTCTGAACCAGTGGCGATGATGATAGCTTGTAGCTCGCCTTGCTCTTTTGCCAGTACATAACCACCTTTAGTGATGTTCGCTACTTGCTCGCTGTCACGTGCTTGATGTGGCAAGCTTTGACGGCTAAAGATCAATGCTGATGGATTGTTTTCTGATTTGATCGCCTCTACCCAAGCGCTGGCAGATTCAGTCGCATCACACGGGCGCCATGTACGTAGGTTTGGCGTGGTACGTAGGCTAGTCAATTGCTCAACTGGCTGATGCGTTGGGCCATCTTCACCCAGACCGATAGAGTCATGCGTATAGACATGAATGAC
Source organism: Psychrobacter sp. T6-5 (assembly GCF_052258485.2). Lineage (NCBI taxonomy): Bacteria > Pseudomonadati > Pseudomonadota > Gammaproteobacteria > Moraxellales > Moraxellaceae > Psychrobacter > Psychrobacter sp. T6-5. Next base: position 1,018,834 of record NZ_JBQQEY020000001.1, on the reverse strand, counting down.
GCGCTGCTTCATCAGTGCGCCCATGCGTACCGCGTTACGTGCGTATTCCATAAACATGAGGAACGTCGCTACGTAAGGGATGAAGCCGCCATGCAATGCGATACCATTGGCAATCGCGGTCATACCGAACTCACGTACGCCATAATAGATGTAGTTGCCATCAGCGTCTTTCTCAATGCCTTTAGCGCCTTTGAATAGCGTGAGGTTTGAACCAGCTAAATCTGCTGAGCCGCCCAATAGTTCTGGCAATAATGGCTGCAAGCTATTGATAGCGTTTTGGCTGGCTTTACGACTAGCGACATCACCGCCCGCTTCTTGCGTTTGCTGAATATACGCTTGTGCTTGGCTAGCAAAGTCAGCAGGTAACTCGCCATTTAGACGGCGTGATAGTTCTGCTGCAAGCTCTGGATAGGCTTTTTTATACGCTTCAAAGTCTGCGTCCCAGTTCTTTTGCTGTACGTCGCCTTTGGCTTTAGCATCCCACGCTTCATAGATCTCATCATCGAGCTCAAATGGGGCATGTTTCCAAGACAATGCATCACGCGTCAGGGCAATTTCGTCATCACCGAGTGGCGCGCCATGACTGGCGGCTAGACCTTGTTTGTTCGGGCTACCAGCACCAATTGTGGTTTTACAAATAATTAGACTTGGCTTGGTGCTCTCTGCAAGTGCTTGCTCAGTTGCCTGCGTGATCGCATCGGTATCGTGACCATCGACTTTGATGACTTGCCAACCGTATGACTCAAAGCGCGCTTCGGTATCATCAGTGAACCAACCTTCGACATTACCGTCGATTGAGATACCGTTATCATCATAGAAGAATACCAATTTGCCAAGACCCAAGGTGCCAGCTAGTGAGCACACTTCATGACTGATACCTTCCATTAAGCAGCCATCGCCTAAAAACGCATAAGTATGATGATCGACAATATTATGGCCTTCACGGTTGAACTGTGCAGCGAGCGTCTTTTCTGCAATCGCAAAACCAACGGCATTAGCAATACCTTGACCTAGTGGGCCTGTCGTCGTTTCTACACCAGGTGTGTAGCCAAGTTCAGGATGCCCTGGGGTTTTTGAATGCAGCTGACGGAAACCTTTTAGATCATCAACGCTGACGTCATAACCTGATAAATGTAGCAATGAATAAATAAGCATCGAGCCATGACCGTTTGACAGTACAAAGCGATCACGGTTGTGCCAATTAGGATCTGCTGGATTGTGCTTCAAAAATTTGCGCCACAAAACTTCGGCAATATCAGCCATACCCATTGGCGCACCCGGATGTCCAGAGTTGGCTTTTTGAACCGCGTCAAACGACAGTACACGGATGGCATTGGCTAGTTTACGTTCGCTAATTGGAGCTGGCATAGAGTGTCCTAATATTCGAATGAGTCGTATAAAGATAAGAGGAGAGTTTACTCAGAGGATAATCCACCAAAAACGCGGCGTGCGTCCTCAGTGGATAGGCTATAAAATAAAAATGCAATATTAACATATTTGCTATAAGCCTAGCCAAAAATGCGGTGACAATACCGTTTCTATTTAGCAATGACTTACATCAGTTTTGTTAAACGATAGACAGTTATAGATTTTAATTTAAGTTATCAGTCAAAAGCTGCAAGCGACCTAAGTGACAAGCAGCTCATCACTTATAGTCAATGTATTAAACTGAAATAGTCTCAGCACCGCCCATAAATGGACGCAATACTTCTGGAATCGTGATGCTACCGTCAGCATTTTGATGATTTTCCATCACTGCTAGTAGCGTACGACCAACCGCCAAACCTGAACCGTTTAAGGTATGCGCCAAGCTGGTTTGCTTGCCATCTTTGACACGCGTACCCATACGGCGCGCTTGGAAATCACCACAGTTAGAGCAGCTAGAGATCTCGCGGTACGTGTCTTGGCTCGGTAACCATACTTCGATGTCATAGGTCTTTTGTGCGGCAAAACCCATATCACCCGTACATAGTTGTACCGTACGGTATGGCAACTCAAGCTGCTGCAAGATATATTCAGCCTGCCCTGTCATCGCCTCTAGCAAGTCATCAGATTGCTCTGCGGTGCAAACATTGACCATTTCCACTTTTTCAAACTGATGCTGACGGATCAGACCGCGAGTATCACGACCGTGCGAGCCTGCTTCACTACGGAAACATGGCGTATGTGCGGTGAATTTTAGCGGTAGTTCTTTGATATCCAAACGCTCGCCGCGTACCAAGTTGGTCATCGGTACTTCAGCCGTTGGGATCAAATAAAAATCCATCTCATCGTTATTCGTGTGATTGCTTAGCTTAAATAAATCATCTTCAAACTTAGGCAGCTGACCCGTCCCTTTTAGACTATCGCTATTGACAATATAAGGCACATAAGTCTCAAGATAGCCATATTTCATGGTATGGGTGTTGAGCATGAATTGGATCAGTGCGCGGTGTAGCTGCGCCAATTGACCTTTTAGCACGTTAAAACGGCTACCTGTCAACTTTGTTGCTGCTTCAAAATCCAGCATACTAAGCGTCTCACCGATATGAGTATGATCTTGAATCTCAAAGTCAAACGTACGCGGTGTGCCCCACTTACGCACTTCTACGTTATCGTCTTCTGACGTACCGACTGGTACATCTGCCGCTGGAATATTTGGAATCTGTAGCGCCGCTTGAGTGAGTCGCTCTTGTAAGGTGCGTAGCTCGTCTTCAGCAGCTTTGAACTCACCGCTAACGCTTTGCATCTCAGCCAATAGCTCACTGGCATCTTCGCCTGATTTTTTGAGAGCACCGACTTGCTTAGCGCCAGCGTTACGGCGCGATTGTAACTCTTCTGTTTTGACTTGTAGAGACTTGCGCTCGGATTCAATCGACTGCCAAAACTCCATATCAAGCGTATAGCCACGAGTGGCCAGTTGTTGCTGTAAATCGCTTAAATCGCCGCGTAAGAGTTTTGGATCTATCATAATAGTTGCCTGTAACACTAAGAGTGAATAAGAAGTTTAAACATTATTAGTATAATTATTGGTCAGCTTATACTTATTGCAAAGCTTGATAACGCAATAACTACCTTGCCATGCTGCCATATTTTTTATCAAACTATATGGGTGCCGCTATCATACCAAGACCCAACAGATTTGACCATGCTTTGAGCTTTTTTGAGCGCTTTTAGCATGATTTTGGGCTACTACTTTCATTATCCATAGCCAGTTATACTTACCCGAAATATATATCCTAAAGTTCAACTTACTTTAATAAGACTCATCCACCTTTATTAAAGCCATTAATATAGCCACTATCAGTGAACAGATCCGCTTATATGTTTCATTTGAGAGTACTTTTCGGTAAGATAAGCGCATACCTTTATTTACCTACAGCCAAGTAGTACATCATGACTTGGCTTTGGCGATGTAAACCCAACACTTTTAACACAAGCATCTGAGAAACCTTTATGGCCCTGTATCCTTACACACTCCAACCTGTCGCCTTAAACCTGACTGAAGCTGAATTTCTTCAAGCCCAATATGAACTGTTTGCCAGTGCCAGCCCCTCTTTTGGTCTGTCGAGCTTTAAGACCAAAGAATGGATCATTATGGCTGTGGTTGTGGTACTCGCTATTGCAGGACTGATCTTTGTAACAGGCTACTCAACCATCATTTTTTGGTTGATGCTCGTTGGTGTGGTGATTTATCTATTGGCGCGTACTTTGGGTTTTAGATGGTATGTAAAAAGAGAATTTGAAAAACAAATTGCTGATCAAGAGATGCCAGATGAAATGCGCCAAATGAAGCTAGGTGTACAAAAACATGGTCTAGTCATGGCGATGCCAAGCAACCAGCCTGAGATGATGAAAAACTCGCAAATGCGCGGTATGCAAATGCGTGCAGGTGCGACCCAGCAAGCGGTTATTCCGTGGACTGCTATCAAGAGCTGGGATGAGACTGACGACTATATCTTTATGATGTTTGAGATGAAAGGTCAACAAGGTAGCCAAATTCTTCCGAAACGTTTGCAAGCGCAAAAATTCCCTATCGATACGGTACGTCAACATTTACAAGAAGTGGTTCCGGTTAAAGGCTTAAATCCTGAAAAATTGCAGCCGCCAGCATAATGGCTATTAGCTCTCTCTATTGTTTAGAAAAACGATAGAGAGACTCAATTATAGTTTTATAAAATCAATCGTAAAATTGCATTTATTATATTTAACTTATTAATGATAGTTTGCTATTATTATAAGCATCAAAGGAAGAGCTAGAGCTTATATAGATATTAATAAAAGTTAAGATATTTTTATTTCTATATTAATTAACTACTACTCGTCTTTTTTCAATTTCATATAACAACACTCACACTATAAGGACAATATTATGAGTAATACTAATAACGCTACTAACCAGATCGGTTTAGAAAAAGCTGACATGAGCGAAGTTATCGCTCAATTAAACAACTTGCTATCAACATATCATGTGTTTTACTTAAACGTACGTGGCTATCATTGGAATGTAAAAGGTGAGCATTTCTTTACTTTGCATCCAAAGTTTGAAGAATTATACACAGCGCTGCAGTTACAGATTGATGAGATCGCTGAGCGTATCTTGACTCTTGGTGGTACACCACTTCACGCTTATAGCGATTTTGTACAACACACGAGCATCAGCGAAGACAAAAACGTCAAAGATGGTACATCTTGCGTTAAAGGCGTGGTAACTGGTTTACAAGCCTTAATCGCAGAGCAGCGTCAAGTATCCTCATTAGCAGCAGAAAGCGATGATCAAGGTACCGCTGACCTGGTCGATGCCTATGTTCAAGAGCAAGAGAAACTGGTATGGATGTACAATGCATTTTTGGGTTAATACTTTATTAAGCTGATTATGTATCGCTTAAATTAAGCCAAATAATAGTAAAATTTAGAGCCATAAAAAAGCACCCAGTTGGGTGCTTTTTTATGCTCAGCAATCTGTAACAGATTGATTTACTGTTGAATCCATTGACGCATCTTTTCACGCTCAGCAGGTGTTGCTTGTAGCCAAATCTGCATAAATGAATCTAATGTATTGGTAGAGGTATTCACACTCGTGGTTTGCTTGATATTGGTCGTGCCAACATTAGCATTGCTTGGCATTGCTGCTGGTTGATCTAACGCAGCAATCGCACGTTGATTTTGTAGCTCGGCATCGCCCGCCCCACCAAACACACCACCTAGCGCCTTACCAAGTCCTGAAAGTAGTCCACCTTGATTACCAGCCATACCCTGTTGACTTGCGATAACCGTGTTGTTCTGCTGAATAGCGAGTGTTGGCTGCTTAGCATAATCTTTAGCGGCTTCGTAATCTTCTGGCTGGTTCGGCATTGTCAAACGATACGTTTGGTTATCTGCCAATTCCGCCGTCACGCTGACGTTACCTGAACGCAGATAATCATGCTCATCACGCAGCAAGTTATATAAGCGGTCATACTTAGCAGTGATAGCGTGTTGACCCGGCTGTAGCGTAAACTTCTTGGTTAATGGCTGAAAAGCGCTCTGCTGAACTTCCTGTCCATTGATGGCAGTCACTTTGATATGGTCATCAACCAATAGCGTCACAGCGGCTTGTGACATCATAGAGACTGAGGTCGCACCCACAAACAACATACCAATAGTCAATTTTTTTAGCAAAGAAGCATTCGATTTCATAGGTTATTCCATTAATAGTGAAAGCAGGTTGGATAAAAAGTTCGTATTCTTACTGTTATTTGTATTTTTGCTGCTAAAAGTCTTACGGCTAAAAATCAAGTGGCATCGTGTGTTGGTCTTGATCCGTCGTATCATTGTCTATTTGCGTCTCTTGGGCTATATCAGCCAGCTCTGCTGCAAGCGTTTGCTCATCAATGGTACGTAGTGCGTCACTGATCACTGCTTTTGATATATTACTGCGGCCAAGGTTAGAAAACATTGGCTGAATATAATTAAGCACTTCCATCATTGCACCGATACGATGTGGCCCTTCAGTCAATAAATGATTGATAATTCGATCATCAAACTGCCATCCGCGCCGACGCAAAATGGATTGGAGCAATGCTTGACGGTCTGCTAAATCATGACCAGTAGGCACTTTAAAGGCTGGTGCTTGTGCCAAACGCGTCAATAAATCTCTGAGTTGAAACGGCAAGTCACCTGCTGGCTTATTGGCCGCAAATAAAAGCTGGCGCTGACCTTCGCGGCTACGGTTGATCAGATGAAAAAGCGCTTCTTGCCACTGGCTACTTTGCTCAAGCACTTCTAAATCATCGATAGCAATCAGATCAAAATTTTCTAAAGAAGATAATACATGGACATCGGTATGGATCAATTCATTGAGTGACAAACAGATAGCCGATTTGTCCATTTCAATAAATGACTCACAAATAGCGGAGAGCAAGTGAGACTTACCCGTCGCAGGGCTACCAAACAGGTATAACTGACCGATCAGGCCGACATGTAATTGCCGCACTGCATCAATAATAGACATCCAACCGGGACCGGCAAAGTCGCTGAGACTTGCATCATGCTTAATGTCCAGATTGAGACTTAGCTGTGCTTCTGCCATGAATCATCAACTCGTGTTGCGTAGTGCAATATAAAAGTGCAGTAGAAAAAGGAATAAATTGCTATTCAGTACTATCCATACTACCTGATAAAAATGTGTGCAGTGGATATATAGCTTTTTTATGATGGATGAATTGCCTTAATCAGGCTAATCTTGATAAAAAATATAGCAACGGCTGATACGATCAACACTGCGACTATATATAACATATTTGCAAAATGACTGACAAGTCTTTTACCCATTAAGCCTTATCAATCATTTGCTTTGTGCTTCCTATTTGTACGCTATCCACTCACTATATTCAATAATAGAATATTTACTTCTTCTCAAACAATAGCAGTTGTTTACGACCTTTATAAAAATCTGTCGTGCGATAATATGCATACAAGTGACGGAACAATACATTCAAGACAGCAGAGACCGGTAGCGCGATTAACATACCCACAAAACCCAATAGACTGGCGCCTGCCAATACCGCAAAGATAACCCATAATGGTGATAAACCAATCTTATCACCTAATAGTAGCGGCTGCAGAATATAACCTTCTGCGGCTTGTCCGACTAAAAATGCCCCAACGACCAATAACAGGTAGGTCCAATCCAATCCAAACTGAAACAAGCAGGCGATGATAGCGGCCACAAATCCAATACCAAAACCCAAGTAAGGCACAAAGCTAGCAATACCAGCCACCATACCAATGATAAGTCCAAGCTCTAGTCCAATAAGCTGCAGCTGTATTGCATAAATAGCACCCAGTAGCACCATCACCAATAGCTGGCCTTTGATAAATGCCATCAATGCCTGATCGCACTCTTTGGCGATGCCAATGACTTGTTTGCAGTATGCTCCCGGTATCGCCATTTTCCACGTCTGTAAACGCTGATCCCAATTGAACAAAAAATAAAACGTTAAGATTGGCACCAACACGATCAGTCCTGCACTGTTAATAAAGTTCATACTTGAAGTCAGTACTTGGCTCATCATGGTACTGGCATCAGCAAACTTATAATTCGTTTGCATATACTCGACCAGCGTCTCAGAAAAATCCTTAGACTCTAACACAGGCAATTGAAAGCGAGTATTGCTGTTGAACCACTCTCGTACTACTTGGTTATACCAGCTAGATATCTTAGGTAGATACTCCCAAGCGGCTTGTAGCTGATGCCACAATGTCGGTACCAACCACCAGAGCAACAGCGCCATCCCTACAGTGATGGTAGAGTAAACAATAATAATTGCAATCCAACGTCTGAGATGTTTTGACAATCGCTTTACCAAAGGATTGAACAAGTAAGCCAGCATAAAAGCAAATATAAACGGCACAATGACTGGTATCATCAGGTAGAGAAGGAACAGCGCCACAACCAAAGCGACGACGATAAATAAACGTCTGAAAAAAGGGTCGATTGGTTGGTTCATCATGATAAGTAATCCTATACGTGGGCTGATTTGAGATAGTGACAAAAATTGCGGTACTTGAGCCGTCAGGAGTCGTAAATTTAGCGTTTTATTATCGCAGAGTACAACAAAAAATCAGTCATTTTTTGTTTCTTAACCGCTTATTTACCACTTAATGCAAATCTTAGCCAAATATTGGCAAGTTGCTTTGCGAGTACGGTCTGTTTTTGGGTATAATGCGCGCACTATCTTTAAACTTTGCCTTTAAACTTTATCTCGCTGATTTTAGCGTGATTGACTCCCTTACTTTTTAATTCCAATTATCTATCCCCAACTGTGAGATGACTATGAGTGACAAGCCTTCTTTAAGCTACAAAGACGCCGGCGTTGATATCGATGCAGGTGATGCTTTGGTTCAGCGAATCAAGTCCGTTGCAAAAGCCACTACTCGTCCTGAAGTCGTGGGTGGACTTGGCGGTTTTGGTGCGTTATGCCGTATCCCAACAGGTTACACTTCTCCGTTATTGGTGTCTGGTACTGATGGTGTGGGCACCAAACTAAAATTGGCATTACAGCTCAATCGTCACGATACCATCGGTATTGATTTGGTCGCGATGTGTGTCAATGATTTGTTGGTTTGCGGTGCAGAGCCACTATTTTTCTTAGATTACTACGCAACAGGCAAGCTGGATGTTGATGTAGCTGCGACTGTGGTCACTGGTATTGGCGATGGTTGTAAACTTGCTAACTGTGCGCTTATCGGCGGTGAAACTGCTGAAATGCCAGGTATGTATCAAGACGACGATTATGACCTCGCTGGATTTTGTGTGGGCGTGGTTGAAGAAAGCGAGGTCGTGACTGGTGACAACGTTGCCGAAGGCGATGTCCTGATTGCACTGGCTTCAAGTGGCGCACACTCAAATGGCTACTCACTGGTACGTAAAGTGATCGAAGTTAGCGGTGTGGATGTTACGAGTAGCGACGAGCAACTAGATGGTCAACCTATTCAAGATGCCTTGATGGCCCCTACTCGTATCTATGTTAAAGCAATCAAGGCATTGCAAGATACCCTTGGTAGCTCAGCGCTTCATGCTATGTCACACATCACAGGTGGCGGTCTCACTGACAACTTGCCACGTGTACTACCTGATGACCTAGCTGCTAGCATCGATACCAGCAGCTGGCAGTTTTCAGAACTATTCACTTGGTTACAAACTCAAGGCAATATTGAACAAAGTGAGATGTACCGTACCTTTAACTGCGGCGTTGGTTTTGTCATCGTGGTGCCTAAAGATAAAGCTGAAGCAACGATCAAGACATTGACTGACGCTGGTGAGAACGCTTGGCAACTTGGCGAAATGGTTAAACGTGAAGCCGATGCCGTGGTATACCGTTAATGTCAGTTGATAAAACAAGCCAACCTATCAAGCCATTACGCATTGCCGTTTTGGTCTCAGGAAGTGGTAGCAACCTGCAAGTGCTCATAGATGCCATGCAAGCAGGTGCGCTACCGATTGAGATCGTTGGTGTCATTAGTAACCGTGAAGACGCTTATGCGTTGACACGTGCTAAAGATGCCAATATTCCAGTTGCAGTATTGTCACATGTTGCGAGTGGCAAACGTATGGGCATTAAGACCTTTGAAGCTCATGCCAACGAACAGCTTGTCGCATGGCAACCTGATCTGATCGTTTTGGCTGGTTTCATGCGTGTATTGAGTGGCTCATTTATCGATAATGCGCCTGCCCCAATGATTAACTTACACCCTTCTCTACTGCCAGTTTATAAAGGCCTAGATACGCATCAGCGAGTATTGCAAGCAGGTGATCGCTATCATGGCTGTAGTATTCACAAGGTGACAGCGGAGCTGGATGCAGGTCAGGTATTGACCCAAGCCGTACTGAGTGTCGATATCAACGATACAGCAGAGAGCTTACAGTCACGGGTACAGAAGCTAGAGCATAAGCTTTTACCGTGGACGATATTGCTGCTGGCAAAAAGCGTCTTGTCACTTGAAGCCGAAAGCACTTCACAAGCTAATCAATACCTACCAACCCTACCTTTGCAATTATTTATCACTTCATAGAATATAAGTGATGCATAACATATAGACAGATAAAACCTTTGGTTGTTTAAGCCATTTTTTATGGTATAAAACAACAAAAAGCCCAGTTACTCACAGTGAGTAGCTGGGCTTTTCTTATTTAGTGACCACCTATAAAAGAGTATAAATGGTCATTCATGATAAATTTCTATCTTCTTAAAATACATGTACTGCTTTAATGTTTACAAACTCTTTGATACCAAATCCACCATGCTCACGACCATAACCTGAGTTCTTCACACCACCAAATGGCAGTGCAGGATTGGCAAGACCGTAACCATTGATATACACCATACCAGTATCAAATTGCTCACTGGCTAGGCGAATCGCTTTTTCTTCATCTTTTGAGAAGATAGCGCCACCTAGGCCATAACGGCTGTCGTTCGCAATGCGCATCGCATCGTCTTGGTCTTTGGCACGAATGAGCGAGGCTACTGGACCAAACAGCTCGTCGTCATAAGCAGGCTGGCCTTTCTCAACGTTCTCTAGGATAGTCGCTGGATAATAACTGCTTTTGCCTTCTGGTAATTGACCACCAACGGCTATCGTCGCGCCTTTTTTCAAACTCTCTTCCACTTGCTCATGCAGTTTTTCTTGCAAATCTTTGCGCGCTAATGGACCGATGTCTGAGCTGTCATCCATTGGGTCGCCAGATTTTGTACCTTCAAACTTCTCTACGATACGCTTACGGAATTCATCATAGACGCTATCAACGACAATGAAGCGTTTCGCTGCTACGCAAGTTTCACCGTTATTAATTAAACGGGCTTGGGTACAGGTTTCTACAGCGGTTTCTATATCGGCGTCTTCTAGTACGATAAAGGCGTCATTTGAACCGAGCTCTAGTACTGATTTTTTGATTGCTTTGGCTGCTTGTTGACCAACAATACGACCAGCATCATCACTACCTGTGAGCGTTACACCACGTACTTTGTCATTTTCGATCAGTTTTTCTGATTGATCATGATCAATCAAAATCGTACGGAACAAATCATTTGGCAGTTCAGACTCATGGAATATTTTCTCGATCAATAAGCCAGAACCTGTGACGTTTGCTGCATGTTTAAGCAGAACGCTGTTACCTGCCATCAAATTGGCAATGGCATAACGGAATACTTGATATGCTGGGAAGTTCCAAGGCTGCATACCATAGATGACGCCGATTGGCTGATAAGTGACGATACCTTTTTTCATGTTTTCGATATCTCGCTCATCATCTGCAAGCGCAGCGACACCATTTTCAGACGTATAGTCACAAATCGCTTTGCAAAGATCTACTTCTTGCTGACTTTGACCATATAGCTTACCGCGCTCTTCGGTCATAAGCTTAGACAGCTCTTCTTTGTACTCCATCAGCTTGTCACCGATAGACTTAATGACACGACCACGTTCTTCGTGGCTCACAGTACGCCATTCTAAAAATGCATTATGTGACGCATCAACAATCTTGTTAACTTCGTCGTTGCTCATGTAATCATAACTTTTAATATCTTCGCCCGTTGCTGGGTTAACAGTAGTAATATCTGACATATGGATGTCCTTATTATTTGATTTTATGTATTTAGTATTATTGTCACTTTTAATTATTTGGTGTTACATCGATAGGACAATTTAATAAATGAATCGATAAGTTGTTTTCTATCTGCACCTATCATAACAAGGTATTTGGCGAAGAGTTTTACAATATATTGTGAAGTGTGTTGAAGATGTTAATAGTGTGACTATCTTATTAAGAATGGCTAAATATTGAATAAGACTACATAGCAATACTAAACAAAAAAAACCAGCCTAGTGGCTGGTTTGGTTTGTTGAATATACCAAATAAAGGTTAAACAGTAATATTCAAAGTAAGCTAATTACTTACTATAAAATACTTACTACTTTATAAAAACTCTCATTAAAACAAGTGATTAATGACAGGTATTTCTTGTGGTGGATTTTCTTCCTCAGCCACTACTTGCCGTGCCACATGCATGATTAATTGACGCAACCAACGGTGAGCAGGATGGTGCTGTAGCAATGGTGACCATGCCATGGTCAGCTCAAACTCAGGAATAAAAAATGGCGGCTCTTCCATCATGATACTGTCGTTATTGGCCTGCATTCTTGCCACACGGGTTGGCAATGTTGCTATCAAATCTTTATTTGCGGCAAGCATGGCTGGCATCTGATAGTGGCGGGTGAAGACACTAATTTGGCGTTTTTGGCCCAAACGTTGTAATGCCTGATCAATCGAGCCTAGGCCGCCTGATTTTTCTGGGTTGACCCCAAAACCCACGCCCATCCCTGTTTTAGATACCCATACGTGCTGTGCTTTAAGGTAGTTTTTCAGATTAAAACGATTGGCATAAGGACTTTCAGACGATAGCAAACAACTAAATGTATCACGCCATACCAAAACCTGATGAAAGCTTTGTGGTATCTCATTAAAACGATTGATCGCCAAATCAACACGCCCCTGTTCCATATCGCGATAAGAGACATCTGATGGTGTCAAAAAATCCAAAATGACGTTGGGTGCTTCTGAACGTAACGCCTTCACTAGCTTCGGCACCAAAGTCGCCTCAGCATAATCTGACGTCATAATACGAAAGACGCGTGACGTACTATAAGGACGGAATTCAGTGCGTGGCTCTAGTACTTGAGTCAAATCTGCAAGTATCTCACGGATGCGTGGCTGCAACTCAAGGGCGCGCTCAGTCGGTGTCATCCCTTCAGAGGAGCGCACCAGCAACGGATCATTAAATAACTTACGCAGACGGCGCAAAATATTGCTCATGGCAGGCTGGGTGATACCAAGCTGCTCAGCTGCGCGAGTGACGTTTTTTTCTCGTAACAACACATCTAGATGGACTAATAAATTTAAATCAACCCGCTGCAAATTCATATGTATTTCTCTTAGCTTTTAAAAGATAAGCACTACGGCACGCTTGGTATTATCAGTGCTGAAATGGTGATTTTCGATCTAGGACAGCATAATTTTGCGAATTTTTATTGGTTTTACCGCAAAAGATACTCAGCATAACTCAATTTCATCACCATAAGATACTGTTATAACTACATTATAACCTATAAAAATACTAAAGATAAGTATCATAAATTAGATAAATCTTGGTAAGGCAGTTATAGTGAGTTCCATGAAGGATTTGCGGTACAAACCACAAACCTGAGTTTTATGAACGGGTTATCGTCCAAAAAACAACATAGTTAAATAGTATAGTAACGGTTTATCTCGACAGTGAAACACTACCAAGTGTCAGTATAATTGTAACATCTCTTGTTGCTAATTATGACAACGCTGTTTATTAAATGCTCAAACATCTTTGATAGACGTGGACAAGCTGAATCAGCACTATAAATCAGCAATTATTTGTCAACTGCTGAGTTCAGCAATCTTCTTGTATTCATGCACAGGTTTGTTTAGGGTAAAGAAGACCTTTACGAGGTATTGATACCACCACTACCGAATTTATTGACAACACAAATTATTATTTTAACGCTCAATTTATTATTTTTTACACCCTACCAAGGAGACTATAGATGTCAACTGCATATAAATCAGCGATCGAACTAGTACGTGAATTAAAGCAAAAGCACGGCAACTGGCAGAACATTAGCGAAACTGATGCCGCACGTATGATGTCACAAAACCGTTTCAAAACGGGCTTGGATATCGCAAAGTATACTGCAAAAATCATGCGTCAAGACATGGAAGATTATGACAATGATACGTCTCAGTACACACAGTCTCTAGGTGCGTGGCATGGTTTTGTGGCACAGCAAACCATGTATGCTAAGAAAAAATACTTCGGCACTACCTCTAAAACTTATATCTATCTTTCAGGTTGGATGGTAGCGGCGTTACGTTCTGAGTTTGGTCCACTACCTGACCAATCTATGCACGAAAAAACATCAGTGCCTAAGCTAATCGAAGAAATCTACACTTTCTTACGTCAAGCTGATGCTAAAGTATTGAACGACTACTTCCGTGAGCTAAACGCTGCTGAAGAAGCGGGTCAAGACACCTCAGCTATCCTAGAAAAAATCGAAAACTTTGATTCACATGTTGTGCCAATCATTGCAGATATCGATGCAGGTTTCGGTAACGAAGAAGCGACTTACCTATTGACCAAGCAAATGATCGAAGCTGGTGCTTGTGCCATTCAGGTTGAAAACCAAGTATCTGACGCTAAGCAATGTGGTCACCAGGCTGGTAAAGTCACCGTACCGCATGAAGACTTCATCTCTAAGCTAAACGCTATTCGTTATGCATTCTTAGAGCTTGGTGTTGAAGACGGCGTTATCGTTGCTCGTACTGACTCTGAGGGCGCATCACTCACGCAAAAAATCCCAGTATCAAATGAGCCAGGCGATCTTGCTTCTAAATACATTGATTTCATCGAAATGGAAGAAGTATCTCTTGAAGATGCCAAAGAAAACGACAGCTTACTTAAGCACAACGGTAAACTAGTACGCCCAGTTCGTCTACCTAACGGCCTATATCAGTTCCGTGAAGAGACTAACATTGACCGCGTTGTACTTGACTGTGTAACTGCTCTAGAAAACGGTGCTGACCTACTATGGATCGAAACACCGACTCCAGACGTTGCACACATCAAATCAATGGTTGACCGTATCAAAGAGCAACAGCCTAAAGCGAAGCTTGTATACAACAACAGCCCATCGTTCAACTGGACGCTTAACTTCCGTAAGCAAGTTATCGCACAGTGGGAAACCGAGGGCAAAGACATCTCTGCATACAATAAAGACGACTTGATGAGTGCTGATTATGACGGTACTGAACTTGATGCAGCAGCTGACGTAGCCGCTAAGAACTTCCAACGTGATGCGTCACGTGAAGCTGGTGTATTCCATCACTTAATCACGCTACCGACTTACCACACTACTGCTCTTAGCGTTCATGAACTTGCTAAAGGCTATTTCGGTGAAGAAGGCATGCTTGCTTATGCAGCTGGCGTACAACGTAAAGAAATCCGTGAAGGCATCTCTTGTGTTAAGCACCAAGCAATGGCTGGTTCTGACCTTGGCGATGATCACAAAGAAATCTTCTCAGGCGATAACGCACTGAAAGCTGGCGGCGGCAAGAACACGATGAACCAGTTCTAATAACCGACAGACTAGCAGCATTTATCAAAAAGCCGCCCTACATAATGTAGGGCGGCTTTTTTATTGCGGTTTAAATAATCAGAGAGTGGTAGACTAATAATTATCAAGCAAAAGTTAAATCAAAGCCATCAGTCAGAATTATTAGGAGCCAATATGCAAGAGATAGAGCTGAAGTTTTTGGTACCAGAGTCACGTCTAAAGGGTTTAATGCGTCAAGCAAAAGTTAAATCCTCACAAGTGACACCACTGGCTGCACACTATTACGATACCCCTGACCAACAACTTGCACAGGCAGGTATCGGTCTGCGTATTCGCAAAGAAGGCGATACTTGGGTACAAACCATCAAAGCTGGTGGCGATGGCATTGCCGCTCGTTTGGAGCACAATGCTGTGTTAGACGACAAACAAGTACAGGAAATGCTTGATAATAACGAGCTAATGCCTGATTTGACGATATATGCAGAAACTTCCATCGCCTCTGCACTGGCTGACTTTAAACTCAAAAAGTTATCAAAAAACCTAACACGACTCTATGTCACCGATGTCGAGCGCACCACTCGATTGCTCACAGAAGATAATGATGATGAAACTGATAGTTGTATCGAGATGGCTTACGATCATGGAGAAATTATCCATGGTACTGACGACTCTCAGCGAAAAACCATTCAGGAGATAGAGTTCGAATTGGTGTCAGGAGATATAGATTTTTTATTTACGACAGCCAAAACATGGTGCAAACGCTACAAGCTGTGTCTATCTACCGTGACCAAAGCTGAGAACGGTGGCTTGCTCATCAATGGACAGAACCACAGTCCAGCGGTTAGCGCTGACCTTAGCCAACTAGATGTGAACAAAGACAGTAGCATGCCCGCCTTTATACGAGCAGCCGTACACAACTGTTTATTACAAATATTACCAAATAGTAGTGCTATCGTCGCTGGAAGTATTGATCACGAGCATATTTTGCAAACACGCATCGGTATTGATCGTATGCAAGCTGCATTAACAGCATTTGCTGAATTTTCCGATGAAATCAACCCAGAATGGCTACCGATACTAAAGCAAACCTCGACGTTGCTTGACAATTATTACCAACTCGCTCATATCGAGGCCTATATCGAACCTGAGCTACAGGCACTTGGTGCGCCTGCTGTTGACTGGACGACAGATATCGAAGATATAAAAATCACACCGATCAATACGCTGCAAGCCAATGACTTTCAGCTAACCTTGCTAGAGCTGATTGCCTTTACCATGAGTGACCCTAGTATTGAGCCTCAAACGGATAAACTTGCTCTCGACAAGCTAGCAAAAATTCTATCCAAACAATATAAGAAGTGCCTCAAAGCAGATAAAGAAACTGATGAAGTGAGTGATACCGAGATTGTGAGCGATGATGTAGATGTTGATACGGATATCTCTGAGGATAATCAGGACGAAGCGCTACTATGCGATCACCTAAAAGCGTTACGCTACATAAGTGAGTTCTCTGCGCCTTTGTTAAGTAAGAAAAAAGCCAAAAAGAAAACCAAGCGTTGGTTAAAGCGTCTGATAAAAGCGCAAATAGCGCTAGAGCAACGCAATGATGACAATCAATATCAACAGTTCTATGCCCTAAAATCGGCCACAGATGCCAATGCCCTATACGGTGCAGGTTGGTTTGCTGCCATGCTCACAGATGACCCAAGTTATATCGAAGCACGTTTGGTCAAATTTAAAGACAGCTCAACATTTTGGTAAAACGTATTACCCAGTAAAGATACCTCGGTAAAGATACCTTGATAAAGATACATTGCTTAGTAAAAAGGACAGCTTTTATCAATGAAGCTGTCCTTTTTTATAGATACACCATTTTATTTTTTCACTTTGATCTTATTGTTCAATATTGATATCTTTCACTACCATCCTTAGCCAACATCGGATTTTTTGGGCTCAAATACCGATAAATAAATATGCTTTAGAAATAATGAGTACGATTAATCTTAGTTAATCTGCAACGATCATTACTGGCATACCCTCTTCGACTTGCTCAAATAATTCCACGATATCTGTATTACGCATACGTATACAGCCATGTGAAAGCGGTATACCCATCGGCTCAGTATCTGGTGTGCCGTGGATATAGATGTAGCGCTCATAAGTATCACAGCCGCCTTGACTGTTGCTACCTTTATTCGAGCCTTCTTCCAAACCGCTCAACCAAAGGATACGGCTCAGTATCCAATCACGTTTAGGATGTAACGTGCCAAGAGCGGCATCATATACCTCGCCAGTTGGCACACGGCCCACAAACACAGCATTCATAGGCTCACTGCCACCTATTTTTTTTGCAATACTATGCTGACCAAGAGGCGTGCAGCCGCTATCTTGCTGACTACCGATGCCGTTCTTTGCCGTAGAGACGGTGTATTCAGTGACCTCAGCTTGCTGCTTATAAATTGTTAATGTCTGCTTAGCAATGTTAATCACTAGATGCTTATTAAAAGTTTCATTATTCGTCATAAATGCTTCCCGCCATCAGTCATCCATAAGATAACTGTTAAGGTAATTGGTAAAACTGATTCAAAATTTCTATTATCAAGGGATTGTGTCAATGCTTTTGGCACCGTAATATAGAGGCACACTTTTTGATGCTAGCAGATTATGACGACTATTTCACCGACACGTGTGTCGATGTATGATTTTTTATATCATGATACCAAGCCTATGCTGCCACTTTTGGCTGATGCCGCACAGCTTTCGTTGCCACAAGCGAGGCTGGCAATGGATGCCAGTTTACAAGCTATTGTGAGCGCACTTCTTGCCTATCAGCAGCAACATCAAGGACAAGCACTCAGCAAAAGGCTATTTGGACGTGCTGCTGTCAAAGAGTTACGACAATACAACTCCATGAATTTTGCGACTCTTAAGGCGACGTTATATCACCGAAACGATGCGGCAGACGCCGTTTTTAATAACAGCGCCCGTGTGATAAAAATCAGTGATCATATTGCTGAAAATATTCATGCAAAAACGCAGCAAGTTCAAATCTTACTCACCTCTTTATGCGTGATTGTCCTTCGAGAATTGGCTATCTTGGCAGAATACAGTCAACTCGATACTGACGAGATGAATAAATGGTTTGCCCTACAGCCACAGTTTTTGTCCGCAGCACGCTTTAGCGATGAGCAAACGCAAGCAGTGCCTACTCTTAAATCAGAGCGTGCTAACAGTGAGCCGGCCACACTGACAGAGTCTGTAGAAGACAAAGAACCTTTGGAAAATCATACAGAGAGTGCAGAGCTCAAGCTATTAAACGCTGAGCAGCTGTCAAGCACCCCGCCACCTTTTGATAGCCACTGGTACGAGTTGACAGGGTTCGAACCTAAAAACCATGAACCTGTACAAGACTTGCAATTGGCAACGGGTAATTACCTAAAAGCCATTGGTCGCTCACCGGATAACTTGCCGCAGGGTCGTCATAACGACATGCTGGTATTTGAAGAGATGCACGCTATTGCTTTGCCACATCAGCGCTGGTTATTACAGCTGGCGAAAATCTCTGATATCTATCTTAGCCGAAACCGACTGCGCATCAACTCTGAACCCGCCAATCCACCAAAGCCGCCGTTGGTAAGCTTAGGATTAATCGGTGGCAATAATGACAACACGCCAGCGACAACGAGCGAAAAGCCGATAGAATATGACGCTTCCACACCGCTTTGGAAAAACCCTGTCATTCTTATTATTATACTTGTCATTGGTGTACTGGGGGCGCTTGCTACTCTCAAATATCAATCGCAAAAGTCTGATGGCGTCGTGCTCGCCACCGAAGAGATATTGGAACAAGATATCACTGATGAGCGGCAGCAACAAGATGTCGCTATTGTGAGAATGGACGATGAAGAGTCTAATACGGCAGAGACAGCACAAGCTCAATAAAGACATGTGATTAATAAAATGATGTTCAAAACAGAGTCTTGATAGAAACGCATCAGCCATAAAAAAAAGAGGCGCTATTTATATAGGCCTCTTTTTTATTGCTATTGAGCTAAATACTTAATTAACTACGTACAATCGAAATGCTTATTTAGACAAATCTCGACCACGACTAGCTTCGATAGCCAAACGTAGACCATTTAGACGGATAAAACCTTCTGCGTCTTTTTGATCGTAAGCACCCGCATCATCTTCGAAAGTTGCGATTTTTTCGTCGAATAGCGAATCATCTGACTTACGACCGACGACGCTCACAGCACCTTTGTACAATTTTACACGTACCGTACCGTTGACGTATTCTTGTGATTTGTCAATCAATGCCTGTAGCATCATACGCTCAGGGCTGAACCAATAGCCATTGTAGATGATTTTTGCATAACGTGGCATGAGCTCATCTTTTAGATGGGCGGCTTCGCGATCAAGCGTTAGAGACTCGATACCGCGATGGGCTTTTAGCATAATCGTGCCAGCTGGCGTCTCGTAACAACCACGTGACTTCATGCCGACATAACGGTTTTCAACGATATCTAAACGACCGATACCATGTTTACCGCCAATTTCATTCAGCTTAATCATTACTTCATAAGGCTTTAGCGCTTCGCCATCGATAGCAACGATGTCACCTTTCTTGTATTCTAGTTCTAGATATTGCGCTTCATCAGGCGCTTCTTCTGGGCTGACAGACCAGCGCCACATGTCTTCTTCTGCTTCGGTATACGGCTCTTCTAGAACGCCACCTTCATAAGAGATATGTAGCAAGTTGGCATCCATTGAATAAGGAGATTTTTTCTTATTGCCTGCATAATCGATAGCAATGTCATGCTCTTCGGCATATTGCATCAAGCTTTCGCGGCTTGATAAATCCCACTCACGCCAAGGAGCAATCGTTACCACGTCTGGTGACAAAGCGACAGCACCTAGCTCAAAACGAACTTGGTCATTACCTTTACCAGTTGCGCCATGACTGATGGCATCGGCATTGTGTTCTTTGGCAATCTCAACCAAACGCTTAGCGATTAGTGGACGGGCGATAGACGTACCGAGTAAATACTCACCTTCATAGATAGCATTGGCACGGAACATCGGGAATACATAATCACGGGCAAACTCTTCGCGCAAATCTTCGATATGGATGTGCTTGATACCCATTGCTTGAGCTTTGGCTCTTGCTGGCTCAACTTCTTCGCCTTGACCGATATCAGCGGTAAAGGTGATCACTTCCGCATCATAGGTTTCTTGCAGCCATTTAGCGATGATTGAGGTATCAAGACCACCTGAGTATGCCAATACGATTTTATTAATATTTTTTGGATCAAGTTGAGCCATGAAAAACTCCTGTTATGAGAATTTAGTTTTAGTAAACGCGCTAAGATCAAATCGAAAGCAAGTTAAAAAGAAATTACCTGCTCAGTGTACATCATATTTACTATAGGCAAAAGTCTAACTGCCATAAGGCGTATGCTTTTGGCTTAAATCTTAAAAAGGGTTAAATAATACTCAATGAATTATGTACAGATATTTCGCCTTATATTTAGTCAACTGGGCAAATCTGTTATGATAGTCGCACAGTATTATCCTCTTTTTTTCCTTTATTTGACGATATAGAGCGCTTTGACACTATGACTGATTCGATTAGAGAATTAACCATCCTTCAGCCAGATGATTGGCATATTCACTTGCGCGACGAGCAGGCTTTGAGCACGACCGTACCGCACGCAGCAGGTAGCTTTAACCGTGTGATCTGTATGCCAAACCTTGTGCCGCCAGTCAAAAATGCACATGATGCGCAGGCTTATCGCACGCGTATCATGGAAAGTTTAGCAGCAAGCGATTTAAGTCTTGAGCGAAAATCAGCCTTTGATCCACGTATGACTTTATACTTAACGGACAATACCACTGCTCAAGATATCGAATTGGCCGCACAGTCAGGCATCGTACAAGCGGTCAAACTTTACCCTGCTGGAGCAACCACCAATTCTGCCGATGGTGTTACCAACATCAATGCCTGTGTCGATGTGTTTGAAGCACTAGAAAAGTACAATTTACCACTACTGATACATGGTGAAGTGACGCAAGAACATATAGATATCTTTGATCGCGAAAAACGCTTTTTAGACGAAGTACTGGCGCAAATCATCGTCAAATTTCCAACATTAAAAATCGTGGTAGAGCATATAACGACCAGCGATGCAGCAGATTTTGTATTGGCTCAAGGCAACCATGTTGCTGCCACTATTACCCCGCAGCATTTAATGTTTAATCGCAACCATTTATTGGTTGGTGGTATCAAACCGCACTTTTATTGCTTACCTATCTTGAAGCGTGAAAGCCATCAAAAAGTCCTGTTGGATGTGGCCACGAGTGGTAATCCGAAATTCTTCTTGGGTACCGACTCTGCGCCACATGCTACCGACAAGAAAGAGGCCGCTTGTGGCTGTGCTGGTTGCTATAGTTCAGCAACTGCCCTACCGCTATATGCCACTGCTTTTGATAGCGTTGGCAAAATAGACAAGCTAGAAGGCTTTGCCAGTCGTTTTGGCGCGCAGTTCTACGGTCTACCTCTAAACGAGAGTACCATTACACTCGTCAACACGCCTATGCAAGTACCGAACGACTACCCTTACTTTGATGGTGCATCATTAACGCCGCTTATGGCGGGTGAAACGTTACCTTGGTCGCTTAAGGTTTAGTAGCCACACAGCCTAGCACTGACAAAGCAACCTATTATTTTTTCTATAATGCCAATGATACCTTTGTACTAAACATCCTTAGTGCAAAGGCGTTATCGATGTTATGAAATAATGATGTGCAATTCCATATACCAGCACGACTGATAAAAGTGATTGAACTTGATATGACCAATCAAAATACAGCAACCTTGCCTGACGCAGATGTCTCAAATTCTACGGATGATGACTTGAACGTAATCCCAAGTGCTGCTACTGAAGACAAGAGCGACGACGAACAAACACCCTTGAGTCTAAAAGACCGGTTTCGTAAGTTTTTGCCTGTCGTCGTCGATGTCGAGACAGCGGGTTTTAACTCTCAAACTGATGCGCTGTTAGAAATCGCCTGCATCCCTGTACTACTTGATGAGCATGGCGTATTTTATTCAGGTGAGGCATTCAATGCTCATGTTGAGCCATTTGAGGGTGCAAATTTAGAACCCAGTGCCCTTGCGTTTACTGGCATCGATCCTAACAACCCAATGCGTAAAGCCATTGCTGAAGATGAAAAAACGGCCCTTCGCCGTATCTTTAAAGGCTTAAAAGAAGTACGCCGCGAAGAAGAGTGCCGTCAATGTGTTCTGATTGGACACAACGCGCATTTCGATTTGGCATTTCTAAATGCAGCTGTGCTACGTACCAATAGTAAGAACCACAATCCTTTTCACAATTTTTCAGTGTTTGATACCGTGACTTTGTCTGCACTGGCATTTGGACAAACTGTACTAGCACGGGCATGTAAGGCAGCCGGACTCGAGTTTGATGGTAAAAATGCTCACTCAGCACTATATGACACTCAAAAGACGGCCGAGCTGTTCTGCCACATACTCAATAATTATCCTATGCTCGCTAATGCAATGCACAATGAAGAGGCTAAAGAAGCGCCAGCTGATAACGATAGTAAATAAGTCACATATCATATATTGCCAATCATAGATAATAGTGCTATTTGTAATACTTGATGGCTTTGACATCTTGATTTGATAATCAATAGGGATATGATTGATATCACGATAAGCAGATGGAATTATTTTGTATGATAATAAATGTCATATTTTTGGACGGCTAATATGACTACTTATGATGAGTGTCGCGCTTAAGCGATGCAGTTATATCCTATAGATAGTTCAAGTTGCTCACTCTGCCTTGATAGCGAATACTATCGAGGCCTAATAGGAGGGACTTTATTATGGATCCACAGCTCAAGTTATGGGGAACCATCCTAGGCTATATGTTGCTCGCTTTAACTATTAGTGCTTGTACTTCCCTATGGATTCGGTATCATTTAAAGCGCAATGATCTCCATCCTCGCCGTGCAATTAAAAAAAGATATTTAATTTTAAAAAGACGTAGAAAAAGGCTTGACAGGAAACGCAGACGCTATTAAAATACGCACCACTTCAGCATAAATGGTGAAAGCAGTTGAAGTGTTGTTACTAGTCCCCATCGTCTAGAGGCCTAGGACACCGCCCTTTCACGGCGGTAACGGGGGTTCGAATCCCCCTGGGGACGCCACTATTTGGCGTCACTTGTTAGCAATCAATAAGACTAACAATGGTACCACCAAAAACCCCACTCATAATATATTATGAGTGGGGTTTTTTATGCCTGATCTTGATATCCAAACTATTCTTAATATCCAAGCTATTTGTTTAAACAAGAAAAAGCCAGCATTGACTCAATGCTGGCTTTTTCTTATTCGTCTGCTCAACTAGATATAATTAGTATTTAGCTCGATGAGCAATCGTATTAACATACTTAAAATCATAAGAGAGTTGACTCCTATGATTATATTATCTATCGATTACAGCATTAGCCATAATAATGTGGCAGCTATCATCAGGCCGAGTACCGTCTGAATTAAAAAGAATGCCTGATGTTGACCTACAACCTTACTCAACGTCACGCCTAGAGTATTATACTTAATAGGTACCGTATCGATATTGCCTGTTCTGTTCTGCTCTTCATAATACTCTTGCAAAATATCTAAGAATTTCTGCCACTCATTAGCATTCCAATCATAAGGCTTAAACGGCATCAGTTTTTTGAGCTCAGACTCTTTAGTCATCCAGCGCTCAAGTGTGATAGAGCGTAATGACCAACTGGCAAAACGGCGCTTTGTGATTTCCGAGAAGTCTAAGATTTCTAATTCTTTATGTCGATCATCTGTTAGCAATCGATTTTTTAAATTTGTTAGTGCTTGTTCTGACCCTTCTACGCACTGCAAAAAGTACCCATTGCCATAGCAAAGAATACCGGTAATGTTATCGGCGTGGTTACGCTCAACTGCGGTCTCTGAGATGTCATTAAGCGTGCTAGGACTTGAAAGACCAGTAGAAGTAATCCGGCTTATATATACAAGCTGGCAGAGATCTGTCGTTACTGGATTTGTCGAATCGTTGATTGTTGACAATCAGCTTCTCCCTATTATTAGGTAAATGTCGCTAAAACAATCATACTAACTTCAGAAAATATAGAGACAACATCACTAAATGTAATGAATTTCTCTGATATATTATTGATTTTATAAGTTTTTATATTAATTGTATTAAGTTAGTTACATCATAGGTTAGATTGGTCATCAAAGCAACCTCTTATTAATTAATAACCTTGCTTATATACAAAAAACATGTTTTAAATATATATTATATATTAAATTAATATATCTTAACTTCTATTGAGGCTGAAACTTGCCGTAAAATTGATGCGATATTGACAGTCATTACCTTGAACTATCTGATATAAATACGAAGCAAATCTATAAATTTGATTAATGTGAGGATTGGATATCAAGAATTGCTGCCAGTAAAATGGCGTCATCAGGATACGTAAGCTTGATGTTTTGTCGACTACCAGGCACCAAACGTATAGGTAGCTCTAAGTGCTCAAAAGCACTGGCTTCGTCTGTAATGCTGAGCTGATGTTCAGACACATAGCGTAGGACGCGTTTCAGCTGACCTAAACGAAAGACCTGCGGGGTTTGTGCTTGCCATATGTTGCTACGGTCAATAGTGCATTTCGCGTAAGGAATCAGTTTATCATCCTCAGTAGGTGTGGTTTGCTGATAGGATGTCTTCAACGTATCGGCCGCCGGTGTCGCTAAGATAGCACCATAAGGCTCCATCATCGCCGCTTTAATAACTTGATCGATATCCACACTCGGTACAGCGGGACGTGCCGCATCATGAATGAGTACTAAATCCGAATCATCGGCGCCTGACTGACTGATGGCCTCTACCCCTGCCTGTACTGATTGCCAACGTTCGGCCCCACCAACTGCATAATGTATAGGAAGCTCAAACTCTAGCTCCTGAGCTGTGCTGTCGTCTGCTGCTACGACCAATAGACATTTATGAATATAATTGCTATGGCTAAGCCTAGCCACGCTGTGCTGCA
This sequence comes from Psychrobacter sp. T6-5, assembly GCF_052258485.2. Lineage (NCBI taxonomy): Bacteria > Pseudomonadati > Pseudomonadota > Gammaproteobacteria > Moraxellales > Moraxellaceae > Psychrobacter > Psychrobacter sp. T6-5. The sequence continues at coordinate 993,554 of NZ_JBQQEY020000001.1, read as the reverse complement.
ATAACGTCTGACCTTCTAGCATTGTATATTGCTTGGCGATAGACGCACCAAAACGGCTGCCGCGACCAGCTGCGACGATCATGGCATGTATATTAGGGGTTTTATTCATAGTGTGATACTCATGGTTGAACCCATGACGATATATTTACAGAGAGATAGTGAAAATGATAAGAATGACGGATGGCTCTATAATCAATGATAATGCTTGATATCACATCATACAGATCGATAGCTAAAGTTTAATAGCTACTATGTGTCGTTGGTGCAGTTGATACTTGGACAAAAGTTTCATTTGGTTTGATTAAACCCAAATCTAAGCGAGCGTGCTCTTCCACCGCCTCAAGTCCAGTTTTTAGATCTTGCACATCGGTACGTAATAGATTGTTTGCTGCCACTTGATTGTCATTTAAGCGTTGTTGCTCTTCAATTTGAGCCGTCAACTTGTTATGTTCAAAATGGCCATTTTCTCCCAGCCAATACTGATATTGCAATCCCAAAAGCACTGCAACGGCTAAAGCAAGTAGTATAAATTGGCTAAAATATTTCATAAGATGACAACGCCAAACAACATAGAAAGAATGAGATTAAAGTTTTAAGCTAATTAGGCGATACACAAATGATTATATATCGCCTAGATTCAATGATAAGTTCGGCTTTTAAGCTTAGACTTTTTGACGTATATTACACGTTAAAAAGCCAAGTCAGTCTGTTAACCGCGTAGGCCGATAAACTCTTCACGGCCACGATAGCTTGCACGTACTTGCTGCTCGATGCGTAGCAATTGGTTGTACTTAGCAACGCGGTCTGAGCGGCATAGTGAGCCTGTTTTGATCTGACCGGCAGCGGTACCAACTGCTAAATCTGCAATGGTGCTGTCTTCGGTTTCGCCTGAACGATGTGAAATGATGGTTGCATAGCCATTTTTCTTCGCCATATAAATCGCATCTAGCGTTTCTGACAGTGTACCGATTTGGTTGAATTTAATCAGAATTGCATTGGCAATATGCTTATCGATACCTTCTTGCAAGATTGTAGGATTGGTCACGAATAGATCATCACCAACCAATTGGACTTTATCACCAATCTGCTCGGTCAGATACTTCCAACCATCCCAATCTGACTCATCAAGACCATCTTCAATAGAGATAATAGGATATTGACGTGCCAGCCCAACGAGATAGTCTGAGAACCCTTGGCTATCAAAAGCTTTATTGCCTTCGCCTGCCAATACATATTGACCATTTTTATAAAACTCACTAGCCGCACAGTCTAGCGCAAGATGAATGTCTTCGCCCGCTTTGTAGCCAACTTGCTCGATCGCTTGCATAATGACGGTGATGGCTTCTTCGTTGCTACGTAGATTTGGTGCAAAACCACCTTCATCGCCGACAGCGGTATTTAAGCCTTGTGATTTCAACACAGACTTTAAGCTGTGGAAAATCTCTGTGCCAGCACGCAGCGCTTCTGAAAAGCTGGTAAAGCCAACTGGCTCAATCATAAACTCTTGAATATCAACGGTATTGTCCGCATGCTCGCCACCGTTTAGGATGTTCATCATTGGCACAGGCATAGTCAATGACGTCTGATTACGCAAGTTAGCAATATACTGATGCAATGGTAGATTCTGTGACTTGGCAGCCGCTTTGGCAGTAGCAAGTGACACTGCTAGCATGGCATTCGCACCAAGGCTCTCTTTGTTTTCTGTGCCGTCTAGCGCAATCATGGCATCATCAATGGCCTGCTGTTCAGTCACATCTTTATCAATCAAAGCACTACGAATCTGACTGTTGACGTTAGAAACGGCTTTTTTGACGCCTTTACCCATATAGCGAGATTTGTCGCCATCACGTAACTCAAGCGCTTCGCGTGAGCCTGTTGATGCGCCACTTGGCGCCGCAGCACGGCCGACAGTGCCATCAGCTAAGATCACATCAGCTTCGATAGTTGGGTTGCCGCGCGAGTCTAAAATTTCACGAGCGCGAATGTCTTTAATTGCGGTGACGTTGTTGGTTTCTTCAGCGTACATAATGTCTGTTAATTCCTTTGGTCATGCCAAGTTTGTGAGATAAATAACGGCAGTTAGCATACAAAAAAGATAAAGCAAAATATCATATAGCCAATATACCTAGAATTCCTTCAAACCTTTCTGCCATATGACTATATTTGCATATGATGGAAAGCTTATTGAACAGATTAACGGTTGGCTATCGTGCTTGGCATCATAGCATATATTTTATCAAACTTCCCTTATCTTACACTGACTTGCGGTCATAAATATCATCATAGATAGGTATATCTCAAATACTCGTTTGGTCTGTGTTGATGAAATATCAGCGCTAATACAGTAATTATTATTTCGCTAAACGCGTTTTATTGGTGTGCGGGGCAGATACCGTATTATCTAGCTCAACCTCTGTTTTAAAGCGTGTCAATCGTAGCGCATTCATCAAAACTGAGATAGAACTAAGCGCCATAGCAGCAGCCGCAATCATCGGATTTAAAAATCCAAACGCAGCAAGTGGAATCCCAAGACAGTTATAAATAAAAGCAAAAAACAAATTTTGCTTGATATTGCGTAGCGTTGCTTGAGCGATTTTTTGCGCGGCATCGATATGCATAAGCGACTCACCCATTAGACGGGCAGAAGCGCTGTGCTGCGCGACATCAGTCCCTTCAAACATCGCAAAACTGGCATCAGCGGTGGCCATTGCTGGCGCATCATTGACGCCATCTCCTGCCATCGCCACCTTATGACCAGCCGTTTGCAATAACGCAATTTGGCTGGCTTTGTCACGCGGGCTCATCTTGCCATAAGCCTTATCAATGCCCAACTGCCCTGCCACATGGTCGACAACGGACTGCTTATCACCACTCATCAAGATCACATTGATACCAGCATCTTGTAGCGCAGTGATTGCTTGTAGCGTGTCCGCTTTCAAGTCATCAGCTAGTGCAAACGCGCCTAGTGGTTCATCATTAATACTAATCGCAACGGTACTGGCGATTTGCCATACTTTTGGCATAAATCTTGGCAACGTCAAGTTCGCAAACTCTGCCGTACCAACTTTTATCAGCCCAAGCCCTTCGATATTCGCTTGTATACCAGCACCTTTTATCACACTGATATCAGTCACGTTGAATAGAGACAATTGACGGTCTTTAGCAGTATTGATCAGAGCTGTTGCTAGTGGATGACTGGCGTGCGCCTCGACACTGGCTGCAATTTGCAATACATCATCAACGGCCAGTGACTTATCCACCATGACCTGATCGACGATAGTCGGCTTACCAATCGTCAGCGTGCCTGTTTTATCGAGCACTACTGTATCAATATTGCCTGCCGCCTCGAGACTTTGCGCATCTTTGAACCAAACACCGTGACGCGCAGCAACCCCCATACCTGCCATGATGGCTGCTGGCGTGGCCAAACCAAGCGCACAAGGACAAGCAATGACCAATACCGATACGGCGTGCATCAAGGCAGTATCGATCATGCCTGTCAGCCACCATGTTAGGCCAAAAGTAACCAAAGCAATGGTCACTACAATTGGCACAAACACTGCGGTCACTCTGTCAGCCAGCCTCGCCAAGTTAGCTTTTGAGCCTTGCGCATCACTTAATGCTTGCACCATATCACCAAGCTTGGTGTCACTACCCTTGGCACTCACACGATAGAGCAAGCTACCATTCTCCACCAAAGCACCTGCCAGCAATCCATCGCCCACTTCTTTTTCGAGCGCTATTGACTCACCTGTTAAGTGACTCTCCACGCACCAGCCGCTACCATCTGTGACGATACCATCGGTCGCGACACGGCTGCCTTGCTTGGCACGCAAGATATCGCCTATTTGCACATCAGACAGCGCAATAGAATGAAAATCGCCATTTGGTTGCTGCTGCTCAACTTCATCAGGCGTTAATGACAATAATAAATCAATGCTGTTGAGGCTATGCTTCTTAGTGCGTTCCTCCAAGTATTTACCAGTCCGCACAAAAGCAATAACCATCACCCCTGCTTCAAAATATACGGCTGGGCTATTACTAGCAACGTGTCCGCCCATGTGTCCACTTTGCAAGAGGCTACTTAACGTTCCATCGCCGTGAGTGAGCCACAGATAGGTCGAATATGCCCATATCGTCACGGTACCTATCACTACCAGTACATCCATATTGGCAAGACCACCTTTGATGGATGCCCATGCGCTCTTATAAAATGGTAACGCAAAGCCGAACTGTACAATCGTCGCTAAAATAAACTGAATCCAAATGGGCGGCATCCACGTCATCCCAGCACCCACCAACATGCCTATCATGCTCACCAAAAATGGCACCAAGCATAGCCATAATCCGATCAAACGCCATGGATATTGGGTGGCTGTGTCTTCATCTGTTTTTGCAAATAAACTGTCGCTGGCCTGTAGATTGGCAACAAAACCCGTCTTGTTTACCCATTCCGTGACCTGTTCTGGCGTCGTTTGCGTCGGATCATAATCTACATTTGCAGTCTCACCAGCAAAATTCACACTCACTTCATACACCGAAGGCTTTTTATTCAACACCTTTTCGATTCGTGAAGCACAGGCCTGACACGTCATGCCATCAATCGCCAATTGCAAATGCGCACGTTGCGGCGCAAGTGGCGTATTTGATTGGATGTCAGTCTCGACATCGTAGGATTCATCATTAGTGGTATGGGTAGCATCATTCATAACATTCATAAAAAGAACTCTTTATAGCGTCTATATGTTCATAGCAGCCATAATAAAATATCAGTGGATTGACAAAAAAATCAAATGAAACAAGTAAAACACGATAACAATCAGTATGAATACGCTGTTTAGGCTATCCAGTGATTATAGACAGACATATTGCAATATATTCAGATAGCGGCTATTAGATGGTCACAACCATCATCTATTCAAGTAAGCCTCTATCATTTAGTAAATAGCAGCAAACTAGGACAGTCATGGACGTAATCTATAATCAGAATTTTTAACCATTAAAAAAACCAGCTATCATGCTAGTAATAACATGATGGCTAGTTTTTTTAATAAATGATGCAATCTATGAGTTAGCGACTGTTGCCTCAAATCCAGCATCATCAATAGCCGTAGCAATGGCCTCTGCACTGGTTTTGCTATCATCAAAAGTGACCGTCGCTAGATTGTCAGCTAGATCAACGGTGATCGTATCTAAACCGTCAATGTCGGCAGTAGCAGTATGTACACTTGCCACGCAACCGCCACAAGTCATGCCATCGATTTGAATAATACGTGTTTGGCTTACCATGGTTGGCTCCTTATTTTTATTAGTGAAAAGTAGCCTTGATAGCTGTTCTTCAATATTTACTTCTCAAAACCTATCAAAGCGCCACCAAACAAGCATAAGCCCTATCATCATCGACAGCAAGACACTTTGGTTGTTACTTTATTAACGAGTCAGCAACTTATTAATAAAAACGTAAGCGCTACTCATTGCTTATGTAGCATCCAGATCGCCCATATATCTTAATCGTTATGATGCGGATTTTGCGGCGCATCGATAGGAAATGGCTGAGTCACATAGTCCACCATACTAATCGCCGCCGTTAAGGCATGGATACTCGTATCCGTATCATCATAACTGACCGTTGCGACATCATGCACGGGATCTAGATCGATAGCCGTCACGCCTGAGATATTTTTAAGAGCGGTCATTACGCTATCTAGACCATCTTCATCGTCGATATTTTCTATACTGACTTTTGCCATCTGAATTGCCATTGCCTAATCCTCTTTTCACTTACCGTATCAATGCGTATCTAACACATCGAAGCCTTTGACTAAATCATCAATTTGTTTGAGCTGACGCAAAAACGGCTCTAGCTGACTCATACGCAGCGCACATGGCCCATCACATTTCGCCGTTTCTGGATTTGGATGTGCTTCTAAAAATAACCCTGCCAATCCTGTTGCCATACCTGCACGTGCCAGTGTGGTAATCTGCTCACGGCGGCCGCCTGCACTATCACTACGCGCGCCTGGCTGCTGCAAGCTATGTGTCACGTCAAAAAATACGGGGATATCCATTTGCTTCATGGTATCAAAACCTAGCATATCGACGACCAGATTGTTATAACCAAAGGCACTACCACGCTCACAAAGTATCAGCTTATTATTACCGCCTTCTAGACACTTATTGACGATATGACGCATCTCATGAGGGGCTAAAAACTGCGCCTTTTTGATATTAATGATGGCATCTGTTTTTGCCATTGCATGGACTAAATCCGTCTGACGCGACAAAAAAGCAGGCAGCTGAATAATATCAGCAACTTCAGCGACTGGTGCTGCTTGATGAGGTTCATGTACATCAGTGATAATCGGTACTTGGAATTTTTCTTTGATTTGCCCGAGCCAATCGATACCTTGCTCTAGTCCCGGCCCTCGGTAAGAGTGCAGGCTTGAGCGGTTAGCTTTATCAAAACTCGCTTTAAACACATAGCCGATACCCAAGCGCTCACATATCTCAACGTATTGCTCAGCAATCTCAAACGCCAACTCTTTAGACTCTAAGACGTTCATCCCACCAAATAATACAAAGGGTTGATCATTACCAATAGTGATCGTCTTATTATTAGGCGTGTTAAGTGCAATGTGTGATTGCGCCGTTAATAGATTTTCCATTTAGCCATTACCTCTTATTTTGTTATGAATATGTCTGTCCCATATTGTAACGGATAGCTTAATGAAAAAAAGTATGCAAGCGTAATTAGATAGCATCAATATCGATAATCATTAAGTAACTATTCGCATTGCTCATCGCATTGCTCAAAATTGAGCCAAAAAAAAGACCGATCCGAAGATCAGTCTTTTTTATAATGAACGCTTTCAATACAAATTACATTCTGAGAACTACTTTGCTTCGCTGTGGTTCTTCGCCGCTTTTACAAAGCTATTAAACAGTGGATGACCACCGCGTGGTGAGCTAGTAAATTCAGGATGGAACTGAACCGCGACAAACCATGGATGCTCGCTAATCTCAACCGACTCTACCAAATGCTGCTTAGCAGAATAGCCAGAAATCGTCATACCCGCTTGCTCTAGTGGCTCTATATAACGGTTGTTCATCTCATAGCGGTGGCGATGACGCTCAGTGATATTGTTAGCGCCATAGATTTGGCTTAGCTTGCTACCAGAAACCAATTCAGCCTGCTGCGCACCTAGGCGCATCGTGCCACCAAGGTCTGAGTCATCACTGCGAATCTGTAGCTCGCCGCGCTCATCTAACCATTCGGTGATAAGCCCGATGATAGGCTCAGCTGTCTTACGATCAAACTCAGAAGAGTTGGCATTGATATTAAGTACATTACGCGCATACTCAATCACAGCAAGCTGCATACCAAGACAAATACCTAAATATGGCACATTATTTTCACGAGCATAGGTGATGGCTTTTATTTTACCCATCGTACCGCGCTCACCAAAACCGCCTGGTACTAAGATAGCATTGGCATCTTTTAGCTGCGCTAGTAGAGTGTCGTCATCTTCTAAACGCTCAGCATCGATATAGTCAATCTTCACATCAACTTTATGCGTGATACCTGCGTGTAGCAATGCTTCGTTGATCGATTTATAAGCATCTGGTAGCTCAACGTATTTACCAACCATCGCAACTGTCACTATCCCTTCAGGATTTAGCTGGGCTTCAACCACTTTATCCCAATCGCTCAAGTCCGCTTCAGGCACATCAAGACCGAAACGCTCACAGATGAGATCATCAAGGTCTTGCTCATGTAGCGTACGCGGTATTTGATAGATGCTTTGCGCATCTTCACACATAATGACCGCACGCTCTTCAACATTGGTAAATAGCGCAATCTTACGACGGTTGTCTTGTGAGATATGGTGATCAGAGCGGCAGATTAGAATATCAGGCTGTAGACCGATAGAACGCAGCTCTTTTACAGAATGCTGTGTTGGCTTGGTTTTGGTCTCACCGGCACTAGCAATATAAGGTACTAGAGTAAGATGCATCAGCATGGCTCTGTTACGGCCAAGCTCTACTTGCATCTGACGTACGGCTTCCATAAATGGAAGTGATTCGATGTCACCAACCGTACCGCCGATCTCGATAATCGCGATATCGTAGCCTTCGCCACTAGCAAGAATTTTACTTTTGATTTCATCGGTAATATGCGGAATAACCTGTACCGTACCGCCTAGATATTCACCGCGACGTTCTTTATTCAAAACGTTTTGATAAATACGGCCGCTAGTAAAGTTATTACTTTTACTCATTTTTGAGTGACGTAAAAAACGCTCGTAATAACCCAAATCCAAATCAGTCTCTGCACCATCTTCGGTGACGAACACCTCACCATGCTGAAACGGACTCATCGTACCTGGATCGACGTTGATGTACGGATCCATTTTGGTCATCGTGACAGTCACGCCACGTGCTTCTAAGACCGCTGCAAGAGAGGCTGCGGTGATACCTTTTCCTAGTGAGGACACTACCCCACCGGTCACGAATATAAACTTGGTCATAGTACTCTGTCGGTAATTGGTAAAGAAGGATTTTACTAAAAATACGCCATAAAATATAGGGCAAAAATGCAAACTATCTGAAACTCTTATTTTTCACGCTGATGATAAACATTTTTCTGTTATTCATACTCTATACAACAAAAAAACTCACCCCGAAGGATGAGTTTTTTTAACGTCAGATTCTAGTTCATACTAGAATAAGTATTCTAGGCCAGCACCAACTACAACTACTTGTGCATCACCGTTTGACGTTTCGAATATATCCTTCTGAGTGTCAACGTCTTTAACACCAGTATTGTATGTATATCCAACATTATCAGCATTGTTTACGCCAGCATAGGCATGAGCAATGATGTTATCTTTGTACATGTATTTACCACCAACAACGATCTGATCTGAATCTGAATTGTTAAAACCATTCAAGTTGTCAGTTTTGTTGTACTGTGCGTATACAGATGCTGGACGAGCAAAGTTATTTAGACCCATTTGAGCGCTAACAACTAGACCTTTCTCGTCTTTATCGCCACCATCATAGTCGCCTACTTGGTACAATGCACCTAATTGTACTGGGTAAGCCATGTATTTGCCTAGATCAACAGTCGCTGTACCACGGATGATATCACCATCGATGTTCTGATCTTTATCGTATGCAATACCAGCTGTGAAGCCAGTACCTTGATCGAATAACATAGCAACGCCAAAGCCTGCGTCGTCATTACTATTTTGATCATCAGAGCTATACATTGCAGAAAGCTGTAACGGTAGTCCATCGTATTTTGGTGCAGTCCAAATGATTGAACTATTGATACGGTTACTATCCGCCATATTTAGAGCACTAACAACTTCACTTTCATTTTGAGTTTGGCCTAGATTATCCCAGTAACCTTGGTTAACAACAACATTGTCAATACGAGCTAAGCTTGATTGGTTCTTACCAACGCGGAACTCACCAAATTGCTTGTTCACAATACCAAGATATGTATCACGGTTAGTGAAAGTAGCGTTATCACCATCAAGGCTTGTGCCATACTCTAAACGATAAATAACATCAGTATTAGCAGTCATGGCTTCAGAGCCTTTAAGACCGATACGTGAAGCATGAGAGTTAATCTGCACTGTATCTTCGTCATACATGTTGCCAGCAGGACCATCAAATTCAGCATTCTCATAGTCAGCTGCTAAAAAAGCTTTACCGTATAGGGTTGGTGCTGCGTTTGCTGCTGATACAGATAGGGCTGCGATTGCTGTAGCTAAAAGTAGTTTTTTCATGGGGTATCTCCACTTTACAATTGTAGTAATGAGCAAGCTATTATTAGCTGGCGCCCATAATGGTATCGTCACAAATCCTCAAAGATATAATGTGTAACTGGCTACCGAGATTAGTCAGAAACAAGTGTGGCGAATCTTTATTACAGCAAGATGAAAAGAACAATAATTTACATGACTGGGATTAAGAGCGTAACTGCCGTGTAACCTGTTGTCTTTATCACTCCATTGCGTAACATCCGTTACCAAACTCATACTTCGAGTACAAGCATAACAACTTTGACATAATTTGCAACATATTTTTTCGCTTTTTCGATACACCCGGTATCAAATGACAAGTAATCTATAAAATCCAAATAGCCACAAGAAAAAGCGCTATCTACTCAAGCAGATAGCGCTTTTATTGATTAATATTATTACTTATAATATTAAAATTTTTTAATAAAAACAAAGCAATTGCCCAAAAATGAGCGCTACCTATTGATAAATAAATAACGCTCATGAAGAATAGGCTAACGTATTTATGACATATTTAGAGTCACAAACGAGCAAGATTAGATACTATGCCTTGGATTTCAGCATACGCTAAAATACCCATTGCTGAATCTACTTCTCTAAGCATTGGCTTTTAGATCAAGGCGCGCTTGATGCAACAATGGTTCAGTATAACCACTAGGCTGCGCGCGTCCCTTGAAGACCAAATCACAGGCTGCTTTGAATGCATAAGAGTTATCAAAGTTATCTGCCATTGGCTGGTAATCACTATCGCCTGCATTTTGTTCGTCGACGACTTTTGCCATACGTTTCATCGTATCCATCACTTGCTGCTCGCTCACCACGTCATGATGCAACCAGTTGGCAATATGCTGGCTAGAGATACGTAAGGTGGCGCGATCTTCCATTAAGCCGACATCATTGATATCAGGTACTTTAGAACAGCCTACGCCTTGGTTTACCCAGCGTACTACATACCCTAAGATACCTTGAGCATTGTTTTCAAGCTCTTGCTGCTTTTCTTCCTCTGTCCAGTTGGTATTTTTTGCTAATGGAATGGTCAAAATATCATCTAAGCTGGCACGCTCACGCGACTTTAAGCTATCTTGCACATCGGCCACGCTGACTTGATGATAGTGTATGCTATGTAAGGTAGCACCCGTTGGTGATGGTACCCAAGCCGTACTGGCACCAGATTTAGGATGAGCCGCCTTAGTATCCATCATCTCTTTCATTTCATCAGGTTTGGCCCACATGCCTTTACCAATTTGAGCATGACCTTGCAAACCAGTCTCTAGACCGATATCGACGTTCCACTGCTCGTAAGCGGGTTGCCATGCTTGCGACTTCATGTCGCCTTTTGGCACAAATGGACCAGCATTCATACTGGTGTGCATCTCATCACCGGTGCGATCTAGGAAACCTGTGTTAATGAAAATAACGCGTTCTTTTGCTTGGCGAATCGCTTCTTTTAGATTGACCGTCATACGGCGCTCTTCGTCCATGATACCGATTTTGAGCGTATTACGCTCTAGACCTAGCAAGTCTTCTGATGCATTGAATAAATCATTGGCCATTTTGACTTCTTCAGGGCCGTGCATTTTTGGCTTAACAATATACATAGAGCCTTGGCGTGAGTTTGATAGCTCGTTTTTGCCTTTGATATCATTGAGTGACAACAGTGGCGTGATTAAACCATCCATTAAGCCTTCAAATATTTGCTCTTGGCCATTGCCTAAATCAACCAAAATTGCGGGGTTCTGCATGAGATGACCCACGTTACGAATCAGCAATAGCGAACGCCCTGGCAAAATTAGTTTGTCGCCATCAGGTGTATTATATTCACGATCTGGGTTTTGTTTGCGAGTACGGGTTTTGCCACCTTTTTCAAAGGTTTCTTGTAGATCGCTATTCATCAACCCAAGCCAGTTACGATAGACTTCCACTTTTTCTTCCGCATCTACAGCAGCGACCGAATCTTCACAATCTTGAATCGCGGTCATGGCTGACTCAAGTAGCACGTCTTTGATATTTGCTGGGTCATCTTTGCCAACTGGATGATTACTATCAATCTGAATCTCAGCATGTAAGCCATTATTCTTTAGTAGTACACCAGTAGGCTGTTCAGCATCACCGACGAAACCGACAAATTTGCTAGTATCTTTTAACTCTGTGCTGCTATCACCTTGTGCGACTTCAAGCTTGCCATCGACCACTTTAAAACCAGTCACATCATTGTATGAACCGGATGCGAGCGTGAAATGCTCATCTAGGAACGCTTTGGCATAGGCCACAACCGCAGCGCCGCGCTTAGGATTATAACTGCCTGTCGCTTCTTGTCCATTGTCATCACTGATCACATCTGTGCCGTACAAGGCATCATATAGGCTGCCCCAACGCGCATTGGTCGCATTTAATGCATAACGAGCATTACGTACTGGTACGACCAGCTGCGGACCTGCGATATGAGCAATTTCGTCATCGACATTTTCTGTACTGACCGTAAAGTCATCACCTTCTGGCAGTAGATAACCAATCTCTTGCAAGAATGTCTTATAAGCTGGATAATCGATTTCGCCATCTTTTGCAGGGTGTTGTAGGTGCCACTGGTCAATCTGTGCTTGAATCTTGTCTCGTTTTTCTAGTAACGCTTTATTACGTGGCGTAAATTCCTTAATAACCTTCTCAAAACCTGACCAATAACTGTCTGAATCAACACCAACTTTTGGCAGCACTTCGTTTTCAATAAAGTCATACAACTGTTGGTCGATGGCAAGAATGCCTTTTTGAATGCGATTGGCGTTAGAAGACTGGCCCATGTTGTTATCCTTATCTATTGGTGAGTATTGGTAATACTAAATTGCTACAGCGACTATTTAAGACTCGTTATTTTTATCAACAATTATTCATATAATAAAAGATATCATTGCTACATATGGTATTTAATGTTGATACATAATTATTTATTAAAGAGGTTTTTATCAGCGTTCAAGTAGACTGTATAAATCTTCTGTTTTAATACGAGAATTGTCATTGGTATAATGCTTGCCATTCTCTACTAAGTGCTATTGATAGCAAGACACTGTGGCTAAAGAGCAAAATCTCATCCTACTATCAAATAATAAAATAAACAAGCAAACGCCATTTAGCAAATAAATATTGGGATTGTATAATAATGATATCGTATAAGATATAAGCCTTATAGACCATGAATACTATCTAGAAATTAATGAATGCTCAGTTGAGACTAAACTGTAAGTAATCATTACCATCTATAGTTAGATTTAAATACTGTCCATTATCCAGACAACTTACTTAGCCGTATTAACTGTAATCCATTATTTTGAAAGCAGCTATAAATTAGTTGCTTTAAACTCTCATTTATAAAAAAGCCCTTTTAGATTATGACTATAAACCAGCCCGACCTCTCATCCTTACAATCATCAGCGCATGGTACTGATCACTACGAGATGCATAAGGATAATCCCGAAAAAGAAGCGACCCTTGCACCAGTAAATGTCATTAACGAAAGCAGTATGGACGTAGAGGAAGATAGCGTCGATATTACGCATCTGCGTACTCCTATAAAGGTAGACCTATCCCCTGTTTATAATTTTTTGGGTGCGCGCACGATGCAAGCTTGGGTAGATGCCGCTATCGAAAACTTACCACTGATCATTCAGGATCATGCCAATTGCGAAAAGAAAGCCGCAGGCACCGCGATGAATTTGATATTTCGGTATGAGTTCTCTTATGATTTGCAACGTAAATTGGCACAGCTTATACGTGAGGAGATGCTGCATTACGAGCAAGTGCTAGGCATCATGAATGAGCGCGGTCAGGACTGGAAGTATCTGAGTGCAGGTCGCTATGCCAAGGGCATGTTGAAGCATAAGCGCACTTATGAGCCAGCAGCGATGGTAGATGTATTGATAATCGGTGCATTTATCGAAGCGCGCTCTTGTGAGCGTTTTGCAGCGTTGGCTGAAGTCATTGATGATGAGCGTTTAGCAAAATACTATCGCTATCTACTAAAGTCAGAGAGCCGTCATTTTGAGGACTACCTTGCGCTTGCCCAGTCATTATCAGATGATAATATCGATGAGCGCGTTGCGTTTTTTAAAGAAGTAGAAGCTGAATTAATAGATAGTCCAGACGCTGAGCTACGCTTTCATAGTGGCACGCCTGCCTAAGAGCCACTTATGACTGATATACGCTTATAATTTATAGGTTATTAGAACGATAAAAGGCACTGCAATTGTCTGAGTTACATACTCTAGTCAATTGCAGTGCCTTTAACTTTATACTTGGAAAATAAATATAAAGAATACCAGTACTTAAGTAATAATGAGCATTACTGTATTTATGATCTTACTTGTTATCTTCCATCAATGAGCTGTCGTACTGCTTATCACTTTTAGCCACATTATGTGGGTCATGATCTCCAGCTGCTTTGTCTGCTGCCGCTGGATTTACTTTTTGTAGCGCATCGTCTGGTACGATACCATTGTTATCGTCTGCATCTTTTAAACTATACTCGTCAGTGACAGGCTTGTCGTTTGGCATATTTGTCTTACTCCCTATTATTATAACTATCCATCCAATATTGTAAGCGCCTTTAACTGTTATCTAAATAATATAGATATCAGTCGATAATTACGCAAATATCATAGGTCTTTGCTCAGCTTTCTATTGTCGGTCTAGTCTTTGTCATCAGAATTTAAGGTGCGAGTCTGAGCATTATCAACATTAGCATAGCGATTCATGTTGTTAATTTTTTGGCTATCAGGTCCTTCGCTTGCAACGGTACTTTCATTGATATTGTCATCAAAACCATTACCCGGTTGATCACGACGATCTGGCTGGCGCGCTGGGTTGTCATTTTTATTGACATGCTCAGATGCGACTACCCCTTCTTCAAAAGTATCCGTACCTTTATTTTCAGTAATATTTTCTTCCAACTCATCATGGCTCTTAACCGTTTGAGAGCCATCAACTGTCTCATGAGTATCAGTTTCTGTTATTATATTTTCATTTAAAGCAGGGTCTCTGGTTTCCATTATCTTGTCCTTATCGTTGTTATAATTATTACTCATATCATTAAGAGATTAGCATAGCGTGGGTATTAACGATATCAATGGTTAATTGTCTTCTTGACTTAGATCATAAGCATTTAGGTCTGAGACATTTTTACCGCCGGCAGGTAAATTCTCTTCTTTGCGCGGATCAGCATATATCTCATCAGTTTCTTGTGAGTCTTGTTCGGGGCCATCTATCTGCGGCTCGTGCTTGCGCCCCTCATAGCTACCCTCAGGATTTTCTGGTGCAACTGCTGCTGGATCATCCACGATTACTTTTTCTTCAGTGGCTGCTTTTTCTGGAATTGTCATAGCGTCTCCCTTGCATTTTTATTTGTTATTGCTGCTTGAATAGATATTCGAACTTAACTTTCTAAAATTGCTAGGTCAGCTATTACTTGTCAGTGCGTAATTCGTCGTCAATGAAAGGGGTCCGCTCTTCTGAATTAAGCGACTCAGGAACGTCGGCTGTCTTTTTGTTTTCTAGGTTCTTTTCGATTTCCTGACCATCTGCTTGCTCAGCCGCTTTTTTGATATCTGAAGTGTCGTTGTCAGTAGTACTCATAATGCGTTCCTTGTTTTTATTGTTTATTTACCTTAAAGATTCTGTAGCGCTGTACGAATATGTGTTTAAGCATTCTTGGACAAAAAAGTTATCAAGCTTTTGATACAACATATTAAAACGCGCCAAAACTGGTATCAATTATAGGTAAGATATTGTGAGCTGCACCAGTGTGCTGCCGTATCAATATGTGAATAAATGTGAGGTTGCAAGACAGTTTGTAACTTTTACAGCGCATTAACCAAAAAAACCAAGCATTGGTATGTACCATTGCTTGGTTAAATAGTGTTTGGCTAAGTAGTGTTTGGCTAAGTAGTGCTTGGTCAAATGATAAGGATAGCTTTCAATCAGTTAGCTGGACTCTTCAACACCATTAATCACTTTTAATAAGTGCTCTTGTGCGACGTGCGGCGTCTCACCTGCTGCTGGCTGAAGCTGCTGCCAAACGCCTGTGCCATCCAGTGTCCATGCTTGAGTGTTGTCTTGTAGATAGTTTAGTAGCCCATCCTGATAAATTTGCTTAAACAGTTTCTTATTTTCAATCGGGAACGCGACTTCGACCCGATGGAACAAGTTACGATCCATCCAGTCTGCACTGCCACAATACAAACGCTCATCACCGTCATTATAGAAATAATAAATACGGGTATGTTCCAAAAACCGACCAATGAGTGAGCGCACTGTGATGTTTTCAGATAAGCCTTTGACTTGTGGGCGTAGACAACACATAGAGCGCAAGATCAGCTCAATTTTGACGCCTGCCTGCGACGCATCGTACAATTTATCAATCAGGCGACGCTCTGTCAGAGCATTGGCTTTGACAATAATATGAGCGCGCTTGCCTGCTTTTGCATGGGCAATTTCATCATCAATAAAGCTCATTAATTTTTCATGCAAAGTAAATGGTGCATGCAGCAATTTTTTTAGATTGGCAGGTTTGCCCATTCCTGTGAGCTCTTGAAAAATCTTATGCACATCTTCTGAGATATCAGGATCGGCGCTAAACAAGCCATAATCAGTATAGACCTTGGCATTGGCCGCGTGATAGTTCCCTGTACCTAAATGTATATAGCGGCGGATTCGATCGTCCTCACGGCGCACGATGAGCATGAGTTTAGCATGGGTTTTGTAGCCGACAATGCCGTAAACCACAACGGCGCCTGCTTCTTGTAAGTAATTGGCAACAGCGATATTGGAGGCTTCGTCAAAACGCGCACGCAACTCGATGACGGCCGTGACTTCTTTACCATTACGAGCAGCGGCGGCCAGTGCTTTTACGATTTCTGAATTGGTACCTGAGCGATATAGTGTCTGTTTAATGGCCAATACTTTGGGGTCGCTAGCTGCCTGCCAAAGCAAATTGATAATGGGAGAAAATGCATGAAACGGGTGATGCACGAGCACATCGCTTTTACGCATAGCAGCAAACATACTGGTCGATTTGTCTGACTTGTCCATCTCTCGGCGAAATGCTTTGGGTATGGCATGAGTAAACGGCTGATAGCGCAATGCTGGGATATTAAAATCAAACAGCAAGCGCGTCAGATTGACGGGGCCATTGACACGGTATAGCTGATTGTCATGCAGTTCAAACTCATTGAGTAGATAGTCGCTGATGTGATTTGGACAGTCGGTTGTTACTTCCAAACGGACTTTGTCACCGAAGCGGCGGTTTTCAAGTTCTCCCTCTAATGCTTTGGCGATATCTTCTACATCATCTGCCAAATCCAGATCGGCATTACGCGTCAGTCTGAATTGATGACAGCCCGTCACACTCATACCTGGGAACAACTCACCGATATGCTCATGAATGATAGCGGATAGCATGACATGATGCTCTTTGCCACCTGTCAGCTCATCTGGTAGACGAATCACGCGTGGCAAGCTACGCGGCGCTGGTACAATCGCCAAGTTGATGTCGCGGCCAAAAGCGTCTTTGCCTTCTAGTGTGGCGATAAAGTTCAAGCTTTTATTCACCAAACGCGGGAATGGATGCGCAGGATCAATGCTAATCGGAGTCAATACTGGCACGACCTGCTCAGTAAAATAGCGCTTCATCCATGCGGACTGCTCAGCATTGAGCTCATCACGTTTTAGATAGCGGATATCTTCGAGTGCAAGGGCGGGTAAGATATCCTCATTCAGAATGCGATACTGCTCATTGATGGCGTCGTGAGTGATAGCAGAGATCTCGTTTAACACCTCGCTTGGACGCATACCATGCGCACTGGTCGACACATCACCGATATTGAGCTTTTGCATGATACCCGCAACACGAATCTCAAAAAACTCATCGAGGTTGGACGAAAATATAATCAGAAAAAATAAACGCTCAAGCAGTGGATGTCGAGGACTCGCTGCCTGCGCCAATACACGCAGATGGAACTGTAATAAAGACAGATCTCGGTTGATATAACTGCTGGGTGAATAGCTGCCGTCTTCTGAGCGTTGCCAGTCGATGTCGGCCAGATCATTATGGTTACTGCTTACGCTAATATCTTTGTTAAAGCTTTCGTTGCCATTCTCACTCATACTATTAACGTCGATCATATCGTTAATATCACCACTGTTCTCATTATTATTTATCTCTACCACGTTACTACTCCTTTTGCGTTATCGATACGCCATCATCTTATATATCGTCTTAAAGATTATTAACTATTATTCTTTTACGTTATTCTTATTGTTAAGGCTTCTTTTAAAATATTAAGACGCTTGCGGTAATACGGCATTTTTCATGCGTTTTTTGATAATACGTTGTTTGTTACGCAAGCCTCTGTCGCCTTGATTGTCTTCATAATACTTCGGATTGGTAAGCATCCCAATGAGGAGCGCTGATTCGTCTCGGTTCAGATTGGCCGCAGATTTATCAAAATAATGATGCGCTGCGGCATCGATACCATAGATACCGTTACCAAATTCTGCCACATTAAGATAAGCGGTCAAGATACGCTGCTTGTCCCACAGCGTTTCTATCATGACGGTAATGACAGCCTCTTCCGCCTTACGCACATAAGAGCGATGCGAAGTCAAAAATAGGTTTTTTGCCAGCTGCTGCGTAATCGTTGAGCCACCAGCGGACATTTTGCCCGTTTCTTCATTTTTCTTTTGTGCCGCTTTGATACCTTTAATATCAAAGCCATTGTGCTGACTAAACGTCGAGTCCTCACTCACGATCGCCGCTTGCTTGGCAGACTTAGCGATGGCATCGTACTCAGCCCATGTCTGCGTGACCGTGCCACCCGTTAGGCGATGCGTCAACATAAACATGCTGTTGTTAATCGGCTGCGTTTTCCAGATTAGTAGTAGTCCGGTGACCAAAATATGGAATGCGACAACCAATAACATAATAGCCAATAACAGACGTTTGATGAACTTGCCAAAACTTGTCATGCGCGATATCCGAGTGATTAAAAAAGTAATAAGATAATATAGGTCATCTGCTAATGACTAAAAACAGCAACTATGAACCAATAGTCCTAAAATAACTGTCATTGCCTTTTATTAACAGGCAGTCATTAGTAACGACCAATAGCAGGTCATCTTACCTAATCTCACAATCGCTGTCATTATTTACACCATTTCTTTATGATGTAATAATAACCCAACTATTTTTTACTTTTTATCAAAACAGCCTAATAATTAGTATTTTTTGGCATACTTCAAGCTCAGAGATCTCACCATGCATAATAATAGTATAGAAATATTACGAGCACGTGTTATTGCCGCAAGCCCAAACCTCAATATCGATGAAAATAGCAATCAATGGTGGCTACTAGGGACCTCTGGTTGTCATTTATGTGATATCGCTGAGCAAATACTTGCACAGTTTCAGTCGGTACAACCAATCACTTATCAAAATGTCGATATTGCAGACTTCGATGAAGCGCTTATGATGGATTTTGCCACGACTATTCCAGTCATTTTGACCCCATCACAGCGGTTAAACTATCCGTTTTCAGTGATGGATTTGCAGCAATTGCTTGCGCCTTAGCATAAAGCCATCTATCTATTATTTGCAGTGAGGGTTCCATGATAAATCTAGAAAAAATGACAGATATTGAAGATTTGCGCCGTGTCGCTGAGCGCAAAGTGCCGCGTATGTTCTATGACTATGTCGATTCAGGCTCGTGGACTGAGACCACCTATCGTAATAACGAGACTGACTTTGACCGTATCAAGCTGCGCCAGCGCGTATTGGTCGATATGGATAACCGCAGTCTGGCAACGAGTATGATCGGTGAGCCAGTCAAGATGCCGGTAGCCATCGCCCCAACGGGGTTTACCGGCATGATGTGGGCAGATGGTGAGATCAAAGCGGCACAAGCAGCAGAGCAGTTTGGCGTGCCCTTCTCGCTCTCGACCATGAGTATCTGCTCTATCGAAGATGTCGCTACTCATACCAGTAAGCCGTTCTGGTTTCAGCTCTATGTCATGCGTGATCAGGCATTTATGGCCAATCTCATTCGCCGTGCCAAAGAAGCCAATTGCTCAGCGCTGATTCTCACAGCAGACTTGCAAGTGCTTGGTCAACGCCATAAGGACATCAAAAATGGTCTATCCGCACCGCCCAAACCCACATTAACCAATATCATGAACCTCATGACCAAGCCGCAATGGTGTATGAATATGCTAGGCACCAAACGTCGCACGTTTGGCAATATCGTCGGTCATGCACAGAATGTTGAGGATCTGTCATCACTCTCTGCTTGGACGGCAGAGCAATTCGATCCGCGTCTGAGCTGGGATGATGTCGCGCGTATCAAAGACATGTGGGGCGGTAAACTTATTATAAAAGGCATCATGGAGCCTGAAGATGCGATCATGGCTGCTCGCAGTGGCGCAGATGCACTGGTTGTCTCCAACCATGGTGGTCGTCAATTGGATGGTGCGTTGTCTTCTATTTCTGCCCTCGCAGACATCGTGCAAGCTGTCCACGCAGAAAACAGCGATATCGAGGTGTGGCTAGACAGTGGCATTCGCTCTGGTCAAGATGTGTTAAAAGCTATCTCATTGGGCGCAAAAGGCACGATGATCGGTCGCGCTTTTCTCTATGGATTGGGGGCTTATGGTGAAGATGGCGTACGCCGAGCGCTTGAAATCATCTATAAAGAGTGCGATATCTCCATGGCTTTCTGTGGTCATACCGATATCAATACCGTCAGCGACGATATTTTGGTAAAAGGCACGTATGAAAATCTTAAAGTTGGCCGTTTTTAGAGCGGCGTATTGTAGAGCGATCGACGTTTAAAACCGGCTATACATAACATAATTTGCTCATACCCTTTATACTGTATCTATAACATTTTGATGACAGTTAGCCTTTATGACCATTCAGCAATTATTAAAAACAGCGCCCGTCACTACCCTGCTATTAGCCAGCTTTATCGGGCTGTTTGTCATGCAGCTAGTCACGGGCGTCGATGCCAATAACCCGTCAACTGAAGCGTTAGTCAAATGGGGTGCCAACGCCTTACCCTTAACGATGATGGATGACCCATGGCGCTTGGCCAGTAGTGCGTTTTTGCATATCGGTCTCATGCATTTACTATTTAATGGCTTTGCCATGTATTTCTTTGGGCAGATTGCCGAGCCGATGTTTGGCTCAGCCAAGTTTTTGGCCTTGTTTTTGTTGGCAGCCATCGGTGGCAACTTGCTCAACAACTATGTCACATGGCAAGGTATTTTGGATGGAACAGGACAACCCGGCCTATCAGCGGGTGCTTCTGGTGGTATCATGGGGATTGGCGCAGCATTACTGATCGCTGCCTTGTTTAAGATATCGGTCAATGGCATGGTACTCAATCTCAAAAGCTTGATCATCATCATGGCGATTAATTTGGTTTATGGCTTTGCCGTACCGGGTATCGATAATGCTGGTCATATCGGCGGCGCGATCACAGGGCTTGTTATTGCTTTGGCTTTTGCGATTGGTTACCGTCAGCGTCTCGCGGTCGCTATGCAAAATGCCGCTATTCAGCAAGCGCAAAGTCTCCACCCTTATCAAACTACCTATCACTACGGTGACCAAGGCAGTGATCAATATAATAGTCAGCATAATGAGCCACTCGATAACTCAGACCGTTATGGCAGCAGCCCTATCGATCAATCATTTTCCCTCAATACTGATTCGATCAAGCAAAATGCTGAATTGGATAACAACGACTCTAGACTGAATAACCGCGATATAAATACGCCAGATATGCACGGCAGTGATATGAAAAGAGTTACTGCTGTAAATTCAGCTTTAAATGATAATGCAACTCACAACACAGTCGAGTCTAAAGACCCTATAAAACCCTCTTTTATTTGGCAACTATTGCCATGGCTTGCGATGCTGATTATTAGTATTGGCTTTGTCTGGTGGTGGCAAGATATTCATCAGCAAATCCTACAAGTGCTAAAAGCCATTGAGTAAATGCGCGTATTTATCTATCATTGCTAAATAACTACCAATAACAGCCGAATCATTTAGACCATTTATTCTTATTCGCTTTTTGCTCGTTTTTTACCTGACCTTACTACCCCGTTATTTCTACTCACCCACGAGACCCAATTATGTTAAAACTTGCAGCGCAACCTCACTTCTCTACGCGAGCCATGCTGAGCATGTTAACCGCTACGGCATTACTCAGTGTGTCTAGCCTGTCTAGTGCCATTCCTTTTCTTAATAAAAACCTACCGACTGACAAAGACGCCGAATTGAGCGTTGGGGTCAATGTCATGGCGGTCAAATCAGCCTACGATCTCGAAGACAGCACTGAAGTGCGTGTGCTACCGGGCATTTTTTATGACAATAATAGGATCTATGCGCGCGGTGCTCAAGCGGGTGCGTACTTGATCAATGATGGTGTCAATCAGCTGTCTGCTTACGCGCAGCTCGCAGGGAATTCGTTTGATCCTGATGATGCTAATGGTGCCCTGCAAGGTCTCGACGAGCGTAAACTATCTGCAGAAGCAGGTATAAGCTACCAGCGTCGCACGCCTATCGGTGCGTTTCGTGGTCAGTTTGCGACCGATGTGTTGGACGAAAGTGGCGGCAATACGGGGCGCTTAACCTACCTTGCAAAGATCACGAGAAACAAGCTGACGGTCTATCCAAGCATTGGCTTTGAGTATCATGATGCGGCCTACAATGAATACTATTACGGCGTCAGTGAAGAAGAGTCAGCAGAAACAGGCGTTGCCGCTTATAAATCTAACTCAAGCTTGAATCCGTATGTCAGCGTTAGTGCCAACTACGACTTCAATGATAAATGGGCAGGATTTGCCAATCAAAGCGTGAGCTATGTACCAAACGAGCAATATGATAGCCCAATGGTAGACTCACGTACGGAAGCAGCGACAACGCTTGGTTTGTTGTATAAGTTTTAATTGAGATTGAATATTTGATATAAAAAAAGACCTTGCCGCGTGATGTGGTAAGGTCTTTTTTGTTTAATAAGTTAGAGAAGTATAAATTATATCTAATTACTCGAGTAGAAGTACCTCTATTAACCTTTTTAAATTAGTAATTTATAAAAACCACTTTTTCCAAACTCATTAATTCTAGCTTTGCGTACAAAACCAAGAGCTGAACCATCCGTCATCACAAAACCTCTATTCTTATAATTTATACATCTAGACCATGTAGGTGGGGCAACGTGTGCAGGCTGACAATGTATTAAAGCTTCTTCATACTTTTTTGCTTCAGCGAAGTCTACAACTTTAAACGTCTTCATATCACCATCCATTTTATCCAAAATAGCATAGTTAATTTTGTGACTTTGTGCAGGCTTTATATCTACCACCCTATTATGAAGACACTCTAAGTACTGCAGGCTATTTGTATCTTCCGTATATAAATTTGCTCGGCAATGTAGTATCTGTAAATAATTAAAAGAGTCAATATCAAATGAATTTTTAAGTTGAACCCATTGTCTTATATTAGGAACATAATAAACATCTGCATCGTACGCTAGCATAAGTAGCTTAGGAGTAAGCGGGAGAACTAATAAGTTGCCTGCAGATCCTAAACCAAAAGACTGAAAACCTGCTTTGCGATCTAGTAGGTGCCATCGATTTGTTAATACTGCTGGGTCGTCTGAAGTAATGAAGCTAGTATTAGTTTCATTTCTGAAAATACACACCTTTAGGTCATTCACTATATTCTTAATTTGGAAAAAGGTGCGCATTGACTGCTGAACTGCTTCTTTCAATTCCATTTTTAGTTCTGGAACATCCGTAGTATTTTTTAGTTCTTCAACTAGCTCAACATTACGTTTAGATGCAGCTTCGGTTCTTAAATATTGGAGTAACCAAAAATGCTTAAGAAATGACTCATCTTTCTTTGTCAGGGTATAGTTTGGCTCCTCAATAGTGCGTACTATTTCGGAAAACTGACCTTCAATCGGCTGTAACGCTTTTTCCAATGCAAGATCTTCACCATAGAAATAGTTCCTCGAACATTGATTTTTTATAGGTGCACTTTTAATTAGCTTTTTTCTGTCCAAATTATAAACACAGATGGCCGCTTTTGATTTATCTATGGAGAAATTTTTTAGGTAGCACTGAGGTACATAATGTTGGTTCTTATTGGAAGCCATTTTTTGCCTCATTGAATGTAATTTTGATCTTGAGAGTAAACTTAATACGATAATAAGTAAATCGTATTATCTCTATAGCAAATGAAACAATTAATAGCTAAAAGTAGTATCAGATCCAAAATCGAAAACAAAAAAAGACCTCACCACTTGGCAAGGTCTTTTTACTATTCTAAAAAACTATTAGATAGCTTACTTAGGGTGTACCATATCAGCAGGAATGACCCACTCATCAAACTGCGCTTCAGTTAGTAGCTCTAGCTCGACCGCCACTTGCTTCAAGGTTTTGTTTTCTTTATAAGCAGTCTTAGCGATTTTTGCTGCATTTTCATAACCAACATGACGGTTCAATGACGTCACTAGCATCAATGAATTGTGCAAGAAGTCATCAATTTTGTCTTTTACTGGCTCGATACCAACGGCACAGTTTTCGTTGAAGCTGTTGCAAGCGTCGCCAAGCAGTTTGATAGACTGCAATAAGTTAAACGCGATAACTGGCTTATACACGTTTAACTCAAAGTTACCTGACGCGCCAGCCATGCTGATAGTCGTGTCATTACCCATGACCTGAGCGACAACCATGGTCATTGCTTCTGACTGCGTTGGGTTTACTTTACCCGGCATGATAGAAGAGCCTGGCTCA
The DNA here is from genome assembly GCF_052258485.2 of Psychrobacter sp. T6-5. NCBI lineage: Bacteria > Pseudomonadati > Pseudomonadota > Gammaproteobacteria > Moraxellales > Moraxellaceae > Psychrobacter > Psychrobacter sp. T6-5. The sequence continues at coordinate 968,901 of NZ_JBQQEY020000001.1, read as the reverse complement.
TTTTCAGGAATCGTCAATTCGCCAAGACCACAGCGAGGACCTGATGCCAACCAACGTACATCGTTAGCGATTTTGTTTAAGCTAGCGGCTAGCGTTTTTAGGGCACCTGACGCAAATACTTCGGCATCACGAGCGGCTAGCGCTTCAAATTTGTTTGGTGATGTCACAAATGGCAAGCCAGTCAAAGTCGCTAGTTGCTCAGCTGCTTTTACTGCATAGTCAGGATGGGCGTTTAGACCAGTACCAACCGCGGTACCACCTAGTGGCAATTCATATAGACCTTGTAGCGCGTTGTCGATACGAGTCAATGAATGATCAAGTTGGCTTACATAGCCGCTGAACTCTTGGCCTAGGGTCAAAGGCGTAGCGTCTTGCAAATGCGTACGACCGATTTTTACGATGCTATCGAATTCTTTGGCTTTTGCAGCCAATGTATCGCGCAATGCTTGTACCGCTGGGATCAACAAGCTGTTGATTTGACGCGCAGCAGCCACACGAATCGCTGTTGGGAAGCTGTCGTTGGTAGACTGTGCATGATTCACATGGTCATTTGGGTGAATTGGCGTGTAGCTGCCACGCTCAGAACCAGCGATTTCGTTAGCACGGTTGGCCAATACTTCGTTCATGTTCATGTTTGACTGGGTGCCAGAACCTGTCTGCCATACAACCAATGGGAACTGATCGACCAGACCACCATTGATGATTTCGTCAGCGGCTTGTACGATAAGATCACGCTTGTCGCCTTCGATACGCTCTAGGTTTGCATTGGTAATCGCAGCGGCTTTTTTGACCAGCGCCATCGCTTCAATCATTGGACGCGGCAAAGTCTCACCACCGATTTTGAAGTTTTCGCGGCTACGCTGAGTTTGCGCACCCCAATAAGCATCAGCTGGGACTTCTACGTTGCCCATGGTGTCTTTTTCGGTACGAGTTGCCTGATTCTGTGTCGACATAACTACCCTCTTTACTGGTTTGTTGTTAGATAACTGGACGATAAAAAGTGCAACAGCTGCTGCACATAAACGGAAATACGATGTAAAGTGGCGTTATGATAGCATGACTAAGGCGTGTTGAATATTCACAAATCGCCTTGGTCAATGCCTAAAAACGAATGTCTAAAAGCGCCCCTCATCAATCTGATATGTCATTGGATAAGATACCTATGCACTCTGAAACTATGCCCACTGAGTCAAAAACTCTTAACTCACAAGAACCCACGCTAAATAATCCACCCAGACGACACTTTACTCGCCAGCGTCGCCAGTTAAGTGAGGGCACCCGTAGAAATTTGGCGCAAGCAGCGAGCTTGCATTTGAGCAAACTACAGCAGCGGCTACCAAAACATGCACGTATCGGGTTATATTATGATGGCTTTGGTGAGCTACCTACTCAGCCACTGCTGGATTGGTGCGAGCGCTTAGGCTATTTACCTTATTTACCTGTGGTTGGTTCTCTCGGTCGTACTAGTAATGGCAGTGATGATAAACGGTTGCGTTTTGTGCCTGTTTACCACTCAAAACTAATCAATGTCCCCACTCGCATTCATCAGCTCGGCATGAAGCAAAATCACAGTCGCGCTCTGCTATGGGCGACAGAACTAGACGTGATTATTTGCCCGTTAGTCGCGATCGATAAACACGGCAACCGCATGGGCATGGGTGGCGGATTTTATGATACAACGCTTGGCAAAAGCTATCGTTCTGGGGCTTCAAGGCCACTTAAAATTGGCTGGTGTTATGATTTTCAGGTAGTTGAACAATTAGCGCGTCAACCGTGGGATGTGCCATTAGATGGCTTAATTACGTCAAGCAGCATAAGGTGGTTTTAATGAAAGACGATAAACAATTTGAAAAAGCCTCTAGTGCTACTGATTCCAGTGCAAACAGTGTGGATGAATATTTACAAACATTAGGCAATGATGACGCTAGAGAGATACGTTACTACAGTCAAGAGCAACCTTTTAGCTCTGAGGAGATGACACGGCTCGTCAATGAAGAACGCTTAAATGAATTGCTCGCGCAAAGTGATGCGTTTTTGAGTAGTTTGAATAGTGAGATTGGGGATTTTGATGAATAACATATATCACTGATGGAGCACAAGTTGAAGAAACGCGGTTATAGAGTGGTTTGATTTGATCGACGCTTGCTTTTTATTACCAAACTATTGTTTATATATGGCCTATAAATTATAATTATCGCAAATAATTATCATTACAATATAGGTCGTTGAACGTGGACAAAGTAAAAAAAGAGTTTATGTCGCCCGCTTCGCTACAAGTTTGTTTTTATCTGTTTGTGCTATTACTACTGGCCACGCCTGCGGCTTATATTTATGATTACAACGGCTTTGATTTTGCTGAACTAAGAACCTTTTTGCTAGCGCTTGCAGTATTTTATACCTTCGCGCTTAGCACCCATATTGGAATACGTCATATAAAGCCCTCTAGCAGCACATCTTTTCTACGTTTTTCGATTCCTATATCCCAATGCTTTTCTTTTATTCTACTATCTTTGTTTGCCTTCGCTACTATTGAATACATCAACGGTGATTTGAGGCTAGATCGTGTTTATGACCCCTTCATTACGCTGTTTTTTGTATACCTGTTGCGCAAAAATATAGAAAGTATAAAGCAAGATATCGGTACTTAAGATAACCGTCTAATTTAATTATTCTAACAGTCCTATAACTAATGCAAAAAAAAAGACGCTTACCTATAAGCGTCTTTTTTGTTGGCTACTTGGATTGAGTTAAAGGGCTGACCAAATCACTTACAACACCATCGCTGCAATCCAACCAAATGCCAGTAGCGGAATATTGTAATGCAAGAAAGTCGGTACCACACTGTCTTTGATATGGTCATGCTGTCCATCAATATTAAGACCAGAGGTTGGCCCCAATGTCGAATCTGACGCAGGAGAACCAGCATCACCCAGCGCGCCAGCCGTACCGATAATCGCAACCGTTGCTAATGGCGAAAATCCTAAAGAGATACATAGCGGCACATAAATCGCCGCCAAAATAGGAATAGTCGAGAATGACGAACCGATACCCATGGTCACAATCAAACCAATGAGTAGCATGATAAATGCTGCCATCGCTTTATTACCACCGAACAGTGACGCCGCCCCATCAACGAGTGGCTGAATCTGCTCAGTGGCTTTCATGACTTCAGCAAAACCCTGCGCGGTAATCATAATAAAACCAATCATCGCCATCAGCTTGATACCGTCATTAAAGACGCCATCAGCATCACGCCACTTCACCACACCTGTTGCCATAAATACGCCAAAGCCAAACATTGAGCCAAGTAGTAGCGAATCAGTGTATAACTGCACGACGAAAGCCGTCACGATAGCAACCAATGCGACCAGCGTCTTTAACTTGCTTTGCGACTGTGCACCAGCGGCGGTTTTGCTTAGAGCATCGCCTTCTACGACGGCATCATGCGCTTGCTGGTCTATCGCTATTTGCTGATACGCACGTGGCTTACGATAACTAATAAATACCGCGACCAGCAGACCAATGAGCATGCCGAGCGCAGGAATCGCCATGGCCTTCACCACAGAAATATTGGCAACATCAATGCCCGCTTCACCCACGTTTTTTAGCATAATCTGATTGAGGTAAATATCACCGAACCCATAAGGAATAAACATATAGGTGGTGACCAGTCCAAAAGTAATCAGACAAGCAATCAGACGTCTATCAATCTGCATTCGATTAAATGCCAACAGTAGTGGCGGTACAAGCAATGGAATAAAGGCAATATGAATGGGGATTAAGTTTTGGCTAAAGCAGCTCATGGTGATAAGACCTGCAAACAGCATGTACTTAATCATCCCGCTCGTGCCAGCGGCGTCAATGCGTCTAATCACTGTCCCTGCCAACGATTGCGGCAAGCCCGAATGCGCAATCGCTACCGCAAAAGCACCTAGCAAAGCATACGATAGCGCAATTTCCGCCCCATTACGGATACCTTCTTGGAAGGCGTCTAAAGTATCGGTGATACCTAGACCCGCTAACAGGCCACCTGCCAGCGCCCCGATTAATAGGCTGAGCACTACGTGCACTCGCGAAAGTGACAGTCCTAGCATAATGATAACTGCCAGCAGTACCGCATTGATGGCCATGTGTTGCCCCTTGCTCTTTATAGCTTGGTCTCATTGAGACCGATGAATATTGACACTGATGAATAGCGCTGTGCTGTCTAAAATGTCTTAATGTCGGATCGTTTCTCAGACGCGCTTTTAGACGCGCGCCAGTTTACCTTATTTTAGGTATAAAGCCTACGTATAGAACCAAGCAGACATCAACAGCATTCAAGTGTCATCCACATTTTTTAAGCCCTCTATATTTGCTGTCTGTATTGTCACTTATAAGCCAATCACATTGTTAATGACTATGTACCTAGACAACTATTTAACAAAGATAAGCGTGCGACTTTATCAATGAGCCTTGCAATTTTATCTGTGGACACCATTTATCTAGACATGAACCACGAACTTGACTTTACAAGTCTGGGGAAAGAGGAAAAATATATGAGTGAACATAAAATAACCCAAGACCATATCGACATTGATGTCGACGTTTCAACGCCTACTGCAGAAAATAACGAGGCAGATACCTCGTCTAATGATGCGCTAGAGACAGCGTCAACAGATGTCAAAAACACTGATCTTGATAGTACTGATTCTAATAACAAAGACGTAAACGACAACCAAGATGAAAGCTATTTGCCACTCTTGGCATTGCGAGATGTCGTCGTTTATCCACACATGCAGATTGCCTTATTTGTGGGACGTGCGCCATCGGTGAAAGCCGTTGAGCTGGCACAGGCTGAGTATGGCAACAAAGTACTGGTCGTCGCGCAAAAAGACTCATTGACCGAAGACATTGATCAGGACAACTTGTATCAATACGGTACGGTGTGCCGCATCGTTAGCACCATGCCGCACGATAGCGATGAGAACTGCATCAAAGTACTGATCGAAGGTCAATATCGCGCCCGTGTCGATAACATCGAAAGTCATGATGACTTATTGATGGCGAGATTTGAGCGTGCTGATCTTGATGTCACCATGGATGAGAGCCAGCAAAAAAACACTATTCAGGCGTTGACCACCCTGTTTGAAGGTTATGCGGATGCGCGTCTGCGTAATGCCCGTGAGCTGACCCGCGTGGCGAAGCGTATCGATGATTTGCTTGAGCTTGTGTACTTTATCTCAACTCGCGTGTCAATGGATCTGGATATCAAGCAGTCGTTCTTAGAAGAAAACGATATCAAAACGCACATCAACACCTTGACGGAATATCTGGTCAAGCAAAGTGCTGAGCAAAATATCGAACAAGATATCCAAGATGCGGTCCGTCAGCAAATGGAAGACAATCAGCGCGAATACTTCTTGAATGAAAAAATGAAAGCCATCAAAAACGAACTGTCAGATATGAATGACGGCGCGTTCGATGGTGAAGATGATGTGGCTGAGTTAGAGCAGCGTCTCGAAGATGCTGACCTGCCAGACGATGTGCGCAAAAAAGCGGAACAAGAGTTCAAAAAGCTCAAAATGATGCCACCTGCATCAAGCGAATCGTCAGTCGTGCGCAACTATATTGAATGGATTTTGGACACGCCGTGGAATGCGACGACCAAAGTCTCTATCAATTTAGACAAGGCAAAAACGGTCTTAGACGAAGATCATTATGGCTTACAAGATGTGAAAGACCGCATCTTAGAATATCTCGCCGTACAATCACGCGTGAAAAAACTACGTGGTCCGATTCTTTGTCTCGTCGGCCCTCCAGGTGTCGGTAAAACTTCACTAGGCGAATCTATCGCCCGTGCAACGGGTCGTAAATTTGTCCGTATGGCGCTTGGCGGCGTACGTGATGAAGCTGAGATTCGCGGTCATCGCCGTACCTATATCGGTGCGATGCCGGGTAAAATCGTGCAATCGCTTGCCAAGGTAGAAGTCAAAAACCCGCTGTTCTTATTGGATGAAATCGATAAGATGGCGCAAGACTTCCGCGGTGATCCAGCATCAGCTTTGCTCGAAGTATTGGACCCTTCACAGAACGACACCTTTAACGACCATTATTTAGATATGGACTTAGATCTGTCGCAAGTGATGTTCATCTGTACTGCCAATAGCATGGATATTCCGCCTGCGCTGCTTGACCGTATGGAAGTGATTCGCTTGCCAGGTTATACTGAAGAAGAAAAGGTCAATATCGCGCAAAAATACCTCGTGCCAAAAGCCATTAAGAATAACGGTCTCAAAGAAGGTGAGATTGAGATTGTTGAAGCGGCGCTACACAGTATCGTGCGTAGCTATACCCGTGAAGCAGGTGTGCGTAACCTTGAGCGTGAAGTCAATAAAATCTGCCGTAAAGTGGTTCGCGGTTCGGTTGAAAACCATGGCGCGCGTGCTCCGAAAAAAGCGGAACGTCAGCTAGTGACCGTCGATGACAAAAATATCGATGACTATCTCGGTGTACATCAGTACGACTACGGTCTGGCGGAAGAAGAGCCTGAGATTGGTCGTATCACTGGTCTTGCGTGGACACAGGTCGGTGGCGAGCTGTTGACCATCGAAGCGGTCGGCATGAAAGGCAAAGGCGAGCTGAGCTTTACTGGTTCACTCGGCGACGTGATGAAAGAGTCTATTCGTGCGGCGATGAGTGTGGTACGTGCTCGCGGTGATAGCTTAGGTATTGACTACGAGACGATCAAAACCACGGACATCCATGTACATATGCCAGAAGGTGCCACGCCAAAAGATGGCCCCTCTGCTGGTGGTGCATTGACGACAGCGCTGGTCTCTGCGTTGACGGGTATTGCCATTCGTCCAGATATCGCGATGACAGGTGAAATTACCTTACGTGGTAAAATCCTACGTATCGGTGGTCTCAAAGAAAAACTACTTGCGGCGCATCGCGGTGGTATCAAGCATGTCTTGATCCCAGCGACCAATGAGCGTGATTTGGCCGATATCCCTGATAACGTCAAAGAAGGCTTGACCATTCAACCAGTTGCGACGATTGAAGAGATTTTAAAGGTTGCTTTGGTAGATATGCCAAAACCCCTAAAACCTGCAAAAGTGACGGTCGATAAAACCTCTGGTAAAGCGTTACATAACTAATTACGTATTCGTTAGTCAAATTCTTAAAAAATAAGAGCCGCTCATCACTATAATGGGCGGCTTTTTTTTGGCAATAATAAACAACAATCTTGCTAACATACTATGATATATTTCAAACAAATGTTTATTTATTGGGAAGTTATAATGTCAAATAATTTACGGATGCCTTTAGCGATAATAAGCGCCTTATTACCTCTCGCCCTACTAGGTTGCCAAACAAACAGTCTCAATCATTCAGCGCAAACCAGTACCGTCATTGACGATAAAAACTGGTCAGCTGATACTCCAATACCTAGGCTACTTCAAACGCTCACCAAATATGAATGGCAATTGACTCGCGTCAGTAATAACGATGAAAAAATCAGCCCTTTTAATCATAAGCCACCATTGGTCATGAATGTGCGTCCCGATACTTTGTTATTCCAAGAAGGCTGTCACCGCTATAAAGGTAATTTTGAGGCTTGGCGCCCACTACCTTATCCTTACTCGCTGCCTGATATGTCAGATATGTCAGATATGCCTAATAACTGTGAGGTAGCGACGACCAGCTCAGGTAAAAGCAACTCAAATAAAGGCGAGGTTCAGCAAGCTTTAGATATCGTATTTGCGCCCTATTCAAATTCTTACTTTAGATTTGACCCTATATTACCAAACGATCTGCTTTTCTCTAACAAAGTATCGAAACAAATGAGGTTGACTACAGATAAAGGCAAAGTATTTATTTTTTCTGGTAGAGCAAAACCTATTAAGCAGACCTCAGGATTAGCTATCACCAATGAGTTATTAGAGCGCTATGATTGGCATCTTATACGCGCAACTGATAATGCCAATACTTTGATTCATGAGCTTAATAATCCCAATGTACCTATCACCGCAAGCTTTCGGCTTGATACTCATAACCAAGGTGTTAGCTTTTTAACTGGATGTAATGGCGTTGGTGGGTCTTATGCTCTATCGACTAACCATACATTGCTAATCGGTGCATCACCATCAACATTGATGGGATGTGGTGAGTTGGTGGATGGTATTGAGGACTACCTTGATCGTATTATGCATGACAGCACTAGCCACCTAACCTTGACTCATACCGATAATAACCCGATAGCTAATTCTGTTAATGAGATAAAATCTAGCTACTTACTTACCCAAACCTTAGATTCTGGCGAGACATTAATTTGGAAAAATGAGCCAAAGAAAATCCCTTAATACATTTCAAACCCATACGTTATTTACATTTATTAACTGATTGTTGCGCATTTGATGAATAACTATAGGGTTTGCTTGGCTATACTGACGGTGATGTTAACGAATATCGATACGAGCTTTAACAGAACAATAAATACAGATATTTGTGATTTTAATCACGTTCTAGATAATGAATAAAACAACTGGAGATAATAATGAATAAGACAATGCTTGCAAGTGCCCTACTATGTGGTTCAGCGTTAGCGATGACTGGTTGCCAAACAGTAGAAAGCCAAATGCAAACGGGTAACCCTTTGTCTCAGCCTACTTTGAAATCAACCATCAAAGCGGTAAGCGGTGATAAGAACGAAGTCGGACAAATGTTCCTACGCCCTGTCGACGGCGGCGTACAGGTCTATGGTAAGCTGATGAATCTACAGCCGGGCCAAACAGTGGCACTGCATATCCATGAGACAGGCAGCTGTGCTGACATGGGTAAAGCGGCAGGTGGTCACTTTAACCCAGACAACAAACCACACTCTAATCCAGATGACATGAATGGCCATGCGGGCGACCTGCCTAACCTAACAGCCAATGAAGATGGTGTGGCTACTATCAACTATGTGAATAAAAAAATCACTGCTGATGAAGCAGGTAAATATAGCGTCAATCGCTTGGCCTTTATCGTACATGCAGGCGCAGATGACTACATTAGCCAGCCTTCAGGCGCATCAGGTGATCGCGTTGCTTGTGGTATTATCGAAAAGAATTAATAGCGTCTACACTTAGCTATTATTGATAGCACAAAAAAACCTCTTAACATCTAAGAGGTTTTTTTATGGTCGATAGAAAAGTGGTTACTCTTCTACCCACTCGCCTTTACGCCAGTACACACCCCAACGCGTGGCCTTACCATTCTTTTCAGAGCCGATGTACTGCTCTTTTTTCTTACGCGACCAGCGCAAGATGGTTGGGTTACCCTCAGGATCTTCATCTGGTCCTGCAAACAAATATTGAAACTTGTCTTCCATCTTGTCTTTAATTTCTCGTAGTTCAGCGAGCTTTGGCGGACGTGTCTCGCGCACTTTTGGAAACTTAGAGGCCGCGAGGAACATACCAGCCGCGCCTTCACGCAAAATGAAGTAATCATCATGCTTGGTCGATTTTAGCTCCGGTAGATGGATTGGATCCATACGTGGCGGTGCTGCTTCGCCTGTTTTGAGTACCTTACGAGTGTTATCACAGTTCTGACAAGCAAAGTATGGGCCAAAGCGTCCTGTCTTAAGCTCCATCTGCCCATCGCACTTATTACAGTCAATGGTTGGTGCATCTGAGCCTGGTACTTCAAATTTACCTTCTTCTAGGATGTAGCCATCGCAGTCAGGATTATTGCCACAAATGTGTAGCTTAAGTCCACCATCGACGATATAACCATTCATCGCCGTGCCACATTTCGGACAGCGTTTTTTCTCCATCAAATCTTTAACTTCTGCCGCTTCATCATCGCCTTCTGCATCATCTAAGTTGGCAAATGCTTCGACTGGCATTAGATTTTTGGTGCCTTTACAGCGTTCTTTTGGCGGTAGATTATAGCCAGTACAACCCAAAAATACGCCTGTTGACCCTGTACGCAGCTGCATCGGACGATCACAAATATCGCAATGCACATCTGGCACATCGGTTGGATCATTCGGACGCATACCATCTTTGCCTTTGGCATGCTCAAGGGTGGTTTTGAACTCACCATAGAAATTATCGAGCACGTCTTTCCAGTCTTGCTCACCTTCTGCCACATGATCGAGCTTGTCTTCAAGCGCAGCAGTAAAGGTATAATCCATCAAGTCTGGGAAGCTGGCCGTCAATCTATCGGTGACGATATCACCCATTTTTTCGGCAAACAGTCGCTTATTCTCAAGCTTCACATAACCACGATCTTGAATCGTTGAGATAATTGAGGCATAAGTCGATGGACGACCGATACCTTTTTTCTCAAGCTCTTTGACTAGGCTTGCTTCAGTATAGCGAGGCGCAGGCTTAGTAAAGTGCTGACTTGGATCAAGCTTATCTAAGTTTAACTTATCGCCTTTTTTGACATCAGGCAGTAAGGTATCGTCAGTCTTGGCTGGTGGCATCACTTTTGTGTAGCCATCAAACACCATGGTGCGACCACGTGCTTTTAGCTCGATATCGCTTGCACTGACAAACAGGTTCACTGATAGATATTTGGCAGGCAACATCTGACACGCCACAAACTGACGCCAGATCAGCTCATATAGACGTATCGCATCTCGCTCCACACCTTTGAGCTGCGTTGATTTCATATTGACATTAGAAGGACGAATCGCTTCATGCGCCTCTTGTGCGCCTTGTTTATTACCATAGAAGTTTGGCTTTTCTGGCACATATTTTGCGCCATAGCTGTCTTCGATATGACCACGGACAGCGGCGAGCGCGTCGCCTGATAAGAACGTCGAGTCGGTACGCATATAAGTAATATGACCTGCTTCGTATAGACGCTGCGCTAAAATCATGGTCTTTTTAACAGAGAATCCCAAACGCGTACTGGCGGCTTGCTGCAAAGTTGAGGTGATAAAGGGCGCACTTGGACGTGATTGCGTTGGTTTCTCTTCACGCTCTTTAACGATAAAGTCACTCGCTTTGAGTATCTCTAAGACTTTATCGGTCTGCTCTTTGTTACCAAGCTTTAGCGTTTTACCGCCTTGTTTGGTCGCCTCTAAACGAATACCGATTTGCTCAGCGTCTGAGGCTTTTTTAGCATTGCCATTAGCAATGTGCGTGTCTGCATGGATTTGCCAGTACTCTTCTGGAATGAACGCGCGAATTTCATGCTCACGCTCAACAACCAAACGCATGGCGACCGACTGTACGCGGCCTGCTGATAGTCCGCGAGCAATCTTTTGCCATAATAGCGGCGATACCATAAAGCCAACCACACGGTCCAAGAACCTGCGCGCTTGCTGAGCATTGACGCGATCGATATCTAGCTTTGATGGTTGCTTAAAGGCGCTTTGGATGGCTGATTTAGTAATCTCGTTAAAGACCACACGTTGATACTTGCTATCAGGACCGCCGATGACTTCTTTTAGATGCCAAGCGATCGCTTCCCCTTCTCTATCCATATCCGTTGCCAGATAGATTTTGTCAGCGTCTTTGGCAAGTGCTTTAAGCTCTTTGATGACCTTGGTTTTGTTTGGCAATACTTCATAGACGGCCGCCCAATCATGCTCTGGATCTACGCCCATACGGCGCACCAGTGCTTGCTGTGCTTTTTCTTCTTTGGTCAGACTGTCATCTTTTTTAGCGGTCGTTGCTTTCTTTGCGCTTTTGCTCGCACTGACCGGCAAATCACGGACGTGACCGATACTTGAGCGTACGATAAAGTCATCGCCAAGATATTTATTAATCGTTTTTGCCTTGGCTGGTGATTCTACAATCACCAAAGACTTGCCCTTTGGGCTGTCAGCAGCTGATGCTGCGGCTTTTTTGGTTGTGGTTTTTGCCATATTCGACGACACCATAATATAGGTAAATTAAAAAATATAAGTAAACTAAAAGTGAAATTACAGTCAGCAGTAAAGTAATTTATAATAATAATGGCTGCTGATAAAAAAGGTTATAAAACAAATTATAACCATAAAATAAAGATATAGTTATAAAGACGTTACACTGCTAAGCGTTAAACTGTCAACTTTAAATAAATTGAATATGAAAAACTACTTGCAGATCGCCCTTTAATGGAGACAAAAAAGCGCTTTACTAGCCTTTCACGTCTTTTTGCATTTGTATCGCCCACTTCTCAAGATTGGCTTTGAGCAATAGCAGATCTGCCTCAATCCGTTGCTGATGATACGTAGGATTAGAGTTTGGGCGCACGTAAGCAATGTCTTCCCAATAGATGATAATGCTATTTGCCTTGGTCATCAGCCCTTTAACAAACGGCTCAATGCTCATTGGCAACTCTAATGGCGCTTTGTCCAAGCTAAAATCAGTTTTTTTCACCGTCACATGACTGCTGCTTTGCGTAGAGCGAATGGCACTTGGAATATGGAGTGTTTTCGCATCATCGCTGGTATCAACGAAACTGCTATCTGGTCGCCATTGTCCATCGATAACTTGGTAGCGTGTATGCGGCAGTTTGGTCTCTTCTAATATCAGACAATACTGTCCCAGCATACCGCGACCATATTCATTATCACGACCCTTGATCCAATCAGGGCAAGTAACGAGCTTTGGATTAAGCTGCAAACGGCGCGCGGTCATACGCAGCTTATCTAAACGCTGATCAATACCATTCGGTTTGAGCGCCATCATACTCCCTAAGACAAATAGTACGATGATAACGCCAATCACTGTTCCCATGATGCTCTGGCCTTTTTACTAAATAAAAATGATGCTAAACAATATCAATATAACTGTCACAGCTGATAACCACTGTCTACGCTAACAGTAAAAATAACTACTGTATAAATAGCTATCCTATAAATAGTTAACGTGAACTGGCGGCTACTCACATGACAGATAACGATATAGCAAGACTTATAATGAGCTCGAACCCGCAAAAATCAAGCACTACCACTCAACTACTACTCAAAAACTGGCTGTATGGCTCACTCTTTATTTTTCAGTTATACTGTTAAATCAGACATTTAGCGTGCCTAGTAATAAGTGTCATAGCCACATACAAAAACCAGATACAAAAAGTGGTCGGCGTAAAAAAGTGCTATGATAAACCATAATTTTAAACGCGCGCAGGTTTATTATGAATTATCTTATTAAGTCAAACTCATCAAGCGCTTATCACGTGAGCAAGCTGACAGGTAAAATCCTGAGCAAAACTGGCATAAGCTTATCGCTACTTGGCGCAATCGTGCTGACAGTGTCAGGCTGTGCCACCACCCAAAGCCTGACCCCGCAGCAATGTCAAAGCAGCAACTGGCAAGAAGTCGGTTATGCTGATGGTCTACAAGGTCGTTCAGGAGCTTACTTTGGGCACTATACCAACAGCTGCGCCAGTGTCGGCGGCGCTAGTCCCAACCGCATACAGTGGGAGCAAGGACGACAACAAGGTCTGAAAAACTACTGTACCGAGCTGAATGCTTATAAGCTCGGTCGCGAAGGCTATGACTGGCAGCCAGTCTGTCCATTAGAAGGTATTGAGAAGTTAGAAGAAGCTTATTCTCAAGGACGCTACTACTATATACGTCAGCGCGATCTGGATTACTTGCGCTCGCCTTATCCGTTTGGTTACGGACATCTGGGCTTTGGCTACCGTCCATTTGGGTATGGCTGGTAAAAAGAAAACCTCAGTGATGACTTAATTTGAGGTTTAAGTCGTCACTGAGGTCGGAGAAAAGCTTATTATTTTAATCGTTCTTATTATTGTTATGGCGCTCGTTCTATTCATTGGCTTGTTAATTTATATCGCCAATTTTTTGCTGTAACGGACGTTGCATTTCGCTACTTATTACTACTTACTACTGTTTATCGCTGCTATTATTCATTGACAAAGGCAATCTTGGTAAGTCCTGCTTGACTGGCAGCCGCCAAGACCTGAGCAACCGTATCATACTTACCTTCTTTATCTGCGCGCAGTTGAACTGAAGGATCTTTGCCGGTTGCGCCTTGCTCTTGCAGACGCGCCTCTAGCGCTTCCATGCTAATGGGATCGCTATCCCAAAATATGCCCGCGTCTTTATCAATACTGATTTGAATGGCTTCTGGCGGTGTTTGATTGACCTCAGCACTGGTCTTTGGTAAATCTAAAGGAACCGTCGGATTCAGCACGGTCGCTGTCAATAAAAAGATAATCATCAATACCAGCATGATATCGATAAGCGGAATGAGGTTCATCTCATTCATACCTTGAACGTCATCATCACCCAGTTGAAATGCCATAATTATTCTCAATACTTGTGTTTATTGTCATGCCGCCAAGAGGTGCTTTTTTATTCTGCCACAGAGCTGCTGTAGTGACGCGCTTGCTGCGTATCTACTGTTGCATCGACAGCATTTGAGCGATTGCCTTTAACCGCCTGCACCGATGTTGCCCCCGCATTCGGGCTAGTAGACGATGGCACAGGCTCAGCAGACCCGGACAACAGATCATGTGCTCTATCATTGGCTTGATACATCACACGGCGATTGATACGTACTGCTAGGTTGTAAAACACCACAGCTGGAATAGCCACGGCGATACCCAATCCGGTCATAATTAGTGCCTCACCAACGGGTCCAGCCACTTGTCCCAATCCTGCCTGTCCACTCATACCAATATTATGCAGCGCGTGGAAAATACCCCACACCGTGCCAAATAAGCCGATAAATGGTGCGATCGCGGCCGTCGTTCCAAGAATAGGTAAGCCGCGCTCGCTTGCAAAACGGTAGCGCCCTATGTGCTTGAGTAATGTCTGCTCGGTCACCAAACGGCGCGTCGCTGCATCAGAGCCAACCAAATCGGCCTGCTTTGCTTGTAGTTGTTGACTCAAGTCATCTGCCACACTGGTCGCCAGTTTGCGACTTTGCAATACGCGGACGATACCTGTCACCCAAGAGAGAATAGATAACGCAAGTAACACAAAGAACAACGTCTTTGTCACCATGTCGCTGATCTGCCAGTATTGCATAAAGTCCATGTCAGACTCCTTAATGTTTTATGCCATCACATGCTACTAAAATGAGTATCATGCCTTGTCTTATTATGAAAGATTATCAATAAATACGTTGTTATAAAATATAAATACTTAAGGAACCGCATAGCTGATCGGCAAGGTCACATTGCCCACCACTGGTGCGCCATTCTTGGTAAAGGGTTTGAACTTGCCAGAGCGTACTTGACGCTGGGCTTCTTTATCCAGCAAAGTATTGCCTGAAGACTGCGCCACTCGCACGCTATCGATACCACCTTGTTTATTGACGCGCAGTACCAATACCACGTTGAGCGTATCACCTGAACGCGCTCTACGTGCCGCACGATCAGGAAAGCTAAAGTTCGGTGCAGAGGCCCAATTGGCAGCGCTCGCAGTAAAGCTCACAGGCTCATTACTCTGTGCTCGAGCAGCAGCCTCAGCTGCTTCTCTAGCGGCTTGTGCTTGAGCGGCGGCTTCTGCTTCTCTAGCAGCTTTGGCTTGTGCCTCAGCCTTAGCATCCGCGACTCTTTTAGCTTCTTGCGCCGCTCTGTCTTGTGCTTCTTGAGCGGCTTTTTTGGCTCGGGCAGCAGCCTCTTTGCGCTGTTCATCAGCAGCCGATGTATCGACTATCGGTTCTGGGCTTATCTTTTTGGGTACTGCTTCTTTTGGTACAGGCTTTTGACTACTCTCAGTAGATGTTTTTTCGGTTGCGATGATCGGCGGTGTTTCAGATACTTTTTTCACCACAGGCTTCGCTGGTTCTATAGGTGTCTCGACACGCTTCTTAGGCGGTGGCTCTGCTTTCGGCTTTTGTACAGGCTTAGGTTGCACTTCTTTTTTGACGGTGACCTTTTGGACTTGCTGCACAGGTTCTTTCGTTTCTGCTATAGGCGCTGCGCTTTTAGTCGGTAGCGTGACGAACTCTATTTCGACCGGCGGTATGTCTTGTTTTGGCTCAGGCTGTAGTTTGGGCGCTTTTATGCTCACCAATGCAACTGCTGTTAGCACATGCAGCCCTACTACTACTAAAATAGAGAGTAGGATCGATCTGATTGGTGGGGCCTCTAAATCCGTTGAACTCATAACAGCCTAATATTTATTGTCCGGGATGGAATGGCGTAGATAATAATGCAAACGATAATTATTATCAATAATAATTTACAATATTTCTTTGCTTGCCAACTTTTTTAAGCTTCTTTTGCTGAGCTTATTTGATTAACCAACACCTCTATTTTGATACATGTGACTCATCTACTGCCTGTCTTTAGGAAAAAGTATTAACTATTCAATGATACAAATATTGACTCACCTTGTAGACAATTATTTATAGATAGCCATCTATTGCTAATAAAAACCATTATCATTTGTATTGATAATGAGTCTCAACTACTTTATCATAGCGGCTGTTCTGCCTAGCAGTCCTATTCTAAAAAATGATTTATATAAGAATATTCAAACTATAAAAACGCCTAACCTATAAGAACAAGGTTAGCAGGCAGAACCGATGAGATTTCTACCAGCCTATCTCGAATGTATTCGAAAGCATGCTTAATAACTCTCGTCATTCTCCTATTTTTTATTGTCCTACATGTGCAACTAGATTGTTAAAAGATTGCCTAAATACACGATATACCGAGTCTATTATGTCTACTACTTCATTATTAAGTCGCTCTACCAGTCCTTTTTTTAAGCGTCCATTATTGGCTACTATGATGACAGCTTTAGTCGCTGCTATTAGTGTGACAGGTTGTAGCTCACCTGAGTCTGACGCCTCTGAATCAGCTGATGCTACAGCTACCAATCAAACGGCCAATGAGTCTGCAAACGTTGCCAACAACGATGCCGTATCTGCTGAAAAAATCACGGTGAATACGGTTAAGGGTGATGTTGAGCTGGCAATGAGTCCCTCACCACTGGTGGTTTATGACATGACCTTGATGCAAGACTTGGCGGCACTAGACGTGGCTGTTGACGGCATGCCTGGTAACTTGCGATTAGACAATTTACACTCAGAAACGCAGCCTGAACCAAAAGCGGTCGGTACTGTGTTTGAGCCAGATCTTGAAGCATTAAATGCCATGCAACCACAAGCAATCTTGGTGGGCTCACGCATGGCAGAAAAGTATAACGAGCTGTCAAATATCGCGCCGACGTTGGATATGTCTATTGATACGGCTAATATTTATGAGTCGAGTAAGCAGCGTCTGCATGATTTGGGTGCGTTGTTTGGCAAAAGCGATCAGGCAGCTACACTACAACAAAACATAGATACGCTGATCGACGAGACAAAGGGTGTCACTAAAAATAAAGGCACTGGTTTGGTCGTTATGGTCAATGGCAATAAAATGTCAGCATATGGCGATAAATCTCGTTACGGGTTTATCCATACGGTGCTAGATGTGCCAATGGCAGATAAGCAGATTGCCGATGCCCCTCATGGACAGCCGGTCTCTTTTGAATATATCCAAAAAGCCAACCCAGACTGGTTGTTTGTTATCGATCGCAGCGCCGCGATTGGTGAAGATGGTATCGGTGCCAAAGCCGTATTGGACAATCCGCTGGTCGCGCAGACCAATGCGTGGAGCAAGCAGCAAGTGGTTTATCTAAGCCCAGACTCTTACCTAGCATTTGGTGGCTATTACCAATGGATGCAGGATCTCACAACGATTAAAGATGCCTTTTCTAACGCCAAGTAACTGTGCTTATTGTTGAATAACCGCCCTACTACTAAGTCGTTGCGCAAGTAATTGCACAAAACGTAGGCAATTATTACTACCGTTATCACTGCTCATTTTTAAGCCAATAGAAATTATGTCGTTATTTTCACACCGTGCTCGTGCTAGGCTCAAACCTAGCGCTTCTTTGCCAGTATCAAATTGGCAAGGAAGCGCTAGCCATACTTTAGGCTCGAAATATCGACGTGCCGCCATACCACCGTGGTTAATCAATACCGCAAGCCTCATTATCATGGGGCTTTTGGTGTTATTGAGCTTATCTATTGGTGTGGCTGACTTTTCGTGGTCGGGTATATTGCAGAGTCTTCTAACTCAGAGTGCCAATTCTGATAGCTCGCTACTACTGGTCAGCCGTATCCCGCGTACCGTTGCGATTATTTTGACGGGCATTGCGATGGCAGTGGCAGGAATGATCATCCAAGTAGTGCTAAAAAACCGCTTTGTAGAGCCGTCCATGGTCGGCGCAACTCAGAGTGCTGCACTTGGTTTGCTGGTGGTCAGTCTGCTGTTCCCTGCCAGTGCGCTCATTGTGAAGATGAGCGTGGCGACCATCGCCGCTGTATTCGGTATGATGCTCTTTATGCTATTGATTCACCGTATACCGCCCACTGATTTTTTGATGGTTCCACTGATTGGCATTGTCTTCGGCGGCATTATCGAAGCAGTCACTACCTTTATCGCCTATCAAACTGAGTCGCTACAGATGCTCAGCGTCTGGCAGTTTGGGGATTTCTCAGGCGTATTGGCAGGGCGCTATGAGCTGTTGTGGCTCACGGGCGCGCTGTGTGTGCTCGCCTATATCATCGCCGATAAGCTAACCATCGTCGGTTTGGGTGACAATATCGCCTTGAACTTAGGTATTAGTAAGCGCCAAGTCACATGGGTTGGCGTGGGTATGGTAGCCATGATGAGTGCCGTTGTCGTCGTGACGGTCGGTATGATTCCTTTTATTGGCCTCGTCGTGCCAAACATTGTGAGCCGACTGATGGGAGATAAGTTGCGTCGCAGCTTGCCCGCAGTCGCGCTACTAGGCGCTTCGGCAGTATTGCTATCCGATATTATCGGTCGCTCGATTCGCTATCCATTCGAAGTGCCTGTTGCCACTGTCTTTGGCGTGGTCGGTACGGTGCTGTTTTTGTGGCTATTATTGCGCGCGCCAGCTGAGTAATAAGACTGAGCAGTAAAACTGAATAATAAAACAGCAATCGTTAATCGATTAACCATTTATTTAATGCCGTTCATTTTTTGCTTGAGTAGATAAGCTTGGCACCATAGGATTTATTTATGTTCTCATCAACTAAGCTTACTTCTACCAAGACTAATGCTACCAAAACTAGCACAGCGATAGATAACTCATCTTCAGCAGATAGTCAGTATTCAGCTGCTGCCCAAGGTCAGTTGGCAAAGCTTTGGGCACGGATAGCTGCGCATCCAAAATCCATTGCAGCTATTATTCTACTGATCTCGATGACCTTGTTTATGACACTCAATGTCAATGGCTATTGGGATTTTGCGCTACCATTACGCGGCAAAAAACTGCTGGCACTAATGGTAGTTGGTTATGCGATTGGCGTATCGACGTTACTGTTTCAGACGTTGACTCACAATCCAATTCTAACGCCTTCCCTACTCGGGTTTGATTCACTCTATGTTCTTTTGCAGAGCTTACTGGTTTTCTTTTTAGGGGCAATTAGTTTTACCAGTCTCGATCCTATTGCCAAGTTCATGCTAGAGATTGTCCTGATGTTTGGGGCATCTTTATTATTGTTTAAGCTATTATTTTCTAAAAGCAGTCAGGATTTGACGCGGCTAATATTGGTGGGTGTTATCTTTGGTGTGTTGTTTCGCAGTCTATCAGCACTCATTGCACGGCTGATTAACCCTGATGATTTTGTGGTCTTACAGTCCGCTAGCTACGCGCAGTTCAATACCGTCAATCCTCAGCTACTAGGCATCAGCTTATTTATCTGTGCCATCACTGCGGTGTTTGTGTGGCGCTGGCGTTATCAGTGTGATGTGCTGATGCTCGGACAAGCCCAAGCCATTAACCTTGGTATCAATTATCAACGTCTGGCCTTTGGTCTATTAACTGTCATTGCTGTACTGGTTGCCACGGCCACTGCACTGGTCGGTCCAGTGACTTTCTTTGGTCTGCTGGTTTGCGCACTGACCAATCGTATGGCACGACATATGTATCACACTGAGCGGCTGATATTAGTCAGTTTGGTTGCCATGATTTGCTTAGTGCTGGGTCAAACACTCTTTGAGCAAGTGCTAGACATGGCAGGCGTATTGTCCGTCGTGATAGAGCTAGCAGGTGGCCTCGTGTTCTTGGCATTGATATTTATGTCCCAGCGCCGTTCAGTATGACCACTTAACTGATACTGTTAATAAAGAAAGCCCTAAGATTTTTTAAAATAAGATGATTATGATTAAACTGAATAATATCTCTCACTATATTGGCAAACAACAAATCTTGCATGATATTACGTTGTCCCTACCAACGGCGCAGGTCATTGCTTTGATTGGGCCTAACGGCGCTGGAAAATCGACGTTGTTTTCCGTCATGGCTCGCTTGCAACCGTTACAGGCTGGACAAGTAAGCTTTGCTGTAGATAATGAGGAACGTGACATTGTCAGCTGTCAGGCGCGCACACTGGCCAAGACGGTCGCTATGCTTGGACAAGACAACCATGTGCAAGGACGCCTACGCGTGCATGAGCTGCTGATGTTTGGTCGTTACCCTTATCATCAAGGACAGCCAACCATAGACGATCAGCAAAAAGTAAAAGAAATCCTCGAGCGCTTTGAGCTGGAGCCACTTGCCGAGCGTTTCTTGTCAACGCTATCAGGTGGACAGCGTCAGCGCGTGCTGATCGCGATGATTGTCTGCCAAGACACGCCTTATCTATTGCTCGATGAGCCACTAAATAACCTAGATATGTATCATGCTGGTCGGCTGATGCGTGAGCTACGCCAGCTTAGCCATAGTCAGCAAAAAACCGTGGTAATTGTCCTGCATGATATCAACCAAGCGGCACAGTTTGCCGATACGGTCGTTACAATGAAAGCAGGAGAAGTGACGGCTGTTGGTCGTCCTTCTGATGTTATTACTCAAGAAACGATGAAAGATCTGTACAACGTTGATGTCACTGTCCTAAGTCATCAGGGTCGTCCTGTGATTGTGGATACGGTTTAAGTACAGCATTTCGCAAACAACAGAAGAAATTATCGATGCATAAAGCGCTATTAAATAATCGATGGATAAACTACAAAAACCTATCTCTATTAATTTTAGTGATTAGCTTTTGCCTGTTCATTTATTACGCTTTAAATAAAGAGGTGTCAGATACCTTTTTTTGGTTAGGAATGACTTTATATGTTCTAAGATTGGTGGTTATTCCTATGGATTTTACTCAAGACATCGCATCAGTAGATTACACAAAGAACTATGATAAAAATAATAGTTGGCATAGATGGGTCATGATAGGTGAAAAGTTTGCTTGCTCTATTTTCACTGTTTGCATAGCATACGACATATTTTTATTATTAAAGTGATAACTAGGGTATGGTTTTCATTTAGTAAATAATGATCTAAATGAAAACACACCCTAAGAATATAAATATATTATCGGCCCTTTTGCAACGCCTTTAAACGTTGCTGTCGGCCTTTCCACCAGAGATACACACCTGTCCCTGATAGCACCGCAACTGCCAGTCCAATCATTGCCAAAAATGCTTGATACAGTCGATGGCTCCAACCTTGACCGATATGTCCCATATGCAGCGTTGACAGCCATTGGTCTACTTTATTGCCAAAACCGCTTTGATAACCAAAATTAACGCGCGCGACCTCTCCTGTGGCAGCATCAACCGTAATAGATGACGCGCCGCCGTGTGTACCAATATCTCTATCTGTTTTGAAACGCATCTGCCATTGCTCGTCCTCTGCAACCCAGCGGATACCCAATAACTGCTGTACAGCCGTACCATTCTGCCGCGCCGCAATATCGGCTTGGGCACTCAGATAGGCAATGCTATTGCTCTTATTGACTATTTGAGCGGTGGCGTCCGCTGTATTGCGGCTATCGTTAACAGTCGTATTTGAGTTTATAGACTTATCTGCCCTACCCTGATTTTCTACTGTTTTATTCGGTTCAGGCTTGGTTGGCGGTCGCCCTCTTTCTCTTGGCGTCAGACCGACCACTGCCTGCATCACAGGTTGATAAACGGGTTTTAGATTAAACCCAACGCTCGACCAAGCGATGACAAATAGCATAACCCATAGCCACAGACCAAAAGCATGATGCAAATCATAGTTAAGCTTAAAGGTATTGGTTTTGCGGCGAATTTTCCATGCAGGTAGCCAGCGCTTCCAAAAAGACGCACGTTTTTTCTTAGTTAATAACACCGTAGCGCGTTTTTTGGTAGCACGCGGGAACGTCAGATAGAACCCAATAAAACAATTGAGCGTCCATACCAGCGCGACGATGCCCAATGTCAGCCTACCAATATCACCAAGCAATAAATCACGGTGCAGCCAAAACACTTTCCACATGGTGTTGTGCCATGCCCAAGTATCTTTATTCCGTGTGCCGATGATGTCGCCAGTATGAGGGTCAACATAAACCTCATCAAAGGTTGGCTCAGGTGCGTCTGAACTGGCATTACCGCGCCATCTGTCTACAGCAAATACAACCGATTTACCGTCATCAATAGCAGTCGGCATACTAGAAAATGTGTAATCGGGATACGTCGTTATTACTGTGTCATGTAGCGCTGCGATGGAGCGTGGCGGTGTGTTTTGCGCCTCGATACTGGCCAGCTTGTGATTAAACACATCATCAAGCTCATGATGAAAAGCGAGCAGCGCACCCGTGAGACTGGCAATGATCAAAAAGGCTGCTATAGCAAGCCCAGTATAACGGTGAATCCACAAGCAGGCTTGGCGAGGATTGAATGTGATCATTGGTCTTGGTTCTTTATTATATGTTGTTTGGGTAGGTATTTATCAGTCAGCACGTCATTGCTGCTATAGCCAATTCAAAAGCCAGTAGGCAATAAAAAGCCAGCTCCCATGTAAAGACAGCTGACTCTATAAGTACGATTAGACTCAAACCAGATAAGCTATATTAAAACTGATACGTTAAAGACGTTTTGATATTACGTCCCATTTCAAAATCAGTATAGGCATCATCGATAGAGTTGCGCGATGCATGGCTTGCATAAGTCTCATCAAAGATATTGTATACACCTAGCGTGGCCTTTAGACCTTCGATTTGAGTTGGCGCATAAGTCATAAAGATATCATGCACGTCATAGCCTGGTTTTTCGTTGTCATCACTGGCGGTATTTGGTGTCACATCGGCGACATAAGTACTGCGCCAGCCAAGCTCGGTGGTACTGGTTGGAGCGTAACCAAGATTGACCATGTACTTGTCACCAGACTCTGAGCCACTGCCACTGACAGAAGAGATATTGTAACCCGTATCTTCGCCTTTGCTACGCGCACGAGCATAGCTTAGCCCCATGTTGAAGTTATCTGCTCGATAGTCGGCTGATAACTCTACGCCTTTGATTTTGAAATCTTCGTCATTATTAATAACACCTTGGCAGGCTTCAGGGGCAGCACTTGTACCTAGTTGCCCAGTGGTACAATTCATACCAGTTCTACTGCCACCTGCACGTACGAACTCAATATAGTTTTCGATATTGGTTTCAAAGTACTTAGCGCTCAGTTTTAAAGAGTCATCAGCCATCGTCAAACCACGCAGCGTTGTCGCAATACCGACTTCTGCATTGTCACCTTCTTCTGCTTTTAGGTCATTGTTCACATAGGTATCAACACCGTCGGAATTAAAAATCGTTTGGCTAAGATCTGGACCATTAAATAACTGCGTATAGCTCGCAAATAGCTGAGTGCGCGGTGCAATCTCATAACTGGCAGCCAATGCGCCAACGACATTGTCATAAGTCTTGCCAGCCGATACATACTCTGGAGACTCATAACGGTCGTAACGGACGCCTGGCGTTAAGCTAAGCTTGCCCATTTGCCATTGGTCTTCTAGATAGACTGAGGTATTGGTTGCCTCATCAGTGCTCGCCTTGCCAAAATCGCGCGCCATCTCAGATTCTTTTTTGTAATGCTCAACCCCAGCGATGAATTTATGAACCCCTGGCACACCATTGATGATACTGCTATCAACGATACTGGTGTTCTGTACTTTGCCGCCTGTAGTTTTGACTTCCGCATCAAACTCAAACCCAGGTATGCCATCAGAGTTACGCAAAATCTGTGTGCTGGTCTGATATACATTGGCGTCTACATCGACCAACTGGTTGGCAGGACTATAAGCGTAGTCAAGCGCATAGGTATCGCGTTTGACTTCCTGCGGGATGATTGGGTTCCAGTCACCAGCAGGAAAATCTGGACGTAATGGGAACTTACCTTTGTTTTCGGTACGGCTAAAGCTAGCGCCTACATGATGATCACTACCGACATACGCACCCGCTTTTAATAAGATGTTTTCGCCTTCACTGTTTTCCGTTTGGATTTTACGGCCTTTACCATCTTCACCAGCGTCCGCATTACGTTTGCCATAATAAGCCAGCAAATCAATATTTTCTGTTGGCGCACTATACACAGTAGCTGAGGTTAACAGCTCATCATTGTTACTGCCGTAGCCTGCATGCAGCTTAGCACCTACTTTTTGACCAGGCTTAAGTAAATCTGCCGCGTCGACTGTCTCAAAAGCAACCGCACCGCCGATAGCATCATTACCGAGCGTCACTGAGTTATTGCCCACTGACACCTCTGCTTGTTTTAGCAGATCTGGATCAATCGTGACATCACCCATGTGGTAGAACAACGCGCCTTCTTGACGTGCGCCATCAATCGTTACTTTTAGATTGGTATCATCAAGACCACGTACACGAATACGTTGGTTGACTGATGAGGTACCGCCTACGCTTACTCCCGGTACAACGTCTAGAAAATCGCTCAGATGGCTTGCTTGAGCTGCTGGCGTATAGTCATCTATATAGACAGAGTCTTCTTGTACATTATCGCGGACAGAGCTATTTGCTGTCACGGTAATCGTTTGCAACGTCGTATTTGGCATATCTGCTGCCGTTGCAGCACTGGCAGCTTGTGCACATAATACCGCTGCTACACCCATAGATAGCACAGTCAATCTGCTAGATAACTTTACTTCGCGCATAACACATCTACTCACTTTGTTTACTGTCAAAAATTAGAATTATTTTTAAAACCTATCATCAAATAGCCCTTAAAATAGCGCCTATCAGAAGATTCAACACCTTAAAAACACTTAATCATATCGTGCAAATAACACTATTAATGCTAATGATAATGATTAGCGTTTAAATAAAGAGAGGTATAATAACTAAGTATTAACACTTTGGCAATAATTAATATCATACATTCTCAATTCTAGTACTTAGTACGCCAAGTGAACGCAGCAATACAACGCAGCAACGCTTGGTATTAACTATAAATAGGCTATCGAATATGATAATGACCACGAGTTGAATCTGTATAAGCAGAGCTTAAAAATCATCACTTCTACAGCAGCCTGCTATTAACTCAGCTCGTCACTTGTATTTCTTGTACTACTGTACTAGAATGCTGATACAAGCCGAGAGCATCATGGCTATACTGACTGTTTTTGATTAAGACGACTGATTATAAGACGATAAATTATGAGTACCGACCCTTATCACAGCTTACTGAGTCATCTGGCAAATTGTACTGATAGCGCAGATATCGAAAAGCTACTCAGTGCCCTGCTGACGGATAAAGAACAGCACGACATTGCTAACCGTATTCGTATCTTTGACTTGCTTGATCGAGGTATCACGCAGCGTGACATCTCTGAGCAACTAGGCGTTGGTATTGCTACTGTCTCTCGCGGTGCTAGAGCCATGCACAGCCATGATGTGAGTGCATTGCTTGCGACCCATAGAGAACGCGCTTAAACCACCGATCTCGATATCTTCTACCCTTTTACTCATTACTTTATTAATTGTTGATTGACACATATTTGAACCATTTTGGACTTTATTATGACTGCTAGTACGCCCATACATACCCAACCTGCACCTATCGATATCCCGAGCAAACCACAACGCATCAAGCTCACGCAGGATATTGATTTTTTTGCGCTATTCAAACGTATCGAGAGCGCTTTCGACACCTGTTATTTGCTCGAGTCATTGGGCGAAGACAGTCATATCTCACGCCACCATGCCATCGGCTTTGACCCTGTGACCACCATCGCTGCTATTGACCGTAATACGCTCGCGATTACCGATAACAAAACGGCTGAAACCACCCGTTATCAAACTGACAATCCTTATCAATTGCTCCGCACCATCACGCCGCAGCACGTCATTGCTCGCGATCAAAGTGGCGGTCTCGTCGGTTATTTGGGCTATGACTGTGTGAATTTTTTTGAGCCAAGTCTAGAAGCGAAAGCCAGTGAAGACTTTGAGCCGTTCAAATTCGGCGTGTATCTAGATGGATTGACGCTAGATAAGATGACCGGCGAGATTTTCTATTTTTATTATCCGACCGCTCAGCAAAACAACCGCATCGAGCAAATCAAAGCCCTACTTGATGAGCCAGTTCCCAGCTACGAAGCGCCCACCGTTGAGTTTTTGGGCGATGGTATGAGTCAAGAGGAGCATGCCAAGGTAGTGATGCAAGTCAAAGAAGACATCATCTCTGGTCGTATCTTTCAGTGCGAGGTTGGGTTTAAGTCCAAATATCGTATCGCTGGCGACAAAATGCCCATCTACGAAAAACTGCGCGCGGTCAATCCGTCACCGCACATGTATTTTATGAAATTTGCTCAGCAGTGCATCATTGGCGCTTCCCCTGAGCTACTGTTTCGCTTGCGTCAGGGAGAGATGGAAACTTACCCACTCGCAGGTACTGCCAAGCGCGGCGTCGATGTGGTCGAAGATCGCAAACTTGCCCGTGCTCTACTTAACGATGACAAAGAAATTGCCGAGCACAATATGCTGGTCGATTTGCATCGTAATGATATTGGTCGCGTGGCGCGATTTGGTACGGTAAAAGTGCGTAGTTTGATGGACATCAAGCGCTTCTCGCACGTACAGCATATCTCCTCTGAGATCGTTGGTATCTTGCACCCTGACGAAGATATGTTCAGTGCCCTTGCCAGCAACTTCCCCGCTGGTACGTTATCAGGCGCACCCAAGGTAGAGGCTATTAAGGTGATTAATGAGCTCGAGCCAGATGGGCGCGGTGCTTATGGCGGCGCGCTGGGTTCATTTAATTTTAATGGTGATTGTATCTTTGCCATTCCTATTCGTAGCCTGTTTATTAGCGGCGAGTCAGCCTACGCGCAAACGTGCGGCGGTAATGTCTACGACTCAAACCCAGCCGATGAGTACCTAGAGATTCAGCGCAAACTGTCGGCGATGAAAGTCGTATTAGACAGCTTTATGCAACCGTAATTACCCCTATTTTTATCAAAGAGTTTATGACCCATGAATGTTTTAATTATTGATAACTACGACTCGTTTACCTTCAATCTCTACCAATATGTCGGCGAGATTCTCCAAACCTTGAGCGATGATAAAGAAACCAGCGTCATCGTTAAGCGCAATAATGAGATTACCCTTGCAGAGGTAGAAGCGATGAATCTGGATAGAATCATCATTTCACCAGGTCCAGGTTCCCCTGATGATCCTGCGTATTTTGGTATCTGTAGCGAGGTCATCGAGAAACTGGGCAAAACTGTGCCACTACTGGGCGTATGCCTCGGAATGCAAGGCATCGCGCATGTGTTCGGCGGTGATGTGGTACGTGCCAGTGTGCCGATGCATGGCAAGGTCTCATCGATTCGCCATGATGGTGCCGGTATTTATCAAGGATTACCGCAAGAGCTTGAAATTATGCGCTATCACTCACTGGTGGTAAAAGCCGATACGATCCCAAGCTGCTTAACGATTACCTCAGTCGTCGCCAATGAGAGCCGTGCTGATTTAAGCTTTGATGAATCTGCACTGACAGGTGATGAGATTATGGGACTAAAGCACAAAGACTATCCAATTCAAGGCGTGCAATTTCACCCAGAATCTTTTGCCACTGAAGGTGCTAAGCGTTTGCTAAGTAACTTTCTATTGCAGGTGTAAGCGCTACTATCCAGCCACGCCTTCCATTTTAAATGACAGTCGATTAAATTTAGACCACGCCCTAGTAGCAGTTTACAATCTTTTAATGATAGACTAAAAGAACAAACAAAAGACAGCCCTTGAACCGGTTGTCTTTTCTTATTGCAATATGGCTTGGCGCGCTTACATCACAGGCGCTTTGGCAACCCTCAATGTCATTTAGATCGCAAGAAGAAACCATTATGGCAAATATCGACAGTACAGCGGCGATACACTCGCATCAGTCATGGATAGGCATTGTTCAAATCATTACCGCGGCAACCTGTTGGGGGACGCTTGGGATCTTCTCAACCTACCTCAATCAAATGGGCTTTAGTGGTTGGCAAGTAACGATATTACGCATTGTGACGGCAGCAGTGATTATCTTAGCCATGCTACCGACCCTATGGCCACAGCTGATCAAACTACGACCCAAGCAGTGGTTTGGGCTGGCACTTCAGTCCCTGATTGGTGTACTGGGGATGTCCGTCTGCTATTTTTTTGCCGTCAGTTATGTTGGCGCGGGCCCTGCGGTGGCTTTGCTCTACACCGCGCCTGTGTTTAGCTTGTTATTCTCAAAGTTTTTGCTCAGTGAGTCCATTACGCGAAAATCTATCGCACTGGCATTCATGGCGGTTTTTGGGGTTGGGTTGACGATGCTGGGTGAGCAAGCACAAGTCAATTGGGGTGTTTTACTCGGGTTGGCAGCAGGGATGTGCTACTCACTATACGGCGTACTCGGTAAGCGTGCGATGCATGATGCGCACCCTGCCCCTTTGGTATTTTTCACTTCCGTAGTGATCAGCGCGTGCGGGCTGCTACTACTGCCCGAAACGTATCACACCTATGAGCAGCTCATGTCCTTGCCACTACTGACTTGGGGCTATGTGTTAGGGCTATCACTCTTGGGTACTGTCGTGCCCTTTGGCCTTTATATGAAAGCATTAGAGAAGCTGCCCGCCTCTCGTGCTTCTGTTTTTACGATTTTTGAGCCGTTGACGGCGATTGCGCTGGCAATGATACTGCTACATCAAGCTCTGTCTTGGATTCAATATCTGGGCGTGACGCTGATTTTGCTAGCGGCGTTGTTAAATGCAGTAGTTAATGGCACAACCACGCGCGTCCCTCGTTGGCTTAAAAGACGGAAAACGGTCTAGCTTTATTATTTGGTGGTCTGGCAGGATGCGATAGCCAAATCTAGATTAAAAAAGCGACGCAAAAGATAGACTCGATTAAAAGGTATTTTTCTCGCTTGCTGTATCTACGCTGACAGAGGCTATGTAAAATTTATTCCAAACCGTCAAACTCAAATTATAGACACAAAAAAAGCCCTCAATGGGCTTCTTTCTAACTAAACATATTGCAACAATATAAATCGCTTACTGCTCGATACGTTGCAAAAACGCCTGCGTCCGCGGATGCTTTGAATCTTCAAACAACTGCTTAGCGCTGCCTTCTTCGACAACGACACCGTCTTCGATTAAGACCACGTGGTCTGCCACATCACGGGCAAAGTTGATTTCGTGAGTGACCACGACCATCGTCCAACCTTCAGAGGCGAGCTGCTTCATGGTTTCAAGGACATCCTGTACCAGCTCTGGATCTAGTGCAGACGTTGGCTCATCAAACAGTAACAACGACGGCTCAATCGCGAGCGCACGGGCGATACCAATACGCTGCTGCTGACCACCAGATAGCTGGAATGGATAGAGATCGGCTTTGTCTGATAGCCCTACTTTATCTAGCAAGACCAAAGCCTGCTCTCGTGCTTGCGCTTTGCTTTGTCCTTGCACGACAGTAGGCCCAAGCATCAAGTTTTCAATGGCTGTCTTATGCGGGAACAAATTATAAGACTGAAACACCATGCCAGATTTACGCTGCAAAGCGAGCAGCGTTTTTTTGCTTGGCTTAGTCGCAAAGTCAACTTTTAAGCTGTCATCATCAAACGCAATGACACCTTTATCAGGAATCTCCAGCGCATTAAGACAACGCAAAAATGTGGTTTTACCAGAGCCTGAAGGTCCTAATATGACGACCACTTTACCTTTATTAATGGTCAAGTCGATGCCTTTTAGCACTTGATTGCCACCAAAGGCTTTATGAATATTAGTGACTTTGATCATAAAAATTCCTGTTGTGCTAGGGCGTGTCATCAATTAGCCCATTCAATCATTTAGCGGTCTTAAAATGGCTAAACCTTATCAAATATCGTCAAAAATATTGTGAATATACCTATATTCTCTGCAATTTTTTCCTCATTTGACTACTATTTATCTCATTTTAAGCCTCGCTATCGAAATGATGATACGCCCTAGTCTATATTTGCGAATGTCTATTGAGCCATAACTTACTTTACTACGTAGCTTATTTTGCTACATAACGATCAAGGCGCGTTTCAAGCTTGCCTTGGATAAAGGTCAAGAACAGACAGATACCCCAATAAATAATCGCCGCTTCGGTATACACCAGCATAAACTCATAGTTACGAGCCGTGATGATCTGCGCTTGTTTAAATAGCTCAGTGACCAATACCAGTGAAGCAAGTGAAGTATCTTTTACTAGACTGATAAAGGTGTTAGACAATGGCGGCACCGACACGCGCAGCGCTTGCGGTAAAATCACATGACGGAAAGTCTGTAGATATGTCAAGCCAACAGTTGAACCCGCTTCCCATTGCCCTTTTGGAATAGACAAAATCGAGGCGCGCACCGTCTCTGATGCATACGCACCAATATTGAGCGAGAATGCAATGATCGCTGAAGGAAACGGATCGAGCTTGACGCCCACACTTGGTAAACCGTAGAAAATAATAAACAGTTGAACCAGCATCGGTGTACCACGAATCGCGGATACATAGATACGAGCCAAGCGATAAATGATCTCATGGAACCAACCAGCACGCGGTACAATCCGAATCAATGCGACGGTCAGAGCAATCGCCATACCGATAGCAAATGAGATCAATGCCAGCGGTATCGAATAATAGATACCGCCTTTGAGCATTGGCCAAAACGACGAGATGACAATCTGTGCTCGATCAGGACTCATAAATGGCAATAATGCCAATAGTTCAGCGAGCACAGATGTGATAGAAGCCAACATTACTTTTGTTGACTTACATCAGCACCAAAGAACTCTTCACTAAGTTTGGTGAGTGTACCATCAGCGGCAAGTGCTGCCATTGCTTCATCCAATTTTGCCACAACTTCATCATTACCTTTGATAAGCACGAGACCTGAGCCTGTTTGTTCACTTGGTGGGGCTGTCAGTTTGATCTCAAGATCAGAATCCGGGAATTTTTTGAGATAATCGAGTACGGCTAGGTTGTCATTCATCGTAAAGTCAGCGCGGTCTTGTTTAACCAATTGGATCGCTTGCGCCATACCATCGACAGGGACGATTTCTGCGCCGTATTTTTCTGCTAGCTCACCGTAGTTACTGCTAAGTGACTGCGCCGTACGTAGACCCTTTAGGTTATCCCAAGAGCTATAACGGTTGTCATCAGTCGGTGCCAATGCAACCGCGCCTGACCAGCTATAAGCCATAGATTTGTCATATTTAGCTTGACGTTCCGGCGTCGTTAAGCTGACTTGGTTGGCCACCATATCAAAGCGTTTTGAATCCAAACCTGCTAGCATCGCATCCCACTGAGTCTCTTTAAACTCAACATTAACGCCCAGTTTGTCCGCGACCGCACGCGTCACTTCGACGTCATAGCCTGTCAGCTTACCACTCTCATCATGATACGTGAACGGAGGATACGTACCCTCTGTACCGACGTTAATCGTGCCGCCGTTATTGATACGTTGCAGCAAATCAGAACCGCCTGTCGACGCAGTGTCAGTGGCGGTAGTATCGGCTTCATTAGTATTAGACTGACCACAAGCAGCAAGCAAAACAGTACTAGCAGCAAGGGCTAAAAGAGTACGACGTTTCATAAGACGTCCTTATAAGAGTAAATGAATAAGTGAAAATGGTTAGCGCCAACAACAAATAGGGAAAAGCCGATACAAGAGGACAATATAATAAACGCCCTGCAATATTCGGCTTTGGCTGCTCGATTTGAGGATGCTCAGCATATTTTTCAATGCGGCTTCCCTATTATTTTTGAATTTTTTAAGCGTATTACGATCAGAGTGCTCTTCAATAAATCGCTACTGCTGCTAAGTAAATCGCAGCTCATGGATATAGTATCTCACTTTAGACAGAAAAAACGTACAAAATCAGTGAGCATACGTCAGGTAGTGACTGTCATTCACGGACGACTACAGCTCACCCGAGAATTGATAGCGATCACCGGCATGCCACATCTTCACAAAAGTGACGACCTGACCGGCTGAATAAGTCTGGCGACGCAATACGAGCGTTGGTGACTGCGCGGCAATCTGTAAAGCATCTGCTACCTTTATTGGTGCCGCAAGCGCACGTATGGTGTAGCTACCACTCTCTAACGGTATTTTGGCAACCAAATAATCACTGGTATTAACCACGGTAAAATCTTGTTCAATGAACTCAGGCACTTTTTTGGCATCGACCCAGCGCTCTTCGAATTGTATGGGCTGACCATCTGCAACGTGAATGATTTTCACCTCGTATAAAATCGGTGCATCACTAGCGTCTGTATGAGCCATTATAGCCATTTCATCAATACCAAACTTACGGCGCAACTCATCATCGAGCATCGAAGCAGTCACCGCGCGCTTACTCACTACTTTTGCTTCGTAATCGCGATTGGCAGATTTGAGATCCTCTGCGATATTACGCACTTCCACAAAGGTATGATTGAACTGCTGCTGTGCGACAAACGTCCCTGAGCCTTGACGGCGCTCCAATACACGCTCCTCGCTCAGCTCTTTGAGCGCGCGATTCACCGTCATCCGAGAAACACCAAACTCCTCAGCCAGTGCCATTTCTGTAGAGATCGCATTGCCTGCTTGCCATTTGCCAGAGTGAATATTGTCTAATATCGCATTTTTAATCCGCTGATACGCCGGAATCGTTTTTGTCATATTTGTTTTAAACCGTCAGTTCCGCTAATAAGAGTAGCGCCATAATATCACGACAATCATGCGAACTCTTATTCATATCACTCTATCAGTTATGCTCTTTTTTTCATTAATTCTAATTTTTATCAAAAAATCCTTGCATGAAAAAACTATCTTTGATAATTTGTATATACAACTTATAGCAAGTCTAACAATCTTGACCTAGCTACTCTATATTTCGATGCGTTTATAGACTGACTGTAAAACACCTACTCTGATTATTTTATCGCCCTATTAGTTACCACAAGGATATGACCATGACTACTGAAAACGGAACCAACAATAAACTTACCCGCCGTGATGAGTCTCGCGATATCGCCGCGCCTACAGGCAGCACGTTGCATTGCAAAAGCTGGCTGACCGAAGCCCCGTATCGTATGCTGCAAAACAATCTACATCCTGATGTAGCAGAAAACCCAAAAAGCCTTGTGGTGTATGGTGGTATCGGACGCGCAGCCCGTAACTGGGAAAGCTATGATCAAATCCTAGAATCGCTAAAAGAATTAGAAGACGACGAAACCTTACTCGTGCAATCAGGCAAACCTGTGGGCGTGTTTCAAACCCATGAAAATGCACCGCGTGTATTGATTGCCAATTCTAACCTTGTGCCACGCTGGGCAACATGGGAGCATTTCAATGAGCTCGATCGCAAAGACCTATTTATGTACGGTCAGATGACGGCAGGTAGCTGGATTTATATCGGTACCCAAGGCATCGTGCAAGGGACTTACGAGACCTTTGTCGAAGCAGGTCGTCAGCATTATGATGGCAGCTGGGAAGGTCGCTGGATTTTGACCGCGGGTCTGGGCGGTATGGGCGGCGCGCAGCCACTAGCCGCAACCTTTGCAGGCGCAACCTCATTGAACATCGAATGTCAGCAATCGAGCATCGATTTCCGCTTGCGTACTGGTTATGTCGATAAGCAAGCAGACGATCTTGACCATGCTTATGAATTGATCAAACAACATACGGACGCGGGCGAAGCCGTCTCTATCGCCCTACTCGGTAACGCTGCAGATATATTGCCTGAAATGGTCAAGCGCGCTAATGCTGGCGGCATGAAACCTGATTTGGTCACCGATCAAACCTCAGCGCATGATTTGATCAATGGCTATCTACCAAGCGGCTGGACGGTTGAAGAATGGAAAGCAGCTCAAGAAGATCCGGAGCAACACGCAGCCCTCACCAAAGCCGCTGCTCAATCTTGTGCGGTACACGTCCAAGCGATTTTGGATCTGCAAGCGATGGATATCCCAGCGACTGATTACGGCAATAATATCCGTCAGGTGGCGTTTGATGAAGGCGTCAAAGATGCCTTTAACTTCC
This sequence comes from Psychrobacter sp. T6-5, assembly GCF_052258485.2. NCBI lineage: Bacteria > Pseudomonadati > Pseudomonadota > Gammaproteobacteria > Moraxellales > Moraxellaceae > Psychrobacter > Psychrobacter sp. T6-5. The sequence goes on along the minus strand of NZ_JBQQEY020000001.1, from coordinate 934,621 downwards.
CCGGTTTTGTCCCTGCTTATATTCGTCCGCTGTTTTGCCAAGGTAAAGGCCCATTCCGCTGGGTAGCGCTATCAGGTGATCCAGAAGATATCTATAAGACCGATCAAAAAATCAAAGAGTTGTTCCCTGAAAACAAGCATATCCATCGCTGGCTCGATATGGCAAAAGAGCGTATTCAATTCCAAGGCTTGCCTGCGCGTATCTGCTGGTTAGGTCTGGGTGAGCGTGACAAAGCAGGTTTGGCATTTAATGAAATGGTCAAAAATGGTGAGCTCAAAGGCCCTATCGTCATTGGTCGTGATCACCTAGATACTGGCTCTGTCGCCAGTCCAAACCGCGAAACAGAAAGCATGAAAGACGGCTCAGACGCGGTATCTGATTGGGCGCTATTGAACGGTATGCTCAATGTCGCAGGCGGTGCTACTTGGGTATCACTACATCATGGCGGCGGTGTCGGCATGGGCTACTCGCAGCATTCAGGCATGGTCATCGTTGCAGATGGTACAGACGCTGCGGCCAAACGCTTGTCGCGCGTGCTGGTCAATGACTGCGGTTCAGGCGTTATGCGTCATGCCGATGCAGGTTATGAGTTAGCAATTAAAACCGCGAAAGATTACGGTCTAAACCTGCCAATGATTAAATAGTTTGTTCCTTGCCCTTATGAGCGATGAATTGACATAAGGACATAACCGCCGATTTATCAAGGAGGATAATATGATTGAGCAAAATACAACATCTGATCTGCACGATGACAATGCAACGACATCGTCAAAAAAACTGCTCTCGACCCCTGTGGCACTGATACAGCTCATTGTCTTTAGTGCTATCGGACTGGTGATGTTTTTTGTGCCGTTTACCATTGGTGAAAAAAGCACGATTTTGTTCGATCATGGCGCGACCTATTTGGTTAATCAGCAGCATACTCTGTCGGTGACGTTACTGTTTTTACTTATGCTGTATGGCGTGAGTAAACCATTTATCGACGGCTCGTGGAATAAGAATATCACTCACATGATTATGACTGGTTTTAAGGTCATTGGTCTGATATTGGCGGTGATGTATGTTGCTGGCGCTGCGCCTGCCTTCATGATGGAAGCCGACATGCTGCCGTTTTTGTTTGAAAAACTGGCATTACCAGTCGGCATGATTGTACCAATTGGGGCATTGATATTGGCATTTTTGGTTGGGTTTGGTTTGCTCGAGATGGTTGGTGTACTTATGCAGCCCATTATGAAACCTATCTGGAAAACCCCTGGATCATCGGCGATTGATGCCGTCGCTTCCTTTGTCGGTAGCTACTCTATCGGTCTACTCATTACCAATCGCGTGTACTTACAAAAGCAATATTCAGCGCGTGAAGCCATTATCATCGCGACTGGATTTTCGACGGTATCAGCAGCGTTTATGGTGATTGTGGCCAAAACGCTTGGGATCATGGAATTTTGGAATGTGTTTTTTTGGTCAACGCTAGTGATTACCTTTATTGTCACTGCGATCACCGCTCGAATTCCGCCCATCAGTCTGTTTGATGATAAGGTTGATCGTCCAACCCTCGATCACGCGAGAGGTAAACGACTAGCGGCAGCATTTGATTTGGGTTTGTCTACTTCTCGTCAAGCAACTGACCTCAAACAAATTTTGTGGTCTAATTTTCGTGATGGCCTGACGATGGCCGCTGCTGTTGTGCCTTCTATCATTGCGGTCGGCTTAACTGGATTGCTATTAGCAAAATATACGCCCGTATTCGATGCGTTGGGCTTGCTGCTTTATCCGTTCACATGGCTTGGCGGTCTACCAGAGCCGCTGGTCGCTGCCAAAGGAATGTCAGCAGGTTTGGCTGAAATGTTCTTGCCAGCACTACTGCTAAGTGACGCAGATATACTGACGCGCTATGTGGCAGGGGTCATCTCTATTAGCAGCGTACTGTTTTTCTCAGCCATGATACCTTGTGTGCTGGCAACTGAAATCCCAGTCTCTGTTGCTAAAATGGTCATCATTTGGTTCGAGCGCGTGGTTCTTAGTATTTTGCTGGCCGCAGCGTTTGGACAATTGGCGCTGTATATGAACTGGATTGGTTAATGAAAATGACATCAAAGAAGATATATTAAATGATCTAAAAGCGCCCAAACAGCTTAACCTCACAACGATATGCCTTAAAAATAATATAATTAACACCGCTTACAATACTAGGATTACCCCCATGAGCAATATCAAACAATTAACCTTACACCCACGCCAGCTTAGCTTTGAGATGCTACGCGATATCTATGAGCAGCCTGTCATATTGACACTGCCTGAGAGTGCTTATGCAGCCATAGATGCCTCGCATGAAGATGTGCGTACGATCATTGCTAGAGACAAAAGCGCCTACGGTATCAATACTGGTTTTGGTCTGCTTGCCAAGACGCGTATCAGTGATGACCAGCTTGAGCTGCTACAGCGCAACCTGATCGTTTCTCACTCGGTAGGTACGGGTGACGCGCTACCAGATGGCGTGGTACGACTAATTATGGTGATGAAAGTTGCCAGTCTGGCACAAGGCGTTTCTGGTGTACGCCGCGAGGTAGTTGATAGTTTACTTGGCTTAATCAACAACCAAATCACGCCCAATATCCCAGCCAAAGGTTCAGTCGGTGCGTCTGGTGATTTAGCGCCACTATCGCACATGACGCTTGCGATGATGGGTGAAGGTCACGTCTATGTCGATGGCAAAAAAGTCCTTGCCGCTGATGCCTTAGCGCAGCATGGACTTGAGCCGATTACATTGGCAGCCAAAGAAGGCCTTGCACTCATCAACGGTACACAAGTATCAACAGCACTGGCATTACGTGGTTATTTCTTAGCGCGTGATTTACTTGAGACAGCAACCATCGTCGGCTCACTGTCGATTGATGCGGCTAAAGGCTCGGACTCACCATTTGATGCGCGTATTCACGAAGTACGTGGTCATCATGGTCAGATAGAGATCGCCAAAGCACACCGTCAATTGATCAAAGGCAGTGCTATTCGTGCCTCGCACGATGGCGAACAAGACGATCGCGTACAAGACCCTTACTGCTTACGTTGTCAGCCGCAGGTCATGGGTGCTTGCCTTGATATCATCAACCAAGCAGGAAAAACGCTACTTATCGAATCCAATGCGGTGACAGACAACCCACTTATCTTTAATAACGAAGATGGTCCTGTCGCCATTTCAGGTGGTAACTTCCATGCGGAGCCAGTGGCTTTTGCCGCGGATATTTTAGCCTTGGCAATTGCTGAGATTGGCTCGATGTCTGAGCGCCGTGTGGCCTTGCTGATTGATGCAACGCTGTCAGGTGGCTTACCGCCATTCTTGGTCGATAACGCTGGGGTCAACTCAGGTTTTATGATTGCGCATGTGACCGCAGCAGCACTGGCCTCAGAAAACAAATCTATCGCCCATCCAGGCAGTGTCGATAGTATCCCGACTTCTGCCAACCAAGAAGACCATGTATCCATGGCAACGTATTGTGCTCGCCGACTATACGAGATGGCGCAAAACACCGCCACCATCATCGGTATTGAGCTGTTGGCTGCTGGTCAAGGTATCGACTTCCATCGAGGACTCGAGACATCAGAGCCATTGACAGTGGCGCATCAAAAGCTACGCGAGCATGTGACGTTTTATGATAAAGACCGCTACCTAGCCCCTGATATCGAAGCCGCCAAACAGCTAGTACTAGACGGTACACTTGCTCATCACTGGCAAGAACTGCGTCGCGACTGGTACGAGTCTAAGTAACAGTTAACTGGTTAAAGGAGAGCAATGATGACAGTAGCAACCACACCCATTAGCCATACAGGCGCTGATATGACTCAGTGGACAGGCCGTGCTGAGCCGTTTGAGACTATGCGTGCCCGCTATTGGTATCAGATAGCCCAGCCTTATCAGAATCAGCAGATTGGCCTAATCGGTTTTGCGTGTGATCAAGGTGTCAGACGCAATCAAGGGCGCGTGGGTGCAAGAGCCGCACCGCCATTGATTCGACGGGCGTTCGCTGCATTGCCAGTCATTGCTGAGTTGCAACAACGCTTTAATGATCAACTACCATCCTTACTTGGTGATGCTGGTGATATTCACTGTCATGACAACGATGGCTTTGCCGAGCGTACCCTTGAGCAAGCTCAGATCAAATACGCCGATGCAGTCAGCACTATCGTCAAGCAAGGTGGTCTACCCATCGGATTGGGCGGTGGTCATGCCATCGCTTATGGAAGTTTTTTGGGATTGTGGCAGGCCTTAGAAAATACCAGCGAAGCAAATGCCACTCCTACTATCGGAATTATTAATTTTGACGCGCATTTGGATATTCGTCAGTCTGATGTAGCGACTTCTGGGACACCGTTTCGTCAAATTGCTGAATATCTTGACGCACACGATCAGCCCTTTCATTATTGCTGTATAGGCGTCAGTCGCTTTTCTAATACTGCCGCGCTCTTTGATCGTGCTGAGCAATTAGGCGTACAGGTCATTAGCGATGAAGACTGTCACTATCAGCCTTGGGACACACTTTCTGAGCAAGTAAAGCGCTTCATCGATCAGGTCGATATTATTTATCTCACCATCGATATGGATTGCCTACCCTCTAGCGTTGTCCCAGGTGTGAGTGCGCCTGCTGCCTTTGGTATTGAGCTTGGTTTTGTCGAGCGTATGGTCAAGCTGATTATGTCATCAGGTAAAGTGAAAATTGCCGATATTGCTGAGATCAACCCGACCTTTGATGTTGATATTCGTAGCTGCAAAGTTGCTGCTCGACTGCTGGCAACCATAGTAGAACAACACTTACTTGTCACTTAAATCTTACGAACAAAGGTCTTACAAACAAAGATCGCTCGCCTCCCAATCATTAGGAGCATACTATGAATGAATCAGAGAATTTTAATGAGCAGACGCTCGACGAATCTACTATGACATCGTTTGATCAACTCATTATCAATGCCAACATTGCAACGTTTTCAGCGCACTATGGTTTTGGTATTTATGCCGATAATCAAGCTAATAGCATCCCTTACGGACAACTACTAAATGCGTCCATCGGTATTAAAAACGGAAAAATCGCTTGGGTTGGCACACACGATCAAATTACTGCTCATTTATCTAAATATCAAGATAGCCAAATCACGGATGTAAATGGTAAATGGATAACGCCCGGACTCATCGATTGCCATACGCACATTGTCTATGGTGGCAACCGCAGCAATGAATTCGAAGCGCGTTTGCAAGGTGCCAGTTATCAAGACATCGCTGCACAAGGTGGCGGTATTGTCGCGACCGTTAGCGCGACACGTACTGCCAGTATTGAATCGCTATTTGCTCAAAGTGAAAAACGTCTAGTCGCGCTAATGAAAGAAGGCGTCACCAGCATCGAAATCAAATCGGGCTATGGTTTGGACTTAGACACTGAGCGCAAAATGCTCACGGTCGCACGCCAGCTTAGCGAAAAGTATGACATTCATGTGAGTACCACTTATCTAGCAGCGCACGCCTTACCACCTGAATACAAGTCTCATATGCAGGACCGTGCGGACGACTATATTGAGCAAGTCTGCGAGTGGCTGCCGATTCTACATGCAGAAGGCTTAGTCGATGCGGTCGATGGTTTCTGTGAAAACATTGCGTTTAGTAGCGATCAGATTAGACGCGTTTTTGAAGTCGCGCGCTCCTTAGACCTGCCAGTCAAACTACACTCTGAGCAGTTATCTGATATCGGCGGTAGCGCTTTAGTTGCCGAATACAAAGGGCTATCTAGCGACCATCTAGAACACTTATCAGAAGAAGACATCAAAAAAATGGCTGCTAGTAATACGGTTGCGGTGATATTGCCCGGCGCGTTTTATACGTTACGTGATACCAAGCTGCCACCGATTGAGGCACTGCGCACGCATCGCGTCCCGATGGCGATTTCGACCGATTGTAACCCCGGCACCTCACCCTTAACGTCGCTGTTATTGACGATGAATATGGGCTGTACGCTTTTTTACCTCACCCCTGAAGAAGTATTGGCAGGATCAACGGTTTATGCGGCGCAGGCTTTGGGGCTACCTAATAAAGGCAAAATCGAAGTGGGCTGTGATGCCGATTTGGCGTTATGGGATATTGCCCGCCCTGCTGACTTGGCCTATCAGATGGGGCTGAACCCTATCCAAGGCATTATGGTTCAAGGACGATGGAGCGAGACCATATAATCAATACACTTTTATCTATCTCAATTAAGAAGCCCCAGTCACCCAATGACTGGGGCTTTTTTTGGTAAAAATATTAAGAAATTTATGAAACTAATGAAAAAATCTTTATAACCTTAGTTTAAATAGGGATTTACTATATCAATATTTTTAGTAAGGATTTATAATACCCTTTTTTAAACAGGGTTATTTTTGGCTAACTATAGTTCATAAATAAAAATTAACACACAGTATAGAGAAAGCGATATGCGTACAGATTCATTTCAACAGATATTGGAAGACTTAAACAGCTCATCAGCAGATGTTGAAGCATCTGCCCTAATCTCTAACGATGGTCTGATGATTGCTTCAGCTCTACCAACCGGCGTTGATGAAGACCGTGTTGGGGCGATGTCAGCAGCACTATTATCACTAGGCGACCGTGCAGGCCGCGAATTGGCACGCGGCAGTATCGATCGCATCATGATTCAGGGCGAAAAAGGCTATGTGATCATGACTTCATCAGGCGAAGAAGCAGTGCTCACCATCATGGCAAAGCCCAATGCCAAGCTTGGCTTGATATTCTTAGACATCAAGCGTGCTTCAGAAGCCCTTGCAAAACTCATTTGATTGGTAGCTTTAGCTTTTGATAAGCACCTTATCTATTCGCTTTTTAATTATTATAAACATAGTCGGTTCAATATGATTTGGATACAAGCAAGCCAAGTGAAAGCCCTATAAGTAGTAGACTAAGCAAGGCTGACACCGTATCCAATTGATAGAGGATTGACGACATAACGACTAATAAAGGAGATGACCATGGGTTCTCCAATCCCTGATGCACACAAGCCTGAACTGCCTGCTGAGCAAATCACCCTAACCTATTATGATGGAACGTCACGAACTGTCTACGATACAGGAATAGAACGCCCTTATCCCGACGGCAAATTGATTGTCTCGCGTACCGATTTAGACGGTATTATTACTCACGTCAACGATGCCTTTGTCGAGATTAGTGGCTATAGCGTTGATGAGCTCATCGGTCAACCGCAATCTATCTTGCGCCACCCTGATATGCCAAAAGCCGCCTATAAAGACCTATGGGATACCGCTGAGTCTGGACAAAAATGGCATGGTTACGTCAAAAACTTATGCAAAGACGGTAGTCATTATTGGGTATATGCCACTGTCGTGCCCAATGTTCGCCGCGGCGAAACCGTTGGCTACACCTCAGTACGCCGTAAGCCATCACGCAGCAAAATTGAAGCGGCGCTGGCTCAGTACGCTCAAATGAAACAACATGAGGAAGGCTAAATCATGACGACACACAATATGTTAATCGCCCCTGATTTTTCGCCTGAGCGCTTTGCTGGCTGGCACATGTTTAATACGTTGATACAAAAACGTGCCAACCTCAACATGCACCTCAATATTCCAGCATCACATGCTGAGCAAGAAGCATTGATTGAGGCAGGTGATATTCAAATTATCTACGCCAACCCTTTTGATGCAGCCGCCCTGATACGCGAGCAAGGCTACCGAGCCATTGCACGCCCCATCGGTAAATCCGATGAGATGGTCATTGCAGCAGCAGACGATAGCAACATAAACTGCTTAGAAGATATCTATGCGGGTGCAACTGTGGCGATGGCAGACAACCGCGACGTCAAGCTGATTGGTTTACGTTTACTAGAAGCTGTCGATATAGAAGAATCTGATCTTAATTGGGATGTGACTGAGACCTATCAGGCAGCGGCCCGCAAAGTGATCAAAGGCGATGCCCAAGCGGCTTTTTTCTTAGCGGAAATCTTTCACAGCTTCTCGCGCTTAACCAAAGCTCAGCTATCGGTACTGATTGAGAGTGATTTGGCAGATATTAGCCATGTCCTGCTCATTAAAGAAGACTTTCCAGATGCGCAACTCTTTATAGATGCGATTCTTGATTTGCATAGCGATGACGATGGCAAAGAAGCCTTGACTGAGCTTGGTATGCCGCAAGGATTTGAGGCGATGAGTGAAGAAGATGCTGAATTCATGATTGATTTGATGCAGACGTTATTGGACTGATCGCTTATCAGCTTTATTGATATCGCACTTCGTTTTACGGAATTAGGCTGTGGCTTGTTGCGCTTATTGCCATCACGGCTATGATACAAGGATACTATGATGTCTGATGCAGACCTGATCAAAGAAAATGAGAAAGTCGCGCACCGAGTATTTCGACTTTACTCGCGCAAGGTGTTTTTGGCACCCAATAACCGTCACTTTCACGAGCAGCGCATCAACGCCGCCTTACTGATGACTGAAAAAGAGCCGTTACAAGGCGCTGTAGCGGACTTTTTCTATGGTTGCTGGTTTGATATTCCGTACGATGTCAATAATCTATTTACGCGTATTAAGGATCGCTTGTACCCTGATGCCCAGCAAGGGTTTCGCGATTGTATTGATAAAAAAAGCTACATTCAGCGCAACAGTATGCTCGCCACTCGCTGGAGTGTACTGGTATCACCGTCGCTCAATGAGCAAAAACAACGACTGCGTATCAGTAGCGATGATGCCAAAGAAATCGCTAAAGACATCACAAGCGAGTTGATGCAAGCACGTGCTAGCCAAGACTGGGGAACCATTGAGCAAATTGAAAATGAGTTTTTTGCCTATTGTACAGCGCGCAATGATCGTCTGGCATTTTCCTTAGTATGGTTTAGCTTGGGCAAGCGTGATTGGCAGTTTGATAAGCGCTGGGACAATTGCCAACAGCATCTTGATCAAACCATTAGACCTTCTACTACACGATAGATCATCATTCGTTTATAACCTTAAATATTTTTTATCACCCTTTCATCACTACGGTAGCCGCTATGTCCTCTTACTTGAATGCTGATAAAACCTATCTAACCTTAACGCCCGCTGGTATTTTTGAGGCGTTTTCACAAAATGAGCCGACTGACGAGCAGTTGGCGCTACAAGATTTATTGTCTTATGGGCAGACGCTACTCGCCGCTGATTGGTTGCAGCGTTATTCTGATATATGGCTACAAAGCTTTATCGAGCAAGGCTGGATTGAAAAATTGTCTTTGCTTTTGCCAGCGCCCAATCTACCATTGGATCAGTTTTTGCCTTACGTAGTCGCGAGCTTATCTGGTAAACGCCGTGCCGCAATTGGCTCTGATGAAGGGTTTTGTCTGGCACGGATTGGCTACAGTCAAGAAGAAGCGGACATGCTCAGTGTCGCTGCTGCTGATTTTTCAGGCTTTATGCTTCGCCAAAAACAACGCGGCTGGGCAGTAGAGAGTCAAGCGATCTCGTTTTTTCAGCAGGTCGACTTACTTATTCCTGAAACCAGCTTTGTGTTTTTATGGATTGATGGCGCGGGCTATGTGCTCATCATTGATGGCGAACCCTTGACCAACAGTCGCGCCTTTGTAGAGCTGGTATGGGCACTCAAGACATCTGGTCTAAAGTTTCTTAGTTGATGGAGTTAAGCCATTACTCAACACAAATCCTTTATACCATAGCAATATAAGTGCGCTTGTCTTAGGTCGAACGCACTTTCCTCTCTTATAACCATCCGCTTCTTAATGACTTTCCTTTCTAGTGCTGGACGATTTTGCGCAGCAATAACAATACCTTCAGAATTAACAATAACTTGTCAATATTTGATGCATACTCTTCGCACGCTTATCTTGTTGCCGATTAAATTTCTGCAAGATATCAGCTTCTACAAAATCGAGTTTATACCATTTCAAAGATTTAAATTATCGCCTCCAACGTCCTACCTCATCGACAGTGGCAACCTTTGCCAAACCTTGCATTCTTGCTTATTTTTTAGGACAGTTTATGACTTCGCTGACCACCGTGCGCGTGCGCTATCAAACGATCGAAATTGGCAATACTGACATTCATGTTTGCACCCTGCGTGACAATCAGCAATTTAGCGACCCTGATGATGAGGCGTTAAATTTGGGCATTTGCTCGGCGTCTTGGCCGATGTTTGGCGTCATATGGCCATCAAGCTTGGTGCTTGCCAATCATATGCTCGATTACGATATCGCGAGTAAACGGATTTTGGAAGTGGGCTGCGGCATGGCGCTATCGAGTCTGCTGCTCAATCATAGACATGCTGATATCACAGCGACTGACTATCATCCAACGGTTGAGTATTTCCTTGATAGAAATACCACGCTGAATAATAACAAAGAGATTAATTTTGAGCGTTTAGACTGGTCAGAGGACAATAGCCATCTTGGCAAATTTGATATCATTATCGGCAGTGACTTACTCTATGAAGACCAGCACATCGATATATTGGCGGAATTCATCGAGCGTCATGCGCTGCCAACCTGTGAAGTCATCGTAGTCGATCCTGGTCGCGGCCGCAAAAACAAGCTGACGAATAAAATGATCGAGTTTGGCTTTAGCAGTAAGCATGTCAAACCTGAAAATACGACTTATCTAGAGTTGCCGTTCAAAGGGCATATTTTGACGTTTTCAAGATCGGCCGTATAAGATAAATAGTCAGATACATAGAGTCCGTTATGCGCTAAGGGCTTGCCACTGCTGCCGTGTAATCTTGTACAGGACATGCTCAGCAAGTGGGTGCTTGGCATCAAGCATAGGATGATAAAAATTGTCTTGCGTATCAGTCATACCAAGACGCTGCATAAGCTTTTGCGAGCGCTTATTAATAACGGCAGTAAAGGCAACGACTTCGCTAAGTTCTAAAACATCAAAAGCATAGCGCAAAGCTGCCTGTGCGGCCTCGGTCGCATATCCTAATCCCCAATAATCATTGTGCAATCGCCAACCAATCTCAACAGCAGGAGAAAACGGCATGTTGGCATGCGCGTTATTTAACCCAACCATACCGATAAAGTCATCGTTTTTATTTGAGCCGCCTTTGCGACTTACCGCCCAAAACCCCCAACCATTATCCTCAATCAGCGTCTGGCATTTTTTGGCGATAGTATTACTCATGGAAGTGGTTAATAGTTTGGGAAAGTATTCCATCACTTTAGGATTGGCATTCATCTTAGCAAATGGCGCAAAGTCGCTCGCTTGCCACTGTCTTAGGTACAGTCGTTCGGTTTCTATCATGCTTATCATATCGGTCGCTTAGTACTCACTATCATTAAAATTTCTTATCAAGCCAGCCTTGCTGTTTGGCATAGGTTAGCTGCTCGGGCGTATCAATATCATAGGTAAGACTATCGTTGATAACTGTATCTATTTGATCGGCTGGTAACCCTCTAATCAGATGCCGTAGCCCTTTATCGCCCATCAATGCCGCTTTCCACTGTCTAAGCAGCTTATAATTGATCACCAAAGGCAGACCGATAATATCGCTTCGAGGCTTACTGGTAGTAGCGCCTTTGTTTGATACTACTTCATCCAAATTTTGGTAGTTTTCTAGATCTTGCCAGCTATGCCAACTATAATAGCGACTTGCCACTACAGACTGTTCACCAGCCAATAAAGCCGTTAAATGTGACTCATCTAGTAGAATTTGATCAACCCCCATGATAAGCACGCGCTCGATTAACGCAGTGTCAATACCAGCGATGGCCTCAATACCCAAACGCAAACTGTCCGCCATACCTGTCTCAGGTTTTGGATTTACTACCGTTCGAACCGTTGGATATTGCACAGCTAACTCTACAACTGCATTGGCTATCGAACGATGATTATCAGGTATGATGACGATGACGACCTGCGGATTGGTATTTAATGCTAATCGCGCCATGTGCACGATTAATGGCTCGCCATTTTTAACGAGTAGCTGCTTAGGTTGACCGAGTCGCTGACTGAGGCCACTTGCCAATACGATGGCCGCATGATTTTGCACCTGTCTGTCCTTGTCTTCTAAGACGATACTACTCATACGGTACTCGGCACAATATCAGCATCCATATTACCGACGCTTGCTGCCAAATTCGAGACCCCACTGTGAGATCCTTCTACTGATGCAGTTTGATCGTGCATGACTGCATTTATCTGTGCCATGATGCCAAGTGCGAGTGCTTCAGGGCCATCTCCACCCAGCTTATAGCCAATCGGATAGTGTAGTTTTTGAACGCCAGCATCCAAGATAGCAGGATGATCCATGTTGGCGCTTATCTCATTGATCAAGCGTTCGGTACGATAGCGCGGCCCCAATTGTCCTAAATATCTATAATTTTGCGCATGTGCTAGCAATATCGCCAAGCGAGCGCGGTCTTGGGTCAGACTATGTGACATCAGAGCGACCGCTGCATTATCACTCAGTTTTAGCAAGGTATCACTGTCCTCTAGAGATAATGACATGACGTTGTCTGCCTGAGGAAAACGCATACGCGTCGCATATTGCGTGCGACTGTCTATAACCGTCACATGCCAGTCTTGTAGCTTGGCCATCGTCACCAGTGGCATCACATCATTACCTGCGCCACAAATTAATAAACGCACCTGTGGTTGCAAGCGTTGTACGAGCCACTCGGTAGTTACCTCGTCCGTTTTTATGGTCATGTATTCGGTATTGCTCTCAGACAGCTTGTATTCTACTAACGCTTCTACGATATCGGCAATTATATTCGAAGGGTTTATTATCTCTTGTTCTAGTGAATTTTCCGAATTGTGATATTCCTCTAAATTGATGCGCATGCCTATTTGCAGCTCGGTGTTCTGACAACCGTTGGCGCGTATCAAAGTAGCGACCATAACTGGCTGCTGATGACGTCGCACCTGACGAATTAACTCTAAAAATGGTGCGGCTGTTGCCAGTCGTTCAAACAGCACATGCACACGTCCATTACAGCCAAGTCCAAAATTCAACTCATCGAAGTCTAGTCCATCCAAGTCTATGTCATCCAAGTCGTCTAGATCGTCATCTGTATCGCCAGCTTCTTTGTTGATCGCTACCTGCGCTTGACCATTTTCGGCATATTCAATGTCATCACCCGTCTGATAGACTTGCACATTGGCACCGTCACGCGTGAGCCAAAAGGCGCGTTTGATAATATGCGGCTCCAAGCAACCACCGCTAATCATACCAACTGAGCGACCATCTTCACAGATGAGCATCATCGCACCAGCACGGCGATATGCTGAGCCTTCTGTACGAACGACAGTGGCCAATACAGCATCAACACCTTGCTGCTTAGCCTCGCTTGCCAGCTTCAGAATGTCAGCGACTTGATTCATAATGCCTCTTATTTAATAATTATTTTTTGATAATGAATTTTTTGATAGTACTAAAATATACTACCGACCCAGTTACAAAAACCCGCTCAGTAAGCGGGTTTTTGTTATACATAAGCTTATAAAATTACTCTGGCATCTCATAAAGTAGCTTGTCGAGCGTGATCGGGAAATCGTAAACACGGACGCCGACGGCATTATAGACAGCGTTGGCAATCGCGGCAGCAGCACCTGCAATAGCTGTCTCACCAATACCTTTGATATGCATTGGATTGGTATACGGATCATCCTCTTCTACCAATATAACCTCTAACTGCGGCACGTCTGCATTAACTGGTACATGGTACTCGGCAAGATCATGATTACAGAGGCGACCATCACGTTTGTCATGGATGATTTCTTCCATCAACGCCGAGCCAATACCGAACACCATGCCGCCATAGCACTGTGAGGTGGCTGTTTTGTGGTTAAGAATACGGCCAGCGGCAAATGCACCAGTCATGCGCTTGACACGAATTTCACCAGTCACTTTATGAACGGCGACCTCAGCGAAATTTGCCCCAAACGAAGACTGACGATATTTTTTGCCATTTTCACCCGGCTCTATCTTTCCTTTGGCACTGATGCTTTGTGCCTCATAGTCAGCAAGAACTTTGGTAAGCGTATGCTCATCTGTAGCTGACTCTTGGTCATCCATTTTCTTGATTTTTCCGCTATCAAATTGAATGGTATCAGCAGATAAACCAACTTTTTCGGCGAGCATCTCACGCAGTTGCTCACAAGCAAGGTAGATACTACTACCTACACTAGCAGCGCCCCAACTACCACCTGAGCCTGCCGCTTTTGGCAATGAGCTGTCACCCAGTTTCATCTCGATATGGTCAATGGGCAGCCCTAAAAGATCAGCAGCGACTTGAGAGAACACGGTGTAGGAGCCTGTACCAATATCTGTCATTCCAGTTTCGATAACTGCTTTGACACCAAGGTCTTTTGATTGATCTACTTGTAGCGTCGCACGTGCTTCAGAAGGCTGCAACTGATTACCACGTGCGGCGGCGGCCATGCCCGTTCCTATCCACCAATCACCTTCTAATTGACTGGCAGGCTTCGCGTTTCGCTCGTTCCAACCGAACTGCTCAGCGCCTTGCTCCATACATTCAATCAGCTTACGTGTCGAAAACGGAATGTCTTGGCTAGGGTCTTTTTCAGGCTCATTGCGGCGGCGCAACTCGATAGGATCGATACCCAACTGAGAGGCCAGCTCATCCATCGCACACTCAACGGCGATCATACCTACCGCTTCACCAGGCGCACGCATCGAGCCTGATAATAATTGGTTCATGTCTACCATTTCATAGTTTACACGGCGGTTTTTACCACTATATAAGTAATGCGTAGATAATGCGGTCGGCTCAAAGAACGCCTCTCCCGGCAAATTACTAGAAATAGTCTCTTGAATCAAGGTGTCGATAACGCCGTCATTATTAGCGCCAATAGCGATACGCTGACGCGTGTTTGAACGTCTGATCGTTGACTCCATCACTTGTGGACGAGTCATGGTAATCAATACTGGGCGACCAAGTTGTTTTGAGGCAATTGCCGCTGCGATAGATTCAGGAGAGATACCTAGTTTACTACCGAAACCCCCACCCACATAATACGCGATGAGCTGAACTTGATCTTCGCCTAAGTCCAAAGCATCCATAATTTGCGCTTTACAAGAAGCAAGCATTTGGTTGGCTGTATAGAGAATGAGCTTGTCATCTTCCCAGTGTGCCAATGTCACATGTGGCTCCATAGCCGCGCTGTTTTGGCTTGGGGTATGGTAAAAGCGATCGACCGTCACCTCAGCATCGGCCAAGCCTTGTTCTGGGTCACCTTGGATATAGTTTTTATCAGAGCCTTTTTCTTCATCTACCGCATGGGCGTTTGATAACTCTTTGGTAAAATTCAGTGCCGCTTGGTCCGTCTCGTCCGTATAGGTGACCTTAAGCGCCTTTGCACCTTCTGTCGCTGCTTCAAATGTCTCAGCAATGACCACAGCGATAGGTTGACCATGATAAAGAATGTCAGTCACCCCTTGTGCTGGTGCTTCTTGTGCGCCGCCTTGCTGAGGATTACGCAAAAAATGCTCAGGATCGGTCACAACCTTGATAATGTTGGGGATGCCCTTTAGAGAGTCGCTATCAATGTTCTCAACTTGACCTTTGGCAATGGTCGCGCCTACCAATACGCCATAGGCTTGATTGTCCAAGTGTATTTCGGCGCTATATTTTGCTTGACCGCTAACCTTTAGGGAACCATCAACACGGTTGATTGGCTTACCGACCAGTTTGCTTGCCGTCTTGCTAAATAAAGATTCGACAGGCGCATCCATGGTCAATTTTTTGGTCGGTTCTGATTGGGTGATTGATTCAAATAATGCCATGATTATGCTCCCTCGCCCGCTAATGCGCGCTGAATAACTTGTTTTAGTAGGCGACGCGTCAACGGTATTTTAAAGTCGTTTTGACCATTACCTTTGGCATCATGCAATAACAGATCGGCAGCCTGCGTGATAACATCGCCGTTGCCATCAGTATCTGTTAATAGTGCCTCAACCTCTTCATTACGCCATGGCTTGGTACCGATGCCGCCGAACGCCAACCGTACTGTCTTTAAGTTGCCATTGTCATCAGCATCGATGACTGCGGCACAAGATACCAATGCAAAGGCATAAGAAGCGCGATCGCGCACCTTGTCATAGGTGTGCATGCCCTTAATAGGGGCAGGTAGTACAACATGAGTAATCAGCTCGCCAGCTTCTAGCACGTTTTCGATATGCGGCGTGTCTTTTGGCAAGCAATAAAAATCTTTCACATCGATAGCGCGAGTCGACCCGTCCGCCTTCACTGTCTCTATCGTGGCATCCAGCAAACGCATAGCCACTGCCATATCAGATGGATGCTGAGAAATACAGGCATCGCTCGTGCCTAGAATAGCAAGCGTGCGGTTTTCACCGTTAATAGCAGGACAACCAGTCCCCGGTTCACGTTTGTTACAAGCGCTGTCTGTTTGATAAAAATAATAGCAACGAGTGCGCTGCAAGAAGTTGCCACCCGTCGTCGCTTTGTTACGTAGCTGACCAGTCGCCCCTGCCAAAATAGCTCGGGACAATACTGGATAATTGGCAATCACATCAGGATGCGCGGCCAGATCACTATTGGTCACAAGTGTACCAATACGCAAACCCCCATCAGCAGTCGTTTCTACTTGCTTTAAGTCAAGACGCGTAATATCGACGAGTTTGATCGGCGTCTCAATCTCTAATTTCATCAAGTCTAATAAGTTGGTACCACCTGCGATAAAAGAAGCATCGTCGGCGCTTGCAGATGTCGCGGCTTGCTCTGGTGCATCAGCACGGCTATATTCAAAGCGTTTCATGAGCGGCCTCCTGTTGTACCAGTTGCTGTTTTGTTATTTGCAATCTCATTATTTGATGAGTTTTTGCCAAGTTGCGTCTCGCTAGGTGGCGGTGACCAGATACCTGTCACGCTTGAGTTTTGTGCAGCATTGTCAGCTGTCTTGGATGTAGACGCTGATGCTTCATTCTCGAGCACTTGTGAGATGGCTTTGATGATATTAGGATAAGCAGAGCAACGGCAAATATTGCCACTCATACGCTCAGCAATTTCTTGTACCAGCAGGCTATCAGGATTCTGTAGATCGGTGCTCACATGACTTGGCCAATTCTGCTTTACTTCTTCTATCAATGCAGTCGCTGAACAGATTTGACCTGGTGTGCAATAACCACACTGAAAGGCATCGTTATCTTTGAACGCTTGTTGCAGCGCCGATAGTGAGTCCGGCATACCGATGCCTTCGATGGTCGTAATCTCATCACCATCATGCATGATGGCAAGTGTCAGACAGGAGTTGACCCGTCGTCCATTGATGAGCATGGTACAGGCCCCACATTGACCGTGGTCACAGCCTTTTTTGGGTCCGGTAATTTGTAAGTGCTGACGACAGACATCGAGCAATGTCGTACGGGCGTCAAGATTCTCGAGCTGATAATCCTGCTTATTGATTGTTAACGTCAAGGTAGACATGCTGGCTTCTCGCTGGCAGATGAATATAAGGTAGTGGTAAAACGCCTCGTTGTTACGGCGTCAATAAATTGATTATGTCTTATTGAGGACGATATTTTGTGTTAACTTTGTAGTTATTACAGTGTAGTTTTTAAACCGAGGCAGTACCTGAAAGTGAGCACCACCAATCGCTGTAGGCTAATTGATAATCATTTACTTCAATTAACCTAATCATCCGCTGCTAGCTAGTATTAATTGCTTTTAATTTATCAGCACTCAAATTCAGGCTATATGATTTAGCAATATGCTATGTGAAGTAGGCAATCTATTTTTTAGAAATAGGCAGTATGTTAAATAGATTTTAATAAAGAAAAGCCCCACAAACAGAAGTTTATAGGGCTATTATGAAGCTACTTTAGAATGATACTTTCAACTTAAACTAGGCCTTAGTAATGATTGTTTCTTCGTCAAATCGAGACTTAGGCAGGTCAGCATTAAAGTCGTTTTCACTACGATAGCCAAGCGAAACCATTGCGACCGCTGTATAGCCCTTACTACGTAAATCAAACTCTTCATCGAGTGCTTTTAAATCTGCGCCTTCCATTGGTACAGCATCGATACCCAAAGTCGCGGCGCCTAGGAGCAAAGCGCCCATATTGAGATACAACTGCTCTATCAACCAATGCGGCTCATCTTTTTGCTCATAACGACGGATATCCAAGAACATTTTACGCGTTTGATGCATTTGCTCTTTGAATTTTGGTTCTGCAAAGCGACCATCGGCATCTTCTTTGTCGAGCACGCCTTCTAAAAACTCGTCATCAGCATAGACCCGACTACAGAATACGATGACATGCGAGGCATCTTTTACTTTGGCATCATTGAATTCATACATGCCCTCAGTGCCTTTGGCGATTCGAGCTTTACCAGCTTCGTCATCAGCAATCACAAAATGCCAAGGTTGAATATTGGTGCTTGACGGACTGAGACGTAAGATATCTTTTAGACTCTGAAAGTCTTCTGCTGATATTTTTCTATTGGTATCAAATTCTTTGGTGCTGTAACGCCATCTCATCGCTTCAGTGATATTTTTCATATATGACCCCATAGTGAGTGTTAAGTTTTTATTGCTTATTAAATTATTAGTATTAGCATTATTTATAAATAATCATCGCTAATTTCAATGGAGCAACTTTAAATAAAAACTTATTTTGTGACCACGGCAGATTGGTTAAGTAATCACAGGTTTTGTTATCAATGCGTCAGTTGTTACACTGTTTTTGCAAAAATTCCGGCTATCCTACTGATAATAGTTACAATTGAGCTACCTAAGTGATAACGCAGACTGTGCAGACTACATTGTAATCACTCCCTCATTCTCTTAGTATTGACTGAGTTATGTTGCAGCGAGCAAATCCCTTTAGATAGCGCTGCCTGATATACCCATCTATGAAAATCTCAAATAAAATACAAATAATCATACCTGCGAGGATATATGAGCACATCAGAAAAACCACTCCGAATCGATATTGTCTCGGACGTTGTCTGCCCTTGGTGCGTCATCGGCTATCGCCAACTGGCAAAAGCCCTTGAGCAAACCAATACCGCACACACCATTCATTGGCATCCGTTTGAGTTAAACCCCAATATGCCAAGCGAGGGGCAAAACTTGCGTGAGCACATTATTGAAAAGTACGGCTCGACTAAAGAAGAATCAGATGCTAGCCGAGTCAGAATGAGAGAAGCAGGTCGCGAGGTTGGCTTTGAATTCAACTTCAATGACGACACACGCATGCACAATACATTTAATCTGCATCAGCTGCTGCATTTTGCAGACCAGCAAGGGCGTATGCATGAGCTAAAGCAAGCCTTGTTTGCGGCGCATTTTACCGATAATAGGAATATCTCTGATATCAACGTGCTTGCTGACATTGCAGCAGAGACTGGACTGGATCGTAGTGAGGCACAGGCAGTGCTAGAAGGTCAGTTCTTTGCAAAAGAAGTGCGAGCAGAAGAACAGCATTGGCAGCAGCAAGGTATCCAAAGCGTGCCGGCGATTATTTTCAACGAGCGCCATTTAGTCAGCGGTGCGCAAGGGGTTGAAAACTACGTCAGCATATTAGAGCAATTGGCGAATATGACTGACTAAACCGTCTGTCATTATAAAAATGTTATTTTATACAAGGATGCTTTATGTCTTCTGAACGCTTTCCTTCGATCATTGTATTTGATGTCAATGAGACGCTGCTCGATATCGACACGCTCACGCCTTTTTTTACGCGAGTGTTTGGTAAGCAGAACGTCTTACGTGAATGGTTTGCTCAGCTGGTGCTATACTCTCAAACCATGACGCTATCTGGCCTCTATACGCCTTTCGGTGAGATTGGCGTTGGCGCATTACAGATGATTGCAGATATCAGGCAAGTGACGCTGACAGAGTCTGATATCGATGAGTTTAAAGAAAGAATGAGTGCGTTGCCGGCGCATCCTGATGCAGCACCAGCCCTGACTCGTTTGCGCGATGCAGGATTTCGATTGGTCACACTAACCAACTCAGCGAGCAGTGCGTCTCCAACACCATTGGAGAAAGCCGGACTCAGTCAGTTCTTTGAGCAGCATTTTAGTGTTGAGACTGTTAGTAAGTTCAAGCCAGCACCTGAAACTTACCAAATGGTAGCCGATACGCTTGATGTTGATACGTCAGACTTATGTCTCGTTGCTTGTCATCTCTGGGATACCATCGGCGCACAAGCGGTAGGCTGTCGCGGTGCCTTTTTGACTCGCCCATATAACGAAATGCTTAGCGCACCAAATGTGCCAGTTCCCGATTTGATCGCATCAGATTTATCGACACTAGCAGATCAAATTATTAGTAAAAAGGATGGTTAATACCTGCATTTGCGAGATTGCTGTTAACACTATCTTCTAGCTTTCAAAAAACTATAGCGTAAAAAAAAGCTGCTTCAAAATTGAAGCAGCATTTTTATTATAGCGTCATCAGGTCAAAACCGTGATTTTGATATTGCTGTCAGTAACGACGTTTAGAAATTGACAACCGTACGGATGCTCTCGCCTTTATGCATTAAATCAAACGCTTCGTTCACGTCTTCTATTGGCATCGTGTGCGTGATAAAGTCTTGTAAAGGAATCTCACCCGCCAGATAGCGCTCGACATACCCTGGTAGTTCTGTACGACCTTTGACACCGCCAAATGCTGACCCTTTCCAGACTCGACCCGTTACCAACTGGAACGGACGAGTGGAGATTTCTTGTCCAGCACCAGCCACACCGATAATAACTGACTCGCCCCAACCTTTATGGCAGCACTCTAGCGCCGAACGCATGACATCGACGTTACCGATACATTCGAACGAATAATCAACACCGCCATCGGTCAGCTCAACGATGACTTCCTGAATCGGTTTGTCATAGTCTTTCGGGTTGATACAATCGGTTGCGCCCAGTTTTTTAGCTAACTCAAACTTGCTCTCGTTAATATCAATCGCAATGATACGGCTGGCTTTTGCCATCGCAGCACCGATGACTGCGGATAGTCCAATGCCGCCAAGACCAAAGATGGCAACCGTTGCACCCTCTTCGACTTTGGCAGTATTCATGACCGCGCCCATGCCCGTAGTCACGCCGCAACCAAGCAAGCAAACTTCTTCTAATGGCGCGTCTTTATTGACTTTAGCCAATGAAATCTCTGGTAAAACGGTGTACTCAGAAAACGTTGAGCAACCCATATAATGGTAAATTGGCTCGCCGTCTTTATAAAAACGCGTGGTACCATCTGGCATCAAGCCTTTACCTTGCGTCTCGCGTACTGCTGAGCAAAGATTGGTTTTGCCTGAACGGCACATTTTACAAACGCCGCACTCTGCCGTGTATAGCGGGATGACATGATCACCGACTTGTACGCTGGTCACACCTTCGCCGACTTGCTCAACGATACCGCCACCTTCATGACCCAAAATCGCTGGGAACACGCCTTCTGGGTCTTCACCAGATAAGGTAAACGCATCTGTGTGACACACGCCACTGGCCACGATTTTTACCAAGACTTCGCCTTTACGCGGTAGCATGACGTCCACTTCTTCGATAGATAGTGGCTGCTTTGGGCCCCAAGCGATGGCGGCTTTTGATTTGATAAATTTATCTGACATAGGAATCTCTCTTTTTGATTGTTATTGATGGATTGTGACGTAGCGTAAACTTAAAACGTCATTTACGCCCAATCATCCTTTTTGTTCAATATAATTCTTTTTGTTCAATAAGGTTATCTGCTCGTTTTAATAGTCACGATTTCTACGATTAAAACGGATAAAGATAGACTGAGCTTATCTTGCCTGCCCTCTGTAGGCAAGCTTTGATGACCATAAAGCAGCATCTACTTACATTGATACTAACCATTATATTTATTTCTGAGCGGATAACAATATGCTATATTTGCAAATATCTTTTACATATTGGTAATAATCATGCGCTGGGAAGGGATTAGTGAGTTTGTCTGTGTGGCAGAGTATGAGAGCTTTACGCGCGCTGCAAAAACGCTTGGCATCTCGACTGCGCAAGTCAGCCGCCAGATCAGCGCATTAGAGGAGCGACTGAATATAAAGCTGCTATATCGTACCACGCGCAAAGTCTCACTCACTGAAGAGGGCCGCGTGTTTTATCAGCATTGCCGCAGTGTGCTCGATGGTTTGGACGCGGCTGAGCAAGCGGTGAGCAATTTGCAATCAAAGCCTCAAGGTAGAATTAAACTGACCGCGCCTGTGACTTATGGCGAGCAGCAACTACTGCCGCTGATCAATGATTTTATGATGCAGTATCGCGATATCGAAGTGACCGCTTTTCTGAGCAATCAACAGATTGATTTGGTCGAGGGCGGCTATGATTTGGCCATTCGTATTGGCAAGTTGCGCGACTCCACGATGATGGCAAAAAAGCTTAGCCTGCGCACCAATTTTGTTTGTGCGACACCTGCTTATCTGCATCAATATGGTATGCCGCGCACGCTTGACGATCTCAGCCAGCACAACTGCTTACTAGGGACACGCGACTATTGGCATTTTGTCGAAAAAGGCACAGAAAAAAACCTGCGCGTCTCTGGTTCCATACAATATAACAGCGGCTATAGTCTGGTTGATGCGGCGCTAAAAGGGCTTGGTATCGTACAGTTGCCTGATTACTATGTACAAAAATATCTGGCATCTGGCGCGTTGGTGAGCTTACTTGATGACTATAGAGAGCCTGAAGAAAGCATCTGGGCCATCTACCCACACAACCGTCACTTATCCCCAAAAATCCGACTACTGGTTGATTATCTGGCTGAGCATCTGGTTTAGCGATCTATTCAGACGTGTTGCCATCACCGGTCTGATGACGCACAATAAGTATTCGGTATTGCCACCTACTACGGACCGCTAAAGGATATCACCATGATTAAAACTGTCTCTATTGCCGCTCTAGCATTGGCCGTTTCATCTTGTGCCAGTGTCGATACGTTTTTGAATAAAGCCGATACTACTGGTTCAATGACAGAAAAAACCCAGTCAATCAATGCTGAAAAAGGCCTAGTAACCTTGCAAAGCAATCATTCCGTCCAAGATACCGCAGATAAGCTGGTCTCAATTATCGAAAGTAAAGGTATGACAGTGTTTGCACGCGTCGATCATCAAAAAAATGCTCAGAGTGCAGGCTTGTCATTACGACCAACACAAGTCATCATATTTGGCAACCCCAAAGCGGGCACGCCTTTGATGAATTGCGAGCAAACTGTCGCCATTGATTTACCGCAAAAAATCCTCATTAGCGAAGATGCCGATAAAAGGGTATGGCTCTCATACAATAATCCTGAATATCTAAAGACACGCCACAATATAAAAGGCTGCGATACCGTTATTGATAATATCTCAAAAGCACTTAACGCTGTCAGCACGGCGGTAGTTGCCAAATAATACCAAACAAGAAAAGTATAATCTGAACAAAGAAAAAGGCAGGTGAGCAAAAGCTTCACCCACCTTTTTCTTTGTGTGGCCTATAAGCTGCATCAGTAACTATCAGATAGTGATATTTCAGACTGCAACTCTACTTTTAATTTTTTGGCGCATTCAATAATCTTTTTTCTGTCTGCAGGAATTGCCCCTTGTGCAATAGCTGTTTCGCGCATCTGTACGGTGATATCATAATGTGGATAGCTGGCATTACGGTGGAATAAACGCGGATCTACCTCAATGAATGCTGCAAAATCATGCAGCTCTTGCAAACTGTCCGCAAGCATATGGCACCACCTATAGCCTTTGAATTTTATCTGCACAAAATCTACATATACCGCCATATATACATCTCTCTTGCTTACTGATATTTTTGAACTGGTCTTCAATGCAGTTTATCAGACATTTAATAATTAAGGCCTCTAACCCCAATATCAACTAATTGAGAAGTTACAGTAACTCACGCACATTTTTTTTGAGTTGCTTGAGTAGTTTTTGATACTCACTATGGCTAATATCCAAGTTACTCAAGCGTCCATAGCGTAACTGACGGTAGTTTTGTCTAATTTCAATCAGCTTTGTCTGAATCGCTATTGTATTTTCACTGTCTGTTAAATGACTGGAATGACGGTGAGTACCGTCATCTAGGCGACTATCGATAGCAGATGCTAAGCGTTCTAGCCAAGCTAACTGCCCTTCATGCTCCTCTCGAGCCAGCAATTTATCACGCTTACCGATACGTTTTGAGAGCTGAGCAAGTGGCAAATCTGCTGGGTGCCAGCGTTTGCGGCGGTGGCGCCAAATGATGAATACTAAGGTAGCCATAATGATAACAGCACTGGCCGCTAACCAGATGATTTGCTGCATGATGGAGCTGATGTTGAACCACTTTAGGAGCGAATCTGCTTGTTTGTCTTGGTCATAGCCAACCACATCTTTTTGCCAGTAATAGCTGGCTTGGTCAGATAAGCGACGTAGCGTTTGCAGCATTTGATACTGCTGATAGCTGATTTGTGCGCTGGCACCACTGCCAAACATGGCTGCGCCTTGCTGCTGGGTCATCGCATTCATACCTTGCTCAACCCGCTCAGGCGCCACAAATGACGTTGGATCGACGCGTACCCAGCCTTGACCTTCAAGCCAAACCTCAGTCCATGCATGCGCATCCATCTGCCGCACTTCCCATACGTTGCCATTGCGACTGGGCTCGCCCCCTTGATAGCCTGCTACTACTCGCGCTGGGACACCTGCTGCGCGCATCATAAAAGTAAAGCTTGAAGAGTAGTGCTCACAAAATCCTGCTTTGGTCTGAAACAAAAACTCATCAATACGGTTGGCATTGAGTCGTGGCGGCGATAACGTATAGCGAAATTCTGTTTGATTGATCCAGCGCTCGATAGCAGCCATGTAGCGCACGGGATCTGATCCTGATTGCGCAAACAACTGCTTAGCAAGCACGCGTGCTTGAGGGTTGCCTTCATTAGGCAGCGCAAGATTCACACGCCTTGATACATCTGTCAGAATTGGGTCAATACGCATCGGCGCAAACTGCACTACATCATAACGCAGCTGCTGCGTGACTGGCTGATCTTTTGATAACGTAAAGTTTGAGGTAACGTTGATATCTGGCTGCTGAGAAAAAGGATAATCGAGTCCGAATAGCCAGTTTTGCTGAGTAGGTTCTAGGATAATTTGATAGCGAGTAGGTGCGGCTTGCACTTGCTCAGGAACGGTAGCGAAGGCATTTTGAAACCATGTTGGTGCTGGCGACCTTGATGACCATTGACTTACCTGATTGCTTGGTCGCCATGTGACCCCGTCAAAATCACTAAACACGAGTCCCCGCCAGTAAAGCTGCTGTTGCGGTGGGCGCTCATCGCCAAACTCTACGCGAAAAGCTAGCTCAGTTGACTGGCCTAAATTGGCAAAATCACCAGGTGACATGCTATCAGAGACACCTGTGGTCGCTTGCTGACCTGATAGTTGTACTGACCACAGCGGTGGCAGTCTTGGGAAAAATAGAAACAGCACGACTAACAAGGGTAACGCGCCAACTCCCAATACGCCCAAGGTACGCAGGCGCCCATCACCGCGAGCATTACTATCATCATTGAGCGCAATAAACGCCAGTAAGACGATAACTGCGCCTAATATCACCTCTAACGTCGTCAGCAACCCTTGGTCCATCAGAAATAAGGCCGCAAGTACAAATAGCGATAAATTCAACACCACATAGGCATCACGGCGCTTGTACAACTCCCAAAGCTTACTAGCAAGACATAGCACTAAAAACGCCACACCCATATCTAGCCCAAAAGCTGTGTTGTAAGTCAGCCACAGGCCTACTAGGCCTAATAAAAAACCCAGCATCTGCATACTTTGATAGACACGCTTCAGATGCGATATTTTTTTTAGCCGACTCTTGAGACGCGGTAGTTGGGCAATGATACTAACCGCAGCAAACCCGATTAACCATAGTGGTAAATGAGCGGCATGCGGCAACACGACTGCTACTTGAGCAATTAGCACCCAATAATAGGCTGGTAGAGCCAGTAGTCGTCGATACCATTTATTATTAGTAGTATTCGCGGCAATACTGCTTTGTGTTTGAATACGTTGACCGAGTGCTAACTGCTCAAAGCTTGCCGTTTTTGTGGCATCGGTTGCAGAAAACTGCTTAATTTCAGTCATGGTGCTTTCGCCAGCCTTAGCAAGCACGCTTGCGCAAAAGTCTCACCATCACCCACCGCTGCGCTAGCAGGCATATCATTGGGTAAGCGCATTTGAAAGGGCACGCCTAATTGACCCAATGTTAACGCTCCATGAGCCAATTGCGCAAGCTTCTGTTCGTGATGTGCAGCTGGCATATCTGCATAATCAAGTGTCTGCTCATGACCAACAGGATCTGCAAAGTGCTTGGTAAACATACCTTGGCCCCGTGCTACATGGCCCCAAGAGACTCGAGCCAGCGACTCCCCTTCGACATAATTATCCAGTCGTTCAAAGTCGTCTTGTCCTTGTCGATACTGCCCACCAGTTGGCAGATCCTCCGAGCTTGCAACTGAATACTGTACCTGCCAGTCAAATACTTCAGGTTTGGGATATACCCAAGTCTTACGCGAAAAGTAGACGTAAGACCAAGCACGCATAATACCTAACGGATAAACCGTTTTGATTATTAGTCGTGGCAGCTCAAAATGGCCGCGACTGTAGGTTTGAATAGGTAAGCGAATAGTTTGCTCACTTTGTAGACTCGTTACGAGTATGGAGCTTTGCCGATTCGTGCCAGCTTTATCCTGCTTGTCAGCTCCTTGCTCAAACTCAAATAATAACTGTCGCCGTGGTTGACGGCTTTCACTTTTGAGTTGCAGCGTCACCCAAACGGGCGTACCTGCCTCTGTCATAGTCACTTCTAGCAGACGCACTTGCAGACCCGATATGTGCGCAAAAGTCACATGAAAACTAATCAACCAAACGCTGACCAGATAAAAACACAAGCCAAGTACCAAGTTATTACCATAATTGATACCCGCGATAAAAGTAATCACTAATAGCACGGCAAATAGCATGCCCTCACGACTAAAAAAAATATAGACGTTGCGTAGATTGAGCGTCGCGCTATCATTTTTGGGTGCGCGCGAGGCAAACCAACGACTCATTGCTGACCTGATTGACGCGGTTAAGGCTTTTGGTAAAAAGCTCATGACTACCCTATTCTTACCATGTAATTGACCCTAGTCGCTCGTCCTCAGACTAACGGGCTCAATGATATGGCCATGTATTATCAAACCTGCTCGTACTACAACATGGACAGCTAAACGATGACAGGCACGTCTGCTAAGATGCGTTGGGCGATGGTCTGCGATGCTTGCCCACCTACTACTTGTGCAGGTGCAAAACGCTGACCGAGACGATGATCAGCCACGGCGGCAAAGACCGCTTGGATATCCTCAGGCGTCACCTCCATATGCCCTGACACATAAGCATAAGCCTGTGCAGCACGCTGTAGTGATAGCACGCCACGTGGTGATAACCCGTGATACTCTTGGCTTGCTCGAGTC
Source organism: Psychrobacter sp. T6-5 (assembly GCF_052258485.2). NCBI lineage: Bacteria > Pseudomonadati > Pseudomonadota > Gammaproteobacteria > Moraxellales > Moraxellaceae > Psychrobacter > Psychrobacter sp. T6-5. The sequence continues at coordinate 907,138 of NZ_JBQQEY020000001.1, read as the reverse complement.
TTTGCAACGAGTCTTTGTAAATAATCTAATACCACGTCCGCCACATAAACTTGTTTTACGCCTTGTTGTGCCAATAGCACAGCCTCAGTATCAAGCACCGCATCTAAATCTTTTAATAGCTCACGGCGATCTTGACCTTTTAGTAGTTCACGCTCTGCCATAGGTGATGGATAGCCCAATGACAGACACAGCAAGAATCTATCCAACTGTGATTCAGGTAACGGATAGACGCCAGCTTGTTGCAGTGGGTTTTGGGTTGCAATAACAAAAAACGGCTGCGGCAAGGGATAAGTCTGCCCATCTTGCGTCACTTGTCGCTCTTCCATTGCTTCGAGTAACGCGCTTTGCGTTTTGGGGCTGGAGCGATTGATTTCATCAGCGAGTAGCAATTGAGTAAAAATAGGACCGGGACGAAATTCAAAGCGCAATTTGCTTTGATCGTAAATACTCATCCCTAAGATATCGGCAGGGAGCATGTCGTTGGTGAACTGCACTCGGCTAAAACTCAGGCCTAACAGCTGAGCCAAACCTTGAGCTAGGGTTGTCTTACCCATACCGGGTAAGTCTTGTAGCAATAAATGCCCACCTGCCAGTATGCCACTGAGTGCCAATTTAACTGCTTGCGGTTTATCCAATACAATTTGGTTCAATTGCGCCATCAATTGTGCAATTTTCTGCTGATTGCGTTGTAAGTCGACGGCACTAGGAGCGGACTGACTAAGCGTTTTGGTTATTTTTTGATATGTGGGTGATGGTGCTCTATCGTTAGGGGCATGGGTCATAGTAAATTATCGGCTCATTTTTTGGGTCATAACGATCAACCATTAAGGTCAGTTCGCATCATCTACGACAATCGGCGCATCAGCGCGGAGGGTTGATAAATACGCAATAACATCCGCGCGCTCTTTGGCATCTGGCATAGGGTCTGATAGCATCTTTGAATCTGGCATGGCTTTTTGTGCATCCGCGATATAGGGATCGAGTGTTTTGGCATCCCATACCCATCCTGACTCTGTGAGCCCTTTGCTATAGGTATAATCTTTTAGCTCAGCAGCTGGTGCGCCGTATATATTCATTAATTGTGGTCCCTTTTTATTGAGACCAGCATTACGTTGATGGCACTGACCACAGGCATCTTTATAGATCAACGCGCCGTTAACTGCATCTCCTTCAGTATACAATGGCAAGGTCACAGGGTCGCGATGATCAGGCGGTGTATGCTCACAAGCAGTGAGCAATAAAACAGCGGCAAAAAGACTGCTTATTTGATATTTATTAATAATAGACATTTTGGCAATCTTTGGTTGGTGAGCATTAGCGATAAAGATTTTGTAGCATCGCGATATGTTAACTGGCGATCTTTAGCGTTTTGCTAGGCTCTTCTAAATAGTATCCTTGCAGATAGCGCGCCCCCACACTCCATGCGACTGACATAGTCGCTGCATCTTCAATATACGGCATTAGCACATCAACATTTACCTCATTGGTACGCGTGATAAGTGACTTAACCGTGTCTAAGTTATCTGCTGAGTGGATATCTTGTACATAGTTACGGGCCAAACGCACGACGTCCGGCTGCACTAAATTGGCAATTTCGATAGATTTGGCAGAAGATCCAAAATTATTGATGCCCATTTGACAGTTGACTTCATTAAGGGCCGAAAACTGAGATTTTGCCACAGTTAAATGGTCCGAGATGTCTTTTTCGTTAAATTGCAATGTTAACACACCAGCAGCGCCGCCTACTGCCTTGATCAGTTGGCTTGCAACATTGGGCAATTTCTTATCAATCAATGAGGCACTGGTTAGCTGCACCAATAGTCTGGCTTCAGGATACTCTTTACGGACATCATTTACTTTTTTACAAGCATTAATGAGTACCCAGCGATCTATTTTTTCAAGTAACTTATGTTTCTTGGCAACAGCCATAAACTGATCAGGAGTCAATACCGTGTTATCGGCATCGGCCAATGGCAGTCGCAGATACACTTCAAAAAAGTCACTACGATCTTGATTGATATCATATATCGGTTGAAATGACAGCTCAAATCGACTGTTTGTAATAGCATCAATCAGAGACTCAGCAAGCGCATGATCATCACTATTGGCATGCTCACTTGGATCATATAGATGATAAGTGCCACCATGGTTAGAGGTTTCGACCATGATCTGGCTAATAGCATCCATAGCACGCTCTATTATTATAGCGGGCTCTGCGGTATTTTTTTCGATTTTGACGATCGCAATACTCACCGTGGTACTCGTCGTACGCTTATCTACCTCAATGAGCATCTCACTGATACGCGAACCGATGTTCTCAGCCAACTCTTCGAGCTCTGAGGTAGTTTTGTCTTTGACAAGTATCATAAATGCGGTATCACTAAAGCGGCTGACATGTCCGTCCGATACCAGCTCATCTAGTGTATAGGCAACCTGTTTGACAGTCGTATCTACTCCTTGCAGACCGAGGCTACTTCTTATTTTTCCAATGTTATCGAGCTGTACATAGAGCAATGCTGCTGTCAGTACGCCTTGAGTTGCTTGCTGGTGCACTATCGCCATTTGCTCCTCAAAGCCGCGGCGGTTATTCACACCTGTCAGGTTATCTTTACGCTCTGCTTCAGCCAAGCGTTTGGCAACCTCTGCGCTGTTGCTGGCATTTTGTTGTATGATAATCTGAGTAACGGGTTCGCCATCTAAAGTCGCAGATGCCAATTGTAATTTTGCCTCAAAAGTACTGCCATCCGTGCGCACGCTTTCAAAGTTAAACTCGACTTCGTCACGGCTACCTTTATCGAACTGACGTAGAAATTGCTTGAAATCCTTGACGCTATCGCCACCTGAAATCAAATCAACAACAGGCACACCTATGGCATCATTCATTGATCGAAAGCCAAACAATTGAAGATAAGGATCATTGGCAAAGATATGGATACCTTCATCGATATAGGCAACTGCACTTTTTGAGTTCTTAATCAGCACATTAGCACGTTGCTCTGCTTCTGATAGGACATGACGTAGTTTCTTGAGCTCACGGCGACTACGTAAGCTGTCATGCTGTAAGCAGATAGCCATAACGATAGCCATCTCTTGATCAGCCTTGAGTGCTTTGACCATGGTTCCGCTCATCACCGCAGGCAACCCCTCATCATTACACGCGGTCGATATTGCCTCATCCTTCATCAAATAAATCATCGGCAAATCAATGCTCTGCTCTTGAATGATGCCAACCACATCCGTAAAGCTCATATCATAGGCACTACCGAACACCAGCACATCCCACGACTGGCGCAGTACTTTTAATAGCTCTTCTTTATCATCCAAAAATCCTAAATTCACGCTGTCATAATAATCGCTCAGTAGATGTACAAGACGTTCAGCATAGAGCTGATCATCGTTAATCACTAATAAATTTAAGGTGGACTGAATGCGCATAGGTAGCCTTTTAATCTTATGGTTGTATCTTTATCTCTTATTTTTGACACCTTATACTGTTTCCAAAAACTAACCTAGCTTAGAAAACACTATAGAGAGTAGGCTCAGTGAGTATTGTGATAGTGGCTGAGTTTTAGTTGGCATGATATATTCTAGCGCCCGAGGTATCTTATAAATTAGAGTAACAATATCCCTCATTATAGACAATAATTTGGTTGACTGCAGGTTAACTTATGACCTTGTTTGTTTAATATCATTATCAAAAAAACATCAGCCTTTTTTCTTATAAGGTATAACCTATCTTTCTTTCAATAAATTTATAAATAATCATTATTTAGCTATTTCGTATTGACTAAACCCGTCAGTCATCAGTAATCTACGACCCAAACGTAAATGGGTCTGTTTACTGTTGATACGCATGATGACTCTATCATCAGGCTGAAAGTAAGACGAAGGTACGATCAGCGAACTCATGGTTTGCAACTCCTCATCCTTGCCAAGAATCAGCGCTGGCACAAAATGATGGTTCTGTGGGTCCCTCCCTTCCAAGCGCAATCCACATGCCACAATCTGATGACCAAGCAATTGCCATTCAATCTCTTTGTCTTTGGTATCAAAATGTCGCCAACGCACTACCCCTATTGACCGATCAGGCTGCTCTGTCATATCAGGTTGACAGACCAAGAACAAACTCATGATATGTAATGATGGCGGTGTGGTTGCAACAAGCTCGCCATCTATCGTATCCATGTCAAGAGCTTCCTCTCCAACATGCTCTTCATTCAAGACATCTACTGTTGGTACCAATCGCAGTGTACGAAATATTGACAGACTGTCATGGCTGTCAAACACTTCTATGTCTAACGCGCTGTTACTGCTTTGCTCTGCATTAACCGTGTCATAACGAGGGCGCTCGTCTATGGATAGCTCGTCTATTGCTATCAAGCTAGCAAAGCTGCTCGAATCACCAACATGGTGGTGGATACTGTTAAAACCAGCGATTAAGCTCGCACGGTGTTTGACACTATATTTAGTAGGCAGCGTGAGCTGTGGCTGTAGATAACGATAACTGATGGTCATTGATATCGTATTTAACAGACCGTGTCCTATCCCTACATTACTGCCCTCAATGGATACCTGCCTACGTGAATTAAAATACTGCACCATAGGAGTCAGCTCTAGAAACAAGCAGTCATGGTGATCTTCATAGGGATTTATCTCAGAGTTGGGCGTTAAATACGTTGGTGGTTTATCACTCTGTAAATCCACGAACACTCGTGTCTCCGTCGTTGGTTCGATTGTCGCGACAATATACTGAGACCATTCAGGCAATAAACGTTGCACCAATAGAATATTAGGACGACGCATGGCACGTACATTCAGTAAACTGTGCAAGCATATTTGGCAATAAAGCTGGTGAATATTATTTGTGTAGGGTGTCACTGTTTCTCGATTCAAATCGAGATGAGACACACGCTGTTGATAGGCGAGATGATACAGCTGATTAATTCTCGACCAGAGATAATCTGATGGCTTGCGATAGCAAAGTGCCTCTTCACACAATAGCTTGTGGTACCTCAGTAGCGACTGATAAATGGCAACAGTAAGCGTATTGGCGCGCTTTTTATTGGTATTAAAATAGCGTGGAAAACCTTTCTTTGAAATTTTTTTTGGCTGACTGTTTGATATTAATTCTTGACGACGTACAACCTTGTCATAAGCCAAAATAATCAAATAATGCAAGGATTTTACTTGAGCCACATAACCCAACTGCACCTCGCTCAGCGCGCTTGTTTCATAAATATACTGCTGCCGTAACGTGGCAATCAACCTATCTGAAACATCGCTCACGGCCGTTATCAGTTTAAGGCGTTGCCGCTCATCTATATTGGACTCGCATAATACGGAGAGGACTTTTTCTAAGTGCTCAGCTTGCTGCTCTTGGGTTTGTGAAGATAGCGTTGTCAATAGCTTGAGCAAATGATGCTCTTGGCCGTTCACTGATTGATTTGGCGTTGGTAGTGGCTCTTTGGAAGAAAGGGCTTCTTGAAACATAGATAAAGTTATCATCAGTATTCCTACTCACTGTTGGTCACTCTGAGTAAGTTTGCAAGAGGCAAGTATGCAACCACACAAAGTAGAGCAATATTAGATAAAAAAGAATGTGTACTACTGCTCTTTTTAAGGAAGCGGTACCGTCAATGCTTAGCCGCTGTAATTCCAGATAGTGTATTTTTAAATGCTATATGGCGGCATATCCGTACAGTATATGAATTAAAGCAGTCAAAGTCGTAAAATCAAATGCTATATGCCATTCAGTAGCTATATTCGCACTCTATGCGACAACATTCTAGCGAGACCATCGATAGATGAGCACAATAACCCCAAACGCTCTATTATTAGAACCATTAGCAACTGGCTAATGGTTCTAATAAAAACCATCCTTTGTTTAGTAATTTTTGCGAAACCCTATATTGCCTATATTAATCGTGATTGTAAATGTCAATCGGCACCTTAAATGGTCTATTCGGCAGTTCTCTGACCAACTTAGGTACCAGATATCCTGGTAATGCTGCCAATAACGACCAGTAGAGCTCAATTGACGACCGCTCGTCGCTATCAAAATGCGCAGCACCAGCCACCTTATCTAAAACATGTAGATAATACGGTAGCACGCCACAAGCAAACAAACGCTGGCTTAATTCTGTCTGAGCATCGATATTATCGTTAAGACCTTTTAATAGTACTGCTTGATTTAGCAGCGTCACGCCAGCTGCGCGAGCACGTTGCAGGTATTCTGCTGTGAGCGCATCAATCTCGTTGGCATGATTACAATGGATAACCATCACGATACGGCAACGACTCTGAGACAGTCTGTCTAATAGTGCATCATCCAATCGGGCTGGAATAACCAGCGGTAGACGGGTATGCAGTCGAATCGTCGTCAGCTGCGGAATAGATTCCAAAGTATCTAACCATGCAAATAAACGTCTATTGGTCACATTTAAGGGATCACCGCCGCTCAAAATAACTTCATTGATTTCAGGGTGCGCGCTGATGTAGTTGATGATATTTTCTTTTGCATCAGCAGTTGGCATATTGGCGCTATAGTCAAAATGCTGACGGAAACAGTAGCGGCAATGAATCGCGCACGCCCCAGTGATTGTCAGTAATACTCTTGATTGGTACTTATGGAGCATACCTTTGACAGGGTTTTGGCTATTTTCGCTTAAAGGGTCCGCTACATAACCTGTTACATTGATTTGCTCTTGTTGGTCTGGCAGTACTTGTTTTAATAGCGGATCATCACGGTCGCCGATGGTCATTTTTGCTACAAAGCCACGCGGCACACGCAGCTCAAAATGCTTTGGCACATAGACGTCTGCGCGCAATGATTCAAGTTTTAGGAGACTGAGCAGCTCATCAACAGAGGTAATGGCTTCCGATAATTGCGTTTGCCAGTTTTTTTGTGTGATTAAATGGTTTATCATGACAGCCTACTACCTGTGCCCAAAATCGGATATTATACGCCCTTAGTGTCTACCCTATCAAAGTATACCGCTAACACGTAAGCACTTGGCTTGGCAGCAACTTTTGGTACAGTCAGCCTCATATCTATCTACTACCATATCTACAACCCCTAGGAGTCTCTTGTGGCAAGTTTTTCTACTAATGAATTTAAAGCTGGTCTAAAAGTCATGCTTGATGGCAACCCTTGTGCCATTCTTGAAAACGAGTTTGTTAAGCCTGGTAAAGGTCAAGCCTTCAACCGCGTTAAGCTGCGTAATCTTCGTAGTGGTAAAGTATTGGAGCAAACATTCAAATCAGGCGACAGCTTAGAAGCGGCTGATGTGATGGATACCGAAATGAACTATCTATACAACGATGGCGAGTTTTGGCATTTTATGCATCCTGAGAGCTTTGAGCAGATCCAAGCTGACAAAAACGCCATGGGCGATGCACCTAAATGGCTAAAAGAGAACAGTAATGCACTGTGTATCATTACCTTATTCAATGGCGCGCCTTTATCAGTAACGCCGCCTAATTTCGTTGAGTTACAAATCACAGAAACCGATCCTGGTGTACGCGGTGACACCTCAGGCGGTGGTGGTAAACCGGCTAAACTAGAAACTGGTGCCGTGGTACGTGTACCGCTATTTGTACAGCAAGGTGAAATCGTCCGTGTTGATACGCGTACGGGTGACTACCAAACTCGTGTAAACTAATAGCGTAATAAGCATGATTGATCGCTGAGATTGTTGTGCTGATCACTAATAAAAAAGCTTAACCGCTATATAAACGGTTAAGCTTTTTTGTATTTACAGCGGCTGTATTTATTGTCGCATAGTCGCCTTTAACGTTTAGTAGCGCCTAGTATTTAATAGTCATTGCCATGGCAGTTATCATGATAATGACCTGTGACCTACTCTTCTTCTAATTGCTTTTGTATCAACCAATATTGTACCAAAGCATTTAGCTGCTCCTGTTTAAAAGGTTTGGTGCAATAATCTTGCATACCGACTTTTAAGTACTTTTCGCGCTCTCCATCCATGGCATTGGCAGTCAAAGCAATAATAGGTGGTAGGTCTTGAGGGTCATAAAGCTCATGCAGCTTAATAGTAGCCTGTACGCCATCCAAAATCGGCATGTGATGATCCATCAAGATGACATCATAACGTTTGGGAAATAAAGCAAAAGCTTCAATCGCTTGCTGGCCATCAGTCACATGAGTGACGGTATGACCACTATTGGTCAGTGCCTTTCTAGCAATAATGGCATTAACGGTATCATCTTCTACCAACAAGATATGACCTGCACGCTCGTGACTAGGCTCTGCCATTGTGAGATCATGGGAGTCTTGCCATGTTTCGTATTTCTCTTCATCAATAGTCGGTAGCGGCAATAACACTCGAAATGTAGTACCAACGCCTACGGTACTATCGACACAAATATACCCACCCATCAGATCGACAAGAGATTTGCAGACGGAGAGCCCAAGACCTGTACCACCATAGAGGCGATGCGTGAATTTATTGGCTTGATCATAAGCATCAAATATTGCCTCTAATGACTCAGCTTTTATACCGACACCTGTATCTGTGACCTCGATACATAAGGTCATATTTTTATCCGCCTTACGTTCTAACGTCTCCTGCCTCATGCTATTTTTGTCAATATTTTCGCGATAGCAATTATTCATATGCTTGACATCAATACTCACTCTCCCGCCTTCACGGGTAAACTTAATCGCGTTATTGACAAGATTTGCGATGATTTGTTTGAGGCGTACTGGATCTCCTTTCACATAAGGTGATAATGACTCGGTATAATGGTAATCTAGCGTCAATCCTCGTTGACGTGCCTTGATAGAAAATAGGCTGACCACCTCATTACATAATGTAGATAAATTGAGTGGAATAGAATCAATATACATTTTTCCAGACTCAACCTTTGATAAGTCCAAAATCCCATTAATAATCACCATCAAATGCTCATTAGAGACTTTGATATTATCTACATATTCTCGTTGTTCAGCACTAAGCTCAGTGTCGCCTAGCATCTCTACCATACCAATGATACCGTTCATTGGTGTCCGTATTTCGTGACTCATATTGGCCAAAAAGTTAGATTTCATCTCATTGGCATGTTTGGCATCACGTTCTTTATCCTGTAGCTTCAACGCATCTGCTGCCATCATCGCAAACTGCGCCAATATCTCTTTTTGTTGGTCACTAAAGCTATGGTTGGGCTTGGTATCCATCAGGCATAATGAACCTAATCGGTAACTTTTATTGCCCTCATTCAAAATGATCGGTGCACCCGCATAAAACCGCAAATGAGACAAGCCAGTAACTAATGGATTCTGACGAAAGCGACTGTCCTCCAATGCATCTGGCACCACAAAGACTTCGTTAGATAAAACCGTATAATTACAAAAGGCTACTTCACGTGTTGTGGTACATACACTCTCAGTCTCACTGTTGAATTTGCAGGCTGGTTTTAAATATTGCGTTTCCTCATCCATAAAAGTGATCGTTACCACCGGCACATCAAAAAACAGCTTTACGAGTGCAACGAGTCGATCAAATGCAGGCTCCTCGTCTTCATTGAGTACCTGATATTTTTTCAACTTGTTGACACGCTCTACTTCATCTACCGCTACTGGGTAGCTGCTTTTAGGTGAGTTAGATATAGACAAGATAGACTCCATTAAATAATATCAGACGCTCGATTGGCGACTCGTCTGCTTTATCAATAATTGTAACGCTTCATTCACCATAATCATTGCGACCACCGATGTGACGACTACTGCTGACCCATAACCACCACATTGTAGCCCGCCTGCTTGGCAGCTCTTATCCACATTTGGTGGCTCGGTAGAATAGACACATTTGATACCGAACTTCTCTTTTAGCGCGCTGTTGATGCCTTTTTCATGACGCAGCTTGTTACGCAATTTGGCAAGCAATGGATCTTGATAGCTATCACGCAAGTCGCTCACTCTTATTTGACTTGGATCTATCTTACCACCTGCACCGCCTGCACAGACCAGCTTCAATTTATTAAAACGGCAATGCAGGGCAATCGCCAGCTTGGCATTCATATCATCCACGCAATCTAAAATCACAGTAGGTCTACCTTGATCAGCGGCTGCTTTCGCTTCATGGCGACTCGGCAATAGCGCTGCGACGTTTTCGACGGTCAAGAAATCATCAACGAGATTTAAGGTGACTTGAGGATTGATCTCTTGAATACGTGCCGCCATTGCTTCGATTTTGCTTTGACCAAAAGTACTGTCTAGCGCTGGTAGCTGCCGATTGACATTAGAAGCAACCAACACGTCCAAATCAACTAAAGTAATAGTTCCTACTGCCGTTCGCGCCAACGCTTCTGCTGCCCAAGAACCAACACCACCTACCCCGATGATATAAACATGCGACGCTGCAAACGTATCGACAGCTGATGTACCATAAAGCGTGCGCGTACCTTGAAAACGGCGGTCATACTGCTCATTCTTTTCATCTACGCCAGCTTGTACATTATCATATTCGGCAGTGGCTGGCTCTACGGCTGGGTGCTCAATTTGTCTGGTTTCATTCATGGCTTTTTAGATACTCTTCTTAAATATTTTGACTGTGCTTGCTTCATCTTGTAATTATAAGTTTAATAATTGTGTTGGGTAAGCCCAGTTTACCTTTAGGGCATCGCAGCTATTTTTCCATAACTGTTTAGCAAGTTTATCCTGTGAGACACCCAATAATTCACTTAAACTTGACAATACCCAAGGCAAATTAGCAGGAACATTCCTATCATGTGTGTGGGTTGCCTCCCATTTATTGTCTGGGCTTTGTCCAACGGCTGGATGCTGGCTATTTGAATTTTGACACATAATCGGTGTCATGTCCGGACAGTCTGTCTCAACCACCAAGCACTCAATACTATATGTATCCACAGCAGCCTGAATAGCGCGGCGCAGTTTTTTGGCGTTCGGATTGGTCACCTGTCCTGTAACGCCCAGCTTGAACCCTAGTTTTACAAAAGCTTTGGCCTCTTGTTCACCGCCACTAAAACTATGCGCAATACCGCCCAATGTGTGAGCATCGTATTCGTGCGCTTTTAATATAGCGAACGCTTCGGCATGCGCCTTACGAATATGAAGCATTACGGGCAACTGGTGGGTCACAGCGATATCTAGCTGCGCCTCAAAGAACCGCTTTTGTTTATCAAATACGTCAGGCTCTTTCATTGCATCAGTAAAGGTATCCAAGCCGATTTCACCGATGGCTAATGGTCGACGGTAAGCAACCATTTGCGCTAATTTCATTAGATGAGCATCAGTATGCTGCTCGATATAAAAAGGATGTAAGCCTAACGCAATATGGGTACAGAAATTAGACTCGTTATGTTCATCAGTGTCTATGCCAAAACGCTTTGATAACTTATCAATCAACTGCTTAGTGTCATACATACGCTCAAAATGCTGAGACAGATAACCAACCAGTACGAGATGACGTATACCTTCGTGGTAAGCGCTTTGAACTTGCTGCTCTCGATCATTATCAAATACTGGCGCGTCGAAATGCGTGTGTGTATCGATAAGGGGATACATAATGGTTGATACTTGTTTTGCCTTAGTCGATGACTCAAGAACAGACACTGATACACTCCAAAAATAACGTCTTTAGCAAAATACTTTGTCAATCATCATATTATACAAATGGCTGTAGTAACAGCTTATTCAATCTATGCGGCGTTCAATATAAAGCGTTACGATTCTTTATTGGGCGTCATTACCGTGGTGACTGCCCTTATTTTTCGAATTTGCTATATTAGCGTCAGTGATTTCATCGGCTTTTCGGCTACTGCGTCGAGGGATGACCAATAATGCTGTAGCAACCGCACTCAAGACCAGCCACTTTCTTAACTTTTCATGGTTTGCCATTGTTGATCTCTACCTATCATTTAACCATAAACCTTAGCACGTAAAAAGCAGATATATAACATTATCCTACTAATGTTTAGTATACGTAAAATATGGCTATGGCTATGTTTATCTGTGTTACGAATACGCAAGCCAATGTACGATGTAACTTTTGTTTATTACATCGTACATTGGCTTGTGCTGATTGAAGATATCGGTCGTTTAAAGTGGTGATTAGTAACTGCTTTAACGATTGAGAGGATACGTCGTCATACCACTGTTAGGACTATCTACCTTGGTGAAACCTTGAGGGGTTGACCGCGGGGTTTGATCGCGCTTAGGAATGAGTGGGTTAAGCGGCATCAATTCGTAATCTGCATCGACATTGCCATCCCAACCTTCCGTACCGCTTAAGGGCAACTGTTTAATGGTGCCGTTTTTATCGATTACCAATTGCAGCACTCGCATCTGGTTAAATTTACGCTCGGTCACACTGGCGACCGCGCCGCCATCACGCAAGATCGTTGGTTGTAAAAATATGATCAAGTTGCTCTTTTGGGTATTGTCGTTATCAGAACGGAATAATCTACCAATCACTGGTACATTGCCGAGCCCTGGGACTTTTTGTTGACTGGTGGTGCTGTTATCACGCATCAAGCCGCCTAGGGCGATGGTTTGCTGATCGTCTGCTAAAATCGTTGTATTAATGAGACTTTTATTGGTAATCAAGCCGTTTACACCGCTGCTAGTGGGTGCAATGCTAGAGACTTCCTGTGAGACTTCCAAGCGTACGGTGCCATTATCACCAATATGAGGAATGACGTTCAAATTAATACCAATATCTTGACGATCAATGGTCTGGAAAGGGTTGTTTGAGTTGTTGCCACTGGTGGTAAAGGAACCCGTCACAAAAGGTACGTTTTGACCAACTAGAATACTGGCTTTCTCATTATCCAATGTCAAAATAGACGGCATGGACAACAGATTGGCACTGGTAGATTTATCAAGCGCTTGCAAGATAGCCCCATAAAATTCCGTATTACCCTGACTGTCTTTTCGGCTATCGCCAATCCCAACCAATGCACCAACGATAGAGCTGGCAGCCTGACTAAGCGCTGTTGCACCCGCGACACCGCTACCTGCCAATGCAGCACCTGCTAAAGTTGTCGCACTCGCTCCAACGTTATTGAAGTTGACGACGCCATAACCACTATTGGCATTACCTAGCGCCCACTGAACACCTAGCTGTGTTGCATCATCACCTGAAACTTCGACGATAGCGGCTTGAATCAATACCTGTGCGCGGCGACTGTCCAATTGGTTGACCGCATCTTCAATCTCAAACATGAGCTCTGGCGCAGCGTTGACGATGACGGCATTTTGTGTCTCGTCAGCGATGATACTAAAAGGTCGGCCACCAACGCCTGTACCGCTTCCACTTGTATTGCTAGCAGGCACAATTGATGTACTACTGCTACTGCCAATACTCTCACTCGCCGCACTGTTAATGGTTGCCCCTGTGCTGGCATCATTTAAAGAAGCGGACTCTAACGTTGAGGTGGCACCAGCACTATTAATCGATTGATTGGCCAGCAGACCTCGTAGCATATCGGCAATATGGCTAGCACTGGCATACTTTAAGCGAAAGACACGTAACCCACTTAATCGTCTTGTCGGTGTGGTATCTAGTTGATTAACCATCTCCTGAACTTTGGCAATCATCTCAGGGCTGCCTTTGACCAGCAGCCTATCACTTGATGAATCAGCGATCACTTTGAGTTGATTATTACCACCTTGTGCTTGTCCGCTACCAGCGCTTGCCACCAAGGCACTGATTAACTCCATCATACGTTCGGCATCGACGTGGCGTAGTGGTATCACTTGCAGACTGTCATTGACGTTGCTGTCCAAATCACGGATAAGTGCGGTGAGTTGGTTCAGACTATCCGCACGATCTGATAGTACCAGCGCGTTTACACCAGGCACAGCGGCCGCATGTGCAGACTGCGGCATCAAAGGTCTTATAACGCCCAATACTTCTGCCGCTTGAGTATTCGTCAAATAAATCACTCGGGTTGCGAGCGACTCACCGACACTATTGCCGCGCAAATCAACGGCGACACCAGACTGCTTAGCGACATTATCTGGCACCAGTTTGATCGTCGTACCTGACTCTATCGCTGCAATCCCATTGACCTGCATGACACTTAAAAACAGCTGATAAATCTCATCACGGGACAAGGCTTTGTTCGAGATGACCGTCACATTGCCGTTGATACGAGGATCAAGGACAAAGTTTTGGTCAGTGATGGTTGCTACCTCATTAATAAAGGCTTTAATATCAGCATCTTGCAAGTTTACCTTCCAGCTCTCAGCATTCGCTAGGCCCATGCTAGCAGCCCATAAGGGTACCGCTAGGCAAAGAGGACGACACAGGCGCATCAAACGCGGCAGGATACGGTGTAAAGGTGTGGCTGAAAATTGATGAAAACTTACCATATTGATAATTACCTACAGTGATATTGCGTCATATGTACTGAGTTTTTAACGAGCAATCTTTGCTAAAAGTCCGTCTTATTAGAACTGTTGACGGATAGTAATAACTTGCTCACCACGTTGAACCTCGATTTGTGCTTCGCCTGCTTGCTGTACTTGCTGTAATACGCCAGCATCTTGAGCAGGATTATTGCCCACGTTTTGTCCGTTTACTGTCAACACTTTGTCGCCTGGCTCTAGTCCGAGTCGATTGCGTAATTTTGACGGCATCGCTGCGGTGACTTGATAGCTTTCACCTGAGGCCATCACCCCCATTCTACTCAAATAACTGGCAGGATTTTCTTGCAGCGCGGTGACCGCCTCTTCAATCGCCGTTTGCGGACTGCTTTCACCATTCGTCTCTGCCGGTTCAGGCGGCGTATCTTGTAGTGTCTGAGACGCAGTCGGTAACATATTATTGTCGGGCAAACGCTGATTACTGACGCCACCCGCCAGCATGTCACTTTGATCTAGCGGCATAGCATCTGGCATGCTAATCACCGTTTCTTTATCATTGGCATCCGCGATAATAACCGAATTCCAGTCAACAGCGACCAGAATATAGTCGCTGTCTTTTAGTCCATCACCAATTCGGTAATTTTTTACCTCACCATTTATGTTAAGCAACGCTGAAGACATACTCTCCGGTATGGCGAGTAGTACGCCTTTAAGCTCAACATTAGGTGGTGGCTGGACTGCTGCCGTAATAGGGTCAGGATCAGCAAATATCGCGAATAAACCACTATAGTCATTGGCAGACTTTGTATTGTTTTGCAAAGGGGCTAGCGGCAAAGCAGGTGCTAAAGGCGCTGCTAATAGTAACCACAAAAGACGCGCCGCTGTCCAACACAGCCAAGCAATTGCCAATAGCAACAACCACCCTGAAAAACGATTGAGAGTATTCACGACAGGCTTTAAGCTGGCAGCAATATTTGACATTTAGGACGCCCCCAAACCAGCTAGTAGTGGCTGGCGCACACTAACGACTGGTGTATCCTGCGGTGCTTGACCTTTGTACTCAGGCATGTTTTCTAATAGGCGCTGAGTCAGACTGACATCTAGCATATTATCACCGTCTATATACAGATCGCCCAAACGCTTATCTTGATTATTCAATAGGTTGATGTGCAGCAGGTTTTTATTATTTTTTTGCTCAGTACTCAGCTCAGCTCGCAATGCAGGCATAGTAATATAAAAAACCTTACCACCACTGGGATAGCCGACTTCACCGCCAACCCAAGTCAACTGACCATCCGCCTCACTAAATCCTGCCACATTTTTAGCAGACTCATTCTCAGCTGATTCCGATGATGCATTGTCGCTAGACTGACGCTTTAAAGAAACGCCATTGACTTGAATGGGTGTATTAGGCAGTTGCCAATCAACCACACTTGCCAAAGTCTCAGGGGCAATCTTTCCGCTCATATCATCGACTTGCCATGAGTTTAAACCCAGTTTTACCTGTCCGTTTAACCTCGTTTGATCTGAGTTGATATTCACATCGGCACCAAGCTTTCCTGTGAGCAGTTGCCATGGCTGCCATGACCATTCGGCCATCCCTGTGAGCGGTGTCGATGATAGAGGAATTTGCCAAATGGCAGAGCCCTGCCATACATTGCCAGACACATGCTGCACATAAGGCGTATTGGGTGCATACTTTTGAAGTAGCCACGCTGCTGGCATTTGCAATACAGCAAATAAGGCAAACAATACGAATCCGATCAGCCACCAAAGCTTGCGGGGACGCTTATGAGACAACTCAGATACTTGGGCCACGGTTGCACAACTCTTATATAAGACAAAAACGTCATTATCATAACAAACAATGACCTATAGATGACAGAAAAAAAGCCAGTATCTTTTTACCAAAATATTGGCAATAGAGATACTGGCTTTTTATTTTGCAAAGCTTCAGCGTTTATGACTAAATGATTGTAAATAAACCATTATCCATAAGACTGATAAGCTCCGTCTCGTACTGTGTTACAACTCGAAACTATTTAATTGAATAGCCTAATTGGATAGCCTAATTAGATAGCAAAATCCTCAAGATCACGACCTGCTGCTAGGGCTTCAACCAACCACGTTGGTTTACGTCCACGACCCGTCCAAGTTTCTTCCTTGTTATCGGTATTGCGGTACTTAATACTGCGTTTTTTCTCTAGTTTTTCACCAGCTTTTAAGATCTCTTCAATCGTAGCGTTGCTGTCTTCTGCAATTTGTTCGAATTGCATATAAGCATCGTACAAACGCTGATGCTGTTTTTTGGCAATAAGCTGCTGTGCATTTTCGGTGATGGCACGTAGTTCATCTACGTTTAAGTTATCTAAATCAATTGCGTTATTTTTACTCATAGTAAGTCCAACTGTCGGATAAAAAATATCACCTCAATAGAGACATTGTACCTATTGAGATACCTGAATGATGACTCATTCATTATTAAAAATTAATAGTTTTTAAGGGTTCATTTGATTTTTAATTAATCAAAGATTATTCATAATTATTTTAATAAACATGAATAATAAAAATATTGCTGGTAACCACAAGCATTCATTATACCTTATATAGAAAATATCTATCGACAATAATTACTTATTGAAACTTAACTCAACAAATTTCTATTTTCTATAGTGTTTCTTGAATGCGGTATTTCTTGAATATTAGTACTTTTTCATTTTTTAATAAAATAATATTCATTAATACACTATATTAATAAATCAGATTTATTAATATAGTGTAATTAAGCGTTGTAGCAAGAGTATATGAACTTGCGAACGCTTGTCTAAACCCTGATTACTTTTATTTAGCCTTTTTGTGTACTCAGCTCATTCATTAACCCATGGGCAGATTCAGCATTTAGCAGGTAAGGGTTAAAACCAATAGTCGTAGAGTACTTCAAATAAATTGCAGCGTTCTCTTCGGTCGGAGACGCATAGTTCATCGACCATTTTGACCACTCTCTGTGCTTTAACTCACGTGTTTCAATAATCTGTAGATCGTGATGACGCTCATCGGAAATGAGACTGTATAGCAATCGATTAATTTGCGCTCTTGGGCCTTCTATCGTCTGCAAAAAATAATCTTTATTGAACGTTAGCATTCCAGTGATACCATTAGCAGCGTTATTTATCTGTGCTTGCTGTAGTATTTCATTGAAATCTTTGGCCGATACATTTGGGTTTGCGCGGCTGGCATAGGTCATACTGATTAAAATGTGTGCATCTGTCGTTACTGAGTTCATAGCTTTTCTCTCATACAAGTGTCATGGGTGCAGGTCTGATTATCAGAATCGATAGACTAGCTAAAATCGTACCAAGGTTTCTTCTTCTGAATGGTCTGCACATCACTCTTTGCTTGTTGCTCTTGCAGCTCAGATAATGTATCAATCAACATCGTGATTTGGTTGGTACTCATTAAGTAAGGATTGAACTCACTTCCTGTCGAGAATTTTAACGCCAGTCCTTTGTTCTCTTCACTTGGAATCAAGTACTTCATTGACCATTTACTCCAGTGACGCTGCTCAACTTCACGGCACTCTATCACCTGCAGAGAATGATGACGCTCATCTTGCACAAGTTTTCTAAGCAGGCCATTGATAACCGGCCTTGCCCCTTCGATACTTTGTAAAAAATAGTTATGGTTAAATACCAAGGCACCAGTGATGCCATTGCGCTCGTTATTTTGCTGAGCTTGCTCAAGGATACGAGTCACCTCACCGTTGAGGTTGTCGTTGTTATAACGACTGATGTAAGTCAAACGTAGAATGATATGCTCACCCTGCCGCATTTTTAGACTATTTGACTCTGAAAGATCGACTGATTCCATAATTTTTTCCAATTAATTTGCTAGATTTATAAAAAAAGGCGGTGCAGGTATTGCTAATCACTCATCAATGGCCGTACTAACGTGACTGTTGAATCTTTTTGATAAATTCGCTCATACCACGTGCTAGATTCGCGTTACTGCTCTTTTGTACTTCTTGTGCCAGTAATAATAATTGCGCGCTGTCCTCACACTGCTCTAGACTCAGTAAATAGCCCCAAGCTTCTGCAGGTGGTGCATTTTTTTCAATATAGGTCGCCAAGTCAGATTTAATGGTTCCATAGTTAGCACCAGCAACTTTTGACTTAAACATACTACCGATAGACTTTTTGCTAGCCTCTGCAATTTTGCTTGGCGGTTTGCTATTAAAAGTACGATCGAACTCTATCTCAGTGCTGACATCAAATGAGTTGTCTGTAGATTGAGGTTGCTCAGCGACTGGCACTTGAGAAACAGTAGATGCTTCGGTTACAGTAGATACCTGAGGTGCTGTTTGAGTTTGCGAACTAGCGTTAGCGGCATCAATCAGCTCAATACACTCAAGCTCTAAAAGCAATTCAAATAAAGGCCCGACACCGCCAAAATCAGCAAACATTTTGCTATTATCAAGCGTATCAAGGTAGCTTTGATACGTGCGCTTGCCATCAATCATAATCAGCAATGTTCTCGCTTCTCGCGGCAATATACCGAGACTTTGAGACTTTATTTCTGCTCTACCCAAATCGCTTTTGCGAAACACGTCACCGTAGTTCATTCTTTATACTCAGTATTGACAGCAAGGTAAGCACCTTACTGATAAGACGCCGACCCAGATAGTTTTTGTTCTTTTCAGCCATGAATGGCCAAACTCTGATAGATTTAAATTCATTGTTAACTGATTCTTTACATGCAACCTTGGCGCTTAAAATCAGCTACACTATTTAATTAAATAGAGTATATCAATGTCATTAATAGACTGTTAGCAATAATTGAATTGGATAGCACAAACGGTTTATATAAGGTATGAAAGGTAGTTTTTATAAATTTCAATATAAACACTGATAATGAAAACAATGATAAACATCGTTTTTATAAGACTAATTTTATAAATGAATAGCCGTAGCTATATATCTTGAATAAACGATCTAATAGTAGTTTTATACCATTTAAAGATAAAATATTATAAACATAAGTTTTGTTTTTTTAATAATAGTAATAATGAATAGTGCGTACATTTTTTATATTTGATGTCTATTTAATATAATTTTAAGCACATACCTTCTTTGTCGGATATTTATTGATAGGCATTAAAAAACCCCGCTAATAGCGGGGCTTTTTAAATACAACATTACTTAATCATGTATTCATCAGAACGGAATATCATCGTCTACAGGGCCATCTGGCATCGCCGTAGGCTTAGATTGTGCAGGTTTTTGCGCAGGTTGATTAAACTGGTTTTGCGGCGCAGGTGAATTTTGGTTATTAAAGCTGTTCTGACCACCACTCGGTTGGTTATTGTAGCCGCCTTGCTGTGCTGGCTGATTACCTGCTTGCTGACCGAAATTATTTTGGTTGCCCTGGTTGCCGTAACTGTTTGCGTTCTGGCCACCAAACCCGCCGCCGTTATCGCTTTGACCGCCACTGATACCATCAAGCATCTGCATTTGCTCAGCGCGAATCTCAGTGATATAACGGTCTTGGCCGCTTTGATCTTGATATTTACGCGTACGCAAGCTGCCTTCGATATAGACTTTGCTGCCTTTACGCAAATACTGCGCGGCAATTTCGCCTAAACGATTAAACAATGAGATACGATGCCACTCTGTCGCTTCTCTTTTTTCACCGCTTTGTTTATCCGTCCACTGCTCAGATGTCGCGACCGAGATATTGGTCACGCTACCGCCATTATTGAACTGGCGTGCCTCAGGATCTGCTCCAAGGTTACCGATAATGATAACTTTATTAACTCCGCGCATGATACCGTCCTTTTACTGATGAATAATTATTCGATAGAAAAAATAATTCCTATCAATGATATGATTTTACTTTAACCAATTTTTGTTCGAATATCTACAGTCTAGCTATGATAAACGTCAATCTATGTCGCTTAGGTATGCAAGATAAAAGTTTAACCAATAAACACGCCACTATTTTGCCATTTTAAAACGCTGATGAATACCTTCAAACTCTATCAATTCTGATTAGCACCTTGCTTGCTATCACGTTATTTAGTGGAAGAGTTCTTGCGATGCATGCTCAACGTCACGCTACCTAACTCGACGCCAAATTTCTTCATGACTGAACGATTGAGCATGACATCTTCGTTAATGAGATACATCCAATCGTCAAAATTCACTTTGTAAGTTTTGTCCTCGACTGGCAGATTTAATACATAATCCCAATGTAACGTATTGCCTACCACATCGCCTGTTGCCTCACCAACGACGTCGCCTGCTGTGCCAATCCAGCGTCCATCGCTTTGCTCAGTCAGTCGCCATATACGCTGCGATTTTGATCCATCTGCCCAAGAAAACTTCTCGTTTAAAACGATGACGTCATCACCTTCGTGAGTTGCATCAATATCGACATAAAAGCGTTTTTTGACCTCGCCATTACGCCCTTGAAACATACCCCAACCCTCGATTTGACCTGAGAAAAACTCATGCATATCAAGCGTTGGTGTGGTGTTCTGATAGGCTTGAATATTTTGCGTGGCACAGCCAGAGGTCAGTAGCGTAGCTGACAGTCCAAAACCTATTGCTAGCTTATTAAACTTACTCATATTAATTCCTTTTAAATTGAGATAATCATTTCGCGGTCACTGATTAATAATGGCGGCCTACGGGGTTATTGTCCACTCAGTTATGCCTATTTATTCTTGTATCCATAGTCAGTCCTAAATAAAAAAAGCATACGCATTATCAGATACTACTGAAACAAATTTTTCTTGCTTGCTGTGCCTTCGCAGACAGAGGCTACGCAAAATTTATTTCAGTACAACTGTTTTCTTTTTAAAATGAATTGCCTATCTCAATCTAAAATATTGCCTATATAGCATATTAAATATCTAACGGACTTTGCGCCAAATGCGATAGCGCCTGTCGTGACTCATCTGTTATTTGGGTCTTATCTAACTTGAGATAAGCGACCTGCTCTTTTGCCATCACGACCAGCTCATCCACGCCCTCTACTGCTAGCATTTGACGTGACCAATCTTGGATATTAATATTTTTAGGAATGGTCACTGTCGTGCTCGACAGATAAGGTGGCTGGGCAATGGGTATAATCAGCAGCAATGCGATGCCCATGACAAGTGCCAATAGCCCCCATGCCAGCAGATTAGACTGATTCAATAGCAGCCCGCCCATCGCGCCACCAACGAACGCACCTAAAAACTGGCTAGATGAGTTTAGCCCCATTGCGGTCGCTTTATTGGCGACTGGGGCACGCTTGGATATCCAAGATGGAATCGTCGCCTCAAGCAAATTAAAGCCCATAAAGTACAGTAGCAATCCAAAAATAATACCAACGCCAATCTGACTACCAAAAGCAAGAAATGCCAAGGCTGCGGTCATTACTGCAATGGCGCTCAAAAATACTTGGCGCATTTTACGTTTCTTTTCGGCAATGATGATAAAGGGAATCGCGACTGCAAAACCAACAAACAAGAGCGGCAAGTAAACCATGCCTTGCTGACTCACCGACAAACCCATGACGTCCTTGAGCTGGTGCGGTAGTATGACAAATATGGCGGTCATCGTTAGATGTAGTGCAAAGACACCAATGTGTAAGCGATTCAAATCCCCTACCTTTAGGACGGTCGCTAACTGCTCGCGAATCGACTTGTTGTCCAGATTGTGCTTGAGCACACGTAAAGGTGTGGGAACCATCAGCAATAGCAGCATAGCTAAAACAGCAAAACCTGATGTCAACCAAAACAATCCCGAGATACCGAGGGCACCGACCAATAAAGGGCCAAAAGCAAAAGCAAGCATGATGGACGTTCCAATGGTCAAACCCATTGTCGCCATTGCTTTGGTACGCATCTCTTCACGCGTCACATCAGCCAATAGCGCCATCAATACGGCAGAGACCGCGCCACTGCCTGCCAGCGCTCGACCGATAATCACTTCATAGATATCCGTCGCATTTGCCGCAATCATGCCGCCGACTGCAAACAGTATCAATCCCAAAAATATAATCGGTTTACGTGGGAATTTATCAGCGGCAAGGCTCATCGGTATCTGAAAGATCGCTTGTCCTAGCCCATAAATGCCAACTGCCAGACCAATCAAAAACGGTGTTGCGTGTGCATAATTGTCACCATAGACAGAAAATACCGGCACAATCATAAACAAGCCAATCATACGCAAGGCAAAGATGCCACCGACTCCGAGGATTGCCCGTTTCTCTACGCTATTCATACTTGCCTCACTGATTGATCATTGCTGTTTTTTCACTGCTGGTACTTGTACTGCACCATGATTTATCACTACTGGTTTATCAAGGCGCTGGCCTATAAATCAAGCCCCCTAGTATAAGACATTCGCCGTTTGGTTGCCGAGACTTTTGTCTTATGCGTACAGTATCGAATGCACCCTTAGCCCAAGCCATTCATATTACGCAATTATTTTGTTACCAACTGCGTCAGATACGCAATCACACCTTGAATAATGCGGTCGCCATAACAATAAAGTAAGGCGTTGTAAACATTATTAGTCATTAGCTCGAACGACAGTTCAAACGACAAACTCCTCTACAAAATGACATTTTTGGTCAAAACCATAACAAACGATGCCTGTTACTTAACAGGGATTTGATTTAGATTTGCTTAGTCGTATAGAAATCAATCGCATCAAAGACTGCAAAATAAGAAAACAGTAAATTGGCATTTATAGCCCTTACTCTACGAACGTATGAACACTTTATAAAAGCACTATTTATAACCATATTTTTTATAATAGAACTATTTATAACAACATTATAAATTTAGAGATCATTCGCGTTTTTAACCAATAATTTTACTGATCTGTATTTACCTTTTCATTTGAGATATTTCCCAATACTCTTTTAGCAAATAGGAAACCCATAAACGATGGCACATGACCATATCGCAATACGCGGCGCACGTACTCATAATTTAAAAAACATTGATTTAGACATTCCACGAGATAAGTTCGTGGTAATCACAGGCTTGTCTGGCTCTGGTAAGTCGTCACTGGCATTCGATACGCTATATGCCGAGGGGCAACGTCGTTATGTCGAGAGTTTGTCAGCATATGCGCGTCAGTTCCTCTCGCAAATGGAAAAACCGGAGGTTGATAGCATCGAGGGTCTCTCCCCTGCGATTGCCATCGAGCAAAAATCGACCAACCATAACCCGCGCTCAACCGTCGGTACGATTACCGAGATTTATGACTACCTGCGTCTGCTATATGCACGTATCGGTACGCCGTACTGCCCTGAGCATGGCGAGCCGATGGTCGCGCAGTCGGTCACCGAGATGGTCGATCAAGTCATGGCCTTGCCAGAAGATACCAAAATCATGATTTTGGCACCAGTGATTCGTGAGCGTAAAGGTGAGCATACTGTCTTGCTTGAGCAGCTGATTGGTCAAGGCTTTGTGCGCGTGCGTGTCGATGGCGACGTATACGACACCGATGAGCTACCAACCCTCGATAAAAAGAAAAAACATACCATCGAAGTCGTGGTTGATCGCTTTAAAGTCCGTGATGATTTGGGCAACCGTGTCGCTGAGAGTCTAGAGACGGCGCTACGTTTGGGTCAAGGACTGGTCACGCTACACTTTATGGATGGCAACCCAAAAGAAGGCGGTGACGACAATCAAGTCATGTCAGCCAAGCACTCATGCCCTATCTGTGATCGTGCCGTACCTGAGCTTGAGCCGCGTATGTTCAGTTTTAACAACCCCTACGGTGCGTGCCCAAGCTGTGATGGTCTTGGCAAACGTCAATATTTCGCTGCTGAAAAACTTATTACCCATCATGAAAAATCGCTTAATCAAGGCGCAATCAATGGTTGGGATAAACGTCATGCCTACTATTTTGGTTTGCTCAGCACTGTATGTAAGCACTTCAAAATCGATATGGACATGCCGTGGCAAGATCTATCAAAAGCGCAGCAAGACCTTATCATGCATGGCTCTGGCAAAGAAAAGCTCACCTTTAACTTTACTGATGAGCGCGGCCGTAAGACAAATAAGACCGTACCGTTTGAAGGCGTGCTGCCTTACTTAGAGCGTCGTTATGCTAAGACGCAAAGTAACCTCGTCCGTGACGAGCTAGCCAAGTATCTCGCAGATACGACGTGTAATGTCTGTGATGGCGCGCGTCTGAACGAAATCTCACGCAATGTGCGTGTTGATGATCAAACCATCGCTGATATTGTTAAGCTTTCTATCGGTGACTCTGCTGATTATTATAAAACGCTAAAAATTGACGGTCACAAAGGTGAAGTCGCAGAAAAAATCTTTAAAGAGATCAATGAGCGCTTAAACTTCCTCGTCAGCGTCGGGCTTGATTATCTGACCCTTGCGCGCTCTGCCGAGACATTGTCTGGCGGTGAAGCACAGCGTATCAGACTTGCCAGCCAAATCGGTGCAGGCCTCATGGGCGTCATGTATGTACTTGATGAACCATCAATTGGTCTGCATCAGCGTGATAACGATCGTCTGCTAAAGACGCTCACACGCTTGCGTGATTTGGGTAATACCGTGCTGGTCGTTGAGCATGATGAAGATGCCATTCGCCAAGCAGATCATGTGATCGATATCGGTATCGGTGCGGGCGTACACGGTGGTCATGTGATCGCTCAAGGTACGGTCGATGACATCATGGCAAACAAAGAATCACTCACTGGACAATATATGTCTGGCAAAAAACGCATCGAGATTCCAACCGTGCGTCATAAAGCCAAAACCATGGACGTCGAAGTCAAAGGTAAGGCCAAAGCCAAAAAAGTACCGATGACGATTGAGCTAAAAGGCGCATCCGGTAATAACTTGCATGATGTCGATTTGACCATACCTGTTGGCGTCATGACGTGTGTAACGGGCGTATCTGGTTCGGGCAAATCAACCTTGATCAACCGTACGCTTATGCCATTGGCAGCGACGCAGTTAAATAACGCCTCAACGCTTATCGCAGACAAGCATGACAGCATCAGCGGTCTTGAGCATTTGGACAAAATGGTCGATATTGACCAAAGCCCCATCGGTCGCACGCCGCGCTCAAACCCAGCGACGTATACGGGCGTGTTTACCCCTGTGCGTGAGATGTTTGCGCAAACGCAAGAAGCGCGCGCTCGTGGTTACAAGCCAGGTCGCTTTAGTTTCAATGTCAAAGGCGGACGCTGTGAGATGTGTCAAGGCGATGGTCTTATCAAAGTTGAAATGCATTTCTTACCTGATATGTACGTGCCATGCGATACCTGTGAAGGCAAACGCTACAACCGCGAAACCTTAGAGATTCATTATAAAGGCAAAAGCATCGCAGAAGTGTTAGAGATGACTGTTGAAGATGCGACCGAGTTCTTCTCAGCGATACCAGCAATCTATCGCCGTCTGCAAGCGTTGATGGATGTCGGTCTTGGTTATATTCGTTTGGGTCAGTCAGCGCCGACGCTCTCTGGTGGTGAAGCGCAGCGTGTCAAACTGGCGCGTGAACTGGCCAAGCGTGATACGGGACAGACGCTCTATATCTTGGATGAGCCAACCACGGGTTTGCATTTCCATGATATCTACAAGCTGCTCCATATCCTGCATACCCTACGTGACAAAGGCAATACCATCGTGGTCATCGAGCATAACCTTGATGTCATCAAAACGGCGGATTGGGTGATTGATCTTGGACCTGAAGGCGGTAAAGGCGGCGGCATGATCATCGCCGAAGGCACGCCTGAGGAAGTGGCGGAAGTGAAAGGTTCATATACAGGCGAGTTCCTAAAGCCGATGCTTGAGCAAGGATTAAAAGACGTAAGCTAAGACAAATTAGTGAATGATTGATAAAAGGCTACTCTTTCGGGAGTGGCCTTTTTCTTTTTATGAACCGTCAAAGGTATCTGTTAAGCGTCCAATGTTCCTTCAGATTTGTATTATAGATCTAACCCTTCGCGATCAACCATGTGCCAGCCAATCCCATAAATGAAGACCCTACTCGGTTAAATTTCTGACGCGCTTTAGGGCTTTTTAGACGTTTTTGCGCGTAACTTGCCATAAAGGCATACATCATCATGGCAATAATGGCGCAGCCAAAAATCACTAGACATAGAATCGTAATATCTACCCCCGTCAGGCTAGTTACTGGAAAAAAGCTCGGTAACAAGCTTATGTAGAATAAAATAACTTTTGGATTGCTAATAGATATCAAAAAGCCTGACATCACACTTTTTAACCCCTCATTCTTATTCTTTAACGCTATATCCCCAGTGATAATTTCACTTGGTACCGTCGTCCACATCTTGTACGCCAAGTAAAATAAATAACCTGCTCCTACAAACTTAACGATAGTAAACAAGGTATTGAAATTACTTGCTAACGCGCTCAGTCCATAAGCGGAAAACACCATATAAATAGTATCCCCTGCAGCAAGGCCAATGATTAAGGGCAGCGCCGCCCAAGAGCCTTGTGTCATGGCTTTGGCAATCGTGGCAAACACACCAGGACCCGGCGTCATGATAAATATGAATACAGCAATGATGAAAGTAAATAGCTGAATAGTTGTGATAGTCATGACAGTCCTTTATATCTCTATTAATCCTTAAGTATAATTGATTGAATAAACATATTTCTAGTTTAGTATGATTGTTTTAGAATATTTATAGGCTCAAATTACTTATGAGCATAGTATTACCTAGACTAGAGCATCATTATTCTGAGTAACATCATGAAATCTCATAAAGAAATATTAGTAGAATGTTGGTATGGAAAAATTGGTGCCATATGGCTAATGCTTATGCATTATAAAAAAGAGTGAGCCTAACTTAGCGCAGCAGCTATAGATAACGAGTTTTCCTAAACTGTCGCAATTCAAATAATTAATAATGAGCCTATAATTTTATGAACTTTAATACACGTTTAGAAAAAAAAATTCGCTGTTATTAGCGCTCTAGATAATGAAAAACCAATATTAATTAGTGATTTTATTGTTATTCTAAAAAACGTATCTTCTTTATTGGAGACAAATAATTTCAATTTTTGGATTGATGAGCTACAAAGTACCGATTATTCAGAAATTCCAATGACAAAGCATGCAGTCGTTGACACACAAAAATCATGGAATAAATATGATTCTAGTAGAACAACCTTTGGAAACATATTGTTAGATACCTGTGAAAAGTTATTTACCTATTGGCAGGAAGATGACCTCTGTAGCACGCAAGGTCAGTTCTACTATTACAAAGATAAGAATACAAATCTAGTCTTCAAGGAAAGTGTGTTTGGCTGTATTGAGTATCTTGATAGAGCTATGGATATTTGTACTGAACCTCGATTTGGTATCGCCTTGGTTTCAGATTTACATGGAGTCGTTGTGGTTGATGATTTATATTAAGGAATCATATTCTGAGTAACACTATGAAAACTGCTCAAGAAATATTAGTAGAATGTTGGTATGACAAAACAGACATAGAATCAATTACTCAATGGGCTGATACATTCGTTAAAAATAACGACCATATTCCTGAGGAAGTGTTTGAAATTTTTTATGCGCCAAAATATCATTTTGAAGATATTCTTTTCAGACTATCTATAGCAGTAGAACCAGATTTTTCACCGCAATCATTGAGTGCCGACATCTTAGCAGCTAAATACCTGATTAACTCAATTAAAAAGTATTTGAGTGATGAGATGACACCGATAGATATCTGTAGGGTCATTCGCAAGATTGATTGTGGTTTTATGAATGCTCCGAGAGATTTACTTAATAACGTTGCATACTACCCTTATTGGCTTGGCAATTTGTACAGTGGTTGTGATTGGTGTGATGAGACGTGGACAAATAGCAATGCGCCTCACTTAAAACAAGATTTGGAGAATCAGTTGCCTCATATTAGTGAGTGGATTAACAGTAATAGTTAGTCAAATTAAAAAGCTATTTTGTTCTGAACCATTAAAAAAGCATCAGCTTAATTGCTGATGCTTTTTCGATACGTTAA
Source organism: Psychrobacter sp. T6-5 (assembly GCF_052258485.2). Taxonomy (NCBI): domain Bacteria; kingdom Pseudomonadati; phylum Pseudomonadota; class Gammaproteobacteria; order Moraxellales; family Moraxellaceae; genus Psychrobacter; species Psychrobacter sp. T6-5. Next base: position 878,772 of record NZ_JBQQEY020000001.1, on the reverse strand, counting down.
CAAGGACTTATGATAGTTTAGCTCATAATAGAATAAAGCCTATTATTTGCTACATTTACCTTTTACGCCTAGCTTAAGATCTGATATCGCTTCTTTACCTTCAGCTTCTGAAACCAATTTCAGCCCAGCCCCGCCGACAAACACACCTGGCTTAATGTATTGCTGGATAAAATAGTTCTGCCCCGCAGTAGTATTTACCATCAAATCGTTTGGAGAAAATTCAGACTCAGTAGAGACTTTATGCGTCGTATTTCCTTGCACTTCTTGATGAAAGAATGTTCCGCGCGCCGTTTCACCAACACACTCATCATCAATCCAAACATCTTTCTTCAAACTTGCACCTATGACACTGTTAGAACGATAAATATACAGTCCTGCTTTGTCGTTTGCAGGTGGTTGAACCTGCTTTAATACATCAGATACTTGCGCTTGTTCTGTGGGTATAGAAGCGCAACCAGCAAATAGGACTGAAGTCATGATTAAAAAAGCAATTTTTTTCAGCATAATATTTCTCTAATAATAAGGTTGACCGGACTGACAAAATTTTAATGCCATTGTGGTTTATCATAGAGAAATCAAACCTTAGACCATGTAACTCATTATCATCTTGAAGCTTGATTTATAAGCTATAAAAGTCTAATACGATCTCTTTACTTAAACTACAATGTATAAATTTTGTTACGGTACAATACAGATTATTTTTATAAAACTCAACATAATTTATCAATTTTTCTTATATTGCTTCGAAAATTTATTTATTAGGCTCAGGTAATGCCAAGAGATCAGAAGTAGTTATATCATAGTCATAAAGCATAACTTGGGTGTGATTAAAATAGCAGATTGGGTATTAGTTTCCTATAAAAGCCATTTACTAAACAAACTCCCGCTCAACATTCATCACCCGCGCATCCACTATCCGTTCTAGTTTTTCCTCAATCTGACTATACTGCGACTCGACCTCACGTTTAGACAGTCCAACGATCACAAACGTCCACTCGCTAGCATCATGGCGCGCGCGCTCACCGCTTTCACAGACCGCGACGCTTGGCGTATTGCCAAAGCGTGCATGTAAGCCGCCCATGCGCTGGCGTTTTTCTTTTAGTGAGCCGCAGCCGGGCAATGAAAACGTCAGTGTCAAAATCGCGATGTGCATTTTAGGCTCCTTGCCAAAAAAGTTTGTAATAGCAGCCAATATAATATTCAATAATGTCTGATATTGTCTGCGCGTCCGCATTCAGACCCTTTATAATAGCGTATCAATCGCCAACCAACCTGCGTATCTCACCCGTGACCTCTATCAGCTACGTCAAGCAGCAGCGCATTACTCGACTCTGCGTACGCTGCGGCTTACTCCTTATGCAGTATGGCGCTGAGTCTGCCGTGGTGGTGGACTTATCCAAACGCTTGGGGCTTGCCTTGGGAATGAACAGCGTCGAATGCTCGCTAAATTTTAACGCCATTACCCTGACCACTATCTGTGATGAGCGCTGTATCACTACCACCCGAGACACGATCAATCAGAGTATCAATGTCAATTTATTGGTACAAATTCAGCAAATCGTCAATAAAACCGAAGCCACTGTCGATAATAATGAGTTGATTGACCGCACAACCCTTGCCTTTGATGAGTTGGATAAAACCGTGTATCCGACATGGCTAGTGAGCATCTTTGTTGGTGCCTCTTGTGCCGCGTTTGCTTATTTGAATGGCGGTAGTTGGTCGATTACGGCAGTGACCTTTATCGCAGGTATGGTGGCGATGTTTACTCGTATTTATTTGTCCAAGCATCACTTTAACCCTTTTATCACCGTCATTGTGACGGCTTTCATTGCCTCACTCATTGGTGCGACGACCTATTATTTTGATATTGGCAATAATGCCGATATTGCCGTGGCCTCTAGTGTGTTACTACTGATTCCCAGCTTTCCACTGATTAACTCGTTGTCCGATATTTTAAAAGGCTATGTCAATATTGGCGTTGGGCGTGCCGTCTTTACCTATATGCTTACCCTATCGGCATGTGTGGGTATCGTAATGGCACTGGTGTTACTACGCATACAGCACTGGGGGTTTTAGATGTGGTTTATTGAGACCGTTGTACTGTCTTGCATCATTACCCTTGGTTGGACGCTGATGTTTAGCGTACCTAAACGCTATATCTTGCCGTGTCTGCTGATGACGGCGTTGGGATTTGGGTTAAAAACGGCGCTTGTGTATCAGCATGTTCATCTTGTGATCGCGAGCTTTTTTGGCGCAATGCTCGCCAGTTTTTTGGGCGTGTATTTTTCAAAAAAATACACACTACCGCCCAAAGCTTTAATCTCGCCCAGCGTCATTTGTATGATGCCGGGTATCGCGGCTTATAAGGCAATGGTGAGTATGGTACAGATTGGCTATTTTGGCTATTCGGACGAATTATTTAGCCAAATGATGGTGTATTTGTTTGAAGCGCTGTTTGTGACCTCAGCTTTGGTGCTGGGTTTGTCTATTCCGGGGCTATTGTTTTATCGCCGCCGCGCGATTGTATAGATCATAGGTTGTTGTTCTGCGCGTTATTTTGATTGGTTCATACTGACAGTACAATCCCCTTGCTGCTATGATGCAGGTAATAACGACTGTTGAGAGATGACTGTGTGGCAGGTGTATTTGTTTATATTACCGATTGGTCTTGGGATCATGACGTTGGCAGCAAGCTTATTGTTTTTATTTGCTTATCTGATGTCTGACGACACTGCCACGCGCTTGCCCGCCTTTAATTGGTTTAAGCGCTTGATCATTGTGGCATTTATCTTACTCAGTATTGGGCTATTTATGACTTTTGGACATTTTTGGGGTCAATCGAGATAGGCTTTACTCGCTAACTCTCTTTTCTAATTCTAATAACTCTAAATCTGTACGCTTTGGCTCTCCATTATTGCCATCGTTGGGAAACGGTATTTTATTACCATTCAATTGATAGCCACGGCGCTGATAGTAAGCCAAAAGCTCAGGACGATGACTCAAGATAGACATGGTCAGGCGGCTCGGCTGATTCTGTGACTGTAAGTGGCGATCTGCAAAGGTCTCAGCCGCTTGTAGTATGACATTACCGACGCCCTGCCCTTGCAATTCAGGATGCACCGCAAACATACCGATATAGGCTTTTTTATTCGAGTCAGTATCAGTTTTTATATCGACAGCAATACAGCCAAGTACCTCACCTGTTTCTTCTGCCTCACGCTCACCTGTTGTCGTTTTTGGGTACACAAACAGATAATGGGTGGGATTGGTAATCGTACTTACCAGCTCCTCTGGTGTGATACGAATACCGCCGACCAAGTCTGCCTCATTGGTCCAGCCTGCCGTCTCTCGGTAGCAGCAGTTTAGTAGTTGCTCAAGTGCGCCAATATCATCCGCTTTAGCCTGACGTAAAAATACGGAATCTTTACTCAAATTGCTTTTATTCATATTATGATTTTCCTTTTTTATTTATAAAAAAACTGGCTTAGATCACTAAGCCAGCTTAAATACTAATACTTATCCGTCTATAGTACTAGCGCGATAATGCGTGCGCTTGGTCAATCATATCAAACCCTGCGTTAAGCTGTGCACGTGTCGGTGCATGACCACGGCGCAGTAGTTCAGAGAAAGCGACCAACTCTTTATCGCGTCCAAGCGTACTTGCCGCACTCGCACGTGTGTTCTCGCCTTCGTCATCAAAATAATATTCGATATAGTCGAGCGTATCTGGCGTGCCAAACAGGACATTGTACTCTGGTGTCTCGGCATGACCGCTATAGCGCAGGCTTTTGCCATATTGCATGGTCCAAAAGAACGGAATGCGCGCTTCTAGCGAATCGACATTGTCATCGTTTAATATGGCAGCAGCTGTGACCATGCCGTGCTGCAATGCTACGCGCCAATGTTCGATACGCATACGACCCATTTGATTGCTGGCTTTGGCAATATCACCAAGTGCATAGACCCCATCACGCAGCTGTAAATGAGCGTCAACTTGCACACCATCTGGGTCGTTCACTTCATTCAATATCTCTGTACGCGGCGACACACCTGTACCCAAGACCACGATGTCGGCATCAATATGCTCACCATTCGCCAACGTCACACCGCCTACATTTGAAAAAGCCTGATTATTATTATCGCCATCGTTATCCGCTTGGCGGTCAATCTTAGTGATTTCATTGACAGTCGCGTCAAACACAAAGTTAATACCCTTCTCTTCATGCAACTTAATTAAAGCGTTACTCACCGTTTCTGAGACGATATTGCCCATCACGCGACTGCCTTGTCCAATCACTGTAATAGAAGCGGTCGTACCTGCCTGCGCTAATGCCGAAGCGGTCTCCATACCGATAAAACCTGTACCAATAATCACCACGCGCTGGTCATGACTGGCCGCTTTGATCAATTTGGCATCTGCCATGCTACGCAAGGTATATACGCCGTCTATATCTGCTCCTTTGATGGGCGGAGTGGTCGGCGACGCACCAGTAGCCACAACTAAGAAATCCGCAGTCTCTCGCTCGCTAGTACCATTTTCATTTTCTATGACAATGGTCGCCTCATTGGGTAACACGTCGCTGACCGTTTGATTAAGACGTAGATCAATATCATTGCTATTCGCCCAATCTGCGTCGCCTAGTAGCAGCTTGTCTTCATCCATGTTTCCTGCCAAAAATGCTTTGGATAATAGTGGACGGTTATAAGGGGCTTTGTCATCTTTACTAATCATCGTTATTTTGCCGCCATAACCGCCATGACGCAATTGGTTAGCGGTCATAAATCCTGCACCGCCGCCGCCCACGATAATGGTATGCGTATCAGTGAGTTTGTCATTTTCTGTCTGCTTGTTTATCTTAGCTGAGGTATCAACAGTCACGCTGTCGCCATCATTGGTAAGCTCGTACTGGGTCAAGCCTTCTGTCGCTATCGGCTCTAGTAGCGACCCATCGCGGCTATCAAAACTCGCGTGATGCCAAGGGCAGACCACTCGATTGCCGCAGCGTAATCCATCGCCCAAATCTGCACCAGCATGTGGGCATTTACCATCGAACGCACGGAACTCATCGTCATCACGAGTGATTAAAATGATACTATCGTCTTCTTGTTTATACGATTTCATACCGCCGCTTGGGATATCCGCTTTGCTTATAGTGACTGTGTTGATCATCGCCTTGGTCATAATGCTTCCTTAACAGTTATAATGATTTCCTGATGATAGCGAGTTGAAAATGACCACAACAAACCAGACAAATTCAACTTACCTTATTTTTTAATGTTTGTTATTTTTAGCGTTCTATAGATTGATAGTAGCAAGACCACTTGGCACACGATGTTTTTTTGTATGCTTGCTGCGTTGCAAAACGTAATTGCGCGACTTTCTATCAGCACATTTTCTGTCTTCACTTATTATTAATAAACACAATAAAAGACCACATTATGACCTCTCAAGACACCTCTAGCGATATTAAAAATACCTCTGCTACTCAGTCCGTATTAGATAGCGACTCAGATAGCGATACAAATAATTATGCTACCAATAGTTTTGATCTCAGTGATATTGATATTGCCGCTATCACTGACACCGCAAACTTGCCGCAGCCGAGCCGTCCACCGATAAAGCAAGCCACTTATAAAGCAGATGCCACAGACTTTGTGGTCAATGAAATATTACCGCTAGAGTTCACCGACGAAGGTGAGCATTTATGGCTGCATATTAAAAAATTAGGCATGAACACCGCGTATCTGGCAAAACTCTTGTCAGAGTGGGCAGATATTCCACTGCGTGATGTCGGTTACTCAGGACTGAAGGATCGTCATGCGGTGACGACCCAGTGGTTTAGTCTGCGTATACCAAAGAAGCAATTGCCGCCTACGGAGTTTGCACCGATAGATATTGGCGAAAATGAGTCCGTCGTTATTCTGGCGCAGCATTGGCATAATAAAAAGCTCAATCGCGGTACCCACCGTGCCAATCAATTTATCATTACCTTGCGTGATATTCAGTTTGCGAGCACTGACGATGAAGACACCGAATCGCCTGAGCAAACGGCTAAGCAACGCGTCGATCAGCATTTGGCACACATTGATGAAACGGGTGTGCCAAATTACTTTGGCCCACAGCGTTTTGGCCGTCAGGGTAATAATGTCAGAGAGGCACTGTCCCTATTTGCCCGTCCAGCACGAGAGCCAAAACCGCAACCCAAAAAAAGCAAACGCAAACGTGCGCCGCGCGAACAAAATACAATGGAGCTATCGGCAGCACGTAGCTTGATATTTAATGAGATATTGGCAGTGCGAGTTCGTGATGGCAGCTGGAACGCTGCCCTAGCAGGAGAAGTATTTAATCTGGATGGTTCGGGGTCGATATTTACCAGTGAGGCGCTAGACGATACGTTACGCGCTCGTATGAGTAGCGGCGATATTCATCCAACTGCCGTATTGTGGGGTACAGGTAATGATAAAGTCAGTGGCAGTGCGGCCGCGTTAGAAAACGAAGTCGTACAACATAGCCCATTACTCATTCAGCTAGCAACGGGACTGGAGCAGCGTGATGTCAAAGCACAAAGACGTGCGCTACGACTGCCTATTGAACAATTAAGCTGGGAGTGGTCGGATGAGCAGACATTGGTATTGAGCTTTACGTTGACCACGGGTAGCTTTGCCACCAGTGTGCTGGCAAGTTTGGTTCAGCAGATGGATTCATGATTGAATTATTGATAGCGTAGCGGCTAGCGGTTTTTGTAGAGTGAATGGATGCCACCGTTTTTTTCAGCAAACATATGATTGGCACTCACGACTTGATTGCGTCCACGGTGCTTGGCTTCATAAAGAGCCTTATCTGCTGTGCTAATCAAACGTTGACAGATATCGCTAGGTAGTTTTTGTATAAATGCCATTTGGCTCTCAGCTCTCTGCGTGGCAATCGGCTTGATAAGAGATGATGCACTTGATTGAGATTGGGCTTTTTTTGCCAAAATAGATTTATAGTTTTTGACAATGCGAGCCCTTTCTTGATGGGTCAAGGTATACAGCCCAAAGCTTGCTGTCACGCTAAAATCAAACACATCACCGACATTGATGACATGCTGAGCAATACTAAGCCGTAATTGCTCAGCAATCACCATTGCACTATCGTGCGACGTATTTGGTAGCACAACCAAAAACTCCTCACCACCGTAACGGCTAATGATGGTTTCATCTGATAACGACTGCAATAGCGTCTGCGATATTTCGATCAACACTTGATCCCCCACATCGTGACCATAGTTATCGTTGATGCGTTTAAACCAATCCAAATCAAATAGCATCACGCTAAAATCTTGATTGTCTTGTACCGTTGACAACGCATACTTCATTTTCTTCAGACCGTAGCGACGGTTCTTTAGCTGAGTAAGCTCATCTTGGTTGGCATACTGCAAGGTTTCTTGCCTACTATCGTCTAATGACACTAACAAAATACGAAACATATAAATGATAAAAATCGCTTTTGGTAGCGACATATAAATATGGGTAGATCGCCACAAAAGGCTGGAAGATTGACGAAGGTGATTAAGCCCTTCCCAAGTCAACGCCTCATTTTTAACGATAGTCATATCACTATAAGTCATATAGCTATGAATACTAGAAGGAAGAGTAATGGCCGTAAGTTGGCGTAGATTGGGTATCGTAATACCAAAATAAGGAAGTAGCGATACTGCTAAGGTCACAATAATCTGTCCTATAAATGCTCGCCAAACATAATTCCGGTTAATGAGCATCATTCCTAGCATAGCACCACCTACTAATGACACACCCGTTACTAGACTACTATGCCCTAGTATGGCGACAATAAAAGTAATGTAGACACTATAAATAGTGATGAGCAAAGCTTGCCATATGTGCAGATTGCTATTAGCACTTCTAACTGGTGAAAAACGACTGGACATCCATAGTAAGAAAACACCAACTATAGACACACTAATCCATACTAGATAGAGCAGGTTGATATCAACGTAAGCACCATAAGTATCGCGGCGATACCATACAAATAAGCACCATAGCCAATGTGAAAAAACCTCCATTAACATAAATGCTGCTAGTAGGGCCGTCCTATCAGCAGCCTCCCACTCAAAAACCGCCTTAGAAAGCTCTCTGTGGCCTAGATAGAACTTATATACAGCCATAATGCACTACCGCGGATAATCAAATTTATAGAGTTAAGAATAGTGAGCCGTGAGCCACGACCAAGGTCTATTCAGTGTGGCAATTTATACCTTAATTATCAATCAGTTTTACGCATTTATTTCCCGATAATTTCTCTATGAATGTAATTACGTTTACATATCCATTCCTAGCCTTACTCATCATGATCAATAAGGCCCTATCACTATTGGAAGTAACCTTATTAGAAGTAACTATAAAAATTTAAATCCTATTCACTAAGCAAGAGTTGTAAAAGACTCCCAAACTCCTTGTTGGTCAGGGTTCAAGACAGGCACATCACCCAAGCGACGCCACGGCATATTGCTACCATGAAAGTCGCTGCCAATCGAGGTGACTAGATTGTGCTCGGCAATACTACGATCAACCATTCTGCGTGTGCTGATCGGTTCACTCGTGGCTGGTAGCTCACAGGCATCGCCGCCAAGCTGAGCAAACTCTTCAATCAGCTTGCGCACTCGCGTGGCGGATAACTGATAGCGCGTGGGATGCGCAAGCACCGCCTTGCCACCACAAGCATGAATCAACTCGATACCATGCTGCATCGTCAATGCCTCGATCGCCACATAAGCAGGCTTATTATCCGCCAAATATTTATCAAAGGCTTTCTGAACGGTTTTGACCTCGCCCCGCTCAAATAACACTTGCCCAATATGTGCGCGTCCAACTGCTTGTGGGTTGCCACCTGCCTTGTCTAGTACGGCTTGCCACAACTCATCGAAATCTATATCCAGCAGCTCACTGAGCTTTTCGGTGATGCGCTGACCACGTGTGGCCCGACTGTCTTGTAGTTGCTGCAGAGTGGCATGCATCTTTTCGCGATCAGCAAAATCCAGCCCAAGCACATGGATGATCTTGTTTGTAGATTTGTTTTTACCATAGCCACCGCTCAACGTATGCTCACAGCTGATTTCCACCCCATTGATCAGCTGTATATCATGAGCATTGGCAACTGCTCTTGCCTCATCAATGCCCGCCAGCGTGTCGTGGTCAGTCAGTGCCAGTACATTGATGTCCGCTGCGTGCGCGCGCTTCACTACTTCAGTTGGTGCGTAAGTACCATCCGAACAGGTACTGTGACAATGTAAGTCGTATTTCATAAGATAAACCTTAATGTTTTAAAAAATAAGCGTATAAACAATTTAGTAGTAGGTAGTAGATAGTCACTATTCATATTGGTTGCTATTGATAATGTCTGAGCCAATGCTCTAGATTTAGCGACTATTGCTACTGTATTTGATGGTTATATTTGGTCAGTGGTATTGTCACTAGCCACTATAAGACCGTATTACTCTGTAGGTGACGTATATCGCAGGATTATCGTGTTGATTGCTTTTTTTTGATGCAGTAGACGTGTAAACTACCCCATACGTTTTTGTTGGACACAACCTTTGCTATGAAAGCATTATTAGACTTTATCCCTTTGATTGCCTTTTTTATCGCGGCGCGTTATAACGGTATTTTGGCAGCGGCAGGAGCTTTGCTCGTCGCTACTATCATTGTTTATGCCATTCACTTTATTCGCCAAAAAGGCAAGTTTGATAAGCAACAATGGGTCGTCTTACTATTAACCATTTTATTTTGCGGTGGCACATTGCTGTTGCGCGATGACATCTATCTGCGTTGGAAATCGCCCATTATCAATGGTATTTTTGCGTTGACCTTGTTTGTCAGTGCCGCTATCAATAAGCCACTGATGCAGCTAGCAATGAAAGAAGTATTTACTTTGACACTTAGTGGTTGGAAAAAACTGACCGTTGCTTGGGCACTTTTCTTCGCCCTCATGGCTGTACTTCATTATATCACAGCATTCACCATGTCAGATGAAGCGTGGATTAACTTCAAGACTTATGGCTGGATTCCGATTATGCTGGTATTCGTCGTGGCTCAGTTTGCTGTACTCAAAAAGCATCTCAACCCTGCGCTGACGGACAAAACCAGCAAATAACGGTTATGCGCTGATTGCAGCTACTGTCTTATAATTGATAAAACTGCTTTTAAAGCTCAAAGTAATCACCCATTAGCGTTATACGATGCATTTCAAATCAATCATCACGTTTTATTATCAACTAAGGAAGTTCCATGTCTTTATTTGTCATTATTGGTCATGATGTGGCTAATAGCAGCACACAGCGTCTGATTACTCGCGCTGAGCATATTGAGCGATTACAGGCGCTAAGTCGTGAAGATCGTCTGGTGATTGCAGGCCCAACGCCTATCGAACATGGCAAGAGCGATATGTCAGGCAGCTTAATTATTGCTGAGTTTGACTCTATTGAGGCGGCACAAGCATGGGCAAACGATGAGCCTTATTTACGTGATGGCGTCTATAGTCACGTGGATATCAAGCCATTTATTCAAGCATTACCAGCACCAACTGATACAGTAGCTGCATCGTGAGTCAGAAAGTCCTTTATTTGAATACTCGATTCTATAAAAACAGCTTGGCTAGCCTGCTACTGATGGCAGCGATGTCAGTGCATGCTGCACCAACGGCACCCAACGCAGATGCAGCGAATCCTACAGTAGCCCCTATAAATCAACCTGCTGTAGGCGATGCGTCAACAAGTTCAGCACTAGATATCAATGATACTCTGGCCGCACAGTTGCAACCGTCTACTAAAGCGCTGTCAGCGGCCAATCAAGAACTACTCAGCCGTAATGCACAATTGCAACGTCAAGTGAACGACTTGCAGACCCAAGCAAACGTTTTAGTCTATGAGAGCAAAGGTCAGTTGTTTTTGTATGGTGCATTTACCGTTTTGATCAGTTTGTTGGTGGGTATTTTTATCTCATGGCTGGTTTTTGTCCGCCGTGATCGTTGGTAAGTGATGCGCTCTTTATAAATTTAGCTTTTGGCCTGCTCTATTCTGCGACGTCTCATTGTATTTTTATGAACTTGATTCTGTCATCAAGAACATTTTTATTATAGTAAATCATCCTGCTAAGAAGTTTCCATGTCTATCGCTCATCACACAAACGCTGAACCATTAAATATTATCACACCTGCTAAGGTTGAGTGGCAAATGGATGATACTGGCAATATGGTGCCAGTATCCGGTGAGTTTGGGGATGTGTATTTTTCTCATGCGGATGGCCTAGCAGAGACACGTCATGTGTTTTTAGAGCACAATCAGCTACCTGAGCGCTTAGCGCGCCTTGCACCACAGCAATGTTTTACGATTGCGGAATTGGGTTTTGGTACTGGGCTTAACCTTTTAGCGACGTGGCAGTTATGGCGACAGCTGCGCGATACCCATCCACAACTGGCAGATGCTCGCCTACATTTCATTACCACTGAAAAATTCCCGATACCGCTTGCAGATTTGACGCACATACTTGCCCTATGGGGTCAACGTGCGCCTGAACTTGTAACGTTGATTGAGCTACTTTTGGCAGCGTATCCGCCTCTTATCGCAGGCTGTCATCGTTTGGATTTCTCTTATGATAATCTGACGGTCGATATATGGCTTGGTGATGCAGCCCAGAGCCTTAGCAAACTGGCAATAGATCACTCTCAGCAGTCTACGCCTCAGCCTCATATCGATGCGTGGTTTTTGGATGGCTTTGCGCCTTCTTGCAACAGTACATTGTGGGCTGACAGTATCTTTGCACAGATGCAGCGCCTATCGCGTACGTATACCACGGCCGCTACTTATAGCTGTGCAGGCATCGTCAAGCGCGGACTCAAGGAACATGGCTTTGACATCAAAAAGGTAAAAGGTTTTGGTCGAAAGCGCGAAATGCTCACTGCCATCATGACCGATACAGACCATATTGATGTTACTAATGATAATAAAAATTGTGATAACAAAAGCCACAATGCGAAGCATATAACAATAGATAGCACCTTTAATCACACTGTCATCATTGGTGCAGGCGTTTCAGGGTTGCTAACGGCTTGGTCGCTTGCCAATCGTGGTATTACCGTGACCTTATTGGATAAATCAGCGCCTTTGGCAGGGGCTTCGGGTAATCCTCGCGCGCTGCTTGCGCCCAAAATGACGCCAATTCACCACGTTGATGAGCATTTACATACCATCGGTTATCTTTATAGCAGCAGGCTATATCGAGACCTTAATCAGAAAGCCACACAGCTCAATACAGCGCCAGTACTGGAGCCGACTGTTGCGCTTGATTTACTGATAAAATCCAATATTGGCACCGAGCAAATCGCAGATTATCCTGATGAGATGGCAACTACCCTATCCCATGAGCAAGCGCAGAATATTAGTGGGTTGCAAGAACAAGACTTATCAGAGAACTTGTACTTACCCCAGTCTGGTTTGGTCAACCCGCAAGCATTGAAAACTATTATATTGACACATCCGCTCATTCGTTTTCAGCAATTAGACGTGAGTAAAATTGACGAAACTGAACAGCAAGTGTGTATTGAAGGCAGCAATCAAAATCAGGAGACTGTCTCTATTTTTGCTGATAACGTAGTCATTTGCGCCGCCTTCGAGAGTCATCAATTAGATAAGCGTATTTTTGATTGCCGTAAGATTCGTGGGCAGCTGTCTTGGTTTACACCTACGATGGAGCAACTTGCAAACTTACCTAAAATACCGCTTAAATATAGTGGTTACTGTGCGCTGTTCAACGCACAGACTGGCGATGATGAGCTAAACACTGTCACCACTGGCGAACCATACTTATTACTAGGCGCGAGCTTTATCCGCAATGATACGGATACTGACATTCGAGATGAAGAACACAAAATTAGCCGGGACAAGCTCGTTGCTGCCATTCCTGAGATGGAATCTATCGTGCCAGCCGATACGAGCTTATGGCAAGGGCGCGCTGGTATTCGCACCCAAACGCCTGATTATCATCCCATCGTTGGGCAGCTAACCAACAGTCAGCGAATTTGGACAATGAGTGCAATGGGTGCAAAAGGTTATGCATTGGCACCTATTTGTGCTGAAGCATTAGCAGGTATGATGCTAGGGTCATTTGCGCCGCTATCTAATGCAATGTTCGCACGTCTATCGCCCAATCGTACACGTCTACAGACGCCGCTTATTTAATATTGTGAAAATTAGCTCTTGTGTAAATAAAACCGACGCTCTCTACGGTTTATACTGTCTTATGGTATCTTAATTTTAAGTCGACTCTAATAATGAGATATACCCTATGAGCTACCATCAAACCACCATTACCCTACCTACTTATGCCCGTGGTATTCATATCATCACCCCGATTATCGAAGCGGCCATTGCTCAGCTGATACCGCACTCTAACAAAGCGGGGTTGGTCCATTTGTTCTTGCTGCACACCTCAGCCAGTCTCACAATTAATGAAAATGCTGACCCAGATGTCAGACTAGATACTGAAGAATGGCTCAATAAAATCGCTCCCGCCGATCAACCAGAGTATCGCCATACCCTAGAAGGGTCAGATGACTTGCCCGCTCATTTTAAAAGCATGATGCTGGGTGTCAGCTTAACCATTCCACTAGTCGAGGGTAGATTGGGTTTGGGTATATGGCAAGGGGTTTGCTTGTGCGAGCATAGAGACGTGACTGGATATGGCGGACAGCGCAAGCTGGTTATTACGGTCAATACGTAATAATATAGAGTTATTCACTGGCAGGTTAACGCCTGCAAATTGCCACATTGATATAGAGCGCTATTAACGGATAAACCTCATGATGACCCCTTTTGCCTCAAAACTACCAATCCCAACAAACCCTAAGTCTCACGGTCTCAAGGCTTCTGCTGTTTTTTTGAGTTTATTTCTGCTGAGTGCCTGTCAAGAAACGCCAGAATCTGAAGCACCTGCCGAAACACCATCTGAAACGTCAACACAGACCACACCAGTCACCACAAATATTAATGTTAATGAAGCGGCTAATGACAATACTGTCGATGACGGTACCACACCTGTACAGAGCGACACTGATCCAGCACGCGATGTGAGCGTGACAGAATTAGAAAAAAACCTTGGAGACACTGCGCCAAATAATGCGGATACAGCACCCAATCCAGAACAGGCAATCAAAGGCGCACAGATCACTGATGTACGCTATAAGAGTGCCGCAGGTGATAGCCTGTCAGTCGTTTTTGAGACATCAGCTGCAGGGCTACTCAATGCCATCGTCACCCGCCCCAACCAGCCAAAAATGACGCTCAGCGCACCAGAAGGACAAGGTAACAATCCCACTTATCGCTCAGCCGATGGCAATATCCAACTGGTGAGTCATGCAGGTGGTAGTACGATTGATCTTATCCAAAATGATACTGTCACGAGCTTTGATGCGGTCAGCGCTGAAGCAGAAGTCGTCACTGAATAAGTGCTAGCTGTATGCTTTTTGAAAGTCTTATCTTAAATAATTAAAAAGCGGCAAACGTTACTATCATTGCCGCTTTTTTCACTAATACTGAATGCTCTCCGCTTACTTGCATTCACTCAAATTTCTAATATATAACTTTATTTATCCAAACCCAGTCGATTGACCAAAAAGTCCGACCAACCAGCTTATCGCCGTCCATATTCCCCAACCGACAAATACAATCACGATGAGTCCTAACATGTCAGGGATATGCAAGTACAGCCAAGCCACTATAGGATTTCGCCAAAAGGCACCAAAGCGGCTTTGTTGCTGCTTGTCTTCTAGTGATTGATGCAAAAAAGGCCGATCCATATGCATGGTTTCAGTGATGCCATACTCCTGATGCAAATGCTCGTGTACGATACCCAATGTCTTGCGGCTAGGGCGAATAAAAATATCTAGCAATGTTCCAATACCCGGTACAATACCAACGATCATATCAATCAGCGCCAGTCTAACAGCGGGTGTCATTTTATCGGCAGGAACACCCAGCTGACGACCCAGTATAAAAGCATAGCTCGTCAATATCAGTCCTGCGACATCCCCTGCGAGAGGAATGGTAGAGAGCGCCGCATCCGCACCCATGCCTTGCTTGGTAAAAGGCACGCGGACAAGAGAATCCATTGTATTAGCAAACTTTGCTAGTTTACGCTCGGTGGCAATGACTTGCTCGCGCGTCAATCCATGCTCAGCAAGTTTTGCCTGATAGTCGACGCCTGAGCCATGTGTAGCGGAGGATTTCTTTACTTTAAATTTCGGCAACTTCTTAAATCTATCCATTTAGAGTCGTCCATATACAAGCAATTGCAACAAGGGCAAAAACATAGCGTCCTACCCAGATATTGGCTAAGAATGCCTGAAAGCAAGCCTGTGCATTGCGACTGGCACACGCGCTGTTTTGTTTGGCAAACATCATCGCCACCAATGCCAATCCGAATACGGGTGTCACGCCTAGCGTTGTTGGGGCAAAGTAATGCCACATAGCCGTGCCCATCATCAGCAAAAATAGCATTTGCAGGATTGAGATAATAATCACATCATAGCGGCCAAATAATATCGCTGTTGATTTGACGCCAATCTTGAGATCATCTTCGCGGTCAGCCATCGCGTACTGCGTATCATAGGCCACCGTCCAGCACATATAAGCAAAGAATAATATCCAGCACCAAATATCGGGAGCGCCCTGCACCGCCACATAAGACATCGGTATGGCCCACCCAAACGCCGCTGCTAAAAATACTTGCGGTAGATGGGTATAGCGCTTCATAAATGGATAAATAAAGGCCAAGACAACAGCACCCAATGACCAATAAAATACCGCTATCGGTAAGAAGAATAGCAAACTGGCGCTTAGCAATACCAGTACCAAAAATGCAGCAATGGCTTCTTTGCCAGATAGACGTCCATCTGCTAATGGACGACCTTTAGTGCGAGTCACATGACCATCTACTTTACGATCAGCAAAATCATTAATCGCACAACCAGCGGCGCGCATAAATATCGCTCCAAGCGCAAATATCGCAAATATCTTGAGCGTTGGAAGACCTGCTGTAACTCCTTGCTGCTGGGCTTGGCCCATGGCAGCCAGTAGTACGCCCCATAATGTCGGCCATAGTAGGAGCTCAATACCCACTGGTTTATCAAAACGCGTGAGCTGGATGTAGGCTTGTAGTTTGTCTTTGAATGTCATGGCTTCTTATTATCATTAATAAAGAGTGTTATATGCTTTTTGGCTAACCGTTAGATTTGTTGCCATAAGTTATTGGCTTCGACTAGGGACAATTCAGGATACTGTTTACGTAACGCTTTAATCGCAGGGATTTTCTCTTTGTGTGCTGCTTGTTGCCGCAAAAATGCCAATTGCTCTTGTGGACTGCTCAATTCCTTTAAACGTGCTTCAAGCCGAAGAATCCGAGTGCTCAGCATGATATTGACCAACAATAAGCCTGCACCCATGACCCAAATGATTAGCGTTGACATTTCCTGCTCCTGAATACATTTATTCTAAATACTCAAGCTAATGAATGACGTACGTTTATGCTGATACACTCATTATCACAAACAATCGCTATCAGACAAAATACCCATCAAAGCGCACGGCTTCATTATGCCAGCTTTCGCTAGCAGGCTGTTCAGCCAGCAAGGGCGCAAATTGCGGACGTTTCACGACCACACGGCCTTGTCCTTGCGCGCTTCGACTCACAATTGCCTTGGCGCTATTTAGCAGTTGGCGCTCTTCATCTAGCGTTGGTGGACGCGCCAACTGATGCAGCGCTTGCATGTGCTTACCGACTTTTGCGCCTTTGCCTGTCTTACTGTCTTGATAGCTATCCTCTGGAAACATGGGGTCCAAATACACTACATCGATTGCATTGCCATCATTCGCTATATTGTCAGCTTCTAAACTCGCAAAGTAACTCAGTGCATCAGCATTAGTAATATGTAGACGGCTCATCAGCTTCTGCCAATTAGGCAGCTTGCTCATGCGCTCTTGCTCCGCAAGTAATAGCAGCGCCATCAAAGGCTGCTGCTCAAGCATAATGACCTGTGCCCCCGTACTGCCCAATATCAAACTATCATGGCCAAAGCCGGCCGTTGCATCGATAACACGGCTATCTGCGGTAATCTTTGCTGCTTGCAGTAATAGCTCCGACTTACGACCAGCACTCACCACGCGGCGTTGCAATTTATCCCACTCTGGTGACACGCTCAGACCATCGCTAAGCCATGATAGCTTATCTTTTTCATCAAGCAGCAAAATAGGTTGAGAGGATGTTTGGCTCAGTTGTTGGCGACGTTTTTGTGTGAGCCTTTCTGTGGAGAATTGAGTCTCTAAGACGATTGGTAGTTTGTGCTCAGCTATTAATGACTGTAGACTCTCAATCTGTGCTTGCTGGCTGTCATTGATGTAGAATAACTGACAATGTACAACAGCACCTGTTTCGTCATACATTTGGGGCACATCTGTCATAACCATCATCCTATTTGCTGCTTATTTTCACTATAAATTACTGACGTGTTAAATCATCAACATCATAAACCACGGGCTAAATCTAGCCAGCCATTTGATAACCAAAGCCCCAAGCCGCAACCAACACGATAACACCCGTAATAATGCGTAACCAAGCAAAAATGGTAAAGTCGCGGCGACTCACCCATGCTACAAGCAAGCGAATACAGAGTAGCGCCACGACAAATGAAACGATGGTGCCGATACCGAGCACCAACCAGTCTTCACGATTGCTCAGTACATCGCCATGCTTGAGCAAATCCAACAGTGCTGCTCCAACAATGACAGGAATACCCAAAAAAAATGAGAACTCAGCAGATGCCTTACGTGAGACCCCAAGCCATAGCGCCCCAATAATAGTGGCTCCCGAACGCGACGTACCTGGTATCAAAGCCAAACATTGAAATAGACCAATCATTAGGGCCGTTTTTATACTGACATCTTCTGCTTCTTCTGCAATGATGGTTTTAGGGCGTTTTTCTACATAGAATATGAGCAGACCGCCGATGATGAGCATAATTGCAACGACAATAGGATTGAATAAATACGCTTTGATTTCATCGGCAAAGGTAAAGCCAACAATCATTACAGGAATGGTCGCGACAATGAGACTGAGTCCCAGCTGCCTAGGATTGGTCATACCTTCTGCTTTGCCAGTCAGCAAACCCATCAATGCTTGCCACAATCGACCCCAATAGTCATAAATCACTGCCAAAATAGCACCAAGCTGTACCACGACCACAAACAAATCAACTTTTTCTTTGGTCCAAAATCCCATCACATCGGCTGATAAAATCAAATACCCCGTGCTAGAGATAGGTAAAAACTCTGTGATGCCTTCCACGATACCCATGATGACAGCTTGAACGAATAACAGTATATCCACAATGACTTTCCTAAAAACAGGCCGATTGGCTGTCCTATATTAACGTTGGTTTTATATTGATTAATGCTTAAAAAATACTCAAAAGCTATGCTTTGCCTTGCTCTTTGAGTGTTTTCCAAGCTTGGTTGCGTAGATATTTTGGTAGTGCTTGCGCTGCCTCCGTACCGCCAACGTTTGCAAACTGAGCAATACCAAGCTGCCCAATCACAACAGCATCTGGCCAGACATCTTCATGACAGGCTTGCTGATCCTGTAACGCTAATAGCGGCGCGCCATTTCCTGCGATAGGGATATTCAGCGCTGTTTGGCTATCATAATCTAATAGCTGTTCTGTACTATCACTGCCATCAGCCAATACTGGCTGCATAATGCTATAACCTAACTGCTCGTCAACTACCAACTCATACTGTCCGAAATAGACTTGCTGCATACGAGCATCAAGGGCGCTGTATAGGTGCGTCAGGCTGTACTGCTGATACGCAGATTGTGCAATCGCTTGTAGGCTAGAGACACCAACACAAGGCAAGTCATGCGCGACAGACAACGCTTGCACCACTGCCGTATTAATGCGGATACCACTGAACGCACCCGGCCCTCGATTAAATATTAAAGCCTGTATATCAGCAAGACGTAACTGCGCCTCAGATAACGCAGCATCAATCATCGGTAAAATCTGCTGAGTTTGCTGGCGTTTACCTGTTTCGGTATGGTTCGACAGTACCTGTCCGCTCGAATCTAAAATCGCGATCGAACACTGATCGAACACGGTATCCATTGCTAAAAACATCACAACCTCGGCTTTTACTTTTGGCGTTCTAAATGGGTTTGTCAGATTTTAATAATTTTTAATAGCTATTTATTATTTATGTACTATCAAAATTCAGACAGAATGAAACAGCGCCTATCATAGCATTTAGGCTAAATGAATTTTATGAATTTCTACGTTTTCCACACTTTATTCATCTGTACTTATTCATAGCTAATCATAAAAAACCCTAAAGCTTAGGTAGCTTTAGGGCCTGTATAAAATGTTTTCAGTATACATCACGATAGCTTAGAAGCGTGTTTTAAACTTCTTTGGCGCTTGGTTTTGCATTTCTTGCATCTGCTTTTGCATCTCTTCGGTGCTTGGCATATTGTTCGGATCCAGTCCCATTTGCTTGGCCATTTGTTCTGGATTCACATCTTTTGCGCCGCCTTGTTGACCGCCGCCAAACAATGGACCGCCGCCACCGCCCGCGCTGCCGCCACCCATGAGTCCTTGCATAGACTTCATCATTTTACTGATGCCTTCAGGCTTTGAGATCATTTTCATCATTTTTGCCATTTGCTTATGCTGCTTGAGCAAACGATTAACGTCCTGAATTTCACGGCCTGAACCTGCAGCAATACGGCGCTTACGACTTGGGTTAATTTTATCAGGGTTTTTACGCTCAAACGGCGTCATTGAATTGATCAATGCTTCCATCTCGCGCACTTTTTCTTCTGGTTTGGCGTCCTCAACGGCTTTTTGCATGTCGGAACCGCCCATACCAGGCATTTTGTCTAAGAAGCCTGCCATGCCGCCCATGCTTTTCATCTGCTGGAACTGAGTCAATAGATCCTCAAGGTCGAAGTCACCACCCTTTTGCATCTTTTTCGCCATTTTTTCGGCTTTATCACGGTCGATTTTTTGCTCAACTTCTTCGACCAAACTTAGTACGTCACCCATACCAAGGATACGCTGGGCAATACGCTCAGGGTGGAACAGCTCTAACTCGTCTAGTTTTTCACCGCGACCCAAGAACTTAATTGGCTTACCGGTAATAGCACGTACAGACAGTGCCGCACCGCCGCGAGCGTCACCGTCAGTCTTGGTTAAGATAACACCCGTCAATGGCAACGCATCATTAAAGGCTTTTGCGGTATTGGCGGCATCTTGCCCCGTCATTGCATCGACGACAAATAGCGTCTCAGATGGATTGACCGCAGCCGTTAGCGCCTTAATCTCATCCATCATGGTATCGTCGATATGTAGACGACCCGCGGTATCAATAATCAGGATATCTTGATATTGGATTTTGGCTTCTTCAATCGCACGCTTTGCGATATCAATCGGATTCTCATTCGTGCTTGAGTTCACAAACTTAGCATTTACCTGACCGGCGACTTGCTCAAGCTGTTTGATCGCCGCTGGACGGTAGACGTCAGCCGATACCAGCATGACTTTTTTCTTTTGGCGTTCTTGTAGATATTTGGCCAATTTACCAGCTGTGGTCGTTTTACCCGCACCTTGCAAACCTGCTAGTAAATAGACAACGGGCGGCTTGCCTGTCATCTCTAGCTGCTGATTGGCGCTGCCCATCATTTCGGTCAGCTCATCGTGCACGATTTTGACAAATGCTTGACCTGGCGCTAACTCTTTTAGCACTTCAGCACCAAGCGCTTGCTCTTTCACGCGTTTGACGAAATCACGAGTGACAGGCAGTGCCACGTCAGCTTCTAACAGTGCCATACGTACTTCACGCAGGGTGTCTTTGATATTGTCTTCGGTCAACTGCCCCGTACCCACGATATTACGTAGGCTAGACGATAAGCGTTCTGTTAAGGTATCAAACATAAATAACTCTCAATTAAAATGGTTTTCAATTAAATAATACGCAATTAAAATAACTTTCAATAAAATGGTGGCGAATCAAACCATTCAAATGGTTCATCAATACTATTAGGATGGACTATCAAATACTGGAGTTGCTCTGATAAGAAATGTATAAAAAATCATATTATCAATACTATAGCATCAACACGGCTCAAAACTTATAGTGGTTTTGCAAAAGCCCCAGTTCTTATCTTTATAAGTGATTTCTTGTCAGTGACTATTTATAAGCGACTGATTTTATATTTTGCTCATTGCAGCCTTGGTAAACATTTATAAGGAATAATCAAGATGGTACTCAACTGGCACCCATTTTATGATAAATTGGACGATTATTCTAATCATTCTGATAATACTATTTTAGCGACACATTGAGCGGCAGTTTACGCTCAGTATAAGATGAGGCTTTTTATCTGTGCACCTTGCATTCTTACTTGCTAGCATGGCTTATGTCTTAGTCAGCCTCCACATTGGTTGGGCGCTGATTCAGGACAAACCTATTTATAAAGGCGTCAGTTTGGGGCTTTTATTGGTAGGGATGGCCGCACATGCGACCTTACTCTATCCATATGTTGTGACGCTTTATGGTCTGAACTTCAATTTGTTCAATATCATTAGCCTGACCAGTTTATTCTTCTTATTCTTTTATCTGCTGTTTTGTTTATATCGCCCTATTCTGAGCCTTGGTATTTTGGCTGCGCCTACTGCACTAATAGGTATGACCGTCGGCTATATTGGCCGCGCACCCTATCAACCGCTTACTGACGTCAGTGTCGGTCTTGAAGCTCATATCTTATTATCATTAGCGGCCTATTGTGTGCTGTTGATGGCGGCAGTACAAGCGCTATTTTTGCGTCTACAAATTCGCGAGCTCAAGCATCATACCATTCACCGATTTTGGGTCAATAAATTACCCTCATTACAAAGTATGGAGAGTCTATTATTCGATATGCTCTTGGTAGGCTTTGTGCTGCTTAGTATCGCACTGGGTATCGGGTTCATCTATGTCGAAGATTTGATGGCACAGCACATTGTGCACAAAACGGTATTTAGTCTGCTCTCGTGGTTATTATTTGGTACGTTGCTGCTTGGCAATTGGCGAGCAGGATGGCGAGGCAAACGTGCGGCGAATATCACTATTTATGCCTTTATTCTGTTAGCGATTGGCTTTGTGGGTAGTAAGTTTGTTTTGGAAATGCTGATATAAAATATCACATTATAAAAAAGGCGGTCAGTAACTGTTACTACTGACCGCCTTTTTTACTTTTAAATTGGTTTTTTACGGAATTTTACTAGTTAAAAACTACGGTCTTGTTACCTGCCACAATCACACGGTTTTGCACATGCCAATTAACAGCACGCGCCAATACATTTCGTTCGATATCACGTCCAATCGCACGTAATTCTGTTACTCCTTGGCGATGCGTCACGCGGTGCACATCCTGCTCAATGATAGGGCCTTGATCAAGCTCAGCTGTGACATAGTGCGCAGTTGCCCCAATGAGCTTAACGCCTTTATCATAAGCTTGACGGTATGGATCTGCACCCACAAAAGCAGGCAAGAACGAATGATGAATGTTGATTACTTGCATCGGCCAACGCTTCACAAAATCAGACGACAATATCTGCATGTAACGCGCCAACACAAGCAAGTCATTACCTGCCATCAGCTGATGGATTTGCTCTTCTGCTTCCACCTTATTCTCTTTGGTCACGGGGACATGGTGAAAGGTGATACCAAAGTTTTCGACCGCTTGCTGTAAGTCAGGATGGTTACTCACCACGCAAGTAATCTCGCAATCTAGCAAGCCACGCTGATGTCGCCACAATAAATCTAACAATGCATGATCAAACTTTGAGACCAAAATACCCACTTTGGTCTTGGTCGCATTGTTATGTAGACGCCAATCCATGTTATGGCGTTTAGCCACAGTATGTGCAAAGCTGGCCTCAAAATTATCAATGATATCGCTCAAGCCTGCCAAAGCAAACTCCAAGCGCATAAAGTACTGACCGCCCTCATGAGCCGTTGAATACTGATCTAGGGTGATGATATTCGCGCCATAACGATGAATAAATTCAGAGACTGCTTGCACGATGCCGGCCTGATCTTTACATTTGATGAGCAATGTCGCTGTATCAGTAAAGCTAGGAATCTGTTTGCTCTGTGAGGCTGTGTTTGTTGTATTTGATGATGAAGCCGTTTTGGTATTGTCTGACATAATACGCCCAATATAAAAAATGATGACTGATCGCTGAAGTGACTGACAGCGTAGTAAACCGGTTATTTTAATCTTTTTTGCGGTGCTTTGCTGAGCGAGTTGGTTGTTTTTGGTTATTTAACTCCATAAAACAAAAACCCCTGACATGTGGTCAAGGGTTTTGAAATATCAACTTTCAATATTTACCAATATTATTCAACCTTTATAGTTCTGGTAAAACCTGCTCCGTTGCTAACGATTCCTAACGTAGCCCCTAATTCAAACGCTTGATTGAAGTCTACAATATAACTATTATAACCTTGTGATTGTGTATTTGGTCCGACGCCATTAATCGATACTGCATAGCTTGGCTGATATGGTGAAAGTATCACTTTCGTAGTATCTTTTTCAGCATCGATATTAACACTCAAGCTATTCACACAAGTAGCTCCACCCGTACCGAATGGGCTTGCATTATCTATCCAAGGCGTGACTAAGCCGGTTCCGCTTGTTGATAAATCGTTTACCTCGCTAGGTAGTTGATAGTTAATGCTTTGTGTATTCTCACTACCATTTAAGAATGTGGTAACGTCAAACTGCACTTCCACCCAGTTGGAATAGCGCAATGGGTAACGAATTTGAAAATCAGCACGCCCTTCATCATTAGTAATAAACGTATAGCCATCTTCTGAAACCGTACCACCAATAATTGCAACTGGATTAATTGAATCTAGCTGTTTGTTACCAATGACAATATTACCATTAGCATCAACATTTCTGTCAATATCTTCGTCTTGATCTAACGTATAGTTATAGTTTAGATCTTCCGTAGTAATCCATCCAGACTGCAAGAAAATAGGCGATTTTTCAGAGAACACTTTAGGCTCAGGTGTCGTAGTAATATCTTGACCATTCTCATATTTTTCTTTAATATCAGCCGCTTGATAGGTCACTGTGCTGTCTAACAAACAGACTCTGCCTTGAGCATATTGTGTAGCATAAGACTTAATCGACACTTCCTGATTTGGCAAAGCACGACCCGAGCCATCCATAACAGATATTGAACCGCGAACCGTGTAGTAAATGTCATCAGAAGATAACGTATTGGCAAACGCCAAAGTAGTATAAACCGCTTCTTTCGATACCGTAATCTTAGTCGTTTTGGTACCAATGCTTGCATTGTCGTTTAATAAGCGGGCATTAATCTCTACACCACCTATAGGTGAGCTAGCGTTGGCTTGATACACCACACGCGCCTCTCCTCTAATGTTTGTCACTGCGGTAGCAGCAGACAATCGTCCTGCTGAGGAATCAGAAGCACGGCTAAAGACAACTGTCTGCCCTTCGACTGGTACATCATTTTTATCTTTGACAGTTGCTACAAGCTCAGTACTACTACCCGGTGTAATCACTGATCTTACTGCTTGGAACAGTATATTAGCTGGCGTAGTGGCTCTAAAACGCGTGTCTACGGTTGTTTGATACTTGAGCTGACCATTATTCATCTCACCAAGTACTGTCGCCTGTAATACTGCTGTACCAGCAAGTGGAGAATTCAGTACGACTGGAACTGTAATAATATTACCTTGAATATTGGCAGCCGTTATCGCTTGAGTCGAGATGACATCATTGTTCGCAAACGTTCCAATCGTTGTTTGTACTTCTACAAGCTTACCAATAAGTGCATTCGCCTCAGCTACAGAGGTAGTGCGAATCTGTATATTAATATTCTGAGCCATATTAACATCGTAAACATCTTCAATATCGATGAAGCTAATACCTGCTTGCGATATCTTAACTAAATCAATGCTACTGGTACTACGCTGCGTGGTCAGCTCTCGCTCACCCACTACTCTCACAAAGACGCGTAAGTTACCATTGTTATCAAAGCTCAAATCACTTTCGTTGACAGTAAAGCTAGCTTTACCTTCTGAATCGGTGGTAGCGGTTGCATCATTAGCAATAAGATTGCCGTCAGTATCAATGAGCTCTACTTTAGCATTTGCAATCGCAAGTCCCGTCCCATCAGTTAAAGTAGAAGACAGGGTGGTTGTACTATTATCTTTGAGATTTTTCTCAGACGCTGTAAGGGTGAGTGTTGTGCCAATTGCAGATAAGCTCAGAGACTTTTGTTCACGCACCTGCATATTGACAGTACCGTTAGCATCATATTGCGGCGTGACGATTTTGGCATTAATCACGACACTATGATTAAGGCGAGCATTGATACTATTAGCTGCTAACAATACACCCACATCAACCCGACCACTACTATCGCTTACAACTGTGCTCGATGTGGTCAACGCTGCTCCGCTTGACTCTAGGTTTTCGATGCTTAACTGTACTGGCACACCTGTGAGAATACCACCGTTATTATCTGTTACGATGAATGAAGCTTGGGTCTGGTCGCCACCTGTAGTCAATGTTGGCTTATCAGATGACGCGATTAGCTGGTAGCTCTCAATTGTAGACGTATCCACTGCTACAATGTAGTTTTGCTCCAATTTAACATTGTCAGATGTAGTAGTAGTCGCAGTTAATCGAATACCTGACTCTAGCGTCGCTTGATTGACACTAGCACCATTTTCAAGAGTTAAATTAAAAGTCGCCACACCATCGCTGTTAGTGACGGCTGTGCCTTGGCTGACTGTCACGCCTGTACTAAGAGGATCATTGACATTTAGAGCGACGGTACGACCTGCAATACTCTTGTCGTCTTTAGCAACGCGTACGAACACTTTGAAAGTATCCCCTTTAGTATTAACGACTTTATTTGCGCCAACAGTGAGACTTTCAGTTGTACCTGTTGGTATAGTGGTACGGACAGTACTTGTCTGCGTCACAATGTTCCCGCTACTATCAGCTGCTGATAATGCCACAACAAAACTTCTACCTATTGCCGCCTTTTGAGCATCGGTTAGATTATTAGGTACAGCAATAGTAAAGACTGTTTTACCTGAATCATCAGTCGTTTGACTGCCGCCTGAAACCAAAGTAACCCCTTTACTTGCAACAGATGCTGGCAGTGCAAGAAATACTTTTTGTCCACTAACAATATTACCTTTACTGTTTTTTGCTATTACTTCGATCTGTGTTTCGCCACCATTTAAGTTTAAAGTATTCGCTGGATTCGCTAATAGAGAGATCTCCGCTGTCATAGACTGAACTTTGACCTTGACTTGTTGTTGCTTGCCAGTCAATGTCTCTGTCAAAGTAGCAGTCAATACTTGTTTGCTGAGCACTTCTTTTTGCTCATCATTCAAGTTATTTGGAACTACAACATTAAAGCTAACCAAACCATTAGCATTTGTACTAGCAGTGATATTTGATGACCCAAGCTGACCATTTACTGTGAGCAGGCTTGCTAATTGTGGATTATCAAATACCAACTTCACTGTCTGATTAGTGACTTGCTCACCAGATGACTGATTATTTAGCTGTGCTTGGATAATGGCAGTACTACCCACATTGTTTAGGATATATCCTGCTTGATTATCGATGTTATTGGTGGCGTTCAAGATGTTTAAACTAACGCTAGGCGTAGTGATTTTTACTTTCTGTATTTCTGACTTATAAGAAACGTTGTTTTCAGCATAAGTTAGCTGATAGTTGATACCAGTGTTCTTTAAATCCGCTCGCTGTACAGCTGTTAAACCTTTAGGTACGTTAACAGCAAAAATCGCCTCACCATTAAAATCTGTAGTCGCTGTAGTTTGAGTGACTGTAACACCGTACTCTAGTGCTTTTGCACCTAGCTGTACAGTAACCACTTTGTCTTTGACTGGCTGAGCACTACTGGTTTTAGAGGTCAATCTCACACCAATATTACCGCTACCGCCCAACTCACTAATTTCTGGGGTTATGATAGAAGCGAACTGTATACTGGTTGCTGGCTGCTCAACGTTTACTTTCTGAATAATTTTGGACTGAGTACCATCTTCATCAGTTAGTACTGCAGTGTAAGCGATACCTGTTTTGATTAATTGATCACGCTGTGCTTGTGTTAGGTTTTGACTGATACGAACGGTAAACTCTGCCACGCCATTGCTATTTGTGGTTTGTTCGTTACCTTGAATGGTAATACCTGTCGTAAAGCCTTCGTTAATGACAAGCTTAACTGTACGTCCTACAGCAGCGCTGCCATCTTTACGCTTACCTAGAATTTGCAACTTAAACTGTTCATCTAGTATATTCGCAATTGCAGGTACGCTTTGCGCAGTCAATGTAATATCGCTTTGTCCGATATCTGAACCGATACGAATACTCTCACTATTAACAGTGCTCGGTACCCCCGACGCTTCTGTTATACTTGCAGTCAATGCAAAACTACCTGCATTTTCGAGCTTCGCTTTTTGTGACACAGTTAGGTTATTAGGCACTCGTACCGTATAGCTAACTTCACCTTTAGCATTAGTGGTCTGTTCTGAGTTATTCTCTAAGGTTAATAGACCTGCAGACGCTAAGCTTGCTGGTAAACTTGCTATTACTTTTTGCCCTGCAACTACACCGCCGCGGCTATCATTGACACGGAAACTAATGACCGCATTACCACCTGAGCTTGATAGCTCTTTTTTGCTGCTTTCGTTGAAGTTAATTTTGTATTTCGCAGTTGGAACAATGACTACGCTAGAAGAGTTTACTGTTGATGTCGAACGATTCGGTTCTGTGAGTACGATAGTGTAACTAATACTTTTGTCTGCAAGCTCTCGACGTTCAGCGGCGCTCAATGTTGGTGCTATATTTAATGCTACTGTCGCTTGACCATTGGCATCTAACACCAACTGCTCACTCGCAAGACTAACACCTTTAGGAGCATCATTTAGCTTGATTGTTGCCTTTGCACCATTAATTTGAGTCGACACATTTGTATTTTTAGGTGAGGCAGTGATAGTAAGCTGCTGTGTGTCACCATAAGCGCTAAGCTGCGTTGAATTTCCTGAAACTTTTAAATTGTAGTCAGAGGTGGGTAATGCGACAGATAACTTTCCAGTTACTAGTTTGGTCGCACCGCTGTCTTCTTTGATACTAATAGCATAATTGATACCTTGTAGAAGTGTATTACGTTCAGCAGCAGACAGGTTTTCATCTATTTGTATTATAAAGTTTGCATTACCTCGAGCATCTGTGATTTGGCTCGCTGCTTCGACAGACACCCCTTTTATAGAACCTAGTCCCAAACCTACTGCCACATTTGGAACCAATGCACCTTGTTCGTTTTTAAGTTGAACACTGAATACCGCACTATCTCCATAAGGGTTCAAGAGATTGTTAGATACGGAATTTGTATCAATGCTAGATTTCACAATGAGTTTGCTTTCGATAACTTGGGTACCATCACCGCTCCCTTCTCTACTAACAGAAACTTTTAACTCCTGCGGTGCGATAGCTGTACCGTCCGCTTTATTCGCAGTAGCTATCAATGTGAAGCCTTCTGTTATTAGTGTTTCTTTATCTGCAACTGCCTGTGGATTCAGCTTTAGTGTATATACAGCATTACCATTGCTATCAGTCACTTGAGTGCTTTGACCTTCAATAGTGATACCATTAGTTTCAGAATTCACTACTTTCAATGTAACTGCTTTGCCGATCATCGCACCACCTGATCCTACCTCGGCAGCTTTAACTGTAACATTGAAAAGAGCTTGCTCATCAGATAACTCAATGATAGTAGGCGATGTACTAAGCTTCTGTAAAAAGAAATCAGGCTCACCTATTTCTTGCTCTCCACCACCATTATTGCCACCCGTACCCGGCTGTTGCGTGCCCAAGTCAGGTTCTGGCGCAACCGTATCTGTGCCCCCACCACCACAACCCGCCAAGGCTAATGATAAGGTTAGCGCTGTCAGTTGAAACAAATTAGAAGTAGGTAGCGAGGGATATGACATGTTTTTGACTCCGCATGAGCAGTGATTTATTCGAGCAAAAAGGCAGAAAACCATTACACAGAATCAAAGAAGATTGGTAATGATACCTAGATTTACAGTGATACCGATGTATTAACAGATTGTATTAAATATATAACAGCAACTTTACTGACTTTTGTTATAACTTACAACTAAAAATTAATCTTTACTATTAAACAATCAACAACATAGCGCGCTCATTTCAGGGTATAATAGTCCTCCTTTAATTCGACAATTATTGTAAAAATATTTGAGTATTCATCTGTTTTATGGTATAAATGTCGGCTTTAAAATTTTCTGAATTGGTCAGCCTGTTATTTGCCTTTAGATAACAGCAAAACCAGCTCAACCTTCATATAGTTTTGTTTGGTGCAAAGCTGCCGCTTGCTGTGTCCATGCCGCAAAAACGTGCAACTTGCCCAGACTGGTATGAGAAAAACTCATACCTCATAGATTAGGAGTTCGCCATGTCTCGAGTTTGCCAAGTGACTGGAAAGCGCCCTATGGTGGGTAATAATGTTTCGCATGCAAACAACAAAACCCGTCGTCGCTTTCTACCAAACCTTCACAACCATCGTTTTTGGGTAGAGTCTGAAAACCGCTTTGTACGTCTACGTGTGTCTACCAAAGGTATGCGCATCATTGACAAACTTGGTATCGATAAAGTGTTAGCGGATCTACGCGCACAAGGTCAAAAAGTTTAAGTTAAAAATAGCAGCTGAGTGATGACTCTTATTATTTAGCTGCCGTTTTGCTACATTATAGGTAGCGACTTATTCTTCTAGACACGTACCTATCGTTTGAAGACCCCTCATTTACAGGAAAGCTATCATGAGAGATAAAATTAAATTAGTATCAACAGCTGGTACTGGGTATTACTACACCACTACTAAAAACAAGCGCACTATGCCTGGCAAAATGGAAATCAAAAAGTTTGATCCAAAAGTACGCCAGCACGTGATCTTTAAAGAAGCTAAAATCAAATAATCTCCATTTTATAAATGGTATTATTTGAACAAAAAAAGGGTTTATCAATTGATAAACCCTTTTTTATGGCTGTAGTTTGATGTTGCTAAGCTATATCTTTAATCATTCGCTTTGACTGGTATTTGCTTTAACTGGTACTCAAAAATAACCAAAGATTAGCTATAGTGTGTTGGTTCTTTATCATATACATGGGCGTGCCACTTACTCATCTGCTTTTGCATAATGACCTGAATCGCAGCATGAATCATATGTTGACCAATCGCCTGAGTGTCACTACCAAGTAGCTCTTTGAGCTTATCAGAGAAATCAATCGTCATCAGCGGCGCGTCGTCTTGCTCGGCATCACGCAACAACAACCTACCATCATCTGCTTCCACTAACTCTAACGTGGTCTCTTTGGCAAACCCTGCAAATTGATCACTATTTTCGTTGTCTACTTCTATATCGTTATCGATATCATATGGCATTAATATGTTCCTTATTATCCCGTTTAGTACTGGTAGAGAAACTAGTCATTGCAAAGCAGTTATTTATTGAAAAAAAACTCATTCGGCAAATCTATTATCTTACAGTAACGCGGGTAAATCTGTCTTACTCATACAATGGACGCTTTAACACTAGAATTCAAGGGCTGTCACATAAGTCTTCACTATAAAAACAAACTTGAATGCCTTGCAATAAGGACACATTAGCGCCAATAGCGCAGTTTCGCTAACGTAAATAAGAAAGCAACGAACATCCCAAGGTAATAGACCAGCTTTAGCTCAAGGGTGGGATCACGGTATTTAAAAGGCAGAGCAACAGTCGCCGTTGCAGTCGGAAGTATCAATAACATCAGCAACCAGTTCTCAATAACATTGAGCCAACCCTGTAAATCTGTCCCGTTACGCAGTGAAGCGAGCCCCATCAAAAGACAAGCTATGATTAAGCTAGTAAACAGGCCATTTGGTAAGTCTTTAGGATAGATAATTTTGGCAATACTGGCGGGTACAATTCGCATATAAAATTCCAGCCATGCTTACAAAGCAAGGCTTAACGATTAAAAAGGTATAAAAAATAGCTTATGAGAATATTACAACGCTATATGTATGAATAGATACTATCTTTGTGCTAAAGCATTTAACTATAAGTACCCATCAGCCATAGCATCGCTATACAAGAGGTCAAATAGCCCAAACTAATGGCATTCCAACTCTCGATATGCAGGCCTTTGACTTTATTGAGTATGCGAGAACCCACCCAAAAAAATAGCGGAATACCTAACATAAACGCAGGCACAATGACCGCAGCATGGCGCAGCACTGTTCCGACATCATCACCCACCATCAGGCGAAAGCCATAACCTGCCAAGCTAAGTACCAGTGCAAACATAGCCATGCCAATGGTAATGCCTTTGGGCACCAAGATACGTTGCGGTGTCTCACTTCTTGACTGCCTAGCCTGCTGATTCAACGCTTCATGAGATCTTGCTTGCTCAGAAGGCTCTGCTGAACTGCTAGAATTTTTTGTGTCCATATTTCACCTTTACGTGACTGACCGTTATATAGTCATAAGTTATACAGCACATTTTAGTAGTATTGTTGGATGGCTAATAGCGTTTATTAACCATCCAACACTTGCTAGCTGTTGTTTGCTAATGCCAACTCTGCGCGCATCTCATCAATAGCGGCTTTATAGTCTTCTTGATTAAAAATCGCAGAACCCGCGACAAACATGTCAGCCCCTGCTTCAGCAATCGCACGGATATTGCTGGCTTTAACACCACCATCAACTTCCAATCTGATATCTCGACCACTAGTAATGATACGCTGACGTACCTGACGGACTTTATCTAAAGTACTATCGATAAACGACTGTCCACCATAGCCTGGGTTCACACTCATTAATAAAATCTGATCTACTTTATCCATGACATAATCAAGATAATGTAATGGGGTCGCTGGGTTCAATACCAAACCGCACTCTGCGCCGCCATCTTTGATAAGCTGTAGTGAGCGATCGATATGCGAGCTGGCCTCTGGATGAAAGGTAATGATACTCGCCCCTGCTTCCAAAAACTGCTCAATCATACTATCGACAGGTGAAACCATCAGATGCACATCAATTGGCGCTTCAACCCCATAGTCACGCAACGCCTTACAAATCATGCTACCAAACGTCAGATTGGGTACGTAATGGTTGTCCATCACATCAAAATGAATCACATCAGCACCCGACTCTAATACCTTCTCTACTTCTTCGCCCAACCGCGCGAAATCAGCTGAAAGTATCGATGGAGCAATAAGATAAGGTTTAGCAGGACTGTTCATAATTGGGCTACCTAATTCATGTTTATATAAGATATTGGTAAATTAAAAAAATTCTAATCGGCTCACATATGCTGCGAGCCTTTGACATATTGATGTTAAATAATTAGTTGTTTAGCGCTGCTTGTATTGGGTCTTACAATAAGCACGACCAACTTCAAAAGAGCGCTTTGCCTCATGCTTGGTAGCGCGATTACTCACGCGCTGACGCCATAAGCGAAAAGACGACGGCTTTAGCTCTTGGCGCATGAGTTTGATAACCGCAGTCTCATCGAGACCGTAGCTATGCTCTATCGCACCGAATGGCGTTCTATCTTCCCATGCCATTTCTATCACGCGAGATATTTGTACCTCATCAAGTACTCTTTCACCCGCATCGTTGACGGTTTTTGCAATCAGCTCGTCTGACCTCATCTGAGATAATTGGTCATTATCAGTCGTAGTACGTTGTTTTTTTGCCAACGCGGCATCCATATCAGCCTGCATAGTAGCCTTTGTAGCGCTAGTATCTGCTGACTTGTCCTTTGAGTTAGAAGCTGTCAAATCTTGATAACTTGCCATAAAAATCACCTGTTGAGCATGAATGAGATCGTTAAAAATGTATCACGGTCGCCTGCACGGCATCTTAACTCAGTTGAGCCATATGCCAATGATGCTCGATATGATCGCTCATCATGCTTTGTATAAAATAATAGCTGTGATCATGTCCAGCGTGATAACGTAGTGTCAATGGTTGCTTGGCTTTTTCGCAGGCCTCTTGGAGTTTTGACGTCTGCAGGTGGCCCTCTAAGAAAAATTCATCAGCACCGCCTTGATCCACCAAAATACTGACATACTGCTGGCCTGCGCGTGCAACGACTTTTGAGGCATCAAAATGTTCCCATAGGGCTTTGTCGTCGCCGAAATACTCGGTATACGCTTGTTGCCCCCATGACGACTCACTGGCTGCACACACAGGCGACATGGCTGAGACACTAATAAACTTACTGGGGTGTTTGAAGCCTAATAACAATGACCCGTGTCCGCCCATTGAGTGTCCCATGATACCCATATTGATAATTGGGAACTCTGCACGTAGCAAATCATACAACTCATCAACGATGTAAGTTTCCATATTGAAATGCTGCGCCCATGGTGCTTGAGTGGCATCTACATAATAACCTGCACCTTGACCAACAAAGTAGCGCTCGTCATCAGCCACATCGATATCAGCATGACTACGTGGAGAGGTATCAGGCGCAATAAAAATAATACCAAGCTCGCTACATTTTTGTTGAAAGTGCCCTTTATGCGTCACATTGTCCGCGTTACACGTCAGACCCGATAGATATAATATCGCAGGACAACGTCTCCCAGCCAAGGCTTCATCAGGCAAATAAATACTGAACGTCATTGGGGACTGGGTGGCTTTTGATTCATGGCTATAATAATGCTGCTCACCATTAAAACAGCGATTCACACTTTTTTGCGTAAGCTGCTTATTGTTAGACAAACTATGACTATAAGAATTCTGCATGAGTGATATCCTTTTTATTCAAAAAACCAACGATAGCGTTTAATAAGTGCTCGTTATTTGATACTAGCATTTGCCAGTTACTAGATCATTTCTCATATTTATTCGGCAGCTGCATCTACTTCACCTACCGATAGATTAGTAGTAGTTTCAGGTAAAACATTAACGGTCGTAGAAGCAGTATTATTCGTAATACTCGCAACTGAAGGACGCGCTTTATCAAACAGCACTTGCTCAAACGCCGGTAAGGCGGTTTCCATCAAACTACCGATTACCATCTGCGGCTCTGATGGCTCAAACCCCATTGCGCTCTCACGCTCATTGACACGTATACGAGCATCCTTGAAAGCTGACTCAAAACTAGTATTTCCTCGCAAGCTTTCAGCAAAAAATGCTTGACCAAAATACGTCATCTCAGCGGTATTGGTACAGCCAAACGATGCTTTGTCAGCGGCTGATGCCGTTATCACCACTGTGGTCGGAGACGCTAGTTCATCGATGAATGAACCCGAATAACAAGCAGATACCACAATCACACGCCAGCGAATGCCCGAGGCATCCAGCGCTTCACGAAGCCATGCAGCATCTAGATTGTCCATCGCGATTGGCGGATTCGCTAACTGAACGATATCCTCGTTACCATGTGAAGACAACGTCAAAAACAACACATCTTCATCAGCATTCATCTGCTGACCGATTTTCTTCAAGCCGCGTAGGATGCTGGTTTTGGTCGCAATCGGCTCGTCCATCCAACTATACGTATTGTTAATCAAAGACAACGAGTGCCCGCTGGTCCCAAAACGCACATCAAACAGCTCACGTACTTTATTGATCTCAGAACGAAAGACGTTTTGACCAGAGAACCCTGCCACACCCATAAAGTACCAGTCGGTCTTGCCATCGATACTTGGGTCTATACTATTCAATGCTTGCTGTAATAAACGGGGCTGCTCATATAGTGCCGCCTCTTCCAACACAGGCTCTACCGGAATTTGCTTAAAGATAGGCTGGTCAGCGACATTACGCTGCCAAATCGTCAACAATGCCACGGCACCAACTAGGATAATAATTCGCTCCCACCATGGTATACGCAGGCGACGAGAAAAAATCCATAGCAAAGCGAGCGTCTGCCATAAAAACAATACCAAAAATAGTATGGGTAAAAACGAGTAACTCCACTCAGGTAACCAGCCATAGCTACCAAAAAACTGTACCAAGCTCTGTAATAATGCAGATAAGGTATCAGCAACCAACCAAAGAACAACAGGCACAAAAACCAGTGTCTGATTGCTTGCTCGCCGTGCCAAGATAATACCACTTAATAAAATAATCATCGGCCAGATCAAATAACTGACCAAGCCTTGCTCATTGAACGTGCTGCTACTTTCAGCCGCTAACCACGAAAATAGGACGTTACTACCAAGTGCCAATAAGGCAAATACAGCAAACTGTATAAAAGTGGGCTTTACCCAAGAAAACGCCCGAGTTGAACCCACCAACATCCACAAAGTTGCGATAATATTGGCAGCGAAATTAAGCGAAAAACGCTGGAGCGATACGGTTTTTAACGACGTAAGTGACAAAGACTTAGACCTCTAGCCAGTCGAGAAAAATAAAATGACCCAATGATAACTATCATGATGTCGTCGCCGTTTTATGTAATCGACTTACGATTTTTTCACAGCTGTAGACATCTATTTATATTGAATTCACGATGGAATGTTTATCGAAGATGACTAGCACTGCCTAATAGTTTAGCTCGCTAATCTATCGCGATTGTAACGGATTGTCGGTCAAGAGGATAAGGATGATTTGTAAAATTCATTCAAATATGACCATAAACCTCAATAAAAAAGGAGGCCTTGCAGACAAGACCTCCTTTTACATCAATTACCAGACATTATCTCATTAATAGCTCATTAACGCGCTTTAGATAAGCGGCCGGATCTTCTAACTGACCACCATCTGCTAACAATGCTTGATCAAAAATGACTTGCGCCAAATCATCAAACTGCTCGCTGCTCTCAAGCTTCTTAATTAATGGATGATCAGGATTGACCTCTAGCGTGGGCTTACTTGCTGGCACATCTTGACCCATTTGCTGTAGCATCTGAATCATTTGCGGTGATAGCTCACCTTCACCAACGACTAAGCAAGCAGGGCTATCAACCAAACGTGTTGAAACTTTAACATCTTTAGCACGCTCGCCTAGCGCAGTTTTGAGCTTATCAACGACAGGCTTTAAGGTTTCTTCGGCTTTTTCTGCTTCGGCTTTTTCTGCTTCATCCTGCAAATCGCCTAAATCTACGGCACCTTTGGCGATGTTTTGTAGCGGCGTGTTATCGAATGAGGTCAAGAAATTCATTGCCCATTCGTCAACACGGCTGGTCATCAAAATAACCTCGATACCTTTTTTCTTGAATAACTCAAGTTGCGGGCTGTTTTTTGCTGCAGCTAGATTATCAGCGGTGAGGTAGTAGATCGCTTTTTGCCCATCTTTCATACGGCCTTTATAGTCTTTAAAGCTTGTTACCAGACCGTCTTGGGTGCTGGTAGCATAACGTAATAACTTAGCAATACGTTCTTTATTACCGGCGTCCTCGCCTAGACCTTCTTTAATGACATCGCCGAACTCTGCATAGAATTGGGCAAATTTCTCTTGCTTATCACTGTCTTCGCTATTGGCAAGGCTGGCCAGCAAAGTCAAGATACGGCGGGCGTTACCGTCACGGATAGATTTTACATCGCGCGACTCTTGTAGTAGCTCACGGCTCACGTTCAATGGCAAGTCTGCTGAATCAATAACCCCTTTCACAAAGCGTAAGTACATCGGTAGCAACTGCTCAGCTTCATCCATGATAAAGACGCGCTTCACATAAAGCTTTAGACCATGCTGCTGCTCGCGAGTGTATAGATCGACTGGCGCTTTTTTAGGAATATATAGTAGCTGCGTATACTGTACACGGCCTTCGACACGGTTATGCGTCCAAGTAAGCGGCCCATCCATGTCATAAGAGATATTTTTATAAAAATCGACATACTCATCGTCTTCAATTTCAGAGCTTGAGCGAGTCCATAGTGCACTGGCTTTATTGATGGTTTCCCACTCATCAGTAAGCACCATCTGGCCACCAGCAGGCGTGTCATCATTTTCGTCTTCTTTTACATCTTCTTGCCAGATCTCTTTACGCATCTGAATCGGCAAGCTGATATGGTCAGAGTATTTATTGACCAAGCGCTTAATTTTGCTGCGATCTAGGTAGTTATCTTCGCCCTCGCTATATTCTTCTTTTAGATGCAAAGTAATCGCCGTACCGCGTGTGTCTTTGGTAATAGGCTCAACAGTAAAGCTACCAGTACCATCTGATACCCAGCATACGCCTTTATCAGCAGGCTCACCCGCTTTACGTGATTCAACACTGATGGTATCAGCGACGATAAAACCAGAGTAGAAACCAACACCGAACTGACCAATCAGTTGACCGTCTTGTTTTTGTGATTCAGACAGTTTATCCAAGAATGCCTTGGTGCCTGATTTGGCGATTGTACCCAAGTTTTCGATGGCATCTGCTTCATTCATACCAATACCGTTATCGGTAAAGGTAATAGTTTTAGCTTCCTCATCGACGGCCATACGGATTTTTAATTCGCCATCGTCTTCATAAAGGCTATCATCATTGGTCGCTTCAAAGCGCAACTTATCGCAAGCATCCGACGCGTTAGATACGAGCTCACGGACAAAAATATCCGCATTAGAATATAGTGAATGCGTGACCAAATGCAGCAACTGCGCCACTTCCGCTTCAAACGTATGTTTTTTTAATTCTGGATTCAGACCTTCAGCTTGCGTTGCTTCACTCATAAAAACTCCTTTAATGGCTGTTAAAAAATGATTTCAATATAACGGTTATTCATTTTAATATGCATGAATACATACGAAAAATGCCCCGTTTTTAATACCGCTAAGCTGCTTATACTAATAAGGGCAACGCAAAAAAATTCAAGTGTCAGCATATGTTTAAAATTTCTTTTTACCGTTAATGGTTCTGATGCAATTATCAAATCGCGCAATTTTGTTCCAGTTTTCTATAAAGAGGTTTGTATAATGAAAGGACAGTACGTGGTAAGAGGTTAGGTACATGACTCAACTCAACCAGTTTCGATACATTAAGGACAATGCGTTCAATCAATTTACCTTGCTTGATGCAAAAATGAGTGATTTTTCGTATTCAAAACATGCGCACGAAGAGTATTCCATTGGCGTGACGCTCAAAGGACGACAAGACTTTTTTTGTCAAAATGCCTTTCATAGAAGTCCAGCTGGCGGCGTCATCGTTTTTAGTCCAGAAGAGGTACACGATGGTCACTCGGGCATAGGCGAGCATTTAGAATACGTCATGCTATATGTACATCCAAACGAATTTCAACCTCTGTTCCAAGCGCTCGGGCACCAAACAAACGAAGCACCCAGAATTAAAAACGCGTTAGTGACTGATGCGGTGCTTGCTCGGTACGTATTACTGCTTAAACAAATGACAAGCCACAACCAATTGAGCGCCATTGAGACCGAACAAGTCTTATTTAACATCGCTCACTCATTACTTAGGCATTCAGGTCGCATGGTCGATACTTTTGAAGTCTCTTCTCGCAAAGATAGCTTATTGCTGCGAGCAAAAGATTATATCTGGGCAAACCTTGCAGATGACCTTTCTATTGATGCGATAGCAGCAGCGGCCAACATGTCTAAATATCATTTTATTCGTCTATTTAACCAGCAATTTGGTCTGACTCCGTATCAGTATGTCATCAACTGCCGCGTCAATCTGGCACGGCAATATATCGAATTGGGTTTTGCGGCTTCCCGCGTAGCGCTCGATGCAGGTTTTTCTGACAACAGTCATCTAAACAGACATTTCAAACGCGTCTTTGGCATCACCATAAAACAGTATCAGCGCCAACTCTATTTATAAATCAAAAGGAAAAGTGATGAAAACCGTCAATCTCAAAGAAAAGTTAGCTTTATTCTCAAGTCATTGGGATCCACATGTCTTGGCAGATTATAATAAGAATGAAGTGATGGTAGTAAAATTTCAAGGAGCGTATTCGTTTCATAAGCACGAAGATACAGATGACTTTTTTTATGTGCTAGAAGGTGAGATGTTCATGGATATTGAAGGAGAAGCTTCTCACCTTGTCAAAGCTGGAGAATTGTTCATAGTCCCAAAAGGCGTGTCACATCGGCCAAGAGCTGAGCACGAGGTAAAAGTGTTGTTAATTGAACCTAAAGGCGAACCGAATTCTGGCAACTCGAATAGAGAAGCTTCACTTAAGCCAAGAATTTAAGGTTTATAAAAATATTTTTGATAAAAACCTTAGTGCGTGTTCTCAATTCAATCAATAGTTATCTAAATGGACTAAAAATGAGGACACGCCCTAGTCTCTTCAGTTTTTTGGATAATTCAAACCTGTCTAAATTAATCAGTATGGCTTCTAATTTACGAATCATTCAGCCATCAGAATATTTATGAATTTTAAAGTCTATATTGATGGGGTAAAGCGTTCAACACTCACGCCAATAGCTATAGTCAGTCCATAATAAAATTAGTACAACCCATATCATGGAACAGTTTGTCTAAATTATTCTCCATCCATCCTTGGCGTAGAAACTTTGCCTGTGCCCATTTCTTTTCGATAGGATTCAAATCAGGGCTGTAAGGTGTTAGAAATAACAGACGATGACCATGTCTATTGAGTAATCTTTGAACGCGTTTATGAAAGCTGGCATTATCCATGACGATAACGCATGGTATTTTTAAGCTTGGAATCAGTGTGTACTTGCACCAATCGTAGAATATGTCACCATTAATATTTTTATCAAAGTAATTTAGTGCAAACAGTATCTTTTCATAGAGAGCACCAATGACGTTGGTTCGTTTTTTGCCTTGCCAGTTGTAACGGTCGATACAAGGCTTACCTATCGGTGCATAGCCATATGGTCTGATAGTTTCAGCCTGAAAGCCACTTTCGTCCATGTAAACAATAGGATAGCCTTGCTGCATAAAACTATTAAGTTTACTCTGATATATCGCTCTTTTTACTGGACAGGCTTTTGGATGCTCTAAGGTCTTTTTTTTGACTGATGCCGAGGCGTTTTAAAGCGGTTTTGATGCCCGACTTGCTACACCCAAAGCGCTTTGCTCTCTCGTACATGTAATCGTCTGGATACTGTTCAACGTCTTTTAATAACGCTTCATTAAGTATTTTACTGGGTGGCTTATTGCGAGTTAGTTTGATACTAGGCTCTTTGAGCCAATTCTGTAGCGTGGCCTTACTAATGTCATAAAATGCACAAGCTTGCCTGATACTCATGCCTTGTTGTTTGACACTTTTAATCACTTGAGCACAAAAGTCTGCTGAGTAAGTCATAATCTTTTTACTTTTCGCTTGGTTTAAAAGGACTGTGCTACTTTTATAAAGTCTTTACTATATAAGCATCATTTTTTAGCGTAAGAACAAAAGCTAACCACTATTCTGAATAAGCCTCTATCAATAACTCCCAAATAGTCGTCAGTTTTTTTGAAAATTGATTATGTGCTTTCATAGTAACCTCTATGTCGATTGATAT
The DNA here is from genome assembly GCF_052258485.2 of Psychrobacter sp. T6-5. NCBI lineage: Bacteria > Pseudomonadati > Pseudomonadota > Gammaproteobacteria > Moraxellales > Moraxellaceae > Psychrobacter > Psychrobacter sp. T6-5. The sequence goes on along the minus strand of NZ_JBQQEY020000001.1, from coordinate 838,170 downwards.
CGTCTGGTTGGTAATATCTTCTTGTTAGTTACTATTAAAACCATTTCTCCAATATTTGTATAATTAATTGATTACAACTTATCGTTTCGTTTTCCAAAATCACTAGATAGTTGATTCTTTCTTTTTTAACGTGGCATCGGGCGAATGGTGAGAATTTGCTCACTACGACCGAACGGCCCGTATACATCGTGCAATACCGCACTGGTCAACCCAATACCATCATCGCCATATTGTTGTACGGCTTCAATACCCAACCAACGACCTTTCGGAGCGCGATGCATATGGATTTGCAAATCCGTATTGGGGAACATCCACTCTAACTTAGATAACCCAAGACCCAATCTTGGTACAACACCATTGGCCGTATCGACCATACCTAATAGATGCACCAAGTCATCAGTCAGCTCGCCTTCCACCATGTCAATATCATTGGTAATCCATACCATGCCGCGTCCGGGACGACGATCCTCTGTCGCCACCAAACGTACGCTTTCAATAAAGCCGCCCGGCCAACCTTTCATATCTTCCCAAACGGGCAACTCTTCAGGTTTGTATTTTGCTGGTTGATCTTCAAGTCCGGCAATCTCGCTGGTATCTTGCGTAATCAGTCGCCATGCTCTTGCAATAATGGCATCACGGCCACGGCTACTCATAACCGCTTCAATCAATTCAATAGTCTTACCTGGTCGGATACAGCGAGTAGTAATGGTAAAATTATCGAGCGGTATCAGGCCTAAGATATCAAGACTGACACGAGCAATACGGGTATTGGCTTGCAGCGCAAAGTTATTAATCTCAGCTGTCAGAAGACCTGTTGCTGGTGCCATATGCTGCTCATGCTCATTCCAAGCGCCTTGTGCATGCTTGGTTGGCTGGTAATGCGCCACACTGACGCCGTCCTCTGGCTGTTCGCGTTTGATAAATTTGTAATAAGCAGTCATAGCTATCCTATATTTGGCACTTTCACCTGTATTTTTTATTTATGCTTGTACTTGCTATTTATGGGTAAGCTCTTGTTTTCTTAGTATAAGAATACCGCGAGCTTTTTGTATAAAGAACAGTAAGCAAATCATTATGACTGCGAGTACAGCGTAAAGAACGCTTTTTTCTACCATAAACTTCATGATATTCATAAACAGTACAAAGACCACTGCCACCATCACGAGCATATTGAGTTTCAGTTGCTTATTCACTTCAGCGAGCGTGGCCTCTGCCAATACAAATCTGGCTTTTGGTTCTTTCATGCGAGCTTATCCATATAAATGACGATTCATACAAATATAAATTCTAATTACTTACCAACTTGGGTGACAGGAATCCGTAAGGCTTTTGGCAAACTAAACGTTACGTTTTCCTCAATACCGGATAGCTCACTAGGCAGATCGCCACCCCAGTCCTGCAACTGTTGCAACACTTCTTGGATCAATACTTCAGGCGCGGATGCACCAGCGGTCACACCGATACTCTGCACACCATCCAACCAACGCTTGTCCATCTCACTAGCGTTATCGATTAGATACGCACGGCAATTCATACGCTCTGCTAGCTCGCGCAGACGATTAGAGTTTGAGGAGTTTGGCGAGCCGACGACTAAAACGACTTCACATCGACTGGCCAAATCTTTTACCGCATCTTGGCGGTTTTGGGTGGCATAACAGATGTCGTCTTTGCGGGGACCTTGAATACTAGGGAACTTTTCACGCAGTGCATCAATCACGCGAGCCGTATCATCCATCGATAGGGTCGTTTGAGTCACAAATGCCAGGCGTTCGGCATTTTCCACAGTCAGAGCAGCAACATCAGCTTCGTCTTCCACCAAATGGATTTGCCCACCGTTTTTTGCATTAAATCGACCCATAGTGCCTTCGACCTCTGGATGTCCGGCATGTCCTATCAATACCGCATCCATACCGTCTTGTGCAAATTTTGCCACTTCGATATGTACTTTAGTGACCAAAGGGCAAGTGGCATCAAATACAGTAATATCACGGCGGCCAGCTTCATCTTCGACTGCTTTAGAGACGCCGTGAGCAGAGAAAATCACCACAGACCCGTCCGGTACTTCGTGAAGCTCTTCAACAAACACCGCGCCTCGATTGGCCAAGTCTGACACCACAAATTTATTATGTACAACTTCATGACGGACATAGATGGGTGGCTCAAAACGTGTTAGTGCTTCATTAACAATCGCAATCGCACGGTCCACACCAGCACAAAATCCACGGGGATTGGCAAGATAAATTTGCATAAAAAGGCCTATCGTCGGATAATTTATATCTAAAGCTTATATGTAAAAGCTTTGATTCAAAAGTTGAGGCAAAATCAATGCTCTACTTTAGCATAATTTGATTTTATTGCCCTCAAAAATAGCAGTGCGCTCATTGTAATATGTCATGTGCAACTATCAGCATGCCAACTACATATTGCAAAACCCGCTTTATCTCACATAAAAGCAGTTTATAATGACGCAACTATTATGATTTCTATCGCCATACATGATGGCTTTTTTTCTTTTTTCCAGTCTCTACCCATGACTGAATCATCTTTTAGTCTGTTACTAAGACACATTTTACTAGCACATATTCTCTTAGGATAAATTGTATGACAGGTTCATTATTCATTGTTACTGCCGCTTCAGGTACTGGCAAGACCTCACTGGTTAAGCAACTGCTTGCTACGACTAACGACTTAACTGTCAGTATCTCACATACGACTCGCATTCCGCGCCCAGGCGAGATTGATGGTCAGCACTATCATTTTACAGATACTGATAGTTTTACCAATGGTATCAATGCGGGTCTATTTTTAGAGCATGCAGAAGTATTTGGTAACTATTATGGCACGTCAGAGGAAAGTGTACGTACCCAGCTAGCGGCGGGTATTGACGTTATTTTGGAGATTGACTGGCAAGGGGCGACGCAAATTAGAAATATCTTTGCCGATGCCATTATGATTTTCATTCTACCACCTAGTATTGCTACATTGCGCCAACGTCTCTCAACCCGTGCGCAGGATTCTGTAGAAGTGATAGAGCGCCGTCTAGCTGGCGCGGTCACCGAAATGGCACAATATGTGAATGCTGACTATGTGGTAATCAATGATAATTTTGACGTAGCCTTAGCTGAACTAAAAGCGATTATCGTGGCGGATAGACAAACCCTTAGCCGTCAGCAACAACGTTATCATCGTACGATTAGCAACTTGCTAAATAAGCAAGTAGAAGAGTAAACTAAGCTACAATGTTCGTCAGTTGCTTATCTAATAAGTAGATATAAAAAGCAACTACGCGACTTGGCAAAAAATGCTATAATATTTAGCTATCCCCATTTATGTATTTGATATTATTTTTATTGAGTGGCGGGCAAGGTCCGTGGCTAATAAAAACAACCGAGGTAGCTATTTATGGCACGAGTGACGATTGAAGATTGTTTGGATAATGTTGATAATCGCTTTGAGCTGATTTTGGTCGCAAGCAAACGCGCCCGCCAATTGGCCAAAGGTATTGCCGAGCCGTTGGTTGATGTCGATAATGACAAGCCTACAGTATTGGCGTTACGTGAAATTGCCGCTGGCAAAATCACCCGCGACATTCTAAATCAACCAGAGCATAACTTTGCAACGAGCTCACTTGATTTGGCATTGTCAGGCGATCATAGCTTCTAAGAAGCTATTTTTGATAAGGTTTGTTTTACCAAGTCTTTGAAGCTGATAATGGCTTTATGAGATAAACATGACCTTTATTGATAACAAAGACCACAGCATAGGCTGTGGTTTTTTGGTTGTAACTGTATTGTATTTGCTATTTTGATAGCCATTTATCTATCAAAATAGCCCACTGAGTCAAATTTTTTCGTCGCCTACTCGCTTATCAGTTGACATTGAATGCGATTTGCGATTAATTAGAGAATGGCCTATCCCTACTTAAATTTCGTATGGTTGGTCAATATTCAGTCACCATTCACTGCTTACTTTGATCCAGGATCAAGTCAGTCAGTCATGGAAAATAGGATCGTCATTTATGAGTCAAACCCTACCCAAACTCAGTCATCATCTCGTCGATGACGCTCAATATAACTTGCTGCGTTCAGTCGGTTATCTCACTGCTGCTGAGCGCCGTGACATTGTTGATGCCTGTGAGTTCGGTGATATTGCGCACATTAAAGACAAGCGTAAATCAGGGGAACCTTATATCACTCACCCTATCGCAGTGGCTGAGATACTAGCTGGCTTTCGCTTAGATCGAGATACGATTATTGCAGCGATTTTGCATGACACGGTCGAAGACACCGACGTCAGTGACGAGCAGCTTGAGCAGCGTTACGGCAAGATAGTGGCTAGGCTGGTCGATGGTGTGACAAAACTAAAGTCATCATCTCACAATAAGCAGCAAAACAAAGCAGCGACCTTTCACAAAATCTTGACCGCCACACTCGCAGATCCACGTGTACTTATCATTAAGCTTGCTGACCGTCTACATAACATGTCTACGCTTGATGCCGTGCGCCCTGAAAAACAACGTACGACAGCACAAGAAACATTAGATTTTTATGTGCCATTTGCACGCTTGATGGGTCTCAATGATATCGCCGATTATATTGAGGTGCTGTGTTATCGTAACCTTGATTCTGATATGTACAACAAGATATCTGACAAGCTGCTACAGCATGGACTTGGGCGTAATTTCCAAAGAGAAGCCATTCATCGTTATCTGAGTATCGTACTCAATAATTTGGGGCTCAACGGACTGGTCAAAGTATTAGACAATCGCGTGGTCATTTACCGCCAGTTTTTCCGCAATCGCGGAGAAATCAACACGCTGCTACGACACTATGCCTTTGAGATTGTCCTCGATAATATCGAAGCTTGCGACAAGTTGGCGTATTATCTTATTAAAAAGTATCAAATTGATGATACGCATATTGCGGATAATATTCGCAGGCCGTTACCGGGTGGCAATCAATCACTCACGCTCATTTATGAGCGCGACAATGATGTCGTAAAAGTGACTATTTTGACCAAGCAAATGCAAAGTGCTGCCAGGCTCGGTGTTATCGGTGCAGAGCATGCTTCTGATGTGAGTCAATCAGTTATCCAAGCGTCACTGCGTAACATGAAAGACTTGGTCGATGAAGACAACTTAAATGAAAATAGTCCTAACTTTTCGGCAGCGGTCTCCACTATTAATGAGTTAATGGATTATTTGCACTCGAGTAAGATTATTTGTTATAGCCCGCAAGGTCGTGCCTATGAGCTACCACAAGGGGCAACCGCACTAGACTTTGCTTACGCAGTCGGGCCTATGGTTGGTAACGTCGCTGTCGGTGCCAATATCGATGATAAAGCAGCAAAACTCGGTACCGTGGTAAAAAACGGACAGTCCGTTGAAATTGAGATAAACAGTCACTCAGAACCAAAAGCAGAATGGTTAGGATTTGTGGTGACCAACAAAGCGCGTGAAGAGATATTACGTTGGTTCAAAGACTTGTCTACCGCTGACAAGCAGCATCATGGTCGTCAAGCGTTAGATCGTGCCCTCAAAACCTATCAAAAAACGCTCGATGACCTAACAGAGGATGATTGGAAAGACCTGACTGAATGGCGCGGTGTGACTGAAAAGAACGCCCTATTCGAACAAATAAGCTCAGGTACACTACTGCCACAGCTTGTAGTCACTCGTTTGTTTAACGATGAAGTCAGTGACGTGCAAGCCAAAGCGCACAACGAAGACATGACACAGCCACAGCAGCTGATCGCCAATGCCTCTGGGGTTGAACTTGATTTTGCTAACTGCTGTCATCCAATCTATGGTGACCCTATCGTTGGGCACTTATCTCGGCACGGCTTGGTCGTGCACCGACACAAATGCTTTTCGCTTGACGACATTCGTAAAGACAACCCCTATCAGGTGATTCAACTGCGTTGGCGTAGTGATAACGCTGTAAAACAAGGTGAAACAGACGAGCATGATATAAAAAATAGCGGCAAAATTCGTTTTCCTGCTTACTTAAAGCTGTCTATTGCGCTTAGCGATGAGCAAATCAGTGAGGTGATTTATCATCTGCGCCAGCTGCATATGGGGGTTGAGACCGTTGACGTGCGTAATAGTGATACTATCATCCATATCATCGTACGCAGTCGCAATCACTTGGCTCAAGGCATTCGTGAGCTGCGTTCATTACTCGGCTTCCCTAACATCATACGGCTATATCAATTATAATAACCCTGTCTGTCTGGCAAGCTCTTTGTCTAGTCAGATTTGAACGCATCGGGCTGAGGTTTTGATAATCTCTAAAACAATAATAGGTACTGTTGCTGGTTAGCGTGCAACAGACCAACCAATAAAATACGAAAAGGACATAATATGACTCGTCAAACGATCCAAACAGATAAAGCTCCCGCAGCTGTAGGCACTTACTCACAAGCCGTGAAAGTTGGCAACACCGTTTATATTTCAGGTCAGCTTGGTTTTGACCCTGAAACCATGGAATTAAGAGAAGGTTTTAAAGCACAGGCTGAGCAAGTATTCGAAAACATTAAAGCGATCTGTGAAGCGGCTGGTGGTAGCATCAATGACGTGGTTAAGTTCAATGTGTCTTTGACTGATTTAAGTGACTTTGCGGTTTTAAACGAAGTATTTGTGGCGAACTTAAGCGAACCATATCCTGCTCGTGCTGCCGTACAAGTCGCAGCCTTACCTAAAGGTGGTGTGGTCGAAATCGAATCTATCTTATATATTAACTAAAACTGATAGTAATTTTTTTATATAGTCCTATTATTTAGATAATCCTATAACAGTCAATCCATCATAAGCTTAGCATCATGCTAAGCTTATTGGTCTCTGCCTCTTTTTCTTTATTTCACATCAATATTAATCTGATAAGACTGCGAAGCCGTTTATGTTGGTACAAGTTGCGCTGCCCGTACCCCTTTATCGGGTGTTTGACTATAGCTTACCGGCGGATATGCTTGCTTCGCCAGACCATCTGATGCCGCCAAATGGAAGCCGCGTTGAGGTTTCATTTGGTCGCCAAACCTTAATTGGTATCGTGATTGCTCATGTTTCTGAAGATGAGAGCAGTGTACCTATCAATAAAATAAAACCGATTAATAAGTGTTTGGATGCTGACCCTATTTTGGACCCCAGCATGCTCAAGCTGGCCTATTGGCTGGCGCGTTATTATCATTATCCGCTCGGTGATGTCTTGGGCGTCATCCTGCCAAGCCTTGTCCGCCAAGGCAAACCACTAGATCTGCTAATTACTCATTGGCGAATATTGCCGCATATCACTGATGATGATTTTCGTGCCAATGCAAAAAAGCAAAAACAGCAGTTTGATATGCTAAAGCTACATGGTGAGCGCGGTGCTAGTGAAGATGTTTTGCTACTAGAAGGTATGCAGCGAGCATTTTTAAAAACGCTCGAAGACAAAGGTCTAATCGAGCGCTATATCCAAACTAAGCAAGCCCCTTCTCCCGTGAAATTGGCAAAAATGCCGCTTGATCTCAATGATGAGCAAAAATGTGCCGTTGATGCCATCGTTGCTGCGCATGAGTCTGAAATCTATACTGGCTTTTTATTAAATGGTATTACTGGTAGCGGCAAAACTGAAGTCTACCTACAAGCGATGCAGGCGGTACTAGAAGCAGGCAAGCAGGTACTTATTTTGGTGCCTGAGATTGGTCTCACACCGCAGACACGTGCACGCTTTGCCAGTCGATTTGCCGCTCATATTGTTTTGCTGCATTCCGGCTTGACCGATACCCATCGCTTGCAAGGCTGGCAAGACTGCCGCACCGGTCATGCACAAATTATCATCGGTACGCGCTCAGCAGTGCTCTATCCATTTGCAGCATTGGGATTGATCGTCGTTGATGAGGCTCATGATGGCTCGTACAAACAGCAAGACACACTGCGTTATCATGCGGCTGATGTCGCACTCTATCGCGGCCTACAGCATAACATTCCAGTCATATTAGGTACGGCAACGCCTTCTCTTGAGCATCTAAAACTGGTCGAAGACGGCAAGCTGATAGAGTGTCAACTATTGACTCGTCCCGGCAATGCCAAGCCTGCAACCATGCAACTGATTGATGCGCGCCTGCAAAGCACTCACCAGCAAGCGCAAGATGATGGTGCTCGCTATGACACAGGGCTGACAGACTCAATGATCGGGGCAATCAAGCAAACGCTAGAAGCCGGCGATCAGGTATTAATATTTTTGAATCGTCGTGGCTATGCGCCTGTTTTATTGTGCGAGGCTTGCGGTTGGCAGGCAGATTGTCCCCGCTGTGACGCGCATTTGACCGTTCACTATAACAGTCAAGCGCAGCACAGTGGCTATTCAGGCAGCTCTTATTTAAAGTGCCACCATTGCGATTGGCAGGCTTATATTCCTACAGTATGCCCTGATTGTGGCAGTCAAAACCTAGATGCCAAAGGTATGGGTACTACCAGACTCAGCGAAAACCTGCATGCGATCTTTGCCAATCCCCAAACCAGTAAAGAGCTCTATCCGATTATTCAAATTGACCGTGATACCACAAGGCGTAAAGACAGCTGGGAGAACATTTATCAGCAAATTAACCAGGGCAATCCTGCGATATTAGTCGGCACACAAATGGTCGCTAAAGGTCATCACTTTCCTAATGTCACGCTGGTCTGCTTACCCAATGCCGATCGCGGATTTTTATCGGCAGATTTTCGCTCACCAGAGCATACGGCACAGCTCATGATTCAGGTAGCGGGCCGTGCTGGTCGAGGCGACAAAGCTGGTCGCGTATTGATCCAAACACTACAGCCTGACAATGAGCTACTTTTAAAACTGGTCAAAGATGGCTACTTGTCATTTGCCCGCGAGCTATTGCAAGAACGTAAAATGATGGGCTTACCGCCTCACAGTCATGCCGCATTGATACGCTGTGAGGGCAAGACGCTGGCAGCCACTACTCAAGCGCTCAAAGATGCCATTGCTCATCTGCCAAGCGCCCATAATTTGGCTGTCCTCGGCCCGATTGACGCTCCGATGAGTAAAAAAAATAGCCGCTATCATGCACAGCTGCTGCTCTTAGCCAAAGACCGGCAGCAACTGCACCATGTATTGCATCAATGGTGGCAGCCCGTACTTGCTTTACCAAGTGCTAAATATCTCAAGCTTACCTTAGACATTGACCCCGTTGGTTGGTAAAGCCGGTGCCTTTTATTCGTAGGTGTTTTGCATGGTGTTGTAATCTTTGTAATATTTATGATTTTTGCATTCTGGTTATTTTTACTTCGTCGTTACAGCTTCTGATACTTGGCTATGTTAAATTTATAGCCCTCATCAAATGGTATTTGATCAAAATCTCACGTCTACTTGATCTACAATCGATACTGTTTACTTAACCTAGCTATTCGCTGACTTGAGTGCTGTTATGAATCAGAATAATCCAAACCCTGAAGAGCACAATCATCGTCATCAAAATGATAGCCATGAGCACTCAAGTAACGATTATGACCGTAACGATACTCATAATCACGAGGACAGTCACGACCATGATGATCATTTAGAACAGCAGACAGCATCACGAGACACCAAGGGTTACCAGCGCACCTTGCTCTTTAGCTTTATTATTATCACCGGTTATATGTTTATTGAAGCTATCGGCGGCTGGCTCACTGGTAGCTTGGCATTACTATCCGATGCAGGGCATATGTTAAGCGATGCCATCGCGCTTGGCGCCACCCTAATGGCATTCAAAATTGGCGAAAAAGCAGCCACGCATCAAAAAACATTTGGCTATAAGCGTTTTGAAATACTGGTCGCGACCCTCAATGGCGCCACGCTCGTTATTATTGCCTTGATGATTTTTTATGAAGCGATCAAACGCTTTAACTCTCCACCAGAAATCGCAACCCAAGGTATGCTAATCGTTGCCACTGTCGGTATGCTGGTCAATATCTTAGTTGCATGGCTCATGCACCGAGGCAGTCAAGGTGGGGAGTCACACGGGCACAATCATGGTAGTAACGATGTCGCATTAACAAAAACACCCGATAACAAAGAACCTGTCAATCTCAATATGCAAAGTGCTTATTTGCACGTGCTGAGCGATCTGCTGGGCTCTGTTGCTGCTATTATCGCTGCACTCTTGATGATGGGATTTGGTTGGGTATGGGCAGATGCCGCGGCATCCGTGATTGTCGCCATTCTTATATTAGTCAGTGGATACCGTGTCGTACGTGATTCTGTGCATATATTAATGGAAGGCACCCCTGGCAACATATCGCTAGTCAATGTTGAGCAAAAATTACTCGCACACCCTCAAGTACAAAAAGTCCATGACCTACACGTTTGGAGCATTACTAGCGGCCTGAACGCGCTATCTTGCCATGTGGTGGTAGATGGAGAAATGAGTATTCATGAGTCGAGCAGCCTCATTGCCAATCTTGAACAAAACCTATCAGCGCTTGGCATTCATCATGCGACTATTCAAGTAGAAAGCCTGTCACATCCACAAAACAGCTCACATAGTGAGGCTCTGGTTTGCGATATTTCGGGACAAGCACCTGCTGGCAACAGTCATATTGGGCATAATCATTAAAAACAAATACCAGTATTGTTAGAAACCTGACCAATTATTAGTTACGTTTCATCAAATGATACAAATAAAGCAATATGTGCCAAATAATCCAAGTAGCCACCAATACCCAAAGGCTGAGACCAACTACGAGTAATGTCATTCTGATCCATATATCTAAACAGCCGTTGCAGATATTTGGCAAATAGACTGAGCCCATGTTTGACATCATCAGCAACCAAAACCCAAGTGCAAGTATGACTCCGGTACAAATGACGATAAAGGCTATTTTGCTAATAATTTTCAATGAGGCTCGTCACTTAGGACAGACTGTCAGTTCTGATGAGTAGTTGCTCATAAAGGTCAGTCTCAATAATCTGATTGGCCATAAATCATTGTTGTCTTATATAGTATTAAAAATAAAAACCTATGAGCCAATGAAATAAGAATATTTCACTTAAGTTTGCCTAAAATTTGTTTCTACGATTGTAATAGCATGTTAAAACTGATGAAAAACCCTATCTCTCGACCATATTTTTGATATAAATTCTGTATACTTAAGACTGACTACCCCTTTTCACGATCTATTGATGATATAACATTATGTCTAGACGCTCAGCACCCTTTGTCGCCCCAGACTATATCGATGATCCTATGTCAAAAGACGGCAAGAAACACGCCAAAGTTTTGCTATCGACGTTGCAAGAAGACATTGCAAACTTTCGTCATGAGCAATTTCCGCCTGATATTTTGCGCCAGATTCGCGATATGCCTATCTATGAAGGCAACTTAGCAGAGGTACAGGCTTATCAGCAGCGCTGGAAAAATCTACTTGAGCGCGCCAAGGATTTTTATCCAGCGGCCAATATGCCACCTGACTATCTGCCGCTCCCAGCCAGTCTTGAGATACCGCAGTTTATCTACCATGTTCAGCGCCTACATTTAACCAAAACGCGAGCCAAGGAATCCAAAAGCTTTGGTTCAGTTGGTGCGCTGACTGATAAATGTGGACACTATACTGATGATGAAGTTGCCCGCATGACAGCGGTACTGGATAATGATGACGAAGCGCGTTTGGTCGCTCATCGTGAGTTTATTGATCTGCGCGCTTATGTTTTTTGCCGCGATAGCAAGGGTGAGATGCTAGAGCCTGAACGGGTACGTTTTTATCGTACTGGTCTTATCGTCCATGCTTTGCCTGATTTTAAGATTGTTGATAGCAGGCAAACACCGCGCAAACGCCGCAACGACGCTTATAACAATCCGCTTGCAGATAATGGTATTTGGAAGATTTATCGCAAAAAATAATGTATGTTGATGCTATATTTTTTCGTGATACTAATTTTAGTTATACCCGTTTTAAATTGCTTATTTTGTCCTAATTTCTGAGGATTCCAGATGTTCGCTGCCGCCGCCGGCTCACCAAATTTAATGTTACAAGCCACTATCTTTTTGGGAGCAGCGCTGCTCTTTGTTCCCCTTGGTAAACGCTTCGGTATTGCAACGGTCCTAGGCTACCTCATCACAGGGCTTATATTGGGTCCAAGCGGTTTGGATGTGGCGGGTGACGCTGAAAGTCTATTGCATTTTTCAGAGTTTGGCGTGGTCATGCTGCTATTTATCATCGGGCTTGAACTGCAGCCCTCGCGGCTTTGGGCGCTGCGCCGCTCTATATTCGTTCTTGGCGGTCTACAGGTTGGGCTGACTGGGACGCTATTGATGGGGCTATTGCACCATTTTTTCGCCTTACAGCTAGACACCGCTTTTATCGTTGGCTTTGGTTTGGCACTCTCCTCGACCGCTTTTGTACTGCAGATACTGACCGAAAAACAGCAGCTTTCAAGCACACATGGCCGCGAAGCTTTTACTATCTTGCTATTCCAAGACATTGCGGTTATTCCTTTATTAGCGGTCATTCCGTTCTTGTCAGGAGTTCGTGAGCAAAGCTACGATTTACTATACTTTGGGAAAGTATTTGCAGTCTTTGCCGGTCTCATTTTTGCCAGTCGTTATGTGGTTCGACCATTCTTTAAGTTTGTGGCCTCAAGCGGTGCTTCAGAATTACTAACAGCGGTCGCGTTGTTTATCGTCATGGGCGTGTCTATTTTGATGGGTCAAATTGGTCTATCAATGGCATTAGGTGCATTTTTGACAGGTGTGTTGTTAGCTGACTCTGAGTATCGACACGAATTAGAGGCCAGTATCGAACCGTTCAAAGGATTGCTATTAGGTCTATTTTTCATGTCAGTCGGTATGCTCACTGACGTCAAACTCATTTTGGCCAAGCCGATATTTATTATTGGCTGTGCCCTCGCCTTAATGTTTATCAAGTTTGCAGTGATTGCAGCCATCGCCAAAGTATCAGGTAACCGCTGGCCAACCAGTATCAGATTGGGTGTGACCTTGGCGCAAGGCGGTGAATTTGCCTTTGTCCTGTTCAGTGTCGCCACCGCCCAAAATGTCTTACGTCCTGAGCTTGCCAATACGCTAAACCTTGTCGTTACGATCTCAATGGCACTGACACCACTGGCCTTTTTGTTATTAGAAAAAATAGGCGAACCATTATTTGCCAAACGCAAGCCAAGTCGAGAATACGACACCATTCCTGATCATGAGCATCAGGTAATTATCGCAGGCTTTGGCCGAGTCGGTCAGATCATCGGTCGTGTGCTTCGTATGCATAACATTGAATTCACAGCCATTGAACGTTCTGCCAACCGAGTAGATTTCGTGCGTAAATTTGGTAACCAAGTCTATTACGGCGATCCAAAAAACCCTGAGATTCTACGAGCTGCAGGTATTCAAAAGGCGCGTGTCTTTATTTTGGCAATCGATGACCTAGAGCGTTCCATCACCACCGCTCAGTATTTACGCAAAAACTATCCTGAGTTGATTGTATTAGCCAGAGCGCGTGATCGTCAGCATTATTACCGTTTGCGCGAAGTTGGTGTGCGTCACATTTGGCGTGAGACTTACTTGTCATCTTTAGACATGTCACGTGAGTCGCTACAGCTACTCGGTATCTCTCCAGAAAAAGCTCGAGAGACAGTGAAAACGTTCCGTGATTATGATGACGACCTGATTGAGCGTCAGCAAGCCATTTACGATGATGAAGCCAGCATGATTGAGTCCGCACAATCAGCGATGGCAGAGCTTGAAAGCCTATTTGATGAAGATATCGGCAAAGCGCGCAAGATGGATTTGACCGATTTCTACGAAGCCTTGAAGAGCCAAGCGACACCAGTTGACGAACCAAACGATACCGCAACAGACTCTAAACACTAGCAAAAAATAAATAGGTATAGCCCCTAGTCAGACAGGCAGTTTTTAGGGGCTTGTTTTTTATTCAGTGAGCTTGTGCAGTCCCAGTTATCACTGTCTGGTATATGATAGAAAACCAATGTCTGCTCGTTCAGATAGCGGATTGGGAACGTCACATTTTGAATCGTTGCAATTACTGCACAGTCAGTCATTGGCACTCCAGCAGCTTGAGTATCGACATACATGCGCATCTGTTGCTCCTCGGTACTGAGTGGCAAATCTACAGGACACTGCCCTGTCTGCTGATAAATCAACGCCACTCGGTTTTGGGCATTTTTGGCGATATCATAAGCATCAAATAGCACTTCATTTTCTTTTGGTTTGGCGATAATAGGTAAAAACTGCACCTTAATGACCAATAATGCAAAGGCAAAAAAACCAAATCCTAGTGCCAATCCAAATAAACTGACGCCGCCTTCTTTTTTCAAATGCGATTTTTGTGCCGCCTCATCTCGCGGATAATCGTTAATCGCATCCGCGATCTCACGTCGCGCCATCCGGTAATAATATGCATCTGTCCAGCGTGCCACCATAGCAGACCAAAACAACCAAATAATCGCAGTAATACCAATCCGCGTTGCCATTTGATAAGCGTCTGGCACATAAGACATCGCCACAAACTCAAAGGCAACAAGCACAATGGCGACATTAAGCTGAATAAATGACCATCCTGCTACGCTATACACAATGGCATCCATATAGCGTTTACGGTATAACAGCCAAGGAAAAGTAATAAAAAATGCAGCCCAATGCCATTTTGGCGACAGATAGCCTTGCTGATCAAACTGCTCAAAGCGCTTGAGATAATAGCGCTGGGTACGATCACCGATAAACCATTGATCCAGTTGCTTGCGTTTAGTAGGTGTTAATGACTCTTGATAAAACGGTGGCGGTGAATCCGTCTCAATAAATAACATGGCAATACGCTCTACTGACTCTTAGAAAAAATATCTCTTAACGATGACACTATGATAACGCTAAAACCCATATCTAGGATAGAGAAACGACAGAACTGAGCAGCAAACGCGCTAAAATAGGATTGTACGTTCACAGTTGTATGGATTTAACTTATAATGAGCCAACATCACTCACCTAATTAAGCCTTACAAATCCTATGAGTCAACATTCTGATATCAATGACACCATCAATAGTAATAATACTACTGATGAGCAAACCTCTAATAACACTCATGCGCCTATCGATACGGATACAAACGCTAGCCAAGAGATTGAACCTAGCTCTGATAAACACATTCGCATCGTTAATACGTTTATGAAGCGGCGCACGCACATGAACAAAAACGCCGAGCTAGCACTTACCGCACCAGAGTTTTCTGAGTATCTGGTCAATAACAGTTTCGGCGATGGCGACCTTTCAGGTATTGATGACCTGCGAGCGCTGTTCGCTGATAGCCCGAATGGTTCTGACGCACCGCTGACCTTAGAGATTGGTTTTGGTTTGGGTGATTCATTTATTGAGATGGCAGCCGCAGAGCCCACGCGCAATTTCGTCGGTGTCGAAGTGCACGAGCCAGGCATTGGTAAATGCGCTTATATGGCAGGAACGCAAGACTTGAGCAATGTCAAAATCATCAATGGCGATGCTATTCAATTGCTGAAGCAACTACCAGAAAATCACATTGATCGTATTCAGCTATACTTCCCTGATCCATGGCAAAAGAAGCGTCATTACAAACGCCGTTTCGTCAGTCCTGAGCGTATGGCTATCGTTACGCGCAGTCTAAAACAAGGCGGCTGGTTTCATACAGCCACTGACTGGGAGCATTATGCATTTTGGATGGTTGAGGTATTGGATGGTTTTGCTGGATTGACCAATAAAGCAGGCGCGGGCAACTTCACTGACCGTCCTGACTTTCGTCCAATGACCAAGTTTGAGCGTCGCGGTCTTGAGCGTGGTCACGGGGTCTGGGATTTGATTTATATCAAAGACTAGCAAATACAATCTTGCTATCGATAATTTTAACAAAGCGGCTATTCTATTTAGCCGCTTTTTTATGTCCGTTTATAAGCTTGCTATCACAGCTATAAATGTGCTTGGCGGGTCGTTGGTTGCTTTTATCTCGTCATACTCTTGACTTTAAAGCCCTATAGTATGGTAATACGTGAAAGAATCATAGATTGTAATTATGTGAAACATAGCGCCCAGAGCCCTATTTATCGATGAAAAATCATCTTTGACGCACAACATTGGAAGCTTGCAATATATAACCTATACACGCAAGCATAGATATCATAAGGGCTTCGAGAGTTCTCCCCATAAGCTGTGGATAACCCTGTGTATAAGTCACCACTTGACAAGTATATGCCTAGGAAACTTAAAGGATAAGGTAAAATCGTTCATTTTTTGTACAATTTAAAAAACATTTAAAAACAGTGACTTATATTAAATATGAAGCCATAAAAAATTATTTTAAATATTTTTAAAAATAATTTAGCCGTTTATAATGTTTCACAACCAATAAAAATAAAAACATTATTTGTTGTGGACAACTCATAAGTCTATTGACAAACATAGCTGTTATCAGGTTCAAAAACACATTTGATCAAATGGCTATCTTCGTGAATCCTCACTCTTATATCGTACGACATTCAGTGTCGTTTAGCATCGTCCAAGACTCAATATAGCGCTTGGATTTTGTTATAATTACTCTATCGAATCAATAGCACTACAGAGATTCAGATAGCTGTTAGTCGTTAATATCCGACTCAAAAGCTATTGTAACTGTGATTGATTATGAACTTATTTTTACTTCTCTCGTTATTTAATTTTACTGTATAGTAGAGCGATATCTCGATATTACTACTGATAGCAGTCATATGACAACCTGTTTATTTAAGCCCGTTGTCAGAGCGCTAATAGCTACGTTACTTACCTTATTAGCAACGCTCAGTACGCACCAGTTATCACTCTTAGTCGCATAAATATTTTATCTATAGCACCAAATCAATTATCAAAAATAAGGAATCCAATATGGACGACAATAAAGCCAAAGCCCTCAAAGCGGCATTAGGTCAAATTGAAAAGCAATTTGGTAAAAACACCATTATGCACCTGGGTGATGACTCAGCCATTCTTGACGCTGATGTGGTTTCAACAGGCTCTCTTGGTCTAGATATCGCGCTTGGTATTGGTGGATTGCCGAAAGGTCGTATCGTTGAGATCTACGGTCCTGAAAGCTCAGGTAAAACCACAATGACCTTGCAAGCTATTGCGGAGTGTCAAAAACAAGGCGGCACCTGTGCGTTTATCGATGCTGAGCATGCGCTTGACCCTGTCTATGCACGCAAGCTAGGCGTCAATACCGATGACCTACTACTGTCACAGCCTGATAACGGTGAGCAAGCGCTTGAGATTACTGACATGCTCGTGCGTTCAGGCGCGATTGATATGATCGTTATTGACTCGGTTGCTGCCCTGACTCCGCGTGCAGAAATTGAAGGCGAGATGGGCGACTCACACATGGGTCTGCAAGCGCGTCTGATGAGCCAAGCGCTACGTAAAATTACTGGTAATGCCAAACGCTCTAACTGTATGGTTGTGTTTATTAACCAAATCCGTATGAAAATTGGTGTTATGTTTGGTAGCCCAGAGACCACAACTGGTGGTAATGCCCTTAAGTTCTACGCTTCTGTGCGTATGGATATTCGCCGTATTGGTGCGGTCAAAAACGGTGATGAAATAATCGGTAACCAAACCCGTGTCAAAGTCATCAAAAACAAAATGGCACCACCTTTCCGTCAAGCTGAGTTTGAGATTACGTATGGCGAAGGTACCAACCATTTGGCAGAAGTGATTGACTTAGGCGTCGAGATTGGCGCGGTTGGTAAGGCAGGTTCATGGTACAGCTATGGCGATGAAAAAATCGGTCAAGGTAAAGCCAACTCTGTCCTGTTCTTAAAAGAAAATCCTGCTATTGCTAAAGAGATCGAAGATAAAATTCGTGACGAAAAACTTGGTACGAAAAAAGATAGCAAAGCGCCTGAAACTGACGATGTAGAACTGGCGCCTGAATCTGTACAATAATGGTTCGTTAGTAACCATTATCAGTGACCGCTATAAATAATCATGACTTATTATGAAAATTAAAACATTGGCTGAAATCTTAGCTGAGTCGGAAACCGACTCAGCTGGTTCTGTTGATAGCAAACGAAAAAAACCTACTAAACACTCCTATCAAAACACATCTAAAAAATCAGGTAAATCTAGCAAGCCTTCTAAAGACTCAGCTCAAGATCATTCAAGCACTAGTGAACCTACTGTTGATACAGCGTATTTTGAAGAATCTTCTGCTAAGATAAAAAAAAACTCCAAATCTAAAAAACGTAAAAAGCGCTTTCATCCAGCTGCTAACTTCACCGCTGAGCCAAGCGATACGCCTACTTATCATCCACCTGAAGCACAAACTATCAAAGAGATGCTGGCAGAAGTCAAACTCAACGTTCATCGTAATGAGACAGAGGATAGTTCAGCTATAGATAATAGTATTGAACCGTCTTCAGGAAGCTTGGATCATGAGTCCGAATTGTCTACCGCTAATGATAGCGACATAGACAGCCAAGGCGACAATATACCAGCCGCTCTCAAAGCTTACTTACGTACCCCTGAACAAAAACAAGCAGAAATCGATGCCATTAAAGCTGAAAGCCGACTACGTTGGCTCGCATTCTATTATTTGTCACGCCGTGAATATGGCAAGGCTGAGCTCAAACAAAAACTGATCGACAAAGAACAAGACCCAGAAAAAATCGATGCCCTACTCGATGAGTTCGAGGAAAAAGGCTATCAGAGCGATTACCGTACTACCCTAATGCTCATACGTGAGAATATTCGTAAAGGTCGTGGACGCGGACGAATCAAGCAAGAGTTCTATCGTAAAAAAATCGCTATGCCAGGCAACATCGATGAATTGATTGATATGGCAAATAGCGACTCTGAAGAATTTAGCGAATTTGTCGATGACAGTGCAGATAATTTGGTCGATGGCGTAGATTGGCTAAAACTCGCTGTGGTAGCCCGTACCAAAAAATACGGTGATGACATACCTACTGAGCAAAAAGACAAAGCCAAACAACTTCGATTTTTGCAGTACCGAGGGTTCAATACAGATATCTGCTTTGCAGCGCTCAACTACACAGTGGAGACCTTAGACGAGCGATTTTAAAACCTTAATACTATTATAATAGACGTAAAAAAGAGCACGTCGTCAAACGCACTCTAAATTTATGACTCTAAGCTTTTTTAACTCAATCCGTTACTTCAAAGTACCGATACGATTAGATAGCTGGCTGATAATTTGATCAATCTCTTCGTTAGCTTCAGCTTCATTATCTAGATTGCCATTAGGCGTGAGCTGGTTCATTACCTCAGGCAGTAATTCAGCCAAACCTTGACGTACTTCTGCTTCGTTTGCACCCGTACGCGCTGCTACTTGCTGAATTTCATTCTCGTCAAATAACTGGTTAATTTCATTCGGGTCCAAGTTGTCGTTGGCCTCATTCGTGCTCATCCAAGAGCGTGCTTGTTCGGCATGACCCATGCCAGTAATTTTTGATAATGCACCGCCTATACCGCCATTACGCTTGATCCAACTCAGTACCATTGGCATAAGGACAGCGATAAGCATCCCCTTACCGCCGAAGCCACTACTGTTACGCTGACCGCCTAATACGCTACCTAAGATATCTCCCAGTCCACCAGCGCCTGAGCTTGCACTACCACGCTGATTGCCACCAGCCAAACCACCAATGATATCGTCTAGCCCAAAACCATTATCAGGCTTACGATCGTATTGCTGCGGATTATAGCCACCTGCTTGACTACCGCTGCCCAATACGCTGCCTAATATATCGCCCAAGCCACCAGTACGACGTGGGTCAGTGCGTTGGTTGACTGGGTTGCGCTGAGCATCGTCTGGATTCATCGCGCTACGTGCAACTTGGCTGACCAAATTCCCTAATAAGCTCATACTCTATTCCTCTTTTTGTCATATTATTTATCATAAAAACCTACTGCCTAATCCTATGAATACTTGCTTTTCGCTTGTATAAATTTAAAAAATAAGACAGTCGGTTTATGTGCTTTTTTATGTACTTTATTGTTGGCTTTTAATATAACAAAACTCTTTGAGCATCGAGATAGTTGTTTTGTTATGGCATGTAGGTAATCGTAAGCTCACAAAAAGAAAGTAAAAATAAATAAAGATATGAAGGCTAATTAGCAAATTTAACCTTTATTTATATTGGCTAAAATACTGAGCTCTCGCCATTCCCCATGGCTTACTTGATCGCGAAATATAGTCATTGATAAAGATCGCTGATAAGGCTCAACGATACTAAACTCAAAAACCATTACCCATTGATAGCGGTTGACAGAGATTAAATGCGCTTGCCATAGCTCATCGCCGCGGCCTGTTCGCATCAACAATTGCCATTGTTTATCCATACGCTGACCAAGGGGTGGTTGGCTAAGATGCAGTATGGTTGGTCGAGATATGGCTAGATAACTTGCAACCGCTGCTGACACTATAAAGATAAGTAGGTACTGCCAAAATGCTAAAGAGGCCAGCCATGCCAACACAATCATGATGGCGGCCAAGCTAACATACAGCAGCCAACGTAAGTAACTGGCAGGCTGGATAGCTGTATCAATGCGTAGAGACGTTACTAATGTCATTTATATACGCCAATCAATTGCACAGCATCTACACCAAGTCTTTGGTATGACGCCATGTTTTTATCTTATTGACTAGCGCCCATATGTCATCTTCCTCTGGACGATTCTGATTGGTAAAGTAATCCAATAGATCAGGGTCTTCATGGGTAAGCATTTGGGCAAAGGTCTCTTGCTCAGCAGAATCTGCTGTCAGATATAGCTCTTTGACATAAGGATCGATATAAAAATCTAACTCTTTTAAGCCGCGACGAGCCTGATAGATGATACGGCGCTGCTCATTGGTCGGTTCTGGCTGAGTGGTACTGGTCATAGAGATACTCTCTTTCATTTCAATAGTTTTTGATGTGGTATTCAACCATAGTAGAAAACTGGATTGTAAATATTGCATTCATATGCTTATTACGGTGTAGCTTTATCAAGCATTTTTACTAATAATACAATGCTCGTGATGGTACGCTGATAATTGACTCCATAGTGCCACTGCTTGCTGCATCATTCCTACATTATGCGTGCGAATGATGCTTGCACCTTGTTGTAGCGCAAATATCCCAGCAGCAGTCCCTACTGCGTCTCGTTCTGTCGCTTGAGTGGTCTGTACTGCTTTAACACCGCTATTGGTCAATACTTCTGCCAAAAAGCGCTTACGTGAAATACCGAACATCATTGGCAAACCCAATGCCTGTAAGCTGTCTAACTGACTTAACAAAGCACAATGATGCTCATAGTTTTTGGCAAAACCAAAACCTGGATCAATAATAATATTTTCCTGCTTAACACCAAGGCGCGTTACCTCTTCGATACGTGCGGTCAGTTCCGTGCTCACATCATCAATCACATTATCGTACTGTGCTAGATTGTTCATCGTCGTTGGCTCACCGCGCATATGCATCAGCATGACAGGAATATCAAGGCTAGCGGCCAGTTCTGCAGCGCCAGTACGTTTTAGTGCTCTGACATCATTCCAAATATCAGCACCAGCATCAAACGCTGCCTGCATGACTTCAGGACTGCTAGTATCAATAGATAACCAAATATCGTCTCCACAATGCTGGCGTATAGCTTGTACCACTGGCACAACCCGTTGTAGCTCCTCAGTAGTCGCTACAGCATCTGCATTGGGGCGAGTAGATTCGCCGCCAATATCAATAATAGTAGCACCGTTATCCATCATCTGCTGACAATGAGCAACGGCACTCTCTACCGCATTGAACTGCCCACCATCTGAGAATGAATCTGGCGTTACATTCAGGATGCCCATGATATGCGGATCAGACAAATTCAAGGTTTTATCACGGCTCGATACTTGATAGTTGGGTAAAGATTGGAATAATGACATGACCGACCCATCATAAATTAATTGTATAAAATAGCTCAAAGGTTCGTTATCTGCGTTTATGATACCAGTAAATCTTATGACGTCCTAAGCCATTCATAAAATGAGAGTAATAAAAAAGCCCTCTATCATAAAGGGCTTTTTATCAAATACAAATCAAATATGTACTACATCGCTGGTAATGGTGGCGGTGTAGAAGTAGTCGTTTTGATGTCGTTTTTTGACAAATTGACTTCGTTATGCTGATAGACTCTTGGTGGACGCGGTTCTTCACCTGCTAAGATATCTTGCAGTTGGTCACGGTCAATGGTTTCCCAGTTCATGAGCGCTTCGACCATTGCATGCATTTTATCTTGATTGGCTTCAATCAATTCGCGAGCGATATCGTACTGCTCTTCTAGCATACGGCGCACTTCTTCATCGACCTTTTGCTGCGTGGCTTCTGAAATCGTACGACCACCACCGCCAAAGTATCCTTGCGAGCTGTCATCATCTTCATACACCATGATACCTAGTGCATCAGACATACCGTACTTCGTGACCATTGCGCGTGCCATTTTGGTTGCACGTTCAAAGTCGTTTGAGGCACCCGTTGACATCTGATTGATAAAGACCTCTTCAGCAATACGACCACCGAACAAAATCGCAATGTCGCTTAACATCTTAGATTTATACATGCTGGTTTGATCATGCTCAGGTAGCTGCCAAGTAACACCAAGGGCAAAACCACGCGGCATAATAGTGACCTTATGCACAGGATCAGTGCCTGGCAGTAGCTCAGCTACTAACGCATGGCCTGCTTCATGATATGCAGTCGCACGGCGCTCTTCTTCGCGTATCACCATGGATTTGCGTTCAGGACCCATGTATAACTTATCTTTTGCATCTTCAAAGTCATTCATATCGACACTGGTCTTGTTACGTCGCGCGGCAAACAAGGCTGCTTCGTTTACAAGGTTGGCAAGCTGTGCGCCACTGAATCCTGGCGTACCACGAGCAAGAGAACCTGCATCGACACTGATAGTGTTCGGCAACTTTCTTAAGTGTACTTTCAAGATTTGCTCACGACCTTTGATATCTGGCAAGCCCACTTGAACCTGACGGTCAAAACGACCTGGACGCAGTAGCGCTTTATCAAGCACGTCAGCGCGGTTGGTTGCAGCAATAACGATAACGCCTTCATTACCTTCAAAACCATCCATTTCAACCAATAATTGGTTAAGTGTTTGCTCGCGCTCGTCGTTACCGCCGCCCATACCAGAGCCACGGTGACGACCGACTGCATCGATCTCATCAATAAAGATGATACAAGGGGCGCTTTTCTTTGCTTGTTCAAACATGTCGCGTACACGTGATGCACCAACACCAACAAACATCTCAACAAAGTCAGAACCTGAAATTGAGAAGAACGGTACTTTAGCTTCACCAGCAATGGCTCTTGCTAACAATGTCTTACCCGTACCCGGTGGACCTACCATTAAGATACCACGAGGAATCGTTGCACCAAGTTTGGTAAATTTATCCGGATCACGTAAGAACTCGACCACTTCAACGACTTCTTCTTTGGCTTCTTCACAACCAGCCACATCTTCGAAGTTCACCTTGATTTGGTCTTCCGTCAGCATCTTCGCTTTTGACTTACCAAAACTCATTGGGCCGCCGCCTTTACCGCCTGCGCCGCCCTGCATATTACGCATAAAGAATAAGAACAGACCAATAATCAGTAAAATTGGGAAACTGGCTATCAGTAGTTGCATCAATACGCTTTGGCGCTTTGGTGCGGTCCCTTGGACTTCGACTTGGTTCTCACGTAGCATTGGCATCAACTGGTCATCTGACACAGCTGGTCTAATGGTCTCAAAAGATGAGCCATTTTTCTTTTCGCCGGTGATCTGTTCGCCGTCGATTTCGACACTGGCTACTTGGTTTTCTGACACAGCGGTCACAAACTCAGAGTAGTTAAGGTTATCCGGCTCAGAGGATTGATCAAAGCCGCTAAACACCAGCACCAAAACGCCGATTACCACCAGCCACAATAAGGTATTTTTTACCATGTCGCTCACTAGTTATTCCCATCCCTTACTTATTGGTGTGTTTACTAAACACGTGACGTCTATAAACGTATTGCTCATTTTTGATAAACTTCCTAATATCAAAAAAACTTCACTTAGACTTGTATGATCTATAAATAGCATAAAGGCTGTTTTTACAAGTAATCAATACAATATAAGTGCAAAATTGTCATCATTGAGCTGATAAAACGCTTATTATCAGACGACTTTGCCTAAAACGTATGCTAAAAACAAAGGTAATATACCATGATATGTGGTGCTAACCCGTATAATTCAAGCAGCTTTCACGATTATTCAGTTAACGATTGTAGCGATTTTCACACTATGATAATAATAGTTTATGGTGATTCGTTATATCGCTTACAATAGCAGCAACTCATTGATGTTAAAACTATTTAATCGCCACCCAAAACATCTCTTTTGAGCGCGGACGTGATGCACCTGGTTTTATACTACGAATCTTACTAAAATCCTGCTGCATCTGCTTGCGTAATTCTTGTGTGCCTTCGCCTTGAAACACTTTCATAATAAGTGCGCCACCTTTTGGTAAGGTTGATAAAGCAAAGTCCACTGCCAGCTCGCATAAGTACATCATACGCGGCTGATCGATAGCGCTATTTCCCGCCGTATTGGGTGCCATATCAGACAATACCACGTCGACTTGCCTATCGCCTACTTCCGCCATAATCGCGTCGAACACTTCAGCTTCACGAAAATCACCTTGAATAAAGGTTACATCAGGCAAAGCATCCATCGCCAGAATATCAGAGGCAATCAAGATACCGTCGTCACCAACCAACTGCCCCGCTACTTGAGACCAACTGCCAGGCGCACTACCCAAGTCTACAACCGTCATGCCTTTTTTAATCAGGTTGGTTTTTTCATTAATCTCTAATAATTTATAAGCGGCACGGGCACGGTAGCCATCTTTTTGAGCTTTTTGTACATAGTGGTCGTCAATATGCTCTTTCATCCAAGCACTGCTGCTCTTTGATAGTTTTTTGTTTTCGATACGCGTGGCCAAAATACCTGCTCCTATTGCTTTACTAAATCTAGCTGCTTTAATCACTCTATCACTTACAAACTGATATTAATCAGATGCGGATTATTCTAAATACAGTGTTAATCAGATTTTTTATTCATGGTTGGTCGCAAACTGACCAAATTCTATTGGTTAAATAACTGTTTTATAAGACAGTAGCGTTTATAATGTACCAAACATTCAGTTTAACATTTTCGTCACGTAAAATCGTGCAAAATCCTGCTGATCTCATGCAAGATGGTCACAGATTATCTATAATGATCAATAACTGTTTTTGACAGTAACATTTTTATTTTTACCAACACCTAGGAATTCTATGCAACTCGATAACGCTACCATCAAACGTCTAAAAGGCATCGGTCACGAGCTAAAGCCTATCGTTATGATCGGCAACAAGGGTATTACCCCAACCATTACCGAAGAGATTGATCGCGCGCTAACAGATCATGAGCTTATCAAAGTAAAACTGCCTGCTGGCACGAAAGAAGAGCGCGACATCGTTGGCGCTGAACTTGCTAAAGCGGCTAATGCGTCTTTGGTTCATTCTATTGGACGTATGGCATTATTGCTACGTCAAAACCCAAATGCCAACCCTAAACTGTCTAACCTAGCACGTCACGCGCAATAATATGTGCTGACAAGCTTTGTTTGAGTAACAGTATGCCGCATCAGCTTAAATAATGACGGTAATTATAAAAGCCGCGATGCATCTTGCTCGCGGCTTTTATCTTGTCTGCTGGTTTTGGATTTACTTAATGTGTCGTATTAGCCTAGTTATTCGGTTGAATCTTTTTCCATTATTTTTTAAAAGTACTACAGAGTTTGTTAAACAATGAACCAATTTTTTAATCTTGTTATCGCCACTAAGACGCTAGAAAACGACGCACAGCAACTGGGTGTGACAGTAGAAGAGTTACAGCGTATTTGTGTCAAGGTGAACGCCAAGATCGTTCGACAGCCAGCACTACAATTACAGTTGACCTATCAGATCACTTTACCCAGTCAAATGTTAGCCAATCAATTGGCTTGGCCGACTTGGCAGCAAGCCCGAGTAGGATTTGCTGACTATCTATGGGAAGAGACTTGCCTTGAATGCTTTATCGCTGGTGACACTCTAAGTGATAAGGACATTACTGAGATTCAAGACGCTGAACCTTACATTGAGATTAATGCCAACCCTGATGGCCGCTATGCACTCTATAAGTTTAAAAGCTATCGTAAACCTGCCACATTACCACCAACACCTTTATACGAGGCTGATGGACATACACGTGCCTCTATTGAGTGGACGGATAATGTAAATACACAGGACATAATACAGAAACCGTTATTTGAAAAATCACCAGTAGTGCATTCCCTTCATTACTATGAGCGAGGCTTTAACATTCCTCTGGTCGAATTTCCTAACCAAAAATACGTGATTGCAAATACGATTATTGAGCAGATACATCCTTGTGTGATCTTACAGCTCGGTAAGACTACTTTATATTTTGCCTCAAACCACGCCTCCCCGCCTGATTTTCATAATCGCAACTATTGGCCAAAATTTGTGCTTTGATTTGCTTCTATGAGCTGCACTCATTTAGATACAGTTATTATTAGATATCATTATTTAAAGCACAAAAAAAACCCAGCAATGTCATAAATAGCATTACTGAGTTTGGAGAAAACTTTTAACTCGTTTAACTGATAATTATTTGTCAGCCATCGCAAGGTAGATACCACGGTCTGATGCATCATCAACATACTGCGAGTCACGCCAGGTCGTATAGCTGTAGTTACCGCTATATGGGCTAATGCTGTTTTGACGGAAATCAGATACCCAGTCATTGCCATCAAAAATTTGGATATGACCATGTGGACGGCTTGATGTGCGGTTATAGACAACGACGTCACCAACTTGAGGTTCCATATCGTTACTGATTTTGGTAAAGCCTGCTTGGGCTAGTGTGCCACGAGAGGCATATTGATAAGCTGAAGGATTAGGCGTAAATTCGTAACCTGCTGACTGTAGCGCTTTACGTACATAGCGAGCACAGTAGCCAGAACTTCTAGATAGTGCGACTCGTGATGCGTTTGCTGCAGCAATAGCAGGGGCAGAGTTGCGGTCAGGTACACGGCTTGCTTGCTGTTGACGCTGCTCATATGATAAACGGCTAGTGAGTGACGCAAGCTGATATTCTTTTTGCTTAGCATGAGCGCTTAGGTTGTCAATGGCTTGACTGATCTCATCGTTGCTATATACATGAGCACCACTGTTAGTGCTGTAGATGTTGCGACTAGAACCATAGTTCGCAGAAGTAGAAATATTTGTGATGGTATGACTCAAGGTATTATTTGGTTGAAAGGTTGTTTCGGCAGCACCACTCGTCTGTGCGATACCCATTCCCAATACTGACAAAATTAATAAAGCTTGTTTCATAAATTTACTACCTATTGTTAATACAAGTCTGCTCGTCATCCGTGACGAAACATCAATTAATTTAGAAGATATAATCATTAAACAAACATGATAAAATCTTTATCACAACAGCTCGTTCTTTTATAGTGACTAACACCAGTATCATCGCCCGTTTAGTCAACTACCTCATAAAATTTTGCTATATATCGCTTTTAGCATGTCTATTCTAAATATCGAGTTTGTCACCTAATAGATGAGTCATCACGATGTCAAAAAAACAGCCTAATCGGCTTGCCCAGCTTATAGATCATCAAGCGTTTGCTGGTAGTGCGCTACCTCAAACTCTTGCTAATAACATGCGGCTATATATAGAAGCGACCAATGAGGTAAAAGAGCTGCTGGTAGACTGTCTACCTGAGGAAATCCTCAATACCTGTTGGGTCGTAGGCTTAACCTCTGAGCAGTTAATACTCAGTGTAGGCTCAATGACAGCGGCTAATCATATTCGCTATTTACAAAACGCGTATTTGCAAGTATTAACAGAGCAGTCAATTACATTTAAACAACTCAAGCAAATTCGTGTTGTAGTAGCTAAAACATCTGCTAATAATTATTCATCTAAACAATCATCAGCGTTATCAGCAACCTTGTCCAAACCTGGTAAAGCCAATGAAAATCAGGCTCTTAGCCAAAACACAAAACGGACTATATCACAGGCTGCAGAGCATGTCACCACTGATGAAAATCTAAAAAAAGCCCTCCTACGCCTAGCAAATCACTAAAAATATAGATATTACAATGTAAAGTTATGTAAATAAAATCATGAAATAAGATTGTTAACGCTGCCTTTTTGTAATGTCGTAAACAAAAAAAATCATCTATTGGTGCCATTCAATTTATGAATAGAACCAATAGATGATTTGGAAATCACCTACAGCTTTTACGCACTCTGCCTTAGAATAAAATTCACAAAATGCTATAGACTTTATATTCAAAATACTGCATATTATATAAATGTAATTATAGCGTTGCTATGTAATATTGCGTAAATGTTTCGATACTTCGTGTATATTCCTGTATTTATCCTTCAACTGCTAAACCATTTAGCGGTGAATATTCGATTGGGCATGTTACATTGTCATCAAAAGTTACAATTTCAAAGTTATTTTCATCAGAGAGTATTTCACGCACTAACAAATTATTTAATGCATGACCAGATTTGTAGGCATTAAAACGACCGACGATAGGATAACCAATCAGATATAAATCTCCGAGCGCATCTAAAATTTTATGGCGAACAAATTCATCATTAAAGCGTAGGCCTTCTTCATTAAGAATATTGGCATCATCAATGACGATGGCATTTTCCATACTACCGCCCAAGGCTAGATTATTCTGACGCAATTGTTCTATGTCACGCAAAAAGCCAAAAGTACGTGCTTCGCTTAGCTGCTCAATAAAGTTTTGGGTAGAGAATTGCAACTGAGCATGTTGAAAATTTTTGTCGATGGCAGGGTGATCAAAGTCAATCTCAAAGTTCAATTCAAATCCATCATAAGGGCGTAGCTCTGCCCATTTATCATCTACTTTGACGCGTACTGGTCGTACAATCTTAATGAATTTCTTTAAAGCATCTTGTTCACAGAATCCTGCATCAAGTAGCAAAGCAACAAAAGGAGCGGCACTACCGTCCATAATCGGTATTTCTGAAGCAGAAACACGAATCAATAGATTATCTACGCCAAGCCCAGCGATCGCACTTAACAAGTGCTCAACCGTACCTACTCGCGTACCACCAAATACTAAGTTTGATGACATCATCGTGTCTTGCACCAAAAAAGCACTTGCTGGAATAGGCTCGCTGCCTACAATATCAGAGCGCTCGAAAACAATACCAGTATCAACCGGCTGTGGATGAAACTCCAAGTCAACAGGCTGACCACTATGGAGACCAGTACCTGTAACGGCTATCGCTGTCTTTATGGTTCTTTGGTTCATGGCTGTCTTCTCACATATTTTGTTACAATTGACATAGTGTACCACTACCTCCCCCATATCCGCTACAAATAAAAAGCGTTAATTTCCTTATCTCTTTGATTGATAACACTTATCGTCATTATCTCATCATATATTTTCACAGTTTTATGCCCTATTGAACGCTTAGAAACACTAGATTCTGGACATACTTTTTCGATCAGAAACATTTTGCGGTACTTCTGATTTTGTCGCTCTCCTTTTATAGGCCAGTCTTTTCTACGTAGACACAAAAAAGCCAGCGTTTGAGCGCTGGCTTTTTTTAACTTAATACTAAAAACTATTTGTTCTGTTGACGCTTCAGATAGTCTTGGATGCTGTTGGTTTTGGTTTTTGTCTGCTCTTGAGGCGCGCTTGGGCGTGCAGTATTAACGTTATCTTGATGCAGTTGAGCTTGTGATTTCTTCTGACTATTTAATGCACTGGTATGTACATTAGGATCGACAGGTTGTGTACTATTCACAGAAGGAACAGGTTGCTCAACCACTTCTGGCTCTTGCCCTGCGTTTTCATCTAAGGTCAGACCCGTTGCAATAACCGTCACATGCAAGTCATCACCCATTTTTTCATCGATTACAGAACCGTAGAAAATATGAGCATCATCGATATCAGTAATTTCCTCAACGATGATGCTGATTTTGCTCATCTCATCGAGTGATAATGACTCAGAAGAAATCACGTTGACCAATAGACCTTTGGCATTCTCTAGACGTAAATCATCAAGTAGTGGTGATCTGATGGCTTTTTCGGTGGCTTGACGCGCACGATCATCGCCACTTGCACGGCCGATACCCATCATTGCATGACCTTTAGCCGTCATTGCCGTACGGATATCGTTAAAGTCAATATTGATCATACCTTCGCTAGCGATAGTCTCTGCAATACCTTGGACCGCATGTAGCAAAACATCGTCCGCTTTCTTGAAAGCGTCTTGCATAGAGATATTGCCGTATACACTCATCAACTTATCATTTGGAATCGTGATAATTGAATCAACGAAATTGGTCAACTGCTCGATACCTGCTTTCGCAGCTTTGATACGTTTGCCACCTTCAAATTTAAATGGTGTGGTCACAACAGCAACCGTCAATACTTCCATTTCTTTGGCAATACGTGCAACCACTGGTGCTGCGCCTGTACCTGTACCGCCACCCATACCAGCAGTGATAAATACCATATCTGAGTGTTCAAGCAATGCACGGATAGCTTCTTCTTCGCTTTCTGCTGCTTCACGACCAACTTCTGGATTTGCACCTGCACCTAGACCACGGTTCGTTTTTGCACCAAGTTGTAGTTTGTGCGGTGCAGTCAGACGATCTAGCGCTTGCTTATCTGTATTAGCACAGACGAACGTTACACCTCTAATCCCTTGTTGTACCATATGTTCAACCGCATTACCGCCGCCGCCGCCAACACCGAATACAGTGAAGCTCGCTTGGCCGTTATTTTGAAGCTGGTTATCATCTGGCATGGTGTATTTTGACATAAAAAAGATTCTCCAGTTGCAGATAGCGTGTAGGTCGATACGTAGTAACGCACTCATATGGCGCGCTATCGACATACTATATATAAATGTATTTAAATAAAACAGGGCTATGGATCAAATAGTTCAGCGCGGACCATAATATGTCATCATCGCTTAAGGTATTACTGTTACTGCTTAGCGTATTGCTTTCAATATGACTTCAATTTTCGCTTACTTCATTCAAGAGCATCTTACAAAAGTGTTTATGCTCTACATGTTTGGTCAGTAGGTCTATAGTATTTTTTTCAACACATCAGCAAAACGTTTGCCTGCGCTTTGAAAGACCCCTGTGACTCGATTTTTTTGAATCGTATCAGGTTCACTTTTTTCACTACGGCGAAATTGCTCGCTTTGACTATATAAGAGTGTGCCAAAAGCTGTTTGGTAAGCCCGGTCATTGACCTGACTATTAAGCTGTTTAAATGACTCGTCGTTATCAAAATGATTGTAAGCACTAATAGCAGGATGTGTATTGGTCAGTACTACTGGCATTTTGAGCAGCCGTTTAGCAAACGGTATCATACCTTTAATGGTACTACCGCCGCCTGTCAGCACGATACCTTTGTCAATGTAGCCTATCAAACCTGCTTCATGCAGTTGACGAGCGACTTCAGTGAATATCTGTACATAACGCGCTTCAATGATGCGTGCTAAATTATAGATACCGATGTTGATTTCATCGCTCGATCCTTGCGGTTTAAACAAAAAGAATGAGCTTGGATCAACACTATTGGCATCAGCGGTACCATGAGACTTTTTCAGTTTCTCAGCTTCAATCATCGATATACCGAAATCAGCTGAGATATCCATTGTCACTTCATGGCTGCCAGTAGCTATGCAGTGCGTAAAAATCAATTTGTTTTCTTTGTAGACGCAGATACTGGTCGTACTAGCACCGATATCTACCAAGCAAACCCCTTGCTGACGCTCTTCAGTCATCAGACTATATTCAGCACTGGTCACTGCATCAAACACGATATGGTCAATACCAACATCGCAGCTTTGTAATAGTTTTTGAATATTTTGGCGACTAGCGACAGGCATCATCATCATGTGATACATCACAGTGATATTATGTGCCATTATCTCAATTACATCGTCGACCATGAAGTCCTGATCATCAACATAGATGCCTTGCTGACAGCAATGCATGAGATAGTAATCGGATGGCAGATCGCGCGACTTGGCATTAGACAAGGCCTGTACCATATCTTTAGCACGTACGAACTCGCCTTCAACCCTCACTTCTCCAGCACTGTTTTTACTAGATAGCTCAGGTGTTGCGAGCGTCAACCACACGCTATGCACGCGGCAATTGGCAGTATCTTCTGCTTCTTGGATGGCTTGCTTGATAGCACCTTGTAGGCGTTCACGATGCTTGATTTGGCCTTGATAAAAATCGCTATTTTTAACTTGCCCTACGCCTAAGATACGAATGTCTTTTGCAGAGACAACATTGCCAATTACGACATACACTGCCGTGGCACTTAGATGGACAACAACCAAATTTTCGTTATATTTCATGGTACCAGACAAATTATTACTAAATAGGAGCGCAAATAACGCCATCCTATTGAATCATTAAAAAAAGCGCTGTTAATACGCTATGATGTTGTACATATCTTATTCATTTTGGGCAAAAAGTTTCGACTCAAGTAATCACTCATCAGTATTGCTTTAATTATTTGGGCTCATCAACTGGCGGCGCTGACATATCCCAAGCAATTGTAAAACCGTTCTTGTAGCGTAAGTCTACAGATTGCATCTCATCTCGGCGTCCGCTTAACTGATTACCAAGTAACTGGCTTAGATTCAGTAATTTTTGTGCGGTGTTCTCATTATCGACGATGACGCGCAAGCCATTATCAAAACGAATGAGCCAAGTCATCCTTGGTGACAAAATAATGTCTTCAACCTGCATATCAAGTGGCGCATACCAGTCATTGACTTGCTGCATTTGCTGCATAATGACTGGCGCTTGAGCCATTTCACCTTGCAAAGTAGCAAAGCGCTCTTGCGTCAAGTCGCTACTATCAGCAGGAACGAACACAGATCCTTTTGCATCAACCAAGCGTTCTGTCCCAAAATTAGCGACTGGTTGCTTAGGTAAGGCGGTAACCACAATGCCGCGTTGCCAGTCTCGAGAGATACTCACTTGATCAACCCATGCAAGGCTTGTCGTAATATCTCTTAATGCTTGCAAATCAGAAGTAAAAAAACTGCTGACTTTTTGCTGGTCCATCACTGTCTGTAATGAGTTATATTGAGCGGTAGAAAGCCCTTGACTACTGACATGAATCTCAGCAGGCGGTGCATCACGTAACGCTTTACCACCCATTATCAATATTAGTACCAATAAACCTAATACCAATATCATAAAAAGATATCGGGCCGAGGCTGGTAATTGGAGTTTAGATGCTGGGCGACCGGCTTTATCACTCATCAAGTCAGTTACCTCGTTGACAGTTTGAGCCATAACGACCTTTGTCCCTATATTTGCATAAAACTGATCATGCTAATTATTGATGTAAACCTGCAAGTTTTTGCAGAAGCTTATTAAGGCAATATATTATCAAAGACTGTCGATAAAAAGACTGATAGTCAGCGATTATTCTTATTTAAACGTAACATTTTTCTTAGGTTATGAATAACTTATAAGTTATCCCTACAAAAAACGTAAATATTACTAAAACAAAGCTATTCTTACAATATTAACGTATTTTATAGGCAAACAATAGCGTAACGCTCGCTAGCGGCCTTGAATTTACACAAGTTTACATGAAGCTGTCTTATAGCAGCTCTAGTGACACATTAACGGCTTTTTTGGCTAAAATCGCCATGCTACAAAAGCGATAAAGCTGAGCAATTATAAATCTCTATATAATTTATGATTGCCCATGTTTTAACGTAGCTCATTTACTCAAAGTGATTGTCATCAGACTCATTGTTAAAAAATCGTGATAAATATGATGGACGTCACATTAAAAAATTAGACTGTCTGCGATAATATGTGCCAGCACAATGTGTCAAAATCCATGCCTCTAGCTTTGGCTGCCATCGGCACCAAACTATGGCTGGTCATACCGGGCACGGTATTGATCTCAAGCAACCAAAAATTCCCTGCTTCATCTTGCATGGCATCGATACGTCCCCAGCCTTTTGCATCTACTGCACGGAATGCCGCAAGACTTAAATCTTGCAGATGCTTCTCATCAGCAGCGCTCAATCCGCAAGGAATATAGTAGCTGGTATCGTTACGATTGTACTTGGCTTCAAAGTCATAGAAGTTTGTGATATCAGCAGGCTCAAGTCGAATGACAGGATAAGCTTCGTCATCGATAATCACAATCGTAAACTCACGACCTGTGATCCAGCGCTCAGCCATCACGGCATCACCACACTGTACTGCTGTGGCATAAGCAGCAGGTAACTCATCAAGATGGTTGACCTTGGTCATACCAATACTTGAGCCTTCATGAACGGGCTTGATGATAAGTGGCAGTCCTAACATATTGACCACTTGCTGCCAGTCGGTATCAGCCGTCAATAATGAAAACGGTGCTGTGGATAAGCCGCAACCTTGCCATAGTTGTTTGGTACGCACTTTGTCCATACCTAATGCTGATGCCAAAATACCAGATCCCGTTTGCGGTATATCAAACCACTGTAATACACCTTGCAATAGACCGTCTTCGCCGCCGCGACCGTGCAAGACATTAAACACGCGATCGTAATCACGTAATTCTGTGATGTCTTGATGCTTAGGGTCAAAATGAGTGGCGTCGACACCTTGGTTTTGCAGTGCTTGCAATACAGCCGCACCGCTATCCAAAGACACGCTGCGCTCATTGCTGCTACCACCATAAATCACAGCGACTTTACCAAACTGAGCGGCATCTTTTACATGACCAGTCATCGTACTGATAGATTTTTTATTCTCTTTTTCATTTGGTGAAATGCTCGCGTCGCTTTGTCCTGCTTGTGCAGCCGCCGCCAATGCTGGTTCTGGATTGTTAATGGCTGACTTATCTTCGGTATCATCGATAGCGAGGTTTTGAGTACTCATGTTTTCTTTATTATTCGTCGTCATGAAGATAATTCCTAAATTTTAGCTTACTTGATGTAAAGATTATTGGCAGCCAAATCAATAGCGATCTGCCCCACATTACCCGCGCCTTGCGTGATAAGCATGTCATTGGCTTTTAATAAACGCTGCATCACAGGAGCAAGATTGTCTTTGTCAATAATCGTCGGTTCAACTTCACCGCGCAGACGGATACTACGTGCTAATGACTTGGTATCAGCGCCTATAATCGGGCTTTCACCTGCTGAATATACATCCAATAGTAGCAGCTCATCAACACTTGATAGCACTTCAACAAAATCGTCATAGCAATCACGGGTGCGACTATAACGATGCGGTTGAAATAACATCACTAAACGGCGATCAGGAAAGCTTTGGCGAGCGGCTTTGATGGTTGCGTCAACTTCTTTTGGATGATGACCGTAATCGTCAATCAACAGGACATTACCATCATCGATATCGACCGAGGCATGCTGCTCAAATCGGCGGCCTACCCCTTCAAATTTCTGCAAGGCACGCTCAATCGCGGCATCATCGACACCTTCATCGGTTGCCATGGTGATAGCGGCCAGCGCGTTGTAAACATTGTGTGTACCAGGAATGTTTAGTGTCAGACGCAATGGTTCACGGTCACGGCGCAATACAGTAAAGTGAGTCTTGGTACCTTCTGTCACCAAATCGACAGCTTGTACATCGTTAAAAGGCTCAAGTCCAAAGGTCAACACTGGACGACCAATATCATCAATCATTGCATACAGCTCAGGGTCATCACCGCATACCACAGCCAAACCATAAAACGGCATATTGTGTAAAAACTGAATGTACGCGGCTTTTAATTTATCAAAGCTGTTGCCATAGGTTTCCATGTGATCTTGATCGATATTGGTCACAATTGCTGCCATCGGACGCAGTGATAAAAAAGACGCATCGGACTCATCCGCTTCTGCTACCAAGAAACGGCTGTTGCCTAATGCAGCATTTTTACCCGAAGCATTTAGCTTACCACCAATCACATAGGTAGGATCTAGCTGCCCTTCTGCCATCATCGTGGTTAGCAAACTGGTCGTCGTCGTTTTACCATGCGCACCAGCAACCGCAATACCATGGCGATAGCGCATCAACTCGCCAAGCATATCGGCACGGCGTACGACTGGCAGGCGAGCTTCAAGCGCAGCTTTTACCTCAGGGTTGCTACGATCAATCGCTGATGACACGACAATGACATCAGCGTTGGCAATGTTTTTGGAATCATGACCAATTGATATCTTGATGCCAATCTGCTGTAAACGCTTCGTCACCAAGCTTTCTGCAATGTCAGAACCACTGACTTGATAACCTTGATTGTTCATCACCTCAGCGATGCCGCACATGCCTGAGCCACCGATACCAATAAAATGCAAATGCTGAATACGGCGCATTTCTGGTATTTCAATCAAACGCTTAGGAAGGGCTTTGGCAGAGGTAGACATAAAATTTTCTCTTTATTAAGGGATAATAAAAATTAAAGGACAGTAAAATATGATCAATAAAAAAATAACGAGTGGCAAGAATTTAGACTATAAGGCTTGCCAAATAATATCAGCCACTTGTTTACTCGCGCTGCGATTGGCAAGCGCATGACCTTTCTTGGCCATTTCAAGGCATTTCTCTCGATTGAGTACGCTAAGCTCATCACTTAAACGTTTGGCCGTTAGCTCTGACTGTGGCAATAAGATCGCAGCAGCATGTGAAGTCAATGTGCGCGCATTGGCGGTTTGATGGTCATCAACCGCATGTGGTAGCGGTACAAAAATAGCAGCAATACCGACATTTTGGATTTCAGTCACTGTCAATGCACCAGCGCGACAAACGATAATATCTGCCCAGTTGTAGGCCGCCGCCATATCATCGATAAAGGGCTGCACTGTGAACTGATGCTTGCTTAAATCTTGCTCGCTATAAGCCGCCTGAGTGGCTGCTTCGTTATTGCGTCCGCATTGATGAAGGACTTCAAACGGTTGGTCTAGCAAAGCCAGTGCTTTTGGCACAGTATCATTCAATACCTGAGCACCAAGCGAACCGCCCACGACCAGCAGTTTAAGCGGTGAGCTATCATTGACGTCATAACGCACCTTTGGCTCTGCGACACCAGTGATGGCGTTACGCACAGGATTGCCAACTGTTTCAAGCTTGGCATCTTGCTCACTATTGGCAAAGGTGTTCTCAAATGCTTGTAATACTTTGGTAGACAGCTTAGACAGATAACGATTGCTCATACCAGCGATGGCATTTTGTTCATGGATAATTAGCGGTGTATTGGTCAGACGTGCAGCAAGTCCACCAGGCGCACTTACATAGCCACCAAAACCAACGACCACGTCAATCTGATTGCTGCGAATCACTTTCACCGCAGCCATCGTCGCTGACAATAACGTTACTGGTAGCTTGACTAAACGACCCACGCCCTTACCACGCAGCCCTTGCATATTGATGGCATGAAAAGGATAACCTGTCGGTTCAACCAAGCCGTTTTCCATACCATTTGGCGTTCCAAGCCAATGAATAACCGCACCGCGCTGGGTCAGCTCATCGCTCACTGCAAGCGCGGGGAAAACATGTCCGCCCGTCCCAGCTGCCATCATCAATATGTGCGGTGTTTTCATGAATATCTGCCTATCTTTACTTTACTTATATGAAGGATTTGTCCTACTACTATGAGGCCATTTACTAAAAAAATGACACGGTAAAAGCCCGCATAGTATAGAGGAAATCATTGTCTTATATACAGTACTTTATGCAGTAGAAATAACAAAAAAACCAAGCCATGAGCTGGCACGACTTGGCGTCATGTACTATTGACACACGACCCTAAAAGGCAATGCTAAAAAGGTATTAAGACGTACTTTCTTTAATAAACATGTGTCTTAGACTGCCTAAAACTATACCGTAAATTTATTTTCGATTGCCATGATAAAGTCGGTCGCGATATCGGTACCGCATTGGTCATCAATCTCACGCACGCACGTTGGGCTGGTGACATTAATCTCAGTAATACGTCCACCGATCAAGTCCAAACCCACGAACATCAGACCTTTTTCTTTGACAATCGGCGCCACAACTTCTGCTACTTGACGCTCAATATCGGTTAATGGCATCGCCACACCGCTACCACCTGCGGCAAGATTACCACGGGTCTCGCCTTTGCTTGGGATACGCGCCAAGCTATAGTCGACCACGACGCCATCTACAATAAGTACGCGTTTATCACCTTCTTTAATCTCTGGCAAATAACGCTGCGCCATGATGGGCAAAGTCTCAAGCTCAGTCAGCACCTCAATCGTCACGCCAATATTTGGACTATCCGCAGTCAGACGGAAGATACCCGTACCGCCCATACCATCTAGCGGCTTAACGATGACATCTTGATGCTCAGCGATAAACTGACGAATGTGAGCTTGTTTGCTGGTCACAATCGTTGGGCTCATATACTCACTAAACCACGTCGCAAATAATTTCTCATTACAATCACGGATGGCTTGCGGATCATTGACCACGAGCACGCCTGCTGCTTTGGCATGATCTAACATATAAGTGGCATAAATAAAGCGCATATCAAACGGTGGGTCTTTGCGCATCAAAATCACGTCATAGTCAGCAACTGAGCGTGTCGTTTTATCACCCAGTGTATAAAAATCTGCAGGATCACGCTTCACCGTCAGCGGCTGCGTATCAACCATTAACTGTCCACGGTCCAACCACAAGTCATGAATCTGACAATAGCCAAGCTGATGCCCGCGATCCTGAGCGGCCCACATCATAGCGAGACTGGTGTCTTTTTTATAATTGACCCGCTCGATAGGATCCATAATAACGAGTATTTTTAGCGATTTTTCTTGGCTTTCTTGGCTTTCTTGGCTTTCTTGGCTCATTGTCTGACTCATAGTAGGGCTCACTTACGTTATATTATTAGTATAAAACAGGCTCAGTGCCCAACTATACGCCGTACTGCTCACGGTAATGTTGCATTTTGGCTAACTGGGTCGCGTCTTTGTACTGGCTCTCATCGTCTTCCAAATAGCTGATTAAATCGTCGATATCAACCAATGCACGCACTGGCACTGCTAATGTGGCAGCAAGCTCTTGAATAGCAGAGTGCTCAGCTTGGCCTTTTTCTTTGCGATCAAGCGCGACAATAATACCAGCAACGCTTGCCCCTGCTTGCTCTAGAATCTCCACCACTTCACGCATCGCTGTGCCTGCTGTGATGACATCGTCAAGCACCCAAACAGCCTTGCCACTTACGTCAGCACCGACCAAGTTACCCCCTTCACCGTGGGTTTTGGCTTCTTTACGGTTGTAACCCCATTTGGCATTGATGCCATGATGTAGCCATAATGCTTGCGCGGTCGCAGCGACAAAAGGTATGCCTTTATAAGCCGCACCAAAGATGACCGGCTCTTGCGCATCAGCGCCATCATTTGCCGTACTCATTTGCTCAGCCATTTGTTCAGCCAAGGCATCAGCATAGCCGCGTGCTAGCAATGACAACATCTCACCCGTTGCAAGCAGACCTGCATTAAAGAAATATGGACTAATACGACCTGATTTGAGGACAAACTCGCCGAATTTAAGTACTTGGTTATCTAAAGCCAGTTGAATAAATTGATGAGATGAAAACGTTGGGTCTTGCGGGCGTGATACGTGAGACATGATGACATTCCTATGGGCAAAAAGAGGGGCGAAAAATTTGCATTATTGTACGCATTATTGATCAGCTTGACCAACCGTTGATTTCGTAATCCTGCATATTGGCATAGCGAGTCAACAAACCACTACGCGACGAGATATTAAAATAGCTCTGTCCATCTGCTCGCACTTGTATCTCCCAGCCTAAATGATACGCAGCAACAATGATATGACCAGAAAATATTCGGATTTGACGATATGCGTGACGCTGCGTAGGCTCACAGACAATTTGACTAAGCAAATAACTACGTACGTGCTGGCAAATTTGCGCGGCACTACAGCTATGATTGATACTTTTACGGGTACTACATTGCTTGAGCGCATGGACAGCAGCACTACACGCCATAATATCTGTCGCCAAACTGCCCTCGCCTGTCTCAAATTGCTGTGGTTGCAAAATCACTTGCCAATCATCAGCATACAGGCTACTCAGCAGCTCATCAGGATTATAGCGTTTGATCAATGCGCGCAGAGAGGCTGAAGACTCGTTAATTTCGCTATTGTTATTTGGCTCAGCCATCTCGTCGCTATCAGCAGAGCCAAACCCATAACGGTTTAGTTTTGGATAGGCACGAATCGCCTGCTGGATATCTGACATATCTAATAATGTCATCTCTGATAATGGCGATAATAAGGGCTGATCACTGTGGTTCTGATAAAAACTATCAGGCAGCTCGACAAGCTGCGCCGCCTTGAGTAACGATAGATGCTCCGCCAAGGGTTCTGAAGCAATCAGCGACCATTTTGACAAGCTATCTACATTAGGCTGATAAAACCGCGTCGAATTACCATAAAGCCTGCGCAATTGACCATTTAAGCGCCTAGCAGGCTCAGGAATATCACTCAACGGTCTGGCAGGATCAAGGGGTGATCGTTTGGGATCAAAATTAGGATGTACGATCGCAGGCTGCTGTGAATCAGCTAGCATAGAGGACTGCCCAGCATCGCCTTTTGTGAGCTTGCTACCTTCTGCTGCCAGACTAGCATGAGACAAACGGTCATCAGAAGTAGAAGGCTGGGTCATGAAATCTCCATACAAAATAAACTATAAAAACAATCAAACTAAAAGACGATCTTAAGCTTAAGAGCTTATACTTAAATACTTACACCGAAGAGCTTACTCTTGGTGAGCTAAAATATCACGATAGCCTGTTTGCCAATCAGCGTACTCAAGCCAAGCTAACGGAATATTGCTGTGCAAGCGCTTTCCTGTCACTGACGTCTTTTTTTCATCGATAATAGGCGCGGCTTCACCGATTTGTTCACTCAACCAAACGTCAAGCTCAAAGGTGGTCACAGGTCTGTAGTCTGTCGCAAGGTAGAGTGGCTTTGGTGTTTCTGTCGTCAACACATTGGCAATGATAGTGACCAAGTCGCGATCCATAATACGATTGCTCCAATGCTCAGCGGCTACTGGCTCTTTTTGTGGCTCGCGAGCTTTTCGCAGGCGCATAAGACGCTCACGTCCATAAATGCCGCTAGGACGAATGATGATGGCTTTGTCACCAAAGCTTTGTTGCAGTGCTTGTTCGGCTTGCAATATGACCTTTGATGCGTCACGCTCAGGCGTCATAGGTTCAGTATGCTCATCAATCCATTCGCCATTATCTTGACCATAAACACCAGTAGAAGAAATAAACACGACGCGCTGCAAATTCGCCAGATTCGGAGCAAGCGTTGCCAAATGCTGGCTGATCGCCAAGTAGCTGTCATGATAACCGCTGGTCGAATACTCATCAGGTGTGACGATAATCGCAATATGCGTAAATGCTTGCAGTTGATCGGTCGTCAGAGTCAGCGCATCTGCCTGCAAAAATTCAGCGTTATCCACTAGGGCATAATGATCACGCTCACTACGGGCCAGCCCTGTCACAGAAAAACCCTTTTGCGCAAGGGTGTTGGTGACTGGCAAGCCGATATCGCCTTGCCCGATGATGAGTATAGTTGGTGTATTCATAAAGCATCTTTCCTTTTATACAACTTACACAGCGATTACAGCGCTAAGAGATAACTCTACTCAAAAGTACCGTCTGTATGACAGCTGTATATCCTCATTCGCATCGACGCGCTCTTGCCAGTCATAGCTGGCATTGATACGTAATGCTTGTTTTTTATCAATATCGTATTGTAGACCGAGGCTTGAGATCGGTTGCCAATAATGACCACGGACGTTGGACTCATCGCTGCTGCCA
Source organism: Psychrobacter sp. T6-5 (assembly GCF_052258485.2). NCBI lineage: Bacteria > Pseudomonadati > Pseudomonadota > Gammaproteobacteria > Moraxellales > Moraxellaceae > Psychrobacter > Psychrobacter sp. T6-5. The sequence goes on along the minus strand of NZ_JBQQEY020000001.1, from coordinate 796,190 downwards.
TGATACCAATATGGCAATTGCAATTCAGCTTGCGCACGTAACTGATTGTTAATCTGATAACGACAACCAGCATTGATGCCAGCACCTACCCGAAAGCCTTTATTGATAGCGCGTCCTGCTTGTGCTGTCCCAGCCAAAAACGTATAGCATAGCTGCGGTGGCATCTGACCCGTACCTATGCTTGGGGTACCGAACGCCCAAGACCACCCCGTCTCGTAACCCACACTACCCACCAGATGATCTCTCCCGCCCTCTTGTGAGCCATCATTCACTCGCGTCGCCTCAATACTTGCGCCCCACGTTTTGCCTTTTTTGCCAGCATTGATAGGATTAAAAGAGCGCCCACGAATCAAAGTCGCATTTTGTAAGACCACGCTGTCTGGTTGATTGGGCTTATCATCATCTGTGTCATACAGGCGTAAGGTCGCAGCCAACCCTTCTAAATTAAAAAACTGCGGATACCCTGATGCGTGGTCAAGCGTATCATGAAACCCTGCTCTAACCCCAATATCGATATAGTCATTGTCACCGCGCTGACCGATAGCTATCGTCCCCAGCTGTAGTGGATGCCTATCTATTGGGTTATTATCCGATACGTCAATTTCACGTTTGCGTAACCGTTGTCCATCATCTGATAAGCTTGATACAGGATTAAGCTGTGCCGACTTTATCTCATTTAAGGTTTGTTTGGCGCTGTTATGATAGCCCAGCTGCGCGCGTTGTTGCTTAACGTCATTAAGCTGAGCTTGACGCAACGTATTATCGGCAGGGGTATAAGTGGCATTTGCCAAAAGGTTTTTGTTATTCAATAGTTGGATAACATCAGAGGGCACAACAACATAAGCCAGTTGCTTCAATAGACTTTGCTGCGGACGAACCACGTCGATCAAGCGCAGGATCTCAGAAGCACAATTATCCGTAGTGAAGTAATACAGCATTTTTAGCGCTTTGGTCTCCCAAACATGGCGCATAATCTGCTGCACTTCACTTGGAGTCAAATTCAATGGATACGTCCACGTATCACGCTCATCGTCTTGTAGATATTTTGCGAGCTTTTCTGGATAAGGATCAATCTCGATGGCGCTATCATAACTGCCAATCATAGATTTGGTCGCATAGATTGGAAAGCTATCGTCTGGATCACCATCCACCGTATAATTGAGCGCATACGCCTGTCTGATTTGATTGGGGTCTGCTACGCTCGATTTTGAATCAATGCGCAGTAGCGTATGACCGAAGGCAGAGAGTGGATTGTCCAAATACTCTTCGGCAAACACAATAGATAACCGCTCAGGGGCCAATGTCGCCATCCAGTCATCTAGCTCTGGACACTCAGCCGATAAATGCCCATCATCGATAGCTAACTTTTCTTTTAGCCATGCCACTCGTGCTGGGAAACGGCACAAAACGGAATTGTTATTGGCTTGATTTTTTATATGAATGTTTGCTTGGTTATTACCAGTTGTCTGCGATGTGAATTCTTTTGCCAGTGCTGTCAGGGTCGCGTCTAATTCTGCGGCTGAATCCTGCTGACCGTTATCACTCAAAAAGAAGCTTGGATCGTCGACCAAACTCTCCGTTTTCTTTTTAGAAAACATACTGCTTTGGTCATCGTAAAAATACAATAAGCGTCGCCATGTTGTATGCTGTGCTAAATTGTCGGTTTTTGCCTGTCTACGCCATGTTGCCAGTAACTGCTCTGTCGCCATATCTGACCCAGCCGCAATATTATTTTGACTATTGTCTCCAGTATCACTGAGGTTAGATATCTCAATGCGAACAGCAGCTTTAGCGTCACTAGGTGACGTACTATCTGATAATTTAGATGAGAGCGCACCTTCAGTGACCAATAAAGGTGTCGGTAAAAATGCCTGCGTGTTTGCAGAGAATAATAGCGCTGCTATCGCCAATGGTAGCCGCGCTCGCTGACCAATGGTTATTAGAGTATAAGTTCCAGACGTAGACATCGGTTTTATAGACATGAGGCAGGCTCTCACACGTTATTATTTATACGCTATTCGCGCTGTTAAGGTTTATTATGCTAGAGACTCAAATGATATAAACAGGCTGTGACCATCTAACTACTTTGATAAACTTTCTATCACAACATCACCAATACTATTATAAAAAGAGAGCTTTATGCCCGCTTCATCCTCAAATTCATCATCATCTACATTGCCAATGACAATCACAGACGGTCTGCTATCAGCCGCTACTTGGCTGGCCTCACCCAACTATAATGTCAGACCGAAAGGTGTCAGTATTGATGCCATCATTATTCATAATATTAGCCTACCACCCAATGAGTTTGGTGCGTGCGACCCTAGTGGCACACATTATGTAAAGGCATTATTCACCAATCAATTAGAGTGGGATGCACATCCTTACTTCCAGACAATCAAAGGTGCAGAAGTGTCAGCGCACCTGTTTATCGAGCGTGATGGGGCTATCACTCAGTTTGTCAATTTTAACGAACGCGCTTGGCACGCTGGACGGTCTAGCTACTTGGGCCGACCTGAATGTAATGATTATAGCATTGGCATTGAGCTTGAAGGGTCAGATTTTGTGTCCTTCACTTCTGCTCAATATGAGAAGCTCGCAGCGGTAATTGCGGCTATTTATGAAGCCTACCCCAAAACACAGCGACATTTGACAGGGCACAGTGATATTGCGCCAGGACGTAAGACTGACCCTGGTGATTATTTCGAATGGGCAAGATTGCGGGAGCTAATTGCAGGGTTATTACGAAATAACTCTTTATCACTGCAAAAATGATTTCCACATCCAATCCATTTATCTCAGTGGTGAAAGTGCTATAATTCGTCAGTTTTTTTGCAACAGCAAATCAGTACACCACCTCTTACACAACCCTGTACACAACTTAGCAAGATAGGTTCTCATGGCAAAAAGTCGGTTATTTCGTTCAACCATGGTGGTCAGTAGCATGACCATGTTGTCACGTATTCTAGGTCTGCTACGTGATGTCATATTATTGGGGGTTTTTGGGGCTGGTGGTTTGATGGACGCCTTTTTGGTCGCCTTCAAAATCCCAAATTTTTTGCGACGACTATTTGCCGAAGGGGCGTTTAGCCAAGCATTCGTTCCTGTGCTGTCTGAGTACAAAGAAAAATACAGCTTACAGCAAGTACAGATTTTGGTCAGTCGTACCTCGGGCGCACTTTTGCTGGTGTTGTCGATGCTGACGGTGGTCGTTATTTTGATTGCACCTTGGGTGGTAACCTTGTTTGCCCCTGGGTTTGCCGATCAGCCTGACAAGTTCGCCATTACCGCTGAGCTACTGCGCCTCACCTTTCCCTATTTGCTGTTTATTTCTATGACAGCTTTTGCCAGTGGTATTTTGCAAAGTTATGGCCGTTTTGCAGCACCTGCCTTTGCCCCAGTCCTATTGAATTTATGTATGATTGGTGGTGCGCTGATTTTTGCGCCGATGTTTGATACGCCTATTATGGCGCTTGGCTATTCCGTGGCAATCGCAGGTTTGCTACAATTCTTGATACAACTGCCGCAGCTCTGGCAACAAAAACTACTGGTCGCGCCCAAAATTGATTTTCAGCATGAGGGTGTTCGCCGCATTCTCAAATTAATGCTGCCTGCTATCTTTGGTGTGTCTGTCACTCAGATCAACTTGTTGCTGAACACCGTTTTCGCCTCATTGATGATTGGTGGTTCGGTCTCTTGGCTCTACGCGGCTGAGCGTATGAGCGAGCTACCACTAGGGCTGATTGGTGTGGCGATTGGTACGGTAATATTGCCAAGTCTGTCAAAAAGTGAAGCGCAAAAAGACGATGTTAGTTTCAAAAAGACCATCGATTGGGCCGCGCGCCTTATCATTTTGGTCGGTGTACCTGCCTCGGCTGCGCTCTTTGTACTCGCAGATGTGCTGATGCAAGCCCTGTTCTTACGCGGTGAGTTTACCCTTCGTGATGCACAGATGAGCTCGCTGGCATTGCGTAGTATGGCAGGTGGTATCTTAGGATTCATGCTGATCAAAATCTTTGCCCCTGCATTTTTTGCGCGTCAAGACACCAGAACACCTGTCAAAATCGGCATCATTTCTGTTATTGCCAACATGGTATTTAGTGTCATCTTTATTGGGATATTCTACTTCTTAGAGATACCACTACATGGTGGCCTAGCCTTGGCAACGACGGGCGCAGCGTTCGTAAACGCAGGCTTGCTCTATTACTTCTTACACAAGCGCGATATTTTCCGTTTTGGTCCTCATTGGAACAAACTATTCACGCAGTTTGCCATTTCGACTGGCTCCATGATTGGTGTGCTTTATCTCATGTTGCCCTACTTCCCTACTGATGAAGCCCAGTGGCAACGCATCATCGCACTCGTGATTATGTGCGTCGTGGGAGCGCTTGTCTATGGCGTGGTGTTGCTAGCGACAGGTTTCCGTCTTCGCCAGCTCAAACACGGATAAGCCAACGTAGATATAGGCATGAGCTTGGCTTACGAAACCAAAACAAGCCTATCATCAGAATTGACAATGCTTGCCACCGATCGTTGTCATAATGACCTATTAATGAATAACTGACATTTGAGGTTTGATATGACAACGAAACAGCCACTCTTCCAGCGCTTACCGCTTCTACTTGCAACAGGTGTCCTCGGTACTGGATTACTACTGAGCGGTTGCAGCAACAATGAGTCTGCAGACACTGAAACTGCTGCCAATAATGAAGAGGTTGCAGCTGTCGTTGATACTTCAGAAGAAGGCACAGCGGAGCAAAAAGAGACAGCAGATAGCACGAGCGAAACGACTCAAGCCACAGATGATACTGAGAATAAAACGACCATTGATAATGACAATATCAATCCAGTCACTGCTTCGACCACACAAAAAAGCCTAGTGACCAATCCGACCCAAGTTGGTACACCAGAGGACACGGTCAAAAAAGCACTAAATAGTTTGTATTATGGTGATGTGAAGGATGCGGTAGGCTACTATCAAGTAGATATGGCAAACTTTGAGCAAGAGCTTGCCAACACTCAATCGGCATTTCAACAAACGGTCGATGGCGTGACTATTACTGACACAACGTACAGTGATGACAAAACGCGTGCTACTATTACGGGCGAGTTGATGCTCAAAGGACAAAGCGACCCTGCACCATTGACCTATCAACTACAGAAAATCGACGGCCAATGGAAAATCTTGGGTTAAGGTACTTTACTCTAACTATCTGCAACGTTGTCCGATGTCACGGCTTTACCAAGCATCACGACATCAGCGATAAACCCGTCCATATCGCAAACTTCTGGCATATATCCCCACTGCTCAAAGCCAAGTTTACGAAAAAGTCCCAAACTTGGCTGATTGTGAGCAAAGATAAGGGCAACGATATTTCTGATTCCTAAACTGGGCGCTTGCGTCAACATCCAGCGTGTCAACAGACTGCCCAGCCCTTTACTCTGATAATCTTGGTTTAGATAAATGCTAATCTCAGTGCTGATATGATAAGCGGTACGCGCATATAAATCACTGAAGCTGCCCCATGCAACAATTGGCAGTTTTGTACTTTGTCTATCGGCATCACCTTCTGGTAATGCTTTAACTACATAAATAGGCCTCGTTGGACTATCCAAATGCTCATCGAACCAAGCCGTACGTTCTTCGAGCGTTACTAACGCCAAATTTGCCGTTGCTTGTTTGCCAGGAATACTTTGATTATAAATCGCCAAGACTTCTGCTAAGTCTTCTTTACTGGCACGTTGCACCATAAACTGCTGGGTCAGCTGATGTGTCGACAGGTCAGTTGCTATGACATTTAAGGCAACATCGGACATAGAGTCTCCATATTGATTGGCATTATTATTGGTATTCATGATGATAGTAAAAAATCGTCATACTGATAATAGATGTGAGTACGAACCATGAAATTCATAGAGCGTCATTCATACTTGCATTATCCGTAGACTATAGGGTGTTAGTGTGGCTATTTTACTTTATAATGGCTAATTTTCGACACATCAATTTTGACCATAGATGTGTTTTTTCGTTTTTTATCTGGTCTCATCATAGCTGAAAACTTATGAAAACCTATTTTCTTGAGCAACTGATTGCATCATCAAATGCCGCGTCTACTACTAATGACCCAATAGAGTTAGCGCCTTGTGTGCTCACTATTGGCAATTTTGATGGCGTACACCTTGGTCATCAGGCAATGCTGGCACAAGTTCGTGATATTGCGCATACTCAAAACTTGGACGCTGCGGTCATGATATTTGAGCCACAACCACGTGAGTTTTTTGCACCAGCTAAAGCCCCTGCGCGTTTGACCAATCTAGCAGAAAAGCAGGCACTCCTAGCACAATATGGGGTTAAAACCTTAGTGGTGGCAGGTTTTGATGAGGACTTTCGCTCGTTATCAGCACAAGCCTTTGCCGATATATTAGCCACGCGCTTAAATGTAAAAGCGCTGGTACTAGGCGACGACTTCCGCTTCGGTCATGATCGTACTGGCGACAGTCAGTTTTTGCGCGATTATGGTTGGGATGTGACTAACCTACATACCATCACTGATAGCAATATTGACAACGACCACTTGAATGATGTCAACAATGAGGCTGCACGTATTAGCTCTACTCGTATCCGTGACTTGCTATTGGCAGGTGATATTCATGCTGCCAATATACTTCTGGAGCGCGACTACGCCATTACCGGGTCGGTCGTCCGTGGCGATCAAATTGGTCGCACCATGGACTTTCCTACTGCCAATATTGATTTGCAGCGAATAAAACCCGCTTTGCATGGCATTTTTGCCGTTGATGTCGTCAGCTTAGATGAGAATGGAGAGGTCATACCTGATGGTTTAATAAAGCTAGCTATTGATAACAATATAGGCGTCGCAGGTTTGCGTCCACATAGTTTGTTCGGTACCGCTAACATTGGCAAAAGACCCTCTGTTGATAAAGGTGATGACTGGCGATTGGAAGTACACTTTCCCAAACTAAAAGCAGATTTGTACGGGTTGAATCTAGAAGTGCGCTTCTTGCACTTTTTGCATGGTGAGCGTCGCTACGATGGTTTGGACGCCTTGAAAGCGGGTATTCATCAAGATGTCACTGACCTACTAGAATGGCGTGATAATCAAGTTTAGTAGTCAGGCGTATCTTACATAAATAAAAAACCCCACGATATGAATATTGTCGTGGGGTTTTTCTTATTATACTTTTATGTGCTGTTAAGCATCAGGATGCATGCGTACATTTAGATCATCAATCACTTCTACCCATGCGGCATCTTTTTGCCATTCTTCTTGTAAAAACATACGCTGGCTATCGGTCCAGACATCAGCTTCTATCAATTTCTCTTCACTTGATAGCTGGTTGTCTGCGATAAACTTATCAATCGCTTCATCAGAGCTATCTAGACCTAACTGAGCAAACAACTCATTCATATTATATTCTGGCTCACCCAACATACTTTTCTCCTTAAATGGTGTAGAGGTAATTGTGCTTATTATTCAAATTAACCCATTTATTGTAGCAAGCTTTATGCTAATAGCTGTTAATCAACGTTTATCTAACGTTATCAATTGTATTGACAGCAAACAGGTACATTTGAAAGGATGAGATAAATTGCTTTTTATTTCATCATATCTTTTGAATAAAAAATCTTATAAACACAAAAAAGCCCTCCTATTTGAGAGGGCTTTTCTTTTTCACGCATTACTTAAGTTAAGACAGCTATATAACTGCTTAGCTTATGGTAGCAGGTGTGCTACTGCGTCACGCTCTTCACTAAGCTCTTGCTCAGTGGCAGCCATTTTCTCTTTAGAGAAATCTGATGATACATCAACGCCGTCTACGATAGACCAGTCGCCGTTAGTACATGTGCATGGGAATGAATAGATCAAACCTTCAGCAATACCGTATTCGCCGTTTGAGTAAACACCCATAGAGACCCAATCGTTCTCGTCAGTACCTAGTGCCCACGTACGCATATGTGCGATAGCAGCATTGGCAGCAGAAGCGGCAGATGATGCACCGCGAGCTTTAATGATCGCAGCACCGCGTTGTTGTACTTCTGGGATATAAGTCCCTTCGTACCAGTCACGATCAACTAGATCTAGTGCAGGCTTGCCATTTACTGTGCAAGCGGTTAGGTCTGGATACTGAGTTGACGAATGGTTGCCCCAGATAGTCATGTTTTTGATGTCATTAACAGTGCTGTCAGTCTTGTCAGCCAACTGCGCCATAGCACGGTTGTGATCTAGACGAGTCATGGCAGTGAAGTTACGTGGATCAAGATCTGGCGCGTTACGCTGAGCGATAAGCGCGTTGGTGTTGGCAGGGTTACCGACGACCAATACTTTTACGTCACGGCTAGCGACTTCGTTCAATGCTTTACCTTGTGCTGAGAAGATCGCAGCATTGGCTTCTAGCAAGTCCTTACGCTCCATGCCTGGGCCACGAGGACGTGCGCCAACTAGCAAAGCATAATCGATATCTTTGAATGCAACATTGGCATCATCAGTCTGAACAATGCCAGCCAATAATGGGAATGCGCAGTCTTCTAATTCCATGACCACACCCTTTAGGGCGTCAAGCGCTGGCGTGATTTCAAGTAATTGCAAAATAACTGGCTGATCTTTACCTAGCATCTCGCCAGATGCAATACGAAATAGCATCGCGTAGCTGATATTACCAGCGGCACCAGTGACGGCAACACGTAAAGGCTGTTTCATTGACATTGAATACTCCCTAATTGATGATTGGATAATGCATAGTTTTCATTGATGATTATCATTATAGATATCGACTTGTCTGCCGCATTGCAGCATACATAAACCGAGAGCTAGTGTAGCACTTCATCACAGCGACCGTCTAGATACAGTCATAGACCCATCAGGGACTATATTGTTACATTTTATACGAAAAGAATATTTATAAGCTCAAAGCCTATGTGTAAAGGGCTGTGGAATTTTTAGATACAGTCCATATAGTATTTTATCGCTATGAGACGAATAAATAAGAGCATAAAAATGACAATGTAATACTGCCAAGTTCACTCAGATTTCATTAAAAATAGGACCGAAAAGGATGTAGAGAAAGAACGGTGGAGTATCTAAAAAATAGTTAAATAAAAGCTATCTACCACCTGAAATGATGAATTGGCTACCGCAGTTATCTACAACATTGTGACAAGTGCCAAAACTGCTGCCCTCATAGCACACATGAATATCTGTCAGTATCGATTGACGACGACTGCCTTCTTGGCAAATAAGATCAACACTATTTGATGACATACCACTATTTAGGCGCGTCATTTGACTAATAAATCGAGATTTAGAGACTGTATAACTGTTGCCCGTATTCAGCTCGTTAGGCAGTTTTAGTTCACCAGCGTAGTTAGTGATTTGTCGGAAGTAACTACTGGCACTTAACGGACTACAAGCACCATAGCGCTGCCACGTCTGGCTACGTACTGTCGTATCAGGCATGATCCGATTGACGACCTTTAGTTGTAGTGGCGTCAAACGTGGCTCGCTACCCCTGCCGCAGCGCTCACCATATCCCATGTCTAGACCTGAAACTGTCAATGAATAGCCTTCTAAACATTGACGCATACGGGCTCTTGTCGGCTGCATGCTGCATAACGCCGGAGTCATCTCGACCATCAATACGCGCTGACCAGCTTTGGCCGTACTCGCCGCATATGCTGGCGTAAGCATAAGACCTTGTATGATTAACAAAGCACCAAAACTCGTCGTCTTATTAACTTTACCCATATGATGCCTATTTATCAAACTTCCACTTATCAAACTTCCACGGAACTGCACCAAGAAACTGGATGTCTTAATTTTTGAGCTTGTTTCTGCTTTTGTATTAGATAACGGGGGCACCTGAATCAGTAACGGTTGCCGAGTTTTCGATAATACAGACAGTTTGAAGTATTTTTTGATCATAAGGCTGGGAGCAATTAGCAATGATAAAACATGGGCTATCACTTAAATCATTGTGCTAACAGCATTAAACACATAGCGATCTAAGAACAAGACTAAAGAACATAAACGTCAATTAAAGCAATGGTAACAAAATGTCTTTTTTAATCTATAGCAAAAACGTAAACGTTGTCGTGCTCGTCAACAATTACAAAACTAAGTCCAGTATTTATTATGCAGAATACGAAAACTTACTGTCATTCAGCCTATAAACAACTGTCATTCAGCCCATAAAAAATAGACCATTAACTATAAAAGCTAGTGGTCTATTAAATACGAATTCACTGATTAAAAAGCAGCAGGTACTGTACCCATACGTTGACTGATTGGCTGGCTACGACCCAGCAGACTGCTATAGATAGTGGCGTTTTCCATCACGTGTTTGACGTAGTTACGCGTTTCAGGAAAGGCAATCGATTCGACATATTGATCTGCGGCAATTGCGCCATAGGTTGGCTGCCAGCGTTTGGCATTATTAGGCCCAGCGTTATAGCCTGCAGTTGCCAATACAGGCTGATAGTTCAGTTTGCTTAAGATATCACCCATATACCATGTCCCATAACGGATATTGGTATCACCACTGTTGGCACGGCTCGCACTATAAGTCTCACCTAGATTACGAGCGATATATTTTGCCGTATCAGGCATGACTTGCATCAACCCACTAGCGCCCACATTTGAGCGTGCAGAAGATACAAAACGGCTCTCTTGACGCATGATGCCATAAGCCCACGCTGGATCAATACCCGCTGACTGACTATAGCGCACCACTGAATCTTGGTGCGGCATTGGATGCGAAAGTGCCAAGCTATCGACTCTATCGGTATTATCAACGGCATAAATCGCCCGATCGAGCCAGCCCATGTCATAGGCTTGACGCGCCGCCGCAATGATCAGGTTGTCATCACGATTATCGCGTGCTTGCTTCACAGCCCAGTTCCACTCGCGGTTGGCATACGCGCGACTAGCATCAGAGTTATATAAAGCAAATGCACGAGCAAAGTTAGCATCTTGCATCACGCGAGCGCGGTCAGCGGTACTGACATTAGGCAAATTACTACCACCTAAGCGGCTGGCATCAAATCGCTGACCGATTCTGTCTTTTGCCATCAAGCCATAGTAGTCATTACTTTTTGCTAGATTCTGATACATCTTTTTAGCAGTATTGCGTTTGCTACTATTACTCGATTGCTCATAAGCACGAGCCAGCCAGTATTGCCACTGACCATCCTTTTGAATTTCACCATCCATTTTTGAGATAGCTTCAACCACATCATCCCAGCGGCCAAAGCGGATCGCTGCCATGGCATAGTCTTCCGCTTCTTCAAAGTTAAAGTCATCATCTAAGCTATTGCGGAACCAGTCTACCGCTTCAGCATTAAAGCCGTCATCTGTATTGTGGTTCATGCGCTTAACGCCAAGCGTACGATAGGCATAACGGCGGGTTTCGTCATTCAATAGTCTGATAGCGCGCTGATTGTCTTGTTTGATATCAAAATCCAACTGTAGCGCGGCCTCACGATAGGATTTATCTGCGACACGGCCAATAGCATATAGGTATAGGTATTGATTGGTTTGGCTGGCAGGCTCGCGGCCAAAGCGGCTAAAAAACGACGAGGGGTTTAGCTGAATTTCACTGAGCGCCGAATAAGCAATCGGTGTACCTAGGCGTGACGACAGCGCCATAATGTCACCCGTTTTGCCTATTCGTAGCATACGTTTGAGACGAGAAGCGCGATCCTGATTGCTAATAAGCGCATTATTATTCATCTCCATCGCTAGCTGATCACACAATGCGGGCTGCTTTTTGGTGGTTAGCCAAACATCAGATTTGGCAGCCATGGCACGCATGGTATCACCGCCATTATTGAACCCAAGGGCGATAGCGCAGCGCTCACTGGCATCTGCATTGGTAATCAAATTGGCTACTTGTCTGACAGAGGCGTAGTCATTCGATCCCGCTTTGGTCTCCGCAAAGTCAGCCACCAGCTTCTCGGCCATGACCGTATCTGGATACTGGCGTACAAACTGCGATACTGCCGCTGAACTTTGTGAATTGAGGTCTAGATTCATCCGCCAGTAAGTTGGATACATGGCAAATAGACCACCGCTCATTATTTGCTCATAATTATAGAGCGCACCCACATCACCGCGATCCGCTGCGATAGCCGCCGCTGTAAACGAATCAATACTGCTGTCTTGTTGATAGTTGCTCTCTTGTTGGTAGCTTTCCTCATCGCCCCACGTTAACTCCGCGCAAGCCACTTGCGACATACCAAGTGCACTTACCGCTGTTGCCACGCTAAACGCACTCATCCGTAACGTACCGACTGCGATCCGCTTCGACGCGCGCTTTTGACTGACTGATTCTTCATCCTTGATGCTATGCGCAACACGCAACTTTGTCATACTGACTCTCTTTATGATATCTCTATAAATATATGAATAACGGTTCGCTAGGTACCGCCAAGGGTATATCAATCATCATACTATACTCATTGTACTTTCAACTATCTCCTTTACCTTTTGTTAATAAATAGGACAGCACGGTGTAACATAGAAATGATAATGAGCCTCAGTTTTTATAAATGGTAAGATTAATCACAGTAAATAATTGATACTGCTATGAATTATTTATCATATTGACGACCCATCGCCTATGCTAATTTTTCACATTGGTACAGGGTTGTGATAAAATACGCCACTTGTTAATCGGCTACTCCGCTATATTTTTGGTCAATCATGGACTTCCCCTTATGAGTGTTACTGTATTCAATCCCCGCATCGATGACGATGCTGCTGCTGAGACGACTGTCACCGCACGTGCTGTCACTGCACTCAAGGAGCAAAGTTCAGCCCAAGCGCCCGTCGAAAAAGCCGCAACCAAGAAGGTATTCATCACCACCCAAGGCTGTCAGATGAATGTCTATGATTCAGACAAAATGCTCGATGTGCTCGGTGATTCACACGGTATGGAAGTGACTCATGACATTGATGAGGCCGACGTACTGCTGATGAACACCTGCTCCATCCGTGAAAAAGCCCAAGAAAAAGTATTTTCAGAATTAGGCCGCTGGCGCAAGCTCAAAGAAAAACGTCCTGACCTCGTGATCGGCGTTGGCGGCTGCGTGGCCTCACAAGAAGGCGACAACATCCAAAAACGCGCGCCTTATGTGGACATGGTGTTTGGCCCGCAAACCCTGCACCGCTTGCCTGAGCTATATGATCAATCACATGAGCAGCGTGATATCGCGCCTAAAAACCGTATTGGTACGATTGACGTATCCTTCCCCAGTATTGAAAAGTTCGACTTTTTGCCAGAGCCAAGAGTAGAAGGCTACAAAGCCTTTGTCTCGATCATGGAAGGCTGCTCGAAGTATTGTTCATTTTGCGTCGTTCCTTATACGCGCGGCGAAGAGTTGTCGCGTCCACTCGATGATGTGTTGGCTGAGATCGATAGCCTTGCCGAGCAAGGAGTGCGTGAAATCAATCTCTTGGGTCAAAACGTCAACGGCTATCGCGGCGAAAAAGACGATGGCAGTATTTGCCGTTTCGCTGAGCTGTTGCATTATGTCTCGCACGTCGATGGTGTTGAGCGTATTCGCTATACGACCAGTCATCCGCTTGAGTTCACTGATGACATCATTGATGCTTATGCACAATTACCAGAGTTGGTATCACACTTGCACCTACCAGTACAAAGTGGCTCAAATGCTATCTTGGCAGCGATGAAGCGCAACCATACCATTGATGTTTATATCAATCAGATCAATAAATTGAAAGCCATTCGCCCTGATATTCACTTATCGAGCGACTTTATCATTGGTTTCCCCGGTGAGACCGACGAAGATTTCCAAGACACACTAAACTTAGCAAAAGAGCTGAATTTTGATCACTCATACAGCTTTATCTACTCTAAGCGTCCGGGCACGCCAGCGGCAGAGCTGCCAGATGATGTGAGCTTCACTACTAAAAAAGCACGTTTGGCTGAGTTTCAAAAAGTGATCGTTGACTCGACATTGGCCAAAACGCATGAGATGGTCGGTACAACGACTCGCGTATTGGTTGAACAAGTCGCCAACCGCCATCCAGACTGCCTAATCGGTACAGCGGATAATACGCGTACGGTGATGTTCCCTTATGACGAAGAAAAAATGGACGAGTTACTTGGTAAAATTGTCAGTGTGCGCATCACTGATTTTGTCAGCCCGCATATGGTGAAAGGCGAGCTGATCGAAGTATTGGCGTAACCATTGAAAGACCATTCTAAGCAAATAAAAAAAGCCGTTCACAATCATCGTGAGCGGCTTTTTTTATTACGTTTAAAAATGACATATCATTCATCTGCTTGGGTCGGCGCCGCTGTACTGCCTGCCAAAATACCGCCATCAATCGTCAGCTCAGTGCCTGTCACATATTTTGACTCACTACTTGCCAAATAGAGCGCGGCATAAGCCACATCCATGACGTCCCCCATATAGCCAAGCGGGATGTCTTTGCTGATCGCTTTGATCGCCTCTTCTCGTGCGTCGCCCTCGCCCAACATTGCATCCCACATCGGGGTAGAGATAGCAGCAGGGTGAATGGAGTTGCAGCGAATACCGTAGCTATTTTGTGCACAGTATAAGGCGACGGATTTGCTGTGGTTTCGAACTCCAGCCTTGCTTGACGCATAAGCGGTGGCTAATGGAATACCGACCATACCTGATCGTGAGGAGATATTAACGATACTTGCGTTACTGCCTTTCTGCGTTGGGCGATTTTTCATCAATGCGATGGCCGTTTTGCAACCTAATGCCACGCCATTGAGATTGACTTGATGCACCTTATGCCAACTTGCCATGTCCAAGTGTTCAGGATCATGCGCGCCTGAAGTTTCTAAAAATCCAGTAATGCCCGCATTATTGACTAAGATATCTAAGCGGTGATACTGACTTTGAATATATTGCGCCGCGCTTTGCCAATCATCCTCGCTTGAGACATCCAGATGCAAATACTCTGCAGGTTTGGACTTGTGCCATTGTTGACGGGTGACATTGATCTCATCGCATGCCTGCTGACCTTTATCATCATTGATGTCACTCAATATGACGATAGCGCCCTCTTTGACGAAAAGCTCGGCTATCGCTTTACCGATGCCTTGTGCTGCACCCGTAACTAATGCCACTTTATTAAATAATCTCATAGTATTCTCCTTTATTTTTTCTAACGTCCTTTATGTATTTAGCTTCGTTTGTTGAATAATACTTGCCATTCTAACTACTTAAATTAATGGAAAGCCGCCCATGGTTCGTATCAAGCGACTTTTTCAAACCATTATTTAACTTTACTCTGACAACCAATCCGTTTGGCGCAGCTGCTGCTTGGTCTCACGACGACGTTTTTTTCGGACGATATCAATATCTTCTTTTTCATGGATACCGCCTTTTCTTAACAGCGGATCAAGCGCCAAATAATTACGCGGCTTGACAGTGCCATGTGATGGCTCTGTGCCTACCGCCTGTTGTTGTGCCAGCTGTCGCTCAATCTGTTTGGCCTTTTTTAACGTTTGTTTTAAGCTCATATTGTTACCTGTTTTTTTATTTTTTGAGATACCAATTCCGAAAATCATCTTAGCGAGGAAAACGAGCGCAAATTGTACATCCAGTACATTAAGCAAGTTTGACGACGCTAAGAGGATTTTCAGGCTTGGTATTATCCTTTAATACACATGACCTGCTTCAACGTATGCACCACTTCAACCAAGTCTTTTTGATTAGCCATAACTTCATCAATGTCTTTATACGCGCCCGGTATTTCATCGATAACGCCTTTGTCTTTGCGACATTCGACACCATCGGTTTGCGCTTTTAGCTCATCAATGGTGAACGCGCGTATCGCTTTACCACGGCTCATCTGTCGACCTGCCCCGTGTGAGCAAGAGCAAAACGATTCTGCCGCGCCAAGACCACGCACGATAAAAGATTTTGCACCCATAGAGCCGGGGATAATGCCAAGCTCACCGGCATAAGCACTGATTGCCCCTTTACGCGTCACGTAAACCTGCTCGCCGAAATGCACCTCTTCATTAACGTAGTTGTGATGGCAATTGATGGCTTCTTTGGTCAGCTGAAATCGTGGTAATCCTGCTTGCGGCGATTGCAGCGCCTTAATCACCAATCGCATCATCTCGCGGCGATTCTCTAGCGCGTAATCCTGCGCCCAACCAACTGCCTCAACATAATCAGCAAAGCTGTCAGACCCTTGGGCAAAATACGACAAATCACGATCAGGCACATGACCAAAGCGTGATTGACGCTCTTTTTTGGCCAGATTGATAAAATAGCGCCCGATACAATTACCAATACCGCGACTACCAGAATGCAGCATCACCCAGACATCTTTGTTTTCATCCAAGCACAGCTCGATGAAATGATTGCCACCGCCAAGTGTACCCAACTGTTTGGCCCACGTACGCTCAAAGCCTTTAAGCATTTTGAGCAAGCCCAGATGCTTATCGGTAATTGGCTTTAGGCGTTTTCCTAATGGATCAAGTGTGGAGTTTTTCGCTTGGATTTGTTTGTGCATGTTAAAACCCACAGGCACTTGCTGTTCCACTACCAAACGTAATGACCTTAAGCTATCAGGTAAATCACTTGCGGTAAGGGATAAGCGCACGGCGTTCATACCGCAGCCGATATCCACACCGACCGCTGCAGGGATAATGGCAGACTTGGTCGGAATCACGCTACCGACTGTCGCGCCTTTGCCAACGTGCACATCGGGCATCACTGCAATGTGTGAATGCACAAACTCTAGCTGGGCTAAATTGCGTAACTGCTGCATGGCACCTTGCTCAACATTGGTGGTGTAAATCTTGACTGGTACGCCGTGTTTCCGATTTTTGTTTAATACTAATTGAATGCTCATTATTTTTATTTCCATTCTTTTATTTTAAATCCATGTATTTTTTAATTTGCCTATTTATATTTTTTAGACATTACTTATCTGTCTCGATTAAACTAAACGTTTAATAAGAAATGAATTAATAAATTATAAAATTTAGGTAATAAAAAACCGTATTTTTATTAATTAAAAATTAATAAAAATTCATGGTTAATTTATTATAGACATTTTAAAGAAAAATAATATAGATCAGAACCGTCGGCCACAGCGTAAATATTATACGCATAGAAAAGCTTTAGCTAAATCATAGCCTGAGTCGCTTTATTAGCAATAACGGTAAAGAAAAATGTTAGGCAAACAGATAACAGCAAGCGCAATATGGCTTAGCACAATCGCAGAGCAAATTTGGCACAGTAGACTTAGAAAAGAGATAGCGCAAGTAGATACAGAAAGCTATTCATTGATATGAATAGATAGAATATCACTCAATAGCTATATATAAATTTAGCCAAACCTTTTCGAAGTCTTCATTGTTGTCATGCTTTTCATACATTCAATCTTTAAAAACGTCTTAACAGTTATATAGGACACGATGATTCCTCCATAGGTTGTGGCTAATGTCATGGCGACAGTAGCAGATTTATTAGAAATTTATAGCAAAACTATAAATCAGTGAGACAATAATAACGATTTAAAAAATATTGTCAACTATTAATTTTTAAATAAAAAAACGCAATACCCGAGACTAATAATTTAACAAAGTAATTATTTCAAATAATAACGAATAAATTTTTATACTATAAAACTATTAATTACTTCAGCAAACAAAGCCGCTGCAATGATGATAAAGATAATGCCGCAACCACGATTGAGCCATGCTAAGCGATTACCGACATCAAGCCAGCTTGCCAGCTTCTTGCCACCGAGCGTATATACGATCTGCCAAATGGTTTCGCTCATGAATAGCCCAATGGTCAGTAGGATGTATTGCGGCCATAGCGGTGCACTAAAATTAATAAATTTAGGAAAAAAGGCCGCAAAGAATAAGATCGCTTTTGGATTGGATAAGGAGACCCAAACACCCGTACGAAACAGAATAAGATTACTGGGGCTTGCCTTGACCGCTGCACTAGAAAGCGAGCGTGGCTGTGGTGTACCAGCTTGACCCTCAGCAGCAGCATAATCGGCTTCAACCTCCGCACTTAACTCTTTAGCATCGCTCATCAAGCTACTATCGCCCGCATCACGCCATGAAATAATACCCAAATACACCAAGTATGCCGCGCCCACTGCTTTAATAATTGTGAGCAGCCAAGGCGATTGACGGCTGATCACATCTAGTCCCAACAATGTCGATAGCAGTAATACAAATAGACCAAGGCTTAACCCTGCCAGCGTCCATAATGTCCGCTTCACCCCATAGTTCATACCATACTGGAATGCCAGCAGCATGTTGGGACCTGGGGTCGCGGAAATCAAAAACGTACTTGCGAAAAACACTGCAAACAGATGCCAAGACATCAGCTAACCCCTACTTTGTTATATATAAATGGTTCTTATACGAACAGCCATATCACCAAAAAAAGAAATACCGCCATTGAGACGGTATTTTTATACTTACTTATATTATATACATATGTTTGGCATTTTTATAGGCTACTTGACGGTACAACTGTCTAGTAGTTTTTGCAAAAAGCCGTCACAACGTTCGATTTCGATCAGTTCAACATATTCATCCGCTTTGTGCGCCTGCTCAATACTACCAGGGCCGCAGATGATCGTTGGGATGCCTGCATTGGTAAACTGACCACCTTCCGTTGCGTAAGCGACTTTATGACGCTCGTCGTCCCCTGTCAGCGCCGCTATCAATGACTGTAGCTCAGCGCTATCGTCGTCCGTCATTGCTGGAACGCTTTCTTCTTGCATCAGCTCGATACCCGTCTCAGGCGCACGTGCTTGCATTTGGGCGTTTAGCTCAGCGACTTTTGCTTGAATAGGTTCGAGTATATCGTCTTGTGTCATATGTGGCAGGTTACGATAGTCAAAGGTGAACTCGCACAGATTGGGCACGATATTGGTGGCTGTACCGCCGTGTATCGTACCTACTGACAATGTCGAATAAGGCACCGTAAATAGCGCATCGTTATCGTCACGAGCGCTCAGCTCTTCGGCAAGCGTATCGACATAGCCAACCAATTTGCTTGCATAGCTGATCGCATTGACCCCTTGCGCAATCAATGAAGAATGCGCTGATTTGCCATGGACACGGCAACGATAAACCGCAATGCCTTTGTGTGCAACAACCATCGCCATATTGGTCGGCTCACCGACGATACAGTAATCAGGGGTGATACCGCGCGCTTTTAGGTCTGCCAAAATCAATGGCGCACCCAAGCAGCCCACCTCTTCATCGAACGACAGGGCCAAATGCAAGGGACGTCGCAGCTGGCCGCTATTTGATAACTGCACTGCTTGCGGCAACATCGTTAACGCACACGCGATAAAACCTTTCATATCGCACGCACCGCGTCCATATAGTTTGTCACCACGTATCGTCGCGGTAAATGGATCTGACTGCCAGTCTTGACCATCAACGGGTACGACGTCAGTATGCCCTGAGAGTACCAAACCGTTATTCACAATGTCAGCGTTTTCGCCAGCGGGTACGGTCACAAACAAGTTGGCCTTGGTTTTTGCCTCGTTAAAGGTCAAATCTACCGCCAAACCTAACTGCTCACAGTACGCTTGCACGTCTTCAATCAATGCTAAGTTGGAGTGTCGACTGACCGTATCAAAGGCGATCAGACGTGTCAGCCAATCAAGACTATTGCTCGGGTGCGTAGCAGGGTTTAACTGTTGGTCATTGCCAGCATTGTCATTAGTATCTTGGATCATAAAATATCCTTATTACGATTTTTAAGAGCTATTTTTCACAAACTATTTCTTAAAAACTAATTCTCACAAACTATAATTGATCAGATTCGTCTTATGATGGATTATTCTGATTCATCACGTCAAGCACTGGTGGCATCGGTTTTGGCACCTTACCTTCTGCCTGTAGTTCTTTGGTGGTTTTAGCATCGATAGACAGTCCAGCAATCAGCGCAATGTCTTTTACAGGCTTGCGCTTACGCGTCGCAAAGCTCACTGGCACCATACGAGCAAACTCATAGATATATAGATAGGACTCTTCCCCACCTTCGAAATCTTCATCTTCCTCTAAACGAATTGCGCCAATCTTAGCCAAATCAGATAACATCTCATTCTCTTCACTGGTCAGACCGCAATCAGTAATACCAAAACCGGTCATAAAGCCGTTTGACCACTGTTTCAATGCCATCACACGCTCGTATAAATCATGTTCATCATCAGGGATGAGTGGCATATAGGCGTAGGCATCATCTTTGTCTTTTAACTGAAACACGGTGTCTTCTGCTTCCTCTGTCAGCAAGGTCAATGCAGCCTCTGGTAGTGGCGCAAAGCTCAGCTCTTCAAACACCTTTGCCCATGTTGCTTCATCAGGCGCGTTACAGGCCGTCATGAGCCCTGTCATCAGGCCATGAACCTCACTGATAGACACGTCAGTCCAGTCATCAAACGCAGTCAGCCAAGTATTCCAGCCAGAGATATTATCATTCATAACAGATGTCCTAGTGATTAAGTGTTACTTATAAAATAAAAAATCGCGATAAAATGTCAGGGACAAATCATCGATAAATAAAAGTAAAAATACAAAGCCTTGTGCTTGTAATTACTTTGTTGATATAGATATTATGCGGTCACCTATGGCATTATTAAATGCAGCGAACAAAATTCATTCACGCTTACTTGTTAAGGATAAAAACTGACTATGTATGATCAACTTAGAATATTAGAAAAAATGGTACTCGACATCAAAAAACAGTATCAGCTTGTCAGTGCTGAACTTAGCAGCCTCAAACAATATCCTGTCACCGACTCTAAAGAATTTGCCGACCTAAAAACCAAGCTCGATAACAGTCATAGCGAACGTGACGGTGCCAAAAAGCAACTAAACGATCTCGACAAGCGCTATCAGAGTCTTGCAGAAGCGCATCATATGATCGGTGAAGAACAAGACAAATTGCAAAAACAAATCAGCCAATTACAACAACAAAATAGCGAGCTGCAAAAGCACAATAATGAATTGAAGCAGCAATATAGCGATATCAAACAACAAAACAGTGAACTGCAAAAGAAAAACCAATTAGCCGCTGAGCGCACGCAAGTTGTATTGCAACGCCTGACCCTTATTGATCAAGTAGAAGGCTAACGCGTCCCTGTAATAGATAGCAAAATATGCTACTTATTAAACTGCCCAACGCTATTTGTAAAACCTGATATCACTCATTTCACTGACCAGACACTGTAGGATGTATCATGACCGATGACCAAAGCAAATCGATAGACAAACAACCAAAAAACACTCAAGCGCCAAATGCACCATCAACAGCGCAAAAAACGACAGCCGCAGGATCAAATATATCAAGCGCCATGGCACAATCGAATACCAAGACACCTAAAGCACCAGAACCACAAATCAAAAAAGTTGATATCGCGATTGCTGGTGTTACTTATCCAATTTTTTGTCCAGTACATGAGCAAGAAGAGCTACTATCAGCGGTCTCTTATATCAATAACTATGCGCTTGATCTAAAGCGAGATGCACCAAGCCTCAGTCAAGAAAGCATACTAGTATTGTGCTGCTTGAATTTATATGAAAAAATCCATGCCAACCAAAGAAGTGATGAAGACCGTGTACAAAAAGATAAGCAATCACAGGCATTGTTAAATAAAATCATGAAAGACGCCCACTCTATTTTGTAATAGTCGCGGTGTTGTATCAGCAGATAGATTGTTCAAAACATGCATGATCTAATAGTGTGCGATATGATGAAAAAGCATCAAATCTACTAGCGCTTAGCCTACTAAAGCTAAGCGCTTTTTTATGGTCAATCGTTTTTATCTATTTGCTTACGCATAAGGTTTGTAAGTCTTGCCTGCGTGAAAGTCTGCCTGATGCTCATAATTGCAAAAGAATAATTCTTGGGCTGATTCAGTATTACCATCACTGGTTGTCGCTAAGCTAGGCTTAGTTTCAAGGACACCGCGATACTCCGCCAAACTGTTACCACAAAAATTGCACTGACGCGGTGTGGTGACATCACCCTCTTTTGGCATCATGCTTTTGGGTGGACGTGGGTACATAAACTTGTAAAAAGCCCACATGGAAGCCCAGATAATAAGAATCACAATAATAACGGCAAACACGGCAGCGCTCCTTCAATGACAAATAAACGTAATGAATAACAAGAGTGATGACACCTACCATGATTCAATACGCTCGAATGCATAAATTTTACCGTCAATAATGGTAATGGCACAATGCCTTTACGGTTAATTGTTGATTATGCTGGATTGTCATTAATGGCACTGACAAATACCCAAGTGCTATAGCAACAAAAAACTGGCCACATTGAGCCAGTTTTTATATCAAAACCTAAGATTAAAGGCTAGCAGTTATAGCTGTAGCTCGCTGATATCAGCCACAGTCAAGAACAAGGCGCGAACCTGCTTTAGCAACGCCAAGCGGTTATTTTTGAGCGCCGCATCGTCGCTATTGACCATCACGTTATCAAAGAACTGTGTCAATGGCTCATCTAAGCTCGCCAGCGTTTGCAATACTTGCGTATAGTCCGCTTGCTCCAGCAATGGTTGTACCCTTGTCTGTGCTTGCTTCACATTTGCATATAAATTTTGCTCAGCAGGCTCAGACAGTAGCGTCTCATCAACCGTATCAGCAACCTCGATCTCTGACTTGGCCAATATATTGGCAACACGCTTGTTTGAATCAGCCAACATCGACGCTTGTGACAGCTCGCTGAATGCTTGCACCGCACGAATACGCTGATCAAAATCAAGCGGCATATGCGGGTTAATCGCTTGCACTGCCTGAATCGTATCAACGCTTACACCTTGCTCTGTATACATCGCACGATAGCGCGAGTTTAAGAACGCCATGACTTGGGTAAAGGTATCGCCCATTTTGGCAATTTTGCTGCCCTCAGCATCACTATAGCCTTTAATCGCTTGCTCAACCAATGCCACCAGATTAATCGGTAACTGCTTTTCAATCAAAATGCGCAAAATACCAATGGCAGAACGACGTAAGCTAAACGGATCTTTTGACCCCGTTGGTGCTTGATCAATCGCAAAGATACCAACGAGCGTATCCAAACGATCAGCTAACGCTAGGCAAATACCAACTGGCGTTTGTGGTAATACATCGCCACTGAATTTCGGCAAGTACTGCTCTTCTAAGCTTGCCGCAACCGCTTCAGATTCCTTATTCAAACGCGCATAATACGTGCCCGCGATCCCTTGCAATTCAGGGTATTCACCGACGAGCGAGCTGGCCAAATCTGCTTTGGATAAAATACCCGCACGTACGGTGTCATCGACATTGATATCGTGACCCTGCTGCTGCATCAATGTGGCGATAAACGCAGCAAGCTTAGCAATACGCTCAGACTTCTCCCAAATCGTCCCCAATTTGTCTTGGAATACACGAGTTTTTAAGCTCTCTGTGAGCGCAAACAGGGGCTGTTTTTGATCTTGTAAAAAGAAAAACTCGGCATCAGCCAAACGCGGACGCACGACTTTCTCGTTACCTTCGATAATCTGATTGGGGTCTTTTGATTCAATATTGGTAATAAAGATAAAGTAAGGTTGCAACTTACCCGCTTTATCAGTTAAGCAAAAATACTTTTGATCTGCTTGCATGGTCGAGATAAGCGCTTCTTGCGGCACTTGTAAAAAGCGCGCCTCAAAGCTTGCTCGTAGCGCAATGGGGAAATCAACCAATGCGGTGACTTCGTCCAACAACTCTTGCGGTACGATAGCATCAGAATTGACTTCATCTGCCAATGCTTTAACTTGGTTTTTGATCAGCATTTGACGCTTATCAAAATCTGCCACGACTTTTAGACCATCTAGTAGCTGCTCATAGTCATTGGCATGATTGATATTATGATAGTCAGGACTGTGGAAACGGTGGCCACGAGTTTGCGAGCCTGTTTGATGCCCTTGAATAGTTGCGTCAATGACAGCGTCATCCTGCATCAATACTACCCACTGGACTGGACGGACAAACTCATTACGACTGGCACCTGAACGCATACGTTTGGCAATTGGTAGGCTATCTAGCGCCGTTTGAAAAATAGCTGGCAGTAGCTCGGTAGTCGCTTGACCACTGATCGTTTGCTCATAGCCGACATAGTCACCTTTATCGGTGTTAATGGTCGTAAGATCGCTCGCTTCAATGCCTAAGCCTTTAGCAAAGCCCATCGCAGCACGCGTTGGATTGCCATCGCTATCAAATGCCGCTTTGATAGCGGGCCCGCGTTTTTGCTCAGTGCGGTCAGGTTGCTTATCGCTAATGCCTTCAATTTGAATCGCCAAGCGACGCGGCGCGGCGAAGGCTTTGATGCTATCAAAGGTAATCTCAGCTGCAGACAATTGCTCAGCGACACTGGCTTGCAGCGCATCACGCAATGGTTTGAGGCTCTTTGGAGGTAGCTCTTCACACCCCAGTTCAAATAGAATAGTACTCATGGGATGCTCCTATTGCTTGTTCGTCGGTTGATTGTTGTCAGTGGTTTCTTTTGCTAAGCTGTCTGTTGCTGTATCTTCTTTGGGCAAATACTTCTCCAGTGCCTCGGCGCGATGTGCCTCATCAGCCAATGGGAAGCCCAATTTGGCACGTGCTTCAACATAGCCAAAGGCAACCTTACGTGCCAGTGTGCGTACACGCAAAATAAAACGCTGACGCTCCGTGACTGAAATGGCACCGCGAGCATCGAGTAAGTTAAACGCATGAGAGGCTTTTAAGACCATCTCATAGGCTGGCAATGGCAATCCTGCTTCAACCAGCTTATCCGCTTGCTGCTCATAAAAATCGAACATCTCACCCATCATTGGCACATCGGCGTGCTCAAAGTTATAGGTCGATTGTTCCACTTCGTTTTGATGGAACACATCGCCATAAGTGACGCGGCCAAACTCACCATCTGCCCATACTAGGTCGTAAACACTATCCACGCCTTGCACATACATCGCCAAACGCTCAAGACCGTAAGTGATTTCGCCTGTAACAGGGAAACACTCAATACCGCCGACTTGCTGGAAGTACGTGAACTGAGTCACTTCCATACCGTTTAGCCAAATCTCCCAGCCAAGTCCCCATGCGCCAAGCGTTGGTGATTCCCAATTGTCTTCCACAAAACGCACATCATGCACCAATGGATCGATACCAATAGCGCGTAGCGAGTCCAGATATAGCTCTTGGATGTTAGGTGGGTTCGGCTTTAGCACGACTTGGAACTGATAATAATGTTGTAAACGGTTTGGGTTGTCACCGTAGCGACCATCAGTCGGGCGACGCGATGGCTGTACATAGGCGGCGTTCCAGCGCTCAGGCCCTAATGAGCGCAAAAACGTAGCGGTATGAAATGTGCCCGCGCCGACTTCCATATCGTAAGGCTGCAATACTACGCAGCCCTTGTCAGCCCAATAATTCTGTAGGGTTAGGATTAAGTCCTGAAAAGTCATCGGTTGAGAGTCTTTGTCTTGTATCATCGGGGTTGTCGCTTCGGATGTCATAGTTTGGGTTTTCATAGTAAGTCACTGTGAAATGGGTATGATTAAATAAATCTCTGATAGCACTCGTCACCTATTTGGCAACGACGCTATTTGCCTGCTCACCTTACTAAAAATTGACTATTTTATCCATATTTACGTTAACTAAATTTGCGTTGTCGAAAAAAACACGCGGCTATATCCCTGATTTACGACCAAATCATCATAAAAAATGCCTGACCGGCGACTAATCTTGAAAACAAAAAAATACCCAAATGCGTGAGCATTCGGGCAGGAGGAAAATTGTGTCTTGGGCATCCTGATGATTCAGGCTTTTTATTTTTGGAGACTACTTTTTGGACAACTGCTTTTGGTACAGACTTACTTCTTTTAACGGGTCTTAATGTCTAAATATCAAATCCGGTTATTGATAGGAATCGCTATTGGCTTTTGGCATGATTATCCATAATACGATATAGATCAAAATACCCGGTACAGCAGCACTCAATGATGAGACAATTACAAATAGTAATCTGACCCATGTAGGTGACCAACCAACATATTCTGCAATACCGCCCATCACACCCGCTATCATGCGATTATTTTGTGAGCGATGTAATTTTGCTAACTTAGCCAAACTAAATACCTCTCTATTGTCTATTTTTATAATATATTTTTCTTCTTTTCTTACTTTTTGAGTCTTAAGGCTACCTCGCCTTGCCAACTTACAAATGAGTATATCAATTCTGGAAAATTTATCTGTTGAAGGTATAGACGTACTTTGTGAGTTTATGATACGTAAGCTTGCCCTAACCTGTCATACCACCACGCAAGCCCCTGATTTTAAATAGTTATTTCAAAATGTTTCAGAATCTATTTTGTTGCTAAAACCTTGCTTTAGCTACTTACACAGTTCATTATTTTTTAAATGAATCAAAGAGATAAGCGGCGTTTTGCTAAATATTTGATAGTAATAATGACCATTCAAACCTTCAACTGTCAAAAAATCACCACTCGCTTTTTATTTTTAGATTCACACAAAAACCGATGATGAAAAAGTTAATAATCTGCGTAAGAGTCAAATATAAGTCAGGTTTACAATAACCTACCTGTAAATCCTCCAAAACCTTTATACCATGCTGATAAGTAACTCAGGTTTTAGAGGGTTTGCCCTTAAATCTGAAACAAATATAAGCCTAAAACAAAATAAGGATGGCTATGTACGACAACGGATTGATGATTGGACACTTTGAGCCCTTACATTTGGGGCAAATGCGCAGCATATTAGAAGCAGCAGGACAAGCAAAGACTCTGCATATCGTCATTATGGCGCATCCATCACCGCATCCAGATTTTACGATCACTTTGCAAGACAAAGCGCGTTGGTTACAGATGGCCTGTGCAGACCTGCCATTTATTCATATTCACACGACTGATGAAATCGAGTTACCGCTTCACGAGCATCTTTATGATAGCAGCGAGGATGTCAGGATCGATGTGGCGATTAGCAATGCTAAGTTGCAGCGGTTGATAGAGGCACTTGCACTTCCTACAGAGACAGTATTGTTTATGGCGGAGAACCACCCACTGACGCAGAGTGATGTACAGGAGCAGCTTATCCTACAAGTGGTCACTACTCCGCTACAGCCTGAGTTCGACTCATATGCCATTGCTCGCGACCCAGTCACCCACTGGTCAGCAATTCATCCAGAGGCACGCGCCAACTATACAAAAACCGTTGCGATCGTCGGCGGTGAAAGCTCTGGCAAGACAACACTGGTGCATAAGCTTGCCAATTATTATGGCGCGAGCTTTGCGCTGGAGATGGGGCGTATATATGTGGGCACAGATTTGGGCGGTAGTGAGGTTGGGCTACAGTACAGCGATTACGGCCCTATTTGTCTGGATCATGCGCAAGCGATACGAGCGGCCAAAGCCCGTGCGACGGCTCCGATCACGATCGTCGATACAGATTTTGTGACGACGCAAGCATTTTGTGAAGAGTATGAGGGTCACACGCATCCTTTTGTCGCGGCTTGTATCGATGAGTTTCGGTTAGACCACACCATCATGCTCGACAACAATACGCCATGGGTCGATGATGGTATGCGCTCTTTGGGTACCCCTGAAGCACGCGGACGGTTCGAGCAGCGCCTACTAGACATTTTTGCGCGTCACGACATCACACCGCATATGATTGACCAGCCAGATTACGATGCTCGTTATCAGCAAGCACTGCAATTTATCGATCAGCATATCTATAGCAAAAAATAATAAGCTATACCAATAAATGCCACATTTATAATAATAATTTATTCAGCTAGCGCGTTGTAGTTAACATTATGTTGTCGTTAGCACTATATTAAAATCAGTATTTACTTTAGGGGAAAATTTATGCGTATTCAGCTATTGGATAACATCACCGGAAAATGGTCGATGCAATGGATCATCGTTTGGTTTATTTGTGGGGTCATTGCTCTGTCCGCAGGTTTTTGGCTCACAACAGACCACACCACGCTTGATTGGTTTTACTTGGCTGTCTCGTTTATTGGTCTGGTTTGTGTGGTCTCGCTGTCATTTCGCAAAAACGTCATGGGCAATGGCTTTGGTATGGGCGCAACCGCAGGGGAAGTCATTGTACAAGCAACATCTGGCGCAGTGGGTCTGATGCTCGCGCCCCTGTTTAACTTTTTCACTCATGTGTATGGCATCTTTTATTGGTCAAAACACACCGACCCTGATGGCGACATGATACCCAAATCAGCGAGCAAAGCCGTTTGGTTAATCACTGCCGCATTTATCGTCATTGGTCTTGCCCTTTTCCCAACCGTCAATGATCTACTGGCGAGCTACGGTTATGCAGTCGTAGAAGATGATAATAGTCTGTTTTTGGGATTCATCTCTTTCTTTTGGATCAACGTCATTGCCTTTGTACTTTCTATTACCGCGCAAGCCGCCATGATCCTGCGTTATTCCTTTAACTGGTGGTTATGGATCATCGTCAATTTTGTGTGGCTGATCGTCAATCTCATGTCTGGCAACTATATTTTTGCGATTCAAACCATGGTTTATCAAGTAAACGCCTTTGTCGGTCTTTATGAATGGCATCGTAGCGAACGAGGTTAATAGCAACATCTGTAGAAAAAAGCGTTTGAGATATCAAGATAAGTCCTACTAATATCGCATTGGCAACACGAGTGAAATTGACTGTGCCGTCTATCAGATAAAATGGTAGACACGCGCAATTAGTGCTACAACTGGTACTAATTGCGCCTGTTGATATTTAAATTGATAGCGCATATCAGTGTCTTATTTCATTTACTAACAAGGAGGTTAGTATGTCTCGTCAACCCAGAATGTCCAAACGCACGCTTGAGCAGTGGCTCAGTGAGTACGCGGTCAGTCACCAAAACTTAATCAACAAAAAAATCCATTGGCTATGTGTCCCAACGATTTTTGTTAGCCTGCTGGGCATGGGAATGTCGCTGTCTGTGTGGTTTACTCTCGTACTGAGCGCGTTGGTATTACTGTTTTATATACGCTTATCTACGCCGCTATTTTTGGCAATGGGGCTGTTTATTCTGCTTTGTCTGTCGGTCATGGCGGCTATGCCATGGGGATTTAAAGCGTGGGCGGCAGTATTTGTCGTTGCTTGGATTGGTCAGTTTATTGGTCATAAAATCGAAGGCAAAAAACCCTCGTTTTTTGAAGATTTACAGTTTTTGTTAATCGGTCCAGCGTGGGTCGCCAACAGTTTAATGCAACGTAAATAATCATTAAATTGTCGTATCAGTTCTGCAAACATCCAGTATAGCTGTACTGTCTTTGATTTTTATTATTCATAAAAAAACGCCACCCGATGATTGGGTGGCGTTTTTTATGTGGCATATATTTTATTTAGGATACTTCCTAAAATAAAGCAATAGGCTGCTTATCTTAAGCACCAAACACTTTCATACGCTCATCAAGTGGCTTGAATTCTTTGTCGCCTGCTGGCTGCTCAATCTTACCAAATACCATTTGCGCTTTTAGTTCCCAGTCTGCATCGATATTCCAAGTGCTCGCAACTTTCTGATCGATTACTGGATTGTAGTGCTGCAAGTTTGCACCGACATCAATGCTTGCTAGTGCCGTCCAGATGACATACTGATGCATCGCGTTGGTCTGAGTTGCCCAAATTGGGAAATTATCAGCATACAAAGGCGCCGCTTCTTGCATGCCTCTCACCACTGCTTTATCTTCGAAGAACAGTACCGTACCAGCACCCGCTCTAAAACCAGCAATTTTATCTTTGGTAGATTTAAACGCTTCTTCATCACCGACGATTGCACGTAGCGCTTCTTCAGTCATATCCCATAGTTTGTGATGATCATCACCGAATAACACAACGACACGCGTTGATTGCGAGTTAAATGATGATGGTGTATGCAAGACAGCATGCTCAACTACTTTTACGACTTCATCGTTAGATACTGGCAACTGGTCGCTTAGTGCATAAATAGTACGGCGTTTCTCTGCTAATTGCTGTAAGTCTTTTAGTTCTGACATAGTACTTCTCCATATTATTGTAGGAATGGTTTGCTTTGGGTTAATAGACCTTGTCAATCTTATGATCAACAAGTTTTTATGAAATAGTTTGTTTATTTGCGCTATTATCGGAACAATTCACTTAAAACCCCATAACTTTTTTGTAAAAAAAACTTAACGATAGCGATTATCTTTGAAAAATAATTTAATAAATTTTGCGTGTTGATAATTAGCCTTTGAAGCCTTTGGGTAGTTCTGGTGCCACCAGACGCTGCATATCAGAATCAACCTTGCCAAAACGCTCATGGCCATTATTCCAATCGATCACTGACTGCTCAAGCTCTTCTTTGTTATCAGCGACAAAGTTCCACCACAACAGCACCTTGTTATTCAGAGGCTCACCGCCAATAAACATCAAGCGTGTGCCTTTCTTTGCGACCAGCGTTATCGTCGTATCGTTAGAAACGTCTGTACGATGAAAACGTAATAATTGGTCTTTTTTATACACCTGACCTTCAGACTCTAACGTACCGACAACCACTAAAATACCGTACTCAAAGCTCGCCTCCAAATTCAGCGTGACGTCTCCGTCTTCTAAAAAATACACATCGATACCAACCATCTTTGAGTACTGCAACGTTGGCGCTTGATGGTGCTCACCAGACGCTGATTTATAACTACCTGTGGTCAGAATCAGCTCGACGTTGCCCTCAGTCCATGTTGGCAGCTCCGGATAGTGATGAAAACTGCGTTCAATCTGCTGGTCAGTGGGTAAAGCGATCCATAGCTGTATCATATTGATATGACGTGCAGCGGCGCTTGAGTGAGCAACATCTGAGTCAGCATTGTCCAAAAAAACGCTTTGCTCTGTATGGCTGATACCTTGTGTCAGCCCAGTACCTGCTGTCATGAGGTTGACTTGGTTTTTGGCAATGACTTGCGCGCTACCCAAGCTGTCTTTGTGTAAAATCTCACCTTCAATCATCCAACTAAACGTCTGTAGATTGGTATGCGGATGGCGCCCAACTTGCACACCTGAATCATCTTGATCAAACTCAGCTGGCCCTGCATGATCCAAAAAGCACCACGCGCCAATGGGCTGTTTGCCTTTGTTGGGCAATAATCGAGCAATAGGAACACCGCCAACCTCAGTCAATCGTGGCTCTAGAGTTCTAATTGTCATATGACACCTCTTGGTATATGTCCTATTCATCTACAAAGATAGCGGTACTTCCATCAGCAATACTTTTGCAGCCTCTTCCGCTTCCATAGTGAAGTGCTTAGTATCCCAAACCCCAAGGCCATCTCGAGTAGCCAAAATGTTACCGTTTACAACGACTTTGCCACTGATAACAAAAATATAAACACCATTATTAGGATTGTTTAGCTGATAGGTCTGCGTCACGCCTTTATCAAACTCTCCCATACTGAACCAAGCATCTTGATGAATCCAAACCCCTGCATCATCCACATTTGGCGATAACACTTGATTAAATTGGTTGGCTGTCATGATTGTCCCCATATGCACTTGCTGATAGCGAGGGGCAACGTTCATTTTATTTGGCATGACCCAGATTTGTAAAAACCTTACGGCTTCTTCACGACTGCCATTCATTTCACTATGAGTGATGCCTGTGCCCGCTGACATGACTTGGATCTCACCCGTCTCAATAATGCCTTCATTACCGATGCTATCGCCATGCGCCAGTTTGCCAGCTAAAGGAATGCTGATAATTTCCATATCACGGTGCGAGTGGTTGCCAAACCCTTGACCACCAATGACAAAATCATCGTTAATGACACGTAAGACCCCGAAGCCCATACGCTCAGGATTATAGTAATTGGCAAAGCTAAAGGTATGACGGCTTTTGAGCCAGCCATGGTTGGCATTACCGCGGGATTCTGCTGCATGATAGATCGTTTTCATTATTTATCCTTAATTATCAACACGTTTATCATCTATATATTTGTTATTAATTCACGTGATTGAACAATGTATCTATTATAATTGTTGACTATACAGAGATAAACAGACATAAATGCAAATAACTATTCTTTTTATAAGAACAATCATGAGGCATCGATAATGGGACAATTAGAAGACATGGCGATGTTTGTACGCATTGTCGAGGCAGGCAGTATCACCAAAGCGGCTGAGCAATTAAATATTGCAAAGTCAGCCGTCAGCCGCCGCCTAAAAGACTTGGAGACGCGCCTAGGCAGCCAATTGATCAGCCGTACGACGCGCCACTCTCACTTGACACAAGCAGGTGAGCAGTATTATCAGCAGGTCAACAGTATCTTAAACGCGGTTGATGCCTTGAACGAGACTACCAGTGACACGCCAACGCGCATTGGGGGTACGCTAAAGATGACAGCGCCGTTATCGTTTGGTCTTATGCATCTGACTGATGTGATTGATGAATACGCCAATCAGCACCCAAACCTGAAGTTTGAGTTGGATTTTTCTGATCGGCATGTTGATTTGATTGAAGAAGGATATGAGCTGGCTATTCGAATCAGAGAGCTACGAGATTCTAGTTATCAAGCAAAGCCGCTGGCACGAATTCGTTGCGTCATCTGCGCCAGTCCCGACTATCTAAAAAGAATGGGCACACCTGATACATTAGAAGATTTGGAGGGGCATGAGTTTTTGCAATACAGTCTTGGTCAAACAAACAGCATAGAGCTGATTGACGCACAAGGGAAAAAACATTATCACGCGATGAATGCCAAAATTAAAGCCACCAATGGTGAGTTTTTAACGGATTTGGCAGTAAAAGGACATGGCATTACCGTCATTCCAACTTTCATCGCTTATAAAAAACTGGCACGTGGCGAGCTTGTACCGATTTTGCAGCAGTATCAATTGCCAATACTAAACGCGTATGCCGTCTATCCAAAAAATCGTTTTTTATCGCAGCGTTGTCGTTATTTGATTGACTTCATTGCCGAGCGCTTTGGTGATCATCCCTATTGGGATGATTTTTGATAGGAGTTAATTGCGCAAGGTTAATTTTTTACAAAGTATAGCGCCGAGGCTACTCTACGAAGCGCTCTACTGTCAATAATTTGACTCTACTCAGTAATCGCTGAAATTTCACCAATCAGCTTCTTAGTCTTATATCTTGCTTCTGCTAATGCCATCTTGTCTTGTGCCACAACGGTTAATACACATGGCTTGCCGATATAATCCGTTTTGACAAATAGCATGTTGCCAGACGTGGCTTCAACGATCGTGATATCGCACTTTCCTTGTTTCATCTGGGTAGCTGATGAGTCGCTGAGCGCTGATAGCGTACTGCTCATCGCCGCAAACTTGTCGGATTGGTTACTCAACTCTTTGATCGAGAAGCAGCTGATAGGAAAACCATCTGTGGTGCATAGGCTGACCAATATGATTTCTCTATTGGCTTCACACAAGGCTTTCATGTGCTTTAAGAGTTCTATTTTCGCTGGTGATTTTTCGTTTTGTGTAGTCATATCTAACATCAACCTTGATTGTTCAGGGTATTAAATAATGATAATAGAGACACGGCGGACTCTTTATTTCTAGGATCTGTATTGATTACTGGAGCCACTATATCATGCTCCATCAGCATGACTCTGATTTCTTGTCCGAGCGCTGCCAAGCTTTGTTTATCAGCATCTTCACAATGGGTAATACCAATAATACAAGTCGTCTGTTTTTCTGCTGGTGCAAAAAAATGTAGCAGTTTATCTAAGTTAGCATAATCAGGCGTCTCGCCATGCTTGATCAGGATTAGCAAACCCCACAAGGAGTGATTGACGAATTCCCACAAAAACGAAAAACGCTCTTGACCTGGAACCCCATAGATACCTAATGCCATATCATCAGACAGGGTGATTCTTCCATAATCAATACCGACGGTAGTGTACTCTTTACCAATATCGATACTAGATTTTGCTTCTGTCTCGAAAGGACTTATCTCACTCAACGTCTTAACCATTCGAGTTTTTCCGGCGCCCACTTCACCAATGATAGCTAGCTTTTGATAATTCAATTTTTTACCTCATTCCTAAGAATCTTTTGATCGCACCGTAAAATTTGTTAGGCTTTTTTTCACTAACCTTTTGCTCATCTAATGGCTGTGCGTCTGTCACATTTAGTATACCTGATTGCTCAAATCCCACTATCATTTTTGTGATTTGATCAAGTGAGCCAAACTCGCCACTATCTACTAACGCATCAAATGGATACGGTTTTTTGGTCAATTTAACACACAAATCCATAATCATTTGAGGGTTACTTTCATGATTTAAGTCAGGCCAAGCCAATAACTTAAGACTTTTGCCTTTATAGTCCTTTTTTGACGCGTTATTGGATTTTTTTGTGTCAAAGAAAGGCTGAATACGCTTGGTTTGTAGTTCATCAAAACTATTTAAAATCGCACTATTATTTTCAATAAAAGTATCAAAAAAAGTGCCTTTATCTACAAAGTCAAATACGCTGACGCCCCAATTATTAAAGCTGCGCTCTGTCACATTTTTTTCAAGAAAAATCCAAATATCTTCATGCCTAGGATCAGATGCTATCTTGGCCATCAACTTATCTACTGCAGCATAAGGGCCTTCGAGCACCTGAAGGTACTGCCCTTCGCGATAAGATATGATACCAGTGATTTGTAACTCTGGATTATGCTTGCTAGAGACTCTGACAATATCTGATAATCCAGCAGGCATACGTACACTGCGATCTTTGATAGGCGCTCTGCTGACATATGCAACACATTTCATTTTGCCACCATTTGATAGAACATCCAAAACTCAATGAATTCTTTATAACCATGTATAAAATAATAATTCGTTATACACAGTACGCATATAACGAATTTGACCTTATTACTCATAATGTTTAGTGCACTATCAGCAATAAGTAGGACTCAACAAACCAACGACGGCTTGATTGATGTTAGCCAAATTATATTTCTAATTTGCTTTCAATTGACTGTACTTTACGGCGTGCCAATGCAAGGTTCGCTTTTGATTTATCAAGTACTAGGTAGATGAATAAATCTTCATGACTGGCTGTCGGACGAATGATGTGCAGCTGAGACTCTAGTGTGATCAACATATCTTCGATTTCACCTTTGATATCTAGTGATTTCATCGTTGCTACTTTTGCTTTTACGACTTGCGAGTTACCAGCAGCAGCCAGTTCTAAATCAACACCACCGCCAATCATGCCTAGTACCATACCTGACATGTAATCAACGATACAGGCACCCATAGCACCATCAAGATCCATTAATTCTTTCAAAGACTCATTAATATTTGACATACTTTTTTCCTATCCATTTGTTTGTGTGTAGATGAGATAATTTCTCTTGAAAACGCTTGTGCAATTCAATCGTAATAAACTGCTTGATACTTATTCACTACTTACCTAATTATTAGCTAAACTTAAATTATTTGATTTATATTGAAGAAAGTGATGATAATTCAATACAGACATTTAAGTGTGTTTTTAGGTACAGGAACTATAGCGTGCTCGTAAACAAAGCCGTCATCCCATATCAATTATTATATGCTATATAGCAACTCAGAGCACATTTGTACCTAACCATTCAAGAACAAATAACGACCGCTGAGTAGGAAAAACCATACCAATCAATAATCATTCTACTTTAGAGCGCAAAATGGCATTTTTGATTTTGAATTTAATAGATTTTTTCGCAGGCTTCATCAAACAATAAGAGAAACATAATGTCAGATTTACTCATAAAAAATGCCCGATTGGCCAATCGAGAAAACTTGGTCAATATCAGTATAAATGGCTCTCATATTGAGAGTATTAACAACATCTCGGAGGCATTTAAAAATAATGACAATGAGCCAACCGCTATTTTTGATGCTAAAGGCAATTTTGTCTGCTCAGGATTTTTTGAGAGTCACATTCATCTTGACAAAGCCTGCATCCTAAATCGTTGCACGATAGAGCAAGGTGATTTAGACGAAGCCGTTGAAGAAACCAGCAAGGCGAAAGCAGAATTTACACAAGCAGATGTGTTTGAGCGCGCATCAAAAGTGATTGAAATGGCCATCAAAAAAGGCACCGTTGGTCTACGTAGTTTTGTCGAAACCGATTCAAAAACAGAAATGCGGGCGTTTAATGCCATAAAAAAAGCGCGAGATAAATACGCATTTGCTATTGATATAGAGATTTGTGCTTTTGCCCAATCAGGATTAACCAATGCGCCACATACCTATGAGCTATTAAAACTCGCATTGTCGCAAGGCGCTGATTTAGTTGGCGGTTGTCCTTATAAAGATGATAACCCTGACAAACATATCGAGATGGTGTTTGATTTGGCAGAACAATTTGACGTCGATGTTGATTTTCATCTCGATTTTGATTTGGATCAAAAAAACTCCAGCATTCCAAAACTGGTTGAAGAAACCATCAAACGCCATTACCAAGGCCGTGTGTCTATCGGGCATGTGACCAAACTGTCTGCAATGGAGAAAGACAAGCGCACAGAGATGGCAGCGTTATTGAAACGCGCTGATATTACTTTGACTGTTTTACCTGCCACTGATATGTTTTTAAATGGGCGTGATTATGATTCTCTAATTCCTAGAGGCATGGTGAATGCCAATGAGCTTTTAGAGATGGGTATCAATACGACCCTCTCTAGTAATAATATTTTGAATGCTTTCACACCTTATGGCGATGCCTCATTGGTCAGAATGGCGAATATGTACGCCAATGTCGCACAGTTAGCAAAGGATAAACAGATAGCAGATGTGTTTAATATGATTACCAAGAACGCAGCTCAGCTACTCTCAAAGCAGACAGAGATAGTAGTAGGAGCACCAGCGACGTTAGTGATATTAGAAGCAAAAGACGCGGTAGAGACGATTAGAACCAACGCTCAAGCATTGGCAGGCTTTAAAAATGGTAAGCAAACATTCTGTAATGACGCCGCTCGCATTTGTTTTGAATGATATAAATAGTATCGCTTGGAGATGTTCAATTAATTAAACGATTCAATCTATTGAGTACGATATTTCCAAAAGTTCTCATCAATTTAAAAGTTATCAAAAACTGTCATGACTAAAATCATAAAAGCATCATCCGACTACTCATTGGATGATGCTTTTTGCGGCTTATATACGCCTACTCTACTGTTGCGCTCAGATATCTACACTTTCAAATGAAGCAATATGTATCTCACCGCAAATAACTGCACTCATATAATGCTTTGGATCTTAAGATAAGAAATAAGTTAACCATTATAAAAAATAGCACTATTTATAAACTGTCTTTATTAAAATCATCGCCTGCTTACCCTTTTACTAATCGTCAGCCCCGTAAAGCCAAACAGCAGTGTTAATAGTAGTGACAAATAACAGAAAAACGCATACGGCAAATACTCTAATACCGGCACCCCTAACGCCTGACTGATAAACACCCCGCACACACTCCAAGGCACCAATGGATTGATCACCGTTCCTGCATCCTCAATCGTCCGCGACAAATTCTTAGGATGCAGGTGCAAGCGCTCAAACGTCGACCGAAATGCCGTACCGGATAATAGAATACTCAAATACTGCTCACCGATCAGCACATTGATACTTAGTGCCGACATCGCTGCGGCAAAGATCGCCCGTCCTGACGTCGTCAAGGTGTCCTTAATACCAGATAGCAGTGCTGGCAAAATCCCTAGTGCCGTCAACAGACCACCTAAACTCAGTGCCAATATCACAATCGCCTGTGTAAAGAACATACTCTGTACACCGCCACGCGACAGCATACCGCCCACCTCACCCAATTCTAATGACTCAGCAGGCGTATAACCGGCAAACAGATAACCACCTAATTGACCAAAGCTTGGTGAGCTATGGACATAAGTAATGATGAGTGCAGCGGCAATCGTACAAATAATCGTATAAATCGCATTGACCCGAAACAGAGCTAACCCCACCAATATCACAAAGGGTA
The DNA here is from genome assembly GCF_052258485.2 of Psychrobacter sp. T6-5. Lineage (NCBI taxonomy): Bacteria > Pseudomonadati > Pseudomonadota > Gammaproteobacteria > Moraxellales > Moraxellaceae > Psychrobacter > Psychrobacter sp. T6-5. The sequence goes on along the minus strand of NZ_JBQQEY020000001.1, from coordinate 758,180 downwards.
ATACCGAATAACCATGAACCAGGCCACTCTCTATTAGCTGTCCTTGTAGTATGGTCACTTGACTCAAATCAGCACTGACCGTCTGTCCTGAGAACATCCAGAACAAGATGACGGTTAGTATCCACGCAGGCACTGTCGTATACATCATGTTGCGAATGTGCTCAAACAGATCAATACCCACCACAGAGGACGCGATGGTACAGGTATCAGACAAGGGCGACATCTTATCACCAAAGAACGCGCCTGAAACGACAGCACCTGCTGCTATCGCCACATTGGCATCAAAGGCATTACTCATACCAATAAAGGCCACACCAAGTGTTGCAGCCGTCGTCAAACTACTGCCCAAGGCAATACCGATAATGGACGTTAATATAAAGGCAGAGATATAGTAATACTCAGGAGAGATGAGCTGAAAACCAAAGTACATAAGTGTGGGAATGGCGCCAGACATCATGAGAGCGGCAACCATCAAACCAATAAAGAAGAACAAATAGATGGCACCGATACCACGCATGACCCCTGAGGCCATTTGTGCTTGCATGTCATCAAAGCTCAGACCTTTGGTCATACCAATAGCGAGTAGCACACAGATGGCAAGGATAAGAGACAAATGCGGTACCCAGCCAAAGCCAATCATGGTAATACCCATAATAGCAATGACGATGGCTGAGATAATAAAGGCAAGCTTGGCGCTAATCTGGGTGAGCGGTTTTGGTGGCATGACGTGCCCTTATATTGCTTATAGATTGAAAATACTCAAGTATTTAGGTTGATACGTCTAGTGCATAGCACCCATGACAGCTATTGCTACCTTGTCTTCTTTCCATAGAGCGTCGATCTGTCCTTTGTCTTCTATTATTCATCTAAAAAGTAGCGCTAAGTTGGATTTTACGCATAAAAAAAAGCCTCACTATAAAGTGAGGCTTTTTGCGCTTTTTCAAGCCATATTTGGAGCGGGAAAAGAGATTCGAACTCTCGACCCCAACCTTGGCAAGGTTATGCTCTACCACTGAGCTATTCCCGCTTATTATCGAATCGTTGTGTTGTTAACAACTACTCCGTCTCGATAGGCTGGCTATTTTAGCAAATATTCTGTGGGTGTCAACACCTTTTTTAAAAATTATGGCTAATATTTTTAGTTCAGACCTTCGTTTTTGAGGAAATTCAACATAAGCAATTGATTTAAAAACAGGAATTACTTTTAGAAGAATATAAATTATTTTATCTTAATAATAGCACTTTGAGGTTTTATCTTCTTTCATTGATACCTACTACTTTGGTTAAACCTCATAGATCTATAATTCACCTTATGTCACGTTTGTACATGACTATAAAAAGTTCTTTGTTATGACTAAAAGCAAAACGTTACTTCATTATGAGCAATGTCTATTTCACTTACAATCATACGCTCTATTGTTACTTTTCCTATCTTGGTTTTACTTGGTTAACATTATTATACTTATCTACAATGACAGCTCGAACAGGCTTTTACTGTCTTGGTAGGTGATTGGGCGTCGATAAAGAGCCATAAAAAATAGCGCCATTACCTACTGCAACGTGATTTACTTTGTTTGATTTTATTTTTTACCATTTATCGAGAGGATGCTTTTCATGAAAAAACTATTGACCACTAGTGTGATGGCGGCTTCATTGTCCGCACTGACATTGACTGGTTGTACCAGTACCACCAATACTGGTGCCATCGGCGTCGATCGTCAGCAGTTATTATTGGTTTCTAGCGAGCAAGTATTGCAGCTATCTGCACAGAGCTACGCTAAGACATTGCAAGATGCAAGATCAAAAGGTGTATTAGATACCAATACCGCCCAACTAAATCGCTTAAAAAACATTGCTAATCGTTTGGTTGGTCAAGTGGGCGTTTATCGTGCAGATGCGGCAAAATGGAAATGGGAAGTACATACGATCAAATCTGACCAGTTGAATGCCTTTGTTATGCCAGGTGGTAAGGTTATGTTTTACTCAGGCATCATTGACCGTTTGAACTTAACTGATGATGAGATTGCTGCGATCATGGGTCATGAAATCTCTCACGCATTACGTGAGCACTCACGTGAACGCATTTCACGCGAATACGCGACCCAAACAGGTATCGGTGTTGCTGCTAGCATCTTTGGTCTATCACAAGGTCAAGCGCAGCTAGCAAGCGTTGCTGGTGATCTAGGCTTGAGCCGTCCGCACAGTCGTACCCAAGAAAGTGAAGCCGATCAAATTGGTCTTGAATTAATGGCACGCGCAGGTTATAACCCGCAAGCCGCTATTACTTTATGGCAAAAAATGCAGCGTGCGAGCCAAGGCGAGCCGCCTCAATTTCTAAGCACTCACCCAACAAGTAGCAGCCGTATCGCGGAGCTACAATCGTTGATGCCAAAAGTAATGCCACTTTATCAAAGGTCGCGTCGTTAATACGTCACCCTCTACTTTGATATTTGATTTATCAAGTATGTAGATACGAAAAGCAAGGTATAGCCAATACGCTATGCTTTGCTTTTTTATTGGGGCTTGTTTAGACAGCAAAGGCTTTTTAATCACGCACTATACCGACTGCTCTGTCTGCTATAATGCCGATAGATATCATTTGCAGATTGCCTAATAGAATTGCGCAATATACATTGAAGGATTGTTATGAGCACTACACCTACCGCCGATGCACTTCATGCCAAGCTACAGGCTCTAGAGCCGCAGCACATCGAACTAATCAATGAGTCGATGGCTCATGCTGGTTACTTCGAAGGCAAAGAAAGCCACTTTAAGCTCACTATCGTCAGTGAGGCGTTCGAAGGCAAGCGACTGGTCGGGCGTCATCAGCTAATATATGGATTGGTTACGCCTTTATTGACGTCACAAGGCGGTCAAGTACATGCCTTAGCCATTCATGCCTACACGCCGACAGAATGGCAAGGTCAAAGCCCTGACAGTCCATTATGCGCGGGTCAAAATAAATAGCTGAAAATAAAATGTCTTAAATAAGCCCATATAATGTAGGTCTAGCAGGAGCAACATTCGATGAAACATCTACACATGCTGATGGCGGTACTGACCATTGTGCTGTTCTTATATCAGAGCTACTTAGTGCTCAGCGCAAATAGACGCGCGCCACGCGTAGTCAAAATCGCCACTCATATTATCTATGCACTACTGATCTTGTCAGGCGCCATCATGCTCATGCAACTGATGAGTGTTAATGCGCCTGTACAGTGGGTGTTTGCCAAAATTATCTTACTTATCGCAGCGATTAGCTCAAGCATCAAAGCCTTTAATGCTCATGCGACACCTACTCAGAGCAAAACAGGTATCCTGATTTCAGCTATCGCATATGTTGGTATTGTAATACTTGCCTTTGCCAAACCCGCCAACCTATTTTGATAAGTAATTGTTGTTGTAGCAGAGCTTCAATATTTTGAGTAAATATCGTACTGCTATCGCACAAGCATTCGTATTGATAAGACCGTAAAATATTTAACCATTTATATTTTTTCAATATCTTAATCATGCTATTTTTGCTATCTTAAATAGATATAAATACAATCACTTAGCCTAATGGAGCCACTATGAAAACGTTTACCACAGCGACACTACTGGCAACAGTTGGCGTTTTTGCGCTCTCAGGCTGTGCCTCTACTGGCAATGTCACGCCGCAATATGTGCCGCCAAGTACTTATCAAAACTATGATTGCCAAGCATTGAGCCAAGAGTACAATCGCGTCAACCGTTATGTCGAAGCAGCGCGCAATGAGCAATCTACCTTGTCGGCTTCGGGTGTAGGTGTTGGCGTCTCTGCAGGACGTTGGGGTATCTCTCCCAATATTAGCTTTGGGGTTGGCAAAAGCAACAATACGAAAGCGCGTGATGCAAAGTTGTCACGGCTATACGGTGAGCGTGATGCCATCGTACAAACTGCCCGTATTCAACGCTGTAGTTTTGCCAATGGCATAAAGATTTATGGTGAATAAGATTTAGGCCAAGAAAAATCTAGCGGTAATACAATACTGTTAAATTGTTATCATGACACAAGAAAAAAGCCAATACGCGATTAGCATATTGGCTTTTTTATCATTATAGCTTACAAGCATTGTCCTAATCTGACGAATACTACTTTACTAAGCCCTACGCCTGCAAGCTTTGCACCCACTGAACAATTTGGTTGCTTGGTAGTGCGCCTGACTGACGCGCAACTTCCTTACCATTTCTAAAGGCTACCATCGTTGGTAAACTGCGGATGTTATAAGGGGCTGCCGCTTGCTCGTATTTATCTGTTTGTACTTTGGCAAACACCACCTGCGGCAATTGACCAGCAGCCGTCTTGAACTCTGGCGCCATCATAATGCACGGCTGGCACCAGCTCGCCCAAAAATCTACAATGGTCAATACATCGTTCTTCTGGATAACCTTATTGGCCGTTTGTGCATTAAGCTCGTGCGGGCTTGCGGTCAATAATGGCTGACCACACTTACCGCATTTCGGTGCAGCGCTTAGCCGTGCAGCAGGCACGCGATTGGTTGCTTGGCAGTGTGGGCATACTAAATGAAAACTGTGTTCACTCATCATTTGATTCCTATTTTAATTATTCTAATCGCTTTACTTTTTAAAGATTCATTGTTGGTATCTACGAATGAAAGCTGTCTGCAAAAGATGCTTGCATGAATAATTTTAACATAGTTGCTAATACTCGTTCTTTATACCACTTGCTGTGCCACGCCACTATACACATAGCTCATCGGTCGTGGACCGGGTAAGTACGCTTCAGTTAACTCATCGATGACAAAACCACCTGCTCTAATCAATGCTGGAATATCACGATCTAAATGACAACCGCCCGCCATCGGTTTCCAAAAAGGCGTCAATCGATGCTGCCAGCGCTCGACAGAAATGTCTGGCGCCAAGCCATGCTCACAGAATAACAAGCGACCGTCAGGTTTCAGCACACGCGTCATTTCTTGTAATGCTGAGATCGGATCGTCGATACTACACAAGGTAAAGGTCATAACAATAGTATCAAATCGATCCGTATCAGCATGAATACCCTGCACATCCACCGCTACCACATCAACTGGAATGCTAATGTCAGCGGCTCGCTGCCGTGCTAGCGTCTGCATCTGAGCCGCTGGGTCAATACCGATAATAGCAGAGACTTTTTTGGAATCATAAAACTGCAAATTTAGACCGCTACCAATGCCAACCTCTAATACCTCACCGAACGCCTGAGGAACAATTTTGGACCGAGCTTTCATTACATTGCCTGTGCTACAAGCGACATCTATCAGCTTTGGCAATACGTAACGCTCGTATGGATTCACTGTCCTCTCCCTTTATTGAACCACTTAGCGCTTGCAGGTATTCATACCAAGCATGCTATACAGAGGGCAAAAACGCGATAATCCTGTTAGTAAAGGAACTAAGCCGATTACGCCCCACCAACTGCCATAATATATACCTAATGCGATAATCACCACGCCAACAATAATACGTAGTAACCGTTCAGTACTGCCGATATTTATTTTCATGACTGTGTCCTTTATATCTCATTTATTAGGTAGTAATGGTCACCCATAGCGCTACTTGGCTTATTCACCAAGGACATTAATGGGCACTTTTAGATAACGCGTACCGTTGTCTTCTGGCTCTGGAAATTTCCCCGCATCAATATTCACTTGTACCGCTGGGATAATCAGACGCGGCATGTCCAAGGTCGCATCGCGGCGCTCACGCATTTGCACAAACTCTGCTTCGTTGATACTGTCTTTGACATGGATATTTTCTAATTTTTGCGCCGCAACCGTGGTCGTTGGGCAATGCTGGCGACCCTTACTAGGATAATCATGACACAAGTACATCACAGTATCTTCAGGGAGTGCGAGCAGTTTTTGAATAGAGCGATAAAGCGTCTTTGCGTCACCACCTGGGAAATCACAGCGAGCGGTACCCACGTCAGGCGCAAACAATGTATCGCCGACGAACACCACTGTTTTCTCATCATCAGCAGCCATATAAGCCATATCAGCACGGGTATGTCCTGGCACATACATCGCAGTGATAGTGATACTACCAAGCGCTAGCGTCTCACCATCGTCCGTCAAAATATCAAACTGACTGGCATCAGTGCGGAAACTGGTATCAAAGTTAAAGATTTGCTTAAATATTTTTTGTACTTCGGTGATGTGCTGCCCAATGACCAGTTGTCCACCAAGGCTTTCTTTGACGTGGATAGCTGCCGATAAATGATCAGCATGCGCATGAGTTTCAATAATGTATTCGAGCGTCCAATCATTCTCACGTACGAACTCAATGACCTCGTCAACGCTGCTCGTGCTCGTCCTGCCTGATTTTGCATCAAAATTTAATACTGGATCGACAATCGCACACACTTGCTGCTCGACATCGGCAAGTACATGAGTGTAGGTTTCTGTGTCTCTATCTAAGAAAGAATGAACTTGCATGGTTGCCTCTTTACTTATCTATGAATGTTTTTGCTATAGGGCTTTTTTTATCTCTAATTAACCCTTAAGTATGATATTGAGTCGTATATAATGTTTGCTTATATTTACGACTTTTTGTTATCACCAATATAGCAACTGCAACACATTTTATCAATTTATATAATGTAAATAATGATATCTTGCTATGTGGCGCGATATCATTGATAATCAACCATATATTATTAAAAATAATATGGCAGTGACTGCCCTATTATATAAGGAGCTTATTCTGGCTACTTCTAATTCAGCAATGAGTATGTCTACTCACAGCGCTAACGATGATGTGTCATCTGATAGCGCAGACTTTTCATCTATCGATCTTGCTAAACAAATGCAACAAGCCTCGATGCAAGCCAGCCAGCTACTAAAGTCGCTCTCGCACCCTGATCGTCTGCTTCTGCTTTGCCAGTTGACACAAGGTGAATACTGTGTCGGTGAGCTTGAAGGACTGGTCGGTGTTGGACAACCAAGCTTGTCGCAGCAGCTGGGTATCTTGCGTAAAGACGAGCTGGTTGCGACACGCCGTGAAGGCAAGCAAATCTACTATAGCATCGCAAGTGACGATGCCTTGGCCGTACTAGAGCTGCTTTATCAGAGATTTTGTGCCAAAACCGAATAATGCCGTACTCGCCTGACTGTTTTATACTGCTTTCTATCTTGGTGATGTATTGATATGTCTTCTATCGCTGCTCGTCTGATTCCTACTTGGCTGCGCCAATACCAGCTCACGGCGTTACCGACCGATCTCGTCGCAGGACTGGTGGTGGGCGTATTGGTGATACCGCAAAGCCTAGGCTATGCAGTACTTGCTGGTCTGCCGCCCGTGTATGGTCTGTATTCTGCGATCGTGCCTGTGCTCGTCTACGCTTGGCTGGGTTCTAGCAACGTACAAGCCGTCGGGCCTGTCGCGATTACTGCCATCATGACGGCCAGTGGTCTACTGCCTTATGCTGAGCAAGGCACAGAGCAATATGCCCTGATGGCGAGTTTATTGGCACTCATGGTAGGGACGCTGCTGTGGATTGCAGGGCGGCTAAAGCTTGGCTGGATCATGCAGTTTATCAGTCGCGGTGTCTCAGCAGGGTTTGTGAGCGGTGCGGCAGTGCTTATCTTTGTCAGTCAGCTAAAGTATCTGATGGCGATACCTATCGCTGGTAGCAGCTTGGTTGGCTATTTATCTACCATGCAGCGTTATGCCAGTCAGGTGCATCCGCTAACCTTAGTGATTGGTATTATCGCGTTTGTACTTTTGGTCGCTAACCGCTATGCGAGTCAATGGGTATGGCGAACGTGGCTGTCATCATCATATGCCAAATGGGCCGAACGTTTATTTCCACTGGTTTTACTGATTATCGCCATCGTGCTGAGTATGCTATTGCACTGGAATTCGCTAGGGGTTGCGACCATTGGTAGTATTCCACAAGGTTTACCCAGCTTTACGCTACCGCATATGACCGATCTACAGGAAGCGCTCAAACTCTTGCCGACTGCAGGGTTGATGGCACTGATCGTCTTTGTCTCAAGCAGTTCCGTTGCCAGTACTTACGCACGCTTGCGTGGTGAGAGCTTCGATGCCAACCATGAGCTGACTGGTCTTGGTCTTGCCAATCTGTCTGGCGGACTGTTTCAAAGCTTTGCGGTCGCAGGTGGCTTTTCGCGCACGGCGATCAATGCTGACTCAGGGGCAAAGACACCGCTTGCCAGCCTTGTGACGGTGCTGGTAATGACTGCCGCGCTGATTGCCTTTAGCAATGCACTCGCACCGCTACCCTATGCGTTACTCGGTGCAACCATCATGGCTTCTATCATTGGTCTGATAGATATTGCAACCTTGAAATCTGCTTGGCAACGCGATCGCTTGGATGGGTCTAGCTTCTTGGCAGCGTTCGTCGGTGTGCTTATATTTGGGCTAAATACAGGTTTGGTCATTGGCCTAATGGTGTCATTCGCCAGCCTGATTTGGCAATCAAGTAAGCCACATGTCGCCATCGTGGGACAGCTGGGCGGTACAGGACACTTTCGCAATATTAATCGTCACGATGTGGTGACTTTTGACAATTTATTGATGCTGCGTATCGATGAGAGTTTGTTTTTTGGTAATAGTGAATCGGTACATCGCCGTATTCTAAATGCCATGCAGCAATATCCAGCAGCGCAGGAAATTGTTTTGATCATGGCCGCGGTCAATCATATTGATCTGACAGCACAAGAGATGCTCAGTACCTTAAATAAAGAGCTTGCGCTGCAAGACAAGCGCTTACATTTTAGCTTTATTAAGGGCCCTGTCATGGATATCATCGGGCAGACCCCGCTTATTAGTGAGCTGTCAGGGCAGGTCTATCTCAGTACGTTAGATGCCGTCGATGCTCTAAAGGATAGATAGCGGCGTCATTATTTTTGTACCACACTTTCAATCGCTACTGTCGTCTATCGCACAATATCGCTATGATAGAGCCTGTGTTATGCTAGATTGACTGAACAGAGTAATGGTACATAAACACATATCACCCTATCTTTTCATTCTCAATAATGCATGACCTTATTTTTATCATTTCTGCCAAGACCCCAATAATAAATATATATTAACAACGATAACTGAAGCTATTTATGACCGATGACATAACGATTTATAAGCAAATCTATCCAAGCCAATGTATCAAAATTGCCGAGCTTGGCTATCGCTCAGTACTCAATATACGTCCAGACGCTGAGATCGAGACACAGCCCAACAGCTGTGATTTAGCGACTGCCACGAAGGAAGCAAATCTAACCTATCATCATCTACCATTTGATGATGAGCGCTTAAGTATGCTGACTGTAGAGCAGTTTGCTGACTTTTATCATGCGATGCCAAAGCCCATATTGATGTTTTGCGGTACTGGCGCGCGAGCCAAACTGTTGTATCAAAGCGCATTGATGCAGGGCTTGCTATAGTCATATTGCTCGTTTTGTCTCAATCACCAACGTATTTTACACCACCAACTGAACCAATAAAAAAGGAGCTCCCATGAGCCATGAAGTTAGCTTTACCGGACAGATCACCCCTGACCAAGTCCCTATGATTGCCGAAAATGGCTTTAAAACCATCATCAATAATCGTCCAGATGGCGAAGAGCCTGGTCAACCAACTAGCGCAGAGATTGAAGCTGCTGCTAAAGAAGCAGGACTTGCGTATAAAGAAATCTCATTTGCAGGTAACGAGCTGAATCAAACTCACGTTGAAGCATTTGCAGATTTCTTCAATCAAGCTGAGCAGCCAATGCTGATCTTTTGCCGTACGGGTAATCGCTCGAACGGTATCTATGAAGCCGCCAAGCAGATGGATTTGTTAGATGACTAGCTTGTTATTAAGCTAATAAAACTTGCTACCGCTGAAAATAAAAACGCCCGTCCACATATTGGATGGGCTTTTTTTGGAATATCATTTAAATGATAGAGATATCACACAAGTTATAGACTGGTTAATTCTCAATATTGAGTACATAATAAAATTTTATAGACATGGCTTGATAGGACTATATGATGCAAAAACCACTACTGATCATCGGTAACAAAAACTACTCCTCTTGGTCGCTACGGGCGTGGCTATTGCTAAAAGCATTTAGCGTTGATTTTGACGAGCAGCTGATTGAGTTGTTTGATCCCTCAGCCCGCCCAATACTTGAGGCGCATTCACCAACAGGAAAAGTCCCTGTATTGGTCTATGGTGAAGACGATGAAAAAGTCACTGTTTGGGATACATTAGCCATTGCGATACATATTAATGAGTATTTTACGGATATCAATATTTGGACAGGCATCAAAAAATCTGACGCTAAATCAAAAAATGATAGTCAGAACAGAATAAACAGCGCTTATTGCCAAAGCATCATTGCTGAGATGCATTCAGGATTATCAGGTATTCGTAATGAGATGCCGATGAATATCAGAGCAACTGCTAAAATACACCCAAGTGAGGCGTGCTTATCTGATATTGCTCGTATTGAGGCTATTTTTGCCGATTGCTTAAAGGGACGTTCGACGAACAGTTATTTGTTTGGACAGTTTACAGTAGCTGATGTTTTTTTCGCCCCAGTGGTACTGCGATTACAAACCTATGCTGATGCGTCCAATATCACTTTGCAACCGCTTACCAAGCAGTACTGCCAGACCATGCTGAATCATCCGCACATGCAAGCATGGCGAGCGTCAGCGCTAGAAGAAACACGGATTATTGAAGAAGATGAAGCCGGTGAGATTGTCTCGTTATCGGGTGTTTTAGCGAGCCAATAACTGCTTACATAAAAAAACCACTTTAGCTTAGCTAAAGTGGTTTTTTGTTTGATAAGACTTCAAGCATAACGTTTTACTGCTTTTGCTCTAACGCCTCTTTTACTGCTTTTTTGCCCCATGCACTCAGATCGAGATCTAATTTCTCATACTCTTGCGCATCGAATAACGGCTCTTTGACGCCTGATTTTAATTGACGGGCAAAATCGTCAAGTAAGCGCTTGGCACGTGGGAACAGCATAATCAAGGCCAGCAAGTTGGCTAGTGCGAGTACGCCCATCAATGGATCAGCGAAGAAGAAGACAGTGGTTGCCGCAGGTGCTACCGCGCCCAAGAACAAGATCGCAATCACCACAATGCGTAATACCAAGGTCGCTGCTTTAATATTCTTCTTAACTAAGAAGTTAATCGCATTTTCGCCCATGTAGTAGTTATACATGATCGAGCTTAATGCAAACAATAGTAGCGAGATGGTTAACACGTACTGTGACCAATCACCTAGCTGAGCGGTGAGCGCTTGCTGCGCTAGTACAATACCATCAACTTCGGCACCTGGCTGATAAACGCCGCTGAGCAAAATCATGAATGCCGTAGCACTACACACAACAATCGTATCGATAAATACTGATAGTGACTGTGAGATACCTTGACTAACTGGATGCGTGGCATAAGCAGTGGCGGCAATGTTAGGCGCAGAACCCAAACCTGCCTCATTAGAGAACAGACCACGCTTCATGCCTTGCTCAATCGCCACACCGATACCGCCGCCGACGACAGATTCAATGCCGAATGCATTTTTGACAATCATTGCCATCAGTGCAGGCAGTTCAGTGATATTCAGCACGATGATAATTAGTGCCATACCAATGTAAATCAACGCCATCACAGGAATGACAACGTCTGCGACCTTTGCAATGCGCTGAATACCGCCAAAAACGATAAATCCGCCTGCAACCACCAGTACCGCACCTGATATCCAGCGATCAATGCCGAAACTCTCAAGCGCAGAACCTGCTACTGTATTGCCTTGGAACGCCACAAACCCAATAGAGAAAGACAGTAGTAGTGAGATCGCATAAATGACAGCGAGCCAGCGATAATCTTTACCTAGACCGTGTAAGATATAGGTTGCAGGGCCGCCGCGAAAATTACCATCATTGTCTCTGCGCTTGTACAGCTGAGCCAAGCTACACTCGACAATACTGGTCATCATGCCGATGAGGGCTACAACCCACATCCAAAAAACCGCACCAGGACCACCTAAAGAGATTGCAACGGCAACACCAGCAATGTTACCGCCGCCAACACGTCCACCGATCGACACGAGCAACGCCTGACGGGCAGAAATTCCATCGTCTCCTACTTCATCCGTCTTAAACACACGGAACATACGTTTAAAATATGTAAACTGAGCGAACCTGCCCACAATGGTAAATAATAAACCAAAAATAATTAACATAGGCACGAGTGCCCAGCCCCACGTTAGATCCCCGACTAGGGCAAAAAAAGATTCTATATATTCCATGCCTATTTTCCTTATAGTTCATGACGCTATGATAGGTTTTATTGGGCTTATTATCGCATCTAAGACCCGTATTTGTAACGAAAATGGCGCATTTGTAACGTAAATGATGACATTTTTCGAGAGAAATTGCTTTATTCACTCATCGAAATGACTGGTTTTTAAACTTTAGGCGCTATTCTATAGAAAAATTCCTATAAAACGCAAAAAAAAGCCACCTCAATTAAGGTGGCTTTTCTCTTCTGAGACTAATTCTGATACTAAAACTTACTGCATAACCAAATATTCGAACGCTGATAATGCTGCTTTACTACCCTCACCCATCGCAATATTAATCTGCTTGAATGGTACGGTGGTCACGTCGCCGCAAGCAAAGATACCTTTGCGATCGGTGCGGCAGCGCTCATCAATCTCAATCTCGCCAAAGCGGTTTAAATCGACAAAGCCTTTGACAAATCCAGTGTTTGGTACGAGTCCGATTTGTACAAACACACCTGATAAATCACGCTCATGCGTCTCACCTGTGCTGCGATCTTGATAGACGATAGATGATACCTTACCATCAGTCGCCTTAATCTCTTGCGTCGCCGCACCAGTAATGAATTCAATATTGGATTTTTCTTTGGCCTTATTGATCAATACCTGGTCTGCTTTTAACTCATCAGCGAACTCTAATACAGTGACGTGCTTAACAATACCTGCCAAATCTAACGCAGCCTCGACGCCTGAGTTGCCACCGCCGATCACTGAGATATCTTTACCTTTGAAGAATGGACCGTCACAGTGAGCACAAAACGCCACGCCTTTACCGATGTTTTCTTCTTCGCCTGGTACGCCAAGCTTACGCCATTGGGCACCTGTCGCCAAGATGATACTACGAGTTTCAAACGTCTCGCCGGTATTTAGGTTGATGCTGTAGTTTTCTTCTTCTGTCTCGCCGATATCTTTTACACTTACATGCTCTTTTAGCGTGATGTTGTATTCAGCCAAGTGCTTAACGAAATTAGTCGACAAATCAGTACCATTGGTTAAAGGTACAGAGATTAAGTTTTCGATATCTTGCGTGTCTTTGACCTGTCCACCGATACGGTCAGCAACCATGGTCACTTTCAGACCTTTACGCGCGGTATAAATGGCTGCTGCAACGCCTGCAGGACCTGCACCAATGATAGTGACATCTTGTTGCTCTAATTGCTCAGCGTCGTCTTCGACGTCTGCCAACAAATCTGGGAACTGCTCTTGTAATTTTCCAATCAGTTTTGCGGTGTCAATCAGACCATTGGCAAACGGTTTTCCGTTTAAGAATACCGCTGGTACGCCTTGGATTTTGTTTGCTTCTACTTGCTCTTGGAATAGCGCGCCATCAATCATCTCATTGCTGATACCATCGTTTAGTAGCGCAAATTGGTTCAACGCCTGAACCACTTCTGGGCAGCTATGGCACGATAATGATACGTAGGTCTGGAACTGTAATGGCTTATTAAAACGCTTGACCAGCTTTTGAATACCTTCGTCCAATTTCAGCGTATGACCACCCGCTTGCAAAATGGCTAGAATCAATGACGTAAACTCATGACCACCAGGAATACCACTGAATACGATACCTGTGTCAGCAGTCTCTCCATCAACATGACTGACTACTTTAAAACTAATCGCGCTTGGTAAGCTGTCATCAGTCGCTTCTGCATCGAAGTTAATTTTGTCAGTTGTACCAGCAATCTTGGTCAAAAAATCAATGAGTTCAGCGCGTTTGCTGTGCTCACCGCTACCCAATACAAAAGTAATCGGGCGCGTCATGTTTTCGCTATATGTCTTAACCGCGTCTAATAAATTCTGATCTATCATGTTTGTTCCTCATTATGACTGAATATGTAACGGCAACTGTCATGCTGCACGCCTAAATATGAAATTCTTACGCTTAATAATTTTATAAAAAACATTGTATATATCGAGCTTTCGCTCTTGAATGACCCTATTATCAGGTGTTCGCAGCATTTGGGCAAGCTGAGAAACTCAAACCTTACGTTTTATAAAACCAATCGTTAATGGGTTTAATTAATTAAATACAAATACACTGGTGGATAATAGCCATAGTATCTAGGCTATTTTTTCGCTACAATCGAGAATAGTTCTTAAGTTAGGCCGTCTTTTTAACACCATACGCGATTGCTTGTGACAAGCTTGCGTTTCATGACAAGGATGAACACATGAGAAAAACAGATACTTTCCACGATAACAGAGATATTATTGCCGAACTGAAGCTCAAAGACAGTCATTTTGCGAGTATTTTTGATGAGCATACCGAGCTTGATCAAAAGATTAATTACCTCGAAAAAGATCTAGTGAAGCATGCCAGCCGTGAAGAAGAAATAGAACAAATGAAACGGCGTAAATTGCATCTCAAAGACGAGATTTATAAGATTATTGATAAAAATAAAGAACAATCTCGCGCCTGATACTACGCCTACTACGCTTATGATCAACAAATAAGACTCATAAGATTGTAGCTAGCGCCATAAAAAGACCCCATCAACATCAGTTAATGGGGTCTTTATTTGTAGAGCTGATTCCCATAGAAGTATGAAATTCAGCACTACTTTATCTAAGTAATCAAATAGCTACTTAGATTTTACCAACTAGGTCAAGACTTGGCTTAAGTGTATCGCCGCCCTGTTCCCAAGCTGCTGGGCAAACTTCGCCGTCGTTTTCACGAACATACTGAGCTGCTTTTACTTTACGTAACATGTCTTTTGCGCTACGACCGATACCGCCAGCATGAATCTCAGCAACTTGGATCAAGCCATCAGGATCTACTAAGAACGTACCGCGTTCAGCCAAACCTGCTTCTTCAATCATGACGTTGAAGCCGCGAGTGATTTTACCAGTAGGATCGCCGATCATTGGATACTGTACTTTGCCGATTGCTTCTGAAGAATCATGCCATGCTTTATGCGTGAAATGCGTGTCAGTTGATACTGAGTATACTTCAACACCCAAACCTTTTAGCTCGTCGTAATGAGCAGCCATGTCTTCTAGCTCAGTTGGGCAAACAAAAGTGAAATCAGCTGGGTAAAATAGGAAAATCGCCCAGTTGCCTTTTACGTCTTCTGAGGTGATGGTTTTGAACTCACCGTTTACGTATGCATCTGCTGAAAATTCTGGGATTGCTTGATTAATAATAGACGCCATGATTGGCTCCTCTCTTGTTAAGTAAATTAAAATTATTTATAGGGATTTTTTAACTAGCCCTTTAGCTTTCTGGGCTACCCGACAAACTATACGCGAATTCTATGGTTAATCCAGTTAAAAGTTTTTAATGTGATGTTTTGTTTTATTAAACTTGTTAAACTATTCTCTCTATATCCTATCATTGGTACATAACTGGTCATTTGCTGCCTTATAAAGGTTGGCTGACATGATAAATTACATTAAAAACCCATTAAAAGAGAGGTTTTATGATTACTTTACGACAACTTGAGTTTGCCCTAGCCGTGGCCAAGCATCGTCACTTCAAACGTGCTGCCGAAGATTGCAATATTTCGCAGTCTGCCCTGAGCTTGGGTATCGCAGAATTAGAAAAACAGTTAGATACGCAGATTTTTGAGCGTAATAACAAGCAAGTACTGATTACTCCTATCGGTCAAGAAATCCTCACACGGGCGCAACGTGTGTTCTCTGAAGTGAGTGATTTGACCACGCGTGCCCATAGCCATCAGACGCCGCTGGCCTATCCTATGACCGTCGGTATCATTCCCACGATTGCGCCTTACTTGCTACCAAAGGTTCTACCAGCCCTGCGTGCTCAGTATCCAGAGTTCCGCATGACCATCGTTGAGCAGCAAACCGAGCGGTTGCTCGAACAAGTGCGCTACGGTCATATCGATACCGCTATCATTGCGCTGCCGTATGCTGTAGATGGCCTGCACAGTTTTGAGTTTTGGAGTGAAGATTTTTTTGCGGTGTTCCCAAAAGACGACATTCATGCCAAGCTTGACACAATCAACGCTGACGAGCTGGCCACTGCCAATCTTATGCTCCTTGGTGAAGGCCACTGCCTAACTGATCAAACGCTGTCTGTCTGTCATTTTGACCGTGCACAGATGAAGTCAAGCTTCTCGGATGCCAGTCTAAACACGCTGATTCAAATGGCGCTCGCCAATATGGGTACGACACTAGTTCCTGAAATGGCACTCGATCAGTTGCACCTGCAAAATCAAAATGCCGTCGCCGTACCACTGGCTGAAGAAGGGCCGCACCGTCATATTGCTTTTGTCACCCGCTTAAACTATGCGCGTGTCGACGATGTTAGCCTGCTGGGAGAAGTATTTAATAAAGCGTTTAAAGATGCGGCTAATACAAAATAAGTGGCAACCAAAAGAGGTTAACTATGAATGAATTGCCACTCATAAATATGGATCTAGGCAATCGTTTTTACTTATGCTTGTCTGCTCTTAATAGTGATGTGACGCCAGACGAAGCACAAGCGCTCTGGCAAAATATCTCTGTGCGCTATGGTGAACCACAACGTGCTTATCATACCCTTAGTCATATTGAGCAGTTATTGGTACAGTTTGATAGTATCAAGCATCATCTGTCTAAGCCGCATATTGTGGCGTTGGCACTGTATTATCATGATGTGATATACGACCCCACACGCTCAGATAATGAGCAAAAAAGCGCTGAATATGCAGTAGACGCGTTGAGTTCTTATCTAAGCCCAGAGCAGTGCCAACATATCTACGCACTCATCATGATGACTGCCAATCATCAAATAGATGAGTCGATATATAGTGTTAAATACAGTGATGCGGCATACTTATTGGATATGGACTTGAGTATTTTGGGTGCGCCTTGGCCTATATACCAACAATATACACAAGCGATACGTCAAGAGTATGCGCATGTTTCAGATGACAATTACCGTAATGGTCGTATCGCGGTGTTAAAAGGACTATTAGCGCATCCCAAACTCTATCTGACTGATTATTACTATAGGCAATTAGAAACACAAGCTCGGGACAATATCAACTGCGAGCTTATTTCGCTCGCAGCTTTATAAATAACTCACTGCCTTGCCGTGCTGGATGCGAATTATAACTAGGTTCCATAATATCGATATCAAAATGGCTTTGAAAACGCTGCTGGTACTCTTCCTTAGTGCCACCAAATGGTGGTTCCTCTCGTCCAAAGTCAGTATCAAATAACAATCCCACCAGCTTGCCTTGTGGTTTTAGTAACTTTGCCATCTGCTGCACATACTCATCACGTCGCACTGGATTAATCGCACAAAAAAACGTCTGCTCCAGTATCCAATCAAATTGGTACTGCTCAGCTGATAAACTAAAAAAGTCTGCACACATTAATTGCTCAGATGGAAAATCAGGATAACGCTTAGCAAAGGCTTCAATCGGCGCTGGCGCAAAATCGACCAACGTGACATTGGTAAACCCTTGCTCATATAGATAGCCTACCTCGTAAGCGTTACCAGCACCTGGTACGAGTATCGCCTCATCCTTGGCATTTTCAGGCAGCTGGTCAATATAAGCTTTGAGCGGTGGCGATACTTGTCCCATATCCCAGCCAGTACTGTTTTTCTCATAGCGCTCCTGCCAAAACTCAGCTTGGTTAACGTTTTCCATCTGACATCCTTGTATATAAAAATATTGTTTAAACGAAACAATTTGTATCGTTATTTCTTATCATATCAGGATTATTAAAATTATCTATATCACTTAGATAGTATATTTAATCCAACTGCCCTGCCTTGCCTGCCAACATATTATGCCATTGCTGATAATCTGGCATCGCGGTCGCCACCGTTTGCCAGAACGCATGACTATGATTGGCATGATGCAAATGGCATAGTTCATGGACGATCACATACTCGGTGCATTCAATAGGGTAAGCAGGGAGATAAGCGGACAACCAAATTCGCTTCGCGCGCGTGTTGCAACTACCCCAGCGTGTGTGCATTTTTTTTAGCCTTATCTCCTTGGCATACGCACCAACGATTGGCTGCCATTTCTCAAATAACGACGGCATGACATCGGAGAGCTGCTGGCGATAGTATGCTATTTTTTCATCATGACTTAACATAAAGGTCTGCTCATTGCCCCATAGATAAACAGGGTTCTTAGCAGTTATAGGATCTAGTGGCGCGCTTTGTTTACGCTGGTGCTGTTCTAGTACTTGCGGGTGATGCGCAATCGCCCAAGGCACTCGCTTGGCAACAGCATAAAGTATTTGCGGCGCGCTGGTATGGATTGGTACAGAGACCATCAACGTATGAGGCTTTAAACGAAAATTGATATTTTTGACACGTTTTTTGCTGATATGCAGCTCAATGCTTGCCTGTGCGAGCTGCTGTCTAACAGTGTCTAAACGGATCTCTAGGCTGATGCTTCATCTCCTCAATGACAGTAACTGTACCGATGGCTACGTACTATAACGCTTGTAAATGGTTATCAAAGGACATCATATGCAACTTACTATCCTTTATAATACGAGCATGTTGTTCAGCATCGTTTGCGTCTAATTTAACTTCTGAAGAAACACTTACTCTTAACGCTGTTAACTGCCCTTGCCCATCACTCACGATAAATCCTGATGACTCGATGGAATTGTCGACTTTGTTAGCTGAGCTACTAGCACTGGATAGGACGGATGCCCCTGCACAATCTGGCAAACTCACATCGTCAATCAATTCACGAGTGTGCAAATCATAAATCGCTGCACAGCCCCCAATCGGAGTGGTCACACAGAGCAAATTACGGTCGCTATCGACGGCTACGCTTGCGATATATTGGTGAAAACGTTGCCATTGATTATTCGGCATAGTCAGGGGCGTAAAGCTGACATCACCGCGCTGGTGAGTCAGTACCAACGGTACATTGATGTGCTTTTCGCCTTGGAACTGAATACCGATCATGACAGTGCCATCATTGTGCATGGCTAAATGGCGTATACTCATCTGATTATGCTCGGGAGTCACTTGCTCAAGCAGTTTGCCATCATGACGATTCAGGTAGACCAGCGATGGTCGCATGGTATCTAAATTTAGCTCTTCACGCGAAGCCTGCTCGGTTTTGATGCCCCCATTTGCAATGACTAGCGTTTCGCTATCAGGATGCATAATCAGTTCATGCGGCCCGATACCATAGGAGTCAAACTCTGCTACTTTTTTATAAGCATCGTTAGCATCATAGATACCAATTTTACCTGCCAGACTCACTGTGTCATTTTCAGTTACGTAGAGCAACTTTCCATCTAAGCTATAACAAGCATGACCATAAAAATGACGGTTTAAATCCGCTTTGATCGCATACTGCACCTGTCCATTTGAGGTACTCAGTACCCAGAACCTTTCGCTTGGACGACGACCCATTACGACGACGTCACGGCTGTGGTCGGCATCGCTATGTTGAGATTGAGAATCCGGTACATTAACAGGTACAGGTTGAACGACGATATCATGGACGCGCTCAGGCATGGTCGTCTGCCAAACGATTTGTCTATTGGTATCAATACCTACCACGCCAAAGTCATGCTCATTTTGATTCAATGAAGCGGTATTTTTTGGCATAGATGCAACACCGCTGACCCAGCGAACAGGCCGTGCGAGCATCGTCGTCGTATGCATAGCAGTAAGATCAAGCACGTCACTCTCATTATCATCTATAACATGATGATAAGCCTGCTGCCATGTCACCGCTGCTTGCTGACAAGCATAGCGAAAACGTCTGAGGTTTGGCGTTGACCCAGCGCCCGACTGCAATGCTTGCAACTGCGCTCGAATACCTGTCACATAATCTTGTAGATTGGCATCTGGATGCTGCTGCTTACGATAACGATGGTGAATACCGATCAGCGCTGCGGTGCCGACTGCCGTGAGCATGGACGTCGTTAGGAGCTCACGGCTTACTGAACTGGCTTTTGGCCCATCTGATCTGTCATGACGCTCATCTTCTGACATCGTATTGCTTTTAGTAATAAACATCACTTAATCGCCATCGGTGCTATTAAAGCCCACACGGATACCGAGTGCTGGGATTAGCTCACGTTTAATCAAGCGAGTGACGGTAGTGAGATGGTCATATAGGGCCTGCTGATCGTCTTTATTTGCGGCTGATAAATCTTCTGGCATTTGTGCCAAGAGGGTCGTTGTGTCAGCCAGTGCCGTCGATAGATTATTAGCGACTGTGCTCTCATCATTGCTATTAAGTATCGCTGTCAATACGGGATCCGTCATGGCTTTGTTGATGGCGTCTAGTTTTGCATTGATAATAGCGCGGCTTTGACCAGCAGTAGCCGCTGGCAAATGGCCTTTTGCTTTACCCGTCAGACCGAGTGGCTGGTCAATGGCGTTAGATTTCATGGTCTCAACCAGTGACAGTAGAGAGTTGATCCACTGATTTAACCCCTTATCGCTCTCTGCTGTTTGATCTATCGCCAGCAACTCAGTAGCGTTTTGCTGCCAGTTTTTCTCGATGTCTTTTAGGCGTGTGCTCAACGCACTACTGGCACTAATTACGTAAGCACATTGTCCAGCATTCAAGCTCTCATTGGCAAACAAGGCTTCTTCCAATCCTGGTACACCTTGCACGATAGCGCTCTCGCCCGCGAGCTGCTCTGGCGTTAGCTTTGGATTGGCAGCAATCAAATCAGCCACCCCACTGTGTACGAGTCCGCGCTCATCAGGATAATAGTTGATGTACAGATTGCTCATACTGGCAGTCGCAGGACCAAAATTAATCATCTCAGCACTCGACCATGCTTGTGCCAATACTAGCCACTGCGCGCGTAATGCTTGTAGTTCAGCGCCGCTGACTGGTGCTTGCTGACAATGTTTCTGCGCTAGTTCATTTAATAGATCACTTTGCTTTGCTGCATCAGCATACGCAGGAATCACGATATCATCTGCCACATGCGTCAAATACGTTTTTTGAGTCTCAGGGCTGATATCTACCGCAACGATCTGCTCAGTGCTTTCCTTACTGCTTTCTGCTGAGCCGTCAGTAGTCGAATTATTCTGTGCAACTTCTTGACTATCCACCTCTGCAGATTTGTTGTCGTCGGCAGGTTTGACACAGCTGATCAGCAGCCCGGCACTCAATGCAGACAGCGCCATCGCCAAAGCGTGATTTATTTTCATAGATTTCTCGGTAATGTTATAGGTAGTAATTTATAGCGTTTTTATAATGAATTTATTACAGTGACTTTATTATAGCGACCTTATTATAACGACTTTAGGAACGCATTTAGCTCGGCGCGACCTTGCTTGTCTAATTTCAATACTTGTTGCTGTTGCTTTTCGGCTTCTCCGCCGTGCCAAAGAACCGCTTCCATCAGCGTGCGAGCGCGTCCATCATGTAAAAACGTCGCTTGTGGATCAACCGTTTGCGCAAGTCCCACGCCCCAAAGTGCGGGCGTACGCCATTCATAAGAATTGGCTAAAAACTCAACTTGAGCGTCTTTTGGTGGTAGCTTACCTGCGATGGTACGATCAGCGAGAGCATCACCCATGTCGTGCAGCAATAAATCGGTGTAAGGATAAATTACTTGTCCATGCTGCTCAAGATGATCATCGTCAGTTTTTGGCAACTGATATCTTGGTGTATGGCAGCTTTGACAGCCCATGTCATAAAATCGCTTTTTGCCCGCCAGCACAAGCTCATTATCCGCATTGCGGCGATGCGGCACTGCCAAATTACGGGTATAAAACTCCACAAACTTAGCCACATCATCATTCACTTCTACAGGCGGTTTGCCATTGCCTTGCTCATCAGCACCTGTTGTCGCATTTAAGCATGCGGTCTGGGTCGGCATACAGGATTCATGAGGACGAATGTTTGACGTCAAACCCATGTCTTCGTTAAAGGCACTTTGATTTTGAGTAATCAGTTTGGTTTGACCGGCTTTCCAGCCAAAACGTCCAAGCGCACGTTTGCCAGTCTGTGGATCCATTACCCAATTGAACTTACCACTAATGTCGCTATTACCCTTATTGTTTGCTTGTTTCTTAATATCATCATCAGGTATTTGCTCTAGTAGCCCAAGCCCAATCATCGGCAGCGCCACTCGCGGTGATACCATCATCGCCTCATCAAAAGCGCCATAACCAGGGTTAGTCAGATTAAAGGTTGGCGCACGCAGTGTCTCAACATGCCCATCAGCAAAGGTGACTGGCTTATCTGTCCACTGCACCGCAATTCTGGCTTCAGCAGGTACGCCCTGAATACCGCGGTCTTGCAATTGTCCACCATACATAGGGTGAACAACCTTTTCAATAAGCGAATCCTGTAGCTGTTGTCGCTGCTCATCCGTCGTTGCTGGCATAGAGAGACGAAGCAATAAACTGTCCGCGTCATCATCGGCAGTCATCGGCGCATGACCACGACCATCTTTTATATGGCAAGACTGACAAGCGGCAACATTGAATAGCGCACCAAGCCCATCTCGACTGTCGGTACTGGCAGGAGCGACGACCCAAGGCTGCTTAAAGAATGCATTACCAATGAAAAACGAGCCCTTACGCGACGCCGTTAGATTTGATGAAGGCTTAGAGTAGCTTTCAGCACTGGTAATACTGATACCAGAGTTGCCACCCTGCTTGATCTCTTGAGGATCAAAACTGACCAGTTGCTGCATCGGCACACCAGCCAGTGCTTCGATATTTTCGGTACGTTCAGAGGTGAGCGGTTGAGCTGTTTCACTGGTACTTATATTACTCTCATTGTCCGAGGTCTCATTCGACACGCTATCAGCCGGTTGACATGCGCTCAATGCTACCGTACCCATCATCATAAGTGCAAGTTTGGATGGCAAATTTTGTATTATGCTAAAGGAGAAAAGAAAAGCAGAAGATTTGGTATAAATGGCTTTCATAAAAATTAAGTGCCTTGGTTTTAGACTAGAACCATGAAAGTCGATGACAATCATATCGTAGACTGTCATCGACCTTTTGGTTCGGAACACCGACCTATCGGCCTATTTTGATACTTGCAAAAATACGTTGCCGACCGTAATCGACAACGTATATATGAGATCCAATCTATATTTTATAAAAGTGAGCTTAAAACTGTGACCCTGCATCTGCATCAAGATTATCAATACCAACGGCTTTTGCGGCATTTTCGATACCAGCGGTCAGTTCTTGCAAGCTATTAATACCCGCTTCTACCCAGCCACGACGGATATTTTGCTCTTCAGCAGAGACACCTTCTTGACTCGCTTGACCAACCGTTGCAATCATTTGGTCAATCTTAATCCCTTCTTTCTCGCCCTTTTCAACCATGACGTTGAATGCACCTTCGACTTTACTAAAGTCAGCAGCCAATTTATCAGCTTCCTCTACATGACCGCTGTCAACGAGATAGTCTTTAATACCATAGCCACCGACTGTTTTACCAGCGACTGTCTGGTAGCTACCATTAAAGACATTTTGGATACCGCGGGCATTGTTGGCATAGCTGAGATGCGTCAAGTCACTAAAGCATTCGTGCTCATCTTCGGTAGACCCTGTGACAAAAGCGACCTGCATACGCTCAGAAGCCAACTCACCCAATGCTAAACTACCCATTTGGTACATGATTTGACGCAGGCCATTGTCATATTTACGCGCCATCAAATCACTGCGTAAAGTATTTTCGGTATCAGGCTGCCACTGGGCTTCCATCGCCGTCAAATCATCCACCAGTAGTTGAGTGGCGGCTTTTAAGAACTCACCGCGGCGCTCACAAATACTGACATCTTCATTGACCGTATCCCCGCTGGTACATTGTCCATCTTCTGTCGTATAGTCGGTGACTGGGCGATTACCCGCGCCTTCTTTTATGCCATTGGTATCTTGACCCCATAGCATAAACTCAATCGCATGGTAGCCAGTCGTTACATTGGCTTCGCTACCACCGATCTCGTTCATTTCTGCAAGCAGCTCAGGTGTAATTGTGCTGGTATCTTGCTTGGCACTACCGACCGTAATGCTGTCGCTATTGATGATGTTTTCTTGACTGTTGTATTCGCCTTCATAGTCATCACTGACATAATCAATCAGCGCTTCATCTAGTGGCCAAGCATTGATCTGACCTTCCCAGCTATCAATGCTATTGATAGCGCGCTTATCATTTGCCGTCACAAACCCTTCATCAAAACGAAAGATTTCCGTCTGTGAGTACGGCTGGCGCGCAGCTTTATAGGCAGCTTTTGCCGCATCAAGGTTGGCTTGAGTTGGCGTCGCAACATAGGTATCTACCGCTGCTTGTAATACCTTAGCAGTATCTAGCGAGTCTTTATAAGCGGCGTGTGCCATGTTTGCATAGCTGATAATCAGTCTATCAATATGTGCTTTTTCGGCAGCTGATATCTCTGTATTGTCGCCTGTTTCTGTGCTTACAACCTCTTTCTGCGTCTCAGTAGCAGTAGTGTCTTCTTCGGTTTTTTTGGTACAGCCCGATACCATTAGCAATCCTGTAAGTGCAACAGCTAAAGTAGTTGGTAAAATCTTACGGCGTGTTTCTGTGGTAATCGTCATACAAATCCTCAAAGAGATAGCAAAATTCGTTTTGGTTAAATGGCTTCCATCATATCGATTATCAAATCACGCCTTAATCAGCTGATTTGATCTCGTATATCTATGCTTATCGCATATTATCAAGCTTGTAACTATTCAGTAATAAAACACTAACAAATTATAGTGTTATTGATAATCATTATCAATACTTAATTTTATATTAATAATCATTAATCTTTATGATGATTTTATAAAATGTTATCAAACGCTAAACGAGTACTATTCTGTTTTAGACAGCAGACATTATACTCGCACTTTTCTAACTATCTAGTTTGATCAATCAAAATTTAGCGCACAAAAAAAGAGCCAGCATATTGCTGACTCTTTTTGCTAGATAAGTGCGTGAAAATCATTCGCACCTACCAAACAGTTATATGGAACTGTCGATTAGTTGACGCTTTGTGGTGCATTAACCGTTAGCTCAACACGGCGGTTTTGCTGACGACCAGATTCAGTGTTGTTAGTAGCAACTGGACGTGACTCGCCATAAGCGACTACGTTGATACGGTTAGAAGCAACACCGCGAGCAGTTAGGTAGTTAGCAACTGAGTAAGCACGGTCACGTGACAGACCCATGTTGTAAGATGCTGAACCTTGGCTATCAGTGTGACCAGCAATCGTGATTGTGTTCTGGTTATACTGGTTCATGGTTGAAGCAAGCTTATCTAGCGTTGGCTTGAATGATGAGTTAAGCGTTGCATCATCAAACGAGAAAGTGATGCTACCTGGCATAACAAGATCGATGTTACCAGTAGTTGGGTTTTGGTTAACAGTCACGCCTGTACCAGCCATTTGCTGCTCAAGCTGACGAGCTTGACGTTCCATGTAGTAACCAACGCCAGCACCCAATGCAGCACCAATAGCAGCATCACGACCAGTTTTGTCGCCACCTGTTGCTTTTGAGATAGTTGCGCCACCTGCTGCACCAACCAAACCACCTAGAGCCGCTTTGTTCAAACGTTGCTGCCCAGTGTTTGGATCAGTCGTACAACCGCTAAGTGCTAGACCTGATGCTACTGCTGCAATTAATAATGTATTACGCATGATATTTCCTCTATAAGTTTAAAAATATTATAAATCGTGCTTTATCAAGATTGTCCGTTAATCTTATTAAGTACTTATTTACTTTCGTCATTATTATGGCAATTACAATCTAACTCTGTGTAATATTTTGTCACACCTATGTATGAGAAGTGCAGATTAACTTTGCGGTATTTCTTAGCATTTAAACTATCCAATAGCTGTTCCTTGCTATCACTAGTCACGTTTACACTCGTACACTGCGAAACGTTTCTGCTAAAATTATGTCACCAAATTGCTCATCGTCAAATGACCGCTTTATCAGGGATTAACCAGTAATTTTTCTATGATTAGCGCTTAGTTCACTGGATTATTGATCATCAATCATATGAGCAGTTTTGGCAATATTTGAACACATCGACTTGTGAAATATATGGCTTACTTAATTAATTAAACGGAACCAAGAGGATCAAGCATGCGACTGACATCCACCATTCGAAATCTACATAAACGCACGCCTAAACTGGGCAAAGCTGTTTCTCTAGCCACGGCAACAGGCGTCATTGCAGCCAATAGCTTCGGTGGTAGTATTCCTTTGTGGTTAATGGGTGTCGGCAAGGTCATTACGGGTGCGCCTATCGCAGATAAAGCGGTCATCAAAATCGCGACTTATTGGATCAGCAGCAATAGTGCCCTAATCGATGACATGCTGCCTCGTAAAGACTGGCGTATCAGCTTACCAGATGATATTCGTATCGATGGTAAATACCTTCTGGTCAGCAACCATCAATCTTGGGTCGATACCAGCATCGTGCAGTATATTGGCGAAAAGCGCCTGCCATTGACGCGTTTCTTTACTAAGTTTGAGCTGATCTATATTCCTATCGTTGGGCAAGCTTTTTACTTTTTAGATTTCCCCATGATGCGCAGGCACTCTAAAGAAGCCATCGCCAAAAACCCTGCGCTCAAAGGTAAAGATATCGAAGAGGCCAAGCGTGCCTGTGCCCTTCTAAAAGACAAGCCATTCACCTTGCTAAATTATCTAGAAGGCACCCGCTTCACCAAGGCCAAACATGCCAAACAGCAGTCTCCTTATACGCACTTGCTAAAACCACGAGCTGGCGGCTTATCCCTTGCGATTAACGCTCTAGGCGAGGATATCGATGGCATACTGGATGTGACCATCGTCTATCCTGACGGTGTACCAAGCTATAGCGATCTGTGGAAAGGCAATATCAAACGTCTGGGTGTGGATCTAAGATATATCGATATACCAGATGCGTTGTTTGAGGGAATTAAGCAAGGCGGCTACGAAAATGATGAAGAAATAAAAGCGCAAATGTTTGACTGGGTTGAACACATCTGGCGTCAAAAAGATCAGCGCATCACCGACATGCTGGCTGATTTTGAGACAGGCCCTGAAACCAGCACTAAAGCTCAAAACATTTGATACAGCATGCCCTTTAATATAAAGCATTAAATACGTTATATACAGGCACAATAAGTCATAGCAAAATAAGTTATAAAGGCGAGTAGTATTCGCAATGAGTTATGGCGTAATCGACCAAAATAATATTGATAATAATAAGCGAGCATTTTATTTGCGATGCTCGCTTTATGAGTTATAAATTATTATGCGTAAATTTTAATCGCAGATGGGTTGTTTTTTAGCCTTATTCATTGATAATGTGACTAATCATGAACTCATAAATTTTCGATGGTTATTTTTGAATACTCATTAGAAATTTACTCATTTTTTGTACCATTTATCACTTATAAGGTATGACTGTGCCCGCCTCTCCTCCTCCTAACCCGCCTCTTACGACCGCACCGGTTTCGCCTCATCTTGCAACCAGTGAGCCGCCAAGACCGGATCGCCCGCAGCCAAGTCGCCTAAAGCTCACTTACGACATCATAATGATCATCGCCATCAGTATTGATTTATTACTGATCAGTATTGACGCGGTACTGATGAGCGACTTTAGTAGTAATGCTGCACAATGGCTGTCAGTCAGCGAGGGGCTCAACTGGTATCAGGCTACCTTGCATGAGCCGTTACGTACCGCTGGTGGGTTTTTTACTATCTTTTTGGTTGGTGAGCTGGTATTACGCTGGGCGATTGCAATCAAAGAAAAAGTCTACTATCGCTGGTTTTTCTTTCCTTTTGTCCATTGGTATGAAGTCTTGGGCTGTTTTCCGCAACTGCGTTTGTTACGGTTATTTAGGGCAGTCGTTATCGGGCGTCGGTTGTACCAGCTTGGCTATCAAGTACTACCGCAGCCATGGATCAACCGTATCAAGTTCTATATTGACCTACTACTAGAAGAGCTATCGGATCGTGTGATTTTGACGACTATCCAAAACTTTAGACAGGAATTGACCAATCCTGAAACGCACAAATCATTCATTGAATCAGCCATCACGCGTAACCGTGCTGAAATTGAAGCGGCCGTATTATCTATCCTTCGCTCCGAGCTTGCGCCAAAATTGCAAGAGCTGACTGCCTCATCAGGTGGCGGCAGCATGTTGGCTAGCGACATGGGCAACGCCATTGAAGAAGGCTTAGCCAATACCCCTGAGCTACGACGCTATTTGCGTATGATACCCATCGCTGGTCATTTGATTGAATCACAGCTACAGCATGTCGGACATAATATTGGTGAAAATGTTGTTTATGCGCTGAATAAGCGTCTGCTTGACCCTGAGCGCCTCGACTCATTGATGGTCGCTATTGCCAGTGGTATCGCCCAAATAGATACCGATAATACCGCGCTTGATACATTGATTTCGAGTATCATTGATGACAGTTTGACTGCATTTGAAGCGCAAGTAAAAGTACAGCAATGGAAACACCAAGACATGCTAAATCTATAGTATGTCGACTAACATGACACGATAATAAAAATGACACCGTGAATACAGTGATAGAATTATTTTTAAGGGTTTATATATGACAGTTTCAGACAATAATAATCAGACTGCAAGCGCAGCACCAGCCTTAGCCCTATATGGCAAGATGCTGACTTTTTCACGTTTACAGTTCAATACCAGTGAGCTAGGCGCTATTGAAGCCCAGCTTGCTGAAACGCTGAGCAACAAATCCAGTAATATCCCAATCCTTATCGATAGCGCGGTCGAGCAAGATTTGTCTGCTTTAGTAGAGTTATTATGGTCATGGGGGCTGCAACCTATCGGTGTGGTGACAGGCCTACTTGATGATCAAGCGCGCGAGCAACGTTTGGCCATATTTCCAGCAGATGGTAAACGTATTGAACGTATCGTACCTAGCAAAACAGCCCCTACACCGTCCAATAAACCCAAAGAAGATAACGGCGCAGAATCAGCCAACGCTACTAGCACCGAGAGTGCGGCAAATATACCTGCCATTGAAACCACCATCTCTAGTCTTCCAGATGAAACATTATTAAGTGCTCAGCATATAACCAGCCTAATATATGACCAAATGCTGCGCTCAGGACAAAGCTTAAACCATGTTGGCGGCGACTTGATTTTAACCAACAGTGTCAACAATGGTGCTGAGGCAATCACCGACAATAGCCTGCATGTCTATGGGCGTGCGCAAGGTCGCTTGGTTGCAGGTGCAACGGGCGACAAAGATGCCCGCATTTTTTGCCAAGTTTTCAACCCTTCATTGGTTTCCGTTGCGGGGACATATTGCTTACGGGACAATCTACCAGATCACGTGATAGACAAACCGGTGCAAGTCAAGTTTGTGGAAGGTGAAGGTCTAGTATTTATCGTGATGGATGAAGCTTAACGATTACTCGGTTAAAAATAATAAACGGTTAGGTGATTGTCTAGTAAAGTAAACTGGGTAAGGTAAGCCGTAATTATATAAGCTGCTGTGTCAGATAAATAAAACAAGATATATCAAATTAATCGTTACAATTGAGCTATTATTAAGTGTTGGTTTTAACGTTATTTGCCGTATATTTAAATAGCTATCAAGCGGCTAAAAATTATCGCTGTTAACTGTGCCATTTATAAGCAAAAACCCTTTATAGCTCATATCTCAGTTGTTTTTCTGCTTTAATATAGACTTGCTATAAATCCTTGTATATTTATGCTAGGCTAGCTTCGCAGATAGTACATATATAATTAGTAGATAAATACCATGCAATTGTGCTATTTATATAAAAGATATCCCATTGATTCATAGGAGTGTGCCATTGTGGCGAAGATAGTTGTAATCACTTCAGGTAAAGGCGGTGTGGGCAAAACCACGACAAGTGCCTCTTTTGCCGCTGGTTTAGCATTGCGTGGCTATAAAACGGTTGTAATTGATTTTGATGTAGGTCTACGTAATCTAGACTTGATCATGGGTTGTGAAAACCGAATTGTTTATGATTTCGTTGATGTCATCACTGGTAGCGCACGCTTGTCGCAAGCACTTGTCAAAGACAAACAGCTTGAAAACCTGTATATCCTTCCTGCCAGTCAAACGCGTGATAAAGACGCACTGACAGACGAAGGTGTCGCAGAGGTCATGACTGAGCTGTCTAAACAGTTTGACTATATCATCTGTGACTCACCTGCTGGTATCGAGCGCGGTGCACAGTTGGCCATGTATCACGCTGACGAAGCCATCATTGTTACCAACCCTGAGATCTCTTCAGTACGTGACTCGGATCGCATTATCGGCATCTTGCAAAGCCAAACGAAAAAGGTTGAAGAAAACCTAGGCTCTGTACGTGAGCACTTGGTCATCACTCGTTACAATGCAGAACGTGCTGCTGCGAATGAGATGATGGACATCGATACTATTTCTAATGATATTCTAAAAGTACCATTGCTCGGCGTTGTGCCTGAGAGCCATTCTGTGCTCGAAGCATCGAACCACGGTGAGCCTGTTATTCATTATACCGACTCTGTTGCTGGTCAATGTTATGATGATATCGTCGCCCGTTTCTTAGGCGAAGAGCGTCCACTACGTCATATTGATGTGAAGAAAAAGAGTTTACTACAGCGCTGGTTTGGGGGTTAATGA
The DNA here is from genome assembly GCF_052258485.2 of Psychrobacter sp. T6-5. Lineage (NCBI taxonomy): Bacteria > Pseudomonadati > Pseudomonadota > Gammaproteobacteria > Moraxellales > Moraxellaceae > Psychrobacter > Psychrobacter sp. T6-5. The sequence continues at coordinate 727,296 of NZ_JBQQEY020000001.1, read as the reverse complement.
TGACTAAGAAAAAAGGATTTTGGAGTAGCCTATTTGGTACTGACGATAGCAGTAGTGCAGGCAGTGCCAATCTAGCTACCGAACGTCTCAAGGTTATCGTAGCTAGCGAAAATCGTCTAAATAATCGTCTAACGGTTGATCGTATCGAAAAAATGAAACGTGAAATCTTAGAAGTGGTCAACAAATATGTGAATGGTGTACAGATTGATGATGTCAATATCAATCATCGCTCAGAAGATAGCTTAGATGTGTTAGAGATGAACATCAATTTACCTGAACACAAAAAGTAAATTTGTAATCAGACCTTTAGACAGCAAGCATTTTCATTTATCACTTAAAAAGCCCTAAGTAATGTACTTAGGGCTTTTTTGCATCTTTAAGTTTATTGGTACGGCGTGATATATATAGCATCCGAGCATTGATCAATGGCAGATCATTTCATACGTGATATTAAATTGTCTTTTTTGATAAACTGATGATACAAGGCAGCACCAATATGCAGCGCTGTAAAACCGATAATCATCGGCCAAATAATATCGGTATGTAAATCATTATAAAAGCGTGCCAAACTCCTATCAGGAGTCACAAACACGGGTATTTGGAATAAACCAAAGATATCGACAGGACGACCACCATATACCGTCATTAATAAACCAGCAAGCGGCATGGCGATTAGAATGGCATAGAGAGCAAAATGCGATAACTTGGAGACCAGCGATTGCCATTTTGGCATTGGTATTGATGGTGGCGCTTTGGTAAAGACGCGGTTGATAACTCGCGCAATCATCCAAAACAACAAGCTTACCCCAAACGCTTTGTGAAATCCGATATATAGATTGCTATCGAGATTTTCATACAGCAGTATCATCACCCATGTGATCAACAATAAAACTGCGCTGATCCAATGAAATATACGACTGCTGAGCGACCATTTTGATACGTTAGAATTATTCATGAGCGGCTCTATAGTTTTTATTAAGCGTTATTTATAATTGATATTATATATAGGACAGCAACTCATCCAATAACAAAAAGTAATCAGCATTGCTCGGGTACTACCTATGAGGTGAAGCATAACTGAAACTTAGACGAGAATCTAGTTATCTAAATTAACCAAATGATGCGCAATTTTGTCCAAGTCTGGCACCAAATAAACATTGTCGTCAATCATAACGGTTTGATACAGATAAGAGAGCACAACGTTTTCGTCGGACTGCCCCTCTATTTTATCAACACCAGTATCCGCAAACTGCTCAGGAAGCTCTGTATCTTTGACGTCAGAAATACGGGCTTGTAATTGGCGCAGCTCACCTGCCGTTTGCAAAGCAAATCGATGCTCGGTGGTATTGCCCTCTAGTACGATAATTTTCTCTGGTGTTCTATCTTGCGGTAACAAGTGAAAGACGGCAAGATTTTGCTCTTGCCACTGATACGTAGATATACGCTCTTGATAATCCTCGACGCTCAAAATCAAACTGCTCGGAATGATCCAATCAGGTTGGTTAGATGCTGGCACGATAGTCACATCAAGCATACCATTATTCGTAGTCAGTAAACTTACCGCTTCAAATGAGTGTTTCAAAATTTGTTTCATACGTCGCTCACAATCAGTTAGCGTGAATGGCTTGCTGCCCTTTCACCAATATAATCAGTCAGTTTTTTTGCCAAATCTGTCGGACTACCAACGAAACCACAATATCCTGAATCAATAATAGCCTGAGGTTGACTCGGACATGCACTCAGACTAGGGTCTTGCGCCCATAACTGGCTGTTGTTGTCTTGAACCATGTCTAAATACTGAGAACCATCATTACCCATGCCCGAAAATATAATATTGATTAGATCGCTACCATAAACATCGCTGGTATTTTTAAGAAGCTGACCAATAGCAGGCTTATATTCACCGCTCCACGCCTGCTCCAACAGTATCACCCGACCTGCCGAATCACAGACAATCTGCTTATCGATCGGTGCTATGAGACATTGTCCTGCTCGCAAACGCTGCGAGGAAGCGATAACCTCACAGCGCCAATCATTATGGCGATTGAGTATCCGTGGTAGCGTACCAATCATAGTCTGATTGAAGTGATGCGCCAATAAAATGCACACTGGCAGTGTCGCTGGTACATTATCTAAAAACTCTTTTACTGCACTAGGACCACCCATAGACGCACCCAGAAATACGACATATTGCCAACTTCTTTCATCATCACTCTTATGAGCAGCAGTATCCAGTAAAGTTGGTAACGCCAGCAGTTTCGCCAGTTTGCGTTTTAACTTACGCTGCCATTTAGCATATTGCTGTGCTTCGTTAAGATAGGGTGCCTGACTAAAACCCACCAAGACAGCAGCAGATTTGGAAGCTGTCGTTGCGGTTGCAACACTATCATCATAATCACTGTCTATGAGCCAAATATCGATATCTACATTAGACAGCTCACTTTTTTCTTGCCACTGAGCCCATGATACACAGCCGACAAGCGTGAAACCGCAGCTACGTACGGTGTCCGAAAAAGCCACACGCTGGCGATGATCTTCTGCCACCACCAGCACTTTAATCTCATTATTATTTTTTTGTCGCAGTGCTAAAACACGTGCATTATCCTTCATTAGTTAGGCTGACCTCTTCACCAAGTAGTCTTTGGATTTTTTCAAGCAACTCTTTTTCTTGGAATGGCTTACCCATATAGTCATTTACCCCAATCTCTAGAGCACGCTCACGATGCTTTTCGCCAGTACGTGAGGTAATCATAATAATTGGAATATGCTGTAATCGACTATTGAATCTGACCTGAGTCGCCACCTCGAAGCCATCCATACGCGGCATCTCAATATCCAGCAATATCATATCTGGCGTCGTGTCCTGTAATATCTCGAGCGCATCGATACCATCTTTTGCAACCGCCACATTGAACCCTTGACGCTCCAAGAAACGAGAGGTCACTTTACGTACGGTCACGGAGTCATCGACTACTAACACCGTCGATTTGGACTCTATACGTCCTCGCTTGGCACTGGCAGATTTCGAGCTGTTCTTCACCAGCTGCACATTTCGCATTAACGCAATCAAATCTAAAATGAGCATTACCGAACCATCACCCATGATAGTAGCAGCTGAAATACCCGGTATATTCGATAATTGCTGGCCTAGGGGTTTAACAACCACTTCAATACGTGATCCTGCAATTTGATCAACTTGTAGTGCGATGTTTTGTCCCGTACGGTTTTTAATAATAATCAGCGGCAGACTGGTGTTGGTATTGACGACCAGCTCATTCAGTTTATTACCTGATAGAATCTCATTTAGATAACGTACACGATATTCGGTATCTTCAAAGTTCAGGGTGGCAGCATCTGACTGATAGTAATCATATAGCTTTTCTGGGTTGACGCGCACCACGCGCTCAATCTGTACCAATGGTATGGCGTAGTAGCGATCTGCTGCGCGCACGACCAAAGCATCAGACACAGCGACCGTCAATGGCAAACGCATCGTGAAGTTAGAGCCTTTGCCAAGCTCTGAAACAACCGAAACGGAACCACCTAGTTGACGGATTTCACTAATCACAACGTCCATGCCGACGCCGCGGCCAGAGATCTGTGTCACTTGCTTACTGGTACTCAGCCCAGCATTGAAGATGTATTGCATGATATCAAGATCAGAGAGACTGTCATCGTTTGCATCAATCAGACCTTGAGAAATAGCTTTATTGCGTACTGCCTCTACATCGATACCACGGCCATCATCTGATAGTTGGATGACAATCTCGCTACCTTCTCGATGGACCTCAAGCGTAATATGTCCACTACGTTCTTTACCTGCTTTGAGGCGCGTCGAGGTAGTTTCGATACCGTGATCGACAGCGTTTCGTAGCATATGCTCAAGCGGTGAAGTAATACGTTCTAGAATGGTTCTATCCATCTCGTCATCAGCATTAATGATGGTCAACTCAACGGATTTGTTCAACTCATTAGCCGTCTGACGAACAATACGCTCAAGACGCGGTGTCAGACGCGTGAATGGCACCATACGCGAGTTCATCAGCCCATCTTGCAACTCAGTCTGTGTTCGCGATAGCTGTAGCAACAGGCTTTCACTATCACGAGTCTTTTCTAATAAAGTATGGTTAATATCAACCAAATCCGAGGCAGATTCTGTCAATGATTTTGATAACTGGTTCAGTGAAGAATACTGATCCATTTCTAGTGGATCGAAATCCTCATTATCAATAAGCTCATCATCTATCTGTGACAAAATCTGAGCTTCAAGCTCAATCTCCATACGGCGTAACTGATCTGCCAGTCGCTGTACCGTAGTACCCATCTCTTCAATACTGTTAGTCAAGCTACTAATACCCATATCAATACGGGCGCGGTTAATCGCTGACTCACCAGATAAGTTAATCATATGCTCAATCAGACCACCTGAGATACGAATCATTTCATTACTACTAGTGCTGTCGTCCTCCTCATTAGTGGTACTGAACATAGATGGCATCTCGCTGATATCTTTTGCAAGATAGTGAGAGTCTTGATTTTCTTTGGCAATCAAAATTGCTTCGCGCTGAGACTGTAGAGATTCTTTAGGAACTTGTTTGAGACTATCAGGATTTCTCCCAAACTGCTCTAACGCCTCGATTAATAGTGCAGGCGTTGGTGGATTGACATTTTGTTGAAGAATAAATACGGCATCGGCAAGCCAATCATGACTGGCAACTAGCAACTCTAATACTTTCTGAGTAGGGGGACGACGGTTACTCACAAAGTCTGTATAAACTGACTCCATCTCATGAGCCAAATCAGCAATACCGGACGCAGTCACCATTCGGGCACCGCCCTTAATGGTATGCAGATCTCGCTGAAGTGCTTGTAACGCTGTGGTATTGTTTGTGTCGTTTAAGAACAAATGCAGGTATTTATTACGATTGGTAAGCTCTTCTGCCTCTTCTAAGAACACCGATAATATGTCTGGATCAGGCAACCCATTAGGCCATGATTGCTTAATCATAGTATCTAGGCTGAGCAATTCTGATGTTTCGGTACTGCTATTACCCTCATCCGCTACTACGTTTTGCACGTCTGGTTCAAAATAGTTCTTCGGTACTGGTATGATCAGCTCTACCGTTTCTGGTAAGGTTTTTTCACTTTCAAGTACTTTTAACTGTTCGATAAGCTCTGAGGTAAAAAAGGATCTTTTATGATTCACGATATGCATCACTTGTTGCGACATCGTGTCTTGCACCATTTGCATAATCTCGAGCCACTGTGTTGTCGGCTCTCGTCTATTTTCTACAAAAGACTCATAAACGCTTTCTGCTTCGTGAGTTAGATCACCAATACTACGAATGCCAGCCATCCGTGCGCCACCTTTAATGGTATGCAAATGACGCTGTAATACTTTTAGCGAATTGATATTAGTAATATCGTCACGCCATTTATTGAAACTCTCATCTAGCGCGTTATCAAGCTCTTGAGCCTCTTCTAAGAAAATCTCTAATAGCTCAATATCCGTATCAATCGTTTCAAATTGAATTTCAGGTGCTGAAATAGCTCGAACGACAAAGCCTTCGTCGTTATCGTCAAGGTTATCATTTTGATAGATACCTTGTAGCTCACTCATTACCTGCTGGTCTATTTTCAGTGACGTACTACCAGCTAGCGCATCGAATAGACCAATCAACTGGGCATGGCCCGACAGTAGAATAGATTGGATATCTCTATCTCTCGCTTTATCGATATTATCACTCAGGTAGCTATAGGCATTACCAAGCTCATTCAGAACGGTAATGAATTTTGGAAATGCTTGAGCTTTATCTATTAAACAGGTGATTTGTGAAATTTGCTGCGCGATATAGTCTTGACTGTGTTCTGTTTCAGCATGACCAAGCGCCTCTTCTAACTCCCACTCAGCATCTAACAACGTGTCGATATTATTATCTAATAGCTCTTCTATCGTTGGTTTGCTATCAGTGACAACGGTCGCATCAGCATCACTAATGACATACTGCTCAGCCAGCATTGCTTGCAATGACGCTATGTCTTGCTCTTGCTGACTGTGTGAATCTTCTTCTATGACACTACGCTGCTGAATATTTTGTTTGTAGCTACTTAAATAACCATTTATCAGCTTGGCAGATTGCGCTAAAGCCTCTAAATGTTGGGCACTCATAGCAGTATCTTGCTGCTGCAATAGCTCCAAACTATGCTCTATCGTTGAGCTAACTTCGCTGATTGCAGCCAAAGCACTGGAGCCAGATGCAGCTCGCAACGTATGGAATGCACGTACTATGTCATCCGTTATCTCAATAAGCTGCTGATCTTGATTGTCGCTGACAAATTGATCAATGTGATGAAGTAACTCTTCTGCTTCATCAATAAATATCTTACAAAATGCTTTTTCTTCTTCGCTTTGAGGTGTTAGAACGACGGTTGCCTCTGCCATTTTTTCGTTGACAGAATGAAAGGTCTGTAACGTCATGTCTATCGCTTCATTAGTCTCATCATAGTCAGGATTGGCTTCGTCTATACCAGTATCCAATACGGACTCTTGTGCGGGGTTATCTTCGGACTGGCTTGTTGCTTGCTCATATAAACGAGAGTAACTAAACGCATCACCCTGTTGCTTACTATAGGCATTGGCGCAGGCAATCCATAAGGGCACTAAAGATGGGTAATCTTGGCTATTATTTTCAAATGCTACTAACATTTCAGGATAAGCGGCCAATACATCTGACATTAGCTGACACATATCGCTTGAGACAACAACACTATGATCCAATACGCGATTGAGCATATTCTCTATCGCCCATGCTAGCTCGGCGGTGTAGTTAGCGCCCACCATGCGGCCAGAGCCTTTTAGGGTATGAAAACCACGACGGATATCTTTTAGAGCGTCTAGGTCGGTTGATGCTAGCTGCCAACCTTCATATAAAGGTACAATTTCGGCAAGTACTTCCTCGGCCTCTTCTATAAATATCTCTTTAATATCAGGATCTGCATCATTCGCATCGGCTGCTAATTGCTCGGTTTCTTGCATAAACGGAACAAGTACTGCCGGAATCTCTAAACCAGATAGCGATGCTGGTACATTTGTATTATTGTTTTCAGAGTCTGTTCCTGCAGTATCATCAACGCTCGAAAGTAATGTTTCTAACGATAAATCATCCATTGAATCAGAGTCATTGATACCTAACGCTACTTCAGCTGATGTTTCAGTGATTCCAGTCTCAAACGTATCTAAACCAGCATTGACAGGCTGCTGCGCCATTAGGTTACTACTTTGCAGAATAGTAATAGCAGGATCAAAGTTCGGTGATTGTTGTGCGGAAAAATCTGTCAGTAGCACTGGCAAACGTTCCGCCGTCTCTATCACCAGACGTACGACATCGTCTGTTACAGGGAGTGTTTTATCCAACAGACGGTTAAGTAGGTTTTCTATTGACCATGCCATCTCACTGATGCTAAAGGCACCAACCATACGGCCTGAGCCTTTTAAGGTATGAAAACTTCTACGCACCTCAGTCAATGGTGTTAAGTCTTGTGCATCCTGCTGCCAAATAGGCAGAAAATCCTCCAGATCATCGATTACTTCAGTGACTTCTTCGATAAAAATGTCACGAATCTCTTCATCAACTTCAAAGTTATCAGGCTTGACTTGTTCACGAGCACGCAGCAATGCGTCACTCTCTACATTAGGACTAGTATCAGTGTTATCTTGCGCTGCTATCACCGTTTCATCATCTGAATCGGTCACAGGTGCGATCTCACCACTATCATCATAACGAAGCACATTCATCGCGACTGGCTTTTGCGTCAGCCATGTATCGTTAATCGTTTCTGGTGATGTCACATACACATTAAGAAGCTGTGATGCTTTCGCTGCATACTCATGTGCCTGCGTCAGTAAGTTTTGGTCAAAGACTTGCTGCGCAAGATAGTCGAGTAACAATTCAATCGAGGTCAGACTCTCTGCCAAGGCTTGGGTCACATCCCAGCTAAGTACAGCAATCTCATGAGTGAGCAGTTGCGTGAATATGCTACCTATATTTTCTATCGTCTCACTAATGACTGGCAGTCCCATATCATCAAAAGTATGGGCAATTTTGTCAAAGTCAGCAATGGCTGGTAAAGACTGAATATCTTGACGTTGTATATACTCGTTAAAGCTTTCCTTGATTTCTTCAACAGCAATACGTAGCTCACGTAAATCACTGTCAGTAGAAACTGATTCATGTCTACCTTCACCCTTTACATCACTGATATCGAACGCTTCAGGTGTAGTAGCAAAAGAAGCAGCAGCGCCAATTTTGAGTGATATTGCCTGCTCGGTATCATAAATAGCACTATAGAGCTCTTGTAGCTTGCGCTCAATGTGCCATTGCTGCTGCGTAAACTCTGTCTCTGATAAGCGTGCTTGCTCTAAATCTGCAAGGATTGATTCGACTTGCGACGCGTATTGTACCCAACCTCGACTCTCAAGCTGGCCTTGTATATGTCGTAGAGGATTGACTAGCGTGTCTGGCTTATCTAGATTAAAGATAAAGGTCTCAATCTCACTGAGTAATCGCGTTAAAAAACGTGAGGTCGAAGGCCCATGCTGTGATATGTCATTAAGGATAGATTGAGTTCGCTCGCTACTATTCTCTAAATAGCTGAGCTGGATATAGACACTGGTGATTAAGCTTTTGACAAGGCTCGAAGATAACTGGGCTGGCTGAGTAGCAGATTCTATGACGCGATCAAGCTGACCTAATAGTGGCGCATAATATTCAGGTAACGGCGCTTCATTATGAGCAAGATCACTCAGCCACAATTGAGTCAAATACCATAGGCGCTGTAAATCATTGTCTTGAGTGGTCTGCCATAGGTATTGACTAACTTTTTCTAAAACCTGTAGAACCGGTGCCTGATTGATATTGGCAACCAGCAATTTTTGTACTTGCTGTCGCCACACCAGTAACATCTGCTGATAGTGCTGATCTTCCAAATTGGTCGTGACATTACTCGTGGGTACTGCGATCTGAATGCTATTGACAATATCTTCATGAACAATATTTTCATTAATATCATCGTTATTTCGATGATCGTGCTGGGTATCAGTAGCATCTATAAACGCGTCTGCTTCCACACCTCGTTGCGATAGTATCTGGGCAAGCTCATTAGTCGCTTTATTTATTAGAGCGCGGTTGTATTTGCCTACACGCGCATATTGGTTGAGCGCATGTTGCAACAATTTATGAGAAAACTTGCCTATTTGACAGTCTCTAGTAGACAGATCATCACTCTCCCCCAAGCTCGCCATAAGGCTCAACTTATTGGCAATATCTGCTAGTAGAGGCAAGCGAATCATCGTCAGCGCGCCGCTAATCTGATGGTAGTGCGATGTCATCTGTTGATAACTGTCGATGTCAGCACCTGATTGCCAGCCATCAGATATCTGTGATAATTGCTGATTGAGCAGTGGCGACAACCACTCAAGCGTCACTATGTCATTGGGCTGCTTTTTCATAGGTTTATCCTAACTCGTCTAGGCACTAATTTAGGCACTAATTTTTTGCCACACATTCACTTGTGGGTGCGCAATACGGCGCATATTCGAAGGACGCCAAAATAACGCCTCACCTGGAGCCAATATAATATATCCCTCTACCGCACACTGCTCTGATAGCCGTGCCAAAATATCACGCTGATCAAATTTACGAAAATACAGCAACATATTTTGGCAGATAATCACATTTTGGAGATGCGAAGTGGGTGGTTTTTGTTCAATAACATTGTGCAGAGCAAAGCTAACATAAGGTCGTAAAGCCGGCGCTACTTGCCAATCAACGTGAGTATTGATAGACCTTTCTGCTTTACTAGAAGCATCAGCCATACTCAGCTCATTTTCTGCATTCTTGGTGATCAAAGGGTGAACAAACTGCTGACAATTTTGAGGAATCAGTGACTGCTGCCGTTTATCATATTGTCCTAGCCGCGCGTTTGTAATCGCTTGCTCGCTCACATCTGTTCCCAGTATCACATGATTAGACAACTGCGCGGCTGTCAGACTCATAGCCAGCGACCAAGTCTCTTGCCCACTTGCACAACCAACACTCCAAATGCGAAACGGGGTATCCGTTTTATTTGCTCGTTGATAATTTGCTGCATATTTTGTGACAAAGGCTATAGAAGGTCTATGGCGAAAAAAGCGACTCTCATGAATCAGCACCTTATCCAATAACTGCTGGCGAATCTCATTATCTTTTGGCAATTGATGCCAGAGCTGCTGAATAGTGAGTCCATTTAACGTTGCTGTATGGTCAATGGCATTGGTCAACCACTGCAGCTGCATATTTGGCAATATAAAGCCAATCTCTTGTTCTATATATCGCTGCCACTGCTGCAAATTAGCGCTATCGCCCTGTATCATCTCATCACCCCATACAGGTTCAAATGTATTAGATAGAGCCTTTTCTGCTTGTGTATGATTGTTCACGTCACCTGCTATTATTACTGCTGCACGGCATCAATACTTGTACAGCATTTTAGTTAAAACCTTATACAAAAAGACGTATCAATACTGCTTTAACATTCACGCTAAAAGGTTAGACAATTTCTGATAAGGTTTGTTCAGAGTGAATCATTTCATCATCTAATAATTCATCATCGTTCGATACTTTAAAACCAGTAACAGATTCTTGTAGTGCGGCAGCCATTTCACTCAACTCACCAATAGAACGTGCTGTGGCCAACGTACCAGATGAGGTTTGTGAAGTAATATCTTGAATGATATTCATAGTATGAGAAATATGGCCAGCAGATTCAGCCTGTTGTAATGCAGCATTTGAGATATTCTGAATCAAGTCAGCCAACGTGTTAGAAACGCTCTGTACCTCTTCTAGTGCTTCACCAGCATCTTTTGCCAAACGAGCACCACGTACTACTTCAGATGTCGTCGACTCCATCGACATAACAGCCTCATTAGTATCCGCCTGAATGGTTTTTACCAATGTTTCAATCTGTTTGGTCGCATTCGCTGAACGCTCAGCCAGACGCTGAACCTCATCAGCAACAACCGCAAAGCCTCGACCGGCCTCACCTGCCATCGATGCCTGAATGGCGGCGTTCAATGCCAATACGTTGGTTTGGTCTGCAATATCGTTAATCAAGCCAACGATATCACCAATCTCTTGCGAAGACTCACCAAGACGTTTGATACGTTTCGACGTCTCTTGAATCTGATCACGAATAACGTTCATACCTTCAATCGAACGCTGTACAACTTCTGCCCCATTATAGGCAATGGCAACTGAACGCTGAGCAACCGTCGCAGACTCTGACGCATTATTCGAAACTTGGTCAATTGACACGGTCATCTCATTAATAGCGGCTGATACGCCAGCAATTTCTTGCGCTTGATGTTCAGAAGCTTCAGCAAGCTCAACAGCGTTCATCTGCGTTTGATCTGAAGACTGTGCAACTCGGTCAGCGGTGCTGTTAATAACCAAGACCAATTGACGTAATTGGTCAATTGCGAAGTTTACTGAGTCGGCAATTGCCCCTGTAAAGTCTTCTGATACGGTAGCATTGACCGTCAAATCACCTTCTGCCAAATCACCCAACTCATCAAGTAGGCGTAGAATAGCGATCTGGTTACGTTCGTTTTCTTCTTGAATTTGACGAGCTCGTTCAGACTCTGCTTCTGCTTCTTGACGGCGGCGTAACGTTTCTTTTTCAATCAGTAAACGCTCCGATCCACCACGTTGCTTGAGCAACTGATATGAGGCAAACATAATACCCACGGCTCCGATTGCAAATATCGCCGCCGGTAAAACAACCGATTGATCAAAGCTATCAAAGTATTGACTTACCGTTGATAGGGAGTTGATCAGCCAAATCAGACAAGCCAAACTTAATAGCACAAAAAATCCTAATAACAATTTCCATGTACTATCAGAGCTTTTGCCATCTACTGCTGTTTGGCCCACGCCAGCTACAGGTTTTCTTTTAACATCACTCATCTTGCGTATTCCTTTCAAACAATCGTCAAAGTCTTATCGTGACTGACTTTGACAATCTTATTGTTATCAAAACAATGATTAGCAAAGCCTGTATAAATACTGACATCCCACTGTATCGTGTCAGTCGCTATCAATCTGTCGTTACCGAATAAATAGGTCTTCTATTATCGATTACTATATCGCAGCATCTGAATACTGCAGATCCTGTGCCAGCAAGCTTGGCATAAAAACGTACCACTCCTGCTCGTCTTTCAAAAACTTACCATGGTTATAAGGTGCAAATGGTGAATTGGAATCAATCGCTTCTGGGCGATATTGTTCCTGAGTGAACTGTTCGATACCAAGCACTTGATCGACCAGTAGCCCTGAAAAGTTATTGTCATGATCGATTACAATAACTTTCCGCTGGCTTAGCTGTGACAAGCGACTTGGCACTTGTAAAAAGTGTGACAAATCCGTCAGAGGTAGTAATCGTCCGCGAATATTGGCAATACCTAGCATCCAAGGCTTTACTAGAGGTAAGCTAGTATATTCTGGCATGGATAATACCTCTGATACCTGACCCATAGGGGCAACTAAGCGCTGCCCACCAATCTCAAATACCACCCCTTGCCAATCAAACTCTTGACCACCGCGGCGACCACTTTTGCGCGCACGTGCCAAGTCTGCTAGACGCAGAAGCTCAATAAATCCTCTAGAGGCCACAAGTTACTCCATCACTTTGCGAATCATATTGACCAATCCATTTTCATCGACTGGTTTATTCATATACTCTTTGGCACCTTGACGCTTGCCCCACACTCTATCGGTTTCTTGATTTTTGGTACTAATCATAATGACAGGTATATGAGCGGTGGTTTTACCACGAGTGATTTTTCGCGTAGCCTGAAAACCGTTCATTTCTGGCATGACCACATCCATTAAGATGACATCTGGCAAGTGATCAGCTGCCATCTGACAGCCCTGCTCGCCATTTGATGCTTCTAATACTTGAAAATTATTTTTGGAGAGCATGTCGCGAAATTTCGCCATTTCTGATGGCGAGTCGTCAATGACTAAAACGGTAGTCATAGGATTTTCCTTTATTTCTAAAATATCTATGAAGATATATTGTTGATAAAAAGATTGAAAATGATGCCCAACAACTTATTCGTGATTTATTTTTATGCTAGTCACTTAGTATGCTAGTCACTTAAATAGTGAGTCATTATTTTTAATCTTAGCAATCACTATATTTGAGTCTACAGAGCTGATTAACGGTACTGGTTAATCGCATCAAAGAGCTCATCTTTACTAAATGGTTTGGTCAAATACTCATCAGATCCGACGATGCGGCCACGGGCCTTATCAAATAAGCCATCTTTAGATGACAACATAATCACGGGTTTATTAGCATAATCAGGGTTATTTTTTATGAGTGCACAAGTCTGATAGCCATCTAAGCGCGGCATCATGATGTCGACAAAAATAATATCTGGGTTGTTATCAACAATTTTTGCTAAGGCATCGAAGCCATCTATAGCGGTTACGACTTCACAACCCGCTTTTTGTAGCAAGGTTTCTGCGGTACGGCGAATGGTTTTTGAATCATCAATCACCATTACTTTTAAACCTTCAAAATTATTTTCCATTATCATTATCCTATGAACGACTATTTATTCGTAACGCTCTCTGTCTATATAAAGCTCTAACGATTATCTCAAGTCATGATATCAGTCAATATTAGACCAATACAAAAGACTGAGATTTTATTAGACATTTTATGACAGTGAATACCTTTTATCAGTGTCTGCCCATCAAACACAGCGTCAACATGAGTTACTATACGCACTTTGCTCGTAATAAGCTCATAAAATTGAGTGCAACTCTTAGCTTTTTAGGCTCAATATTTTACTTCTATAACCATCAAGCAAGACCGTATTATCTCTTAAAACACTCAAAAAATTTTGAACTTACTTACTGTCAGTGACAACGTTATTCAAACAACGAGGCAACCAACTTTATGATATTCCTGCATTATATAGAATCAATAATCACATTGCTGAATAATTTTCTTTTGTGATAAAAATGTATCATAGTATTTCGTTATGTTTGTTTTAGCACAGTTATTGATGCTTTTCCAGTCATTAGCAAATTAATGTTCTAACTAATGAGTATCATAAATCGCTGTTCTTATTTAATAAGCTGGCAACCACATCTGTTTTCTTACGACAAACGCTTACGCTACTTAAGATTAGTAAGTATGGCGCAATTGTTCCACCGCGTATCTATTCACTATATAATGAAGCGACGACTATAACGGTGACTGCTATGACAGCCTTTAAACATTCCAAAAAAAGCCTTTACTTGCTCAGCGTTTTATTGCTTGCTGCTTGTCAGCCCTCACCACCTGAGAATGAATCAGTCGCTCCTGAAAACACGGCAACGGCAGACTCCCCCGTTGTCATTACCAGTGATAGTGTTACGATGACGCCTGAACACATACTAAGTATAAAGTCCTCACGTTATCAGCCAAGTCTAGGGCTGCAAGGTAGCATCGAACCTATCAAACAAACCAAATTTGTTGCAGTACATCCAGTTAATATAGAAAAAACGTTCGTTAGCGAAGGTCAATGGGTAGAAAAAGGTACGCCCTTACTAGTTGTCAGGCGTTTGGCGGCGGTGAGCGATCCTACCGTAAAATCAGACACATCTACAGAAGCCAACTCTTCTAAAGAAGATACAGTGACAAGCACTACCAATAATAAGAAACCAGAGAATACACCAAGTATTGACGACAATTCTGACTCTAGCTCTACTAAGGCTTTATCTGTTGATAATGATGCTAATGTCAATAATACTAGCAATGATAAAGAAGAGGCGTCAGCAGCAAACCTTGTGACAGATAATAGTGATAACGCCGATAGTAATGGTGTAAAAGCTGATACTAAAAAACCGAACCCACAATATAATTTGGTTACGATAACTGCTAGCTTTTCAGGTCGTGTAGAAAACCTATATGCCACAACTGGTGAAAAAATGGCGGGGCGCACTCCCCTATTAGAAATTAGTGACGAGACCAAATTGCACTTTGCGGCGACACTACCCATTCAAGCAGAGCCTCAGCTTTCAGTCGGTCAGACTGTCAATTTTACGACCGAAGGTATCACTGACAAGTTTACAGGTCAGGTCAGTAAGCTTGTGCCTACCAGCCAGCCCAAAAAACTCTTGGTGTATGTTAACGTCATTGACAATGAAGCCAGCCGTGACAAGCTACAACCAGAAATGAAAGTCACGGGGCGAGTCAATTACGGACAAATAGACGTAGGTACTATCGTGCCTAAGCGCGCCTTGCATGATGTTGACTTAACAGAGTTACAAAAACCGCCATACATGCCGCTTAAACCGTTAACAGCCAATGTCTGGATTATTGGCCAAGACCAGCGTTTGACACGCCAACCTATCGAGGTTATTGAGTATGATCCGACCACGCAACAATATTTGATTGCTGGTGTGAGTAACGATAGTTTAATTTGCTTGGCTGATTTACCTATTGATTCTGAAGGCAAAAAAGTCATCGTGTCATAGTAATTCATGCTGACAGTTACATTTGGTAGAAACATTAACAAAGCCTATCTTGTTTTGTAACAGCATCATTAGGCAATATAGTCGTATTATATATAGCACTATCCGAGTATTTAGGACTATTTTTATCACTACGTATTTTTATCATCATGATAGTTCAGTACTCTAAAACACCTGAAAACTTAGAGGCTCAGAGGTTTAATGGCATAGAATGTAAAAATTATTGATACTTCTATCATAGTTAAGCGACTAGCGCACATTAGACCTTTGGCAAATTATAACAACAATTAGAGGATATCCCATGAGCAAGCAGATTTTATTGATTGAAGATGATCCAGACTTAGCAGAGCTGATCAGTGATTATTTGACCATGAATTACTATGACGTCCATCATGCAGGTTTGGGTCAAGAAGGCCTTGATCTGTTAGATACCAAAGAGCGTGATATCGATTTGGTCGTACTTGATTTGATGCTGCCTGACATGGATGGTATGCAAGTATGTCAAAAAATTCGTGGCAACAAGAATAATATGACCAATAAAGTGCCTATTATTATGTTGACCGCAAAAGGGGATACAACTGATCGCGTGTTAGGTTTGGAGATGGGTGCTGATGACTATATCGCGAAGCCTTTCGAACCGCGTGAGCTTCTTGCCCGTATCCGTGCTGTTATCCGCCGTCATGAGCAACCAAACCAAGCAGATAGCCAGTCAGATAGCTTAACTTTTGGTCGTTTGAGTGTATTCCCTGACAGTCACGAAGTTACTATCGATGATGAACCTGTACGTTTAACGACGCATCAGTTCCAATTACTACACTATTTTGCTACCCATTCTGGCAAGGTATTAAATCGCGAGCAGCTTTGGCAGGCAATGCCAAATGATGATAGCTCAGATAACATCGATCGTGCCATTGACGTGCATATTTCACGTTTGCGTGCTTTGATCGAAGACAACCCACGTCAACCAAAACGCATTATCACGGTGCGCGGTGTTGGTTATCAATTTGCCACTGATCAGGTTTGATTGTAAAAGATGGATTAATCGACAGAGAGCATATTAAGCTCAGTCGATATTAGCGTCTAATAACAGAGATTGTTTAATGCAGCAATTGGGTTTTCGTTCCGTATTTGCCAAACTATTTGCCAGCGTTATGCTGGCACTTACTTTATTTGCAGTTGCTATGGTGCTATTGACCCAACTGGTGCATGACAAGGACGCAGGAATCCGATCAGAGATATTGGCCACGCAGATTTTGGGTCAGATTGATCCATTTCTGCATGAGTTAAATATCTCTATTAGTAAGGACAATCGCTTACAGTCACGATTTATGCTGGCTGTTGTGAAAAAAAGCTTTGATATTTTTGATGAGTCACTACAGGCCAAAATGGGCTTGTACGACAGCGAAGGTCGGTTGCTCATGCAAACTGATAATAGCGATTTGCCACTAGAGCTACCACCTACGCCATCTTTATTTTCACGTGTTTTCCCTTCATTTGCAGATACCTCCCCTACTAAGCAGGCTCAAGTATATAGCAGCACTGGCTATACTCTGCTATATGAGTCGCGTTTACCTCCTAAAAAGCCCGTACTTTCTGCAGCGCTGAATCTGTTTACAGGTACGTTGTTGCTGCTCATTATTATGGCAGGTGTTCTGTGGTTGATTGCTCGTACCATGACATGGCGTATCGATCAGTTAAGTCAGCAGATGGCTCAGTTAGGCGACGGGGATTTTACGGTTCGAGTGAACGCGCGTGGTAATGACGAAATTGCCTCATTGGCGCGGGGATTCAACCAAGCAGCGCAAAAGATTGAGCACCTTGTTGATGCCAATAATTTATTATTGGCGCATGCTTCTCATGAGCTGCGTACGCCTATCACGCGCATTCGCTTGCAGGTTGAAATGATGGATATGTTGGCTGGTGCGCTACCGTCCGACACCAAAGCCAAGTTTGATAAACGCGCTCATGCCATCACTCGCGATCTGTCAGGTCTCAATGATTTGGTCGAAAGTATATTGTTGGTCAGCCGTCTAGATGCAGGTCATGCGCTGCAGCAAATTGAGAATCTGGATTTATACGATTTGGTCAATCAAGAACGTCAGCACTACCCTGAAGCCACGTTGATTGGTGAGCACATCATGATCGACGGTCAATCATCAATGTTGACTCATCTCATTCGCAATCTACTGACTAATGCCATGCTTCACGGCAAGCCGCCCGTTACCGTGTTACTGTACGGCGTTCAGACTATCGAAGAGGCTGGCACTGTTCCTGATTACCTATTGCAGACCGTGCTCTCTAGCAGCTTCACCGATTATAATAGTTTGTTGGATTTTGACTCTTATGAAGAGTCGCTTGATACCAATATAGATGCACAAGAATCTGCTTTATCCGAAAATGCTGACTCTACTCTGAGCAATAAAGACAAAACTGAGTCAGTCGAGCCAATAGCTGTCTTACCAGCACCGCCAATCTACAAGAATGGTGAAAATCTAGCAGTCGATGAAGATGTAAATGCTGATATAAGTACAGATCTTAACCTTATTAAAAACACCCCAAGCTCTGTAAAACCTGATGCTCATATTACTAGCACCGATTTAGATAAAGTGATTTGGAAGGCCGTTCCTGATTCTACAGACACTCTAGACTCTAATGAAATCGAATCTACAGACGGAACAATCGATAATCGTGCACACGCTCTTAAAAACGATAGCAATAGAAAAACTGACAAAGTAGCAACTGATACAACTATCAGCAAAAATGGCAGCAAAGATAAAGCGAAAAACGGCACTAAAGTCAACACCCAAAACAATAACGAAGCCTCAGCCACGCCGCGCAAAGAAGGCTTATTTGCTAAGCATCTGAAAAAGGCAAAAACTGAGCCTGTACGCCCACTACCGAAATACGCGGTGCTAGCAGTGATTGATGAAGGCACAGGTATTCCTGAAGAGAAGCGCGAAGAAGTGTTTAGCCCATTCGTACGATTGCAGCAGAAAAACAAAGGTTCTGGTTTGGGCTTATCTTTGGTTTCACAGATTGTCACCGCGCATCAAGGGCGGATCACTACTGATACGCTAAACGGTCATACTCGCTTCCTAGTCGCCATACCTGTTAAACATGACCCTCATTACAATCAGCATGAGTAGTCAGCTATATTTGAAAACACATTATTTTGTTGATATTACTCCCACTGATACCCCTCAAACATTCCTTCCTTAATAGCTATTCATCATAAGTCAGTCACGGATGTGCATATCCAAAGTGGCTGATAATATGCTATATTACCGCCCCTTATTATACGGTTATTGACTGTTGTTGTTTTGATGGGTTTCTTATCTAGTAATAGAAGCATAACGACACACGATGACCATTAAAAAATTTATTGAATTTTGAGCCCTCCATGAATGACATGATTGTCTTAAACGATGTGACCAAAAGTTTTTTAAGCGACCGATCAATCAAAGACAAAGACGGCAAACCACATTGGTTTACCGCTGTTGAGCCGACATCTCTGACTATCAAACAAGGCGAGATTTTTGGTCTAATGGGCTATTCAGGCGCAGGTAAATCTACCTTGTTGCGCTTGATTAACATGCTTGAGCGTCCAGATTCAGGCCAAGTGGTCATAGACGGTACTGACTTGACCACGCTATCTGCCAGTGAACTGCGTATCGCTCGTCACAATATCGGTATGATTTTTCAGCAGTTTAATCTCATGTCTAATCAAACGGTTTTTGACAACGTAGCATTTAATTTAAAAGTGTCAGGCTACCCTAGCCGCGATATTCATAAACGCGTTATGGATTGCCTTGCAATCGTGGATTTAACTGATCGCGCCGGTCATTATCCTGCGCAGCTATCAGGTGGGCAAAAACAACGTGTCGGTATTGCCCGCGCAATTGCCCCAAGTCCAAAAGTATTGCTGGCCGATGAGCCAACCAGTGCGCTTGACCCTGCAACGACTCGCAGTTTGCTGACTTGTTTGCGCGATATCAATGAGCAACTTGGTGTGACCATCGTCATCGTAACCCATGAGATGAGCGTCATTCGCAGACTCTGTGATCGCGCAGCATTATTGCATCAAGGTCAGCTATTAGAAGTGGCCGATGTACGAGATGGTCTGATTCAGGCAACTACCCCGATTGGCAAAGGTTTAGTCGTTGAGGACTAATGAGGCAGGAGAAATAGATATGTTAACTGGTACTGAATTATCCGCCTCTATAGACAAGCTGCTTGCCCTACGCAAAGAGATTGTGAGCGCGTTTGTTGATACGTTCGTCATGCTTGGTATTTCAACCACGGTCGCTATCCTTATCGGTGGGCTCTTTGGCGTATTCTTGTTTTTGTCTAGTGATCGCCAGTTTTTGCAAAACAAAACACTGTATGGTGTGCTCGGCGGCATTACTAACTTTATGCGCGCCTTCCCTTTCGTGATTTTGATGATTGCGATGAGCCCATTTACCAAGGCCATCGTCGGCACTGGTATCGGGCCGATTGCCGCATCGCTCGTACTGGCGATTGCAGGTTCATTTTATTTTGCGCGTTTGGTTGAGCAAAATTTACGTGAAGTACCGCGCGGTATTATTGAAGCAACCGAATCGATGGGCGCCAGGCCTTTTACTATCATCAAAGTGCTACTCAATGAAGCGCGCTCAGGATTGGTACTCTCTGTCACCATTTTGTGTATCAGTTTGCTATCTTACTCAGCGGCGGCTGGTATGATTGGCGGTGGTGGTTTGGGTGATTTGGCCATTCGTTATGGCTATTATCGCTATCAGACCGAGGTGATGATTTTTATCGTGATTGTACTATCCATCATGGTTATATCGATTCAAGCCTCTGGCAACTGGCTCGCCAATCGTTTAGACAAACGTTAAACCGCTTTAGAGAATACTTGACATTGCGAGCGACTAGGTTTATTTTTGGCAACACTCAACCCTTGTCTCAGCTATCACAAAAAAGCAGCATTACTATTTATAATGTTGCTTTTTTAATGTATCGACGATAAACGCTTTACTCAATCCCATTCATTATTAAGGACATATTATGAAATTAACAGATATCAGCCGTCAGTTAGCCACCGCATTTGCTGCCGTTGGCGTATCAGGTTTGGTCTTAGTTGGTTGCAGCAACTCATCAGCGCCAGAAGCGACTCAAGAGCCTGTTACCGAAGGTGCCACTGCAGAAACTACTGCTAGCACTAGCGACATCGACCCTGAACATACCAAAATCGTTATCGGTACGACTGAAGGTGATTTTGCTGATATGGTTCGTAACCAAGTGAAAGGAACTCTTGAAGCTCAGGGTTATGAGGTTGAGTTGATTGCGTTTACTGATTATGTTCGTCCTAACCTTGCTTTGGCTGAAGGCGATTTGGATATCAACATCTTCCAGCACAAGCCTTACCTTGATACCTTCAAAAAAGAGAACAACCTTGATCTTGTTGAAGTATTCCAAGTACCAACCGCACCACTTGGTATCTACTCAGGTAAAAAGACCAGCCTTGACGCTGCATTCAAAGGTATGAGTGTTTCTGCACCGAACGATCCAAGTAACTTTGCTCGTGCGTTGGTTATGATGGACGATCTTGGCTGGATTAAGCTAAAAGACAATATCGATCCATTGACTGCATCAAAAGCTGATATCGCTGACAACAGCAAATACGATATCGATATCGTTGAGCTAGAAGCGGCTCAATTACCACGCGCGCGTGATGAAGTTGACTTCGCGGTGATCAACGGTAACTACGCAACTGACTCTGGCATCAAGCTGACTGAAGCATTGTTCCAAGAGCCAAGCTTTGCTTATGTGAACTGGTCAGCGATCAAATCTGCTGATACTGGTAAGAAATGGGTTGAAGATGTCACCAACGCTTATAATTCAGAAGCCTTCAAAAAGTATGCTCACGAAACCTTCCCTGGCTACAAGTACCCAAAAATCTGGGGTTCTGATAACAGCGCAAAGACAGACACTGCTGCCAAAACTGAAACTGCAGACACTGGAACTACAGAAACTGCAACTACAGAAGCCACTGCTCAGTAAGACATTAAAATCATAAGTACCCAAATATAAGGGTATTTCAATGATTATCGGCGCCCATTACTTAACCGTGATGGGCGTTTTTTTATGGCGTTGAGTTTAAGATTTTGCACTTTTAAACAGTTTATACATTCTAACTGGTCATCAAAATCACGTTACAGCCTGTTTGTCCTTTGTAGGGATGCGTCACACGCTCTTCCACTTTGCTCCAGTTTTTCTTATAATAGATAAGCTTGGTTATTAGATGAGCTAAACAACTGCTTAGGTTCACTAAGTTTTTCTACTAGTATCAACTGTCTTAAATGTCTTGTTTAAAACCATTTTTAACTCAAAACATACTATAAATTATAAATAAAATAAGGATAAAAACATGAGTACTAAAAACTATAATATTCGTACCGCTGGAAAAGCCAATATTCCCGTTCTAGGACTGGGTACTTGGCAGTCAACTGGTCAAGACTGCATAGATGTGGTCAAAAAGGGTCTAGAGATGGGCTATGAGCATATTGATACCGCTCAAGCGTATGACAATGAAAAAGAAGTCGGCGAAGGTATTAAGCAGTCTGGCGTGGCTCGTGATAAGTTTTTCTTGACCACCAAAATTTTTCCTGATGACATGAAGTTTGAGCCAGAAAAGCTGAAAGCTGCTGCCCAAAAGTCATTAGAAAATTTGGGCGTGGATTATGTTGATCTGTTGTTGCTACATTGGCCAGATGACCGTGTTCCTTTATCTGAGACCATCCCTGCATTGTGCGAATTACAAAAGCAAGGTCTAACGCGTCATATCGGTGTCTCGAACTTTAATATTGCTAACATCACTGAAGCTGAAAAATATGCAGACGTACCTATTGTCGTAAACCAAGTTGAATTTCATCCGTTCATTAAGCAAGATACATTACAAACCTTTTTGAACAACCATCATATTTTGCTAGAAGCTTACTCACCACTCGCTCGTGGCGATGTATTTGATAATGATGTTATCAAAGAGATTGCAGACAAGCACGATGTAACGCCAGCACAGATTTCATTGGCATGGATTTTGTCAGATAAAGACCGTGTTGCTATTCCGAAAACGTCTAACCCTGATCACTTACAAGGCAACTTAGACGCCATCAAAGTAGAGTTGAATGCAGACGAATTAGAAAAAATCGGTAAGCTAGCAAGTTCTGATGGTCGTAAGATTGAGCATCCTGACTATAGCCCTGTATGGGATAACTAATCATTAGCTGAATAGCTAAATGCAATGTATTAAAAAGGCCACCGATTATCGGTGGCCTTTTTATATGTCATCAATACTTATCATTATTACTGTTGCAGGGTTTCAGTTTCATGAATTCTTTCGGCAGGATTATACTGTTCAGAAGAAGGTACTGCTGCCCCATTACGATTGTTTTCTTTCATGGATTTAGCGACTTCTGGTGGCATATAGTTTTCATCATGCTTTGCCAATACTTCACCAGCGACAAAGGTATCCCCTTGCATCTTGCCCGTGGCTACGACGCCTGAGTTTTCGGCAAATAAGTCTGGCAAAATACCTTGGTAAGTCACAGGTACGGTTGATTGAAAGTCAGTAATCGCAAACTCAACATTCAATGGATTGTCTGCTGCACGCTGGACACTACCTGCAACCACCATACCACCAGCACGGATACGCTTGTCTTGAGGCGCCTCACCTTGAGCGATAGCGGTCGCATCAAAATAATAGTCGGTTTGCTGCCCGATAGCATAAATAACCAATATGACTGCTACAGCTGCACCTGCCAGCGTAAACATCACCCACATCAGCTTTTTCCGACGAACTGCATTCATACCTCTACCTCATTGATGAGTCTCTGTTTTAAAGACAATTAGCCCATAAAACAGAAAATATTAAAGAAACGACGATTAGAAAAACGCTTTCAATAAACATTGTCAAAAAATCTTTCTAATCGTAATCTTCTAATGATCATATGATAGCATTTTTCGGACAAATCAATAAGCCCTATAGCTACTCGCGAGGTCATATTTTTGTCAGTAAAAGCATAGGGTTTCTTACGCTAAAACCCTGATATTAAGATGATTTCTCAGTCAGATTGCTTGGTGATCGGTGTGGATGTTTTGGTAGTGCGCTGTGCCTGACGCGCTTGCTGAATGGTCAGCTGCTTGATAAGCGCTTGTCTTTGTCTGCGACTATAAATAATAAAGGCCAGCATCACGCCGATGGTAATCGCCCAACATGACCATACAAAGACCCCATGCTTACCCATGGCGACAAACTCAGATATGCTATAAAAGTAAGGCTGCATAGTAGGTTCCTAGCCGTTATTTGTGTTGAGCGCGAATGTATTCTTTGACCCATGCTTTGCCTTGGTCACGATGTAAGATCAGCGTATTGGTACGATAAATCGCCATGGTCGCAACCAGTAAATAACTACCGATAATCATGAGCAACAGTGGCATCCACATGTCAGCTGACATCTTCGGTGCTTCGGTCAGACTAAAAGTGGCACCTTGATGTAAGGTATTCCACCATTCTACAGAGTACTTGATAATTGGTAGATTCACCGCGCCCACGATAGATAAAATAGCAGCCGCTTTACCGCGATTGGCCGTGTGTTCAAACGCAGCAAACAGTGCCATCACGCCCGCGTAAAGAAACGCTAATATCAGCATTGAAGTGAGACGCGCATCCCATACCCAGTATGTCCCCCATGTTGGCTTGGCCCAAATAGACCCTGTGAGCAAACTGATCACACAGAGCAAAAATCCCATCGGAGCAAGTGCCTGCGCGACCAGACTGGCCGTCTTAATCTTCCACACCAAATAAATCACCCCCAACACCGCAAGGGAAAAATAAATAGAGATAGCTAGACTGGCTGCTGGAACATGGATAAAAATAATACGGTAGCTATTGCCCTGCAAATAATCAGGCGGCGCAAAAGCAAGACCCCACACGCTACCAATAAGCAAGCAGAGACTGGCTAATATCGCGAGCCACTTGACCCAGGGACTAAAAATCCGAAAGAACTGCTTGGTGCCTACAGTGGTCAAGAAGCCCTGCCAAATGCGCTGCCATAGGCTAGGAGACGAGACGTTATTCAGGTTGGGCATGGGGATAAACCTATTACACAGCTTACTGGTCATGACCGACGTGGCCTACAAAAGCACACTATCAGCTCACCTGCTGGCGTTAAACACTGGATAGAATCTACAAAGAGCTGTTTACATATTCAATTGACTATTATAGCAAAATTGCCCGTTTTCAACACGATGTTAATACATGGCGTTCAGATAACTGGATTTAGACAACTAAGTTTTTAATATCTGGCAAATACATTAATCAATTGAGCCATGACATTTTTAGGGTCAGCGCAATTACCCACGGCATGACCAAGACAGATATAATACTTCCTGCCAGCAACAAGGCCAAGATCGGCAGACCATTCAGGCCAGTGGCAAATAAGTCAACCGCGCCTGTGGCAAAAATCAATACTGGCAACTGCATCGGTAACGCAATCAAAGGCACTAGCACCGCGCCATTCTTCAATGACAGCGTTAAACTACTGGCGACTGCGGATAGCATCAAAAGCATCGGACTGCCTGTCACGATAGATGCCATCAATATCCACGCTTCAAACCAACTCAGCTGAAATAGCGGCACAGCAAGCAGACTAAGCAATGCCACAATACCACTGCTAAAAATCCAATGAATGACCAGTCTAATCAATACCCATAACGGTAGTGACGCTTTTGCCACGACCAATTGCGCAAGCGTACCATTATCAAGCGCAGGCTTGAATAACCCGTCAACGCCCATCACCAAGGACAGCAATGCAGCAATCCACACGGCTGATACGCCAAGACGCTGCAAAAGCGCAGGCTCACTACCAACTGCTAGTGGAAACAAAGTGATGATTACTAAGAACAATACCAATGGGTACAACCATTGCACCGCCCCTTGCTGCTTGACTTGCCATTCACGGCGCCACAACTGCATAAACCCAATACTGCGCGGCGTTGTAACAATAACATTTGAGTTTTTATTTGCGGTTATGGTTGTGCTCACTTGCGTTGGACTGTCTGTCATTATTCATCCTTTTACCGATACTGATAGCAGTCACATTTAGACCATGTAATCTGACAAATCGAGCATTTGATTAGCGACACCCACTGCCTGATGGCTGGTCATGAGTATCGAGCCGCCAGCCTGCGCAAAGTTGCATAACCGTGCTTCCATACGTGCCACCATATCGACATCTAGCGCTGTAAACGGCTCATCAAGTAACCACAGCGGTGTGACAGCTGGCGTCAATAAATACAATCTTGCCAGCGTGATACGCCGTGTCTGACCAGCAGACAGATGACTTGAGCTGATCGTTTCAAACCCTTGTAGCCCAACCCATGTGAGCGCATCATCAATATCGGTAGCGCTAGGCGTGATGCCATATAAATTCAATAAAAATGTCAGGTTTTGTGCCACGGTTAGATTCGGATGGATACCCAACTGGTGCGAAACATATAGCGGTTGAATAGGTAGACCTGATAGACCTTGATAAGTAACTTCACCTGACAGAATGGGTAATAATCCTGCCAGCTGCATGAGTAACGTGGTCTTTCCGGTTCCATTTGCCCCAATCAGATGACAGATACTACCGGCAGACAGGTGCAGCGTCACCCCTTCACAGAGCGGTATCTCGCCGCGCTGAACCGTCATCTCATCAAGCGTTAGTACAGGCATATCCAAAACCGTCATCAAAACCTCTGGTTATTTATCAAGCAGCAGTCAATATTCATCACAAACAAAGGTAATGTTCGTGGCATAATACCCTATGCTCACCACAAACACACAGTATAACAAATTGTCGATTGCTCTTACTCCAAAAAGTACAACCTCAAAAAAATACGACCTCAAAATATGACTTTAAAACCTATGCCGACTTCACAAGATAGCCAAAACCAAATGCCTGATGCAGAGACTAATAATGTCAATGTAGACACCAACTTGTCAAAAGCACCATTAACCAGCCGCTTGACGATAGACAGTTTGATCGATGCGCAAGTTGATTTTATGCAGCAGTGGTTGCACAAGCAGGCCGAGCCTTTAGCGATGGAAGCTTGGCAATGGTTTGGCGCGCAGCCCTTAAGCAAATATATTACCTGTGACCATTTACAGCATTTGATGAAAGACTGGCTGTTAAATCAGCCAATGACTGAGGTGATGCGTACAGATATCCGTGATATCTTGCACACGATTATCTATCATCCAGTCAATGACAACGTGCCTTTGTCTGAACTGGTCGATGACACCCAAGTTCAGACTCTTGCTCACTATATTGGTAGCCATGAGCAGCAGCGTAACGTCCTCATTCATACGCTGGTGGGTAACGAAACCTTTGCCGATCTGTTGACCCAAACGCTCTATCACGCTATCAATGATTTTATGGAGACCACGCTTGATAAAGCGGGCGGAGTTGGTAAATTGATGAAGCTTGGGCGCAGCTCGTTTGAGAAAGCGACCAACAGAAACCTCGATGAAAAACTGCAAACGTATTTGCATCGCAATATCAAAGACTTGACGCGCAAAGCTGAGGCCAATGCACAAGCGCATTTATCAAATGAAGAAGTGGCGCGTCTGATGGTCATGGGCTGGGATCGTATCAAAGACCAACCAATCAGTGAACTACAAACCTACTTAAGCAATGAGCCTGATAACAGTAGCATCGACCATATCGAAGCGGGTATCCAGCAAAGCTACAACCGCCTGCGACTGTCACCCTATTTGCACAGTTTGGTATCAGCGAGTATTGATACTTGGTATGCCAATCATCAGTCTGATACGATAGCGACCATTGCGGCGAGTTTGCATATCGATGAAAAGGCTATGGCGCAATGTAGCAGCGCTCTACTACCCATCGTATACGACGCCATTGAAACGCCTTGGTTAACGGCTCATATTCGTGACATGCTAGAAGCATTCTATGCGCAGCCTGCTATTAAAGAAAGTTTGGCTCTCAATCACGATTAATTTATAACTTTTACTTGTTAGCATACTATTATGAGTCAACCCAATAAACTCAGCTTATGGCAAAAAATCAAACGATTACTGACGGCTTCCGCACCGCAGTCAGTAATCGAAGGTATAAACGAGCCAGCACAGCCATCACTTGCTGACGGCGACATTGATAATACTGCCTCTAAAACTGCGCCCGAAGACGATACTACTCAAAGCAACGAGAAAGCGCAAACAGATGCGTTTCACCTCAAAACTGACAAACTAAGTTCAGAACCACAAAATCATAGTGACACGCCCATTGTTGACTGTCTAAAGCAATACTTCAATGACAAGCAATGGCACTATACGCACTATCGTCCCAAAACCAACGACAGCCAGCAATCGCATCATTTATCCCTAAGAATGCGTCATAAAAAAATAGACTGTGGTTATCTGTTTCGTGTTCAGGAAAAAAATAAACTGTTAGCAATCTATGGTATTTTGCCATTTTTGATACCAGAGAGTCATCAGAGCGCTGCCTTACTACTCATCACTCAAATTAACTACGATATGCTCATCGGTAACCTAGAGATGGATGTCAATGATGGGGAAATACGCTACAAAAACGCGATCGATATCGAAGCAGTTGGTATCGATACTGAGATCATTGAGCACTCACTACAAAGCGTTGTTGCGATGACCACGGTTGCAAGCGAGCTATTTGGCGATTTGATTAATAATCAAGACCCTGCTGAAGATATGCAGACATTACTGACAGAGCTGCGCCAGCAATCAGATGCACGCACATTCTTTTTACCGACGCAGTTTGTTCAGTAGTGCGTCAGTTTATTCACTTATATAGTTCACTCAATAAGGCCGCACTCAGCGGTCGCTCATCTATCTATTTGCATATCCAAAAAACCATCAATATTAAGCTAGAATTCTTATGCTAAAAATTGCCTACTCTGACGTCTTTCGTTACTCTGTGCCTGAAAAGCACCGTTTCCCCATGCAAAAATACATCTTGATTCCGGAGCGCTTATTGAGTGAGGGCACGATCAGTCAAGATAATTTTTTTGCCCCTGCCTGCTTAAGCGAAGAGGAGATTTTGACCACTCATACAGCAGAGTACTGGTATCAGCTCAAAACCCAAACACTACCACGCAAAGCCGCTCGAGCGATTGGGTTTGAGATGACACCGAAGTTGGTGGAGCGCGGTCGTTATATTGCCCATGCAACCTATGAGTGCGCGCTATATGCTCAGCAATATGGTGTCGCCATGAATGTTGCAGGCGGCACCCATCATTCTTTTGCCGATCATGGAGAAGGGTTTTGTGTGTTCAATGATGTTTGTATCGCTAGCAATTTATTATTAAGTCGCGGACAAGCGAAGAAAATTTTAATTGTGGATTTGGATGTTCATCAAGGCAATGGCAATGCCAGCATCATGAAGGACGAGCCACGCGTTTTTGTCTTTAGCATGCATGGCGCCAAGAATTATCCGTTTCGCAAGCAAGTATCAGACCTAGACATTGAATTGGAAAACGATGCTGGTGATGATGAATATCTAGAGATATTAAAAGACACACTCCCACGGTTAATCGCTGAGGTTGCGCCCGATATGATCTTTTATCAATCTGCTGTCGATGTACTGGCTACCGATAAGCTCGGCAAACTTGGACTGACCCAAGCAGGTTGTAAGGCGCGTGATGAGTACGTATTGCATCAAGCAAAATCAGCCAATATCCCTATTGCCATTGTCATGGGCGGCGGCTATTCAGAAGATATCGAAGATGTGGTCGAGGCGCACTGCAATACGTTTCGAGTCGCACAGCAGATTTATTTTGGTGAAATGGTTTAATACTCAATTCACTCAGAAGATAAGAGTGATTTCAGAGTTGAACTCGTTCTGGCAACCTTGATTATAATAATGCAGTCACGCCTTGCCAGCCTACGCGCACTCCAAGCACGATTAGAATCAATAAAATAAGCTGACGAAAACGCGCTTGTGGCAAATAACGACGTAGACGAATCCCGACTAAAAGCGTAACAATAGATATCACACTGAGCAAGGCAATCAGCTGCCACTCACCGCTACTCAATGCCATGATAGGCTCACGCAGTACAATAATTTGTGCGATTTTTCCTAAGAAATAGCACATGTTACCCACTTTGGCGATGGTGTTTTTATCGTCACTTGCAGAGAGCAAATACATCATCAGGATAGTCGACATCGCATTGGTTGAGCCGCCAATGACGCCTGCACCAAAACCTACGGCTATCAACATGGGCTTCGTATCTGGTAAGCGGATTTGTTTGCCGAGCAAGCTACTCACGACGTAAAAGGCAATGACCGCCGCCAACAATAAAAGGATATAAGCGCTATCGACCCATAGCAGTAGCTTCGCACCTAGAATACTGCCTAGTAAACTGGTAAGCGCAAGCAGCCAATAGCGTCTGCCATAGTAGATAAAATTTTGCC
Source organism: Psychrobacter sp. T6-5 (assembly GCF_052258485.2). Lineage (NCBI taxonomy): Bacteria > Pseudomonadati > Pseudomonadota > Gammaproteobacteria > Moraxellales > Moraxellaceae > Psychrobacter > Psychrobacter sp. T6-5. The sequence goes on along the minus strand of NZ_JBQQEY020000001.1, from coordinate 697,238 downwards.
AAACGGTGCGCTCACCACCTGCTAGCCAAGTCATGACATTGACCACTAGCGAGGGGAAGATCACCAATACAATGGCATGTGGCAATGGGTACATGCTAGCAAGCGCGGTAGTCGTCACGAGCGTCGCGCCAAGTCCGCTAATACCGTGTAGCAGTGAAGCAAGCGCAAAAATGATCGTCAGCACTAGCATCTGAGTGCTATCGTTACCAGCTATGTTGGTCATATTGTTTATACCATTTGAGGCTTAGCGCCTATATTTATACCACTAGCTGTTTTGACGTTGAGCGATTGTTTCACCAATAATACTGGCTAACTGCTCAGCGATTTTGTCTTTGCTAGTTTTGTCTAACGTTATCGCATCACGCTCATAGCGCTCAGAGAAAAATACCTGCATGGCATTATCATCACTAGCAAAACCAATGTCTGCCCGTGAGACATCGTTACAGGCAATCATATCTAGCGCTTTTGCGGCGAGCTTACCACGCGCATAACGCTCGACATCCTGTGTTTCTGCGGCAAAACCAACGACAAATAATTCTGGATGAGCAAGAGAAATCGTCGCTAAAATATCAGGGTTTTTGACCAAGCTGAGATTCATAGCATCTTGCGTCTTTTTAATTTTTTGCGGTGCGGCTTCCTCAGTACGATAATCTGCTACTGCGGCGGTCGCGATAAAGATATCCGTCTTTACGAATTGGTGTTCAGTATAAGCCTGCGGTAGTGCATGCTCATCACCGCAACTACAATCGCCATGATGGTTCTCATGAATGTGAGAATGACTATGTTCATGTGCGTGTTCATGTGCGTGCTCATGAGAATGGTCATGCTCATCTTCAAAATCCAGTTGAAGCTCGCTATGAGTTCCATCCACACATTGCTGGGCAGCGATCAGCATATCTTTAGCAGACAGCACATCAATTCGTGTGACATTAAGCGGCGTAGGCAATGCCACTTTTCCACCAGCAATTAAGATCACCTCTGCGCCAGCTGCCACACAAGCGCGCGCTAGAGCAAAGCCCATTTTTCCTGAAGAATGGTTAGACAAATAGCGCACAGGGTCGATCGCCTCTACTGTAGGTCCTGCGGTAATGACCACTCTTTTGCCTGCTAATAATTGCGGCGTCGTGTTCATTGCTTTGAACAGGAGTACTTCGGCTAACAACTGCTCAGGCTCAGGCAGCCGCCCTGCGCCCACGTCACCACACGCTTGCTCACCGTTGGCTGGCTGGATAATCTGATAATTCATATCGCGCAGGGTTTGTACATTCAAATTGACTGCTGGATGCGCCCACATCTGCTGATTCATGGCAGGAGCAATAATGACAGGCGCAGTAGTGGCAAGGCACACTGTGGTCAATAGATCATCAGCCATACCCATTGCCAGACGTGCGAGTGTATTGGCGGACGCAGGGGCAATGACAATTAAGTCCGCCCATTTAGCCAGCTCAATGTGCCCCATCCCCGCTTCTGCCTGCTCATCGAGTAATGAGACATGCACCTCGTTACCTGTCAACGCTTGTAGAGTCAGCGGTGTGATAAATGCTTGTGCGCCTGTCGTCATAATGACGCGCACATCAAAGCCTGCCTTAATCAGCAAGCGGGCAAATATAGCAGATTTATAAGCGGCGATACCGCCGGTAATAGCAAGCACAATATTGGACATAAGCGTGGCATCAATAAAAAAGTGAAAAGATAAAATTGCGCTTATAGTAACAACTATGAGATAAATTGGGTAAAATTTTCCGTATTTACCTCAGATAACAAGTAGCAATTTATTCTTAAGGAGTGGCAATGGCGATTAAAGACTGGCATGAGGATGACAGACCACGCGAAAAATTATTGAAATTCGGTGCCGCTCATTTGTCTGATGCGGAGATACTGGCCATATTTTTGCGTACGGGTACGCAGTCACAGTCAGCGATTGAGCTCGCGCGTCATTTGATTGATCAGTTTGGCAGTTTAGCTGAGCTATTGGCCGCCCCGCAACAAACTGTTCTTGCTTGTCATGGTATCGGCCCCGCGAAGTACGCTCAGATATTGGCATCGCTTGAGATGGGTACACGTTATCTGGATAGTAAGCTAAAAACGGGGCAAGCGCTCGGGCGCTCGCAAGTGGTTAAAGATTATATCAGCACCCAGTTACGCGGTGAGCATCGTGAAGTATTTGCAGTCCTCTGTCTAGACAATGCGCTGAACCTTTTGAACTTTGAGGTACTTTTCACCGGCGGTATCTCATCGTGTTCTGTCTGTATCAAGCATGTACTCCGGCACGCTCTAAGCCACGCGGCTAGCCAACTCATTATCGCGCATAATCATCCCCATACCGATGCCAAGCCATCAACAGCAGACAATGTATTGACCTATGAGCTAAAAAAAGCCTGTGACCTATTAGACCTCTCTCTTGTTGATCACATAATCGTTGGACGTAACGATACCTTATCTTATGCTGAAAGCTGCCTTGCGCCTTTTAGTTAGTTCATAACACTGATCGCTTAACTGGTCAGAAAATTTGAGCTGCTTGGCAAACCCTCTTCATTAGAGCCTATTAGTCATGATACCTGATACATATTATCGACAGAGCGTAGCATTTTGGCTCTTGATAGTCATCGACAACTGTTTCATATTATTAGGTAGTCTTATAGTTCGCTTATATATATTTTTATTATCGATGTATCCATTACAATGACATAAGACAAAACAATAATTATCGTTATTCAGACGTTTCTTACCTTTTATATTTTTCACTATATTTTTCACGCTTTTTATTCAGTATTCCACAGGAGATAGTCATGGCAATTGGCTTGTTTATTTTGGCAGTCATCATTCAATTAGCCGTGGTCTTGGCGATCTTTTTGTTGTCCTTATCACGGGTTACGGGCAGTGTCGTTGCCCTGATTACCGTCATTGTTACCGCGATTATCAGCCCACTGTCCCTGATTTTGGGCGTACCAATCGCATTGCTTTGTTTGGTTTTACTCATCACACCTATCCGTCAGTCTTTGATTACCAAACCGGTCTATGAAGCATTAGGCGGTGCGATGCCAAGTATGAGTGATACGGAGCGTGAAGCGCTCGATGCTGGCACCAGCTGGTGGGAAAAAGAGCTATTTATGGGTGCCCCAAATTGGGAAGCTTTTGCTAATTATCCTTATCCGCAGCTGTCAGAAGAAGAGCAAAACTTCATTGATAACGAAGTAGAAACGTTATGCGCCATGCTCGATGAGTGGCAAATCCAGCATAAAGATAAGGAGCTGTCACCTGAAGCGTGGCAATTTATCAAAAGTAATGGCTTTTTAGGGTTAATTATTCCAAAAGAGTTTGGTGGTCTAGAGTTTAGCTCTTACGCGCAAAGCCGCGTGATGAGTAAAATCGCGTCGCGCTCGCCGACTGCTGCGGTGACCTGTATGGTACCCAATTCGCTCGGTCCTGGTGAGCTACTAATGCACTATGGCACGGACGAGCAAAAACAGCGCTGGCTACCCGGTCTCGCCAAAGGTGATGAAGTACCTTGCTTCGGTTTGACCGGACCTGAGGCAGGCTCTGATGCAGGTGCGATTCCTGACACAGGCGTCGTCTGTTATGGCACGCATGAGGGCGAGCAAGTACTTGGTCTGCGTATGAACTTCTCCAAACGCTGGATTACATTAGCCCCTATCGCCACTGTCGTGGGTTTGGCTTTCAAGATGCATGATCCTGAAGGGCTGCTTGGAGATCCGGACAAAACCGACTACGGTATCACCTGTGCACTGATCCCTGCCAATCACGAAGGGGTGGTCACAGGCCCACGTCATAACCCAATCGGCTCGCCATTTATGAATGGTACGGTCGATGGCAAAGATGTCTTTATCCCATTAGATTACATCATTGGTGGTGTCGAAAACGCTGGTCGCGGCTGGCGTATGCTAATGGAGTGCTTAGGCGTTGGACGCGGTATCTCCTTGCCTGCTCTATCAACCTCAGCCAGTGAAATGACCTACCTGTCTGTCGGCGCGTTTGCGAAAGTTCGCGAACAGTTCAAAATCTCAGTCGGTAAGTTTGAAGGCGTACAGGACGCCACCAGCCGTATGGCAAGTAACACTTATATGTTAGAGGCTTTCCGCCATTTGGTGACTTGCGGGTTAAACCAAGGTGGTACGCCATCAGTAATGACGGCAATGGCAAAATACTACGCGACCGAAACCATGCGTAGTGTGGTCAATGATGGTATGGATGTCGTTGGTGGTCGTGCCGTACAGATGGGCCCACGTAACTTCTTAGCGATACCTTATCAAGCGATTCCTGTATCTATCACTGTTGAGGGTGCCAATATTTTGACCCGCTCGCTGATGATTTTTGGTCAAGGCGCGATGCGTTGTCATCCTTATCTGTTCGATGAGCTGCAACTGCTACAGAGTGAAGATAAGAAAGCAGCGACTGAAAAATTCGACACGCTTTTCTTCAAACATTTAGGCTATACCTTTAACCGCGGTGCAAAGGCGTTCGTCGCAGGTTACGTCGGTGGTAGTGATAATGCGCCACGTTTTGCTGATGCCTTTACTCGTCCTTATTATAAGCATATCAACCGCCTTAGTGCTGGCTTTGCATTGACTGCAGATATGGCGTTAGGACTGTTAGCAGGGGATCTAAAACGTAAAGAGATGCTGTCTGGTCGCTTAGCGGATATTCATAGCCACTTATTTATCGCGACGGCTATTTTGCAATTTTATGAACATGGTAGTAAATCCGAAGCTGAGCGTTTACATGCTGAAGTTGCGTTACAAAACAGCTTATACACGATTCAAGAAGCCTTTGTGTCTTTCTTTGCCAACTTCCCTAATCGTATGGCCGCCAATGTGGTGAGCTTTGTGACTTTCCCTAGTGGACGTATCTTTACGCCAGCAAGCGATGAGCTAAAACGTCAGCTGGGTGATACCTTCATGGATGATTTTGCTGCCAATCCATTCCGCGATTATCTCAAAACTATGGTTTATTACAATACTGACCCAGATGATGTGACAGGCCGTATGGAGCATGCTTATCAGACCTTGGTTGAGATCGAACCACTGTGGCAGAAGTTCAAAAAGGCAGAACATCAGGACAGCTTTGAAGGCCTGACCTTTGAAGACCATGTGGTACATGCGAGCCAAAACGGCGGTATTACTGAGGAAGAGGCAGAAGTGCTGATTCAATACAATGCCATGCGCTTTGATTCATTATTGACCGATGTATTTGATAAGCACCTATCAGAAGCTCAAGAGCGCGATAATCCACATACGCTCGAAAACGCTGTCAATCAACTAACAAACTATGCAGAGCTAAAAAAAGAAGCAAAAGACAAAAGTAGCGTATCGACTGACGGTGAGATGCCAGTCACGCATGAGTTAAATGATACGACAAATACAGAACCACAGACTGGTGATGCCAATCCCAATCACGGCTATGAGAGCGATGGTGATGTAGAAATGGTCAGTGAGCAAGATACTGTGCAAGAAGTTAAGTCACAGGCGAATTTTGAGAAATCAAATCCTGAAGCCGAAGCGCTTGATCATCGCTACCGTGATGCAGAGTCACACCTCAATGAGCGTATGAGTAACAACCACAGTCGCCACATTGCTCCACCTGATGAAGTCGACGAAAGCGCAAGTGATAAACACCTCCAAACCTCAGATGATCAGACGCATCTACCTCGCGAAGAAGATGACAAGGTATAACTAAAAGGTCAATTCAAACGCGTAAACTCATGAGTGTCGTGATTATTCATGACGATAAATATAAAACTTCAAAAGCCAGACTGTCCACACGCGACAGTCTGGTTTTTTTTGGATTTGCCAAAATGCAAACGTATTTTATAACATCAAAGTGATAACACTGGTTTAATATCAATAGTTTGATATATCCATTTACCCTAAAAACTCTTTCATGAATATATTGTTTCATATCAGAAACAAACCGTTTACAATAAATAATCACTATTTTATGGGCACATAGTTGTGACAGGGATTGTTCTCTTGGAATAAAATGATAAAAAAAATCTTGCAGTGCCCTTAACTATTCTTTTATATTGTCCTCGAAAATGTGACATCAAGCGACAATCACAAGAACTTAATAGTCATAACACGCATTATAGTTAGATTGGCAAACACGGTCACATAGATTTGGGTGACGCTGACTATAGCGCTGTTATGCACACAAAGGATATGGATATGTGGAAAAATATGGGACTGACAGGCAAGATTATCGTTGCCATGGTGCTCGGTATCATACTGGGTCTATTTTTAAACTACTCAGGATTAAATGGCGAAGGCAGCTTCGTTAATACTTACATCACAAATGGTGCCTTTGCTATTATCGGCAAGCTATTTGTTAACTCGCTAAAAATGTTGGTCGTACCTTTAGTACTTATCTCACTGATTTGTGGTGTGTGTGGCATTGGTGATATCCGTCTGCTAGGACGTATCGGTACCAAAACATTTATGATCTATATGATGACAACCGCGCTTGCTATTGCAACGGCGATTGGATTGGGTGTGCTATTTGGTATCGGTAAAGGCATGAATATCGAATCTGAAGCCACGTTTGAAGCCGCATCAGCGCCACCACTGCTTGATGTGTTCTCAAACATTATTCCCTCAAATCCCATAAGTGCGATGGCGAATGGCGACATGCTATCGATTATTTTCTTTGCCATTCTAATCGGTATCAGTATTTTGATGGTGGGTAAACCTGCTAAAGGCTTGGTTCAAAGTCTAGAGCTTATCAATGAAGTCATCCTAAAGATGGTGACCATCATTATGAACCTAGCCCCTTATGGTGTATTTGCGCTGTTAGCCAAGGCGATGTCTGAGCTAGGCTTTGAGTTAATTTTGTCACTGCTAAGCTATATGGCAGTATTGGTTGGGTCTTTGGCCTTCCACTTCTTCGTTACTATGATGATTGTACTAAAAGTCTCTTCAGGTCTATCTATCAAAACCTTTTTGGCAAAAATGCGCGAAGTACAAATCTTTGCATTTAGTACGTCAAGCTCAAACGCGACCATTCCGATTACCTTACGTACCGTTACCAAACGTATGGGTGTGAATAACTCAGTGGCTTCGTTTACTGTTCCTTTTGGTGCCACAATCAATATGGATGGTACAGCCATCATGCAAGGGACAGCGACCATCTTTATTGCCAATATTTATGGTATTGATTTGGGCGTGACCGAATATCTAACCGTTATCTTGATGTCAGTACTGGCCTCTGTCGGTACGGCTGGTGTCCCTGGTGTCGGCTTGATCATGCTGTCTATGGTATTTGCTCAAGTTGGCTTACCAATCGAAGGTATTGGTCTGATTCTAGGTGTGGATCGTATCCTAGACATGCTACGTACTGCCGTGAACGTTGGTGGTGATGCAGCAGTGACTGCTATCGTAGCAAAATCAGAAGGCAAAATGGATCTTGCTATTTATAACGATCCTAATGCTGGTGCCAAAGACGTGTTTGACGGTCATATCGATGAAGACAACGAGCGTGAATTCTCTAAAGTCATGAATGATGGCATCATGGGTAGTGAGTACGATGACGTTGATCGTCGCCACTAATCACCTCTGCTAGATAGACCTTCATAAAATAAAAAACCTCAGTCACATTGGCTGAGGTTTTTTTTGAGGTAGATCATGAGTGTGGTTACTCTCATTAGCCAAAAACGTATTTGGTCAACATTGCCAAACACACCAGTACAATCATCGGACGAATCAGCTTACTACCGCCTTTGACGACCATATGTGAACCAAAATAGGCACCGATGGTTTGTCCCACCATCATTGCTAGCCCCACTTTCCACAGTACATTGCCACCCAAGATAAAGAATATTAATGAGCCAATATTGGTCGATAGATTCAACACTTTTGCTGTGCCTGTCGCTTCAATAATCTGACGACCGCGCAATGCCACATTACCCAGCGCAAAAAACATCCCTGTGCCGGGACCAATATACCCATCATAAAAGCCAATCAAAGGTGCTACTCCTTTTTGCCACTTACCCTCTGATATACGGGGAGCGGCCTCTACCTCACCAAGCCTAGGGGCAAATAAGGTATAAATACCGATAGCGGCAATCAAAAAAGGAATCAGTTTTTCGAGCAAATCTGGCGGCGACATCTGCACCGCTATGGTACCCAAGACTGATCCGATAAACGCGGCAATAATAGCCACTTTAATACGCTGCGGTTTGACGACGCCCTTTTTTATCATAGTAATGGATGCGGCCAATGCGCCAGAAGCAGCTTGTAGCTTATTGGTGCCGAGCGTGAGCACTGGTGGGATATTGGCCAATAGCATCGCAGGTATGGTCAACAGACCGCCGCCGCCAGCAATCGCATCAATAAATCCTGCCAATGCTGCGACAGCCGTAAGCATCAAAATAATCTCTAGTGAGAAGGTTAAGTCCATAATGCTGACCTACAAAATATGGTGATAAGAGAAAAGGAAGCCTCAGATACTAGGCTAAAAACTTACTAATGACACTACTATCGTTGGTAATAGCTGTTATTGGTAATAGTAGTGATAAGACGATAAATTCCCTGAAAACTTCTTAAGACATGAGATAACGTCATAATGCGTCGATCATTATAGATATAAAACTGCAAAAAAAGCCAAAAACGTCACAAAGTCTGCTAGATTTAGCCAATAGTGTTCTAAATCTCTCATATAACGGACAGTTTGTTAAAAAGATTTAACGACTTACAACTATTTTGCTCATCACATCGCCTTTATAATGTCACTGTCATTGAGACGATATAATGGGCTAATGGCGTTATTTCAGCGTATTTTGTTGTCTATATTAATAAGAGTGTGAGAAACTGTTTTTATCTGCTTGCTATATCGTCATGAATAGTAACGTGGATATTTGAGATTATTTAGTAAATTGTACTTAGGAGATGAGGATAATATGGCAATACGAAGGATTAAGGCATTTTTTGAATTTGAGGCAGCGGGCGGTATCGTCTTAGCATTGGCTGCCGTTGCTGCAATGATCATTGCCAACTCCCCTCTTAATGTTTGGTACGAAGGTTTTATTCACGCACCAGTTGCCATTCAAATTGGTGAGTTTGCGATTGCCAAAGATGCTCACCACTGGATCAATGACGGTCTAATGGCTGTTTTCTTTTTCTTGGTCGGGCTTGAGCTCAAGCGTGAAGTATTGATTGGTGAACTGTCCAACGTCAAGCAGATTATCCTGCCAGCTGGTGCAGCACTGGGCGGTATGATCATGCCTGCGATTGTTTATCTACTCTTTAACTACAATGAGCCTGAATTTTGGAAAGGTTGGGCCATTCCTGCGGCAACGGATATTGCCTTTGCGCTTGGTATTTTGAGCCTTCTTGGCAACCGTGTACCCAACTCTCTAAAAGTCTTTTTGGTCTCTATTGCTATCTTTGATGATATCGGTGCGATTTTGATTATCGCTCTGTTTTATACTAGCGATTTATCATTAGAGTCGTTAGCATTGGCTGGCCTATGTCTGCCATTCTTGTACCTTCTTAATCGTCGTAACGTCACTAGCATCACGCCTTATCTACTTATTGGTATTATCATGTGGATTGCGGTGCTCAAGTCGGGTATCCATGCAACATTGGCTGGGGTGGTCTTAGCACTATTTATTCCTATGTTTGATCGCACTGACCCTGAGCACTCTCCGCTTGAAGAGCTAGAGCATGACCTACATAACACCGTTGCCTTTGGTATTTTGCCGATATTCGCTTTTGCAAACTCAGGTATCTCACTCGAAGGCGCAGGTCTAGCCGAATTATTCCATTCAGTACCACTAGGTATTGCCGCAGGTCTGTTCATCGGTAAGCAGTTGGGCGTCATGATTATGTGCTGGTTAATCTTTAAGCTTGGTATCTCAACCATGCCAAAAGGTATGAACTATAAGCAAATCTACGGCGCTGCGCTATTGTGCGGTGTTGGTTTTACCATGAGCTTATTTATCGGTGGCTTGGCGTTCGCTGGCGACACCACTATGTTTGATGAGCGCTTGGGTATCATCATGGGTTCTATCGTTTCTGGTATCGCAGGTTACATCATGCTCAAAGTGAGCTTGAAAGATAATGTCAGCGGCACATCAGTCGATTTGACTCGCTCTCATTAATAACAAAACGAGCGACTTATGAGCCTATTAGCTTATAAGTCGCTTTTTATTATCTGCAAAACCTGTTAATGAAAAATAGGTATTTAGCCAAGGTTGATTATTGTTAATGAACCAGCTGTAGCATTAGCAATAATTTTCATGTCGGCAGACGAGAATATCCAATGCATCATGTCTGCCCTATCGTTAGTATGAAAGACGCGCGTGCAAGACTGCTGTTCTTATCTGATGAAATACGTGACCTAAAATCTCGTATCAGTACGATACAAAGGCAACGAGATTCATTGAGTCCATCAATTAACGCTTATAAGTGATGGTTATGGATCGCTTATGCGATACGAATGTTGTTTTATAGCTGACTTATAAAGGTGTTTGATCATATGGATAAGAAAATCACCAATACTGCAAATATCCCCACCAATAAGACGCAGCATCCATCAACAGCGTCTTATTTGCGTCATGGGCGTACGACTGCTATCGATGACCATAGTGATTTGCAAGTGTTAAAGCGGATTAAGCGATATCTACTGCCAAAAGATTTTGCTATTTCGCCTGCGCTACTAGAGGAGATAGTCGCCGGCTACGATATTGGCGATCCACTCGCAGATGACTTGGCCGCTAACAATATCCGCTTTGCAAAGCCCCTACAACAGATTATCAGCGGCGATGGTCTAGACCTAAATAGCGATCTCGCAACCAATGCCTCATTTAACGCATTAACTGAGCAATTTAGCAGTCATCCTGATTGGTTCGACCCCAAACTCGCGCAAATCGGTGCGGTCGCCTATCGACGCTATCCGCTGATGCTCATTTGGCTATTGCGTAATGTCGCGCTGATGGCAGGTTATAGCATCCCAGCTCTATCACTACCACTCATTCAAACTGGCGCGTTGATGCACGATGCGCTACCACGGCTCATGCGTACCTATGCCTATATCTTGGCGGTGTCTGAGCATCCACAATCAGATATGAGCATGCGCAATCACTCTCAACCTGTCGATCAAGTATTGGCGATTGGCTCTGAGGGCTGGCGACAATCCATCAAAGTACGTCAGATTCATACATTGGTACGGCAAAACCTGCTCAAAGGTAAGGGCAATGCGGCAGCTGGCGTGATACCAAACGCCGACCAACATCATAATCCTGATGGTAGCTGGAACATGGCATATTGGGGCGTGCCGATTAACCAAACTGACATGATTGCCACCCATTTACAGTTTTCATTATTGATTATGCGCGGCCTACGACTGCTCGGCGCCCGTATTAGCCCTGAGGAAGCGGAAGGTATTTTGCACTTGTGGAATCTTGCCAGCTACTGGATGGGCGTTGATTTAGCGCGTCTGCCAAAAGATGAAGCGGCTAGCTGGGAATGGCTGTATACCTACCTATCGATACAGCAACTAGACTTTAAGATGGGGCAACCACTGGCGAAAGCCTTGCATGATCTGCCGCGTCAGTTAATGGGCGAAGACAATCGACGTGGACGTTTTGTGGAAATGGTCAATGCCAGTGTGACGCGCACCTTGGTCGGTGATGATATTGGTGACGGCTTAGCTTTACCAAAATCAAAGATACGCTTTGGCGTATTGTCTTCCGTGCCGATTCTGTTTGCCCTTGATACTGCGCGGCAGCACAATGCAACGGTCGCCCAAAAATTAGAAGCATTTCGTGCCAAGCGCCAAGACAATATGAACTGGTGGCTTAAGAAAAATGATGATTATTATAAGTAGATGATATCTATCAGCGTTTGTTTTCTACGCGGTAATACCATTCTAGCTGACGATCAAACCCTGTTTCTAATAAATTGGCAATGACGCGCCCTGTCAGTCCCCATACTGTCTCACCATCCACTTGCCAACTCGGCGTCAGTATGGTCGCGGTTTGTTCTTGCATTTTATATTCTACCGCATACTCCACCGTTGGCTGGTTAACTAACGACTCTAAATCCGCCCAAAAAATACGCGATATCTCTCCCACTTCAGGAACTAACACCAGACCTGGGGCGATGAGTGCGACAATTGGACGTACGCTCATACCGCTTTTGGACGTTTGGATCGGTAGTTGTCCCAGTAATTGCACTTTATTAGGTGGTAGCGCCGTCTCTTCACAGGCTTCACGTAATGCGGTTACGACGTTGTTGCCATCACCTATCTCGTGTTTGCCGCCTGCACAGGAGACCTCTCCCGCATGGCTGTTCATATGAGCGGCTCGGCGCGTCAATAATATTTTTGGTTTACGCTCATGAGTGATCGCGACCAATATCGATGCATCAGCAATGGGTGTCTGATATAAGCTGTCCAAAATGCGCGTGCTTTGTGAGGTGTTGCCACTCTCGTACATCGCCGGACTCGTAAGCGCGTTCAATGTCTCATGTTGTACTCGCTCGGCCAGTTTTCTGAGTGTGGGATGACGAATAAAGCTTGGGACAGCGACGCTAAACTTATTAAAAAAATCAATATTTTCGGGTACGGTCATTATCAAATCCTATGAGTGGTCATCTTCATATTACTCATGAAAATACCAGTGCCAGCATACTAGTATAACCTGTCTCTAGTATGGCAGCCTTTCTTATTAATCAGATTATCGCTTTTATAGATATATCTCATATTTATGCTATTTCCGACAAAGTGCGATTTATTGATTCATCAGCTGATTGCTATGCATATATGCGGCCACTAGGATAAATATAAAGCGGCTTACCGCTTGTGTATAAGCTTTGTTATGTAGACTGAGTCTCTATCCGAGTGAGCGTTTCAACTAAATGCCTATTTTTTGCCGCGTCTTTACACCTTTTTAAATTACTCAATATCTTGTACCGTCTGTCTTAGACGGTGATCGCTTTATTAATTAATATTTTCTCAATATCCTTTTTGCTTGGTATTTATTCATGATAGTAAGTATCATAACTGCATCTTTAAATTACCAAACATTAACCGAGTAATATTTCAAAAAATGCATTTGGGTATTATGATGACTGTTAGCAAGACTATGAGGCGGACATCCTAAAATAGCATTATAAAAATACTGATACCAGCGTCATAGGCTTGCTGTAATAACAATAAACAATACCTCAAAAGAACAAAGGATACAGATTATGACAGACCAGATCGACAACATGATGCCACCTGCTGAATATATCAATGATAACTATAAAGGCTCAGGAAAACTGGCTGACAAGCGCGTTTTGATCACTGGAGGAGACAGTGGTATCGGCCGTGCAGTGGCTTTTCATATGGCACGCGAAGGTGCCAAAGTTGCCATCCTTTATCACTCTGACGAAGAAAGCGCAAATGAGACACGTAAAGGTATTGAAGCAGAAGGCACAGACGCGTTGGTATTGCAGGGTGATACGGCAGATAGCAGTAGTTGCAAAGAGGCAGTAGAAGCTGTCGTGGCACAATGGGGCGGCATTGATGTGCTAGTCAATAACGCTGGTATGCAAAAACCGTATCATGATTTGTCTGAGGTCAGTGATGAAGACTGGCAACAGCATTTTGATGTCAATATGGCAGGGATGTTTTATGCAACCCGCGCCGCCCTTGAGCATATGAAAGAAGGCGATAGCATCATCAATACCACCTCAGTGAATGCGTATGTCGGCAACGATGTATTGGTGCCGTACACCGCGACCAAAGGTGCTATCGTTGGCTACACCCGCGCGCTATCGCAACAATTACTTAGTCGCGGTATTCGCGTTAATCAGGTAGCACCAGGTCCTGTGGTAAGCGAGATTCAACTGGTATTTAAAGACTTTGATAAAGATATTTTAGAATCCATGTCCTCACCAATGGGGCGTATGGGTCAGCCACGTGAGATGGGTGCTGCCTATGTATTTCTTGCTTGCCAAGACAGTAGCTTTGTGACTGGGCAGACCTTACACATAAACGGAGGCATGATTACCAATGGCTGATATCATGGATTCTCCTGACTCCTCTGATTTGCTATCTGTCTGTTGGGCAGATAGCAGTACTCATCGCCGTTGGTTGCTCGCTGAAGGGCAACGTTTGCTCGAACATTATGCCAAAGCGCGCGTGCTATCAGGGTTTGCTACTCTCGGTCACGATGGGAGCATGGTAGATGACACTGCAAAGAGCATCATCACTGCGAGGATGGTGCATTGCTATGCGCTAGCGGCACTAATGGGCATACCGGGTGCAGCAACACTTGCTGACCATGGCTTAGATGCGTTGCTCGATGGCCCATTACGAGACTCGGTACATGGCGGTTGGTTCAGTGATGCTTCTTCAACTCATGAAAACCCATCACGCAAAAACGCCTATCTGCATGCCTTTGTTGCTCTCGCTGGCGCGTCTGCCAGTATCGCAGATCGTCCGCGTGGTACAGAGCTGATGGAGGCTGCAATAACAATCATTGATCAGCATTTTTGGTTAGAAGATGAACAATCGATGCTGCCCTCTTTTGCGGCTGACTGGTCTGATCCTGAAAACTATCGCGGCGCCAATTGCAACATGCATACGACCGAAGCCTGCTTAGCACTGGCAGATGCCACGGGTGAGACGCGCTGGCTAGACCGCGCACTACACTTAGCCAAGCGTTTCGGTCATGATATTCCTAGTACTTACGATGGTCGCCTACCTGAACATTTTGATGGTGAATGGAATCTGTTGCCCGACTACGATGCGAATGAACCTTCTGATGATTTGAGGCCTTGGGGACTCACACCTGGTCATTTTGCAGAATGGGCAGGACTGCTAATCAAGGCTGAGTCTGCTTGTATCGCGCATGGTTATGACGTACCTGATTGGCTGCTACCTGATGCCGTTGCATTATTTGATAGCGCTATCGATCGCGGCTGGGCACCTGACGGTCAGTCCGGCATGGTCTATACCATTGGTTGGGATGATGAGATTTCAATACCAAACCGTCCTTATTGGGTACAGGCTGAGATGGCCAATACCGCACTGATGCTATCGCGCCGTACGGATGATCCACGCTTTGAACATTACTACCGCTTGGCTTGGGATTATATTGCCAGTACTTTGATTGATCTTGAGCACGGCGGCTGGCGTCATGAGGTAGATGCAGATGGCAACTTAAGTACGGTCGTGTATCCGACGCGCGAGGATCTTTATCATGACTTTCAAGCCACTGTAACGCCATTGATTCCTATCTCTGCCTCGGTAGCTGGTGGATTACGCACACAGATGCTCGAAACAAAAACCCAATTCCTATGACCTAATTTTTATAACCTAATTCCTATGTAGGATATACTCGATAAGATAAGAACGCTCTGATGGCGATTAAAATGTGCTTTCAGAGCGTTTTCGTTGTAACCATAAAAATTAAATAAAATAGCTTTTCTCATTAAAAGTAAAAGGATACCCTCAAAAGTATTTGTCACTATCGCTGCTGTATACAAAAGCAAACATCAGAACGGCAAAAAAACTTTTAAGATAAGTGGACACACAATATTTACTAATAAAGGTAGTTGGTATGAGCTATTGTCTCCAATGCGGTCATAAAGCAGAACGAAAAATCCCACCTACAGATAATATGCCGCGCTTGGTGTGCCCCAATTGTCACTATATCCACTACGAAAACCCAAAGGTTATCTGTGGTTCGCTAGTCGTACACGAAGACAGAGTGCTACTGTGCCGCCGGGCGATCGAGCCGCAATATGGGCTATGGACGATACCTGCAGGTTTTATGGAAAACGGCGAAACCATGGCTGAAGGCGCCGCACGCGAGAGCTACGAAGAAGCTGATGCCATCGTACTGAATCCGCATCTATACTGCATTTATGACCTACCAGATATTGGGCAGATCTACTCTATCTATCTAGCCGATCTAAAAGATGGTGCTTACGGTATTGGCTCAGAAAGCCTTGATTGTGCGCTGTTTAGCGAAGACGATATTCCATGGGATACGCTCGCCTTTGAAGCCATTCGCCTTACCTTAAAAAACTATTTTGCTGATCGTAAGCAGTACAACGAGTTGTCAGAATTCCCGATCCATCAAGACAAAATCGGTAAAGATTTGAGTATCAAAAGGTACTAAGCAAATACTACATACAAAAAAGCCAAGCATCATGCTTGGCTTTTTATATTTAACTTTTAATCAAGAACAAACCTAATTGTCTTAGCTCTTAATTCTACATACTTCAAAACCAAGACCTTTCACCGTCTCTTCTTTATCATAAGGTGCTAATACGGCACGTACATGGTTTTGACCTTGTAGATATTGCTTAGCAACGCGCTGCAAGTCATCGATAGTCACGGCTAGGATAGCGGCGCGCATTTTACGTTGCCAGTCAGCACCGCGATGATGCAAGTCGGCAAAGCACGCCTTAATCGCCTCCCCTGCAGGCGAGCCCGGTTTATCCATGCCTGAAATAATACCTAAAATGGCTTCTTCTAATTGCTCATCGGTTTGTGGCTCGTTTAAGATCCACTCGATACTGGCCTCAAAATGCTCAAAGGTTTCAGCGCACTGCGGGTCGCGGTAACTAAAGAACTTAAACGCACAAGCATTGGCGTCATAACCAGCACCGCCGCCATAGGCACCGCCGCGCTCACGAATGGCACTGTGCAAGTAGCCATTACGTAGGTAAGGCGCTAATACCATTAATGCGGCAGTATCAGGATGGTCAGCCGCTGGTACGGTATAAGCGCTGGCATTATGATAAACGTTGGTCGGTACTAACCATGCTAGATCTGCAACATCAAGTGCAACCCCACTTTCTAATGCTTTGACCGCGTCTTTTTCCCCATTTAGCGCGCTATCTAGATGTAGATTTGCAAATTCGCTAGGGATATTTGCTTCAGTATTGGTTACTTTTTCAGCAGAGGTTGCTGCTTGATTGTCTTTCCAACTATCGACGATCAGGCCACTCAAGCGTTCCGTTTGCTCTGATTCACAAATGATGACGGCATGCTTAGGTAAGCTGATTAAACGTTGATGCAAGTCCATCAAACTGGTCGCTAATTGATCCCACTGTGCATCATCGGTACTGGCATGACCCAAGAATGCTTTGAGTACATTTAGTGCTGGTAAACCGCTACGTACATATTCTAGCTGCGCTTGACGACTCATACCGCGGCTGGCCGTTTGCATCGCATATGAGTGACCAGAACCTGCCAAATTGGACTGCCAGCTGGCTTGACGCTGCTGCAAGATTTCTTTAATACGATCATGCTCAGTAAAGATACTGTGTTCCATCACTTCTTTGAGCAAATCAATCGCTTCAGGCTTGCGGTTGAGCGCACGCGTTGCCACGACAAAGTAGCTGCTAATCGATTGACTATCATCCACATGGGTACGCTGACTGATACGCGCGGTCACACCCGAAGAATGCGCTGCTTGCTTGGCCTGCATCTCATGAGCGCTGAGCGAGTCTGTACCCAGCTCAGACAGCAAGCTCAGATAGATAGGCAAGAGTGGATGATTGATCACATCATTCACTGGTAGCTCATCTGCGTTGCCGTTACCAATGGCTTCAGTGAGCGGTACAATCACCTGATAGTAATAAATACCGTTAGTACCTGCTTCGTACTCAAATAGCGTACTATCTTGCCCGCTTAAACGTACTTGTTTCTGCACACCTTCTTTGAAGCTAATATCTGTTGGTACGTCTTCTAGACCTACCTTTGGCAATAAGCTCAAATCATCAGGCGCTGCTTGGCGTGCGGCCAAATCTAGTGCTTGCTTGTGCAAGATGTCTTTGTCATCAGCAGTCAGATCCATCTCAATGGTATCTAGACGTACTTGCTCCGCTGCCGCTTGGCGCGCTGATTTTTCGCTATCTGGCGTCATTGTCACGCGCACACGGTGCTGATTATCCAATAAATGCGTTTTGATCAAGTTCGGTAGCCACTGCGGATCGACCACTTGCTCGCGCAACCACTGTAGATGCTCATCTACTTCCCACACATCGATAGGGTTACCATCATGAATAGCGGTACTAAAGCCTTCTAACATCAGGTTTAGACCATAAGGAATACTATCACCGCCGATATGACGCTGATCAATTTCAATCTGATGTAGAATGGTTTCGATCGTTTCATCATCAACTGGCGAGTTTGCCACCTCAGTCAGTAGATCAATAATGCCCTGCTCTACCGCCTCGGCATGCTCTGGATTGGAGCCACGCAGACCTGTATAAAAGACCATTTCGTAATGGCTGTCATCCAGTCCCAATAGTGGGCTTGGCGCTTTACCCAGTGGGTGACTGTCAAGATAAGCACGCAATGGTGAGCCTGAGTGCTCAACCAGCACCCCTTCTAGCAAACGTAATGCCAAACGCTGCTTAGGATCGGTAATCGCTGGCAGCAACCAAGCCACCACGTGATGGGTCTGATCGGGACCTGCTTCATCAGCCGTATACGTATCGACTGCACTGATGGGCGCAGACAAACGCTGCTCTGGGCGCGACACGTGTTTTTTACCTGCTTCAAACTGAATTAAGGCATCTTCATGTATTTTGGCCTGTGTCTCGGCAACAGGAATATTACCAAAGCTCATGATGACACTGTTTGAGGGGTGGTAATGACTCTCGTGAAAGGCCGTCAGCTCGGTATGCGTCAGGTCAGGAATCTGGGCAGGATCGCCACCTGAATTATAGTGATAAGTCGTCGTTGGGAATAGGTGATGCGCAACTGTGTGATAGAGCTGGTCGATCTCGCCACTCATGGCGCCTTTCATCTCGTTAAAGACGATACCTTTAAACTGTGGCTTATCGTTTTCGTCCAGCTCTACGCGGATGCCTTCTTGCGCAAAATCAAGCGGATGAATATTGGGGAAAAACGAGGCATCAAGGTACACTGAGAGCAAATTAAAATAGTCATTTTTGTTCTGCGTGGCATACGGATACGCCGTCCAATCTGCTGCGGTCATTGCATTCATAAACGTGTTCAATGAACGTTTGATCATTGAAAAGAACGGATCACGTACTGGGAATTTTTTAGAGCCACACAATGCTACATGCTCTAAAATATGCGCCTCACCTTTTGAATCCATCGGCTGGGTGCGAAAACCTACCAAAAACGCATTTTCATCACTCGGGTGCGCTAAATGATAATGCATCGCGCCTGTCTTCACATGCTGACTGATCAGCACATCCATCGATAGCGCCTCAATATGGCGATGCTCAAGCAGCTCAAATGCTGGATGCAACGTGAGATCAGCAGTAAATGGGGTATCAGTCATAGTTATCCTTATCGCTTACAATGCGTATCGTGTGCCCTGACTATCAGGGTAAATAGAGTGGTAAAAGTTATTGAACTATCAGTCGTAAAAATGGCTATTAAAACATTTTGACTTACAATTTCTGAAAAAACTGAATGCTAAAACCCGATATTGGCTTTTGAACTCAATTATGCAGGTATTTATAGTGACTATATTGGCTAAAAAAGAATTGGCTTAGCGCTATTAGTGGGGTTTGGTCGTTGATAAGTCAAGTCAGCAATCAGGCAATACTCTATAGCGTAGTCAACTTTGATATTTTGATCACCAAACATAATTCCAACAAAAGCCACATTCAAATGATGGTCATATCGCTTAACAGAGACCCTTTGCACTGCTACCATGAAGTTCACTACTAATAGGAGCACCTCATGAGCTACCAACATATTTTACTGGTTACTGACCTATTATCCGATGCGGACAAGGTTGCTCTAAAAACCAAACGTATACTCGCAGGCTCTCCTGAGGCCAGATTGTCTGTCCTGCATATTGTGGAAGACGATATGGTGCGCTTCGGGTATGAATTAGTACCTTCCTCTAGCCTATCAGGCGATGTCCATAATGAAAAATGGCAAAAAGCACGTGCTAAGCTGGCGCAGTTTCTGGAGCGTAACGAGCTAGAAGCAGTCAACTCTGAGGTGACAGCTGCTATTTCTAATAGTAAAGGCATTGTTGACTACTGTCATGAAAAAAAGGTTGACTTACTCATTATTGGGCGTCATGAACGTCACGGTATCGCTGCTTGGCTAGTCGGTGCAACTGCCGATAGTATCTTGCCAAACGTCCCTTGCGACAGCCTAGTCGTCAAGCTTGATGAGCCAGTATCAGAATAAGCGGTCTGGCCCAGCATTCGAGTTAACCTGTTATTTGTTAGCGCTGCACTAGAGTTTTATTCTATATCAAAGTCTATGTCGTAAAGATAGACAAGCATTACTTAACAGCGCTCTATAGTAGTGCTATAGTAAATACTATCTGACATGAGGAAGACGTTATGAGTTACGAACATATTTTACTGGTCACCGACTTACTCTCTGATGCGGATATCGTCGCGCAAAAGGCCAAGCGCATCGTTGAAAACCGTCCTGGTTCTAAGTTGTCTGTACTACATATTGTCAAAGATACCATGGTGGGCTTCGGCTACGAGCTGGTTCCTGCGTCAAGTCTTTATGATGAAATTGACGACGAACGCTGCCAAGAAGCACGGGCAAAACTGGCGCAATTCCTTGAACGCAACCAGCTAAACGCGGCAACGTCAGAAGTCACTACCGCTATCTCTAGCAGTGAAGGTATTGTCAGCTACTGTCATAAACACGACGTCGATCTGTTGGTAATCGGTCGCCATAAGCGCACGGGTATTGCCGCATGGATCAGTGGCGCAACAGCAGATAATATCTTGCCTAACGTGCCTTGCGATAGCTTTGTGGTGAGACTGGATAAACCGGTTTCGACGTAGTAATTTGCTTTGGCTATATGGAATTATCAGTTAACAAAAAGCGCCCTATCATGATTGATACGGCGCTTTTTTATTTCTCATATTTTGACATTGTCTCAGTTAATCTTGTTGGATAATATCTATAAAGGTTTGCCAAATGGGGCTTTGATGACGGGCTTTGTGCCAGACCAGCCACCATGTCCGCGACAGATCAATACCTGCAACGCTTACTTGCACCAGCTCCCCAGTAGCCAATTCTGTCTCAATCACGTGCTGTGATAGACAACCAAGACCAATATCTGCACTCACCATATGCTTGATGGCTTCTGATTGGTGTATGGCCTTTACCACTTCTGCATTGGGCAAATACTTTAGCAGCTGCTCATCGATAATCTGCCGTGTGCCCGACCCTGCCTCACGTACAAGTAGCGGCAACTGCGCTAACTGATTAATAGTCAGCTGATAGCAGTTCTCATCTTCGCTATAGATAGCGACGTTCTTTAGCCATTTACTATCACGTTTGGCAAATATCATCAACGTATCCGTGCGCCATTTGTGCTGCTCAATGGCTTTCATATCTATTGGACGCGGCATTCCTTCTACTAGCGCGATATCGATATTTAGTTGCTCAACCTCACTCACCACCTCCTGAGTATTAGCAATATACATATCGACATTGGCATCTGGTAGCGCCTTATATAACTTGCAAAGCAATGATGGCAGTACGTAATTACCAATCGTGGTGCTTGCACCGATATGTATCTGCCCCGCCTGATATTGGTGATAATGTTCAAGCGTGAGCGATTGCCCCAAGATAGCCTGAGCTTGTACATAGATAGGATGTGCATTGGGATGCTGATTAAGCCTGCGACCGACGCGCTCAAACAACGGCATCTGTAATCTAGACTCAAGCTCTGTCAGCGCACTACTGACCGCCGACTGTGACAAATGCAACTCCTTACTGGCGCGGCTGGTGCTACCTGTCTGATAAATACTGACAAAAACAGCGAGCTGCTTGAGTGTAATCTTTGGCAATGTCTGTACAGATTTTTTCATGTTATCGATGGTGCCTTATGTCAGTTTTTTAACCTGCTCTATCAAATAGACTTGTCTCTAACCGATATTAATGCTTTGAGCATAGACTATCACAATGATTGTTAACCTAAAAAATCGATAGTTTATATCTTATTAATCTGTTTTTATTATAAATGTAGAGGGCATATACTGTCTATTCATAAGCTTATGCTTATTTTAATATCAGCAATAGGATATGCCCCTTATGCATACACTAGCCAAATCAGTCAGTCGCTCAGTGAGTAACTACATTCCAAGTCAACGCCACTTGGCGGGATTGGCGATAGTTCTGATCGGTGGTTTGTTTTGCTTATGGTTAAACACGAGTTTGGATGTGTGGTCAAACGGGCGTATCGTTGGCTTATCCTCTTTAACGCTCGCGATCTTGCTGGGTATGATATTGGGTAATACCATTTATCCCAAATTCACTGAACGTTTAAATGGCGGTGTTTGCTTTGCCAAGGGTCAGATCTTACGGCTTGCCATTATGTTTTATGGGTTTAAGCTGACTATGATGCAAGTGGCGAGCGTCGGTATGCCAGCGATTATAACTGATGCGCTCGTACTGACGTCGACCTTTCTGCTGACCTATTGGTTAGGTACTAGATGGTTAAAAGTCGATAAAGAAACCGTCATACTCATCGGCTCGGGCGCAAGTATTTGCGGTGCTGCCGCCGTCATCGCCGCAGAGCCAGTGGTCAACGCGCAAGCCCACAAAGTTACCATCGCTGTGGCAACGGTCGTGGTATTTGGTACTATCGCGATGCTACTCTACCCTTTTTTATATCAGCTTGGTTGGTTACAGCCTTGGCTCAGTGCCCAGCAGTACGGCATGTACACGGGCTCAACTGTACATGAGGTGGCGCAAGTCGTGGTCGCAGGCAATGCAATCAATACTGAGATTGGCGATACGGCGGTCGTGACCAAAATGATACGCGTTATGATGCTCGCGCCTTTCTTGCTCGTATTATCGTTTGCGCTAACCAAAGATCGCACCGTAGATAATGCCGCTATAGAAGATGAGGGCAGTAAAAACGAGACAGCGTCATTTATGACCCGCGTCAAACAAGTCAAAGTGCCATGGTTTGCGTTTATTTTTATCGGTATTGTATTTCTGCATACTTGGATACCGATGTCTAAAACTATCGAGCATAGCATGATTATGCTAGATGATATATTGCTGACAATGGCGATGTTTGCGCTAGGTCTGACTACTCATCTAAGCGCGATTAAGCAAGCGGGCGTTAAACCTTTGATTTTAGGAGCGGTGATGTTTGGCTGGTTAATACTGGGCGGTGGTCTGATCAATATCGGTATTAGCTTTATATGATAAGCCGATTGATTACGCTTATTTACTTACATCAGCACCCAATACAAAAATGCCTCTAACTATCCATATAGTCGGAGGCATTTTTGCATCTGTCGTTTCATTCAACACCTAACGACAGACGAAAAAAAACGAACCCAAAGGCTCGTTTTTCTACATCTTTTCATCTATCTGTCTATAAAGACAAATTAGATAGCAACGATGTTATGTGCTTGTGGGCCTTTTTGGCCTTGAGTTACAGTGAACTCAACTTCTTGGCCTTCAGCCAAAGTTTTGAAACCTGAACCAGTGATTTCGCTGTAATGAGCAAAAACGTCTGCGCCAGTTTCTGGAGCGATAAAACCAAAGCCTTTAGCTTCGTTGAACCACTTAACTGTACCTTTTTGAACGTCTGACATAGTATAATCCTACTTTTAAATTTATTAATGGTCTAGTGACCGGTAACGCTTGCAAATAGCTACTGAACGATAAATATTAAAACGAAGGATTATAACTAATACTACGAGGTAATGATTTGGTGCAGAACTGCTCTTAAGCTTGGGCGTATTATAAGGGGTACATCCTAGTATCGCAAGCCTTATCTCATGTTTCGTGTAACCAACGTGGTTTATTGAGTGGATTTGGCTCAAATTGCAACCATTTTAGGCATTTGGCAAGCGGAACAAATATATCGCTACTCCACTACAAACAACGGCTACCAGCCATGCCACCCACATCATATCGGCAGATAAACGATAAAACAACATAATAGTTGACGCGGCCATCATGACCGTTGCCAAAACCTTGGCATACAGCGGCACGGCATGATTGTTTTCCCAATCGCGGACGAATTTTCCAAAGTATTTGTGATTGATAAGCCAAAAATGAAACCGCTTAGAGCTGCGCGCCCAGCAGCCTGCCGCTAGTAGTATAAAAGGCGCAGTCGGCATGACGGGCAGTAATATCCCAATAATACCTAAAATAAAAAATACCCAGCCAAGCGTCACAAAGGTCCAGCGTATCATCGGACTTCTGGATTGATTGGTCTTGGGCCTATGATAAAACGTTTTTTTATTATGGGTCATATAAATGATGTCATTGGACGGTATAGTAAATGGTTTGATTAGCCATTGAATGCGTATGCTTGGCTACTTGTATAAGTAACCAAGAATGCAATACCATTAAAGATTGCACAAGACTATTTATATAGGCTTTTTGCTATCGATCAGTATATTTGATTAGTGATCAGGTAAGTGCTGTCATAAGCTTATTTTAGCGTTCCAATGTCTCATTTATAAAACCTTATCAATAAGGCGTTGATCCCTCATATCTTTCTGATTTGGCAGTCCGATTCGCATATTTCAAAATCCAATTTATAGCGACCCCTCAATATCTCTATTCCCTTTCTTCTGAGCATGGCGTCATCTGTCGGCGAGAGAATAACTCTAGTAATGCTTTTCAAATCTATATGAACGGGTATATACGGAATAATCACGCCTGATTTCGACCGAAATTCAATCGACTTATCATGCTTATTGATGACCGTCAGTATCAGTCTTTTTTCTTTTTCATCAGAGAATTCTGGATTCTTTATCAGTGCAAACTCAGTCAACGCTTCGAGTATCGATGAAAATAATAAATCGGCCGTCGCGCTGTATCTATATTCTGCACTGGTTTTTCTGACAGCGCTATGCTCTCTGATACTTCTTACATTATTGACCAATGCCTGTTTTCTACTTAAAAAAACCTCTCTTAGTTTATGCTTATCAAAATACTTTTTTATGCTATTGGAGTAACTATAAATGATACTGTCAAATCGATGATGCGCTTGTGAGTGCCTATTAAATTTATTGAATTTAAAGCTATCTGACAGTAGGTGCTCATCAAACTCTATGCAGATACCGTCATTGTGCTCGCAATAAGAGGTCCATTGCCGCAGATAGTCTTTGTTATGAGTGAAAGATGCGACATAAAACTGCTGACTGAGTACCACCAGCATCTCTAGTAGATAGTTGGTGAGCGATATTTCACTATTAGGACTTAGCTCATAGTGATCGTCAAATATATCCTGTAGTTTTTCGATGATTTTTTGATAGTCCTGCGACATAGAGGGAAATAACTTTTCGTCTTTTAGATTGTTTCTGACGTAATCAATACCTTTTTTCATTTCTTGATAATCATTCAGAAAAAAGATATTGGTCGCCCATATACTTGAGTCGTTGACTATACCCAAAAATCCAGCAGTACTCGTATAATGATAGACTTTACTCATAGCTTAACTCATTAGGTCTCACGTATAGATGACAGAGCATTTCTATCTGTAATAACAAAGACAGACAAACTTTATTGTTATATTGGACTTAAGTTTACTAATAATACCTTTTTTTGCCAAGATTTTCGATCGCTTATCAAAGGTATAACATATAACAACTGCACAAAGCATACCAACTTATGATCCAATCCAACACCTTGCATTACCGCTCATAGGTCGTCTATGATGAGGCAGTAGCTATTTGGTAGTAACTATCGATAATAGCCGTTAGCAGTACCGATCAAAAATAGTAGTACTGATCAAAAATAATGTAACACCACTCAATCTTGTCGGGGTGCTTTGATTTGACGCTGTAAACACAGCCGACGTCATCGCTGAGATAGACCCGTGAACCTGAAGCAGTTAGCACTGACGTAGGAAACAAGCGTGACACGTTTTAATAAATCTTTTGGTGATGTGTGCTTATGATGGCGCATCTAATCTCAGGATTTTACCTTTCTTGTTTTGCCTTTTTTGTTTTATTTAAACAGCATCAGTCTGATTGTTTTCCATACCCAAAAAGGAAACAACCATGCAGTCGACCACCAAACTGACCCTCACTCTCGAATGGTTCTTGAACCCTGATCACCTGCCCTTTATCGCTGGTGTGACCACGGGCGCGTATGAGCAAGCAGGGCTAGATATCACTATCATTGAGCCTAATGACCACTATGATGGCTTTGCTGAATTACAGAATCAAAGTATCGATCTGCATGTGAATGAGCCAATTCATTTATTTGAGCATTACGCGCCTAACCTGCGTGCGCTGGGCTGCTTTTTTGAGACCGACGGCGGCATATTGATGCAGCAGTCCAGTATGGATAAGTTAAAAAACAATCAGCCGATTCGCATCTGTACCCCTGCCGCTGAAGAAAAGACCAATCGTATTGGCTTTGAGATATTGGCTCGCTATGCCAAGAAGAATGGCTTTAGCATCAGCCATGATAATGTGACCTTTGTGCAAAAAGACTTTTACCATGTAAAAAACCTGCAAGAAGACCCAAGCCTCGATGGCGCATGGCTGTGCTTTTATAATTTTGAGGGTGTTGAGGCAACTCATGAAGGATTGGACTTTACGTTTATCGATCAGCATCTGTCACCTTATCCGAACTTTTCGGCGTTAGAGATTCTCACGACGGATGAGATCTATAGCGCAAAAAAAGACGCGATAGATACCTTTATCCAAGTGACCAATCAGATGACAGAGCTGTGTAAAAATGATCCAGAGACTGCCCACCATATGTATTACAACTACAGTAAGACCGATGCCGATGCGCTGATGGATGCTATCATTGATAATACGTTGGGCAGATTGATCACGCCAATCACACCTGACGCAAATAAATGGCAAGCACTGCGCGAGATGCTAGCCGAGATCGATATCGTGACGCTGACGGATGAGCAATATCAGTCGCTGTGGGCGCTATAGACATTTTAGAAGTTAAGATATTTTGAATAATAAAAAACCGCCATAGTGTCCCTGTGGCGGTTTTTTTATTTGGTAATAATAGAATAATAGGACTATTGCTGCACGATACCAAGCTGCTTGGCTTCTTCTAGCCACATTGGAAACTCTTCTAGCATGTTCTCATATAAGGCTTCTTCGCTGATATCATCCAAATCATCTAATTCAAAAAAGTCGCAATTATCAATCACGCGCCCTGTCATGTCGTCTAGTTTTTTTAGGATGCCATAACCACGACCACCCAAGCCCACAAACTGCCAAAATATCGGCAGTTTCGCCGCTTCCGTCATGACTCTGGTGATACCACGATTGTCATTTACCCCGCCATCACTGATAAATAGCACGTAGACAGGCACATCTAAGCCGTCCTTTTGATAAAAATCCGTCACGGCTTTCATGACCTCTGCTTCGTTGTTGATACGCGGACCAAGTGCCCATTTGCGCCAGCCGCCATGAGCATTGTCAATGAAACCGTCATAGTTGCTCAGCCCAATCTCGCCCAAATACTGCGGATCTCGGGCAAACGCCCAACAGTCTAACGCTTGGTCGTCATCGAAGTTCACTGCCAATGGCAATATGCGATTGACTACCTCTTGCACGCGGCCTTTTTTGTACTGTCTGTTCATTGAGCCTGAAGCATCTAGCACCAACGCTACCTTTGCGGTTAATTGTTGTAGTTGGCGTTTCTCAAGCGATATCGTGGCTTTTTTGGCCAGATTGACCAGTTTTGGTGCTTTGTCTAGCATAACTTTTTCTAGCGATGGTTTTGTTTGAACTGGCGTTGCCGTTACGTCTGCTGTTTGCGAGCTGCCCTCTTCTACATCGCCACCGAAGTGCTGCACAATGGCGGCAAGTCCACCATTAAAGCCTTGCGCGACGTTAGATACTCGCCAAACGCCACCCTTACGATAAAGCTGCATCAGCATACTGGCTTGCTGCTGGGCAAAGTCGGCGGCTTGATACTCTGCTTGCGCTTTTTGCGATTGCTGCCAAATGCCAATCTCTAACGATTGAATTTGATTGAGCGGGGTATCGGCTGATAACACAAAAAACAAGCTGTCGACATTATCTGGCAGTTTGGATAAATGAACGTCAAACTCGGCTTGGATGCCTTTACTCACCGTTGGCTGCGACTCGTAATGGGTGAGCTTGATTTGCCCGCACGGTGAGGTTGGCTGATTATAAAACACCATGTAATCATCATTGATCAGTTTGCCCGCTGCGTCTAAGGCAAAGCAGCTGATGTCCATCTCTATCGGGCTTTGGCGAGTGAACTTGAGCGTGATGGGTGCGGTATCGTTGATAGCAAGGTTGCTTAAAGGCGCGCGTTGTCCGACGGTAAGATGGTTCATGGTGTTCCTTACGTTAGCGTGTTATTCCTTTAAAGATAATAGACTAATTACTGGCATTAAAAAACCGCTACAGCATGAGCTAGGGCGGTTTTTTAATGCCAGTAAGCTGGGAACTCAATGTTATCTATTAAGAATAAATTGCCATCTAATCAAAATAACTTTACATATACTATGCAAATTTGCACAACGCTTTATTCATGCATTAAATAACTAATTAGCTCGGCTGTTTCTTTTTCATCCAATAATGACCTATTCCAAACCTAACTTCATGAGCATGACAGACATAAACAGTCTGACATAGCGTACATCGACATTCATAGTCAGTTTCAGGATAAGAAACATGTTGGACTTTCTGTAATATCTCTATTAGTCCCAGACTTTCTTGCCCTTCTGGTGTAGGTTTAACATATCGATATTTTGAACATCGACAAGCACCCTCAGCAATATTATTTAGAAAAGTATTAAGCTTATCCATTGAACCTAAAATGTACTGCCTTGAACTGTCTTTTGGCCACGTTTCAGTCTTTTTGAGAACCTCAAATTTATCAATATGCTTTGCTATATCTTTTAGAATACTCATATCTGAGATACTCATTATCTCATAAGTATTTATTTCACTAGGCACAAGCACTTTATCATCAAATGTCTTATTTTTTATAGATTTTATGATGTCATCAGTTTCCATAGTTGTCTCTACTGTACATACAACTGATTAATTGTGTCACTCTATATACTATCAAATTTAATATTTTTTCTATAAAAATACTCCTAAGGAACTTTCTACAGAAATAGCCTTAGCTATAAAGTAATCGTGAGATTGCTTTATACTGAGCGCTGTCCGACAGTTAGATGGTTCATAATGTTCCTTTGATCTATTTGAGAGATTAGAAAATTTAGCTAAAGTTGAATGCGTAATCATTTAGCCTATTAAAATACCTTTTTAGAATGCTTATAAATTCAGATACATCTATGTAGAAGTTCGGAAAAGCCTTTCTCAAGTTAGTTAAATTTGTAATTTCAACGAATAAGACTTGAATTTGATCTGTATAATTCAATTCTTCTTCTAATCTAATATAAAGGTCATTAACAGTTTTAGATGCCGCTTTAGGATAAGTTCTCACTACACTTTCTTTTTTAATGTAGTCAATAAATATAATTGCATAGTCGTTCTTGGAAGTTTCATTTAGCTTATAGCTTATATCGGAGGTCATGTTATTAAGAAGCGCTAGTAGTTCTGTTATTTTTAACTCTAGCATTATCTCTTTAAGCCTTATAGAACCTCTAATTACTTCTTCCGCGTCATCTATAGTAAGGTGCTTACGACCACTTTCAAACTTCTCAAACCATGAAAATATATAAGAAGACTCCTTAAAAAAACTCTTCCAGTCTTTTTCGCCATCGCCCCCTTTGAAATCTACTCCCATATAGGTCCCTATAGTTTCTACCACAGTAGACCATGCATGCTGTGACTTCGTCCTAACTTGTAACTCAAATAATCTTTTGTACTCTACACCTTTATGGTTATTCGTTATTTCGAAAGTTATATGGTAACTTCTATATCCATCTTCTTTAGGTTTTTTTATATAATTAAACTCTCTAACGAGAGAAATATTTTTACCTAAAATTTTACCTTCTTGCAATAACTTAACTACTTTTGCTAGCTCTTTTAAATCATTGACTACAAGTCTTACACCTACGATATCCTGCATTTTTGTAAGTCTCATACCTTTACTTTTGACTAATTTCTGTTTTATTGACACTAGTCTTTTTAGTCGTTGACCTATGTAGCAATTCTTAAGATTTAGATTTTTGACAATTCTTTCTAATAGTTTTGAAGCTATATCCAATGTATAAATGTTGTGAGATCGCCATTCTCTTATCACTTCATGAGCCTGTCTGCTATTAAAGTCTTCAGATATAAGCTTATATACGTTGTTGTAGTATGTGTTGGACTTCATTCGAAGGTACTCACTATCGGATATAAATCTTGTTGTATTTTAAAAATACTAAGAAAGCTGTATTTATCACTGATTTCGGAAAACATTATTTACCGACTTCGTGTTAAATAACAAAGTAGTAGAAACATACAGTATGATGAATCATAACACACAGATGTTTATCAATAGCATATAGATGAAGTCTGAAGTAAAGAACTAACCAATAGACAATAAAAAACGCCATCACAATTGTGACAGCGTTCTTTGCTAATACAGATATCTACTTTTAAATTACAACGCTTTTAACTGCTCCATCTGCGCTGTCATCGCCGTCAACTGCCCTTCTAGCTCAGCCAGTTTCGCCTTCTCAGCATCGACCACGTCCGCAGGCGCTTTACTCACAAAGCCTTCATTACCGAGCTTACGCGCGATACCTTCGGCTTGACCTTTCAACTTATCATATGACTTACCCAAACGTGCCAGCTCAGCCGTTGGATCGATCAGACCTTTCATCGGTACGAGTACACGTAGCTGACCGACCATACTTGATGACGATAGTGGCACTTCATCGCCTTCTTTGACGATCTCTAAGCTCTCGACTTTGGCAAGCGCTTTGAACTGGTTTTTGATACGGGATAGACGCGCATCTTCATCATGAGAGACGTTCTGTAGTAGCACTGGCAGACGTACCGCATTACCCAGTTTCATCTCACCACGGATGTTACGGACGCTCGCGATTAACTCCTGTAGCCACGCCATATCGGCTTCAGTCTGCTCACTGATTTGGCTATCATCGGTCTGTGGATAGTCAGCGACCACGATGCTGTCGGTGTTTTTACGACCCAGTAGCGGCGCGATGGTCTGCCAGATTTGCTCAGTCAAATACGGCATGATTGGATGCGTAAAGCGTAGCGCCGTCTCTAGCACATGCAGCAGCACATAGCGGATTTGCGCTTTACGCTCGTCAGACACTGAGTCATCATTTAGACTGGCTTTGGCAAGCTCAACGTACCAATCACAGTACTCATTCCAGATAAACTCATAGATATCTTGGCTGACCATATCGAGACGATACTGGGCGAAATGCTGGTGAATGTCTTTGATGCTAGAGTTCAGACGACTCATGATCCATTTTTCTGGTAATTCCCACACGTCAGGGTTGGCCGCTTGGTCGATAGGCTTAGCATTGCTATCACCATCGACACAGTTCATCAGTACAAAACGGCTGGCGTTCCAGATTTTATTACAGAAGTTACGATAGCCCTCGACCCGCTTTAGATCAAAGTTAATATCGCGACCAGTACTGGCTAATGAGGTAAAGGTAAAGCGCAGTGCATCCGTACCATATGCTGGGATGCCTTCTGGGAACTCTTTACGCGTTTGCTTCTCAATCTTGGCCGCGTCTTTTGGATTCATCATATTGCTGGTGCGTTTTTCGACCAGCGCTTCTAGCTCGATACCGTCGATCAGATCGATCGGATCTAAGACGTTACCTTTTGATTTTGACATTTTTTGACCATTACCATCACGTACCAGACCATGCACATAGACAGTCTTAAACGGTACTTGCGGCGTGCCATCTTCGTTTTTCACGAAGTGCATGGTCATCATGATCATGCGGGCAACCCAAAAGAAGATAATGTCAAAACCTGTCACCAGCACGCTGGTTGGGTGAAAGGTATCCATCACGCGTGGATCAGCGTTGACGTCTGCCCAGTCAAGCGTACTAAACGTCCATAGACCCGAGCTGAACCACGTATCGAGCACGTCATTATCTTGGCGCAATACGACATCATCACTGAGACTGTACTTACTACGCACTTCGGCTTCGTCACGCGCGACATAGATCTCACCCGTCGCATCGTCATACCATGCAGGGATACGATGTCCCCACCACAGCTGGCGGCTGATGCACCAGTCTTGTAGATCGGTCATCCACGCCATATACATGTTTTTGTATTGGGCAGGGACGAACTCAATGCTGCCGTCTTCTACCGCGTCAATCGCAGGCTTGGCAAGCTCTTTGACCGCGACATACCACTGATCGGTCAACCACGGCTCAACGATAGCACCGCCACGCTCAGCACGTGGGGCTTTTAGTGCGTAGTCCTCGATGTCTTCTAGCCAGCCCTGTTCGCCTGCTTGCTCTACAAGAAATTTACGCGCAGCAAAACGCTCAAGTCCGGCGTATTCGCTAGGCGTAGTCTCTAGCTCTGGCTCACGCGTTTGCAAATCAGGATAGACTTCCATCGCGGGTAAGATATTGGCACGCTCATCAAGGATGTTGATCAATGGCAAATCATGACGACGACCCAATTCATAATCGTTAAAATCATGCGCTGGTGTGATTTTCACACAACCCGTACCGAAGTCTTTTTCGACATAGTCATCAGCGACGATAGGCACGACGCGACCAGTGATTGGCAAGGTAATGGTTTTGCCGACCAAGTGTGCATAACGCTCATCGCTAGGATTGACGGCGACAGCGGTATCACCAAGCAAAGTCTCAGGACGCGTGGTGGCTACGACCAGATAGTTTTTACCATCTTGAGTCAGTAGCTCTGTATCCGTGAAATGATAGCGGAAATGCCACAAGCTACCTTTTTCGTCGTGGTTTTCTACTTCTAAATCAGATAGCGCGGTTTGGAACTTTGGATCCCAGTTGACCAGACGCTTACCACGATAGATAAGGCCATCATCGAACAGACGCACAAACACTTCTTTTACCGCATTGGACAGACCATCATCCATGGTAAAACGCTCACGTGACCAGTCAACCGAGCTGCCCAAACGACGAATTTGGCTAGTGATATTGCCGCCTGACTCTTCTTTCCATTCCCATACTTTATCGATGAAATCTTCGCGCGTCATGTCACGGCGTTTGATGCCTTGCGCCTCCAAACGACGCTCAACGACCATTTGAGTCGCGATACCAGCATGATCCGTACCTGGTTGCCACAACGTATTATCACCATCCATGCGATGATAACGGGTCAGCGCATCCATAATAGCGTTGTTAAACCCATGCCCCATATGCAGTGAGCCTGTGACATTTGGCGGTGGTAGCGCAATAGAGAACGACTCGTCTTTGTCAAACGTCGGCTGAAAATAGCCGCTTTCTTCCCAGCCTTGATACATACCTGCCTCAACTTGTGCAGGGTTATAGGCGTTTTCTAATTGATTTAGTGCCGCTTGAATAGAGGCAGTTAGGTTGTGGTTACTCATAATGGCATTATCTTTTATTGATTGAATGTGATCAAAGTTAATTGAATTAAAGAGAATATAAAAATTAGGAAAATAATGAATAGAGTGATTTTAACGCAGATAGGCAGATTTTGTTAGATGGTAAGGCAATTTATAAAGCCTGAAGGTCATTTTTCATGCCGTTATCGAACAATTAATAACCCCAATCGGTTAAATGCTCAACAGAACCCGTCACTGTCATGCGCTAAAATAGTGCTGATATCTCTATATTAAAAATACTAAAAACGTTATCTAATCAATAGTGAGCCAACCTTGTCCCAAGATACCAAACACAACCAACAACATAACCAAAAGCATAGCGACAACGCTCAGGATACCCTGTCAGACAGCGAGCGCTTGCCCGCGAGTACCACAAATCATGTCCAGCAAAATGATGATGCGAACGATACGCTGAATGGTAACCATGAAAAAGACAACATGGAGCACAATCACACGCTACAGCACAGCCACTCTCCAGAAGACAGTCACGCCAACCCTCATGTGGACAGCCATCATCCAGACGATCATATAAAAGCCACCGAAGAGCTGGATAATGATGACCTACCAGAAGAAATCAGCGACGAAGACAAGGAAACCATTAAAAAAGTCGCCGGTGATGACAATCTAAGCCAGGCGAAAAGCTATGCCAGTATCTTGGTCGAGCAAGTCATCCATGCCAAAGAAACCTTTGAGCGCTCGCTTGGCTCGCTGTTTACCAGCGCCTTTACAGCGGGGCTTGAGATTGGTATTAGCTTTTTTGTGATTTTATCCGCATTTGCCTTACTTAATGACGTGCTGCCGAGTCGCTATGCGATGGTGCTGTCATCCCTGCTGTATCCGATTGGCTTTATTATCGTCGTTATCGGTCAATCGTTGTTATTCACTGAGCAGACATCCCTACTTAGTCTACCTGTGCTAAACAAGATTGAACCACTGCATAAGCTGCTGCGACTATGGGGCATCGTTATCGCTGGCAATATCGTCGGTGGCTGTTTGTTTGCTGCCTTGATGGTTGGCTTAGGGCTGCATATGCATCTGTTTACCGACCATGCTATCGATGCTTACGCTGAGCATATTTTGGGGTTTGAGTGGTGGGTCATCTTTGGTAGTGCGGTACTAGCGGGTTGGATGATGGGCGTGGCGGCATGGCTAGTCACATCCGCACGCGATACCTTTAGCCGTATTGTTTTGGTTTCCATTATCACTGGTAGTATCGGGTTTTTGGGCTTACACCACAGTATCGTTGGCAATATTGAAGTGTTTTCAGCATTGCTGTATGGCAATACGGTCAGTCTATGGCACTATTTGATATTTTTAGTCGTAGTATTGGTAGGCAATACGGTAGGTGGCGTGGTATTTGTCGCGGTGCTCAAAAACCGCACGTTCTTGTTTGAAATTGAAAGAGTCAAAGAACAAGCAGCCGAGGCACGAGCAGAAGTAGACAGGCGTAGATTTTAGCGTTGAGCAATGCTATCCGTATTGAATCGAATTACCCACTCTAAGAAACGGTGATAAACATAAAAGCCCACGATAACTCTCATCATAGAAAGTATATTGTGGGCTTATTTCATTGAGTCGTGCAATGCATACTTAGCAATGCACTGCGGCTTACATTCTGATTAAATTACATTCTCCGTGCGGCCAACACGCTATTTTCTCTTTCGACTCTATTCGCTTTATTGTGTTGCGCGGTAAATACTCTGACCATGATACCTGCGGTTAAGAACATGATTAATGTATAAATAGCTGGGGTTAACGACATCTTATAGTTAGCGAGCAGCGTCAATGCCATAAACATCGACAGCGTACTGTTTTGTAGACCCACTTCCATGGTGATTGATCTTCTCTGCGCAGGATTTAGACCGAACCATTTACTGGTGTAATAACCAAGCGCCATTGTCGATACGTTCAATATGAGCGACACAGGACCAGTGGCAACTAAGGCCTCGACCAAAATATCTCTTTGCACATATCCTAAGAAAATTACCAAGAAGCTCAAAAATATCACACCAAAACGAGACACCATAACCTGTGCTTTATCTGCGAAGCTCGCCGCATAGCGTTTGATGAGCATACCAATACTAACTGGCAGTATTGTTAGAGCAATCAAGCTGATCATGGTCTTGGCGACTGGCAACTGAAACTCACTACCGGCACCCATGAAGTACACGAGCGAAAAACTCAGTACGATAGGAATGGTAAATACGGTGATAACACTGGCAATCGCAGTCATCGTGACCGAAAGCGCGACATCCCCTTTTGCCAAATAAGTAAATAAGTTAGATGTCGTGCCACCAGGACACAGTACTAGGAGCATGACCCCGACGGCATACTCAGGCTCGAGTGACATAAAGGTTGCCAAGGCAAAACCCACCAGTGGCAAGAATAGTAGCTGATTGGTCAGTCCGATCGCGACTGCTTTGGGATATTTGACGACTCTTTTAAAGTCATTGGTAACTAAGGATAACCCCATTCCCATCATGATCAAAAAAATACTAATGGGAATGACTTTTGAATTTACAAACGTGACTAACTCCACACCTTCCATAACTACATCCTTGTAGATAGAACCCTTACACGGGCAGGTTTATGACAACGTTATGATGCTCAATCAGCCAATCCTGCTGATATCTTGGGTAAAAGCCACCGACATTGTCAGCGTTTTTATACGACACTTTGTACACAACATTTTTTGGAATCATCACTACTGACATACACCCAAAAAATGTCGAAACATTGAAAGTCAGTATATCGTTGTAAAAGTGTATGTATTTGATTTTTCTGACTACTGGTCAGTCAGCGTTGGGGTTTGTGCTGCGACAACCACAGAGGAGAATCTAAATAGCAGTACTACGAGGTACTAAGAGATGCTAGGAAGCGCAGAAGATACACGTGCAGGCGGTGTGTGTGTAGCAGAAACGATAGGTGTATGATCAGTACTGATGACTGCCGTGCCATAAGCAATGGCTTCTACCATACTGCCTAATTGGTTGATGTTAGTGACTTCTAGACGTACACCATAAATATGAGTGTAGCCTTTGACTTTCGCTTGTGTACGCATACGGACGATTGCCTCACGGCGCGCGCGATCAAGCAGGGTCTCATAGGTGGTTAGGTTTTTGCCAAAGAGACTAAGCACGCGAGCAATGATCATTTTAAAGTAATCTTGAGCAATAACGACGCTGCCAAGAACTAGCGCGCCCTCACTACCGACAGCCAGCTCAGGACGGTAGAAACGCTCGCTTGAAACCGTAATATCCCCCAATGCCTGCTCTGCTACTTTGAGCTGTGCCAAATGCTGACGCTCATGACGCGACCCAAAAAACCAACCAGCGGCGAATAAAAAGATAAACGGCCCATAATTGATAAGCACTTGCGTGAGTGAGTCATTCATGGCACGTTTCTCATAATAAAAAGTATTACGGTTTTTAGCATTGTTGTTTTTAGTGCTATAGCTTTTAAAGCGCTAAGATCAACCAAAAGGATTAAAACGCGGTAAATCATCTGACGCAGTTTGGGCTTGAGGATTTGGTGTTTGACCGGACGGATAGTGATTATCGCTTGGTGGGTTCTGGAGCTGCTGCGATACTGGTACCGCTTTGACCGCTGTCCCATACACAAACAGCTCAGACGCCCCTTGGGCGATACTAGAAGTAGAGAAACGCAAACCGATGACAGCATCAGCACCTAATGCCTCCGCCTTGACAATCATGCGATCGATCGCTTCTTGGCGTGATTCTTCCAACAGCTCAGTATAGGCGGTCAGCTCGCCGCCAACGATGTTTTTTAGCCCAGCAAACAAGTCTTTGCCCACATGCTTTGAGCGCACCGTACTGCCATACACAACATCAAGGCGCTCGGTAATTTGATAATTAGGTAAGTGTTCAAGATTGGAGAGTTGCACAGCCATAGTAAGACCTTATCGGTGACTTATAAAGTATCTAAAAGAATGACCAGAGCTGCGTGATGCAGTATAAATAAAAGACAGTACTACTAGCAGTACTGTCTTTTAGAATGACTAGTCATTGGTATGAAACAATAAAAACAGCTCGGTCAAATTGCCTTCGATGCTATTGGCCATTTGTACCATCTTATCTTCATCGCGACGCATTGCTTCTAGCTCTGGATCTTCATCATCAATGCCGCTCAGAACAATCATTGGCAAGGTCAATACAGCCACGTCTTCTGCTGTCTCTTCGTCTTCAAACCAATCACTTGCTTCATCGCCATACATAGCATCGACAAAACCAATCGACCAAGCCACAATATCTGACTCATCTGAAAAATCAACCGCCACTTCTTCGTCACCAGCATCTTCACCAAATGGCAATTCAATCGGTGTCTCATTTTTTAGCTCAGCCATGATCGAGTCACGCCAGCGCTTGATACCATCGATGACGTTTTCTGGGATTTCACTCACATGACCTTCAAAAAGCGCATCCATCCAGTTAGGGAGTGGACGACCGATGACCGTCGCTGTCAAAAAACCATGCGCCGCGACACTATCGAGCACGAACTGGCTCTCTTGGTTATCCAAATAATCTAGTAATTCATCAAAACTTAGTTGGTTACTCATGGCTTGGTAGTCCTTGAAAGATAGCTATCGTCAATCGCAGTGATCGATTGGTTAATGGCAAGATATTATGTTGTTTTAAAACAAAGGCTGCTTGAATAACCGTAACCAAGCAGCCTTTATAAAGTAGGTATTATTGAATAGAGCAGATTGCGAGCCATTGTAAAAAATAACAAACAGCGAGCAATCGGTACAACTGAGTAGATGATTATCAATTATTAAAGCACTTTAGTCAGCTGAGATGACTGAAGCCTATCAATTAAAAATCATCATCCCAATCGTCACCGTCTTCATCAAAATTGTCTATATCATCTAGATCGTCTTTTAACTCTTTAGCCAAACGCTTTTCTTCTAGCAAATTATCGATTAGCCGACGCTTCTCAAGACTACTTAAACGCGTACGTACACTTGTCTCAGCTTCTTCAACCATCTTTGCATCGTCATCGTCGACAAAATCATCATCAAAATCGTCGTCAATATCAGCGTCACTCATGACAAACTCCTATCATTTTTAGGCATGGGTATTAAAAATACATCAATATATATATGCCTTATAAAGTCTCTGTTGAAAGTTGTCAATCCTTTTTCTTAATATGTCACATTTAGCCCAAAGTGCCAAGACGAAGATATGAATTATCTAGCGGACAATTGTAGTATAAATTAACCAAAATAGTATCATTAAAAACAGCACTATTAAATAAGCGACTCATCTTCGTCTTCAATCATAAGAACGGCATTACGGACATCAGCTAAACGCTGGATGAGCGAATCGTTACCACCGTCGAATATCGCACACTCGCGCTCGTAGACAGTGGTTGGACGCATAATGCTGTGTACTTGTACATGGTTACTGATTTGTTTGAGACCAGCAGTTGGCAGTAATATCAACAGTTGCTCTTTTTTGCCGATGCTCTGTAGCAGATGAGTCATTGGCTCTGACTGTGCGTCATCGCTCACGCCTGCTTTTGCTGGTAGTGCAAAGCGCGAGAGCTCAATATGCTTATCATGAATGATTTTATTGAGCATCAAGTACAGCTTGGCAAGCATCACCCCTGCCAGCGCCACTTTTGCATGGCTATTATCTGCTTTTAGCACCACGCTTGCACCATCGTCCTCAAAGTGTGCTTCATTAGTCGCACTAACACCCAGTAGTAATGGCTGTTTGAGTAGTTCGGTCACGGCTTGATTGAGCAGTTGCGTACATAGGGCTAGATAAGGCAGGCGCTGCGCCGGTGCAAGGCGCTCAAGCATGTTGAACTCATCATGAAAGACGATTTGCACTCTCACACTATCGACTGCGCGTGTGGCAGACAATTTAGACGTCTGACCACCAGACTGCGAACTATGACGCTTCGCGGTACTAACAACCTTGTCTTCAGTATCTCCTTCAGATGCAGCTGTTAGACTACCAGTTTCATCCCCAGTCTCTTGGTTCTGCTGATTTCTAAGATATTCGTTGACTTCGTTGTGTACATTGAATGTGCGCGCGTTCGTTACTTTGTTCTCTGTAACGCTTTCAGAAGCACCACCAGATAGTTGACCATCAGCCGGGTTACCAACTGTGCCACCTGTGCCGCGCTCAAGGTCACGGCTGTAGCCGCGTTGATCGCCCTGATTGTACTGCTCGCGATACAAGTCCTGAATATTACGGCTCAGCGCACTGATTTGCTCTTTGGTAGGACGAGCAAGATAACCATAGATTAGCCAAAGCAATAAATGCAGCAACATAGTGCCAATCACAAACGGCCACTGCATCGCGATGATTTCACCTTTACTAACGTCTTTTAACGTCAATGCAACACTACCAATCACCGCATCGCCGTTGGTTGCGATTTGGCGAATTGTATCGCCTTGCTGCATCGGCGCGTTGCCTACAGGCACCAAAATATCGTCGTTGTTGTCTTTAATCAGTATCCGTGTCACGTCTTGCTCGCTAGTATAGCGATTGGCAATCACACTGAGACTGACACGGTCTTTGTTTTCTAAAGATAACCTTGCTTCATCAATCAGCTGGGCGACCATCTGCTCGCCTTTTAACGCACGACTTTTGCTCAGCTGTTGGTCGGTACTGATGACCAATAACAGCGTCTGCAAACAAAAACTAACCAGAAGAATAATGGCAAACAACCCTTGCCGCGGCGCTAAATACGTCATGATATGTTAAACTTTTTTGGAGAAAAGAAATTAAAAAACGAG
The DNA here is from genome assembly GCF_052258485.2 of Psychrobacter sp. T6-5. NCBI lineage: Bacteria > Pseudomonadati > Pseudomonadota > Gammaproteobacteria > Moraxellales > Moraxellaceae > Psychrobacter > Psychrobacter sp. T6-5. The sequence continues at coordinate 657,040 of NZ_JBQQEY020000001.1, read as the reverse complement.
TCTGTTGCTCATTTTTTGGCTAATTTTTAAACAATTGTAATGTGCGAATATTGATCGATATTCACGGAAAATCGATAGTATTTCATTGAAATCAGTCATCATATAAAATGCTACTACGTAGAATGACACTCATTTATTTAGCTAAATTTGAACGATGATACTATCGCGCGCTGCCTCATGATTATCGCTGCTATTTTTGCCACAGCATCGTTACCAAGTGGTCAGTTTAAGTCATCTACTATATCACCATAATAAGTCTTATAGCGTTAGTCGATTTATAAATTTATCATAATAACTTTGTTGCATTTCAGCAGACTTTACGCGCTGATAAGCATTTTTGGACACCCATGATACTTTGCATGTCATCTATAGGCGCTGCTCAGTAAAACTGTTATTATTCCCAATCTTATATGAGCATACAAGGGACAATTGAGCCATGCCAAAAAATACATCTTATTCGTTACCAAAAGACAGCAAAGCATGGCAACAAGCCGTCGACTCTATTGCAGAATTATTACCTGATGATACCAATCTGCGAGATTTTGATGCGCTACAGTCGCTGCCTGTTTTTGCGCTTATCGTCGTGCTGCCTACTCAAGTATCAGCGATGGACATTCATCAATATGTTCAGTCTTGGGTCGATGAACAGCCAAGCTGGCATTTGGTGACGGTCGCTGAGGATACTGAGGCGAGCTTTGTTAATATTACGGTTTCTGATACAGAGCCAACGGCAGCCGATGCACAGCGTCTACCCTTTACCAATGCTCAAGTATACCGCTATTTGTTGGTACCTGTGACAGACACGCTGATGCACCCTGGCAAAAAAACCGCCGCTGCTCACATCATTGATGATCAGCTGACCACTCGTCTGCGCCATGACTTATCTGAAGAATACAACCGCACGCGCAGCGCGGATAGTACAGGCAACCTAGATATCGTCGATTGTCACATCCTATCGGTCGGTCATATGCTACGTACTCACAAGCTTGCCTGTTTTGACATGGATTCGACGTTGATTGAACAAGAGGTCATTGTAGAACTGGCAAAAACGGCTGGTATTGGTGAGCAAGTCGAGGCCATTACTGAAGCGGCGATGCGCGGTGAAATTGACTTTGATGAATCATTTGCTCAGCGCGTGGCCTTATTAAAAGGTATCTCTACCGATGTGCTTGATGATATTTGCAACCGCTTGACGTTATCAGTCGGTGCCCGTACCACCATCAGTGCGTTAAAAGCATTGGGCTATCATACTGTACTGGTGTCAGGTGGTTTCACCTACTTTGCCCGCTATATCGCTGAGCAATTGGGCATTGACGAAGTTCATGCCAATGCCTTAGACATCGAAGAAGGCGAAGTGACGGGTCACATACAGTTGCCCATCATAAATGGTGCCAAAAAAGCCGCTATCGTCGAGCATACTGCTGAGCGCTTAGGTATTGAGATGTCTCAAGTGGTCTGTGTCGGTGATGGGGCTAATGATTTGCCGATGATGGCGCTTGCTGATTTAGGAGTGGCCTATCATGCCAAGCCCATCGTGCAAGCACGTGCCGATGCGGCGATCAATGTGACAGGACTTGAAGGAACGCTTTATGCGCTTGGCTATCCAGCGCTCGCTCCTACTCAGTAATCGTTAAGTATTCTAGATTATCCGCTAAGCTGGGTTAATGTCTGCTCATTAATCCAGCTTTTATGCGTTAGCGCATGTTTCATAAAATGATGTTGCTTTAATTTTTAACTACGCTCAGTTGAAATAACGCCAAATATTTATTTTTAGATAACACTTACTCTCAAATAATAAAGGACTGTTCATGACGGCACCACAATCTCCACGGCCAAACCAGCCGTCAGCAGCGCAGCCATTAGACGCAAGCACGGTCCCTGTCCCTGCCTCTGTTCCTGCGCATACGGATAACCCAAAAGAGCTGCTTGGGGTTTATGTCAAAGGCATGGCGATGGGCGCTGCTGATATCGTCCCGGGTGTCTCTGGTGGCACTATTGCACTGATTGCAGGGATTTATGAGCGCCTGATCAATGCACTCGGTAGCATTGGCCCCAACCTTTGGCAGATATTTCGACAAGACGGCGGAATCAAAGGACTGATTGCGGTTTGGCGACAGGTTGATGCGACATTTTTATTGTGTTTGATACTTGGTATTGCGACGAGTTTTGCTACCTTGGCCGGCATCATTAAATATTTGCTGGATAATCAGCCGCTGCTTATTTGGTCATTCTTTTTTGGATTAGTCGTCGCAACGGTATTTATCTTATTAAGTGAGATTACACGCTGGAATATAGGACGTGTGGCATTGTTTGCTGCGGGACTTATTGCTGCTGTGGTCATTAGTAGTCTGCCATTACTCGCGGCGACACCTAGCTTACCGTACTTATTTTTTGCAGGCGCGATTGCGATTTGCGCCATGATATTGCCTGGGGTCTCAGGGTCTTTTATATTGTTGTTACTAGGTGCCTACGACACCGTATTGGAAGCCGTACATACTCTCAACTTTACAGTACTATTGACTGTGATGGCGGGCATGGCAACTGGATTGTTATTGTTCACCCGTGCTCTAAAATGGTTATTAGCCCGCTACTATCAAGCCACCTTGGCATTACTGACCGGTTTTATTGCCGGCTCTTTGGTCAAGGTATGGCCGTGGAAAGTAGATGTATTAGGTGCTCTTAACAGCGAAGCGGTCAATAACGTTATGCCATGGCAGTATCCTACTGGTCCGCAGTGGCTGACCACAGTTGGTCTTATGCTACTCGGTGCTATTTTGGTGTCGTTACTATCTTGGTGGGGCAGACGGACCAATAAAGCTTAACTGTTGGTCACCCCTGTATAAAAACATCTGATTAAAAAGCTTTTGTTTAAACCATTATAACGGCTCCTACCCTCCCCAAAATAAGCACCCTTTTTTGTGGCGCTTAGCCTACCAGCTAACGATCAAAAATTGTAAAAGCTATCCAAAAAAAAGCAACTTTAATCTAAAAAATCAAACGTCAACGGTTGTCGCAAAGTCGCCTAGCGCCTCTTTAGCTTTGCTCAGCAACCTTTCATAATAGTCTCATTGGAGTTCACCTTATGAATAGCGAGATGAATGATGGCAATGACTATTTTTTCTTTTATTGGCGTAGAGACGTGGAGTAACGCGGCATGGCTAGGCTATAGCTTGCTAGCAGGTATGATCGTGGCGCTCGCTCTATCATCGCAGCGCTGGCTGTTGCTATATCTGTTTGGTGGTATGGTCTACTGGTTGGCTGTTGAGATGATACAGAATATCTTGGTAGGTCGTCCGATGCTGTCTGCGCTTTCGGAATGGCATCGTTATGTCATCGCGATGGGTATCAGCTGGTTACCTTTGGCAGGCTGGGTACTATACCGAGCATTACGCTACGAGGATGTGAGTCATGCAGTCAGTCGGCAGCGCGAGTTGGAAGCGGCTCGCTATGTCGAACATACACCTGTTTACGATGATGATTATAAGCCGCGCTTTCATTGAAATTGCCATATTGATATGAATACCCTATCCATAACAGTGACATTTAATGTTACAAGATACTTAACGCTTTCTACTTAAATCCTAAAGAGTTGAAATCACTCAGTAGTTTATAATCTAGTTATATATTTATCATAAAAACTGGTATAAAGTACGCTTTATTCTTATGCCCTACCTTTAGGAGTTCCACTATGTTCACTATTCCTGTATTAGATATCAAATCTGACCCATTAGACGCGTTGTTGGCCGTGGTTGGCTATCGTCTGTCGATGCTCGCTGATAGCGATAACGAAGACGTCAAAGCACTCTTTGCTGATCGTAATGTCACGATTGAGTTTGCCAGCACCGAATCTGATATCGCGCGTTCTTTTCGCTTTGATAACGGACAGTTTAGTCAACAAAGTGGTCATGCAAAAGAAGCAGATTTGACCATTACTTTCAAAGATTCTATGACGGGCGTCAAGCTATTAACCAAAGGCAGCCTGCCTGCATTTATGACTGCCGTGCAAGAAGGCAAATTAAGTATTGAGGGTGACTATAGCCTAATGATGTGGTTTAACAAACTTGCTAAGCATATCGTGCCAGCCGTACCAGAAGAGTGTAAACCATACCTCCAAAAAGCCAAGCCTTATGCGTACAAAGCACAGAAGTTTGCTGAGCATTGGGTGGGTTTTGCCAAGCATAAATTGGGTAAGTAAATAGCTGATCCTTTCTTATAAACGAGTAATGCATTGCATGATATTCACTGGTAAAATGGTTGAAATAGGATCAAATAGATAGTTACTATTTATATGCGCTATTGTGACATTTATACATACTCTCTAGCAGTGTTCTGATTTTCTAAAAAGGTTGCGGTATACTATACGGCAACCTTTTTTATTACCTTATAAATGACAATAGACAAATACATTGATATTACCTGATACCATTTAATTTTATAAAAGGATTTACCTTATGGCAGGATTGCTTAGCATCTCTGAACCAAACGCCGATAGCACAACTGACCTACTTAACCAGCCTGATACTCACACATACAGTCGTGACGACATCGCTCAGTTGTTTGATTTGCCTTTGATGGACTTGTTGTTAAAAGCCCAAACCATTCACAGAGAGCACTTTGTCGCCAACGAAATACAAATTAGTACGCTACTGTCTATTAAGACAGGTAACTGTCCTGAGGACTGTGGCTATTGCTCACAATCAGGTCATCATCGCGATACGACGAAACTGCAGGCAGAAAAACGCATAGAAGTGGATAAAGTCATTGCTGCGGCCAAACGTGCCAAGGCAACCGGTTCATCAAGATTCTGTATGGGTGCTGCATGGAAACACCCAAGCGCCAAAGACATGCCTTATGTGGTCGAGCTCATCAAAGAAGTAAAAGCGTTAGGACTTGAGACTTGCATGACGTTAGGTATGCTCGATACCAATCAAGCGACGCAACTCGCGGATGCAGGACTGGATTATTACAATCATAACCTAGACACCTCACGCAGCTATTATGAGCAAGTCGTCAGCACGCGTAGCTATGATGAGCGCTTAGATACCATCGAAAACGTACGCAACTCTGGTATCAATGTTTGTAGTGGTAACATCGTCGGTATGGGTGAGAGCCGTGATGACCGTATTGATTGGGTGCATGAGCTCCTAAAAATGCCTAAAGCCCCTGAGTCGATTCCTGTTAACCTGCTAGTCCCGATTAAGGGCACACCGATTGGTGATAAAGTATTGGCAGAAGGCCAGTTATCAGTGCTAGAGTGGATTCGTACCATTGCCGTGGCGCGTATTTGCTGCCCGACTAGTTATGTGCGTTTGTCTGCTGGCCGTGAAAGCTTATCAGATTCAGAGCAAGCCTTGGCATTTATGGCGGGTGCTAATTCTTTCTTTTATGGCGACAAATTGCTAACCACTGGTAATGCCAGTCAATCAGGCGACGATAGACTCATGCGTGAGCTTGGTCTCACCAAGCAGTTTGCCGCACCAAGAGCGCCCAAAGTATTGCCTGTGATGGATGCGATGAGCGGTCATCAATCGCAAATGGTATTGGCCGATTAGTTCGACTGTGCGCGGCTAACAAGAATGTATGAAAATAGCCTAATATTACACGGCTGATAATAAGAGATTAAATGATGGCAGATTATTTTAACTGGATTAAAGCTGCACACATCATCTCGATGGTATGCTGGTTTGCGGCGATATTTTATTTGCCGCGTCTGTTTGTGTATCATGCGATGAGTGACGATAGCATCAGCCAAGAGCGCTTTACTATTATGGAGCGCAAGCTGTATCGCGGTATTATGACGCCATCGATGATAGCGACATGGATATTCGGTCTATGGATGTTAGGACTGGGCTGGGATGTTTATAAAACCCAAGGCTGGCTACACGTCAAGCTATTATTGGTCGTACTGCTATCAGGCTATCATGGCGCTTGCGGATTTTATCGCAAAAAGCTGATTGATAACCCTCATTATAAATCTCATAAGTTTTGGCGCTGGTTTAATGAAGTGCCTGTTTTTGCCTTAGTGATTATCGTCATTTTAGTGGTCGTTAAACCATTCTAAAATCCAGCCGAAATGCTTATAACTGATGACATACCAATAAAAAGCGTCCGCCACTTCCATAAGTGACGGACGCTTTTTTATTTGTTTTTTGGACTTTCTACCAAATATTATAGATCAAACACTAGGGCGCATGATTTGATAGACATTGCTCAAATCATAAACACGATAACGCGCCGGCTCACGACGGTTTTCACCAGCATAGCTTAATATCAATGCTTGCTTAGCACGCTCATCGACCCAACCGACAAATAGTCCACTGTGCTCAATGCCATTGTAGCCATGATTGATATAATAAAGCCAGTCACCTGCCTCAATCTCACTGCTACTAGCATAAGGGCCTTGCGCATACGTGCCTTTGTGTATGGTATTACGCGAAACTCCCGCTCGATTAAACACCGCATTCAAATAATCCCAGCAGCCGCCTTTGATAATCGTCCGCTCGTTCAGTGCCATTTTACGTGCCATGCTGACCACTTCGCGGGCAGCCATACTGCTTTGCGTCTCCGCACTACTCAGTAGCGGTAAATACTCGCTATCGACATTGTCGTAACTCCCTGATAAAAATGCTGGCAACACGGTAGGTGACTGACGCTGGATTTCAGGGTAACGATAGGTGCTGTTCATCGTTGATTGATTGCCATCATTGCTCGTATTAGAGTAATTGTTATACGTTGGCGAAACTTCTGCATAGCTTCGAGATGAGTTAGCACGTTGAATGGTAGAGTGTGTACTGACTTTGACTGAGGGAACTGCTGGATAAGAAGATGTATAGCGCGCACTAGAGTTAGACTGGACGGACTTTTGAGCGATAAGGGCACTCATACTATCTGCATGGGCTTGTCCGATGATGCTACAAGTGAATAATAATAAACTGCACGACGCTGCGACTGACGACATAGGCAAACGCGACATGACTAACTCCTGATCAAAAAAGTATCAATGACAGTATGGATAATAGTAAAGACTGAATTTTGCAATCTTACTTATAAACCATTTAGACAAGCATCTGCAAGAACTATTCACCTTAGATTGGCGATAGACGGTATAAAAATCATGACGAATGGTCATAATAAAGAAGAGCGTTCAGAAGAGTCAAATAAGATAAAGCGCAGTAGTGTTAGATAGGATAGAGACTGGAGTGACTTTCTGATGAATCAAGCGACTGGGGCGTAAAAATACTAGTCACTACTCATTTTGATATTTACGTGGCGTTTTGTCAGTGCTTGCCCTTCTAATATGGCTTTAGTTACTTTCGCCTCTTGGGCACTCTCAAAACCAGTAATATGATATTTGCGTGCATCACTGCTATCGACAATCTGCAGCCCATCACCGATAAGCATAACTTTATCGTCGTCAGTCAAGTGAATATGTTCACGTTTGCCTAGATTGTCATGTACCAGCTCATCAGCTCGCACCCACAATGTACCACTGCTAATCATGCCACTCATGGCTTTTTTATGCTGCTGACGTTTTTTGTTAAAAATAAAACTACCGACGATAAGCAGTGCCAGCGCACCAATAGCCAATCGCTCAGACAATAAGCTCATTGCCATAGCGACTGCCACCGCCCCTATCAGTAATGCAGATCCAAACCAAAACATACCGTTGTCAGCATTATTTGGCTGACCCTGTAAGGTGATTTTAGCGCCATCATCAGTCAGCTTGAGCATGCATTGTTACCTATTGCGAAATGTAAAAAGTATTTTTTATGAAAAAACTGCCTATCAGAGACTAACAGGCAGTTATTAAAACTAAAAATAAAGACAGCAAGTTTTATCTAAATACTAGACTACCAGCCAAGTGCAGTCTGCTGCATTTTAATCAATTCAGCAATGCCTGTCTCAGCCAATGACAGCATAGCGTCTGCTTGAGCGCGAGTGAATGGCTTTTCTTCAGCAGTACCTTGAAGCTCAATAAACTCACCTTTTTGAGTCATCACAACGTTTAGGTCGGTATCACAGCTAGAGTCTTCTTCGTAGTTCAGATCCAGATAGGCTTCACCATCTTTCATACCAACAGAAACCGCAGCAACCAGTCCAATCAGCGGATCTGCTTTGAGTTTTTTGCTCTTTTGGATAGTCTCTAATGCATCAATCAGCGCAATTGCCGCACCAGTGATACTGGCTGTACGAGTACCACCATCCGCTTGCAACACATCGCAATCAAGATAGATGGTGTTTTCACCAAGCTTACTTAAATCAATCATGGCACGTAAGCTACGACCGATCAGACGCTGGATTTCTTGCGTACGGCCTGACTGCTTGCCGCGAGCCGCTTCGCGTTGATTGCGGGTATTGGTTGCGCGTGGCAGCATGCCGTATTCGGCGGTTATCCAGCCTTTACCTTTACCTTTGAGCCAGCGTGGTACACCAGATTCGACACTGGCCGTACATAGCACTTTGGTATCGCCAAAACTGACCAATACTGACCCTTCAGCATGCTTAGTATAGTGGCGCTCAAAGCTGATAGAGCGAAGTTGGTCAAGCTCACGATTGTCAATACGCATAAAAATTCCTAGTACAATATTATAAAAGCAGTGTCATAAAAGTACGCTATCAGTGGCTAATGAGCAGACCGACAGGTATTTGGTAGACTAAAATCTTAAGATATCCTAACGTGACAGCGGCGCAATAGCAAGATTCACACCCGCCATCGCGCCGTCAGTTAGGCAATAATGGACGATAGAATCTATTCTAATCCTTCCATCTTACGCAATTCTTTACGTAGGATTTTGCCAACGTTCGACTTTGGTAATTCGTCGACGAACTGTATGTGACGCGGACGCTTATAGCCAGTCAGTTGTTTTTTGCCGTACTCAAGCAGCTCTTTTTCGGTGACATCGCCTTTTTTGACTACAAATAGTTTTGGCTCTTCACCGCGCTCATCATTAGGCACACCAATGGCACCGCACTCTACCACAGCTGGATGCTCACTCATGGCTTCTTCGATTTCATTTGGATAGACGTTAAAACCAGATACCAAAATCATGTCTTTTTTGCGGTCAACAATTTTGATAAAGCCTTTTTCGTCCATGATGCCAATGTCACCGGTTTTTAGGTAGCCACTAGCGGTAAAAGACTCGGTCGTTTCTTCTGGACGGTTTTGATAACCAATCATCACTTGTGGACCCTTGACGCATATCTCACCGCGATCACCCAGCGCTACGACATTTTCTTCTTCATCGATGAGCACGACATCGGTGCTAGGTGCAGGAATACCAATCTTGCCAGTAAACTCTGCGATGGTCATTGGGTTGAAAGCGACTACTGGTGACGTCTCAGATAAACCATAACCTTCAACGATAGGTAGACCCGTGATTTTATGCCACTCTTTGGCAACGCTCGGCAATACGGACATACCACCGCCGATAGAAGCTTTTAGATTAGAGAAGTCTAGGTCTGCAAAGCTGTCTTTGTGCACCAAGCCATTAAATAGCGTATTCACAGCTGGGATAAAAGAAGGTTTGTATTTACCCATCTCTTTGATAAGCCCATCGAGATCGCGCGGGTTAGGAATAAGCAAGCCTGTATAACCCTGGTACATACTACATATACCGCATACCATAAATGAGAACACATGATACAACGGCAGTGCCGTCAAGATGACATCTCTACTGTCTATGTCATCTTCGAACGCACTATTCATCAGTGCACTAACCTGTAGCATATTGGCGACTAAGTTGCCATGAGACAGCATTGCTCCTTTCGCCACGCCTGTCGTTCCGCCTGTATATTGTAGTAATGCCACATCACTCAAGTTCAACTCAGGACGTTCATAATTACTGGCAGAGACTGCGCCCAATGCCTCCTTAAAGCTCACGCTATTTGGGATTCGATAAGGAGGAATCATTTTTTTGATATGACGAGCGACGAGGTTGACCACGACCCCTTTGACCGTACCCAGCATATCCCCAATTTTACAGACGACAACATGCTCAATCTGCCCTTTGTCTTCGGCATCTTGATAGGTTTTCGCAAAATTCTCAACGATAAATAAGGCTTTGGCACCACTGTCATGGAGCTGATGGGACAATTCGCGACTGGTATATAAAGGGTTTACATTGACGAGTATCATACCGGCTCGAATGACGCCTAACGCGATGATTGGATACTGCAAGAGGTTGGGCATCATGACCCCAACTTTATCGCCTTTAACCAACCCTAGCGATTGCAAATAACTGGCAATCTGTCGGCTATATAGGTCCAATTGCTTAAAACTAATCGAGGCGCCCATGCAGATATAGGCCGTTTTTTGGCCATAACGGCTAAAGTTACGCTCAAACACATCAAGTAAAGAGGTACTGTCCTCTGGCATCTCAATCGTAGCATCAATGCTATAACGCTCATAAGCGCTCAACCATGGACTATCACTGGCGATGCTCGGCATAGTAGGAAATGCATTGTCTTGATAAATATACTCAGATGCATTGCCTTTATCACTGGTGCCAGCGTTATTGTCTGTTGTCTCTTTATTGATATTGTCCGTCATAATTTTCCCTAAATATTACTGTTAAAAACATAGAATACTGTATATAAAAACTCTGTTTTTTTGATTGTGTAATGTTTGATACAGCATGGTGAAATCGTATTAAATGAGCTCACAGGTCAGCGTAGCTATATCATTTTTATCATAATCGCTTTGCAAGTCATATTGAGTAAAATCATCACTCTATTATAAATAAATGCAAAAACCTCTTGGCTGGCACTATAGCAGTTTTACTAAAAATTCTCTATCTATACTCCTTATGCCCCACTATTCACAACCAGCACAAAGACAAAAAATGATAAGGCAGCACGAGGCAACCTTATCATTTTGGTTATAACAATAACTAAATCTGTTTACTCGGCATATTACAAGTACCAATCAATCATAGAGGTATTTATAAATAGCCAGTGATAAAATCCTATCTAAAGATAAGCCTTCGTAGATTAACCGTGGTTTTTTTCTTCGAGTGCTCGTAAGTCTTTACGTAAGATTTTACCGACGTTAGATTTTGGTAGCTCGTCAATGAACTCAACATGGCGAGGACGTTTGTAGCCAGTCAAGTTTTCTTTACCGTAAGCGATGACTTCATCAGCAGTCAGGCTGGCGTCACTACGTACCACGTAAATTTTCGGTACTTCACCGCTCTTCTCATCATTAATACCGATCACACCACATTCCAAAATCTTTGGATGTGTCGACATGGCGTCTTCTACTTCATTTGGATAAACGTTAAAGCCAGAGACCAAGATCATGTCTTTTTTGCGATCGACAATCTTAAAGTAACCGTCTTCATCCATCACGCCAATATCGCCAGTACGGAAGTAACCATCCGAAGTCATGACTTCAGCGGTCGCATCTTCACGCTTCCAGTAGCCTTTCATCACCTGCGGGCCACGGATACTAATCTCACCACGCTCACCCAAGGCCACTTCATTGCCTTCTTCATCCAAGATAGCCATATCAGTGGCAGGCATTGGCAGACCGATGTTTCCTGAGAACTCGCCCGTACCATGTGGGTTTGCTGAGGCAACTGGCGAGGTCTCTGACAGACCATAGCCCTGAACGATGATATTGCCCGTGACCTGTTCCCATTTAGTCGCCGTGTCTTTGAGTACTGCCATACCGCCACCCATGGACATCTCAAGCTTGCTATGATCTAGCGATTGGAATTCTTCGTTATTGGCAAGCGCGGTAAACAAGGTATTTACTGCTGGGAAAAACGCAGGTGGATAGTCTTTATATGCTTTGATCAAGCTTGGTAGATCACGTGGGTTTGGTACTAGCAGACCGATACAACCACGATATAGGCCAAACATTCCGCAGACCGTAAACGAGAAAATATGATACAACGGCAGAGCCGTCATAATCACTGGCTGCTCATTACTCTTCTCAAACTTGTCAAAAGCATCGCCTAAGTAGGTATCGCTTTGGATCAGGTTAGCCACCAAGTTACCATGCGTTAGCATAGCGCCTTTGGCCACCCCTGTCGTACCGCCCGTGTACTGAAGTACAGCGACATCATCGAGGCTGATGTTATTAGGACGTTTATAGCTTTTAGCAGAAAAACGGTTCATTGCTTTTTTGAACTTGACGCTGCCTTTGATATGATAATCAGGCACCATTTTTTTGACGTGACGTACCACGGCATTGACGATAAAACCCTTGAGCGGGCTCATCATGTCACCCATTGAGGCAACTACGACATGATCGACGAGGTCTTGACCAATATCTTCATAAGTTTTGGCAAAGTTCTCAAGTAAAATCAAAACTTTGGTATCTGAATCTTTTAACTGGTGTGACAGCTCTTTGGTGGTATAAAGTGGGTTGACGTTGACCAATGTCATTCCAGCACGTAGCACCCCTAGCACCGCAACTGGCAGCTGTAAAATATTAGGCATCATCACTGCCACTTTATCGCCTTTTTGTAGTCCTAATGACTGAAGGTAAGCGGCAACTTGTTTACTATAGAGATCCAACTCTTCGAAAGATAGCTTAACATCCATACAGACAAACGCCGTTTTTCCTGCATGGTTGATAAAGTTTTGCTCAATGATATCAATCAATGAGGTGTTGGCTGGTGGCATATCGATATCATACTGAATGCCAAGTTTTTCGTATGTTTTGAGCCATACTTTGTCGTTGCGACGAATAAGGTTACCTTGATTTTCCATAATCTTTTCTCTCCTAGTAATAATACATTACCGTTAACTCATACAAATCACAGTGTGATAAACAGACGAAAAATCAGAGCGCAGTCTCACCATCGTGATGGTAAGTAAGGCTGCGATATAGTCGTAGGGTGATGAGCAAACAATATAGTGGTAAATAGCCCTTTGTTCATTAACATACACACTTTATATAGACTACTCAATACAAAAGATTGTTACACGAGTTCTCAAACTGGCTTGACGACTGATATTTTCATTAATATCAATTATTTATATTAACAAAAACTGGCCGTGTCACGGAATTTTACCCACGGTATCTCTTTTATTTTAGTCACAACATTTACATAATAAAACTCCGCTCATGTGTGTCTCTCAAGGGCATTAACTGGCTCAGTGAGCGGCGTAAAGTTATGGCAAGCTCCCTCTTTGTCACTGCTCGGTCGAGATGCGCTCATTCTTGTCACTAATTTGGCACTGTCACTCTGAGATATTTATTAAAAACAAAAAAACAAATGTTAGGTTTACTATACTTAACTTTATCTATAAAAGCCACGTACGAGAACATAGTAAGTAAAGTCTATAAAAGCCAGCATAAGCACGTCATGAGCTGTCGTATATTCTGATACATGTCTTTTTAATTGGACCAATATCCTTTACGATAGCACTATCTTATTTTTACGTGAGTATCGCGCCGAACCTAAATGAGCATACGGTGCGGTTCACATTCATACTATGCCTGACTATACAAACCATACTAATTAAAAACTCATAAGCGAAGTCTATTTTATGTCCGATGTTATTGATCCTACTGTTGCCCCAATCATTCCTAATGAGCCGATGGATACTCGTTCAGTGGCAGAGTTCACTGAGCAGGCCTATCTCAATTATGCCATGTACGTCATCATGGATCGGGCGCTACCAAATATCGCTGATGGCCTAAAACCTGTTCAGCGCCGTATTGTCTACGCCATGAGCGAGCTTGGGCTAAAATCCTCTGCTAAGGCGAAAAAATCTGCGCGTACGGTAGGTGATGTGCTCGGTAAATACCACCCACATGGTGATAGCGCGTGTTATGAAGCCATGGTACTGATGGCACAGCCGTTCAGCTATCGTTATCCACTCATCACAGGCCAAGGTAACTGGGGTAGCCCTGATGACCCTAAGTCCTTTGCGGCCATGCGTTATACCGAAGCCAAAATGTCAGCTTATGCCAATACATTGCTTGCAGAACTCGGTCAAGGCACGGTAGATTGGCAAGATAACTTTGACGGTACGATGCAGGAGCCAACCACTCTACCCGCCCGCTTGCCCAATATTTTATTGAACGGTACCACAGGTATCGCAGTCGGTATGGCAACCGACATTCCGCCGCATAACCTTAACGAAGTGGTACGTGCTGCCATTCGATTACTGAAAAATCCAGAACTATCGGTTAAGCAGCTCACTCAGTCAATACCAGCGCCAGACTTGCCAACGCCAGCTGAAATCATCACTAGCAAAAAAGACTTGCAAGCGATGTATGAGACAGGGCGTGGCAGTTACAAAATGCGCGCGACTTTTTATATCGACCCCAAAGAGAAGAATTTAGTCATTATCGATGCGCTGCCTTACCAAGTCTCAGGCAACAAAATCCAAGAGCAAATCGCCAAGCTTATGACAGACAAAAAACTGCCTTGGATTACCGATATTCATGATGAATCAGATCATGAGAACGCTTGTCGTATCGTATTGGAATTGCGATCAACGCGCGTCGATGTCGATCGCGTTATGAGCCATCTGTTTGCTAGCACTGATCTTGAGAGCAACTATCGCGTCAATATGAATATGATTGGCCTAAACGGTAAGCCGCAGGTCAAAAACCTAAAAGAAATCTTAGAAGAGTGGCTCATTTGTCGCCGCTCAGTGGTCACGCGCCGTCTGCAATATCGCCTCGACAAAATCGATAAGCGCTTACACATCCTTGCAGGCTTATTGATTGCGTATCTCAATATCGATGAAGTGATACGCATCATTCGTGAAGAAGACGATCCAAAAGCGACATTGATGCAAGACTACGACCTGACTGACATTCAGGCCAATGCTATCTTAGATATTCGTCTGCGTCAGTTGGCAAAATTAGAGGAAATTGAGCTACGCCGCGAACAAGATGAACTCGCTGCCGAACGCGCCATTATTCAAGAGTACTTGGACAATCCAGATAGTCTGACCAACTTGATGATTGAAGAACTCACCGCCGATATGAAAGAACACGGCAATGAGCGCGTGTCGCCGTTAGCAGAACGCGAAGAAGCACAAGCACTAAAAGAGTCAGACCTCGTACCGAGCGAGCCTGTCACCGCTATCCTGTCTAAAGCAGGCTGGATTCGCGCGGCCAAAGGCCATGACGTCGATGCCGCTGGTATGAGCTATCGCTCAGGGGACAGTTACCAGGCGCACGTGCGCGGCAAGTCCAATGAAAAAATCTACGTCCTCGATAGTACGGGACGTAGCTATAGTATTGATGCGCACAATCTCGCCTCCGCGCGTGGTCAAGGCGATCCACTGACCAGTGTGTTGAAACCGCCAGCCGGTGCGAGCTTTGAGCAGTTATTAACGGGTGACAACAATCAGCGCATTATCCTTGCCAGCTCCGCCGGTTATGGTTTTATCAATATACTGGGTAATCTTGATAGCAACCAAAAGGCGGGGAAAAATATCATTAACCTAGCAGCGGATAGTCGTCTACTTCCTGTCGCGCGCATTGATGCTCCAATAGATACGACTGTCAATGCCGACGGTGAAACGACTAATACAAATGTAGCGCCTGACCATGTCGCTGTGGTGACCAATGCGGGATATTTATTGATATTTGCCCTTGATGATTTGCCTGAACAGGCTCGCGGTAAAGGTAACAAACTGATCAAATTAAAAGACGATGAAGAAGTGCTCGCTATCACGCCACTCAGTTTACAAAACAGTCTCGTCATTACTGCGGGCAAACGCCATGTGACGCTAAAGCCAAATGATTTGGCTAACTATACGGGCACTCGTGGTAATCGCGGTGGGCAGTTGCCACGAGGCTTTCAGAATGTGACGAGTGTTGAAATAGCAGGATAATTCATAAGCTCAGTTCAGTAGAATGAATTAAGGAGTAGCAAAACATGACTTTAAACAATTATTCAGTCTACCTGCTTTATAGGTAAATCAAACACAGTTCATTCTCAGCAAAAAGCCGCCCATACACAATGTATAGGCGGCTTTTTTACGCTAATCAAAATAGAGAACCTACTTAAAACTTATTAAATTCGGTATCTTCAAAGATCGTTTTTAGGAAGCTTGTAATCTGAGTACTTTTCATGAGGTAAGGATTGAAGTCAGCACCTGCTGAGAAGCTTTTTAAGGTATATTCCTCATCTTCAGTGTTTGATGTTAAATATTTGATCAAAAACCCATTCCATCTTCGCACCTCTATCTCCTCAACTCCAATGATATGAGGCAATAAATGAGGATAGTCATTAATCAATATTGCTAAGACTTCATTGATAATAGGCCTTGAGCCTTCAATATTTTGAATTAAGTAATTATCATTAATAACAAGTGCAGAGGTTATATCACTTTTCTCATTGTTTCTGCGCCATCGCTCAAGAACTCTAGTTAACTCTATTCCGTTATTTTCTTCGCTATTTCTTCCGATATAAGTGAGACTGAGAAGAATATGCTCGCCATTTCTATTATTATTTTTTGAAGTATGGCTCGTCGTTATATGCATAAGCAACCTTATTTGCAAAACATTTTTCTAAACTAAAACAAATTTTAAACTCAAGTTATTCATCTCCAAATCTTGCTGATCGATCAGAATTACAATAACAGCTCACTCACATCAATTAAGTGCTTTTTCCATTGCTTAACAAGCCATTAATGACAGAAAATCAAAGTCAAATAACATCATGAATTCGTGGTTTTTTCTCATCAAAAATTGCTTTCAGAAAATTTTCAATCTGCGCACTTGTCATTAGATATGGATTATAGTCAGAACCTGCTGAGAAGCTCTTTAAAGTATATTCCTCATCTTCAGCGCTTGAGGTGAGATGTTTGATTAAAAAACCACTCCATTGGCGCGATTCTATTTCCTCTATATTAACGATATTTGGAAAGATGGTTGAATGCTCGTCAAATATCTTTGCCAAGGCAGTATTGATAGCAGGCCTTGTCCCTTGAAAACTTTGAACAAAATAACCTTCACTAATAACTAAAGCTGAAACGATATCATTTTGTTCAAAATATCTGCGCCAATACTCAAGTGCGCGAGTCAGCTCGATTCCTGAATTTAGCTCGACGTTTTTGGCGATATATGTCATGTGAATAAGAATATGCTCGCCATTTCTTTTCTTATTTTCTGGAGTATGGCTTGTCGTTATAATATTCATAAGGAACCCTATTTGCAAAATACTTATCTAAATTAAGATACACTTTATTATAAAATATAATCAATGAAATTGTTACGTTTTGAGCAGGTTTTTATTATCTGCCCTGACTTTCTATGGTTATGATATGAATATATTAATCAGATGCATATCAGCATTTTATCGTTGGATTTTACTACAACAGCTGATAAAAACTACATGACGCCGTTATTCCAATATCTTAAAACTCTAATCTATATTAGCCTATAACTTCTACTAAATTCCAAAATCCACATGGCTAAGTTTTTTCTATCAAGGCGGATGTTGCGAGAGCCTTTCATTGGATTTGATCTAGACAGTTCAAAATCAAATGCTGCTATCAATATCAGCTTAGGATTCTTTCTCCTCAAAAACTGCTTCTAAGAAGCCTGTAATTTGCTCTTTCTTCATCACATAAGGATTGAAATCAGTGTCTGCTGAAAAATGTTTTAGAGCATATTCCTCATTTTCAGTACCTGATGTTAAGTATTTGATCAAAAACCCATTCCATCTCCGCGTCTCTATCTCCTCAAAATCAATAATATGAATTAAGAGGTGTGGTCGCTCATGATTCACTCTAGTGATAAGCTCATTAATAGCAACTCTTGAGCCTTCAATGTTTTGAATAAAATAATGATCATTAATGACAAGCGCTGAAGTGATACCGCTTTTTTCATTATTTTTTCGTGCCGTCTCAAAGGTGCGAGTCAGTTTTATGCCATTATCTTTCTCACGATTTTTACCGATATATGTGAGGCTAACCAGAATATCTGCACCGTCTTTATTTCTACTCTCTAAAACTTCGGTACCAGATCCTGAGGTGTAGTCAATAACCTTATGCATAAAAGAGTCCAATGATCAAAAGCCGTTTTAAATTAAGATACCCTTTAACCTAAAGTACAATCAACAACATTTTGTATTTTTTAGTAGGTTTTTACCCGTTATCACTCTTTTATAGAGAGGCAACGTTGCAGTTTCACTAAGATAGCGTACTCTCTTCTCCTATCGCCACATCGTAGTACTACAGATTCTAGTACATTCAGTACGGTAGTCCTATCTGATAAAAAATAAAGCTAAACTATTTTTTTCTATAGCACTAATTCAGTCCCAAAATAGGAATCACCAAGTCTTCTTCATCAGTGAGGTGTTGCGACAGTAGCTCACTGGCATCAATTAAACGCTGACGCAATTGCTCACCCAGTGCTTCATCTTCAGTATTGTTTGATGCTAACCTACCATTTAGCACTTGCAACTCATTAAGTAGTGCATCCAAATGTACGTGGTCACGATCTAATATCTCAAACCCTGCTTTTAATTGAGGGTACATGCGAATGAACTGTGGAAAGTAGCCTGTATCTTCAATATTATGGTGCTGATGTAATTTAAAAATATATTGATTAATCCGTGGTGAGATTTGTGAGCGGTATTCTGACCATTCGATGTCACCAGCATGATAGGCGTCACTGATTTGGGTGAGAACGTGTTGGCGTTTACGTATATCAGCGTGAATACTTAGCCAAAATGATGTCTTATAAATATAGTCTGCACTGAACCATTGATTAGGCGGTAGCTTCTGGTATAAAAACAGCCAATCAGCCTCTAACCGACTGTCAGGATGACGTGGAGTCGGAGCAAGCAGCCCCTCGTCTGCTCTGTCTTGAGCGTTTGAGTTTTGAGCGGAAGCAGTCATAATATTGTCCCCATAAATTATTTTGCTTATTCAGTTTTCTCTATGAATGGTTAAGTCGTTATCAATAAACCCTCTTTAAAAATTGAGTTCAGAAAACGAAATCGTAATTCACTAGATACAACTCATTAGATAAACTAAAAAATATTTAATTTAAGTGTAGTCTATATATAGTGTAAACGTAAAATATCAACAGTATCTTCGGTAATACGTTAGCAATTTTATGAATCATTAAAGTTAATAGCGTAAGACCAATGCGTTACACAACTTAGTCAAAACTCTCATCGTTTTTGGCTGATGAGCCTGTAGGATAAAACGAATAATACAGTCGCTCAGGTATTAGTAATCAGCTACTATTAGCTTTAATAGTAGCGCTTAAAATGTAAAGGACAACCATGTTTATCGAAGATAAAATTGCTCAAGAAAGTATGAATACCAAAGTTTCTACACCTAAAATCATCTTTTTTGATATCGATGATACCTTGAGCCGCAGCGGCATCATCGCCGAACATAACAAAGCAACCCTTGAGCAACTGGCAGACACTGATATCAAGTTGGTGATTTCAACTGGTCGCTCCAAAGCCATATTGCCTGAGGATATTTTAGCACTGCTTGATGCAGATATATTGGATGCCATTATTTGTATGAATGGACAGTATAGCTTTGATAAAAATGGCCGTATCAGCCACTATCCATTGTCTGGTGAGCAAACAGATAAAATCGTGCGTCTGTGCCAGCAGAGCGACTTGATTCATAAGTTTGACTCTGCCACTCATATTGCTTGGTCAGGTGAAAATGATCGTTTGCGTGAATTCAATGCTGTCACACCCAACTCCATTCTTGACCCTGAGTATTACAAGTCAAATATCGTCTATCAATGCTCAGTATTTTTTAATAATCAACAAGAAAAAATGCAAGATATCGACTTTGCGCAGTATGATTTAAAACTGGTGCATTGGCATCAAATCGGTGCAGATATATTGCCAATAGAAGCATCGAAAGCGCGCGGAATCAAAGATGTCTGCGAGTACTATGCGGTAGATGTCAGCGAGTGCATGGCGTTTGGCGATGGTATGAACGACTTAGAAATGTTTGATTTGGTGGGGTTTGCCGTGGCGATGGGTGATGCGCAGCCTGATCTGATAGCGCGTGCTGATTTCGTCACTGGGACGATCGAAGAGTATGGCATACAGACAGTTCTTGAACCGTTCTACGCCACCTCGTCAACCAAATAAAAATCTTATTTGAGCATGTATTAAGTACCTACCAACATTCTGTTAAAGCATCGTTGAACTACCATCAACAGTCATTGAATCTTCGGTGATAGCGGCGCTCAGTCATCGCGCCGCATCCTTTGCTGTTCTGATGTGGCTAATTATTATCTTAAGTTCTAAGTTCTAAGTTCTTGGCGCTTGAATCTTCTCTTATCCTTACACTTGTAATAGCATAGGTCTATACGGCCATTATCTGCCTCATACTTGGCAATACTCTAGAAAACCCACTCAGTACTGACTGTCTTTAAACCAATTTTTATCACTCATTTGATTAGTATTATTAGCATAACTAAGCATCGTCTTGATAATAGCCCTTTAAATTGTACAAAGTAATAACCATAATAGTTTTATTAGCGACATTAGGCATTGACTGCCTTATTATTTTTGTCAACTTTTTGATTTGCATTATTTTTATTTAGGAGAGATATTTTGACCCATTTATCATCGTCCCATCCAGACAATCCAGCTCGTATCGGCCGTATGGTGCCAAAAGCATTATTAGCGGCAGCTATTGGCTTAGCTTTAGCTAGTTGTAGCAACTCTGACAATGCGGCAGATGGTAGCGCTGCGGCGAGCAATGAGACGCTCAATTTGTATAACTGGTCAGAATATATGCCACAAGAGATTTTGGATGGTTTTGAAGAAGAAACTGGCATCGCGGTCAATTACACGACGTTTGACTCAAACGAAGCGATGTACGCCAAGCTCAAACTGCTCGATGATTCGAGCCAGTATGATTTGGCAATTCCATCGACTTATTATGTCGAAAAGATGGCCAAAGAAGGGTTACTTCAAGAGTTAGATAAGTCTAAATTAAGTAACTTTAAAAACCTCGATACGTCATTTACTAACACCAAAGTCGACCCTGACAATAAATACTCTATACCGTACATGTGGGGTAGCACCGGTCTTGCGATCAATGGTGATAGTGTCGATCCTGCAACTGTGAATAGCTGGAACGACCTATGGGATCCTAAGTATAAAGGTCAGGTGATGCTTACCAACGATGTGCGTGAAGTGTTCGGTATGGCGTTACTGACGTTAGGCTACTCGGGCAACAGCAGCAATCCTGACGAAATAAAAGCGGCTTATGACAAGCTTACAACGTTAATGCCAAACGTCAAAACGTTCAACTCTGATGCCACCCGTATGCCGTACATCGAAGGTGAGACATCTCTTGGCATGACGTGGAATGGCGAAGCAGTCATGGCGAATGACGAAGGTCTAACGAGCCTAGCTTATAAATACCCAACTGAAGGCGCTATCTTGTGGATGGACAACTTTGTCATTCCAAAAAATGCCAAACAAGTTGATGCCGCACACAAATTTATTGATTACTTGCTACGTCCTGAAAACGCCAAAATCGTGAGTGAAGAAATTGGCTATGCGTCACCAAACCAGGCAGCACGTGAGCTGATGGATGAAAGTGTTCGCAACAATCCAACGATTTACCCATCTAAAGACGTGTTAGCAAAAGCGGAATTCCAAGAAGATGTGGGTGATGAGGCACTACAAGTGTATCAGCAATACTGGGATAAGCTAAAAACGGGTCGCTAATAGGCATAGTTTAATATTTTTAAAATAAAGTAGATATTTAAGAAAAAAAACGCTGATCCTAAATGGTCAGCGTTTTTTTGTGCGTTATAAATGCAAATCTGTCTCGCCGCCCTGCTCTTTCATCCGGCGCTGCTCACGGCGCTGATAACCCAGCCCAGATGCAGCAAACCAGTGTAGCTTAGAGGTTTGTAACAGATCGCTCAATTGCTGCAACTGAGTTTGCAACGTCTGTGTTAACCAAAAATACCCCTGCCACTCAAATGCTAAGTGCTGTACGCTTGGATATTCTGAGACAGCAATACGAGTAATCGGGCGGAACACTTCATCGCTTGGACTACGAAGTACCGCCGCCATATGCTGCATGGCTTGCGTCAATTCGTGCTGATAATGTATCAGTAACACATGGTTTTCTTCATCGATTTCGATATTCGCCAAGCGCGGAGCAGCACTTAATAATAAGTCAATCGTTCCGATAATATTACGATGGGTACGTTGAATTGTCTCTAGTGTCTCTTTTTCGATTCCTGACTCACTTGCTGTCGCAGCGATGTGTGGTCGCACAGCCAGCAGGCGTTTATTAATCTGTTGTAGCGCTGTTACCAACTTCCTATCAACAGGTACTTCTTTAATAGGAAAGTCGATTGGGTTTGATTTTTGAGTAGCGTTGTCCATTACCCCATCCGCTGCATCAATATGATGACCCACACTTGCATAGAGACTGCTACAAGCATCAAGGTTGCTACTCAATAAAAACCGCCACATCAACGTTGATTTGAGCGGTAAAATCAGTGTCACTGCTACCGAAACGCCCGTACCCAGCAAGATATTTAGCGCGCGATAGATGCCATCCTGGCCGATGCTGTTGTGACCCAAATCAGAGACAATCATCAACATAGTGATACCCGTTAGCAGCCCTATATACCCAAGCTTTCTAACGGCTAAATAGCCAATGATGCCACTGAGTAGACCAATGAGCGCGTAGTCCACCCATGGCCATGCACCTGCATTTTGAATGAACCACAGCACCCCAAGGGCCGTACCTATACCTAGTAGAGTACCCAAGACACGCTCTTTGGCTTTGGTATAGATAGCGCCTTGATACTGCAATAATCCCAAGATAATAAAAACCGTAATGGTCGTCCACTCCCCATGTGGCAGGTTGGTGAGTTTATTGACCAGTAGCGCCAGTATGACAGCCGTTCCTAAGCGAATGGCGTGCAAGACATCGGCATGTTGATAGCGAACATAAGGCTCAGTAAATGGAGCAGTAACACGCTGGTAAAGGGTTGATTTCACGCAAGGCTACTCTTTTTGGTTAATAAGCGAGATAAATGGTAATGCACATAGGTTACGCACAAACATGCTAGCAGTCGAGCCTCGATTTACAAAGTATTAATCAAAAAAAACGCCTTCTGTCTATCAAAAGACAAAAGACGTTCAAGCTCAAACCCTACTGATGAATAGCTAAGTTTGGAACAATCTCACTAAACCTCTAGAAAGTCTAGTATACCTTCCGCTGCTTCGCGGCCTTCCCAAATAGCCGTCACGACCAAATCAGAACCACGTACCATATCACCACCTGCAAAAATTTTGGGATTCTGGGTTTGGAACTTAAAGGTTTGTTTTTCTGCAGCCAACACACGACCAGAGCTGTCCATTGCCACTTGCTGCGACTCGAACCAATCAGCAGGACTTGGTCTAAAGCCGAACGCCATAATCACAGCATCACATGGGATGATTTCTTCAGAATTAGGAATCGGCTCAGGACGCTGGCGACCACGGTTATCTGGCGCACCTAAATGCGTCGTGACTACTTTTACCCCATTGACCTTGCCATTTAAGCCAATGATTTCAGTAGGCTGACGATTGAATAAAAACTCAACTCCTTCCTCACGAGCATTGACTACTTCGCGGCGTGAGCCAGGCATATTTTCTTCATCACGGCGATAAGCACAGACGACTTTTTCAGCACCTTGACGAATACTGGTACGGTTACAGTCCATCGCTGTGTCACCACCTCCTAGTACGACCACTCTTTTGCCTTTAAAGTCGATGTACTCTTCGGCATCTTTTTCCCAGTCATTGCAACGGTTGACGTTGGCAATCAGGTAATCTAGCGCATCATAGACGCCTGTCAGCTCTTCACCAGCAAAGCCGCCACGCATATAGGTGTATGTACCCATACCCATAAAGACCGCGTCATACTCAGCCAACAGCTCATCAATGGTGACGTCTGTACCGATCTCTGTCTCTAGACGGAATTCGATACCCATGTCTTCAAAGATCACACGGCGATTGCGCATGACGTCTTTTTCCATTTTGAACTCGGGGATACCAAATGTTAGTAAGCCACCAATTTCAGGACGTTTGTCAAAGACGACAGGCTTGACACCATTTCTGACCAAGATATCCGCGCAACCTAGACCTGCTGGCCCTGCACCAATGATAGCGACTTTTTTGTCTGTCCAAACGACTTCAGACATATCCGGACGCCAGCCAAGCGCAAACGCGGTATCGTTGATGTACTTTTCAACATTACCAATCGTCACTGCCCCAAAGCCATCGTTCAATGTACAAGCGCCTTCACATAAGCGATCTTGTGGGCAAACTCGTCCACATACTTCAGGTAAGGTATTGGTGCGATGGCATAACTCAGCGGCTTGGAATATCTGGCCTTCGGTGGCCAGTTTTAGCCAGTTAGGGATATAGTTGTGTACTGGGCATTTCCACTCGCAGTACGGGTTACCACATTCAAGACAACGATGCGCTTGCTGGGCAACAGCTTCGTTTTCGAAAGGTTTATAAATCTCAACAAACTCTGTTGAGCGCGTTGCAATGTCTTTTTTGGTTGGATCAAATCTCGGTACATCTAAAAACTGAAAATTATTTTCTAAGCGTTTTGCCATGGTGCTATCTCTTTTATATAAGGCTCTTTTGCAGTGGGTGGTGACAGTCAAGCGATGTGTTGTTTGTCTAAAATCTAAGACATATATCGCTGCTGTCACGTACCTGCTGAAAACCTGTGAGTTAAAACGTCTCTAAAAACGGAACGCTGGCTACCCTAATTAAAGTCATTGTCGATTCCTCAATACGATCTCTCAAGACAATTTATCGATACGACCGACAATGACAAATCGGCTACTGTGGGTCGGCCATGGTAGTTTTAAGAAGACTTGCAATGTTCGCCGCTTTTGGCTTCACCAAATAGAATTTACGAACATAGTGCTCAAAGTCGTCCAATATCGTCTGACCCCACGCACTGCCTGTTTTATCTACATGAGCTTCAATCACTTGTTGTAAGTGAATGCGATGCTCTTCTGTTTGCTCGCTTGAGATACGGTTGAGATCGATCAGCTCATGATTGCAACGATCAAAGAAGTCGCCTTCCATGTCGAGTACATAAGCAAAACCACCCGTCATACCAGCACCGAAGTTGAGTCCAGTACGGCCAAGAATCGTAACGATACCGCCAGTCATATATTCACAGCAATGGTCGCCTGTACCCTCGATGACTGCATGCGCGCCAGAGTTACGAACGCCAAAACGCTCACCTGCGGTACCGGCAGCGTATAACTTACCGCCCGTTGCACCATATAGGCAAGTATTACCGATGATAGCGGTTTCTTGTGCCGTAAAGTTTGAGTCTTTAGGTGGATAAATGACAATCTCACCGCCAGCCATGCCTTTACCCACATAGTCATTGGCATCGCCTTCAAGCTCGATGTTTAAGCCGCCAGCATTCCACACGCCTAAACTTTGCCCTGCAGTACCTGTCAGACGAAGCTTGATCGGCATATCACTCATGCCAAGGTTGCCCCATACTTGCGCAATCTCACCAGAGATCCGAGCACCAATAGAGCGGTCACAGTTGCCAACGAAATAGCTATAGTCGCCACCTGAGCCTTGGCGAATGTTCACAATCATATCGCGAATCATCTGCTCAGCAAGCAAGCCTTTATCAAACGGCTCATTACGCTCTACCTGACACGTTTGTGCCTTACCCACGCTGGCTGGGTGACTAAATAGCAATGGTGTTAAATCAAGATGACGCTGCTTGTCTGTATTACCTTCTAGAATATCTAGCAAGTCAGTACGACCGACCAGCTCTTCCATACTACGAACACCTAGCGCTGCTAACCATTCCCGTGTTTCAGTTGCGACAAACTTAAAGAAGTTAATCAGCATTTCTGCTTCGCCAATGAAATGCTCATCACGCAGTTTGGCTTTTTGAGTAGCAACCCCTGTTGGACAGTTGTTCAAATGGCAGATACGTAGATATTTACAACCAACCGCAATCATTGGCGTGGTACCAAAGCCAAAGCTTTCTGCACCAAGAATGGCGGCCTTGACGACATCCAATCCTGTTTTCAGACCACCATCAGTCTGGACACGTACCTTATCACGTAATCCATTCACTCGTAGAGACTGATGGGTTTCAGCCAGACCTAGCTCCCATGGCGAGCCTGCATGATGGATAGACGATAGCGGAGACGCTGCTGTACCACCATCATAACCTGAGATCGTAATCAAATCGGCATAGGCTTTGGCAACGCCTGTCGCGATCGTACCAACGCCCGGACGTGAAACCAATTTAACGGATACCAATGCATCTGGATTGACTTGCTTCAAATCAAAAATCAACTGCGCCAAATCTTCGATAGAGTAAATATCATGATGCGGCGGCGGTGAAATCAAGGTCACGCCTGGCACCGAATAACGCAAGCGGGCAATCAGCGCATTCACTTTACCACCAGGTAGCTGACCACCCTCGCCCGGTTTTGCACCTTGAGCCACTTTAATCTGCATCACTTCTGCTGAGCGCAGATATGCAGGTGTCACCCCAAAACGACCAGAGGCCACTTGCTTGATCTTTGAGTTACGCAACGTGCCATAACGCGCAGGATCTTCGCCGCCCTCACCAGAGTTTGAACGTCCACCGATGGTATTCATCGCCATTGCAATCGATTCATGCGCCTCAGGAGACAGCGCGCCTAGCGACATGCCAGCTGAGTCAAAACGCGTCAAAATCTCAGAGATATCTTCAACATCATCGACATCGATACTGTTGTCAGTCTTTAGTTGCAACAAGTCACGTAAAGTCGCGACTGGGCGGCTATTGACTAGATTGGCATAATTCTGATAATTCTCATAATCGCCCGTACGTACGGCCGTATGCAGGCTGTTAATCACGTCAGGGTTAAAGGCATGGTACTCTTTATTGAAGACGAACTTGAGCAAACCGCCCTGATCTAATGGCGCACGACGCTTGAACGCGTTGGCAGCCAGTTGCGCTTGGTCAGCGGCAAGATCTGCAAAGGTAGCGCCTTTGATACGGCTTTGTACACCTTTAAAACATAAGCTCACGACTTCTTCAGAGAGACCAACTGCTTCAAACAGCTGCGCACCGCGATACGACACAATGGTAGAGATACCCATTTTTGATAAGATTTTTAGCAAACCTTTATCCAAGCCTTTGCGGAAATTAACGCGAGCTTGGATCGGATCACCAAGCAATTCACCAGTAGCCACCAAATCATCGATGACATCATATGCTAGATACGGATATACACAAGTTGCACCAAAGCCAATCAATACCGCTATTTGATGCGAATCGCGCGCCAGACCTGTTTCAATTACCAAGTTAGCATCGGTACGGATGCCTTCTGCAATTAGATAGTGATGCACGGCTCCTGTGACCAGGATGGCATTAGCGGGTACTTTTTCTGCATCGATATTTTTATCAGACAGTACAATCAATGTGTTGCCTGAGCGGATGTTATCTGCCACTTCCTCGCAAATAGCGACGATAGCATCAGATAGCTCTAGAGTACGGTCATAGTTCAGATCAATGCGAGCCATCTTGAACGCTGGATCATCCAAGGTTTCAAGCTGCTGCATTTTGCTAGCTGACAATACTGGCGATGACAAAATAATACGGTGAGCATCTCTCGCAGATGGTGCAAATACGTTGGTTTCAGCACCCAGGCAGGTCTGCAATGACATCACGATTGATTCACGTAATGGATCGATTGGCGGGTTGGTCACCTGTGCGAATTGCTGACGGAAAAAATCACCGACATGGCGGATTTGCTGTGATAGCACTGCCATTGGCGTGTCATCACCCATCGAACCTACTGGCTCTTGACCGTTTTCAGCATTAGGACGGATGATCTCTGTACGCTCTTCATTGGTGATGTGATACATCTTTTGTAAGGCTTTGAGCTTATCGCCACGACAAGCTTGCGCTGCTAAGGTTTCCTCTAAGCGCTCATCATCACGGACACGTGTCGCTTCTTCACGCAGCCACTTTCGATACGGATGCGCATTTTTCAGCAACGTTGCAACAGCAGTCGTATCCATCACTTGACCTGTCAACGTATCAATAACCAGCATTTGACCTGGGCCGACACGACCTTTTGCCAACACATCTTGTGGTGAGTAGTCCCAAACACCAACCTCTGACGCAACCGTGATATAACCGTTCTTGGTCGTCACCCAACGTGACGGACGCAGACCGTTTCTATCAAGCATACAAACGGCATAGCGTCCATCTTGAATCACAAGCCCTGCAGGACCGTCCCACGCTTCCATATGCTGCGAGTAAAACTCATAAAACGCTCGCAAATCCATATCCATGCTATCGACGTTCTGCCACGCTGGTGGAACCAAAATCGACATCGCATGGAACAAGTTCATGCCGCCAGACATTAGCACTTCAAGCATATTATCTAGACTTGATGAATCAGAACCCGTGCTATTCACAAGCGGCGTCAATTCATTCAAGTTCGGCAGTTTGTCTGATTTGAGCTTTGGCGTGCGTGCTTTAGACCAGTTGCGGTTACCTGTAATGGTATTCAATTCACCATTATGAGCCAGATAACGGAACGGCTGTGCCAATGGCCAACGCGGCAAAGTATTGGTGGAGAAACGCTGATGGAAAACCACGATATGTGACGCCAAGCGCTCGTCTTGAAGATCCAAGAAAAATGCTGGCAGGTCTGATGGCATGACCAGACCTTTATAAATAATGGTCTGGCAGCTTAATGAACATACATAAAACAGCTCGTCATCTGTCAGGCGCTGCTCTGCTTTTTTACGTGCAACAAACAGCTTACGGTTAAAATCGTCAGCTGCTAGATCATCTGGTGCATTGACAAATACCTGCTTAAAATCTGGTAATGTCTCACGGCCGATCTCACCCACAATACTCAAATCAAGTGGCACATCACGCCAGCCAGCGACTTCTAATCCTTGGGCGGTAATCTCATCGCTCAATACTTGCTGGCTATGCTTGGCTTTATCATCATCCAAATTGACGAACACCATACCAACGGCAAAGTTGTCTGTAATTGCAAATTGCTGCTCATCAGCGATCTGTTTAAAGAAGTCGGTAGGGGTCGCTAATAGTAGACCGCAACCATCACCAGTTCTACCATCGGCCGCCACACCACCACGGTGTGTCATGCAACTTAAACTATGAATGGCGGTTTTTACCAAATTATGGCTGGCTTCACCCTTAATATGAGCAATTAGACCAAAACCGCAATTATCAGAAAAATCATCTGGCGTGGCCAGGTGTGTTTGCGAGGAAATCATTGACATAGCTTGTCCTTTTAAGTAGACGGGCAACTTACATCTCCAATGCGGAGCATAAGCTGGTACCCGTAAGCAGAACGGGCTGATAGTGGATATTCGGATAGTTGAATTAGTAAATGGTGCGAGGCTCAATCGACATCATGCTCTAAAAGCAAGTAAACCTTTGACCCTCCTGGTCATTAGATAATGTCGTGACATATACGTTGTATATTAGAGATAGTGAATGACAGCCCTTTGAAACAGAGTAATTTATACCCCTAAATGCCAATTGCCCAATCAGTAATACGTTATGTCGTTCGTTTAAGCATCGTTTGTTATGTTGTTATATCTAGCAATGAGAGCTGGACATCCAACCATTTAATAACCATGCATGTGGTTCGTCTTGAATATCTGACGCTCTGTATTCAAGCGCCTTATTCACTCTAAAAAGAGTGACAATAAGAGAGGTTGCGTCACTTACAAGCACTTTAACATAGCCAGTAAGTAGCCGCGCTTGAGACAACAAACCCTAGTAACACACCTTATAAATCATTGATTTGCTACTAAATGC
This sequence comes from Psychrobacter sp. T6-5, assembly GCF_052258485.2. Taxonomy (NCBI): domain Bacteria; kingdom Pseudomonadati; phylum Pseudomonadota; class Gammaproteobacteria; order Moraxellales; family Moraxellaceae; genus Psychrobacter; species Psychrobacter sp. T6-5. The sequence goes on along the minus strand of NZ_JBQQEY020000001.1, from coordinate 627,241 downwards.
TTGTTTAATAATAGTTTTTTACGATAACTATACAGAACGTCGCCCACAGTTATATTAGTTAATGATTCACAAAAAATCTAGTCTTTTCTATCGATTCATCAGCCATAATTTGTATAAGGTCTCATTACTATTCGTTATAGGACGATTAAAAACACATTAGAAATATGATGTAAAGCGCCTACGTAGGGTTGCATAAGGCAGTGGATGAGTTGTGTCTACCTTGAATACTTTGCCCCAAAATAGCGACAGTAGCCACTAATATATTGAAAAACGAAGTATAAAAAAACCCCACTAACCAATTAGCTAGTGGGGTTTTCGATGACAGAAAATGCGTATCAGTTGCTTTTATCTTCTATGAGCGCTTTTATACTGTCACTATTATTGTTTTTAGGAGTATTTGCATTATTACTAGCACCATTGTTACTTGTGCTTGGCGGTTTTGGCGCAGGTACGACGGGTGGTTTTTTGATACTGCTATTGTTATCCGTTCCCGATGCTACTGGTTTTTTATTATCCAGTTTGGGCTTGTTGGCATTGCCTTCGTTTTGAGTTGGTGCTTCAGAGACTGACTGTGACTCATTACCAACCGTCCGCTCTTCAGTAACGGATAACGTTTCAGAAGTATCAGCGGACTGGCGAATACTCTCCTCTGAAATACTTTCGTTAAAGCTTCCTTGACTATCGCGACTGGTATTACTATTGGCAGCTTGGTCATTGGCTGTATTGTTGACTGCTTGGGCTTGCTGACGTGCTGGTATTTCACGCTTAGTCGGTTTTAAATTGACAGCGCGCGTGCGCTTCGTACTTAAGTCTTTTACCGGATCAGGACGCTCGTAGTTATCGATAATACTGACGTATCGATTGATCTCCTCCGGTAGCACACGCACATTGGCAGGCAGTTTAAAATCTATGAGCTTTGCTGCCCCAACAGCCTCCTGTGGACTACTCATAATTCCGTAAGTCAGCATATAACGAACTTGATTTTCACTATCAAGATAGCGGAAATAAGCGAACTTATCACGATCTTCACGGCCCTCTAAATAACTGACAATCACGTCATTTTCAGCGACATTCATCACCTGCACAGTCCACTTACCCTTGTTGGCAAGTAGATAGCGCTTGTCTTTAAACTCGTCAGGATAATTACGCAAGTCACGGACAGTCGTATCAAAACTAATCGGCTGTACATCGGTATCCAGCTCGTGAAGTGACTCGATTTTTAAGGGTTGCTCAAACTCATCAGCCAGCATTTGCGGTGCTGATACTGGTTCGTTTTCAATTTTGGCACCCATCGCTGGCGTTTGGCTTAGCATCCAGACTAACGCTGTCACAATACCTAATAGTAACGTCGCGACCAGCCAGATCAAGGCTTGACGACTGTATGATTGGCCAGCGGTACGCGTCTTCGATTTTGATGCTGCCATGGGGAGGTCCTTGGTAAAAACATATTTAAGAGCATTACATCAATGCTCATTCAAATAGAAGTGCAGTCTGTGAATCTGCTGTACATATCAAGTTTTAGTACAAACACTCACTAAAATTTTGATACATTATGCGCTGTGTTGTGACAATACTTCGAGCAACAGATCGTTATCGAAATCATTGGTCAATACTGCACTCCCTATTGATTTTAACAAAATCAGCCGGATTTGTCCGTGTTTCACTTTTTTATCGTGCCCCATCAAGTTCAGAGCAGTTTGTACATCAATGGCAGGCGGTTTGGTTGGCAGGTTACCTAGCATTAAAACACGCTTAATGCGCTCAACCTCATCAAGGGTCAACCAACCAATTTTTTGGGACAGTTCCGCCGCTTGCATCATGCCCGCTGCTACCGCCTCACCATGCAACCAATTGCCGTAGCCTTGATGGGTCTCGATCACATGACCAAAAGTATGCCCAAAGTTCAACAGAGCACGCACACCTGACTCTCTTTCATCTTGAGCGACCACATCTGCTTTGTATTGACAGCAGCGCTTCACCGCTTCGCCAAGTACTGCCAAATCCAACGCCATCATTGCAGGTAAATTCTCTTCAAGCCATGTCAGGAATGCTTCATCCATGATAAGCGCATACTTGATAATTTCAGCGACTCCTGCTGACAGCTCACGTGCAGGCAGCGTTTTGAGCGTACTCATATCAGCGAGCACCATTTGCGGCTGCCAGAATGCGCCAATCATGTTTTTGCCTTGCGCATGATTGATGCCCGTTTTGCCGCCAACGCTAGAATCGACTTGCGATAATAAGGTCGTTGGAATTTGGATAAAGTTGACCCCGCGCATAAAACTTGCCGCAGCAAAACCTGTCATATCACCCACCACGCCGCCACCAAGTGCGATAAGCGTGACATCACGATTGAAATGCTCTGCCATTAGCGCATCATATATTTGGTCAATGCTTGTCTGGTTCTTATATTGCTCACCATCTGGTAACACGCAAACTTTTACCGTAAACTGCTCTGCTAGCTCATCTTTTAAAGCTTGCAAGTATAGAAGTGCCACGGTATCGTTAGTCACGATCAATACTTGGCAACCCTTAATGTAAGGTGCGACTTGCTTTGCCATACTGCTATTTTTTGACGTCGCATCTTCAGTAATAATGATTGGATAATCATGACTTTGCGTACGAACTGTTAAGCTGTCATGAAACAGTGACGTTGCCATGAGACACTCCTTAAGCATTTATAATTGGGTAAAAGTAGCTGAGTATACCTACCGATAATATCAATAGATAATATCGGTCTACTCTTCATTGTCTTTTAGTGTTGTGTCAGTACAATCAAAAAATGCGTTTAGCTGCTGCATTAGTTGGCTGACCATATGACGCGGATAAGTGTGGCCAGTGGGCATAATAATATGCGCGACCTGACGATATAATGGATCGCGAATACTATATAGATCTTGCAGTATTTTTCTAGGATTAGGCTGTTGTAAAAGAGGCCGTGACTTGTCTTTAGAAGTGCGGGCCATTTGCACATCGACTGGGGCATTGAGATAAACCACGATGCCACGCTGTCTTAAGAACTCTCGGTTTTCAGCAGCCAATACTGCGCCACCGCCAGTTGCCAATACAATTTGAGGGGTTTGAGTCAGCTCATCAATGGCACGCGTTTCACGCTCACGAAAACCCGCTTCACCTTCTTTGGCGAATATCCAAGCAATATCAGCACCGGTTTGCGATTCGATATACCAATCACTATCTACAAAAGTGCGACCTAACTGCTTGGCCAGTAACTTACCGATCGTCGTCTTCCCCGCTCCCATCGGACCCACTAAAAACACCGACGGCAATTCCTGCACCATAATACTCACTCAGCTAAATTAGCTATCATACAACGTCATTGATATTCTGGCTAGTAATGCGCTGTGATTATTGTTAGTAATATTTAGAGCTTATCGTCCATTAATCCATGCATATAGCTAGCAATATTAAAGATGCTAAGTTTATGCACAAAAAAAAGTAAGCACTAAGGCTTACTTTTTTAGTGAATAATCAACAAATTTATGATTAATTCAAGCGACTTGTACCATCATTGATCAATTTTGGTGTGACAAATATCAACAGCTCTTCCTTGTTGTTATTGCGCACATCTTTACGAAATGCACGGCCGATGTATGGTAAATCGCCTAAAAACGGCACTTTGTCCACGTTATTGTTAGTGCGGTTTCTAAAGACCCCACCCAATACTACCGTTTGACCATCTTCAACGATCACATTGGTTGAGATAGAATCCTCAGAGATAGCCACCTGATTGTTGATAATAGTCGGCGTACCATTTGTGATTACCAATTGTAGACCAATTTTGCCATCAGGGGTAATATTTGGCGTCGCCTCTAAACTCAGTGCCGCTTCTCTAAAACTGGTTGTGGTTGCGCCACTGGCTGAGGCTTCCTGATAAGGAATCTGGGTGCCAGAAGAAACTTTTGCGGTTTGCTTGTCGGCCGTCAACACTTTCGGGGTTGAGATGACTTCACCGCGGTTGTCTGCTTGTAATGCTGACAATTCAAGATCAAGCATCACATCAGAAAGGCTCAGTAAACCAAAGGCGATACTGCCAGCTGGATTAGCAACCCCTAAGTCAACGTTTAAGTTATCCGGACGACTGATATCATACGAAGGATAAGAAACCGTTTGCCCGTTGACAGTTGTCGTTTCTATATCAAAATCTTTAAGGTCTGCCAATGTCTGGTTGCTACCCCCAACTAACAAGCTACGGTTATTGGCTGCACCATTTGATAAGATTCCCCAGCGAACCCCAATCTCCTTACTAAAGCTGTCAGTTGCACTCACGATACGCGCCTCAATCATAACCTGACGTACAGGAATATCAATCTTGCCAATTAGTGTACGAATATTTTCAATACTATTTGCCACATCTTTGACGATTAAGGTATTGGTACGCTCATCAATCGTTACGGTTCCACGATCCGACAGCAACGTATTATTGTCATTTCCACGATTTGTAAGCCCGCTCGTGCCGCCTATACCGCTACTACCAGATGAGCCGCTTCCTTGAGAAATCAGAGTCAGGACATCTTGTGCTTTTGCATAGCTCAAACGAATATATTCAGTACGTAATGGCGCATAAGATTGAACGGCTTGCTGCGCTTCAAGCTCACGTGCTTCTTGTTCAGCGAGTTCAGTAGAAGGCGCAACCAAAATCACATTACCATTTTCGCGCTTGCCTAAATTTTTACTTTTTAGAATAATATCAAGTGCTTGATCCCAAGGAACATTGATCAAACGCAAGGTGATGTTGCCAGCGACTGAGTCACTCGCAACGATATTCATCTCGGTAAACTGCGCTAAAATATCTAACACGCTGCGAATTTCAACGTCTTGGAATTCCATGGATAGTGGCTCGCCGCTATATACTTTCTCCTCAAGAGTCGGTTCACGTAGCAGTTCAGGCTTGTTGATACTAATATTTAACTGATTGCCCGATTGGTAAGCTTGATACTCGTAATCATCAGACATGTTAATGGTGATGACACCATTTTGTCCTTGGTTTTTAGTATCGATGCTACTCACCAGACCACTATTAATATTTAATCGACGTAGCAAGTTTCTTGGGACCGTACTGCCTGTTAAACGTACGACAAGCTTATTACCTTGGCGTTGTACATCTACCGGAATAGCTTCGTTGGCAAGTACCATGCTGACGTTACCGCCACCATCATTACCTGCCGAAAAATTGACTGCACTGAGACCATCATAGCTGTACTGTTTACTTACTTGTGCAGAAGCAAGCTGTGGGTTCAACAATGGATTAACTCTCACCACCATCGTGTCAGCTGGCACGTCGTTTTTTACGACTGTCGTACTAGTGGTGCGAACAGCCGCAACAGGAACCGTACTAGTCTCGACGATTGGCGTGACGACTGCAGTGGTGGTGATGCCGCTAGAGTTATTAAGGACATCTTGTATAGGGTCACTAGTAATCACTGGGCGATCAGGATCTGTAATGGTCAGTAGTAGATCGTTACCCTCAATCGCTGTTGTATAATTGCCTGACTGCTTGAGGCCAACGATAAGACGCGTCGTACTATCGCTACTCAACGTGGTGACATCATTAACCATCCCGATATTGTATTCGTTGAAACGACTGGCAAGACCGTTTTGTACTTGTTCAAAATCTAATACCAAGCGGCTAGGATCATCAAGCTGATAGGCTGCAGGCAATACTGGTAAACCTGTGAACCCCAAACGCATTTGTGTCACTGCTGGTGCAGTTTGCACTACAGACACATTATTGATGCGCTGTGCAGCGTGTGCGCTACTACTTACTGCCACCATGCTGACTGCCAGTGCTGAAATGGCAAAAGCAGAAGAAACGCGGTTGCTCATCATCATTACCTTGTTATTGCGTACTGTCATTATTTATTCCTCAAAAAATCTGCCGACTTAGCTTATAGGGGATACCAGCGACTGGGGTTTTTCAATAAACCCAGCGCGGCTGTCTGGCACAATTTCAATCAAGTTGATCTGGGTCGGCGTGATTTCAACAATACGGCCGTCATTCAATCCAAGATAATCACCCACCTTCACACTAGCAACTGAACCATCAGGACGTTGTACCAGTGCGTATCGCTGACCTTCAGGCGACACTACCACGCCTCGAAAAACCAGTTGCGATAACTCGTATTGTTCAAGTGGTTCTTTTACACGTGTAATGTCTGGTCGCACGCCATCAATAGAAGTAGTAGGACCCTCTACATTCACCAAGCTCGGTGGTAAAAATGGGCTGCGCTGTGAGCTTGCACTATAGACGAAGTCTTCTACCAGTTCAGCTTTGGGTGGTGGTTCGATAGGCTGCGCTGGCTGGTTACGGATGTCAGTCATCGCTTGCTCTGCCATACCGATACGATCCGTACAACCAGTCATCGCTAGCGCTGCGATACTTAAAGTCAACAGCATGGGTAGTTTTTGCATACTCATTAGTTACCTCCTGCATTTGCATCAGTAGCGGCAGCATCACCTGCAGGAGCTGCTTCATCTTCAGGAGTCGCTTCTTTTGAACGATAGGTTTTGGTTTGCAAGACTAGATTAAGCTCAGGTAAAACGTCTAAGCTCGGCTGTGGATTACTCACCTCAAAATCATGCATAGTGATGATACGAGGTAGCGCTGCAAGGCCACTGATAAAACTACCAAACTGATGATATTCACCTAAAGCAGCAATGCGAATCGGCTGCTCAATGAAAAATTCATTTTCAATTTCAGGTTCGACAGAGATGTCTTGAAAACGAATATTACTGCCGACACCTGTCATATTGATACCTTCTACCAGCTCTGACACACGCGTATCTTTTGGCAACTGGTCTAACAAGGTATTAAACTCCGTTTCCATCTGAATGACCTGTGCTTGATAGGCTTCTAGGTGACGCGCACGCGATTCCTTTTCGCGATAGCTTTCAAGCAAGGTCTGTTGCTGACTTTCAGCAGCATTAATCTCATCGATTTTGCTACTAATCGGTAGCGCCCATGATAGGGCCGCTATAAAGGTAATAATAAGACCGATCACCGTCACCTTCACTGGTAGCGGCCAGCTGCCATAGTTTTCAGAGTCTAGTGACTCAAAACTGCGACGAAATTCATTAAGATCAAACTGCTTCTTTGGTTTTGAAGCACTTTTTTTGGTCTTAATTAGGCTTTTTTTACGGACAAGCTTCATAACTCCCCTCCCACACTATCTTCCGCAGGGACAGGCGTCTCTGATTGTACTTTAGTCGTCACCACGAACTGTACATAACTGTCTTCAGGATAAACTGGACGCGGTGGCTCACCAGCCGTAGTGACTGTATTATTCAGTACAGGGGCCGCTTCATAAGCGCTAATGTTCTGTTGAATATTGCTAACTGCTGAGTTACCCATCCATTTACTACTGTCCAAATTACGAATCAAGCTAGATACAATATTTGGGTTATCAGCCAGCCCAGTCAACGTTAATACATCGCCTTCGCGTTTGAGATTGGTTAGATAAAGCGCTGGTGGAATCGCTCTTGCCAGATCATCCCACAAGCGTACTGGTACAGGACGACGACCTTGCAAATCTTGAATGACCTGCATACGTGAGATAATATCTTCACGGCGCTGCTCTAAACTATCAATCTCAGTCAATGCGGTGTCTAAACGTGCATTTTCTTGCTCAATCAAGGCATTAGCATCAAGCTGTTCATCAAGCTCATTGTTAAAATAGCTCCATGAAGCAAAAGCCGCCAATAAAGTGAGCAAAGTCACTGCAACTATTAGAGTCATAAACTCTTTGTTGCGACGTTCGCGCTCTTCTTGTCGCCAAGGTAAAAGGTTAATACGAGCCATTAGTCAAAGCTCCTTAACGCAAGACCGCATGCAGCCATTAAGCCTGGCGCATCAATGGTCAGTTGCTCATTATCAATGTTAGGCGCAATGGTCATATTGGTAAACGGATTGGCAACACTAACGCTCACACCGAGTTTTTGCTGTGCCATCCCAGCAAGACCTGCAATGGAGCTACTACCACCCGCAAGTACCACATGGTCAATACTACTATACTGACTTGATGAGAAGTAAAACTGTAAGGAACGAGTGATTTGCTGAATGGTATTTTCTATAAAAGGGGTCAAAACTTCAGGATAGTAGTCATCAGGCAATGTGCGCTCACGTTTGCTCAGCGTTGCTTCTTCAGCTGACAGCCCATAACGGTTTTGAATCGCTTCTGTTAACTGAACACCGCCAAATAATTGCTCGCGACTATAAATGAACTCACCATTTTTTGCGATATATAAAGTGGTTTGATTATGGCCGATATCAACCAAAGCGACCAGCTCAGGCATATTTGGTAGATTGTCTGCCATCAGTCCAAAAGCACGCTCTATTGCATGTGACTCGATATCCATAACCTTGGTTTGCATGCCACCGAAGGCCAACGCATCAACACGCTGATCAACGTTTTCTGAGCGAGAGGCCGCAAGTAGTACTTGTACCATGTCCTCACTCACTAAAGATGGGCCTAGCACCTCAAAATCTAAATTGACATCTTCTAATGGATAAGGCACATACTGATCAGCATCCAAACGTATTTGTGCTTCACGCTCAACATCGCTTAGCATCATATCCATATCAATAATTTTGGTAATGACGGCAGATCCTGATACGGCGGTTGCAGCATTACTGCCCGCAACTTGGCAACGTCTTGCTAGACTCGCTATAATGTTGCCAACCGCCTCTGTATCAACTAGGAGTTTGTCGACGACTACACCTTCCGGTAGTCTCTCAATACCGTAGGATTTTAGGTGGAACATGCCTTGTTGACGTTGTATGTCCACTATTTTTACTGAAGTGGCACAAATATCCACACCAATCAAATGTCGACTTTTCGAAGTAAATAGCCTCACAAACTCTATACCTTATATTAAGTGTACAATCTGATAGTTATTTGTAATAATTGAATACAATACTTTACTTAATTGATAGATTCAAGCGTTTAAAAATATATTAAGGCCTACTTACACATTTATTATGACCTGTTGATTTTGTTCAAGGTATAATAAGTTATCCGCTACAAATTCTAATGAATAAGTCTTATTATGGCCAAAAAAAATGCTACCGCTCGTCTCATTCATTTCTTGGTGGGACTTTTTGTCGCTTGCCTAGCATTGGCAGTTATCTTAGCGCTTGCTGTACCTATTGGTTTTTATGGTATGGCGATGTATTTATCGCCAACTTTGCCAAGTATTCAAGAGATAAAAACTGCCAATTTAGAAATGCCATTGCAGATTTATAGTAGCGATGACAAATTAATCGGCCAATACGGCAATCGTTTATCGTTACCAGTCACATTTGATGAAATTCCTGAAGATTTGACTCATGCTTTTTTAGCGGCAGAAGATGCTTCTTTCTTTCAGCATAGTGGCATCAGTATTAAAGGTCTTGGGCGCGCAGTCACTGAAGTGGTGACTGATGATGACAGTCAGACTGGTGGCTCAACTATTACGATGCAGGTCGCCAAAAATTACTTTTTAAGTCCTGAGCGTACTCTAAACCGCAAACTGACAGAGCTGTTTGTAGCGCGAAAAATGGAAGATGAGCTCAGTAAAAATGAGATCCTTACTCTCTATGTCAATAAGATTTATTTGGGTGAAGGCGCTTATGGTATCCGCGCTGCTGCCAAAAAATACTATAGTAAATCACTAGATAATCTCACCATTGCTGAAATGGCAATGCTTGCTGGTTTACCAAAAGCCCCTTCTAAATACAATCCTGTTGCCAATCCTAGCCGCGCGTTGACTCGGCGAAACTGGATTATTGGCCGTATGCATGAGTTGGGCTATATCACAAAAGCTCAGTATGATCAGGCCGTCAACTCCCCTGTTGGCATTAAGCTGTATCAAGAAAAACTCGACGTTAATATGCCCTATTTGGCAGAAATGACGCGTGCGACTCTAGTCGAGCGTTACGGTGAGCAGGTGATGCATGGTGGTTGGCGTGTTCGCCTGACTGTTGATAGTAAGGCACAAACCGATGCAGAAGCTGCCATATTAGCAGGCTTAGTAGCTTATGAGCATCGTCATGGCTGGCGCGGCGCAGAGGCAAATGACGAGCCTCTTGAAAACTTTCAGCGCTATAGCAATATGTCTCCTGCCAAAGTCACTAAGGTCAACTCTCGTAGTTTTGAAGCGACATTACAGTCTGGTGAAAGTGTAACGGTCAATTGGTCTGGCATGAGCTGGGCACGCAAATACATCTCTGCCAATCGTATCGGTTACTACCCTAATAATGCTAGCCAAATAGTGAGCAAAAACGATATTGTCCGCGTGATACCTACCGCAAATGGTAATTGGCAGCTAGGGCAGATACCCAAAATACAAGGTAGTCTGGTTTCATTAAATCCAGAAACTGGCGCGGTCAATGCATTAGTAGGCGGTTTTGATTTCAAACATAGTAAATTCAACCGAGCCTTACAAGGATGGCGCCAACCTGGCTCAACCATCAAACCATTAGTCTATACCGCCGCTTTGGAAAAAGGCTATCATCCAGACAGTATTGTTTCAGATCGCCCTATTCAAGTAGGCGACTGGAAACCTAAAAACTCTGATGAACGCTTCTTAGGTGACATTACCTTACGTCGTGGTTTGTATTTATCTCGCAACTTGGTGTCTATCCGTCTCCTACAAGCTATTGGCATTTCTGATGCGCGTAATCTATTAGATGAGTTCGGCCTAGATAAAGAAAAACTACCCACAACTTTATCCTTGGCTCTAGGGGCAGGACAAGCAACCCCATTGCAAATGGCAACGGCGTATTCAACCTTTGCCAATGGTGGTCACCGCGTACAACCTTACTTTATTGAGCAAATTTATAACTATAAAAACGAGTTATTATTTCAGGCCAATCCACTTCAGGCTTGCGCCTTATGCTTCAATGAGCAACTTGAAGCGGTTAATAAAAATCTGATAGAAGAATATAATAAGTCATTAGAAGACGAAAACAGTACTACTGATAAATCAGCTACCGAAAGCACAGAACTAGAAAATAGTGAAAATGTAGAAGAAACGGATGAAGCAATCGACCTTACTGTCTATGACGCTGGTCCACAATCAGATCGCCTAAAAGCACCTGCCGTACAGTACATAGCAGCCAAACAAGCACCAAGAATATTAAAGCCTAGAGTAGCATTTGAAATGGCAGATATTTTACGTGATGTGGTGCAGCGTGGTACTGCAGTACGAGCAAAAGCCTTAGGCCGTGATGATATTGGCGGCAAAACCGGTACAACCAACGAAGCTAAAGACGCTTGGTTTGCAGGGTTTCATCCTACCAATGCAACGGTTGTATGGATGGGGTTTGATCAGCCAACATCTATGGGTCGCCGAGAGTATGGTGGTGTGGCTGCCCTGCCCGTCTGGATGGACTTTATGAAGGCTCAGCTCAAAGACACGCCAAACCAATGGGTATCTATCAATAACCGCTCAAAATCTAAAAAGCAGCAGCAGCAAATTATAGAAATGACCGATGATGGTATTATAACTGATGATGACGACATCTCTGACAACAACGCACCAGCAAAACCGGTCAAGACTCAAACTCAGCAGCGCAAACCGGCAGCCCCCGAGCCCACTGCAGACACTAGCAGCTCATCAGTAGCTCAAACAAGTAGCAGCCGTAGCAATGATAGTGTGCCGCAAAATCCTTTATCGGTCACACCGGTCCAGCGTATGCCCCCGATGCCAGAATAATCTACCAGTATCTCTAATTACCGATATAAAAAAAGGCTTGTTCAGTCATCACTGAGCAAGCCTTTTTTGTAGATATTATATTTCAGACAGACTCATCTTGCTAAAACTCAACCATCCCTGCACGTAGTTGCTCGATCAGCTCTAAAAGCTGATTACGCCATTCTCTTATCGTTGCCTCATCAGGTAACCATTGATTTGACAAAGTAACGACATTCACAATAAGGTCGGGCGCGGCTAAATCGCTACTTGGTTTTTCATCCACAACCGTATCTGGTGGTACCGCATAAAGACAACGCTCATAAGCGCGCTCTATATTTGCAATAAAGCCTTGCTGCTGCAATTGCTGCAAGCGCTGAATCTCAGGAGATACCTGTGTGCGCTCGCTTAGTGCTTGCTCAATATCTGACAAAGTTGGTGCGGTCATATTTAAGCTATAAAAATGACCCAGCTCTTGAGTAAATGCCAGCAGCGCACCATGTAAATGAAAAATAGCGGTTTCGCAATAGGCTTGATATAGCTGCTTATCGCTAGTATTGCCTGCTGTTTGGCAGGATAGACGACAAAAATACAGTTTTTGATTGGTACGATCTGCTTGATATTTGGCAACGCGAGTTTTACCTGCCATTTGCGACTTATCCTTCTATAGATAGTAAATTGAGGCTTGTTTTCCAGTGTACTATTTTTTTAGATAATAGCACCATGCCTTTCTCAGTTTTTATACACACAAAAAAGCCAGCGACTTAGGCTGGCTTTTTCTTACATTGGGAATGAATCAAAATACTCAATACGATTAATTATTTTGATTTAACTCTTGAGCAAAGGCTTCATCAAAGCTTGCAAAGTCTTTGCTATCAGTGCTTGCTGTCATATCAAACGCTGCATTAAGATCATTGTCTTGTAGCTTCTGATCCGCTTTCTCTTTGCGTGCCTTATGATAAGCAAGACCCGTACCTGCAGGAATCAAGCGACCAACGACCACGTTTTCTTTCAGACCACGTAGCTCATCCACTTTACCAGTCACAGCAGCCGCAGTTAGTACGCGGGTTGTTTCCTGGAAAGAAGCGGCTGAGATAAAGCTTTCAGTTGCCAGACTTGCCTTAGTGATACCTAGCAATTGACGCTCGAACTGTACTGGGAATTTATCTTCCGCTTCTAGTTTCGCATTCAACGCTTTGATATCTGCATACTCGACCTGATCACCTTTGAAGTGGCTTGAATCGCCGCCATCAGTGATTTCAACTTTACGCAGCATCTGACGAATAATAACTTCGATATGCTTATCGTTGATTTTTACACCCTGCAAGCGATAAACGTCCTGTACTTCGTTGACGATATAATCAGCAAGTGCAGTCTGACCTTTCAAACGTAAGATATCATGTGGGTTCTGTGGACCATCAGCGATCACTTCACCACGTGCTACCGTCTCGTTTTCAAAGACGTTGATTTGACGCCATTTCGGGATTAGCTCTTCATGTACTTCACCGTCTTCATTGGTAATAATGAAGCGGTTCTTACCTTTAGTCTCTTTACCAAAGCTTACGACACCAGTCATTTCTGCCATGATGGCGTGATCTTTTGGACGACGTGCTTCGAATAGATCAGCAACACGTGGTAGACCACCGGTAATATCTTTTGTACCAGAAGATGCTTGTGGTACACGGCCTAGAATCGAACCTGCTGCTACTTTTTCACCATCGCTCACGCGGATGATGGTTTCAGCTGGTAAGAAGTAAACCACTTCTTTACCTTCGTCAGTGTTCAAGATAATCGCAGGACGTAAGTCTTTTGCTGAGCTTGAACGGTCACGAGTAGCTAGAATCTCAAATGAACTCATACCAGTCGCATCATCAACTTTCACGGTGGCAGTCATACCGTCAGTGATGTCACTGAAGCGTGCTGTACCAGCAAATTCTGTGATGATTGGATGCGTATGCGGATCCCATTTAGCGATAGTTTGACCGCCTTCAACCTGCTCTTCGTCTTTTACAAGTACGCTTGAACCATACGGTACTTTATAGCGCTCACGCTCACGGCCAAGCTCATCGGTCAACGCGATTTCAGCTGAACGCGACACGATGACTAAGTGACCATCGGTATGCTGTACTGTTTTCATGTTTTCAAAGTGCGCTTGACCAGCATTACGTACAGAGATGCTGTTGTCTACAGATGCTGAACTCGCAGCCCCACCTACGTGGAACGTACGCATGGTCAACTGAGTACCTGGCTCACCGATAGACTGAGCGGCCATAACACCAACTGACTCACCAATGTTCACTTTATGACCACGTGCAAGGTCACGACCATAACACTGTGAACAAACACCATGCTCAACATTACAAGTAATAACTGAGCGTACCCAGATATCATCAATTGCATTGCTGTCAAGGACGTTAACCCAATACTCATCAATCAAAGTACCAGCTGGAACCAATACTTTATCAGCATCATCGTTATACGTCACATCACGTGCAGTCACACGACCAAGTACTAGCTCACCTAGTTTCTCAATGATTTCACCACCTTGGATATGTGGCTTCATGAGTAGGCCTTCTTCAGTACCACAGTCATCACTCGTGATAACCAAATCTTGTGCCACATCAACCAGACGACGAGTTAAGTAACCCGAGTTAGCTGTTTTTAGTGCTGTATCTGCTAGACCTTTACGTGCACCGTGAGTTGAGATGAAGTACTGTAGTACCGTCAAACCTTCACGGAAGTTCGCTTTAATCGGAGTTTCAATGATTGAACCATCTGGTTTCGCCATCAAACCACGCATACCAGCCAACTGGCGAATCTGTGCCGCACTACCACGAGCACCAGAATCCGACATGATAAAGATCGAGTTGAATGATTTCTGCTCGTCTTCTTCGCCTTGCGCATTGATAACTTTATCTGTTGCCAAGTTATCCATCATCGCCTTAGCGACTTTGTCATTGGTACGTGACCAGATATCGACTACTTTGTTATAACGCTCACCAGCAGTTACGAAACCTTGCTCGAACTGATCTTCGATTTCGCGAACTTCGCCTTCTGCCACTTCGATGATTTGCTTTTTCAGTGGTGGAATAACCATGTCGTCGATACCGATAGACACGCCAGATAGCGTCGCTTGTGCGAAACCAAGATACATCAATTGGTCAGCAAACATAACGCTTTCTTTGACGCCAACTTTACGGTAACAAGAGTTGATCAAACGAGAGATATTTTTCTTCGTCATCTCTTGGTTACACTCATCAAATGTCATACCTTTAGGCATGATGTTCCAGATAAGCAAACGACCAGCAACCGTATCTTTAATACTGGTTTCTTTGGTCTCGTTACCGTCTTCATCAATTTGCGTCTCAGTGACACGCACTTTGATCTTGGCGTTTACATGTAGGTCGTTTGAACCAATTGCACGCAATGCTTCATTAACGGTCGCAAAAATCATGCTCTCGCCTTTGGCATTGATAGACGAGCGACTGATGTAATATAGACCTAGTACAACATCCTGTGATGGTACAATGATCGGATCACCGTTCGCAGGTGACAAGATGTTGTTGGTAGACATCATCAACGCGCGTGATTCAAGCTGTGCTTCTAGGGTCAATGGCACGTGAACGGCCATTTGGTCACCATCGAAATCGGCGTTGAATGCAGTACAAACAAGCGGATGCAACTGGATGGCTTTACCTTCGATCAATACTGGCTCAAATGCTTGCAGGCCCAAACGGTGAAGTGTTGGCGCACGGTTAAGAAGTACTGGATGCTCACGGATAACCATGGCCAGCATATCCCACACTTGTGGTTCTTCACGCTCTACCATCTTTTTGGCAGCTTTAATCGTCGTTGCCAAACCATGAGACAATAGTTTGTTATAAGTAAATGGCTTGAATAATTCTAGTGCCATTTTTTTAGGTAGACCACACTGATGTAGACGTAGCGTTGGACCTACAACGATAACCGAACGACCAGAGTAATCGACACGCTTACCAAGTAAGTTCTGACGGAAACGACCTTGCTTACCCTTGATCATATCTGCCAAAGATTTCAATGGACGCTTGTTACTACCAGTGATGGCACGACCGCGACGACCGTTATCAAGCAACGCATCCACTGACTCTTGCAACATACGTTTTTCGTTACGTACGATGATATCAGGCGCGCTCAGCTCAAGCAGACGCTTAAGACGGTTGTTACGGTTGATCACACGGCGATATAGATCGTTTAGATCTGACGTCGCAAAACGGCCACCTTCTAGCGGTACTAGCGGGCGCAAATCTGGTGGTAGTACTGGTAAGATGTTCATTACCATCCACTCAGGCTTATTATTAGAATCACGGAATGCTTCTAATAATTTAAGACGCTTAGACATCTTCTTAAGCTTGGTCTCAGAACCTGTTTGCGGAATCGCTTCACGCAGCTCATCAATCTCAAGATCCATATCGATATCTTTCAATAGGTCTTGTACAGCCTCAGCACCCATTTTGGCAGTGAATTCATCGCCAAACTCTTCAAGGGCTTTGTAGTAATCTTCATCATCAAGCAATTGGTACTTCTCTAAAGAAGTTAGACCAGGCTCAGTCACGATATAGCTTTCAAAATATAGAACGCGCTCAATATCACGTAGCGTCATGTCTAGCAATAGACCGATGCGGCTTGGTAATGATTTTAGGAACCAAATATGCGCCACAGGACTTGCTAGGTCGATATGACCCATGCGGTCACGACGGACTTTAGCAGTGGTGACTTCAACACCACATTTTTCACAGATTACACCTTGGAACTTACGGCGCTTATATTTACCACATAAACATTCGAAATCTTTTACTGGGCCAAAGATTTTGGCACAAAAAAGACCGTCACGCTCAGGTTTGAACGTGCGATAGTTGATGGTTTCAGGTTTTTTTACTTCGCCGTGCGACCATGACTTGATGACGTCAGGTGAGGCTAAGGTAATTTGGATGCTATCAAACTCTGTATTACCGTTGCCGGTAGGGCTTTGCATGATATCGAGTAAATCTTTCAAGTTGCTTCTCCGTTATCTTTATAATCATCTGACAGCGTACCATTGACGCAGATAAGATGAATGAAGGCAATGAATAGGGTTGAGACAAATCACTAAAAGCAGCAGCAATAAAGCAGACTGCCTTTAGTGGACAACTAAGTTAAACAACGGGCTAGTTGCTTTGTTTTAACTCAATATTGATACCCAGTGATTTGATTTCTTTGGTCAGTACGTTGAACGACTCAGGCATGCCTGGATCCATATACTGCTCACCATCAACGATGTTTTTGTACATACGAGTACGGCCTTCAACGTCATCCGACTTCACCGTTAGCATTTCTTGCAACGTGTAAGTCGCGCCGTATGCTTCTAGTGCCCATACTTCCATCTCACCGAAGCGCTGACCACCAAACTGAGCTTTACCGCCGAGTGGCTGCTGCGTCACTAGAGAATAAGAACCTGTTGAACGCGCATGCATTTTGTCATCAACCAAATGGTTAAGCTTGAGCATGTACATGTAGCCGACGGTTACTTTGCGGTCAAACTTCTGACCTGTACGACCATCATATAACGTCTGCTGACCATCGCGATCCATACCAGCAAGCTCGAGCAAGTCTTTAACTTGGCTTTCTCTTGCGCCGTCAAATACTGCTGTGCCCATCGGTACACCGCCACGTAAGTTGTCTGCTAGCGCCATGATGTCATCATCACTTAAGCTATCAAGATCAACTTGCTCACCGCCTACTTGGTTATAGATTTTGTCCAAGAAATCACGTAGCTCTTTGATCGCTGCTTGAGATTTGAGCATACCGTCAATTTTCTCGCCCAAACCTTTCGCTGCCATACCCAAATGCGTCTCTAAAACCTGACCGATGTTCATACGAGATGGTACACCAAGTGGGTTCAACACGATGTCAACGGTATTACCATTCTCATCATAAGGCATGTCTTCAACTGGCATGATGCGCGATACAACACCTTTGTTACCATGACGACCGGCCATCTTATCACCAGGCTGAATACGACGCTTAACGGCTAGATATACTTTAACGATTTTTTGTACGCCATGTTGCAAGTCATCACCAGCAGTCAATTTGCGTTTTTTCTCAGCAAACTTCACATCGATGTCTTTTTGCTTATCAACCAAGTAATCAGCGATTTGCGTTAGACGCTCAGAGATTTCTTCTTCTACTGGTTGGATATCAAGCAAGGTCTCAAGGCTCATATCTTTCATATCAGCCAATGCCATAACTGTACCCGCTTTTAGACCAGCACCGCCGCTGACTTTTTGACCATCTAATAGATTACCAATACGGCCGCGAGCCGCTTCTTCAAAGATACGTAGCTCTTCTTTTAAATCTTTGCGATAGCTATCAAGCTGCGATTTTTCAATCGCTCTTGCGCGTGCGTCTTTTTCAACGCCATCACGGGTGAAGACCTGTACATCAATAACCGTACCTTTACTTGAAGTCGGTACGCGTAGTGACGTGTCTTTCACATCAGCCGCTTTTTCGCCAAAGATAGCCCGTAGTAGTTTCTCTTCTGGCGTTAGTTGCGTTTCACCTTTTGGCGTCACTTTACCAACTAGAATATCACCAGCATCAACTTCAGCACCGATATAGACGATACCTGCTTCATCAAGACTTGATAGTGCTGCTTCACCAACGTTTGGAATATCAGCCGTGATCTCTTCTGTACCTAGCTTGGTATCACGAGCCACACAAGTCAATTCTTGGATATGAATAGTAGTGAAACGATCTTCTTTCACGACTTTTTCAGATAGCAAGATTGAATCTTCGAAGTTGTAACCATTCCACGGCATAAATGCGATGCGGATGTTTTGACCAAGTGCTAGCTCACCAAGATCCGTTGATGGACCATCAGCCAAGATATCACCCAAAGCAATTTCGTCACCTTGGTTAACGATGATACGTTGGTTGATACAAGTGTTTTGGTTAGAGCGCGTGTATTTGATCAAGTTATAGATATCAATACCCGCTTCACCAGCAGTCATCTCGTCTTCGTTTACACGAACAACGATACGCGATGCATCAACATCTTCAATCACACCGCCACGCTTGGCAATCACACAAACACCAGAGTCACGAGCAACGTGACGCTCCATACCAGTACCTACTAACGGCTTATCAGCACGTAGCGTAGGAACAGCCTGACGCTGCATGTTCGAGCCCATCAAGGCACGGTTAGCATCATCATGCTCTAGGAACGGAATCAGACCTGCTGCAACCGATACTACCTGACTTGGTGATACGTCCATATGCGTTACTTTTTCTGGTGGCATACGAACAAATTCACCATAGCTACGTACACTGACCATCTCGTCAGATAACGCGCCATCTTCAGTCATCGGAGAATCAGCCTGTGCAATCACAGTACCTACTTCTTCGATTGCTGATAAATACTCAATAACGTCTGTTACTTTACCATCAACCACACGGCGATAAGGCGTTTCTAAGAAGCCAAAGCTGTTGGTTTTAGCAAAGGTCGCTAATGAGTTGATCAAACCAATGTTTGGACCTTCAGGAGTCTCAATCGGACATACACGGCCATAATGCGTATCATGTACGTCACGTACTTCAAAGCCTGCACGTTCACGAGTTAGACCACCAGGTCCTAACGCTGATACACGGCGCTTATGGGTAACTTCAGACAACGGATTGTTCTGATCCATAAACTGTGACAACTGGCTTGAACCAAAGAACTCTTTAACCGCAGCCGCTACCGGCTTAGAGTTAATCAAATCTTGTGGTGACAAGTTGTCTGATTCTGCTGAGCTTAAGCGCTCTTTAACCGCACGCTCAACACGTACTAGACCAACACGGAATTGGTTTTCTGCCATCTCGCCCACTGAACGAATACGGCGGTTACCCAAATGGTCAATATCATCCACATCGCCGCGGCCATTACGAATCTCGATCAGCTCTTTTAGAACATTAACGATATCGTCGTTGGTTAACACACTGCGTTCGCGCTGTACGTCTGGATCATCGGTGTTTTCAAATGGCAGACCAAGACGACGGTTGAACTTCATACGACCGACATTAGATAGGTCATAGCGATCTGCGTTGAAGAACATGCTCTCAAACAGTTTCTCAGCAGTTTCAACCGTTGGTGGCTCACCTGGACGCATGACTTTATAGATTTCGATCAATGCTTCTTCACGGCTTGAGGTACTATCAGCACGTAGCGTATCGGCAATATAACTACCTTGGTCGATATCGTTAGTGAACAGAATGCTGAACTCTTTGATGGCACCACTGGCTTCAAATGAGTTCAATTTAACCAATAATTCATGGTCAATTGGCGTGTTTGCTTTAGCAATGATTTCGTCATTAACAACGATATCTTCCGCTAAAATACGCTCATATAGATACTCATCAGGCACAGCAATTTTCGTCATACCTGCTTCTTCAAGCTGACGGATACGGCGTGCGTTGATACGTTTGCCCTGCTCTACAATAACGTCACCTTCAGGTGATACGATATCAAACTGAGCCATCTCGCCACGTAGACGATCAGCAACTAGATCAATCTCGAACGTCTCTTCAGCTTTATAAACAGCGACTTTATCAAAGAACAAATCTAAAATTTCAGATGTGGTCAGGCCAAGTGCACGTAAGATGATAGAAGCCAGTAGTTTACGGCGACGGTCAATACGAGCAAAGACTAAGTCCTTTGCATCAAATTCAAAGTCTAACCATGAACCACGGTAAGGGATGATACGCGCGTTATAAAGCACTTTACCACTTGAATGCGACTTACCTTTATCATGGTCAAAGAACACACCAGGTGAACGATGTAGCTGAGAGACGATAACACGCTCAGTACCATTAATAATGAAAGTACCGTTAGCTGTCATCAAAGGCATCTCGCCCATGTAAACGCTTTGCTCACGGATATCTTTGATAGCGGCTTTGCTATCTTTGTCTTTACTGTCTTTGTCTTTGATGATCAAACGGATTTTGACACGCATCGGCGCCGCAAACGTTGAACCACGTAAGATACACTCACGCTCATCAAATTCAGGCGTACCTAAATAGTACTCAACAAATTGCAACTCGGCGTTACCAGAGTGACTCTCAATTGGGAAAATAGAGGAATACGCAGCTTGCAAACCAGTATTCTCACGAGCTTTTGGCTTTTTGTGCTCTTGCAAAAATTGCTCATAAGAATCTACTTGAATAGACAGTAAATAGGGAACGTCCATTACAGTGGGCAATTCAGCAAAACTTTTGCGAATACGCTTTTTTTCAGTATAAGAATATGCCATCGAGAGTCCTTACAGTAAACGTGGAAACAAATTAAAAGCGTGGCCAGTATGCATAAATACGATGCAAACATGGCGACGTAAACGATAATATAAAACGGGTTTTCGTGTTCAGTTCATGTCTTTTCTGTCAATTACTACTTTACTCATCAGTGCTTACCTAGCACACTTCACTTAATCTCGTCGTTGCTTACTAAATTCATGGTAAGTGAATCAATCTATATGACTGTTGCAACCAAAAAATTCAATATTATATAATCTATAATGCATTGCCTATGAGGCTTAATTTACAAATACATTGCTGGAAAATAACGTCTATTAAGATTGCATATAAACCACTTGCCATCTAGACTGCTTATTACCGAACTATGTTCCCTACACATGCAAACTGTCTATAAGACTAAATATCGACAGTCATGCCACACCAAGTAGGCAACTTATAATCAACAGCTTTTTCAGAATACCGCTTTTTTCAGGATTAATAATCGGGGTAACTATAACTTTAAGAATCAGTATAAACTATAGTGTTGATAGGAAAGCATGCAGACACAAAAAAATGCCAAACATCTACAGACGTTTAGCTGATATTAACTGATTTTAAAAACTGGTATGTGTACTTGCATGTATATCGTCTGTCCTTTTGATGGGTATCCACCGTTAATGCATACGTATGTTGGCAGACACAAAAGGTCAAGCTACGAATTATAATAAAAAAAAGCTGGCAATGCAAGGCATTACCAGCTTTTTTTCTGTACAGTATTAAACTTATTTTAGTTCAACAGTTGCACCAGCTTCTTCAAGTTTCTTTTTCAACTCTTCAGCTTCAGCTTTAGATGCGCCTTCTTTGATTGGTGCTGGAGCACTTTCAACCAAATCTTTCGCTTCTTTTAGGCCAAGACCAGTAGCTTCACGTACGGCTTTAATTACGCCAACTTTCTTCTCGCCAAAGCTAGCAAGAACTACGTCAAACTCGTCTTTTTCTTCAGCAGCAGCAGCAGCAGGACCAGCAGCAGCAGGTGCAGCAGCAACAGCAGCTGTTACGCCGAATTTTTCTTCCATGTCGCTGATTAACTCAACGATATCCATTACTGACATTTCAGCGATTGCATTTAACACGTCATCTTTAGATAGTGCCATGAGAACTCTCCGTTATCTGATAAAAATTAATTGATTCTAATATCGCTTTGATTGATTGCCGAATATGGCAATAAAATTCAACCAAAATTAGCGATGTTAAAGTTACGTTAAAACAAGCAATTAAGCAGCTTCTTTTGCGTCTTTGATTGCCGCTACAGTGCGAACGAACTTGCCAGGAACAGCGTTCATAGTCTGGACAAGCTTGGTCACTGGTGCATTCATAGTAGCCATCAAGATAGAGATTGCTTCGTCGCGAGTTGGTAGCTTCGATACGCGCTCTAGCTCTTCTGGACCATAAACTTCACCACCGACTGATACTAATTTGGTCTCTAAAGCTTTGTTATCTTTGCTAAAGTCGAAAACGACTCGTGCTGCAGATCCCAAATCTTCCATAGAGAAAGCCAAAAGTAGTGGACCAGTCATACGGTCTGACATGCTCTCAAACTTAGTGCCTTCAAAAGCGCGTTTTGCAAGGGTATTTTTTACCACTTTCAAAACAACACCTTTATCACGAGCTTGTTCGCGAAGCTGAGTAAGCTTAGCAACACCAATTCCGTGATACTCGGCAGCTACTGCTGAGTAAGCATTAGCAGCAACTTCAGACACTTCAGCCACAACTTGTTGTTTTTGCTCTAGCGTTAATGCCATAAGTTGACTCCTTTAATCTTATCAATCTGCTTATCATAAAAGCACTAAAAATCGAAATTTTCGCAGGCTTAAATTTTAAGCTGGGACTGACTTGATACGACACATTACCAGCGGATTCAATTAATGAAAAAAGCATCTACTGGTAACGACTGATTACGGCACCGTTATCAGAATGACGTTGAGTAATAGTTTGAAGATTATATAAATAACCTTACCGCCCTATTCGCTCGTGTCTTAAACTGTGTGGGCCACCGTCTGCGTAGGACAACTAAGATTTTCATCTGTCGTCGATTAACAAAAGTGACTCAGTATCATATTTAACCATTCGAAAATTGTTACTTATGACACTAAACCACTCTCTACCTACGGTCTTAGACAGCGTAGCAAATACTACGCTGACCTAATTTTTAAATATAGTATGTGCTCATCATTCAAAATACTTGAAGTTCAAGTACTCAAAGATAGAGACTTTAATTATTTTGCAGTACGATAAGGAACAGCGTCGATCGTTAGACCAGGGCCCATCGTGCTAGACAAGGTAATTTTCTTGATGAAAGTACCTTTAGAAGTAGCAGGCTTAGCACGCTTTAGATCAGAAAGAATCGCTTGCGCGTTCTGCTCGATTTGCTCAGCAGTGAAACCAACTTGGCCGATAGTTGCATGGATGATACCAGCTTTATCAACACGGTACTGTGCTTGACCTGCTTTCGCGTTAGTCACAGCTTCAGCAACGTTTGGCGTTACCGTACCAACTTTTGGGTTAGGCATTAGGCCACGTGGACCTAGGATCGTACCCAATTGACCAACAACACGCATTGCATCTGGAGCTGCGATAACAACATCAAAGTCCATGTTACCAGCTTTGATTTGCTCTGCTAGGTCTTCAAAACCAACGATGTCTGCACCAGCTTCTTTAGCGGCTTCAGCAGCAGCGCCTTGAGCAAATACAGCAACGCGTTTGGTTTTACCAGTACCCGCAGGTAGGTTAGTTGCACCACGAACCACTTGATCAGATTTACGTGGGTCAACGCCCAAGTTTACTGCGATATCAATAGACTCTTTGAATTTTAGCGCTGGCAAATCGTTTAGGATTTGAACGGCTTCTTCAAGAGTGTATTGCTTTTCGTTATCAATACGGCTTTGGATTTCTTTTTGACGTTTGGTTAGCTTAGACATTATACACCCTCCACGGTAATACCCATTGAACGTGCAGTACCAGCGATGGTACGAACAGCAGCGTCAAGATCAGCTGCAGTTAAGTCTGCATTCTTAGTTTTAACGATTTCTTCTAGCTGTGCACGATCAACTTTACCGACTTTAGCAGTGTTCGGTGTACCTGAACCTTTAGCGATGCCAGCAGCTTTACGTAGTAAGTACGCAGCTGGTGGTGATTTCATGATGAAGGTAAAAGATTTATCGCTATATACTGTGATCTCAGTTGGGATCGGTAGACCTGGCTCTTGGCCTGAGGTCGCAGCGTTAAATTCTTTACAGAACGCCATGATGTTCACGCCTTTTTGACCCAAAGCTGGACCAATAGGTGGTGAAGGATTTGCTTTGCCTGCAGGCACTTGCAGTTTGATGTAACCATCAATCTTCTTAGCCATGATACTCTCCTAAATGGGTAATAGCGCCAAATCAATGTGGTATATACCTAATTGACTAACAGCTCCCCGGTTGATGAACTTTTTGCTGATTTAGTCTAGCTTTTCAACTTTACTAAACTCAAGCTCAACCTGTGTAGGTCGATTAAATACGTTTACCGTTAGATGTAATTTAGACTTCTCATAATCCACTTTTTCTACCAACCCTTTAAAGTCAGTGAATGGACCATCGATAACCAACAACTCTTCGCCTGGCTCAAATAGCGTCTTAGGACGTGGGTCAGTTTCAGTCTGGTTCAAACGGTTCAAGATGCGATCAGCTTCTACTTGCGTAATTGGTGCAGGCATCTCAGGCGTACCGCCGATGAAGCCCATAATACGCGGACAATCCTTTACAATATGCCAAGTATTGTCGTTCATTTCCATCTGGATCAATACATATCCAGGAAAGAACTTACGCTCACTCTTACGTTTTTTGCCGTCTTTCATTTCGACGACTTCTTCAGTAGGAACCAATACATCACCGAACGACTCAGT
Source organism: Psychrobacter sp. T6-5 (assembly GCF_052258485.2). Taxonomy (NCBI): domain Bacteria; kingdom Pseudomonadati; phylum Pseudomonadota; class Gammaproteobacteria; order Moraxellales; family Moraxellaceae; genus Psychrobacter; species Psychrobacter sp. T6-5. Next base: position 602,328 of record NZ_JBQQEY020000001.1, on the reverse strand, counting down.
GAAGTCACTACGGTTAATACGATCAGTTAATGAACGTTGTACTTGTTTTTCATATCCTGAAAACGCTTGGACAATATACCAACGCATATCACGCTCCTGATCATTATAAATAAGTCGTTATAAGTAAATCTCTCGTTAATAGTCACTAATACGCGCTATTAACCGATAAAGATACCAACGAACCAATTAAAAAAGTTATCTAATAGCCAAACAAAGAACCCAGCAATCGCAATCACAACAATGACTTGCCATGTGTACTGAAAGGTTTCGTCTTTACCTGGCCATGTTACTCGGCGAAGTTCAACACCTGCGTCTCTTAATAATATTTTAAAAGCACGGCCTTGATGCGTCAGCGCCAAGCAAATTAATGCAAATACAATAAGTGCGACAATGATACCAATACGTACCCAGACATCGTTGGCAGGTTGCCAATAGCCTGGTAGATATTGATTAACGAGAGTCGCACCGATCAAAACAATTGCGGCAAGTAGCCACAAAATCAAATCTTTGATTGAGCCAGTCTTAGCAACTTCAACAGCCGAAGTACCGTTCGCTGAGATGTGCTTATCTTTAGACAGCATTCCACCAGCAACCGCCTTGGCATCAGATAACTTAGTCTCGAGGTTATCTTGATTATTGCTCATAAAGAACTCGCTTCGGAGATGGTGGGGTACAACAAAGATGAGATAAGAAGATGGCAGGCGATGTAGGACTCGAACCTACAACCCTCGGTTTTGGAGACCGATGCTCTACCAATTGAGCCAATCGCCTATGGGTGTAAAGGACAGCATTATACAATATTTAGCATAGAATGCAAGCCTTTGGCGGTAAAATTGTTAATTTTTACCTGATATTGCATTTACCAAAAGTCACTATATTAATTATAGGCTTTCTCATTATGGTTTAGATTAACCATACACGTTAAATGCAGCGCTAATATAGCAAGCTATGCGGCAAATTACAATACTGTGTATTATAAATAAATAGCCCGTATCAAAAGCCATGCTATCAAAAGCCATGCTATCAAAAGAACCATTCTACCAAAGCTTAGATCTAATTCTGCAAATACCTCTATTTCAACACTCATAAAAAAAGCCACCCTAGATAGGATGGCTTTTTTATGACTAATTCATAATCTCATTACTGAGACTTAAGTCTTAGTTCAATACGTTAGCAACAACACCAGCGCCTACAGTACGGCCGCCTTCACGAATTGCGAAGCGTAGACCTTTGTCCATAGCGATTGGGTGGATAAGCTCTACGCCCATCTCAACGTTGTCACCAGGCATTACCATTTCAGTACCGTCTTGTAATTGGATTGCGCCAGTTACGTCAGTGGTACGGAAGTAGAACTGTGGACGATAGCCGTTTAGGAATGGTGTGTGACGACCACCCTCTTCTTTTGACAGTACATATACTTCTGCGTCAAACTTGGTGTGAGGCGTGATTGAACCTGGCTTCGCTAGTACTTGGCCACGTTGTACGTCTTCACGCTTAGTACCACGTAGTAGTACGCCACAGTTCTCACCAGCACGACCTTCGTCAAGCAGTTTACGGAACATCTCTACACCAGTACAGGTGGTTTTTTGAGTGTCACGGATACCAACGATTTCGATCTCGTCACCAACTTTTACGATACCAGATTCAACACGGCCGGTTACTACGGTACCACGACCTGAGATTGAGAATACGTCTTCGATTGGCATTAGGAATGCTTTGTCAACGTCACGCTCTGGTTCTGGGATGTAGGTGTCTAGTACGCCTAGTAGTTCTACAACGGCTGGTTGGCCGTATTTTTCTTGTGAGCCTTTTAGGGCTTCAGTAGCAGAACCGTGGATGATTGGGGTGTCATCACCTGGGAAGTCATAGTCGTTCAGTAGTTCACGAACTTCCATTTCTACTAGCTCAAGTAATTCTTCGTCATCTACCATGTCACATTTGTTCATGAATACGATGATGTATGGTACGCCAACCTGACGTGACAACAAGATGTGTTCACGAGTCTGTGGCATAGGGCCGTCAGTTGCTGATACAACTAGGATTGCGCCGTCCATCTGAGCGGCACCGGTGATCATGTTTTTAACATAATCGGCGTGACCTGGGCAATCTACGTGTGCATAGTGACGGCTGTCTGTGTCATATTCTACGTGTGAGGTGTTGATGGTGATACCACGTGCTTTTTCTTCTGGTGCTGAGTCAATAGACGCGTAGTCTTTGGCTTCGCCACCAGAGGTGATTGCAGCTACGGTTGCGATTGCAGCGGTAAGGGTGGTTTTACCATGGTCAACGTGTCCGATGGTACCGACGTTGACGTGTGGCTTGCTACGTTCAAACTTGGCCTTTGCCATGGGTATTTCCTCTTTTTTTTGGTTCCAAGGCTTAATTCATATAAATATGACAATTAAGAAAATCTTGGTCACCTTAAGATAATTGTTAAAAGGTCGCACATACTAATGTGCAGATATTATAAGAAAATTGCGACCAATAACAAGTCTTTTAACAAGTTATTGGTCTATTCTTTAGTGACAATACACAGAGATACTCTATATTGTCACCTTCAGTAAGTTTTATTTACTCGTCATCATCTTTAGAGTTGAACTTAGAGATGATTTCAGCAGCAACTGATTTTGGAATTTCAGCGTACTTTTGGAATTCCATTGAGTAAGTTGCACGGCCTTGTGACATAGAGCGCATTTGAGTGGCATAACCAAACATTTCCGCTAATGGTACTTCAGCACGAATCTGTTTAGTACCGCCAGGTAAATCTTCCATACCCTGTACCAAACCACGACGACGGTTAAGATCGCCCATGATATCGCCCATGTAGTCTTCAGGTGTTTCAACTTCTACTTTCATTACTGGCTCAAGTAGTGCTGGGTCAGCGGCTAAGAAACCTTTTCTGAAGGCCATAGAACCTGCCATTTTGAACGACAATTCATCAGAATCGACGTCATGGTAAGAACCATCATACAAGGTAGCTTTTACGCCAACGACTGGGTAACCAGCAAGTACGCCGTTTTTCATGCGCTCTTGGATACCTTTATCAACAGCACCGTGGAATTCTTTTGGTACCGTACCACCAACAACTTCTTCAGCGAATTCGTATTCAGTGTCGCCAGCTGGATCAAGTGGCTCAAGACGTAGCCAAACGTGACCAAACTTACCACGACCACCAGTCTGACGTACAAATTTGCCTTCTTGTTCAACCGTGTTACGAATCGTCTCACGATAAGCAACCTGCGGCGCACCGATGTTGGCTTCAACGTTGAATTCACGCTTCATACGGTCAACAAGAATCTCTAGATGTAGCTCACCCATACCACTGATGATCGTCTGACCAGACTCTTCGTCAGTGTGTACACGGAACGATGGATCTTCTTTTGCCAAACGGCCAAGAGCGATAGACATTTTTTCTTGGTCAGCTTTGGTTTTTGGCTCAACTGCTAGAGAGATAACTGGATCTGGGAACTCCATACGCTCAAGAGTGATCACGTTGTCTTCGTCACATAGTGTATCACCAGTAGTCACATCTTTCATGCCGACTAAAGCTGCGATATCACCAGTACGAATTTCTGCAAGCTCTTCTTGAGAGTTTGCCATCATCTGTACGATACGGCCAACACGCTCACGCTTCATTTTAACTGGGTTATAAACGCTGCTACCCTGCTTCATGACACCAGAATAAACACGTACGAAGGTTAAGTTACCAACGAATTTGTCGTTCATGATTTTGAACGCTAGTGCTGAGAAAGGTGCTTCATCTGATGCTTCACGGCTGCCTTCGCTTTCGTCTTTGTCATCAAGAATACCTTTAATAGCAGGTACGTCGATTGGTGCTGGTAGATACTGGATAACCGCATCTAGCATCTTTTGTACACCTTTGTTTTTAAAGGCAGTACCACAAAGAAGTGGGATGATTTCGTTATCGATAGTCAACTGACGAATAGCACTGTGGATCTGGTCTACAGTCAATTCTCCGTTTTCTAGATATTCGTTCATCAACTCTTCGTTGGCTTCAGCAGCGCTTTCTACAAGATATTCGCGGTACTCTGCTGCTTTGTCTTGTAGTTCAGTTGGGATATCACGCTCATCATACTGCATACCTTGAGACGCTTCGTCCCAATAGATAGCTTTCATGGTCACTAGATCAACAACGCCTTCGAAGTCATCTTCTTTCCCAATTGGAATAACCAATGGTACTGGCTTGCCGCCAAGACGGGTTTTGATCTGTTCGATAACACGATAGAAATCAGCACCAACACGGTCCATTTTGTTTACAAATGCAAGACGTGGTACTTTATATTTGTTCGCCTGACGCCATACGGTCTCAGACTGTGGCTGAACGCCGCCTACTGCACAGTAAACCATGCAAGCGCCATCAAGTACACGCATAGAACGTTCAACTTCGATCGTGAAGTCAACGTGACCTGGGGTATCGATGATGTTAATGCGGTGTTCGTCAAACTGTTTAGCCATACCTGACCAAAAACAAGTTGTTGCTGCTGAGGTAATAGTAATACCACGCTCTTGTTCTTGCTCCATCCAGTCCATAGTGGCTGCGCCATCATGTACTTCGCCAATTTTGTGGCTAACACCGGTATAGAATAAAACACGCTCAGTAGTGGTAGTTTTACCAGCATCGATGTGCGCTGAAATACCAATATTGCGATAGCGTTTTAGGGGAGTTTTACGAGCCATAGTGTTTTCCTAGGAAAAGTCGTGTATATAATAATGTATTGTGTCTCTACCTCATACTCTATGACAAAGCGTTCAGCTTCGTAATATTACTTACTGATTATTGAGCCTAATACGGACAAAAAAAGAGCAAATACTAAGAATAGTGTGGCATCAAATTTGGGATGTTCTCTAATGAAAGGATGAAAGTCATACTTGTTAAGAGAGACATCTGGATAGATGTCCGCCACCCCAGTCATTAATAAATAACATTTATATATGACCGAATGATGATGGCGGCAATCAATAGAATAAACAACAATGTAAGATTAATGAGTATGAGCCACTAATCTCAAGCTACTGTTAAAAAGTAGCTTAGAAACGGTAATGAGAGAATGCTTTGTTAGCATCTGCCATGCGGTGAACTTCGTCACGCTTTTTCATAGCAGCGCCTTTGCCATCAGCAGCATCATTCAATTCGCCAGCTAAACGCAAAGCCATTGATTTTTCAGAACGCTTAGCAGCAGCTTCGGCTAACCAACGCATAGCCAAGGCAGTACGACGGGAGGGGCGTACTTCCATTGGTACTTGATAGGTTGCACCGCCAACGCGGCGAGCTTTTACTTCTACCATTGGGCGTACGTTTTCAAGCACTTCTTCGAAGAAAGATACTGGATCTTCAACTTTACGCTTCTCACTTACTGTCTCAAGTGCACCGTAAACGATACGCTCAGCAGTAGATTTTTTACCATCACTCATTACATGGTTGATGAATTTTGCAACAGTTTGGCTACCAAACTTAGGATCCGGTAGGATCTCACGGGCAGCAACGACGCGACGTCTTGGCATAATAAATTTCCTTATCTTCAGGAGTGTCTAACATTCACAACATCGACTACTTATCATTAGAATGTAGCAGTGAGTTATCAGTTAGCCTTACTGCATGGTGGTATGTTTTAAGAGCAAATCACAGATATATTTATATAAAAGTGATATTACTACTGACACCAAACCCATGCACAGTTATTGGGTAGTGCAAAAAGCTTATCTAATAACGTTTAGTTATTAAACTTTAGGCTTCTTAGCACCGTACTTAGAGCGACCTTGCTTACGGTCTTTAACGCCTGCGCAATCTAATGCACCGCGAACAGTGTGATAACGTACACCTGGTAAATCTTTTACACGACCACCACGGATTAGAACAACACTGTGCTCTTGTAGGTTATGACCTTCACCGCCGATGTAGCTTGATACTTCATAGCCTGAAGTCAAACGTACACGACATACTTTACGCATGGCAGAGTTAGGTTTTTTTGGCGTGGTAGTATATACACGAGTACATACACCGCGACGCTGTGGGCACGCTTCCAACGCAGGAACTTTTGACTTTTCCTTGATGGTTTTGCGACCTTTACGAATCAATTGGTTAGTTGTTGCCATAAGGCATCCTTCTCCCGTTTGGTATAAAACAAAAAAATGGGCCAATGCACCATCTATCTGGCAATAATTGCAGATTTCTGGGCACCCATTTTTAGGACAGTGTATTATAAAGAGTTGTTGCTGCTATTTCAACCACTTATGAATGGTTTCGCTTTACAACATTTGATAGATATGCATTCAGCCTCACATTATATCACTTTATCGTTTTTTCGCCGAAAAATAGCGTCATAAATAAAGTAAACAAGGTAAGCTCAAGCACCATTAAGAAAAGATATTCGAATATAAATGCTACTTGATAGTAACTAAGTGGTGGTATTTATCCTGATTTCAAGTCACTCTACTCAATCAGACCAAGATAAATACCATTGTGCTATTAATATACGTAGCCAAGCGAATAAATAGTATTTCTATTACTTGGCTTTTTTATCAGACGTTTGCTTGTCTGAGTCTTTTTTGCTGCTGGTTTCTTCTGTATCGCTATTTTCTTCTGTGTCCTTTTGCGCATCGTTATTGCTGGCTTTTTTTACTTCAGCTTCGCTACTACTGTCATCAGTAATGGCACGATTGGCAAGTTTTGCCTCTGGCGCGAAAGTCGCTTGAGCAACGCCAATCACTTCATCAATCAACTGACTGTTATAATGTACGCCGATGGCTACTGCTGTAACGGGAATGAAACGGCGAACCCATAATAGGTTTATTTTATCCAGATCAATCCCTACTTGGCTAGCAATACTGTCTATTTGCTCAGCATAGTAGTTTACGTTTTGATTTTTTAGACCCAAGTTCTTCAGCTCGCTATGCAGCCCACGGCTCTGAGCATTATCAAGCAAACCTTTACCGATACCCATACCTGCTAGCAATGCTTGTTTTTCTTGCATTTTGCTTAGGTCTGCATTCGAGAGCAATTCGTATGCCATCTTCACACCTTGTTTACCTGTGAGCGGCTTATTATATATAGCTGCAATTTGGTAAACAGTACGTAGAGATACCAATAATAGCCATAAGGTATCAGCGAGTAGACCTGGCAGCCCTGCTAGACCCGTCAGGCCACCCATTGCTGCAAGTGCACGGTTTTGGTTAGCAATATCGGTTGCAAGTGCATAACGCTCTTCATCATCTAAAGTAGCAATATTGGCAAAGCGATGCTCGTTCGGTAAGTCTAATTGACTCCAGTTTGATGCAAGTTTCGCAACTTGAGCAAACGCGCTGTCTACTGTCGATTGAAAAAAGCTGTTTGGCACGACTTTTTTGGCATATTTGCCATAAGTAGCAAAACGTGGACCTAATAATTGCTGCGTAGCCTTTAAGGTTTGCTCACGAAATAAGTCTTGTTGATAATCCTCATCGCCTAGATCTACCGCTTTATATTGGCGCGGTTTGCCTGTTTTGGCGTTCATGCTATCAATCATGGAACCTACGCGCTCTAGGTTGTTGCGTGTGAAAGAGCCAATAGTATTGATACTTTTTGAAAGAGTACTACGCTTTGCCATCGTGATGTCCTTAATGTGATGATTGGTTTTATTCTAATATTAGTAATCTTAAGCAATTATTTTAGTCAATCGCTATAGTCTTTGTCAGTGCGAACAATGTTATCGCTATCACAAATTTTGTATCTAAAAGTATAACTTAATTTTTGTCTAACTTAACCATAGCCTTTAGGTTACACACATTGTCTTTTATAAATAGACAAGCGATTGCTTGGATAAAAGTGCTTCATAGCCACTCAATTTCTCATTACCTTGTAGCGATAGAGGCTATTTCGCCATTATTTTACACTTGTCCAAAGATTTTCAACGCTTGATACGTTATCATGTGCCGTAAGTTAGAGCATAATTGTACACTGAATTGATATCGTCTTTAATAGGCTGTAGTTGTCTTAATTCATGCTATCGTTATCTACATAGACTATTTTTTCACTATAATGCTCAAATTCATTCATCGTTAAACCTCATATATAGATTTACAACGATTATTGCCTGTCAATAGCGGCAAATCGTTACTTACAAGGAATAGAATATGCGTCGCGTCGTTATCACTGGAGCAGGGATTGTCTCTTGTATCGGACATGATTTAGCCACGGTCACTACTGCTCTTAAAGAAGGAAAGTCTGGTATTACGTTTAATGATTCTTATGCTGAGCACGAGTTTAAATCACACGTGAGCGGCAGTATTAATCAATCGGAACTGGATACTAGTGGTATCGATCGTAAGCTCAAACGCTTTTTTAGTGATGCCAGTCTGTACGCTTATGTCAGTGCACTAAACGCCATTGAGCATTCAGGACTGTCACTTGACACCATCAATAACAATCCACGCGTGGGCGTCGTCGCAAGCTCAGGCGGTGCATCAACAGAAAATATCGTGAACGCTGTGGATGCCATGCGTGAAAAAGGTCTACGCGGTGTTGGTGCGATGGCGGTACCTAAAACCATGGGCAGCTCAGTATCAGCAGCCCTAGCCACTGGTCTAAAAATCCAAGGTGTCTCCTACTCGCTTGCCTCTGCTTGCGCGACTTCGACTCATTGTATCGGTCATGCCGCTGAGCTTATCCAACTGGGTAAAGCTGATGTGATATTGGCTGGTGGTAGTGAAGCTGAGCATTGGACACAGTCTTGTATGTTTGATGCGATGGGTGCAGTGAGTACTCAATATAACGACACGCCAACACTCGCTTCAAGAGCTTATGACAAAGATCGCGATGGTTTTGTGATTGCTGCTGGTGGCGCGATGGTTGTGGTAGAAAGTTTAGAGCATGCTCAAGCACGCGGCGCCAATATCTTGGCTGAAATCGTGGGTTACGGTGCTACCTCTGATGGTGCTGAGATGGTTGCGCCAAGTGGTGAAGGCGCTGTACGCTGTATGCAACAAGCCTTAGCTGAGGCTGGCCTAGAAAGCGTTGATTATATCAATAGCCATGGCACCAGCACACCGCTAGGCGATATCACAGAACTCAAAGCGATTGCTAAAGTTTTTGATAACGATGTCAGTAAAGTACCGGCTATCAGCTCAACCAAATCGATGACTGGTCATAGCTTAGGCGCTGTTGGTGCGCAAGAGCTGATTTACTGCCTACTTATGCTACAAGATGGCTTTATTGCCCCAAGTATCAACGTTGATAACCTAGATCCTGCAGCTGAAGGTTTCGATATCGTCACCGAAATGCGCGAATCAAATCTTGAAACCTTGATGAGCAATAGCTTTGGCTTTGGTGGTACTAACGCCACGCTAATTATCAAAAAGTTTGACGCTTGAACCATGGTCGCACCAAATCAAACGATAACTGAGCAGACAGATTCTGCGCCATCGCCAGCTAGTAAATCTAGCTGGCGTTTTGGTGATTTGTCAGCGGCTGAATTAATGCCACCGCTAAGACGCCATTTACTCAATCAAGATGATGCAGCAAATTGGCAATTGGCTTGGTTAAATAACGATGGACGACCAGTGATTGGCTTGCTGCCTAAAGTCAGCTGGTCGGTTTATGCTACTGATCAAAAACCTTTTAAAGATTCAAACCCTGTCTATAGAGTGGTTAAAAACTGCCGTGATAACTGCTCTACTCATAGCGAAAATACCACGACAGCCTATATGAGCTATATAGAATGGCAAAATAAGCTTATTGCTTACAGCAAAGCTTATGATACCGATAGTAATAGCTCAAATAACATAAATTCGAAAAGCACAAAACCTAATTATCATCATGGTCTGATTGGTTTTATCAGTTACGATATCGCTGCTTATGAGTTAAGTCCTGCAGACAGAATCGAATTGGCAAATCAGCCTTGCGCCTCATTAGGGCATTATGATATCTATCTAACACCTGCTGCAGATACTGATACCGGTTGGGAGCTAAAAAGCATTCAAACCGATAATAGCTCTGGAGAAACTATCGGCAACAAGTCAAAAGATAAGTTCATAGTTGATCTGATATCCTACCTAGATGAACTGGATAAAAAGCTATCCGACAGATATCTTAATCAAGCACAATCTAAGAGCACATCACATGCTATACCTATCGTCCTAACGGCACGATGGAGCAAGCGTGATTATCAGCAAGCATTTGATCGTACCCAAGACTATCTACAGCAAGGCGATTGCTATCAAATCAACCTAACGCAAAAGTGGTCTGGCTATCTGCCATATAAAAACGATACAACTCAACCAACTTCAGCACTTATCGATTATCTTCCTTCACTGCATCACAATACGCAAGCGCCTTTTGCAGGCTATCTTAGCGTTGATGGTGCAAGCGTTGAGCACGTTGACACCCTTAACCACAGTTTTGAGCTATTAAGCTGCTCCCCCGAGCTGTTTTTTACTTTTACCAAAGACAAGGCTACTAATAAACATCATATTCTGACCAAGCCAATCAAAGGCACTATGCCTCGTGGCTCCACTGATAAGCAAGATAAATCGTACAAGCAACAACTGGTCGATAGCGAAAAAGACCGTGCCGAAAATGTGATGATTGTAGATTTGCTACGCAATGATTTGGGTAAATATGCCAAGATCGGTAGCGTAAAAGTGCCGCAACTGTTTGCGATTGAAAGCTTTAGTAACGTGCACCATATGGTCAGCACTATCACTGCTGAGTTAAAAACTGATACTCACCCATTGGCTGTGCTGTTTGGTAGCCTGCCTGCTGGCTCTATCACTGGCACACCAAAAAAACGCGCTGTCGAAATTATTGCCGAACTCGAATCCACACCGCGCGGTGCTTATTGCGGCACCATGGGTTATATGAATTTTGATGGCAGTGGTCAATGGAATGTGTTGATTCGCACGCTACAAGCCAATGCGTTATCGCATGATGAATCCATTAAGGAAAGGCAAATCAATCTATGGGCGGGTGGCGGTATTACAGTGGCATCAGATTGTGATGCTGAATATCAAGAGTGCCTAGATAAGGTAGGTAATCTACTGGCGGTGTTGGCGGAAAACTATAAATGACTGAAGTACTATTTTGTGCTGGTCTCTAGAAAGAAAAGCCTGCTTAACATTGCGTTAGCAGGCTTTTTTAGTACTTATCGATAGCATCTACTACACAAGCAGGTAAATCATTAATCAGCAATCATGCTAGTCTCTGTGTGCAGCTCTTTTAGCGCATTAATCAAACGCTCATGCTGATCTGAAGTGCCAACAGTGATACGCAAATACTCATTAATGCGCGGCTTATCAAAATGGCGAACGATAATCCCTTGATCACGCAATGTACTCGCCACAGTATTTGCATTACCATCTTTTGGACGGGCAAAGATAAAGTTGGCATGCGAGGGCAATACTTTATAGCCTAGCGCTGTCAACTCTGATGTCAATGACGTGCGCAAATCGATGACCTGTTGGCGCGTTTGCTCAAAATAATCCACATCTAGCACACTTGCCGTCGCACCAGCTTGCGCTAATTTATCAAGCGGATAGCTATTAAAGCTATTCTTCATACGCGTTAATGCTTCAATCAACGAGGCACTGCCAAAGGCCATCCCAACACGTAAACCAGCAAGTGACCGTGATTTTGAAAAGGTCTGCGTCACGATAACGTTGTCACACTCATTGATTAGGCTGACCGCTGAGACTTGCGCGTCTGTACTGTCTGCATCAGTCTGAGCAAAATCAATGTATGCCTCGTCAATTACAATCACGGCGTTAGAATGCTCGCTGGCTAGCTTACGAATATCAGCAAGTGATAAGAGCAAACCTGTTGGCGCATTCGGATTGGCAATAATGATACCGCTACAAGGCTGGCGATAAGCGTCAGGATCGATACTAAAGTCTTCTTCTAGTGGGATCTTGACGAGATGTACGCCAAAAGTCTGCGCATATACTGGATAAAAGCTATAGCCAATATCAGGTGATAAAAGTGGACGCTCTTTTAGGAAAAAACTGGCAAATATAAGCGCCAACACTTCATCTGAGCCATTACCGACAAACACTTGGCTGACATCAAGGTTATATGCTTGTGCCAATGCAGCACGCAGGTCATTAGACTCAGGTGCCGGATACAAACGAAGCTCTTGCGCTTGCTGGGTAAGTACTTTAGCGATTGCCTCCGCGACTTTTGGTGAGGGCGGAAATGGGTTTTCATTGGTGTTCAGTTTGCATAAATTGTCGTGCTGTGGCTGCTCACCCGGCACATAAGGTGACAAGTTGCGTGCTTTAGATGACCAAAGTCTGGTATCTATCTTTGACTCACTCATAAATTATCCTACTAATTAGCCATATAGACTATTAAAAATATCTATCAAAAGTAAAAACGAAGAGACTCAAAATATCTTACTGATAACGATAACGGGCTGAGCGCGCATGGGCTTCTAGGTCCTCACGTTGCGCTAAAATATCCGCCGTCTCAGCCAATGGCTTGCTGCCGGATTCACTGCAATAAATAATTGATGATTTCTTCTGAAAGTCATAAACACCTAACGGTGAAGAAAAGCGCGCAGTACCGGATGTTGGTAGCACATGGTTCGGTCCTGCACAGTAATCCCCAATAGCCTCAGGCGTATGACGACCCATAAAGATAGCACCCGCATGACGAATATCATCTAGCAGTGCATCAGGGTTATCAACGGACAACTCCAAATGCTCAGGGGCAATACGATTAATCAGTGCCATACCCTCGCTACGATCTTTCACTAAGATAAGTGCACCACGATTTTGTAGCGAATCGCGTGCGATATCTGCTTTTGGTAGCTCAGCGAGTGCTCTTTCTATCTCTAACGCGACTTCTTTTAGCTGCTCTTCACTGGTCGTCACAAAGATAGCTTGAGCGATACGGTCGTGCTCTGCTTGCGACAATAAATCCATCGCGAGCCAATCAGCTCGATCTTGCGCTTCACCCTCTGCATATACCAACACTTCTGAGGGGCCTGCAATCATATCAATGCCGACTTGTCCAAATACTGCGCGTTTGGCTGCCGCGACATACTTATTACCCGGCCCTGTGATTTTATCCACGGCTGGAATGGTCTCAGTGCCATAGGCTAAAGCTGCTACCGCCTGCGCGCCGCCAATGGTAAAGACACGGTCGACTTGGGCCAAATGCGCTGCTGCCAATACCAAAGGATTGAGCACCCCTTTCGGCGCTGGTACGACCATGATGACTTCAGCGACGCCAGCCACTTTGGCAGGGATGGCATTCATCAATACTGATGATGGATAAGATGCCAAGCCACCCGGCACATAAATACCAACGCGATCAAGTGGCGTAACTTTTTGACCTAAGCGATTGCCTAGCTCATCTTCATATTGCCACGTTTCTTGTACTTGGCGCTCATGAAAGGTCTGTACCCGGGTTGCGGCTGTGGTCAACGCCGTTTTTACATTTTCATCAAGATTGGCAAATGCATCGGCAAGTGCTTCTTTAGACAGCTCTAACTCTTGCATCGTTGTCGCTGGATGCTGATCGAATTGCTGAGTTAATACCAATACGACGCTATCACCATCCGCACGTACTTGTGCGATGATATCGTCAACGGTATGCAATAATTCAGCATCATTGACGGTTTCAAAGGCAAGCAGTTGTGTCAATTGATTGTCAAAATCGGCATCTTGGGTACTTAACTGGCGCATGACCTAATCCTATATCTGAGCATAAAATACTGCTGAAAATAAACGGCGTGAATATAGCTAAAGTATGCTTATTATTCACAAATATGGCGATTTACTCGCTGTTTTCTTGTCTAAATTTTACGGTGATTTTATTTTTTCGCAAGCTAAGACAATAAAACCAGTTTAGCACGCTATATCACTCATAGCCTGCTAAACTGGTTTAAAAATTCGCATCATCATGCTTTATATTACCAATGATTGACACCGGTTTACTAGGCATTGGCAATACTGTTTTTAAAGCTATCTAAGATGGGTTCTAGTAACGCAAATTTGCGCTTGTAGCTGACTTGATTGACGATAAGACGTGATGACACATCACAAATATGATCGCGCGCTTCAAGTCCGTTCGCGCGTAATGTATTACCTGTATCAACCACATCGACAATCAAATCACCCAAGCCTACTAATGGCGCAAGCTCCATTGAACCATAAAGCTTGATAACATCAACTTGCTGACCTTGACTCGCAAAATAAGCGCGCGCTACATTGACATATTTGGTCGCGATACGCAGACGACGATTGGGCAGTGGTGCATCTTTTACGCCAGCGGTCATCAATTTGCATTGAGCGATTTTTAAATCAAGCAATTCATACACGTGGTTCGCGCCATGCTCAAGCAGAACATCTTTGCCCGCAACGCCAAAATCAGCTGCGCCGTGTTCGACATAGGTCGGTACGTCGCTCGCACGCAAGATTAATACACGTACATTTGGGTTTGATGTTGGAAAAATAAGTTTGCGCGAGGCTTCAGGGTCTTCTAAAAGATCGACACCCGCTGCACGTAGCAGTGGCATCGTTTCTTCTAAAATACGGCCTTTTGATAACGCCAAGGTCAGACCTGAAAACGCATCGTTTACTTCGTTTAGTAGACCGTCGGCTGGTGCAGGTTTGCTTGTCTCAGTCATAATGACATCATGTCCATGTGCAGTTAGTTTCCCCATTCAAGGGAAGTTTTAATGTATAACGTAATTCATATATAAACTACGGTTGACCTATCAATATTAGCCGTTGGTATTGACACGCTGGATATTAACACCAAGGCTACGCAGCTTTTCTTCAACATGCTCATAACCGCGGTCAATATGATAAATGCGGTCAATCAAGCTCTCGCCTTCTGCCGTTGCAGCCGCCATTACCAGTGACATAGAAGCACGTAAATCTGTTGCCATAACTGGTGCCGCCGTAAAGTTCTCGACGCCTCTGATCACCGCAGTATGGCCATCCACTTGGATAGATGCACCCAAGCGGTTTAGTTCAGGTACGTGCATATAGCGGTTTTCAAAAATATTTTCGATAATGGTACTCGTTCCATCAGCCAGACAGCAAATCGCCATCAACTGAGCTTGCATATCTGTTGGAAAACCTGGATGTGGCTGAGTGCGGATATCTACTGGCTTTGGACGCCCTTTCATTTGCGCGCGAATCCAGTCATCACCTGTCGTAATCACTGCACCCATCGCTTCAAACTTCTCAAGTACCGGATACAATAAAGATGCCGTAGTATTTTTGGTCAGCACATCACCTTGAGTCATCAAGGCACCAGCGAGATACGAGCCTGTCTCAATACGATCCGGTACCACTGAATACTCACAACCGTGTAGACGTTCTACCCCTTCAATGGTCATGGTAGAAGTACCGATGCCGCTGATTTTGGCGCCCATCGCAACCAGCATATTGGCTAAATCGACTACTTCTGGCTCTAATGCACAGTTAGCCAAAACTGTTGTGCCTTTAGCCAATGCTGCTGCCATGATGACGTTTTCCGTACCGCCAACTGTCACCATATCAAATGAGAAGTGGCAACCAATCAGCTTACCACCTTTGGGCGCTTGCGCTTTCACGTAACCATTCTCTACGCTGATTACCGCACCCATCGCTTCAAACGCTTTTAGATGCTGATCAACAGGACGTGAGCCAATCGCACAGCCACCTGGTAATGACACTTCAGCTTCGCCAAAACGTGCCAATAATGGACCTAATACCAAAATTGACGCGCGCATGGTTTTTACCAAATCGTACGGCGCATAAAAATTATCGATGCTTTTTGTATCGCAAGTGACCGTATCGCCCTGCTTTTGGATATCAATCCCCATGCCACCGATCAATTCAATCAATGTACGCACGTCTTTTAGCGACGGTACATTGTGCAATGTCGTTGGGGTCTCGGCCAGTATCATAGCGGCAAGTAATGGCAAGGCGGCATTTTTGGCGCCTGAAATAGTAACTTCCCCTGCGATACGACTACTACCAGTGATTAAAAATTGATCCATAAGGGTGACAACCTAGCGATGAGTATAAAAAATAATGAAAACCAGATGGATAGAATTCATCTATTGATATGACGAATTCTATATTGTCTGGTCGTGTAGAGAGCTGTTTAATTAGCCTTTTGATTGAGCGTCCCATTCAGCAGGCGTTAGCGCTTGAATATTGAGGGCATGAATATCGCCACTCGCAATCTTATCATTGACTAGCGCATAAATGGCTTGCTGACGTTGAACGGCTCGTTTACCTTCAAAGCTTGCATCAACCACGCGCACATCAAACTTGTTACCTTGATTGGCAGCTTGGATAAAAGCGTCTGGGAAGTGAGTCTGTAAAAATGCGATCAAATCGTCAGCGTTCATGCTCATAGAATAGTCTGCCTTAAAGTTTAGAATAGGGTATAGATTTAAAGTGATGACATTATAACAAGAGTTTGCATATCTTACAGTACTGTCTTACCCAAGTGTATTTGAGGACTGAGACAATATGAAACATCAAGCAACTCTCAGCCACTCATACGGACACGGATAAGCTATTTAAGCATTTTATCCAAGTACGTTAACACTTGCGCGCGTACGTCATTGACCCAGCCTAACGGCGGTGCCATTGCTCCAATGCTAGTTGCGTGACTCGCGCCTTCGATCTCACCAGTTTCAACGGTGACGCCTGCTTTTTTGAATGCTTCTGTCATTTTGATTGCGTTTGTCGGATGTACGACTTTGTCTTTTTCTGCTGTTAATAACAAGTACGGTGGCTGTGCACCCTTAATCTGACGATCGGGCATCACTTGATCAGGCGTCGCATCTGGAGCAAAGGCTGTCGCACTATCGAATTTACGGAAATCGTAGCTATAAGGCCCTGCAATACCAATGACGGTTGCAACATCTGTTGGCTTAATGCCATAAGGCGCCAAAAAGTCTTCATTTGATACTGCGGCAACGGCATTGAACGCGCCAGCAGAGTGTCCCATGACAGCGACACGTGATGGATCAGCATGCAAGCTGGTCGCATTCTCAATACTCCAAGCAATCGCTTGTGCGGCATCTTCGACATAATCGGGATAGACGTGCTCAGGTGCTTTGCGATAATTAATCACTGCAGTGACATAGCCTGCCTGCGCTAAGCTTTGACCGACAAAAGCATACTGCTCTTTATTACCACTCTCCCATGAGCCGCCATGAACAAATACCACCATAGGATAGTTGCTATTGATAGCGCTTTGGGCTTTCATTGCTTGCGCCAAGGGCTTTGGATAATAAACATCCAAATCTTGCAAAGGCTCATCACCGTATAAGATGTCTTTACTCACCCCTACACCGCCACTAG
Source organism: Psychrobacter sp. T6-5 (assembly GCF_052258485.2). NCBI lineage: Bacteria > Pseudomonadati > Pseudomonadota > Gammaproteobacteria > Moraxellales > Moraxellaceae > Psychrobacter > Psychrobacter sp. T6-5. The sequence continues at coordinate 585,021 of NZ_JBQQEY020000001.1, read as the reverse complement.
AAGTAATACCATTGACGATAGCGAGTGGTGATAATGCCTGTGCACTTTGCGTCGCGAGCGCAATACTCCCTAATGCCAGAACTGCCGCCCCTGTGAATCTCAGCGTGCGTACTTTTTTACCAGTGTAAGAGCCGATGCTATTCATAGCATCTCTATTAATGTCTTCACTCTCTTGTATACGGTTTTTTGAATCCTTCATTGCCAGTATCCTATTATATTTATTAATCAATAATGAGTAGCGTTATAGCAGCTATGCTGTTTCGTTAATTGGTCAAGGATATACTTTCACTTGAAAATATAAGTGACCAACTTGCTGCTTCTACTACTTTTCACTATTGATATAGTACTCACTGGCTGAGGATTTCTCGTGCTTTTACTGTTATATCTATTTAGGCTTATTGTGATTAATATCAAAAAAAGCTACTAGCATCATATGATGTGACTGGTATCACATATAGCTAAGTAGCCATTATATAGGCTCTTATTTATCGTCAATCATCGCTTGGTAGACTCAGCTTAGCAGACTCAGTAGTTTTACTGATTTTGATAAAGGTCGATATATGGGCTTGATGATGGTTGCACCGTAGTGTCCTCTTCTTCCGTTATCACTATCGGCGTTGCGGTACTGACAGCGGTATCTTGGACAGTTGGTGCGACCGCAGGATTGGCTAGATTGTTCTCGTACATAATATCATCATCGTTTATCTTTACGCCTCTATCATCGACAACTGTCGTCAGCAGTACCAGCTCGGTCACCCCAACAGTGCTGTTCGCAACATCAATTAAGTTGCTTTGCTGGGTGGGTGTCATGCGACCCATGATATAGACCACGCCATTGTTGGTGACTGCTTTGATCTGCGAGGTTTTGACGCCATCACTGGCGGCTATTTTTGCCAGTAGTTTTGATGTGATATAACCATCATGAACCGTTGAGCTATAGCCTTTTGAGGCACTCACTTCCATCTCGTTGTAGACGCGGCGCACATCTGGCATAGAGCTGACGACCTTTTCTACTTCTGCTTTGAGCGCTTCAGACGGTACTTCCCCTGTGAGCAACACTTCGCTATTGAAGCTATCGATACCCATACGGCTGGTCTGCTGCAAATCTTCTTTTAGCCCATACACGTTGATTTTGGCAGTATGCTCGATACTACGATCTAGTAGACGCTGCGGAATGGTGCGCTCAGTCATTGGCACACCGTAAGTTCCTTCTGTACTGTTGGTCAGATAGTTGGTGGCACAGCCTGTACTGACCACACAAGCAGCAAGCATAATGCCCGTCGTAATACAGCGTGATGAACCAAAAATAGCAGTGCGCAAATGCATCCGTGTCATTGTTTACCTCTTAGAGCATGGTGGTGACGGTGTTATAAACTCAATGAATTGAGTCAATTTTCATCTAGCAGTGATAAGACAAATTTCGTTAATAGCTACTTTACTTAATTTTGGCCAGCAGCGGTTAGGTTTTTGGTAACGAGTATTGCGCGCTAGATTCAGTCAGGCGCGCGAGTCATCCAGTATTGACGTTATATATTTACTACCATGCACTGGCTACAAAGGCACCTTTAAGCCATTCCGGCTCATCACTCAACGGATTCTCTTTTGAGCTGAGCTTACCCGCTGTATTATAAGCAATGACATCAAATCGGCAGTCATAATGAGCATATTCAGGATGCTGCTGCAAAAAATATTGCGCCGCTTTAATCACTTTGCGTTGCTTACTGGTCGTCACGCTGAGTGCTGCATCGCCATAAACCGACCGCTTGCGTTGACGAACTTCGATAAATACTAGCGTTGACCATGCAGGTCCTGCTTCCATCATGACCAGATCCAGCTCGCCTATTTTTGGCTGTTGCCAGTTTTGCACCACCAACCGTAACCCCTGTGCTTGTAAATACTCACACGCCTGCTGTTCAAACTGACTACCTTGGCGTTGTTTCGGTGAGGTTAAGCTCAAGGGTTTATGATTCGCCATAAGGTTAATTCGTCTGCTTAACATTTGAGAATTATCATAGCACAACATGCTAAACTAGCCACTTCTGCGCGTTATGCTCTCCAAATCTATCGATTTATTCACTCATTATTTGGCTGAAAAACCATAGATAACGACTGGATATAATAGCGCACTATTATTGTTAATAACCCGAGGTTTTCATGTCTACCCCTACTGCGATGCCAGCTTGTCTCTATATCGTTGCCACGCCGATTGGCAACTTGACCGACATGACGCCACACGCGATTGATGTCTTAAAGCAGGTCGCGATCATTGCCTGTGAAGACACTCGCACTTCAGGTAAGCTGTTGTCGCATTTTGGTATTGATACTAAAGGAAGCAAAACGGATGAGGCAAAAAGCTCAGAGACCCGTCATGCCACAAGTAGTGTAGAAGATGATGAGACCACAACGAAGCAAAAAGGCCATAATAAGCTATGGGCTTATCACGAACACAATAGCGCTATTCAAACGCCTAAAATCATTGAAATGATTGAGCAAGGTCATTCGGTTGCCTTGATTAGTGACGCTGGTACGCCACTGGTCAGTGACCCAGGTTATCAATTGGTACAAGCCGCACACGAGGCAGGCGTGACCGTATCACCTATCGTTGGGGCTTCTGCTGCCATTGGCGCATTGTCAGTGGCGGGGTTGCCATCAGATCGATTTAGCTTTATTGGGTTTTTACCAGCCAAAACTCACGGCCGTCAAAAACAACTGAACGACTTGCTCGCACGTACCGAAACCCTGATATTTTATGAAGCACCGCATCGCATCGTAGCTAGCCTGGAAGATATGGCGACGGTATTTGGTGCAGACCGTGCAGTGACTTTTTGTCGCGAATTGACCAAAACCTTTGAAACGGTACATAAGAGCACCCTTGGCCAGTTGGTCGAGTTTGTCAAAGCAGACGACAATCAGCAACGCGGTGAGATCGTCGTGGTCGTCGCTGGTGTCGGTGTCGCAAAGGATACTGACGACATCAGTACTCATGATAAATTGCTACAGCGTTTGCTAGAGGATCTATCGGTCAAAAAAGCAGCCGCGCTGGCCTCTGATATCACTGGTGTAAAAAAGAATGCACTTTATCAGCGTCTACTAGAGTTACAAGCTGACTAGTTTTTAGCAATAAAAAAGATAACCGTTTATAAATTAATTGAAGAGAGGTAAGCAATGTACGATGTAATGGCGATAGGTAATGCGTTGGTTGATCACGAATATGTGCTGTCAGATGCCGCATTAGAAGAGACCGAGCTGACCAAGGGTAATATGACACTAGCAGAGTTTGAGGAGCAGCAGCAACTACTGGCTTATTTTAAGTTGGCTGAGATTGAGCCATCAAAACAAGCCGGCGGTGGCTCAGCAGCCAATACGATGTTTACCTTTGCCAGCCTCGGCGGTAAGCCGTTTTATGCTTGCCGCGTCGGTGATGACGATCAAGGGGCGTTTTACCTCAGAGACTTGCACGAAGCAGGCGTCGCAACCTCAGACAAATCTATCCATGAAGGCGGCGTGACCGGCTCCTGCGTGGTCGCTGTCACCGAAGATGGCGAGCGTACCATGCAGACCTATCTTGGCACCTCAAGCGAAATCGCAGCCGACAATGTTGATTTTGATGCGTTGACGCAAGCAGACTGGCTATATTTAGAAGGTTACTTGGCCATGTCTGAAAGCATCCAACCAGCAATGACGCAACTGCGTCAACAAGCCGGTATTCATAATGCAAAAATCGCCGTGAGCTTTGCGGATCCTGCTGTAGTAAAATTTGCCAAAGACGGCCTACGTAATATGCTCGGCAATAAAGTCGCTGTGATATTCTGTAATAGCGAAGAAGCAAAGCTATTCACCGATAAAAAACAAGTCAAAGCCGCTGCACGTGCCCTGCTTGAGCATTGCCAAACAGCGGTCGTCACTGATGGTGCCAACGGCGCGGTCATTGCCCACAAGCCTGATGACGAGTCGGAGATTGAAGTTTACGACGTAGCAACGCCAGCAGTAACCAGTGTCATCGATACCAACGGTGCAGGTGATAACTACGCGGGTGCTTTCTTATATGCGCTATCGCAGCATTATAGCTTGCCAGAGTGTGGACGTCTTGCCAGCGAAATATCGTCACAAGTCATCCAGCAGTTTGGACCACGTCTTGCCTCGCAGGAGTACCGAGATATCGCTCAGCGTGTCCTATCTGCTTAAATGCTGAATATATATATTTAACGCAAACAAAAAGCCCATATCAGGTCGACATGGGCTTTTTTGTTTATGGATTATAATCACTCAAATAACTTCCCTAAATGAGCATGCTTCTATATTAAGCAGTAGCTAATGCTTGCGCAAGATCGGCTTCGATGTCTTCAATATGCTCGATACCAATAGATAAACGTACCATATCTTCACTAACGCCAGCTTGCTCAAGCTCTTGCCCATTTAACTGACGATGCGTCGTCGAGGCAGGATGACAGGCCAATGACTTGGCATCACCGATATTCACCAAACGCGTAATCAGCTGTAGTGCATCAATAAAGCGCGACCCTGCCTCCAAACCGCCTTTTACCCCAAAGGTCAAAATAGCAGAAGGCGTGCCTTTCATGTACTTTTGGGCAAGCGCGTGTTCAGGGTGGTCAGACAGGCCAGCATACTTTACCCAAGCGACCTTGTCATGGTCGCGCAAGTATTCCGCAACCGCTTGTGCGTTCTGTACATGACGCTCCATCCGTAGGCTCAGCGTCTGCATCCCTTGCAGAATACTAAACGCATTGAGCGGACTAAGCGCCGCACCCGTATTGCGTAACGGTGCGACACGAGCACGGGCGATGAAGGCAGGCGCGCCCACGTCTTTGACAAAGTTCACGCCATGATAACTGGCATCTGGCGTGTTCAGTAATGGGAAACGCTCAGGATAATCACCCCAAGCAAACGTACCGCTATCAACAATCGCGCCACCAATCGACGTCCCCGTACCGCTCATATACTTGGTCAATGAATGAACCACAATGTCCGCACCAAACTCAAACGGACGGCATATCGCAGGCGTGGCAACGGTATTGTCAATCACGACAGGCACACCATACTCGTGAGCAATATCACTGAGCGCCTGAATATCTACGATATTACCTAGTGGGTTACCGATACTTTCGGCAAAGACCATCTTAGTCTTGTCATCGATTAGATCACGAATCGCTTCTGGGTTTTTGTGATCAAAGAAACGCACCTCAATTCCTTGACGCGGCAATGCATGCGCAAATAAGTTGTAAGTACCACCATATAGCGTCGATACGGCGACGATATTGTCACCTGCTTCACAAATGGTCTGGATCGCATAAGTGATGGCAGCCATACCAGAGGCGACCGCAAGCGCACCGATACCGCCTTCAAGCGCAGCAACGCGCTCTTCTAGCACTGCATTGGTCGGATTCATAATACGCGTATAGATATTGCCCGCGACCTTTAGATCAAACAGATCAGCACCATGCTGAGTGTTATCAAACGCATAGGAGCTGGTATGGTAGATAGGTACGGCGACTGCTTTGGTCGTTGGTTCAACACTATAACCAGCATGAATCGCCAATGTCTCAAGACGCTGGTGGTTCTTTAATTCTTGGGCTGCTTGTTCATCACTCATTGTACATTCCTTTGTATGGATCAAAAATTACTGATTCAAGAGTTAGCATTTAAAAGCCATCTCAAAAACCTGTCTGCTAAATCATAGCAATAAAAAAAGCTGAGTTCATCATAACTCAGCTTTTTCATTAAAAGAATAGCAAAATACTAATCGCTTAATGACAAACATACATAAGCATTTTTATAATCGCTATGCTACTTTTATTAGTTTTTTGCATTTATTTATAATAAGCATTCTCTGTGCGCGTATGATCGGTATCATCAACCACTTGCGTCAGCTCTGGTATTTGCTGCTTAAGCTGTACTTCAACACCTTGACGCAGTGTCATATCGACGGCTGAACAGCCTTGGCAACCACCGCCGAATTTTAAGACCGCAGTCAGGCCGATGCCTTCTTCATCAATCAACTCAAGCAACTGTACATCGCCACCATGCGCCGCTAAGCCAGGATTAATCTCTGACTGCAAGACATAGTTAATACGCTCTTCGACACTGGCGTCAGCGCCTACTTTCGGCACTTTAGAGTTTGGTGCGCGAAACGTTAGCTGACCACCAAAACGATCTTTATTGTAATCGATGACCGCATCTTCTAGATAAGGAACTGATGCCGCTTCGATAAAGGCCGAAAAGTCATCATAAGTAAAACGTAAATCAGCGCTGTCTTCTTCGCCCGGCTGGTTATATGCCATGCAGCACTCTGCGCGCGGCGTGCCTGGATGCTCAACGAAGATACGCACACCAATACCATCAGTGTCTTGCTTGGCTAACAAGTCTGCCAAATAGCCCTGTGCCGACTCAGTGATGGTGATATTGCTTTTTGCTTCAACTTGCTCAGTATCTAATGCTGACTCATAGTCAGCGGCTTGATTTTGCTCACTCATAATGTTTCCTATGCGTTGTGACACAAGCGCAATATCTATTATGGCTACTGTGTCGTGAATTTGAATTTTTCAAAATTTTTACGGCTTATATCAGTTTGCAGGCCATCAGTGCTTGAGGTTTATTATTGTAATGCACCGGCAGCAATAGTCATAAAATTTAATCCGTCTATAATGGCCATTATACCTGAATTGAGTAGTAATTCCGACCGCGCTACTGTGAATTGAACCGTGACCGCTGCAAATGGTTGTCATTGGTTTTTTTAATGACGTCCCTCAGCGGTGAATTAGATAAAGTTGGCATAATTATCGATAAGATACCCTCTATATAAAGACAGCTGCACTATTTATCAAGCAGACTAAATACAAATAATGCTTACTAAGGATACACCCCTAAACATCTTTCCACTTGTCAGAAAGTCACAGGCTGTGTCAGTATTAGCGTCATTAATTTTTTATCAATAAAAATAAGTTGTAGGAAATTGGCGTCTATGAGTGAATTATCAGAGCAAGCTTCAGATAAGCAAAACCCCGATCAGAAAAACAGTACACACTACCGTTATTTGATTTTTATCGGGCGTTTTCAGCCATTTCATTGTGGACACAAGGCAGTCATTGACGAAGCGCTCAAACGCTCTGATGAAGTGATTATGCTGATTGGTTCGGCCAATCTACCACGCAGCTTACGTAATCCGTTTAGCGTCGCTGAACGCGCTGCGATGATTAAGGGCGCTTACTCAGCAGAAGACGCCGCTCGTATCCATTGCGTCGGTCTAGACGATGCACTATACAACGATACGCGCTGGCTACAATACGTCCAAGCAGGCGTGAAATCGGTCACAGGTGACTTGCAAACAGATATTGGCTTGATTGGTCACTCAAAAGACAGCTCATCATATTATTTATCGCTATTCCCTAACTGGGCATCGGTGTCAGTGCCTAATTATCATAATCTATCAGCCACGCCTATTCGTGACAGCTATCTGATGGGCGCTACGCCAACGCCTGAGCGTACGCCTGAGTCAACACGTAACGTCCTCGATGAATTTAAGAAAACTGACGACTATCATCAACTGCACGAAGAAGCAGACTTTATTGATAAATACAAAAGACAGTGGCAATCTGCCCCCTATCCGCCGACCTTTATGACGGCTGATGCGTTGATTGTACAGTCGGGGCATATCTTACTAGTCGAGCGCCGCAGTATGCCAGGACGCGGATTGTGGGCATTACCAGGTGGATTTTTAAACCCAAAAGAGACACTATTCGACGCTTGTATTCGCGAGCTGCGTGAAGAGACGCGCCTCAAAGTCCCTGAGCCTGTATTGCGCGGTTCTTGCCACAGTCAGCATACCTTTGACGATCCGTATCGCTCAGCGCGCGGACGCACTATTACCCAAGCGTTTTATTTTCAGCTAAAAAACGACCCAAAAGGGTTGCCAAAAGTAAAAGGCGGCGATGATGCGACCAAAGCATTTTGGCTGCCATTGGCAGAGCTTGATGCCAAAATGATGTTTGAAGATCATTATGCGATTATTACCAAAATGGTTGGGTTGTAGTTTCTCGTTATTAGACGGATGAGCAGGTCATGGTCAAATCAACCCTCACTGATATCCACACCATGTATTTTTTAACTTTCTATACCAGTGCCGATAGACGGCACTCAACCGCCGCCACTGTTCTTTCAACGCAGCTGCGGCATCTCAAAGCAGAGGAGTTCTGTGATGTACACCAATAATCTAAACAATTTAATCTTAAATAGTGATAGTTATAAAACTTCACATTGGGTGCAATACCCAAGTGGTAGTGAGTACTTGTCCAGCTACATTGAAGCGCGCAAAGGCGACTATGATGTGGTGTTCTTCGGCTTACAAGCCTTTATTAAAGAGTACCTAAGCATCCCTATCACGCACCAAGATATCGACGAAGCCGAAAAAGTGGTTAGAGCGCATGGCTTGACTTTTAATCGTGCGGGCTGGGAGCACTTGATTGAAAAACACAATGGCTACTTGCCACTGCGTATCCAAGCTGTGCCTGAAGGTAGCATCGTGCCAGTATCCAATGTGGTGTGCCAAGTTATCAACACTGATCCAGAGTTTTATTGGCTACCAAGTTATATCGAAACAGCGCTATTACGCGCGATTTGGTATCCATCAACGGTCGCTAGTGTCTCTCGCTATTGCAAAGAAATTATCCGTCAAGCGCTAGAAAAGTCAGCAGACAATACAGAGTCGCTGCCTTTTCGCTTACATGACTTTGGCGCGCGCGGCGCATCCAGCCAAGAAACGGTTGCCCTTGGCAGCTTAGCGCATTTGGTGAACTTTGCTGGTACTGATTCAATGACAGCACTCATTGCGGCCAGTCGCTGGTATCAAATGGGTGATGACATGCCTGCGTTTTCCATTCCAGCGGCTGAACACAGTACGATGACGGCATGGGGACGTGATGGCGAAACCGCTGCTTTTCGCAATATGATTGAGCAGTTTGGCGGCGAAGATAAAGCTTTTTCAGTTGTGTCTGACAGTTACGACCTATGGAATGCGATCGACAATATCTGGGGCGACACCTTAAAAGATGACGTCAAAAACATGGGTGGTACCTTGGTCATTCGACCAGACAGCGGCGAGCCGACTAAAGTCGTTCGTGAAGCGCTAGAGCGCTTGGCTGTGAAGTTTGGCACTACGGTAAACAGCAAAGGCTATAAAGTTCTACCTGATTATGTGCGAATCATCCAAGGCGATGGCATCAGCTCACAAAGCTTAAGCAAAATTATTGACGTGATAATCAAAGCAGGCTTTAGCATAGAAAACGTGACATTTGGTATGGGCGGTGGTTTATTGCAACAAGTTAACCGCGACACCATGAGCTGGGCGATGAAATCGAGCGCTATCTGTATCGATGGCACATGGAAAGATATTTATAAAGACCCTATCACCAGCCGCTCAAAACGCTCGAAAAAAGGACGACTAGCACTGGTACAAGACGATAGCGGTCAGATCAAAACCATAAAAGAGCAGGCATTGGGTGCACCATCAGACAACCTATTACGCGATGTCTATGTTGATGGTCAATTATTAATTGAGGACAGTCTCACGATTATTAGGGAACGTGCAGGATGGTAGACACTAATAAACTAACATCTATCGCAAAAGATGTATTATTTGCGCCTGTTTATCTGTATCAAGGACGCAAAATCAAGCGTGAAACCGTTCGTTTGCCGGAACCAAACGGCGAAAGACATGGTATGGTTGAGCTATCAAAAACAGATGATGGACTATCATCTAAAAGCCATGAGACGCTCAATTTGATGGTTGTGGGTGACTCAGCAGCAGCAGGTGTCGGTAGCCAAACTCAGCAAGAGGCACTAGTTGGTAAGCTGATTCCGATATTAGAACAAAATGCCGTTATTCGATCGAACTTTGCACAGCTCAATTGGTCATTACAAGCGACAACTGGTCATACTAGCTTTGATATTTTGCGCAGATTATATGTCCTCCCTACTCCTGATCAACCTATCGATGTGATGTTGCTGAGTGTTGGGGTCAACGATACGACGTCCAACGTCTCTGTGCATCAATGGCAGCAGCAGATCGAAGATATCATTAATATTGCACAGCGTAAATTTGGCGTACGAGAGTTGATTTTTTTGAGCTTACCACCGATGGCGCAGATGCCTGCAATTCCTTCCCCACTCAATAATTTTGTTGGGGCAAAAGCCTCAATACTTGATGAGATATTGCAACAAGTCTGTGCTGCTCATGACGGTGTCAATTATATGGCGACTGACTTTGCGCGCATGATATCAGAGCATGGTAATGGTCAGCCTATTGATATTGCTGTGATGTTTGCTAGTGATGGCTTTCATCCTAGCAGCCTCATGTACGGTTATTGGGCACAGCAGATCGTAGAGAACATGACCCAACTGTTAGACTCACCCACCACTCAGACAGATTGCTAAAAACACGCAAGCATTGATTTATCGACACAAAAAAACCGCTGAATAATCAGCGGTTTTTTATTGCTTAGCAAAATATATTTACACCATAAGTGTAAATTATTCAGCAGCGTCAGCAGCTTTTTTGCTACGGCCACCAAATGCACCAAAGCGTTTGTTGAAGCTTGCAACACGGCCTTCAGTAGAGGTTTTACGTTGCTCACCAGTATAGAATGGATGCGACGCACTTGAGATATCAAGTGGGTAGTATGGGTATTCTGTACCTTCGTATTCGCGAGTTGCTTTAGTCTTAACCGTTGAACGAGTCAAAAAGAACACGTCAGCGTTAGTGTCATGGAATAAAACTTCTTGGTAATTAGGATGGATATCTTTACGCATAATAAACTCTCTAGGTCCGATGTATGTATGGCAATTTGCATCAACATCATGAGCGATGTCTCAAACAAACGAAAACATACGTAACTGAGGCACTAAGGACATTATAAGTATGGCAACTGCGTCACTGGCTTATTCCAGCACAAAGCACCACTCTTCTGCTCACTTAGCCTTTCCCCAGCGGGAAAATTAAACCGCGATTTTAACGGTTTTTGTCACCCAACGCAAGCCACAGTTATGATAGATATATGTGATAAGTTGTCACTAAGAGGGAAATAGTGTTGAGATATACGAGTTAACCCAGTACAATATTTTGGTTAGTTAAATTAATCAATTATACAGATATCTGTAGTTAATCTAACGAGATTTAGCTTTTCTCTGTCATTTATCTATCGTACTTTTAGGCGATATGGCTAGTCAGTTTTCTACAAAAAAGATCGCACTATTTATTCATCGGTAAGCACAACTTCCCTAACACTAAATAAGGACTATTCAATGATAAACACTGCAATAAGAACCACTACTAAGGCATTATTAATCAGCTCAGCACTTGCTGTTACGACCATGGCAAGCGCTGCTCTACCAACTCAGTGGCAACTAGATAATTCACATACTCGTGTCGGTTTCTCTGTTGAGCATATGGGATTTTCTACGGTTATGGGTCACTTTAGTGATGTCGACGGTACGGTTCAGTTTGACCTAAAAAACCCAAACCAAACACAGCTTAACTTTGTCATTGATACAGACAGTATCGATACTGCTTGGGCAGCCCGTGACAAGCATCTAAAAACCGACGAGTTTTTCAATGTTGAGAAGTACCCTACCATGAGCTTTAAATCGACTCAGGTTAATTTTATCAATCCACAACAAGCAAAAGTCACTGGCGACTTTACTTTACTTGGTCAAACCAAACCATTAACACTTAACCTAACGCTAAAGAAAATCGATAACAGCCCTCTTACTAAAGAGCCTGTGATTGGTTTCCGCGCTACAGGTAATATCGATCGTACAGCTTATGGCATGGATGCGTACTCGCAAGGCGTTACCACCAATGTGCCTATTCAGATAGACGGCGAACTGGTAGAGAAAAAGTCAAAATAGACGTAATTCGCTATTAATCATTTTTACTAATAACAATAAAAAAGCAGCCTCCATAAAAGGGCTGCTTTTTTTGTCTAACAATAGCGTTATAAGATACTATTTGGTTGGGATAACATGCCAAACGTCAAATTTGTCGTCGCCATCTTTGTCGCCCATTTTTGTATCATTAGCATAGAAGTATAATGGCTTACCATTCATTGCCCATTGATACTTACCATCTTCACGCTTGAACGCAGCAAACTGACCAGAAGCTTTAGCATTGCTTGGTGCTTGGAATATTGGCCACACAACTTGACACGCTGCGCCGCAATCTGACTTATTCATTGAATCTTTGTCATAAGTATAAAGCGTCATGTAATTGGTTGCATCAACCAACACGCCATTTTTGCTAGCGACAGGGGCAGTGTTTTTATTGGTCGCTTGGACTTCGTGCGTGCCTGACATGTCATTTCCAACGACACTTTTCAACGTTGTACAGCCCGTTAATGCTAATACGCCAGTTAGTGCAGATAACATCATGATATTTTTCATAGCAACTTCCTTGTCATTTTGATAATTGTAATAGTAAATTTTATGAGCCGTTTTTATTTTTTGATGTGAAAGCGATAAAAACAAAGCTTCAACCTCACTTGAGCGAAATAAATATAACACACAGTTTTTAGCGATGATGGCCATCAATATACAAACTTACAAAAGTGGCTGAATTTTACAAAATGCTTAAACACAAGCCTTTTTGGCTACAGAAAACTGACCTTATCCCCATTCTCCAGATGTTGCACTCGACCTCGCCTATTAGAAACTGCCTAAGACCATCTCGTTGACAAAACTCATGCATCTACTTACGTATTTGCCATCATATTGTCTGTAGTTCTTCGTAAAATGAACTTATAGAAATGAAGTATTACTACACAATGGAAAATCCCTCTATTGTGGCTTATAAATAAATATTGAACTTAGCGGCCTTCGCACGCATATCAATAGTTACAAGACATTTAACGATTACACCGAGCATGGCCTGATGCAAATGCTACTAAGGATATAATGACGACAATGACTCAGTCTTCTAATAAAAATCACGCTCATTCTGTCAAACAAGATGATTCTTCTAAGGTGCTGTCTTATGGAGATTATCAAAACTCGCCAATCAAACGTCCTACTAAACGCGTCGGTATTTTGGGCGGCGGTACTGCAGGGTCAACGATTGCTATTCGCCTTGCGGCATTAGGGCTTGAGACTTACTTGTTTGAGAAGAAAAAATCACTCATTGATGGTCCACCAATGTGTCACTTGCATGCTGGCGGCAACTTGTACCGCGAGATACCTGATGAAGATTGTGTGGCGCTCCTCAAGCAATGCATTGATATATTACGTCTCTATCCTTATACCATCGATGTTCGTCCTACTGTATTTGCGGTGCCGACACGCGATGAAGGACTGCCTGAAGACTTGCTACCGCGTTTGGATATTTTGACAGAAGCTTATCAAGAGCTCATCGAGCAGGATGCCAACAATAAAGTACTTGGCGAACCTGAAGATTACTATCAGCTTTATAGCCATGATCAGTTGCTTGAGCTGTCTGAGCGTGAGCAAGTTGCGGTGCCAAGTACGGTCGATGAATGGGTGATACCAGTGGCCAAATACTTAGACTTAAATAAAGTTAAATTTCCACTGATTGTCGTACAAGAGTACGGCTGGAATATCTTTCGCTTGGCGGCTTCTGCGCAGTTGGCGCTTGAAGAATATGACCATGCCCATGTCTTTACTGACACCACAGTACAAAAAGTAGTCCCTGTGGATTGTGAAAACTGTACCAATGCCGATCACCATGTCACCAAATGGCGTATCGATTATCAGCAAGCAAACGACTCTCAAGCTGAATCTATCGAAGTCGATTATTTGGTTAATGCTTGCGGTTTTCGCACTGGTGTCATCGATGACATGGTTGGTGTTGAAGTCACACGCATGGTCGAGTTTAAATCCTCTTATGTCACCCATTGGGGCGATGCAGGCGGGCAGATACCTGAGATTATCGTCTACGGTCAACGAGGTACGCCCGAAGGCATGGCGCAGTTAACCCCCTATCCGGGTGGGTATTTTCAGATACATGGCATGAGTAAAGCCATTACTTTATTTGATGATGGCCTGGTCGCATCTAGCACAGACAGCGCTCAGCCCAAACTACCACAGCAATACGTACACTATATCGAGGATGGCTGGGATAAAGCGCCGCTACAAGCGCGTAGCCAGCAAGCGATTGAATATGTGGCTGAGTTTGTACCGACATTCAATAGTGCACGCACTGTTGGCAATGCGTTATATGGTGGGCAGCAAATTCCTGGAGAAGACGATACGTTGCGAGTAGCTGACGTAAGCTTGTATTCTAATATACGCTACGCCCGTGCAGAAAACGTCAAAGCATCTTCAACCTTGATCGCCGCTGATCAGATAGTGATTGAGCTGACGACGCTGGGATTGATACAAAACGATACGCCAATGAATCGTAGCCGCTACGCACACGAATGGTCGTACTTGACACATAACGACGGTCTGGCTGTTGATAAGGTTGCACGTGTGCTCGCTGAGCAGCGTGGATTCCCAGTAGCGATGGCAGATGTCAATCATAGTATTCGTGAAGCAGCACTGGATGATCTCTCACCTGCTGGTGTATAGTAAAATTGTTTATTTCTAAATTTTGATAGCCAGCACACTAGCCATATAAAAAGGAGCAGACAACCGATATTTGGTTACCTGCTCCTTTTTTACGTGATTGCTTTTAATTGCTCGATTTTACAAAGCTTAGCTGTTGCTACCAGCCATTTTTTCTGTATTTACATGATCATTGATGGTCACGACGGTCTGTAGCATCTCGATTGCCTCGTTGATGGTATTGCACACCACCAAACGATCTAAATCTTGCTGCTTCATAAACCCTTGCTCGGTGGTATATTTTAGATGCTCAATCATACGGTCATAAAAACCATTGATATTGAGAATAATCATCGGCTTTTCGTGCTGATACAGCTGACGCCATGTGGCGATTTCCATGATTTCTTCTAGTGTGCCCAGTCCGCCCGGCAAGGTAATAAAAGCATCGGCGTACTCTGCCATGACTGTCTTACGCGTATGCATGGTATCGGTCAAATGCAAGCGAGTCAGCTGCTCATGAGCGATTTCGTGTTTGAGCATAAAGGTTGGGATGACGCCCACAGCTTCAGCGCCGCCTTTGATGACCTCATCTGCGACCGCGCCCATGAGACCGATGCTAGCACCGCCATATACCAGCCCCATGCCATTATCTGCCAACGCACTACCAAGCTCGCGTGCTGCCTGCTCATACACATCATTGTTGCCCAAGCGTGAACCGCAATATACGGCCACTAGCGGCATCGTCAGTGTTGATTTATCCACGGCTTTTTCTATATTGGTGATGTCTTTGCTCGTGATTACATCATAAGTGTCATCGTTAATTTTCATTTGCATATAGTTTCCTTAATTTATCGATCATTTTTTATTGAGTGTTTGTTATTAGTAAAGGTCAAATACCACACGTTTCATTTATAGTGTTATGCACATCATTTATAGAATGAGTTCAACCAAGTTATACAAAACTTGAAAGTCATATTTGAGTACCTGTCTCGCTAGTATTTATCTTAACATAAGCAATGCTACCACATAGTCACAACGATTTATCACTACGCAACAACTACATTTTAAAGATGGGAATTGGTGACTCATCGCAGTTTAATAATCACTATCTACTCATAAAAAACATGAAGGTATCACGATGGATAATCACAACGCTGCTTCTGCCGCAGAGCATGCAGAAAGTATTATTAACAATCCTTTGATTAGTCCTAATATTGCTGATGGTGCAACCAATATCAACACGTACTCGTTGAGTATCATGACCGATCGCAATCAAGCATTGGCAGCCACTGTCTATCGCCCTAAAGAGGAAACGACAACAGCGATCATGATCGCGCCCGCCACCGGTATCAAACGCCATTTTTACCATAGTTTTGCCCTGTATTTAGCAGAGAGCGGATTCGGCGTACTGACTTTTGATAATGAAGGGATTGGTGAGTCGCTTTCGACCCATCTGGCCAAGTGTGATGCTTCACTGATAAGTTGGGGTCGCCACGATATGCCTGCCGTACTTGATGCACTGCAAGATGAATTTCCTGAGGCGTCTTATCACCTTGTCGGTCATAGCGCAGGCGGGCAGCTTATCGGTTTGATGCCAAACTATCAGGCGATTACTTCCGTATTCAATGTCGCATGCTCTTCAGGCCGTATCAAAAACATGGGTATGCCTTATAAGCTCAAAGCCATGGGATTTATGGATGCGTTTATCCCATTCACCAATTTAACACTAGGCTATACGCCTTCAGACAAGATTGGCATGGGCGAGCCACTACCGCGCGGCGTGGCTCGTCAATGGCGTGAATGGTGTAATGGCGCAGGCTATATCAAAACTGCTTTTGGTAAAAGTATACACACCCATTTTTACGATGCACTCAACATGCCAGCATTGTGGCTTGGCTTTAGTGATGACGATATTGCCAATAGCGAAAACATGGATGACATGATACGCGTATTTACGAACATGCCCGTCGAAAAGCGGTTTTTAAATCCTGAAGATTTCGGATTAAATCAGATCGGCCACATGCGCTACTTTAGTAGTAAAACCAATGCTAAAGCGCCAGAACTTTGGCAAATGGCAGTAGATTGGTTTAGTAAAGGTGAATAGCGTTGTTCGTCCATCAGTATAAGAAGCCATAGCGACTGATATCATTTATTTGCATCAATACACAAAATCGGTGAATCCGCTTTTATTACTCAGCATTGTTTGTTTTTTCTGCTTCTATCCGCTTCTTCAGGGCAGAATACAGTGACGGCTGCATATTATGAATATTGCCTATCATCCATTTGACATAGTTGATAGGCACTTCTTTGATTGGCTTCCCTTTATGCTTACCAAATGGCATCTTGCTCACAGGCGTCGCTTTATTTGAGATAGCATGTGCCGCGGCAAAGTCCGTCGGCGCAATCTCTAAACGCTCACAGCAGGCCTGATAAAGCAAATAACACATCCGTGCATCCCCTAGCGCGTCATGAGCGGCAATCGTCATTGCACTCGCCTCACCCTTACCCAATAACTGTTCGATACACTTGGATTGACCATAAGCGTGCCACTCTGGAAAGGCAGCACGCGCGAGTCTCACGGTACAAATGAGCTTAGCAGAAGGACTGCCAATCACTCGCCAATCAAAGCGTACATTATGGCCAATCAAATACTCTGGCAGCTCAAACTGATCCAACTCAAAACGCTCAAGACCAGCCACATCAGCATCAGTAATGCCATGCACCTTGATGACGACAGGCGATATAGAGCGGCCGCTATTGAAGTACTTCATCCACTCAAATCCAGTTGCCACGTTGATAGTCGCCACTTGAATCGGCCTCGGATCACGGCCTTGATCGGTTTCAGTATCGATGACAAGCGCCGTTTCAGCCATAGTAGCCGTATCTGTAATGTCAGCCGTGTTCAAAGCATCATTCATAAAAAGTTAACCATTCGTAGCACCATCATCGCTCAACCGAAGCGTTAAGTAGACAAAATTATATTTGCTGTGCTTGTATTTAACTACATCTGTATTTATGGGGATAAAAGTCATAGATAACAATGCTATACATACCTTAGCAGATAGGGCTTTTATAATATTAGCTCATATAACATCAAACAGATAAGAGACATCAATGCTAGCAGATGGAAAAAGCCAACCACCGAAGCCTTCTTTTGTCAGTCGTGTACTTGGCGTACTGATTAAAGCGGTTGTATTGATAGGATTCTTATTTGTCTTTGATAAGCTGCTACCCAGCATTAGCGAGCAGACCCAATCATTTGTGGTCGCCAAGTGGCAACAGCTGAGTCTATTACAGCAAGAGCTGCCCACAGAAAACAGTCTCCCCAGTCCACTGCCAGAGAAAAACCTAACAGACACTTGGGGTGCGGCACGCAGTCAAGGACGCTCACATGAAGGCATCGATATCTTTGCAGAACGTGGCACGCCGATACAATCGACCACGCAGGGAATTGTGAGTAAGGTTGGTGAGAATAACTTGGGTGGGCGCGTGGTCGTTGTTGTAGGGCCTGGCGGTGCTGGTCATTATTACGCGCATCTAGAAGAATATGCCGATATTGCGCCCAATGATTGGGTTAATCAAGGCGATATTATCGGTTATGTGGGTGATAGCGGTAACGCAAAAGGGACACCGCCACATGTGCATTACGGTATTTATATTAATGGCAGTGCCGTAAATCCTTACCCGCTTTTGCAAAAAGACTAGGTATACTAAATTAGTCATGCTAAATAAATGCGCATGACGAGTCTAAACAATATGGGGCAAGGCCTGTACTAATTTGTCGCAGCCGACCTTACATACGCGGCTGGAAATACCACGCTAAATGTCGACCCCTCTCCCTCTACTGAGTCAATCTGTAACTGTGCCTCATGCTGATGCAAAACGTGCTTCACAATAGCCAAACCTAAGCCCGTACCGCCTGTGGCACGACTACGCCCTTTATCAATACGATAAAAGCGCTCTGTCAAACGCGCAATATGCTCTGGTGCAATACCAAGCCCATCGTCCTCAACCGCAAATCGGCACCCATCCGATGTCTGTGTCCAGCTGATGGTAATATTACCGCCTTTTGGCGTATATTTAATCGCATTGATGACCAGATTGGACAAAGCGCTGATCAAGTACACCTCCGACCCATATAACCCGTCATAAGTATCTATGTGCAAATGAATGGTGTGCTTGTACGCTTGGTTATATGCCTGCGCATCATCATAGATATTGGTGAGAAGTTTGGTCATATCGACATCATTAAACTCATGCGTCTCTTCGATTTCAATCTTGGAGAGCAGTAGTAAGTCATTTACGATTCGATTCATACGGGCTGTTTGCTGGGTCATCAGCTCAAAACCGCGACGCCACTGTGGCGGCATATCTGGCTGGTCAGAGAAGTTCTCCAAATAGCCCATCATCACTGTCAGTGGCGTGCGTAGCTCGTGGGAGACATTCGCCACAAAGTCTTGGCGCATTTGCTCTAAATGCTGTACGCGGGTCACGTCATAAATAAACAATAGCTTCTCATTACCAAAAGGCGTGAGCTCACACTTTAGATAACGGCTAGGATCGCGCCACGATTCTATATGGACACCATCGTTCGGCAGGGTGGTATTTTGATAGTACTGGCGAAACTCAGGCACGGTGATAAAGTCAAAAATACTTTGTCCTTTGTCAGCTGGCTGCAGTGATAGTAGATCCTGCGCTGCCTGATTCCACCACTCTAACCCATCCTCTTCATTCAGTAAGATGACCGCATCTCGCAATGCTCGCAGCGCACTTCTGATTTTCTCCAGTTGCTCCGCCGCATTTTGGCTAGCGATTTGTGCTGGCGCATCTTGCTGGTCATTATTATAGTTATGGTCTTTTTTCTTTTTTGCTGGCGCTATCTTGTTCATTTCTTATCCTTACCACTATCCGCTATTTTATTTATTGTTATGGTGGCATTGTTCGTACAAGATCAAGTTATAAAAAATCAACTCATAAAAGATTAGCTTGGCTCAATGAGACTAGAGAACCGATAGCCTGTACCGCGCACCGTTTGTATCAATGTATCACAATCATAAGGGCGCAATAGTTTACGTAGACGCTTGATATGTACATCAATGGTTCGATCTTCGATATAAACGTTACCGCCCCAAACCTGATCGAGCAGCTGCGTTCTTGTGTAGGCGCGCTCTGGGTGACTCATAAAAAATGCTAACAAGCGATATTCTGTCGGGCCGACCTCGATGACTTTTCCTGCGGCTGTCACGCGCTGGCTTTTGGTATCGAGACTCAGCTGACCAATTTCGATAGGCTTGTCGCTACTCATCGCGCTACTACGGCGCAAGACGGCTTTGATTCTGGAAATCAGCTCACGCGTCGAAAAAGGCTTGGTCATATAGTCATCTGCACCTGCGTCAAGGCCGTGAACCTTACTGTCTTCTTCGCTTTTGGCCGTTAGCATAATGACGGGGATCTCAGAGAGCATCTCATCGCTTTTGAGCATACGACAAAAATCAACACCGCTCTTGTCTCCGGGCAACATCCAATCTAATAATATTAATGACGGTCTATGATCGACCACTTGCTGATGCGCTTCTGATACGTCAGCCGCTTGTAGGCTATCAAACCCAGCCATTTCTAGCGTCATCACAACCATTTCACGAATCGCAGGTTCATCTTCAACAATCAAAATTTTCTCATTATACATAGGACATTCTCGGTGTTAGCGGACAAAATCTGGCATATAAAAAGGCGATAAATACTCACCAGTCTCTATCTATTAAACGGATTAATTATGACAGCCTGATGACACTCTGGTGTCAGATCTCCAATAGAAAATTAAGTGGTCCATCATTGACGCTTTCAACTTGCATATCAGCGCCAAACTGACCAGTGGCTACATTTGAATACTGGGTTTTGGCATAATCGATGAGTTGCTCGAACAGCGCTTGTGCCGCATCAGGTGCCATCGCGCCACCAAAGTCAGGGCGGCGACCTTTATCCGTTTTTGCCATCAGCGTAAATTGTGACACTAATAACAATCCACCATCAACTTGCTGGACGTTTTTATCCAGTTTACCAAATTTAGCAGGGTCGTCATCATTTTCAAAAATACGATAGGTCAAGATTTTGTCAATCATCCGCTGGGCGGCGGCGAAATCATCATCATGACCCAACCCAATATAGGCCAATACCCCATGATCAATTTTGCCAACACAATGCTCATCGATAGTGACGCTCGCACGGCTCACTCGTTGTATCAGTGCTTTCATTTACGACCTTCTTTATTTATAAATGGCTTACAGTTTATGGTCAGACAATAATACGCTGTCCATGATAAAATATGACCATTAACTTGCCTATGCAATAATGACATCACATCCTATTTTGGTAGCCTTATTATGAATGTATTTACCACCTTACAACAGCTGGTACCGCAGCAGCAACTCAGTAAAGTCGCTGGACGTTTGGCCGCCAGTCGTCATCCTTATGTCAAACGTACCTTTATCCGTGGTTTTGCCAAAGCTTATAACATCAGCTTAGATGAGTATGAGCGCCAGAGCCTCAACGCTTATGAGAGTTTTAATGACTTTTTTACCCGTGAGCTAAAAGAAGATGCTCGCACCATCGATACCACTGCAAACGGCATCGTAAGTCCTGCTGACGGCATTATCTCTCAGCTTGGACAAATTAAAGATCATAAAATGCTACAAGCCAAAGGTCGTCATTATGACGTTGGCCAATTGCTTGCTGATAGCGAAGATGGCAGTTATTTTGCCGATGGTAGCTTTGCAACAATCTATCTAGCACCTAGCAACTATCATCGTGTTCATATGCCATTTACTGGTACGCTAACCAAGACTCGCTACGTCCCTGGTACACTGTTTTCGGTCAACAATACCACGGCAGCTAATGTGCCGGACTTGTTTGCGCGTAATGAGCGTCTGGTCTGCATGTTTGATACCAAGTATGGCAAAGCAGCCGTTGTCATGGTAGGCGCGATGATTGTCGCTGGTATCGAAACTGTCGCGACAGGTAAGATTGCTCGCACGGATGATATACAGGAAGCGGATCACGATATGCAGTTTGCGGCAGGCGAAGAGCTTGGTCGTTTTTATTTAGGCTCAACGGCTATCGTAGTGTTGCCAAAAGCAGCAAAAGCTGACTGGCTAGATAGTATGAATGCCAATAGCGTGGTACAAATGGGCCAACTATTGGGAATGGCAAACGCTCAGTAGCATGACTGTGTAAAAGCGCCCAAGAATATCAGCCCAGTGAAGCATAGATCACAATGCTCAACTGGGCTTTTTTATGCCTAGCGTTTTTATAGATTTACGCGTCGATCAACCATCCTTGCTCGGTGGCATATTCGATATTCTGTGATAGCCAATCATGAATGGGAGGAAAGCTGTCTTTGATAAAAGCAAGCGCCGCCGCCACTTGCGAGCGCGTCACCTGAGACTCAATCCACGTTTTTCCCTCAGTATTGAGATTAAGTAAAAACGGTAATAAACGATCAACCACTCTGAGCAACTGAGTCTCTTTACTACTGCCCGTTTCTTGCTCCTCCCAAACCTCACTCAAAGCCGCGATGCCGTTACCACGCTCTGCTTGCAATCGGGCGATGCCAACGCGTTCTTCAATATGTGCGTCGCTACGACTGTTTGCAAACAAGAATGTATCACCAGCGTCAATCTCACCCAAATCATGTACCAGTGCCATTTTGAGTAGTTTCTCGTGATTGACATTTAGCTCAAACAACTCAGCAATTGACCAGCACGCCATGGCTAAGTGCCAAGAATGTTCGGCAGAGTTTTCTCTGCGTGTGGTATGGGTCACGTAACTACGGCGATTTACGCGTTTGAGCGCATCTAGCTCTAGTAAGAAATGAGTGACATCCTCTATGTCGATAGTTGCAGCAGATTTTTGATCGGTCAATGACGTCAGTGTGTTTGAGGACATATTTCTCTCTGATTTTTTGATAATTTTACACATTACGGTGTGGCTAACAACAAAATAGCGCTGATGTTATCAAGCGCTATCTTTTACAAGTAATTGGGTTAAATGACTGAGTACCCTATTATATAACCATCTACTTAATCAAATTCAGAATGGTTTTGAAGGCAGGATCTTCACTGCTACGGCACAGTTCAAACAAAATGGTTTCTACTGTCGAGATTATCCCACCTGCACGGCGAATGCGACGAATGGCTTGTTTTTTGTCGTATGGAAAACGCGAGCCAACAGCATCGCCAATAATGACCGGTTGCATGCCATTGTCTAGCAAATCAAGCGCGGTCTGTAACACACAGACGTGCGCCTCAACTCCGATAAGCAATACGGTACTACGGTTTTGCTGCGCTAAATGATGCCATGTGTCATTGTTATCGCAGGCACTAAACGTGACTTTTTCAAAGCTCTTTGCATTGTCGCCCTCTAGCACATCACGAAGCTCTGGCAAGCTATCACCCAATCCTTTTTTGTACTGCTCGTTGAGCATGATGGGGATACCGAGCGCTTGCAGTCCTTTGATTATGGTCACTGTTTTTTTGATGATATTCTCGTGATCATAGATATGTGGCGTGAGGCGTTCTTGTACATCAATAATCATCGCTTGGGTGTTTTCACGAGCAATTCGGTAAGTACGATCAGTAATCATCGTAGACATAATACACTCCTTGTACGGCTGATATTTATTATTAAAAGCTATTTTAAAATGACCATCATTAGAATTTTCATCAATAATAGTCTTAGCTCAGCTCACCCTTATTTAGTCACAGTTTCTTGAATGCGTCAATGGAGATAATTTTCATCAGTACCTATGTGCTCTTGACTACGCCAAGCATTGACTCGCTCATTATACTCACAAAAAACCCCCAGCTATCACGGCTAGGGGTCATTATTAGAGCGTTCTTAATCAACAAATGTTACAAACTGGCTACCGATTTTAAAATTAAACACGCTCGATAATAGTCGCGATGCCTTGACCCAGACCGATACACATCGTCGCTAGACCGATTTCAGTATCTGACTGCTCCATTGCATTGAGCAAGGTAACTGTAATACGAGCACCTGAACATCCGAGTGGATGACCCAGAGCAATCGCGCCACCGTTGATGTTGACGATGTCTTGCTTGTCGGTCAAGTTCAGTGCTTTTAGGACTGATAATCCTTGCGCGGCAAAGGCTTCGTTTAGCTCGATGGTTTGCATGTCACCGATATTCATGCCAGCACGTTTCAGTGCTTTTTGTGTGGCAGGGACAGGACCATAGCCCATGATGGCTGCATCACAACCAGCAACGGCCATGCTACGGATACGGGCACGCGGTTTGAGACCAAGATCTTTTGCTTTTTGTGCACTCATCACTAGCATCGCTGATGCACCGTCAGATAGTGCAGATGACGTTGCTGCTGTGACAGTACCGCCTTTTGGATCAAACGCTGGACGTAGTTTTTGCATTTGCTCCATGGTCGCGTCTGGACGGATGACTTCATCCACGGTACATAGTTGCAAGCGACCATCAGCATCATGACCTTCGATACCGATGATTTCATTGTCAAAACGACCCTCAGTGGTCGCTGCCCATGCACGGCGATGCGACTCAAGACCAAAAGCATCTTGCTCTTCACGCGTAATGCCATTCATACGACCTAGCATCTCAGCAGTCAAACCCATCATGTTTGAGGCTTTTGCATAGTGCTTAGAGGCGGCAGGGTTTAGATCAATACCATGCATCATGCCAACGTGACCCATGTGCTCAACACCGCCAATGATAAAGACATCACCTTGGTTGGTCATGATTTGTGCAGCTGCGGTATGTAGTGCCTGCATAGATGAGCCGCACAAACGGTTAACCGTTTGTCCACCAGCGGTTTTTGGAATACCCGCCAAGAGGCCAATGTTACGACCGATGTTCATGCCCTGCTCTAGTGTCTGGTTGACACAGCCCCAGATAATATCTTCGATGTCATTGGTATCGAAGTCGTTACGTTCGACCAGCGCACGTACCAGTTCAGCTGAGATGTTATCAGCACGTACATGGCGGAACATACCGTTTTTGGTTTTGCCCATTGCCGAGCGTACGCCATCTACGATGACCACATCATTTGGACTTAAAGTTGTCATACTATCTTCCTTTTCAATTTTTATTGTCAGTGTAGAGCGTTCACGTCAGTGTTATGATTTATTTATCTTACGCTATACATCATGTGCAATATGCGTTGACGTTGAGTATCATTTAGCACGCTGTCGTGAATCAGCTAAAACAGCACGTCTGTCATGAAAAAATAGTGATAAATCCATTGCTATCTTTGTTTTGACAGACGTACCACACTTATCCTAATACGGTATGTTCATTACTCAACTGAGTAAAAAGTCTCGCCTGCGGCTGCCATATCGCGAATCTTTTGCGGGGCTTCATATGCTTTGCCAAGATGAGCGTACTTTTCACATAGTGCCAAGTAATTATCTAGACCCATTTGGTCGACATAACGGCAAGGGCCACCGCGGAATGGCGGGAAACCGACGCCCATAATCATCGCCATGTCGGCCTCGCTTGGAGTGCTCACGATGTTGTCTTCTAGGCAGCGAACGGTTTCGTTGCAAAACGCTAGCATAGTGCGGTCGATGATCGCTTGATCGTCGAACTCTTGCTTGTCACTGTCAGTCGTGGTTTTTAGCAACTCATAAGTGGCTTCGTCAGCAACTTTCTTTGGCTTGCCGCGCTTGTCAGTTTCATACTTGTAGAAACCTACGCCGTTTTTCTGACCGAGACGCTCGTTCTCATATAGATGCTGAATCGCGCCTTTATAGTCTGGTTTCATGCGATCTGGGAAACCATCCGCCATGACTTCTGCGCCATGTACACCGGTATCTAAACCGACCACGTCGATTAGGTATGCAGGGCCCATTGGCCAGCCGAATTTTTCCATGACTTTATCAACATGAGCAAAGTCAGCACCTTGCTTGAGCAATAAATCAAACGCGCCAAAGTATGGGAACAATACGCGGTTGACCAAGAAACCTGGGCAATCGTTAACCACAACTGGCACTTTACCCATTTTTGAGGCGAGTGCTACGGTAGTCGCGATGGCTTCTTCAGAAGATTTTTCACCGCGGATAACTTCAACGAGTGGCATGCGATGTACTGGGTTGAAGAAATGCATACCAACGAAGTTTTCTGGACGCTCAAGCGCTTCTGCTAGGAACGTAATGGAGATAGTCGAGGTGTTTGACGCTAGGATACAATCGTCTTTTACTAGGCCTTCTACTTCTTTTAATACCGCACGCTTCACGTTTGGATTTTCTACGACCGCTTCGATAACGATATCAGTCTCGCTAAAGTCACCGTAGTTCAAAGTAGGACGGATACGGCTTAAGGTTTCACCCATTTTCGCTGGGGTCATCTTCTTACGTTCAACCATTTTACCAAGCAGTTTGCTGGCTTCGCCCATACCAAGGTCTAATTGCTCAGATTTGATATCTTTCATGATGATTGGCAAGCCTTTGCTGGCTGCCTGATACGCGATACCGCCACCCATGATACCAGCGCCTAATACAGCCGCTTCATTGATGTCATGTGCAAGTTTACTGTGTTTTTTGGCCAGTTTTTTGACCAGCTGATCGTTTAAAAATAGACCAACCAAGCTCTCTGCTTGTGGGGTTTTAGCAGCTTTTGCAAAACCGGCGGCTTCAACTTCAATCGCTTCGTCACGCGATAGATTGACGTGTTTTTCGATCGCTTCAATCGCGAGGGCTGGTGCTGGGTACTGCCTAGGATTGGCTTTAGCGAAAATAGCACCTTTGGCACTGTTAAACGCCATGGCTTGCTCAAGCTGGTTTAGCTTAACAGGAGCCAGTTTTTCTTCACGCTTCGCTTGCCAATCAAGCTCACCTGAGATACATTTTTTGACCAGATCAATGGCTGCATCTTGCAAGTCATCAGCTGGTACGGTTGCATCAACCAAGCCTAACTTTAGCGCATCAAGTGGTTTTTTTGGTGTACCAGTAGCGATAAGCTCAAGCGCATTATCGATACCGATAATACGCGTACTACGAACCGTACCACCAAATCCAGGGAAGATACCCAATTGGGTTTCTGGTAGACCGATGATCGCTTTGTCACTCATGACGCGGTATTCACAAACTAACGTCATCTCACAGCCGCCGCCCATTGCCGCGCCATTGATGGCAGCCACTTTCGGGAATGGCAAATCTTCAAAACGATTGAACGCGTCATTGACATGAACGACCCAATCTTTGATCTCGCTTTCTGACTTTTTGAAAGAAGCCACAAACTCTGTGATATCAGCACCAGCGATAAACACGCCTTTGCCTGAAGTGACGATAAGACCTTTGACGTCGTCCGCTTTTTCTAAAGCGGTAACGGCTTCACCAAACTGCTTGTTGGTTTCGGCATCAAATTTGTTCACGCTCTCATTTTCGGCGTTGTAGTGCATGTTGGCGATGCCATCCTCTAGCATTGTCACCGTGATGCGATTTCCTTGGTATACCATTTGAAACTCCTTTCTATATAACGAAAGCTACGTTTTGAATTAAAATAAATAGCCAGTTACTGTTAGTAAAATGGGTAATAGCACTGTGCGCCTGTGATGTCGTAAAGACAAACACATAGAGGGCGCACGAGTGAAAATGTCTTTATTATCCAACGCTCATGATGTGATACCTATTTTGACGTCTCTTGTACCCCATCACACGGCGCTTTATTTATATGTTGCAAATACTGCTATTAAAATACTGACTGAGACATGGTCTAACACTGACAATTGATTACTGAATACGCTGAGTAAAAACCCATTACAGTCAACATCAGACCATTTTCACGTCAATTAGTGTAGGGGATTATGCCCCTAACTGTCACAAGCTAATGCCATACTCGCAAGTCACTCTTAAATCACCTGTAGGCATTTACCTTATGCGCAAAGTGTTTTAGTGAATACTTGTATACTGAGTTGCTATTTTGAATATATTCCGTCTTGCTCTTCTTTACTGTATACCACCTCAAGGGTGATAAACCGTTGGTGTAGCCCAATTAATATGACTTACTTAGCTTGCGCTTTTATCAAAGCATATTCAACCAGCAAGTGACATCAGCGATACGTAACCAAGACTTGTTGTAAGGTTACGATTGTACTGCTTCATTTTTGAACAGATGACAGCCATAAAATGCAAAAAACAAACGATTGATACGGTGTCTCACACGAGCAATATGACCTATCATGCTACACTAATACCGTTTTTACCTTGTCCTTAATAAGTTTTCATTGTATCCCTGATAAATGGTTGGATTATGACGGTTTCCCTTATTTCTAGCGCTACCTCTTCTGGCTTTACCCCTTTTAACGCTGTCTCTTTTCAAAGCACTAAGCAATTTCATGGTGCTGTGCGAGCGCAATTGGCGCAAGATATTGAGGTCTTGTTTGCTTATGCCAAGCTCCCTAGCCCACTGGTAGATGCCTGTCGTTATGTGATGACTGGACAAGGTAAATTGGTGCGCCCATTGATGGTTGCCAGTGCTTTTGCCAGTATTAATAGCGGTAATAGTGAACGTACAGACGAGCGCAATGACGACATCGACATGCTCAATGCTGAACTAGACTCATTGCTAGAAAATGACTCGGACTATGATATGTCGCGCCGTGCTGCATTGGCCGTAGAGCTACTACACACTTATTCGTTGGTGCATGATGACCTGCCGTGTATGGATGATGACGAGCTGCGCCGTGGGCAACCGACTGCTCATATTGCCTTTGATGAAGCGACGGCACTGCTAGCAGGAGATGTGTTGCAGACACTCGCGTTTGAAGTATTGACCGCAGAGATGCCAACCTTTGCGCCATTCGACGCGGATATCGCAAGTCAGCTATTGGCCATATTTGCCCCGCGCGCACGACGCATGGTGTCAGGTCAAATGCTAGACCTTAATGCCGAAGCCAGTGCCAGTATCGCGCAGGATGATTTAGAAGCCATCCATCGTGATAAAACAGGGGCGTTGATTGAAGCGGCGATGCTTATGGGCGGCGTTTGTGCGGGCGCAACGGCGCCACAGCGCATGGCGTTGGAAGAATGCGCCCAACATATCGGTCTTGCCTTTCAAGTTCAAGACGATGTATTGGACGTCACGATGACGACTGACACGCTGGGTAAACCTGCGGGTAGTGATGAGAAATTAGATAAATCTACCTATGTAAAACTGATGGGTGTCGATGATGCGACCAAATATGCGCAATCGCTTTTCAATGACGGACGCGCGGCTATCAGTCGCGAACTCAGCGATAATCAAGACAATGACGCACTACTGGCGTTGATTGAATGGCTGTGGTCACGTAAGAAATAGCTAGTGAATAGCCGCTGAATAAAAACAGCTCAGAAAGTTTTATCACCTCAAACGGCAGTGAGTGGTCAACATGGACAGTTCCCCTACCCCGCGTATTTATCTTGGCACTGGTGGCTATAGCGACACCGACTTGCTCGGTACGCTGTATCCTACTGGCACCAAAAAGACCGACTTTCTACGTGAATACGCCAAACAATACGGTGCAGTCGAAATCAATAGCACCTTCTATGCGCCAATTGGGCAAAAAGCCTTTGCAGGCATGATTGATAAAGCCTATGCCCAAGCCGACAGTCAGCTCAAATTCGCCGTTAAACTGCATCAAGACTTTACCCATGCACGCAAGGGTACTGCCGAGCACGCACAGGCATTTTTAAATGCCCTATCCCCACTTATTGAAGCGGATGCGTTAGCGCCTTTATTACTACAATTCCCACATGGTTTTGATCGTACTCGCGAGCATCGTCTGTATCTTGCCAACCTTGTAAGCTGGTTTAAGGACTATCCGCTCGCCATCGAGTTTCGTCATAACGGCTGGCACACCCCGCAAGTAATTGATAGCTTTGTACAGCAAGGACTGATTTGGTGTAGCGTCGACTATCCTAAAGTTGGCGGGCTACCACCATCACGACTGATATTTACTGAACGTACGGGATATCTGCGTATGCATGGTAATAACCTAAACTGGTGGGATGCGATGAGCGCGGCCGATCGTCATGACTATCGCTATAGTGAGGCAGAGATGCAGGGCTGGGCACAGGCGATTGCCAATCAGCGCCAGCATTTTGATGTGCTTTATATCTTCTTTCAAAACACGGTCAATGCGCATGCTTATTATAATATTGCAATGCTTAGAGAAGCGTTGACGGCGCACAACTTTGACGTATTGTAATTAATCTAAACCCAACCCTTAAATTAATAAGAGCGCTATGGATTCACTCAGTCAAATCGTCTTAGGTGCGAGCGTCCAAGGGACAATACTTGGTAAATATCAGGGTCGTAAAGCCTACCTATACGGGGCGATACTGGGCACGCTACCTGACTTGGATGTGCTTATCAGCTACCCCGATCCCATCAGTGACATGACCTACCATCGCAGCTTTAGTCACTCCTTATTTGTCCTGAGCGCATTAGGTATCGTCGGCGCTTGGCTCATTAGCCGCTATCATCACTGGCGCGATATGCCGCTACCTTATTCAACGCGGCGCTTAGCACTCGCCATGACGTTAGTTTTGACTACCCATCCTATCTTGGACAGCTTTACGGTCTACGGCACACAATTATTTTGGCCATTGCAAGATCCTTTGCAGATAACCCCAATCAGTATTGCCTCCGTCTTTATTATTGATCCACTCTATATCCTTCCGTTACTTATAGCGGTAATCGTGGGAATTATTAAAGGGTGCAAACTTGCGGTATTCAAGGCAGGCCTGCTGGTCAACTGTCAACGCATTGCCGTTTGGATGCTACTACTCAGTAGTAGTTATTTACTGCTCGGCTTAGGATTAAAATGCCACGCACAGTCCCAAGCTAAGCAAACTTTGGCAGCGGCTAAGGTCAATACCACACGCCTTAAAACAATGCCCGTGTTGCCAACGATACTCATGTGGCGTACCGTTGCCGAAGACGATCAAAATAGATTGATCGAGTTGCGCGGTAGCGTTTTGGATAGCCGCTTACCTGAATATCGCTACCTAACTCAGTACGACAATGCGCAAACGCTACGGGCAAACATACCAGCGCAAAGCAAACCCTACGCCCAGCGGCTAGATTGGTTCTCTGGTAACTGGACAGGGTATCGCGTCCAAATGTTACCCGCCGCTTCTACTACTAGCGATGCAACCGAACAACTGGTCGTCGATGATTTGCGTATGATGGCAGGTGACACTGCATTCTTTAGTTTTGTATTAGCAGACAAAGCCAATACAAATGCGCAATGGCAAGCCATCACCCCAATAGACGCACCTGTTATCGCAGTAGACAACGAGCCTACACTGTCACGTTTTGAGCTGATTCAGCAAGGCTTTGCACGGGTATTTGATGAGTCGATTGTAAGTGGCGATGGTTGGAAAGTGGTTGAATAAGGAATGGTGCTCCAAAAAGGAAAGTGCTAATACATTGGTATTTTCTATACATACTTGCAATATTAAGGTAAGTCATTATGCAAGAACTTCAAAATACAACAAACAACATTGTGATAGCTATCAAGGAGTTCACTCGCTCAATCGACTCTAGCAACGATTATAGAGGAGATATATCCTCACTAATTCAAGTCACTTCAAATCTCGAATTGGTAAATTTAGACTATTGGGAGCGTCTGATTCGTAGTGAAATTAATAACAACCTACACTCTGCTATTCGGTCAAAATGGGAAATCTGGTTTCAACCAAGCGTGAAATTGACTTGGTTGGGCATCGTACATGGAGATGGCTATAAACGAGAAAAAAGTTTACGAGCGCTATCGGAAGGTGCACCTAACGCATTTTTCCTTGCTTTATTCGTTCGCAGATTGAATGATTGGGTTCCACAAGTTCGTAAAGCTGCAAGAGAAGCACTTCCTTCATTAATCAAAAGCACGGCACCCGAGCATGTTGCAGAAGTACTCTGTATGCTTCTTTTAAGCTGGCATTCATGGGGGAAAATGGAAGAAACAGACAAGCAGATATTTTTGGACATGGTTATTTCTGAAGAAATTTCCTTATTACTTAAATCTCGTCTGATATCCTCTACATCAGGACCAATGCCTTTACTGCTTTCACAAACTGGTCGTACCGGTATTCTCGATAATCATCTCAATGAAATTGCTAGTGCTGCTGTCCAACCTTACGTGAGAGCCAAAGCGTATCGTAGCTTATTTGAAGGTCGTATAACGTGGGTTGAGAGTCGAAAATGGCAATGGATTGATAAATACTACGGCGAGAAAAAGTTAATACCAATTATTGCTGAAAGAAAAATTGACGTGCAAATACCTTTTCTTGAATTATTAAATAAATCAGCTGTTGACCGTTCTCCTATTGTCAGACAAGTTTCTGCCGAATTTCTTATTAGAAATATTGAAAGCTTAGGTATCCAAGCTAGAATTTTTGCAGAAAAATTTGCAGCTGATAAGTCCAGTAATGTCGCAGAGCAAGGGAAATTTGTACTAAGAAAACTAAATGAAAAAGCTTTAGAAAACGATATAAAGAATTAACTAAGCCCAATAAAAAAAGGATACCTAATCGTATCCTTTTTTAACTCCCCAATATAGCGATCACCATTAACATTGTCATATCTATATGAGTTGCGGAGACAGTTTGTGGATTTTATTACATGGGCGCAGACTTAATATACCAACCTACACTCGCAAACAGCAGTACCGCCAGCACCGCACCAAATACTTCTACTGCAAACAGCATTTGCCCCATCGGTTCTGCCGAGCGTGGGAAGATATTAGTGATACCTAGTACATACACCACAAAGTACTCCACCGCGAGCAGCAGTAGTATTTTGCCGCGCATCGCGTGACCGTCAATACCCGCGAACAGCTGCCAAATGCTCAACAGCCCAAGTGTGATCAAAAACACATTAAATAGCGTCATCACCATCGGTGAGTAGTCAGGCAGCACCCGTATCCCGATCAAATTGCTAAATATCATAAAGCACAAATTGATGACCAAGAGTGTCAATATGGCAAGTACTGTGATGCGCGCTTTATTCACCGTGCCCTCGTTTTATTCTCATGGTTGATAGTGCGTATTATAGCGCTGGTGGGGTCATTTTTGCCGATATCAGTTAGCTTGCAACGTCACGCTTTGCCTGCCATTCCTTTTTTAAGATGGCATATTGCAAAGTGTCTTCATACTTTGGCGTGCCGTCTGCATTTTTGATAAATGAGATAAATTCCACAAAGCGCCCTTCTTTACGCATACCCAAGCGCTCGCACAGTTTTTGTGAGGCAACATTGTCTACTTCGACATAAGCATAGACCCGTCTGGCATCGTCTTTGTCAAACAAATAATCAATAAATGCCTGCGCGCTCTCGCTGGCGTAGCCTTTGCCGTGAAATCGCTCATTAAAGTTCCAACCGACAGAATAGGTGTCGGGCTCTTCTTTAACATAGAATATCTCGCCAATCACTTTGCCCGTCTCACTCAGACACACGGCGAGATAGTCACCCTCGTCTTTTTGTCGTTTGGCGATTTTTGCCAGTGCCTCATCCATCGAGGTGATTTTATCGCCTGCAAAACAGCTGGGAATGGGATTGGACAAATAGGCAAATAAGTCAGCAGCATCGTCAGCGGTAAAGGGGCGCAGATTTAGGCGCGGTGTTTGTAAGGTTATCATTATA
Source organism: Psychrobacter sp. T6-5 (assembly GCF_052258485.2). NCBI lineage: Bacteria > Pseudomonadati > Pseudomonadota > Gammaproteobacteria > Moraxellales > Moraxellaceae > Psychrobacter > Psychrobacter sp. T6-5. The sequence goes on along the minus strand of NZ_JBQQEY020000001.1, from coordinate 551,796 downwards.
TTTTCTCATTATTATTATCTGGCTAGGTCATGCTTTATCAAAGTCAGAAAAGTAACTATAAGGCATCGCTATCTTACCGTGGTATTTTTATTGTCCTATTAATTTTTATCAAAATACAAACCAAAAAAAAGGACACCTCGCGGCGTCCTTTTTTCAAATCAAATACTTGGTTGAATATTACGCTTCAACGCCAGCATCTTGACCTTTGTATTTTGCGTTTGCGTAGTCCCAATTCACTAGCTTGTCTAGGAACGTGTCAACATAGTCAGGACGACGGTTACGGTAATCTACATAGTACGCGTGTTCCCATACATCACAAGTCAATACCGCGACTTGGTCGTGTGCCAATGGGGTATCAGCGTTAGTAGTTTTGGCGATTGATAGCTTGCCACCGACTTTATCAGCGACTAGCCATGCCCAACCTGAACCAAACTGAGTCAATGCTGCGTTTTTGAACTCTTCACGGAACTTATCATAGCTACCGAAATCTTCTTCGATTTTTGCTTTTAAGTCGCCAGTAGGTTCGCCGCCGCCGTTGGTTGGCGTCATGCAGTTCCAATAGAACGTGTGGTTCCATACTTGGGCTGCTTGGTTGAACATACCTTGCTTGCTTTCATCTTTAGCAGTGGCTGTGATGATTTCTGGCAATGTTTTGTCTTCTAGACCAGAACCTGGCAGCATGTCTTTTAGCTTGTTTACATAAGCGGCATGATGCTTGTCATGATGGTACTCTAGCGTCTCGGCGCTGATATGCGGCTCTAGCGCGTCTTTTGCATATGGTAGGTCTGGCAGTGTAATGTTTGACATAATTATTTTATCCTTGCTTATTTAGCCACTCATACTATTGTCTCTCTAAACTTAGGCAAACCTAAAAGTAGATACGCCTTATGAACAGAAACACTTAGTATCGAGCTAAATTGACTGAGTTTATTGTTTGAAGTGAATGTTATCGCTTAATACACGTTATTGCGTAACACAGTATCACGTATTATTATGAATCCAAAATTAACCTAGCTGTTATTCTTAGTCCACGAGTCAAGTCTTTGACTGCATAGACCTTTATTAACTTAATATTCACAAGCTATAAGATATATTTCACTGTAGCTTGGTATCTATTATAGCAACAGCAACCAATAATATCAGTTACCAAATGTTATAGCTCGTATATTCTGCATCGTCACTGGTTATTTATTCAACGATGACCTTTTACCTCGTCAAACCCTATGCCATTAGTACTAACATCGTTATCGAGATCGATCTATATAGCACTTATAAAAATACCAAAAGTTAAAGCTCGGCTAATTCATTCATTTTTTTTATATAACGGAACGACCCTATGAGTACTACTGATACCTCGTTAAATGCTACCCAATCGACCTCTGATAACCAGTGGGTGCTCGCCAGTAATAATAAAGGCAAATTGGCTGAGTTCAAAAGATTGTTTGCCGAAGCGAACTTGGACGTGACGATCATCCCGCAAGGTCAGCTTGATATCGACGATGCGATTGAGGACGGGTTGAGCTTTGTCGAAAATGCCATTATCAAAGCACGCCATGCCAGCCGTATCAGCGGACTTCCTGCGATTGCTGATGACTCGGGGCTGTGCGTGCCTGCACTCGGTAATGCCCCCGGCATCTACTCGGCGCGCTATGCTGGCGAGCACGGTAACGATAGTAAAAACAACGCCAAACTCATTGCTGACTTACAGCCTATTCGCGCAGCAGAGCCTGAGACTCCTATTAAAGGTATGTTCGTTTGCGTATTGGCGATGGTGCGTCATGCCGATGATCCATTACCGATTATCGCTCAAGGATTATGGCATGGCGAAATCTTGGATACGCTGCATGGTGACGGCGGTTTTGGCTATGATCCATTATTTTGGTTACCTGATTTGCAAGCCAGTGCGGCAAGCCTAAGCGCTGCTGATAAAAACAGCATCAGTCATCGTGGTCAAGCGATTCAGCAGTTATTGGCACAGTTGCCTTTATAGGCTCTCTTGAAAAATAAGTGCGCTTGTAATAGCAAAAAACCTCAGAAACCCTGCCGTCAAAGAGATAATTTTTACTTTAATAAGCAGATAGATTATACTGTTCTACTTTTAAAATTTTGTTGAAATCCGTTATTTGGCTGTATAATTCACCAAAAAGCGTTATTATGCGGTGCATTAACGGTTTATGATTGATATTTGATAGCACTAACAACTTGGGCAAATTTGCCTTTTGGTATCAGCGGCGATTGCTACTGGTGCTGATTTTGAAGTTGCAGCATTATCACTATCCCCTATTTATTCCAACGGCAGCCGTCGTACATGCCCGTAATTTGAGGCACGGTTTGTCTATTACCATTTAACCCTAAGTACTACTCAATCAAACGTACTATTTAATCTTAAAGGTGTAATTAACATGGCTACAGATTTACAAGTCACAACCAACAAGCTATCTAATAAAGAAACTCAGCTAACGGTTAAAGTTCCTGTTGAAAAAATTCAAAACAAAGTTGAAGGCCGTATTCGTCAAGTAGCGAAAACTGCCAAGATTGACGGTTTCCGTAAAGGTAACGTCCCTATGTCACACATCCGCTCTCAGTACGGCGCTGGCATTCAACAAGAAGTTATCAACGATGTGATCCGTGATACGGTTTTTGAAGCGATCAAATCTGAAGACATCCGCGCTGTTGGCATGCCTAACATCGACGACGTAAAACTTGAAGACGATTTCTTGGTATATCAAGCCACTGTTGAAATCTTCCCAGAAGTAGACGTACAAGGTATCGATGAGATCGAAGTTGAGCGTCACACGGCACAAGTGAGTGAAGAAGACGTTGACACCATGATCGAAAACTTACAAAAGCAACGTGAAGAATTCGTTGAGAAAAAGGGCATGGCTGCGAAAGACAACCAAGTGACTTTTGATTTTGAAGGCTCTATCGACGGCGAAAAATTTGAAGGCGGCTCTGCTGAAGACTTTAAACTAGTTATCGGTAGCAACCAGATGATTCCTGGCTTTGAAGCTGGTATCAAAGGCATGAAAGCTGGCGAAGAAAAAGTCATCGACGTCACGTTCCCAGAAGATTATCAAGCTGAGAACTTAGCTGGTAAAGAAGCTCAGTTCAAAATCAACGTAAAATTGGTTGAAAAATCTAAGCTACCTGAAATCAATGAAGAGTTCCTAGAGCTATTCGGCGTAAAAGAAGGCGGCGTTGAGAAGTTGAAAGAAGACGTACGCAAAAACATGGAACGCGAAATCAAAAACGCTGCACGTAGCCAAGTTAAGCAAGCGACTTTTGATGCGTTGCTAGAAAAGAACGAGTTTGACGTACCAAACGCGATGCTAGAGCAAGAAATCGAGCGTCAACGCAACATGATGATGCAACGTTTTTCTCAGCAGTTCGGCGCGAATGCTGATAGCTTCGATAAAGACATGCTGCCAAATGAGCTATTTGAAGAGCAAGCGCTACGTGCTGCTCGTCTTGGCATCATCGTTGCCCGTGTTATCGACACGAAAGGTCTAGAAGTAGATCAAGAGCGTGTTGAAACCTTCATCAAAGAAGCCGCTGAAAACTACGAAGATCCAAGCGAGGTCATCGAGTACTACACCAATGACAAGCAGCAGCGCGCTAACATTGAGTCTGTAGTATTAGAAGACCAAGTAGTAGATTACTTGATCAGCCAAGGCAAAGTGACTGACAAAGAAGTCAGCTACCAAGACTTGCTAGCGGCTCAGCAACAACAGCAGCAAGGCATGTAATTTAGACTGAGCGCTGTGTAGTGTTAAACTATAATACTTAGATAGCGCTCTTTTTCCACATGTCAAAAAATACGGCTCCGATCATCGATCGGGGCCGTATTTTTTATGGACGCTTGATAACCGCTTTATTTAGTAAATCATCATAGAGTTTACTTTATACAAAAGCAGGAACAAACACTGCACCCAGTCCAAGCACGACTAGCCCGCGCTGTAACCATAAATTATCACCGAGGCGTTGCTGTAACTGCTGGCTGACCAATGTACCAACTACATATAGCGCCAACATCGTCACTAGCATCCCTGCATAAAATCCTAGCTGACCACTCACGCCAGCATTTGCTGGTACTTCCAGCGCATGTGCCAACCCATGAAAGACGGCCAAACCACCAAAACCAAACAATGATAGCTGCTGAATACTTGGCGTGTGCGTTGGTTGAGTACGCGCTGAAAATGTTTCTTGTCGACTCTTATCACTCATCAAAATCAGTGCCAATACGACCACCGATAATGATATAACGACTTCAATTGATCCAGATGATGCAGCAAACCCAACACCGCCAATCAGCACACCAATAGTGCCCAAAACAGCCCCTAGTGATAACCCTGCCGTCAATGACATCATACCTAAGCGCTGCTTCTGTAGACCATAAAACAACATGCCCATACCGACTGCCAAAAACAAATGATCAAGGCCGGTCACTGGATGCATCAGTCCTGCTTGCAATGTGCCCAAAAATGACGGCGCTTGCATAGTAGCCGAGTGAATATGTCCTGAGTGTGCTTGTGCCAATGATGGTAGCATTAGCGATGTCATCATCACAGCCGAACCAGACACGATATGACGAGCTGAGAGCACTGGTGAAAAGTGAGAGTTTTTTAAAGTCTTTATCATGCGATTTTTCCTTATTATTACTATTCTAATTGTCGATGTGGGCGACTAGCTAAGCCAGCATGCCATGTTCTTTAATAAAGGCGATAATCTTATTTAGCCCATCACCTGTTTTCATGTTGCTAAATACAAAAGGCTTGACGCCACGCATTTTTTTAGCATCGCGTTCCATCACTTCCAGTGAAGCACCAACCATTGGCGCAAGGTCGGTCTTATTGATAATTAATAAATCAGACTTTGTGATACCCGGGCCGCCCTTACGAGGTATCTTATCGCCTGCAGAGACATCAATGACGTACAAGGTCAAATCAGACAGCTCTGGACTAAACGTTGCGGCTAGATTGTCGCCACCTGACTCAATGATAATCAACTCCAACCCTTCAAAAGTTGCTTGTAGCTCAGCAATCGCAGTCAGATTAATAGAAGCATCTTCGCGGATAGCCGTATGCGGACAGCCGCCCGTCTCCACGCCGCGGATACGTTCAGCGGGCATGGCATCATTGCGAGTCAAAAACTCTGAATCTTCTTTGGTATAGATGTCATTGGTCACGACTGCCATATTGACCGTATCACGCAAGTTTTGGCATAGTCGTAATGTCAAAGCAGTCTTACCACTACCAACTGGACCGCCAATACCAAGGCGTAAGCACGATAAGGCAGGCTGATTTGCGTTTTCACTATCGATATGTGAGTCAGGGACGGCTTGAGTATTTTTTGGTTTTATTGGGGTTAGAGACATCGTAAGCTCCTTAGAGGATTCATATAGAAATAATTATAAATAGAAATAAAGGTAAAACTATGAGCGGAACAACCGACTGTATTGCTCCTCATGCATACTCGAGAGGATAGCCAAATTGGGCAAGTTATTAGAGATATTAAGCGATTCATAAAGGTCTTGGCATAGCTGCTGACAGTCTGGTTCTTCACTTTTATCTACAGTATTGGTAGTGTTTGTCGACATGACTAAGGCATCAAAGGCTTGCTGTACGTCATCGCTCAATGCATCAACTTGAGAGCCCAAATCGCTTTGTAATTGCCATAAGATACGCTGACCCGCCATTTGCCCTAGCGGTACGGTCTTGACAGCAGCGAGTACCATATTCTCTAATTGCGCGAATCCATAGGTCGTCATCGTTTGCACTAGTGGTATTTGCCAATACTGAGCAATGTGAGCGAATAGTGGTAAATAACCATCATCAGGTATCTCAGCGGGTATACCAAGGGCAAGTACTTCATTAAGCCAAGACACCATCGCCTGTGCCAATTGCTGCGACTCGAGTACAAACTCTTTACTCTCTAGACTGGCATGATAGTCATGTGCTAGGTTGCTCGCCAGCGACTCATGACCTTGGCTAAGTGCGCACATGATTAATCCCAATACAGGTAACTCGTAGCCAATCACCGCAAGCTCTAGGTAATCCTGCATAAATGCAAGCGTACTGGCTTCGTCAAAGATAACGCCTGACTCAATTGCTGACTCTACTCCTTGCGAATAGGTATAACTACCAATCGGCAAATTGCTCGATGCCAGCATCAACAGCTGTCCAAGTTGGGTAGGCTGAGTAGGCTGAGCACTGGTATTAACCATCATTTGAATGACCTACATGCGCATCATGATGACTATAGCTATGTCCGTGGCTGTGGCTTTCATCATGGCTATGGTCATGACTTTCCTTATGACTATGAGAGTCACTATGCGAATGTGCATGTGAGTGAGAGTGGCCATGCGCATGCCCTTGGCCCGTTTGATAAGCGCCCGTCTCAGGCTCAAATGGCACTGAGGTAGACTCGATATGCAAACCAAGGTTTTCTAACATCTGTGCAAGTACATGATCATTTTCAAAATACAAGGCATAGCCTGCATCACCCTGATCAAAACTGTGGTCAAACATCAATGGCACATGACGGTTGCCCAAATGATAAGCGCCTTTCATTAGTAGAAAATCATCGTCAGCCGTTACCTTAGTCACGGCTTGTGGCTTGGCGATGACTTGCATCAACTCCCCTAAATCATTGATGAGGACATCGTCGCCTTTTAGTACGCCTGTACGAGGCAAGTCAACACCGACCGCCTCACCTGAGACAGTAATGGCTCTAAAGCGGGAATGCTGACGAGTATCAAAATCCAATAGCAGGTAATCGTCGGCTTTATACTGTTCTGCCAATTGCGCTTTTTGGGTATCGCTAATCGTACTTAAACGGGTATTAAATATTTTCATTATTATTCTCTGGCTGTTGTTGCTCAAACTATTGGTCAATAGTATTGATGGTAAAAATGTTAGGAATAAAGATAAGATATCACTCAAGAAACCAACTGACCATTGGCATACATGGTTTATGCCTCACTGTCTGTCTTAGAGATCCTATAAACGTGCATCATAAGCTCTAAAATAAAAAATAACGCTGTGCCATCGGCAGTACATCAGCAGGCTCACAAGTGAGCGTCTTGCCATCAGCACGCACCTCGTAGGTCTCAGGATTGATATCCATATCTGGGCAGTAGCTATTAAAGCGCATATCGCTTTTGCGAATCTTACGGATGCCATGTACTGGCTGAATGACTTTGGTCAATCCAAGCTGTTTATCCACTTGTTTATCGATGGCGGCTTGCGACATAAAAGTGATACTGGTTTGGGCGACTGACTTTGGATAAGACGCAAACATAGGACGATAATGTACAGGCTGAGGGGTAGGAATAGAGGCATTAATATCGCCCATCGGCACCGCAGCGATGAGTCCACCTTTGATGATGCACTCCGGCTTTACCCCAAAAAATTTGGGCGACCACAGTACCATATCTGCCCATTTACCCACTTCGATAGATCCAACCATATCGCTAATACCATGAGTAATCGCAGGATTTATTGTGTATTTTGCGATATAGCGTTTGATACGGAAGTTATCGTTGTCCGCGCTTTGGTCATAGTCTGTCAAAGTGATGTACTGCTGCTCATCCTCAATGGTCGCTGTTGCATCTGGCGCTAAATGACCACGTTGAACTTTCATTTTGTGCGCGGTTTGCCATGTACGAATGACCACTTCACCCACTCGACCCATCGCTTGTGAGTCACTACTCATCATCGAGATAGCACCCAAATCATGCAATATATCTTCTGCGGCGATGGTTTCTTGACGAATACGGCTTTCGGCAAAGGCTACGTCTTCTGCGATAGCAGGGCTTAAATGATGACAGACCATCAGCATATCGAGATGCTCATCAATGGTATTGACGGTGTATGGGCGCGTTGGGTTGGTTGAAGATGGCAGCACATGCGACTCGCCAATGGCCTTTAGAATATCGGGCGCATGACCACCGCCGGCCCCTTCCGTATGAAAGGTATGAATACAACGGTTTTTAAATGCGCCTAGTGTGCTCTCAAGATAGCCACTTTCATTTAACGTGTCAGTATGAATCGCGACCTGCACATCATAATCGTCAGCGACGCTCAGACAATTATCGATGGCTTGCGGCGTTGTACCCCAATCTTCATGTAGCTTGAGTCCCACGGCACCTGCTTCGATTTGTTCAGCAATGGGTTCCGGTACACTTACGTTACCTTTACCCAGTAGTCCAATATTCATAGGAATGCTATCAGTAGACTTTAGCATCGAGGCAATATGATACGCCCCTGGTGTACAGGTGGTGGCGAGCGTTCCTTGAGCTGGCCCTGTGCCTCCGCCCAGCATCGTGGTCACTCCTGACATCAGCGCGGTCTCACACTGCTGAGGCGCGATAAAATGAATGTGGCTATCAACACCGCCTGCGGTAAGAATTTTGCCTTCGCCAGAGATTATTTCGGTCGCACCGCCAATAGGAATGTTAATGGCTGGCTGAATATCAGGATTACCCGCTTTGCCAATGGCACTGATACGACCATCCTTAATACCGATATCAGCTTTGTAGATACCCGTATAATCAACAACCAATGCATTAGTAATCACCGTATCAGCAACCTCAGCACCCAGCAGTTGCCCTTGACCCATACCATCACGGATAACTTTACCACCGCCGAATTTGACTTCTTCACCTTTTATTTCAATAGGTTTATTGCTACTTTCACCACTTTGCGACATATCCGCTTGATCAACAGCAGTATCTTTATGACTGGTTAAATCTGCTTCAACTTGTAGCCAAAGCTCAGTATCAGCGAGACGCACTTTATCGCCGGTAGTCGGGCCAAAATGCTCAGCATAAATACGTCGACTCACTCGCTTCTGCGAAGTAGCGGTTAGCTTATTATCGGTAGCGCGCTCTGATATTTTGTCTGAATGAACTGCGCCCATGGCTCGACCCGCGAAGCCGTACACTTCCTGCTTGCCCGCGTAAGCCACCAATTCTACTTCTCGCGACTGTCCCGGCTCAAAACGTACAGCGGTTCCGGAGATAATGTTGAGACGAAAACCCCGAGTCTGCTCTCTCTCAAAACTCAAGGCATCATTGACTTCATAAAAGTGATAATGCGAGCCAATTTGGATCGGTCTATCCCCAGTATTGCTGACACTGATGGTTTGTACCTGCCGTCCTTGGTTTAAGATAATATCGCCATCTTGGATATGGTATTCGCCTGCTTGCATGGGAGCCGCCTTATTTTGGAGTGATCATTTAGTGATAGACAGAACTATACGATGGGATTGTGTACCGTGACCAATTTGGTACCATCAGGGAAGGTCGCCTCAATTTGCACTTCATCCACCATCTCAGCTACCCCTTCCATGACATCATCCGCAGACAGGTAAGTAGCCCCTTCACTCATTAATTCAGCCACTCTTTTGCCATCTCTTGCCCCCTCCATCAGCAGCATACTGATATAAGCGATGGCTTCGGGGTAATTGAGCTTAACGCCGCGATTTTTTCGGCGCTCAGCCACCATGCCAGCGGTAAATAGCATGAGCTTGTCTTTTTCTGTTGGGGTCAGATGCATGGCAAATCCTTATTTTATTATGAAACTGATAGCAGACCAGCAGGTTGTATCGCTTAGTTATTAAAAATCGTAACCTAGGTGTCCCAAATACGTGGACGACAGGGCTCAAGTTGCCACCAATGATCTCTCAAGACTTCTCTTAGATGATAAAACGCCTCAAAACAGCCGCGCACATCTGCGCCAATATACCGAATATTGACCGCCTGACCGTTATGAGTGCAGTAGACAGGCAATTCTGCCTGAGCAATGGCTTGACGTAAGGCCAAGATAGTACTGTCTAAATAACGAGTTAAAGCCTGTTTGATCGTGGCGAGTGCCGTCTCAGTCGATTGTGTGGTTTGAGATGCGGACAATGCGCGGTTGTCATGTACGTCGCTCAAACTTGGTACGGCCCAAAACGACCCATAAATATGCTGACCTGCCAGCCCCAAATTTGAGGTGAACCAGCGACTACCAGCAGCCTGATCTACACGTTCAGCAACGATGACCTTACCTTCTCGGTAGATATTTAATCCAGTATGATAACGCCCTTGCAAAAACTGCTCATCATATGCTTGCCGCCCAAATACGCTAATCTCCCATGTCAGCAAGCTAGAGGAATCAGCTAAATCAAAGCGACTCACTGCATGCATATTGGCTTCGTTATAGATAATACTCTCTTGTGGCAGCCATTCTAAACGGGTATGTGCCCCGAGTTTGGCTTGCAGATGTTGGCTTGCATAGGCAGCTATCTCGTCTTGGCTCATACTTTGGTGCGTGTCGTTATCGTCCAACCGAGCTTTATGTTTTTGGCTAACACTGTCTTTACCATACCACTTGCCAGCCCCTGGTGTGGTGATAACAGCATGGCTGCCACTGTCTAAATGCAACTCTATCGTCAGCGTATCACCGCCTGCGATACCTGCTGGCGGATATAACATCAATATATGACAAATGGCTTGCTGTACACGTGGCTCAGGATATAGGGCACGCTGTACCATAAGCGCGCCCGTGTGCTTACGATGAGATAGCCGTGTTTTAGCGGTAGCAGCCGCAATTTTGGCAGTATCTGTGCGCTTAACAGTGTCAAAACTCAATGTTAAAGAAGAAGCCCAACTCATTTTATATACTCATTTGCTCATTTTTCTCATTAAACACAATCTAGTAATCTGATTCCTGACCAAAAAGTCAGCTAATCTCACTGTCTATACAATCATTATGCCAACTCATATGCTCACGATATTGCATAAAGTAAGCTTATACATCCAACATAATGATTTTACTTTGGTTTTGACTGTATATTTTTTCTTACTAACACGACAAAGCTGGTTTAGCTATTTTTTAATCAGCTTTTTACCACTGATAATTCATAAATAAGTAGTTATTTGCACCAAATTGTGGCATTTTTTAATAATATGCACCATTTTTTAGCATTTAAACTTGGACAGTCAACACACTAGTTTACGCTGCCCTTTCTACTTATAAGAATGATTATGAATAAAGTGCGCTCAATGATCGATTTGATAATAAACCATTTGCACAATTGAGTAGTAAGATAGGTAGATTGCAAGGCGGTTAATCAGGTATTCTATGTTAAAAAGCATGGTGAGACACTGCTCTATGATATCTATAACAGGATAAGCTTCTATAGAATGCACCTAATTTGCGGATATTTGGGTCAGTATCTATCTTTTATATTGCTTTTAGATTTTTAAAAAGCCCAAACAGATAGGATGCTCACTTTTTCACCTATTTTATGCACAAACGGGTTTTATAGGCTTGAATAGTGAGCATGGCCCCCCTATAAACTACCCATTAGCTCAAAACCTACTAGACAATAAAATTACTCAAGCTATTTTTACTTTATACCTTTATCGATAGGACTCTTCTATGACAGATTATGAACGCATCACTGCTAACCCACATTTTGATATGCTGATGAGTGCGCACAAAGAAGTACAAACCACACAAGCGGCATTAGTACCAATGGTTGTCGAGCAGTCTTCACGCGGTGAACGCTCATTTGATATTTTTTCACGCCTATTGCGTGAGCGCGTTATCTTTTTGACAGGTCAAGTCGAAGACCATATGGCCAATCTTATCGTTGCCCAGTTACTATTCTTAGAAGCTGAAAACCCAGACAAAGACATCCATTTGTATATCAATTCACCAGGCGGCTCAGTAAGCGCAGGTTTGGCGATCTTTGATACCATGAATTTCATCAAGCCAGAAGTATCAACCATCTGTATGGGCGGTGCTTATAGCATGGGCTCATTCTTGTTGGCCGCTGGTCAAAAAGGTAAGCGCTACTCACTCGCCAATGCTCGCGTGATGATTCACCAGCCATCAGGCGGGGCGCAAGGTCAAGCAACAGATATCGAGATCAATGCTCGTGAGATTCTAAAAACTCGTGCACGCTTGAACCAGATCCTGTCTGAGCGTACTGGTCAGCCACTCGAAAAAATTGAAAAAGACGTCGAGCGCGATTTTTGGTTAGATGCACAAGAAGCCAAAGAATACGGTTTGGTTGACGAAGTATTAGAGCGCCGCCCTGATTCTTTATAATCAAAGCATAAGCGCTATGCCTCTCAACTGAGAGTGTCATCATAAGAATAGTTATAGTCTATTTGCAGTACAGAAAAGCAATCTATTTGTCATGGCTGACTTATCGAATAATAAAAGAGATAAGCATTTAACCGATAAAGTGATTGATATGCCACAAATAGACTAACCAGTTTTAAACTTTAGGAGCGCCTTTTATGGCAGAAGATAATACCCCGCATTGCTCGTTTTGCGGTAAAGCCAAAAGCGATGTCCAGCAGCTGATCGCCGCTGACGATGCCAACATCTGTAATGAATGTATCGAGCTATGTACTGATCTAATCGCAGATAGCGCAGAATACAGCGATGATGACAGCGAAATAGATACTTCTTGGGTCAATAAAAAGCTACCAACGCCAAAAGAGTTACGTGCCAAGCTTGATGAGTACGTTATCGGTCAGGACGCTGCCAAGAAAGCCTTGTCTGTCGCTGTCTACAACCATTACAAACGTCTAAAAGTTAGCCAAACACTCGCCAATGACAGCAAAAAAGCCAAAATCGGCGCTGATGATGCCATGGTAGAATTGGCTAAGAGTAATATCTTGCTAATCGGTCCGACTGGTTCTGGTAAGACATTGCTAGCGCAAACCTTGGCCCGTCTGCTAGATGTACCTTTTGCAATGGCCGATGCTACCACCTTAACCGAAGCAGGTTATGTGGGTGAAGACGTCGAGAACATCGTGCAAAAGCTATTACAAGCGTCTGACTATGATGTAGCAAAAGCTGAGCAAGGTATCATCTATATTGATGAGATCGACAAAATCAGTAAAAAAGGCGATAACCCATCGATTACCCGTGATGTATCGGGCGAAGGCGTGCAGCAAGCGTTGCTAAAGCTGATCGAAGGTACGGTTGCTGCGATTCCGCCGCACGGTGGTCGTAAGCATCCACAGCAAGAGCTGATCCAAGTTGATACCAGCAACATCCTAATTATCGTCGGCGGCGCGTTTGCTGGACTGGATAAAGTCATTCAGCAGCGTACCGAAAAAGGCGGTATCGGCTTTAACGCTGATGTTAGCTCAAAAGACGACAGCCGTCGTAGCTCAGACTTGCTACAAGAAGTTGAGCCAGAAGATTTGATTAAGTTTGGTTTGATTCCTGAGCTAATCGGTCGTCTACCTGTGCTTGCTGCGCTAAAAGAGCTTGATGAAGAAGCATTGGTGCAAATCCTCACCGAACCGAAGAACGCACTGGTCAAACAGTACAAGTATTTGTTCGATATGGAAGGTGCTAAGATTAGCTTCACGCAAGAAGCACTTGATGCCATTGCCAAAAAAGCCATGGAGCGTAAAACTGGCGCGCGCGGTCTACGTTCTATCGTAGAAAACGCCCTGCTTGAGACCATGTACGAGCTGCCTTCTATGGAAAATGCCAAGACCGTGATGGTTGATGCAGAAGTCATCAATGAAGGTAAAATTCCTAAAATTGCTTAATGCATAGTGAGACTTAGATGACTCGTTATTAGTAATGAGTTATTCAAAAAAGCGTCTGGCCTTATACGCCATGGCGCTTTTTTTATGTCTATCGATTGCCTAAATTATTTATCAAAAATTCGATTAATTTTTATATTCTAATAACAATCAGCGGCATAGCGCTTTAGAGATAATTGACGCTCCTTATCACAAAATGACAGCCGCGTTTATCAATCACAAGTAGACCTCATCGCAAATCATGCTAATGTAGATAGTCTATTGCGACCTTTATTTTACTGCTGTATGCCACCGTCTATGGCACCTATGAATACCCACTCTTAATAATACAAAGGATTGTTTATTATGCTTAACAATATAACCACGATGGCGTCCTCATTACGTCAGCACCTGCCCTTTTATACACCCAGCGATCAAGATAATGATATTGCGCCTTATTATCAGAACCATGTCGCCGCTATCACTGGTGCAGGTTCTGGTATGGGACGCGAGCTTGCGCTTCACTTAGCACAAATGGGCTGTCATGTTGCACTCTCTGACATCAATGCAGAGCAACTGGCACGAACCAAAGAGATGCTGGTTGGTTATGACATTCAAGCAACAACAACCGTGCTCGATGTGTCAGACAATGACGCTATGCAAGCGTGGGCGGATAGCGTGATGAGCGATCATGGTAAAGTCAATTTCATCTTTAACAATGCAGGCGTGGCGTTCTCTTCGACGATAGAAGGCGCCAGTATTGAAGAGCTTGAATGGGTGATGGATATCAATTTCTGGGGCGTGGTTTATGGCACCAAAGCTTTTTTGCCATTGATCAAAAATAGCGTCAAACAAAGCGAAGTGACGAGTGATAGTCAAGACGATCAACTCCGCCAGTTTAAAGAACACGGTCATGTTATCAATATATCCAGCCTGTTTGGTTTGACCGCTCAGCCTTCTTACTCTGCTTATAATGCCAGTAAGTTTGCGGTACGCGGCTTCACAGAGAGCTTGCGTCAAGAGCTTAACATTCAGAAATGCGGTGTATCAGCGACCTGTATCCATCCAGGCGGCATCAAAACCAATATTGCCAATAGCGCACGTGGCAATGATAGTACCAGTACAGTCGGTATGCCTACTGGTGATAAAGCCATTAGAAGCTTCAATAAACTGTTGAAATTCGATGCCAGCGAAGCGGCTTGGATTATTTTACATGCCGCTGCGACCAATCAGCAGCGTTGCTTAATTGGGAATGATGCCAAAATGGTTGATGCCATTCAGCGGGTATTCCCATCACATTATAGTGAGGTGATAAACGACATCACTCAGTTATCGCGCAAACTAAAGCCGCGTCGTCATAAAAAATCAAAGTCAGCTACATAACTGATCACTGTCATAAATATTTTGTAGTATCAGCCAGAACAGATAATTCATATAAAAAAGCCCAGCTATGAGCGTAGCTGGGCTTTTTTAACAAATAGTATTAATAAGGCCGTTGATAGTGCTTTTAAAACTAATATTAAAGCATTAAGGCAACTTCATATCACCAGCAACTAACCAACCCATACGGCGCATGATGTAAGCGACTATACCGGCAATCACTGCAGGCAATAAAAACATCAATAGAATAATCGCTGTCCATAATTGAGTCGTACTCATGATTTCTTGTGATGCTTCAATAACTCCAAACACACCGACCAAACCAGCGGTACCCATACCAGCCCCTGTCGCTGTACAAGCCAAACCAAATCCGACAGTCGCGATAGGGCCAACGATCGCGCTCGCAATAACGGCAGGTAGTAGAACTAATGGCTTTTTTAGCACATTAGGGATTTGCAGCATGCTGGTTCCCAATCCTTGAGAGATGACGCCACTGAATCCATTATCCTTAAAACTGGCCACGGCAAAACCAATCATATGCGCCGCACAGCCAACAACTGCGGCACCGCCCGCCAAACCACCAAGGCCAATCGCAATACAAATAGCAGCGCTCGATGTTGGTAGCGTCAATAAGATACCAACGACGACTGCAATCACGATACCCATCAGCAATGGCTGTAGCTCAGTTGCCGCGTGAATCCCTTGCCCAATCGCATTAACTGCCGCAACGACAGGCGGATTGAGTAGCGCACAGACCAATAGCGCGATACCACACACTGCTAAGGGTACTAATAAAATATCGAGCTTGGTCTTGCCTGCGATCCACGTACCAGCACGATAAGCGAATACAGACGTCAGATAAGCGCCAATTGGATTGCCAGGTAATGCCACAAAAGTTGCAGGCCCACCCACTTGCGGCGTAAAAAGCGTGCCTGCCATTAATGCTTCGGAATGGGCACCAAGCATACCTGCTACAAGGCAGCTAAGCATCACGAGTGTTGGCGCTTTTAAATAATAAGCGATACCCACCCCGATGCCCGCTCCCATTAATATTGAAGCAAGCTTACCGACCGCGACCAATGCTGGCAAATCTAACCAGCCACCGATTTGCGAGATAATCAAGCCAGCAATTAGTGTGACAAATAGCCCTAAAGCCATGCCCGTAAAGGCATCGATAAAGTATTTTTGAAAAAATGCTTTGATAACGCCTGCTTGCGGTGTTACTGAGTTAGATACGGTCATAGCCATACTCTTAATGGATGTTTTGATAGGATAAAACAATTAGAAAGCATTTGATAAAATCAAGAGATAAAAAAAGCGTCATGACGACGCTTTCTTTCTTATTTATAAATACAGCTATTCAAGACGATTGAATCTAAATCTAGCGACGCTGTTCAACGATAATAGAGTCTATACCATTGTTCTGTAGGCGCTGCTGTGCTGTTGTCACTGCCTGACGGTTATTTAACGGACGCGAGATTACCTGATAGATAGGTAGGCCATTGCCTGTCGTGTTTTTGACTACTCTGGCATCAACACCCGCCATCAATACTTGGGCTCGGCGACGATCTGCTTCATCTGCATCACTAAAGCTATTGATCTGCAAAATATAGGTCGCAGCAGGTTTGGCAGCTTGAATACTTGCCGTACCTGCTCCCGCATTGTTGCTACGGGTCGTAGAATTGCTGGTATTAGCAGGTGGCGTACCATCATAGGTTGCGTCCTCTTCAACAACAACGATATCGTCGCCCGCAGCAGTATTACTACCGCTACTGGTCTCGCCTGCAGGATTTTCCGCATCACCAAAGCTACCAACATTCTCTATACCATTAGCTGCCGTACCATCCGGCTGGGTCACGACGACATCCGGCTCAAACGCGCCAATATCTCCTATCTGATCGTTATCAATCTCAGCGATATCTTCATCAGGAATGGTTGCCATCTCTTGATTGGGCAAAATATCGTAGAACTCATAATCGCCATTATCGGTATCAGTATCTACGCGCGGCTGCACCTGCCGATCAGGATCATTCTCGGCGCTACCATCAGCGGGACTAAAGTTAAATAATGGTGAAAGGTAGATAAACACCCCGATCATAAGGGTCAATACGGCCCCAACAAACATCCACAATAAGCCCGATACGCTACTTGATTTGCGCTTTTCTGTTGCGCCTTTCGGTTTTTTGGCTAGCATGGATCTCGTTCTCCCTACTGAATTTAACGGTCATCATCGAATTAATGCTATTGGCTGTCTATACTCATGTCACATGTTAGAACATTACTACATAGCAGAAGGTGCAGACAAGCCAAGCAAACCCAGGCCGTTCGCCAATACCTGTCTAACTGCTTTAGACAAACGCAAACGTGCTTGCATCAATGCCATCTCATCTGAGCTTGGTGTTTCACCTGACGTGAGACTCACAGGCAAGATACGATTGGTGTCATACCAACCGTGGAACAATGCAGCAAGCTCTTTTAGGTAGTTAGTCAAGACATGTGGCTCGTAGCCAGTCGCTGCACGTAATAGTGTCGCTGGATAACCTGCTAATAGTTTAATCAACTCGTCTTCATTTGGCGCGCTAAGCAGGTCTTGATGTGCCAAACCAACAGCATCATCTGCTGCCAAATCGTAGGTTGCCAGTTTTTCTAATACACGGCAAACGCGCGCATGAGCATACTGAATATAATATACTTGATTGTCTTTGCTTTGTGATTTGGCAAGCTCTAAATCAAAGTCAATGTGCACTTCAGGCTTGCGCGCGACATAGTAAAAACGCGCCGCATCATTGCCGACTTCTGCACGCAAATCACGCAAAGTAACGAACTGACCTGAGCGTGAAGACATTTGTACTTTTTCACTGCCGCGCCATAACGCCACAAACTGTACCAGTACGACATCAAGACGTTCAGCATCAATACCCAACGCGAGCAGCGCCGCTTTTACGCGTGGGACATAACCGTGGTGGTCTGCGCCCCAAACGTTAATCACTTTATCAAAACCGCGATCGAACTTGTTTTTGTGATAGGCAATGTCCGAGGCAAAATACGTCGACTGACCATTAGCACGGCGAACCACGCGGTCTTTTTCATCACCAAAATCGGTCGATTTGAACCAGATATTACCGTCTTTTTCGTACAAATAACCTTTGTCATCGAGTATTTGTAGGACAGGCTCAATCTCGCTATCAATCGATCTTTCACTGAACCAGCACTCGTAGCTCACACCAAAGTCATTCAAATCGTCTTTGATATCTGCCAAAATACTGCTTAACGCCGCATTCAAAAATAGCGCATAGCTATCACCAAGCAAGGCTTTGCTATTCGCAATCAAACCATCAATGTGCGCTTCTTTATCACCAGACACTAAGGTTTTTTCACCGTCAGCATTGATCTCAAATTGCGCGTCAACTGGCGCATCCTTGGCAACCTGTGCAAACTCGTGTACATAACTGTCGCCATGTTGCGTTTTTAATGTCTGCGCGATATCACTGACATAATCGCCTTGGTAGCCGTTGACTGGGAACGTGATTTGCTCACCATTTAGCTCCAAATAACGCAAATAGGTACTGGTCGCTAAGATGTCCATTTGGCGACCAGCGTCATTGACATAGTACTCGCGCGTGACGTCGTAACCGATGGCTTCTAGCAAGTTTGATACGCTCATACCAAACGCCGCACCACGTCCGTGACCGACATGCAGACTTGAGGTCGGATTGGCAGAGACAAACTCGACTTGTACCTTTTGCCCATCAAACTGATTACTCAGACCAAAACGATCTTGCAAGGTAAAGATATCGTCTAGTACCGAAAACTTAGCCTCTGAGTTTAAAAATACGTTAATAAACCCAGGACCGGCAATTTCTACTTGGCGAATGTCTTGGTTCTCAGGCAGCGCGCTGACGATTTTTTCAGCGAGTTGACGCGGATTGGCCTTTGCCGCTTTGGCCGCCGTCAGTGCGATATTGCTGGCAAAATCACCGTGGCTAAGGTCTTTAGTACGCGTGATTTGACTGTTATTCTGCCAGTCGCTTGGTAACGTACCATCTGCTTGTAGGGTTTGAATCGCATCATTGAATAGGGATGCAAGCGTATCAATTTGGGCTTGTGACATAGGGATTTGAACTCAATTAAATAAACAACAAAACGGTGCGAATGCGAGCAGTCGATAACTGCTTATTATAATGTCGACCGACATTGCAGGGATAAAATAATGCAAAAAGATAAGTAATCTGTAAATATAACAATCTTTGCGCTTTATTGCACCATTTGCGCCAAAATTAGCACTAAAATCTTACCGTTATGACAACTAAGATTGATAATTGGGATTAATATAAATTTTGTTCGCTCGTTTGCTGATGCTTAGTAAAATAAATCTGGTAAAAATAATATAACATTGATAAGCGAATGACTTTGTCAATTGTAGCGTTCCTGTTGCCCGATACTGAGCAGTCGTTTATACGCAACTGCTTACACGTTATAATGGTGGTTTATATTTCGCTTCTATGACGCTTCTACGCCATAGAAGACGCGTTATTACCCTATAGGATTACGCTATGTTTGCTATTGCTGCCAGTACGGTCACCAGTTGGGGCTTGTACGTTTTACTGCCGATATTCATCGCTTTCTTATTCTTTATCATGTGGGATATCTCTAAAAAGTCTGATGCTGGACGCGCGGGTACCTTTTGGATCTTTTTGGCCCTTGGCGCAGGCTCTGTTGGCTTCATCCTTAAAATAGTCATGGAAGTCGCTTTCAAAAAATGGCTGATATAATCAGTCATTTTTCGTCATTAAATCCCAAATATTTCTTATTGAGCCTTACCATTACTGTCTATGACTTTACTCACATAGGTGGGTAGATCCCATGCCCCACCAGCAAAACCGCGACACAAACCTGTGCTCGCCTCTGCGCTCTTAACGAACGTTTTACCATTCCACGTCCATGTCGCACTATTCCAGCAATCACCGATGCCGCGATCTTTGTTAGCGGCGCGGATGTCACCTGCATCATACTCATTACCTGCTGTCGTGATGAGCATAGGATTGCTAGGCTTGTCGTTATTAATGAGCCAATAACCCGTGCTTGAGTTGTAAGGGCCTGACCAGCAGAGATGCGTGGCTAACGTATGCGCTTTGTCTACTGGTATAAAGTCCCAGCCAAGCATAGTAGAACCATACTCTGACATCCGTTGGTATGTTTCCGTTTTTGGATTGACCAGCTCACAGTCGCCCATTGTATTTCCAGATCCGATGAGCTGCTTGGAGTCAATGTCGACCCATTTATTTATATTTTGCTGAAAGTATTTAAGTTTTGATGGGGTGAGCGTCTTTTTATCTTTTGCCGAATACGCAAATGCTTTATTGATGGTGGGAATTGGCAATGCCGCTTTTGGCGTTTGTTGATTGCGCTGGTTTTTGCTGATCAATGCTATCGATGTCCCTACTCGGCCCTGCACGTCATCAAGCTTGAGCAATACCGATGATATTCCTTTGTCGCTGATACGCCAGCGATTGTTACCCGCTCTGACTTCTATCTTGTTCGTGATACGAGCCTTATCTATAATTGCTTGTGTTTGCTTAGCAGATAGATCATATAATGCAGGGTAACTTCCAACGGGCTGCAACGTCCCATAGTTTTTATTATTTAGCCAGAGCTCAGCCTTATCTTTAGACGCTTTTGATGCCAGCTGAATTTGTGCTTTTGGTGTGGCAATTTTTGGCGATACGGTGAATAGCACTGAAGCAGGCTTATCTATTGAGGCGTCACTTGAGTAGCCAGCCACTCTACACGTCCGCGTATTATCACAAACCACTTGCCAGTCGTCTTGTACAAAGCCCCAGCCTTCAGACGGTGTGCCATATCCAGCGAGAGCAGGTAGCGATAGCGATAGCGATAGCGAACCGATCGTAGCCATCATTAAAGCAGCTGACATTTTCATTATTACTTCCTTGTATTGTTATTCTACTCAACGCTATTTTTTTGCAATCAAGGTTGCACGCATAGGTGCAGGATAGCCTTCAATAGTCTTTGTGGCATCACTAGGATCTAAGAAGTCTGCTAACGAATGATAGGTCATCCATTCGGTTTTTCGTTGTTCCTCAATCGAGGTAACGGCGACATCGACGCAGCGTACGTCTGAGAAACCTGCTTTTTCTAGCCAGCCTGTCAATGCAGCAACTGACGGTAAAAAATACACATTATTCATCTGCGCATAGCGGTCATGTGGCACCAGTACTGTATTGGCATCACCTTCGATAACTAACGTCTCAAGCACTAGCTCACCGCCTTTAACCAACTGCCCTTTCAGCTGTTGTAAATGCTCAAAGGGTGACTGGCGATGATAGAGCACACCCATACTAAATACGGTGTCGAACAGTTGGCTATACTCAGGCAATGCTTCAAGTGGGACAGGGATATAATGCGTACGGTAACGGCCCGTCTCATGAGCATCCGCGCTACCGATAAAATGACGAATCGCCATAAACTGATGGTAAAATAAGCACGATGGATCAATGATAATGACGGTATCTGCTCCCGCCCCTGCCATACGCCAACCGTGATAGCCAGAGCCGCCGCCGACATCTAATACGCGGCGACCGTCAAGCCTACTCAAATGCGGCGCAACACGTTGCCATTTCCAATCACTATGCCACTCAGTATTAATCTTAATACCTGACTCATCATCGCCAATCTGAAATGGCCCTTTGCGCCACGGCATCAACTGCTTTAATAACGCCGTTGTTTGTTTATGCTGAGACTGATTCAGACTTGCCTCTATCGCCAATGTATCGCTGTTTAGATCGACGTGATTGACCGTCAAACTTGGTAAACGCGCCACAGATGCTTGATAAGCAGGTGCATGCGCATAGTTGGCTTTGTCTTTTATATCACCTAACCATGTTGGCAGTCGCGTCAGCCATTCGTAAGCACTTGGATACTGCTGAGCCAGTTCTAGTAGGGTTAGATATAGTTCGCGTTCGGCGTGGGTGATGGTGTCGTTAAGCATAAAAGCAGGTTACCGTATTGATTAAGAAATAACTGTGTTAAAAGTAAGGATTATTTAAACGCCACCACAGAAACAAAGTTCAAAAACTGAAACCACGTCAGATGACGCTTAAAACCAACTTGATCTAGCCGTGTATGATGCTCATCTAACGTATCCGTAATCAGCACATTTTCTAATGCATTACGCTTACCGCTGATTTCCATTTCGGTATAGCCATTAGCACGTTTGAAATCATAGTAACGCTCAACCAACCACGCATCGTATTGCTCATCAAAGGCGTGGGTTTTTTCCGTCAATACTAATATGCCGCCTTCGCTCAAGGCCGCATATATCTTCTCTAATACTGCGACTCTATCGGCTGCTGGTAAAAACTGTAGCGTTAGATTTAAAATCACCATGTCGCATGGCTCAAGCTCAATATCGCGGATGTCTGCAGTGATTACTTCGATATCATGCTCAGGATAGTTGTCACTCAATAACGTCGTCGCTTCCGTCGTCATCGCAGGCGAAATATCAATCGCTTTGATCTGCAAATCTTGCGGATCAAACTCACCAGCCAGCGTCATACTGGCGGCACCAAGCGAGCAGCCCAAATCATAAATACGGCTAACGCGCTGACCACTATCGCTCTGCTGACGATACTTGCAGTGACGGCGGGCAAAGATGGGCAGCATAGCCAATACCTGACCATAACCGGGTACGCTACGACGAATCATATCGGGAAAACAAGCCACCACTTGCTCATCAAAAGAAAAACGCCCCGCTTTATCGAGTGGCGTGGTAAACGGTTTATCAAAAAGGGTATCATGTTTGATAATGGCAGGCTGGGATTGGCTCATGGGACGACTCGTATTCTGTGATAATAGAACGTAAATAAGAAAGTACTTGGCAGTTTTGCTCGCGCTATTCATCGATAGCAAATCAACGTAGCAAAAGCCCATTATAACATTACTGTTTGTTACTTATCGCCACCAGATGCCCTGCTAAGCTAAACGACATTGTTTGATAGATAACACTTAGACAAACAACGATGATTTTATATTTATAAAAATAGGAAAAAATTATGCAAACAATCGTATTAGGCGGTGGCTGCTTTTGGTGCACCGAATCCGTATTTTTATCCGTAAAAGGCGTGCAGTCTGTCGTTTCAGGCTATATGGGCGGCGATGCAGTATCAGCCAATTATGAAGCCGTATGTAGCGGTGACACTGGACACGTTGAAGTCATCAAAGTCGAATTTGATGAGACGACTGTTCCGTTAGAAGTCATTCTCGACGTATTTTTTGCCACGCATGATCCCACCACGATGGATCGTCAAGGCAATGACGTTGGCAGTCAGTATCGCAGCGTGGTCTTTTATACCGAGGAAGACCAGAAACCAACGGTCGACCGTACCATCAACAAACTGCGTGACATGGGCGTCAATGTCGTCACAGAAGTGCATCCTGCTGTTGAGTTTTACCAAGCAGAAGATGCGCATCAAGACTTCTTTAACAGAAACCCAGGGCAGGCTTATTGTAACTTTGCCATACCACCAAAACTCGCTAAATTGCGTAAAGAATTTAGCAATTACATGGTAAGCTAAATGATAGATTAAATAATGTATGGTTCATTCAGAATACATTTGACATGATGGTCAATACTAGCTAAATACCTAAGCCAAACACTTATCATATAGGTGTTTGGCTTTTTATTGCTGTCCACTATTTGAGTATCACTCATCAATATTTACAGTAAAAATCCTTTATATAAACAATCATAATGAGAGGTCACCGCATGAACCCTGAGTTTTGGCACAAACGCTGGCAAGAAAAACGTACCGGTTTCAATCAGTCAGCTGTTAATCCATTATTAACTGAGTATATTGATCACTTAGATTTAGCAGCAGGTAGCCGCATCTTTGTTCCTCTTTGCGGTAAGTCTATTGATATGGTTTGGCTAGCGGCACAAGGGTATGATGTAGTGGGCGTTGAATTAGTCGAAACAGCGGTGCAAGAATTTTTCGCTGAACAAAATATCCAGCCTACTATATCCCAACATAAAGAAAACCCAGATATTAAATGCTACCAAGGTCAATTGAAAAACGAAGTTTTAGGGCAACCTTCAGCGCAAACCATTACACTCTGGGTCGCGGATATCTTTGCACTGACCGCTACTGATATCGGCACCATCGATGCGGTATACGACAAAGCGGCTTTGATTGCTCTGCCAGCTGATATGCGTCCCGACTATAGCGAACAGATACGTAAAGTTAGCGACAATGCGCCACAATTGCTAATAACGCTTGATTATGATCAAAGCAAAAAAGAGGGGCCGCCGTTCTCTATCAATGGCGAACAGCTACAGCAATATTATGGCAGTCACTATCAGCTCTGTGAGCTAGCAAGTGAACCCGCCTCTATAGGATCTGCACCTGATCTAAAAGTCACAGAGCATATTTGGCTTTTGAAGTGAGTAGTCAATCGATCAATTTGTGCAGCGATGAGTTAGTACTCAATCACAAGGAAAAAGTGAAATGAAAATACTCGTTGGTCTGATAAGTTTGATCGCTGTCTTACTGGTCGCGCTCGCAGGGCCACTTTATAAATTTAGCATAATTGAGTTAGCGACTGCATTTACAGGGTTTAAATTTGGGGTATTTGCTGGTATAGCGGCATTAATACTACTAGCCATACAGCTATTGTTTAAACGAAACACGGCGAGTATTGGTAGCGCGTTAATCTCGGCAGTGCTTGCTATCACTGCCATTGCCATACCGCTTAGCATGATGAATACCGCCAAAAACGTACCTCCCATCCATGATATCTCGACCGACTTGGTGAACCCACCTGCATTTGTCGCCATTGCCCCATTGCGTGCTGATGCACCTAATCCCGTCGCCTATGATGGCATTGAGACAGCAGAGCAACAACGCACTGCCTATCCTGACCTACAGACATTACGCTATGACCAGACGCAACCTGAACTGATTGCGGCAACCAAACAAGCCATTGAGAACTTGGGCTGGGAGCTGGTCAATATTGATGCAGACAAAGGCATTGTAGAAGCGACGGACACCACTGCTTGGTTCGGTTTTAAAGACGATGTCGTCGTACGTGTCACGGATAACGAGAATGAACGTTTAGTCGATATACGTAGTAAGTCACGGATTGGTGGTAGCGATCTGGGTAAAAACGCAGCGCGGGTTCATAAGTTGATTGATGAACTAGATAGCATATTGGCTAAATAGTTCGTTTTGAAAATTTTTATAATTTATCTAGTCAATTTTTTGACAATATATTCTAGCTCATGCTTTTGATTTAGATCAGGGTAACTATTTAGAATTAATTCTAGAGTTTCTGGATTTTGAATGCCAATTGGTGGAATACTTGACTGAGTCGGATCAAAGACGAAACTAATCGTGTCAATTAAGCTTTTTCGCCAATTACAGATTTGACGGTTATTCAATTTGAGTATTTCGATAGATTCAACGCCTCTCTCACTATCAGAATCCAACTCTCCAGCTAAATTCAAATTAATCTCACTTTCACATTCATCCATAAGCGGCGTTAAAGGTAGTTCTTGACTACCTTTAGCATTGTCACATTGCTTAGGCGTTCTACAGCTTAATAATAAATTGTCATAGTCAAAACACTTATGTGGATAGTCATTACGACTTTGTAAATGTTCGATAGTAGTGCTCTCTTTGCCAAGGCTTTTACAGCAATAGCAGCAGACTCCATGCTGTTCATCATACAGCTGCTGACGCAGAGGGGCTTTGATATCCTCTGGAATATTGCCCCAATTCTCAGTTTTATATTTTCTGAAACCCTTTGCTGTCTCAAGAGGTATTGAACCTAACTTATCAATCTTCTGCATGATTAGACTCATCTTTATGGTTATTTGCCAATTTAGATTGAGCCAAGAGCAAGCGACATTTCAATAGTTCTAAATGGTCAGATGGCAGTTTTTCAGCTAGCTCTGTTATACAATTCTCTGCTGTCATGTAATCATGTTTACTAATAGCACGGCGAATCACGTTAAATTGTTCCTCTACCTTACTATCACGAATATCTACATCGAATATTTTGGTGAGTACTGTATTGGCATCTTCGCCATATACGTTAGGCATTTCTGTCAATTCACCATCATCCAGTGAGTATAATAAAATATCGTTACGGTCACTGATAACATGCGGCGAATGAGTGGTTAAAATAAATTGAACGTTTGGAAAAGTAGCGACTAGCTTGTCAATCAAGTCATGCTGCCACTTTGGATGAAGATGCAAATCGACTTCGTCGATCATTACCACGCCTTCACCTTCTAACGGATTGGTAAGGCTTGGATTAAGCAATGCTAAACGGCGAGCAATATCTCCAACTAAGGCTAATAAGGATTTTTCGCCTTGTGATAGTTGGTTAAGACTAAAAACTTTATTATCCTTCAGTACGTTCATTGTTGGTGGTTCAGTAGCCCTATCAATCCAGACATCGTTGAAATTATTAAGGAAGATGCTGATGGCGTGTATAGTAGACCTAAGCTGAGTATCTTTTTTTTCATTGATTGAATTATCTTTTGATATTAAACCTAAGACTTTACTAACAAGTACTTCCTTACTTTGGGACTGCTCTTCGTATTTGATATTTTGAATTAAAATATCAAAAGCTTTTCTTACTTCAGCATTCTCAATATCTTCTCGGTATCTGAACCATGAAAAAAAATCATCAAAGTCAATACTAGCATTTAATGAGTTTTTGTAGGCGCTTAACTGGCTGTACTGTGTTGTATGATTAAAATCAAGATTTTTACCCATTACTACTCTTTCAGTGGGGTAAAATACAATCAAAGGTAATTTATATTTTAGACCTTTCTGATCCAAATGATTATAGCTATCTATCACTAGATCGAGTTCACTCATATCAATGCCAAACGGTTTTAAATTACCGTTTTCATTATGCTCACTATCTACTGAGTATAATGTAGACCAAGATATCTCATTTTCAGAATTAATTGACTCTAAATTTTGAAACCCATTATCAACTACTGTTTTGAGTGTAATAACTTGATCTTCTCTAAAGAAACGAATAGGTATAGTTGTAGTTCTACTCATGGATCTCATAGACCAATCTTGTTTTCTATCTCTGTAACTTTCAATAAATAAGCCGAAACTCGTCGCTAAAGCTTGCAAAATTTGCGATTTGCCCGCGCCATTATTACCCACAATTACAGTGACATTACTTGTCTTCTCAGCCGTTGGAGCAAAGTCGATGTTTAGGTCTTCAAATCGACCGTAGTTTTGTAGATGTAAGCGTTTAACTTTCATTATTTACCTTATTTTTATAGGTAGTAAATATTTAAGGATTTTATCAATTTCTGTAGCAGTTTTAATAGCCAGTATAACAACTTAAAACATAGATAAGGGATGCTATTGCTTTGAGAACAAATTACCACTCATCTCAAACCCTCTCCCAACCTCACGCCATCGTCAATTTATCGTAACCATTCATAATCTTAGTACTTCGACAGCTTTTCTTT
Source organism: Psychrobacter sp. T6-5 (assembly GCF_052258485.2). Taxonomy (NCBI): domain Bacteria; kingdom Pseudomonadati; phylum Pseudomonadota; class Gammaproteobacteria; order Moraxellales; family Moraxellaceae; genus Psychrobacter; species Psychrobacter sp. T6-5. Next base: position 524,350 of record NZ_JBQQEY020000001.1, on the reverse strand, counting down.
ACTGTTTAGATTGGTTACTCTACGTTAATATCGTTTTTTGCCCTTTGCTTTTTCTCTCAATAATCACTTTGACGTTTATAGGATATTTTCATGCGTTCGACTCCCCTCTCTACCTTGTCGCTGCTTAGTGTTGCGGTCGGCATTAGTCTCGCTAGCACCGCTCAAGCCGCGCAGCCACCAGCACCGGATCTATCCAATAGCGAATTTCAGCAATGTTTGGATGGTCTACAAAACTCGAGTAAATTTAGCGGTGTCAATAGCTACACCTTCAACAACTATCGTCCAAGCCAGCCTGACCCTAGTGTCATTCAATCACTGAACTATCAGCCAGAGTTTCAAAAAGATGTCTGGGATTATCTATCCGCGCTAGTAGACAAAGAGCGTGTCGAAGATGGTATCCGTGCCAAGCGCCAGTGGCGTGACACGCTGCGCCAAATCGAATCGCGCTATGGCGTAAAAGCGGAGCATGTGCTTGGCGTGTGGGGCGTAGAGTCTAACTTTGGTCAGACGTTAGGTAAAAAACCGTTGTTTGAGTCTTTGGCAACGTTGTCTTGTTTTGATCGTCGTCAAAGCTATTTCCAAGGTGAGTATGCCAATGCGCTAAAAATTGTACAAAACGGCGATATCGCACCTAATGACATGACAGGATCATGGGCGGGTGCGTTTGGACAAACACAGTTTATGCCCAGTACGTTTTTAGAGTTGGCAGTGGATGGTGATGGTGATGGTCGTCGTGACCTCGTTAATAGCGTGCCTGATGCGCTCGCCTCTACTGCAAATTTCTTGGACAAACGTGGTTATCGTACGGGCGAGCCTTGGGGTTACGAGGTCAAACTACCTGATGGATTTTGGGCGGCTTCTAACCGCAAAGACAAAAAGTCTATCAGCCACTGGCGCAATCAAGGTCTAACGCTGGCTAACGGCAGTCCGCTGCCTTACGACTTGAGTAATGCGGGTTTATTGCTACCTGCTGGTGTCGATGGTCCTGCATTTTTGGTCGGTAAAAACTTTGATACGTTCTACTCGTATAATGCGTCAGAAAACTATGCCTTGGCTATCGCCCATTTATCAGATTTGATCACTCGTGAAGACAGTAGCAAAACGGACTTTATCACCGCTTGGCCAACAGACGATCCTGGTATCAGTCGCCAACAAGCAAAAGATATTCAGCAAGCTTTGCTAAATGCAGGCTATGATATTGGCGGTGTTGATGGCATCATTGGGGACAATACCCGTACCGCTATCCAGCAATACCAATCTAGTCGTGGCATTTTCCCAGCAGATGGACGTGCAGGTCAGAAGTTCTATCGTGCTATCGTTGGTAATGCAGCACCAAGTCAAGTCCAGTACGGTCAGCCAGCAAATAGCCGACCTTTGAACCCTGCGCCTGCCGATCGCATGGGACAACTGATTCAGCAGCAGACCACCACGCCTAATAGCTATTCTTCTCAACTATCGATAAGCCCTTCAACTTCTACCAATACGCGTTATCGCCGTGTTGCTAGTGCTGATGGTACGATCAAGTTAGTTCGCATTGACGAAGGGTCTTAATATAGTCTTATCGTAAATCATTAAAAAAGCCACGCTATGATTAGCGTGGCTTTTTCGGGTTTGATGCCTAGTGAAGACCTTCACCTATTACATCGATATTTAAAGAAAGATTTAGACAATGGGTGGCGGATTTGGCTTACCGTTGTCACCGTCCCAGTTTTCACGAGCGTTATCATCTAGATCAGCAGCCGTTTTTGGCTCCCACTTGCCATTTTCTTTCCAAGTCGCATCACCCCAGTCTTCATCTTCTGCTTTTCTATCCAAATCCTTGTAAGCTTGGCTTGGATCAATGCCGCGGCGTTTCATATCTGCCACTTGTTCTTCTAGTGTATGAAATTGATCAGCGTCATGCATGCTTTTCTCTAGACCATCAAGCTCTCTTAATAACTCATCATTTTTAGCGTTACTCATTGTGTGCTCTCCTTAATCGGTCAATATTGTAGTACGTTTTATGCATTTTTAATTTTAATACAATTTTTTGTCTAAATAAGATCAGTATCTGATGGTTCTTATTATCACGAGTCTTGAGCGGATTCACAACCATTGCCGCGTATGCTTTGTATTACAAAACGTAGTCATGGTCACCGTAAGCATTTTTGCAGAGAATTTTTGATGATATTAAAGGGTAGCAGTCATAAGGATTGACCTTATTCAGACGTTTGAGAACCTTCATTTTCTAATAGGTTTTTTGCATAAAAAGTGAGCTTCCAAAGCTCTTGTGACAAACGCGTACCGTAGGTCGTCAATTGTATCCAGTTTGCGCTTACCAGCTGACGCTGTAAGTGATTGAGATCATCTTGAGAGATTTGGCAGCGTGAGACAGCATGAACGTTTGGCATATCGTTTTTGATATCTATTTCAGCTTTTGGTGCGATTAGGCGATTAATAGCATTTTGTAGCCCATAGCTCGAAAATGTAGACGGTATTTTCACTAAAGCCGCTAATATTTCTTGCCAAGATAGCGTTATGCTTCTAGTGACATCTTTCAAGTTCCCACCTTCATAAGCTTGAGCACTGTACTGAATATCGAAAGTCTCTGTCAGTATGATCGGCTTGCTAACATTGTCAGCCCCAAAATCTTCATCAACAGAACTTTCTTTCTTGGTATTTATGTTTATATTCTTATTCTTAGATAAGAGATCCGCAAACCTTTCAGCGATGGTTTGATTACTAAACTTAATCATCTCCTCGGTCGCTCTCACCCAGCCACCTGTCACTTTATGACTGGCTACTGCGTTGTAGTAGGCTTGTACGAGTAACGCTTCGATATCGTCCTCTGTATCGTAATAATATATTTGATTGTCTTGCTTAGATACTAGTTTGACAAGCTCTTGTAATTGACGACTGATACCAGCCTCTTGATAGTGATTTTTGACTAAGATCAGTAGCGGCTTGAGTTTGGCTTTAGCATTCAGATAACTCAAATGCATTTGACTAACGCCTGTCTTTTGTACTGTTCCATAGCTGTCACCAATGATCATCAATGCATAATCACAAGAGTCAATGCATTGTCGACCATATAGCGAGGCTTTTGGCAGCTTACTGGACACGTCATAAGTCAAAAACGCCCGTGCCTGAAAAAATATCGCTACGCTGTCCAACACCAATAATTGATCGTTGTCAGCACATATAACATGAATATGATAGCGGCGATGTGGCACGATTACCTCTGAGCTTAGGTTGCGGCATAAAAGGGCATGAGATGAAATAGAGCACAAATATCTTGTTTGGCGTAGTCTTGATTAGTCTTACAAAAATGCATCTGATCTATTTTAATCAAATCCATGCTGTAGACAAGGTATTGGTGCAAATAACTTTATTAACAATTACTCAGGATAGTATTGCAATACTGTCTCTTTAACAAGTAAACGCTCAATCAAAGCGCTTAGTCTATCACTATATTTGGTAGCATGGAAAGTTAATGGCAGCCTGATATCAACATTTGTCTTATTAATCGCACTCAAGTCCTGAGTACTTGTCTCATTATCAAGAGTGGCTGACATCTGATTTGCGACCAATAGCTGCTTGACTCGCTCAGCGATTGCTTGCCCAGAGTCAACCACCTGTATCGATAACTGCTGCTGTGCAATTTCGTCTAATAAAAACGATTTAAAAAATGGATAATGTGTACAGCCGAGCACTAGCTGGTCAATACCTTCATTAGCAAATGCCTGTAGCTGTTGGCGTAGACGCTGAGCCGTCTCATCTTCAACTGGCATGCCAGCCTCTACCCAAGGCACCAGTTGTGGATCAAAATACTTGGTAACCACTGTGCTATTAGGATTGGCAAAACTGGCAATGACATCATTAAGTAATGACCCATTTAAAGTGGCTTTGGTAGCCAATACCGCCACATGTCCACTTTTACTTGCCAATACAGCAGGCTTTAAAGCAGGCACCAAACCCACGATAGGTAATTGCGGATAACATTTTCTTGCTGTATCCAAAGCATAAGCTGATGCGCTATTACAAGCGATAACAATGAGTTTGCAGCCCTGTTGGTATAACCATTCTATTGCTTTTAAAGTAAGCGCTTCGATATCTTCACTTTCACGATTGCCATAAGGAACATTTAAGGTATCAGCGTAATATATATAGCGTTCATTAGGTAGTTGCTGGGCTAAATGCAAATAGATCGATAAGCCGCCAACGCCGGAGTCAAACAACCCAATGGGAGCACTGCGAGCGGTATTACTCGCGGCCGTATCGATAGCCATCGAATGGATACTTGCTTTATGAATGGCAGGATTTTTGAAAGCGCTACCATCCAAAATATTTGCTCGCATTGTCGTCACTTTCATCATGTGATTTGCAGTAATAGCCATCTCTACGCTACCGCCATTTTTGTATACATATTATCTTCACGCCGCTTATGTCTCTCGTTATCCCGTTAAATCTCTTGTAGCTTATCCATATCGTGGTATCGGTTAGTAACCCAGCAGCTCACATTATAACAATCAATAGCGTACTATTTATTGTTACTTAATTGACTGGCATCGATAATGAATAGGACTCACTGCCGCTTTGTAACGTTAGTATTGTCTCACCATTATGCTCTGTTAGCTCACCAATCTCTGTCAGATGATAAAAGGTATTGCGCCCAATCAGCGCCATCAAGCCATTTCTGACAAGCATATAAGGGCGTACTTGTATTTGAGTTGCTGAGTCTAGAGTATGCTCAGTACTGACAGCGTCATTTACCGTATCATTACTTTGAGGATTATACGCTTTTAATATAATAGGATGCTCATTATCCAAGCGTACCACATCACCGGTCGTCGTCGTGAACTCCAACCAGCTCATGTCATCTTCCTGCACGATACCAACATCGTTAATCAACAGTGGTGCATCTTCTACTTGAATACGGATTTTTTGTACTGGGGTTTTCAAAAAGTATTCGATAACGCCATTATTTTCTTCTTTCCACAAAATAGTCGCAAATAAACTGACAAGTGACTCTCTGGTCATTTGCCCACCCTCATGCCACCACTCCCCATTTGCTTTGATAATTAAGTCCATATCAGCGATATCTTCAGGATGCCATTTTTCGAGTGGCGGTATTGCGCGGCCTTCACGTGCCCCAGCTGTAGACTTAAGATAGTGACTTAGTGCATCCATATTATTCAAACCAGAGCCCTTGCCAACTGGAGCTTCTACGTTATTTTCACGACTGCTATCAGCATGATTATTGTCATTATTCATCGCTCAATCCTTTATTTAGTATTCAAAGTTTGGCAAATCTATTATTACTATAAATTTTTGTTTCAGGTATGATGAAACTTTATCGCCCAAATACCTTCATTGCCTTGATATAACCTTAACACCGTTGCTCATAAATGCGTATCGTGTTTGTAGGACTTTTCTTTTATAATGAGTAACGATTTTTTATTGAAATGGTCAAGTGGGTTTTGTATTGATGACACATTTTTATCGGGCAGCCATATGTCTGAGTGACGTTAGCACCGCAAGTCTATTATTCAGTTGTTAAGCTAATGATGCCCTGAGATAAGCCACTAAAAGTTTAGGAGTAGGTATGCAAGAGCAAGACAATCAAACGCCAGTTATTGATAGTAATACTGTGAACGCTGACGCACCAGTAGCAACAGAGACCGCAACGCTAGATAAAGCAGAACCAGTGGTAGAGCCTGTGGCAGCAGAACCTGAGATCGAACGTGAATCAATGGAATTTGATGTAATTATTGTGGGCGGCGGACCTGCAGGTCTCTCTGCTGCTATTCGCCTGCGCCAGCTCGCTATTGAAGCCGGTAACGATGAATTTATGGTGTGTGTGGTCGAAAAAGGCTCTGAGTTTGGTGCCCATACGTTGTCTGGCGCTGTCATTGAACCCCGTGCGCTCAATGAGCTGATTCCCGACTGGAAAGAGAAAGGCGCGCCGCTAAACGTACCAGCGACAGAAGATCGTTTTTACTATTTAAACTCTGCTACTCGCTCAACCAAAGTACCTCATTCGTTGATTCCGGGGCCTATGCATAATGATGGCAACTATATTGTCTCATTGGGTAATGTCGTTCGTTGGTTAGCTGTGCAGGCAGAAGAGCTTGAAGTCATGATGTTCCCAGGTTTCCCTGCCGATGACATCTTATATAACGATGACGGTTCGGTCAGAGGTGTGTTAACGGGTGATATGGGCGTGGCCGCTAATGGCGAAGCGAAGCCTAGCTTTGAGCCTGGTTATGAGCTGCTTGCTAAATACACTATTTTTGCCGAAGGTAGCCGTGGTCATTTGGGTAAACGCTTAATCAGCCGTTTTGATCTAGATAAAGAATCTGATCCTCAGCATTATGGTATCGGTCTAAAAGAGCTATGGGAAGTTGCCCCTGATAAGCATGAGCAAGGCGTTGTCATGCACGGTCTTGGCTGGCCGTTGACTGAAACTGGCTCGACTGGTGGCTGGTGGTTGTACTTTGATGAAAACAACCAAGTAAGCTTTGGTCTTGTGGCCGATTTATCTTACCACAACCCTTATGTCTCTCCATTTGATGAAATGCAGCGCTTAAAAACGCATCCTGTCATCAAGAGTGTCCTAGAAGGCGGTAAGCGTATTTCTTATGGCGCACGTGCTTTGACAAAAGGTGGTCTAAACTCACTACCGAAGTTTACCTTCCCAGGTGGCGTATTGGTCGGTGATGATGCTGGATTTTTGAACCCAGCAAAAATCAAAGGCACACACACCTCGATGAAGTCAGGTATGCTCGCCGCCGAAGCGATCTTTGAGGCACTACAAGCTGAGCGTCAGCATGACGAAGTCGTTGCTTATACCACTATGTACAAAGAATCATGGTTGTATCAAGATAACTACGAGTCGCGCAACTTCTCACCTGCAATCCATCGTATGGGTCTGTTCATGGGCGGTGCTTTCACCTTTATCGAGCACAACTTGCTAAAAGGTAAAATGCCATTTACCTTGCATGACAATATCCCAGATTATGATCAGTTAGAGCGTGCCAACCATGCTTATCAACCAACCTATCTCAAGCCTGATGGTAAGTTGGTATTTGATAAATTGTCGTCGGTATTTATCTCTAATACCAACCATGCAGAAGATCAACCAACGCATCTAAAACTCACTGACCCTACGGTGCCTATCTCTATCAACTTACCTTTGTATGCTGAGCCTGCACGTTTATACTGCCCAGCAGGTGTATACGAAGTGGTTAAAGATGCTGAAGGCGCTAAGTTTGTTATCAATGCTCAGAATTGTGTACATTGTAAGACCTGTGATATCAAAGATCCTTCGCAGAATATCACTTGGGTAACGCCAGAAGGTGGCGGTGGTCCTAACTATCCAAATATGTAAATCAGGATAACTCTGGTTTAGCATAATATATGTATCGTTATTAAAAATCATACCTCCATAAAAACGCCCTTTTTTCTTAGAGAAGGGCGTTTTTTGTGCCTATCACAAGCAATCTTGCTTCATCAGTACCGCTTAATCTGTCCAAGCATCACGATTGCCATCAGACCCATCGACAAGTTTGCAAAGTTCCAAATAATGACGAAACTAAATAAATCATGTGCACAATATAGATATCAAGCGGTGTGCGACCATCACATTTGATTATTGATTCTCTATATCTATTTTTGAAATAAATAATCTTTGCAATTTGCTTTTTATAGAATATATTAAGTAATAATTCATCAGCATAAACTGGATATTTGTCGTATAATTTTAGCATTGCTCATATTCAGCGCTATATTTACCAAACCGATTTTTAGTAGATATACTTCAGTCTATGCTTTGTTGGTTGTAACTATCGCTGTTGAATCGTGCTAAGATGAAATTCGAATGATTCTATGCTGGCCTCATAGCTACTAATAAGGATGAATCGGCATAAATATTTGAAGCGTTAAAGTATTAAGACTCTTGTCAGGAAGACGAGATTGTGAAAAAGACACCGGATAGTCCTACCCTTCTGTCTTCCTCAATGAACCCTGTTTTGCTATTTGATAGTTTTTATTTAAGGGATCAATGTAATGTCCACAATGATATTTATTTTTGCTAAATAATTGCTGATAAATAGATATGCGTCTGCGCATCTTCATTGTCACTATATAAAGTAGTATCTGTCTATTTTTTATCATGATATTCATCGTAAAAAGTAGCCCAAGCTCTTCTTGTATGGTTGATATTTTTTAGGTAAGACAAAAGGAGTTGTCCTATGAAAGCTCATAACGATCCATCTGGATATTGGCGCGCCAATATTCGTCTGATTACAGGTAGTCTAATTATTTGGGCGCTATGCTCATATGGCTTTGCTATCTTGTTACGTCCATTATTAGCGGGCATCAAAATCGGTGGTACTGATTTAGGATTTTGGTTTGCGCAACAAGGCTCTATCGTAGTCTTTATTATTCTAATTTTCTTTTACGCTTGGCGTATGAATAAACTAGATAAACAATATGGCGTAGACGAGGAATAGATCATGAGTCAATTTGCGATTAATATTATTTTTGTAGGTCTATCTTTCGCGCTTTATTTCGGGATTGCGATTTGGGCACGTGCTGGTTCAACCAGCGAATTTTATGTTGCGGGCGGCGGGGTGCATCCGGTCGTCAATGGTATGGCAACCGCTGCTGACTGGATGAGTGCCGCGTCATTCATCTCAATGGCAGGTCTTATTGCTGCTAGTGGTTATGGCGCCTCCACCTACCTTATGGGCTGGACAGGCGGTTACGTTCTACTTGCTATGCTTTTAGCACCTTACCTACGTAAATTTGGTAAGTTCACGGTTCCTGATTTTATCGGTGACCGTTTTTATTCCAAAACAGCAGCCATGATTGCTGTGGTTTGTTTGATTATCGCCTCAACTACCTATGTTATCGGCCAGATGACTGGTGCTGGCGTTGCATTCTCACGCTTCTTAGAAGTTGAAAACACAACGGGTCTGCTCATTGCGGCTGTCGTTGTATTCTTCTATGCGGTGTTAGGCGGTATGAAAGGGATCACTTATACGCAGGTTGCGCAATATGTCGTATTGATGGTCGCATATACCATTCCTGCTGTGTTTATCTCACTTGAATTAACGGGTAACCCAATTCCTGGTCTTGGTCTATTCTCAAACCATATCGAATCTGGCGTTCCTATTTTAACTAAGCTTAACCAAGTCGTGACTGACTTAGGATTTGCCTCTTATACGGCGGATGTGCCTAACAAGCTAAACATGGTGTTATTTACGCTATCACTGATGATTGGTACAGCTGGCCTACCACACGTTATCATTCGCTTTTTCACCGTTCCTAAAGTGGCCGATGCACGTTGGACAGCGGGTTGGACACTAGTATTCATCTCGCTATTGTACTTTACTGCGCCAGCGGTAGGTGCGATGGCTCGTCTCAACCTCATTGATACGGTCTATCCACAAGGGGTTGCAGAAGCGCCTTTAGAGTATGATCAACGTCCAGACTGGATGGCAACATGGGAAGACACAGGACTTATCAAGTATAACGATCTAAACAATGATGGTCGTATCCAGCTGTATAACGACAGTGGACTTGGTGCCGCTCAAGTAGCGCTTAACACCGCTGAAGCGGATGGTGGCGATGTTGCTGCAGCTACCGCAGCGGTAGAGGCGGCGCGTGCTGCACATGATGCAGAACTGGATGGTCGTTTTGCTAATGCTGGATGGGCAGGTAACGAGCTGGATGTGAACAATGACATCTTAGTACTCGCTAACCCAGAAATCGCTAATCTTCCATCATGGGTTATTGGTCTTATCGCTGCAGGTGGTTTGGCAGCAGCGCTCTCAACAGCAGCAGGTCTACTACTTGCGATTTCCTCAGCGATTAGCCATGACTTGATCAAACGTAACCTAAACCCAAACATCACTGATAAACAAGAGCTAAAATATGCTCGTATTACGATGGGTGTTGCAATCGTAGTAGCGACTTATCTGGGTATTAATCCACCAGGATTTGCCGCACAGGTGGTTGCATTGGCCTTCGGTATTGCAGGCGCCTCATTGTTCCCTGCCCTAATGATGGGGATTTTCTCTAAGCGTATTAACAACCTAGGCGCTATCGCTGGGATGTTAACAGGCTTGATTACTATCCTAGTTTATATCTTTGTCTTCAAAGGTTGGTTCTTTATCAGTGGTACTGCTAATTTCCCTGATACTGAAGAGTACTGGTTATTTGGTATCTCACCGCTATCTTTTGGTGCGGTTGGCGCCTTACTTAACTTCATCGTGGCATTCGCGGTATCTTATGCGACTGCTCCACCACCAGCACATATTCAAGAGCTGGTTGAGAGCGTACGTTCTCCACGTGGTGCAGGCGGTGCAATCGACCACTAAGCTCACAGTTGAGGATATATCTTCTGTTACTATATATCACTCACAGGCAGCAGCTGCTTGTGAGTGATTTTTTATTTTATACTTATAATAAAACCTAATTAATTCAGCTTGATTGAATACACATACCCCATTAAGGAATATTTTATGCTTTTTGAGTTTATCGCCACGATGGCTGCCGCGTTTGGGATGGCTGGACTAGCACTGATCATAACTCACTTCAGCAAATTGGCAGGCAAACGTACCCCTAAATGGCTAATCCCATTGTTTGCAGCAATTGGTATTTTTGCCTTTCAGATAAACCAAGAATATAGCTGGTATGGTCAACAAGTGCGAGAGCTGCCAGAAGGCGTAGAAGTTGTCAAAGTAGCAAAAAGTACGCAATGGTTCCGCCCATGGTCTTATATCAAGCCACAAATATTACGTTTTATCGCGGCAGATATCGGTAATGCTAGCGTACAAGTAGACAATCCAGATGTGCATTTGGTCAATTTATACTTATTTGAAAGACGAAGAAGTGTCGAAAAAGTTGCACAGGTGATCGATTGCAATGCGCCTGCACGTGCAGATTACGTCATACCAGAAAAAGGTAGTAAGCTCACGATTGATGAGCATGTCAAGCAAACCACCGCATGGTATAAGCTAGCAATAGATGACCCACTGTTTATCAGCATCTGTACTGACCAAAATACCTGATACGACAACAATCATAGATATAGTGACTGTATAAAAGGCTGTTGTATAAAAATTGCCAAAAGACGAACTATTAAATCAATAACGTTGAGCCGTGGCTGAATAAGTATGTTTTGAATTGGCTCCTAGCAATAGCCCAGCACACAAACCACCAAAATGTGCTGCAAACGAGATTCCTTGTTGCGGCATCAGTCCTTGCTTAATGGTTAGCCAATAGCCAGTGCCCATGACAATACAAGCAATCAGATAACCCCAACGCCGAGCAAAAATAGCGCCACCTATCATATAACCAAACATCGCAAAACACAGTCCTGACGCACCAATATGAATAGAAGATGGCGACCCAATCACCCAAGTAACCAATCCTGAAGCGATGACCAACTTGATAATCGTGCGATAGGCATTTTTTTCAAATAATCCGAACAAAAACAAAATTTGTAATAGCGTCACCGTGTTGCCAATTAGATGTGACAAATTGCCATGCATCGTCCATGAGGCGAATACTCCGATCATACTGCCCACATCTAATGCGCGCGGTACAATCCCAAAGATATTCCACAGTCCAAATAGCGCCACTTCATTTAAAAAAAACATACCCCACATCGGTATGAGTACAAAAGCGTATAAACCAACAACCTGCTTTATTCGCACCACAATCAAGTTGAGCAATTGCTGCCAATTCATATACCATCCTATTGTTTAAATTTCGCTTATCTGTATATGCTTCAATGATTTACTGCAAATAGTGGGCGCACAGCAGGCTTGAATGACAATAATGTTGCATCTTTATCAGTAGTTAGATAGCTATCACCGTGCAGTAACGACGTTGAACGATAAGGAACTAAGGCCGTAGGTATAAATCGACGTGCTGCATCGATATGCTTAATTGAATCATCAAAGAATATATGCGGTGCAAACGTTCTAAGCACTGCTGTTTTTTCCAACCCTCCTAAAAAAAATGCCATATCGACATTTACGCCCCACTCTCGCAGCGTTTTAATCGCGCGCAAATCAGCAGGTGCATTACGAGCGGTCACAAGCGCAATTTTGATTGGAGAATATTGCAAACCAGCTGGTAAACGTTCCTGTAAGTTTGACAGTTTAATCAATAGCTCAGCGTAAGGGCCTTTTTCAATCGGTAAATCACGCATTTTTACTTCACGATCATGAAAAGCTCGTAGCCCCTTTTGCTTATATAGTAACTCACCCGAATCATCAAACAACACCGCATCCCCATCAAAGGCAATACGTAGCTGATCAGTATCTAACTCATAGGTATTGACAGGAGTAGCGTCTAATATGGCACAGGCACAGATATTGGCATCCGCCACTTGCTGCGCATCTTCGCGATTGGTGGTCAAAAACAGATCCACATTGAAGTCTTTGATATAGGGCGCCACAGGACTGCCTGAGATAAATGCTGAGCGTGAAATATTGATACCATGTTCTAAAATAGCATTGAGCACTTGAATGCCTGTATCTGGACTACTTTTTGAGACAATAACGACTTCAACCAAAGGTGTTTCAATGTCTGAATCCTTACGCTCGTTATCATCACAATATTCATTTAGATTTAGCAATGCTTTAATCAGTGGGTAGCCAGCGCCAATATTTAGAGCGTCATTCTCACGCTCTATCATATAGTCTCGAAACTCTTTGATGGCGCTTTCGGGTCTCTGCGCTAGTAGCTCTAGCAAATGGTTTTCTGACTCTGTTAAATCAAAAAGTGCCGTCGCAGAAATCGCAACGATGAGCGTATTAGTAAAATCGACAGCCATGACTATCTCTACTTATGAAATTATACAAAGGAATGAATGCAGACCAGTTTACTACATTCACAAGCCTTTATAACACTAAGAAAAGTTACCATAATGCAGCGCCGCAGATCATGAATTTGTAAGATATTCTGCTCTTTATTTTTGGAAAAAGTATTAGCCAGTAAAAAAGCCACACTGCTGTATTAGCAATATGGCTTCTTAACGAGTAGAAAATCTGCTGCACCAAAATACAATGACTTTATACGCTTGGGTTTAGACTCAAACTACCCCAATAGTACCAGCGAAATCACCGGGAACATCACTAAGATAACCAATCTCACCAAGTCCGACACAATAAATGGTGCCACCCCGCGGAACATATCTGACAGCTTAATGTGCGGGGCCATCGCCTTAATCACAAAGATATTCATCCCCATTGGTGGCGTAATCAGACCAAGCTCCACCGTCAACACTGCAATAATACCAAACCAGACTGGATCAAATCCTAATGCTAGAATGATCGGATACACCACAGGAATCGTAATCACCAGCATCGCTAGCGCATCCATAAACAGACCCAGCAAGAAGTACATGATCAAAATACAGATCAGCACAATCATCGGACTGACCGCCAAGCCACCGATCCAGGACGCCAGCGTATAAGACAAGCGCGACACCGAGATAAAGTAACCTAATGCTTCTGCACCCAGCAGCATAAAGAACACCACCGCAGACAGCGCCAAGGTCTCAATCAATGACTGCTTTAACCCATCTAGACGCATGCCTTTGGCAAACGCATAAGCCCAAGAGACAAAAGCACCGACAGCTGCCCCTTCTGTTGGCGTGAATAGCCCAAAGAAGATACCTGCAATAATCACAATAAAGATAAAGCTAAAAGGGATTAGGCCAGTCAATGATACAAGCTTGGCTTTCCAAGAGGTTCTCTCACCACGCTTTGCCAGATGCGGTTTCCAGCGCACCATGATCATCACCGTGATGGAGTACATCACCATGCCAAGCATCCCCGGTAAGAAGCCCGCGATAAACATGTCACCGACCGATTGCTGGGTTAGGATGGCATAGACCAGTAAAGCAATACTGGGCGGGATCATGATACCGAGCGTACCACCTGCCGCTAAAATACCGCAGGCAAAACCGGGTTGATAGCCATACTTCTCCATTTGCGGTAGAGCTACTTTGGTCATGGTTGAGGCGGTGGCGAGGGAGGAACCTGAGATAGAGGCAAAGATACCGGACGAGCCAATACCCGCAATACCCAGACTGCCCCTTACCCCACCAAAGATGGTACGGGTGGCTTCAAACAGCTTTCCTGCCATACCAGAATGGGTCGCAAACACGCCCATTAAGATAAATAAAGGAATGGCACTGAAATCATATTTAGCTAAGACATCAACGGGGATGTCTTTGAGCATTTGCAATGCGCCGCTCGGCGCAGTGACTGCACCAAAACCCACGAGGCCTACCCCTAGCATGGCAAGGGCGACGGGAACACGGATGACGACGAGCAAGATCATGACTACTAGGCCAATGGCGCCGATAATTTCTGGACTCATGCGCCTGTCTCCTCGGCGTCAAAGAATTCGCCTGTTTTAAAAATGTTGATAGATTCGATCAGTGAGCGGATGGCCAGTAAGGCGCTTAATAAGGCACTGATGAGGTAGATTGGCATCATGGAAATGCGCAAATCTTGGGTGACTTTGCCAAATTCCATGGCGTCAATAGCGCTCTCATAGAGTCCCCAAGCAAAGACGATGCCGATGGCAAAGAAGCCAAGCATAAAGACGCCCATCATGTAGCCTTTGATAGACTGGGGCATCTTCTGGGTGAAGACGTCGACGATGATTTGCGAGCGTTCGACAAAGGCAGCAAAGGCAGCGAGCAATGCAAAGAGCATGAAGTAAGAGACGATCTCGACCGAGCCTTTGACAGTAAAACCAAACTCACCACCCGTAAGCTTAAAGATATAACGGGCGACGACATCAGTCATGGTGGTGAGGACGATGATAATAAGACTGATGCCGCCAATAAGCTGGCACAGTCTGGAGATTAGGGCGCTGAGCTTGATTAGTAGTGGCATGTTGCACCTCCAATGGGTTAGACCACTTTACAGGCAGCACTAGCAGCTTTTGCTTTTTCATAGACACCATCAGCATCCAGACCCAAAGCATTAACATCTTTCAGATATTTTTGCGTTCCTCTTTCGAGTGGACCTTTCCAATCTGGATCGTTTAGCGGATCAGGGATTTCAACAATTTCATCACCTTTATCTTTAGCGGCTTGTATTGCCATCTGATCATGCTTATCAAATACTTCCCCAACCTTATTGGCCATGGCCATTCCTGAGTTTTTATCTAATACTTGTTTTAGGTCATCAGGCAAACTGTCATATTTGTCCTTATTCATAGTGACCATAAGCGCCGAACTATAAAAAGGAATGTTGGTATGATATTTGGTAATCTCGTCAATTTTAAAAGCCGTTACTGCCTCCCAAGGGAAGCTCAAACCATCGACAACGCCGCGCTGTAAAGAGGTATACATATCGTTTGCAGGTAAACCGACTGGTGACGCACCAGCACTTTCTATAATATCGCCAGCGACTGCAGAAGGTCGACGAATACGCATCCCTTTCATATCTTCAGGCGTTCGGATCAATTTATCTGTCGTGTGAAGTGAGCCAGGCCCAGCACCATACATAAATAAGAGATGTGAGTCTTCGTACTCACCAGCAAGTGTGCCATCGTCATACAAAGTTTGAAGCATACAACCCATTTGCGTGGCTGAATTTGATAACCCTGGTAGCTCAGTAATCTGAGTTAATGGGAAACGACCATTGGTATAACCATGTGCTTGTGAGCCGATATCGATCGTACCTTTAGTGGCAGACTCATAAGTTACATCTGCTTTAGCAAGACCTGCTGAAGGATATAATTCAATTTTTAGGCGACCATCAGAATCTGTCTCTATTTGTTTGGCCCACGGCTCAAAAACTTCAGTACTAATAGATGACGTTGCTGGCCAAAAATGTGAAAAACGTAAGACAGTGGTTTCTTGAGAAGTTGCTGAAGAACCATCAGTGGTGTCAGCAGATTGGTTAGAACAGCCGAAAAGACTAATAGCGGCTAAAGCGCCAATTGAAAAAAGAGGAGCTAACTTCATTATCAATTCCTTTTGATAATTGTGAGGATAGGAGTAGATCGCATAAGTAAATAACCTAAACCATACTAGGCTTAGTCATTTACAAAAGATCAATATATTCTTTACGTACCTGTAATAAAAATATAGTTTAAAATTAGCAGCTATAATGATAGAAGTCAAATCATTTTGATGACATATGAGAACAGTTGATTTATGTTTTCAAGTATCTTAGAAATGACTGATCTAGTTATTAACAGTCATTGCTACAGGGGCACACAACATTTTCATATAGACAAAGAAAAGCCCCCTCCGCGTTAGCGAAGGGGGCTTTTACTTTAGAATAGAGAGCTGACGATGACCTACTCTCACATGGGCGAACCACACTACCATTGGCGCAACGATGTTTCACTTCTGAGTTCGGGAAGGGATCAGGTGGGGCCATCGCGCTATTGTCGTCAGCAAAGGGGGTTAGATATGAGTCTGTTGTTGTTTTACTTATTGACTAAGTATCACTTAACCTAACTGAATCAAGGTCAAAGGTGATATCGAAATATTCTTTCTTTATTCTATAGCGTAAGCTATACAAGATAGATTAATTAGACTTGTATACAAACCACTTGGGTGTTGTATGGTCAAGCCAAACGAGCAATTAGTACAGGTTAGCTACACACATCGCTGTGCTTCCACACCCTGCCTATCAACGTCCTAGTCTTGAACGGCTCTTTAGGGAAATCTAATCTTGAGGTGGGCTTCCCGCTTAGATGCTTTCAGCGGTTATCCCATCCGAACGTAGCTACCGGGCAATGCCACTGGCGTGACAACCCGAACACCAGAGGTTCGTCCACTCTGGTCCTCTCGTACTAGGAGCAGATCCTCTCAAATTTCCAACGCCCACGGTAGATAGGGACCGAACTGTCTCACGACGTTCTAAACCCAGCTCGCGTACCTCTTTAAATGGCGAACAGCCATACCCTTAGGACCTGCTTCAGCCCTAGGATGAGATGAGCCGACATCGAGGTGCCAAACACCGCCGTCGATATGAACTCTTGGGCGGTATCAGCCTGTTATCCCCAGAGTACCTTTTATCCGTTGAGCGATGGCCCTTCCATACAGAACCACCGGATCACTAAGACCTACTTTCGTACCTGCTCGACTTGTGGGTCTCGCAGTTAAGCGCGCTTTTGCCTTTATACTCTACGACCGATTTCCGACCGGTCTGAGCGCACCTTCGTACTCCTCCGTTACTCTTTAGGAGGAGACCGCCCCAGTCAAACTACCCACCATACATTGTCCTCGGTATTGTTATACCTGAGTTAGAACCCCAACATGACCAGGGTGGTATTTCAAGATTGGCTCCACCAAGACTAGCGTCTCGGCTTCAAAGCCTCCCACCTATCCTGCACAAGTCAGGTCAAAGTTCAATGTAAAGCTGTAGTAAAGGTTCACGGGGTCTTTCCGTCTAGCCGCGGGTACACAGCATCTTCACTGCGATTTCGATTTCACTGAGTCTCTGCTGGAGACAGCGCTGCCATCATTATGTCATTCGTGCAGGTCGGAACTTACCCGACAAGGAATTTCGCTACCTTAGGACCGTTATAGTTACGGCCGCCGTTTACTGGGGCTTCGATCAAGAGCTTCGCTTACGCTAACCCCATCAATTAACCTTCCAGCACCGGGCAGACATCACACCCTATACGTCCACTTTCGTGTTTGCAGAGTGCTGTGTTTTTAATAAACAGTTGCAGCAGCCTGGTATCTGCGACTGCCAACAGCTCAAGGAGCAAGTCCTATCACCATCAACAGCGTACCTTCTCCCGAAGTTACGGTACCATTTTGCCTAGTTCCTTCAGCAGAGTTCTCTCAAGCGCCTTGGTATTCTCTACCTGATCACCTGTGTCGGTTTAGGGTACGATTCGTTTATAACTATTGCTTAGAAGCTTTTCCTGGAAGCATGGTATTTGCCACTTCGCTGTACAAGTACAGCTTGCTATCAGATCTCGGTATAAAATAGCCCGGATTTACCTAAGCTATAAACCTACATCCTTTCACCTGGACAACCAACGCCAGGCTGACATAACCTTCTCCGTCCCTCCATCGCATTATAAACAAGTATCGGAATATTAACCGATTTCCCATCGACTACGCCTTTCGGCCTCGCCTTAGGGGTCGACTCACCCAGCCCCGATTAACGTTGGACTGGAACCCTTGATCTTCCGGCGTGCGAGCTTTTCACTCGCATTATCGTTACTCACGTCAGCATTCGCTCTTGTGATACCTCCAGCATGCTTTACAACACACCTTCACAGGCTTACACAACGCTCCCCTACCACTTGAAAACAAATTCAAATCCGCAGCTTCGGCTCCTAGTTTGAGCCCCGTTACATCTTCCGCGCGGGCCGACTCGACTAGTGAGCTATTACGCTTTCTTTAAAGGATGGCTGCTTCTAAGCCAACCTCCTAGCTGTCTATGCCTTCCCACCTCGTTTCCCACTTAACTAGGAATTTGGGGCCTTAGCTGGCGGTCTGGGTTGTTTCCCTCTCCACGATGGACGTTAGCACCCACCGTGTGTCTCCCGGATATCACTCATCGGTATTCGGAGTTTGCATCGGTTTGGTAAGTCGGTATGACCCCCTAGCCGAAACAGTGCTCTACCCCCAATGGTGTTCGTCCGAGGCGCTACCTAAATAGCTTTCGGGGAGAACCAGCTATCACCGAGTTTGATTAGCCTTTCACCCCTATCCACAAGTCATCCCCTGGCTTTTCAACGACAGTGGGTTCGGTCCTCCGGTGCCTGTTACGGCACTTTCAACCTGCTCATGGATAGATCACTCGGTTTCGGGTCTATACCCTGCAACTATTCGCCCTATTAAGACTCGGTTTCCCTACGGCTCCCCTAAACGGTTAACCTTGCTACAGAATATAAGTCGCTGACCCATTATACAAAAGGTACGCGGTCACCCAACAAGTGGGCTCCCACTGCTTGTACGCACACGGTTTCAGGTTCTATTTCACTCCCCTCACAGGGGTTCTTTTCGCCTTTCCCTCACGGTACTGGTTCACTATCGGTCAGTCAGGAGTATTTAGCCTTGGAGGATGGTCCCCCCATCTTCAAACAGGATTTCTCGTGCCCCGCTCTACTTAATATGTTAATGCTAATGTTTCGAATACAGGACTATCACCTACTACGGTCAGCTTTCCCACGCTGTTCTTCTACATTAGTACTAATCGGCTTCTCCCCGTTCGCTCGCCGCTACTAGGGGAATCTCAATTGATGTCTATTCCTAAGGGTACTGAGATGTTTCACTTCCCCTCGTTCGCTTCCTAATAAATTAGGATACCTACCTTATGGTAGGTGGGTTTCCCCATTCAGAAATCTCCGGATCACAGGATATTGCCGCCTCCCCGAAGCTTATCGCAGGCTGTCACGTCTTTCATCGCCTCTGACTGCCAAGGCATCCACCATGTGCGCTTCATTACTTGACCATACAACCCCAAGTAGTCTTTCGACTTCTAAGTGTCATACAATCTAATTATGATAACGATATCACCTATGTTTATACGCTTGATTCAGTTCTCTTTACTTTTTTTAATAACTCACCCCTGGGATAACAACTGATGTCGTTAAGAGGTGAGTTATTAAGGTTAGGAAGTGCGCGTGAACACGCGCTTCCTAACCCAGACTCATATCTATGTTTTTAAATAGTTCCTGTATCCTCGTCGAATAACAGGTTCTGTATAAAACAGAAAGAAGTAATCAATCACAATCACTTGTTTCTATTTATACTCTTAGCACTTAAAGCTTACTGACCGTCTTAGTAGTGGTGGAGCCAAACGGAGTCGAACCGTTGACCTCCTGCGTGCAAGGCAGGCGCTCTACCAACTGAGCTATGGCCCCATTATAAAATGGTGGGTCTAAGTGGACTCGAACCACTGACCCCCGCGTTATCAACACGGTGCTCTAACCAGCTGAGCTACAGACCCTAATACGTTTGTTAAAAACGTAAGCTTAAACTAAAGAACAACTTGTTGTGAATTCTTGCTGACCGAATGCGTCTATAAGGAGGTGATCCAGCCGCAGGTTCCCCTACGGCTACCTTGTTACGACTTCACCCCAGTCATCAACCACACCGTGGTGAACGCTCCCCCTAAGGTTAAGCTATCCACTTCTGGTGCAATCAACTCCCATGGTGTGACGGGCGGTGTGTACAAGGCCCGGGAACGTATTCACCGCGGCATTCTGATCCGCGATTACTAGCGATTCCTACTTCATGGAGTCGAGTTGCAGACTCCAATCTGGACTACGATAGGCTTTTTGAGATTCGCATCACATCGCTGTGTAGCTGCCCTCTGTACCTACCATTGTAGCACGTGTGTAGCCCTGGTCGTAAGGGCCATGATGACTTGACGTCGTCCCCGCCTTCCTCCAGTTTGTCACTGGCAGTATCCTTAGAGTTCCCGGCTTAACCCGCTGGTAACTAAGGACAAGGGTTGCGCTCGTTGCGGGACTTAACCCAACATCTCACGACACGAGCTGACGACAGCCATGCAGCACCTGTATTCTAATTCCCGAAGGCACTCCCGCATCTCTGCAGGATTCTAGATATGTCAAGACCAGGTAAGGTTCTTCGCGTTGCATCGAATTAAACCACATGCTCCACCGCTTGTGCGGGCCCCCGTCAATTCATTTGAGTTTTAACCTTGCGGCCGTACTCCCCAGGCGGTCTACTTATTGCGTTAGCTGCGTCACTAAGTCCTCAAGGGACCCAACGACTAGTAGACATCGTTTACGGCGTGGACTACCAGGGTATCTAATCCTGTTTGCTACCCACGCTTTCGAGCCTCAGTGTCAGTATGATGCCAGGAAGCTGCCTTCGCCATCGGTATTCCTTCAGATCTCTACGCATTTCACCGCTACACCTGAAATTCTACTTCCCTCTCACCTACTCTAGCCTAACAGTTTCAGATGCAGTTCCCAGGTTAAGCCCGGGGATTTCACATCTGACTTATCAAGCCACCTACGCTCGCTTTACGCCCAGTAATTCCGATTAACGCTTGCACCCTCTGTATTACCGCGGCTGCTGGCACAGAGTTAGCCGGTGCTTATTCTGCAGCTAATGTCATCGTCTCCGGGTATTAACCGAAGAGTCTTCTTCACTGCTTAAAGTGCTTTACAACCAAAAGGCCTTCTTCACACACGCGGCATGGCTGGATCAGGGTTTCCCCCATTGTCCAATATTCCCCACTGCTGCCTCCCGTAGGAGTCCGGGCCGTGTCTCAGTCCCGGTGTGGCTGATCATCCTCTCAGACCAGCTACAGATCGTCGCCATGGTAGGCCTTTACCCCACCATCTAGCTAATCCGACTTAGGCTCATCTAATAGCGAGAGCAACAAGTTGCCCCCTTTCTCCCGTAGGACGTATGCGGTATTAATACGAGTTTCCCCGTGCTATCCCCCACTACTAGGTAGATTCCTAAGTATTACTCACCCGTCCGCCGCTCGTCATCTTCTAGCAAGCTAGAAATGTTACCGCTCGACTTGCATGTGTTAAGCCTGCCGCCAGCGTTCAATCTGAGCCATGATCAAACTCTTCAGTTTAATCTTGCTATGAAGCTCTTTAAAGAAGCTTCTAAACTTGGCTCATCTAATCTGGCAAAATCGCTAAAAATTATGTTCGTAATGAATTAACTTTGAGTTTTTCTGCTGTCTTAAATGATAATTTTTATAGTTAGTGTTCTACCGAAAAGATAGTCGACCAACTTTATTTTTTAGCATTCTGAATCAGCAAAAATCCACACAAGTTGTTCTTTAGTTATGCTTTTAAATAGTCTCAATCACTGTCGTCCAGTCATCGATATATAGGGTAAATCTTTTGCTTTCCAGCTTTTCCGTCTCCGGTTAAGCTATCTAGCGAGCCGACTATCTTATCATATAGATTAGGTTTGTCAAGCTTTATTTTAATTTGTTTCAACAGGTTAACTGGGTTAGTAATATGTAATTCACATATTCGTTGCCGCTAGTCCGTCTGATGAGGGCGTATTATAGAGGGTTTAATTTTTGTGTCAACCTGTTTTATTAATGTTTTTAATCTTATTTTAGAAAAATATGAAAATGGTAATTCTTTCAATGGGTTATATATTTATATGATTTGAGATAATTGATGGGTAGTTGGAGATGCGCTCTTAACGATAGACCTGTTAGATATGTTATTGGGTTTTATTGAATAAATACATAAGCTTCTCTATTTATAACATCCATCTATAAGGAATTATCTTTTATATTACAACTTCCCCACTTTTTCAAAAAACGCCTTATACGCAGCGACTTTCTTATCCAACGATAACGGATAGGCACGTGAGGTCGAAGGCAGTCTATATAAAGTTAGGTCATTAACATCTATTTTTTTATTATCCGTATCTTGCCATTGATAAGGGTAATCTATACTTTGATTGGTTTTTGGATGCTTTGATTTGGCAATTGGCTCATCTAATAACCCAAGTAGCACTTCGGTCGCCTTACCGCCAGTCGTAAACAAAGTCTCTACCTTTGGCACTTGCGGCAAAATACTATCTAAATCAACAGGTGTAACTACCGTTAGATTTTTATCCGAAGCATTGCCAGTCTCTCGAATAGCTTGCTTGACTGTCGGACAAGAAGCGATGCCACGCTCGAACATAAAATCTCGAATACGCTCAGGGTCAAAGCACTTCTCATCGCCGACTCTAAAGTAATTAGCGTCATCAAAAAATACTCGACCATAGATACGCCACATATCATTATAAAAATTGGGATAATGAAAGCTCATTGCCCATTTATCAGCCGTCGGTGGAAAAGTACCCATCATCATGACCGTTGCATTAGGCGGTAAGACAGGCTCAAAGGGGTGATTTTCAAGCTCTGTGGCTTTGTCATTAAATGATGTCGATTTAGTATCAGCAGTTTTTGGGGTGCTTGGTGTTTTTATAGTCATGATATTCTTCATCAGAAAAGCGGTTTTTTTGGTATCATAGCAAGTCTAAACACTACCTCACTTATAATCACATTATACAGTCAAACTTAGTCGGTTTAATGAGTTGGCTCAAATAGCGCAGTATCACTTTACCTAGCCTGAATTGCTTGAGCTTTGATGGCAGCTGTGAACGCAAATATTGTCATCATGATAAATGAGCACTGTCGTAAAGTAGTTTATTAGCTTGATTGTGAATGATTTAACTTTACTATTTATGAGCTAAAGATATGGTTAAAGTGCGGTAGGTGTTTGTATCTTTTATACTAATAGCAACCGCAGTAACTGCGCAAGCATCAGACAAGAAACCAAGAGAGTACTTATGAGTGACTTAAACAGCGATTTAAAAATTACGGTAATCGATCATCCACTAGTCCGTCATAAACTCAGCCTTATGCGCGAAAAAGACTGTAGTACTTATAAATTTCGTACATTAACCAAAGAGCTTGCGCGCTTGATGGCTTATGAAGCAAGCCGCGATTTTGAAATTGAAACTTTCCCAATGCAAGGCTGGTGCGGCGAAATCACGGGTGAGCAAATCATTGGTAAAACGGCAACTATCGTACCAATTCTACGTGCAGGTATTGGCATGCTTGATGGGGTGCTCGATTTGATCCCTACTGCTAAGATTTCTGTGGTCGGCCTACAACGTGATGAAGAAACCTTGCAGCCAGTACCATTCTTTGAAAAATTTGTCAGTCACATGGACAAACGTCCTGCGCTTATCATCGATCCAATGCTGGCCACGGGCGGCTCAATGGTAGCAACCATCGAGATGCTAAAGAAAAACGGCTGTACGAATATTAAGGCATTGGTACTCGTGGCTGCACCTGAAGGCGTACGTTTGGTCAATGAAGCGCATCCTGACGTGACTATCTATACCGCTGCATTAGACAGCCATTTAGATGAGCATGGTTACATCATCCCAGGTCTAGGCGATGCTGGCGATAAGATTTTTGGTAAGCAGTTATCTAATAGATAAACCGTCTTAGCATAAAAAGCAGTCATCAAGATTACGGTAAAAATCTAGCACATCAATAATAAGGACAGACAATGAATGTATTGATTACAGGAGCAAGCGCAGGTTTTGGTAAAGCACTGGCAGAGCGTTTGGTGGCTAATGGTCATCGCGTGGTTGGGTGCGCTAGACGTATCGACAAACTGAATGCTTTGGCAGATACTTTGGGTGAGAACTTTTTACCTGTGGTGATGGATGTGAGCGATACGGATTCTATCCCGCAAATCATTGCTGACTTGCCTGATGACTTTAAACAAATTGATGTCTTGGTCAATAATGCAGGATTGGCACTCGGTACAGAGCCTGCCCACAAAGCCAGTCTCGATGATTGGATGCGCATGACGGATACCAATGTTAAAGGTCTAATGGCATTGACTCATGCCGTCTTGCCAGCGATGGTTGAGCGTGACAGCGGCTATATCATCAATGTTGGTTCCATTGCGGGCAACTGGCCGTATTTTGGTGGCAATGTCTACGGCGCAACTAAAGCGTTTGTCAAACAATTTAGCCTAAATTTACGTGCTGATCTTATCGGTACGCAAGTGCGTGTGACCAATATTGAACCGGGCGTAGTCGCGGGTACTGAGTTTTCAAACGTTCGCTATCACGGTGATGACGATAAAGCAGCGAAAGTCTATGATGGCTTTAAGACCATGACAGGTGAAGATATCGGCGATATTTTGTTATGGCTAATTGAGTCACCTGCTCATATTAACGTCAACCGTCTAGAAGTAATGCCAGTGGCGCAAACCTATAATGGTTTGACGGTGGCTAAAAAAGACAGTTAAAAGCGCATCTATTTAACAATCAACGTAACTCGTAAGACCGAAGCAATATAGATGACTCTATATTGCTTTTTTTTGTGTCTTCAATCGTCACCTCATTGACCAAGCGCAAATCCTGAAAGTCCATAATCAATACTTCATTACGCAGGCGCTCGCTAGTGCGCTTATTGTGACGTATGGGAAACCCTAATACTTGCCTACCGACGATGGTGATTTGATTAACGATTACCTTTGAATGAGAAACCTGATGAGTTGCCATTTTTTGCGCGTTAATGATTGCCGTGGCAGGATTTACGGTGGTGGTGAGCAGCTTTGTTTGTCGTACCACTTTGGGCATCTCTCCTGCAAAGAATAGTACCTGACCTAATGGCATATATTGCGCATGGCGGGTCAGCTCTTGACGAAACAAGGCGGGCATTTCTACATTAAAACTGTCTTCTGTTTGTTGATAAAACGCGGTAAAGTTGCGATGCAAATACCGTCCAAATACCGTGGCATTAATCCATTCTTGATAAATATCGTTCGCCAGTAGTCGATTAGTAAAAGTATTGGCATCTATCGTGACTTCACTATTTAGCATCGATAATAAAAGCGCTTGTGAGCTAGTAAATGTCTGCTGCTCCCAAACTTGTGGATACAAGCTACTATCCAGTGACGACAATATCGATTTGCTCATACCCTTCTATCCTTATCAGTTATCACTACTGCTTTTACCATTAGCCAAATTCTATGCTATGGTCAGATGAGTGCTTCAATATAACAGTCTTTTATTCGCGGTATGAATACGTTTGTAAAAATACATCTTGACCACTCAACCAAGATGGCTTGATAACTAAAAGTGATGTCATTCTATGAAAAAAACTCTTCTTTCCCTACCCGCGTCCTATCAATTACGAACAATCAGTATAAAGACAGCTGATGGTAAGGCGCTACCCGTGTCTGTCATTGGGAATGGCAAACCCGTCATGATGATGCATGCTTATGGCATGGATGCGCGTGAGTTTTTACTTTTTATACTGCCACTGATAGGTAAATATGAGTTTTACTTGCCGCATTTTCGAGGTTTTGGGGCGGCAAAAAATATTGAGTTGACGCAGTTTGATTTCGTGCATCAGTATGCTGATGATATTGATATAGTGATTGAGCATGTCTGTCTTGAACGGCAGATAGAGTCGTTACCTGTGGCCGCCATTTCTATGGGTGCATTGGTGATGTGGTCTTATTTTGAACGTTTTAGTTCATCACGGGTGAGTCGCTATCTGAATATTGATCAAAGCCCTGTGATTCACAATCAACCAGATTGGCAAGGCGGATTGTTTGGGGATCGACAAAAAGAGATGTTTGCCGTGTTTCAAGACATTGTCGATAGGACACTACCCTATGCGCAAGTTGAACACTTTACGCACTTGCCGTTTTCTCTCAAACGCCATGTGACCGATGTCGAAAGATTGTTTTCTTTACTCTCTGTCAGCCGTCCACGCTCGAAAGCTGTCGTACAAGCACTTACTCATCAAAAAGATCATAAACTGGCATTTTATAATCACCAAACATGGCAACATAAAATGCGCTGCCTGCAAGCATATCTGGCGATACCTTACGATTTTCGTGCAGGTATAGAGAACGTCACCATCCCAGTGGTCAGTCTCATTGGTGGACAATCAAAACTCTATGACCCCAAATGGCAGCAAGAAATCACACGTATGCTGCCCAATGCTCGTGATGTCATCCTGCCGCGCTCAGGACATGCCGTGCCAATAGATGAGCCGTTGCGATTTCATAAGATACTAAAAGAATTTCTACAAGATTGACTAGGATTTTACACAACCGCTTTATAATTACTACTATAACTTTACAACCTGTCATAGCAATTAACTTGGGCTGATTCTATACTAAAAAGCTGATGCAAATCCTTGATGACTCACTATGAACGACAGTCACCGATAAGCATCAACACAAAAATATATGAATATAATAATACCAAAAGGATAAGATCATGCCCTACGCTACCGTTGCGACTCAAGACGATCAACCGGTCGAACTCTATTACGAAACTCAAGGTACTGGCAAACCTGTTGTACTCATTCATGGCTGGCCACTTAGTGGACGCGCTTGGGAGGCACAGCTACCTGCGCTAGTCGAAGCTGGCTACCAAGTCATTACCTATGACAGACGTGGCTTTGGTCAATCGTCCAGACCATGGAACGGATACGACTACGATACCCTAGCCCAAGATTTAAAAGGGTTGATGGAGGCGCTCGATTTACAAGACGCGACCATCGTTGGATTTTCTATGGGCGGCGGTGAGGTGGCTCGCTATCTGGGTAAATATGGCTCAGAGCGTGTCAGCAAAGCGGTACTTGCCTCTGCTGTTCCGCCGTATCTGTTTAAGGCAGATGATAATCCTGATGGCGGTCTTGAAGAGTCAGACATTCAAGGATTTTTGGACGGTGTCAGCGATGATCGTATTGCCTTTTTGAATGACTTTACCAAGAATTTCTTTACGCCAAAAGACGGTAAGTCGTTGGTCAGTAAGCCTATGCGCTTATACAACCGCGATATCGCAGCGTTCGCTTCTGCCAAAGCAACCTTTGATTGCGTCAAATCTTTTAGCTACACCGACTTCCGCGATGACTTAAAAGTATTTGATGTGCCAACCTTAGTGATACATGGTGATGCCGATCAAATCGTCCCGTTTGAAGCAAGCGGTGAACGCTCTCACGATATGATTGCAGACAGTAAACTGCATGTCGTTGAAGGTGGCCCACATGGTATCAATGTGACCCATAGCGAAGAGTTCAATAAAACATTGATTGCATTTTTAAATAGTTAATTGACTGTCTAGATAAAACGTAGATATAGAACAAAAAAACGACCTTAACGGGTCGTTTTTTTTTAAAGATTTTGGGTAGGATAATTATTAACCTAGGCTAGCGTTAAAAGGACTTACCAATCCATGTGTAAAAGACAAGTACACTTGCAATAACTAAGGTATAGGAAAATATTGTCTGCAATAGACCTTGAAAAATTGATTGTAAAAACTTATGAGAATAATAATAAGACATTGAAGTGTAGATAAGCCAAGTAATAGGTACTATTACTAACCAAAAAAAATTGTCTAATGATGAATTAGGTGGCTTTTGATTAAGATAAACATCTAACCAATTGATAAATAAATAAATGCCAAATTGAGTTAAAATCACTATGAACTGTAATAATAAAGGCACTGAATATCTTTTTTTATTGTCTAAACGCGCCATTTCAATCTCATTTTTACTAACAATCAATCAGCTAATACTTTGATGAGTTCAAATCGCGGAATCTCTTTGCCATCAACAGTGACTGTCTCAATAAACATGGTAAACGGGCGTACCCACACGCCATATTCACCATAAAGACAACGATATACCACGAGCGACTCTTCGGTCTCTGAGTGCCGCGCGGTATGCAGCACTTGATAAAGGCTGCCTTTGTAATGGCGGTAAATTCCTTGGGCTACCGTGTTTTGACTTTTTTGAGACATAAACCACTCATTTATATTAATAGTTAAAAGATTAATAAACGCTTTGTACTTTTGTTGCAAGCTTGGGCTTTACATCTGCCCATTCAGAGCTAACGATACTGTACATAACTGTATCTGAAATAACGCCATCACGGCGTACTCGATTGCCACGAATCACGCCATCTTTTTTGACACCTAAGCGTTCGATAGCCTGTTGTGAGCGGTAATTATCAATATCTGTACGCCATCCTACGGTTTGATATTCTAGCGTTTCAAATATATAAGTGAGCAGCATAAGCTTACAGGTGGTATTGACATGCGTGCGCCAATACGACTTGGCATACCATGTATAGCCAATCTCTAAGCGTTTGCTGGCTAGCAAAATATCATGAAAGCTCGTTGACCCAATCGCTTTACCAGTACGCTCATCAATGACGGCAAAAGCTTGCCTATCAGGCATTGCATCTGCAACATTAATGTAGTCAATGACGTTATCTGGCTCAGGTACAGATGTCACGTTTATTTTCCACAGCTCGCCATCTTGGCAAGCCTCAACCAAGTCAGCTGTATGAGTTAGCGTTAATGGCTCAAGGATAATGCCATTACTCGATAAGGTAACCTGTTCTAGCATTTATCTCTCCTCAAGCCATTATTGATGTGAGCAAGCGCTTAAGCAACCGTCACTTTTGCATAGGCTTTCTTGCCTGCTTGAATCACAACCGTTTGACCTGAGCTTAAGCTAAAGCCAGCATTGACCTCTTCGCCATCGACTTTGACTGCATTGCGCTTGATCATGTCTTTTGCCGCTGCACTATTTTTAGTCAAACCTGCTTGGTTTAATATCTGTGTGATAAACAAGGCCTCTTGACCTTCTTCAAGCGTTAATGTCACTTCTGGCAAATCAACGGGCAACTCACCATCTGCTAAGACATTGCCCGCTGATTTGTGCGCATTTGCCGCTGCTTCTGCATCATGGAAACGCTCGATTAGCTCTTCGGCAAGGATACGTTTGATTTCTTGTGGGTTGCGCCCGTCTTTCATTTCGCGCATTAAGCCTTCGACTTCTTCCATTGGCTTAAAACTTAAAAACTCAAAGTAACGATGGATCAAGGTATCTGGCATCGATAGAATTTTTTGGTACATGGTGCCCGGTGCATCATAGATAGCGACATAGTTACCCAATGATTTGGACATTTTATTGACACCGTCTAGCCCTTCCAAAATTGGCACAGTGATACACACTTGCTGCTCTTGGTCATAGCGTCCTTGCAACGTACGTCCCATCAATAAATTGAAGGTTTGATCAGTACCGCCCAGCTCGACATCGGCTTTTAGCGCAATAGAGTCATAGCCTTGCACCAATGGGTAGAGAAACTCATGGATTGAGATAGGCGTCTGCGAGGCATAGCGTTTCGAGAAGTCATCACGCTCAAGCATACGTGAGACCGTTTGCTGACTGGCAAGCTGAATCATATCAGCGGCGCTCATGTCATTGAACCACTCAGAATTGAAGACTACTCGGGTTTTTTCTTTATCCAAGATTTTGAATACTTGCTCAGCGTAGGTTGTTGCATTGGCTTTGATTTGCTCATCAGTCAATGGTGGACGCGTGCTGTTTTTGCCAGACGGATCGCCAATCTTGGCCGTATAGTCACCAATCAAGAAATAAATCTCATGTCCCAAATCTTGAAAGTGCTTGAGTTTATTGATCAATACCGTATGACCTAAATGCAAATCAGGCGCGGTAGGATCAAAGCCTGCCTTGATACGTAGCGGACGGTTGAGCTTTAGCTTAGCCACTAAGTCGTCTTCAGATAAAATCTCTTGCGTACCGCGCTGAATAAGGGCCAGCTGTTCTTCTAGTGTATAAGTTTGATTGGTCATGGTTCTCTCTATATGTCGCTTTAATTAGGATTTTTATAAATGACTGTTACTGGCTCAACACCTTATGACGTTTAGAAGCTCAAAGGGTCAGAAAAAATGCTAGAATTTGACGGATATACTAGCGTTTTTTAAGGTAAATTGCCATGACCAACCCCGCATCGATTGCTGATACTGACCATAATGCCCTCGCAGACTTGCTTATGAATAATAGTTTGGATAATAGCTCAGACGATATTGATGATTTGTCTTCTGATAATTCGAACTATGCCACACTGACCGATGCGCTTGAGCAAACGGTGTTTGAAAGCTTTGATGACGGCTTATATATCGGCATGATGTCAGGCACCAGCTTGGATGGTATGGATGCGGTTGTTTGTCAGTTTAATCATGACATGAGCGATACAGAAAATACCAGTGATAAAGAAAACACCCAACCGCCGATGCAGCTGCTGGCGACGTATAGTCAAGATTTTCCGCCACGTCTGCGTGAGGTCCTATTGGCATTATGTCAGCCCAATGGTGTGAATCAACTCGTACCAGAGGCTGATGAGCCAAATAGCGAGCTTGACTGGTTTGGTTGGGCAAGTCGCGAATATGCGGAATTTGCCAGCGAAGTGGTCAATACCTTATTACAGCAAGCAAATATCGATGCTGAATCAGTGCTAGCGATTGGCTGTCATGGGCAAACGGTACGCCATCGTCCGCAGATGGGTTTTAGCTTGCAATTGGTCGATGCCAATATCATCGCTGAGCGTACAGGCATTAGCGTTATCAGTGATTTTCGTCGCCGTGATATGGCCGTCGGTGGTCAAGGTGCCCCTTTGGTTCCTGCCTTCCACCAAGCACTGTTTGGCACATCTGATAACACACGCGTGATATTAAATTTGGGCGGTATTGCCAATATAACCGTCTTGCCTGCTGATGGAAAAGATCAGGTTGTTGGCTACGATACTGGACCTGCAAACTTACTATTGGATGCGTGGACAGCATTGCATACTGATAATAGCTATGATGCGAGCGGTGCTTGGGCACAGTCTGGAATCATCATTGAACCGCTATTACAGCAACTGTTGGCACATCCATTTTTTGCGCAGTCTCATCCCAAAAGTACGGGCCGCGAAGATTTCAACTTGGCTTGGCTACAGGATGAGCTACAAACATTCGATCAGACTTCTGTCTATACCCGCTACTCATCTGCAGATGTACAAGCCACATTGACTGAGCTGACAGCCATCAGTGCGAGCACGCAAATCAGTACGTTTATAAAAACTGAAGAAAACAGCTCAGTGTCTGTCTGCGGTGGCGGTGCACTAAATGACTATTTGATGACGCGTCTACGAGCTCACTTGCCCTACTCTACAGTGATGACCACGGATCATTTAGGGTTAGCACCAACATGGGTAGAGGCAGTCGCTTTTGCATGGTTAGCCAGACAAACACTGATGGGTGAAACGGGTAATTTACCCGCTGTAACTGGCGCCAATAAAGGCGTGGTATTGGGGCAAGTTTGTTTTGCCTGACCAGTTAGATTTTAGTTTACATACGTGCACCTATGTGTTTTATAATAACTTTAAAAACGCCATCCTCTTAGGACCCGTAAGTATAGGACATATCGCATGAGCCAACACAGCACTTCACCTATCGACCAAGCCACCAATGATGACACAAATAATATGACCGCAGCTCCTGTATACAAATCGCGTCAAAAACCCCCTCATTACGAGCGCTCTGATGATACGCGTGTGGTCGTGACAGGTATGGGTGCCATTACACCGCTTGGTCTAGATGTTGATAGCTCATGGACCAAACTGCTCAATGGTGACAGTGGTATCTCACCGATTACGCATTTTGATGCGACTGGCTACCGCGCGCAAATCGCAGGTGTAATCAAAGACTTTGAAGCCAAGCAGTACATGAGCGCCAAAGATGCGCGCCGCTATGATGAGTTTATACATTACGGGATTGCAGCGTCCTCTATGGCACTACAGCACGCTGGCCTTATCGATGAAGTCAGTGCTGCTGATGCACCAGTACAAGGGGTTGATCAAGATCGCTTTGGTATTATCTTGGGTTCAGGTATTGGCGGTATCCAAACCATCGAAAACAGTCGCGATACCCTACACGAAAAAGGTGCTGCCAAAGTCTCACCCTTTATCATCCCAGGCTCTATTGTCAATATGGCAGCGGGACTGGTCGCGATTAAACACAACTTAAAAGGGCCAAATCTTGCGACATCAACGGCCTGTACTACCGCGACTCACGCTATCGGTCTTGCAGCGCGTTTGATCGCCTACGGTGATGCCGATGTGATGTTGGCTGGCGGTAGTGAAAAAGGCTCAAGCCCACTTGGTATAGCGGGCTTTAGCGCGATGCACGCTCTATCTACACGCAACGATGAGCCAACCAAAGCATCACGTCCGTTTGATAAAGGCCGCGACGGCTTTGTACTTGGTGACGGTGCGGGTATGGTCGTATTAGAAAGCCTTGCCCACGCTAAAGCGCGCGGTGCCACCATACTGGCAGAGCTGGTCGGGTTTGGCATGAGCGATGACGCTAGTCATATTACCGCACCACCAGAAGACGGTAGCGGCGCTGCAAAAGCCATGCGCAATGCACTCAATGATGCTGGGATTGAACCTGCAAGCGTCGGTTATGTCAATGCGCACGGTACCAGTACACCTGCAGGTGATATCGCCGAATCAATCGCTATCGAAACCGTGTTTTCGCCAGTGAAAGACAGTATTTTGGTGAGCTCAACCAAATCTATGACAGGACACCTGCTTGGTGCAGCTGGCGGTGTGGAAGCTATATTTACCGTACTTGCCCTACAGCATCAGCACGTACCACCCACGATTAATCTAGAAGAGGTAGAAGACAACTGCAATCTCGATTACGTGGCCAACCAATCACGTAAAGTCGATAACCTGCAATATGCTGCATCCAACAGCTTCGGCTTTGGCGGTACCAATGGATCCTTGATATTTGCACGCTGGCCTATCAACCAATAATAGCCAAAAGCGTATCGTGCGATGTGATACCGCGTTGTTGCATAACCGCGTTGTCAAATTGTCACTTTGATACGTCTGAACATTGTAACGTTGTTGTCAGATTGGCTACGTTTGTCCACTTGCAGCCCCTTATCGTACTTGCGTATGATAAGGGGTAATTTTTGGAACATTTATGGAAGATACCATGTCAAGCTACTCATTTTCCCATCAATTTTATCAGCGCTGGACGTGTGCACCGGATCCAGTACGCGCTGCAATTACTCAAGAGCTAAAAGACATCACCACCCTACTGCAAGCAGATACCGTATTTGAAAGCTTCACTTTTCATACACATGACTTAGATACCCATGTGGACGAGCTGTATGACAACTATAATGCCGAGCAAGCCATCGCTAAGGCAATCATAGACAAGCAAGAACAAGAACGCGCGGCGGCTGAAAAGCAACAGTTAGAAGAAGAACAGAAAAAAGAGGCCGAAGAGACTGCGCGTAAAGCAGAAGCTACGCGACGTGAACAAGCAGAAACGGCTCAAAAAGAACAAGAAAAAAATGAGCAGCGAGCAGCCGACCAAAACAATATCGATGAAAAAGCCATTTCTGATAAAGGCGTCACAGAGAACGATCCTGATGACAACTCAAAAATCGAAAAGACTGACTCTGAAGTAGCCAATAGTGAGAGTGAAACTAGCGATCATAAAAACGCTGATGGCAAAACCATGAGCGATCAAACTCATGGGCTGGTCAATCATCATATCAAAGACATTAATAATAACACCAGTGCAGCCATCAACTTGGTGTTAGAAGACAGTGAGCTGGATCCGGCGGATCAAACGCTAATTCGTGAGCTTGAAAACCAAATCGACGACTACTTGAGTGAGCAAATGATGCTCATGTCTGAAAATCTGAAATCTTGGCTACGTGCTGAGATGACTCAGCATTTCAGCGAGCAAAATACGTCAGCTACTACTGAAAACGCGGCTAAGAAAAATATTCACTAACCGCAACAACCCCTATTTTCTAAAAAGGCCTGTAGCACAAACATTAAAAAGCCCCGTAAATAATTTACGGGGCTTCTTAGTACTTTTAGTTAATGTTTTGAGCTTGGTATTAAATGGCTTTGGTACGTTCAGTCAACCACTCAAGGGCGGCACCTTCCACACGATCATTTAGCTCAGCATAGACTTGGCTATGATAGCTATTTAACCAATCAATCTCGACTTGATCCAATAATGATGGCTCGATCAGGCGCGTGTCGATTGGGCAATAAGTGATGGTTTCAAAGTGTAAGAATTGACCAAACTCTGTCTCAGTAGGATTGGCAACTGGTGTATTCACGACCAAGTTCTCAATACGGATACCCCATTTGCCCTCGCGGTACAAACCTGGCTCATTACTTGAAATCATACCGACTTTCATCGCACGCTCTTTTGGTGTACTGGCGCTATAAGCGATCACTTGCGGGCCTTCATGCACGTTTAGGAAATAACCAACACCGTGACCAGTACCATGACCATAGTCCATCTGAGCCTGCCATAATGGTGCGCGGCAAATCGCATCAATCAATGGAGAGGCGATACCATCAGGGAAGTAAGCACGGGCAAGCGCAATATGGGCTTTGAGTACGGTCGTAAAGTCGCGTTTATGCTCAGCGTTAACTTGTCCAATACCGACCACGCGGGTGATATCTGTCGTACCGTTTTGATACTGAGCGCCTGAGTCAATGAGTAGTAAACCACCTTCACCTTCGTTGACATCTAAGTAGCTAAACTTCTCTGGCGTTGCGCGGTAATGCGGCAATGCACCATTTTCATTGAAACCAGCGATAGTTGGAAAGCTTGGCGATACATAATGCGGCTGACGGCTACGCACTTCTATCAGCATACTATCTACATCCAGCTCACTTAGGCGCTCGCCTGTTACTAAACGCTGCTCAAACTCAGAAAAAAACTCCGCTAAAGCCGCGCCGTCTTGACGCATTGCCTCACGCACATGATCGATATCTGAGTCAGACTTGACAGATTTGAGCAGTGTACTTGGTGCCATCTGCTCAATAAAGCCAACATCATCTGCCATTTTGGACAAGGTACCGACTGCGACTTTACTTGGGTCTAACAGTAATAAATCTTCTGGTGTTAACGAACTCAATGCATCTTGTACAGCAGAATAATCAGCCAATGTGATACCGCTATCTTTTAGACTTTTTGCAATATCTTCGCTTACTTTATCGGTATCAACAAATAACGTTGCGCTGTCTGTATCAATCAGTATATGTGCTAAGAACACTGGGTTGTAATCAACATCAGCACCGCGCAAGTTCGTCAGCCAAGCGATGTCATCTAAGCTTGAGAGTAGATGATGGGTTGCGCCAGCATCCTTCATGCCTGCGCGTACTGCCGCGAGTTTTGAAGTCGCAGACTGTGCAAGAAACTGCTCATCATGTGCATACAATTTGGCATTAGGCAGTGCTGGACGATCTGTCCAAACGCTCGTCAATACGTCACGCTCAGTGATTAAGGTAATATCATTGGCATCAAATGCATTCAATAGTCGATCTTGCTCAGCGATAGAGAGCACATTACCATCTACTGCCACGCTATCTCCTTCTTGCAAATGATCGGCCAGCCAGTCGATATGATTTGGTTGACCAGGTGCCAGCTTCTCCAAAGTGATACCCGTACCCTCTAGTTGCTCAGCCGCATGTACCCAATAACGGCTATCCGTCCATAGACCAGCAAAATCAGCAGTCACGACAAGCGTCCCTACTGAACCCGTAAACCCTGATAGCCACTGACGGGTTTGCCAATACTCTGGCAAATACTCAGACAGATGTGGATCGGCAGAGGGTACGATGATCGCAGTGAGGTCTTGAGCCACTAGCGTTTTGCGTAGCATATCGATACGCTCTTGGATGATTTGTTTATTCATGATAGGTGTCCTTATTTATTTTAGATAAATTATTTAGAAATCGAGAGGTGAGTAGCAACTATGAATAGTCGTCTTATTAGATGCTGCTTGATAGTATTGCAGCAGAACATAACTAGATGTTTGGGCAGAATGTAGGCTTTCAATAGCCTAAAAAAATATCTCACTGATTAAAACAATAAAACGTGCTGCCAGTTATGGTAACACGTCTTATCATGGGTTATGGACTGATTCTATGGGCATGATAGAGGATTTGCATACACCAATTATCTGTCTTTATTGGCTTACCTCGTCAGCATGCTCGCTTTTTTGCAGCATATTATTGATAGGCTTAGCCAATACCAACAGTATCACGGCAGAGACTACCAAGAAGATCGTCATAGTGGTAAACAAAGTCGGCAAACCTTCGATTTTATCCGCTGAGACATGACCACCAAAGAATGCCGCAACCAAGTTACCCATCGCAATAGAAGCAAAGAAAAGCCCCATCATCTGACCTTGCATGCCTTTTGGTGCAAGCTTGGTCATTGATGACAGACCTACCGGGCTAAGTGCTAACTCACCAAGGGTCAATAACAGCAGACTTCCCACCAACCATAAAGGCGACGCTAAGCCAGCACCAGGCGCTAAGATACTTTTTGATGCAAAAATCATCAAAGCAAAACCAGCGGCGGCGAGTAACATCCCAAGTGCAAATTTCGCCATACTGCTCGGCTCAAGACCTCGGTTACCCAGCTTGACCCAGATAATACTAACGATAGGCGCCAATATTAAAATAAATAGTGGGTTCAACGACTGAAACCAAATGCTTGGTATTTCAAACCCCATAACATTTAGATCCGTATAACGATCGGCAAATAAGTTAAAAGAGGTTGGCTGCTGCTCAAAACTTGACCAAAACAGCGTCGAGCCAATGATTAAAATAAAGCAGATCAGCAAGCGCAGTTTGTCCGTCTTATCCAAGCGCGGTGAAATAAACATAATAGCAAAGTAAAGGATGACGACGGCAGCAATGATATAAGTCATATACTCTGCGACCAGCTCAGGGTTGAACGACACCATACCCGTAGAAACTAACAGCACAATGGCGACTAACAGAGCAACAAAACCACCTACCCAGCGGCCAATGTTTTTGTAGCGGCCATTGGAGTGTTCCCACTCGGCATCGATACCTTTGGCTCGCGCAAAACGCGTCAAATTCTTTTGGGCGACAAAACGATAGATGAGCAAGGACACTAGCATCCCCAAACCACCGACGCCAAAGCCGACGTGCCACATGCCTTTTTCTTTAAACACACCAACGATAAGTGCAGCCAATAACGCGCCGATGTTAATACCCATATAAAACAAGGTAAAACCGCCATCACGGCGAGAGTCACCTTTAGGATACAAAGCGCCAACCATCACTGAGATACAGGTCTTAAATAGCCCTGACCCCAAGACGATACAGATCAAACCAACGAAAAATAACGCCATCCCGAACACAGCAGAGAGTGCAATACATAAGTGACCAAGGGCAATCACAATACTACCCCACCACAGTGCGCGCTCTTGACCCAGCCAGTTATCTGCTAGCCAACCGCCCGGTACGGCTGCTAAATATAATGAACCAGCAAAAATACCGTAGATAGCAGAAGCCGTGACTTCATCAAACCCAAAACCACCACTACTCACTGTTGCTACCATAAATAGCACGAGTAGCGGACGGATACTATAGTAAGAGAAACGCTCCCACATCTCAGTAAAAAACAACGAGCGTAATGGCGCAGGGTGTCCCATAAAGCCATTGTCTAGTGCTTGCAGCTCAGCCGCACTAGATTCTGATTTTGATTGTGTACTCACAACTTTATTCCTTTAAAGATTATTTTGGTAATGACCAAATGCCTAATTATTCCGATAAGCGGTCATATAGGCGGAACATTGTTTCACTTGGTTATAACCAAGTAAAGAAAAAGTTGGCTAAAAATTACACAAATACCCACAAAAAAGCTCGCTCTCAATCGCTGAGAACGAGCTTTTTTGTGGTCTTCAATGCAGTCCTATCATGTTGATATTACTGCTAGTAGAGACTTTGATAGCCACTCATTTAAGAGTCGTTTTTTGCTACATAAACAATCAATCGTAATATCAAAAATTACTGCGCTACTGCTGTGTCATCAGCGGCGGTGCCAGCACCCCCAGCATCTAAGTCACCATCCGCTTGCTCAGCAGTTAAATCAGCATCGGCAACTGCCGCTTGGCTGACTGTACCAGAAGCGGTCGCTGTACCTG
Organism: Psychrobacter sp. T6-5; assembly: GCF_052258485.2. Lineage (NCBI taxonomy): Bacteria > Pseudomonadati > Pseudomonadota > Gammaproteobacteria > Moraxellales > Moraxellaceae > Psychrobacter > Psychrobacter sp. T6-5. Next base: position 485,993 of record NZ_JBQQEY020000001.1, on the reverse strand, counting down.
CTTCTGCAGTGACGACTGCACTATCTGCATCTGTCGCTGGTGTGACGGTTGCATCTGCAGCTGTATCAGGTGCTGCTGCATCTGCTGGTGCTGTTTCAGCACTTGCTTCAGCTGGGGCAGCAGCGTCTTCGGTAGCAATGGCTTCTGCTTCATCAGCGGCCTCTGATGCTTCAGTTGGCTCAGCCGTGATATGCTCACCGGCTGGACGCAAAAATGCAGAAATACCAATAAGTAAAACAATACCTAAAAATAAGGCAATGCCACCTAGAGTGTATAACAGCTCTTTTTTTGGATTGTTATTGACGATACCTTCTGACATACCTTATCCACCTTGCACAAAATATTTGAAATATTGACCTATTATATCGCAATTTATACTGATTTGTGAAAACCCTTAAGTATTTAAAGGGTTTATTATCGACAATTTTACTATCCGCTTTTAGCGTTGATGACAGCTATTTAATCAAACGTACTGACGTCTTGGGACGCTTACCTAAGTAACTCAGTATCAGCAGCAGCGCCATAATAAACAAAATAGGATATTGGCCAAAACGCATAAACGGCGTATTACCAACGCGTGCCTGTATATTACCGCGTAGTACAGTGCGCTCAAACTGCGGAGCACGCGCTACGATGCGACCTTTATGATCGATGATAGCTGTCACCCCCGTGTTGGTCGCACGCATAAACCAACGACCATTTTCGAGCGCGCGCATCTGTACCATTTGCAAATGCTGTAGCGGGCCTGCCGACGTACCGAACCACGCATCGTTTGAGATGGTCAATAAAAAGTCTGTGCCAATCGCGTTTTTGCGCGTGGTATCTGGATACGCGACTTCATAGCAGATAGCCGCACCCAAGTTGTGGCCTCGTACACGCAGTGGTGACTGATGATCACTGCCGCGACTATAGCTCATGATATCTTGGCTGCCTGCCAGATTTGGCAGGATATCAAGCACACCTTCAAACGGAATATATTCACCAAAGGGTACCAGACGTTGTTTTTTATACAAACCATCTGCCTGAGCCCCTAGCGCAACCACACTATTATAAAATGGCGCATATTTATCTTTACTGGCATCAAATGCTGCTTCGTCCTTATAAGGAATGCCCGTCACCCATGTCGTGTCAGTCTCTTTGGCCATTTTTACCATTTCATTGATAAAACCGACCGCTTCTGTCTGAAACATCGGAATCGATGACTCAGGCCACAGCACAATGTCACGCCCCCACTCATCGCGAGTCAAGGTTGCGTAGATTTTTAGGGTTTCTATTTGATACTCGGTAAGCCATTTTAGATCTTGCGGGATATTGCCTTGAATCAAAGACACTGATAAATCAGGCGTGCCTTTTGGTTTGGTCCACTGCGGATTGATCAACCATAGCGAGCAGCTAACAACCAACAAGGCTATCGACGGAATCATATAGCCTGCGCGGCGACGCAATAGCTCAACGATACTGGCAGCCAGTAGCACCGCCACAAAAGAAATCGCGAAGACACCCGCAACAGGCGCCAAGGATGACAACCAATATTGCTCAGTAAATGCATAACCGACGAATAGCCAAGGAAAGCCGGTGAATAGCCACGTTTTCATCCACTCTTGGAGTATCCAAAGCGCAGCAAAAGATAGTGGCTGTTTGCCAACCACTCGATTAAAAATCAGCGCCAAAAAGCCATGGAATAACCCCATGCCGAGACCCATCAGCGCAATCATAATCAGCGCAAGCCATACGGGCGTCGAACCATACACATGGATGGAGGTGTACAGCCAAAACGCACCCACACACCAAAGCCCCGTACCATATGCCTGCCCAATGAGGAAGGCGCGGCGACCTGTCATCTCTGGCATCAACAACGCATATAAAATGGCAGGTGATAGCAACGCAACTGGCCAAATACCATAAGGCGCGAGCGCAAGTGTGAAAGCGCCTCCTGCCAACAAAGCGATCAGTACCGCCAGTCCCAGATGTAAGCCTTTTGGCTGTTCAGGGTTCAGGCGTTTTTGTAAATCAACAGTAGACAGACGCATAGCAGTTATCCAAGACCATATTTTTCAAAATTTTACAGCTCAGCACTGAGACAAAACCCAAGCAAAAACTGACTGCATAATGCTTTATGCAGGACCACAAATAAAATCCACCCATGATACCAGCCAAAACCGATTAATGGGTAAATTTGCGTAGCGAAAACCTCATACCAAAATGCAAAAGGCAGAAAGCAAAAAAACACGATGGGTCATCGTGTTTTTTATTGAGCTTATTAAGAATGTTTTATCACTAATTATTGATTATGGGAATACATACAAATTAATGGCTGCCTATCAGTATCTGCTGATCCCCATTGGTTTTGGTAAGCTCTAGATTTTGGATAAATCGTCCTTCCACATCAGTGATAGTGATTTGCCAATCATCTATCACCACGCTCTCACCCTCCAAATCACCAACGAAACCAAGTGCTTGCATGACCAGACCACCCATCGTGTCGACATCGGTATCATCAAAACGACTGCCAAGCTCATCATTACAGTCCTCAATCACCGTAGATGCTTGGACACGCCATGTGTTTGGCTTTTCAGGATCAGCGACGATGTTATTAATATCGCTGTCTTCATCAAAGTCATCATGCTCATCAACGATGTCACCAACGATTTCCTCTAACAAGTCTTCCATGGTAACGACACCACCAAAGTTGCCAAACTCATCGACGACGATCGCCATATGCACTTGCGTGCGCTGCAATGAGCGCAGCAGGGTATCAGAACGAGCTGTTTCACTGATATATAATGGCTGGCGCACCAAGTCTTTTAGACGTTTGCTATCGATTTTGTCTTCTTGGTCACGCACCATATGAACCAAAATAGGAATTAAATCTTTGGCCAGTAAGATACCAATAACGGCATCATCATCTTGACTGTCAAAAACAGGATAGCGCGAGTGCGTGGTCTCAAGAATAATATCCATCACTTCGTCAAGGCTAGTGCTTTCGTGAATACCAATCACTTGCGGACGTGGCGTCATGATTTCGCGCACTTGGGTTGCTGGTAGATCGAGTACGCCTTCTAGCATATCGACCGTATCAGGCTCTAAGAACTGGCGCGAGTCTTGTACCAGACGAATCAATTCGTCACGGGTCTCGGGGGCGGTCGATAGCCAGCGTTTTAAGCCGCGCATCGACCAACTACTCGGGCTGGGAGTGTCGTCAGACATGGTGGTGTGATTTAACCTCTTTAGTTAATGGCAATTAAAATAATCGTAAATAAAAACAAGTAGCGCCTAGATGGGGACAGAAGTAGTAAATAAAATGGCTGATTGATCATTAGTTGATGTTTCAATCATAAATAGGTCAGCACAAATTAGCTTCACTTTATCGTAAGGCTCACTGACATTCAACGACAAATTCACTCAAATTGTATTGTCAGCGTGTTATAAACTTTGCTATGGTCAAAGCCTTTATTTAGCAAAATAAACCTTATGTCGCTACGTTCCCTTTTTTCTCGCTTGCTCTCGTCGCGTTCACGCAGCCATCCCAAGGATCGTAGCGTGAGCAATAGCGTGGCAGATAGCAAACAGCCAAAATCCACATGGCGACATCGGCTCGTGTCTTTTTTGATTGCCGTTACCCTACTCTTATCGGCCGTGGGGTTACTGCTAGCGATTTGGTACCAGTACGGGATAGGCTCTATAGTGACCTGGCTTTCCACTATTGTCATCGTAAGTCTATTAGGGGCATTGCTGAGCACCCGCTATTGGCGTGCTGTCACAAAAATACTGTATCGCCATAAACCAACTGACAACACAGTGATTCATAAGGCCACCGCCAACAAATGGCTCATCGGACTATATGGCGTAATTTGGTTTGTAGGTGTGGGCTGGTTTTTCTCTATTGAGCCCAAACAAGATCGTGACTGGATGGCTGAGGTCGACCAGCAAGTTACTTATAAGCGCGATGCGACCAATCCTAATTTGATTACTCTAACCAATGTCCGCAATTTTGATTGGCACACAGATACAGAAGCAACCGCGCACTGGGATACCCGTACGATTGACTTGTCAAAGCTCTCAGGCATCGATGTGACCAATTCTTATTGGATGGGACCACTCATCGCTCATACTTTGGTCAGCTTTCGTTTTGAAGACGATAGACCACTTGCCTTCTCCTTTGAGATTCGTAAAGAAGACGGTGAGTCGTTTTCAGCCCTTGCTGGGTTTTTTAGACGTTATGAGCTGAGCCTGATTGCGGCAGAAGAGCGTGACATTATCTATACCCGTAGCAACGCGCGCGGTGAGCAGGTCTATCTATTTCCCATTAGCAACTTGCAGCAGCATGAAGTCAGATCATTATTTGAATCTTACCTGACTGCCATTGATGAGCTAAATAACCAGCCAGCTTGGTACAACACATTGACGAGCAACTGTACCAATATTATCTTTTATATGGCGCGCATTATCAGTGGCGATCGCTTGCCATGGGATTATCGGATTTGGGTCTCTGGGTGGTTACCCAACTATCTATACGATGTCGGTATGCTCGATGCAGCGCCAGAACAGCCCGATCAACCTTGGTCGATGGATACATGGTATGAGCGTACTCATATTAATCCAAAATCGCTTGGTTTTGACAATCTGCACTCCACTGGCAATAGCCGTGCGTTCTCACAAAAAATTCGTCAAGACATTCCACTACCGCCACTCGCCCACTCTCAATCTGGTGCCGAGGCAAAAGCTAAGTCTACTGCTCAGGCATCTGACCAAACATCACTTAATGAATAAATGAAGAAATAAATAAAAGTAGCGTGGTATTTTGCTAAGGGTTAATCCAATTAATAACCCGTGTCTCCATCTCTTCATCAGACATACTGGTTTCAGACACACAGCGCCCTGCAACGCCGACATTAGCAGCGCGCATCTCGTGTTGCGTCACCACTGCATCCTGAGTCAATAATAAATGCCAGCTTGGCAGACTCTGTCCTTTATATAACCGCTTATAAGCACAGTGCGATGGTAGCCACATCATGTTGGGCAAGTTGTCCATCGTGAGCTGAATGCAATCTGGGACATACTCTTGACGCGTTGCATAATGGCTACAATACCCCGTCGCACAGTCCATTAGCTGGCACGTGACATCGGTATATTCAACCAACTCTTCGTCTACATTGCCATTCTCATCTTCATCGATGTATTTGATCAAACAGCAACTGCCGCAGCCATCACATAAGGCTTCCCATTCGCTATGGTTTAGTTCTGTTAATGCAAATCGCGACCAAAACTGCGCGCGTAGGGGCTCAGACTTAGAGCCAGTATTAGAATCGACATTAGAGCTATTAGGTAACAAACTTATCGATTGCATAGGCTGGGTATCTGAATCAATACTTGAGTGCAAGTCTGGTTTATCATCATTTTTGTTTAACAAATTTATAGTCATAAGGTTGCAGTAGCATTTTGATAAAGAGCGTTACAGTATTATAGCTGTTTTTGCTAGACATGGGCGTTAAGGTAGTAAGAGTTAGGAACACGAACCATCACAGCCACAAACAATTAAAACTCATAACATAAAAAAGGACAATAATATGTCAATTAAGACTTTTGAATTAATCAGCACGACCGAGAACGGTATCGAACTTGTCAGCTATGTCGCACTGCCAGAAAACGCTTCAGATGATAACCCAGCAGCAGGTATTTTGGTTGCACCAGAATGGTGGGGCGTGGTCGACCATCCAAAATCAGTAGTAGAGCGTTTGGCGGAAGCAGGTTATGCGGCTGTCGCTATGGATGTCTACGGCGAAGGCAAACTAACCACTGATGCCGCCATGGCCAATATGTGGATGGAGCAAGTACTGGCTGATCAGGACATGCTCATGTCACGCTGCCGTCTGATTCTAAATGACTTTAGCGATCAGTTATCAGTTAATGGTGACAATCTAGGCGCAATCGGTTACTGCTTCGGTGGTAAAGTTGTCCTTGATATGGCGCGCGAAGGCATGCCGTTAAAAGCTGTTGCCACGTTCCATGGTAACCCAACGCCAAAACAGCCAGCAGACAAAAACTTTGCCGCAAAAGTACTCGTCGCTCATGGCCGTGAGGATTCGATGGTATCGATGGATGCCATCGAAGGTCTGAAGTCAGAGCTAGATGCTGCTGATGTTGATTACACTATCGATGTCTATGACAACGCTAAGCACGGCTTTACCAACCCACATGCTGATGAGCGCGCTGCCAACAATGAAGTAGACCTTGGCTATAATGAAGCAGCGGCTAAACAAAGCTGGGAAAACATGATTGAGTTTATGAAAGCAAACTTGGCATAAAAACAATTTGGTATAAAACTTATCAAGAAGGACAGCTTAACTATTTAAGCTGTCCTTTTATTTTGCGTATATTTTAACTACCATTTCTGAGGCGCGTTATCAGACCAGTCTTGTACTTCTTATCAAATCGCGTCATTATCATCTTACTATCCGTTGGCTTGAGTGACGAAGATGTTATATCTATTAGTGACCCAGCTCGGTTGGCTGGCTTTTACGATTCTGTTGATTGTAGTAGTCGCGTTATATACTAGGATAGCTCAAAAAATCGAGCATCTACGCCGCGACGTCACAAAATTACAAGCTGAGCTTGAGCGGCAAAAATACCTCAGAAAAGACAATAGTATGACCGCCTCATCTACCGGTTTGGCTGATGACAGTGTTCATGTGCGCAGATCTTTTACTGAAGATATCGCAACTGAAAACAATGCGCCTAAAAATAACGCGACTGAGCCCTCTAATATCGTTGCGACAAACAGCGCTAATGAGAGTAAAGCTTTTGATTCACAACATCTGTCAACAGCAGATACCTTACCATCCACATCATCATTTACGTCGCCATCCACGTTACCGCCGCCGTTGCCAACGTCAACCAAAAATATCATATCGAGCGTCGCTAATGATGACCCTATAGATAATCTCCACTCAAAAACAACCGCGCATAGCGTACCAGCCGCTCCAATTGAGCCTGATGAACGCTCACTGCCTATCGTCACATCGCTTATTCATTCCATCAAAAACTGGTTTTTCGGTGGCAATCTCGTTGTGCGTGTCGGAGTATTGGTACTACTCATCGGTGTGGTATTACTACTGCGCTTATTAAGTGAGTATATTGAGATTTCAATTGCCACAAAGCTGATAGCCATCGGTATCATAGGGCTAGCATTGTCAGCACTTGGATTGAAGCTCACGGCAAAACGCTTCTCGTATGGAATTACGCTACAAGGTGCAGGCTTAGCGATTGCCTATCTGAGCACTTTTTTTGCCTATAGCGTCTATCAGATCATTTCGAGTGTACCGAGCTTTATTGGACTAGGGTTATTGTCTGCGATTACTATTGCTTTAGCCGTACGCCAAAACGCTTTTCCTTTAGCATTGCTGGCATTGTCTGGTGGATTTTTTGCACCGATTCTGACCAGTGAAGATACTGGCAGCTTGGTCACGTTATTTAGCTATTACCTACTGTTAAATGTCACGATTGCGGTTATTGCTCATTACCGCCCATGGAAAATATTGAATTTATTCGGCGCATCGGTGACGTTTGGTTTGGCCTACTACTGGGGCATCAGTGAAAATCTAACTGCTGTCATAGAGTCGCAGCGTTGGGCATTAGTGGCACTGGTTGCGTTACATTTACTGCTTTATCTATTTGTCGTCATTCGTTATGCGCAGCAGATCATTACTTACAATGCGCTAAATGAAAAAGACCTCAGTCATGCTGACAATGCAGATGACACAAAGCACTTGGACAGAACCAATGTAGGCAGCTCCTATGTATTTCCCATTGATACGGGTTTACTGTTTTCGGTACCGATTCTGGCTTTTGGCTTATTTGCCGCCTTACTCGATGACATTCCCAACGCCCTAACCTTTACTAGTACGATGTTGGCAGCGGTGTATCTCGGACTAGGCTGGCTGTTTGTCCAGCGTAGTGGGCGCTATGCACTCATCACTGAAGGTATGCTGGCATTAGGATTTGGGTTTTTAGCGCTGGTGATACCATTAGCGTTGGATGCTGAGTGGATTGCTTTTGGGTGGTCAGTACAAGGGCTTGCATTAGTCTGGTTTGGCAGGCGATCCTTACGATCATGGTCAGTGTTATTTGGCTTGCTTTTGCAGCTCGTTAGTATCGGCATACTTTTGACCACCGCGATATTCTCTAGCAAAGACTATCCCGTCTTAGCCTTTAGTATCTCAGCGATTGCTTATCTGACGACTGTCTTTATCTTACGAGCCAGCAACTCCCCTACCATGCTCATGACTGCACTCGATAGTAGCGATACTGATAAAAGTAGCAATCAGTATGACGCGGCAACTGTCCCAGAGTCGGTTACTCGTTACGCCCGTACACTTGGTGTCAGTACCCAAGCTGCCCAGCAGTGGCTAATCTCTATCGATAATCAAAGCCGCGTATTCAGGCTTGTCTGGCACAGTCCTAGAGTAATAAAGTTTCTGACAGTGACTACTATGGCGTGGGTACTACAAGTGCTTATGCTTGATGTTCATCATTGGTTTGATATTTGGCAGTTAGAGACCACGGTCATTGCGCTAGCCGCACTCATTAGCCTCACGACCTACTGGATAATCAATCGCTATCGCCCATGGGCAGAGGTTCGGCAGTTTAGTCGTGGGTTGCTACTGTTGTTTTGTCTCATGCTAGTGATACAGCTCCCGCAAAAGTTTGAGCTCAATTTGACATGGATGACAACAGAATGGCTAGTATTCTTAGGTTTGATAATTGGCTGGTTACTGATAGGCCAGCTATGGCTAAAAACATGGTCTGACAATAAAAATACTTCACGCTATACGGCTACTAGCTGGCTCGGTACAGGGCTGTTACTGATTGCTGCGGCTGCGCATTATGGCCTACCAGACTCTGATGGCGTGATGGCTATCTTGTTTTCAGCGACACTCATATTGTTTGGGTTATGGCTCAATCATCGTTATCTTAGTCAAAATAAAAAAAATACATCGACTAATAAAGTGTTAAAACAAGGTCTGCTGTACTGGTTTAATTGGCGACAGGCATTATTAGGTTGCGCCGCCATCTTTGCTCCCATCGCTTTACTTTGGATTGTCCTGACCAATTGGTCTTATGACGGTATAGTTTGGGACATGTCTTATTTCCCACTATTCAACCTGTATGACATCACCTCGTGGTTGACGCTATTGGTTGGCTTTAGTCTTTATTATATAAGCCAAAAAAACCGCGACGGGACACTTATCGCAATAAGTGAAGCTGCCAAATCTAAGCGAGTATTCACCGCTGAGAACCTGCTAATTATATTAGGATTGATCAGCTTTTGGCTGATATCTAGCATGTTAGTTAGAACGCTACACGCCTTTATCGGTACACCACTTTGGGACGGTGCTCAGGGCGGTGCATGGAGCAGCGAGCAAGTACAAACAGGATTGACGATTTTATGGACGCTCTTAGCCTTGGTCGCCACCATCCTCGCCAGCCGCTATTGGCAGCGCGCGCTTTGGTTTATGGGTATTGGGTTGTTAGGTATCGTCGTACTCAAGCTGGTCTTGGTAGATTTGTCACAGACTGAGGCTATTTGGCGAGTCATATCCTTCCTTGGCGCAGGCAGTTTAATACTATTAATTGGTTACCTTGCCCCATTACCACCCGCGCACGAGGGAACAGAGAAACAAAATCAAGCGTAATGACAAAGCTGGTTGGGTGAAATTGTGCCGTGAGCAAGGTGGTTCTGTAGTAAACTGGACACCATTAGAAAGTAGACGTTGATTGTTTTACTTTTAGCATTTTTTATAAAAGGTTATAAAAGCAGATGGATAAGAGAGCAAGTATTCAGTGGTTCCCTGGGCATATGAACAAAGCCCGCAACGAAATCAAAGAAATCATGCCGCAGATGGATGTGGTCATCGAGGTCATCGATGCGCGTATCCCCTATAGCAGCGAAAACCCAATGGTCGCAGCCCTACGCGGCGAAAAACCTGTCATCAAAATCTTGAACAAAGCCGATCTTGCCGATCCTGAATTGACTCAAATCTGGATGGATCATCTTGAGCAGCAAAGCCAAGTCAAAGCCATCGCCTGCGATACTGACAAAGCCAATGACGTCAAACGCATCATTGCCATCTGCAAACACCTCGTCCCCAATAAAGCAGGCACTGGTCGTCAAATAAAAGCAATGATTATGGGTATTCCAAACGTGGGAAAATCAACGCTGATCAATACGCTGGCTGGACGCGCGGTGGCAAAAACAGGCGATGAGCCAGCGGTGACCAAGTCGCAGCAGCTGATTAAACTCGACGATGACATCATGCTCTATGACACACCCGGTATGCTATGGCCAAAAGTTGAAAACGAAAACTCTGGCTATCGTCTAGCAGCGACAGGCGGTATTCGTGATACCGCGTTTGATTTCGCTGATGTGGCAAGCTATACCGCTGAGTATTTGATGCACGCCTATCCTGAGCTGCTAAAAACTCGCTATAAAATTGACGAGTTACCCAAGACCGATTGGGAGTTTTTTGAAGTGGCGGGTCGTAATCGCGGCTGTGTGCGTTCGGGCAACCAAGTCGATACCTACCGTATGTCTGAGATTCTCATCAACGAGCTGCGTAGCGCCAAGATCGGGCGTATCACGCTTGAAACACCCGCTATGATTGAGGTAGAAGAAATCGTCGTCGCAGAACAGCGACTCGCTGCTGAAGAAAAGAAAAAAGCGAAAGAGGAAGAAAAGCGGTTACGTCGTCTAAAAACGCGGAAGAATCGGAAGTAAGTTTAGATCAAGGCTCATTACTCAAAAAATAATTGCCTATATAAAAGCCCTTGTGGGCTTTTTTTATGCCTTTATTCTCTGTATAACATAAGTATCGTATGTCAAAAATACAAATATAGAGAATAAGTAATGACAGATTACAACTTAATGAAAGATTTCACATTTGATGAAAGAGATGAGTTTACACGTAAGCCTATTGCCGAAAAAATCATTAAGTTATTAGATTCAGCTATTGATGTGTCACCACTTATTATTGATGGTAAATGGGGGACAGGCAAAACCGAGTTTTGCTTCAAACTTAAAAATCTAATTGAAGCAGATAATACGAATGACTATAAAGTTGGCTATGTAAATGCTTTTCAAGCTGATCATGCCAACGAGCCGCTCTTAACACTTATAGCTGAGGTGGCTAGTTTCTACGATGAAAAAGACGACAAGCGAAAGAATTTTATAAAAAATGCAGTGCCTTACCTAAGGCTTATTTCTGGTATAGGTCTCAAAGCAGGATTAGGATTTGCATTCGGTAGATACGCGGCAGATATTCCTGATGCACTAGCAGATGGAATGGAAGAAATAAAGGATGGGTCAAAATCTCTTATCGACCAGTCACTTGAGTCTATGATTAAAGATCAAGCAGAAGCGGAAAAGAATTTATCGACATTGCGTGATGCTCTATCAGATATTGCTTACACCAACCCTATCATTTTACTCATTGATGAGCTTGATCGCTGCCGACCAGATTTTGCAGTGGCAATGCTTGAAACCATTAAGCATGTTTTTGACGTTGAAAACGTGCAAATTATCCTCGTTACCAATGCGGATCAACTAAAGGCGACTATTAAACATAGCTATGGCAACGAGACCGACTCGAATAGCTATTTATATAAATTTTTTAAGTATCAAATTAACCTACCTACGACTAGTAAAGGTGCGGAGAATCAAGCGATTGACAACAACGACACTTACTTTAGAAAAGTAGTACAAGACAGCAAGGTGATTCCACACACACTTAAAGACAACCAGTTCATCTATGAGATTCCAAAATTTTTAGATCTCGGTGAATTATCACTTCGTAATATCGAACAAGTTGTACGTTGTATTGAAACATTGATTGTTTTTGAAGATAAAGACAAAAGTAAATCTCCCATTGCTGAGGAGATTTTTATGGTCTTTCTATCTTTTGTTTATATGATGGATAAAGAGCTACTAAACCAAATCGTAACAAGACATATAAACTCTACTAAGTTTTCAAATTTTACTAATAGTTCTAGGTTAGATATAAGCCATCCACATTCTAGGTCTGACATTCTTAATGACTTGTCCGTTAAGCATCTTTTCTTGTTCGTATTTGATGGGTATTTTATAAACTCTTTTTTAGATCTGCCAAGTAGTACTATTGAACGACAAACAATGCAAAGGCATATTAAGATTAGTTTAGGCAAATATGATTATGTCAGCGATATACATAATGATGAATATATTAAGCAGGTAATCAATAACCTCTTACTCTTCGACATTATTAAGTAGTTATTTTTATTACATTATTTAATAGCATTACGTTAAAGTTGGGTCGTAGCAAATACGCCTATCAGGTATAATTACCTACCTTCAAAAAACCAAATAATAAAGCCTATGACCCAGCCAACTGCCAATTCTGAATCTTCTAACACGACTTTTAATCACACCACCTCTTCCCTTAACGCCTTCGCCCCGCGCCTCCTAGATTGGTTTGCCGAAAATGGCCGCCATGATTTGCCGTGGCAACAGCACCAGACCGATACGCCCAATCCTTACATCGTGTGGCTATCCGAAGTCATGCTCCAGCAGACGCAAGTGACTACTGTGCTGCCCTACTTTGCGCGGTTTATGGAGACGTTTCCGACCGTGCAAGATTTGGCCGCAGCCGACTGGGATGTGGTTGCTGAGCATTGGGCAGGACTTGGCTACTATGCGCGCGCCCGTAATTTACATAAAGGCGCGAAGCAGCTGGTTGCAGTAATCGAGGAGACGGGCGAGTTCCCGCAAACGCTCGCAGGCTGGGAGGCGATTTCTGGCGTTGGGCCATCGACCGCAGGCGCAATTATGGCGATGGGATTACACCGTTATGGCGTCATCTGCGATGGTAATGTCAAACGAGTGCTGACACGTTGGGCCGCTATCGACGGCGACATCACTAAATCTGCTACCAACAAAGATTTATGGGCATTGGCAGAGCGACTGACACCGACAGAGAACTCAGGACTATTTGCGCAAGCTATGATGGATATGGGCGCAACGTTATGTACGCGTAGCAAACCTGCTTGCCTATTATGCCCGCTACAAGAAGATTGCTTGGCACATGCTGAGGGGCGCGAGACTGATTATCCTGTCAAAGCGAAAAAACAGCCCAAACCGAGTAAGTTTAGTGATGCGTTACTGATAGAAAATATAGACGGTGAGATATTGTGGCTACAACGCCCTGATAACGGTATTTGGGGCGGATTGTGGAGCTTGCCTTTACAGTTCGTAGAAAAAGTTGACGGTAAAACGAACAGTAATGCTACTGTTAAAAAGACGCTAGCTAGCGATGATAAGTCGTCAAATGTGGCAAGTGGCGTGCGCAGTAATGAGAAAGTCTATGAGACAGAATTTACCACGGCTGAGCAAATTGTCCATGAATGGCTGATAACAAATGAATTGGTGACCGAATCCGTCAGTAAGTCATTGCTCGATGACGCGCCTATTAAGCACTCATTGACGCATTTCCACTGGTATTTGACCCCGCGCAAACTCACTGTCGATACTGCGAAAATGCTAGAACTCAACGAGAAATTAGCAGCAGCCGAGATTGATTTTAAATGGCTCACCGAACAAACAGCGCAAGACAATCTAGGGTTGCCTCGTGCGATGGAAAAAGTTATTGAGCGTTAAATAGTTCTATCCAAAGATATTTTATATCTATATATGGAAGTCATCTATGAGCAAGCCTAAAAAGATTAAAGACAATCCGTCGTTTGTTAAAGTAACAAATCAAATAAAAGGTATAGAAGCTCTATACAAGATTTCTCCACTTTTAAAAGTATTCTCTCCAAAGATCAGTAAAGCCTTTGAGAGCTTCCCTGAAATTAAAGAGCAATCTAAAATCTTTGAAATACCTGATAATTTTAACGAGCGATTTTCAGAATTGGGCTGGGTTGCTTATGAATCGATGAGCTTAGAAGTTATGAAGGAAGCTATTGCTAAATATGATACCGAAGGCGTAAAAGTCGCTGAGCAGTTTCTTACTGATTCGTATGATGCCGATTGTCTAAAATATGGGATACTTAGGTTTCAAGGTAATCAAGAATTTCGACGTCGTATCCGCCTTATTGAACTTGCAAAAGAAGATTACTTAGCAAAACGCTATCATGCCTGTATTCCTCTACTACTTAGCTTACTTGATGGTATCGTGAATGATATCTCAAAGCATGTAGGTTTTTTTGCCGATTCAGCAGATATGACAGTGTGGGACTCTATGGCTGCTCATGAGACAGGATTACAAGTAGTAGCGTCTTTATTTACTAAAAGCAGAAGTAAAACTAATGAAGAAGCTCTTACTATTCCTTATCGACATGGAATTCTACACGGTAGAGAGTTAGCTTTTGATAACAAGTTAGTAGCAGCTAAGGTATGGGCAGCATTGTTTGCAACTAAAGATTGGGCAGACGCACGAATAAGTGAGAAAAACTCTGAACCAGAAGAAGAAAAGAGCTGGAGAAAAGTTTTAAAAAGCTTTTCAGACACCCAACGACAAAAAAAGCTAATAGAAAACTGGACACCACGTTCAAGCGAGAATATCACTTATCTTCCTTTTGTAGGTAAAGCAGAAGAGTTACCTTTAAACACTCCAGAGCGAGCCGTAGCCGAATTCATCGAAAACTGGATAACTAGGAGGTATGGGTTACTATCAGAATCGCTTGTATATTTTGTTGATAAGCCTAAAGGAAAAAAAGCAGGGTTAGCCAAAAAGGATTTTGGAAATCACACACCTTTATCATATAAGCTAATTTCTATCGAAGATAGAGCAGCAGCCATAACCCTTGTAACAGTTGAATTAAAGTTTGAAGACAACAATCAAAGGATTAGTAAAATAGTTAATGTATCCACTAATTATCTAGATAGCGAAAATAATGTCCGAGTAAGAACAGAAGATAATGGTCAGTGGAAGATCATGCAAAACTCTTTTACAAGTATCTTATACGCCTTTCACCTTCAATAGAGAAATAATAAATCTGTCTTAATGTTTACAATAAAGACAGATTTATTATTCAAAAAGAGAGCTAAGACTTAAGACTTTGGTACACGCAAGCGCATCAAGCCTTCTTGTTGCACGGTGGCAACCAGTTTGCCATCTTGCCAGAACTGCCCATGGTTTAGCCCTTTTGCATTGGACGTGGTATCACTCCACATGTCATAGAGCAGCCAATCATTCAAATCAAATTCACGGTGGAAGTGCATAGAGTGATCGATACTGGCCGCTTGCAACCCACTGGTCATAAAGCTCACGCCATGTGACATCAGGCCTGTACCAACCAAGTAAAAATCAGACGAAAATGCCAATAGCGCTTGCTGAATAGCCACTGGCTGATTGCCAAGCTTGTGGATGCGTAGCCAGTTGGCTTGCTTGGGTTTCATCGGTTCTGGATTGATCGGATTGCGCGGTTTGACAGGCTTTATCTCGACATGACGGCGACGCATAAACCGTGCTTTGAGTGCGTCTGGTACTTTGCCCACGTACTCTTCTTTTAAATCTTGCTCGGTCAATAGATCTTCTGGCGGCGGATAGACAGGCATGTCTTCTTGATACGCAAGGCCGTCCTCCATGGGAGAAAACGACGCAATCATCGAAAATATTACTTGCTCAATCGGTGGCTTACCGCGTACTTCTTTGTATTGAATAGCCGTCACTTCACGCGCAGATAAACTGCGACCATCACGCAGACGGCGCACTTGATAGATTACTGGTTGATTGATATCGCCGCCACGCAAAAAATATCCATGCAAAGAGTGACAAGGCTTGTCTTGATCTAAGGTGTGCGCTGCTGCCATAATCGCTTGGGCCAATACTTGCCCACCAAATATACGACTACCCACATAGTCATGACTCTTGCCCTCAAATACATCGGGCGTAACCTCAATAAGCGCGATCGTAGCCAGCAGCTCATCAATCAGTTGTGAATTATCGGACATGACGGTAGGTTTCCTTATTTTTATCAAACACGCCCAGCATCCAAAAGTAAGCATCTCACAATATCGATGCCATATAGCCGCTGCGCTTGAATTTAAAATAATATGAGATCGCTTGCTAATATACACAAGAGAGACTTTAGAATAAATATACAGCCGTAGCCAATAGGACTACCGATGCATATTTATTTTAGGTAGAAAAGGTGAACATCTTAACCAATATTGTTGGCTTTGACTAGCTACTGTCGGCTTACTCGTAAGTATTGCTTAACGATTTGCGATAAAAAATCGCATCTACTTTACTCGTCCAAGCGATCTCATTCATAAAAAAACGAGATGCTTACTAACATCTCGTTTCTACCAACTTTCTCAGTGCTTACGGCTTCACCGCCACCAGTACGCGTATAGAGTCTGGCACTAGCGATAAGTTGCCAAGTGCTTGCTCCCCTTGGGCTTTGAGCTGCTCTAAGCGTTCAACCTCTTCAGGACGTACATTTGGATTGATGGTCTGCAAGTGCTTGAGACGTTTGATCTCACGTGACCACTGCTGGCTAAAGCGTGCACTTGCTTGTTCACCAATCTCCACGATTTGCTCGCGTGCGATGTCTTCGGCTTCATAATAACGCTGCTCTATCACATCACCGCGCACTTTAATCACCTGACGAGCACGGTTTTTATCCAAGCGCTCAACATGCGGCATGATCATATCAGCACTGATACGAGCCGACAAATCACTGCCCTGCTCACTGATAAAGACACGAATATTTTGCGTGGTCAAGGTCGCTGGCAGATTGAGCACTTTTGGCGCGATGGCTTCGACACGGAAGTTTACTTCTAGCAGTACCATCCCTTGCGGCACAGCGGCACTTTTCAGCATAGCCACTGTCGTATTCCCAAAGGTGCTGGTACTGGCCAACTCATAGATAGCGCGCATCAATGGATGCTCATGCGTGATGAAATCGATATCTTCACGCTGAAGCGCTTGCTCACGCTCAAAAGTCAACGTCATACCGTCTTCATCGCCGAGCGGCAAGCCATCGATATAGTCACTGATCTCAGTGCTATCGATCGGTGCGATGACCCACGAGCCATCACGCTGGATATTATGATCGATATTGGCAGAGGCAAAGAAGCGCTCAATGAAATGCGGCAACAAATTATTGCCATCAAAGTCACGCATGGCATCCGCAATACGTCCAGCGACACGCGGACGACACGAGTTGTACTCTAGCAGACGATCACGGCCCGCTTGTAGCTGCGCCTCTAGGCCCAAACGTGTCTGTAGCGCCTCATCAATGATGTCTTGTAGGATAGCATTGTTATCCGCAGTATCCGCGCCTTCAAGTACAGGCTTGAGCTCTTGGATATACTGCTCTTGCACGCTTTGTGCCGTTGGTGATATTTGGTTAAACATATTCAGCGCATCGTTATACCAATGGTATAGACGCTCTTGCGCTGTGCCCTGTACATAAGGCACATGCAGCATGATCTGCTGTGTCTGACCGATACGGTCTAGGCGACCGATACGCTGCTCCAAGGTATCTGGATTGGCCGGTAAGTCCCAGAGTATCAGCTGGCTTGCAAACTGGAAGTTACGACCTTCAGAGCCAATCTCTGAGCATAATAATATTTGTGCGCCTTCGCTATCCGCGAAAAATGCTGCTGCTTGGTCACGCTCAAGCAAAGTCATCTGCTCAGTAAAGATAGCAGTTTTGATGCCTGCATGCAGACGCAATACCGCCTCTAAACTCTCGACCGTTGCCCCACTACGAGCGATTAGCAGTACTTTTTGTTGCTTAAGCTCGCCGCGTAAGATATCAACCAACCAAGAGACGCGTGGATCATCTTCTAGCCAGCCGCCATCAGGTTGGTTTTCTTCACCCCATAGCTGCTCACGCAATTTGCCATTGGTTTGATAGCTGTCTTTCCATGCGTCAGGGAGTGGCAGTGGGTGCGGCTGACTGCTACGGCCATAGAACCCTTTGACACTCTCACGCGTATTGCGGAACAAAATACGACCGGTACCGTGACGATCTAATAGCTCGTTGAGTGCATAGGTGCGCAGTTTGTCGTCTTCATTGATCGTGGACAGCTCATCCATACTGATGTCTAATAAATTGCTCAGCGCAGCGATTTGACCGTTATTGAGCGGCTTATCCTCTATCAACACACCAGCGACTGCTGCCGTCTCTGCAAAGGCTTCTTGACCATCGATGAACTCATCCAAATCATCAAAACGATCTGGATCAAGCAGACGCAAACGAGCAAAGTGACTTTGCGCGCCAAGCTGCTCTGGCGTTGCTGTCAGTAGCATCACGCCTGGCGTCTCTTCTGCAAAGTCTGCCACCAGATCATATTTATCATTGCCGCCTTGCGCTTCATCCCAATGTAGATGATGCGCCTCATCAACGACCAATAGATCAAATCCTGCATCCATCGCTTGATCATACAAATCTGGATGGTCAATCAATAAATCCATACCCGCGATGATGCACTGCTCAGTGGCAAAGACGTTTTGCTCAGGATCATGTTCTTTGATCGCAGCTGTGCGCACCAAATCAAACAATGCAAAGTTTAGATTAAAGCGGCGGCGCAGCTCAATCATCCACTGATACTGCAAGCTGTCTGGCACCAAAATCAAAACACGCTCAGCTTTACCCGTTAGCAGCTGCTGATGGATAATCATGCCCGCTTCAATGGTTTTACCAAGACCCACTTCATCAGCCAATAGCACACGCGGCGCGATACGCTTACCGACTTCGTGTGCGATATAGAGCTGATGCTCGATGATATCGACACGTGCGCCCATCAACCCTTTGAGTGGATGGCCTGCCAACGCTGATTGCATACGTAAGATATCTTGGCGCAGCTCGTACCAATCACCACGCTCAATACGACCAGCAAGCAAACGCTCAAGCGGCTTGGCTAGGGTAATGTTAGCCGCAAGGCGGGTTTCCATGATACCGCGCTCATGCTCATCGACGCCGTATTTGAGTACGCCCATGACTTCATCGACGGCATTGACCGTATAGCTTTTGCCATCTTGGTCATAGATAGTATCGCCAACCTTAAACACCACGCGCGATAATGGCGCAGAGTTTTTTGCGTAGACGCGCGTCTCTTCACTTTGTGGAAATAAAATATGCACACATCGATCATCGACATCGATAACCACACCTAAGCCAAGCTCAGACTCCGTATCAGATAAATAACGTTGGCCAACGG
The DNA here is from genome assembly GCF_052258485.2 of Psychrobacter sp. T6-5. Taxonomy (NCBI): domain Bacteria; kingdom Pseudomonadati; phylum Pseudomonadota; class Gammaproteobacteria; order Moraxellales; family Moraxellaceae; genus Psychrobacter; species Psychrobacter sp. T6-5. Next base: position 466,789 of record NZ_JBQQEY020000001.1, on the reverse strand, counting down.
CGAATTCAGTACTGTGCAATGAAGCAATAGAGATAGTCATAAGGCGATGTCTTTTGTACTCAGATAATTAAAAATTAGATAGCAATGGTGGCTTGGGATAGCAGTCAGGTAAAAAACGATGCAAATCGTCAATAGATGCAAACGTAGTGTCATAACCTGAGCGAAACCGACAGCCAAGCCGTACCATTATATAACGTTAGCGGCTAGATGAGTGCGTTAAGTTCAATTTTCAAGAGGCGGCTTATGATACCCATGACTTTATAAGGTCTATGGGCCCAATCATGCTAAGTAAATCCACTCATGATATAAATTACTTTGTTTTTAAACGCTTATCACTAATGAGCTAATATTTAATGGATTCGTTTTTGACTAAAAACCCCAACGTGCTACATTAAGTCGATAACGATTCATTTGACAACTATTTCTATCTATAGGACAACAATAAATAAGGAATCATGATGCAAGCCGTTTTTTTGGATAAAGGCACTTTTTCTGATGGTATTGACTTACCCGCACCAGCAGGCGTAAGCGATTACGTCACTTATAACGACACGCCAAAAGACACAGACCTCATCATTGAGCGCTGTAAAGATGCCGATATTATCATCACTAATAAAGTGCAAATTGGTGCGGAGGTCATCGCTGGTCTACCTAAGCTAAAATTGATTCAACTGACCGCCACTGGCATGAATAACGTCGATCAAGCCGCTTGCGATAAGCATGGCGTAGCACTTTATAATGTCGCAGGCTACGCGGTCAAAAGCGTGCCTGAGCATACCTTTATGCTGATGCTAACCGCCATGCGTGCCGGTATTCATTATCACCAAAAAGTCGCTGATGGCACATGGCTAGCAAATGGGAATTTTTGTCTGCTGGATATTCCGCTGATAGATCTGGAAGATAAGACGCTAGGTATCATTGGTATTGGCACCATTGGCAAGCGTGTAACCGAAATCGCGCGCGCATTTGGTATGACAGTTCTATGGGCCGAGCATCAAGGGCGCACGCCTCGCAGCGATGACTATACGGCATTTGATGAGGTATTAGCTCGTGCAGATGTGATAAGCCTGCACTGTCCATTGAATGAGCAAACCGAGCACCTTATTAACAAAGACACGTTAGCAAAGATGAGCAAACAACCACTCATCGTCAACGTTGCTCGTGGCGGTGTCGTCGACAGCCAAGCATTGACCGATGCGATCAATAACGAGCAAATCATCGGTTATGCCAGTGACGTGTTCGAACAAGAACCCATCGCTGATAATGACCCACTACTCAGTCTCAGCGACCATCCGCGCGTCATATTTAGTCCTCACAATGCCTGGGGCAGCAAAAGCGCCCAAGAGACCTTATGGCAGATATTAAGCAAGCAAGTGGCTGATTTTATCGATAACCCGCAAACAACTAACGACTAAACCGCAACCAGTCGTCTTTTATTTTGCGGTATTTGAGCATCACACGGTCACTAAGATAGTTATTAGTCACGTACCACGGGTAGCGATCGCCTTGCTTGGGTAGTCTGTCTTTGGCACGTCTAACATATCCAGACGATAGCGAGCCCATCACCGTATCTGCTTGAGCATGTGCGGTAGCGTTCGCCGTCTGTGCCTGTGGCAGCGCGACTTGGTAGCGGTTTTTGTGCATATAACTCAGTAGCCGAACCAAATACTGACATGCCAAATCAATTTTTAGCGTCCACGAAGCATTGGTGTAACCAAACAAAGCCGCCATATTAGGTACGCCTTCGATCATGACTGCTTTATAAGTCATACGCGTGCCGATATCAATAGCCTGCCCGTCGACATATACCACTGACCCGCCTAACATTTGCAGCTTTAACCCCGTTGCTGTGACGATGATATCAGCCTCAAGATGCTCGCCTGATTGCAGCATGATACCTGTCTTGGTGAAGCGGTCTATCTGATCGGTCACCACTGCTGCACGCTCGCCGTGCAAAGACTTAAATAAATCACTGTCTGGTACAGCGCATACGCGTTGATCCCAAGGATTGTAATCGGGCATAAAGTGCTCGATATCAACGCCGCTACCTTTTAACTCTTTTGTCACGCCGCCTTTTAGGACGACTTTCATCAGCTTCGGCGCGTGAGTAGCTAATTTATACAGCCCTTGCTGCCGCAACACGTTGCGCGCGCGTAGTACTGTATAGGCCTGCTCTTTTGATAAAGGAGAAAACTTGCCCGATAGCCAGTCGATAGCATGATCATCGCCCGGTACGCTTGCCACATAAGTGGGCGTCCGCTGTAGCATCGTGACATGACGCGCACATTGCTCACTGTCTTCATCCACTAACGCCGGTAATAGCGTCATTGCGGTAGCACCGCTACCAATAATGATGATTTTTTTATCATCATAGTCTAGATTATTCCAGTGCTGTGGATGGACGATACGACCACGGAAATCGTCTTCTCCATCAAAATGAGGTCGATAGCCTTGCTCATAGTCGTAGTAGCCCGTAGCACCGACGATAAACTTTGCGGTTTTGACGAAAACTTCGCCGCTGGCATAATTTTTTATGGTTACTGTCCATAACTGATTAATACTCGACCATGATATTTTCTGAACTTCATGCTCATAGCGAATATGCTCAGTAATACCAAACTCGCGCGCCGTATCAGCGATATAACGCTTAATATCGCCACCTGCTGCCAGCATTCTATAATCTAGCCACGGCCTAAAGTTATAGCCAAAGGTCAAGGCATCAGAATCAGAGCGAATGCCAGGATAGGTAAATAAATCCCAAGTCCCGCCCAGATCAGCACGTTTTTCTAATACGACAAAGCGCTGCGAGCTTCTTTTCTTGTTAACTGGTTTGTTCTGCCTTTGTTTTTTTGCACCTTTATGACCAAACAAGCTTTTATGCTGTAGTTGCTGTAAGCGGCAGGCCATACCGATACCAGCAATACCTGCACCAATGATCAGCACTTCATAATCTACTGGCATGTTTGATGAGGATTTTTTCAGTTTTAAACGATCTTTAATCGCCTGTTTGGCAGAAGTCATATCAAGCATATTCATCATCCTTGTAGTGGCATACATCCTTGCCTTGCCTGATTTTGTTGAGCAATAACGTTTATATAGCCTATCAATTTTAAAAGAGTACAATTCTACTGGGATGAATTTTTTGAAACCTCTGTCACGCTTGCGAACAGCCAGTGAGAAAAATTTATACCAGTAGAACATCATAGCTGTATGTGCCACTTCTGTTCTGGATTGACTATTACTAACAACCTAAACCTACGAGTACTTATATCATGCTAAAAAGGGCACGGACTTTCCCAATCCATCCATGCGCCAAGCGTGGGATGTTTGAGGCGTAATTGCTGGGCGTGGAGATTGAGCCTTGGTGCAATTTCTAAAGCAACGCCTTCAGCATAAATAGGATCACCAATCATCACGTGACCTGCATGCACCATATGTACGCGTAGCTGATGACTACGACCTGTCACTGGTTTTAGCATCACTCGAGTGACGGTTTGACCATTGCATTGTTCATGGGCTATCACTTCATACAGTGTTAATGCATGCTTTGACCAGTCGTGATCGACGATATGACGCGGTTTGGTAGTCGGCTCATAGCGTACTGGCACGGATATTTTGCCCGTTGCGCCGACTTGCTCCCACGCGCCAAAGACGCGCGCTTGGTATTTTTTTTGTGGTAGACGTTCAATAAATTGCTTACTGATATTGGTTTGGGCAGCGGCATTTTTTGCAAAAATAATCAGACCTGAGGTATCCATATCCAGTCGATGAATCAGTTTTACCGCTGGATTGGCACGCTCAAGCCGAGCAAGCAGACTCACTTTGAGAGTCTTGCCATCGACGCTTAGCAGCCCTGCCGGTTTATCAACTACCCAAATATCATCGTCTTCGTAAACGGTAATCTCTTGCGCAAAATCCTTGAAAAATTCAAGCGGATAGGCATTTTCTTGCGCGTTAAGGGCATCGACTTCTTCATCAGTAAAAGGCATAACAGTAACTACTTATATAAATTGAATGAAATACGTGGATTTTTGACTGCTGGTGTACTTGGTACAATGGCGGATTTTTTATGAAACTCAAAATAGGCAAGTTCAATACCGCAAACGACCACCGAAGAGCTATTGAAATAATGCGTCAGAGCATTTTTTAGCAGAGCGCTGGTGTTAAGTAACAGAGAAAACCGAACCTGTGTCATTCTGTTTCGATTTATTGTGCTAATCGTAATTGTTAAACAATTTAACCAGCCTGAATCTGTCAAGACTGAGCAAACATGTTAATATAATGGCACATTTTCACCATTTCTAAACGATTCTTTGACCACTGACCAGCTTATTATTAGACCAATATGACTGCTTACTCGTGGTGACAGAATAAATAAAACAAGAGAGATAAAATTATGTCAGACCTTATTGTTAATACTACCGACACAAACTTTGACCAAGACGTTCTAGAATCAGATGTGCCTGTATTGGTAGATTTTTGGGCAACTTGGTGTGGTCCTTGTAAAGCGATTGCGCCTATTTTAGAAGATTTAGCGACTGAGTACCAAGGTAAAGTTAAGATCGTTAAAGTTGACGTGGATAGCAACCCACAAGCAGCGAGCCGTTTTGGTATCCGTAACATCCCAACGCTATTTGTCTTTAAAGATGGCGAAAAAGTTGACTCAGTCATGGGCCTACAGCCAAAAGCTGAACTAGCCAAAGTATTAGACAAGCATTTATAAGCTGAATCTACTCGTTTCAGATGACTTTAAATGGACGAGATAGACTCATCAAGAAAGCCATTATCTGACTATGATAGTGGCTTTTTTGCTTGTTTTTTGTGCAAAAAACTTGATTATATGACTTTTTTGGCAAAATTTATTGACAACGCTATTGTGAAGACCGTATAGTCTGCTGACAAGAGAAAACCAACTGTTTTCCTAGTATCTTGTCGCTATTCTCCTCGTGTTTATCAACAAAAACACAATCGTCATTATAAACACCATTGCTGAACAAAATGACTAAACGCAATTACTGATATTGGGTTTTTGACGCAGACTCTTATGTAGCCTTTTTTATCCTTATTTCTTATTACCTTGCATTCCATGATTGCAGTGCGTACATAAGCAGACATGCAAAACCACAACTACATAAAATACAGCGCTGTGCTCACACCTATATCATCATATTACCGTTATTTTAATCACTGTCGTGATTTGTGCTGCTAATGGCATCTCTCATCTGATCAATTGCTAATGACCTATCTATGAATCTTACTGAATTAAAGAAAAAATCAATCGCTGAGCTATTGGCTATCGCCAAGGAAATGGGTCTTGATAATATGGCGCGTAGCCGTAAACAAGACATTATCTTTGCTATCCTAAAAACCCATGCGCGGAACGGTGAAGCTATCTATGGTGATGGCGTACTTGAGGTTCTTCCTGATGGTTTTGGATTTTTGCGCTCATCAGAAGGCTCATATCTAGCTGGTCCTGATGATATCTATGTCAGCCCTAGCCAAATTCGCCGCTTTAGCCTAAAAACTGGTGACAGTATCGCTGGTACGATTCGCCCACCAAAAGATTCTGAGCGTTATTTTGCGTTATTGAAAGTCGGCGAGATTAACTTTGATACGCCAGATCGCTCACGTCATAAGCTTATCTTTGAGAACCTAACGCCGCTATTCCCAACCGAGCATTTAAAACTTGAGCTTGGTAACGGAACCACTGAGGACTTGACTGGTCGTATCATCGATCTAATCGCTCCGATTGGTAAAGGTCAGCGCTCTATCATCGTCGCCCCGCCAAAAGCGGGTAAAACGATGCTGCTACAGACCATCGCTCAGTCAATTACCCGTAATAACCCTGAATGCTATCTAATCGTCCTATTGATTGATGAGCGTCCAGAAGAAGTCACCGAGATGGTACGTACGGTACGCGGTGAAGTGGTTGCCTCTACCTTTGATGAGCCGCCACAGCGTCACGTACAAGTGGCTGAAATGGTGATCGAAAAAGCCAAACGTTTGGTTGAACATAAACAAGACGTGGTTATTTTGCTTGATTCAATCACTCGTCTGGCTCGTGCTTATAACACGGTTATCCCATCATCAGGCAAAGTACTAACTGGTGGTTTGGATGCCAATGCGTTAGAGCGTCCAAAGCGTTTCTTTGGTGCTGCACGTAATGTCGAAGAAGGCGGTAGTTTGACCATTATTGCCAGTGCATTGATCGATACTGGTAGTAAAATGGATAGCGTTATCTTTGAAGAATTCAAAGGAACGGGTAACCAAGAAATTACGCTTGAGCGTGACTTGGCCGAAAAACGTGTTTTCCCTGCGATTAATATCAAAAAATCTGGTACACGCCGCGAAGAGCGCCTGCTTGATGAAGACAAGCTGCGTAAAGTCTGGATCTTGCGTAAGTTGCTGCAACCGATGGATGGTGTTCAAGCCACTGAGTTCTTGTTGGATCGTCTAAAAGAAGCGAAAACCAATGATGAGTTCTTTGAGCAGATGAAGCGCAAATCACAGAATTAATTTGCGAGCATTGTTCTACAATTATTTATATTAAGACTGCCAATAGGTGGTCTTTTTTATTTCCGATTGCCAAAATACTCGCCTACCTATTTTTGAGCTAAGTACCTCATATAAGCAAGTACCTGCTTGATGATACAGTCTGGAAACATCAATTACATGTTGTTTGCAAAGTTTAGCGCTTTTACTACGACTATATAGTCAGCAACCGACTATTATGACAGATAGTAGGAATACATTTGAAACTACCATGGACATTGTTTTTTAAAGGTCTTACATTTTAAATTTGATGGATAAATAGGTGATAATATGAAATTTGCTAAAACGATCGCAATGACAGCAATTACGAGCTCAGCACTAATCATGACTGGTTGTAATTCATATGGTGGCGGTATGAGCAATACTGCTAAAGGTGCTACTGCTGGCGCTGCTGCTGGTGCTCTTATCAGAAGCAAAGGCGATAGCAAAGACATCGCTCGTGGCGCATTAGCTGGTGCAGCTATCGGCGGCGCTGGTGGTTACATTCTTGATAATAACTAAATCCTTCTATCTGATATCTCTTCATTATTAAATTGAGTGATATCAACCAGAGGATAAAAAAAAGCCTGCAATTGATTGCAGGCTTTTTTATGTCAACTTTTTGCGTGGTTATTATTGTACTGATAACCCATAGGCGGAGTTGTCAAAAGTAAATCACTTTTAAAGCGCGCCACTACTTTTAAAGCGCGCCACTAAACGTATCGCAAGATTGTACATTACCACTCTCTAGGCCACGAGTGAACCATTCAACACGCTGCTGACTGGTACCGTGAGTAAAGTTATCAGGCGCGACCGCTCTCCCACTCGCCTGTGCCAATCGATCATCACCGATCTGACCGGCAGCATTGATAGCCTCATCAATATCGCCCGCTTCTAAAAACTGTACACGCTCTTGATTACGCTGTGCCCAAACGCCAGCAAAGCAGTCTGCCTGTAGCTCTTGTAACACTGATAACTTATTGGATTGTGCTTGGGTGACTTGCTGACGGGCTTCGTTGACCTGCTGACTAATCCCCAATAGCGTTTGAACGTGGTGTCCAACCTCATGTGCGATAACATAAGCCTGCGCGAAATCGCCCGCTTTGCCTTGGTTTTCTTGACTACCTGATCCTTGCTGATCACCTGAAATACCGAGGTTTTGACGCATCTCCACAAAGAAGGACGTATCTAAATAAACCGTCTGATCCCCTGGGCAGTAAAACGGACCTGTTGCCGCGCTAGCACCACCACAAGCTGAATTCACTTGACTATTGAACAGAATCAATGAAGGCTCTTTATAAGTACTACCCGCTTCGTTAAATATCTGATGCCAGACCTCTTCGGTATCCGCCAGCACAACTTTGACAAACTGGGTATCTCGATCATCGCTTATCGCAGGCTCGCTAGAAGTTCCATTACTACCTCCACCAGCGATTACCTGACCTGTTTGCAGCGCAGTCATGGGATTTACCCCAAATACCAGCCATAAAATACCTGCGATAATGATACCGCCGATACCACCACCTATCATTTTCCCGCCGCCCGTACTGGAGCGTACGTTAGAACTGCCTCGTCTGCCTTGCCATTTCATAGTTTGTTCCTCAAATATACGATATATACCTGTTCGTATCAGTCATTATTTATTTTGTACCGCTCCTAGCCAGATCCTTCAAATCAATATTTTAGCCAGCTACATTTCACTCAATTATCGTAAAAGTAAGCGGTCTAAAAGTACTTTCTCATAAGGTCAATCATTATTGACTCCTAATATCTCAATAATCGGCGTGTTTACTTCTATTTTGCTCGATGAAACATGATGAATACTAAAAATCATGCTAATAAATGGACACCAAGAGTTCTCTGCAATAGGCTGATGTCATTGATTATACGTCGATTAATTTGGTTTGTTGTATTAAAAATACTATCGAACAGCTGAAGTAAAATATTATTTTAAATATTATTGTTACTTAATTGTACAACCCTATTTCCATTTTCATATAAAACATATAGAATGCGTGGAAGCTGAGTAGCTGTGACTAAGACTAGTTGAATTCTGAGAAATCTCGGAATTCGACCTTTGTTGCTGCTACTGCTCATTTCATTTTCCGGAGAAAACCTTATGAAACTTAAATTACTTGCTCTAGCTGGTATCATGACTGCAACTATGGGCCTAACTGCCTGTGACAGCAACAAAGAAAACGCTGCTGAAGATTTATCTGACGCGCAAGAAGAAGTGCAAGACGCACAAGAAGAACTAGCTGAAGGCACTGCTGACGGCGAAGCGATTCCTGCTGATGCTGACGCTGCTGTTGCTGACGCTGAAGCGAACATCGCTGATGCACAAGTTGCAACTGCTACTGACGAAATGGACGCTGAAGTTCCTGTAGACGGTACTACTACTAGCGTTGACGTAGCTAGCGAAACTGATACTGCTGCTGTTGACGCTTCTGACGAAGTTGTTGTTGAAGAGCCAGCTCAGTAATTTATTGTTCATACAATAAATAAACGGTAATAAAAAAAAGAGAGCCTATGCTCTCTTTTTTTATGCCTGCAATTTATGACAGCTAGTTACCCGTAACCATACTTGGTACTCATTGGCTATATAAGATACATGCAGCGCAATATATGAAAAATCGTAATCGCAGTCATGTGCAAACACATATCAATAGTTTTACAAGGCTATAGCGAAAATAAGCAGGCTTTCATACTCAATAACGCATTAAGTATCGAATAAACGCTCATCAACTTTCTGACGAAATTTTTGTCCCGTTTTGAACGTAACCACGCGGCGCGCGGATACTGCGACAGGCTCCCCTGTTTTAGGGTTACGACCTGGACGGCTGTTCTTGTCTTTAAGCTCAAAGTTGCCAAAGCCTGAAAGCTTGACCTCTTTGCCATCAATCAAACTATCTGACAGCTCATCAAAAAAGTTCTCCACCAGACAGCGACCTTCTTGGCGTGTCAGATTTAGATGACTCATTAAGTGCTCAATCATGTCAGATTTGGTTAAGGTGCTCACAGTACGACTCCTATGCTATGTCGTGATGTCGAATATCATGGTTTAGCGGTATGAAGGTTAAGTCTAATTATTATAAAGGTTTTTTGAGCAGTTTTTAATAAACTATGCATTAAAATCCTTTATTAATAATGACTTAACTTATTCTACAAGTAAAAGGGTTATAAATAATAGTTTTTACGAATAGCAATGCTCCATAACCTAATCGTTGAAAAGGCTATGGAGCATTGGATATAACTAAATGTCAGCTGTCACGTAGCTGGACTGAGTGTTGATCTACTAATGCTTGGACAACCTTATCAGTGGCAGCTTTCACTGCTTCATCAGACAAGGTTTGTGTACTGTCTTGCCATATGAGCGCAAACGCCAATGAACGTTGACCTGTTGGCATGTTATCACCTTGATACACATCAAATAGCCATAAATCCGTTAGCAAAGTCCCTGCCGCAGAGCGTATTGTCGTCTCTAACGTCTGCATACTGATATCACTGTCTACTAAAATAGCAATATCACGGCGTACCTGCGGAAATTTACTCGGCGTGGTAATTGTGTGCTGCTCACGAGCCAGCGTCAATAGCGGTGCCAATGACAATTGAGCGACCCATGTTGTCGGCAGATCTAACTGCTTAGCAGTATTTGGATGTAGCTGACCCAACCAACCAACATATATATCATCGATATATAACTCAGCGCTTTGTCCTGGATGGAGGAAGCTCAGCGCACTACGCTCATAGCGAATACGGGCGCTATCAAGCTGCGCTGGTAATAATTGTTCAATGTCATGTTTTAGATCATAAAAGTCTAGCGCACGATTTTGATACGCTTGCTCGCTCCATACATCACCCACTGCTACCACAGCAATGCTTGGGGTTTGTACCAAATCACTGATACTTTGTCCAACAAAGCTAAGACCCGTCTCAAAGAAACGTACGCGTGGCTGCTGACGATTCAAGTTATATTGCACGCAAGGCAGTAGGCTCGATAGCAAGGTACGACGCATGACCGCCAAATCACTAGAGATAGGGTTTGCCAGTGCCAACACCTCCCCTAACGCTTCATCATCAAGCAATGCTTCTAATTTTGCATCACTAAAACTAAAGCTAATCGCTTCCATATAACCGTTATCGACCAGTGCTAGCTTCATCCCATGAGTCAAATCTGCAGTATCGTCATAATCCATGCTAACTTGCAAATGTGGCAGGACGCTTGGAATATTGTCATAGCCATAGATACGGGCAATTTCTTCGATGAGATCTTCTCGGATACTCATGTCGAAGCGATAAGACGGTGGCTTACAAATTAGTGCGTCGTTTTGCTGCTCTACCTCAAAACCTAATTGAGTTAAGATACGCACCATCTCTGATGGATCGATATCAATACCAATAACATCACGTACTTTCGCGATTGGCAATGTGATCGGAGCACGTGCTGGTAAACTCTCAAGGTTTTCGGCCGTGACTATTTGACTCGCTTCGCCGCCCGTGATGGTTGTGATCAAATCACAAGCGCGTGCCAAGGCCAGCTGTGGCAATTCAAAATCAACCCCACGCTCAAAACGCTGTGATGCATCAGTATGCAATCCAAAACGGCGTGCGCGCGCAGCGATAGCCAGTTGATTAAAGAAAGCACTTTCTACCACGATATTGGTCGTACTATCAGTGACACTACTACGCTGACCACCCATGATACCAGCCAGTGCCAAGGCACCTTTGTCGTCAGCAATCACAAGCTCATCACCGGTTAGCGTAACCGTTTGCTCGTTGAGCAAAATAATGGTTTCGTCAGGCTGTGCTAAACGCACAACAATATCACCTTCGATGGTATCAGCATCAAAAGCATGTAGCGGCTGACCCAATTCCATCAACACATAATTGGTCACATCGACCAAGAAGCCATGCGAGCGTAGACCTGATTGAACTAGCGCGTCTTGCATCCATTTTGGGGTGTTGATACTGCGATCGATATTGCTAATAGATTGTAATAGGTAGCGAGGACATGCTTCGATGGCATCAACCGTTACAGCGGGCGTTGCCCCATTATCAGAAGCAACTACATTGTCAGGAATTTCTGGCATTTGCACAGACAAATCATTGATGACTGATATCTCACGAGCGATACCGCGAACGCTAAAACAATCACCGCGATTTGGGGTGATAGAAATATCCAATATTTGATTATCTAGACCTAAATATTCACGGATATCGGTACCAATTGGTGCGTCTTCAGGCAGTTCAAGCAAGCCATCTATATCATCGACCAAATCAATTTCAGAGGCGCCGCATAGCATACCGTTTGAGGTAACGCCGCGTAGTTTACTTTCCTTAATCTTGAACCCTTTTTTGTCATCACTGGGTAAAACCGCACCGACGGTGGCAACAGGCGCTTTCATACCGACGGTCACATTGGGCGCACCGCAGACAATTTGTAGCGGCTCAGCGTCGCCAATATTTACCTGCGTGACTCGTAATTTATCTGCATCAGGATGCTGCTCAACGCTCACGACTTCACCGATGACCACACCACTAAACTCACGGGCAACCGCATAACGATCATCAATCTCAAGCCCTGCCATGGTCAGCTGTTCGGCCAACTGTTCGCTGGTATTTTGGGGGTTTACCCATTGACGTAGCCACTGTTCGCTAATTTTCATAAATATCTCGGATCAGAATTTTATAATAAAGATGTTGGAGTAAAGCTTGGCAAATTAACTTGTTGTATTAACAAGGAGCACTTTTATATCAACAAAAGCACGTTAGCCAAATTGCTTTAAGAAGCGCACGTCATTTTGGAAAAATAAGCGCAAGTCATCAATACCGTAATACAGCATCGCAAAACGCTCAATTCCCATACCAAATGCAAAGCCTGTGTATTTGTCGCTATCAATACCGCAGTTGGTCAATACTTGTGGATGCACCATGCCGCAGCCCATCACTTCAAGCCATTTACCGTTATCATCTAAGATATCCACTTCTGCAGACGGCTCAGTGAATGGGAAGAATGAAGGACGGAAACGTACGGTCAGCTCTTTGGCAAAAAATGCTTCCAAGAACTCACTAATCAGACCTTTTAGCTCAGCAAAAGTGCTCGACTCGGTGACCATAAGGCCTTCTAGCTGATGAAACATCGGTGAGTGGGTTTGGTCTGAGTCGTTACGATACACACGGCCTGGGCAAATGATGCGAATCGGCGGCTCATTTTTTTCCATGGTACGAATCTGGACAGGACTGGTATGCGTACGCAGTAGATAATGCGCATCGAAATAGAATGTATCGTGCATCGCGCGCGCAGGATGGTGCGACGGGATATTCAACGCCTCAAAGTTATAGTAATCGCTCTCAACTTCAGGGCCAGTTGCGACATTGAAACCCGCTTGAATAAAATACTGCTGCATACGCTGAGTAATCATCGTTACTGGATGCAGATGACCTTTTTGACCACCGCGAGCAGGCAACGTAATATCAATGCTCTCTGCTTCTAGCTTGGCATTGAGCGCGGCGACTTCTAGCTGCTGCTGCTGATCAGTCAATGCTTGCTGAATGCGGCTACGTACCTCATGCAACCAGCCACCGTAGGTTTTTTTGTCGTCAGCATCGAGTTTGCCCATCTGCTTTGACCAGCCCGTCAATGGGCTCTTTTTGCCAGTCAATTGCACACGCAAATCTTGCAACGTACGCGCATCAGTTACTTGTAGAATCAAAGCTTCAGCAGCACTCGCAAAGTCAGTAAGCTGAGCTTCATTGAGCTCGTTTAGCTCTGAAGACAAGGTCGGTAGCGCCGACAAGTCGTTGGTAGCAGCAGGGTTAGTCATAAGACGCATTATTCCTGATTTGAACGGACTATTAATTGTAGGGGTTTGACCAAATATTGCAAACCATTTATCCAGTTATGTTTATATAAAAAATTGATATAAAGACTGGTTATAAGAATGGCTTGAGTATTTAGTCGATGACAAACGTATTTCGTATCGACAAAGCCTCGACGTCGAACAGGCATAGAATAATTTCATATAAAAAAAGCCACCGACCAGCGGTAGCTTTTATTAATATCGTACTATTAATCAATATTAGTTCTATTCGTTTAGATGCTTACTTAGATAAATTTTATATCTACTTAATCTCTAAAGAGTAGTTAATATTTATGCTAGTTCCGCTTTTGCTTTTTCGACCAATGCTGTGAAAGTCGCTGCATCATGCATAGCGATGTCTGCTAGAACGCGACGATCGATTGCGATGTTTGCTTTTTTCATGCCATTGATAAAGCGGCTATAGCTCAAACCGTTTAAGCGTGCACCAGCATTGATACGTGCGATCCAAAGACGACGGAAAGTACGTTTTTTGTTGCGACGGTCACGATAAGCATATTGACCAGCTTTGGTCACTGCCTGTACCGCTACGCGGTAAACACGTGAACGGGCACCGTAGTAGCCTTTTGCGCGTTTTAAGATTTTTTTGTGACGGCGATTTGCCTGTACACCACGTTTTACACGGGCCATAATTTACTCCAAGATTTTGTAATCACTGTTAAGCGAGTGATGATGCTGTCAAATAACAAACATCATTGTCAGATTGCAAAGTCAAATATCATTTCATCAGATAGTTTTCAATCAAAGATAGATGACGGTAGGCTATTAGATGTATGGGCACATACGACGAACTGCTGCTTCGTCAGACTTATGTACCAACTTAAGACCACGCAACTGGCGAATACGCTTAGGTGATTTCTTGGTCAAAATATGGCTTTTGAATGCTTGCTTACGTTTAAAGCCGTTTGCTGTTTTTTTGAAGCGTTTAGCGGCACCGCTTCTGGTTTTCATCTTAACTTTCATGATGATTTGCCTCTTTTTCTGTTTTAGAACCTGGTCGTCAAATAGTCATACCGAATAATCGTTATATAAATAACAACTAAACCTCTATTTGCCTCGAGGTGGGAGGCGCTATTTTAGCAGATAGTGCCTTGTTTTGCCAAGTAAAGTTTTGGCTAACCTTTACCTGGCAACAAAGACCGTTAATCAGCATGAGTAGCGCTGTAGCGCGGCTCTCAAAAACCTCATGAAAATGGTCAATTTTCATCCAAATAGATTGAATGTCAGCTGAAGCTGTGCTTAAGTAGATACTTAAGTTACATCATAATATGAGTGTCATGGAAGCACACTCATTTATTAAGTGTATACAGCTTTATTGTCTGTTCATCATTATTATGATTCTGCCAACCTATCGCATGATAAGTAGCATAATTGTTTGCCATCACTTTAGGAGATAGTGTGTCAAAGCAAGAGTTGGTATTTGAGGATTGCTTATTTGTTTTTGAGACAGTGATGCGCGTGCGTCATACCGAAATCGACTTGGGACAGCATGTGACCATCGAATCTCTGACTGCCCTTCTGTCCGAAGCGCGACTAAGGTTTCTACACGCTAAAGGTATTAAAGAAATCAATTCAGATAAACAGGGCTTGATTATTGATACATTGCAGTTGGTTATTTTGAGTCGTATACAAGCACGTGAAGAGCTTTTGTTTGAAGTCGGTGTTGAGCCAATATATGATAATGGCGGTAATATAGTGATAAAAGTTACCCGTATGCACACGGGCGAAACGGTCGTAAAAGCACGGCAGCATTTTAGAAATTATGATTTTAATCTCAATAAAGTGATTAAGCTTGATAACACAACCAAAGAGGCTCTATATCCTCATTTATTTAGGCTGTAAAATAGCGAGTCAATATCACCCTTTTCATTCTAATGCTCGCGCAGATTTCATATGACATCATATTTCAGATTTCAGAGCATTACAGATAGTCTTCTCGCTCTAATCATAACTCGCTCCAATCATAAGTAGTATAATTACTTATTGATATTTTTACTCTCTAACTATAAGACGACACATAAATTATGATTCTACCTGCTTGGCTGACTGCCGTAACTTTTAATGCTGATGGTTTGATTCCTGCAATTGCTCAAGATCATGAGTCAGGCCGTATTTTGATGATGGCTTGGATGAATGCAGAGGCATTACAGCTCACGGCACAAACGCAGACCGCGGTTTATTTTTCGCGATCGCGTGGCAAATTGTGGCACAAAGGCGAATCATCAGGTCATACGCAAACCGTCCACGATATTCGTCTAGACTGTGACGCAGACGTGATTGTGCTAAGCGTGACTCAAGCGGGCGGTATTGCTTGTCATACAGGCCGCGAGTCTTGTTTTTATCAGCGTTTAGATCTATCAGGCCAAACACCTGAATGGCAAACTGTCGATAAAGTATTGAAAGACCCTGCGGATATTTATCATTCTGATGAATCTGCTAGCACCAATTCTGAAAACGAAAATGCTAGCGCGACCACCCACTCTAATAACACTCAAGCGCAAGTCGATACTACTCAAGCGCCAATTGATAAAGGCTCTGTGCTACAACAGCTTGATCAGGTATTGGCAGAGCGCAAACAAGCCGATGCCGACAGCTCTTATGTCGCCAGTCTATACGCTAAAGGTTTGAATAAAATATTAGAAAAAGTCGGTGAAGAGAGTACAGAGAGCATCATTGCTGCCAAAGATTTTGCTCACTGTGATGAAGGTAAAGACAAAGCTGCTTTTGAGGCGGCGCGCCATGAGCTGATCTATGAAGTGGCAGATGTCTGGTTTCATACTTTAGTCGGACTGGCATGGTTTGACATAGAGTCAGATGCGGTATTGAACGAACTGGGTCGACGGTTTGGCTTATCAGGTATCGACGAAAAAGCGGCTAGATAGTTATTGAGATACAAAAAAAAGCATCGACCCTGTTTGATTATTGTTGATTTCACCTATTTGTAATAACTGCGGGTTATAATATAGCTCTGTTTTATCTCGCATTATATGTGATGCTTTTTTTTGATACAAAAATCTTTTATCAACACAAAGCAGGTTTTATCAACACAAAGCAGACATATAAAGACTGAAAACTAAGTCACAAAACCAGGTCACAAGGATACCATTATGGGTAGTTTTTCTATTACGCATTGGCTGATACTATTGGTCGTCGTCGTTGTCGTGTTTGGCACTGCAAAACTAAAAAATGCTGGCAAAGATTTGGGCGGTGCGGTTAAAGGCTTTAAAGAAGCGGTCAAAGATGAAAACACAGAGCATGCCAAAAAACGCGTGGTGCTTGACCATGATGGCACTGCCCATACCGACGAGCGCCCAACAACCACTAAGGTTGATGACAAGCATAATGTATAGCCTCTAGACAGTGACATCGGACCATTATGTTTGATATCGGGTTTTCTGAACTACTTCTCTTTGGCGTAATCGCCCTAATCGTTTTGGGCCCAGAAAAACTGCCACAGGCAGCGCGTACGGCTGGGCAATGGTATGCCAAAATTCGCCGCACCGTCTCGACCTTGCAATCTGAGATAGAGGCAGAGCTGGACTTGGCTGAAACGCGCCAACAAATGCAAAAAGAGCTGGCCAAAATTCGCCAAACTGAAGCCGATATGAGGCGTGAGATGGCGGAGATGCGCGGTAATATGAAGGCTTTTGAAAGCTCACATAGTCCATCTTCAATGTCTGATGACGTCGCAAGTAGTAGAGATAGCGAAAATAGCAAAGAGAACGGAACAAAGCACAATCAACCAGCCGCGCCAAAAGCGTTTGACTATAGTTATACAACTGACAGTCATGCCACTGAGGCGCACGAAGACACTGCAGAAAATAACCAACTGTCGAAGAGTGACCACAGCGATGCTGATAGTGATGTGGTCGATAAGGACAACATGGCGCAAGCTGCCCAAACCTTCTCTACTAGGCCATGGGAAAATATGTGGTTCCGTTTGGGTGCTTACGATAAAGCCCGTCGCCTCCCAATGCCGCCTTATCTACCGAACTATAAAGCCGATACCTTACTAAATAGCTCGGTAAGTACGCAGACTTCTGATAATAAGCAGGGGACTGACTGATGCAACTACTCAAACGAAAAAAAAGCCGCCAAGAAAAACTCACTGATTTAGATATTCCTGCTTTAGATGGTATTGATCAAAACGATAAAGCAACAACTGATAGCACTCAAAATGAATCATCAGATGATGTTTTAAGCGCATTGGGTGACATGCCTATCACCGAGCATTTGATTGAGCTACGCCGCCATTTGATCAAAATATGCGTGGCTGTCTTGATCATCTTTTTGGGTTTGGTCGGTTACTCACGTGAGCTTTATAACTTCTTATCAGATCCGTTGGTGGCGCAATTACCTGCTAACTCAACCATGATTGCCACAGATATCACCTCGAACTTTATGGCACCGATACGTTTGACGGTCTTCGTCGCCGCCTTTTTGGCAATGCCTTATATTCTTTATCAAATTTGGTCGTTTGTCGCGCCAGGGTTATATAAAAAAGAAAAGAGAATCGCTATTCCAGTGCTGCTGTCTTCTATATTTTTGTTTTATGCAGGTGTGGCTTTTTCTTATTTTATTGTGCTCAAAGGGGTCTTAAAGTTTTTTATTATGTTTGCCCCGCAAAACGTATTACCGATGACCGATATCGACAGTTATCTGAGTTTTGCTTTAAAGCTATTTATGGTGTTTGGCTTGACGTTTGAGATTCCAGTTGTGACCTTGCTATTGATATTGGCAGGCATTGTCTCCATTCAGAGTCTAGAAGAAAAACGTCGGTATATCATTGTCGGCTGTTTTGCTGTCGCTGCCGTGGTCACGCCGCCTGACGGGGTATCGATGCTGATGCTAGCGATCCCAATGTGGTTACTGTTTGAGCTTGGGTTATTTTTGGCAAAAATTTTGATCAAAGAAGAACCTAGCACTGATCTGATATCAACCGTCAAAGAATAAAGTATTTACCCGTCTGACTTATCTTGTTTTCTTCTTGCCCCACGCGTAAGCTTAGTGCTTATTGTCACGATTGAGTACCGCCATCTATAAGCCATTGTCGATCCAGTGGCTTTTTTTGCCCCTTGTGTTTTTAATCACTTTTGTATTTAGGTAGCTTTATTATGTCCGCATCGATGCCAGCTTATATGAGCGATCCCACTGATGAGCAGCTCGCCGCGCTGAATATGGCGATGGACCACAAATCATTTAAAGTGGTGGCGTATGCAGGCGCTGGTAAGACCACGACACTAAAGCTAATCGGTGAGCGCTTGCGAGGTCGCGGACTGTATCTGGCCTTTAACAAAGCGATTGCCAATGATGCTCGCTCAAAGTTTCCACCACATGTAGAATGCCGCACTTTTCACTCGCTAGCCTATCGTCATGTGGCGCGTGATATCACCGCCAAGCTATCTTTGCCGCGCTTTTCACCCAAGCGCCTCGGTGATGATTTGGGATTGCAGCCTGTGCAAGTCCGTCGGCAAATGGATGGCGTTAACAAATACATTACGCTGACGCCAGCACGATTGTCTCGGTTCGTCAGTGATGCAGTAAGTAACTTTTGTAGTACACATGCCAGCTATCCTGCACCAAGGCACATACTGTTCCCAAGCTGGCTCGATGCCTCAGACGCCGAGCAACTACGTGAGATGCTCTACCCTGCTGTTGAGCAGCGCTGGCTACAGTCGATCGATGCGCGTCATCCTGCGGGCATTGGTCATGACATTTATCTCAAACTATGGGCATTGTCTAAGCCGAGTATTCCTGCGGACTTTATCTTATTTGACGAAGCGCAAGATGCTGATCCATTAATGATGGGTATTTTGACTCAGCAGTCGAGACAAGTAATCTATGTGGGCGATGCGCATCAGCAGATTTATGAATGGCGCGGCGCGGTCAATGCGATGAAAAAACTACCCCTACCGCAGACACTATTGACGCAATCTTTTCGCTTTGGTGAGCCGATTGCAGAAGTGGCAAATACCTTACTAAAAGCACTGCAAGAAGACGTACCGTTAAAGGGCAATCCAAACAAACAGTCTTCTACTGATAAAGGTATGGTACACAGTAAAAAGGACGCCATTTTATGCCGTACCAATGCTGCGGCGATGTCGCAGTTGTTGACAGGACTAAAGCACGGGCATCGCGTGGCGCTACAAGCCGATACCGACCGTATGCTCAAATTCTGCCAAGCAGCGGAAAACTTAAAAAATGGTAAATCGGCTTATGGTGTACCAGAGCTGGCTTATTTCTATAATTGGGGCGATGTACAAGAGTACGCTGAAACCAATGAAGGCAGTGATCTTAAAACACTGGTCAAATTGGTCGATGATCATGGAACTAATGTGCTCAGCCAAGCGGTCAATAGCTTGACCAGCATCGAAAATGCGGATTATGTCATCTCTACCGCGCATAAAGCCAAAGGGCTTGAGTGGGGTAAAGTACAACTAGATGATGATTTTTACTACGATGTGACTACCAATGCGGTCAAGATAAGTCCAGAAGAGCTGCGCTTGCTCTATGTCGCTTGTACTCGGGCGCAGAATAATCTAGATATCCACAATATTAAAGACTTAATATCTGGATTACAGACGGGCAAAAAAGTGATTTTTGGCAATACTTAGTCACTTTTCATATTTGCCAATTTAAGTCCCTAGTCTATTTCTATTTATAACGACCTTTTAGCAGTGAATAACCAGCATGAATCAGAACCAACAACTTCAAGAACGCCAAAATACCGTTAACCAGTTATTTGCAGCTCCCGTCCGACTCCTCGCACCCATGGAAGGCTTAACCGATCCTTTGATGCGCCAAATCTTAACGCAGATTGCGACGGATTTGGGTCGTCCTTATGATTGGTCAGTAAGTGAATTTATTCGTATCACGCAGCATGTCTTGCCAGCCCATGTGTTTTATAAATACGTGCCAGAGTTACATCACAATGCCAAAACCGCCTCCGGCACGCCGATTCATGTGCAGATATTGGGTAGCGACGCGCAGCTGATGGCAGAAAACGCCACTTATGCTGCCGAGCTTGGTGCACCTGCGATTGATATTAACTTTGGTTGCCCTGCCAAGACCGTTAATAGCCATCGCGGCGGCTCGGTGCTGCTTGACGAACCTGAAACCATGTATCAGATTATCAGTGCGGTACGTAAGGCCGTTCCTGCTCATATTCCTGTGTCTGCCAAGATTCGCTTGGGCTATACAGATACTAGCCGAATGGATGACATTCGCGGCGCAATTGCTGCAAGTGGCGCTGACTGGTTGACCATCCATGCACGCACTAAAACCCAAGGTTATAAGCCGCCTGCCTATTGGGACAAAATCCAGAGTTTTAATGCGCTCGATATTCCAGTCATTGCCAATGGGGAAATTTGGAACTTTGAGCATGCGCAAAACTGTATGGCGCAAGCAGGTACACAGCATTTGATGCTTGGGCGCGGTGCAGTCACGCGTCCTGACTTGGTTGCACAAGTTGATAATGATGATGATGATGATGATGAAAGTGGAGAGAGTACGACAACCTTGTTCTGGCAAGATTTGATTGCGCATCAGATTCAGTTTTTGGAAGGTGAGGCAAAGAACGATGTGGTACTGGTTGGGCGTTATAAACAGTGGTTAGGGATGCTCACCAAAGGCTATGCTGAGGCGCAAACAGTGTGGGAAAGTATCAAGCGAGAGAAAAACAAAGCGGTGATTATTCGTGCACTACAAGCGAGTGTTCAAGAATAATCACCTATTCTGATCTGATGTATTTGATAAGTATGGATGGGCAGCGCTATACACTGACTCGTATCGCTAAATAAAACAGCATCAGACAGCATGCCATTGATAATACCCAAAGGATAGAGCGAAACGTCGATAAGTTGGTGATGTACGCGGTGCAATAACCAATCCGAATAATCACATAGAGCCAAGCCAATACGTTGATAATCGATTGTGGTACAAAGAACAGCATAGCCACCAGCACTGCCGCCAAAAATACCGGTAAAGTCTCATAACTGTTTTTTTGTGCAGCATCAGCACGTGCCGCCATCCCTGTCGCATTTTTGAAAAAATCGCGAGGATGTGCATTATTTCTGACCCTAAAGCCGCCAGATACTTTTGCAATTATTGATACAGCCCATGGCAATAAGCTCGCTACCACCATCGCCCAAATGGCAGACGCAACTTTATCAGAAACCAAGTCAAAAAATGCACTGATCATTATATAAGTCCTTAGCCTGCAATCACTTCAAAATCATGGGTGATATTAACCCCACCCGCGACCAGCATGCGACTGGCTGAGCAGTATTTTTCTGCGGATAAATGAATGGCTTTTTCAACCTGTTTGTCTTTAATGTCTTGACCAGTAACCACAAAATGCAGGTGAATATCGGTGTAAACGGCTGGTGTGGTCTCGGCACGTTGCGCAGTTAGCTCACAACGCACGTCTGTCACTGCTTGACGTGATTTTTGGAGGATTGACACCACATCGTAGCTCGCACAACCACCCAGCCCTAATAAAACCAGCTCCATTGGGCTTGAGCCTTTTTCTTTGTCCGCATCGATTTGTACATTATGTCCTGACGGTGACACACCCATAAAGGCTTTGTTCTCTTGCCATGTAACGCTTGCTTTTGATTCTGACATTGTGAATGTTCCTTACTTTAATTGGCATATTGCCTATTTTTATTGTTTGAAATATATGCAGCTTAGCTAGTGTAGCATAAGCCAAAGCAAGATTTTATAAAGCCATTGTTTGGCTATGGTGTCGTGAGAAAACAATTTCTTGATCTCACCCTCTTTTTTAATAAATGATTTGAGCACTATGCAGCTATCGTTACTCGCATCAATATTTATTAAATTTTTATTTGAAAAACCTACAAAAGTTTGCTTATAAATAGTTGATTTTAAAAGGTAAAACTCGTGAAACATTTTATAGCAAAATACTGTTACACATTTTGCTTGTTTCTTGGTTTAATAACGGTAATGAATCTTGTTTTGAGCTGATATCGATAACAATCACCTTATAATAATTACGATTGCTATCATGGTTTTAATTCAAAACGAGCTATTTTTAAACAAATTAAAGGGTTTAGTCATGATAGATGCAGACGGCTTTCGCGCCAATGTCGGCATCATCTTGGCAAATACACAAGGGCAGGTTCTGTGGGCAAAACGCATTGGTCACAACGCTTGGCAATTTCCGCAGGGTGGTATCGACCGCGGGGAGACGCCGATGGATGCAATGTATCGCGAGCTCTGGGAAGAGGTCGGTTTACATCCGCGTCATGTGGACTTATTAGCAGTCACCCAAGACTGGCTGCGCTATCGTCTGCCAAAACGCTATGTACGTCATGGCCAGCACCCCTTATGTATTGGGCAAAAACAAAAATGGTTTTTGCTACGCTTAGATGAGCCAAACACCCAACATATCCGCTTCGATGAAGGGAAGCCTGAATTTGACCACTGGCAATGGGTCAGCTACTGGTATCCACTCGGACAAGTGATCCACTTTAAACGAGGCGTTTATCGTCGCGCCTTACAAGAATTGGTACGAGAACTTCCCTTAAAGCAAGAACTGATCATTCCTGAGCAAAACAATCATTTGATTCAGTCTTAATTTACGAAATGTTCTTTTACCTTTTTATATAAATGATGAAAAGCCTGTATCCAGTGATACAGGCTTTTTTTATTAAATATGAGTAAGGCTAAAGCGTATTCTAGGGTTTGATAGCAATTTTTAATACGCCATCACGTTGATGCATAAATAAGTCATAGGCTTCTACAATATCGTCTAGTGCGTAGATATGCGTGACCATTGCTGATAAATCGACACGCCCTGACTCAACCACATTCAATAGACGACGCATACGCTCTTTACCACCTGGACATAAGGCGGTACGGATCGTGTGATCACCAAGACCAGCCGCAAAATGTGCCATCGGGATTTTTAAATCTTCGGAATATACGCCAAGGCTTGAGAGTGTGCCACCTGGTTTCAATACTTTAAGACATTGCTCAAATGTAGATTGTAAGCCTAGCGCCTCAATACTGCTATCAACACCGCGACCACCAGTGATTTTCATGATCTCGTCAATGACATCAACTTCGTTAAAATTGAGAGTGATATCTGCTCCCAGCTTTCTGGCCATGGCTAAGCGCTCGTTATTGCCATCGATAGCGATGATCGTTGATGCACATCTAAGCTTTGCGCCAGCGGTCGCGCACAAGCCAATTGGTCCTTGCGCAAATATCGCAACGATATCACCGATTTTTATATTGGCATTTTCAGCACCTTTAAAGCCTGTTGACATAATGTCTGGGCACATCAAAACTTGCTCATCGGTCAGACCATCAGGTACAGGTGCTAGGTTAGCCTGCGCATCAGGTACCAATACGTATTCGGCTTGCGTGCCATCGATGATATTACCAAAGCGCCAACCACCAGTCGCTTTATAGCCATGACAAGCACAGGTACCATCTGGTCCAATGTAACCGCCATCTTGTGAAGGGAAACCATCTTGACTGGCATAAGAAGTAAAACTTGGACAAATCGCACCAGCGATGACTCGTTGACCTTCTTCATAACCCATCACCGCATTACCAAGCTTTTCGATAATGCCCACTGGCTCATGACCAATAGTCAGCCCTTTAGCAACAGGATATTCACCCTTAAAGATATGAATATCAGTACCGCAAATGGTCGTTGTGGTGATTTTTAGCAAAGCATCATTTGGCCCAACATCGGGTATCTTCTTATCAGTGATTTCGATCTTACCTGGCTCAACAAATATTAGTGATTTCATCATGCTCATGCCACACTCCTTGTTTTAACCCTTATTTGGACATAATAGAGTTTGATACCCTACTCAATGAGTGTAGGCCATAAAAGTGACACTTTAAAGCAAAATCCACAATTACTTTATGGTTTTAAAAACTACTGATAAATTCACGTGAAATGAAATATAGATACAGCCGAAAATAAGTGATGACTTTTACTCACTATCAATTGAATGCGGATACTCTCGACTGACAATATGCGCGGTAATCTCTGCACCTTTTCCCTTCTCTTGTCTCAAGGTTAAAATACTCTGGGTTCGTGTTCCATAAGTAGGCTTGCTGGTGTCAGCATTGCCAAAGCTCACAGGCTCAATATAGACAGAGGACAAGGTTTGCTCAAGCTCAGTGCTCATCCCTGTATCTGGTAGCTGATCATCTGGTGCCTTGGTATTATCTGACAACACATTGAATGCAGCTGCTTGCCAGTAGCTAGCCGCGCTGTCTTCGGCAATTAGCGGTAGCACTTCTTGGCGAAAACGACCACGCAACCGCTCAGTCTTAAACCAAATGTCCTCTGGCTGACCGTTAGAAAGCACGTGTAGACCTGTATGCAGTGGCGTGGGAGCATGACCGCGATTATTAACGATGACCGCTTGCCGAGCGTCACCGATAATCAGATTAAAGCCCGCATAAGCTTGTAATTCAATCTGTCGTGCAAACGCCATCGGACTGAGCGTACTGGTCAAAAAACGCGTGACCAACTCACCACGAGAACGTTCATCTGAACCTGCCTGCACACCATCACGAAAGTTGAGTACCGCCGCCCAGCGTCCATTTTTCTGATAAATAGTGTCATCCTCGCCTACTGTATCTGTTAGCGACTGCTGATGAATACCTAGCCATGTGCCGCCACTTTGACGGTCACGCCCTGCATAAATCGGCTGATCAGACCATTGATGCAGCGGCTCTGTCGGACGCTGCAAAAACTCATCGCGATTAGACAATAGCACTAATGGCAGCTCGTCAAACAACTGCCAAGCAATGGCGACAATACACATAGTATTCCTTTTATAATCGTTTGTTAGGCACGAGATTTTTGGTAAAAACCAAAATCATCACTTAAAACTGATTTGCTCAGCAAGTATCATTTATCGATCACCACTCAATATCTTATTGGCAGGGTAACTGATTTGCGATGTTGTACGTATCACCTGTGACTGCTTACTTGGCACGTTAAACTCCCACGCTACCATGCCTTGATTGTCATTCCAATTGCGCTCCGTGACAGGCGGCGTGTGGGTGACTGCGACTTTGAGACTGTCATCACGGCTAATAGGCTCGCTACCCAATACTTGCAAGCGCACAGTGCGGTTATGCTGATTGGTAAATTGATAGGCCTTAGTCATTGTTAAGGTTTGTGTACGGTTCAGCACGCCTTTTTCACCTTGCTTGTCTTCATTGATTAGCTCTTTGACCATCATGCTGGGATCACGGCCAAAACCAATTCCCTGCTCTTTTAACACCTGATAGTTATAGCGCGACTGTCCAACATAGTTGTCATCACGGTACAGCTGTAGTGAGCCATCTACCCACTCTGGGGTCAAAAATGGCGCTGATGCGTACCAATAGGCAGCTTTCTCAACGCTCGGGGTACTACGAACCCAAAGTTTGCTACTGCCAGACTGCTCACCAATGACAGTGCGTACTCGCCTGCCACCACTGGGTATCGTCACTCGCTGCGGCAAGCGATATTCAATAATACCGTTTTTGTTTTGGCTACTGACGGTGAAGTTCGGCAATGGTGCCATATTTGGTGCTCTATAATCGTCGCTATAACCTTCTCTGGCAAATACTACGACAGGCGTGTTATCCGACATAGGTATTGCATACTCAACATTTTGGTTTTCTTCATAAAGTGATAGGCGCGGCACATGAGGCAGTCGCCCTGTCGCACTTTGGTTAGGGTTAGCAGTACTAAGGGTCACAGGGACGTTTGTCCAGTTCTCGCCGGTTTGTTGGGCGATAATCGCAGAGGCGGTGATATTTAGCTGCTCGCTATTGGTGTTGAGACGCGCTTGATAGGTGGGCTCCCAGCCTGCGCCTTGCACCTGATAATGCAATTTAATGCTACTTGGCGCGCGACTGGCAGTGCGTACACTCACCTGTGTCACATTACTCGCCGTTGACATGACACTGCCTGCCATCAGCTGATTCAGTGCCTCTTGGGCGCGTGCTTGGCGCTGCTGAATGTCCAAAATCTTTTGGTTAAGACTGTTCGCTTGAGTCTCTATATCGCGTGTGTTGTTGGCGATAGTCCCTTCGGTATTGAGTTGCGTAACTGTGGTCAAATTCTGCAAGTAGGCTTTTGCTAAGCGCGCCGCCTCTAATTCCGCATTAATACTAGCCAAGGTATTTTGCTGTATTTGTACCTTGGCGTCACCTTGATATTGGCACTGGATTGCTTGCTCTCCTGTTAACTCTTCAATACTGATTTCACCAATATTGACATTACCCACCGCCTGTACGCTGAGACTGTCTTTATCCATATAAGCTGATAGGCACGAAAATACCACGGTTTGCTCACCATTCCCTGTGATAGGCAATGAACGTGTCACACTCGCCAGCCCTTGATAAACCGTCACTTGCTCGATACTACTCGTTGCCGCCTGGGCGACGGGTAACCCTAATACTGTACTGCCACCAAGCACAAGTGGCAAAACCATAAGGCGCGATCGTTGCGAGCGCCGTGATGAGGTGCGAGCAGGAGCCGTTAGGCCAGACCACTGTGTTCGGTATGCGTTCATATATCTTTCCTTAGAAGTGAAATCGATCATGGCGTCAGCGTAATATATTCATGAGATAAGTATGTGAAATAATGTCTATTCTATAAGCATTACCGTAGCCGTTTTGCAGATTTTTAGCAATAAGTGCTTTTAGCAACCTATGTGCTTATATCAGCTCTTCTCTATGTCGTGACTTTGTTTTTACATTGCACCAATTTTTCATCTCCTTCCCCGTTATGGTGCAGCTTATTAACAATCGTGCACTAAATTAACGAAAATAACAGACAATATTTATTTATTGCTCAATTATTACGCGATTATTGGCTTTTTTGACTTGGCACGGAACTTGAACGCTTAATAACTGTTCAGGAGCAGTACTTTATCTTTTGTGTCTATTTAGGAGATGTCCATGTTTTCATTACCCACTTTAGCCAATCCTCAGTTTATTGACGCTCAATCACACGGCAAAATCAAATCACGCTTTTCGTTACTAGCAATTGCCGTCGTTGGTAGTCTGAGCCTCGCTGGCTGTCAAAAGCCTGCCGAAACTGCGACATCGACAGAGACAACGACTGAAACTACAATAGAGACAACGACCACTCCTGCCGCTGATGGCGACACGATCAAAGTAGGCATCTTGCACTCGCTATCTGGCACCATGGCCATTTCTGAAACCTCGCTAAAAGACACCGCACTTATGACCATTGACGAGATCAACGCCAATGGCGGTGTGCTCGGTAAGCAACTAGAGCCAGTAGTCGTCGATCCTGCCTCTGATTGGCCATTGTTTGCCGAAAAAGCCCGTCAGCTGCTCACTCAAGACAAAGTCGATGTGATTTTTGGTGGTTGGACATCAGTATCGCGCAAGTCAGTATTGCCAGTGGTTGAAGAGCTGAACGGCTTGATGTTTTATCCAGTGCAGTACGAAGGCCAAGAGCAATCAGAAAACATCTTTTACACTGGCGCCGCGCCCAACCAGCAAGCCATTCCAGCGGTAGAGTATTTGATGAGTGAAGAAGGCGGCGGTGCAGAGCGCTTTGTATTGTTGGGTACGGATTACGTCTATCCACGCACTACCAATCAGATTTTGAAGGCATTTTTGAAATCAAAAGGCGTGGCTGATGCAGACATCATGGAGGAATACACGCCATTTGGTTTTAGCAACTACCAAACCATTGTCTCGAATATTAAGAAATTCTCAACAGGCAAAAAGACTGCGGTGATCTCTACCATCAATGGCGACTCAAACGTGCCGTTCTATCGTGAACTTGCCAACCAAGGTATCAAAGCCTCAGATATTCCCGTCATGGCGTTCTCAGTCGGTGAAGAAGAGCTGCGCGGTATCGATACCAGTTTGCTACAAGGTCATTTGGCGGCATGGAACTACTTTATGTCGATCAAAAACCCAACCAATAGCGATTTCACCAAACGCTATAAGCAATACGCGCTGGACAAAAACCTACCTAATGCCGACAAAGTCGTGACCAATGATCCGATGGAGGCCACCTATGTGGGTATCAATATGTGGAAACAAGCCGTTGAAAAAGCAGGCACCACCAATGTCGATAAAGTACGTATTAGCATGGCGGGACAAACCTTTGATGCGCCTTCTGGCTACACCCTAAAGATGGATGACGAAAATCATCATTTATGGAAGCCTGTGATGATTGGACAAATTCGTACGGATGGTCAATTTGACATTATCTACAAAACTCCAGAAGTTATCCAAGCGCAGCCATGGAGCGAATACATCCCTAAATAAACGGTCTCCTAAATAAAGTTGTACTGAAAAATGCATGGATAGTCGGTAGATGGATAAATGAGATAAATAAGCCAACGCCTACTCTCCATATTGATTTTCAACACTTATTTTCAAAATTTCAAACACCTCAAAACCTTATCATCACTTCTACTGCTTAGTCCGCTAAGCAGCAGAAGCTAAGGGTTTGTTGTCTGTAAAAACAGGGAGCCGCACATGCAGCGCCATACTTTACGCCCGTTTGCAGGGCAAACATCATCCGAACATGGTAATAGTCCAAAAGCATCAGTTAGTGAAGTCATGCAGCACGCGGCTCGTTTTTCCATCTATGCACCGCTACAGTTACTTGCATTGATTGCATTATTCATAACCGCCACTGCCCATGCTGACAACGATTCCCAATCGGCAAATATCGCCATTGTCACCTCAGAGTCGATGACCGATGGCAATGACACACTACGCACCAATAACGAGCAATCATTGACTACGCCTACACAAGCCTCAGCTGCCATATCAGGCGATGCTATCCAACAATTTGTGGCGGGCGATTTTAGTAAGCGCCAAGCCATGTTAAGTGATTGGCCAGGGTCAATTGAGAGTTTGGACAGTTTTGTTGAGTTGATTGCCAATGATGAGCTGTATCAAGGCAAAGGCGGACAGACTTATTTACTCAACGCAGAGGATCAGCTATTTACGTATCCTGACAGAAAAGAAACGAACGATTGGCCAAGTGATCTATCACAAATCACCCTGACCAATGCCCTACGCTCGGCGCTTATTTTTGGACAAGCAAAGGTAAAACTGGAGTCTGACAAGCCAGCACAGCGCCTGCAAGCGGTGGATATTTTGGCTGATAATATTGACCAAGTCGATCCAGCCATTATTACAACGGCCGCCGCAAATGAGGACAATGCCACCGTTCAAAAAGCACTAACCGCACTACAGGCACGTATTGATTTTAAAAATGGCGACCTACCTACTCAGATTGCAGCGGTCAATCTACTCGCTGATAGCGACAGCCCGCAGGTATTGGTTGATATTGAGTCTGCCCTTGCATCTGACAACTTAGATCCGACGCTTGAGGCGGCACTTACCGATGCCAGAGATAGCGTGGCACGCCGTATCCAGATAAGCACATGGACAGGTCATATTTTCACTGGGATGAGTACCGCCAGCATTTTATTGCTCGCGGCACTTGGCCTTGCGATTACTTTTGGACTGCTTGGCGTAATTAATATGGCGCACGGTGAGCTGATTATGATTGGCGCGTATACCACTTATATGGTGCAAAATTTCTTCCAAGCTTATCTGCCGAATATGGCTGGCTGGTATTTGCTTGCCGCTATTCCAGCTGCGTTTTTGGTCAGTGCCATCATCGGTATGATTATTGAGCGTATTGTCATTCGTCCGCTGTATGGTCGTGAGCTAGAGACCCTATTGGCAACTTTTGGCGTCAGTCTAATCTTAATGCAATTGGTGCGAATGATTTTTGGCGCGCAAAACGTTGAAGTTAGCAATGTGGCGTGGCTCAGCGGTGCGTATCAAGTGTCATCAAGTTTGGTACTGCCTTATAACCGTATCGCCATCATCGTGTTTACGGTCATCGTCGTGGCGCTACTGGTGTACTTGCTCAATAAGACTCGCTTTGGTTTGTTTATACGTGCCGTCACTCAAAACCGTCAAATGGCACGTGCCGTCGGTATCCCTTCTGCGCGCATCGATATGATGGCATTTGGTTTGGGTTCTGGACTGGCTGGTATGGCAGGCTGCGCGCTGGCTCAAGTGGGCAACGTGGGTCCTGATCTGGGTCAGACGTATATTATCGATACCTTTTTGGTAGTCGTCGTTGGCGGAGTTGGACAAGTATGGGGCGCGGTTTTGGCCGCCTTGGGATTAGGTGTCAGTGGCACGGTGCTTGAGATTGGCATTGGCGCGGTATTGGCCAAGATTGTGTTGTTGGTTCTTGTGATTCTGTTCATTCAGAAGCGGCCACAAGGTTTATTTGCGCTCAAAGGCCGCTTTGTCGAATAAGGAGACTCTTATGATACTGACCAAATTACTGTCTGATACAAGGCGCAGCGCCATTTTAATCGGTTTGTGCTTTGCGGTGCTATTAATACTCCCTTGGCTGCACTTAATGCCAGAGGCATCACCCTTTCACCTATCCGCCTACTGGATTACCCTGATTGGCAAAATCATGGCACTGGCAATGGTGGCCTTGGCACTAGATCTTGTCTGGGGTTATGCTGGTATTTTGAGTTTAGGGCATGGTCTATATTTTGCGCTGGGTGGTTATGCGTTTGGCATGTACTTAACGCGTGAGACTGCTGGCGATGGCCTGCCTGACTTTATGCGTTTTTTGAGCTGGACTGAGATGCCATGGTATTGGGCGGGCACGCAGCATTTTTGGTGGGCGATGGCATTGGTGGTTTTGGTGCCAGGGGTGATTGCCTTTATCTTTGGTTTTTTTGCTTTCCGCTCAAAAATCAAAGGTGTTTATTTTTCTATCATTACTCAAGCCATGGTTTATGCCGCCGCCCTGCTATTCTTTCGTAACGAGACAGGATTTGGTGGCAATAACGGCTTCACGGGCTTTACCACGCTTCTAGGCTACGACATTACTGCTGCCTCAACCCGTGCGGTGCTATGTTTTGTCACTGCCTTGGCGCTCCTCTTGTCTTACATGGGACTGCGTTATTTGATGAATCAGCCGTACGGGCGAGTGCTAGGCGCGATTCGCGATAGCGAAAACCGCTTGCAGTATTTAGGCTATCGCACGCTATGGTACAAGCTCTCCGCTTGGGTATTATCCGCTGTCATTGCTGGTATCGCAGGTGCGCTCTATGTGCCGCAAGTCGGCATTATCAATCCAAGTGAAATGAATCCTGTTAACTCCATTGAAATGGCAGTTTGGGTAGCGACTGGTGGTAGAGGCAGTTTGATTGGCGCGATTTTAGGTACTGGTGTGGTGAACGCGGTAAAAACCTACTTTACGGTTGCCTACCCTGAGTTTTGGCTATTGATTTTAGGCGGACTATTCGTTGTGGTCACGTTGTTTTTACCCAATGGCATTATGGGCTTGTTCGATCGCTTTAAAAAGGAGAAAGAGTAATGCTAACTGATAAATCAACAACGTCCGAGCAGCCAACCAATGAGTATGGGCGTACTCATGGTGGTACGGGTCGCAGCCATCCAAAGCCGTCAGGCGTTGATTTTAGCCATGGTATTGCGCTATATCTAGAAGATGTGAGCGTTTGGTTTGACTCGTTTCGGGCCCTTAACAATCTGTCGCTCTATATTGAGGAAGGTGAGCTACGCTGTATTATCGGCCCCAATGGCGCGGGCAAAACCACACTGATGGATGTCATCACTGGTAAAACCCGCCCTACCGAAGGCAGCGTGTTTTTTGGTCAAACGCACAATCTTGCCAGCCTATCTACCGAAGAAATCGCTGAGGCTGGTATTGGTCGTAAATTTCAAAAACCCACTGTCTTTGAAAACTTCACCGTCATGGATAATTTGCTACTTGCCGCGCCAAAAGACAAGCGCGTTGTCAAAAGCTTGTTCAATAAACTTGATGCCGATACTCGCGATACTCTCGATGCCACCCTTGAGCAAATCCGCCTGACTGACAGAATCAATAAGCCAGCTGGCCTGCTCTCTCATGGTCAAAAACAGTGGCTAGAGATTGGCATGCTACTTATGCAGAGTCCCAAACTGATCTTGCTCGATGAGCCAGTAGCCGGTATGACCGACGCCGAAACCGAACATACTGCCGAGCTGTGTCTACGACTAAAGAAAAATCATACCTTAGTGGTGGTCGAGCATGACATGACCTTTATCGATGCGATTAGCGAAAAAGTCACGGTATTGGCTCAAGGTGCGATATTGGCCGAAGGTACCTTGGCGGAAGTGCAAGCTAATGAAGCGGTGATTGAGTCCTACTTAGGTCGATAATTGGGGCACCAATTCAATACATCGCCCGCCAATAAACCGCGAAACTATGCAAATGCCAAGCTATGCAAATTCGAAACCATGCAAATATTAAAAATCATTGAAAGATTAGGAGACCGTCATGTTACAAGTCAATGGTATCAATCAATATTACGGCGGCAGTCATATTTTACGAGATGTCTCACTCACAGCGCCTGTCGGTGCGTGCAGCGTGGTACTTGGCCGTAATGGCGTGGGCAAGACCACCTTACTCAAATGCTTAATGGGGATATTACCGATCAAATCAGGGCAAATTTTGCTCAATGACCAAGACATCAGCAAACTCTCACCCGAGCAGCGTGTGCGAGCAGGACTGGCTTATGTGCCGCAAGGTCGCGATATATTCTCGACACTGACGGTAGAAGAAAATATATTGATCGGTATGGCAAAGTTTTCACGCGCTAAAGCTAAACAAGTACCCAAGCATTTATATGACATTTTTCCAGTGCTTGATGAGATGAAACATCGCCGCGGTGGTGATTTGTCCGGCGGTCAACAGCAGCAGCTTGCCATTGCTCGTGCGCTCGCCTCCGAGCCTTCAGTACTGATTTTGGATGAGCCGACCGAAGGTATACAGCCGTCTATCATTAAAGATATCGGCCGTGTGCTTCGGGACTTGGCTGACAAAGGGGACATGGCCATTGTACTGGTCGAGCAGTTTTATGAGTTTGCCGAAGAGCTCGCTGACAACTACACCGTATTATCACGCGGTAAGGTCGTGTCTCAAGGTGCAGGCGATACGATGGCCGACAACAAAGTACAGGATCTAGTCGCCATCTAGCTGCATTTACTTAACCGCATTTATTTATGAGCACTTGGTAGTGACCACTTAAAAACGATAGAGATCACATTTTTATCTTAAATTGTTAGCTACCAAGACTATATATCATCATGAAAACCCACCCCAATCACAGTCAATTTTTTATCTCACTTTTTATCTTTTTTGGCTCTTAGCATAGATATTATGCACTACCTCAAAAACTTAAATTGCCAATAACCTCTGATTGGGTTGGAGCAATTATGTATGCTGGGCGCATGAAATTTGCTATTATAGTCAGCACTTTATTATCAATATTATGACACCCTTATGATGATTCATCCTCAGTACGATCCTGTCGCCTTGGCACTTGGGCCCGTCGAAGTCCACTGGTATGGGCTGATGTATTTACTGGCGTTTGCTGCCGCTTACGGTCTGGCATGGTATCGGAGCACCAAGCGTGAGGGCTGGACAACAGATATGGTCTCAGATCTCGTGTTCTTTGGTGCACTGGGCGTCATCTTAGGTGGTCGTGTCGGTTACGTATTGTTTTATCAATTTGGCGAGTTGCTACAAAACCCTGCCTACCTCTTCAAGGTTTGGGAAGGCGGCATGTCATTCCATGGTGGCCTGATTGGTGTCATGCTGGGGATGCTGTACTTTGCTCGCAAATATAAAAAGACCCCGTTTCAAGTACTCGATTTTATCGTGCCTTGCGTCCCGACAGGCTTGTTGTTTGGTCGTATTGGTAACTATATCAACGGCGAGCTATGGGGCCGTGTCTCTGATAGTGGCTATAATTGGCTCACCTACTTTCCCCAAGCGGCTGGCTTTGATATGCAGCAACTACAGGCCAATCCTGAACTACAAGAGGTGATGACTGAGGTCAATGGTCAGTACTTATTACCTCGTCACCCATCACAACTGTATGAAGCCTTTGCCGAAGGTCTGCTGTTATTTTTATTCCTTTGGTGGTATTCATCAAAACCTCGTCCGCGCATGGCAGTGACTGGTGTCTTTATGCTGGGCTATGGCTTGAGCCGCTTTATCATTGAGTTCTTCCGTCAGCCAGACGTTGACCAAGGATTTATTTTGTTAGGTTGGGTGACCAAAGGGCAAATATTAAGCACCCCGATGATTATTATCGGTCTATTCTTGATCGGTTACGCCTATAAGCGTGGCATCTACGATTGGGGTAAGCATGCCGCTTACTAAGGCTCTCGCCTTACCGATGAAACGATTAATCACTTGAATAAGAGGGTACGCCTCATAACGCCTACCCTAGCAATACTTTTAACAATGATAGCGTCTATATGGATTACTAGCCTAATCTGTGGACGCTGTCAGCAGTAATTAAAGAGCACTTTTATGAGCAATGGCACCCAAAGTAACAACGAGCAAGCGTATCTTGATTTGCTGCGCCACGTCTTAGACAACGGTACTGAAAAAGGCGACCGCACGGGTACGGGTACGCTGAGTCATTTTGGCGCACAGCTGCGGTTTGACTTAGCGGCAGGTTTTCCACTATTGACGACCAAAAAAGTTCACTTCAAATCTATCGCCTATGAGCTGCTGTGGTTTTTGAGTGGCAGCACCCACGTTCAGTATTTGCAAGACAATGGCGTGCGTATCTGGAATGAATGGGCGACAGCGGAGCAGACCGCACGCTTTAACCGTCCTGCAGGCGACTTAGGTCCCGTATATGGTCATCAGTGGCGTAACTATGGTGCAAGTAAAGGCGCGGACGGCAGCTATAACGATGATGGTGTCGATCAAGTCGCACAGGTCGTTGAGCAAATCAAAACCAATCCCAACTCGCGCCGCTTGATTGTCTCTGGCTGGAATCCGGGCGAAGCAGAGCAAGTGGCGCTACCGCCGTGTCATACGCTGTTCCAGTTTTTTGTGGCAGACGGTAAACTCTCCTGCCAGCTATATCAACGTTCGGCTGATCTTTTTTTAGGTGTGCCCTTTAACATTGCCAGTTATGCGTTATTGACGCATATGGTTGCGCAAGTGTGTGGTCTGGAGGTTGGTGAGTTTGTTTGGACAGGTGGTGATTGCCATATCTACCAAAACCATCGTGAGCAAGCTGAGCTACAACTGACACGTTCGCTATATACACCGCCAACATTGACACTGAACCCAGAGGTTAAAGATATTTTTGCCTTTGAATACGACGATATTAGCGTCAATAACTATGATTCTCACCCGACCATCAAAGCCAAAGTTGCCGTTTAACAGAGTCTTATTCACTATCGTAAATAAGACCATGAGTTAAAAATATAGACGTTTAAAAATATAATAGAAAGGACACATTATGAGTTATGCCCACACTGAAGTTGCCCAAATCGCCGCCATAAGTAGCAATCGCTGTATCGGTAAGAACAATGAGCTGCCGTGGCATATCTCACAAGACCTGCAGCACTTTAAACAGTTGACCACACGTGACCCGCAGAATACGGCCTCGAGTAGCGATATGCAAGGCATCGTCATCATGGGTCGCAAGACGTTTGAATCAATGGGTAGTAAGCCTTTACCAAAGCGTGTGAACTTCATTGTCTCCACTCAGATGGACTATGCAGAGCAAAAAGGACTGGTAGGACACGCCCATGCGCACGTGGTTCACAACTTAGATGACGCCCTGACGCATGCCGCAAGTTTGGCACATGGACTGCATTTAGATACCATTTGGGTGATCGGCGGTGAGCGTATATTCAATGATGCCATGATGTACACGGATCGCATTGAGCTGACGCACGTAGACACCGAAATTACCGATGGCGATGCTTTTTATCCTAAGCTACCCGCGCGCTATAAAGTAGCTGAGGAGTCTGAGCAGATGCATGACGAAAAGAGTGCGTTAGATTTCAAATTTGTGACTTATAGAGTAGAGAAGACTGACCAATAGTATTTGATTAACTCAAAAAAAGGGCTGTCGCAAATAAATCAAATTATCTGCGGCAGCCTTTTTTTTGGACGCTATCAAGTTATTGGTAAAAATAATAGATCGAGCTACTCGTGCAATACTTTATAAACCGTTTTTGCCAGTACAGGTCCAATGCCCTGCACGCCTGCAAGTTCCTGCTGTGACGCGCCAAGCAGTTGCTGCATACCGCCAAAGTGATTGAGCAAATCGCGGCGGCGCTTTTCACCAAGACCTGGTATCACCTCGAGCACCGATGATGAACGACGCTTGTCGCGTTTTTTACGATGCGCGGTAATCGCAAAACGATGCGCCTCATCACGAATATGCATCAGTAAATGCAATGCTTTGCTATCCATAGGTAAATCAAGCGGCTCATGATCTAAAAAGTGCAAGACTTCGAGTCCCGCCTTACGCCCTTCCCCTTTGGCAACACCAATGAGCAAGGTATCACCAAGAATACCCAATTCAACCAGTACTTCTTTTGCCATACTCAGCTGACCTTTACCACCATCAATCAGCAGCAAATCAGGCAACGGCTGCTTTTTATACCGCCTTGTCAGCACTTGTTTCATCGCTGCATAGTCATCGCCGCCTTGGATATCATGAATCGCATATTGACGGTAATCACGCCTGCGCGCGCCGCCTTGATCAAACACCACGCAGCTACCGATGGTCGCCTCGCCCATGGTATGGGAAATATCAAAACACTCAATCCGATCAATGGTGCGATCAGTCACCTCAGCCAGTACGTCTTTTAGCGCGCCAAAGCGTGCATGTAGCTCCAAATAATCGCCCAACTTAGTTTTTAGCGCATTACTGGTATTCAGCGTTGCCAAGTCCAGCCACTCTGAGCGATGCTCACGTACATTGGTTTTGATGACCACTTTATTGCCAAAATGCGTTGCGAGAGCCTCGCTTACCGCTACCTGATCAGGAATCTCATGGCTTAATATAATCTCGGCTGGCAGATCGTCGGTCACCTGAAAATAAAACGAGGTAATAAAAGCCGATAGGTTATCTGCTAGCGGCTCGCTACTGTCCACATCAGGGAAATAGTTTTTGCCACCTAACACACGACCACCGCGTACGGTCAGCACGTTGACACAAGTCATGCCAGCCTGACTAGCAATCGCAATCACATCTGCCTCACCTTGCACCGTATAGACGGCCTGCTTTGCTTGCACTTCGCGTAGCATCGACAGCTGATCACGATAAAGAACGGCTTTTTCAAAATCCAGTGCTTCAGCCGCGCCTTCCATCTTCTCAATCAGCGTGCTATGAATATCGCTAGAATCTCCCTTCAAAAAGCGAATGGTATTATTAACGTCCTCTTTATATTCTTCTGGCGATACCAAGCCGACACAGGGCGCACGGCAACGCTTAATCTGATACTCCAGACAAGGACGCTGACGCTGCTTAAAAAAAGTATTGGTACATTGGCGCATTTGAAACATTTTTTGCATCAACACGAGCGTTTCTTTTGCTGCATGGGCAGAGGGGAATGGGCCAAAGAAACGGCCTTTTTGATGATTGCCTTTGCCGCGCCCATACGCCAAACGTGGATAAGGCTTATCCGCTGAGATAAACACGTATAGATACGACTTATCATCACGCAGCAAGACGTTATAAGGCGGGCGATACTCTTTAATTAAGTTCTGCTCGAGCAACAGCGCTTCGGTCTCACTACGCGTGATGATGGTCTCAATATTATGAATCCGTGCCACTAGCGCCCGCGTTTTTGGATGATCAATCGTCTTTGCAAAGTAACTGTTTACACGGCTCTTTAACGACTTGGCTTTACCAACGTATAAAATATCGCCGTTTTTGCCCAGCATTTTATATACCCCTGGCAAATTGGGCAGGTTCTTGATCAGATGCTTAAGACGGGCTTTTTTATCATCGACAGGACTCGACTCTGAGACAGTAACCATAGAATGTATTGCTCTTAAAAATCTTAGTAATACTGCTAGTTATGGGGCAGTAATCGTGGTTTTGCAAGCTGATTATTGCCCCAATAGCACGCATAAAAAAAGCCAGCTTTATGCTGACTTCGTTTGTTCGGTCATATGCTAATCATTAATGGTCTAATGACGGAAGTTTGCCATCAATGCTGGAATACCCGGCAACATACCAACGATAGCCATCACCCCGGTCAGTACCACAAACATAATACCCGGTATAATCCAGCGGCTCATTTTAGTCAAACTGGCGCTGCGCTCTTTTGAGCCAATCAAGCCCAAATTATCAAGCAATAGCGTGAGTGACCAACCAAAGGCTGGGTTCACTAAGGCAGAAGCAAACACCACAATAGCGGCAGATTGCGTGGTTTTACCTTCGCGCGTCATCTCCATACCAGCCTCTAATAGTGGGATAAACACCCCAACGATCAATGCTACGCACATCACTGGTTGCCAGATGGCCAAATCCATCGGATAGCCCCATACACCTGCGATAATACAGAACAAAGCCGTCAATAAAGCACCAGCAGGAATCGGACGCTTAGCAATCGCCGCAGGGACAATATACGTTCCCCAAGAGGACGCAAAATTGGCACCACCCAATACAGAGCCAACTACCTGACGAAATGAAGCGCTGGTCATCGTATCATCGATGTCCATAAGTACTTTTTCAGTACGTTTAGGGTAGCTGATTTTTTGGAATACCTGATGACCTAAGAAATCTGGTGACCACATTGCCACGGCCAAAATAGCAAACGGCAATACCACAATGAAGCTTTCAATCGTCGGTAGCCCTAACATCCAACCTGTGTTCTCACCCCACCAGTACATTGGATTCATATGCGGTAGACCTGGTGCTGTTTTGAACGCAAAAGGTGCGCCCAATGCAAAAGCAAGACCGCCGCCTAATACGCAACTGAGCGGAACCGCAAGCCAGCGTTTTTGCCAATGCTCAAGCAATGCATACAACAGGATAGTCGCCAGAATAATAAAGAAAGCAATGTGCGACATGCCAATCCCTTCTGCCCAAGCAAAAAGGTTCTTAACCTGTGAGGTGGTTCCGATAAAGCCCAAGTAAATCAATAGGCCACCGCATACGCCTTTGCTGGTCAAATTAGCCAGTAAGCTCCCCCCTTTACTAATAGCGAGCAGCAGACCAAAAGCACCAATCAGTAGTCCAAAAGCCATTGGATGACCACCTGCAGCCACAACAATAGGAATCAATGGAATAAGTGGCCCATGAGTACCGGCAAGGTTGGCCGTCGGTAGCAAAAATCCTGAAAATAAGATAATAAAGAACGAGACAATCAACAACTCATAACGAACGTTTTCTAAAACAAAGGCATCACCTAGGCCGAGTGGGCCTGCAAAGGTTGCCGCAATCGCACCCACCATGACCACTTTACCGATGGTCGCTGCCATCGCAGGGATAGTATCTTCATACTCAAAACGATAGTCACGGAATGGTAAATTGGGACGCCAGCGTTTTGGCTGCATGATTTGCAACTCATGGTTTAGATAAGCGTCACGACTGTCAAAGCTTGAACTTGGCTTATGCAAATCTATATAACTACCCTGCAATTCGCTGTTTTGATTGATTGGGTTTGGTCGCGGCGTATTAGACCCTGAAGATGAGGTCTGAATGTTACTCATCACATTTCCTTGTGTTGATTGCGTTTTTGATTGGCTGATACTTTTAATTTGGTATTCGCTAAATGACCGAGCGGTCATAATAAACGGAAAACCATTGTATGTTAAGGGATAAGAAAATGCGAATTTAAGGTGAATTAAAGAGACTGTATGTATCGTTATGACACATAAATTAAAGTTTTCATTGAATACAGGAATGAACTTAATAGGAAACTATCAGGAAAAAACAGCGCTGATTTGGGCGTAAAATTAAATTAAAGCCCAATTTCCTTAAGAATGACTTACATCTGAATATTTTTTATCATATAACTAAATACTAAAGATAGTTATAATAAATACTAAATATTGCTTTACGATAGCTATAAAGACTATGCTCAGTTACGCTTTAAAACTAGCGAGCGCAGTCATTTTTAACTATGATAAATGTCTTTGTCGTTTATCATCTAATAGTAAGTACTAAAAAACAGCGTTACCCATATCACTGAAAAATCAATAAAAGCAACAGGATAGATTTATGAGTGTACTACCCAGCAATTTTGAGACTTTGAAGCGTCGAGCCAAGCAAAGTATCATGCCGCTACTGACCCCGCACCTACTGAAGCTGCGACTCAATACTTACGCGCCCTATATCGGTGCAGGCATCAAAATCGACCACATCAGCCTCGATCAGGGATTGTGTGTGGTCAGCATGGGACTGACCACTCTCAACAAAAATATCGTCGGTACTCAATTCGGTGGTAGCTTGTATTCTATGGTTGATCCCTTCTATATGCTCATGCTGATGCATCAATTGGGTAGCAACTATGTGGTCTGGGACAAAAGCTCAAATATCGATTTTATCGCACCGGGAAATAGCAGAGTCACAGCACGAATGAAAATACCTAGCACTGAGGTGATTACCATTCAAGAGTTAGCGAAAGACGGTGAAGCTGTGTTTCGTGAATATAAAGTCGATATCGTAGACGACCAGCAAAAGCTCATTGCTACCGTCACCAAAACCTTGTATATCAGACTGCGCAAATACAGTAAATCTAAAGAGCAAGCCAGCCGAATTGAGACGCCTCATACTGAATAGTTTTCGACTATTCGTAAGAAGTAGCACCTATCATCTGTTAATATCCAGCTAATCGCCCAGCAAGCCTAAATTGATAAGCGTGCACATACAAAAACCCCAATCCAGCATTCGCATAGATTGGGGTTTTGTCTTTTTTGGTATGGCCCGCTTATTTATAAATAAACCTATGAATAAGGGCTTGTATCTACTATTACCTTGTTTTGAGTCAATTCTAAAACCATACAATCAACTCAAAACGGCAAACTTGTACTTAGATACCAGGTGCAGTATCAACTGCATCAGGTACGCCAGCGTCAGTCTTTTTCTGAGCTGGACGTGGCGCAAGTTTTTCGCGGATACGTGCTGATTTACCAGAACGCTCACGTAAGTAGTACAGTTTCGCACGGCGAACAGCACCACGACGTTTCACTTCAATACTATCGATG
This sequence comes from Psychrobacter sp. T6-5, assembly GCF_052258485.2. Taxonomy (NCBI): domain Bacteria; kingdom Pseudomonadati; phylum Pseudomonadota; class Gammaproteobacteria; order Moraxellales; family Moraxellaceae; genus Psychrobacter; species Psychrobacter sp. T6-5. Next base: position 425,296 of record NZ_JBQQEY020000001.1, on the reverse strand, counting down.
ATTGGTGAGTGCAATTGGAATGCACGCTCAACGCCAACGCCGCTTGAGATTTTACGTACGGTAAACGCTGAGTTTAAACCGCGGTTACGCTTAGCAATTACAACGCCTTCAAAAGCCTGTAAACGCTCACGCTCACCTTCACGTACTTTTACTTGTACCACAACGGTATCGCCGGGTGCAAAGTTTGGGCGCTCGATCAATTGAGCGTTTTCGATGACCTGAACCAATGGATGCTTGTTGCTCATGAGAGTTATCTCCTCACATTAGATAATAGAGGCTTTACGCATATCACCTGTTTGTAATAATTAATCATATCTCTTTATAGTGAGATACAACATAAATGGGTTATAACCAACGGCCACTATGCGATGACTCGTTTTATTATTGCTCAAAATTCTGTTTCTTAACTGTTTATCAAGTTTAATGACGATAAAATAAGGTATCAACAACCTACTTTTTATCTGCTTTCGCTAGTGCTTTAAGCCACTTCGCTTGCTCTGCCGTTGGGATAAACGCTTGCCACAAATCTGGACGACGCGCTTGCGTACGACTGACTTGCTGACTAAAGCGCCACTTGGCAATATTGGCATGATGCCCTGATAGCAATACTTCAGGAACTGCCATGCCCGCAAACTCATGCGGCTTGGTATAGTGTGGACAATCAAGCAAGCCATCGACAAACGAGTCTTGCTCTGCTGACTTATCATCACCCATGATATCGGGCAGACGACGTATCACACTATCCATCAGCACCATTGCTGGTAGCTCACCACCAGTCAACACGTAATCACCTAGTGATACTTCCATATCGACATACTGTGACAGTAGGCGCTCATCAATACCTTCATAACGACCGCATAACAAAATCATGCCATCGTAATCAGTCATACCGACGACGCTACTCTCACTAAGCGTTTGCCCTTGCGGTGACATATAAATCACCGGACAATGCTCACTATCGACACGGCAACCGTATTGCTTGGCACGCAAGCGTGCATCCTCAATGGCTTTTGACAATGGCTCAGCCATCATCACCATCCCAGGACCGCCACCATACGGGCGCTCGTCAATACGGCGATAGTTATCAGTGGTATAATCACGTGGATTAATGCATTCAATCGTAACTTGCTCCTGAGTCACTGCCCGTCCCGTGATTCCAAACTCACGAATCGTGGCAAACATCTCAGGAAAAATACTAATTACGGCAAAATACATCTGATGTCTACTTGCATTGAGGCTAAAATAATCGGTGTGACTATCAATAACATCTGACTAAGAGCCAGAATTGATATCAATAATCACTCGGCCATGCCACAAGTACTGTTTTTTCAGTCATATTGACCTCTATTACAGTTTGCTTATGCCATGGAATTAGGCGCTCTTCATTATCCAAACTGTCTGAGTTGGCTGCCACGCGCATGATGTCATGGGCACCAGTTTCAAACATTTCAGTGATATTGCCTAGATACTCGTTCTGCTCGTTCATCACGCGCAAACCGACCAAATCCGACCAATAATATTCGTCTTCAGCTGTTTCCGGCAAGACGTTTTGTTCGACCCAAACAGTCACGCCGTTCATGGTCTCAGCAACATTGCGATCAGGAATCTGCTCAAATTGAGCCACAATTCCTGTTCCTTGCTCACGCCAAGCTTTCACAGTCAAAGGTTTCATGCCAGTAGCAGTTTTCATCCACCACGGCTTCATATCGAATATCGCTGTACGATCATCCGTATCACTAAACACCCAAAGCCAGCCTTTGATGCCATAAGGCTTCTTAAGTTGACCGATTTTCATAAGGGCACTAGCGTTTGGAGTGGATGACATAGCAGCTAACCTAACAATGATTAAAACAGCAATTGCAAAAACAATTGTGTCAAAAGCGATAAACAGTTAATGGCGCACCCTGGTCAGACCAGTTACGCTATGTATTCTAAGTCTACTGAGTCGTCTTGTAGTCATACTACAAGTGGCTCAGTAACAACGAAAACTTAAGCAGTTGCTTCAGTTTGTGCTGCAGACTTGTTGTAAGCTTTTGCTAATGAAGCAACGCGATCTGAAGGTTGTGCACCTTTTGCGATCCACGCATTGTACGCTTCCATGTTTAGGCGTACTGCTTCTTCAGACTCTTTAGCGAGTGGGTTAAAAAAGCCGATGTTTTCAATATAGCGACCGTCACGCGCGCGGCGTTGATCAGCAACAACTACTTGATAAAATGGGCGTTTCTTGGCACCGCCCCGTGCTAAACGAATAACAACCATGTGAATTCTCTCTTTCGCAGGTATACCAAAAAGGGCATAATTATATCACAGTCTTTATTTGTTGAAAACATAAACTGCGCATATTTAATTATTTATTAACAATAGCTTAAATACCAGTCTATGTAAAACATAATCGAGCATAACCATGCGTTTTATACAATTATCAACGACGGTCTATCTTAATCAGTTACTAAAATATACCGCGCTTTAAGTTTGATATTATTAAAATATTGGAGAGGTACATAACAAACTGCTTAAATGAATAGCCTCACAGCACGATTCATTGATTATGCTATTCTATGGTGTGTTGAAGTAGACTGACACACCCTACTCTCAGCCGCCATGTTTAGAAATAACCCGCTCTTTCTCCAAAATAAAATCGCGGCTCAACTCAAAACCAAATTTAATCAGACATTTTCTTAATCTGCTGGATTTATATGATTACTCCAAACTCAAAGCCCCGTCGCAAAGGTTGGCTACCACGTTCTTACTCCAATACTTGGCTGACAACCTTGATGGTCGCTTTTATTGTCCTCATCAGTGTGAGTTTGTCGATTTTATTCTTTTGGCGCAGTCTGTACCTACCAGAACTCAAAAACCATGCGCGTTATTTGACAAGCGAGCTGCGATTAATTAATAGTGTGAATAAAGACTGGCAATATCGTCCTGATATCCGCCAATGGGTTTATCAACATTCTCATGTCGTGGTGGTGAACAACCCCAGTGACTTTCCGGAGGTGGCTGACAAAGCATTTGTGAGCTTCTTTACTGATGTACTTCAGTATGAGATTGGTGCGCAGCTGGGTCGACCTGTCGAAGTTTATTTCAAGTTCAAACCAACACCGCAGCTTTGGGTACAAGACAGCCGCGATGACAGCTTCTGGATTCGTGAACCAGTGGTTTACTATTCACAGTACAGCCCAACATTGCTCATATTGTTTTTGATTGGATTGCCTATCTTATCGCTACTGACCATTATTTTGTTAGCACGTCAATTGAACCGTCCTTTACGTTATCTACAACGTGCAGCGACTAACTATATTCGTTTGGGTCATGCGACCACACTGCCAACGCAAAAAGGCCCTACCGAGATACGTCAAGTAAACATGGCTTTCAACCGTCTATTTACAACGTTAAATCAGGCCCAAAAAGAGCGAACTATTATGCTCGCTGGTATCTCACATGATCTGCGGACACCATTGACTCGTATGCGTCTGACTGCTGAGATGTTGCCAGATGATTTTTTTCGTGAAGGGCTAATTTACGATATTGAGGATATGGATGCGATTTTGGAGCAGTTCATCTCATTTATGAAGGATGGTTCCGATGAGCCAGTTAGCTTGACTAATTTGGACACGATATTTAATGAGATCATGGTGCAGTTTGCACCGATGAAGTTCGTTTATCAATCAGAATGTCACAAGGTCGTTCCTGTACGCCCCTTATCCATCAAGCGTCTCATCATTAATCTAATCAATAACGCCAATCGTTATGGCAAACCGCCGATTTATCTATCAGCCACGGTAATACCAACATTTATAGAAACGGTTGAAGAAGAAGATAGCGATGTCGTCAGTGAAAACGTTGTCAATAAGGAAGCACAAGAGCAACTGATGATTTGTGTGCGTGACTGCGGTGACGGTGTAGCAGAGGATCAATTGGAGCGTATCATGCAGCCATTTGAGCGTGGAGAGACCGCACGCACTACCCAAGGTAGCGGTCTAGGGCTGGCCATTGTAGATCGCATTGCGCGGTTACACCATGGTACAGTCGAGGCCATCAATCACCCTGATGGTGGGTTGCAAGTATGTGTGCGTATACCCCTACTCTCTAAAGTTGCTGGAGACAATACCTTGGCTGCTGATGCAGTCCATGACACATCTACAGCCGATAGTATTACATCGAATGCAGAAAATCCTTAACACGATCGCTTGAGAAAACCCTGCGTGGATAAATTAATCTTTGCTGCCAATAATAGGCGGAATATATTCAGCACTATTAGTAAATGCTAATGGCTGAGTAATTTCTTCTTTGGCTGTCTTGAGCGTTTGGGTTGTTGATGGCTGCTTTAGAAACAAGTAGTAACCCAGCGTGATCGCATTTAATAGCACCAAGCCACCAAATAAATATGGCATCCTTTGCCTCCTATATTGTCAAACTACCCTAGAATAAGCTACTGCAAGCATGACACCTGATGATCAAAATATTGGTAATCAGGTTCGTTTAATGATGACAAATTTTTTACTTGTCATCATTGTTCAGTATTGTTATTTAGTGTCAAAATCGCGTTCGCTTTTTTCTTGTGTCAATTCGTCAGCAGCCAAAATTTGTGTGAGCGGCTTGATAGGCCATGTCATTACGAATCTTGCGCCGCCAAGATCTCGGCTCTCATCTACTTTCATACTACCATTAAACCAAAAGGCAATGCGCGATACAATAGACAGACCTAGGCCGTAGCCGCCTGATGCTCGTGTACGGCTATCATCCAAGCGCGAAAACGGTATAAATACTTTTTCACGATCAGCCTCAGGAATACCATGGCCGTCATCTTCGACGCTGACAAATGCATTGCCCTTTTTGACACCAGCACTAATAATGATCGTGGTCTCGGCATAACGTAAAGCATTACCTGCAAGATTCTGAATCACACGGTGCAGATAGCGTCGATCGGCAATCGCGGTTACTTTCGCATTTGGCAAGTTGGTCACTATTTTAATCGGCTTACCTAGCGCATTGGTCTCACGCTCAATCTGCTGTAGCAATTCTCTGAGATTTACTGGTTCTAAATCTAATTTTGGCGAGCCCTCTTCGAGCTTGGCATAAGTCAAAATCTCATCAATCAAGCCATTAAGTGATTCAATATCTTCATCGATATAGTCACGCTGCATGAAACGTGAATCTTCGTCATCAGTATCAGCCAGCATATCTACCGCAAATCGAATACGCGCAACTGGCGTACGAAGCTCATGTGATACGGCTCGCGTGAGCTCTCGTTGCGACTCAATCAAACGCTTAATATGTGACGTCATCGCGTTAAAAGTCGCTGATAAACGTGCGATCTCATCTTGACCAATTACTTGTACTTGAATATCAAGGTTGCCTTTACTTACCTCATTAACACCCACTTGAATCAGCTGCAGCTTGCGCTCAAGTGGGAAAATGAGCGCATAAACACCCAAACTGATTAAAAACATACTAATCAGAATCATACTAATAATTAAATTAAGTGGAAACCAGTTAAATAAGGGTACAGGGCCTATCAAGACTGCCATATCATTAATTTCAGACGGAACCACTATCTTGATGGCCGAACTACTGGTACTACTATTAGGGTCTTGCAATGAGATGACCACTTCATCACGGCGTAGGCGCGACATTTGATCTGAATCTAAATCGAGCGTGTTAACGGGCACAAATGCCAGAGGGAAAGAAAATTTCTCCTCAAGTTCAGCCAAGCGCGCGCGTTTATCAGACAAGGTGACTTCATAAGACAAATCGTCCAATAAAAAGACAGCAATGGCTCTGACTTGCTGCTCCGTGACTTCCGATATCCGTGCTGTTAGGACATTCTCATTATCCGGCAAGCGATAATAAACATCTGCATACACAGGCTGTTCGACGTAACGAACGACCGTATTATCATTTTTAAAGCGTCGTAGCTCGCTGGCAGTAAAATCTACTTCATCAATAGGTATGATTTTAAAATTTGCACCAAACAAACTACTGGCATCAGACAGCCAGTATTCACGCTCTTCTGCAGTATTTTGGTGAGAGATACCTTCGCTCACCAAATGAAAAGCCCCCATTGCCATGTTTTCACGATAGGACTGTACACGCTCCTTATTGATAGTACCCATCAATAACTGCGCAAACAATGCTACGCACAAGCAGACTATAAGTAGTCCAGCATAGATACGAACAAAAATACTGTGTTTTAAAGAAGAGACTAATGACATACGTGCCGTGACCAACTTAATAAATAAAAACTGCTGACATCATCTAGCATATAATCGCTGCTATGTGATTGATATCGAACACTGTTGAATAGGATTATCAGACGCTAAATGGTATATTTTAATGGATATGTAATGATCATCCAAACAGAATAGACATCTTGTGCATTTAGTTCGCGTCTATAATAAGTGCTTAATTAAACCACATAACACCGCATTTAAGTTCAAAAATTAGAATTTAGCCACAAAAAAAACCAGCAACTAGGCTGGTTTTTTCAAACGGCGATCAATATTCAGTCATTAAATGAGCAAAAATGACTTAGTTACCTTCTTTCACAAACAGATAACCCTTACTACGTACCGTCTTAATACGTTTTGGATTTTCTGGATCATCACCGATTTTTGGACGGATACGTGAGATGCGCACATCGATTGAACGATCTTGTCCATCATATTCAATACCGCGTAGACGTTCAAAGATATCTTCACGAGATAAGATACGACCTGCGTTAGACGCAAGCAACCATAGTAGATCGTATTCTGCACTGGTAAAATCAACCAATTCATCACCTAGATTGACTGAACGACCACCATTATCAATGACCAACTCGCCAAACTCTAGACGCTGTGGCACGTCTTCTGATGGTGCATTCTCTGAACGACGTAGCAAAGCACGAATACGGGCAAGCAATACACGTGGCTGAGCAGGCTTGGCGACATAATCATCAGCACCCATCTCAAGACCCAATACCTGATCCATGTCTTCAGTACGTGCAGTCAACATCAAAATTGGATTTTGATAATGCGGGCGCACTTCACGGCATACGGTCAGACCATCGCTACCAGGAAGCATAACATCAAGTACGACCATGTCTGGTTGCTCATTGACGATACGGCGTATAGCACGGTTACCATCAGTTTCAATTGCTACTTCTAAACCATTTTTGACCAAGTAATCTTGAGTCAACATGGCCAGACGCTCATCATCTTCAACAATCAAGATTCGGGGGGTGTTGTCTTCTTCAGTCGTTGTCATTGTTATATCCTCTAATACATCTAATTTAAAAGCAGTAAAAGTAAGAGCGGTAAAAATTAATAGCACCATAAAGTGGCACAATCGATGTTCGTATAGCTGTTACAAACTTAGCAGCACAGTATACTATTAAACGTATCGCTTCCTATACTATAGCTGATAGTCGTTAACAAAACCTATAAACTACATCGACTAAAACTTTAGTTTACGTCCAAAAATAATGTCATATATTTCTGCATTAGCTAATGGTTTTACTTTTGCAGACTACTTAATATCTAAGTGCATATGAATTATCAAATGAATGATTAAGGTTGCTCAAATACACTCAATCATCGCTGTTTATTTACGATGTTCCATTATCTAATATAACGACATATTACGATTGTCGCCAGTAACTTTTCGGAATATTCTAATATTGTTTCTCTCAATCATAGATGAGCCATTTTGCTTTAAAAAATAGAGAATTCATTTATTCATACCTCAGAGCTTATCGAGGTCAATCATGATAAAGTGAATCAATCATTAACAAGTAGACATAAAAAAACAGCCCATATAATGGACTGTCTTTTTATCATTACTTCTAGCGATAACTCTAAATGATTAGCTAGAACTATCAGTAATGAATTATGCGCGGTTTTTATACTTACGAATAGTCTGTAATTGTCCTACTGACTCTGCAAGTGAGGCCAAAGCCGCATTGGTTTGTAATGTATCAGATTGATTGACCAGCATTTGCTCCGCTTTTTTACGTGCTTCAACGATTTTGCTTTCGTCAAGATTATGCGCACGCATGGCCGTATCAGCCAATACGGTAACCATTTTTGGTTGTACTTCTAATACGCCACCTGAAACATAGATCACTTCTTCTTCGCCGTTTGCTTTTTGCACTCGCATTGCACCCGGTTTTAGCAAAGTAATAAGCGGTGTGTGACCTGGCAATACACCAATCTCGCCTTCGGTACCAGTAGCTATTAACATGCTAATTTCGCCTGAATATAACTCTTCACGAGCACTTACGACGCGACATTGTAACGTTGCCATACTTAACTCCTTACCATAAAAGCGCGATCAAAAAACAGTAAAACTGCGATGCGTTACTGAAGAGTAGATATAAGGTTTATATCTACTCGTTAGCTTATGCGCATACAACTTACGCTGACTTAGACTTCATTTTTTCTGCTTTAGCAACAACTTCGTCGATGCTACCAGCCATGTAGAACGCTTGCTCTGGTAGGTCGTCGTATTCACCAGCAATAATTGCTTTAAAGCTAGCAATGGTATCGCGTAGTGGTACATATTTACCAGGTGCACCAGTGAAGACTTCGGCTACGTGGAATGGCTGAGACAAGAAGCGCTGGATCTTACGAGCACGATAAACAACCAGTTTATCTTCTTCTGACAACTCATCCATACCCAAGATAGCGATGATGTCTTTAAGCTCTTTATAACGCTGTAGAACTTCCTGAACACCACGAGCAACATTGTAATGCTCTTCGCCGATTACTTGTGGATCTAGCTGACGTGACGTTGAATCGAGTGGATCAACCGCAGGATAGATACCTTGTGATGCGATATCACGGCTTAGTACAACTGTTGCATCCAAGTGAGCAAACGTTGTAGCAGGTGATGGATCGGTCAAATCATCCGCAGGTACATATACCGCCTGAACTGACGTGATAGAGCCTGACTGAGTTGACGTAATACGCTCTTGTAGTAAGCCCATTTCTTCAGCTAGTGTTGGCTGATAACCAACCGCTGACGGCATACGACCGAGCAATGCTGATACTTCTGTACCCGCTAGTGTATAACGGTAGATGTTATCAACAAACAATAGTACGTCACGACCTTTGCCAGTAACAGGATCTTTGGTATCACGGAAGTACTCAGCCATGGTCAAACCAGACAGTGCAACACGTAAACGGTTACCCGGTGGCTCATTCATCTGGCCATATACCATTGCTACTTTAGACTTACTGAAGTCTTCGGTGTTTACAACGCCAGCTTCCTGCATTTCGTGATAGAAATCGTTACCTTCACGAGTACGCTCACCGACGCCCGCAAATACTGACAAACCTTCATGTTTTAGAGCGATGTTGTTGATCAGCTCCATCATGTTAACGGTTTTACCAACACCAGCACCACCGAACAGACCAACTTTACCACCTTTAGCGAACGGGCAAAGTAGATCAATAACTTTGATACCAGTCTCTAGTAACTCAGTGCTGTTTGACTGATCCGCGTAGCTTGGCGCTTCACGGTGGATAGACCATTTTTCGTCAGCAACAACAGGACCTTCTTCATCGATAGGACGACCAAGAACATCCATGATGCGACCTAGCGTACCAGTACCTACAGGCACAGAGATAGGTGCGCCAGTATTAGTAACAGGTAGGTTACGCTTTAAACCTTCGGTTGAACCCATTGCAATAGTACGTACAATACCGTCACCTAGCTGTTGCTGTACTTCTAGGGTAGTTTCGGTACCATCTACTTGCAAGGCATCAAAAATTTGAGGAACTTCATTACGGTTGAACTCAACGTCAAGAACCGCGCCAATAATCTGTACAATACGACCGCTACTCATTGCGTTCTCCTTGAACTTCTATATATAGGTGTAGTCAATTATGAAACAGCAGCAGCACCGCCAACGATTTCCGAGATTTCTCGGGTAATCGCCGCTTGACGCAGCTTGTTATAAACCAACTGTAAATCGTTAATAAGGTCACCAGCATTATCTGTTGCCGCTTTCATGGCTACCATACGTGAAGACTGCTCAGAGGCAATGTTTTCCATTACCGCTTGATAAACAATCGACTCAATATAGCGACCAAGCAATTCATCAATTAACGTCTTGATGTCAGGCTCGTAGATATAATCCCAGCTAAGTTCTGTCTGTAGACCACTGTCTTCATCATCAAATGACTGCTCTGGTAGAGGAACCAACTGATTGACTGTTGGTTTCTGAGTCATCGCATTGATAAATCGGTTATAGACCACATAGATACGGTCAATATTGCCGTTACTATAGTCTTCAAGCATTGCTTGAACCGGTGCATTTAATTGTTCAAACGTTGGTTTATCGCCATAATCGGTCACAGCCGATGTAACTTTACCACCAAAGTTCTTGAAGAAACTCACACCTTTGGCACCGATGACTGCAAACTCAGCTTGTACAGACTGATCTTGATAATCTTGGATACTTTTAGTTAGGGCTTTGAATAAATTAATATTCAAACCACCCGCTAGGCCACGGTCAGAGGTAATGACAATATAGCCAACCTTATTGACTGGACGCGATACCATATACGGATGTTTGTAGTCTGATGAGGCATGCACCAAATGTGAAATAACCCGGCGCATACTATCAGCATACGGGCGACCCACTTCCATGCGCTCTTGCGCACGGCGCATTTTACTTGCCGCTACCATTTGCATAGCACGAGTAATTTTCTGGGTGCTTTTAATACTGGTGACTTTGGCACGTATCTCTTTTAAGCTTGCCATAATGATTCCAATATAAGAGGGTTAAAAAGCATTGGCGCATGCGACAATCGTTTGATATACAACATCAATCCTACAGAATAACATTTTATATCTTGTGGCATTACGCGATCTAATACCGGTAATGGTTAAAACAGTGGCGCAAATATCTGGTCAGACAACGCGCCACTTTATCAGCTCTAAGCTACAGTTATAACCAATTCGGCTTAACCCGTTAAATTAATAACTGTGATTTTGTTTAAAGGTCTCTAGAGATGACTTTAAACGACCTGCGATATCATCATTGTAGTTCGCAGTGTCATCAATCTCACGCATCAATTCACTTTGCTCATCATGCATATAACGTAGGTACGCTTCTTCGAAAGAACCAATCTTTTCGACAGGTACGTCAGCTAAGAAGCCTTCGTTTGAAGCATAGATAACGGCTGCTTGCTCAGAGATTGACATCGGCTGATACTGCTTCTGCTTCATCAGTTCAGTTACACGCTCACCATGATCAAGCTGCTCGCGAGTGGCGTCATCAAGATCTGAGGCAAACTGAGCGAATGCTGCTAATTCACGATACTGAGCTAGAGCGGTACGGATACCACCAGATAGCTTTTTGATGATCTTAGTCTGAGCGGCACCACCAACACGAGATACCGATATACCAGCGTTTACTGCTGGACGGATACCTGAGGCGAATAAGCTAGACTCTAGGAAGATCTGACCATCAGTGATCGAAATCACGTTAGTTGGTACGAATGCAGATACGTCACCAGCTTGTGTTTCAATGATTGGTAGTGCGGTCAAAGAACCAGTTTTACCTTTCACTTCACCGTTAGTGAACTTCTCTACATAATCAGCATTTACACGTGATGCACGCTCAAGTAGGCGTGAGTGTAAATAGAATACGTCACCAGGATAAGCTTCACGACCTGGCGGACGACGTAATAGTAGTGAAATCTGACGATAAGCAACTGCTTGCTTTGATAAGTCATCAAATACAATCAGTGCATCTTCGCCGCGGTCACGGAAGTATTCGCCCATCGTACAACCTGAGTACGGTGCGATATACTGAAGTGCTGCAGGCTCTGATGCTGAAGCAACCACAACAGTGGTATATTCTAGTGCGCCAGTTTGCTCAAGCTTACGTACGACGTTAGCGATAGTCGAACGTTTCTGTCCGATAGCCACGTATACACATTTAATGCCTGAAGCTTTCTGTGCGATGATCGCATCGATAGCCATCGCTGTTTTACCAGTCTGACGGTCACCAATGATAAGCTCACGCTGACCACGACCGATTGGAATCATGGTATCAACGGCTTTATAACCAGTCATTACTGGTTGATCTACTGACTGACGGTCGATAACGCCTGGAGCGATCTTTTCGACTTTATCAGTCATCTTGGCATTGATCGGACCTTTGCCATCAATAGGATTACCCAAAGCATCAACAACACGGCCTAACAGCTCAGGACCTACTGGTACTTCAAGAATACGACCAGTACAATAGGCTTTTTGACCTTCTTGCAGCTTTAGGTAATCGCCAAGTACTACCGCGCCAACAGAATCACGCTCTAAGTTTAGAGCCATTCCGTAGATTTCGCCTTCAAACTCAATCATTTCGCCGTACATGGCATCTTCAAGACCATGAATCTGCACGATACCGTCAGATACTTTGACAATCGTGCCTTCATTCTTTGCAGTTGCACCCGCATCAAGGTCTTGAATACGCTGCTTAATCAGGTTACTGATTTCCGCTGGATTCAATTGTTGCATTGCCTTGTTTCCTTTAATTTATGATAACCCGCCCACTGACTCAAATGCTCTTGCTATGACGCACGTAATATATGAATGCGTCGATAAATGGCATTAGGCAGTTAGCTGTGTTTTTAACTGTTGTAACTTGCCGCGCATCGAATCATCAATGACTTTATCACCGACTTTGATTGTAGCGCCTGCCAATAAACTTGGATCAACTGATTCGTGAATCACTACACTGGCATTTAGCGAGGTAGCAAGACGCGTTTGTAGCATTTGACGCTGGTCATCAGTCAATGGGTAGGCAGAAGTCACATATGCGTCAAGCTGCTTTAAGCTTATTGCCTTGTGACGGCGATAATGCTCATAAACTTCAGGAAGCAGCGCTAGACGCTCTTGTTGCGCCAACTGCTTAACAAAATTATTGAGCTGGGGTGATACTTTAGGGTAGCTAATACTGTTACCGTAGCGAGAACCTTTGCTCTCGCCTAGTAGCTGTTTAAAAGCAGAGTCGCTATCACCGGCCACTTGTGAGTCATAAAGATCGACCAAAGCAGCTGACTTATGCTCAGCAGAAACAGCTGGATTGTCTAGCCAAGTACTGAACGACTTGTCATTGACAACAGTGCTAGCGACAAGTAAGAAATCTTCCCACTCGTGTACAGCGCCGTTTTCATTGGCATAGTCAAACGCGGCTTTAGCGTACGGTCGTGCTAAGGTTGATAAGTCAGCCATTATATCCTCACAATTACAGCTTCGCCGCCAGTTGGTCTAACATACTGGCATGTTTTTGCACATCGACTTTGTCTTGCAAAATCTTCTCTGCACCAAGTACAGCCAGTTCAGCAACTTGGGCACGTAATGATTCACGCGCTTGATTGATTTCTTGGTCGATAGACGCTTGCGCTTGTTGACGAATGCGCTCGCCTTCCGCTTGGGCTTGCGATTTTGCATCTTCGATGAGCTGATTGGCACTCTTGTTTGCTTGCTCAATTAGAGCGGCAGCCTTGGTCTTTGCAAGATCAAGTTCCTGCTGGACATTTTGCTCCGCGGTCGCCAAATCTGCTTTTGCTTTTTCTGCGGCATTCAGACCTTCAGCAATTTTACGCTGACGCTCATTGATGGCACCGATAAGTGGTGGCCACACGAATTTCATGCAAAAAATCACAAATATTGCAAAAGCAATGGCTTGACCGACGAGGGTAAAATTGATATTCACGTGATCACCTCTTTGTTAATGAAAAATCAGTTTCATTGATCATGTTTGGTAGTCAAATCTTGACTATCTTTAATAGAAAACCCTTGAGCACCAAACATGTACAACTGAGCTTTCGGATTAACCTGCTAGAGGGTTAGCGAACAACAATAGCATAGCAATACCAACACCGATCATCGGAATAGCATCCAAAAGACCTGCTACGATGAACATACGAGTTTGCAACTGTGAGCCAAGCTCTGGTTGACGAGCAACGCCTTCTAAGAATTTACCACCTAGAATAGCAAAACCAATACCTGTGCCAAGTGCGCCAAGACCGATAAGTAGTGCTACTGCGATAACTGTGTAACCACCTAATACTGGATCCATTGATGTATCCTCATTTACCTATTGAATGTCTAATTAATGTTCAGTTGATGATGCAAGCGACATATAAACTATCGTCAGCATCATGAATACGAACGCTTGAAGTGTAATAACTAAGATGTGGAAGATAGCCCACGGTACCGATAACGCCCATTGAATCCAAAACGGCATTAGAGCAATCAGTATGAAAATCAATTCCCCAGCATACATGTTACCGAATAGACGCAAACCAAGTGATACAGGTTTTGCTATTAAGGTAACTGCTTCTAGGATGAAGTTGATCGGGATCAAAATCGCTTGTACGATCGGGTTTTTGGCGCTAAATGGATGCAGTGTTAACTCACCGATAAAGCCGCCCAACCCTTTTTCTTTAATGCTATAAAAGATAATCAGTGCAAAGACAGAGAACGACATGCCAAGCGTGATGTTAGGATCAGTCGTTGGGACAATCTTAAAGAAAACATGATGTGGATCGTGACCCATAGCGGCGCCAACTTGACCTGCAATACCTGGAATAAAATCAACAGGTATCAAATCCATCAAGTTCATCAAGAAGATCCAAACAAAAATAGTCAACGCCAATGGCGCGATCAATTTTGATGTACCACTGTACGAATCACGAACGTTGTTATCAACAAACTCAACGATCATCTCAACCGCTGCTTGAGTTTTGCTTGGTACGCCTGAGGTGACTTTTTTGGCAACCATCCAAAAGATGGTACAAAATAAAATACCTAGACCAACTGACCATAGCATAGAATCAAGATGGATAGCGTTAAAGCCCATTTGCCCTGCTTCTTCAGCATCATAGGCAACTTTCCAACCTTCGCCCGGCAGATAGCCGTACGTCCAATTCGTTAAGTGGTGAGAGATATATTCTGATGATGTTTGCTCGGATGCCATAATGTAAGCTTCTTATTAATCAACGATTTAATCAACTACCAAAAATATGGTTGTCATCTGATGGGGTTTGGTATTTCTATTTGCCTTGTAACTAAACAAACAAATAAATCATACTAAAAGCACCCATGTAACCAACAACATCCAACCCATAGTTCTATTACTAATGCTATATTTGATAACTTGACATAAATTTTAGCTATCAAAAAAGGGCTTATGATAACTCAGTAATAGCCCTTGCATGTATACGCAAAATTATTATATATGTGCTTGTCTACTGGCCGTTTTTTACGACCGGCGCTTAGTGTAGCGCTCATAAACAAAATATTTAGCTGCCTATATTAATGCAGCGTTGTATTCGTGTAAAGTCAATTATGATTTTATTATCCACTGTATGAATAAGTTAGCTGACAATAACGGCTACTAATATAGTTAGTCGTCCATAACTAAACTGTAAAAATTTAATCATCAGTGAGGTTAATAGCTTGGTCAGCTCTACCCTATCACTGTGTCGTTGCATACTGCGCCTGACATAGAGGCTCATACTTCGATTTTTATAATCATTGGTGCTGTCATGGGACAGTTTTGTACTTTGACTTTCTGAACTAGTCATAGAGAAGTTGGACGGCAGGGTGACGTGCCAGTACTATTAATAAATTATCTATGTAGTGATCATTTATTAGCGCTAGCGTATATGCCACAACATCCAACTGTGACTAATTTGCATTACCATAAAACCGATAAACAGCGCAGGCGCCGATAGGGGTTGTACGGTAATAAAAATTAGTGCGAAACCAAACACAGTCAACAGCCATTTAGCCATTTGACCTCGATATAGCTGGCTAACGATATGTTGGCGCGCGCGATATCCAGTGTACCAAAAGATAAAAAAAGCAAAAACGGCTTGAGTCGTGAAACTGAGCAGTGCACCAATGGCGGCGCTCTTTGCTACAGTAAGCTCACTACGTAACCAAATCGTATCTATAATCCAAGCAATAATGATAAGGATAAACAATATCCATGCTTGCCGTTTGATATAGATGCCTATTTTATCTTTTTGCGTGCGTTTGGCAGGCTTGGTCATCGATATTCCTATAGCCTTTCAGCATTGGGATAATATAGCATACTTGCGACACTTTTATCCGTAAATGACTTACTCTACAGGCATTACCTTTAAACCAAAATAAAACGCCACTTATTATAAGGAGACAGCCACTATTAAGCAAGTAAAATATGACTTTTATCAGTCACCTAACGCAATCCACTGCTATTGCTATGTTACGTAGCCGTACCAGATACTTGAAAAACAGCTGTCTCACTCTTTTTAAAACTCTAGCCTCTAGAACAGCCCTAACGAATGGCTTCCTATTCTAGGATATGCATTGGTGGATTTGCTGAGCCATTGCTGTCCATCCTTCTACAAAGTCTTCGCTATCGCTCATGTCTTCGATTTGGACAGTGGTATTAATAGGTTGCAATTTGGCAAGCAATCCTTTGCTAGCGGTGCTTTGGTTGATCAAGCACATTTGTTTGGCTGGACGATTGTCATTAAGCCAGCGCAATTGACTTGCTTTTGGGGCAAGGTGATGGTCTGGGCTTAAGCTACCTGCCAGCTTTATTTTTGTGGCATTTTCAATATATTGATAGGCATCGTGATAGGCCCAATAAGGACGCTGTTTTTGTGTGGATTGCTGTATCTTTGCTACAGCATTGTCCATACGCTGTGCAAACTTTTTGGCGTTGGCTTGGTAGGTGCTTTTATACTCTGGATTGGCATGGCTATGGATAACAGCTAAAGCACGAGTAATGGCCTTTGCATTTTCAGGATCAAGCCAGATATGTGGATCAAATGTGCCTGCAATAGGTTTTCCTTGAATATTACGAAGAGGATGTCGAGTAAAAGCATCAAAAGCAAATAGGTCAATGGCATTAGGTGCCATCTCTAAACTGCCAGTCAGGCTGTTTTCTAATGAGGGACCAAACCAAACCACAAATTTACTGTCTTGAATGGCTTTCTTATCACTTGGACTAATACTGCCATGGTGACCGACATCGCCAGCTTGTAAAATTTGGTTAGCAGAAGGGGTGCCTTCCGTCACAGCTTGGCTAAGTAAAAACATAGGATGATTGCTGACACTGACCGTTGCTGCGTGCGCGCTTAATGTAAAAGAGCCTAAGACTACCAATCCTGTAATCAGTAAGCGCTGTAACGTAATGATTGAGCGTCGTAAATAAGTAAAAACAGAGTTCATGGTAAGCTCTTTAATGAATGAGTAACAAAATTATGAGTCACAGTGTCGTGCCGCATCATGGATAAAAAATGATCAATATATATAAGAGAGGTAAGACAACTGATTCGATTCCACGTTTATTATGTTATACTATAACAATAAAAAACGCTATCATAAAAAACGTCATGCGATTACCATGCTATTTTTGGGAGCCTGTACTATGTCTACTACCTCATCGAATTGCGAACATTTACATGATGTGCAAGATTTGACTCCGCATGACGTTATTGAACGCTTAGCAGCAGCAAAAGAGCACTGTCGTCTGAGTGGGGCACGTTTTACCCCTTTGCGCCAGCAGATATATCAGCTGGTTTTAGAGTCTGATCAACCTGTTGGTGCTTATGACTTAATCACGCAATTGCAGCAAATGCGCCTCTTTGAAATGGATGATAGTGATACGCTAAAAGCATCAGGCTTATCAAAGCAATCTATAGAAAAACCATCAACCCAAAAGCGAGCGCCAAAAAATGTTGCGCCGCCAACGGTTTACCGCAGCTTGGAGTTTTTACTAAGTGAAGGTTTGATTCATCAATTAACGTCTATCAATGCTTATGTTCCTTGCTGCCATCCCAGAGCACAACACACGGCTGCCTTTTTAATCTGCGATCAGTGCCAGCGGGTTCAAGAATGTAGCAGCTTACCAGTACAAGAAATGATGAGTTTCGCTGAGCAAGATGTGGGTTTTACTGTTGAGCGTAGTGTGATTGAGCTTAGTGGTCGTTGCCAAGTTTGCCAATAAGATTTATTCAGGCTCTTTGGTTGCCTAAAAAGTACGTCACTGTCATTGTTTGTTTATTTGTATTATCCATTTACCTATTCGTTGTCACCCTATGAGCCTGTCTACCTCACCCTCTAAACAGTCGACTACTGCTATTGTGAATAGTAGTCCCACGAATGAAGCTGGCAAACTGCTGAGCTTGAACGACGTCAGCTACCATATCGGGCATCAACGTTTGCTCTCACATATTGATATCGATATTGCAATCAATGAAACCGTTAGTATTATCGGACCTAATGGTGCCGGTAAGTCAACGTTGGTCAAGCTTATTTTGGGTCTGATCGAACCCACAAAAGGCAGTATCACAGCCCATCAGCAGCTACAGCTTGGCTATGTGCCGCAGCGATTTGCTGTGCCGCCCATACTGCCGCTGCGCGTCTGCGATTTGTTGGGACAAGCAGATAAGAAGCGTCTTACTTCTGAGCAGCGACAGTTTATATTTGATAATTTGTCACTAACGCATTTATTGTCGCGACAAATGCTGCACTTATCAGGTGGTGAAACACAGCGAGTACTATTGGCACGAGCTCTATTAGATAAGCCAAATTTACTTATCTTAGATGAACCGATGCAGGGTCTCGATCCTGACACCGAGGTTTGGTTATATCAATTTATTGATGAGTTGCCGGAGTTTTTGCGCTGTGCGATGCTGGTGGTATCTCATGATTTGCACTGGGTAATGAAAGGCAGTCGCCGTGTCATTTGTCTCAACAAGCACATTTGCTGTGAAGGACAACCAAGCGAGCTTGCTATCAGCTCTGAGTTTCAAAAGCTATTTGGTCATCATTATGAGCAGCCATATGTGCATCAGCCGCATGCTTGCGAGCATCATGCACCAAGCGAGCTATAACGATAACGACCAAAAACAATGATGAGCTAAATCGAAAATAGCTCATATCAAATTCGTTAAAGCTAGGGTTACCAGACCGATAGATAGCACTAACTTTTCTTATAAAAATTTTACGGACACTTCTTATGACCGCTTGGTTAGCCATTATTGCACCTGCTTGGATCGCTGGCAGTATTTTAGCCCTACTATCAGCGCCTTTAGGATGCTTAGTCTTGTGGCGACGCATGGCATTCTTTGCCGATGCTTTAGCACATGGTACCTTGCTTGGAGTTGCACTTGCTGCTTGGTGGCAGTTGCCTATGGGTATAGGTGTGGCGCTGGTTAGTGCAGCGGTGGTGCTGTGTCTGGTACTGATGGATGATGACCGTCTGCCAGCTGATGCCGTGCTTGCGGTGGTAGCCGTCACGCTGTTGTGTTTGGGGCTATTGACTTTAACGCAGCTGACCAATCAACAAGCCAATGTCTTGGGGTTTTTATTTGGCAATTTACTTGAGCTGGACTGGGCGGATTTACCACTACTCGCTGGTAGCGTACTGGCTGGATTGGGGCTACTGTTGTATATTTGGCCCGCTCAAATAAAACTTGCAACTCATGAAGCACTAGCTCGTATTCAAGGCATTAATCCGACCCGCCAGCGACTATTTTTTATGGGCGTTCTCGCAGGGTTTTGTGCGATTGCGCTACAGGCTGTTGGAAGCTTATTGATCAGCGGTTTATTGGTATTACCTGCACTGACGGCACGCTTATGGTCTTCATCACCAAAACAAATGGTGGTCACAGCATTTATCATTGCGCAGCTCGGCGTGACGCTCGGCGTGTGGGGAAGTATCTGGCTAGATATCCAGACGGGACTCTCTATCGTATTGATACTAGCGATATTATTTTTTATCGCGCTAATTGTTTCCAAGCTAGCCAAAATAAAATTTCGGTCAGCGCGCTAGCGTGCTGATATATGGGCTATAGCAGCATTATACATTCCCTTTAGTCAACTTTATTTCATTAATATTACTAGAGCTTTCATTGGCTTTATGTTATAAACTTGCTTTACCATTATTTATAACGATTCGCTATATGACTTATCATTAATTAGCGTTAATAATAGATTCATATAACTTTGAAAATAATAGATCATTTATCCATACTCGTTCTCACAATGACCATTGTTTTGATTCGATAAGGGACCGACCCAATGCCGAACTATCCCGTCAATAAAATCAGCACGTCCGATGAACAGATAAATATTTTACAAATTACTGATTTGCATCTATCTACGCCTGTCGCTGCTGATACTGACAGTAGTCATGTCAATGAGGTGGGTGATTGTCAGCGTAATTTTGAAGCTGTACTGCAGCAAGCGTTAAATGAAGATATTCGCTGTGATTTGATTATCGTGACTGGCGATCTGGTCAGTAAAGTAAAGCCCGCCACCTATGACCATATTTTTGCCGTACTACAGGCAACCCAGATTCCTTTTGTATGTATCGCTGGCAATCACGATGTGACTGATGAGAATGGTGAAGATTTGCCGTTTTTTCAGCGGACACTCATTGCCCAGCCTGCTGACTCACGCTTACTCAGTCGGCACATCATTGAGAGTGATCACTGGCAGCTACTGTTATTAGACTCGTCTATCACAGGTAAAGTGGCAGGTGAGATAACCACCACAGATATTGATTGGCTATGCAAACGGCTTGAGGCATGTGACAAGCCTGCGCTTATCGCCCTACACCATCACCTCATCCCAGTAGATTCTGACTGGATTGACACCCATATGGCGCAAAACGCTGAAACTTTTTGGGAGTATATGGCGCCTTTTGAGCATTTACAGGTGATTATTAGCGGTCATACTCATCAAGAGCAGATTCGTTATCGCCAAGGTGTGACTGTTTATAGCACGCCATCTACCTGCTATCAATTCAAACCTTATTCGCATGATTTTGCTTACGACGAAGCGTGTTTGCCTGGTTACCGCTGGTTGCAATTAGCCAACAATGGAAAGGTTGCAAGCTGGATTGAAAGACTGGATACTTAATGCCCATATTTATTGGTGCATAAAATAGCTATAGCGCTTACACCTCAAGGATTTAGCACCTATTAATTGAAGTGGCGCTAGAGAGTAGATTAAGAAAAAATGAGATCAGTATAAAAAATAACTTCATTATTATTAAAAACAATGATACAACTTGTAAAATGAAGCGAAATGACCTGATATCTCATATTAGTCAGCAATATAGTAGCTAAAATCGTTTTTTACAGTCAGTAATTTACCACATGATTGCAGCCATGCTATCGAACCAAAATGTTGCATCGCAGTATAACTAAGCAATGGTGTGTCGATACCGATAGACCAGCATAACGATATTATTTGATCAGCTGTGTTACTTGTGTTACCAAGTGGTAAAACGTTTGATAAAGGGACAAATTATAGCGTTTGTAAAACTGATAACGTCTTGTCTTTTGATACGTCGTTTTATTGAATTAATTTGAAAAAGTAGGATACCCATATGAGCACCGTGACCACAAATCCAAGTGAAGTCAAGTTTACTCCTTATGTGCCAGCCCCAGACGAAGAGTATATGTCTGATGCACAATTAGAGCATTTTAAGGCGATTTTGTTGGAATGGAAAAACCAACTGATTGGCGAAGCGGATCGTACCAAAAACTACATCCAAGACGAATCAAGCGCCATGCCTGATATCAATGACCGTGCGACTCAAGAAGAAGAGTTTGCGCTCGCTTTGCGCACACGCGACCGTGAACGCAAACTTATCCGCAAAATCGACAAGTCTATGCTAGAAATCGAAAATGACGACTATGGATTTTGTGAAACTTGTGGCGTAGAGATTGGTTTGCGCCGTCTTGAAGCACGTCCAACAGCGACCCAATGTATCGACTGCAAGACTTTGTCTGAGATTAAAGAACGCCAAAACCAAGGCGCTTAAATCAGATAGAACTAAGATGACTGTAAAACAAAGCGACCCTATAAGTGGTCGCTTTTTGCATTTTAGACGACCGTTTAGACGACCGCCTCCTCACGCAAACGCTCCCCCTACTCTGTGTTGAGTATATGACTGATGTAGCGTTGGTGAAATGTTGCCCTTGCTCACGAAACAATCTCATTTAATAAATATCTTTTGAACCTGATTTTTATTATTCTATCTATATTATTTTTATCGATAGCCATTTATTGTGAAAACTATTCCTACTGACGCGCCATCTCACACCAAATTATCCCAGCCTATTGGCCGCTTTGCGCCTTCACCAACGGGTGAGTTGCACCTTGGTTCTTTGACCACGGCACTTGCAAGCTTTTGCCATATCAAATCGATCGGTGGACAGTGGCTGCTGCGTATCGAAGATACCGACATCGAGCGCTGTGATAGACAGTTCACTGAACAGATTTTGATGGACCTAGAGGTGCTTGGATTGCACTGGGATGGTGATGTCATTTATCAATCTGAACGTATTGATATTTATAACGAATACTTGTCTTCATCATTACGCCCATTGACCTATGGTTGCCAGTGCTCACGCAAAGACTTAGAGCAATATTGGGCGCAAGAGGAAATTAGTAGACATCACAATAATGCAAACTTAACACAACCATGCAACCAAACGCAGCCAAACAGACAGCGTTACCCACGACGCTGTGTCGCATCTGGCCTTGACAGACAACAGCATAAATTACGTATACAGCTACCAGACTATAAAATTGGCTTTCACGATGGTATCCAAGGACTGCAATGGGACAATCCGCAGCAGACACTAGGAGATATGGTGGCTCGTCGTCAAGACGGTATGATCAATTATATACTGGCAGCCAGCATTGATGACGGCCTACAACAGGTGACTCATATCATGCGTGGTTTGGATATCTTACCCATGACCACGGCACAGATCAGTATCATGCAAGCAGCACAACTGCCAACCATCGACCAATGGTATCATCTGCCATTAATCAATAATGCGGATGGTCAAAAGCTCTCTAAGCAAAATCTTGCGCAGCCAATTGATACTTCAGACCCAAGCCAGCTTATCGCTGATGCCTTAAAACTCCTACAGCAACCAAAGGTCGATATTGATACACCAGAGAATATGCTCAAGCAAGCAATTGCTCAATGGGACAATACGCCGCTACAAGGGAAACAGCAGTTGAATTCGCCTTATTGAAGATAACTAAAAAGTAACTCACAAAAAACAAATAGCAAAAAGCGCCACTGTTTGCGGCGCTTTTTTAGTGCTTGCTCATACAGTATATAAACTAACTTCAACTTTTTAGTAGTAGCGGCATTGGCTTTTTTCAATCTCAGGACTTTCTTTATATATTTTCAATAATAAAGCCACCATCACTAAGCTAATCAACATTGAAGAACCGCCATAACTAAAGAATGGCATGGTGAGGCCTTTGGTAGGAATAGCACCCATGTTCATCGCCGCATTAATAATTGTCTGTGCAATAAACACCACACCGATACCGAACGCGGTATAGCTCATGCGCATCTGGCGACGTTTTAGCGCGTTGTAGCTGATACGCATCGCACTACCGATAATCAGTGCTTCGAGTATCAATACCATACTGACACCAACAAAGCCTAACTCTTCACCCGTAATCGCCAATAGAAAGTCAGTATGCGCTTCAGGCAAATGCGACAGTTTTTGTACGCTTTCGCCATAGCCAACCCCAGTGAACTGTCCACGGCCAAAAGCAATCAGACTACGTGCCAGCTGATAATCGGTATCCTGCACATCATCAAACGGATCCATGAACGACATCACACGTACCAATCGGTACTCTGCCGTGGTCACCATCAACACTGCGCCACCAACGGCAGCCGCACCCAATGCTAAGAAGTGCTTGTAAGGTGCTCCAGCGATATAAAAAATCGCGAACAGCGTCCCCAAAATAACGACAAAAGAACCAAAATCTGGCTGCGACAATAGCAGTATCGTTATCAATGCCACCACGAGCATAATGCGTAAAAAGCCATCTAGGCCATTACGAACCTCAAAAGAGCGGCGCACCACAAAATCAGAGACAAACACAATCATGACCAGCTTGGCTAATTCTGCTACCTGAAAGTTAAAGCCACCTAGCGTGAGCCAGCGTTTAGAGCCGTTAATGGGCGTACTAAACAGGGTTGCCACCAGCAATATCCCGGTGATACCCAATAGCAGAAACTGAGTTTCAGTCTTATATAGCGTCCGTAACGACACACCATAATAAGGGATAATAGCGACGATTAACCCAATCGTCATGTACAGTAGCTGATTATTGAAAAAATACAGCTCCGTCATACCGCGACTGAGCGCAAAAGGGATAGAAGCAGAAGCCACCATCAGCAGACTGAGTACCATGATACAGCCGACGCTCGATAATAAAATTGCGCGCGCTGATGGCATAGAAAGAACACCATCTGAGCCAGAGGCTTGCTTGGTTTTGGGCGAAGAACGAAAAAAAGAGGAGAGCGCCATAATTTTATATACACTAACAAACGAAAAAACACGGCGTCTATGAAACGCCACCGTTTAAAAAATCATAAAGTAAATCTTACTAGATAGACGATGATAAAAACCCTCAATCATCAAAAAATGCTTGAGCAATCATCTATCTAGCAATCAGAGTCGTTACGGTTGACAGTAGCAGCAATCTATAAGCAAAACAATCATTTATAAGAGAAATACTGCTTTGGTTAATAAGTAATTCACGTGCTACTACACCATCTAAGCTAATCTGTTCGAGCCCATAGCCATTTAAAACTTTTAACTGATAATCGTGCTATCTGATTGTGCCATATCTAACTGAGCAACCAGTCGACTGAAATGCTCACCGCGAGCCGCATAACCACTGTATTGATCAAAACTGGCACAAGCAGGCGACAACAATACCGCTTGCACTTGCGATAAGCTGCTAGCAGTGACTTGCTGAATAGTGACAAAGGCGTTTTCTAATGTTTGGCATTGATGCAATGCGACATCATCGCTTAATTTTGTTGCGCGTAAATGCTGCTCAATTTGCTTGCCATCCTCACCAATAAATAACACTTGGCTGACATACTGATTGATAAAGGGCGTCAACTCACCAAATTGCTGACCTTTACCTTGCCCGCCCAAAATCAACAATAGCTTACCATCTTTTGGTGCATAGACCGCGCCTAGCCCTTCGATAGCGGCCATGGTCGAGCCAATATTGGTGCCTTTAGAATCATCAAAATAGTCGATATTAGCAAAGCTCCCTACATATTGGCAGCGATGCTCAAGACCTGTGAATTGCTGTAACGTCTCGAGCATACTCTCAAGGGGCAAACCTGCAAGCTCACCAAGTGCCAAAGCTGCTTGCGCGTTCAGCAGATTATGACGCCCTTTAATCAACAGTTTGTCTGCGGACAGTAATCTTTCTGTACCGCGTGCAAGATAAGTTTGGCCTTCTGTGTCTGTAATGAGACCATACTGACCTTTATCGGGCGCATGGATACCGGTACTGATTCTGGGTAGGTTGTCTGCGACTAATGGACGGGTGAGCGCATCTTCGCGGTTAATGACCACTGACTTGGCACCTTGAAAGATACGATGCTTGGCTTGATGATAGCCAAGCATATCACCGTGGCGATCTAAATGATCAGGTGACATATTGAGAACAGTCGCTACTTTTGCCCCCAAGTTAGTGACGGTTTCTAGTTGAAAGCTAGACAACTCCAGCACTGCCAACTCCATATCTGCATTATCAAGCAAAGTCAGTGCTGGCACGCCAATATTGCCACCAACACCAACATTGACGCCAGCATCTACCGCCATTTGTCCAACTAAGGTCGTTACGGTACTTTTAGCGTTGGATCCTGTGATCGCCACTATCGGTGCAGTACAGGCTTCGCAAAATAGCTGAATATCGCTAACTACTGGAATATTTGCTTGGCGCGCGGCTGCAATTGCATCATTTTCGAGCGAAATGCCTGGGCTAATAATAATGCGTGCCGCTTGTTGTAATAGCTCTGCGTCAATCGCACCAAACTGACGAACCTCGATCCCAGCGGGCAGTTGCTCTGCCAATTTAGGCGCGACTTGTGCATCTGTTACCGCTACTTGATAGCCTTGCTTGGCCAGATAATGCGCGACCGATAACCCAGACTGTCCCAAACCGACCACGACCTGTAGACCGTTGCCTTTATGGATTAAGGTTTCTGTTGCGGTATTAGCGGTCATATCTATTCCTTCTATTGAACGAGCAAAATGGCGTCAAGCAAACTGAGCGTACAGCGACTCTAAATGACACCGCCAAGATGACAAGCATCATAACGGTATCGTTCATATTTCGGTACTGATTTTTTATGACTTTGTGCTATTATTCGCCTGTTTTTATATTCAGTGGCTAATGCTATAATAGTTAGCTTGATTGATATGTGACATTGTTATGTGACAAGGCGTTTCGCCTGACTATTTTAGTTTAGCATGTTGTCACATTTATCGCGCTATTGTCACGTCTCTTTAGCAACGATTCGTGTGTGATAGTGATATGTCAGATAGTAGTCATGATTTGGCA
Organism: Psychrobacter sp. T6-5; assembly: GCF_052258485.2. Taxonomy (NCBI): domain Bacteria; kingdom Pseudomonadati; phylum Pseudomonadota; class Gammaproteobacteria; order Moraxellales; family Moraxellaceae; genus Psychrobacter; species Psychrobacter sp. T6-5. The sequence goes on along the minus strand of NZ_JBQQEY020000001.1, from coordinate 398,869 downwards.
GATTATTTATCACCCTCTACTGCAGCAAGCGATTGCTGACTCTATGTCTTATGATAGGTATTTTTTTATAGCCTATTTTAAGCAACCTGATTCAAACCATATTTTTAGGTCATTTTACTGTCCTTATCATCGTATTGATTATTGATGAGCGTATTCGTGATACCAAAAAAAATCAGTAGACATACTTATTATTGACCTTTCACACTCCAACACAGCAACATGATCCAGTACATGTTGACGTAAAAGAAAAATGAATAGCTATTATTAGCGACGCGATCATTTTATAAATGAGTAATGATTACTTTTTTTGCCTCTAACCCTATGTAGTTTACTTATGACATCTTTTATTGATAACTTGCGTGACGAGTGGTTTTCCAATGTTCGCGGTGACGTTTTATCGGGCTTGGTTGTCGCCTTGGCGCTTATTCCAGAAGCCATTGCCTTTTCTATTATCGCAGGTGTTGATCCAAAAGTCGGCCTATATGCCTCATTCTGTATCGCGGTCGTGATCAGTTTTGTTGGTGGTCGTCCAGGTATGATTTCGGCAGCAACGGGTGCTATGGCCTTAGTCATGGTCGATTTGGTTGCTGATCATGGCTTGCGGTATTTACTGGCTGCAACATTATTGTGCGGCGTTATTCAGGTCGTCATGGGCATCCTAAAGCTTGGTAATTTGATGCGCTTTGTCTCGCGCTCAGTCGTCATTGGCTTTGTCAACGCACTGGCAATATTGATATTCGCCGCCCAGTTACCAGAACTGAATCCCATGACCGAGCGTGTCGGTATGACTGTTTATATCATGACCGCTGTAGGCTTGGGGATTATCTACCTGTTTCCACTTATTCCTAAAATCGGTCGCATCATTCCGTCACCATTGATTTGTATCGTTGGGTTGACGGCTGTTGCGATGTATATGAATCTTGATATTCGTAACGTCGGTAGCATGGGTGATTTGCCAGATTCGTTGCCTGTGTTTTTGTTGCCGGATATTCCATTAAACCTAAATACATTGCTAATTATTGCGCCTTATTCTATTGCGCTTGCCATTGTGGGTTTATTAGAGTCTATGATGACTGCGACGATTGTCGATGAGCTGACCGATACGCCAAGTGATAAGAACAAAGAGTGCCGCGGTCAAGGTATAGCCAACGTGGTGTCAGGTTTCTTCGGTGGTATGGCAGGTTGCGCCATGATCGGTCAGTCAATGATTAATGTAAAATCCGGTGGACGCACGCGCCTTTCTACCTTGATCGCAGGTGTGGTACTGCTCATCATGGTAGTATTCTTAAGTGAATGGGTCAGCCAAATCCCAATGGCAGCCCTCGTTGCCGTCATGATTATGGTATCGATTGGCACGTTTAACTGGCAATCTATTCGCGAATTCAAAACGCATCCTATGTCATTCAATATAGTGATGCTAGCGACGGTATTGACCACTGTCTTTACGCACAACTTAGCTTATGGCGTTGGTGTTGGCGTGTTGCTATCTGCCTTGGCATTTGCCAATAAGATTGGTCAGTTCTTAACCATATTCAGTGAGTACGATGACAGTAGCAATACCCGTTATTATTATGTTCAAGGACAGGTGTTCTTTGCCTCGACGACACAGTTTTTGAATAGCTTTGATACCAAAGAAGCGGTAGACAGCATTCAAATTGACGTCAGCCATGCGCATTTTTGGGACATCAGTGCTGTTGATACCTTGGACAAGCTGGTCATGCGCTTGCAACGTGAAGGTATTGATGTCAAAGTGGTAGGACTCAACAATGCGAGTCGAACACTGATTGACCGCTTCTCTGTTCACGATCGCCGAGATATTGGCTTATTAGATTAAGCAAATCTGCATCCGCCTTGACATTGATGTATGGCAAGGTTTTGTGAATCGATGGATAAATAGACAGCTGCGTTGGTCAAAAGAGGTGGGTATGTACGTGATGCCTTAACCCTACGCTGAGTGGCTGATTTTTATGATTAGAATGATGTGGCCGTTTTATGAGTAACTTAAAACCAGATAGTGTCATTGCTTGCTTGGACTGTCCTGATCATGTTCAAGCCGTATTAGAGGCCAGCATGTGGGCTTCCATTCGCTTGCGCGCGCCTGTAGGACTACTACACTCAGTCCCAAGCTTACAGCAAAAAGCTGCAGTCAATTATTCTGGTTGTCTCAATATCGATGATGAAAATGCCTTGCTTGAGCAGTTCACAACCAAAGAGCATTTGAGCAACTGTGAGCTAAAAGCACAGGGTAGATTGCTACTGTCTCAAGCTACCACGTATTGTGAGCAAAAGCCTCATAAGCTCAAAACTTATACCTTGCATCGTCATGAAAACCTGAACCAGAGTATCGATTACGTCGATGATAAGGCACAATTGATCGTCATCGGTCATCATGTCACATGTAAATCGACATTGGGACAACTGATTAGAGTCAGCCACTGCCCCATTTTGGTGACACATGCACCATTTTTGCCCCCTACTACCGCTTTATTTGCTTTTGACAACAGTCCAACATGCCATAAATTACTTAATTGGTTGTGTAAGACCCCGCTCGTACGTGCCTTGACCATTCATATTGTCATGATCGGTAAAGAAACCTCTGATAACTGTGATGCCCTACGTGAAGCATATGCGAAGCTCAAGCAAGCAGGTATCAAATCTAAAAAAACATTATTAGACTGCCGTGATGTTGCAGCGGCTTTAAATTACTACCAAAACCAAAACGATATCGGCTTACTCATAACAGGCGCGTTTGGCCAATCGCGTTTACGTGAGTTGCTACAAGGCAGCGATACTAAGAAGTTACTAGGCAGCACCAAAACACCATACCTCCTTTTTCCTAAGGCTTAGGCATCGTTTTATCTACACACACATAGCCTATCTATTTAAGCGCAGAGCACCAACGACTCTTTTGGTCTCTGCCGCTTACCGCAACCTCTCCTCTATTTAGCTTTAATCAGCTGTCATCAAATACCCACTTTATTACTAAACTCAAGTTAGCAAATCGTCACATGAAATAGAGGGATAGCCTCCCCAAGCACCTAAAAAGTTGGTTATAATAAAGTTTTCATTAACCAAATGCTAAAGGTTGATTCACTTTCACTATGTTTATAATGATGGCTCTCATCATTACATCGTCACTCATATGCTCTGTTGCAACCGCGGTTATTTTTGAATAAATAAACCCAATTCTACCTCCCCCTTGAGTAGGTTGGCACAGTTCTTGAATAACTTACCGTAAGCAAAGCAGAGATACGACGATGCACCATAATGCCTCTATCAATCTGCGGCATCACACAAATAAGGAATTTTTTATGAAGCTAATCACTGCGATCTTAAAACCGTTTAAGCTCGACGATGTGCGTGAAGCGCTTTCTGACATCGGTGTTAAAGGTGTTACCGTCACTGAAGTCAAAGGTTTCGGTCGTCAAAAAGGTCACACAGAGCTCTATCGCGGCGCAGAATACGTGGTGGACTTTTTACCCAAGGTAAAAGTCGAAGTCGCTGTGATCGATGAGATGGTCGAACCTGCTATTGAAGCGATCACTCGTATCGCTAGCACTGGCAAGATTGGTGACGGCAAAATCTTCGTCACTGCGCTTGAGCAAGTCATTCGTATCCGTACGGGCGAAACCGGACCTGATGCTATTTAGATTTGAGGCCATATCTATAAACATCGATTTATAGGAAAAGGCTCTTACTGCATTTTTATCTATCGGTCACACCGATATCTATATCGTAAATTCAAGGGGAATTTAAATGGAAAGTCAAATCTTTGAGCTCCAGTATGCGCTCGATACGTTTTACTTTTTGATCTGTGGGGCGTTGGTCATGTGGATGGCAGCCGGCTTCACTATGTTAGAGGCCGGACTGGTCCGATCAAAAAATACGGTCGAAATCTTAACTAAGAATGTCGCGCTATTTGCAACTGCCAGTATCATGTACATGATATGCGGCTACGCTATTATGTATGGTGGCGATCTGTTCTTGAGCGGAATTGCAGGCGGCGACACCTTGGTAGAAGACGCGTTAGCAGCCTCTGCCGAAAATGGCTTTGGTGGTGACTCTGTCTACTCTGCAGCCTCAGATTTTTTCTTCCAAGTAGTCTTTGTAGCGACTTGTATGTCAATCGTTTCAGGTGCTGTTGCTGAGCGTATGAAGCTATGGGCTTTCTTATTATTTGCTGTTGTTATGACCGGTGTTATCTATCCATTAGAAGGCAGTTGGACTTGGGGTGGCAACGATGTCTTTGGGTTATTTAACCTAGGTGATATGGGCTTCTCTGACTTTGCAGGCTCTGGTATCGTCCATATGGCGGGTGCTGCTGCTGCTCTAGCAGGTGTATTGCTCTTAGGGTCACGTAAAGGTAAATACGGTCCTAACGGTGAGATACGTGCGATTCCTGGTGCTAACCTACCACTGGCAGCGCTTGGTACGCTAATCCTATGGATGGGTTGGTTCGGCTTCAACGGTGGTTCAGTACTTAAACTTGGTGATATCGCCAGTGCCAACTCTGTCGCCATGGTATTCTTGAACACCAATGCTGCTGCCGCTGGCGGTGCTGTAGGCGCTCTGATAATCGCTCGTATCATCTTTGGCAAAGCAGATCTAACCATGCTCCTAAACGGTGCATTAGCAGGCCTAGTCGCCATTACTGCAGAGCCATCAACCCCTTCTGCGCTACAAGCCACTCTTTTTGGTGTTATCGCTGGTGTCATCGTCGTGTTATCAATCTTAGCGTTAGATAAAATCAAAATTGATGATCCAGTGGGTGCAATCTCAGTTCATGGCGTGGTTGGTCTATTTGGTCTACTAATCGTACCAATTACCAACCCAGCATCTACCTTTGTCGGTCAGATTGTGGGTGCGGCGACCATCTTTGCTTGGGTGTTCATCGCTAGCTTGATCGTTTGGGGAATCCTCAAAGCAGTCATCGGTATCCGTATCTCTGAAGAAGATGAATATGAAGGTGCTGATATTGCAGAATGTGGTATGGAAGCTTATCCAGAATTTATCAGATAAGATTCCTCAATAGTCTAAACCCTATCATTCGATACGCTGATACTACTTACCGTAGTGTCAGCGTTTATTATTCTAGTCATCAAGCAATCCCCTTTCTTAAAACGATAAAATAAGAAGTATAAAAAATCCCGCAAAACCTTTCGGTAATGCGGGATTTTTATCTATCAGGTTCAGACTTAATAGTTAGGTTCTTTATGGATTTATTTCTTTTTCCATACTTGACTACGTGAGAATGGACCGATATAACCTTTTATGTTTAACGAGTTACCGTTTAGAGTTGCAGTCATACGATAATCTTTACCTTTTGCTGGATCAGTAATCGTACCACCACTATATTTACCGTTACCATCAGACTTCAGACCCTTGATGACCGTCGTACCAACATGCTTTTTGCCTTTAGCCGTATTGGCAGCAATAAGTGTACCGGTTAACACGCCGTTTGACTCAGTGATTTTTACCGTGCCTTTTGGCTCACCATCGTCGTATGTCTGCCAAGTAGTATTGGCTAATGGATCAGCGGCAAATGCCATACTAGCAACACTAATACCAGCAACTGCCAAAGTGGTTTTTGTAAATAATTTCATAGATTGACTCCCTTCATACAATGATTGCTCGAAACATTATGTTTCTGATGTCCTATGCTTATCCTTTGCTAGAATCTTTTATTACAAGCTTTACGATTCTCTACTTATAAAACGTAGGTTATCGATATTGCTCATAACTCTTTGTCAAAGATTTTGAGCGACATAAGCGATGTCTTGACTCATTATAAGCAATTTTCCGACTTTGCCTAGTAATTTTTTTATACTTTATTATTTCTATAAAATAAAACCATATCAAAGACTTACAAGAAGGGATTGTCGATATCTTTGTCCAACTGGTCATCATTTTCTTTTGACTTATCATCATTATTACTATAAAGGTTTTTACTTTCAAATGCGTTTATGACCCGACTCATTAGCTCATGCAATTGCTGGGCGTGTTCATATCCAGATGCATCCAAAGTCAGGTCAATATCACCATAGATGATGACTTTGTCCTTTTGGTTTTCAATAACAAGATCACCAACCTGCATGCTTTGGTGATCATTGGCGAATGGGTCAATCATGTGTTCATCCTTATGGTGTATTTAAAACCCAAAAAGTACTCTACGTTTTGCTCTATGCCTTTAATTGTGCAAGCAACCACTCCAAAATAGCCCAGACAAATAGTATCCAATCCGGCTCCTGAGCGGGCGTATCAGTTGTGTCTGAACTCTCACCTGCCTTCAATGGCAAGTCAAACGCTTCTCGCTTGGTTTGAATGTCCAACATCGGCAAGACATCGATACCGGTTTCAGCGGTCAGCTCATCGATACTAATAACATCGATGCGCTCCGACTCGTCATTTGGTGCGTAATATACCCCTGCTTGATTGGTCGCGGGTATATACACTGCTTTGAAAAAATGGCTGGGTACAAGCACACGATTGGCAAGCTGCTTGGTTTTTTTATTGGTAAATGCGACACCTGTGATGGTATAAACCTCACCGTATTGCTGCGTCAAATACCGAGTGGCAGACTCGATATTACGCCAAATATAACGATTGTTACGTGGTGACTGCGGCGCAATATTGGCCAGACTGAAGCTATCATACTGTTGGCTGCGCGTTGCCATATCGGCATTTGGTGCTAGGTGTCCGCGATCATAACCAGAACCTGAATAGTCAGATAATGACGCGCGTGCTGATTCTGGAAGCTTGCTTTCTTCATGGAAGCTATCTTCACGGTCGATCTGTTTGGCTTGCTGCAGACGTGTGCGATCTAGATGCTCTGCTGACCACAGCGGTGTCCGTGATACACCAGAGTACATAACGGCAAAGCCATCCATGCATAATGCTTGTGTCTTATTACTCAGCTTAGTGTTGGTAAATTCAGGATAGATACCACCATAAAAAGATTGGCTACACTGCGTGAAATCATCAGCATGCGCTTGAGTAATACCTATTGCAACTGTCATGACAGTCATTAGCATGCTGTGTTTAAGCCCATATGTGCGCTCACGGAAACTTATCATTCAACTTTCAACCATTTATACTCATCATTGCGTATCTGCTATCCTAGCAGGCAGTTAGCAATAAAGAAAGATAGCGCGCAAGTCGTGACATTTTAAATGGTATCCGCTATACTTAGGCGTTCAAAAAACGGTGAAGTGGGTGAGTGGCTGAAACCGCACGCCTGGAAAGTGTGTATACGTTCATAGCGTATCGAGGGTTCGAATCCCTCCTTCACCGCCAATCTTATTAAGTGCTAGTTTTCCTATCTTGTCCCACCCTATCCCAAACACTGCTTAAACCCCTTATAAATAACGCGTCTAGCGTTTTTTTTATACTTGTTATTTACCTATAGATAATATTTCAATTCTGAATGATTCAGCTGTATCGATGATATTAGCTCATGATGGGGAATAGTGCATAAAAAAGCCCCAAACCACTAAAGAGTTGCTTGGGGCAAAAAATTGATATCGTCTATCAATGATTAATCGTCATGATCCACATGATCACTCAAAACCTTACCTGTCATGCTATCGACCACAACATCATAGATTTGACTACCTTTACCAATTTCAATCTTATAAACAGGCTTATTAGCATCCATATCAAACTCGGCTTCCAGCACCGTGCCGTTTAGCGTTTTATTGGCACTTTTCATGGCTTGCGACAGGCTAGTTTTTGCTTGTTTCATGGCGTTATATTCGGCCAAATCTTCTTTATCTAAACGCTCTATTTCATCTTTTATCACTTCACCTGTATTGGCATTGACGATGACTTCTTGCTCGTTGTTATTGGCAATAATTTTAATCTCATAATGGTTATTTTCCATACGGTCTTCTTGATCAAAGCCTGCACTAATAATATTGCCTGCTACCGCCTTATTGGCGAGAATCATCGCTTGCTCTAAGCTGATTTTACTCTGTGATAACGCAACGGTTTCATTCACTGATGTAGCGGCTTGGCTCAATGGAATAGCAGCCGCGCTAAGGGTAGCGACACTCAATGCTACTGCTAATGATTTTTTTAATGTTGATATGTTTTTCATAATAAGGCCTTCAGGTTTTCCAGATATATTATCGAGATCGTTATTTATTGAAATAATGTCGTGAAAGATGGTGACACAGTCCGCCGCGTTCTGTCTAAATGATTTATGCTGATAAAACGTAACTTATGTTGTGTCTACAAGGTAAAGTATTTTATAACTATGTCAAAGCGTGGCCGAATTGTTTACTACTTTTCAAAATATGGTGTTTATCAAACAGAACGATATTGCGATTAGTAGCGATGAGACGTCGGAATACAGTCATTTTGATAGATGTCTTGGCTAAGTTAATGCCAATCGATAATGCTTAGTTATTAGAAATCAATAAAATGGTTTCTTGATGAATGGCTTAATCTAGAAATGACAAAAAATAATTAGAGAATATTTTTCATCATTACTCCCATGTGAATTTTTATAGTGATAATAAATGTATAAGTACTTATAGGTAAAAATAAATAAAGGTCATCTTTAAATTACTACGTATTGTATTTGCGGTGATTAGTGTTAGAAAATTTAACTTTAGTACAGATACTGCCACTATTTATTAGCACAAAAGGTGTCATAAGATTTCCAAATAGATTTATTAGCGTTATCTTGGTTGATTTTCTCCGCGGGCGTTGCCATTTCAAATAGGGTTCGGAGCACTACAATTTTACGGTTAATGAAAATATTAGGTTTTTGAATATCATATGTGAATAAAACGTAAATTCTATTGTAGCAACACTGTTAAAACCGAAAATTTGTTTTGCAATTAACTATAGCTTTATCTATGATTATTTTCTTACGGGAAACTAACGATAGGTAACAATATGAAAATCAATAAGCTATACGCAGGGATCGCCTTGGCAAGTACAATGATATTGACAGGGTGCGGTGATGATAACGAGGTCGGCCCTACCGTTAATAACGAATTGGACTATACAGTTTTTGATCCTTTCACCGATATGTCAAATGATGAATATCAAGATGGCTGGGGCAAGCTCGCGTACAAACTCAGTAATAATGGCTTGATACAAACAATCTCCACTGTGGTAGGAAGCTCACCTACTGCTTATCAAAATAGTAGAAGCGACGATGATGAGCTGGAATATTACGCTGGCAAAAACGCGTTCGCTGCTGTTCCTGAAAATTTTGACAGTAAGTTTTATAAAATCAACTTCGTTGATAGCGATACCTTTACACTAAAAGTTCAGTCAAATAATTCAACTTTTAACTCTACTTATGACATTGCTACTCTTGACCTTACGGGCGTAGGCAAGCAACCACGCAATGCTACTACTGGTATAGATACTGATTTAGATTATTTCCCTGATGGATTTAATGCCACTTTTCCTAGTGGCTCTCAATGCTATATATTTTTAGAAACACCTAATCAAACTTTCTATACTTTTTCTGAAGATGAGGATGAAGGTAGCATGACTATAGATGAGTGGATTACTAACCAGCAAGAATGGTATACAGTCACTAATGTTGTCAAAGAATATGTCGGACTCAATAATGAGCTACCAGCTGTTAGATATACTGACGAAGATGGCGATATTATTGCCGCTATTAGATACAACGGTTTGATATACAGCGCTTCATATAGTCAGGAAGGAATCCAAGAAAAAGAAAACACTGATCCTGGTGTTTCAGAAGTTTACTGTAATCAGTATAACGATGTAGCGACTAAATTCTTGGAAACACAAATCAAGGCTAATTATTAATATTAGCTGTGAATTGAGACCTAGCTACTTGTATACATTAAGACAAAAAATAGCGCCTACAATGGGCGCTATTTTTTTATATTACGACACTGCGTAAGTATTCGAGAATTAGCACAGATGACCAAACTCTATTGAGTAGATATTTTATCGTTCAAAAGATCGATCAAACGTTTATTACTTTTTGATTAAGGTATAGGCCACGTTGGTATCATCCAACTGCACTAAAGACGCCAGTCTGGCTGATAGCGGATCTTTATTTTCGATGGCCGTTAAGATTGCTTTGTGCCTTGGTAGGGAGTGCGTTTGTAAGTTAGGTCTTAAGCTGGTCAGCTTAATAGATTGTTGTAGCGGTAATACCAACATTTTTGACATATAAGCCAGTAGGTCATTATGTGTGGCCTTGGCAATGGCAAGATGGAACTCTATGTCAGGTTGCATAAATTCTTCTGCATTAGTCGCCTTTTCCATGCCTTCATACGCTGTTTTGATCTGTAAAATATCGTCATCGGTTGCAGTGGTAGCAGCAATATACGCCATCTCAGGCTCTAACACACGTCGAACGGTCGATAAGGTTTTGAAAAAATCATTCTCTGGTGTAGATTCAATCAACCAAAACAGCACATCTGGATCAAGCATATGCCATTCGTCTTTGGGACGCACGACCGTACCGACTTTGGGACGCGAGTATGTCAGACCTTTAGAGTTCAGTACCCGTATGGCTTCACGAGAGACAGGACGGCTGACCTGAAACTCCTCACACAGCTCATCTGAAGAGGGTAGTTTTTCGTTTTCAGGAAAATGACCAGAAACGATTTTTAGACCCAATTGTTGAACAATTAATGCATGTTGGCTTTTGCTTGGAACGGGGTTTTTGTAGTCGGCAGTGCTCATATATTATCGTTACTCATATTTGACACTAGTATGTTATAGAAGACCTTATCAATAAACAAGGTCTTCTATTTTGCATAAACTAGTGCCAATTTTTGAGCAAATTAGTGCGAATGACGAGGTACCTCAGAACCGCGACAACCGACCAGAAAATCAAAATCACAGCCTTCATCCGCTTGCAGCACATGCTTGACATAGAGTTCGCGATAGCCGCCAATAAAGTTGGGTGTCGGTGGTGGTGGTAAATTCGCTAAGCGCTGCTGTAGTTCTTCATCACTGACATCTAAATGCAATTTACCTGCGTAGGCATCAAGCTCAATAAAGTCACCGTTTTGTACCGCAGCCAATGGTCCGCCTGCGCGGGCTTCTGGTGCCACATGTAGTACTACGCTGCCATACGCCGTACCACTCATACGTGCATCAGAAATTCGCAGCATATCTGTGATCCCTTTTTCTAGCAGTTTGGGTGGCAATCCCATATTGCCAACTTCGGCCATACCGGGATACCCTTTAGGTCCTGCGTTTTTGAGTACCAAAATACAGGTTTCATCGACATCCAAGTCTGGATCTACAATACGGGCTTTATAGTCGTCAAGGTCTTCGAATACCACGGCACGACCACGATGTTTCATCAGTTCCGCTGAAGCCGCCGACGGTTTGAGGACGGCTCCTTTTGGTGCTAGGTTACCATGTAAGATACACATACCGCCGTCTTTACTCAGTGGATCGTCTATTTGACGGATAACCTCATCATTATAGATAGGCGAGCTTTGACAATTCTCCCAAATGCTTTGTCCATTCGCAGTCAGTGCTTGCGGATGCGGTAGCAGATTGTGCTCACCCATACGGCGCAGTACCGCAGGCAGTCCGCCGCTATAATAAAACTCTTCCATCAAAAATCGCCCTGATGGCTGCAAATCCACAATAGTAGGCATGCCGCGACCAATACGATTCCAGTCCTCTAGCTCTAAATCAACACCAATACGTCCAGCAATGGCTTTTAAGTGAATCACTGCGTTGGTTGATCCACCAATGGCGGCGTTGACTTTAATCGCATTCTCAAATGCTTCTTTGGTTAAAATTTTGGATAACGTCAGGTCTTCTTTGACCATATCAACGATACGCATACCTGATAAATGCGCCAAAACATAACGGCGTGAATCTACTGCTGGAATAGCGGCATTGTGTGGTAAAGACGTCCCCAATGCTTCAGCCATACAGGCCATTGTCGAAGCTGTGCCCATCGTATTACAGGTACCCGCTGAGCGCGACATGCCTGATTCTGCAGATAAAAATTCATTGAGATCAATCTTGCCAGCCTTAAACTCTTCATGCATTTGCCAGACAATGGTACCCGCGCCAATATCTTTTCCTTTATGTTTGCCATTTAGCATCGGCCCACCGGTGACTACAATAGCTGGAACATCGCAACTGGCCGCACCCATCAGTAGCGCAGGTGTGGTTTTATCACAGCCTGTTAATAGTACGACCCCATCCATCGGGTTACCACGAATGGCTTCTTCTACATCCATACTCGCCAAATTACGCGTCAGCATCGCCGTTGGGCGTAGGTTGGATTCACCATTTGAGAAAACAGGAAATTCAACAGGATACCCACCCGCTTCTAAAATGCCTTTTTTTACATGCTCAGCGATTTTGCGAAAATGGGCATTGCAAGGAGTCAATTCTGACCACGTATTACAAATACCGATAATGGGTCTGCCATCAAACTCATGATCTGGGATGCCTTGATTTTTCATCCAGCTACGATACATAAATCCATTTTTATCCGCCGTTCCAAACCAAGCTGCCGAGCGTAGTGGCTTCTTTTTTGACATCTTTACATCCTTATATAGTAATACTATTTAAATAATATCAATTAAAATACACTAAAAACAATCTTTTTAAAAGGGTTTACATTTAAATAGTATTACTATATTTTAGTTAAAGCTTTTATACATTATTTCAGTTATCGACTGATAACACCCTCAATTACAGATAATTTCTCTTTGGCATGATGCGTGAGAATTACCACATGGAACGTGGAGTCGGATATGGATTTCGAAAAGAACGTTATACGAACAGTGACCTACAGATTAATCCCTGCATTAATTTTGCTTTATGTGGTCGCTTATATTGATCGCGGTGCAGTCGGCTTTGCCCATCTACATATGGGTGCTGATGTTGGTATCGGTGACGCCGCTTATGGATTTGGCGCAGGCTTATTTTTTATTGGTTACTTCATGTTTGAGGTGCCAAGCAACTTACTATTGGCCAAGTTTGGAGCACGTAAGTGGTTCACTCGCATTTTATTGACATGGGGTTTGATTACCATGGCGATGGCGCTTACCCAAGGCCCTAAGAGCTTTTATGCGCTTAGGTTTTTACTCGGTGTTGCTGAAGCAGGGTTCTTCCCTGGTGTTCTATATTTGATTACCCAATGGTTCCCAGTGCGTCATCGCGGCAAAATCATGGGTATGTTCGTGCTGTCGCAGCCGATTGCAATGGTGATTGCAGGCCCGTTATCCGGTGCCTTACTCGGTATGGATGGCATGGCGAACATGCATGGCTGGCAATGGTTGTTCATAGCTGTCGGCTTACCTGCTGTTCTTTTGGCGCTACCCACGTATTTGTATTTGCCAGATGATATTAAAACAGCCAACTGGTTAACCACAGAGCAAAAAAGTTGGTTGCAAAATGAATTGGTTAAAGATGAGTCTGAGTATGAGCAAACAAGGCATGCCAATCCTTTACATGCACTAAAAGACAAACGTGTGTTACTCCTTGCGCTGTATTACCTACCTGTCACCTTGAGTATTTATGGTTTAAATCTATGGCTACCTACGATTATCAAGCAGTTTGGTGGTGGTAGCGATCTACGAGTTGGCTTCTTGTCGAGTATTCCTTATCTTTTCGGAGTTGTCGGATTACTGATTATTCCGCGCAGTACGGACCGTCTAAATGATCGTTATGGGCATCTTGGTTTTCTTTATGCAGTAGGTGCTTTTGCTATGTTCTTAAGTGCTTGGCTCACCTCTCCTATCCTGCAATTGGTTGCACTATCTGCCGTCGCGTTTTGCTTATTTTCGACAACGGCTGTTTTTTGGACACTGCCAGGCCGTTTCTTAACAGGCAGTAGTGCGGCAGCTGGTATTGCCTTGATCAACTCAGTAGGTAACTTGGGCGGTTATTTGGGACCTTATGGCATTGGTTTATTAAAGGAATACACAGGGCACATGGCAGCGGGCTTGTATTTTCTCTCTGTGGTGATGGTATTTGGCTTGATTTTGACTTATTTCGTCTACGCCAAATTTGAAAAAAAGAAATCTGAAAAAACAACCGTTAGCGAACAAGCGTACTAAGGACATTAATCATGAATATTATTCAATTTGAAACCCAAGACCAGCAGCGCGCGGTTGGCATTGTCGAAAACAATACTGTCAAGCCAATCAATCAGGTGACGACGGTTCGAGACTTAGCATTAATGGCAATCGAAAACACACTGAGCCTAGAGCAACAAATCGAACAATTAGGCTTCGCCTCTGAGAACTATGACTACGCACAACTACTAGACAACTTACAGGTACTTGCGCCTTTAGATCATCCAGATACCGCGCATTGTTTTGTCTCAGGGACGGGTTTGACCCATCTAGGCTCAGCGTCTACTCGTGACAAAATGCACCAACAGAACGTAACGGATACCGCATCAGTGACCGACACCATGCGTATATTCCAGTTAGGGATTGAAAAAGGCAAACCTATTGACGGTGAGGTGGGCGCACAACCTGAATGGTTCTATAAAGGCGATGGCTCTATTGTGGTTCGTCCTGGTGCAGACCTGCCAATACCTAATTTTGCAGAAGATGGTGGCGAAGAACCTGAAATTGCAGGTCTGTATGTAATTGGTCCAGATTCAAAACCTTATCGCATTGGCTTTGCCATGGGTAATGAGTTTTCTGATCACATTATGGAGCGTCGCAACTATTTGTATCTTGCCCACTCCAAATTACGTTTTTGTAGTTATGGCCCAGAGCTACGCACGGGTGAATTGCCAAAACATTTGGTCGGCACCAGTCGTCTACGCCGTGATGGTGACGTGATTTGGGAAAAAGAATTTTTATCAGGTGAAGACAATATGTGTCATAGCCTAACCAATCTTGAATACCACCATTTTAAATATCAGCAATTCTTAAAACCAGGTGATGTACATATTCATTATTTTGGTACGGCGACGCTGTCATTTGCAGACGGTATGCAAACCCAAGTCGGTGATGAGTTTGAGATTGAGATGAAAGAATTTGGTCATTCTTTAAAAAATAAGATTACACATACTCAACCTGAGCTATCCATTGGTTCAGTTAAAACCCTATAAGGAGAATACTATGGTTATTGGACATAATTTTATTGCAGGTCAACGCAGTGCGCTTGGCAGCAAAGTCTTACAAAGCGTTGATGCTAGCACAGGAGACGCCTTGGCTTATGAGTTTCATCAAGCGACTGAAGAAGAGGTCAATACAGCCTGCGAGGCCGCCAGTGACGCCTTTAAAAACTATCGTAATACGTCACCTGAACAGCGTGCGTTATTTCTAGAAGCGATTGCCGATGAACTAGATGCACTGGGGCAAGATTTTCTTGACGGTATTTCACAAGAGACCGCCCTACCACTTGCCCGCTTACAAGGCGAGCGTGGTCGTACCAGTGGTCAGATGCGTTTGTTTGCTAAAGTACTACGCCGAGGTGACTATCTAGGGGCGCGTATCGATACGGCATTGCCTGAACGTGAGCCTATGCCGCGTGTAGATTTGCGTCAAGTGAAGATAGGGGTCGGTCCGATTGCTGTGTTTGGGGCCAGTAACTTTCCTTTAGCCTTTTCGACAGCAGGCGGTGATACGGCTTCTGCGTTAGCAGCAGGGTGTCCTGTCGTGGTCAAAGCGCATAGTGGTCATATGGTAACAGCGGATCAAGTAGCACAAGCGATTGATAGAGCGGTTGCGAGCACCAATATGCCCAAAGGTGTATTTAGTATGGTTTATGGCAGTGGTGTCGGTGAAATGCTGGTAAAACATCCCTTGATTCAAGCAGTTGGTTTTACAGGTTCGCTAAAAGGTGGGCAGGCATTGAGTGCGATGGCAGCCGCTCGCCCCAATCCTATTCCAGTATTTGCAGAAATGAGTAGTATCAATCCTATGCTCATGCTACCCGCTGCCCTAAAAAATCGTGGAGATAGTATTGCTCAAGACTTAGCAGATTCTGTCGTGATGGGCTGTGGACAGTTTTGTACCAATCCTGGTTTAATCATTGGTATTAAATCACCTGAATACAGTCAGTTTATTGAAAATCTGACAACTATTATCGATGCCAAACCTGCACAAACCATGTTGAACGCAGGCACATTAGAAAGCTACTCATTGGGTCTGGAAGATTTGATGACACATGAAGGGTTCCAGCATTTAGCCGGACAGCCTCAACAAGAGAATCAAGCGCAGCCGCAACTGTTCAAAGCAGATGTGGAGTTACTGCTGGCAGGCAATCAGTTGCTACAAGAAGAAATTTTTGGTCCTGCGACCATAATCATTGAAGTCCAAGATAAGGCACAGCTGATTCAAGCACTCAGTAGCATGAACGGTCAACTGACAGCCGCTTTGATTGCTGATGAAGCCGATTTTGCTGAATTTGCAGACGTGGTACCTGTATTAGAAGAGAAAGCTGGACGCCTACTCTTAAACGGTTATCCAACAGGAGTAGAAGTTTGCGAGGCAATGGTACACGGCGGGCCTTATCCTGCAACGTCTGATGCACGTGGCACGTCGGTCGGAACGCTGGCAATCGATCGCTATCTACGCCCTGTGTGTTATCAAAACTACCCCCAAAGCTTGTTACCAGAAGCATTGAAGGATGAAAATCCATTCAATATCTTGAGATTGGTTAACGGTGAAATGACCCGAAATAAAATTTAGTATGAGAAATTAACCAAAAAAGAGACCCATTAATGGTCTCTTTTTTTACTGTATATACCATTAAAAAATAACGCCCATTTAAGGCGTCATTTTTGGATTATCGAAGGTTAGTCTTAAGAACGATGTTCGTGAGTATTTTTACCTTGATATTTACCTTTCACCTTATATTTAGTAGCTGCCGCCTTTGATCTATCGTGAGAATCCTTCGCCTTATTTTTGACAACTTTATGCTTGCTATCTGCCTTGTTACCATGTTTTTGGTGTTGTACTTGAGACGCATGATGTTGTGAATAATTTGGTGCAGCATTGGCTTGACCAACCATCGACAAACAAGCAGTAGCGGCTAGAATCGAACTTACTATTATCTTTTTCATTGTTTTTCCTAATTTAATTCATATTAATAAATTATGATTAAAGATACCTTATGAAGTATCACGATAAAGCATCGCTCTATCGACAAAGAAAATGATAACTGGTTCTCGTATTAAGTAGCTTTATGAAACTTGAAGAAAGGTTGCGATTGTTACCACTGCTAAGCGCATTCATATACTAACGGTAGAAAGCTACAGAGTTGCACTATTGGCTGGTATTTATTGAACCTACCAACCTCTATATGACGATTTTGCCAACCGTACAACGAATTTATAGCGCTTAGCATAATGCTTGACGCTTATACACACAGCTCAACTCTTCTATCAGCGCTGATTGGATAACAAATTTATGTGTGGGTTATTACGTGTTTTATTAACCGTGCTTGGGGCGATACTAATTATCGACTGCGTTACCTTGATGGCTGTTGATAAGATTAATTTTGGTACAGTGCTGCCTTTTTTGATAGGCGTGGTTTTTGTAGGCCATGGACTGTTTGCGCCCTTAATTACGAAAATACTTTCCAATAATCCTTTATTGCGACGTATTTGGTACGGATTATGGCTGATGTTTGGGTTATGGCTCGTCAGCTTTTTAATTTTTATTTATTCATTGCAGCAGCAGATTGCAAAGGGCAGACAAGATTTGCCATCTGTGGCGGCCATTATTGTACTCGGTTCTGGGACGGTCGATGGCAAGCCAACCCCCACCCTAGCTAGTCGCTTGGATACAGCCGCACAACTGATCGAGCAGCAACCACAGGCGCTCATTATTACAAGTGGCGGTGTGGGCTATGAGCGCACGCGCAGTGAGGCGGACATCATGGCGACTTACTTGCAGCAAGCACATGACATTCCACTAGATCGTATTTATCAAGAAGGCAAAAGCACCAGTACTGAAGAAAATCTGGCCTACAGCCAAATCATACTTGAACAGCATGGTATTGATAAAGAGGCATCCATTGCGATTGTCACTAGCGATTTTCATACTATCCGCGCGGCTGCTATAGCTCGCCATCAAGGTTATACGCAACCAATCACGCTTGCCAGTCCAACACCGCTGTCTATTCGCTACAATGCATGGTTTCGTGAGTATTTTGCCTTTGGTAGCGGTTGGCTACTACAAGAATACTGATTAATGGATACCGTAACAAAAATATTAAAAGGCGCTCAACTGGTCGCCTTTTTTTGCAAAATATAAACCACGAATTTTGCCTCTGTTTTAAATGATGCTTTCTCTACTGCTGTCAGCAACGCTTGTCTTTTTTCACTACGTGCGCGGTAGGCATAAGGTGTCATCGTCATTAAATCAGCCAAATCATCCGCTGATAATGTCATCTCTGTACTAACATGGTCAGTCCCCATCAACATAAAGTATGGTGCCAATTCGTGTAAAAACTTATCAGAATCATGCTCACGCACGTCATCAAACAAAGCCTCTCGCATCGTCGCTAAGTGTCCGGCATCTGGTTTGGCAATGATTAAATACCCATCATCAGCCAATACCTCAGCGAACGCTTCAGGCAAAATAGGACTAAAAATACTGCTAATACCCGTCACACTATGAGAGCGTAACGGTAGATGCGCGGCGCTGGTCACTAGCGGATAAACCACTGTTGTTTTGGCAGCGTTAGTATTCTTGCGCTGATACCAAAGACGACCTGCCGCTTTACTCACTTTAGCCAATTCCACCAATGCAGGTTTGCTGATATCCGCCGCTATAAGAGTATCTATGATATCCGAGCCCAGTTGTGCCATTGCTTGTGTGTAGTAGCCTTCGCCGCAGCCAATATCAAGCCAATTAACAGACTTAGTATCTTGCTCCTCTATGACCTCACTTTTTGACAGTAACGCTGCCATCTTTTGGCTAATCAGATTCTGTAACGGCGCATAGTGACCATGGTTCAAAAATCGCTTGCGGGCATTGATAGATTCTTGACTGTCGCCAGGTGCTTTTGATTTCTTCTGCTGTACAAGCAACAGGTTGACGTAACCTTGGCGAGCCACATCAAACGGGTGTGAGGTTTGCTTGGGGTGCAAACTACCGTCACAGCGCCAAGTATCTGCGGCTGGCTGTAGTGGCGACTGACAAAGTGGACAAATAAATAAGGACACAGGTATCTCAAAGTCATAGCAATATGACCCACATTTTAACAAATTTCGTGTGCCTTAAACGATAAAAAGCCATCTCAATACTCATTAAGATGGCTTCTAAGCAGGAAAGTTAGGTACATTTGAGGCTTGTCTTTCTAACGCAGCTTCAAGGTCATTAGCCCAAGAATAACGAGAATGATGGCGATAATCCAAAACCGCGTCACCACCTGCGTTTCTTTCCAGCCAATTTCTTCAAAATGATGGTGTAGCGGTGCCATACGAAAGACACGTTTTTTACGCAATTTATAAGAACCCACTTGCAACATCACTGATAGCGCTTCGGCGACAAATAGACCACCCATAATGGCAAAGGCAATCTCTTGTCGTGTCATCACGGCAATCGTACCGAGCATCGCACCCAATGCCAACGCACCCACATCACCCATAAATACTTGTGCAGGATGCGCGTTGAACCATAAAAAGCCAAGACCTGCCCCAACCATGGCACCACAAACGATAATGACTTCAGAGTTGTAGGGAATGTACGGAACATGCAAATAATCCGCAAAGCGCACATCGCCCGATACATAAGCCATCGCACCCAAGCCTGCTGCGACAAGCACTACTGGTAGGATTGCCAAGCCATCCAAGCCATCCGTTAAGTTGACCGCATTGGACGCACCATTGATCACAAAGTAGGTGAAGATAATAAAGCCAATACCAAAAGGTACTGCCGAAAATGGAATCATCCAATCTTTAAAGATCGGTATCAACAAGTCCTGCATCTCGCGAGTGGTGTTGATATCCGGCTGTAGTGTGGCGATGTAGTATAAAGAGACGCCGACGAATAATGCGCCCATCGATAACCAAAAATATTTCTTTCGCGCAATCAAGCCCTTTGGGTCTTTGTACTTGATTTTGAGCCAATCATCCGCCCAACCTACAGCACCAAAGATCACCATAACAACGAGCAAAATCCACACATAAGGATTGTTTAAACGTGCCCATAACAGAGTCGATACCCCAATAGCACTGAGAATCAATACCCCGCCCATGGTGGGCGTACCGGTCTTGACCAAATGCGATTGAGGCCCATCATTGCGAATAGCCTGACCGTATTTGAGTGAACGCAGGTGTTGAATGACACGCCCGCCAAAAAACATACTAAATGCGAGGGCAGTGACCACCGCAAGCAGCGCTCGCAACGTCAACGAAGAAACCGCAGAAAACGGCGTATAATACTGGCCAAGCCAGCCAAACAACCAAACTAACACCGCCTACTCCTCTACTAGCGCATGAATAAGTGTTTCCATTGTCATGGAACGCGAGCCTTTGAACAACACAGTACAAGGCTTAGCTTGTTGCGCTTGCAAATACGGCTGTAAATACTGTAATAAACTGTCTTTGTCTGCGAATGCCTGAGCATTGATATCAGCAATCTCTTTCGCACCAGCAACGGTGGCCTTGGCATATTCGCCAACACAGAGCAGCACATCGATACCTGTGGTCGCGATAGTACGGCCTAGGCTTTGATGCTCACTAACTGCCGCCTCTCCTAGCTCGCCGATATCACCCAACACCATCACTTGCGTACCCGTTTGTGCAGCCAATACTTTGGCAGCGGCACGTACCGAGTGTGGGTTGGCGTTATACGTATCATCAATCAGGCGGTGCTTACCCAGTATTTGACTGTTCAGACGACCTTTGGCTGGACGCGCGTTTTCAAGCCCAATAACAATGTCACTGACGTCGATATTTAACGCATGCGCACAGGCTGCAGCAGCCAAAGCATTATTGACATTGTGTTCGCCTGCTAATGGCAAGTTGATATCATGAATCTGATTACCGATATGTAGCTTAAACTCACTACGCTCTGGCTCTACGTCTAAATGGCTCGCGCTGACATCGGTATTACCAAACCCAATCACATGTGACGTGTGCTTTTCAGCAATGCGGCGCAACTGGTTGGTAAAATCGTCCTTATCAGGAACAATCGCAAACTGCGCATCCGTTAAGGTGTGATAAATTTCTGCTTTGGTTTGGCAAATACCTTCACGGCTACCGAACTCACCCAGATGAGCCGTACCAATATTTAGGATACAGGCTACATCAGGACGCACAATTTCAGTGGTATAAGCGATCTCACCAATATGGTTGGCACCTAACTCTAAAATGGCATAACGATGATGGTCTGATAACTCAAGCAGCATCATTGGCACACCCAAATCATTATTGAGGTTACCACGGGTAATTAGTGTCGGTGCCAGTCGACCAAAAATGCTACCTAGCATTTCTTTGCAGGTGGTTTTACCACTAGAACCAGTAATCGCAATCACGGTCAGATCTTTATGCTGCTGGCGACGATAGCTTGCCAGCTGCCCTAACGCCAAACGGGTATCACTAACAACCAGCTGCGGAATCGCATTTGATTCAGATAAGATAGGACGAGACACGATGGCTGCGATGGCACCCTTTGATGCTGCCATGTCGATATAGTCATGACCATCGAAGTTCTCACCACTTAACGCCAAAAAGATATCACCGGGTTTTATCGTACGGGTGTCGGTCGCAATACGCTTACTCGCTAATGATGCCTGTCCTGCATCTGCATAATCTTGTGGCAACTGCCAATGACTATCGAGCGATGCTGTCGCTGCGAGCATATTATCCATTTGCCAGACATAAAGCCCTTGCGACTGGATGGTGTTATCGTGGTCGGCTGTCATAATGGTTACCTTATATAATGACTACTTCATTTTTATATTTAATAATTAATTTTTTGATAATAAGCGTATCGATAGTCAATCGACTATATGCGGCCGGCTTTATCTAACGCTTGCTGCAAAATAACACTGTCATCAAAATCATAACGGACGTTGTTAATCTCTTGATAGGTCTCGTGGCCTTTACCAGCGATGACGACAATATCGTCTACACCTGCCTGACTCACGACATACTCAATGGCCTTTTGGCGAGCAGGTTCTATATGCGTACGTTGATATTGCTCAGCACTCATCCCAGCCTGCATATCCTGCAAGATTGCATTAGGGTCTTCGGTACGTGGATTATCAGCGGTCAAGACAACTTGATCAGCACCTGTGAGGCCAGCCTGCGCCATCAATGGACGCTTACCTGCATCACGATCGCCGCCACAACCAAACACTGCCCATAGCTGGCCTTTACAGTGAGTTTTCAGGCTCGCCAGCACTTGACTTAAGGCATCTGGCGTATGCGCATAATCAACGATAAAACAGCCGTCATTGGATGGCACACGTTGCATACGCCCAACCGCACCTTGTAGCTGCGTGACCGCAGTCGCAATGCGCCCAATATCCACATTTGACTCAGTAGCAGACTTAGTAGCAGACTTAGTAGCAGACTTAGTAGCAGACTTAGTAGCAGACTCAGTACTAGTAACAATACCAGTCGCTACTGCTGCTGCGATAGCGGCAAGCAAATTAGCAACATTAAAGCGGCCGAGTAATGGACCGACAATCTCGATAATATCTGTTTTCTCATCACCAACTGTTTTATCATTAAAGTTAGTACGCAGACTGATTTTGACACCCTGTAGACTTGGCTCGATATCAGCAGCGACAAAAGTAGCAGATGTTGCAGGCTCTAGACTATATGTCCATACCGTCAAGTCACTAGCAGTGGCTGTATCAAGCATAATCTGAGCATGCTCATCATCGACGTTGATGATGGCATGGGTCAAATCTGGGAAGTGAGCTTTATCAAACAGCTTGGCTTTGGCAGACGCGTATTCTTCCATATCAGCATGATAGTCTAAATGGTCACGACTCAGATTGGTATAAATCGCAATGCTAACTGGCACGCCTTGTAAACGCTGCTGATCCAGACCATGAGAGCTGGCCTCTAACGCCAATATTTCAGCATTTTCGGTGCCCATTTGATACAAAAACCGCTGTACAGCCAAGGCGTCTCCAGTGGTATGACTGGCTTGTACCAACGCACCAAGGCGACCATTACCCGCCGTACCCATCACTGCACTGCTCATGCCTGTTAATTGCGTCAGTTGCGCCACCAATTGACTGATGGTGGTTTTACCATTGGTGCCCGTGACAGCGACTACCTTTGGCAGGGTCACTGGCTGCTGATATTGCAGATATGCTTGGATTAAGCTGCCTAAGAAATCACGAATATTAGGGACGTATAAGATTGGGCACGGCAGCGCTGCTAATTGCTGTGACGCATCGCTTTTACTATCTATCGTTGACGCATTACTGGTATCTGCAGAGCCACTGGTATCGCTCATTAAAGTAATAGGATCAATTTCCGATAGCACAAAAGCCGCTTTTGAGGCAGCCTGCAACAGATAATCGCGACTCTTTTGAATGTTCGGCGTGTGGCTGTTCAGAAGGATAAATACGTCATTATCAGACAGCTGACGGCTGTCCAGTCGGAACTGCTGAAAAGGAATATGAGCAATCGATTGAATCTGATCCGCCCCTGATTGACTCGGTGCCTGTTGAACCGATGTTGAGATCATCGCTGTTAGCTGTTGCGCCAGCCTATTATCGCTCGTATCGATAAGCTGCTGTAGGGTGGCCGTCGTAACAGTGGCGCTATTTGGCGATAAGGTAGGCATGGTCATGGGCAAATCCTAAACAGTTAATACAAATCAGCCCCTAAAGAGCTGACTACTTAAAATCATTAAACGCCTACTGTGGTTCTGTTTTGAGCGGCTTATCCAAAGGCACATTGTATAATCGTAACGCTTCTTTCATCACGTTGTGGAACACAGGTGCGACCGTTAGACCCGCATAAATCTGACCACGCGGATCTTCAATAAGCATGACGCCCACAAGCTTTGGATTAGACGCTGGTGCCATACCAGCAAAGACGTTACGATACTGATCAGTATAATAACCACCTTCTGGATTGATACGGCGCGAGGTACCAGTCTTGCCTGCCACACGGTATCCGTCAATGGCGGCGGCTTTAGCTGTTCCACCTGCCTCGGTCACACTCTCAAGCATCTGTACAATAGACATCGCCTGCTCGCGCGCCATAATGCGTTTGCTTGGTTGCGGCTTGTCATTCTTAATCAAAGTCAATGGGTGCATCACTCCGCCTGCTGCGAGGGCTGAATAAGCCTGCGCTACCTGCGCTAGTGTCACTTGTAAACCATAACCATAACTGACTGTCGCACGGCGTGAGGTTTCTTTCTCTTTTGGCGTCACAATGAGACCACTGCCTTCACCTGGGAACTGTAAAGGTGTTTTTGAACCAAAGCCAAACTGTCTTTGCATATTAGTGATGGCATCAGGCGGTAGCGATAACGCAATCTTAGTCGAAGCCACGTTACTAGACTTCTGTAGTAGCGTCGCCATGTTGATCATACCCAAGTTATTATGATCGCGGATGGTATAGCCACGCACGCGAATTGAGCCTGGATTGGTATCAATTAAAGTAGTCGGCGTATATTTTCCTGAGTCTAGGGCGGCGGCAACGGTGAAGGGCTTCATCACCGAACCTGGTTCAAACACATCCAACAGCGCGCGGTTACGCTGGTTTTCACCAGTCATCTCATTGAGGTTGTTTGAGTTGAACGATGGCCATGTGGATAGCGCCAGTACTTCACCAGTCTGTACATCGACGATCATACCCGTCGACCAGCGCGCTTTTTGCAGACGCCCTGCTTTTTCTAGCTCTTTATAGAGCAAATATTGCAACCGCGAATCAATCGTCAGCGCCACATCTTTGCCTGGTATCTCAGGCTCAAGTTGCTTGATCTCTTTTAAGCTGTTTTGTTTGGCATCTTTTAAAACAAGCACCTTGCCATCATCACCTGCTAAATCTTTTTCATACTGGCGCTCAATACCAGCACGTCCTTCATAACCACCCTCAGGGTCGTTGGCGTTTTGTCCCATAAACCCTAACAACTGCGCGTTAGATTGCGGCTGCGGATAATAGCGCTGAAAGAAGTTTTTCTCATGGACACCAGGGAAATCAAGCGAGCTAACACTTTGCGCAATCTCAGGTGTGACTTTATTGAGAAGGGGTAAATAATGCGAGCCTGCACCAGACGGCAGTGCCGCTTTGACTGCTGCTTCATCGGTCACATCAATGCTGTCATCGATTGCCGTGGCTTTTTTTAGCTCATCGACTGAGATATTAGCAGCCGCAGCCAGTGTGGTCAGATCCATATTGTCCAAACGCTTTTGCATACGCGCCTGCAATTGTGGGCTGCTAGGATTGGTCAAGATAATACGTTTGAGCTCGTAGTATTCACTCGAGTAATCATGCGGGCTAAACGACACGGTCGCCAGCGGTGCGCTGACCGCAAGCGGTAAATCATTACGGTCGGTAATCATACCTCGATAGGATTTTTGCGTGCGCTCACTGGTAATGAGCTCATTACCTTTGTCTTGATAGAACTGCGCGTTGGCCACCTGAATATAGTAGGCACGGCCAATCAATAGCACCAATATAACCAGCGCCAAACCCCAAACGGTACGAAAACGGTTTTTATCCTGCTCAAAGCCGCCACGAGAGGACGCGCCAGAGGCTTTACCTAAAAACCCTCTTTTACTCTTTGGGTTTCTGGCACTGGCATGCGTCCCTTTCGTGTCACTCTTTTTTATACGATCAAATAATTTGGCTTTGCGACTGCCTGCCGCCTTATCACTCGTTTGTCCAGATTTGGCAGCGCTCGCACGGCGTAATGGTTTGGTCACCTTGCCACTGGCTGGTTTTTTGCTGGTGTTTTTTGCTGGTGTGGATTTAGGTTTTTTGTCACTCATTGTCCTGCCTCCGCTACCGGTTCTTCAGGGGAGATATCGGTAGAGGCTCGTGGTCCGACCACATCCAAATCTAACTCATCGTCGTCATCATCAGAGACTACTGGTGCCAAGGCGGTGGCGACACCCGGTTGAATAATCAGTTTATCCTTCAATGTCGGTGAGTACATACCCAATTCCGCCACTGCACGACTGGCGATTTGCGGTGTCGCGCTAAAGGTTTGCTGCTCAATCAATAGACGCTGATGTTCTATTTGTAGCTTACGCTCTTGTTTTTTCATGTCTTGCAAGGTTTTATAATCCTGATGATATTGCTGAACGGCTTCGGCAGTCTTGATGCCGCTCCATACGATTGCGGCTGCCAAGAGCAGTAATACGACCACATAAATGCTCACCACATTGAACCGACGCACGAATAGCTCGCCGACATCGGTGTTATAGGGCGCGGCGGCGCGGCGGTTTGCAGGTTTGTCAGATATTGCCATGACGATCTCAAAAAGTGAACGTAAACGATAAAGTAGATAATGGTCTGTAAGCAATGAACGCATCATTGCTCAGCCATACCATTGATAAAAATAAAACCAAAGATAACCGTCTTATAGCGGCAACAGCCTACCGCTATAGCGATATGTCATATCAACACCAAACCTGCTGTCTTGCCAAACCTGCTGCCTTACAAAGTCGAATAGGTCGAATAAATAACCTCGTTATCTTAGAATAAAAAACGACTGAGTTACTTGATATCTCAGCCACTCTCAACTAATAAATGACAGAAAATTATTTGCTGAGCCTAACAGACAATATTTACAGCTTTTTAACAGTGGCGTAGCGATTAAGACATTTATGCATCATTCAGACAAACAATAGCAATCATATGCGATTTACTCAGTGTTTTCATCCATGATTTATGGCGCGATCGTCTGCTGATACTCTGTGTCGGTGCGAGTTGCCATACGCAACCATGCACTGCGCGCGCGCGGGTTTTGGCTCGTTTCAGCTTTGCTGGGGCCAACGCGTTTAGGTTTGCTAAAGTAACGTGGACGATTCGGCGGCATCGGTAGATTTTCATCTTCTGGATACTGGCCTTTGCTATGACGCTGCAAAAACTGCTTGATACGGCGATCTTCTAGTGAGTGAAAACTAATCACTGCTAGCTGCCCGCCTGACTTTAAGATAGCAATACTTTGCGCTAAAAAGTCGTCGACATCGCCCAGCTCATTATTAATAAAAATACGCATAGCCTGAAAGCTTTGTGTGGCTGGGTGTTTGCCACGTTGCCAATTAGGATGGGCTACTTTGATCACTTCTGCCAGCTCAAGCGTAGACTCGTAGCTTTCCATCTGTTTGATAGCGCGCGCAATACGCCGACTATGACGCTCTTCACCAAACTCATAAAGCACATTGGCCAACGTTTCGTCATCGACCTGCTCAAGCCACTCGGCAACTGACTGGCCACGGCTGGTATCCATGCGCATGTCCACTGCCCCATCGCGCATAAAACTAAAACCGCGACTACCGTCATCAATCTGCGGTGATGAAATGCCCAAATCTGCCATCAAGCCATCCACTTGCGTAATACCCATAGCAGCCAGACTGTCTGTCAACGTTGCAAAGCTGTCATGAACCACACGCACGCGGCTGTCTTTACTTGCCAATTCCTGCGCCACGCTAATGGCCGTCGGGTCTTTGTCAAAGACAACCAGTGTGGCGTCATCGGCAAGCTGACTTAATAGTAACCTGCTATGACCGCCACGACCAAAGGTTGCATCAACGTATATACCGCTTATATTTAAGCTATTTTGGTCATTATTGCTTTGAGCAGCATTGCCTGTTTGCTTGGGTAGAGATTTTACACCCAATACTGCTGCGACGGTCTCTGGCAACAGCACCGCATCGTGGACAAAATCCAGCTCATTAGACGGGGCAGAATCTTCCATCGACGATTGCAGGTTTTGAGCTGCATCATTTTCTATCGAAAAGGGGCTGATCGCAGGCTTAGGAGCAGCCGCGACTGAAGAATGGTTAGCGTTAGCATTTGACTTAGATTTAGATAGGGACACAAACAACTCAGTAGATGACGACCATACTGGCCAGTAATTGGATGAAAATAAACAAGTTATGACTTGCCTAGCATTATTATCGCAAGGATACACGGCTAGTCAAGCACTAGAAGGGCTTTTCATTAAAAATATCACATGTCTCTGTTATACTAGCGCTATATTTTACGCTATTTCTTCACATCGACTTCATATCTTTCATCGCTATTTATACTAATAGCTTATATTGATAGCAAACTTTGAGACTTTTATCATGCAAACCTCTACTGACAGCAAGCGCCCTGTACGCACGCGTATCGCCCCATCACCAACCGGCTTCCCACACGTAGGCACTGCTTATATCGCCCTATTCAATTTGGCTTTCGCCAAAGCGCACGGCGGCGAGTTTATCTTACGTATCGAAGATACCGACCAGACGCGCTCGACTGAGCAATCAGAAAAAATGATTTTGGATGCCTTGCACTGGGTTGGCCTAGATTGGAGCGAGGGTCCAGATATTGGCGGCCCACATGCGCCTTATCGTCAGAGCGAGCGCAGTGATATTTATAAAAAGCATGCAGAGATACTCATAGAAAAAGATCATGCATTCCGCTGTTTTTGTACCAGCGAAGAGCTAGATGCTATGCGCGCTGAACAAATGGCCAATGGTGAGACGCCGCGTTATGACGGTCGCTGCGCACATCTTGCTCCAGAAAAAACCGAGCAATTAGTAAGCGAAGGCAAACCACACGTGATTCGTATGCGTGTGCCAACCGAAGGCACTTGTCAGGTACAAGACATGCTACGAGGTACGGTTGAGTTCCCTTGGACCCAAGTCGACATGCAAGTACTGCTAAAAACAGACGGCATGCCAACCTATCATCTCGCCAACGTCGTCGATGACCACTTGATGGAAATCACCCATGTCATGCGCGGTGAAGAGTGGCTGAACTCTGCACCTAAGCATCAACTGCTGTATGATTATTTTGGTTGGGAGATGCCGACCCTTTGCCATATGCCACTACTGCGCAACCCTGACAAATCAAAACTGTCTAAGCGCAAAAACCCAACGTCTATCACCTACTATCGTGATGCAGGCGTGCTGCCTGAAGCGCTGCTAAACTATCTCGGTCGTATGGGCTACTCAATGCCTAATGATGCTGAGCAGTTTACGCTAGAGGAAATGATCGCCAGCTTTGATATTCAGCGTGTGTCGCTTGGTGGCCCTATCTTCGATATCGAAAAACTGAACTGGCTTAATGCCGAGTGGCTACGTGCGCTTAGCCCTGAAGAGCTAAAAAATAAAATCCTTGAATGGGCCAGTAACAGTGACAAACTAACGGCCATCGCAGCGGCGATTCAGCCACGTATCGAGCTATTGTCTGATGCGGTCAATTGGGGTGGTTTCTATTTCCAAAACCTACCTGACATCAACGCTGAAAGCTTCACTCATAAATCACTCACCCCTGAGCAGATTATCGAAATGCTGCAATTGGCGCTTTGGCAGCTTGAGACCTTACCAGCGTGGTCAGAAGAAAACATCTATGCCACGCTAAAAGGCCTTGCCGCGCACCTTGATATTAAGATGCGTGACTTTATGGCGCCGTTCTTTATCGCTATCGCTGGTAGCACGTCATCGACGCCCGTCATGAACTCCATGGCGATTATTGGCGCTGATATGACCTTAACTCGCTTACGTCATGCCGTTGATGTACTGGGCGGTCTTGGCAAAAAGAAACTGAAAAAGCTTGAGAAGCAAGCGGCAGAATTGCCAGATTTCTTAGCAGCTGCTGAATAGCTCAGAAGCTGAATAACTTCTCTGCTAAATAGTCAATTAGCGAAACTTGTCGAGTGTAAAAGGGTCAGACCATCTCTGACCCTTTTTTCGTTATGAATCAGTAAAACTATCTTCGTACTATTAAACGTCTTTTATTAAATATTTTAATTGGAAACAAACATGGCCGCCAAAACCGTCACAATAGAAAGCAAAGATTATGTCTTTAACACCTTAAAAGAAGCGCAGAAATACTATGATGCCATCGTAAAAGAGCTGTTTGATGCAACTTTGACCCTGACCAAGGGCCAAGACTTCGAAGATTTAAAATGGATATACAGCACTTACTGCGGTTATACCAAACATAATCTAGATAAATTGGGCGAATATGACATCATTGGCGTCAAAGGTATCAGAACGATCAGAGAAAAAGGCGGTCAATATATGCCAACGGAATGCTGTGCGATTATTTTTTCTGATGGCAGCGAAGCAGAGTTTTATACCGATAAAGCCATCAAAGAGATCGCGCTTAAGCAAAATCCACGCTAATTTGGGCTTGTTGGGCCTTTAAAATAGGCTAAAATGCTTTTTTTTGCATATTTATGAATTATTTTTAAAATAGTTGTTGACAAGACTGCCGCTCTTACATAAAATACGCACACTCTTAGCGAGGGGCTATAGCTCAGTTGGTAGAGCACTTGCATGGCATGCAAGGGGTCAACGGTTCGACTCCGTTTAGCTCCACCATACTTATTTATAGCAACGCTCAGTATTACTGAAACGTAATCATAAATACTCGCTAGTAGGACGATATCAGCACCTAGGCAACGCTTATTTACTAAGCTATCTGATATTGTGAAGTACCGTTGTAACCACTGGTTATAACACTCTATGCGTCCCCATCGTCTAGAGGCCTAGGACACCGCCCTTTCACGGCGGTAACGGGGGTTCGAATCCCCCTGGGGACGCCACTATTCGGCGTCACTTATTAGCACTTTTGCTTAGCATTAGATCAGACTAATAAGCGAACACTAAAAAAGCCCAGTCATCATACGGTGACTGGGCTTTTTTACGTCTGTCATTTCTCCAATATGTCTTAACGCAGTTCTTTTCATAGCTATCCGCGCTATTGCCAACCTATCTAATGCTCGCTACTATCTATCTCATCAGCATTTTATACAATATAAAAATGCCCTACGACGTATGGATTTTCGGTGCTATTAAAGGAAGGGATTAGCTATGTTTGGTATTGAGAATTACCTAGGGTTTGTCCTAGCGGCTATTTTGTTAAACCTCACGCCCGGCACCGATAGCATGTATATCATCACTCGCAGTGTCTCGCAAGGACAAGCTGCAGGGGTTTATTCTGTATTAGGCATCACCACAGGTGCTTTGGTACATACATTATTCGCGGCGCTAGGACTGTCAGTACTGCTCGCCAACTCCCCTACGGCATTTATGCTCGTCAAATATATTGGTGCGGCTTACTTGTGTTATTTAGGCTTTAAAATGCTAACGAGCAAAAACTCGAACTCAATCGCAAACAATTTGTCTAAAGCTCAGAATGTGACTAACCAAAAGGCTGTAGACGGCTGGAAAATCTATCAGCAAGGCGTGTTGACCAATCTATTTAACCCAAAGGTAGCCTTATTCTTCTTGGCGTTCTTTCCGCAGTTTATCGACGCTAGTTATGCTTATGGCATGCTGTCATTTTTGATATTGGGATTGACTTTTGCTACCACTGGCTTTATATGGTGTTTATGTTTGGCGCTATTGGCGTCAAAGTTCAGCAAAAAACTAAGAGAGAATCCAAAAATTGAATCCATGATGAATAAAATAAGTGGTGTCGTATTTATGGGGCTAGGAATTAAGCTGTTGACTGAAAAGGCTTAAAGAGTAAAGTAACAAGAAGAAAAAACGTTTTTCATAAAAAAGCCCAATCTCCTACTTTGACGGAGATTGGGCTTTTTTCATACTAAGTCTAATACATTACTAGCCTGCTTCTTTGCTCTCAGCAGCCAACTGACGTAGTACATAGTGCAACACACCGCCATGACGCACATATTCGCGCTCTTTTGGTGTTTGCAGACCGACATTAACCTCAAAGGTCTCGCTTGACCCGTCAGCACGTGTAGCTGTAACCGTAGCTGTTTTACTCTCGCCATTATCCAGACCCGTGATGCTCAATACTTCAGAACCATCTAGTTTGTAAGTCTCTGCATTTTGACCGTCTTTAAACGTCAATGGCAAAACACCCATACCGACGAGGTTTGAGCGGTGAATACGCTCAAACGAGCTGGTCAATACCGCTTTTACGCCGAGTAAGATCGTACCTTTGGCTGCCCAGTCACGACTAGAGCCTGAACCATACTCTGACCCACCAAGTACGACGAGCGGACGCTTATCTTCTTTATACTTCATCGCTGCGTTATAGATAGGCATTTCTTCGCCATCTTGTAGCGTAGCGCTGTCATCTTTAAAGTAGTAGGTATAGCCGCCTTCCTTGCCACCCATCATGGTATTTTTGATACGGATATTGGCAAAAGTACCACGGGTCATGACTGCATCGTTACCACGACGTGAGCCATAGCTGTTGAAGTCTGCTTCCATCACACCGCGCTCTTGCAAGTACTTACCGGCTGGTGAGTCTGGATCGATATTACCTGCTGGTGAGATATGATCGGTGGTGATTGAATCACCAAACAGACCTAAGATACGTGCGCCTTCGATATCAGGGATGCCTTCTGGCTCCATGGTCATGCCATCAAAGAACGGCGGGTTTTTGATATAGGTCGATCCTTCATCCCACGGATACAGCTGGCTATCCGCTGAGCTAATGGCGTTCCATGCGGCACTACCGTCGAACACTTCGCCGTAGTTTTTGCGGAACATATCAGCGTCGATGTTATTGGCAATCAGCTCGTTAATTTCTTCTGAAGTTGGCCAGATGTCTTTTAAGAATACATCCTTACCGTCTTGGTCTTGGCCTAGCGGATGGGTCGTCATATCGATATCGACCGTACCTGCGAGCGCGTAGGCAACAACTAGCGGTGGTGATGCCAAGTAACTGGCCTTCACGTGCGAGTGAATACGACCTTCAAAGTTACGGTTACCAGATAGCACCGCTGCCGCTACCAAATCGTTCTCTTCGATGCCTTTTTCAATCTCTTCTGATAATGGGCCTGAGTTACCAATACAAGTGGTACAACCATAACCGACGAGGTAAAAACCTGTTTTTTCTAGCTCATCCATCAGATGGGTTTTTTCTAAATAGTCAGTAACGACTTTAGAACCCGGTGCGAGTGAGGTTTTGACCCATGGCTTGGCTTTAAGGCCTTTAGCAGCGGCTTTTTTGGCAACCAGACCGGCACCAATCATAACGGCTGGATTAGAAGTATTAGTACAAGAGGTAATAGCAGCAATCACTACTGAACCATCACGCAGTTTGTGCTCCTTGTCGTCAATATTAACGCTTGAGAACACGTTATTAGCTGGCTGATAGCCTTTGCTATCGTCAGTTTCGGTATCAACGTTGATGTTTGGTTCGGCTGCCAAGTGTTCCGCTTGCTCCTGCTCGCCACCTTCTTGGTCAAAGCGTACTTTACCTTCGACTTCTGACTTGCGATCTTTGGTCATTTTTTCTAACGTTTCGCCAAATTTTTCGTGCATATCAGACAGATTGATACGCTGCTGTGGCAAGTTTGGCCCTGCTAATGCTGGTTGTACTGACGACAGATCGAGCTCTAGCTTGCTCGAATAGGTCGCCGCTGGCGTATCGGCATCGTGCCATAAGCCTTGCGCTTTAGCATACTTTTCGACCAGCTCGATCTGCGCTTCTTCACGGCCTGATAGACGCAAGTAATCAATCGCCATTTGATCGATTGGGAAAATACCACAAGTCGCGCCATATTCTGGTGACATATTGGCAATCGTGGCACGATCTGCAAGCGGCATACTGTGTAAGCCTTCGCCATAAAACTCGACGAACTTTCCAACCACACCGTGTGCACGTAGCATTTCAACGACACGCAATACCAAATCGGTCGCAGTAACGCCTTCGGTTAGCTTGCCTTTTAACTCAAATCCGACCACTTGCGGAATCAGCATCGACGATGGTTGACCGAGCATCGCCGCTTCGGCCTCGATACCGCCCACACCCCAGCCAAGTACACCGATACCATTAATCATCGTGGTATGACTGTCGGTACCAAATACAGTATCTGGATACGCCATCAGCTCGCCATCGACATCGGCTGCCATCACGACGCGCGCTAAATACTCAAGGTTGACCTGATGCACGATACCCGTCGCTGGTGGTACGACAACGAAGTTTTCAAAGGCTTGCTTGCCCCAATGCAAAAACTCATAACGCTCATTGTTGCGTTTAAATTCGATTTTTTCGTTCAAATCGAGCGCGTCTTCTCGGCCATAAGCATCGACCTGTACAGAGTGATCGACGACCAGCTCGCTAGGGATAAATGGGTTAATCTGCTCCGCTTTGCCGCCAAGCTCAACCACTGCATCACGCATCGCAGCCAAATCAACGACTGAGGGCACACCAGTGAAATCCTGCAACACCACGCGCGCTGGCATAAAGGCAATTTCTTTTGACGCCTCAGCGCCCGCATCCCAGTTAGCAACCGCTTCGATATGGTTTTTGCCGACTGACTGACCACCGTCTTCGTTACGCAATAGATTCTCTAACACGACCTTCATACAAAATGGTAGCGTTTTGATATGCTCATAGGTTTCGGTAAGTTTGGGCAGGCTGTAGTAGGCATGTTCCTTGCCAGCAACTGAAAGGGTGTCTTTTACATTAAAAATATCACTCATGATAGCTTCCTTATCGTTGTTATAGATCCTAGACATAAATTATTATAAGTTTATGTATAACTGGTGGCTCAATAGATGATCGATATATCTTTAATCAGCAGAGCAGTTCAATAAAACTGTCTGATGTGACTCTGTATTAACAAAAGAGATAACCATCTCTTTCCTGTTTAACAGAAACGCCCTTTTACCATAACAAACATATGAGGCTTTGTTAACGTCTGGACGTTGTCAAATCGTGGCACAATCGTAAACGTAACAAAGGTTTGGCTAGCCAATCCTAAGTGACTCATTCCTATTTATTTTTCATTTTTCTGACGACGTCCACTGCGGAATACATAGCTGTCTTCATAAAAATCAGGCGCTGCATTTTCTGCCCAAAAATGCGGCACACCCAAAATAGGGAGCGGCGCAAGCTGGCGCGGTGTTACGTCATCTTTTGATAGTAATGTGTCCATGTATTCGGCAACTTTGTCATCCAAAAAACGTATACGCTCAGCTAATGGTAGGGTAAAGAAACTTTGCGTCACGTGAATGACAATGCTGTGAGCGCATAAGGGTTTGCGCGGACGTAGTAACTGCTCTAGCAAGGCATGCCCAAAGATATAGACTGCGGCTTGAGCACTGTCATCAGGCTGTGTTGGATCGTCCCATTTATCACGGGGCGTCACCAAACTTGCCTGCCAGTTAAAATCAACCAATTCCTCGCCGATATTAGGGTCTGCCGTGACTAGTACTGCCCCATTCTCATCAAAAACAGTGATGGTATCGCGCACACGCCCTCGACGCTCACTGATGCCTTGTTTGGCGATTTCTAGCATATGGTAATAATTGAGCATGGCTTTTGTTTTTGGAAAGGTCAGCCAAATACTGCCGTTAAATAAGTCATGCAAGTTATCACGCGTCGGAATATTGCCAGTTGTACCGATGAAATGCTCATAGGCTTCACCTTCAGGCAATGCATTTTGAGAGACAAATTGTAGCGTTTGAGGCGTTTGGTTATGGGTAGGTTTGGTCTGCGGTAACGGCTGGTCTAAATGATTGGCCTGCTGCTGCATCGCTGTTTTTAAGACGTTGGCAATCGTGTCAGGCGTATTGATGTCAGAAGCATTTACATGCTGCTCATCTAAACTATCCGATTCACTTAAGCTATTCTGCTGACTTGGCCTACTGAGATGCTCAATGCTGTTGCTGAGGTAATGTAGTTGAACAATGTGTGACAACCATGGTGCTTGCCAATCAATCTCAGCAAAGCTGTTACCAAGCTTGCCTTCTATAACAGGCGAGTGGTCGGTACAGGTATCAGAATCAAGTGTGGTGGGTAAATCATTGGCGGGCATAGGCGCTTATCTCTTAAGGGCTATCTCTTAAAGGCTATCTCTGTTAGACGTATGGACGGTCTATGGTATCATGGTGCGCTTTTTTACAGCTAGATGCACCGCTCGAAAGGTCTTTTTGAGCGCTATGGATGAATGAGTTTTATGGCAAATTTTAATACCCACTTAAATGTCGCCTTTATGGTCAGCGGCACACTGAGTTTGACGGTTTATAAAGCTGGATTGATTGATGAT
This sequence comes from Psychrobacter sp. T6-5, assembly GCF_052258485.2. Taxonomy (NCBI): domain Bacteria; kingdom Pseudomonadati; phylum Pseudomonadota; class Gammaproteobacteria; order Moraxellales; family Moraxellaceae; genus Psychrobacter; species Psychrobacter sp. T6-5. The sequence goes on along the minus strand of NZ_JBQQEY020000001.1, from coordinate 362,786 downwards.
TCAGGGTTTTTGGTGTGCGTAGTGCTTGGTACTATCGGTGGATTGCTGCCAGACTTGGATTCTGATAATTCAACACCGATTAAGCTCGGTTTTAATATCACCTCGTTTATATTTGCCTTTGGACTAGTCATGCATTGGCGTAGTGATTTGAGCTTACTTGCACTGATAGTATTGTGGCTGGCGGGCTACGGTTTTATGCGTTACGTCGTTTTTCATATCTTTACCACTATGACGGTGCATCGCGGCGTCATCCATTCTGTGCCGTATATGGCGATACTGGGATTAGGTCTGACGTGCCTAAGTTACTATGGTCTGCACCTACCACTGACGACCAGCTGGTTTTATGGGCTGTTTCTATTTGGTGGCGCGATGGTACATTTATCATTGGACGAGCTGTATAGCGTCAATTTGTCCAATATGAAAATGAAGCGCTCATCGGGTACGGCGATGAAGTTTTATCAGCAAAAAGACAAATGGTGGTATTTGCTTCTATACACTATCCTTGCGCTACTGGTATATGCCGCTCCGCCTTTTGAGATGTTTTGGTCACGACTAAGTGACCCTTCCGCATGGGCGCAGCTCAAAGTCGGAATATTGCCAGAATTAATAAAAAGCATGCTGCAATAAAGTTATCAAAAGACCATTAAGCCTAAACGAATAAGCCCAAACAAAAATTAGAGTAAAACATGCAATCTTACCCAGATACTTGCCCTTGCCAAATCAATCCAACAGCAGAGACGACAGACGCTCCACTATCCTATCAAGACTGCTGCCAACCTTATCATGATGCTTTTTATAATAGTAAAATTGACAAAGCAGACAGTATAAAAGCGGAAACAGCTGAACGGCTTATGCGTACACGCTATAGTGCCTTTGTGTTGATTAAGCCAGAGTATATCGTCAAGACCACAGTGCCTGCGCAGCAAGGCTTACTTGACGTTCAGGCGATTGAAAGCTGGGCGACGGAGACAGACTGGGCAGGATTAGAGATTGTAGAACACACACCTAAGATCGGTAAACGTCATGCGCAGGTTGAGTTTAAGGCTTATTTTAGTACTAAGGAGAATGCAGGTGATTTAGAAGAAAAAGTACAAGCGCATCATGAACTGTCTGCTTTCGTAAAGGCAAAAAGCAAAGCTAATCAAGATGCACGCTGGTATTTCTTAGACCCGACGGCTGCGATGACTATGACGCAAAAGCAACCGTGTATTTGCGGGTCTGGAGAGAAGTTTAAGCGGTGTTGTGGGATGTATTTGGTTTAATGAGTACTACTGCTCTAATATTTCAAAACATATGACTGTCAAGGCACATATTTATCAAACTCCCAATGAAAATACTTCGATAAACTCTTGGATATCTCGTTTTCGTTCTTATTAATACTTTTCTCTTCGATTAAAGTATTAATGAAATTTAACAAGATATATTTATCAAAGTCCTTTATCACAAATTCTGCTTTCTTCCGAAAGTAAACCTCGTAATCTTTGATGAGGATATGGTCAGAGCTAGGATAATAGTCATTAGTGACATCAAAGTAAAAAAGACTACTACCCCTCTCATCACCTAATGCTAGGTATACCGTTAGAACAAAATAATCACTATTCTTAAATTCAAAATCGTCAAAGCTTTGATGGTCGTCAAAATATATGTACTGAATCGATAGCATTATTCAACCCCTACCATCCAACTTAAAATGTTCGGAGCAAAAACTTTCTTTACACACTCGCTCCAACTTCCCGTGCAATCGCAATGCCTTCTTCAACCGTTAAAAACTTGCGCTGGCTTGGACTGTCTTTATAAATGACATCACCATCTTGAAATATTAAGCATTCATTGACGGCCAACTGCTGCCATTTCTCATTTTCAGTCAATGGCACAGTGACTAAAATCGTGACTTTATCCGTGTCTGTGGTCACATCACCAAAGTTAATCGCCATATCATCGTCTGCCAGTTTGGCTTCACCAAATGGCGCTTTGCGCGTGAGATAAAATAGTAAACTACCTGCATAAGCCAGTTGCCACCTGCCATTGGATATTAAGCAATTAAATAGCCCATTGGCCGATAGATAACGACATTGCGTGGTCAAAAAATTAAACAGCGTTTTGTCATCAGGACGCGATTTAAAGCTGCTCTTTAGGCGATTGACAAAATAGCAGAATGCCATCTCAGAATCAGTTGAACCGACTGGCTGGCAGTGTGAGGCATTGCCGTTGTCTTGCAGGCGCTGACAGCGTTTGATAAATTCGCTATTCATCTGTCCATTGTGCGCAAACACCCACTGCTCGCCCCATACCTCACGGACGAACGGATGGGTGTTTGCCAAGCAGTTCTGCCCTTGTGTCGCCTTGCGGATATGCGCAATGACGTTCATGGCCTTGATTGGGTAGTTATTGACCAAATCAGCGACTGGCGACAGATGGCTTGGACGATTATCATGAAACAGACGCAGACCCGTTGAGTCATTTGCCGTTTCATCGTTAATTCTGTCATTATTGCTGCATTCGCTGCGCTCAAAAAAGGCAATGCCAAAGCCATCTTCATGACTGTCCGTCATTCCGCCACGCTTGCGAAACCCTGCAAAGCTAAAGCCAATATCCGTTGGGGTATTACAGTTCATTCCTAAGAGTTGACACATTTATAGATTACCGCCGTTATTGTCGTCTATTATTGAATTGCCTTGCGTAGTATTGCTTTGATTGGCAGATAGCGCATCAAAGTCAGCATCACTCATCTCATCAAGCAAAGCGGCACCATCAGTTGGTATGGTATCCAATATGCGCTGAGCTTCTGCCAAGTCGGTGTCTTCTACCCAGAGAACGATACCCGAGTTCATACCAGGGATCGCGCTGAGCGGCTGCAAGGACACGGTTATGCCGTTATTACGTAATAGATTGGCGTGTAGCTCACCTTGCATATTGGTATCAAAGCGCGCCAGTTTGTGCCAGTTATCAACTTGATCGGTCATGGGGTCGCCTCTAAGGTTTCGGTGCTAAAATTAGTACTAGCATTAGTACTAGAATAAATGAATAAGCAACGCTTACGATAATTGATCTAGCGTATATTCTTTGATTGCAAACTCACTACTATTTAATGTTTCCTGCGCTTGCTCAGCTTGGGTGATACTGCTAAACACACCGACTATCTGATTGTCTGGTTTGCTTAATAGTACAAATACGGTATTTTGCGACTTTTCAACATGCGCCCAATGGTAAGCGGCCAGACGTTTCATCAAGTCAGGGTTTTTGACCATGATGTTATCACCCGTACGACCTTCGGTACGGTTGTAGTGAATCACGTTTAGGCGTAATAACCAGAAAATCACCGCGGCTTTTGCCAGCATAACAGGTAGTGCACGGTTTTCGTCGTTATTTAGCGGGCGGATCGACTCATAACCTTGTAAGAACGCTGCCATTTTACTGCGGTCAAAGTTTACTGACTCGCCTTGTTCTGCAACGCCCCACGTGGTACAAAAATCATTAATCGTAATGGCAATATCCATCACGTAATGCTCGACGCTGACTTCGGTAAAGTCCAACAGGCCCGTCAAACGCGCTTCGCCTTTTTGTAGATTCCATAAGGTATTGTCGGCAAACATATCTAAATGGCACAGACCTTTTGGCAAAGTGGCCAGTGGTAATTCTGAATAAGAGCGCCAAATATCTCTCATCAGCTTGGCTTCGTCACCTGGCATGAACTGCATTTCACGGTCACGCACGTCGCTCCATGGATACAAAGGCACGCCGTACTGCTCGCTGGGTTGCAGTGCTTGGAGTGTCTCATGCAGCATCGCTAATGCTGCGCCAATATCATGACACATCGCTTGCGTGGTTTGCTCCGGATGTGAACCTGCTAGACACGGCACTAGCGTAATCGCTTTGTCTTCATAATGGATGACATAGCGTTTATCATCGCCATCCGTTTGCGAACCAGTTGATTCAATAACGGCTAGCGGCGCGGCGACTGGTAGCTTGCCATTTAATTGATTGAGGATAACGGCCATTTTTTCGATATCAGCGGGCGGACGCTCTTCAAATAACGTAAACACGTAAGAGTAGGTGCCATCTACATCGTCAGTCGTTTGAATAAACCAGTTTGAGTTTTTAATACCTTGAGTGATCGGAATCGCGCGGGAAAACGATACGCCAAAGCTTTGGCAAAAGGCGGTAAACTGGTCGTCGGTTAACTGGGTATAGACGGACATGACATCTCACTTATAGCAATTGGATAAGAAGTTAAATAGGATAAATTTCTGCGGTAATGACAGCAATTGTACCGCGCATGATAAAACGATGGTGAAAAGCGTAATAATCTTGCGAAAACCTGCCTGAAATAGCAGTGATTTTGCTAGACTAGCGCCTATGAATTGATTATAAGGTGAAAGACCCTATGTTAGCAAAGCGTATCATTCCTTGCTTGGACGTTGACAATGGCCGCGTGGTCAAAGGCGTGCAGTTTGTCGATATCAAAGATGCAGGCGATCCTGTCGAAGTCGCCCGCCGCTACAATGAACAAGGCGCTGATGAGATTACTTTTTTGGACATTACTGCGACCAATGATGAGCGCGATACCACTTATCATACTGTTGAGCGCATGGCGGAAACGGTATTCGTTCCGCTGACTGTTGGCGGCGGTGTTCGCAAAATCGCTGATATCCGCAATTTGCTCAATGCGGGCGCTGATAAAGTGGCGATTAACTCAGCAGCCGTATTTACGCCTGAGTTCGTTGGTGAAGCCGCGCAGAAATTTGGTAACCAGTGTATCGTCGTTGCCATCGATGCCAAACGCGTCGCTGACATCAACGTCGATGGTATTGTCGTACCGCGTTGGGAGATTTTCACTCACGGCGGTCGTAAGCCAACCGGTATCGATGCCGTTGCTTGGGCGAGCAAAATGGCTGAGCTGGGTGCTGGTGAATTACTGGTCACTTCGATGGATGGTGATGGCACCAAAAAAGGCTATGATTTGGCACTCATGCAGCAAATTACGAGCCGCGTCAATGTACCAGTTATCGCCTCAGGCGGTGTCGGTAACCTGCAACATTTGGCAGAAGGCGTACTAGAAGGCGGCGTCGATGCCGTACTTGCCGCCAGTATTTTTCACTTTGGTGAGTATACGGTATTGGAGGCCAAAGAGTATATGGCAGCGCAAGGAATACAGATGCGTCTTTAGCACGCTCGTAATATACAAATAAAACCCAAAAAAATGCTATCATAGCGCTAACCATTTATTTTCGTTCAATTAACTAGGGCAACGCCAAAATAATAGGCGGCCAAGTCGATTGAACGCATCAGATTATTTAGCTATTTATTGATGCCTATATTTCAATTGAACGCTTATTAAGCAAAGGATTTTTTATGTCGAATTTACAACAGCAGCGCAACGACGTGACTCATATCGATGGTAACTTGCATCAGAACGCTGACGCTCGCATTGGTATCGTTGTTGGTCGTTTTAATGGTTTTGTCGTTGAGTCATTGGTCGATGGTGCCATCGATGCCCTACTCCGTCATGGCGTATTGGGTAGCAACATTACTGTTATTCGCGTACCTGGCGCATTCGAGCTACCACTTGTGGCCCAGCGCGCTGCGGAATCAGATCGTTTTGACGCGATTGTGGCATTGGGTGCAATCATCCGTGGCAGCACGCCACATTTTGATATTGTAGCCAGCGAGTCAGCTAAAGGTTTGAGTGCTGTGGCAATGGATTATAATATCCCTGTTGCTAACGGTATCATCACCACTGATAGCATCGAGCAAGCTATTGAGCGCTCTGGTACTAAAGCGGGCAACAAAGGCTCTGAAGCTGCGATGGTCGTATTAGAGATGATCGCTGTCCTATCACAGCTAGACATTGATGACGATATCGATGAAGCTTAAGCGCCAAAACTCGACTTTACTGATCTAATGGGTGCTGCTATTGAGCAATAGCAGCACCTCATAGCGTTAGCCAGCTATCAAAATAATTGGCTATTTTTTGAATTTTCGCCGTATTTCTATACCCTTTAAAATTTTGAATAAACAAAGCTAAAAAGCTACTTTGTTATTTTATATTTTGACTGGGTATCATCTCAAAAATTTAGGTACAGACCCCCTATGACTGACCAACTCAAGCGCGCTATCAGCGCTGCGAAAACCGCACAAGCCAATCAAGCTGAAGCTACCCGTATAGCGAGCAGTAGTGCAGGTGATCAAACCTTCGATATGAGTGAGTCTTCTTATAAGACCAGTCACACTGCTATCCGTAAGGCGCGCCGCTTTGCCATGCAAGGTCTATACGAGTGGCTCGTCACCGACCGCCGCTTTGATGTAGATGGCAAGCTTGGCTGGAAAGACAATGCACCGCATGATATCGCGGCACGCACGCGCGCAACCAACGCTATGCACACCGTCCATATCGGCTACTATCACGAAATGATGCGCGATATCCCAGAGCAAATTGAAGCGTTAGATGCGCTTATCAGCCAGCATCTCGATCGTGAGGTTGATAAATTAGATACGGTTGAACATGCTATTTTGCTCATTGGTGCGTACGAGCTACAAAACCGTATGGAGATTCCATATAAGGTTGTGCTTGACGAAGCAATGAAGCTAAATAATCACTTTGGCGCGACTGACGCTCATAAATTGATCAATGCGGTACTGGATAAAATGGCTGGTGAGCTGCGTGCTTTAGAGGTACAAGCAGATACCAATGCCAATCTACGTACATCACAAAAAGCGGCGGCTAAACAATCTGAAGCGAATTCGGCTGGAGTAACGGTAGCTGACAATATCGAAACGGCTGCTGAAACAGAAAGCGCTATCGATAACGCACCGACTGCATCAAACAAGCCGCGTATCAGCGCCAACAAAGCTAACGTCAAACGCAGTAGTGCCAGTAAAGCCAGTGCAAATATCAGTGACTTTAAGGCGAGCAAGAAAAACGCTAACGATACTAAAGACTAAGACTAGCCATGAACGAGTTTGAGCTGATTGAGCGTATATTCTCACAGATGCAGGCCACGCATGCGCCATTAACGGGTATCGAAAAAGGTATCGGTGATGACGCGGCTGTGATGGCATTGCCAGCAGGATCACGCTTGGTTAGCTGTATTGATACACTGGTTCAGGGCCGTCACTTTCATGCTGACTTTGCACAAGTAGATAAGCTTGCGTTTGAAATTGGTTATAAAGCTGTCGCGGTTAATGTTTCAGACATTGCAGCGATGGGCGCTGCCCCGCATAGTATTTTGCTAGCGCTAGCATTACCCGAACGTCTAGCGAATCATGAATGGCTTACGACATTTGCCAAAGGATTGTTTCATGCCTGCCAGCTGTTTGGCGTCACGCTAATCGGTGGTGACACGACGCGCAGTGAGCGCCTAGTGCTGAGTGTCAGTGCGCAAGGATTGCTTGCCACAGGTACACCAGCTGTTTATCGCTCGGGTGCACAAGTTGGCGATAAAATTTATGTCTCAGGCACGCTTGGTGATGCCGCTTATGCGCTACAGCATCCTGACAGCGCACAAGGTATCAAGTTGGCTCATCGTCTACATATGCCGACGCCGCGTATTGCGCTAGGTGCAGCATTAGCAAAAACTGGTGCCTCCGCGATGATCGATATCTCTGACGGTCTTTATCAAGATCTTGGACATATCTGTCAGCAAAGCTCAGTTAGTCTGCGTATTCATTTAGATCAGTTACCGAGTAGCGAGTCACTAGCCAAAGTAGAGTTATCTGAGCGTTTGTTATGTCAATTAGCGGGCGGCGATGACTACGAATTGGCGTTTACCTTGCCTGCACATATTGAACCACCTACTTCTAATACGCCTGTCACTTGTATTGGAGAAGTCGTTGCGCTCGCAGATTTTATTGCGACAGATACCGAATCGCCTAATCACTCACGTCTTGAACTGTTTTATCAAAATCAGCCAGTCACGCCGACTCAATCTGCACCCTTCTCTACGTGGCCCAATCTCACCGGTTATCAACATTTCACAGGCTAATCCATGACTGAACAACACCTATCTAAGCCTGATATCCGACAAGCAAATGACTGCCCACCTCTACCAATCGGTGCCAGTATGCTTGACCGCATGGTTTATTGGCTCGGACTAGGTTTGGGCAGCGGACTACCTCGACGCGCGCCCGGCACATGGGGCACGGTTGGTGGTCTGATTGTGGGTGTGCCACTCATGAGCTTGGGTTTCGTTCCTTTTTTGGTGCTAACTATTTTATCGTGTTTGGTTGGTGTTTGGATTTGCGGGCGTACGTCTGAGTTGATGCAGGTACACGATGATCCGCATATTGTGTGGGATGAATGGGCTGGCATGTGGATTACCCTATTGCCATTATCTTATATACTGTCCTATGTATTTCCTACGTCTGAAAGCACCTTGTCGATAATGATGCTGCCGATGTTTTGGGGCTGGCTACCGACTGCTTTTATCCTGTTTCGCGTATTTGATATTTTAAAGCCGCCACCGATTGGCTGGGCAGACAAAAAGGTTGCGGGCGGCCTTGGGGTAATGTTGGATGACATTATTGCAGGAATTATGGCAGCAGTGATTTGGCTGATTATTTACATCATTGTGATGATGTTTATGTCTTTTTAATATTGTTCTGCGGAAACAATTACTTTGGTTTAGCCTTTTTGCTCATTTGATTTTACTTGCTTAGGTTTTGGGTATTCAAGTTACAAAGCCTGCACGTCATAATTTTTTTTGTGCAAGTTTTTACGCTATAATTCAACATTATATTTTGTTACATTTGTAGGCTTATTATGACATCTCCTCTTTCTGTGATTATTTTAGCTGCTGGTAAAGGCACACGTATGCAGTCGGCAAAGCCAAAGGTTTTGCAGACCCTAGCTGGTAAGTCACTATTGGCCCATGTATTAGATACTTGTCATCAGCTCACTGTTGATGAAACCATCATTGTCCATGGTTTTGGCGGTGATCAGGTAAAATCAGAGATTACCAACCAATATACACAGTCGTCGTTTACTTGGGTTGCTCAAACTGAGCAGTTAGGAACGGGTCATGCGGTCAAAGTAACACTGTCTGATTTACCGAAATCAGGGCAAAGTCTCATTCTGTATGGTGATGTGCCATTGGTCAACTGCCAGACATTAGCTGCTTTAAAAGCTGCCAATACTGACGGTATGTCTATGCTGACGTTGACTGTCGATAATCCGTTCGGGTTGGGTCGTATCAAACGTGACCAAAACGGTAACATTGAAGCCATCGTCGAGCAAAAAGATGCCAATGCTGACGAGCAAAACATTAGAGAAATTAACAGTGGTATCTACTGCGTAGACAACGCCCTACTGCATAAGTATTTGCCAGAGCTCTCTAATAATAACGCGCAACAAGAATACTATCTCACTGACATCGTCAAAATGGCCGTCGCTGATGGTATTACGATTGCGGCGATTGAGCCTGAACATACGTTTGAGATTGAAGGGGTTAATAACCGCCAACAACTCGCAAGTCTGGAGCGCACGTGGCAACGCAAGATAGTCGCCGACCTACAAGAAGCGGGCGTTCAATTTGCCGATCCCACGCGCGTGGATATTCGCGGGTCGTTGAGTGCCGGACAAGATGTATTTATTGACGTCAACGTGGTCTTTGAAGGCGACTGCACTTTAGGCGACAATGTCTATATTGAGGCGGGCTGTGTGATCAAAAATGCCCAGATAGGCAATGCTTGTTATATCAAGCCTTACTGTGTGATTGATCGCGCTGACATCGGAGCTGGTGTCGACATAGGACCTTTTGCACACTTGCGTCCTGATACGGTATTGTCTGACAACAGCAAAGTCGGTAACTTTGTCGAAATTAAAAAATCAATAATCGGTCAAGGCAGTAAAGTAAATCACCTAAGCTACATCGGTGATGCAACTGTCGGCACAGGCGTCAATGTCGGTGCAGGTGTCATTACTTGTAATTACGATGGTGTCAACAAATCGCAGACTATCATTGGAGATAATGCCTTTATTGGTTCCAATGCGAGCCTAGTCGCGCCAGTAACCATCGGAGATACATCTACCATCGCTGCAGGTTCTGTCATTACCAAAGACGTTGATAGTAGTGCTTTAGCATTTGGCCGAGCTCGTCAGGTACAGAAAAATGACTTTCAACGACCGACTAAAAAATAACTGACTTATCGAAAGTTTGATCGAGCGCTGTCATTCTTGAGTAAACCTAAGCAGTACGGCAATCGTGGTGGTACTGCTTCATCATACTTTTGAGCTAATGACTGAGCATTGGTAGCTAACGAAGTTTATTAGTCTTGTGCCATCATATATTGAATCATTAAAAAACAAATTTAAGGAAAAGCCATGTGCGGAATCGTTGGCGCAGTTGCTGAGCGCAATATTGCGAATATCTTACTTGAAGGTCTTAAGCGTCTAGAATATCGGGGCTACGATTCGGCTGGTTTAACTGTCATTCGTGATGGTGAATTACATCGTGAGCGCCAAGTGGGCAAGGTTCAAGCCTTGGTCGATGCTGTCTCTATCAATCCAGAATTTTTTGATGGGCATATCGGTATCGCTCATACCCGCTGGGCCACTCATGGTGAGCCTGCACAGCGCAATGCACATCCGCACGTATCTGGTAAGATTGCCGTCGTCCATAATGGCATCGTCGAAAACTACGCTGAGTTAAAAGAAGTGTTAATAGCCAAAGGCTACGAGTTTACCTCACAGACCGACACCGAAGTGGTAGCGCATCTGATTCATGACATCTATGAGCAAACCAATGATTTGCTAGAAGCGGTACGCGCCGTAATCCCTAAGCTGCATGGCGCGTTCGCCCTTGGCATCATTCACGTGGATACACCAGATGAGCTGGTCACGGTACGTTTAGGCTCGCCACTGGTGATTGGTGTTGGTATTGGTGAAAACTTTATCGCCTCAGATCAGCTGGCACTCTTGCCGGTCACCAACCGCTTTATGTACCTAGAAGAAGGCGATATTGCCAAATTGACCCGTGACAGTATTAAAGTCTATGTCGATGGCGAGGAAGTCAGCCGCGAAGTGCATGAAATCGATGCCAAGCAGCACAATGCCGACAAAGGCGAGTTTAAGCACTATATGCTCAAGGAAATCTATGAGCAGCCAGATGCAGTCGCTCGTACGCTTGAAATGGCGATTGATAATCGCCAAGCGTCAACCCTACGTGATGACTTTTTAGCACGCAATGAAGCGCAGTTATCAGGCGTCCAGCACATACAGATCATTGCCTGTGGCACTAGTTATCATGCGGGAATGGTTGCTAAATATTGGTTTGAGAGCTTGATGCGCCTATCATGCTCTGTTGAGGTTGCCAGTGAATTCCGCTATCGCAATCCTGTGGTACTCGACAACTCGCTGGTAATTTGTATCTCTCAATCTGGTGAAACAGCCGATACCTTGTCAGCCCTGCGTGACATCAAAAAGCAAAACCCAGCAGGACTGGTTAGTCTAGCACTATGTAACGTGCCTACCTCATCATTGGTTCGCGAGACAGACATATTCTTGCCGACCCTTGCAGGTCCTGAGATTGGTGTGGCATCGACCAAAGCCTTTACCACCCAGCTGGTCGCACTCATGTTATTGATCTTAAAAACAGGCGCAGTACAGCAGCGCATCGACAGCGCAAACCTAAGCACCTTACTTGGTGAGCTACAAAAGCTGCCTGGTCAACTCTATGCCAGTTTGCACCTTGATGCTCCGATCAAGGCAATGGCAGAGCACTTCGAAGATAAGAAAAGCTGCTTATTTTTAGGGCGCGGTCTACAGTTCCCTATCGCTCTAGAAGGCGCATTGAAGCTCAAAGAAATCTCTTATATCCACGCTGAAGGCTACGCCGCAGGTGAGCTTAAGCATGGCCCGCTAGCGCTTGTTGACAAGGACATGCCAATCGTCGTATTGGCACCCAAAGACAGTATGCTCGATAAGCTCAAAGCCAACATGCAAGAGGTACACGCCCGTCATGGCGAGCTGTTCGTCTTTGCTAGTGAAGATAGCCAAATTGTTGCTGAAGACCGCCTACATGTGGTATATGTTAAAGCAGTTTGCGAGACACTTGCCCCTATCGTCTACAGCGTACCCGTACAGCTACTCTCTTACCACGTGGCCGTAATGCGCGGTACGGATGTTGATCAGCCACGTAACCTTGCCAAGTCTGTGACGGTAGAATAACAGTGATTACTCGCTGACAGTAAATATTAGCGAGTAATAAAACACAGTATTAAGTCTGACCCCTGCTATTGTTAACTCACTATTAGCAGGGGTTTTTTATGCTCTCAAAAAAACAAGGAAAATGGCTTAAAGAAGGCAGAGATCAAGGTGAGCTCGCCGATTATAAGCCTTGGATGAAAATCTCTGACATCTCTTCTTCAGATCGCTCTCATAGAGTTTTTGGTCATAAAACAAAACTAACCCATCATCTACTCTCAGATTTAGAATTAGCTACATTTTTGTTTCTCGAATGGAGCCCCACAATTCTTGATATTAGAGAACAATTCCCTCTTAATTACGACATCACCCTCATAGTTGCAGAAGACAAGCAAGTTAAGCATCTGAGCGTTAGAGACTATATACACATAATGACATCAGACTTCTATGTATTCAGCTCCAATAAAAACTATAGCCAATTCGCATTACAAGCTAAATACTCAAGAGATGTTAGATAACATTCGAACTATAGTCTAAATAAACGATCCCCATAAAGACCATCAGGAATAAGGTTACGGACAATGCCCTTTTTAGATAATATTTCCTGTAACCCTTATAACTCAGGAAAAATCCTGCTCCGTCCATATAAATAAACAAGCGTATTCGAAAGTTACTTGACAGACACGGTCCTCACATTCTATGGCTGCCACCCTATAGCCCTGATTTTAATCGCGTTGAAAAGAAGTGGGCACAAGATTTGTTTCTACGCCAAGGTTGGATGGAAAATAATCTACCTAGACTATTTCAAAATATGGGTTATATCTCTTTTATTTTGGATTGACTGTATACCATACAGTCTAAATTATTCTTGTTATTCACGGATACAATCCCGAATCCCTAATTATATCCCTCTTCCTTATAACCATTATGTTAGTATGGATAAAAGCAATCAAGAATAAGCGATCCAGCTAAGGGCTGATTGTGCATTCTGACAGACGAAGTCGGTACTGTAGCAATCATTATTATCAAATCATTAAACTACATAAGTTTGAGGGTTCCTTGGTGTAGCTTGGCGATTGCTTTGTATCAACTCAAAACAAGATCTGTGCTCGCAGTGAAACTAAAATTTAAAAACGTTCGAGCTATAAGACACCAAGCCAATTGTGGTTTGATTATTATTGTCGGACTGCGTGACTAAAATATCCCAAGTTTGTTTCTACGGTAGTTGAGTAGTAAAGCTTTTCTAAGTTAGTAATTATTAATCAGGTAAGTTTTTATATGAAACTATCAACTCAACGTTTAATTCACTAAAAAGAGTATAACGACTATGAAAAAGCTTAAAATTGCGACTTGTGATTCAGTCATAGATAGTTTTATCACTGATTATGAAATGATCAATATTCATCATACTGACCTTACTGATATTGCAGCCGCAGTTACCAGTGCTGAAGATGCACATAAGGTAGTAGAGTTGATCAAAAGTACTGGTTTTGATATTCCGTTATTTATTGCTTTAGAGCCTAATAAGCCAATACCTGAAGACTTGGTTTTAGAATTTACTGGGGTTATCCAGATGGGTTTGGGTAGTCGCCATTTTTATGGCAAGCAGGTAGAAGCGGCTGCAGAAAGCTACGATGACAAACTAGCACCGCCTTTTTTTAGTGCATTAAAGCAATATGTTAATCGTGGCTATGTGGCGTTTGATTGCCCTGGACACCAAGGCGGCCAATTTTTTAGTAAACATCCAGCAGGACGAGAGTTTTTTAATTTTTTTGGTGAAAACTTATTTCGTGCTGATTTATGTAATGCCGATGTCAAGTTAGGCGACTTACTAATTCACGAAGGGCCGTCACGGGATGCAGAACGCCACGCTGCAAAAGTATTCAATGCTGATACAACCTATTTTGTGCTAAACGGTACCTCAACTGCTAATAAAGTCGTCACTAGTGCTTTATTGGCAAAAGATGATTTGATGTTATTTGATCGTAACAATCATAAATCTATTCATTTGGGAGCACTAATGTTAGCGGGGGCGCGCCCCATATATCTACAGACTGCCCGTAATCCTTATGGCTTTATAGGTGGTATCGATGCTGATTGCTTTGAAGAAAAGTATATTCGCGATCAAATTGCAAAAATTGCCCCTGAAAAAGCCAACGCTGAACGCCCTTTTCGATTGGCAGTAATACAGTTAGGTACCTATGACGGGACGATTTATAACGCCCGTCAGGTTGTAGACCGTATTGGACACTTATGTGACTATATTTTATTTGACTCAGCATGGGTTGGTTATGAACAGTTTATTCCCATGATGCAAGAGTGTTCACCACTTTTACTTGAACTTAAAGAAGGTGACCCTGGCATTATTGTCACTCAATCAGTACATAAGCAACAAGCGGGCTTTTCCCAAGCCTCGCAAATCCATAAAAAAGACAGTCATATTAAGGGCCAAGGGCGCTACTGTAACCATAAACGTTTTAACAATGCTTATATGATGCATGCCTCAACCAGCCCGTTTTATCCATTATTCGCCTCAATTGATGTCAATGCCAAAATGCATGAAGGCGTGGCAGGACGCAAAATGTGGGCAGACTGTGTAAAAGTTGGAATTGAAGCGCGTAAATTATTGCTAAAAACCTGCCAAATGGTTAAACCTTTTGTGCCAGATACGATTGATGGTAAACCTTGGGAAGACTATCCAACGGAGATAATGGCAAATGATATTCGCTTTTTCCGCCTTAGTCCTAATGAACGTTGGCATGCTTTTCCAGGCTATGCAGAAAACCAATATTTTGTAGATCCTTGTAAATTCATGCTCACCACACCTGGTATTAATGTCGAAAGTGGAGAATATGAGAAATTTGGTGTCCCTGCGACAATTTTAGCCAATTATCTGCGAGACAATGGACTGGTACCTGAAAAATGCGACTTAAACTCTATTTTGTTTTTATTGACGCCATCAGAGAACTTGGCAAAATTACAGCAATTAATAGCACTAATTGCACGGTTTGAGCAGCATATTAGTGAAGATAGCTTAATGAAAGACGTATTACCAGACTTGTATAAACGCTACATCAATTACTACGAAGGTTATACCATCCGACGCCTGTGTCAAGAAATGCATGACTTTTATGTACGAAATAACATGAAAGATTTACAACGAATAATGTTCCGTGCGGATGGTTGGCCAACTGCAGTAATGAGTGCCTACGATGCGCAGCAAGCCTTCATTCGTAACGAGGTAAAACTGGTGCGCCTTAGTGAAATAGAGGGCGAGATAGCTGCTGAAGGGGCTTTGCCTTATCCGCCAGGTGTGTTGTGTTGCGTACCTGGTGAAGTATGGGGCGGTGCAGTACAAAAATACTTTTTAGCGCTGGAAGAAGGTATTAACTGCTTGCCAGGATTCGAGCCTGAAATTCAAGGAGTCTATTTAGATAAACAACCTGATGGTAGTCGTCGTGCCTACGGTTATGTAGTTGATGTAGCATAGTTTTTGCTACATCAAAATAAGAACAAAAGTTTTGTCTATTGAATAGTCGGGCGCACTTCGTGACTGTTAGCACCCGCCTTTAATTAACATGGTAGATAATTTTAATCTCACTTATATTTACTCTTGTTAGGAATCATTATGAGCAAAACTAAACGTAAAATGAGTCTTTTTCAGCTTACGATGCTAACCATGGTTAATATGATGGGCTCAGGTATTATCCTGTTGCCTACTAAATTGGCACAAGTGGGCACAATTTCAATATTTTCTTGGATCGTCACGGCAGTTGGTTCTATGGCTCTTGCCTACGCTTTTGCCCAATGTGGTCGTTATACTAAAAACCATGTTGGGGGTATGGGAGCGTATGCCGAATATTCTTTTGGCAAGTCGGGCAGTTTTATGACCAATTATACATATGCACTATCACTTGTCATTGCTAATGTCGCTATCGCCGTTACAGCAGTTGGCTATTTTAGCACCTTGATGGGGTGGACATTAGCGCCTGTGCAGGTTGCTATGTGGACGATTGGTTTTGTATGGCTGACAACCATCCCCAATTTTTTTGGTCCAGCAGTCACGGGACGTCTTGGTGCTATCACTATATGGGGCGTTATTTTACCCGTAGTAGGTATCTCGTTTATCGGCTGGTTTTGGTTTAAATCTAGCATATATGCCGATGCATGGAATCCGCATAATTTGTCGATAAGTCAAGCGTTACCTGCCTCGATTTCAATCACTTTATGGGCATTTTTAGGATTAGAATCTGCCAGTGCCAATGCGGATGCAGTCGAAAATCCTGAAAAAAATATACCTATTGCAGTATTGGGGGGTACGCTATTAACGGCGGTGATCTATATTGTTTCTACCAATGTTATAGCAGGTATCGTACCAAATGCTCAATTGGCTGAATCGAATGCTCCATTTGGCTTGGCATTTAGTCAAATGCTTGGCGGTAGTGCAGGTGTAATCGTCAATGCCCTGGCAGTTATTGCTTGTTTGGGATCATTGTTGGCTTGGCAGTTTACCTCAGCCAGTGTTTATAAATCAGGGGCAGATGAAGGGTATTTTCTGCCGTTATTTGGTCGTTTAAACAAACACAATGCTCCTGTAGTAGGTATGCTGGTGCTAGCTGCGGTGCAAACATTAATATCACTAATGACTATCAGTCCTGATTTAAGCAAACAGTTTGATACCTTGGTGAATCTAGCTGTTGTTACTAATTTAGTGCCTTATATTATGTCAATGTCCGCTATTTTAGTACTGTTAAAGTCTGCCAATGTGCCACACAAAAAGGTGATATTTACTGCAATCATTGCTTTCATTGGCACTATCTATAGCTTTTATGCGTTATACAGTGCAGGTCCAGATGCCATGTTATGGGGTGGTATCGCAACATTTGCAGGATGGGTGTTGTACGGCAAAGTGGTATCAACCAAATTTGACTTAAAATTGCCAGTTATCGATGACATGGATAACGACAATTCAGTCGCTACCAAGCCAACCACTACACGATAAATTCATAAAAGGAACGATACAATGAAACCATATGTGATTGAAAATATTATTAAGAAAGTGCTATTTATCCATGCACAATTTCAGGAAAGGAGCGTTGCAGGTCGTATGGCATATGCCTTAGTTGACGAACTACAGACACGTAATATCGAGGTCATGGTAGCAGATAACGCTGATGATGGTAAAAGCATTATGCTTGCTGATAGTGCTATTACACTTGTCCTGATAGATTGGGATTTACCGGGCAAAGATGATAAAGAAAACCCTGCAGCTGATTTGGTGACTTTGGTTCGCCATCATCGCAATGATCTACCAATTTTTCTTTGTTCCAATCGCAGTACTGCGGGAAATATTGACCCATATTTAATTTCTGAATTTGACGATTATATTTGGTTATTAGAAGATTCACCAGAATTTATTAGCGGACGTATCGAGGCGGCGATAAATCGTTATAGCGACAGGTTACTGCCACCCATGTTCAATGCTTTGGTAAAATTTGGGCAAAAACATGAATACTCTTGGCATACACCAGGGCATAATGGTGGAGTTGCCTTTATGAAGCATCCTGTTGGCAGATTTTTTAGCGATTATTTTGGCAAAAATATGCTACGGTCAGATTTGTCTATTTCTGTAGGAGAACTTGGTTCACTACTCGACCATAGCGGTCCGATTGGGAAGAGCGAAAAATACGCTGCACAGGTGTTTGGTTCTGATCGCACCTATCATGTGACCAACGGTTCTTCAATGTCCAATCGGGTTATTATGATGGCAAGTGTGACACGTGGCCAGATTGCATTAATTGATAGAAATTGCCATAAGTCAGCAGAACATGCGATTACCCTTAGCGGGGCTATTCCTAGCTATTTAGTACCGAGTCGCAATGGCTTAGGCATAATTGGACCTATTTTGCCAGAAAAATTGACGCCAGAAGCCGTTCGCCAAAGCATTCTAGATAACCCACTAGCACAAACAGTTGTGGATAAACAGCCGAAACACGTAATTATTACGAACTCTACTTACGATGGTATTTGTTATAACGTGAGCGAGCTAGAGAAACTACTCGGTAGTAGCTGTGACCATTTGCATTTTGATGAGGCTTGGTACGGATATGCTAAATTTCATCCTATGTACCGGGGTAGATTCGCCATGCACGATGAGCCACGTGATCAAAATGCCCCGACAGTATTTGCTACGCAATCGACACACAAGCTCCTCGCTGCTCTATCACAGGCCTCTTACATTCATGTACGTGATGGGCGTAAGCCAGTAAGTCATGCCAGATTTAATGAATCTTTTATGATGCATGCATCGACCAGTCCCAATTATGCAATTATCGCTTCTAATGATGTTGCAGCTGCTATGATGGATGGCAATAGCGGTAAAACACTTATGTCAGAAAGCATAGTTGAGGCAGTCGCATTTCGACAAATGCTTGCCGAATTTTATGCTGATGCGAAGCTAAAAAATGATTGGTTTTTTAATGGCTGGCAACCAGATAATCTGCACACCATCAATGCCAGTGAGTTGACCTTATCGAGTCGGCACTGGGTGCTACAAGCCAACGCAACTTGGCATGGGTTTGGTAATATTCCTGCCAATTGGGCGATGCTTGACCCTATTAAGGTCTCCGTGTTAATGCCAGGTATGTCTGCTGATGGCACTTATGTCGATGCCGATATGCCCGCCATTCCTGCAACCATTGTTACCCGCTATTTATCTCACAATGGTATTCAAGTGGAAAAAACCACCGATTTCACCATTTTATTTTTGTTTTCTCTGGGTATTACCAAAGGTAAATGGGGTACCTTGATAAGCGAATTGGGTAATTTTAAACGAGACTATGATAAAAATATACGGCTAGAACAAGTATTACCAGAATTGGTCGAAGCCTACCCTCAACGCTATCAAAATATGGGCCTAAAAGACTTATGTAACGATATGTTTACAACTATGCGTGACCTAAAAACTACTGCCAATATGGCGGCGGGCTTTTCCTTTTTACCTACACCCGACTTATCACCTACGGAAGCTTACGAAAACTTGGTGAATAATGAGATAGAGTCCTTAGCATTGGATAATATAGCAAATCGTACTGTGGCGACAGGTGTTGTACCTTATCCACCAGGCATTCCAATACTTATGCCAGGCGAGAATACGGGTGGTTCAGATGATCCTATCTTATCTTATTTAAAGGCGCTAGAAGCATTTGATAGTAAGTTCCCAAGCTTTGAACACGATATTCATGGCGTGGAAGTCGAGAATGGCAGGTATCACATTCTTTGTGTAAAACAAACTCCAGTGTTGATAACATCACCTAAGTAAAATACTAAACTAGGAAAAGCTTGCCAACGCTATGTATAGTATTGGCAAAATTTTTAATGTTTCCAATATTAAAAAATTAAGTGATTACATTCATTATGATAAGATTAATGACCTCTTGATCAAGGAGTCATTAACATCTAAAAAATTGTGATTTGGCTCGCAAAATGTTAACAAAATCATACTTAACATTGGTCTGTAAAAAGCTACAGGCATGCTTCTAAAATTTATCATAGTGAATTTGGTCATAGGCATACAATGATCCTGCTTTTTATAATCACTAGTATCCGTTTATTCAAACTGGTGATGTAGCTCGTGTGGGAAAGACTATAAATTCTTACCCACAGACTACTATTACTAACCGATAGCATTCAGTATTAAAAAATTTTATCAGTATGATACTTTATTACTTCTAGAGGAACAGATGTAATAAAGTTTTAGATTTGAGTATGATAGTTTATTTACTTTTGCAGAAAATGAGATTCAATAAAATCAATGTTTTACGACAATTCCAGTATGGTACTTTATTACTCGCTGACATGTGATGTGAGCGAGTAATAGCGAGTAATAAAACACAGTATTAAATCTGACCCCTGCTATTGTTACTATTAGCAGGGGTTTTTTATGGTCTTAGAAATAGGCAAAGCGGCTTGAGTAATGCCGAACAAAAATAGATTATTTATGATCAGCACGGCTCAAGAAACCCTAGTAAAATCCTAGTGACTGATCATCCATGGCCTTTGACCAATAAAAGTTTTTGTGCCGTCGTTATTGATTAAGGTTCGACTGCTTTTACTCATTGATGCATCAGGAAGGAGCAATTTATTGCTCCTTGATGGCGCATGTTCTATTTGACTGCTTTTTAGTGGTGCATGTTGCGCACGCTCGTTGCATGCACACGCCTGCCTTTTATGGCTATCCATATTTAAAAGGCTGGGTGCAACAACGATGACCTGCGGGCACGGTATCTGGCATTCAGGGCAAGGTCTGTTTTCTCCAGAGTCGCTCATCTCTACCAATTCATGAAATAAACCATGTTTTTGACATTTATAGTCGTATATGGGCATCACAAAATCTCCATATGTCGTATTATCGGGTGGACTCTATTTTTCAAAAGGTTTAAGTTGAGGCGGATTTTTGGCCAATGGTAAATCTGCTTCGTCTTTTGGCTGACGCTTGGGCATTTCTCCGCCTGGATTGATATCAAAATCAAATATCTCTGTCGGTAGCCATAATGTTGCACAAGCATTGGGCACATCTACCACACCACTAATATGTGCCTGTATAGGCGCGCAGCCTAACAGTGAATAAGCCTGTGCGCCGCTATAACCAAATTTTTTCATGTACTCAATTGCATTGAGAACGGCTTGCCGATAGGCGACATTAACGTCTAGATAATGCTGTTTGCCACTTTCATCGACCGAAATACCTTCAAAGATCAAATAGTCTTTATAATTTGGGGTCAACGGGCTGGGTTTAAAAATTGGGTTTTTGATTGCGTATTTTTCCATGCCATCTTTGATAAGCTTGACACGCAAATGAATCCAGCCCGCCATCTCAATCGCCCCGCAAAAGGTAATCTCACCATCGCCTTGACTAAAGTGCAAATCACCGACAGACAGTCCTGCTCCTTCCACATATACGGGGAAATACACCTTCGCGCCTTTCGTTAAATCTTTGATATCGCAATTGCCACCATGCTCACGCGGCGGTACGGTGCGCGCTCCTTCTGCCGCTGCTGTTTCTTTGTCATCACCCGTCATTCTGCCCATGTGCGCCGTTTTTGCAAATGGCAAATTACACAGTGCTGGGACGCGATCAGGTTCGGTATCGTACAACTCTTTTTCGCGTCTATTCCATTCATCCAGCATTTTTTTGGAAGGCAATGTGCCAATTAGCCCCGGATGAATGATGCCAGCAAACTCCACGCCAGGGATATGGCGCGACTTGGTATAAATACCATTAAAATCCCAAATAGATTTTTGTGCTTCAGGAAAATGCTCCGTCAAAAATCCGCCGCCATTTTGCTTAGAGAAAAACCCATTAAACCCCCACTGACTCCCTGCCAAAGTACCAATATCGAGGATATCAACTTCTAGTAAATCTCCTGGTGCAGCCCCTTCTACACCAATAGGTCCGGACAAAAAATGAACCTGTGTTAGGTCCACATCCCTCACATCCTCCGCGCTATCATTATTTAATATCTGTCCGCCAGTCCAATCAAAGCACTCCAAAATGAAATCTTCTCCTGGTTTGACGGTCGCTGCCATCGGTATATCAGGATGCCAGCGGTTATGTATGTTTTCATTATCATAAGGGGATTGGGTAAGATCAACTTCAATGAGAACTTTAGTCATAAGACACCTTTAGCAATTAATGAATTTTAGTTTGCAAGTTTATCGATGCAAACTTAGTGCCAACATTTGTCATGAACACTATCAATCATAATACCTAAGGCGCGAAATCTAAAGAGGTGTTTCTTGAAATGGCGTATTATTTTGAACGCAGCTATTCGATAATGAAAAAAGGGCGCTGCACTAGGTTTTTGCATAGTCAAACAGAAAAACATCAATAGCTGATATCATTACCATATCGTCAATATGAGTAATAAGAGTATGGAAATCCAAAGCAGTGTTGCAAACGACATAGACATCATCTATGAAGATGAACATCTGGTGGCGATTAATAAAGAAGCGGGGCTGTTGGTGCATCGTAGCTGGCTGGATAAAGGCGAGACACGCTTTGCCATGCAGCTCACTCGTGATGCGGTCGGTTGCCATGTGTTTCCTGTGCATCGGTTAGATAAGCCGACATCAGGCGTGTTGTTGTTCGCCAAAAGCTCAGGCGTGGCTCGCACCTTGACCGAGGCATTTACTGAACGCAGGGTTACCAAGCAGTATTTGGCCGTGGTACGCGGTTTTATGCCAGAACAAGGGACGGTTGATTATGCGCTTAGCTTTAAGCCCGACGCCATCGCCGATAAGTTTGCCAACTTAGACAAACCCGCTCAAGAGGCAGTAACTCACTGGCAAAGTTTGGCACAAATTGAGCTGCCATTTGCGGTTTCCAAAAAGCACGTCACCAGCCGCTATAGCCTTGTGCGCTTGATACCTGAGACGGGACGCAAGCATCAACTGCGGCGGCATATGAGACATGTATTCCATCATATCATCGGTGATACCAGCCACGGTGATATACGGCATACGCGATTTTTTCGCACTCATTATGACTGTACGCGCATGCTCTTACATGCTCAGACGTTGGCGATCAGCCACCCCGTCACTGGTGAGCCATTATTGCTAAAAGCAGGATTGGACGAGCAATGGATGCGCATCTTAGAGGAGTTTTCTTGGGTAGAGATTGCTAAAAATTAAGTAGCATAAATTTTACTTGGCGCTATCGTTTTAAAGAAATAAAAACATCGATAACATGTCTGAAAATCTAATACTCAGACAGGAATTTGTGAATTCTAGTATTTTGATTTGGTCAGATTAAATCATTTCTCAGAACTATTTACTTTTTGAAGGCCCTTATAGATGGCTAAAAAGGTTAAACAAAAGCTTGAAGTAGATAAATCAGTTCTTACAGTACGAATTTCTTATTCTAGTAATAAGTATTTGGCTAGCTAGAACTTGCGACTCCAACTTTGATCTACCGACATTAATAAGATGAGATATTGGCAAAGTTACCATACTTTTTAAAAGGTCATTCCGTTCTAAGCGTTGTGTAACTCTGATTTGCTCAATAATTTCAATGCTTCTGCTCTCTTAATTAACTATTCAATAGATATACTTTACGTTTGATACTTGTTAGTATATGTTGCTATTTTTGAGAAAGTAGCATCAAACCCTAAACTAAAATAGTCACTTGGTTTTGGCTAAATAACATATCAATCTACTAAAAGTGATTGCCTCGTTTAGTCTTTTTCTTTCTAATGTCAATAATATTTCTTTTAAGAATAAACAATGGTTTTTAAATACCTAAAGAAGCCCTTCTTTTACAATAGAAAAAAAAGGTCTTATCTTGGTGAAAGCTTAACTGTAGCTGCCAAAGCGCATCAAAAAGCAGCTGAGCAAGGCCATGTCACATCCCAGTATCAACTTGGTACATTTTATAGAGAGGGCAAAGGTGTTCGTCAGGATTTGGCGACGGCTATAAATTGGTATCAAAAGGCCGCTGAACAGGGTCATGCCATTTCACAGTATCATCTTGGTTCATTTTACCAAGAGGGCAAAGGGGTTCATCAAGATCTAGCGACGGCTATAAGTTGGTATCAAAGGGCCGCTGAACAGGGTCATGCCATTTCCCAGTATCACCTTGGTTTACTTTATCAAGAGGGCAAAGGCGTTCATCAAGATTTATCTGCATCTGTAAGTTGGTATCAAAAGGCCGCTGAGCAAGGTTATGTCACCGCCCAATATCATCTAGGTTTGCTTTACCAAGAAGGCAAAGGTGTTCGTCAAAATTTGACGACGGCTGTTAGTTGGTATCAAAAAGCCGCTGAGGAAAATTATGTCACTGCCCAATATCATCTTGGTTTACTTTACCAAGAAGGTCAACAGGTTCATCAAGATCTAGCGACGGCTATAAGTTGGTATCAAAGGGCCGCTGAACAGGGTCATGCCATTTCCCAGTATCGTCTTGGTTTACTTTACCAAGAGGGCAAACATGTTCGTCAAGATCTCCCTACAGCGGTAAGTTGGTATCAAAGGGCTGCTGAGCAAGGTTATGTCACTGCCCAATATCAACTTGGTTTGCTTTACCAAGAAGGTAAAGGCATTCGTCAGGATAAGTTTCAAGCAAAAGAGTGGTTTGGTAAAGCTTGTGATAATGGTGATCAAAATGGGTGCGATAGGTACCGAATACTAAAT
This sequence comes from Psychrobacter sp. T6-5, assembly GCF_052258485.2. Taxonomy (NCBI): domain Bacteria; kingdom Pseudomonadati; phylum Pseudomonadota; class Gammaproteobacteria; order Moraxellales; family Moraxellaceae; genus Psychrobacter; species Psychrobacter sp. T6-5. The sequence goes on along the minus strand of NZ_JBQQEY020000001.1, from coordinate 338,458 downwards.
GAAGCAGGTTACTGATCTGCTATATGCGCGGTATCTTTTAATACACCAATCCAAGTCTTCAAAATAACCCTTTATACAAGAAAAAGCAGCTCACAATCATGAGTAGCACCGCAAAGCATTTTTTTAATAATGTTGGTGATAATTGGTGCGCGACCTTTGCGCCCACTTTTGCGGTAAAAAAGCTCATGATGCTAATACCCAAAAATGCATAAATATGCACAAAGCCAATCGCGTTGGGGATATTGACGTGTTCTTTCATCCCAAACACCATAAAGCCAAGCGCGCCAGCAATTGCAATCGGCAGACCACAAGCCGCGGACGTGCCCACTGCCTTTTGCATCACTACATTATAGCGGGTGAGATATGGCACCGTTAAACTGCCGCCGCCGATGCCAAAAATGGCAGAAGCCACGCCAATACTTGCCCCTGCTGCTAGCTGCTTAGATGTTGATGGTAATACAGTATCGCCAGTACTGACATCAGAACCTAGCGGCTTTTTGCCGCCAGTAAACATGTTAAAGGCGACCCATAGCAAAAAGGTACCCACGATTATTTGTAGATGATCGCCCGAGATCGCGCCTGCTATCCCCGCTCCAAAAAAGCAGCCAATCGCCATGCCCGGTGTGATATTTTTAAAAACAGGCCACATCACAGCGCCTTTTTTATTGTGCGCCATGAGCGAGCTGATAGAGGTGACGATGATGGTGGCAAGCGAGGTGCCGAGCGCCAAATGCATGACCGTATCAGGACTATAATCCATCTGGGTAAAGACAATGAATAATAGCGGTACGATGATGGTGCCACCGCCCACCCCAAATAGGCCCGCTGCAAACCCTGCTACCGCCCCAATGATTAAAAAAATGATAAGTTCCACAGAATCGTTACTTTTGGTCGGATGATGGAAGGATGAGGTTAAGCCATGTCAATTTGACACACTTGACCAACCGAATGATAGCGACGATTAAAATAGACCAAACTCTCATCTGGCTCGCCCGCTCGCTCAGAATGCTTGATAGCGACGACGCGGCACATAAATACACTATGCGTACCCACGGCTTGCACTTGTTCAATCTCACAATCGAAGCTGACGAGTGCATCGTCTAGCACAGGCGCGCCCGTTGCTAAGGTATGCCATGTGCCATGGGTAAAGCGCTCATCTGACTCAAGCTTTGAGGCAAAGACATTGGATAGTTGCTCATGCTGCGCGCCAAGCACATTGACGGTCAGGACTTTATTGTCCACAAAAGGGGTGTGCGAGCGCGAGGCTTGATTCATACAGACCAGCAAGGTCGGCGGATTGTCGCTGACACTGCACACCGCCGAAGCAGTGAACCCGTGTATGCCCGCATCGCCTGCGGTCGTGACCACGTTGACTGCCGTCGTCAGTAATGACATGGCGTCTCTAAAACTGCTTGCTTCACTCATCACTCACATCCCAAATTTGGATTATTACTGATCGTCCGCTTAACCTGCCAGCTCTTGACGAATGATGTCTGCGCCTGCGCTCAGCGCTTGCAACTTACCTTTTGCCACTTGGCGCGACAACGGTGCCATGCCACAGTTAGTCGATGGATAGAGCTTATCAGCATCGACAAACTGCAATGCTTTACGCAACGTATCAGCAACTGCTTCAGGCGTCTCGATATCATTGGTCGCCACATCAATCGCACCGACCATCACTTTTTTACCACGAATCAGTTCAATCAAATCCATCGGTACGCGCGAGTTTTGACATTCTAAAGAAACGATATCGATTTTTGACTGCTGCAGTTTAGGAAAGGCTTTTTCGTACTGACGCCATTCTGAACCCAGTGTTTTTTTCCAATCGTTGTTGGCTTTGATGCCGTAGCCATAGCAAATATGTACCGCCGTTTCGCATTTTAAGCCTTCGATAGCGCGCTCTAAGGTAGCGATACCCCAGTCGTTGACATCATCGAAGAATACATTGAATGCAGGTTCATCGAACTGAATGATATCCACGCCCGCCGCTTCTAATTCTTTGGCTTCCTGATTGAGGATAGTGGCAAATTCCCACGCCAGCTTTTCGCGGCTTTTGTAATGATCGTCATACAAAGTGTCAATCATGGTCATCGGCCCAGGCAGTGCCCACTTGATCGGCTTGTCAGTATGCTGACGTAAAAACTTGGCATCTTCGACGAACACAGGCTTTTGGCGGCTTACGGCACCCACAACTGTCGGTACGCTGGCATCATAGCGATTGCGGATACGCACGGTTTCGCGCTGCTCAAAATCCACGCCGTCTAAGTGCTCAATAAAGGTAGTGACAAAGTGCTGACGGGTTTGCTCGCCGTCACTGACGATATCGACGCCTGCTCGCACTTGCTCTTGCAATGACACCAGCAGCGCATCCTGTTTTGCCTGAAGCAATTCTTCACCGTCAAGTTGCCAAGGCGACCAAATTTTCTCAGGTTCTGCCAACCAAGAGGGTTTTGGTAAGCTGCCAGCGGTCGATGTTGGTAATAATAAAGTCATGTCGTATTGTCTTCTCTATTTCAGGTGTTCTCTATTTTAGGTGTTATAGCGTGCGCTTTTATATTTAGATTTTTTAAGCGACGTTCTTGTTTATAGCGTAATTGGCCGCCCATGTTTCAAGAATATCTTGGTAAGGCTTGATAAAATGCGTTTCGGTAAATTTACCTTGCTTGACCGCCATTTGGCTACGCTCGACGCGATCATAGACCACTTGCGTCAATGAATAGTCTTGGTAGTTCAGGCTGGGCTGATACACTTGACCCGCGCTTGAATTGGCGTTGTAAATCTCAGGGCGGTAGATCTTTTGAAAGGTCTCCATGGTGCTGATTGCACTGATGAGCTCAAGATCGGTATAGTCGCTGGTCAAATCACCCGCAAAATAAAACGCTAATGGCGCGGCGCTACCCTCAGGCTTAAAGTAGCGCACGGTTAAGCCCATTTTATGAAAATAGTCGTCGGTTAACGAGTACTCGTCTTGCTGATACTCAACGCCCAATACCGGATGCTGATTGGTAGTACGATAATAGGTCTTGCTGGTTGAGACGCTCAAGCAGATGACTGGTTTTTTATCAAAATTGGCTTTATAGGCTTCTGAATTCAGTAAGTATTGAAACAGTTTGCCATGTAGCTCGCCAAAATTCGCGGGCGTGAGCGAGTCTGACTGCTGGTCGCGGTGCTCAGGAAGTACAACACTAAAATCATAATCACGCACGTAAGATGAGAAGCTATTGCCAATCATGCCATCGATGCGCTTGTTTTCTTTGTGATCGATGATCGTTGTTTTTAGCGTTTCGATAACAGGGAAAGCATCGCCATTGCCCGCAATATCCATGTCTACAGAGATGATGTCGACTTCGACAGAATAACGGTCGGCATTCGGATTGTCCCAATGCGCCAGCGCGTTGAAGCGATTATTAATCATCGTCAATGTTTTGCGTAGATTATCCTCACGCTGCTCGCCGCGTGCCAGATTGGCAAAGTTCGTTGTCAGACGCGTGCTGTCAGCAGGCTGATAGTTTTCATCAAAACGAATGCTCTTAATGGAACAGCTAAATTCTTTAGTCATGGCGATTCACTACCTTAATATCAAATAGAACAAAATGTCGGTATGGGTGAATCATACCCAAATCCTCACATGAATAAAAACGATACTATTTTAATATAAGATGAATAAAGTTCATGATAGTGGCAGCTTAAAAGGCAATGTAGCTGAATAGTCGTAGTTCTGACTACTGAAATAAAGAGGATTTGAACACTTAAAAGAGTGAGAAATAAGTAGTGAGAAATGAAGATACTGGTCAGTGATTAAGACCAATAGGAATATACCGCTAAATTTTGTAGACGAGTGATAAAGTATTGTCCTAGTTATTAAAATACATAACCCCTACTACACTGAATTGAATAGCAGGGGTTTTGGGCTTTCAAATTTTTATACTTTCAAAGGAGAACAGACTTAACTGACCTCTTTGGGCTTAGGCTTATTACTCGAATAAATAAAGTACAGCGCGACCGCTAGACAAACCAACGCACTAATTCGACTGCCTGACAGGCTTATCGCTTCATTACCGAGCCAACCAAAGTTATCGATCAATACGCTCATGCTCAGCTGACCAAAAATCACCGCAACCGTAGCCACAGCCGTGCCAATACGCTGTACGGCAACCACCATAATGACGATATAAGGCACACCGCACAGTGCACCAAGCAGTTGCCATTTAGGGACATCCATCAACGTCACCGCGTGATTGGGCTCAAAGAAGAAAATAAGCAGCGCTGTCACCACAGCACCAACAGAGAACGTCAAAAAGGCACTTTTGAACACGCCAACATTACTACCTAGTCGACCATTCAATGCCGCTTGCACGCTCAAGGTCGCACCACCAATTATCGCCAATACAATCATCAAAATAAGCATCATGTGATCTACCCCTTTGCCATAAAAACAAGCGCTGCAATGATGAAACCCAACGCAATCACTCGTCTAATATCTATTTTGCGCTCCTCGGTTTCAAACAGCCCATAGTGGTCAATGATCAAGCTCTGAAAGACCTGACCTGCAAGTATGCCAATCATCGTCAGTGCAATCCCAATGACGGGTGTGACCACCGTTAACACCACCACATAAACAGGTCCTAAAATGCCACCAATCAGTAGCAACGGCGGCTGTGAGAAAAATGAGGGGCTCTCTCGCGGACTAAAAAACAGCATCAAAAAGAATGTCAAGGCGGCCCCAACACCAAAAATACTGAGCGTCGCCCAGAGCTCACCCACCTGACTGCCTAGGGGGCCAAGCAGTCCAGCCTCGACCGATAACCCCATACCGCCTAAAACCACCACCAGTATTAATAAAATCTGCATAAAACGATCCTCAATGAGCAATGCCGCGTAGTTTACCGCAGCCTATACCCACGAAAAACGCTATAATGTAGAAATGACTTTTGCATAAGTTGCACAGATGAATAACGTCGACAACATCAGCATAAAAACCTTACTGTTTTTTATTAGCGTTTTTAATGCCCAGAGCTTCTCTGTCGTGGCACGAAAAGAAGGGGTGTCTGCCTCAAAAGTATCTCGGATTATTAAGCAGCTAGAGGATTCGCTAGGGCAGCAGCTTTTTTATCGTAATACACGCGCTGTCATTCCTACTGAGGCGGGACGCGTGTTTATGAGCTACGCGCATGCGATGACTGAAAGCATAAATGCGGCGCAGAAGGAGTTGCAAGACAGGACTTTGGAGCCGGGTGGTTTATTAAGAATTAACGCCCCTGTGTTTTTTGGTCAACGGCACATCGCACCTTGGATACCAGCACTGAGTCATCGCTATCCCAAATTGCAGATAGACTTGACACTCACCGATGATTTTGTTGATCCTCATCATTATGCAACTGACGTTATTTTTCGCATTGGCACCTTAAATGATTCGACTTTTCATGCGCGTATTTTTGGTGAGCAAACCTATCACCTTGCGGCCGCTCCAGAATATATAAACAAGCACGATAAGCTACAAACGCCATCTGACCTGGCTCATCATAAATGCTTGGTTTATAAAGGCTCATCAGGGCCAAACCGCTGGTTTTTTAAGAAAAATGATGAAAATTGGACACCATTTGCTGCTCCTGCCTTGCTCATGTCGAACAATGCAGAGTCGTTACTGGTATCAGCGCTCAAAGGAATGGGAATTGTGCTGTTTCCTGATTGGTTAATTGGTGATCATCTTAAGAGCGGTAAATTGGTGAAGTTGCTGCCTAATTATGAAGCCGCCATCAAAACGACACCTCAACATGTCGCCGCTATCTATCCTAATACGCGTCACATATCGTTAAATGTCAGAACCTTGATTGATTATTTTGCTGAGGTTTACGGCGAACCGCTATATTGGCAGGTTAACTAAGAAGCCATGAATGAAGCGCCATAACCTGCCGCAAGCTTTATAGAAAAATTAAGATAGGACAAGAAAAATAGCCTCAAAAATTTATATCAGACAAAAAAATAGTAGCGATACGCCATCTATAAAATGACCTGTCGCTACTATGCTTAAAACGCTCTATCTTTAGATTAATAGCTTTAGACGCTACTCTCTTTCTAAGACCACTCTATAGCGAGCGTTACCGCTTTCCAAGCGCTCAAATGCTTCGTTAATCTCAGACATTTTATAGGTTTCAGTTACTGGCTGGATATTATGTCGAGCCGCAAAATCTAACATTTTCCGCAGCGTAGACGGTGAGCCAACGGGTGAGCCTGATAGGCTTTTTTGCGCCATAATCATGGGCGCGGCCGATATCTCTAGCGGTGCTTCTAATATACCAACAAAGTGTAGTTTGCCCTTTGGCTTCAAGGTCTTGACGACAAGATCCCAATTCATATCGACGTTCACGGTTGAGATGATTAAATCAAAAGAACCCGCTACTTTTTCGATTTCGCTATCATTTCGTGAGTTCAATGAGTGATGAGCGCCCATCTCTTTTGCTTCTTCCAATTTCGACTCGCTAGTAAATGCCGTTACTTCACAGCCCCATGCATTGGCAAACTGCAACGCAAGATGACCCAAGCCGCCGATACCGATCACAGCGACTCTAGAGGTTGGTGTGATATCGTATTGTATCAGTGGGTTAAACACCGTGACGCCGCCACACAGCAGTGGTCCTACCGCATTAAAATCTAAGCCTTCAGGGACTTTTATGACACTGGTATCTTTTGCACGTACTTTATCCGCAAAACCGCCATGGTTGCCGATGATAGTTCCTTCTTGCTCAGGACATAAATTGTGGTCGCCATCGATGCACAGATCACAAACATTACAATACCCTTTATGCCAGCCAAGTCCTACTTTATCGCCTAGCTCCAGATGTTTGACATGTTTACCCTTTGCTAGGACTTTACCGGCAACTTCATGACCACCCACAAACGGATACTCGGTCATACCCCATTCGTTTTGCCACATTGACAGATCACTATGGCAGATACCGCAGCTATGCACTTCGATTTCTACCTCGTGATCGCCTAGAGTGCCCGGATCGTACTCATAAGGTTCAAACTTGCCACCTTTCTCTTTTGCTGCATATGCATTAATCATAATTATTCCTTGTTTTTAGTATGGATGGAGGCTGGTTTATATCGATAACAAGATATAAAAAATTTCTTTGATAACATTAACCAAAACGACTATAGCAAAGAGCTGTTCGAGCACACCACCCTATTTAACAAATTAGGACTAGGCTAATACAAAGTGTCATATTTGATAGCGGTTGAGTCCTCACATTTAACCTTCATCCACCGCAACCTGCATTTTCAGCTGATAGGTAATCTGTGACTTTCGGGAGATACTTTTGGCTTTGGGATTTTGATGACTTGTAATAATAGACAGATCACCATCAGCCCCATTCCTAGCCAACCGATAGGAGAAAAAGCTTCTCCAATGATGATGATAGCCAGTATGGTCGCTACAATAGGTTCCAGTAACGTGATAAGTGTCGCTCGGCTCGCTTCAATCGCTTTTAACGCTTGACCAAAAAGTAGGTAACCCAAAAACATCGGAGCAATGGCCATATATAGCGCAACACTGATATGTTTAATGTCTAAAAATAAGTTGTCACCGGTAAATAGCAATGACGGCAGCAGTAAGATGGCTGACAGACCAAACATGCTTGCCATAGCTGATTTGGCATTGACCCCATTTTCTATCATTTGGCGCGCTGACCATGAATAGGTAGCGTAGGTCAAGCCAGCAATCAGTCCGAGCAACACACCCAATACCTGATTGCTCGACGCTACAGTTACGTCCAAATAGTGCATTTTTCCTAAGGTTAGCAAGATAACGCCAATTACTCCAAATGCAAAACTTATCTGCCAGCGCCTAGTAATATGTTTATTGCTGATCAGACGCTCCATCATGACCGTAAAAAACGGTGCGCTCGCAATGGAGATAACGGTACCGATAGCAACACCCGCGAGCCGCATGGAGGAATAAAAAACCAGAGGATAGATGGCAACACAGAGACTGCCGATGAGTAACACTTTCGGCTGAGACAGTAGTTTTACTTTATCGCTAACTAGGTGCTTTTTAGCATTTAATACCAATAAAATACCGCCTACTCCCATTGCGAACGCCCCGATACCTAACGGACTCACGTCAGGTATAAAAGCAGAAGCAGTTCCCGTCGTTCCCCAAAGGATACTGGCGACCACCACACATAATACTGCGCTCAAACCAGATTGAATCTGCAACATAACGGTCATCTCAAAAGTTATCGTGAATCATACTATTATAGAGTGCTGGGTATGACAGACTTTGCAGATAGGACGGTTTTGTTGGCAGGTTAGACGTGTTTTAGTGTGGAGGGTGCTACCCCGAAATACTGTGAGAATCGGCGGCTAAACGCACTGACATCGGTATAACCGACCAACTCAGCGACGATAGAGACGGGGGAATCTGTATGTAGTAATAACGCTTGCGCTTTTTGCATTCTGAGTTTTGTGATGTACTCGGTCAAGGTCTGCTCGGTTTGCACCTTGAAGTTTTTCTTGAGCTGCGTAGGACTTAAGCAAGCAATATTGGCTAACACGTCTATTGTGAGATTTTTTGAGAGGTTATGAGTGATATAAGACACGACCGCTCTGATTCTGTGGTCGTATTGAAAAAACAGCTTTTGTTCTGCTAAAAGTTTATAGAAGGTAGCAAACATCAAGGCTTCAATCTCAGGATTGATTTGATGCTTTAATTGGCTCTCCGAAAATGCCAAAAATGACAATAATGGCGCGCTGATTGAAAAAACAATGTGTTCTGAATGCAGAATATGCGATGGTAAATTTTCGGTGTCAGCCACGATAAACTTGGCATTCTCTTCGGCATTAAAGTAGTGCCTTTCGTTGGCTTTGACGATGACACATTCACTTGGCGTCACTTTACCGCGATAGCTTGCCACTTCAATATTTATCACGCCTCGCAGTGGCAAAACAATCTGATGAAAGTCATGAGAATGCCCGCGGGTTTGACGAGTATACGACCTAATAGAGAGTGTATTGATCATTTATCGTGTTCCGCCTGCATCGTTCTTCCTATTGATACTGTTATTCAGCTCACTACTTTATATCACGCTGTTTACCATGTGGCACTAGCCATTTGGCAAACCATCCTGACACATCGTCCATCAACGTATAGACAACTGGAATGACCACCAGACTGAGTAGCGTCGAGGTGACCAGACCACCCAATACGGCGGCCGCCATAGGACGCCTAAAGGTAGGATCTGCATCACCCCAGCCAAAGACCAGTGGCAACATGCCTGCCCCCATCGCAATGGTCGTCATGATGATAGGCCGCGCACGCTTACGACAGGCATCCATAATGGCCTCAAAACGCGCCAGCCCTCGGCGCTGAGCAATCAGCGCGTAATCAACGAGTAGGATTGAGTTTTTGGTTGCGATACCCATGAGCATAATAAAGCCAATCATAGACGGCATCGACAGACTGCTATTGGTAATCACCAAACCCACAAACGCGCCGCCTATCGATAACGGCAATGCCATCAAAATGGTAAATGGCTGTAATAAACGGCCAAACAGCAAGATTAGAACACCTAAGATACAGACCACACCCACCGACATCGCAATGATAAAACCACTAAACAGATCGGCCATATTTTCGGCTTGACCTTGATCAATGATGGTAATCGCAGGCGGTAATTGCTGCATCGTTGGCACGGATTTGACCGCTTGTACCAGATCACCTAGCTCACCATCCGCTGGTTGCACTGTGATGCTAATTGCACGCTCCCGATCTAGCCTACTGATCTGCGCAGGCCCTGTACCAAAGTCTAACGCTGCGACTTCGCCCACCCGCACCCCTTGCCCAGCAGGCATGGTACTCGGCACGTACAGTCCTTCTAACTGACTGACATTTTGCTTGGCAACATCGGGTAGACGCACCACGATAGGAATCTGACGGGTATCAAGATTGAGCTTAGACAAGCGCTGTTCATAGTCGCCAACAGTCGCCACACGTAACGTGGTCGCAATATCTTGCGTCGTCACCCCTTTGTCAGCCATTGCCAGTCTATCAGGTGTTACCGTCAGCTCTTGGCGTGGCAAACTGCGATCGCTGGTCACCGCGCCTGCACTTGGCAAACCTCGTATCTCAGTCATTATTTTTTGCGCAGTCTGTTCGAGTAATTGAGGATTGGTACTGGTCAATGAAAAGTTATAACCACTCTCCCCACCACTTGATAGCCCAACGGTAAAGCGAGCACCCGGTACCTCTGTCATGAGCTGGCTAATTTTACGTTCTATTTCTTGCTTGGTACCTCGTTCTGCACGTGGCGCTAGTACGATATCTAAGCCCGCAATATTTTCAGCTTTACCGCCACCACCATCTGACGCACCCATCGACGCCTGCGCCTCTCCCACCGAGGTAAAGATATTCGTCACCTCAGGCATGGCCAAAATACGCTCACTGGCAAGCGCTGCCACCCGCTCCGTATCTGCAAGCGACACATCGGGCGTCAGCTCAATTGCCACTCGAGTTTGATCGATATCGTTATCAGGGATAAAGGCAGTTGGCAGCAGCTTGACCAGCCCTAGCGAGGCCACAAACAGCACCAGCGTTGCTCCCATGGTGAGCCAGCGACGATGCAGTGTCCATGAGACAATTTTGAGATAGTACTCCATCATCAAGCTTTGCTTCTCGACGTGGTTTTTCTCAGGTCGAAGTATGTATGCCGCCATCATGGGCGTAATCAAACGCGCCACCATGAGCGAGGCAAAAATAGATAACGCCGCCGTCCAGCCAAACTGACGGAAAAACTGTCCAACGATACCGCCCATAAAGGCTGTTGGTAAAAATACCGCAATCAAAGTAAAGGTCGTAGCTACCACTGCCAGACCAATCTCATCAGCCGCTTCCATAGCGGCTTCATAAGGGGTCTTGCCCATACGTAAATGCCGTATGATGTTTTCGACCTCAACGATGGCATCATCGACCAGTACCCCAATAACTAGTGATAAGGCCAGTAGCGAGATAATATTGAGGCTAAAGCCAAAAAGATACATGCCTAAAAAGGTAGGAATCACGGATAAAGGCAAAGCGACGGCTGCAACAATCGTCGCTCGAATATTACGTAAGAACAGAAATACAACGACGACCGCTAAAATGCCACCTTCGATTAACATCCGTAGAGAAGCTTCATAATCCTCAGCAATGGGCGTCGCGCGATCGTAGACTTTTTCGATACTAATATTGCCAGTATCAGCAGTCAGCTTGGCAAGCTCATCATCGACAAGCGCCATGACATCGACCTCACTGGCACCGCGCGAGCGAGTGATGTTAAATGCCACTACTGTTTTACCATCGAGCTTGGCAATCGAGCTTGGGTCGGCTGCGCCATCAGTGATTTGTGCCATCCGCCCAAGGGCTTGTGTGCCACCAGTGGGAACTGCGACTTGTACATCGTTAAGTTCATTGGCGCGTTCAACGGCACCGAGTACACGGATAGTCTGCGTCGTGTTTCCGACTTCCGCTTCCCCGCCAGAGCTATCTTGCTGGATACCTGCGATCTGCTGCGATAGCTGAGAGATAGAGAGCTTAAGACCACTTAACGCAATCGGATCAGCGGCAACGGTAATCTCACGCTGCAGCCCGCCAACACGGCTGACGGTACTAACGCCGGGGATATCAGAGAGCCGCTTGGTGACCGTATCATCCACAAACCATGACAAATCCTCTACGCTCATATTGTCAGAGGCCACAGAGTACGTGACTACTGGGAACCCTGCCGTAGATACCTTGGTAATAATAGGGTCATTAGCAGCGGCTGGTAGATCGCCACGTACTTCACCAACCGCCGAGCGTACATCGTCGACGGCTTCTTGAATGTCTTTTTCTAACACAAACTCGGTCGCCATCGTCGCAGCACCAGTCTGTAACGTGGTGCGAATATGACTTACGCCTTCGATACTGGTCAGTTTGTTTTCAATTTTCTTGGCAATATCATTTTCAAGCTGCGAGGGCGCGGCACCAGGCAGCGTGACTGTCACTACCACAGCGGGCAAATCGATATCCGGAAACTGCTGCACCTTCATTTTCATAAAGCCATAGATGCCGCCCAATGTCAGGAGCACAAATAGCAAGATTGCGACGAGCGGGTTTTTGATCGAGTAAGCGGAGACGTTTAGACTCATGACTGTGCCTGCGCTGCTGTATTGACGGCGGTACTGGTTTGGCTCACACCATTAACGATACGCACCAAATCTCCATCATTTAAGAAACTACCGCCTTGCTTCACAATATGGCTGTCACTTGGCAATGGCTCTAGTACGGCGACGTTTTCACCAAATCGCTCGCCTAAGGTCACTCGTTGTTGTTTGATACGACCCATCGACTTATCCTCTGTCGTGGTCAGATCAGTCACTAGCATCACATAGTCATAGCCATCGTTACTGACGATAGCGCTATTCGGAATCGTTTGAGTGCTGGCGCTACCGAGCAGGAACTCACCAGTCTGATACATGCCAGCGCGGATTTTTGCATTAGCCGCGAGGCTCGCATAAATCGTGATTTGGCGATTATTATCTGCCGTCGGTGCAATACGGCTCACCTGTCCCATCACACTATCATCACCCGGTAGAGCGACTCGTACAGGTGTACCAATATTGATATCGCCAATCAGCTTCGGATCTAACTCTGCTCGCCACTCCAATATGCCGCCTTTGATAATCGTAAATAATGGATCACCACCTGCGACCTGCCCAACCTCGATCATTTTTTCACTGATAATACCGCTGACAGGGGCAACCACTGTGGCATTGTCAAGGGTCAAACGCTGATTGCTTAAACGGGCTTTGGACGCTTGCAACGCTGCGCGGGCACGCACTTCAGAGGTACGGTAGCGATCGGCTTCTTGTTTACTGATGGCATCGATATCGATGAGTGGCAATACGCGAGCCGCATCGGCGCTGGCGTTGGCAAGTGTGGCTTCTGCCTCTGCCACGTCTGCCTCAGCTTGCAGCACTTGCTGCTCCATCGCATCGGTATCAAACATGGCGAGCACTTGCCCCGCTCTCACGCGGTCGCCCTCTTCGACCAATACACGCTCGATGGCCACACCACTGACTTTTGCACTGACATTAGCGATATCTTTGGCGTTGATGGTGCCATCAGCGCTAAGCGTGCGACCGATATCATCTTGGCTTGGGCTAACGGTTTCTACTGACAAAACAGACTGCTCCGTACTCGCAGTGCTATCAGCTTCATTGCCACCTGCCACACCACTAGAGGCTACTGGCTCCTCTCGTAACTCGTCTGCACTACCGCCCCAATACTTACCCAGCACAACTCCAATCACAAGCACCGCAACCAATGCTGGCAACAACCATAATGGCATTTTTGCAGGAGAGTTTTTAGATGAGGCATCAGATTGACGATACGGTGGTAGCTCAGCGTGTTGAGGTGTCTCAATATTGGTTTGCTGTCCGCTAGTCGGTTCTTGCTTATTATCAGGGTCTTTAAAGTCACTCATAGTCGGTCTCTATAAATACGGATAATAATAAAAGCAGCGCTTAAACGTTCACTTAAACCATTACTCAAAAACAATCACTGGACAGCCACTAGTCAGAACAGCCTATGAATTAGTGGTTAGTGCGCTATCTTTTTGCAACAAGCTCATTGCGAGATTTTTTGCAAACGATTTAAGCTGTTGTTGTAACTCTGGTTGTTCATAAACTGACCCGCCAAGCGTGGCTTGTTGTAGTGACGAGTCAGTAAACATACCGATGGTAAAATAAAGCAAGGTGAACAGGCGCAATGGCTTAGTGTGATCGTCAGTGGGACCAAGAAATGTGGACAGATAGCCTTGAAACCGTGCCAATACTTGAATGTCATGTTCAAACAAAGTCACCATTTCTGGGTTATTCTGTACTGAGATATTCTGTGACGCTAGCTTAGCAATCGCTGGATTCTCAATCAGTAAATCCAAAGTTTTATCGACCCACTGCTCTAACGCTTGGGCGGGCGCAAGTGTGCTATCTGCAATCGCGGCTTCCGTTTGAGATACAAAAGCCAACAGCTGACGAGCATGCATTCTACATACCGCTTCATACAGCGACCGTTTGCTTTGCCAGTGAAAGTGAATAGTGGAGATATTCTTGCCAGATGCTTTTGCAATATCTCGAGTAGTAACCGCTTTAAAGCCTTTAGCCGAAAACAGCGCTTCGGCACATCGTAAAATGGAGGCGGCGCTACTATTAGGTTCAGATTCGACTCGATCAAGCGCGGTTTCAAAGTCAATTTCAGATAATTTTGTCATGGGTCATTATTAATCAATCAATTGATTGAGTCAAACATTTTAGATATCCAAACGGTATATAATAATAGCCCTTTTAAGCATTGGTATAACGACTCGCCTCAGGCATCCAGCGGTGAATCAGTTGGCTGACATCCGCTTTTCTCGCAGGATCTGCAATCAAGTGCTTGGCCAAACGCTGCGCAATGGCAAATAACTGCTCATCACGGATAAGATCGGCTAAATAGTAGCCAATATTACCTGTCTGACGTTTACCGAGCAGTTCACCCGGCCCACGCAGCTCTAAATCTTTTTGAGCGATGACAAAACCATCGTTGCTATCACGTAGCACGTTCAAACGCTCTGTGCCTGTTTCTGATAATGGTTTTTGGTATAACAACACACAAAAGCTCTTAGTTGAGCCGCGCCCAACGCGCCCGCGCAACTGATGCAATTGTGAAAGCCCTAGACGCTCCGCATTTTCAATCACCATGAGCGACGCATTGGGCACATCAACCCCCACTTCGATGACGGTTGTGGCAATCAATAAATCTAAGTCCCCTGCTTTAAACGCTTGCATAATGGCTTGTTTATCAGCGGATTTCATTTTGCCATGCACCAAACCAATGCGAATATCTAAGCGCTTATTCAAATCCTCATACGTGGCTTCAGCCGCTTGCGCATCCAGCACGCTCGACGCTTCTACCAATGAGCACACCCAGTAAGCTTGCCTGCCTGCTTCACAATTCACGGCAATGCGTTCGATTACCTCATCACGTCGATTACGATCGATGGTCACCGTCGTAATTGGGGTACGTCCCGGTGGCAACTCGTCAATGATGGAGGTATCCATATCACCATAGACACTCATGGCAAGTGTCCTTGGAATTGGGGTTGCTGTCATGATCAGCTGATGCGGTGTACTATTGGCCACGCCTTTATTGGTCAGTGCCATGCGCTGCTCAACACCAAAGCGATGCTGCTCATCAATGATCACCAAGCCTAATTTGGCAAACTGCACTTGCTCTTGAAACAACGCATGCGTCCCCACAACAACTTGTACGGTATTTTCCGCAACCGCCTCCAATGCCTCACGGCGCTGCTTGGCAGTTTGCTTACCAGCGAGCCAGCCAACACCAATACCGAGCGGCTCAAACCATTGTTTAAAATTTACAAGATGCTGCTCTGCCAAAATCTCAGTCGGCGCCATCACCGCCACTTGCCAGCCACTATCAAGCGCATAGCCTGCTGCCCCTGCGGCCACTAGCGTTTTGCCAGCGCCCACGTCACCCTGTACCAATCGCAGCATAGGAATAGAAGTTGCCATGTCAGCGGTGATGTCTTTCATCACTCGTTTTTGCGCGCCCGTTAGATCAAATGGCAATGCGCCAAATAGCTTATCAGTGAGCGGACTGTGGGTCGTACATTTGGGCGCTTTATGCTGATGCAGCTGTTGACGACGGTACAGCAAGCTAAGCTGGTGCGCAGTCAGTTCTTCAATGATTAAACGCTGACAGGCAGCATGCGTACGCGCAGTCAGTTGAGTCAACAGTTTATATTGTTGGCTTGCATTAGTATAAGTGGGCGGCGTGTGCAGCAGCACTAACGCTTCAAATATCGTTAAGTTGTAGACATTACTATGAGCGATGCGAGCAGCCGCGCTATGAACATCGTTATTGACGTTGTAAATGGACGCAGTGGGCTTATTCACATTATTGCCAATCACATGATCAGGCACACTATTCGCGAGCGTCGAAAAGATATCTTCTGGCAATGAGGCTTCTAACACGATTGGCTTAGCTGGCTCAAAAGGCACTAAGGGTAGATCCGCCACGACGGCAAAGTCTGCAGTCGTAAATAGCGTCATGGGTAGACCCTGACTACGAACCGTCTGCAATGCCAGTTTAATCAGGGTGCGTAGCTTGTTTTGATGCAAGCCTTTTACGCTCGGATAAATGGGCTGTAGACCGGTATCGGTCGTGACCGTTTCATCTGTAATAATTTGATATTCAGGATGGTGTATTTGTTTGCCGTAACGACTGACTTTGACTTCACCAAACAGCTGCAGCCGCGTTCCCACATTCATGGTCTGCGCAAGGCCACGATAAACCTTAAAAAACCGCAAAGATATCGTACCTGTATCATCGTCTATCACGACCGTCATACCGCTGCGCTTGGTGTCAACATGGACCACGCGACCGGTAATCATAGCCGACTGCCCATGCGCCACTTCTGCAATGGATACCAGTCGGCTACGATCTTCATAATCACGCGGCAAGTGCAGCAGTAGATCAAATATTCGTTTGATATCCAATTGTGCCAATTGCTCGGCTACCTTTGTCCCAACGCCTGCCAGCGCAGTCACTGGCATATCTAGCGCTGAGAGTGGCACATCAAGCCTTGATTGGCTCATTGGACTGGCTAAAGAAGTATTCACCGATACTGGCATCAAAGATCCTAACAAGGTTATTTATTATTTTTATCTATGTCATCGACTGTTTTAAATATAACTCACCTAAGGGAGATTGTCATAAAATTACCCGTAAAAACAGCAAAATATAAACATCGATTCATCTCATTATAGCTGAACAGTCAATGACTTATGCTAAGCTATTCCGTCATGACTGCCAAACCCTTTAAGACAACTTGTTTATATCTATCATACGAATAGTAGCTGTCTTATTTTCTACATTATGGTTTTTCTGCATTATGGTTTTTATAAATCACGGTCATTTTATAAGGTATTTTTTATGTTAGACTCTGCTCTGTATCGACCGTTTTATCAAGGTTTAAGTATATTACGTCTTAGTATGCTTGCCATAGTTGGGTTATGCGTCAGTGCTTGCAGCACCCTAACACCCACTGCTCAGATAACCCAAACGCCAGAGCCTATCGTGGAGTTACCTAGTGTCGCCTTGGTATTGGGTGGCGGCGGTGCCAAAGGGTTTGCTCACGTGGGTGTGATAAAGGCATTAGAAGAGAATGGCATCAAACCAACACTAATCGTCGGCACGAGTGTCGGCAGCTTAATCGGTAGCCTGTATGCCAGTGGTTACACGCCGACACAGCTTGAGCAATTGGCACTGACCACCGCCGATAGCCAGTTGACGGACTTCACACTGTCCAATCAAGGCTTTGTCGAAGGCATCAAACTCAAAAACTTTGTGAATGAAAAAGTTCGCGGACAAGTAATAGAAGACTTTCCAATTGCCTTTGCCGCTATTGCAGCAGAAAAAAACACCTTAAAAAAAGCTGTGCTGACCACTGGCAATGCAGGGCTTGCTGTCCAAGCATCCTGTAGCGTACCAAATATTTTTATCGCCCCGCGTATTCCAGAAAAAGTCGGCAAAAAATACGTCGACGGTGGCGTGGTCAGTCTCGTACCCGTTGACAGCGCACGCGACTTGGGCGCTGATATTGTTATTGCCGTTGATGTGACTGCCGCTCAAGTCAATAACGCCACTGATAATAGAGCACTAACCATCAGCTCATTAAGCGACTTTTGGGGATTTCTCGAAACCAATATCGTATCCCCTACCAATCGCTCCTCATCAATACGCCGCGAACGAGATCGTGCGGATATTGTCATTACGCCTAATGTCGGTCGTAACAACTCAATAGATACCAGACAGCGTCGTGCGCTCATAGAAGCAGGTGCACAAGCCACGACGCCACAAATCAACGCTATCAAACAGTTGATTCGAGAGAAATCTACTAGCAAATACGCAACGCTTTGATTAACTCTATTGCATACTCATCACAAGATTTAAGCGACGTTATATCCAGCGCATAAAAAAGCACCACCGTTGTAAACGATGGTGCTTTATCAATAATAAACATCAATATCTGGCGAACTTTTTACTATAAAAGCCTCAGCATTATTTAACGCGCGCGCGATATTTCACTGCAACGGTGTCATTCAAGCCGACACCTTCAAGATCCCAACGTACCGCCTTATAATACTTGAGTGCGACATCTTGTAGCTGGTTGTCTACTTTGGTACGTAGTGGCATACGGGCGAAGTTATTGCCATCGACGCTACCATATGGGAATTCAGGGGCGACTGTATTTAACAGCTCTACTTGATCTGGGATACTCATGGTGACCGTCATCTTACGGACGCGATCAGCATTGGTGTTAGTAAAGTATCCTTGATATTCCAATACGTTACCTGATTGCAGACGAGTATTTGTATCGACAGGGACGAGTACTTCTTGACCATTGGCATCAACACTGACCAACGATGCTGTGATTTTACTATTGACCGCTTGAGCACTTGAGTTGCTGCTCGCATTTGTATTGGCCTGAACTGCCATTGAGCTATCAACTGCTTGCTCTGGTGTCGGCAGCATGGCAGATGCCTGCGTGACTACCATCGCACCGATGAGCGTACCGGCAACAACGTGAAATAAGCGATGACCGCTCCAAGCACTAAATGGGCTAGCAAATTGGTTACTTTTTTTCATAATTCTCATTATCCCTGATTGATATATCGGTAAAGCACAGATGGCAAAAACTGAGTTGTCTTAACACATAGTCAATAATTAAAAGAATCAGATTCATTATTTTTATTGATTATCTTCGTTCATTGACAGTAAAGCAATAGCGCTTAGCATAGCAAAAAGCATTTGTGTGTACATTAACCCCGTGTTGAGGTTGTGTATATCACTGATGGGCAATAAAAAGACCTCAACACAGCTGAAATAAAAGATAGCTCATAACCGTGTTTTTTGCTATGGTAAATCTTTAGCGTTAGGCATTTTTTTGCTACGCCCTTTTTCTTATTCTAACGACTACTGCTCCCATTATGACTACTAGTTCCATGCCACAGATTAACCCTGAATACGTCCATTGGTTCCGTAACTCTGCCCCATACATTAATACGCATCGCGGTAAGACTTTCGTGATTATGTTTGGCGGCGAAGCGGTCAATCATCCTAACTTCAGCACGCTGATTCATGACTTTGCCTTGCTCCATAGCTTGGGTATCAAGCTGGTACTGGTACACGGGGCGCGACCGCAGATCGAAAAAAACCTAAAAGACGATGATATTGAATCTCCGCTGCATCAAGACATTCGTATCACGCCGCGTGCCGCAATGCCCGCTATCCTGCAAGCGGTTGGCGCGATTCGCTTACAGATCGAAGCACAGCTGTCGATGGGATTGGCTAATTCCCCAATGTACGGCTCACGTATTGACGCCATCTCAGGCAATTTTGTCACGGCGCGCCCTTATGGCATTCGTGAAGGCATTGATTATCAAATGACGGGCGAAGTGCGCTCTATTGACGTTGAGGCCATCAAAAACAATCTACTGCATGACCATATCGTGATTTTAGGCTCTATGGGCTATTCTGCGACGGGTGAAGTATTCAATTTGCTCGCTGAAGACGTTGCGCTTAGCGCTGCGGTTGAGCTGGGTGCTGATAAGCTGATATTCTTGGGCGAAGAAGCAGGTATCAATGATGGTGATCGTTTGCTACATGAGATGATTCCTAACGAAGTGGATCGCTTCTTACGTGACCGTGATTTGAACTGTGAAATCAATTATTTCTTGAACTGCGCAAGCTTGGCTTGCCGTCAAGGCGTCCATCGCACGCATATCATCTCTTATGCCAAAAACGGTGCACTATTAGAAGAATTATTCACTCGTGACGGTTCTGGTACGCTGATCAGCCATGATCCTTACGAAGAAATTCGCCGTGCCAATATCGATGACGTCGTTGGCCTTATCGAGCTGTTATCCCCTCTAGAAGAGCAAGGTATCTTAGTCAGCCGCTCACGTGAACGCTTAGAGCAAGAGATCGACAACTATAGCGTCATCGAACGTGATGGTATGATTTTGGGTTGTGCAGCGCTACATACGTTAGATGCAGAGTCCGCAGAAATCGCTTGCGTTGCCGTACGCCCTGAATATCGTAGTGGCAGCCGCGGTGCTGATTTGCTCGCGTTTTTAGAGCAGCAAGCGCGCAGCCATGGTTTATACAAGCTGTTTGTATTGACGACTCGTACCGCGCATTGGTTCGTGGAGCAAGGCTTTGCGGAAGTTGAGGCAAGTGCTTTACCAGCAGCACGTCTGGAGAAGTACCACAATGGTCGCAACTCTAAAGTTTTTCAGAAAAATTTATAATCTCAGACTGATATAAAACACTGACTCACAAAAAAGCCTTCATAATGTTTATGAAGGCTTTTTTATATACTAATGCTTCAACCGCGCATTACTTTACTTTTAATAGCTCAACCGTAAAGATAAGCGTACTGTTTGGCTCAATACCAGCGTTACCCGCTTCGCCATAGGCGATATCTGATGGGATATAGAACTCGTACTTGCCGCCCTCTTTCATCAACTGTAGACCTTCCGTCCAGCCAGCGATCACTTGGTTTAGTGGGAACTCAATTGGCTCACCACGCTCATAAGAGCTGTCAAATACGGTACCATCGATCAATTTACCTTCGTAGTTCACTTCCACTACGTCAGTTGCTTTTGGCGATTTACCTGTACCTTCTTTCAATACTTTATATTGTAGGCCAGAATCCGTTTGCTTCACACCTTCTTTCTTCGCATTTTCTGCTAAGAATGCTGTGCCAGCCGTTTTATTTTCTGTCGCTTTGGTTTGCATGTCTTTTGCGAACTGTTCTTCTTGCTCTTTTTGATACGTCATCAATACTTCTTGCATTTGCTCTTGGGTCAATGCTGAATCATTGCCTTCGTAACCATCACGGAAACCTTTTTCAAAAGTATCCAGGTTCAAATCTTTGACAGCTTCTTTATTGCCTTCTGCCATCATGAATCCTAAGCTATAGCCCACTTTTTCACTTGCTGAGCTCTGTTCAGTGATAGAAACGCTTTGAGCAGCTGTTTCTTGACTGCCGTTATTGGTGCTACAGCCTGTCATTAACAACATAGCACTAGCAAGGGCGCTAATGCTTAAAGTAGTGATTTTTTTCATATATTACTCTCTGATTGTAAGAATAGTGGCGAGATGTCACATTGTTCTATAATAACAAATCTTAGTTTTGGGAACCACGCTTTACATGAAATTATCGGGCGAATGTACAGTCTGTGTTAATATTTCCTATTATAATAACAAGTTATCACACAAATATAGTGGCAGGTAAAGCTTTCTATCTTTAAATCCATCAATACATAGGCTAAGCTAAATTGGTTAAGGAGATAAGTAATCGAATGTTGGTATTTATCGTTGATATATGAGTGTCAATAGCAAAGCGATAACTAAAAACCAGACTGATACTTTTGATAATCCTCTTTATTCGAAAATTATAATATCTTCGCCTAACTCAATTTAAAGACACTATTTATAATAAACCATCTATATATTTGTCTCGTTCAACAGTGGTTGTACTAACAATACTTTTGAGTGTTACCTATAGGATGATTCAAGGAGGATAAGATGAACCCAATGTACACATCTTTTAACGGTTATCTTGGTGGGCCTATCGGCTCTATCATTGGCGCTATTTTGATATTTATCATTGGTTGGCTGGTCGCACTCGGTATTGCAGCACTTGTTCGCGGTGTGCTCTCTAAAGTCAATCTTAATCAACGCATGAACTCTTCAACCGGTAAAACTTACGATCTTGAGGGAATTATCTCCAAGATTGTTTTTTGGTTTATCTTTATCATTGCTATTTCAGGGGCGCTGAGCCAACTAAACTTAAACTCAATTTCGGCACCATTTGCAAATATGGTTAATCAAGTATTGGCATTTATCCCTAACCTCATCGGTGCGATTGCACTTGGTGTGATTGGTTGGGTCATCGCCACGGTAGCACGCACTGCAATCAATGCGGCGCTTTCTAAAACGACAATGGACGAGCGTCTAAGCGCACAAGCCGGCGTAAAACCGATGAGCAGCACCATCGCTGATATGGTTTACTGGTTCATCTTATTGGTTGTTTTGACCATGGTACTCGGTCAGCTAGAGCTTGATGGTTTATTTGCACCATTGACAAATATGGTCGACAAAATCTTCAGCTTTATCCCTAACATCTTAATCGCTGGTGTGGTCTTTGTTGTTGGTTATATCATTGCCAAAGTCGTACGCGGCATTGTGACCAACCTTGTTTCTACTTTTAATGTTCAAGAGTTAGCGACGAAAGCTGGCTTAAGTGAACAAAACAGCCTACCTAATATTGCTGGTTCGCTAGCATTTTTAGTGGTTATTATCCCAACGATTATTGCTGCTTTGAATGCATTAAAAATCGACGTTATTGCTCGCCCTGCGACCAATATGCTAAACAAAATCATGGAAGCGTTGCCAAATATCTTCATGGCAGTGGCTATCTTGTTTGTGACTTTTTATGTTGTACGTATGGTTGCAAATATCGTCAAAGGATTGCTTGAAAACACTCAAATCAATCAAATGCCTGCCAAAGTTGGCTTGCAAGAGACTATGGGTGACAAGAGAATCTCTGACTTAGTCGCTTATGCGATTATCTTCTTTGCTATGCTATTTGCTGCTATTGCAGCTGCTGATTTACTAGGTTTCGAGCCTATCTCAGCTATTATTACGATGTTTATCGCATTTGGCGCTAACATCATCTTAGGTGCAATTATCCTGTTCATCGGATTCTGGCTTGCGAATATTATTGCGGGTGTTGTTGAGCGCTCTGAACAAGGTTCACAATTCTTAGCAAACATTGTCCGTGTATTAATTATGGGCCTTGTACTTGCTATGGGTCTAAAAGCAATGGGTATTGCAGATTCAATCGTGAATCTAGCATTTGGCCTAACGCTAGGTGCCGTCGCCGTCGCCTTTGCCCTATCATTTGGTCTTGGTGGTCAAGAAGCAGCCGCACGCTTCCTACGTAAAATGCAAGATAAAATGGATCGTGAGCGCGACGAAGCGAAAGCAAAATCTACGCTGCAGCCAAGCTCATCAACACAAGAAAAAGTTGCTGATTCAGTTCGTGACAACACGCCTTCAGCTGCTAGCACGTCAACGACTGACTTGCGTACAGATGTAGTCGATACGACTCGTGTTGATAATTCTCGCGTAGACACCAATGACATTTATAATAATGACGTTCGTAATAACAACATTATCAACAACGATCCATCGTTGCCTGGTAACGGTCTTGATGACGACTTCAACAATAAGTATTAATACATCGTTCTTCGTTTTTAAATAAAAAAAAGACAGCTTAGGCTGTCTTTTTTTATGCGCGTCATTATTTTTTTCGAGGCGGTATAGAAATATTGAGACGTACTTGAGGCAATTTATTAGATACGAGATTCTCAGGACTCGGCTCCATCTGTTTATCTGATTTGTGCTTATCTGGTTCTTGACGAGGTTTCTGTAAATTTTGTTTTTTTAGCTGCTGTATCTGCTTGGTTAATTGACGCTCTCTTTGAGTCATCGTATCTACGGGCTGAATCCAAACATCAATGTCGATAAATGTCTCATCACCATCAGGAATAAAATCGATACCGAGTACGACCACATGATGAAGATCGTTTGTCGGTAGACGGGTGGCCACATCCTGCGCAATTTTTGCTAAGTTTGGTTGAATAGCTACTTTGCTATTATGCGCTTGTGCATCCTGCCCATAGAATATCAGCACATAATGGCGACCCAGACTCTCATAAGAGTGCTGATGTACGACGTAACCATCCTGCCGTAGTGCTTCGCTTTGTTTAGGATGTCTGTATAGCGTACGGATCAGCTCATGACGCGAAAACAAAGATTCATCTAGTAGTTGCTGCTGCCAGTGAGACCGTGATCGTTCTGATGATTCCTGGCCTTCGCTAGGTGTTTGCTTTTCATTGTACGCCGCTATCATCTGTGTACTGAGCTGCGACCATAGGGTAGCGGCTTGCCTCATATGTTTCTGATACATCTGCGCAGTCGCGCTCTGATTCTTATAGGCGAGCGTCATGGCTACTAAGGCAGAATTGGGCTTGTCCTGAATACCATACTCGATAAGTGCATTATCTACTGCGATCGCAGGAGCGAATAAAGCAGCATTTTGCAAAAACTGCGCGACCAGCGCGTCTTCTGATTCAAAACTGGGTACGTGGCTAATAGCCGAATATTGCAGCTGCTCTAAGTGATAAAGTAGAAAACGCCATAACTCACAGGGTGTTTGTACCGCTACCAATATCGAGTGCCAGTCGTGCCAGCCAAACACTTGTAGTTGCTGACTGTCCTCACTCATATCTACGACCAAATCCTCCAAAAAATAACGAGCACCAAAAGCATGTTGCAAGTGATTTGATTGCTTGCTGTCCTGACTATCAGTATTTGTCTTATCATTTTTCACAGTGACATCAGTAAGCTGAATATCAAAAATCAAAACATCATGAGTCTCTGCAGCATGTTCATTTTGAGACAATGATGATTTATGCCATGCCAGCGCAGCTTTTACGGCAGTCGTACGTGCTGTCTCAATATCAGCTGAGCTGGTACTAATTGGTAAGTATAATGTCAGCGCCAGCCACTGCAACTTGCCCGCTGGGAGTTGATAACGATACTGACGAGCGCTATACCGAGCATCGTATTGTTGCTCGACTGTCCGCATACCAGACAGAGCAATGTCTATCGCTGCTTCCTGTAAGTAACAGGCCAGCTCGCGAGGAAGATAGCCCCCATCGGATATTGCGGTAGGTGAATGAGACACAGGTTTTGGCCTTTTATGATCATATGGTATGTAATGAATCGCGCTTTGACTTATCAAAATCACGTCGTTTCTGTGAATATAGTTATTGATATTTCAACGTTTTTACGACTGTAAAATTACGCTACATAAGCACTATCAGACACAGTCGCTTTCAACGCGATGACTTGTTATGATGATATCAAAGCAGCAATGCTTGCGCGCAGACTTTATGACTATCGGCTGCGCTTACGTACCTTTGTCAGGTACGTTTATCAAATTTTAGTAAGCACTATATAATAACAAGGATTGAGCATTATGAAGCGTTTTAAAGAAAAAACCGTCATCGTCACTGGTGCAGGCTCAGGTATTGGTCGTGCAACTGCCATTCGCTTCGCAGAGGAAGGCGCTAGAGTGGTATTGGTAGGACGTACAGCCGAAACATTGGAACAGACGGCAGCAGATTTTCCAGAAGATCATACGTGGATTCATACCGACAACTACCTCTGTGTCACTTGTGATATCACTGAACAAAGCCAAGTACAAGAGATGATCAAACGCGCTGTCGATAAGTTTGAAAAAATCGATGTTTTGGTTAATAATGCCGGAAAAGCGACTCAAGGCAAAATAACAGATTTATCCTCTGAAGACTGGCACTCAGCCATTAACGTCAATTTGAATGGCACGTTTTATGTCTGCCAAGCGGCTATGCCTCACCTTATAGCCACCAAAGGCAATATCGTCAATGTCTCATCCTTGTCAGGTATGGGTGGTGACTGGAATATGGCCGCCTACAATGCTGCCAAAGCGGGTGTTACCAACTTAACGCGTACGCTAGCGATGGATCACGGCCCTGATGGGGTGCGTGTCAACGCTGTTAACCCAAGCGTGACTAAAACCAATATGACCACGGCCATTCAAGATAACGATGAAAAAACAAATAAGTTTTTAGCCCGCTGTCCGCTTGGACGTTTGGCAGCGCCAGAGGATATTGCCGCTGCGATTACCTTCTTAGCAAGCCATGACGCCTCTATGATTACTGGCATCAACTTGCCGGTCGACGGCGGTGTGAGTGCTTCTAATGGACAGCCACAGTTCTAGTATTTTGGCTATTTAAATTAAAAGCCAAAGTAAAATCACTCAAAAAAAGCCCCTGATATTATCATATCAGGGGCTTTTTTATTTTTAACGTTACATGATAAAAGCTTATTTAGCGGCGTTATTGATATCCTGTAGCGGCTGCGACAAACGCTCAGGGTGGCGCGGCATCACACCTTGATATTGAGCATAAATCTTCGATAAATCCGCTTCGATATCTCCAGTTGGATGAATCAGCGATAAGAAACGCACTTCCTTGGTATTATAATCCAGTGCGACTGGCAAGATAGGAACGCCCGCACCAACGGCCAAATAGTAAAACCCCGTTTTCCAGCTTTCAGTATATTTCCGAGTCCCCTCTGGCGCTAACCCCAAAAATAGCGGCTCACCTGACTTAAATTTATCGATACTCGCTTGTAGTACTGAGCCTTTATCAGTGCGATTGATCGGAATAATGCCCATCCAATCCAATAATTGCGCAAATATAGGCACTTTAAATAGTGTGTGCTTACCCATGATACTGATTTTCAAATCCAGCGCAAATAAGCTGGGTATGGCATAAACTCCATCGACATTAGAAGTATGCGGTAGCGCCAATACCACGGCTTGAGAGATATTAGGAATCTCACCAACGGTCCGCCATCCTGCTGTCTTCATGAGCCATAAGCCGATGACAGGCGATATTTTATTGCCGCGCCTAGGAACCTTATCACCCACTTGTTTTCTACTGAGGCTCGGCAGTATTTTCGAGCGCGTAGATGGCGCAGCATCGGACTTAGAGCGTTTAAAAATCTTTGGCATCATGACAGCACAATATAATGAAGGTACTGACATCATACCATTAAGCCTATATAGCTAGGCTGAGTTTTGCGTGCTTTTATTATGCGATAAAGTGCTCAACGATAAATATAAGTAATGGCCTATGTGGGCATTTTGTACGGTACGCGGTTAAAGGCCACTACATACTTTCAAGACACATCCATCCTTTTTAAGAAATATCCGCCAAATCCCCTTTACTCTCAAGCCACGACTTGCGATCAGCGGCACGTTTTTTCGCCAGTAGCATATCCATGATGCCATTGGTCAGTACCATATCGTCCATATCAAGCTGCACCAAGCGGCGTGTATCACGGCTCATCGTCGTCTCGCGCAATTGCTCAGCACTCATCTCACCGAGACCCTTAAAACGGGTGATTTGCGCTTTTTTATTGCCCGGTACATTGGATAGAATATGCGCAAGCTCTGGCTCATCCAATGCATAGTGGACTTCTTTACCCACGTCCACGCGATACAATGGCGGCATGGCAACAAACAGGTGACCAGCATCCACCAACGCAGGGAAATGCTTCACAAACAACGCACAGATCAACGTCGCAATATGTAGCCCGTCAGAATCCGCATCTGCCAAGATGCATATCTTGTCATAGCGCAGCTCGGACAGATCATCAGAGGCGGGATCCACACCGATCGCAATAGCGATATCATGAATCTCTTGGCTTGATAGTACCGTGTCTGAAGACACTTCCCATGTATTTAGGATTTTACCACGCAATGGCAATATCGCTTGATAATGACGATCACGTGCTTGCTTGGCACTGCCGCCTGCAGAGTCACCCTCTACCAAAAATAGCTCAGCGCCATCACGAAGATCACCGCGACAATCTGCCAACTTACCCGGCAACGCTGGTCCCTGAGTGATTTTCTTACGGGCGACTTTTTTGGCTGATTTTAGGCGACGTCCAGCTTTATTAATCGCCAATTCCGCAATCTGCGTACCCATGTCAGCATGTTGGTTGAGCCATAAGCTAAACGCATCTTTTGCCAAGGTCTGTACGGCACCAGCAGCCTCGCGGCTAGATAGGCGTTCTTTGGTCTGACCAGAAAACTGCGGCTCAGAAAACTTGAGAGACAAGATATAGTTCACCCCATCCCAGACATCTTCTGCCGTTAGCTTCACACTGCGCGGTAGCAAGTTATGAATATCACAAAACTCACGTAATGCTTCTAAAATACCCGTACGCAGACCGTTGACGTGCGTACCGCCCTGCGCTGTCGGGATCAGGTTCACATAGCTTTCCTGAATAGGTGTGCCACCATCGGGCAACCAAGACAATGCAAAGGTAATAGCAGCACGTTCACCCGCTTTCGCATCGTAATTATAATAAAACGGTGCTTCTGGCAATGTTTCAAGGCCATCTAACTGCTCGCTTAGATACTCGACAACCCCATCAGTAAACTGCCAAACGACCTTTTCATCATTTATATCATCGGTAAATTCAATCGTCAGTCCCGCGGCCAAAACTGCTTTGGCTTTTAAATTGTGCTTGAGCTGTTTGACATTAAATTTGGGCGTATCAAAGAAACTGCCGTCGGCCCAAAAGTGCACTTTGGTACCACGTTTGCGTTTGTTGGAGCTGACCGCCTCGGTCAACGGCGTCACGGGTGCGCCATTCTCAAACGCCATATCAAACTGGGTGCTATCACGCCATACCGTCACTTCAACACGTGTGGATAACGCATTGACGACAGAGATACCCACACCATGCAGACCGCCTGATACTTCATAATTAGAAGTCGAAAACTTGCCACCCGCATGCAAACGGGTCAAAATTAGCTCAATACCGGATTGACCAAATTCAGGGTGAATATCAGTCGGCATACCGCGACCATCATCTTCGACAGACAGCGACCCATCACTGTGCAGCTGCACCTTGATGGTTTTGGCATAACCCGCCAACGCTTCATCCACCGAGTTATCAATGACCTCTTGCGCCAAATGGTTTGGACGCGTGGTATCGGTATACATACCTGGGCGACGACGTACGGGTTCAAGCCCTTCTAAAACTTCTAACGATTGCGCATTATATTGACTCACAAATGCATCCTTAACTATTCATATGCGTTTAATTCTATTTATTCATTATAACCAAAAACAGCGACGTTAAGGTCAATAGTCCATCGTTCACGTCATATAATGTCGTCTATCTAAGACTTTACTAAACCCTGTATCACTTCTATCACCATCGATAGCTGCTCCGCAAAATCACTAAAGCGATGATCGCCGCCTATCTGCATGGTTACCCTAGCGCCTTGCCCTTCATAAAAGGCCTGAGACAACTCAGAGTTTAATAGCTCATCACCTTGTTTGAGCAGCACAGCAACTTTACTAGGATAAGTGACTTGAGAGATTTGATGATCTGCAAACCACTGTAAATCTGACGGCGTAATACGCCAGCCGCCAGCCGTCGTATGCAGGACTTTATTATCCGATGACTCATCACTATTGTCTTGATTTGATACTGAGTTATCAGAAAAGCGCTGTAGGGTAATATGAGGCTGCGTGCTGGGGTTTAACAATAGTGCAGGGCAACCTATTTGATTGCTGATTAACGTAGAAAAATACCCACCCAATGAGCTACCGACCAATACCGTGTTGGACGATTCCGTCTGCTCATCTTTGCTATTATTTAACCCTTCTATCAATGACAACAGCTGCTCACGCACTTGCGCAGGCGATTTATTCAAATCAGGACGCAGTACCGTGATATCAGGATAATGATGCTGACAATATTTTTCTAACAGCATCCCTTTGGTCGAGTTGGCATCGCTGTCCAATCCATGGATATAAATCAGGTTCACGTATCATCTCACTTATTAATTTTGTTATGATTGTCTTATATAGGCCAGTGACGCTAAGCATAGCACCCGATGCGCAAAAATAATAACAATAAGACGGCACACTATTAGTCGGTATTTGCGACATAATAATATGGTCATAATCGTTTTGTGCCAGTCAAAGGAATGACGGTAATAGCAATGGAGTCGCCATGAATCAACAGTTTGAGCTGTTCGAGATTGACAACCCTTGTATCGGTGTCTGTCAAAGTAATAAAAAAGGCTATTGCTTTGGTTGCCTGCGCAGTCGAGCCGAGCGCCAACGATGGCATCATATGACGACAGAGCAGCAACGCGAAGTGCTAAGGCTTATCGCAGGACGTAAACTTCGTATCGAACTCATGCGGCTACGTAAAAACGAGCAGCTAGGATTTGATTTTGAAGAAGACGTTGAGATGGGTGAGTTGTTTTGAGAGATGAAAGTTATGACTACTACTTTAATCCTTATGTGACGACTGGAACTATTTTCAAGTTGCAGTATTAGGCAATAGTATTGGAACTTCAAATTGAATTCTGCTCACCGAACTATTTTGTGAACTAGTTGAATTTACTGAAGTTACAGAAATAGAACCTATAGACTCTCCATTATTTGCTGAACTTAGTTTCTCAGTCACTGTAACAGCAATGTCGAACCCAATTTTTTGTAATGGCATGCCAGTTTTTCGACAAACCATCTGGGCTTCAGTATTACTATTAAACCTTGCTGTAATAGGGTTTATATGAGCATTTTGAGTATTCCCATATTCCTGTGCCTCAACTACGCCTTTAATAATCTGCTTTAATGTTTCTGCAACGAAATCATCTAATTTCATAATTTATCCAACAAAGAAAGGAGGAAAGAACTAATTGTAGCAACACTGCCTGCATTAGGTAGTCCATTTAAAAGCGTTTGCACAACTGTTTTACTTGGCTTACCACCTTCAAACTGAGCTTCAACTACATCAATAACTTCATAGGATGCCTGTTGCTCTTCTTTAGAAAGACTTAACTTATCAATTTCATCGCGCAAAGCAGATATATACTCTTGAACCTCTAGATTTGAATTCACAACATTTACAGAGTTATCTATTGAGTTCTGGTTGAAACGATTGTTTACTCCAGAAACGTTATAAGTGATATGCTGAACAGCAGTTTTAGCTTCAGGAAGACCAAGTTTAATCACATCCATCTGGTAACCAGCAGGAATACTATGCAACTTCTCATGAAAGCCTGGATCAATAACCTTGTATGTTTCTTCTGCTCCATTACTCATTGAACGCTGAATTAAATCGCCTGTCTCTATAAGAATATCAGAGCGTTGAATAAAAATTTTATTCTTCTGCACACTCGAACTGATATTTGAAATTACTTCCCCATCTTTTTTTAACAAATTTACAGTGTCAGTCATTAGATCATTAAATGGCATCTTTATGAGTCCTTTCAAGTAAGAATATATACACTTTTTGAGAAAAATATATTTAATCTTCAATGCAATAACAAATAAATTTAAAGGTTATATCGGTTAAAGAGTATATACCTATGAATTATTCTTCTCTGATTTTTTATCTAATAGTTTTCTCATACTTGCAGTGAATGACTTTGCTGCTTGCTTACTAGCTGCAACTTGATTGACCAAGAAGACTAATATTTCCCTACAATTCTCTGCTAAATCTAAGCAATCTTCATCTGATTCTGCATGTAAACCTTGGCTTAAAGTTGAATGTAATGCAGCCAAAGGATTCATTCCATCAGGACGCAATATCGCTGGTAAAAGGTCTTTTACAATCTCTATTTTGTCAGCAGTCACAATTGTTGTTTTCGTTTTCTCAAGCGCAATCTGGTATACATCAAGTTCTTCGCCAGATAAAAGGTCAGCTATTTCTTCGAGCAACTCATCGATTACTTCTTCGACTATCCGTCGATAATAACCAAAGGCTCCAATGCCGTAGCCTTGAGACTCACAAATTAGCCCTTTCTTATAGTAACCAGCATGATTGCCAAGAAGACGTTCAATATTGAT
This sequence comes from Psychrobacter sp. T6-5, assembly GCF_052258485.2. Lineage (NCBI taxonomy): Bacteria > Pseudomonadati > Pseudomonadota > Gammaproteobacteria > Moraxellales > Moraxellaceae > Psychrobacter > Psychrobacter sp. T6-5. The sequence continues at coordinate 306,805 of NZ_JBQQEY020000001.1, read as the reverse complement.
ATCTCCAGACACTTCCCACGCAGGAAACTGTCCTATTTTCATGTACCATGAATTTTGTCTATTTCCGCCTGCCTTAACATAGAATAGACGTTCAAATTTTTGGCAATGAGTACAAAGATATACAAGCCTAACACTAACATTTTCAGAAGGATAATTCATGTATTGAAAATTCTCCCAATATTCATTGTTCATGACGAAAGTCTGGTTTGACTTACATTCTGGACAAGACATATTAATACTCACAATAGGCCATTTGTCTAAAGTATCCGGGAGTGTTTTTATTTGGAATTTTCGATAAAGCGAATAGTTTTCTAAGAAAATTTTATTAGGCATATTACCTCTCAATTCATCTATAGTGTTAATCCAAAATTAATCAAAACCTAATTTTATGATATTAGCACTAATAAAAAGTATAAGTTCACAAAATAAGCTAATAGAATAAAAAAACCTCGAACAGATGACTATCTAAGGAAGGTTAGAATAGATAAATAATGACAGTCTATTATCAGGAAGGTAAACCACACTACGTTGTTTCACTTCTGAGTTCGATAAAGGATCAACTACTTCCTATCGTAATGTTGTTATCAATCGAGCATGAACATTATTACCCTACTCAGTCTTTTTTTATAAAGGACTGTTCACTAAACTATAGAGAGTACGTGCGCCATTAATATAGTTGCCCATATGCATGTTCTCATTAACAGCATGATGATTATCGGCATTGACTAAAGGTACGATAACAAATAGCACTTGAAGAGCGTATACAATATCTGTCGTTGGTACAGTGCCAACTACCATACGAATACGGACTTGTGCAGGCGTTGCGCCAAAGTCTTCAGTCATCGACTTGTATACCCATTTGCCGACAGGTGCATCCATCGGTGTCGCCGTAGCGATACCGTACAGGTCATTTGAGTTTTGGGAAATAACACACAAAGAAAATCCCCCGGCTAGATAACTAGTCGGGGGATATTTCAGAATAGAGAGCTGACGATGACCTACTCTCACATGGGCGAACCACACTACCATTGGCGCAACGATGTTTCACTTCTGAGTTCGGGAAGGGATCAGGTGGGGCCATCGCGCTATTGTCGTCAGCAAAGGGGGTTAGATATGAGTCTGTTTATTGTTTTACTTATTTGACTAAGTATCACTTAACCTAACTGAATCAAGGTTAACGGTGATATCGAAATGTTCTTTCTTTATTCTATAAGCTTACGCTTATACAAGATAGATTAATTAGACTTGATACAAACCACTTGGGTGTTGTATGGTCAAGCCAAACGAGCAATTAGTACAGGTTAGCTACACACATCGCTGTGCTTCCACACCCTGCCTATCAACGTCCTAGTCTTGAACGGCTCTTTAGGGAAATCTAATCTTGAGGTGGGCTTCCCGCTTAGATGCTTTCAGCGGTTATCCCATCCGAACGTAGCTACCGGGCAATGCCACTGGCGTGACAACCCGAACACCAGAGGTTCGTCCACTCTGGTCCTCTCGTACTAGGAGCAGATCCTCTCAAATTTCCAACGCCCACGGTAGATAGGGACCGAACTGTCTCACGACGTTCTAAACCCAGCTCGCGTACCTCTTTAAATGGCGAACAGCCATACCCTTAGGACCTGCTTCAGCCCTAGGATGAGATGAGCCGACATCGAGGTGCCAAACACCGCCGTCGATATGAACTCTTGGGCGGTATCAGCCTGTTATCCCCAGAGTACCTTTTATCCGTTGAGCGATGGCCCTTCCATACAGAACCACCGGATCACTAAGACCTACTTTCGTACCTGCTCGACTTGTGGGTCTCGCAGTTAAGCGCGCTTTTGCCTTTATACTCTACGACCGATTTCCGACCGGTCTGAGCGCACCTTCGTACTCCTCCGTTACTCTTTAGGAGGAGACCGCCCCAGTCAAACTACCCACCATACATTGTCCTCGGTATTGTTATACCTGAGTTAGAACCCCAACATGACCAGGGTGGTATTTCAAGATTGGCTCCACCAAGACTAGCGTCTCGGCTTCAAAGCCTCCCACCTATCCTGCACAAGTCAGGTCAAAGTTCAATGTAAAGCTGTAGTAAAGGTTCACGGGGTCTTTCCGTCTAGCCGCGGGTACACAGCATCTTCACTGCGATTTCGATTTCACTGAGTCTCTGCTGGAGACAGCGCTGCCATCATTATGTCATTCGTGCAGGTCGGAACTTACCCGACAAGGAATTTCGCTACCTTAGGACCGTTATAGTTACGGCCGCCGTTTACTGGGGCTTCGATCAAGAGCTTCGCTTACGCTAACCCCATCAATTAACCTTCCAGCACCGGGCAGACATCACACCCTATACGTCCACTTTCGTGTTTGCAGAGTGCTGTGTTTTTAATAAACAGTTGCAGCAGCCTGGTATCTGCGACTGCCAACAGCTCAAGGAGCAAGTCCTATCACCATCAACAGCGTACCTTCTCCCGAAGTTACGGTACCATTTTGCCTAGTTCCTTCAGCAGAGTTCTCTCAAGCGCCTTGGTATTCTCTACCTGATCACCTGTGTCGGTTTAGGGTACGATTCGTTTATAACTATTGCTTAGAAGCTTTTCCTGGAAGCATGGTATTTGCCACTTCGCTGTACAAGTACAGCTTGCTATCAGATCTCGGTATAAAATAGCCCGGATTTACCTAAGCTATAAACCTACATCCTTTCACCTGGACAACCAACGCCAGGCTGACATAACCTTCTCCGTCCCTCCATCGCATTATAAACAAGTATCGGAATATTAACCGATTTCCCATCGACTACGCCTTTCGGCCTCGCCTTAGGGGTCGACTCACCCAGCCCCGATTAACGTTGGACTGGAACCCTTGATCTTCCGGCGTGCGAGCTTTTCACTCGCATTATCGTTACTCACGTCAGCATTCGCTCTTGTGATACCTCCAGCATGCTTTACAACACACCTTCACAGGCTTACACAACGCTCCCCTACCACTTGAAAACAAATTCAAATCCGCAGCTTCGGCTCCTAGTTTGAGCCCCGTTACATCTTCCGCGCGGGCCGACTCGACTAGTGAGCTATTACGCTTTCTTTAAAGGATGGCTGCTTCTAAGCCAACCTCCTAGCTGTCTATGCCTTCCCACCTCGTTTCCCACTTAACTAGGAATTTGGGGCCTTAGCTGGCGGTCTGGGTTGTTTCCCTCTCCACGATGGACGTTAGCACCCACCGTGTGTCTCCCGGATATCACTCATCGGTATTCGGAGTTTGCATCGGTTTGGTAAGTCGGTATGACCCCCTAGCCGAAACAGTGCTCTACCCCCAATGGTGTTCGTCCGAGGCGCTACCTAAATAGCTTTCGGGGAGAACCAGCTATCACCGAGTTTGATTAGCCTTTCACCCCTATCCACAAGTCATCCCCTGGCTTTTCAACGACAGTGGGTTCGGTCCTCCGGTGCCTGTTACGGCACTTTCAACCTGCTCATGGATAGATCACTCGGTTTCGGGTCTATACCCTGCAACTATTCGCCCTATTAAGACTCGGTTTCCCTACGGCTCCCCTAAACGGTTAACCTTGCTACAGAATATAAGTCGCTGACCCATTATACAAAAGGTACGCGGTCACCCAACAAGTGGGCTCCCACTGCTTGTACGCACACGGTTTCAGGTTCTATTTCACTCCCCTCACAGGGGTTCTTTTCGCCTTTCCCTCACGGTACTGGTTCACTATCGGTCAGTCAGGAGTATTTAGCCTTGGAGGATGGTCCCCCCATCTTCAAACAGGATTTCTCGTGCCCCGCTCTACTTAATATGTTAATGCTAATGTTTCGAATACAGGACTATCACCTACTACGGTCAGCTTTCCCACGCTGTTCTTCTACATTAGTACTAATCGGCTTCTCCCCGTTCGCTCGCCGCTACTAGGGGAATCTCAATTGATGTCTATTCCTAAGGGTACTGAGATGTTTCACTTCCCCTCGTTCGCTTCCTAATAAATTAGGATACCTACCTTATGGTAGGTGGGTTTCCCCATTCAGAAATCTCCGGATCACAGGATATTGCCGCCTCCCCGAAGCTTATCGCAGGCTGTCACGTCTTTCATCGCCTCTGACTGCCAAGGCATCCACCATGTGCGCTTCATTACTTGACCATACAACCCCAAGTAGTCTTTCGACTTCTAAGTGTCATACAATCTAATTATGATAACGATATCACCTATGTTTATACGCTTGATTCAGTTCTCTTTACTTTTTTTAATAACTCACCCCTGGGATAACAACTGATGTCGTTAAGAGGTGAGTTATTAAGGTTAGGAAGTGCGCGTGAACACGCGCTTCCTAACCCAGACTCATATCTATGTTTTTAAATAGTTCCTGTATCCTCGTCGAATAACAGGTTCTGTATAAAACAGAAAGAAGTAATCAATCACAATCACTTGTTTCTATTTATACTCTTAGCACTTAAAGCTTACTGACCGTCTTAGTAGTGGTGGAGCCAAACGGAGTCGAACCGTTGACCTCCTGCGTGCAAGGCAGGCGCTCTACCAACTGAGCTATGGCCCCATTATAAAATGGTGGGTCTAAGTGGACTCGAACCACTGACCCCCGCGTTATCAACACGGTGCTCTAACCAGCTGAGCTACAGACCCTAATACGTTTGTTAAAAACGTAAGCTTAAACTAAAGAACAACTTGTTGTGAATTCTTGCTGACCGAATGCGTCTATAAGGAGGTGATCCAGCCGCAGGTTCCCCTACGGCTACCTTGTTACGACTTCACCCCAGTCATCAACCACACCGTGGTGAACGCTCCCCCTAAGGTTAAGCTATCCACTTCTGGTGCAATCAACTCCCATGGTGTGACGGGCGGTGTGTACAAGGCCCGGGAACGTATTCACCGCGGCATTCTGATCCGCGATTACTAGCGATTCCTACTTCATGGAGTCGAGTTGCAGACTCCAATCTGGACTACGATAGGCTTTTTGAGATTCGCATCACATCGCTGTGTAGCTGCCCTCTGTACCTACCATTGTAGCACGTGTGTAGCCCTGGTCGTAAGGGCCATGATGACTTGACGTCGTCCCCGCCTTCCTCCAGTTTGTCACTGGCAGTATCCTTAGAGTTCCCGGCTTAACCCGCTGGTAACTAAGGACAAGGGTTGCGCTCGTTGCGGGACTTAACCCAACATCTCACGACACGAGCTGACGACAGCCATGCAGCACCTGTATTCTAATTCCCGAAGGCACTCCCGCATCTCTGCAGGATTCTAGATATGTCAAGACCAGGTAAGGTTCTTCGCGTTGCATCGAATTAAACCACATGCTCCACCGCTTGTGCGGGCCCCCGTCAATTCATTTGAGTTTTAACCTTGCGGCCGTACTCCCCAGGCGGTCTACTTATTGCGTTAGCTGCGTCACTAAGTCCTCAAGGGACCCAACGACTAGTAGACATCGTTTACGGCGTGGACTACCAGGGTATCTAATCCTGTTTGCTACCCACGCTTTCGAGCCTCAGTGTCAGTATGATGCCAGGAAGCTGCCTTCGCCATCGGTATTCCTTCAGATCTCTACGCATTTCACCGCTACACCTGAAATTCTACTTCCCTCTCACCTACTCTAGCCTAACAGTTTCAGATGCAGTTCCCAGGTTAAGCCCGGGGATTTCACATCTGACTTATCAAGCCACCTACGCTCGCTTTACGCCCAGTAATTCCGATTAACGCTTGCACCCTCTGTATTACCGCGGCTGCTGGCACAGAGTTAGCCGGTGCTTATTCTGCAGCTAATGTCATCGTCTCCGGGTATTAACCGAAGAGTCTTCTTCACTGCTTAAAGTGCTTTACAACCAAAAGGCCTTCTTCACACACGCGGCATGGCTGGATCAGGGTTTCCCCCATTGTCCAATATTCCCCACTGCTGCCTCCCGTAGGAGTCCGGGCCGTGTCTCAGTCCCGGTGTGGCTGATCATCCTCTCAGACCAGCTACAGATCGTCGCCATGGTAGGCCTTTACCCCACCATCTAGCTAATCCGACTTAGGCTCATCTAATAGCGAGAGCAACAAGTTGCCCCCTTTCTCCCGTAGGACGTATGCGGTATTAATACGAGTTTCCCCGTGCTATCCCCCACTACTAGGTAGATTCCTAAGTATTACTCACCCGTCCGCCGCTCGTCATCTTCTAGCAAGCTAGAAATGTTACCGCTCGACTTGCATGTGTTAAGCCTGCCGCCAGCGTTCAATCTGAGCCATGATCAAACTCTTCAGTTTAATCTTGCTATGAAGCTCTTTAAAGAAGCTTCTAAACTTGGCTCATCTAATCTGGCAAAATCGCTAAAAATTATGTTCGTAATGAATTAACTTTGAGTTTTTCTGCTGTCTTAAATGATAATTTTTATAGTTAGTGTTCTACCGAAAAGATAGTCGACCAACTTTATTTTTTAGCATTCTGAATCAGCAAAAATCCACACAAGTTGTTCTTTAGTTATGCTTTTAAATAGTCTCAATCACTGTCGTCCAGTCATCGATATATAGGGTAAATCTTTTGCTTTCCAGCTTTTCCGTCTCCGGTTAAGCTATCTAGCGAGCCGACTATCTTATCATATAGATTAGGTTTGTCAAGCTTTATTTTAATTTGTTTCAACAGGTTAACTGGGTTAGTAATATGTAATTCACATATCCGTTGCCGCTAGTCCGTCTGATGAGGGCGTATTATAGACTCTTTATTTATTTAGTCAAGAGGTATTTTCTATTTAGTTTGAAATAACTTAATTACTTAAGATTCCTTACCACTTCCCTTTTGACTGGGTGGCATTATACGCACATCTAATGAGAACGCAAGAAGTATTGTGACTATTTTACCAATAGATCTTTATATATAAAACTTGAGTCTAGCTTCTCTTAAATTTTAGACAAAGAAAAGCCCCTTGATACGTTAGTATCAAGGGGCTAGTCAGAATAGAGAGCTGACGATGACCTACTCTCACATGGGCGAACCACACTACCATTGGCGCAACGATGTTTCACTTCTGAGTTCGGGAAGGGATCAGGTGGGGCCATCGCGCTATTGTCGTCAGCAAAGGGGGTTAGATATGAGTCTGTTGTTGTTTTACTTATTGACTAAGTATCACTTAACCTAACTGAATCAAGGTCAAAGGTGATATCGAAATATTCTTTCTTTATTCTATAGCGTAAGCTATACAAGATAGATTAATTAGACTTGTATACAAACCACTTGGGTGTTGTATGGTCAAGCCAAACGAGCAATTAGTACAGGTTAGCTACACACATCGCTGTGCTTCCACACCCTGCCTATCAACGTCCTAGTCTTGAACGGCTCTTTAGGGAAATCTAATCTTGAGGTGGGCTTCCCGCTTAGATGCTTTCAGCGGTTATCCCATCCGAACGTAGCTACCGGGCAATGCCACTGGCGTGACAACCCGAACACCAGAGGTTCGTCCACTCTGGTCCTCTCGTACTAGGAGCAGATCCTCTCAAATTTCCAACGCCCACGGTAGATAGGGACCGAACTGTCTCACGACGTTCTAAACCCAGCTCGCGTACCTCTTTAAATGGCGAACAGCCATACCCTTAGGACCTGCTTCAGCCCTAGGATGAGATGAGCCGACATCGAGGTGCCAAACACCGCCGTCGATATGAACTCTTGGGCGGTATCAGCCTGTTATCCCCAGAGTACCTTTTATCCGTTGAGCGATGGCCCTTCCATACAGAACCACCGGATCACTAAGACCTACTTTCGTACCTGCTCGACTTGTGGGTCTCGCAGTTAAGCGCGCTTTTGCCTTTATACTCTACGACCGATTTCCGACCGGTCTGAGCGCACCTTCGTACTCCTCCGTTACTCTTTAGGAGGAGACCGCCCCAGTCAAACTACCCACCATACATTGTCCTCGGTATTGTTATACCTGAGTTAGAACCCCAACATGACCAGGGTGGTATTTCAAGATTGGCTCCACCAAGACTAGCGTCTCGGCTTCAAAGCCTCCCACCTATCCTGCACAAGTCAGGTCAAAGTTCAATGTAAAGCTGTAGTAAAGGTTCACGGGGTCTTTCCGTCTAGCCGCGGGTACACAGCATCTTCACTGCGATTTCGATTTCACTGAGTCTCTGCTGGAGACAGCGCTGCCATCATTATGTCATTCGTGCAGGTCGGAACTTACCCGACAAGGAATTTCGCTACCTTAGGACCGTTATAGTTACGGCCGCCGTTTACTGGGGCTTCGATCAAGAGCTTCGCTTACGCTAACCCCATCAATTAACCTTCCAGCACCGGGCAGACATCACACCCTATACGTCCACTTTCGTGTTTGCAGAGTGCTGTGTTTTTAATAAACAGTTGCAGCAGCCTGGTATCTGCGACTGCCAACAGCTCAAGGAGCAAGTCCTATCACCATCAACAGCGTACCTTCTCCCGAAGTTACGGTACCATTTTGCCTAGTTCCTTCAGCAGAGTTCTCTCAAGCGCCTTGGTATTCTCTACCTGATCACCTGTGTCGGTTTAGGGTACGATTCGTTTATAACTATTGCTTAGAAGCTTTTCCTGGAAGCATGGTATTTGCCACTTCGCTGTACAAGTACAGCTTGCTATCAGATCTCGGTATAAAATAGCCCGGATTTACCTAAGCTATAAACCTACATCCTTTCACCTGGACAACCAACGCCAGGCTGACATAACCTTCTCCGTCCCTCCATCGCATTATAAACAAGTATCGGAATATTAACCGATTTCCCATCGACTACGCCTTTCGGCCTCGCCTTAGGGGTCGACTCACCCAGCCCCGATTAACGTTGGACTGGAACCCTTGATCTTCCGGCGTGCGAGCTTTTCACTCGCATTATCGTTACTCACGTCAGCATTCGCTCTTGTGATACCTCCAGCATGCTTTACAACACACCTTCACAGGCTTACACAACGCTCCCCTACCACTTGAAAACAAATTCAAATCCGCAGCTTCGGCTCCTAGTTTGAGCCCCGTTACATCTTCCGCGCGGGCCGACTCGACTAGTGAGCTATTACGCTTTCTTTAAAGGATGGCTGCTTCTAAGCCAACCTCCTAGCTGTCTATGCCTTCCCACCTCGTTTCCCACTTAACTAGGAATTTGGGGCCTTAGCTGGCGGTCTGGGTTGTTTCCCTCTCCACGATGGACGTTAGCACCCACCGTGTGTCTCCCGGATATCACTCATCGGTATTCGGAGTTTGCATCGGTTTGGTAAGTCGGTATGACCCCCTAGCCGAAACAGTGCTCTACCCCCAATGGTGTTCGTCCGAGGCGCTACCTAAATAGCTTTCGGGGAGAACCAGCTATCACCGAGTTTGATTAGCCTTTCACCCCTATCCACAAGTCATCCCCTGGCTTTTCAACGACAGTGGGTTCGGTCCTCCGGTGCCTGTTACGGCACTTTCAACCTGCTCATGGATAGATCACTCGGTTTCGGGTCTATACCCTGCAACTATTCGCCCTATTAAGACTCGGTTTCCCTACGGCTCCCCTAAACGGTTAACCTTGCTACAGAATATAAGTCGCTGACCCATTATACAAAAGGTACGCGGTCACCCAACAAGTGGGCTCCCACTGCTTGTACGCACACGGTTTCAGGTTCTATTTCACTCCCCTCACAGGGGTTCTTTTCGCCTTTCCCTCACGGTACTGGTTCACTATCGGTCAGTCAGGAGTATTTAGCCTTGGAGGATGGTCCCCCCATCTTCAAACAGGATTTCTCGTGCCCCGCTCTACTTAATATGTTAATGCTAATGTTTCGAATACAGGACTATCACCTACTACGGTCAGCTTTCCCACGCTGTTCTTCTACATTAGTACTAATCGGCTTCTCCCCGTTCGCTCGCCGCTACTAGGGGAATCTCAATTGATGTCTATTCCTAAGGGTACTGAGATGTTTCACTTCCCCTCGTTCGCTTCCTAATAAATTAGGATACCTACCTTATGGTAGGTGGGTTTCCCCATTCAGAAATCTCCGGATCACAGGATATTGCCGCCTCCCCGAAGCTTATCGCAGGCTGTCACGTCTTTCATCGCCTCTGACTGCCAAGGCATCCACCATGTGCGCTTCATTACTTGACCATACAACCCCAAGTAGTCTTTCGACTTCTAAGTGTCATACAATCTAATTATGATAACGATATCACCTATGTTTATACGCTTGATTCAGTTCTCTTTACTTTTTTTAATAACTCACCCCTGGGATAACAACTGATGTCGTTAAGAGGTGAGTTATTAAGGTTAGGAAGTGCGCGTGAACACGCGCTTCCTAACCCAGACTCATATCTATGTTTTTAAATAGTTCCTGTATCCTCGTCGAATAACAGGTTCTGTATAAAACAGAAAGAAGTAATCAATCACAATCACTTGTTTCTATTTATACTCTTAGCACTTAAAGCTTACTGACCGTCTTAGTAGTGGTGGAGCCAAACGGAGTCGAACCGTTGACCTCCTGCGTGCAAGGCAGGCGCTCTACCAACTGAGCTATGGCCCCATTATAAAATGGTGGGTCTAAGTGGACTCGAACCACTGACCCCCGCGTTATCAACACGGTGCTCTAACCAGCTGAGCTACAGACCCTAATACGTTTGTTAAAAACGTAAGCTTAAACTAAAGAACAACTTGTTGTGAATTCTTGCTGACCGAATGCGTCTATAAGGAGGTGATCCAGCCGCAGGTTCCCCTACGGCTACCTTGTTACGACTTCACCCCAGTCATCAACCACACCGTGGTGAACGCTCCCCCTAAGGTTAAGCTATCCACTTCTGGTGCAATCAACTCCCATGGTGTGACGGGCGGTGTGTACAAGGCCCGGGAACGTATTCACCGCGGCATTCTGATCCGCGATTACTAGCGATTCCTACTTCATGGAGTCGAGTTGCAGACTCCAATCTGGACTACGATAGGCTTTTTGAGATTCGCATCACATCGCTGTGTAGCTGCCCTCTGTACCTACCATTGTAGCACGTGTGTAGCCCTGGTCGTAAGGGCCATGATGACTTGACGTCGTCCCCGCCTTCCTCCAGTTTGTCACTGGCAGTATCCTTAGAGTTCCCGGCTTAACCCGCTGGTAACTAAGGACAAGGGTTGCGCTCGTTGCGGGACTTAACCCAACATCTCACGACACGAGCTGACGACAGCCATGCAGCACCTGTATTCTAATTCCCGAAGGCACTCCCGCATCTCTGCAGGATTCTAGATATGTCAAGACCAGGTAAGGTTCTTCGCGTTGCATCGAATTAAACCACATGCTCCACCGCTTGTGCGGGCCCCCGTCAATTCATTTGAGTTTTAACCTTGCGGCCGTACTCCCCAGGCGGTCTACTTATTGCGTTAGCTGCGTCACTAAGTCCTCAAGGGACCCAACGACTAGTAGACATCGTTTACGGCGTGGACTACCAGGGTATCTAATCCTGTTTGCTACCCACGCTTTCGAGCCTCAGTGTCAGTATGATGCCAGGAAGCTGCCTTCGCCATCGGTATTCCTTCAGATCTCTACGCATTTCACCGCTACACCTGAAATTCTACTTCCCTCTCACCTACTCTAGCCTAACAGTTTCAGATGCAGTTCCCAGGTTAAGCCCGGGGATTTCACATCTGACTTATCAAGCCACCTACGCTCGCTTTACGCCCAGTAATTCCGATTAACGCTTGCACCCTCTGTATTACCGCGGCTGCTGGCACAGAGTTAGCCGGTGCTTATTCTGCAGCTAATGTCATCGTCTCCGGGTATTAACCGAAGAGTCTTCTTCACTGCTTAAAGTGCTTTACAACCAAAAGGCCTTCTTCACACACGCGGCATGGCTGGATCAGGGTTTCCCCCATTGTCCAATATTCCCCACTGCTGCCTCCCGTAGGAGTCCGGGCCGTGTCTCAGTCCCGGTGTGGCTGATCATCCTCTCAGACCAGCTACAGATCGTCGCCATGGTAGGCCTTTACCCCACCATCTAGCTAATCCGACTTAGGCTCATCTAATAGCGAGAGCAACAAGTTGCCCCCTTTCTCCCGTAGGACGTATGCGGTATTAATACGAGTTTCCCCGTGCTATCCCCCACTACTAGGTAGATTCCTAAGTATTACTCACCCGTCCGCCGCTCGTCATCTTCTAGCAAGCTAGAAATGTTACCGCTCGACTTGCATGTGTTAAGCCTGCCGCCAGCGTTCAATCTGAGCCATGATCAAACTCTTCAGTTTAATCTTGCTATGAAGCTCTTTAAAGAAGCTTCTAAACTTGGCTCATCTAATCTGGCAAAATCGCTAAAAATTATGTTCGTAATGAATTAACTTTGAGTTTTTCTGCTGTCTTAAATGATAATTTTTATAGTTAGTGTTCTACCGAAAAGATAGTCGACCAACTTTATTTTTTAGCATTCTGAATCAGCAAAAATCCACACAAGTTGTTCTTTAGTTATGCTTTTAAATAGTCTCAATCACTGTCGTCCAGTCATCGATATATAGGGTAAATCTTTTGCTTTCCAGCTTTTCCGTCTCCGGTTAAGCTATCTAGCGAGCCGACTATCTTATCATATAGATTAGGTTTGTCAAGCTTTATTTTAATTTGTTTCAACAGGTTAACTGGGTTAGTAATATGTAATTCACATATCCGTTGCCGCTAGTCCGTCTGATGAGGGCGTATTATAGACTCTTTATTTATTTAGTCAAGAGGTATTTTCTATTTAGTTTGAAATAACTTAATTACTTAAGATTCCTTACCACTTCCCTTTTGACTGGGTGGCATTATACGCACATCTAATGAGAACGCAAGAAGTATTGTGACTATTTTACCAATAGATCTTTATATATAAAACTTGAGTCTAGCTTCTCTTAAATTTTAGACAAAGAAAAGCCCCTTGATACGTTAGTATCAAGGGGCTAGTCAGAATAGAGAGCTGACGATGACCTACTCTCACATGGGCGAACCACACTACCATTGGCGCAACGATGTTTCACTTCTGAGTTCGGGAAGGGATCAGGTGGGGCCATCGCGCTATTGTCGTCAGCAAAGGGGGTTAGATATGAGTCTGTTTATTGTTTTACTTATTGACTAAGTATCACTTAACCTAACTGAATCAAGGTCAAAGGTGATATCGAAATATTCTTTCTTTATTCTATAGCGTAAGCTATACAAGATAGATTAATTAGACTTGTATACAAACCACTTGGGTGTTGTATGGTCAAGCCAAACGAGCAATTAGTACAGGTTAGCTACACACATCGCTGTGCTTCCACACCCTGCCTATCAACGTCCTAGTCTTGAACGGCTCTTTAGGGAAATCTAATCTTGAGGTGGGCTTCCCGCTTAGATGCTTTCAGCGGTTATCCCATCCGAACGTAGCTACCGGGCAATGCCACTGGCGTGACAACCCGAACACCAGAGGTTCGTCCACTCTGGTCCTCTCGTACTAGGAGCAGATCCTCTCAAATTTCCAACGCCCACGGTAGATAGGGACCGAACTGTCTCACGACGTTCTAAACCCAGCTCGCGTACCTCTTTAAATGGCGAACAGCCATACCCTTAGGACCTGCTTCAGCCCTAGGATGAGATGAGCCGACATCGAGGTGCCAAACACCGCCGTCGATATGAACTCTTGGGCGGTATCAGCCTGTTATCCCCAGAGTACCTTTTATCCGTTGAGCGATGGCCCTTCCATACAGAACCACCGGATCACTAAGACCTACTTTCGTACCTGCTCGACTTGTGGGTCTCGCAGTTAAGCGCGCTTTTGCCTTTATACTCTACGACCGATTTCCGACCGGTCTGAGCGCACCTTCGTACTCCTCCGTTACTCTTTAGGAGGAGACCGCCCCAGTCAAACTACCCACCATACATTGTCCTCGGTATTGTTATACCTGAGTTAGAACCCCAACATGACCAGGGTGGTATTTCAAGATTGGCTCCACCAAGACTAGCGTCTCGGCTTCAAAGCCTCCCACCTATCCTGCACAAGTCAGGTCAAAGTTCAATGTAAAGCTGTAGTAAAGGTTCACGGGGTCTTTCCGTCTAGCCGCGGGTACACAGCATCTTCACTGCGATTTCGATTTCACTGAGTCTCTGCTGGAGACAGCGCTGCCATCATTATGTCATTCGTGCAGGTCGGAACTTACCCGACAAGGAATTTCGCTACCTTAGGACCGTTATAGTTACGGCCGCCGTTTACTGGGGCTTCGATCAAGAGCTTCGCTTACGCTAACCCCATCAATTAACCTTCCAGCACCGGGCAGACATCACACCCTATACGTCCACTTTCGTGTTTGCAGAGTGCTGTGTTTTTAATAAACAGTTGCAGCAGCCTGGTATCTGCGACTGCCAACAGCTCAAGGAGCAAGTCCTATCACCATCAACAGCGTACCTTCTCCCGAAGTTACGGTACCATTTTGCCTAGTTCCTTCAGCAGAGTTCTCTCAAGCGCCTTGGTATTCTCTACCTGATCACCTGTGTCGGTTTAGGGTACGATTCGTTTATAACTATTGCTTAGAAGCTTTTCCTGGAAGCATGGTATTTGCCACTTCGCTGTACAAGTACAGCTTGCTATCAGATCTCGGTATAAAATAGCCCGGATTTACCTAAGCTATAAACCTACATCCTTTCACCTGGACAACCAACGCCAGGCTGACATAACCTTCTCCGTCCCTCCATCGCATTATAAACAAGTATCGGAATATTAACCGATTTCCCATCGACTACGCCTTTCGGCCTCGCCTTAGGGGTCGACTCACCCAGCCCCGATTAACGTTGGACTGGAACCCTTGATCTTCCGGCGTGCGAGCTTTTCACTCGCATTATCGTTACTCACGTCAGCATTCGCTCTTGTGATACCTCCAGCATGCTTTACAACACACCTTCACAGGCTTACACAACGCTCCCCTACCACTTGAAAACAAATTCAAATCCGCAGCTTCGGCTCCTAGTTTGAGCCCCGTTACATCTTCCGCGCGGGCCGACTCGACTAGTGAGCTATTACGCTTTCTTTAAAGGATGGCTGCTTCTAAGCCAACCTCCTAGCTGTCTATGCCTTCCCACCTCGTTTCCCACTTAACTAGGAATTTGGGGCCTTAGCTGGCGGTCTGGGTTGTTTCCCTCTCCACGATGGACGTTAGCACCCACCGTGTGTCTCCCGGATATCACTCATCGGTATTCGGAGTTTGCATCGGTTTGGTAAGTCGGTATGACCCCCTAGCCGAAACAGTGCTCTACCCCCAATGGTGTTCGTCCGAGGCGCTACCTAAATAGCTTTCGGGGAGAACCAGCTATCACCGAGTTTGATTAGCCTTTCACCCCTATCCACAAGTCATCCCCTGGCTTTTCAACGACAGTGGGTTCGGTCCTCCGGTGCCTGTTACGGCACTTTCAACCTGCTCATGGATAGATCACTCGGTTTCGGGTCTATACCCTGCAACTATTCGCCCTATTAAGACTCGGTTTCCCTACGGCTCCCCTAAACGGTTAACCTTGCTACAGAATATAAGTCGCTGACCCATTATACAAAAGGTACGCGGTCACCCAACAAGTGGGCTCCCACTGCTTGTACGCACACGGTTTCAGGTTCTATTTCACTCCCCTCACAGGGGTTCTTTTCGCCTTTCCCTCACGGTACTGGTTCACTATCGGTCAGTCAGGAGTATTTAGCCTTGGAGGATGGTCCCCCCATCTTCAAACAGGATTTCTCGTGCCCCGCTCTACTTAATATGTTAATGCTAATGTTTCGAATACAGGACTATCACCTACTACGGTCAGCTTTCCCACGCTGTTCTTCTACATTAGTACTAATCGGCTTCTCCCCGTTCGCTCGCCGCTACTAGGGGAATCTCAATTGATGTCTATTCCTAAGGGTACTGAGATGTTTCACTTCCCCTCGTTCGCTTCCTAATAAATTAGGATACCTACCTTATGGTAGGTGGGTTTCCCCATTCAGAAATCTCCGGATCACAGGATATTGCCGCCTCCCCGAAGCTTATCGCAGGCTGTCACGTCTTTCATCGCCTCTGACTGCCAAGGCATCCACCATGTGCGCTTCATTACTTGACCATACAACCCCAAGTAGTCTTTCGACTTCTAAGTGTCATACAATCTAATTATGATAACGATATCACCTATGTTTATACGCTTGATTCAGTTCTCTTTACTTTTTTTAATAACTCACCCCTGGGATAACAACTGATGTCGTTAAGAGGTGAGTTATTAAGGTTAGGAAGTGCGCGTGAACACGCGCTTCCTAACCCAGACTCATATCTATGTTTTTAAATAGTTCCTGTATCCTCGTCGAATAACAGGTTCTGTATAAAACAGAAAGAAGTAATCAATCACAATCACTTGTTTCTATTTATACTCTTAGCACTTAAAGCTTACTGACCGTCTTAGTAGTGGTGGAGCCAAACGGAGTCGAACCGTTGACCTCCTGCGTGCAAGGCAGGCGCTCTACCAACTGAGCTATGGCCCCATTATAAAATGGTGGGTCTAAGTGGACTCGAACCACTGACCCCCGCGTTATCAACACGGTGCTCTAACCAGCTGAGCTACAGACCCTAATACGTTTGTTAAAAACGTAAGCTTAAACTAAAGAACAACTTGTTGTGAATTCTTGCTGACCGAATGCGTCTATAAGGAGGTGATCCAGCCGCAGGTTCCCCTACGGCTACCTTGTTACGACTTCACCCCAGTCATCAACCACACCGTGGTGAACGCTCCCCCTAAGGTTAAGCTATCCACTTCTGGTGCAATCAACTCCCATGGTGTGACGGGCGGTGTGTACAAGGCCCGGGAACGTATTCACCGCGGCATTCTGATCCGCGATTACTAGCGATTCCTACTTCATGGAGTCGAGTTGCAGACTCCAATCTGGACTACGATAGGCTTTTTGAGATTCGCATCACATCGCTGTGTAGCTGCCCTCTGTACCTACCATTGTAGCACGTGTGTAGCCCTGGTCGTAAGGGCCATGATGACTTGACGTCGTCCCCGCCTTCCTCCAGTTTGTCACTGGCAGTATCCTTAGAGTTCCCGGCTTAACCCGCTGGTAACTAAGGACAAGGGTTGCGCTCGTTGCGGGACTTAACCCAACATCTCACGACACGAGCTGACGACAGCCATGCAGCACCTGTATTCTAATTCCCGAAGGCACTCCCGCATCTCTGCAGGATTCTAGATATGTCAAGACCAGGTAAGGTTCTTCGCGTTGCATCGAATTAAACCACATGCTCCACCGCTTGTGCGGGCCCCCGTCAATTCATTTGAGTTTTAACCTTGCGGCCGTACTCCCCAGGCGGTCTACTTATTGCGTTAGCTGCGTCACTAAGTCCTCAAGGGACCCAACGACTAGTAGACATCGTTTACGGCGTGGACTACCAGGGTATCTAATCCTGTTTGCTACCCACGCTTTCGAGCCTCAGTGTCAGTATGATGCCAGGAAGCTGCCTTCGCCATCGGTATTCCTTCAGATCTCTACGCATTTCACCGCTACACCTGAAATTCTACTTCCCTCTCACCTACTCTAGCCTAACAGTTTCAGATGCAGTTCCCAGGTTAAGCCCGGGGATTTCACATCTGACTTATCAAGCCACCTACGCTCGCTTTACGCCCAGTAATTCCGATTAACGCTTGCACCCTCTGTATTACCGCGGCTGCTGGCACAGAGTTAGCCGGTGCTTATTCTGCAGCTAATGTCATCGTCTCCGGGTATTAACCGAAGAGTCTTCTTCACTGCTTAAAGTGCTTTACAACCAAAAGGCCTTCTTCACACACGCGGCATGGCTGGATCAGGGTTTCCCCCATTGTCCAATATTCCCCACTGCTGCCTCCCGTAGGAGTCCGGGCCGTGTCTCAGTCCCGGTGTGGCTGATCATCCTCTCAGACCAGCTACAGATCGTCGCCATGGTAGGCCTTTACCCCACCATCTAGCTAATCCGACTTAGGCTCATCTAATAGCGAGAGCAACAAGTTGCCCCCTTTCTCCCGTAGGACGTATGCGGTATTAATACGAGTTTCCCCGTGCTATCCCCCACTACTAGGTAGATTCCTAAGTATTACTCACCCGTCCGCCGCTCGTCATCTTCTAGCAAGCTAGAAATGTTACCGCTCGACTTGCATGTGTTAAGCCTGCCGCCAGCGTTCAATCTGAGCCATGATCAAACTCTTCAGTTTAATCTTGCTATGAAGCTCTTTAAAGAAGCTTCTAAACTTGGCTCATCTAATCTGGCAAAATCGCTAAAAATTATGTTCGTAATGAATTAACTTTGAGTTTTTCTGCTGTCTTAAATGATAATTTTTATAGTTAGTGTTCTACCGAAAAGATAGTCGACCAACTTTATTTTTTAGCATTCTGAATCAGCAAAAATCCACACAAGTTGTTCTTTAGTTATGCTTTTAAATAGTCTCAATCACTGTCGTCCAGTCATCGATATATAGGGTAAATCTTTTGCTTTCCAGCTTTTCCGTCTCCGGTTAAGCTATCTAGCGAGCCGACTATCTTATCATATAGATTAGGTTTGTCAAGCTTTTTTATAATTTCGTTTCACCAAGTTAACTGCGTTAGTAATATGTAATTCACATATTCGTTGCCGCTAGTCCGTCTGATGAGGGCGTATTATAGAGGGTTTAATTTTTGTGTCAACCTGTTTTATTAATGTTTTTAATCTTATTTTAGAAAAATATGAAAATGGTAATTCTTTCAATGGGTTGGGATTGGCTCCTTTAAAAAGATAATAGAAGCGTGCTTTAATTGATAGTTTTATCAGATATGTATTGCCGTTTATTATCTTTGAATTATCTTCTACCTCTTTTAAGGCACTCCTACTCATACCTCCAATATTGAGATTACTACAAACATCACTACATATAAGGTCAATCGCCAAGTTTTATATAGTTTTGCCAACATTCTATTTTGAAATGTTCAAAAATAACTTTCGCAGGTTATTTCTTATTGAGATTAAGGCTCTATCCCATGATATCTAGTGTTGGTAGACGGTTTTTGCTATAATCACCCTTTTATTACATTACTTATTTTTGCTGATTATCTATATTAGATAGATGACAGGGTTCTGTCTATGATGTCGGTATTGGTTTGATACTCTTGAATAACCAATAAAACCCACAATATATAGCAGTACACAGTAGTAGCAAGTAATGTGTCACTCTCACTATATATCACAACGATTAGATATAATTGATGCGGTCTCACGGTTATATGATTGATTGTTGCAATCATCACTGCCAACGGACCCAATAACAGGCGAATAGATTATGGTAGCGATTACTTTACCCGATGGTAGCGTGAAAAACTTCGAAGGTCATACAACAGTCATGGAAGTGGCGCAAAGTATTGGGACAGGGCTCGCTAAAGCGACAGTTGCTGGACGTGTCAATGGTCATCTAGTAGATGCGCACGATCCTATCGTCGCTGATGCCAACGTTGAAATCGTAACGCCAAAAGATGACGATGGTGTTGATATCATTCGTCACTCATGCGCTCACTTATTAGGTCATGCGGTTAAACAGCTATATCCTGATGTGAAGATGGTCATCGGTCCTGTTATTGATGATGGTTTTTACTACGATATCTTTAGTGAAACGCCATTTACGCCTGAGCATATGGACGCGATTGAAAAACGTATGATGGAGCTTATCAAGCAAGATTATGACGTTATTAAAAAAATGACGCCACGTGCCGAAGCGATCGAGATCTTTGAATCACGTAATGAAGACTATAAGTTAAAACTAATTAATGATATGCCAGGTGAAGAAGCCTTTGGTCTGTATCATCATCAAGAATACGTTGACATGTGCCGTGGCCCGCACGTACCAAATACTCGCTTTTTGAAAGTATTTAAACTGACCAAAATGTCAGGTGCTTATTGGCGCGGCGATGCGAAAAACGAGCAATTACAGCGTATCTATGGTACTGCTTGGGCTGATAAAAAACAGTTAAAAGCCTATATCCAGCGTATTGAAGAAGCTGAAAAGCGTGACCATCGTAAAATTGGTAAAGCGTTAAACCTATTTCATATGCAAGAGCAAGCGCCAGGTATGGTGTTCTGGCATGCGAATGGTTGGACGATTTATCAAGTACTTGAGCAGTATATGCGCAAAGTACAATATGATAATGGCTACGAAGAGATTAAGACACCGCAAATCGTCGATCGCAGCTTGTGGGAGCGCTCAGGACATTGGGGCAATTATGCAACCAATATGTTCACGACCTCTAGTGAAAACCGTGATTATGCGGTAAAGCCGATGAACTGCCCTTGTCACGTGCAAGTGTTTAATCAAGGTCTAAAGTCTTACCGTGACTTGCCACTACGTATGGCTGAATTTGGTTCTTGTCATCGTAACGAGCCATCAGGTTCACTGCATGGTTTGATGCGTGTACGTGGTTTTACGCAAGATGATGCTCATATCTTCTGTACGCAGGCACAGATTCAACAAGAAGTTGCTGACTTTATTAAGCTAACGCTTGCTGTCTATGAAGATTTTGGCTTTGACAACATTATTATGAAGCTATCTACTCGTCCTGAAAAACGTGTTGGTAGTGACGAGTCTTGGGATTTTGCAGAAAAAGCGTTGGCAGATGCGCTTGATAGCTCAGGGCTAGACTGGGACTATCTGCCTGGCGAAGGCGCTTTCTACGGTCCAAAGATTGAGTTTAGTCTAAAGGATTCATTAGGACGCATTTGGCAGTGCGGTACCATTCAGGTTGATCCAAACATGCCTGAGCGCCTCGATGCAGAATTCGTCAATGAGCAGAACGATCGCGAAGTGCCTATTATGTTGCACCGTGCAATCTTAGGTTCATTTGAGCGCTTCATTGGTATTTTGATCGAAAACTATGCCGGTTGGATGCCAGTATGGCTAGCACCGCAGCAAGTTGTGGTCATGAATATCACTGATAAACAAGCGGATGCCTGCGAAAACGTGGTTAGCGAGCTCAAAAATGCAGGTTTACGCGCTATTAGCGACTTGCGTAACGAAAAGATTGGATTTAAGATACGAGAGAAAACATTAGAACGTATTCCCTATATGCTAGTATTAGGGGATAAAGAAGTCGAATCGGGCAGTGTCAACGTCCGAACTCGCGAAGGTGAGAACCTTGGCGTGATGAGTGTTTCTGAATTTATTACATTAGTACAGACCGCTGTCAGTAAAAAAGGCCGACAGACCCCAAAAACAGATGAGGAGTAATACCTATTAAACAGTCCAACCGTTTGAACATCAACGAAGATATCAACGTCAAAGAAGTCCGTCTCGTCAAAGAAGATGGCGAGCAAATGGGTGTGGTTGATATCGCAACCGCGATGAAAGCGGCACGTGATGAAAACCTAGATTTGGTTGAATTAGTTCCTGAAGCTAAGCCACCAGTATGTAAGATCATGGATTATAAACATTTCCTCTATGATCAAAAGCAAAAGGCTAAAGAAGCTAAGAAAAATCAAAAGCAGACTCAGCTCAAAGAGATGAAGCTACGTCCTAGTACCGAAGAAGCCGATTATCAGGTTAAACTGAGAAAAATCGTGAGCTTCTTGGAAGATCAAGACAAAGTTAAAATTAGCATCCGTTTCCGCGGACGTGAAATGGCGCACCAAGACATCGGTCGCAAACAACTTGATCGTATCATTGAAGATACTGCTGATATCTCAAACGTCGAACAATATCCTAAGATGGAAGGTCGTCAAATGGGTATGTTGCTCGGACCTACAAAGAAAAAGTAATCTGTTCATTGGGTTACTTTGAGTAGTGGCTGTTAGTCCATATAGCTATTTATAACTCTAACCATCAATATGCTACGGGATATTGATGGTTTTTTATTATTTGAACTGGCTACTGTCTCTTTTAAATGTATTTAGCCAGATATAATTGGCTGACGCTATTTTACAAAATCTACCTTCTCAACTATTTGATTACGCGGTAGTCTAAAGGTCTGTTTTATATTTGCTAATCAGCATTTATCAAAATTTTTAGTCAGTGTATAACAATAACGTATATCGCGACCGCTAGAGTCACGGATAAAACACACTACTTTTAGCCGACATCAAAGGAAATTTCATGCAAGAATTGACGCCACCAGAAAACGCCACAACTCCTAGTATCTCTCTCACAGCGCCTGAACCTGTCAAAGAAATACAAAAAAGTGAAGCCGATCAAATGGTCAAGTTGGATGAAAGCCAAATTCCAGAGCTCGATGCCAAAGTTGATGCGTTTGTCGATCACGTGATTACTAACTCGGTGCACAGCTCAGAGTTTCAGCAAAACGTTCAATCTATTCATAATTTAGGTACGAAAGAAATTCGTGAGTCAGCGCAAGTCTCTAATCGGATGCTGGAGCTACCGGCCAAAAGTCTCAATGACAGTTTGTTTGATAACTCCCCTATCGCCAAATCTTTAACTGAGTTACGCGGTATTGTCGAGGACTTAGATCCGAGCAAAAAAGAGCTGACCAACTCACGTAAGCTGTTCGGTCTGATTCCATTTGGTAATAAAGTACAAGATTATTTCCGTCAATACGAGTCAGCACAATCGCATATTAATGCGGTGGTTACCAGTCTGTATAATGGTAAAGATGAATTGCTCAAAGATAATGCAATGATTGAGCAAGAAAAGGTCAATATGTGGGAGTTGATGCAGTCCATTCGTCAATATGTCTATGTTGGCAAAAAAATTGATGAGCAACTAGAGCAAAAGGTCTACGCGATAGAGGCAACAGATCCTGAGAAAGCACGCATTATTAAAGAAGAAATGCTGTTTTACGTCCGTCAAAAAAATACCGACTTCTTGACCCAGTTAGCAGTGAATGTACAAGGTTATCTAGCGCTCGATACCATTCGCCGTAATAACTTAGAGCTGATTAAAGGGGTTGATCGTGCAACCACAACTACCGTGTCTGCATTACGCACGGCTGTGGTCGTTGCTCAAGCAATGACCAATCAAAAATTGGTATTAGATCAAATCACTGCCTTGAATAAAACGACCAGTAGTTTGATTGAATCAACTTCAGCGATGCTCAAACGTCAGTCAGGTGAGATTCATGAGCAAGCAACCAGTAGTAGCATTGAGCTTGATAAACTGCAAAATGCCTTCAATAATGTCTATGACACTATGGATATGATCAGTAATTATAAAATTGAAGCGCTAGAGAATATGAAGCAAACGGTCAATACCTTGACCAGTGAAGTAGATAAAGCACAAAAATACTTGGATAAATCAAATCAAACCACGGTGCTAGAAGTGTCGAAAGAGCTTGATAGCAAAAAGATCACCAATCAATCAAACGGTATTGATATCGACATTTGATTTATCCACATAGCAGTCATTAAAACTGACTGCTTCCTGCTACCGAGGACACATAAGACAATTGACGCAAGATATTGCGCCGTCGTTCGTGTTAAGATAGTCACTATTAATAATTTTAAAAATAGATACGGTAATTTATGAGTTGGAATGATCCAAACGCCTCAAGTGAGGCAAAAAAATATGACAACCCGATTCCTAGTCGTGAGCTGATACTCAGCACGATTAATGAGCATGGGGAAGTCACGCATCAACAATTGGCAAAAGTCTTTAATATTGATGATCCTGACCAATTTGACGCTTTGGGCAATCGCTTGAAGGCAATGGCACGTGATGGCCAAGTGAACCGCGATGGCCGTCCTTATCGCTATCGCACGGTCACTAAGCAAGATATCGTTACAGGGACGGTATCTGCACATCCAAAAGGTTTTGGTTTTGTGGTGCTAAGTGATATGCCAGATTTGTTTTTGCATGAAAAGCAAATGCGCTGGGTATTCAATGGCGATACGGTAGCAGCTGTCGGTACGTCAACAGACAATCGCGGTCGTACCGAAGGCCGTATTGTTGACGTAGTCGAGCGTCGCCAAAACAATTTCATCGGCACACTTGCGCATGATGAAGACGGCTATTGTGTTGAGCTTGGCAGTCCAAATAACCACCAGCCAATTACCGTCACTGATGACAACGTACAGGCATTGAATGCTAAACAAGGCGCGCCCGTTAAAGTAGACATCATTGATTGGCCAAACCAGCATGAATTTGGGACTGGTAAAATCACTGAAGTATTGTCTGATGATAACGACCGTGAATTGATTATTGAGACGACACTTCTCAACTATGATATTCCATCAGATTTCAGTGAAGCGGCGCTCAAGCAAGCTGCTGATTATCAAGAGCCGACTGACAATGACATAAAAGGTCGCACAGATTTGCGTCATCTGCCACTTGTCACTATCGATGGTGAAGATGCACGTGATTTTGATGATGCCGTATTTGCTGAGAAGCGCTCAGGTGGTAACTACCGTGTCGTGGTTGCCATTGCTGATGTCAGCTATTATGTCACGCCAAATTCACCACTGGACCAAGATGCTTATGAGCGCGGTACATCCGTGTACTTCCCGCATCGTGTGATTCCGATGTTGCCTGAAGTGCTCTCTAACGGTTTATGTTCATTGAACCCTGACCTTGATCGTTTATGCATGGTTGCTGATATCAAAATATCGCGTGCAGGCAAGGTCACAGGATATGAGTTTTACCCGTCAGTGATGCACTCGCAAGCACGCTTAACCTACAACCAAGTGAACGACTATCTTGCCAATCCAAATGATAAGAGACTTCCTAAGTCATTAACGGGTAATAAAGACGTCAAAAAATCCATCGATACGTTGTACCAGCTTTATGAGCTACTGCTTAAGAAGCGTGAAGAACGTCATGCGATGGAATTTGAAACGGTTGAAACGTACATCAAGTTCAACGAAAAAGGTGGCATTGACGCTATTTTACCGCGTACTCGTGGTGACTCTCAGAAGCTGATTGAAGAGTGTATGCTCCTTGCTAACACCTGCGCGGCAAACTTCGCGCTCAAGCACGAGCTACCAGTCTTATATCGTAACCATGATAAGCCTGATAATGAAAAATCAATGCGTATCCACGAATATGCAAAAAACTTCGGTTTACCTTTCCCAGAAGAGAATCCAACACAAGCAGATTATCAGCGCATTATCGAAGCGACCAAAGACCGACCAGATGCGATCAGCATCCATAGCATGTTGCTGCGTTCAATGATGCAAGCAAACTATGCGCCTGACAATATTGGTCACTTTGGCTTGGCTTATGATGAATACAGCCACTTTACCTCGCCGATTCGCCGTTACCCAGATTTGATGTTGCATCGCGGTATTAAAGCTCAGGTAACGAACAGCAAACAGCCTGTGATGGATTTCTCGCTTGATGGTGCTGGTACACAGACGTCAGATACAGAGCGCCGTGCAGAAAAAGCATCGCGCTATGTAGAATCTTGGCTCAAGTGCCACTATATGACCGATCATGTTGGCGAAGAGTTCGAAGGGGTTGTGACCTCAGTCACTAACTTTGGTCTATTTGTCACCTTGACTGACTTATACATTGATGGTCTAGTACATATCTCGAATGTTGGTGATGACTTCTTCGTTTACGATGAGCAGCAACAGCAGCTTATCGGTAAAGATAAAGGTACGCTCTTTGGACTTGGTGATTTGGTCAAGGTACAGGTTGCTGGCGTCAACATGGATCTATTGCAAATTGACTTTGATTTAAAAGAAAAACTGCAGTCTAGTGCTATGAATCAGACAAAAAAGCAGCCCGCAAAAAAAGATCAGACTAAAAAGAGCCCTGCGAAGAGAAGTAATAACCGTAGAGGATCTAGCAAAAAAAGCTAATCTATAACTGTAGTACCATAAATAAAAAGGGCTAACGATAACGTTAGCCCTTTTTTATACTTTGTCGCCTCTAATAAACGGCTGAATTTTTTTTACTGTGCATTACTCATCTGATCCAAACGATCTTGCTCAGATTGCTGTGCCTGGTCAATTTTATTGGTTGCATCATCTAAAATGGCTTTTGGCTGTTCGCCAAGTGGTTTGCTGGCAATATTTGCAGAGCTATTCTTAGAGCTACCTGCATCAGATACAGCTGCTGTAGGCTGTTCAGAAACAGTACTGCTAACGGCAACCTCTCTGTTTTTCTCATGACTATTGCCATTGATGATATTAAAACCAAGCAATGCCACGATGCCGATTACGGCGAATATGATTAGATGCTTCATTTCCATAAAAAATCTCGTCTTTGATTAATTACCAAATACGAGTTTCATTGCACTTTTTGTGCCTACTTTTCAACCTACTATCTCTTACTATTCTTGCGGACTATTATTATTGAGCAAATCTGTTTCATCCGAACTTTGAGCAATCTCTTGCTCGACCTTTTCCATCAGCTTGTCATCAGGACGGGCATCAAGGACCTCATCAGCATTACGGCCTTGCAAAATAACTTTGGCTCGCGCCTTCGCTTGCTTTTTATCTTTATCATCAACAGGTCTGTCATTATTCTGACGTTCAACCGTAGGCTCAGGCGTGGTTGAGGTAATCGTTATGTCAGATTTAGCGCTGCTCGTACTGTTCTGCATATGTTCAATGGCTTTCTCTAATTTGTCATTAAACCGCAAACGATAAATGGGTTCAGGCAAGCTAAAGCCTTCATTTTCTAATGCATGTTTGGTCTCGCGAATGGCAATACTACGCGCTTTGGCAAAATCTGTCTCTGATTGATCCACCCAAACCTGAAACTCTAAAACAATATTAGAGTCACCGACATTGATAATGACGGCAATCGCTTTAGGCTCATCCAATACAAATGCTAACGTACCTATTGCATCCAGTCCTACTTTGATGGCTGCCAATGGATCATCATTCGCATCAACGCCTAATTCAAAAGTAAAGCGGCGCTCGGGATTTTTGGTGTAGTTTAGAATAGTACCTTTAAAGACTTCAGCATTCGGAATACGCAACTGATTGCCATCTAACGTCATCAGTATCGTCGCACGTGAGGTCAGACGAACGACAATACCCTCTTGCCCATTGATGACCACCTGATCACGTGCACGAAATGGCTGACGAATACTCAGCATTAGGGAGGCGATATAGTTTTCGATAGTGTCTTTGACGGCAAAACCAACGGCAATACCGATGACACCAGCACCGCCAAGCAGAGTACCTAAAATTGTCTCTGCCCCGATGAGACTCAGCCCTAAGATAAGACCAAAAATAATAAAAATGACTTTGACGGTCTGCGACAACAACTCAGCGACAAAAGGATTGGGCGTTAGGCGCTGCCACATTCTTTTGCGATTAGACAACCAACTGCCAAACCATGTCACCAATGCAAAGATAACGATGCCGACTAGCAGTAAAGGCAAAGCCTTCACGAGGTTCTCTAATTGCGCTTTTAGACCTTGATAAACCGTCGAGACATTCTCTTGAACGTCCAACGTTCGATTGATATTGTCATCAACCGTGACAACATCTGTCAAACGGTTGGTCAGATTGATGGCTTGCTGCGCTTTTTTTTCGTTGGCGGTCTCCCCTGTTAGGGTGACAACACCTTGGCTAACACTGACATTGACGGCCTGTAACCCTTCAATTTCAGAAAAAATACCATTGATACGCTGACGGATTTCATTGTCTTTTTGCGGCGTGGGTGTGGTTTCAATTTGACCGTTATTAGTGCTCTCGCCACTGATTACTGGTGGCGGGGCGGGTGTCGGTAATGAGGTGGCAGGTTCTGATGCTTCGTCGTCTGGCGCAGGATCACTATCAGGTGTTGCCTCTTCTGTACTCTCCACGCCGAGCACGGTTGCAATGCCAGAGAGTTCTTCACCAGCAGCATAGGCGGGCCACGTACAAACGATGCTTAACAGCAACAGCATCTGACCCCACGCTGTTATGAAACGGCGTATCATTGGACGGTCAAAATAAGTGGCCATAAGCATCCTTTGCTTTTTTAAATATTTTATATCATTCAAATTTTCACTGGTGATTCGCTATCTGACTTTCTTTATTTAGCTATCTAAGTAACGTTGTGCTTCGCTCAGGTTTAATGTACCTTCATAAATAGCACGACCAGTGATGATACCTTCGATACAATCACCATAAGGCTTTAACAGCTCGATGTCTTTCATATCAGTAACACCGCCTGAAGCAATCACCGGTAGACCGCCTTCGCGAGCCAAATTGACTGTTTGTTCAACATTCACGCCTTGCATCATGCCATCACGGGCAATATCAGTATACACAATAGAAGAAACACCCACATCAGCGAAGCGCTTGGCAAGCTCGGTCGCCTTGGTATCGGTAACATTGGCCCAACCATGAGTGGCTACCATACCGTCTTTGGCGTCGATACCAACGATAATGTGTCCTGCAAATTCACGGCAAGCTTCTGCAACAAAATCCGGATCCTCAACAGCTTTTGTACCAATAATAATGTATGTCAGACCGGCAGTAATGTATTGCTCAATAGTATTCATATTACGCACGCCGCCACCTAATTGAATAGGCAGGTTCGGATATGCTTTGGTAATATCATTGACCACTTGTCTGTGTACCGGCACGCCATCAAAAGCACCATTCAAATCGACCAAATGTAGACGACGTGCGCCCTCATCTACCCAACGTGCAGCCATAGCGACTGGGTCATCAGAAAACACCGTATCATCTTCCATACGGCCTTGTTTTAAACGTACACATTTACCATCTTTTAAATCAATGGCCGGGATAATGACAGGCACAGCACACATATAGCATTCCTTATAAAGCACAATATTGGCAATAAATTTAGTAAATTACATTGTTGAGAATGAAACGATATTAGAGAATCAAACAACGATAGAAAACACCACTCAAACGCGGCATAAATTATAGACAGATTCAAAAAACCAAATAAAATAGGTCAGAAATCTGCTCAAATAGAGATAGGATACAATCGAAACCAAACAATCATAACCATAAGTTGTAGTACGTAGAATCACCACCAACATTCGTTAAATTCTATTACTGACTGGCAATTTTAGGTCAATTTAGCGTATAATCCTAGGTAAATTTTTATTTGTTTCTATGTGATAGTAACCAGGTGTTACGCTTTTTGTTGAGTCGTTATTGCTTAGTAGCATATCGAGGCGATTCAGATACAACGAGCAATGGCTAAATATATCTGTATGATATTGACTGATATTTTGCCAAAAAGGGTTATAATAGAAATCTAATCTGGTAGCTTGTATACCACCGATTCTACAGTCTTAAGCCCCATTGGTTGCCTTTTAAACCCCTATCACGAGCTAACAATATTAGAACAGTTATGACTAGAGTTATAGCAGCTCACAATAATGAATTGATGCTTGCTTATCTAGGTTGCCTTTTAGCCAGTTTATCATCTACTTCAATAGATCGTTATTTGGTCACACTTCTAAAAAATCGCGTATTTTTAAACGATACTGATTGGATAAAAGTGGCCCATCATACTGGTGTTACAAGTTTTTAATTTCAATGAAACGTGTGATAAGGCTGTTATTTTCAAAGTAATCTCTTTTGGCAGTGTGCTTTTGGTGATTGATTTTGATTCGATAGTTTTAGCATACACCTTGGTAGCCAGTCGCCACTTTGGTAATTCGAATAAGACATTAACGTGTTGTTAAGGAGTCTAAGGTCAGCGTTAATACTCTTAATAGTAGTTATGGTCATGTATTGTCCTCACAGAGCTTTCATCACTATTTCAATATAGAAGTAGATGATTGAAGGCTTTATTGAGTGATATAAATGTTCATGCTACCGATGTACCAAACAGGACGTCTGGTATCGTTTTAGACTATGGACTAAGTTTTCGCTTATGATTACCATCAAAAAAGGTTTGGATTTGCCCATCACCGGTGAACCCTCCCGCGAGATATCTGAGCACCAACCGACACATGTAGCACTTGTTGGCTATGACTACGTGGGCATGAAGCCTACGATGAATGTCAAAGAAGGTGACATCGTAGCAAAAGGTCAGCCCGTTTTTGAAGACAAAAAACGTGTTGGCGTCATCTACACTGCACCTGCTGCTGGTAAGGTCGTCGCGATTAAACGCGGTGAGCGCCGAGTGTTTGAAAGTCTTGTGATCGCGGTCGACCCAAAAGGTGAAGAAATAGACTTTGAGCGCTATGACTCACAGCAGATTGCTGACCTAGACTCTGAAGTCGTTGAAACCCAACTGATTGCTTCTGGCGAATGGACAGCGTTTCGTACGCGTCCCTACAGCCGTGCACCAGAAATTGGTGCTCGTCCACACGCTATCTTTGTCACAGCAATGGATACCAATCCATTAGCCCTTGACCCAATGCTGGTGATCAATGAGCAGCTACAAGCGTTCAATGATGGTCTTGCTGTACTTTCGACACTCACGCCAAAGACTTTTGTCTGCCATCATGGCGATGCCCAGCTGACGCCAGTTGCAAAAACTGCGGCTAATAATGTCACTGAGTATCACGCCTTTGCTGGTAAACATCCAGCAGGTCTTGCTGGTACGCACATTCACTTTTTGCATCCAATCATGCGCGGTGTGTCCGTATGGACGATTGGATATCAAGACGTGATTGCAATTGGTAAGTTGTTCACGACTGGACATCTATATACACGCCGTATGCTGAGCTTAGCTGGCCCTGCGGTTACCAAGCCACATTTGGTTGCGACCGAACGCGGTGCTGATATTACGGCATTGACTAAAGGTCAATTGGCGGCAGGCGAGAACCGTATTATCTCAGGTTCAGTCTTGTCTGGTCGTAAAGTGTTTGACAATATCGCCTATCTTGGTCGTTTTCATAATCAGATCAGTGTACTACCTGAAGGCCACGAGCGCCCAGCGTTCCACTTCTTTAGCCCAGGCAAAAACCGCTTCTCAAAACTGCCTATCTATATTTCGCAGTTCTTTGGTGGCAAAAAATACAATTTCACCACGACAAGTAACGGCTCACCTCGCGCCATGGTACCAATCGGTGTCTATGAAGAAGTCATGCCTCAAGATTATCTACCTACTCAATTGTTACGTGCTTTGATTGTCGAAGACATCTTAAGCGCCACTGATTTGGGTGCACTTGAGTTGGACGAAGAAGATTTGGCACTATGCACCTTTGTATCTCCTGGCAAATATGAGTTCGGTGATATTTTGCGTGATAACTTAACGCGCATTGAGCTGGAGGGCTAACCACGATGAAATTTTTACACAATATGTTCGATCGTATGGAGCCATCTTTCACTAAAGGCGGCAAACACGAAAAGTACTACGCTATTTTTGAGATGTTTGATACGTTTTTACGTCAACCAGACTCAACCACCTATGCATCATCGCATGTGCGTGATGGTATTGATCTAAAACGTATTATGATTACCGTATGGCTATGTACGTTCCCAGCAATGTTTTGGGGTATGTACAACATCGGTCATCAAGCACTAACTGCTATCGCACAGCTCGGCTTGCAGCCTGACGGCTGGCGTACGGTTATCACTAGCATGGCAGGCTACAATCCAGATAGTATCTGGGCCAGCTTTGTCTACGGAGCCATGCAGTTTTTGCCGATTTATATCGTGACGTTTGCAGTAGGTATTCTCTGTGAGATTATCTTTGCTGTCGTCCGCGGGCACGAAGTCAACGAAGGTTTCTTTGTGACCTCAGTTCTATTTGCATTATGTCTACCACCTGATATTCCATTATGGCAAGTTGCCCTAGGTATTATCTTTGGTGTGGTTGTCGCAAAAGAAGTGTTCGGTGGTACTGGTAAAAACTTCTTGAACCCTGCCCTATCGGGTCGTGCATTCCTATATTTTGCTTATCCAGCGTATATGTCTGGTGACTCAGTATGGACGGCAGTAGATGGATTCTCAGGCGCGACGCCGCTTGGCCTTGCAGCCCTTGGTGTGGTTCCTCAGGACTTCGTCGATGTCTATGGTAATGCGATCACGTGGAGTGATGCATTCTTAGGCAACATGCAAGGTAGTATCGGTGAAGTATCAACGCTAGCTATCCTAATGGGTGCTGCGGTGTTGCTTTGGACGCGTATTGCTTCTTGGCGCATCATGGCAGGTTGTGTGGTCGGTCTGATAGCGACGTCTCTTGTGTTCAATATGGTTGGCTCTGACGACAATATGATGATGAGCTTGCCGTTCTACTGGCACTTAGTGATCGGTGGCTTCGCTTTCGGTGCTGTATTTATGGCGACCGATCCAGTATCAGCTGCGCATACTAATAAAGGCCGCTGGGCTTATGGTATTTTGATCGGTTTTATGACCGTATTGATTCGTGTCATTAACCCTGCTTTCCCAGAAGGCATCATGCTGGCTATTTTGTTTGCCAACTTATTTGCTCCACTGTTTGATTATTTTGTGACCCAAGCAAACATCAAACGCCAAACCGCTCGGAGGGTTCGTTATGTCCAAGCCCAAAAGTAATAACGCAAAAACCATTAGTGTGGCTCTGATGCTATGCTTGGTGTGTTCAGTATTGGTCTCGGCAGCTGCTGTTGGTCTAAAGCCAGCACAAGTCGAAAATGCGCGCTTAGATCGTAACAAAAACATTTTGGTTGCGGCTGACATGTACGATGCTGAATCTGATACAGCAGATGATGTTGCCGAACGTTTCAAAGATTTTGATGTCAAAATCATTGATCTAAACAAGGGCAACTACCTTGATGACGATGAGTTAAAAACGGCTGGTATTCCTGATCGTAATGCTTATGACGCCAGTCAAGCGACAAAAAACCAAGCCTTAAGTGAAGACTTGGGTGACAATGATCCTGCTGGTATTGGCCGTAAGCCAAAATATGCTAAAGTCTATGTCAAAGAAGATGACGCGGGCAAGCCTGAGTTGATCGTCTTACCAATTCAAGGCTATGGACTTTGGGGTACGATCTATGGTTTCTTAACGCTTGAAAGCGACATGAATACTATTAAAGGTATCAGTTTTTATGAGCATAAAGAAACTCCAGGTCTGGGCGCTCGTATCGAAGAGCCAGAATGGCGCGCAAAGTGGAACGGCATCCACTCTTATGATGACAGTGGCGAAGTTGCCACGGGTGTAACCAAAGCCGGCAATTCAAAAGAAAACTGGGTTGATGGCATCAGTGGTGCAACTCTGACTAGCCGCGGCGTCAGTAATATGATTCAGTTTTGGTTAGGCGAGCAAGGCTATAAGCCTTATCTAGATATGCTACGTGAACAGAGCGGCCAGACACTTGATAATGCAGACACACAAGCAAGTCAATCAAAGCCTGCAGCTCAACCTAAAACCGAATTGGCAGCCACGCTACCAGTAGCAAACGGCAAGGAGGCATAACATGGCTGATACTAAAAGTATTTTAACCACGCCTATTTTTGACAATAATCCCATCGGCCTACAGATTCTCGGTATCTGTTCGGCGCTGGCGGTCACAACAAGTATGGCAAATGCCATGGTTATGTGTGTGGCATTGACATTGGTGACGGCGTTCTCAAGCTTCTTTATCTCTGTCATTCGTAAAAAGATTCCATCGAGTATTCGTATCATTGTACAGATGACGATTATTGCATCATTGGTTATCTTGGTAGATCAGGTACTAAAAGCGGTCGCTTATGATGTGAGTAAAGGTCTGTCGGTCTTTGTTGGTCTGATCATCACTAACTGTATCGTTATGGGCCGTGCTGAAGCATTTGCGATGAGCAACCCGCCAATTCCAAGCTTTTTAGATGGTATTGGTAACGGTCTTGGTTACTCAGCGGTCTTGCTATTCGTTGCCACCATTCGTGAGCTATTAGGCGCAGGTACTTGGTTTGGTATCACTATCCTACAGCCAGTTACTGATGGCGGTTGGTATATACCGAATGGCTTATTGCTGTTGCCACCATCAGCGTTCTTCATTATTGCTTTATTCATCGCTATTGTCCGTATCTGGAAACCAGAACAAGTGGAAGAAGCTGAGTTTGTAATGAAGCCGCAGTCTAAAGGCATGGCACATGGAGGCGGTCACTAATGGGACATTATATTAGTTTATTTATAACCTCAGTCTTTATTGAGAACATGGCACTTGCCTACTTCTTAGGCATGTGTACTTTTTTGGCCGTATCCAAAAAAGTCTCAACGGCTATTGGTCTAGGGGTTGCTGTGATTGTCGTGATGGCTATCACAGTTCCGCTAAACAACTTGCTATTCCAGTTCATCCTAAAAGATGGTGCGCTGGCATGGGCAGGCTTTCCTGATATTGACTTGAGCTTTTTAGGATTGCTCAGTTATATCGGTTTGATTGCTGCCACCGTACAGATTCTAGAGATGTTCTTAGACAAGTTTGTACCAAGTCTTTATAACGCGCTTGGGGTATTCTTACCACTGATCACTGTAAACTGTGCCATCTTAGGTGGTGTACTATTTATGGTAGAGCGTGACTATAACTTTGGTGAGTCTGTCGTCTATGGTGTGGGTGCAGGCTTCGGTTGGGCACTTGCTATTACTGCATTGGCAGGTATTCGTGAAAAGCTCAAATACTCAGACATTCCAGCGCCATTGCGCGGTCTTGGTATTACCTTTCTCACGGTTGGTCTTATGTCGCTCGGCTTTATGTCGTTCGGTGGTATGTCCATCTAAACTACTAAGCTCAAAGCTTCTATTAGCTATTTGATCTATTTAATTCATTTATTCGGTAAGGGTTCGGACACAGCTTAAAACATGTCTTCGCACCCCTACCCCATAGATTAAGGATACCTACCATGGATTACGCTACGGCGATTGGTGGCGTTGCTATGTTTACCTTGATCATCATGGGCCTTGTCGCTATTATTTTGGCGGCGCGCTCAAGACTGGTCAGTTCAGGCGATGTCACTATCCATATTAATGATAATCCCGATAATGACGTGGTGACACCAGCAGGCGGTAAACTACTGCAAACGCTAGCGGGCGAAGGCATCTTTTTGTCTTCAGCGTGTGGTGGCGGTGGTACTTGTGCGCAGTGTCGTTGCCGCGTTATTGAAGGTGGTGGTTCTATTTTGCCCACCGAAGAAGGCTACTTTACTCAAGGCGAGATCCGCAATCACATGCGCTTGGCTTGTCAGGTAGCTGTTAAGCAAGACATGAAAATTGAGATTGATCCTGAGTTCTTTGATGTACAGAAATGGGAATGTGAGGTTGTCTCTAATGACAACGTTGCGACTTTCATTAAAGAGCTGGTACTAAAAATTCCAGAAGGCGAAGAAGTAAACTTCCGCGCTGGTGGTTATGTACAGCTTGAAGCGCCGCCGCATGAAGTACATTATAAAGACTTTGTGATTGACGAAGAGTATAGAGAAGACTGGGAAAAATTCGGTATCTTCAACTATGTCTCGAAAGTTGATGAACCTGTTATCCGTGCTTACTCGATGGCTAACTACCCTGAAGAGAAAGGTCTGATCAAGTTCAACATTCGTATCGCAAGTCCTCCGCCACGTGGTGGTGACGGCATCCCGCCAGGCAAAATGTCTTCATGGGTATTTAGCTTGGTACCTGGCGACAAAGTGACGGTTTCGGGTCCTTACGGTGAGTTCTTTGCCAAGAAGACTGAAGCTGAAATGATCTTTGTCGGTGGTGGTGCTGGTATGGCTCCGATGCGCTCGCATATCTTTGATCAGCTCAAACGCTTGAACACTGATCGTAAGATTAGCTTCTGGTACGGTGCTCGCTCAATTCGTGAGATGTTCTACGTTGAAGACTATGACCAACTAGAAGAAGAGTTTGATAACTTTGAGTGGCATGTGGCATTGTCTGACCCATTACCAGAAGATAACTGGGAAGGTCCAACAGGATTTATCCATAATGTGTTGCTCGAGAACTATCTGAAAGACCATCCAAACCCAGAAGACTGTGAATACTACATGTGTGGGCCACCGATGATGAACGCTGCTGTCATCGACATGCTACACAGCATGGGCGTAGAAGATGAAAACATCATGCTTGATGACTTCGGTGGTTAAGTTAGCTAGATAAACTCAAAAGAATATAAAAAAGGAGTCTCAATTGAGGCTCTTTTTTTTGTGTGATTTTTAGCAATTATTATGGTTGTTGAGACTACAAATCTAACTAGTAGATTAACTTTGCTATCCTATATCATGAACGCTCTAAATATTAAGAAAGGACGCTTA
Organism: Psychrobacter sp. T6-5; assembly: GCF_052258485.2. Taxonomy (NCBI): domain Bacteria; kingdom Pseudomonadati; phylum Pseudomonadota; class Gammaproteobacteria; order Moraxellales; family Moraxellaceae; genus Psychrobacter; species Psychrobacter sp. T6-5. The sequence goes on along the minus strand of NZ_JBQQEY020000001.1, from coordinate 270,843 downwards.
TGAAAACGAAATACAAAGATCTGACCATTTGGGTCACTGGTGCCTCTAGTGGCATTGGGCAAGCATTAGCGATTGCCTTTGCCAAGCGTGGTGCTAGAATTATTCTTAGTGGGCGTGATAACGAAAAACTAGAAGCCGTCAAAAAAAGCTGCAAGCGTGCTAACAGACATATTGTCATCCCTTTTGATGTTAGTGACGCTACTCAAGCAAAAGCAGCCTATGACAATGCCAAAGCTCAGGCAGGAACAATCGATTGTCTCATCAATAACGCTGGTATTAGTCAACGCTCACTCATCATGGAGACAGATGAAGACGTCGAACGCCAAATTATGGAGATAGACTACTTTGCCCAGACGCGTCTGACGAGACTGGTATTGCCAGACATGATTGCACAAGGCGGTGGCAAAATCGTCATGGTATCAAGTGTCGCAGGCTTATTAGGTACGCAATATCGCGGCGCTTACGGGGCAGCCAAAGCCGCACTGCATATGTGGGCGAACAGCTTACGTGCTGAACTGCATGACCAAGGCATAGAAGTGGCAACGATATTCCCAGGATTTATCCAAACCAATATCTCTATCAATGCATTAACAGGTGATGGCAGCGCCCAAGGAACGATGGATGAGGCAACCAATAAAGGTCTGACGGCAACTGAGTTTGCAAAGCAAGTGGTGAAGGCACTCACAAAAGGCGAAGAATATATCATTGTTGCTGGTCGCAAAGAAAAATTGGCTACTAGGGTCAATCGCATGTCACCACCGAAACTCTATAAGCTAATACGTGAATCACAAGTAAAATAGATTAGTATGCAGTAGATTGTCACTGAACATTGCCATCATTGGTATTTGTAGGGTCAAGGGGTGTAAAATAAGCGTGTCTTGTTTTACACCCTATTCATTTCTACGTCATACCGAAGATCTTATGAAAAATATCCTATACTGCTCAGCTCCCAAAATCACTCTAAATAACGCTCTACTTAGTGTCGTTGGTCTTGTCAGCGTCCTAAGCCTCAATGCTTGCCAACAAACACCAGATTATAACTATCTGACTGGTGAAACGATGGGGACAAGCTACCATATCAGCTATCAACTCCCTGACGATGCAGACGAAGCAGCCATACAAGCGTCAATCGATGAACGCTTGAAACAGATTAACGACAGCATGTCGACCTATCAGAGCGACTCGACCATTTCTAAATTTAATCGGTTGGATAAAAACACACCGATTACCATTGATGCTGATTTCAGTCGGGTGCTAGATGTGTCAAAGATTGTCTACGAGCAATCTGGTGGTGCGTTTGATCCGACCGTTATGCCTTTAGTAGAGACTTGGGGCTTTGGCAGCACCATGACTGTCGAGCGTCTACAGAGCCCGCCTACAGCGCTTGAGATTGCTCAAGCAAAAGCACTGGTAGACTTTGAGAGCATTATAAAAAAAGACCAAACGGTATCCAAAACCAAAGACGGCGTTGAGCTTGATTTTTCTGCCGTTGCCAAAGGGTATGGGGTTGATGTCATCGCTGACGTACTCAGAGAGGATTATCAGATTCGCAACTACATGGTTGAGATTGGCGGTGAAATTTCGACGTCTGGCGTTAACAACCAACAGCAGCCATGGCAAATTGCGATTGATGCCCCTATCGAAGGCAGCACTGTTAGCGAGCGCCAAACGATATCTGCCATCCGTCAACCGAAAAATACGGCTAGCCAAATGCATCTGGCAACCTCTGGAAACTATCGTAACTCCGTCATATTCGATGGCAAACGCTATAGCCATACCATCGACCCGACCACGGGCAAACCTATCGCGGGCGGTGCGCCCTCAGTCACGGTAGCAGCTGACTCAGTTGCATTAGCTGATGCATGGGCGACAGCGCTGACGGCGATGCCTTATCATAAAGCACTAGATGTCGCTAAGGCTCAAAATTTGGCTGCTATGTTTGTAGTATTGGCTGTCGATGTAAAAACAGACGGTTCTGACGGCAATGCTTCGGATGACGTGTCTGATGATGATATCGATGACTGGCAAGTCGTACAGACTCCTGCGATGCAAGCATTACGCGCTGACAAAAAGCCCTAGTAAGTTTCCGGCATTGAAACAAGAGAATACGATAACGCGCAACGAGCTTTGCCAAAATTTGCTATACTATTAGTTAGTTGCCATTAAAAGTACATCGTTATCACTAACAGCAACTGCCCCACTTTTGACAATGAGGTTTCCTCTATGCTTAGCCAATTGCTTCCCATGCTTGCCATTACCTTTACGGTGTTTATCCTATTTTTCATTTTTATGGGCATCGGTTATATGGTCAAAAAAAAGCCGCTCAAAGGCTCTTGTGGTGGTGTTGCCAAATTGATGGGTGATGAGCAGTGCTCATTTTGTGGCGATGATCCCAACAAGTGCGACTCATTGATGGCAGAACAACAAGAAAACGCGTTAAGAGCTGCACAACTCGGCAAACCTGTGTAAAAACTCATTAGTTACCATACGCAGGTAGTATTTACCTAACATCTGTTCGTATAATAGCGTCAAGTCACTCAAAAGTGACTTGGCGCTATTTTTATATCGCCATCTCTTATTATCCCTATTTAGACACTCTCTATTTAGATATTTTCTATTTAAAAAATTGGCCAGCAAATATATCTGTTTTGCCCTCTGCAAATTTTTAGTTCTGATTGACGTTATCGATTACCGTTTAGGTAGGTGTCTGAGTAAATGCTCTCTAGTGTTGTTTTACAAGCGACGATTTTTCGGCGCTGTTTTATAACGTGTCCTTTTTCCCTGTTATCGTTGTGCTGCTATGTCTACGTCATCCAATCTGCCTTCATCACGTTTCACCTTTTGGTTAGTGCTATGTGCCATGATTTTGCTAGCGACCAATATGCGTGCCCCTATCGTTGCGCTGGGCGCTATCGCGCCAGTGGTAAAAGAAGCACTCAATATCTCGGAGATACAGATTGGCTGGCTGGGCGCTGTTCCGATGCTGGGTTTTGCCCTTGGTGCACTGATCTCGCCAGCCATTGGCAAGCGCTTCGGGCTTGAGAATACGCTGATTGCTATGATCGCGCTATTAACTACTGGTATGATTTTGCGTACCGTTGTCCCAACGTGGACTGGGTTTTTAATCGGTACTTTATTGCTGACTCTAGCCATTGGCTTTGCTAATACACTAGCCGCGCCTGTCATTAAGCAACGTACTCCGCAACATATTCCGCTGATTACGGGTTTGTTTAGTTTAACCATGACAGTGACCGCAGGGATAGTCTCAGGCATCGTCCTCCCTTTGTCTGAGCAAGTAGGCTGGCAATGGGCGCTGGGTGGTTGGACGATTTTGGGTATTTTTGCGTTATTGATTTGGTTGTTTTTGCGTGTGCGTTTGGGCTCATCCAACCATCAACCCGTCACCTCTACAGATTCAGACGCCCCTAATATCTCTATGTGGCGAACGACGTTTGCTTGGCAAATTGCTGTCTTCATGGGGCTGCAATCATTACTGTTTTATACCGTTGCCAGTTTTTTGCCCTCTATTTTGATTAGTAAAGGGCTATCTGCCGTGAGCGCTGGACAAATGGGTTCTGTGTTTCAGTTTATGGCGCCTATCTCTATTTTGAGTCTGACGTGGCTAATCAATCGTGGTCGTCCTATTCAGGCACTTGCTGTGTTTGCCGCTGTGCTCAATGTCATTGGCGTGCTAGGTATCAGCTATCTATCTACTGATTTGGCGTGGCTATGGTCAGCCATGATGGGGATTGGTTGCTCAGCGATTTTTACCTTGAGTATGATGCTGTTTTCCCTGCGTACCTATACTACCAATCAATCAAGTGAGCTGTCTGGTATGGCACAAGCCGTCGGTTATTTGATTGCGTTTTTTGGGCCGCTTGGCACAGGCTGGCTCCATGAATCGACTGATAGCTGGAGTCTGCCGCTTTTTATTATGCTGATACTCATGATTGCAAACGTGGTAATTGCTTGGCTCGTCAGTCGTCCGGTAATGGTTGATGGTAAATACATTTGATTTCACACTTTTGACCTCTATAAGCTTTTGATTTCTAACGCGTAATAAAGCTGTCTTTAAATTAACCTTAGGGCAATATTGGTCGCTGTCTTATTTTGCTACACTGGTTTGATCGCCTATAGGACATAACCCCCATGATGAATTTACCCTTTCGTTTTACTCACCGCTTGCCTGCTATCGTCATACTCGCAGCCGTAATGGCGATCAGTGGCTGTCAAAAAGATGCCGAACCTACTGCGCCGACTGACACACAGAATACTGAAACAACTAACAATCAAGCTGATACTGTGTCCGTAACCACGGAGGCCGCAGCGCCCGCCGATCAACAAGTCAGTTCTTCACCAATCACTATTTTAGCGCTTGGCGACTCACTGACGGAAGGTCTTGGGGTTGATAAAAATGATAACTACCCTGCTCAGTTAGAAGATCGTCTGCAAGAGACGGGTTATGACAACGCTAAAGTTATCAACTCAGGATTGAGCGGTGAAACCAGCACGGGTCTGGTCAATCGCTTAGATTGGGTGCTACAAACCAAACCTGATGTGACGATTTTGACCATTGGTGCTAACGATGCCATACGTGGTATCGACGTGGCGACGATTGAAGCCAATATTCGTACGGCTGTTAAACGTTTGCAAGACAACGGCAGTGTCGTTATTTTGGGCGGCATGTCGATCTATGACAATCTAGGGAGTGACTACGTTGCAGCATTCTCAGACATTTATCCTCGCGTAGCAAAAGACATGAACGTAACGCTTATTCCGTTCTTCTTAGAGGGTGTGGGCGGTGATCGCGCGCTCAACCAAGCCGATGCGATTCATCCGACTAAGGAAGGCTACACGATCATCGTCAATGACAATATCTTGCCTATTCTAGAGCCTAAATTAAATGAGTTAAAAGAGCTAGAAACAGCTGATGCAGAGAATACGACTGAAACGGTTCAAGCCGAAACGACAAAAAATACGCTAAATGAGACCAATTAACGAGACATTGTAATGACATCATCACCTTCGGTTGCCACATCCACGCCACAAACAGACGCTAAGACACAAGCCCTACTGACCGCTTCGCAGTTAAATAAAACCGTGCAAGTCGGTGAGCAAAAATTATCTATCATCAAGGACGTAGATATTTATGTCAACGCGGGCGAGTTTGTGGTCATCATGGGCAAATCAGGCTCGGGTAAATCCACCTTACTAGGATTGCTCGCGGCATTAGATTATCCTGATAGCGGTACAGTGTCGCTGGCAGGTCAAACGCTTAGCAGTCTGGATGAAGATGCGTTGGCGGTCATTCGTCAACAGGACATGGGCTTTGTCTTTCAGTCATTTCACTTACTGCCAACACTGACCGTCGCCGAAAACATTGCCTTCCCGTTGGATATTGCACGGCGCTCAAACCCAACACGCGTAGACGAGCTGATTGACGCGGTCGATTTGGGTCATCGCCGTCATAGCTTACCCAATCAACTATCTGGTGGTGAGCAGCAGCGTACAGCGGTGGCACGAGCTTTGGTATCGCATCCAAAGATTGTCTTTGCTGATGAGCCAACAGGGAACTTAGATGAGCAAAATGCGGATCAAGTCATGCAATTGTTATTGGACTTACGCCAGCAGGTTGGCTCGGCACTGGTGGTGGTGACTCACGATCCTGCACTTGCCGAGATGGCAGATCGCGTTATTACGATGCATGACGGCCGGATTGTACCGACATGAATGAAAAGCTGACAGACAAAAAATCGAATGATATAAAAAAGACTGATACCAGTATGCGTCAAGAGTCCAGTTATTCTAGCAGTATCCTCAATCAACTTTTCACCAAAACACTAGGTTCTCAAGCACTCAGCCGTAGCTGGTGGCAGCGCTGGGTCTATCCTGTCTTGTTTCTACTCACATTGACCTTGTCACTTGCAACCTACTTGACGCTCGACTCGGTACAGCAGTCTGTCGATAGTTATATCAATGATAATCAGCGTGCACTCGTTGGTGGCGATTTGATTCTAAACAGTAAACAAGATTGGCCAAGCGAGGTACTGGCGCAAGTAGAAACTATCCCCGATACGCAGACGGTGTATGACTATCAGTTTAGCGCCATGCTCGTCACTGATGAGCAAACTTTGCTTGCCAGCGTCAAAGCCGTCTCACCGTCTTATCCCTTATACGGTACAGCTGAGCTTGCCTCAGGACAACCGCTGTGGGATCAGCTGACATCCGACAGTGTGATCGTCGCGCCAGAAGTCCTCAGCGGACTCAAAGCCAGTATCGGCGACCGTATCACCATTGGTGATGCGCAATTCACGATCAGTGATGTACTGACCAAAGAGCCTGATCGTCCGCTGACCACTTTTGGTTTTGGCGGGCGCGTGTTAATGAAACAAGATGCGTTAGAGGCGACCAATCTATTGGGTCAGCGCAGCCGCATAAACTATCGTATTGAGATGGCAGGTGATCCTGAGCTGATAAGCACGCAGCGTAAAAAGCTCACAGGCATACTGACCAGTTATCCCGATATTGAGCTCTCTGATGCCGAGTCAGCAGATACTTCGGTTTCGCGTATCTCTGACAATGTGCTGATGTTTTTAAAGCTACTGGTCATCGCGGTGTTGCTACTATCTGCGGTCGCCATGTACGGTGTCATTAGTGCGTTTGTCAGCAAGCAGCAGTCTAATAATGCCATTCGTTTGGCGTTAGGCGAACCACTTGGCTCACTCAAACGTAGCTATTATCAATTGCTTATCATCACGACCGTCATTGCTTGTATCGCAGCGGTTGCCCTTAGTCTGGGTTTGCTTAAAATCGGTCAGCCGTATCTGGTAGCTATCTTGCCTGCCGACGTTGGTCTAGCCATCAATCCAATCAGTGCGATCAAGACCATTGTGATTGCCTTAGCCCTGACGCTACTGATTGCGCAGCGTGGTTTGAGCGCGCTTAACACGACCAAACCCGCTACCCTACTTAATCAAGGGGCAAGTACGCAGGTGCAAAACCTGCCGTGGTATCGACGCACGCCATTACTTTGGTATGGGTTAGTGCTGGTAGGGCTGTATGCTTTCTTTGCTTATGAAGTCGGCTCACTGTCATTAGGCGCGCAGTTATTGGGCGGCTTGATCGGCTTTGTGGCGATATTTTGGCTATTGGCGCGTGGGTGGCTGTGGCTGCTTAATAAGTTGGCGAGCAACACCAAGGTCAGTTGGATGCAGCGTATCGCCATTCATAATCTGGCGCGTAAGGGCAATCAATCCGCATTGTTCTTTGTCACCTTATCGCTATCGGTCGCAGTGCTGACGCTCATCACGACACTCAATCACAGTATCAATGCGCAGTTTATTAATGCCTATCCTGAAGACGCGCCCAATCTATTTTTGCTCGATGTTCAGAGCGATCAACATGACGATATTGATGCGATCATTGATGCGCCCGTTATTTATTATCCCGTCATTCGCGCCCGTGTGGAGACGGCCAATGACGTACCGGCAAAAGATATCGAACCTGAGGATGGATTTGATGACCCTACGCGAGTGTTTAACTTAAGCTACGCAGATACGGTCATGGATACTGAGTACATCATTGACTCACTCACAGACGACGCGCTATACACCCCTATCGATGCGACAGATGAGCAAATCAAACCCTTGTCTATCTTGGATACTGCTGCCAGTATGCTCAATGTCGGTATGGGCGATCAGGTACGCTTTAACATTCAAGGGATTGAGATCATCGGGCAAATCACCAGTATTCGCACACGCTATGAGCGTGGCCCAAGTCCGTATTTTTACTTCTTGTTTGAGCCGTCTGTGCTGTCTGCTGCCCCGCAGATTCAGTTTGCCACTACGCATGTATCAGAAGATGCCATTCCAGAGCTACAAGGCAAACTGGTACGCGAGTTCCCTGCGGTCACCACAATCGATGGCACTGCTATCGCGAAGCAAATCCAAGAGTTGGTAGTACAAATGAGCCGCTTGGTCTATGTGTTCACCTTGCTTGCCCTACTCACTGGGGTCATGGTACTGATCAGCTCGCTACTGTCTACCTCACAAGATCGTATGAAAGACAGCGCGTCATTTAGACTGCTCGGTATGCAAAAGCGTGATCTGTATATGCTCAATATACTAGAGCTGGGCGTGCTTGGTATTAGCGCGGCAACCTTTGCGGTCGTCATCGCCAGCGTTGGTGCATGGGCGGCTATCACGCAGTGGTTTAATCTACAATTTAGTGTGCCGTGGATGAGTTTGGCCATTGGCGGTGCAGCGTTAATCGTATTGCTGTTTGCTATTGCCATTATTTATGTGAGACTGGTGATTGGACGCGGGATTATGGCACGGGTGAGGGCTATGATTTAAGCGTATTCAATTTTAGCTTTGCAAAGAAAAACCCCTTTATAGGGGTTTTTTATTCGATATTATTTGTAAGCCAATGATTAGCTTTAGAACAAACCATCTTTAGCTTCGATCTTTCTACTCATTTATAATTACTCAAGATGTGAAGAAACCTACTATTATCTCTATTATACTCAATCGATCCTGCTAATACTTTTATATTATGGTATCTCATAGAGGTATGTCTAAATAGCCAGAATAGCTCTTCAGTGTATTGACTCTTTTCTAGAATACATATTACGTACACCATCTCCAGATTTGCATTGTAAATACTATTTTTTATTCTTTCTATATTACCTATAATATTATTTTTAATATTTTCAGTTAATCTTAAATCCTTTACAACAATTCCATTTCTAAGATCTCCATTACTCACTATGTAATCGAAAACGTAATCTCCATTTTCTGCTACTACAGTTTCAAACCTTTGTAACAAGTAATTTTGAATTATATCTTCTACAGAAACATTATTAGAATGATTTTCTAGGTTATTGTTTGAAGATATATTTCTTACTTCTTGTATTACCTCATCTTCTACTTTCGCACCCATTTTTTCATTTGCATAACTTAGGAAGTTTTCCATAGTGTACATATGAAATCGCTCAACATTTGCTTCTTCTTTAATCTCATTTATTAACTCTGGTCTAGCACCTATAGTTTTACCAGATTTTTTTAACCACCAATCAGATTTATTATCGTCTGTTATAAATATAATATCTGTCAATTCACTATCTTTAGCATGCTCAATTATCTGTTTCCAAATAATTAAATCTCCGTATTTGCGTTCATAGTAAATATTTGCATGTTTATTATGACTTGATTCATCTTCATTCAAATCTTTTTTGTTATCTTTGAATCCAGGCGGTATCCTATATTTGTAACGAATGGCACCATCCTTAGTAATTTTATCTATTTCCTCCTGGTTTTTTGGAGCTTTACCAACTTTCCCATGAAATAGTTCATCTATTTTTTCCCGTATAGTATCTGGAGAGTTAATATCCATACTCATTTCTTTGAAACCATCTATTTCTGTAGACATATTGCTTTTGAAAGATTCAATGATCTCCATTAACTTATCAGGATCGATATTGCTGTGTCTTTTCTTTAACTGTAGGTTATTAACCTTAGTTTGCATGTCAGTTACAGATTTAGAAACTATATCTTCTAGTTCTGAATAACGATTATATTGTTTCGATATGACATTCACTCTGTTATTTTGGAACTCTAGCCCTACGTAATAAGGGATCCAAACTCTTTCGGAAAACCCTTCAATTACTTTTATTAGTGAATCTCTTGTTGAGGACTGATAACGATATAGGTTCAACAGAACATTAGTATCAAATACAAACACAGCATTCTTCCATAGTTCATTAAGGTCTTCCTCAGTTAAGCTGTAGTAACCTTTGAACAGTTCTTGCATTTGCATAATCTTTTCCTTTATATTCTTACAGTAAAAATAGTAGCCGCAGTGAGGTAAGCTATAGCTTGTAGGGCTAAATTATTGCTTTAGTATCGAAACAATCCTATATTGAGATGATATATATCACAGCCTATCAACTACAAGCAAAATAATATTTCTTACTGAACCCCAGATTTTAAACGCCTTCTATTCATTTAGAGGGCGTTTTTTACTTCATAAGCTGTATATACATATAAGTTAATAACAGCCGCGCACTTTGCTTATTTTATAGCCCTCATTTGCTATACTAGCCCAACTTTATCGGTTAAATACCCACTTATAACACCCTCCCAAACAGCATGGTAGCCTTATGAAATTCTCAAAGTTCGGTCAAAAATTTACCCAGCCCACTGGCATCTCACAATTGATGGATGATCTGGGCGACGCGCTAAAAAGCGATCAGCCAGTCAATATGCTAGGCGGTGGTAACCCTGCCAAAATTGATGCCGTCAATGAGCTGTTTTTGGAGACATATAAGGCGCTTGGCGTTGATAACGACGCAGGCGTGCCCAATAGTAGCGCGATTATTAGCATGGCGAATTACTCCAACCCGCAAGGGGATGCAGGCTTTATCGATGCGTTGGTTGGCTTCTTTAACCGGCATTATGATTGGAATCTAACGGCAGACAACATCGCTCTGACCAATGGCTCACAAAATGCATTTTTCTATTTGTTTAATCTGTTTGGCGGTGCGTTCACAGATGAGCAGAACGAATCTGTCGACAAATCCATTCTACTGCCATTGACCCCTGAGTATATCGGCTATAGCGATGTGCATGTGGAAGGTCAGCATTTCACCGCCGTATTGCCGCACATCGATGAAGTGACGCATGATGGCGAAGAAGGCTTCTTTAAATATCGTGTCGATTTTGAGGCTTTAGAGAACTTGCCAGCACTCAAGGAAGGTCGTATCGGGGCGATTTGTTGCTCACGCCCGACCAACCCGACTGGCAACGTGCTGACCGATGACGAAATGGCGCATTTATCCGAGATTGCGGGGCGCTATGACATACCGCTGATTATCGATAACGCCTACGGTATGCCCTTCCCGAATATCATCTACTCTGATGTCAATTTGAATTGGGATAACAATACGATTCTGTGCTTTAGCCTGTCCAAAATTGGTTTGCCCGGTATGCGTACGGGTATTATCGTCGCCGATGCCAAAGTGATCGAAGCGGTCAGCGCGATGAATGCCGTGGTCAATCTAGCACCGACCCGCTTTGGTGCAGCGATTGCCACGCCACTGGTCGAAAATGACCGTATCAAGCAGTTATCTGATAATGAGATTAAGCCGTTTTATCAAAAGCAGGCGAAACTCGCGGTGACGCTATTAAAAGAGGCATTGGGCGATTATCCGCTCATGATTCACAAGCCTGAGGGTGCGATATTCTTTTGGTTATGGTTTAAAGACTTGCCGATTAGCACGCTAGATCTATACGAGCGTCTCAAAGAAAAAGGCACCTTGATTGTGCCAAGCGAATACTTCTTCCCCGGTGTCGATGTTAGCGATTATCAGCACGCACACGAGTGTATTCGCATGAGTATCGCCGCCGATGAGCAGACACTGACTGATGGTATTAGAGTGATTGGTGAAGTAGTGCGCGCATTATATGATGAGGCAAAGAACAAATAGCCCTAGCTGCAACTCGCAAAATAAAAACGGACTAATTAATAGTCCGTTTTTTTATGCTATGAAATGATCTACTTTATTTTAAGTGAACGATTTGCCAACCTTTTAGCTAAGCGCTTTTAGTAATTCAGTAGCGCTTAATTTACCAAACTCATTGGCAGCTAATGGTCCATCCCCTGAGATCAGTTTTCTGTCTTGATGAGTGCTACCGGTGGCCAGTTTATTGCTAATAGTGACGCCTAGGTCTTCAAGCTTTTCACCAAAGTACCATGGCATCGTACCAGGCAGATAGCCAATTTTTGGCATTTGCTTATCCATAGCAGTGGGAAACGCTACCATCTCATAACCTTTAAAGATAAAGTCGCGCTCGGACTTATCATCCGCCTTATCAGAAGCGTTTAGATTAGCGGATAATAAAGCGGCAGGTCCATGGCAAATCGCTAAGGTAAACAAGTCATTTTTATGGCCCCAGCGTAGCAATTCGCCAAGGTTCTTGTCCTCAGGCAAGCCTAGCATCGCGCCATGACCACCTGGAATAAAAATCGCTGCATAGTCGTCGCTATTGGCCATGTCATTTTTGACAAAGTCAGCGATACTTTTCGGACTCTCAAGCTTTGACTGATACTCAGCGTATATTTGTTTAACATCGTCATCATCTTCTGGCATCGCCCATTGCTCAACTTTGACAGACGCTCCTGTTGGCGTAAAGATGTCCGTGTCAAAACCCGCTTTTTTAAAATGCAATAAGGGCACCATCATCTCAACAGGGTGATTGCCGGTATCAAACTTTTTACCATTTTCCATAGTCATGTATTGCTGCTCGCTACAGACCATGAGGATTTTTTTATTGCCCGTATACGGCGTGTCATACTCTGTGTTGTCATAGTTGGTTTTACTTGGGGCCGCCAATTTCAAAGATGATTTGGAAGGAATATATACTCCCGCTTCGGTTTCTTGTGCTTGCAACCCTAACGTTTCTTTTGCGTTGTCTAGTATTTCTTGGATATTCATAGTGCTTCCTAGTTATTATTAATTATGGAGGATGGATAGCTAGTCAGGCGGCATTTAAAGACGATATGCTTAGGATATACACCGATACCGCTGCTCTTTGATCTTAAGATAACAAACTGAGAAAGGGTTAAATAGACAAGACTTTTTATATTTCGTAAGCTTTGTAAAGAGAGCGTGTTTGATCTGTCAAATTACAACCGCTGCAACAGCTACCTAGTTAGGCAGAAGCTATTTTAGAAGTCATTTGTGTAGATGTTTTTATAGGAGCACTGCTCTTGACGAACCAATGCAAAAGCATGGTATAAAAGCGATTGGCGGAAGTCTTTTGTGAGCTTTATGATTAAGCATAAAGCAAATAATTATAAATAAAGCGAACAAATAAAAACGGACTCATTAATAGTCCGTTTTTTTATGGCGCTTGGTCAGTGAGGTAGATTTATTGGTTGGTCGAAAGATAGTCGTCCACTTATTGAGCGCAAAGAGTAGATAAGGCAATAGGCACGTATTCATCAGATCATGCAGACTGGCCTTTATATCCACCATTTCTAATGCCAAGAGGCCTTTTGGTATGATGATATGGCGATTGTCCAGATACTCACCTGATAACGCCACGCCAGTGACCACGATCAACGCGATGAACGCTCTGATATTGTGGCTTTTGATGATAGGACGCAGCACAAACAGACAAAGCAGGTAGACACCAACGCCAACGTAGATATGTAAGGCATCTTTGGCAAGGCCAGTTGTTTCAACAACATTCATTTTAAAGGCAGTAAAGTCCACTAGAGTATTCCAAATATAAGCAAGCAGAAAATGATTGAGCGTATCACTAAACAATAATAACTAAAAATTGATAGTTAAGAATGACAATAGTGGAGAATAAAAAAGGTAGATTATACAAGCGATAATCTACCCTATTCTGAAGCGAGTGTGCAATTTACGTTTACTGCCTATCTACACATCCCACTCGACAAAATTCTTTAGCAGTTGCAAGCCAGCGGTATGGCTCTTTTCTGGGTGGAACTGGGTGGCAAATAGATTGTCTTGGATGACACTGGCACAGAACGGCTGTCCATAATCACATACCGCCGCCACTTGCGCGCTATCAGCAGGCTCACAGTAATAACTGTGTACAAAGTAAAAATGCGCGTTGTCCTCGATACCGTGCCAAAGCGGATGGTCAAAAGCCATACCACTGATCGTATTCCAACCCATATGTGGTACTTTTATCGTTGCGCCTTGTTTGTCTTTCCACGTAGGGTCAAATGCTTCTACCGTGCCGTTCAAGATACCAAGGCAGTCTGTACCTCCATTTTCAGCCGATTGCTCAAACAACGCTTGCATCCCCACACAGATGGCCATAACGGGTTTGTTAAACACTGCATGGCGTATCACCTCATCGATGCCTGCCTCATGCATACCAGCGATACAGTCACGCATGGCACCGACACCAGGGAAGACAATTTTATCTGCTGCCGCGACAACTTTTGGATCATTGGTGATAGAGACGTCTGCCCCGACGACTGATAGTGCTTTGCCAGCTGAATGCAAATTGCCCATACCATAATCTAATAATGCTACTTTGGTCACTTTAGCCATTAAAACGCCTCTTTGGTCGATGGCAAGGTATTCAGCGCACGCTCATCATATTCGCAGGCCATACGCAGCGCACGAGCAAATGCTTTGAAGGTTGATTCGATTTGGTGATGGCTGTTTTTACCTTTGAGATTGTCCAAATGCACCGTCATCCATGAGTGATTGACGAAGCCATAAAAGAACTCACTGAATAGATCAACATCGAAGCGGCCAACGTGCGAGCGCGTAAATGGGATGTCCATGTGCAGCCCTGGACGCCCTGACAGATCAACCACAGCGCGGGTCAGTGCTTCGTCTAACGGTGCATAAAAATGTCCATAACGACGGATGCCTTTTTTGTCGCCCAACGCTTTGTTAAATGCTTGGCCAAGGGTAATACCCGTGTCTTCGACGCTATGATGGTCATCGATAAAGGTATCACCAACACATTTGATATCCAAGTCAAACAAACCATGACGCTTGATTTGATCAATCATATGATCCAAAAACGGTACGCCCGTGTCTACCACGCCTTTACCTGTACCATCGAGGTTGACGGTACACGTAATCTGCGTTTCGGCAGTGATGCGCTCAACGGTCGCGATACGCTCAGGGCGACCATATAAATTTAGGTTTGTTGCTTGATTTTGCTCAGTTGCATTGGCTGTCATGGCTATTCTCTATCGGTTTTTTATCAGTGAAAAGCGGTCAATTATAAATAGGGTAAAACATCGCCCATTGCTGTCCGTTACATCGCCGCAATCAACGTCAGCAAAAAATGTATGAAAAAGTGATATATACAAAAGATATCAATATATTAGGGTTGATGTGTATCACATATGATTTAGCCTCATCATAGCAAACCCTAACATTTACTGCCACGACCAAGCGCTAAACCACGCACAAATTTACGTCATTCTGCTAAAATAGTGTGTTCAGTATTATCAATCATGACTCGCTCGAACATTGACAATGTCTACCTTGTGGCACTACTCTCTATGACATTGTGCTGTGTATACCGACTTTATACTATAAAAACCCTCTGTTTATAGGAACTGCTATGCCGTTAGAAGCGATCGCCATTAATAGCTTGGACGCACCACTCATCAAAAAACCTGCTCGCGACAATGAGCTAGCAGAGCGCTTGCAGGCATTATACGATAGCGATGATGCGCAGCCTGATGGTGCCGAGGTGTTAAATATCGTTGCGCAAGGGTTTAAACGTGGACAGTATCTCTATGTGGGTATGTTCAATGATAAGCCTATCGCTGCGGTTGCTTGCTTTGATGATGGGCAGACCGATGCCAAGCGTTTGCAATATCTGACGGTACATCCAGAGAATCGTAAACGTGCCATCGATGCCAAATTTATTAAACTGGTCTATGACTGCGAGGTCAAAAAAGGCGTGCGTGAATTCGTCCCTGCGGATGCGGATATTCACCGTATTATGAGCGAGTATGAACTACTGCGCGTGAAAGACTGAATGTATAGAAAAAATGGTTAATTTTACCCATATTTGATTATTTATCGTCTTTTATTCGATATAACGCAAAAATCACTTGACAGTCGTGCTCATATTTAGTTTAATAGCGCCTCAACGAAGACGGCTCGATAGCTCAGTAGGTAGAGCAACGGATTGAAAATCCGTGTGTCGGCAGTTCGATCCTGCCTCGAGCCACCATTCGTTAATAGATTCTAAAAAGCCCCGAACAGCGATGTTTGGGGCTTTTTTATGTTTAAATTTTACCGTATTCTTTAGCGTTCATTTTATTCATGCGTCGCTCTTATTCGTACAGCCGACCACGTAATAATACATTGCAGCGTTCACGCGAGTCTAAGTCATAGATCGTTGCGCGGTAATCAATTCCGTGACGTCCTTCAAAGAATATCACGCGATCACCCACGGCTAAGAAACAAGACGTGCGCGCATCATAGATAAAGCCATCTATTACGAACGCCAAATCGCGATCTATCTCGCGTACGGTATACGTTTCACTTTGCGGAATCAACTTTTCAAACCAAGCGCTATGGGCAGCCATACTCGTAAAAATACTTGTCGTTAGCAGTAGTAGCGCAATCCGTATGTTTTTGGATACTAGCGAACGGATTTGCTTAGTGACACTTATTTTGTTCTTTAACATGATATTTCTCATCGCTCACTTTACTCACGGTTGCATAACATTTTTGTGCTTTTTTCTACACCGTTTGGCTCAGTATACTCAATAACTATGAATGAGCAGATACCCATTATAGTACAGAGCCTAGGTGGCAGATATGAGAGAATTCGATTACGACTTGGATTATAAAAATCTTGATCTACGTGAGCATCCTGAGCTATATCGCGTCGGGCGCGGTGAGCAAGGCGTATTACTGGTAGAGCCTTACAAGTCTGAAATCCTCCCGCATTGGCGTTTTGCGACTCCTGACATTGCCCACGAGAGCAGTGAGGCGATTTACCAGATGTTTTTAGATTACTTGGCTGACGATGACTTCGTCGGTGCAGATATGGCGCGTAAGTTTATCCAAATGGGCTATACCCGTGCACGTCGCTATGCCAATCATAAAGGCGGCAAAAAGTATAAAGGGCCAGTACCTGATGACAAAAAAGGCCAAAGCGGCGCCCATGGCCGCGAAGAGTTACCACGACAAACCGAAGATCCCATCAAAGCAGAATCGGCGCGTATTTTTAAGCAAAAATGGGACGAGTGTCGTGAGAACGAAGATTATCTAAGAATGAAGAAAGAACACCGCGCGCGTTATAAAGATGTCGAGTAATTGCTAATGCTCATCACCTTGAGAATATAAGAACATTAAATTGACCAGTCTTAAAATACTACTGTGCTAAGGTATAACACGGAATATCGAACATAATAAATATAATTACTTTTAATAGTGAGGAACGATGAATAAGCAACTTTTAATTTTTGACTTTGATGGGACCCTCATTGATAGCGTGCCCGATTTGGCCGATGCGACCAATGCAATGCTGACCACGCTTGGTAAAGACACCTATCTAATTGAGACGATACGCAACTGGATAGGAAATGGTTCGCGATTGCTCGTGGAGCGTGCTTTGGTCGGTGATGTCACTGTCCCAGAGGGCGCATTGACCCAAGCCGAAGCCGATCACGCAGAGCAAATATTTTTTGAAGCTTATAAGAACCTCAGTGGTAGTAAAACCGTTGCCTATCCAGATGTCGATAGCGGACTGAAACAACTTCACGCGGCTGGCTACACACTCGCTCTAGTCACCAACAAACCCATTCGTTTTGTGCCAAAAATACTAGAATCATTTGGCTGGCAGGATTTGTTTAGTGAAGTGATGGGCGGTGACAGTTTACCCGTCAAAAAACCAGACCCAGCGCCTCTACTGCACGTTTGCGACGCTCTCAATGTTGGTGTCGCGCAGTCAGTGATGATTGGGGATTCTAGAAACGATATGTTAGCGGGGCAAAACGCCAATATGGACACGCTTGGTCTGTCTTATGGCTATAACTATGGACAAGATATTCGCGAACTAAATCCGACCGAGGCGTTTGATAATTTTGCTGACTTGGTTGCTTGGATTATGAAAGATAACGCCTAACCTATAAAGCATCTATCAAACGGATGTGATAGCTGGCTCAAACGAAGACTACTCCTTACTACGATAGCTGAGCGCCTCTGACACATGGGCGCTGTTAATATCTGTACTGTTGGCCAAATCAGCGATGGTACGCGCGACTCGTAACACTCGATGGTAGCCGCGTGCGGATAAATTTAAGCGCTGCTGAGCAAGTTGCAATAGTTGCTTTTCGCTATCGCCAAGTTTGATGTATTCATCAATTTCGCTCGGGCTTAGCTCATTATTAACTTTTCGTTGCCGTTTTAGCTGATGCTGATGCGCAGCTGCTACTCGCTCGCGTACTTGTTTGGAAGTTTCACCTGCCTGCGCGCTTTGCAAGTCAGCAATCGGCAATGCTGGTACGGTAATATGCAAATCAATACGATCTAATAGTGGCCCTGAGAGTTTGTCTTGATAGCGTTTGATCTGCTCTGGACGGCAACGACAGCGCCCTGAGGTATCGCCATCATAGCCACACGGGCATGGGTTCATTGCCGCGACCAGTTGAAAATTTGCTGGAAAGGTCATTTGCGAGTTAGCACGGCTAATAGTGATTTGTTTGGCTTCTAATGGCTGGCGCAATACCTCAAGCACACTCCGATCAAACTCTGGTAACTCATCAAGGAACAATACCCCTTTATTAGCAAGCGTAATCTCGCCCGGTTTGGGCCGTGAGCCACCACCGACCAACGCCACAGCAGATATCGTATGATGCACTTGTCTGAACGGCCGCGTCCCATAATCGTAGTCGCTGTCTGCCACCGAGTAGGTACTGGCAACCTCTAGCGCATCTTCATCACTGAGATCAGGTAATATCGTCGGCAAACGTGAGGCCATGAGCGTTTTGCCAGAACCCGGTGGCCCTGTAAACAATAAAGAATGACCACCAGCTGCTGCTATCTCTAGCGCACGCCGAGCATGGTGCTGTCCTTTGACATCAGCTAAGTCCACTTGATAACCGACATGCTGTGGTGCGGGACTGGGCTGCACCACTTTCAAACATTCATAGGTTGAGCCCACGTCAGTCAGCGACTGCAAGTGATTACATACTGCTTTTAGACTCTGCGCTGCTAGTATCGTCACACCATCAACGCGGCTAGCCTCACGACCATTATCAACTGGTACGATTAATTGTGGCATTGCCTGCGATGAGTGGCTCTGCTCACTTTGTGTTTGTTCATTTGTGTCTATCGCCTGTGATAACTTTAACGCAAGTCCTTCCGCTTTAATCGCGCGTGCCACTGCCAAACTGCCGGTTACCTGCCGAAGCTCACCGTTAAGTGCCAATTCTCCAATAAATTCAAACCCTGATAGCGCTTCTGGCTCAAGTTGTCCACTTGCCGCCAAGATGCCGATGGCAATCGGTAAATCTAGACGCGCGCCATCTTTGGGTAAATCAGCGGGTGCTAAATTAATCGTTAGACGCCGATTGGGAAACTGAAAGCCTGAGTTTAAGATTGCAGAGCGTACCCTATCTTTACTCTCGCGCACGGCCGCTTCAGGCAGACCAACAATGGTCAATGCAGGTAATCCTTGCGATAGATGTACCTCAATGATGACCTTGGGGGCGTGCAGGCCGACGACTGAGCGGGTATAGACTTGGGCAAACGACATCAGCGTTTCCTAATATTAGAGATTAATCGATGATAAAGTATTATTTATCAGCGCGCAAATGTCGTGTTTTATAGTCTATTTTATTTACTAGCATAGTTATCAAAAATTATTATATGATAAGTAGGTGCTCTTATGCCTCGCCTTATCTGACTTAATTTTTTGATTTACTCAATGCCTATTAGATAGGCTAGATATAGTAAAAAATTTTCTCAGTATGGCACGTCCAGAGTTAGAAAGAGCATTGGCAATAAAAGGATTTTATTGATCATATAAAGCTCGGTGATTGCTGTTTTCTACGGCTTTATACACACCAACTAACCATGGATGGATAAGCTTATGAGCATCGATATGCTTAATCGGCGTGTGCCTAGGCTCGCGCTACTCACAGTGGCAGTTTCTATAGGGTTATCTGGTTGTTTCGGCGACGACGATAACGATTCATTTACCTCTCAATCAACTTATTCAGCAAACATTCAACGTACCGAGTTCGGTATACCTCATATCACTGCCAAAGACTATAAAGGACTTGGCTACGGCGTGGGTTATGCCTTTGCCGAGGATAATATCTGCTCGCTGGCACGTGAAGTCGTTGTGGCTAGCGGCCAAAGTATGCGGTATCTGGGCGACGAAGGTGACGTGGACAGCGACGTTTTTTATACGTGGTACAACTCTCCGGAGAGACGCGCTAAATTTTTGGCTGCTCAGGATCCAGAGGTCGTTGATGCGGTCACTGGTTATGCGGCTGGCTATAGCCGATACCTACGGGATAAAGGGGTTGATAACATCAATCCTGATTGTGCAGGTGCAGAATGGGTACGTGAAATCACGATTGATGATTTGCTGACCGTATATGGCAAAGCGAACTTGCGCGGTGGCCTGTCTAACTTTGTCCAACCCATCGTAGCGGCAGCACCGCCTGATTCAAATACAACGATGAACAGCAGTAGAATGCGTACTGTGAGTCCAGAGCCAGTAGCCGAGTTTGATAACTCCACGATCAATGCGATGAAAGGTGGCAGCAATGCTTATGCTTTTGGCAGCGAGGTAACTGGTACAGATAGTGGCATCTTATATGGCAATCCGCATGAGCCATGGGAAGGCGTGCAGCGCTTTTACGAGTTTCATTTGACCTTACCAGGCGAGCTTGATGTGATGGGCGCCGCTCAACAAGGTCAACCCTTTATTAATATTGGTTTTAACAAAGATGTGGCTTGGAGCCATACTGTTTCGACCGCCAAACGCTTCACCCTTTACCAGCTCAGTTTGGTAAATGGCAATCCTATGAAATACAACTATCAAAACAGTGCAGGTGTGCTTGAGCAACGTGATATCGAAAAAGTCGATGTGACCATTCAACTGCCGAACAATCAGACATTGGTTCGCCCTATTTATTTGTCACAGTATGGACCTATGCTGAACGTAAGTAAGCTGAATGGTCAATTACCTAACTGGGGCGATAACAATCTCGCTTATACGATCCGTGATGCAGCTTCTGAAAACCCGCGTGCCCTGAATCAATGGCGCAGTATGAACAAAGCACGCAGTGTGGAAGACTTGGTTGATAGAATGCAAGATACCCTTGGTCTTGGTTTCGTCAACACCATTGCCACTGATCGCTATGGTAAAGCACTATATGCCGATATCTCAACCGTACCGCATGTCACCAAACAACAGCTAGAATCTTGTAGTGCCAATGCTGGTCCATTCCTTGGCGCATTGATTGCATCAGACTTGCCAGCACTAAACGGAGCCACAGCTGCCTGTGAATGGGGCAATGATGCTGACTCGCCGCAAGCAGGTATTTTCGGACGCTCAAATCTGCCTTTCTTAATTCGTGATGATTACGTCGCCAACTCGAATGACAGCTACTGGTTGAGCAACCCCAAGCAACCTTTAACTGGGTTTTCACCTCTCCTACGTCGTCGTCTATCACCATTCTTAGGGCCTAATGCCGTAGACGGTGTGCCGTTACTCATGCGTTCGCGCATGGGACTGACACAGATATCAGACCGACTCAGCAATAAAGACCAACTTGGTGGCAACACTTTTAATTTAAATAATATGCAAGACGTTATCTATGGCAACCGCAGCTACGTCGCCGAGCTCGTACTCGATGATGTGTTGGCAGACTGTACAGCCAATCCTGTGATGCCACTGACTAGTGGTGGTACGATCGATGCCACTCAGGCTTGTACAGTTTTGAGCAATTGGGATCGCCGTGATAATTTAGATAGTAAAGGCGCTCATGTATTTAGAGAGTTCTGGCGCAAAGTCAATTTTACGGAAACCACGGACGATGCATTCAGTGTGAAATTTGATATTAACGACCCTGTCAACACGCCTCGTGACCTCATTATTAATGACAATACCCGCAGCGCATTGGGAGATGCGATTGCCTTCTTTAATAGCAAAAATATAGCGCTTGATGCGACTTTGGCAGATCTACAATATGTCATCGATGCAGGCAATAATAATGAAAAAATCCCTATGCATGGTGGACTCGGACGTGAAGGGATATTTAACGTTGCTCAAGGTCCAGGATTAAACGAAGATGGTACTTATAAGCCAATTACCAATGGTCCTACTTATATGCAGACCGTCACCTTTGATAGTGAAGGACCCGTCGTAGAGGCGCTATTGGCTTATTCACAGGCTTCAGACAGTACACGCCCTTACCATCGTAATCAGACACGTCGTTACTCAGCTAAAGACTGGATACGCTTACCGTTTAGTCAAGCTGAAGTGAACGATCAGGCCGTTGGTAATACCCTTCAGCTAAGAGAATAGTTTTCATAGAAAAAAGCATAAATATAAAAGACCTCAGCTCAGTGCTGGGGTTTTTTATATTTGCATAACAATCCTTTTTAAGCATTTAAGTACACGCACCGACCTCCCCACTGCTAATAAGGATTTGCTATACTAGCTGATATATATTTAGCGGCACCTATTGCTACTAATAGACGATTCAAACAGTTCTATTAACCACTTATGAAAACACAAAATCGACTCCAAATATGAGTCATTGACAGCACAAAATCCAGCAGTATCGAGAGTCAAAACGAGGAATACCGCATGACAGACTATTCAGAGCCGAACACTCAGCAGCCCTACAACCGTGCGGACGAGCCCCCAACCACTGTGCGCCCTGTTATGCAACCAGATAACCCTTATGCCAGCACGCGCGGTAGTATCACCAGTAAACAGCTACCAGCATTCGATGAGGCGATCATCAATAAGTACAATCGCTCGGGACCACGTTATACTTCTTATCCAACTGCTCTAGAGTTCACGCCAATACCAGATAGCTTTGAGACAAATAGTTTTGAGGCAGTTAGTCTTGAAACAAAAATCCTGCAGAATCGTGAGTCACGCGCGCCTTTATCTTTATATTTTCATATTCCCTTTTGCCGTCACCTTTGCTATTACTGCGCTTGCAATAAAATCATTACCAAAAAAAATAGCGACTCTGGTGATTATCTCCAGTACTTAATGGCTGAGACTGCCATTAAACGCCGCTTATTATCTGTGTCAGAATGTAGCGACAAGCCCTTGGTCAAGCAGCTACATTTAGGCGGTGGTACGCCAACGTTTTTACGTGATGAAGAGATGGTTAAGCTGTGGGAGTTTTTGCAGACACAGTTTGAGTTTTTACCAGACGATGAAGGCGACTACTCTATAGAAATCGACCCGCGTGAGCTGAGCGATAATACGCTCAAGATATTACGCAACCTTGGTTTCAATCGTATCAGTTTAGGTGTGCAGGACTTAGATGAAACGGTACAAATTGCCGTCAATCGTGTGCACTCAGCAGAGCTTATTGAGAGTGTTTTGACAGAGGCGCGCGCGCTTGGTTTTCGTTCTATCAATATCGATCTGATTTATGGTTTACCGCATCAAATGCCTGCTACGTTAGACAAAACCGTACAACGTATCATTGAAATGTCACCAGATCGCCTGTCTGTTTTTAACTACGCGCATCTACCTGAGCGTTTCAAAGCCCAGCGTCAGATCAAAGACGAAGATCTGCCCAGCCCAACGGCTAAATTGACCATGCTCGGCAACACCGTCAATACATTGAGCGAAGCGGGTTATCAATATATCGGTATCGATCACTTTGCCAAGCCCGATGATGAGTTGGCGATCGCCCAACGTGAAGGCAAATTACATCGTAACTTTCAAGGCTATACCATCATGGGCGATTGTGATTTATTAGGCTTTGGTGTCTCATCCATCAGTCAAATTGCCAACAGCAATACGCGCTATATCCTGCAAAATGATACCGATCTACAGAACTACCAAGCTAAGATTGATATGGCTAAAATCAATCCTATGGTCATGCCTGCCGTGAAATATATTAAGACGTCCATCAAAGATCGCTTACGTGAATATGTCATCATGAACCTGCTCTGCCACGATTATCTTGATTTTAAAGATGTGAATCAAAAATTCGGTATCGATGCGATTACCTATTTTATTGATGAGATTCAACAGCTGGGCGAGATGCAAGCAGATAGACTGATTGATATGGATGCAGCAGGCATTCGTGTCTTACCTAGGGGCCGCTTGCTTGGTCGCAATGTCGCCATGGTATTTGATGAATATTTAGAAAAAAGACATAAAAACCGTTTCTCAAAAGTGATTTAAATTAATTAGGGCGTGTCATCATTTAGATAGCCAGGCTTAAATTGCAGTCAAACAAGGAAAAAATTGCAGAGAATATAGGTATATTCACAAAGTTTTTGACGATGTTTTGCAAAATTTAGTCATTTTAAGACCGTTAAATGATTTAACGGGCTAATTGATGGCACGCCCTAGCATTCAAACCAATTATCAAACGTAAAAAAGACCTCGCTTGAGGTCTTTTTTCGATATTTTTTGAAATGCTTACAGTTTTAATTTATCACCAACCATGCCTTTAACGGTGCTCAAAATATCGGCTGGCAACACCACCATTTTTGAGTTGTCAGACTCTGCCAGTTGGCGAATGGACTTGATGTACTGCTCGCCAAGTAAATAGACAATCGGCATCTCTTCGTCACCCATCGCCGCTGTGATAAGACGAATCGACTCCTCTGAGCCTTTAGCCAGTACCACTTGCGCTTCGGCATCGCGGCGTGAGGCTTCCAGACGACCATCTGCTTCCAAAATAGCAGCTTGTTTTTGACCATCGGCACGAGTAACGGTCGCACGGCGTAGGCGCTCTGCGGCTGCTTGCTCTTCCATAGAGGCTTGCATGGTTTGCGAGGGATTAATGTCTTGAATTTCTACGGTTTTAAGCGTAATACCCCAATCTGCGATGTCTTCTGAGATCGCATGTTTGAGCAATGCTTTGATCTCATCACGACTTGATAAGGCATTATCCAAATCCATTTCACCAATAATCGAGCGCAAGGAGGTTTGCACCAAATTGCGGATACCATGCTCATAATCTTCAATACCGTAGACCGCTTTATCTGGACGCAAGATGTTGATATAAGCCACGGCATTAGCGATGATAACGACGTTATCACGGGTGATGACTTCTTGTGATGGAATGTCTAATACAATGTCCTTTGTAGTGACTTTATAAGCGACTCTATCCACAAAAGGAATGATAATGCTAAAGCCAGGCTCTAATGTTTGCTGATATTTACCCAGCCGCTGCACGACCCACTTGTACCCTTGTGGGACGATACAAACACTCTTAAAGACGGTAAAGACCACCAATGCTGCCAATACCAGCATCACGATACCGACGCCATTTAAACTACTCAAGATACTACCCATGTGATTCTCCTTAACCTTCGCTTTATTTGCCAGCGACGTGATTTATGTCCTTTTTTTCTTGATTTAAAAATCTTTGGTACCTGATAACGTTTATTTGCTAGTACCTGTCTCTTTGAGATCGGGTTTGTGCAAGCTCAGTCTACTCGCTTTAGATTTTTTGGCAGGCATTTGGCTACTTGCAGGCAATTGACTGTTGATCGTCGGGGTAATGTTTGGATATATGGTTTTGGGTGCTTGAAGGCGCTGCGTGGGTGCAACCACCATCTCATCGCCGACCATCTTTACGACTACCACTCGATCACCTGTCTCGACATTCACGCCTGCTGTGCGGCATGGCCACTCATCTGCACCCCAAATAGGCACGTTAAAGCGCACCATACCTGAAATGCCTTTTTGCGGTTTGACCACGATCATGCCCGTCTCACCAATAATCAGATCGCTACTCTGCCCCACCTTTTTGCGGTTCATTGACAGCGGCTTGATATATTTGACCCAAGCAAACATAAACAAAACCGATAGCGAAAGCCAAATCAACACCTGAAATAATAACGGAATGGGGAGCAACCACGCTAAAGCGGCAACGATCACAGCAGCCGCACCAAACCAAAGGCTGGCAAAGGTCGGAATAAATATCTCAGCAATCATCAAGGAGAAGCCCAACACCAACCAATGCCAAGGTTCAATCATCCAGATAGTCTCAATCATCGCTGCCTACTCCTGTATCTGCCTACCTTCCAATGTAGCACAGTTTTGCAGATAATATTATCTTAAAAATCAATTACCTATTATTATTTATGGTGTGGTATTTTGATAAAACAAGTACAATGAATGCTAAAATTGGCACGAAAAAAACGACCACTTAAAGTGATCGTTTTTTAGCTAACTATTTTGACTCTGAGTTGATTAGAACTTAAAGTGAGCCCCTAGAGTTATCCCATTGACATTAACATCGTCAACTTCAGGATAGAAGTTATACATCGCTTCTACTGAAGCCATAGGACCAAAGTTATAACCTAATCCTAAGCCACCAGCTACTCCCGTATCAGATATAGATTCAGAAACACTATTTTTCTGCGTAGTAATACCATCAGAAACTATAATATTAGTATCAATATCGATCTTGTTTTTCGCAACGCCTAGACGACCTTTAGCGTATAAAGCAGTGTTGGGGAATGCATAATCATAAGTACCATACAAACCTAAAACACTAGCAGAATATTCTCTATTTGCATCTAGCGTAACACCTTGTGGAAGACCAAAACCATTAGTTATTTCGTCAATAAAATCATCAACTTCAGCATCATTAACATCTATGTCACCATCATTTGTCGCTAAATATTCAGCTTCAATACCGAACTGATTAGTGAATTTATAGCCACCGTAAACGCCATAAGAAAAAGCATCGTCAATATCGCTTACATCGATGCTATACTGACCAACTTTCGCACCAACATACGGCTGACCCGCATAGTTCATTGCTGCCTGTGCGCTCATTGTCATTACTGAACCTGCGATTACTGCAAGTAATGCTTTTTGTAGATTTTTCATAAATTATTCTCAACCTTGGATTTAGTAAACAAATAATTTGTTTACTATCAAACACTACTCAACTATTTTCTACTCGTAATCAGTAGTGGCAGTATCATACCAAATTATTTATCAAAGTAAACATATGTTGTAAAAATATTTTATAGGCATAAAAAAACGACCACTTAGAGTGGTCGTTTCTTGTTTGGTATACTTTTCAACTAAGATTTAGAATTTTAGTTGTGCACCAACAGTCATAAGATCTGCATCGCTACCTAGCATGTCGTATTCAGCTTCTACACTAAAGTCAGAGTTTACTACGTAACCAAGACCTACACCACCAGCAAGGTTGGTATCGTCATCTGAACCATTATATAAACCTGCAACGGTATTAGATGCTTCCACTTCAGTTTTTGCTACACCTAGTTTACCTTTTGCGTATAAACCAGTGTTTGGGAATGCGTAACGGTATGTACCATAAGCGCCGTATGTTTTGGCGTCAATATCACCGCCTCTGTAGTCAGCATCATCTGAACCAACATACTCAACTTCCATACCAAAGTTAGGATCGAAGTTATAACCCGCATAAACACCGTATGCAGTTGGATCATCAGCATTGTCGATATCTAGATCAAATTGACCGACTTTAGCACCAACATACGGTTGACCTGTATAGCCGTTACCATAGTTAACAGCAGCGTTTGCACCTACAGTAAGTAAAGAACCAGTTGCTAGTGCAAGTATAGTTTTTTGTAGAGTTTTCATTATTAGCTCCTTCAAGTAAATTTGGACAAACAAGTTATTTAGTTGTATTGACCATTTGGCCCTATCGCCTTGTTTGCTAACGATGGGTACATAGTAACAAACTATTTCAGACACTCTGTCAGTGTTTAATGGTATGAGAGTTAAGATTTGAAAGCATTTGTCAGTGCTCGGGTTACAAAGGCTGATATATGAAACTTTTTGTTACACGTCACGTTTTTGTGCAATAATCCCTACTCATTGTGTTCCGCGTATACTGACGAATAAAGAAAAAGGACGGCTCTGTATGTCAGCTTCTATCAACGCACAGCTACAAACTGCGCTCTTACAACTCAAAGACAAACAGCAGTATCGCAAATTACCAGATATCGAACACCAAGGACGGTATGTAATCGTTAATGACAATACCCTATTAAATATTGCTAGCAACGATTATCTAGGTTTGGGAAGTGATGCTGAGTTGCAGCGTGAGTTTTTCAAGTTTATTCAGCAATCAATGGACTGTTTGCCCAAAATGAGCGCAACGTCATCGCGTCTGTTAACTGGTAACGATGCACAGCTACAGGCGTTAGAGTATGAGCTACAAGCGTGGTATGAAACCGCAGCTGGAATAAATCAAACCGCGACGAAATCTGCGTTAGTATTAAATAGTGGCTACCACGCCAATATCGGGATTTTACCTGCGTTGACTGCGCTACCGGTGAAGACGGTTATTTTGGCAGACAAGTTGGTACACGCCAGTATGATTGATGGTATCAGGCTAAGCGAAAGTAAACGCTGTCTGTATCGCCGCTATCGGCACAATGATTATGCGCATTTGGCTGCTATGCTCGCGCAGGTTGAGGAGGACGTGGAGCGTATCATCATCGTCACCGAAAGTATTTTTAGCATGGACGGGGATCGTGCTGATCTACCTACTTTAGTTAAGCTAAAAGCCGCTGACAGTCGTATCGAGCTATATATCGATGAAGCCCATGCCGTCGGTGTCCTGGGAACGCAAGGATTAGGGTTAGCCGAAGAAACAAATACGCTCACTGAGATTGACTACCTAGTGGGTACGTTTGGTAAAGCGTTTGCTTCCGTTGGCGCTTATATTCTATGTGATGAGGTGGTTAGATCTTGGCTGATTAATCAGATGCGTCCGCTGATTTTTAGTACCGCACTGCCACCGATCAATCATGCATGGACACGGTTTATTTTGGAAAAAATGCCACAGCTACAGACGCGGCGACAGCATTTGGCGCAGATTTCATTAAAACTGAGCCAAGCCATTAGCCCTGAATATCGCGTGGCATCGGCAACAAAAGATCCTATTTACGAGTCACCCATTGTGCCTTATATTTTAGGTGATAATGCTCGTACAATGACAAAAGCAAAACAACTCCAAGACGCTGGATTTTATGCCCTGCCTATCAGGCCACCGACCGTTCCTACTAATACGTCACGTATTCGCTTGGTACTCAACGCAGCCATTACCCATGCTGAGTGCGAGCGCCTAATCATGCAATTATCCATATGACGACAGCAGTTTTTGATGCTCATTATAAACTTTTATGTGAAAGAACGATTATGGAACATCCTCTCACTACTTCCGAGCTAAGTGCCCGCAAGCAGACTATTGCGCGGCATTTTTCTCAAGCCAGTCAGTACAATAAACATGCTCACATTCAGCAGCAGGTTTGTCAGCACTTATTAATGGCTATCGATAATACCAATCAAGACAGTGTGCTTGAGGTTGGTGCAGGCACGGGACAACTAACGCAGCTACTGGCAACATATGTACAAAGTGAGCGCTGGTCTATCAACGAGTTATGTGAGCAGCAAGCCACTCATTTACAGAAAATATTGCCGCAAGCGAAGATATTAATTGGCGATGCGGAAACGATGGATTTAGGCGATGAACATAGCTTAGTCATCAGTGCCAATGCGATTCAGTGGTTTGATAATCCACTCAGCTTTATTGCACAGTCAGCCTCACGGCTAAAACCTAATGGACAATTATTACTAAGCACCTTTACCCCAGATAATTTTTTGCAAATAAAAACCCTAACAGGACAAGGACTGCATTATCCAGATATTAGTGAATGGCAATTAGCACTGAATCAAGCGGGATTTAGACACATAAAGCTATCAGTGCAGCGTTTTGACGTACCATTTGCCCGGCCTTATGACGTGCTTAAACATATGAAGATGACGGGTGTGTCTACCAATCAAACACATAGCAATCAAACGATTGGTGAGCAAACATCCAACACACAGCCTTTTTTCTGGACCAAAACCCGCTTGCAAGCATTCGAGCGCGATTATTGGCAGCAGTTTTCGGGCATAGATGAGGACGATCAGCCTTGCGTATATCTGACTTACGACGTACTAATGATTGATGCGCGTTTGCCATAACGGCACGCTTGAAAATATATACTTGAATATCAGGCATAAAAAAACGCATCTCGAAAGATGCGTTTTTTTGATCTAGCTAATTTAATCTAACTAGCGATTAAGTCAGCCTTGAACATTAAGTAATTGCTTACTTTTTGTCTTCATCTACTTCAGTGAACTCAGCATCAACAACGTCATCATCCGCTTGGTTGCTACCATTAGCGTCAGCACCTTGTTGGAACTGGCTTGGATCCATACCTTCTGCGCCAGCACCGCTATCAGCGTAGATTTTTTGGCTGATTGGCAAGAAGGCATTGTCTAATGCTTCAAGCTTGGCTTTGATTTCGTCATGATCGTCTTCTTTCGCCGCCGCTTCAAGCTCAGTGATCGCAGTTTCTACTGTTGATTTTTCTTCATCAGTGACTTTATCTTCTGCTTCTTTCAGCGCTTTTTGTACCGCATGGATACGACCATCTGCTTCGTTACGAACTTGCGCTAGATTAGCGAATTTCTCATCTTCAGCGGCATTAGCCTCTGCATCACGAACCATTTGTTCGACTTCTTCGTCCGACAAGCCAGAATCCGCTTTGATTTGGATGCTTTGTGCTTTACCAGTACCTTTATCGGTTGCTGAGATGTTCATGATACCATCAGCATTGATGTCAAAAGACACTTCGATTTGTGGTAAGCCACGTGGTGCTGGTGGGATATCCGTCAAGTCAAAACGACCGAGCAGTTTGTTTTGGTTAGCGATTTTACGCTCACCTTGATATACCTGAATCGTTACTGCTGGCTGATTGTCTTCAGCTGTTGAGAATACCTGTGATTTCTTGGTAGGAATCATGGTGTTTTTCTCGATAACTGGCGTCATAACACCGCCCATGGTTTCGATACCTAGCGTCAATGGCGTTACATCAAGTAGCAATACGTCAGTTTTGTCACCAGACAATACCGCGCCTTGGATTGCCGCACCAGCTGCAACTGCTTCGTCAGGGTTTACGTCTTTACGTGGCTCTTGACCGAAGAATTCTTGTACTTTTTGTTGTACTAGTGGCATACGAGTCTGACCACCAACGAGGATAACGTCATCGATATCGCCGATTTTTAGGCCAGCATCTTCAAGGGCAATTTTACAAGGGCCCATGGTGCGCTGTACTAACTCTTCCGTTAGGCTCTCTAGTTTTGAGCGACTGATAGTGACAACCAAATGCTTAGGACCACTGCTATCAGCAGTAATATAAGGCAAGTTCACTTCAGTGCTTTGTGCACTTGATAGTTCGATCTTCGCTTTTTCAGCGGCTTCTTTTAGACGCTGCATCGCAAGAGAGTCACCTTTTAGGTTAACGTCTTGCTCTTTTTTGAATTCAGCCACTAAGAAATCGATCAATGCTGAGTCAAAGTCTTCACCACCAAGGAACGTATCACCGTTGGTCGCTAGTACTTCAAACTGTTGCTCACCGTCAACGTCTGCAATTTCGATGATTGAGATATCGAAAGTACCACCGCCCAAGTCATATACAGCAACAGTGCTATCGCCTTGTTTCTTGTCCATACCATAAGCAAGTGCCGCAGCAGTTGGCTCATTGATGATACGTTTTACATCAAGACCTGCAATTTTACCTGCATCTTTGGTTGCTTGACGCTGTGAGTCATTGAAGTAAGCAGGTACGGTTACGACTGCTTCAGTCACGCTCTCACCAAGATAATCTTCTGCTGTTTTTTTCATTTTTTTCAAGATTTCAGCAGAAACCTGTGGTGGCGCAAGCTTTTTACCGTTGATTTCTACCCACGCATCGCCGTTGTCTGCTTTAGCGATTTTGTAAGGAACCATGCCGATGTCTTTTTGCACGACTTTGTCATCAAAACGACGACCGATCAAACGCTTAATCGCAAACAATGTGTTGCTTGGATTGGTGACTGCTTGACGCTTCGCTGACTGACCAACCAATGTTTCGTCATCTTTATAAGCGACGATTGATGGTGTGGTACGCGTACCTTCAGCATTTTCGATGACTTTAACTTTGTCACCTTCCATTACTGCTACACACGAGTTAGTCGTACCTAAATCAATACCAATTACTTTACCCATAATCAATTGCTCCTAATTTGTTTTTAACTATAAATACTTATTTATCCAGACCGTAGTCGGTCACTTGTTGCTATATATCGGTTTGCTTGTTGTATTTTTCAAGGCGGTAATCAAGCAAAAACAGTCTTTCCTGTGATTTTTTGTGAAAAACCTTCATATTAGTAGGGTTTAGCCCCAAAAAATATTATTGACCAACACGTACCATGGCTGGACGTAGCAGACGACCGTTTAAGCTATAGCCTTTTTGTAGAACTGTACCGACGGTATCAGCTTCTGCTTCTGGATCGATACCCACTGCTTCATGGAAGTCCGCGTTGAATTTCTCACCTTCTGGATCGACTACTTCTACGCCATGACGTGTGAGTACAGAGACCAATGCTTTGTGAGTTAGTTGTACCCCTTCAGCGACTGGGTCATTCGCGTCTGCGTTTTCGATAGCACGCTCTAAGTTATCAACGATATCGAGTAACTCTTTTGCAAATTTTTGAAGAGCGAATTTTTTGCTCTTATCTGCTTCTTGCTCGGCGCGCTTTTGTGCATTGTACGCTTCAGCGTTGGCGCGAGCAGTGCTTTCTTTGGCTTGCTTCACTTCACCTTCTAATTCAGCGATGCGCGCTTTGAATGTGTCAAGGTTGATTTCGTTTTCAATCGTGGCTTCTTCGCCTGAGTTGTTCTTTGGATCAAACTCATCCAAGGTTTCTTCTAAGATACTTTCTTTATGCTCAACATTGTCATGTACGACCGTTTGGTCAAAGTTTTCTTGGTTGGTATTTTGCTCGCTCATGATAGCTCCTTGGAATGTCAATAATAATTGAGATAAGACACAATAAATCAGCCAATCGCTGGCTGTATCATGCCTTTATCAGATACTTAACGGTTATCACTCATTTTTTTTATTAATACGCTCTAATAGCTGCTTGATAAAGGTAGTAAGTATAAATTTCAAGCCTAAAGCAAAGGAATTTTTCGCATTTACGACAAATATGGTTAGATCTGTCTTTAAAACAAGTACTCAGCATTTCTCCGCTGTGTCAACTGGTCTCAATATACGTTAACAAAACGTACAAAAAACCGTCAATTACTCTAAATAGGTTACCGTTGCTACCCACGCTATTACTAAATAACACCCTGTTTTACGCACTACTGCCTTATTATTGCTACAAATATTATTCCTTACTCTAAAGTGTACGCTGATGTAACAGTAAACACTCAAAAACAGTTATGAGAGATGTTATGTCTAATTCAACAGTATCATCAATCAATACCTTACTGAACAAAACATTGATGGCGCTGCATTTGGCGTCAAACGATGAGATGATTAGTGAAGCGAAAGACAACGGTGTGCAAAAAAAGCGTTTGAGCGTGAAAGAAAAAATGCTCAGTTATAACCCAATGATGCATTGCCAGCCACACACTTTGCACTATGCGATGAAAGGTCTTGGCTATCTACCAACGCCAGTATTAGAAGGTTTGATTGGTTATTTAAAAGGGCCTCACTCAAAGCAATATCTGCACGCCAATGCTCATTTGCGCATGATCCTCGCGGTGAATAGTCATCTCAAGACGCCATTAGAGCTGACGCCCATGCATGAGCTCCGTGAAAGGTTTGCTGCGGATGCAGTGGCAATGCAAGCACCGAGCGTATGGCACCAAGCGGGTGGCAGTATGCTAAGTAACATCAAACCTTTTATCAAAAAAGGTGAAGCACCTGTCAATTGGGAAGATAAAACCATAGCCAACGCGGATGATGGCGATATGACCATTCGCTGCTATCAGGCAGGTACCAAGAGCATTGGCTCTAAGAAAAGACGTAATCATAATCCTGACCAAACTGCCATGTTGTTTTTTCATGGTGGTGGGTTTTGTATTGGTGGTGTCGATACACATCACGAGTTCTGTCACGCGGTCTGTGAGCAGACTGGTTGGCCCGTGGTCAGTGTGGATTATCGCTTGGCTCCTGAGTGTCCTGCACCCGCAGCGTTGAAAGACTGTATTACCGCTTATGCTTGGTTGGCTGAGCACTGCTATACCTTCGGTGCCTTGCCTTCACGTATCGTTCTTGCAGGCGATAGCGCAGGTGGTGGCCTTTCTACCTTGATTGCACAGCAACTCACCGCACCAAACGAAAACGCTTGGCTAGATTTGGGTGCAGATGGTCAGAAAATGTTTGATCTATTAAAGAAGCTACCTGCGCCGCTAGCACAGATGCCACTGTATCCTGTGACTGATATTGAGACAGATTATCCGAGTTGGGAGCTGTATGGTGAAGGCCTGCTATTGGATCACGCTGATGTGGCAGTATTTGACGCTGCTTGTCTTGAGAATAGTCCGTTGCCACGCATACATATACTAAATTCGCCAATGCTTGGTGATAATAGCAAAGTATGTCCCACCTATATCGTCGCCGCTGAACTCGATGTATTGCGTGACGAGGCATTTGCTTATGCCAAGCAGTTAGAGAGTTATAAGGTGCCTGTTGAGACCCATACTGTGTTGGGCGCACCGCATGGCTTTATTCATTTTATGAGCGTGCATCAAGGACTTGGGCAGGAAACAAAAAATATTATTCATGGTTTTGGCGGCTTCGTCCGTGAGGTTATTAGTACAAAATCGCAGCTCGTGGCGTAGCGGCTAGTTAATACTACTCATTTATTAGTATGACCAGAAACGGTAATTAGCCAAATCTCTGAGCGTGAGCCCAATCGAAACGGAATACCCCAAAAGCCATAACCCGAGGACACCACAAAGTGTCCTTTACCAATGGCCTCATACCCATAGCCTAATCGGTTTATGGCGCTCACGATGAAGTTGGCGGGGAATACTTGTCCATTGTGAGTGTGTCCCGATACCTGTAGATCGATTGGTAACTGACTGTGCTCATTAATATCGCTTGGTCTATGATCCAGCAGTATCACTGGCTGTGAAGTATCAACTTTCGCGAGCAGGTCAGTTGTCGCGACACGCTGGCGTTTATGATTATCAAAACGTCCAACCAGCCATATAGGCTGACCCTCGTGTTCGATACCAAGCACGTCATCATTTAATAAATGTACGCCTGCATCGACTAACGCTTGGCTGATTGGCTGTTCGTGGCCATACAGATCATGATTGCCCAACGTTGCATAGACGCCGTATGGCAGGCTGCTGCATAGCTCAGCTAAGTTTTTTGCCATATTATAGTTATTAAACGCGTCTGTATTGTCATCTATGATATCGCCTGGCATAAGCAGCATATCAGATTGCGAATCAATCATTAGACGGTTCAACCTATCTATCGCTGCTACGCCAAATAGTCGTCCTAAATGCAGGTCACTCGCGACCGCAATGCGCAATGGTTTAGCAAGCGGTTTGTTGATACTAATAGACAGCTTACGTACGACTGGCACATAAGCACTATGCAGCGCATAAGAGAATAGTCCTATAAATATAATCAAGGCTAGGGCGCGTAATCCAATAGCGATACTGCTCAGGTCATTGGTCGCATTACCTGACAGCAGGACTATTAGCCAATATCCACCATAGAGTAGGCCTATCAGCAATGCCGTGAGCAGCATAAAATGCATAACCAACATCCAACCGCTAACCCAGCGGTAGCTATTGGCAAACGCTCTTTTGACACTTGATATCAACAATCCGTTAGTGATGATAAATATAGCAGACCATATAGCGATCCGGAGCGCTGGCGTGATCCAAGGCTGTAACCACCACTGTAAGCTTAGAGCAGCACCCGCACTAAACAGCTGTAAGAGCAAAAAAATGGTGATGAAAAATGCGTAACGCATGGGTCGTCCTTAGACAGAAATATAATCTAGTGAATATTTAATATAAGCCGACCTTTTTATGTTTCACATGAAACAGTCACGACGTAACTATCTCTGATCCTCTAATGCTTGTTTGAGTGTCACGTGCTTGAATGTGTAACCTGCATCAAGAAGCGCCTGTGGCAGCACCTTTTGTCCATCAATCAGTAACGTCGACATCTCACCAAACATCAGCTTGAGTAAAAACTCTGGCAAGGTAAAAAGTGTCGGCCGATGTAACCATGAGCCAAGCGTTTTAGTAAAAGTATGGTTACTCACGGGATTGGGCGCAGTGAGATTATAGACAAAGGCTGGCGTATCACTTCTTGTCTCTATGACATTATTACTATGTGAAACTCTCTGTTTATGGCCAAATTGACTAGCAAGATGCTGCTCAATAATAAAAATCGCCGCCCCCACCCAATCGTCACGGCTAATCCAGCTCATGATTTGTTGACCATCACCCAACTGCCCGCCAACGCCAAACTTAAATGGCAGTAGTAATTTGGCCACCATACCACCTTCAGGATGTATCACAACGCCTGTTCGTACAATAGCGACAGGAACATCGTAATCAGTCGCTTTGAGCGCCAAGCTCTCCCACTCCTCACATAAGCGATGGGCAAAGTCTGTCTCAAAACTGCTGTGTTCAGTTAATGGCTTATCACCTTGCGTGCCGTACCAACCGACTGCTGAGCCGCTTACTAGTAGTTTTGGCTTTGTTGCAGTACGTTCGATGAAGCTTAATATCGATTGAGTAGGCTTAATACGACTGGCTATTAATTGCTCTTTGCGCTCATCGCTCCAACGCGCGTCAGCAATACCTGCGCCAGCTAAGTTCATTATGACATCAAAGCTCATATCAGAGGTTGCAAGCTCATCGTAAGTCATCATCTTGATGTCATCAGGATGAGCTTGACTGCTATCTCTGGTCAGCCAAGTAATCATCACCTCTTTACCTTGCGTGCGATACCGTTCGATTAACTCTCGGCTAAACGCACTACCCAAAAACCCTGAGCCACCACTAATTAAAACTTTCATACCCTACTCCCTATATGTATCAAATATCGCAACGATGACCTATCGTTGAAAGATTCATCGTTCAATAAAAATCAGCCCCTTTTAACTATCGTCTACTTTTTTGTCGTTTTTATCAAAATAACTTTTACATACTTTTAGTAAAGCAACGGGAACTAAGGAAGCGGGTTTAGCGATAGCTAACGCTGAGAAGGTATATTTTTGCTATGGCTACAGAACGATCACCATAGCAATATTCAGCTAGCGAAATACAGTTTATTGATGGCGAAAGCACAAAGAAGACAGTACAAAAGACTAGGCCATAATGGTATGAAAGGTCGTTTATTGCCTACTAACGAATGACGGAGCCTGTCGTTGCATCACGGATTTGGCTGGGTAAGATATAACCCAGAGTATCTGCCTGAAAATAGCTAATCTGCTCACCAAAGTAACCATAGGCGGTATCAAAGGTGCTGGCAGGCGATTGACCTGACGGGTTGCAGCTAGTCGAAACAATGAAGCCAAATGGGTTATTTTCGCTGACCATCTGTTGGCACAGTTCTCGTATGATAGGATGGGCGATGACCCTGACTGCAATGGTCTGATGCTCACCCATTATCCATGAGGGCATCATGGTCGAAAGTGTCTGAGGAATGGGTAATAACCAAGTATGCGCTTGGCGATTGTGTAGCTCGCCGTCATTAACATCTGGCTGCCAGCTATCGATAATTTGCTGGCGCTGGGCATTATTTAAAGAGGCTAGTAGAGGTGACAAACGCTCTAAGCTATCGGTAATGACGATCATGCCTTTGGCTTGCGGACGTTGTTTAATATCCAAGATACGCTGCACAGCGGCTTGATTATAAGGGTCGCAACCGATACCCCAAACGCTTTCTGTTGGGTATGCAAGTAGCTTTCCTTCTTTAAGCCAGTTTGCAGCTTGTGTGGCAGAGTCAGTGACAAAAGGTATAGATTGGCTCATAGCTTACATGTTTTATGCTGGAATAGAGACACTAATAATAGCACAAGAGACAGGCTGACTAAGGTAGCGATATTTAGGATCTATCCTACTTATTTTTATGTGGTAGTTAGGAGTGACGATTCGCTATACACGTAAATAGCGTCCGCCTTGCACACTGATGACGCCCATTAGCTCAAGTTCCATCAGCTGTCCAATCAACTGTGGCGGCGCAAGCTGAGTGGCAATAATAAGCGCATCTAAATCCTGTCCATGCCAATCGAGCTGCTCATAGATCTGTATTAAATGCTCAGGGACAACGATCGCGCTACGAGGGGATTTGATATGAGAAGGTTCTGGCTGACTGACCGTTGTGACATAGCCCGTCTCTACATTTAACGCGTCAGAGGATTGAGTGACCTCCAATTGGTGTCTATTAGCGCTTGTAGTAGTATCTGTTGGTCTATACGAGCGCTTGCCATAATCAAGCTGACCATTGACGTCTTCTAACACCTGCTGAGGATGGTAAATCAACGTCGCCCCTTCACGTATTAAGTGATGGCAACCTTCGGCATTACTATTGTCAATATGACTTGGAATGGCAAATACTTGTTTGCCTTGCTCAGAAGTTAGACGGGCGGTAATGAGCGAGCCACTTTTGATCGTCGCTTCGGTCACAATAGTGGCTAGACTCAGCCCAGCTACCAGACGGTTACGGCGCGGGAAGGTATGTTTGTGCGGCTGGGTATGCGGCAGTAGCTCACTAATAATGCAGCCACCTTGCTCAATGATTTGAGCAAATAACTGGTCACGATGATTGGGATAATTCACATCAATCCCTGTACCCATCACCCCGATAGTACGGCCTTGATAGTCAAGATCAGTCTGCGCCAAAGCGCCTAAATGAGCCCGTTTATCAACGCCTATTGCCAGACCACTGGTGATGATATACCCTGCCTGTGCCAGATATTGCGCCATATCAAACGTGATTTTTTGAGCATGGGCTGTCGGTTTTCGACTGCCCACGATAGCAATTTGAGCCTGATGCAGGCGCGCGCTATTACCTCGAAAAAACAGTAATGGCGGCGGATCATAAATATGAAGAAGCTGAGCAGGATAGTCAGGCTGACCGGCAAACAATAAACCATAGCGCCCATCCAGAAGCGCTTGCTGTATCTTATCAATAGCAGCATGTGTTTGCTCTGGCTGTTCATGGCGTTTGAGATGCGTGTGATGAATGCCTAACTGCTTCCATGCTGCCACCTTGGCTTGCCACGCGAGCTGCGCGTCACCATAAGTGGTAACAAGCTTGTGATAAGCAGATAATGATGCATTCACCTCATACCACAGCGCCAATATGGCACGCTGCTCGTCGGATAAAGAAGAGGTGACTGCGGTCATTGTCATCTGTCTCGTTTAGGCAAACTTAGTAAAATCGCTTCACAAAGCCTTATGTGCTTATAGATAAGGGGGTGGCAATAGTTGGTCGCCAACATTGAGTGGTAGCTCAGAGTCGAGTACGTAAGCATAGCTAATATTATCAAAGGTATTAAACACCATCACCATACCGCTTGGCTCATTTGGCAAGCGTACCGGCATGTCATTATCCTTAACATCTCGCACCAACGGACCTTTTTGATACACGGTCAGTACATCACCTGGTTTGGCACCATGCAAGCTGCCTAAATTGATCGCTACCACGCTGCCTTTAGCGGCAGAGCTGATTGAATCCATTACCCGCACAATCATACCGCCACGACTGACGCTAGCAGGCGTTGGATAAAAAACAGGCGGAATAGCGTTGTCCAACTCTACAAACACACGATCACCTTCACGCACTTCTTTGTCGTAACTGTCAGTAAGCTGCAAGCTGGTGACGCCATTGCTTTCTGTCGAAGTAACAAGGCCAGTCGCTACTTGCGTGACTTCTAGACCGATAATTTCTTGAGTTTTAGGATCAACGTACAGGTCACCCTCGCGGTATACGCCATAGCGCTGACCAACAATTAGTGGCACGCCTTTGGCATAGACTTTATCACCGCTTGCCGTGATTAAGTTACGGTTTTTGGAAGCCAAGATATACGGTGTAGTATTAAAATCTTCTGGATTCACAATGAGCGTTTTATCAAGCCAATGCTGAATAGCAGACCATGGAATAGGCGGAATACTATTGGCCGTTGAGGTCACGGCGATAGTACTGGCAACCACGTTACCCGTCAGTTGCTTTTCGATACCAGCACAGCCCTCTCCTGTATCGACTCCTATTAGCGTCTTACCTTGAATCACACAGAGGATAAGAATGTCATCTGGATAAATAAGGTTTGGATTTTTGATTTGCTTGTTGGTTGCCCAAATCTCTTTCCAGCGCCATGGACTGTCGAGGTAGCGGCCTGAGATGTCCCATAAGGTATCGCCTTTTTTGACGATATAGCGATTGGGGGCATCTGCTTTTATGGTAGGTGGTGGATTATTGGCGTGGGCTGTGGTCATCAACATGGCACTGCTAAATGTCGTAACTAATAATCCTTTTACCAGTGCTTTTGCTGTCTTTTTTAAGCTCATCTTCATGGTTATATCCACAATATGTACCACTGTTTGGGTCACAATAAATCACACTTAATTCATCACTCTAAAGACATTTGACTTTATTAAAAAAAATAGTAAAAAATCAATATTATCAGCGATTTATAAGTATCATTCTTGTGGCAACTATAGGGCAGCTGTTCAGTATAATTGGCTAGATTCATTCCTAAAAAAGCGTCTAGCAAAATAATGACTCGCTGACGCTGTTTCTAATACTACAATTATATCTACCATAACACAATCATAAACACTTTATTACAATGGTGTAACTTTTATACAAACGCCTCTATCTATTGAAGATGAACTTAAAACGTTTATCGCTTATGCTGGACTTGGTGCAACATGCTGACGAATTTGCTCAGCAACCAATGCCGCGTCATTGTCTAAGACTATGACATGTTGTGGCAGGCCTTCTAAGCCTTCTGTATGAGCAGGACGCTCGATGTCGATTTGACCCACCGCTTCAACAATAGTGTCAGCAAACTTAACAGGCAATGCGGTCTCTGCACAGATAATGACTTCGCCTTCACGCTGTAACTCTTTGGCAACCTTGATACCGTCAGCTGTATGCGGATCAACCAGCTCACCATGCTGTTCATACAACACTTTGATCGTGTTTAAGCGATCGCTATGGGTTGATTTGCCGGCAGCAAAGCCATAACGCGTATTGACCGCTTCCATCAAATCAGACAAGTCAAACCCTTGACCTGATTTTACGCCGTTAAATAACTCATGAACGCGCGCGCTGTCTTTATCTAGCAATAGATAAACAAAGCGTTCAAAATTCGAAGCTTTTGAGATATCCATCGATGGACTTGATGTGACGTAGGTTTTTTCAGTGGGGCGCGGCTGATACGCACCTTGGTTAAAAAAGTCATTGAGCACGTCGTTTTCATTGGTGGCGACAATCAAACGCTCAACGGGCAGACCCATTTCACGAGCGATATGACCGGCGCAAATATTACCAAAGTTACCTGAAGGCACGCTAAAGCTCACTTTCTCATCGTTGCTTGCCGTCACCGCAAAATAGGCTTTAAAGTAATAAACAATCTGCGCGAGGATGCGTCCCCAGTTGATAGAGTTAACCGTACCCAAGTCATACTGCGCTTTGAAATCAGCATC
This sequence comes from Psychrobacter sp. T6-5, assembly GCF_052258485.2. Classification (NCBI taxonomy): domain Bacteria; kingdom Pseudomonadati; phylum Pseudomonadota; class Gammaproteobacteria; order Moraxellales; family Moraxellaceae; genus Psychrobacter; species Psychrobacter sp. T6-5. The sequence continues at coordinate 229,557 of NZ_JBQQEY020000001.1, read as the reverse complement.
TTGTTGCAGCGCTTTGACAATATCCTGACAGTCATCAAACATACCATCGATCGCGATATTATGAATATTATCATCGGTCAAGCTGTACATTTGCGCGCGCTGAAACTCACTCATTTTGCCATGCGGTGACAACATAAAGACTTCGACGTTTTCTTTGCCGCGCAACGCGTATTCCGCCGCACTACCCGTATCGCCGCTAGTTGCGCCAATAATGGTAATACGTGCCTCTTTTCTCTTCAGTACGTATTCAAAGGCATTGCCCAAAAACTGCATAGCAACGTCTTTAAATGCCAATGTGGGGCCGTTTGATAATCCTAAAATGTATAAGTTGTCTTCAAGCTTGCGGACAGGCACGATATCGTCACTACCAAAAACGGCAGCGGTATAGGTGCGATCAATAATGTCTTTTAGATCCGCATAAGGAATATCTGTAGCAAAACGCTGCATAATCGCGAGTGCCAGCTCTGGATAGCTCAGTGTACGCCACTCATCAAGCACAGCGCCGTCAACGGTTGGATAATGCTCAGGCAGCATCAAACCACCGTCTGGCGCAAGTCCCATCAACAATACATCACTAAAGTCCATTGGTGCTGTCTGACCACGGGTACTGATATATTTCATTAGATTGTCCTGTCTACAATAATGTTATTCGATAGTTAAAAATGGTTTATTCAGCAGTCTTCTGCAACAGCGCATAATAAAAACCATCACCGCTCTCGCTATCAATCGGTAAGCACTGACGACCGATCGCTTGTTCGATGCCCCAATTGCAATCCTCGGTAAACTCAATCGCTACCGCATCATTATGATGAGTGATAAAATCCTGCATTTGCTCGACGTTTTCTTGCTTTAAGATAGAGCACGTGACATACAACAGATAACCGCCCGCTTTAAGCTGTGGCCATAAGTTATGCAAAATATCGGCTTGCAGCAGTGCCGTTTGCTCGATGTCTTCTTCGGTACGCAAGATACTGATATCAGGATGACGACGAATCACGCCCGTCGCGGTACAAGGAGAATCCAATAATATTGCATCGAATACTGGCTCATTGGTCGCAGCTTTTTTATTTTTTCCATGTTGCCATCTGGTGGCATCAGCGCAGATAACGTTAAGAGCGATATTTTTCTCAGCTTGCTCTAAATCTTGCTGTTTGAGATTAAGACGCTGTAGATTGTCATAGATGCGTTCGATGCGCGGTTCTTCATTATCGATAGCGGTTAGCTTGAGTTTAGAAGCTAGAGGTTTCGCTTCTGCATCATCTTGTTTCACGTGAAACAGAGATGACTGATTATCTGAGCTGAGCAACTCCAACCAGTGAGCCAGCTTGCCACCAGGCGCAGCACAAGCATCTAGAATATGTATCTCGTTATTGGTATTCTCCGTATCAGATTTTTCAGCGCTGAGCTTCGCCATTAACGCTTTATTGATAATGGGTGCCGCAAGCTGAGCATGCATATCTTGCACGCTGGCGATGCCTTCAGCAAAATGAGGCAAAGCATTGACAGCGGTAGTCTGATGCAGTCTTAAGCCTTTGGTCGATAGTGTTGTAGTAGTCTCTGACGAGTTCGCTACACTAAAACCAGTCGTTAGCTCAACGATATCTGCATCAATTTCTGCGCCGTACAGTGACTGTTGATAATCCTCTACTGGAGTAACTGCCGAGTTAACTCGTAAAAACATCGGTGCCGCTTGGCGTAAGCCTTGGGTCAGCGCATCGTACTGCTCACTCCAGTCTTGCTTAAGCTGATAGGCAAGCCAATTAGGCAAGCTGTGTTTTTTATCGCACTTCTTACGGAATTTACTCGGGTTTTTAGCAACTTTGCGCAAAATAGCATTGATTAAACCTGTCGCATGGGCAAATTCAATCTCTTTTGCCGCTTCAACCGTTTCATGGATCGCGGCATGATCTGCCACTTCCAAATACAGCAATTGCACCAAACCAACTTGGATCGTGGTACGAACTTCAACCTCATCAATAGGATTGTCTGCTAGCGTGTCGAGCAAGCGCGCAAGAGCATGCCATTGGCGTAATGTTGTGAGCAATAACGCATGGGCAAAACCTTTATCACCGTCATGCAAGCTGTTTAATAATGGGTCAAGCACGCTTGAGAGCGATTGACCATTTTGAATCGCAAGCAAGGTGCGAATGACGCGAACGCGAACGCTGCCATTCATAATCAGGTTGCTTGATGGCTTGAGCTTATTGTTTCTAGGTGCATTGTTTTTAGACGCGCTGTTGGTTTGTCTCATGAAGTTGTATTTCCTTGACGTATGATTGATCGCGTCTTGTGCTAGTAAGGTTAAATGTCTTTAAAGCTATTCAGATAAAGCTATTCAGATAAAGCTATTTAGATAAAATTATTTTGATTCTGCTGTGAATCGATCACCGTCGTTTAGCTGATTACCATGACAAAGCTGTTCCGCGGTCATCGGCTTACCACCAGCAAACTGTAATTTAGTTACCGCCAATATGTTGCTGAATTGTACGTCATGAGCGGCATTATCATTTGGTTGTTCAGCCTCTTGACCACAAGCCACCAAAATTGCCTTGCGCCCGACACTCACGACCGTGCCAGCGGACTTATCTGTTTTTTGCGTGGTATTGATGGGTAGTGCCGCGAGTATTTTGACGCGTTGCCCTTCTAGAAAAGTATAAGCGCCAGGCCATGGTGTCAATCCACGAATTTGACGCTCAATGATAGCAGCAGGTTGTGTCCAGTCAATCTCACCTTCAGTTTTTACGAGCTTTTCGGCATAATTTGCCTGACTGTCATCTTGGGTGATTGCCTGTGCTTGGTAATGTGACAAATCTTTTAATACTGTGGCGATAGCCGTCGCACCAAGCGTTGCCATCTTATCATGTAGGCTCGCTGCCGTCTCATCAGGCTCTATACTAGCGCTCACCTTATAGAGCATATCACCAGTATCAAGCCCTTTATCCATCTGCATGATGGTGATACCTGTCTCATCATCACCAGCCAATAGTGCACGATGAATAGGCGCCGCACCGCGCCATCGTGGTAATAATGAGGCATGAATATTTAGACAACCATGCGTGGGTGTGGTCAATACACCGATAGGCAAAATCAGACCGTAAGCGGCGACAATCATGAGATCTGGCTGATACGTACGCAACGTCTGTCGTGCTGCCATACCCTCTGTGCTGGATTTTTTAAAGGTAATTGGCTGCTCAACAGCGATATCGTTCGCTAATGCCACTTCTTTGACAGCAGAGGCTGATAGTTTTTGGCCGCGTCCTGCTTTGCGATCCGGCTGGGTATATACCGCGACAATATCGATATTAAGTGCGTCTTGCTGGCGAATGAGCGCTTCTAGACTAATGGCAGCAAACTCAGGCGTGCCTGCAAATACGACTCTTAGTCGCTCATTAGATAGTTTATTATTGTTTATAGATGTATTAGACAGATCAAAATTGGCAGTAGTCATAGTCTTGCAGTATATAAGGTTAATTTGTCCATTATAGGTGAGTTTACGACGTTGTGCCATAAGTGTGGTAGTCTCAATCCAGTATGACTAATGACGCTTTTTGCCTTTATAATATAAAAAGTGTCATTGCTCTAGTTATCGACCTTCTTATAGAATAAAAATACTTCGTCAGCAATACTCTATAAATGACACACTATTATTCTGCTATAGATAATAAGAAGGTATCAGTACCAAGGTTTTGAATAAATCAATTACTATAAGAAACGATGATGATTTCACTATATGTTCTTGTGTCGATATAGGGCCATGCTCTCATGCAACAGTTTCAGTCCTTACAGCGATTATTGATCTTCTATGCATCGACCTTACTGGTCATGCTACTGCTGTACTATGTCACGTTGTTTGATGGGTTGAGACATCATAGCGAACAACACAGTATAGATACTTTTCATGCATTACAGCACAGTATTACTGAGCATGCCGCGCCTATCGATGTAGAAATAGAAAAAATCCTAAAACAGCCTACTTTTGATCATATCAGTTATCAGCTTATTTTGATGATGCCATCTGGGCAAACTTATATCCATCGCAAGACTCAACCTAACGAATCAGCTTTTACGATAGTAACGTTTCCCACAGTCAATGCAGCCACTTTTTCTAAGGATAACCAAAGTGCGTATACGGTCAGTAGTAGTGCTTTAACAGGAACGATAAAGCTCGAAAGTGGTCATCAGGTTTATGTTGTGTTGCGCTATGAGCCTTTGACTATCGACTGGACCTCGTACCGTTATTGGCTACCATTAATGGTGGCTCTGATACTGTTTTTTATCGCTTTGTTTTATATGCTCCACCGTCGAACCAACTGGGAGCAGCTAATAGCTTACACTGATAAATTGAGTGTTCAGGCGAAAGAATCTTATACGCCGCCACCCTTTTTACAAGAAAAATCCACCACTGAGTTTTTGCTGCTAGGTCATGCACTGAGCCGTGTCAGTTATCAGCTACACAACGACTATCGACGTATCAAAACATTAAATCATCGTTTGGAGCGCTTGGTTGATCAGGCACCGCTACCAATGCTGATGAGCTTACGTCACGGTCAGATTAGCTTCTATAATCAACGCTTTGAAAAAACATTTACACCCTCTGCCAAAAACGGACACAGTTATACACTCACTGACTTTGTCATGGGCAAAGATGAGGCGACTCAGCAAATACTTCAAACGCTAGCTGGTTTACAAGTCTCGCGTACATTGACCGTCTATGGAATAGACAACAAACAAGCCTACCAGTTGCATGCCACTCCATGGTTTGGTGAGCATGGACAAGTTCATGGTTTTACGGTACTGCTTAATGATGTCAGTGAGCTGGTTAATCAGAACGAGCAGTTGCAACAGCAAAATAAACAGCTACAGCGAAAGGTTGATGAGTTCAATAAACTTAGGTTTGTCATCGGTCATAAGTTGCGCATACCGCTAGAAGCTATGATCGATATCCTTGAGCCAATTGATCCGAACACATTAAATGCAAGACAAAACAAAACACTAGATAATTTGATTACCACCAGTCAGAACATGCTGACCGCCCTCAATGAGACGCTACATATAGGAAATATCGAGGTTAGAAAAACCCGCCTTAATATTGAGCCCGTCGATATTTATAAGCTTGGTCAGGAAGTTAATGAGCTAATCATAAACGATACGAGGCAAAGAGGGCTTGAGCTGATTTACTTTTTTGCCCCAGACTGTCCACGCTGTATTGATACTGATGACGTGCGTCTCCGGCAGATTTTACTGAATCTACTGCATAATGCGGTAAAATTCACCCCCTCTGGGCATGTCACACTGATGATAGAACAAACCGACCACGAGCAAATGTCAGAGGCTAGCAAAGAGACCTTACAGTCTATCAATAAAAACCTTACCGCAGATGCAGTGAGCTGCTGGGTGCGCTTTAGCGTGCAGGACACTGGTATCGGTATCACATCTGCCAAACAGCATCAGCTCTTGTCGTACTTAAATAAACCCCATAGCTCAGATATCAATCCAGTAGCACAAAATGCTATCGATGCAGGGTTGGGACTAAAAAACGTCAATAGCTTTGCGCGATTACTAGGCGGATTTATAGAACTAACCAGCACCGTTAATGAAGGTAGTGTGTTCAACCTGTATTTGCCTTGCCGACGCCCAAACTATCAGCCGGTATATCATCCTAGTCAGCACCTAAGTCATATTTGCCTAATCGCGGTCGTCCACCAGCCGCTTGTCGCGCAACATTTACAGCGGCTTTGTGAGCACTTAGCGATATCTAGCACTATTTATACTTCTGTAGACCTAGCGACTATAGAGCAATTAACAGAACGCCTAAGTCGAGATCAGCAAAGCTCAGCACCCATACTCCTACTAGATTATGAGTACTATGATACCAGCGCGATCTTAGTTGGTAATAAGCCCGATACTGACAACTCAGCGAAATATCAAAACTCATTATCACAAGAGCAGGCTGACCTCACAAAACCTCATTTAACGCACAGCAAGCACATAGTCACGAGCATCGATAGACGGCAAGCATTAAATAGCCTACTCGCTAATACATCTTTACCTAAAATACTGTTTAGTATGAAATCTGAGCGCCGTATACCCTCTATGTTACTCGATCAGTGTGATGGCTTTTTGGCAAAGCCTTTAGATAGTGCGCTATTACTGTCTGAAATCCTGCGCTTGACAATGCCAGCTAGAAAAAAGCTAACACAAACACAAGATATTAAAGAGAACATTAGCGAGACAACTGTTCAAGAAGAAAGTTCACAGCCATTATCACCCCTTATCTTAGTGGTGGAAGATAGCCCAACCAATCAAAAAATAGCCTGCAAAATGTTGAGCAAACTTGGCTATCGCAGTATCGTTGCAGAAGATGGTCAGCAAGCGCTAGATATATTAGCCAGCAAGCGTGAGGAGATTTCCCTGATTTTGATGGATTGCCGGATGCCAGTCATGGACGGTCTACAAGCTACTCAGGCAATCCGCGCACAAGGCGACGACATACCTATTGTCGCGCTAACGGCGAATAATACAGAAGAGGATCGCAAGGCATGCATGCAAGTAGGTATGAACGAGTTTTTATCCAAACCTATCAGTAAAAAGGATCTAGAAACCGTTTTACAAAGCTTTATACCCTAAACATCAATAAAAGAATAAAAAAATCACCCTGTCGATATTATTTTGATTTCGTAATACTGACAGGGTGAAAGGTCTAGACAGGTAAGTAAAACCTCAAACGTTATTTCATAAAGCCATTATCTGCTAAAAAAGTTTCTGTAATTTGGCTTTGAGGATTTGCGGCATTCATACCACCAGATTGTGATTTATTTAACAAACGCTCCAAGTAGCGTGCAACAATATCCACTTCGATATTGACTTTGTTACCCACCAACCAATGCTTAGCGATGTTGGTCACTTGAGCGGTATGCGGGATAATATTTAAAGAAACGATATTGTCACGTACCAGATTGGTAGTCAGACTAATCCCGTCTACCGTGATAGAGCCTTTGGTCGCGGTATAGTGCGCCAACTCTTGTGGTATCTCAATCTCAATATATATAGAACGTGCGTCTTGCTGCAGCTTACTGACGACGCCTACCCCATCCACATGACCGGCAACAATATGGCCACCAAAACGCGTCGTCGGTAGCATCGCTTTCTCTAGATTGACCGTATGACCTGCTTTTAATGCTTCTAGCGCTGTTCGAGCAATCGTTTCACGTGAAACATCAACAGAGTAATGGTTATTACCGAGCTCTACAACAGTCAAACAGATACCGTTCGATGCAATAGAGTCACCTAACTTTACATCGCTAAAATCTAGGTCGTTAGACTCTATTGTTAAGCGTATATCACCGCCCGTTGGTTGCATAGATTTAACTTTTCCAACGCTTTCTATAATTCCAGTAAACATATCATCCTCATCTCATTATTATAATGCTGCTATAAACACATCGCTTTATTTATCAAACGCTTAACCAAATTTCTTAGTGCTGCCTTTCTGAGCACACTTCGCAGTGAAACACGCGGTAAATGCAGGCTGTCATTGGATAGATTGTGGATAAGTAAGCGTAAGTCAATAGGACACTCTTAAAGTCTTTATTAATTATAGAGTTATCCACAATGATGCTAAATTTAGTTTAGCGCTTACAACGCAAGAGTTAAAACCATAAGTTATTGATTAATATATAATTTATTACAAAACCCCAAAAGAAATCAGCTTTTCATGTTTCATGTGAAACAAAGTTATACACAGTTTCATGTGGAACATTTAAAATGGTAATGTACTTATCCACATATAGTTCACATTATAAGCATTTTGTGGATAACAAAATCACAAATAAGAAACCTACAAAGGCAATAGCGTTAATTTAAGGTCAGAACCAAGTTGCTCATAATTATAAATATCGAAGCGCAACTGTTGAGCTAGTGAGATAGGATTGAAATTAACCATTGGTCGCGCTTGATCACCAAGTAGACAAGGCGCCTGATAAACAATCAACTCATCAACCAGCTGTTGACTCAAAAAGCTTCCTGCAACGCTAGCACCTGCCTCTACCAAGACATCATAACACTGATGGTCTCTCACTAATGTTGCTAGTAAAGCGGTGAGATCATCTGTGCGCCAATAAATCGTATCTGTACGGCGGCACAATTGATAATCAGACTGAGCACTGTGCTCTAGACGCTGACGTCTATCGAGCACTACAATCCGAGGTGCTGGTATTTTCTCGGGTAATACGCCTAGTTGATTTGAACGCACGTTAAGTTGCGGATCATCAGCTATCACTGTCTCACTACCAGTTATAATTGCTCCACTTCGCGCTCGTATCTTTTGCACATCTTCGCGAGCCGCATTTGATGTAATCCATTTTGACTCACCAGATGCCATCGCGGTGCGACCATCTAGACTAGTCGCTATTTTTAATCTGACATAGGGCATCTGAGTCCGCATGGCTTTTAAAAATCCGCGATTTAATGCCTCTGCCTGCTCTGTTAATATACCAACCGTAACCTCGATACCAGCCTGCTCTAATAACGCCACACCGCGACCTGCCACCTGTGGATTAGGGTCTAGACCGGCAATCACAACACGCTTTACATTAGCTTTAACGAGTGCCAATGCACACGGCGGTGTACGCCCTGTATGGCTGCATGGCTCTAGAGTCACATAAGCCGTTGCGCCCACTGCTCGATCGCCTGCTTCTTTTAGTGCAAATACCTCTGCATGTGGCTCACCAGCTTTCGGATGAAACCCTTGACCGACCACTTTTTCAGCTTGGACGATGACACAACCTACTGCTGGATTTGGCCTAGTGGTATACAAACCAAATTTAGCTTGTTCGATAGCAAGCATCATAAAGTAGCGGTCTTGCGCATCTTGAGAGTGATTTATAGTTGGCATAACAGTAGGCTTAATAAATGATTGGTAATAATTACGGAGAATTTTATTTAATAATCTAAGCGCTTTGAACTCAAAATCAGTTCAATAGTTAGACATATTTATTGATGTATCAGCTTATTTGTCATTTGGACGAATATTAGCAATCTCTTGATGAAAGGCATCGATGTCTTGAAAATCACGATAGACACTAGCAAAACGCACATAAGCGACATCATCTAAGGCTTTTAGTTCACTCATGATGATTTCACCCAAGACTTTGCTACTGATTTCACGCTCACCCATTTGTCTGACACGTTTTTCAACTCGACTAATCATTGCCTCTTGCTCATCGATAGTGATGGGGCGCTTTTGCAGAGGCAATAAGATAGACCGACGCAGTTTTTCATTGTCGTAAGGTTCAATCTTGTTACTGGATTTGATGATCCTTGGCATCACCACTTCTACCATCTCAAACGTTGTAAAACGCTCTTGGCAACTATTGCATGAACGGCGGCGACGCACTTGCGCACCTTCTGCAGCAAGACGTGAGTCGATCACTTTTGTCTCTGATGCATTACAATACGGGCAGTGCATAGCAATTCCTTATTTTACAACGAAAAATAAAAGCAAAACTTATAAGATAGACAAATTTATTGAGTAATAGATAGAATTATTCAACCGTTATTTACCAATACAAAAACTACCAAATATCTTGCCAAGCAAATCATCAGCACTAAACTCGCCTGTAATCTCACCCAAGCTCTGCTGCGCCTGACGCAAGCTTTCGGCGACTAATTCACCTGCTTGGAATACTGTTAACTGCTCATGCGCCTCTGCGAGATAGTTAGCAGTCCGTCTGAGGGCATCTATATGACGTGTACGAGCAATTAGGCTATTTTCTGGTGGATGAAAACCTACCTTGGCACATAACGCTTCGACTAAATTGTCAATACCAGCGCCTGTTTCACATGAAACATTAACTTGTTCGTAGCCTCTATCTTTGATTTCAGCTTGTGTCATAGAAGCCGATTTTTCACTACTATCATCGCTTAATAGATCACTTTTATTGGCAATGATTAGTAATCGTTTGGCATCTGGCAGCTCGCCAAATAACTGCTCAGCCAATTGCAACGGTGTGCTTTCTTCTTCAACATCGCGAGTCACATCGTAAACCATCAGCAACATATCAGCTTGTGTGATCGCGGTACGGGCACGTTCGATGCCGATACGCTCTACGGTATCCTCTGTATCACGCAGGCCTGCCGTATCGGTAAGATGTAGCGTCAAACCATTGAGCACAACCGTCTCTTGCAGCGTATCACGCGTGGTGCCTGCTACATCGGTCACGATAGCACGTTCTTGCCCCGCTAGACGATTTAGCAGGCTTGATTTGCCGGCATTTGGCCTACCTGCTAGCACAACATGGATACCATCTCGTAAGAGCTGACCTTGTTTTGCAGTGGCTAATACTTGCTGTATTTTATCTTGCGTTTGCTCAAGTTTGCTCTGTATCACGCCGTCAGATAAAAAATCGACATCTTCTTCATCAGGGAAATCAATCGCCGCTTCAACATGCAAGCGCAAATGAATCAACTGTTCTAACAGCTGGTTTATTTTTTGGGAAAACTCACCGCTTAGAGAGCGGATGGCACTACTCGCTGCCGCCGCACTGGTCGCATCAATTGCATCGGCAATCGCTTCTGCCTGCACCAAATCTAATTTATCATTATCAAAAGCACGATAAGAAAACTCCCCGGCACTCGCTTGCTTGGCACCCAATTCAAATACACGTGCAAGCAACTGGTTTTGTAGAATGACGCCGCCGTGCCCTTGCAGCTCAATCACATCTTCACCCGTGAATGAATGCGGGCCTTTAAAGAATAATACTAGCCCTTCATCAATAACAGTGCCATCCGCCTGATAAAAACGACAAAAACTGGCCATACGCGGCGTAAAAGCAGATTTACTCGTCAGCGCACAGGCCATTGCATAAGCACGGCTACCTGATAGGCGTATGACCCCCACGCCCCCTCGCCCAAGTGGCGTTGCAATCGCAGCAATCGTGGCGAGTCCCGATGTATTAGATTTTTCAGAATGATTCGGTGTGGCTAATGCCATCTCTAAGGAATCCACAATGACTCTCAATAGCTAAAAATCCCATTATAGACGTCTGTGCTCATAGTGACAAAGCAAACTTTGAAACGCGGACTAATCATTGATAGTTTTTCTTTAATGTTGATAAGCTGTGGATAACATTTTAGCACTTATAAAAAAACCACCGCTTGCGCGATGGTTTTTGTTGTTACTTTTCTGATAGAGCGTCAGTTAGTCAACTATTTTTACCGTGCGACGTTTCTGCTCTTCTTCGACTTTTTTATTTACAATATATTGCTGAGTCATACTGAACAAGTTGTTCACTGTCCAATACAATACCAAACCTGCTGGGAAGAATAGCATGAATGCGGTAAAGATAATTGGCAAGAACTTCATCACTTTCGCTTGCATTGGATCTGCTGGCTGCGGATTCAACTGCTGCTGTATGAACATTGATGCGCCCATGAGCAACGGCAAGATAAACCACGGGTCCATTGCTGAAAGATCGCGAATCCACAAAATCCATGGCGCATGACGTAGCTCGACGCTCTCTACGAGCACCCAATATAAGGCTAAGAAAATTGGCATCTGCATCAAGATTGGCAAACAGCCCGCCATCGGATTGACTTTTTCTTCTTTGTAGATAGCCATCATTTCTTGCGACATTTTCATGCGGTCGTCGCCATGCTCTTCTTTTAGCGTTTTTAGTCTCGGTGCAATAGCGCGCATTTTTGCCATTGAATAGTAACTCTTATTAGAGAACCACATCAAAGCAATTTTGACCAAAATCGTTAGTAGGATGATTGACCAACCCCAGTTACCCACAACTTTATGCACACCTTCCAAGATAGCAAATAAGACCTTCGATATTGGCCACAGTAAACCATAATCAACCGTCTTATTCAGACCAACTGCCACATCTTTTAGCTCAGACTGTACCTTTGGACCTGCATACAGTGTGGCATCCAATGTCACTTGCTTGTTCGGTGCGACATTGACTGGCTGACTGTTAAAGCCAATAAAGTAGTCGTTGCCAGTCTCGCGGGTAAAGAACTTACCAGTGAAGTTTTCAGGCGTCCATGCAGAGACAAAATAATGCTGCACAATGCCAACCCAGCCTTTATCACTGGTCGTCGTCAGCTCGCCATCGCTGAAGTCTTTAAATTTTAGTTTATTGTAAGGATCATCTGGCGTACCCCAGGCACCACCAAGATAAGTCGCCATGCTCAGCGCGCCTTTATCAGACATACCAGGATCTTTACTATCGTCACGTTTTAGCTGCGCAAACATCTGGCCTTGCCACGCGTTAGTAGAAGCGTTTTGAATTTTGTAACTAATATCGATAGGATATTTGTTTTCAGTAAAGGTAAATGTCTTGGTGATTGTCACGCCATCTTTTTTGTAAGTAAGCGGTACTGACAATGTTTGTTGCCCTGCTTCCATTACATAATTATTAGCGGTGTGGCTGTAAGTCGCTCTACCTTCTGCCGTATCAATACCATTTTGGCCGATAAGTCCAGACTGAGCCACGTATACACGATTGCTATTATTTTCTAGCAATACGAAAGGCTTATCGCTATCGAGCGTCGCGTCATACTGCTTGAGCGCAGCATAGACAATATCACCGCCTTCTGGATTGATTTTGATGTCATAGCGATCGGTCGTTACCGTGATTAGACCTGCGTCTTTCGCAGGCGTAGCTGTCACAGCTGTATTATCCACAGGTAGGGTCTGGACCGGAATATCACCTGCTGCACCTGTGGTAGAAGGGATGTCAGCACCTACTGAACTTGTAGTTTCTGGCACCGCTTCTACGGCTGGTGCATCGGCATAATCATCTCGCCATGCCAAAATCAGCAGATAAGCGGTAATTAGCATCGCAATGATGATCATCACCCGAAATATCTTTTGCATAAACCTTTCCTAGATTAAAAATTAGGGAATGAAAAATTAGGGCATGTGTCATGACTGTACTGCATAGTTATCATCATGATCGATAACCGCGTTGAGAGTCATTTACATAAAATGTGCATCATTTTACTAAAAATCTGCTTCAAATGATACCAAGAGTGTGGATAACTTGTGGGTAAGTCATTGAAGATGATGTCTAAAGCCCGAAGTTGTGATTTTCATGTTGTCTTCATTAAGTAGTTAAGACGTGGCACATACCCCTGACGATCTCGGTAAACGCCCAGTCCTTGAGCGGTGCTATTGGATATATCAGTAAAGGACAAGTACTTATAGCGATAAGAAGATAAAGGGAGCGGGACAAAGTCAGTGCCGTGTCCACCAAGCGGATGACATCTACTAAGACGCTTTAATAGCAACCAACTACCTGCACGAGTACCATGCCACGCCAAAGCTTGTTTACCATAGTTTGAACAGGTGGGATAGTAACGGCAGCGAGCAGGTATTATAGGGCTAATTATTTTTTGATAAAACTTTATTATATTTAATAAAAACTCATAAATTATTTTATTTATTAAAATTAATAATTTTTTCATTTTATTTTTTTTCTATTTTTTTAAATATATTATTTATTTGATTTTTTAATTCTTTACCATCTAAAACTTTTATTGATTTTTTTACTATAAAAATAATATCTTTATTTTCTAATTTAAAAGCTTTTGTACGGAACTGCTCACGGATATGTCGTTTAATCAAATTTCGAGCGACAGCAGTAGGTACTTTACGCTTAGTAATCGCCATACCGATACGCGGCTTGTCACAGGCATTGGGTCTCACAAACGCCATCAAGTGACTCTGATGTATTTTACGCTCAGGTGCGTCAAACACTTCACGAAAAGCTGCTGGTGTCAGTAGGCGCTGCTCTTTAGTAAAATTGGCTGTAGGTGTAGCTGAAAGAGATTTGGGCATGGTATGACCTAATATGATAGGGAATGGCGATATTAGAGATAATAGCAAAATATAGAAACAAAAAAAGCGCCGATGCGGGCGCTTTTAATATATGGCTAAGTGTCAGTTGTGATGATTGACTATTGCAATCTACAAACAATAGGAGCACAACAAGCACTATTAGCCATGCTTATCGCTATCTACTGATTATACAGTTAGACGATGACGTCCTTTAGCACGGCGACGAGCTAAGACCTGACGGCCTTTTTTAGTTGCCATACGAGCACGGAAACCGTGAGTACGTTTACGCTTGATCACGCTTGGTTGGAATGTACGTTTCATAACTCACCTATCAAAATAATGGACTAAATTCGTAATAACGGAGGATTATACCATCCAGTATAGTTTTGGTCAATAAACTAATTTAGCCTGTCTTTGGAGATTTAGTTTCTACTATTATCAGATTACTAGATATTATTTGTTCAAGTGTTCAAGACTCCAGTTTTGTTTAACCAGTTCTTTTAGTTGGTAGCGAATAATTTTTGAAGTTATCCACAGTTTTATGTGACGTCTATAATAATAATTAATTAATATATATAAGTATTGTTATTATTGGGACCTCGTTTATCTGTGGCTAACTCCACTTTATTCTTATTTATCAAAATACTAGACTATGGGTAAGGTTGTGGATAACCTGTGGGTTAAATATGGATAACTTGTGTTGTTGAGTTATCCACAAAACTGTCCACAGTCTTATCCCCAAAAAACAAGGTTTTATCCACAGGGTATCTATGTTAGATTAGCCCCTACTTCGTGTGTGGCTTCTCATAGCTTTTCAGTGTGACTTTTAAGACAGTTAATTGCAGTTGATACCAAGTATTTCTGTATAAGGTCAGGCTATTAAAATTAACTATTATTTCAAATTATAGGGTTAGTATTTTTCATGATAGACACAGCAAATATTTGGGATAAATGTCTGAACGATTTGCGCTATAACGTTAAAGACAACGTTTTCACCATGTGGCTGCGACCTTTGTCAGCTCACCAAGAAGCACAAACTCTAATCATTCTTGCGCCTAATGATTATTTTGTCACGTATATCAAAAAGAACCATCTTCAAGATATTCAGCAATTGGTTGCCAAGCACAGTCAAGGTAGTATTGAAGAGGTTGTGGTCCGTGTTGATAATGCGGGACGTGAGGTAGACGATAGTCAGCAGTTACAATCAGGCTCGTTATTTTTGGAGGATAAGCCCTCCCCTACCCCATCTGAGCATAAATTTGAATCTATCCATCATAATAATTCGAAAGCAGATATCGACGCTAATATGCGTCAGGGAGAACTAAACGATTCAGCTGATGCTAAATCACTAAGCTATCTCAATCCTGACTTTACTTTTGAGACATTTGTCACCGGTAAGTCGAACAATCTGGCCTACAAAGCTTGTTACGAACTTGGTAAAAAACAATCAAAAAATCGACACAATCCTTTATTTATATATGGACCTTCTGGATTGGGAAAAACGCATTTAATGCATTCTGTAGCACATCGCTATTTAAAAAATAATCAAAGTTTTTATTATTTCACTTCTGAAAAATTTATAAATCAATTAGTATATTCATTAAGAAATAATAAAATAGAAGATTTTAAAAAGAAAATAAAAAAAGTAGATTTGTTAATTGTAGATGATATTCATGTGTTAGCAGGAAAGACCAAAAGTAGTAATGAGTTTTTAACATTGTTTGCAGATTTTACCAGTGGTGACAAACAGCTGATTTTGGCTTCTGATCGTCATCCATCGCAAATGACAGAATTTGATGAGCGCTTTAGGTCGCGATTTTCTTGGGGATTGACAGTCGCGGTTGACCCTCCTGAGATTGATACTCGCGTGCAAATTTTGCAGAAAAAAGCCGCTTCTTATGGCATGGTGCTGCCTAAAGAGTGTGCATTGTTTATCGCTCAAAACGTGGTATCCAATGTCAGACGTCTGGAAGGTGCTCTCAATCAAGTTTTTGCCAATGCTAATTTGACAGGTGCACAGATTACTCTTGAGATGGTGCAATACGCGCTCAAAGACATAGTCGCCATGCGTGTACAAGCTGTAAATATGGATAATATCCGAAAAATAGTCGCTGAATACTATGATGTAACGGTCAAGGATATTATGGGGCGTAAACGTACGCGTAGCATCGCCAGACCTCGCCAAATAGCGATGGCCCTATCGCGTGAGTTGACAGGTGACAGTTTTCCTGAGATTGGTCAATCATTCGGCGGACGGGACCACACTACAGTGATGCACGCTTGCGATAAAGTAAATGAATTACGAGCAGCAGATCCAGCGTTTGACAAGGATTATAAGACGCTGGCGTTGATGTTACAGGCAGGTTAGTAGAGTAAGTCTTCACTGTATTTTAGCGAGAAAATATCGTTTATAATATTGAAAATATAAGCAGATAGATGCTCTGTAGATTATAGTCAGTAGACAGGGTATTATTAGACGATTACGTCAAGTTTTTATAAAAAAATCATTCAAATAAGAGTAACTAAGCATGCAATTATCGATCAATCGAGAATCGTTACTAAAAGCTATCAACTTGATCGCCAAAGCCGCTGATAAACGCCATAATATGGTGATATTGGGCAATATTAAGCTGCAGTTATCAGAGTCCGAGCTTATCTTGACAGCCTCAGATTTAGAAGTGGAGCTGACATCGACCTTGAAATTGCCTGCTGGTGCTTGTGTTGAAGCAGGAACAACGACGCTACCTGCAACAAAACTAAAAGATATTTGTAAGTCTTTACCTGCACAAGCTCAAGTCAATCTGGCGACTCAAGCGAATGAGCGTTGTCTGCTTACCAGTGGCAAGAGCCGTTTCACGCTAGGTACCTTACCAAGTGAAGATTATCCAAGCCTAGGCAATCCTGAAAATATTACGCCGTTGAACATCAGCCGTAGTCGCTTGACAGATTTGATTCACAAGACTCAGTTTGCGATGGCAATTCAAGATGTACGTTATTATTTAACGGGTATGCTGTTTGATGTTTCACAGCAGCAGCTGACGACCGTTGCGACTGATGGACATAGACTGGCCTTGGCACGTAGCGTTATAGATGTGAGTGCTGATCTGAGCATGCAGGCTATCTTGCCACGTAAGGCAGTAATTGAGCTTGAACGTTTGGCGACTGAGCTTGGCAAGATGCTAGGCGATCAAGACAATGCAGTTACTCTGAGTTTTGGGCGTGAGTTTTTGCAAGTGAGCTTACCATTTGGCGATGTCGATAGTGCAGGACAAGTCAGCCAAAATCTAATGGTGACGTTTACCGCCCGTTTGATTGATGGCAAATTCCCTGATTATCGCCGCGTCATGCCAAGCAATACAGATAAACTTGCGTTATTTAGTCAAGAAAAAATGACTGACGTATTACGCCGGGTAGCGATTTTGAGTAATGAGAAGTCTCGCGGTGTGGTCTTTAATTTTGCCAGTGATGGTATGGTAGAGGTGCGTGCCAACAATGCTGAGCAAGATGAAGCTGTTGAGATGATACAAGCCAAATATCAGGGCGAGCCAATGGAGTTATCGTTCAATGCTGCGTATCTACAAGACGTGCTAGGTGTTATTCAAGGTGATTTGCAGATGCATATGAGCCAATCGAATGCCTCTGTACTTGTCAATCAACTCAATGATGAGTTCCATCAGTACGTCATCATGCCAATGCGTATATAGTCTGATTTTTTGCACATCATACAGCATTGAACCGCGCTAGCATCTTTTAAGTATTTACGCGGATAGCTTAAATTTAAATAAACTTTTGCTTGCTTAATAAGCTGAAATTAATGGGCGGCTATCGATATCATGATTGAACGTCTACAAATATCAAATCTGCGCAACCTCACACAAGTTAATCTGCAGTCTACCGTTTGCAACGTTATCATCGGTGCAAATGGTAGCGGCAAAACCTCTTTACTTGAAGCGATATTCTTATTATCCAGAGGCAAGAGCTTTCGCCATCACCAGCCAAAACGTTATATTCAACATCATCAAAACAACACTACCGTATATGCTAGACTCAACGACAGTCGTACGCTAGCCATTCAAAAACAAGCAGATGCGACAACCATTCTGCGTCTTAATCAAGCTACTGTCTACAACCAAAGTATATTGACCGAGCAGCTACCCACGCTACTGATAGATCCCTCAACGATGGATATGTTAGAGCAGGGTAGTGCCAGTCGCCGCCAGCTGTTGGATTGGTTAGTGTTTCACATGAAACAAGGTTTTCACCCGCAATGGGTCGCCTATCAACGCCTTTTAAAACAGCGCAATAGTTTACTAAAAAAGACTCGTCAATTGACTCAAGTCCAGCTGGCTGAGCTAAAGTCTTGGGATAAAGGACTAAGTAATCATGCGGCATTGATACATCATTATCGTGAGCAAGTATTTACTGAGTGGCAGCCTTATTTTGCCAAAAGTGTTTTGCAGTTGTTGCCATCTTATGCTGAGCAATTGAGCCTAAGTTATAGCGCTGGCTATGACACTAATGTCGCGCTTGATGTACAGCTTAATGAGCGATTAGAGCAGGATTTACAGTTAGGATATACCCGTATAGGCAATCATCGGGCTGATATCCATGTACATTGGCGCTCTGATAATGCTGTACGGTCTGGTGATGTTGTAGATAGTCAGGCGACAAATACAAATACAGCGTCCTCAGACCATGAGGTAAATACTAAATTACCAACTCTAAAAGAGCAGGCCGCCAATGTATTGTCTCGCGGTGAAAAAAAGCTGCTCATAACTGCGCTACGCTTATCGCAGTTGCCGTTATTGCTCAATGATAATAAAGATAGTGGTTCGTTCGATAATAGCTCAACATCGAGAGCGACTCCTGTCGTGCTACTAGATGACATCACCGCAGAGTTAGATGGTAGAGCGATAGAGATTCTTTTATCGACCTTAGCGCAGCTACCTTGTCAGGTGTTCATGACCAGTTTGACGGATGATATCGTACCTCTGGTTAATGAGCTGTGGTCAAAACCTAAGTTGTTTCACGTGAAACAAGGCCAGATATTGTCTGTTGATTAATTCCTGTTGATTAATTCCTGTTGATTAATTCCTGTTGATTAATTCTTAGTCGCTTATCATCGCTTTAAGCATTTTCCTGCCTACTTGTAACTCCTTTTATACGTCCTTTATTGAGCATCACAGTCGCGACTATCACTCATACTAGCTATTAGGCTAAGACACTGACTCATAAGTCGTAAAACTCCCAGTAAACAGTGACTTACAGACAAAAAAATGCTAAAATAACCCTTTATTTTTGTCCTGTTCTCAGCAATTTATCTGATAGCATCATATAAAAGATTTTTATTTTTCGTTTCTTCATAAGTAGTTGATAATTAAATATTTTATTTATTTCAGTAGTTTTAACAATGGCTAGAAAAACAAAGACTATTACTAATAAGTAATTTGCCAATTTTATCTCTGTGCGGCCTTTTTTGAGGCTAACGGTGGTTAGTGGTTTAGCTGCTCACATGCACTCTAGATTATGAATAATAGACGTTAATTTTAAGATGCCATCATGAGGTGCATTTTTATAAGTGCGCTGACAAAAACGGCTGATTATGGCTAGATTAAGGAATGTACATGAGTGATTCATTACCTATTGACCACGAGCAATTGATAGACGACAGTGCTACTGAAGCCGCTGTGCCTACTGTAGTTTCAGAAGTATTACCTTCTGATTATAGTTCTAAGGATATCCGTGTACTACGTGGGTTAGAGGCTGTACGCGTGCGCCCTGGTATGTATATCGGTGACACTGACGATGGCACAGGCTTGCATCACATGGTCTTTGAGGTCGTGGATAACTCTATCGATGAGGCGCTGGCCGGTCACTGTGATCAGATCGATATCATCATTCACGAAGATGAGTCTGTCAGTGTAATGGATAATGGCCGCGGTGTACCAGTCGATATTCATCCAGAAGAGGGTGTATCAGCAGCTCAGGTTATTATGACTGTCTTGCATGCAGGCGGTAAGTTCGATGATAATAGCTATAAAGTATCGGGCGGCCTGCATGGTGTTGGGGTATCGGTCGTCAACGCGTTGTCTAAAAAGCTTGAGATGAATATCTGGCGTGAAGGCTATCATTATCACCAGACTTACACTGATGGTGTACCTGACGCCGATATTCAGCAGATGGAAGCGACCGATCAAACCGGTACGCAAATCCGCTTTTATCCAAGTAGCGACGTATTCACCGGTACAGTCTTTGAATATGATATTTTGGCAAAACGCCTACGCGAGCTGTCATTTTTGAACTCTGGTGTGCGTATCGTTTTGACCGATGAGCGTATTGATAAGCGTCATGAGTTTGAGCACAAAGGTGGCCTGTTAGAGTTTGTCAGCTATATCAATGCAGGCAAAGACGGTATCAATGAAGTATTCCATTTTACCAGTCAACAAGACGACGGTATCAGTGTCGAGGTTGCGCTACAGTGGACCGATACGTATAACGAAAAAGTATTGTGCTTTACTAATAATATTCCGCAAAAAGATGGCGGTACGCATCTATCAGGTTTCCGCTCAGCACTTACACGCGGCCTAAATAGCTATATGGATCGCGAGAATTTATTCAAAAAAGAAAAGGTCGCTGCGACTGGTGATGATGCTCGTGAAGGCCTAACGGCTATTGTCTCGGTGAAAGTGCCGGATCCAAAATTCTCAAGCCAGACCAAAGACAAGCTAGTCTCAAGTGAAGTGAAATCTGCTGTCGAATCAGCGATGCATGATAAGTTCAATGACTATCTGCTAGAGAATCCAACTGCTGGTAAAGCCATTGCTAATAAAATTATGGAAGCAGCAAGGGCGCGTGACGCCGCTCGTAAAGCACGTGAAATGACTCGTCGCAAGACGACTCTGGATATTGCAGGTCTGCCTGGTAAACTTGCTGACTGCCAAGAAAAAGATCCAGTACTATCTGAGCTATACATTGTGGAGGGTGACTCTGCAGGTGGCTCAGCTAAGCAAGGTCGTAGCCGTAAAACCCAAGCTATTTTGCCACTGAAAGGTAAAATTCTAAACGTTGAGCGTGCACGCTTTGACAAGATGCTATCCTCTGCTGAAGTGGGTAACCTGATTACCGCACTCGGCTGTGGTATTGGCCCTGACGAATATAATCCAGATAAAGTACGCTATCACAAAATCATCATCATGACCGATGCCGATGTGGATGGGTCACATATTCGTACCTTGCTGCTGACTTTCTTCTTCCGCCAAACGCCTGAGTTGATTGAGCGTGGTTATATTTATATCGCTCAGCCACCGCTATACAAAGTGAAAAAAGGTCGTCAAGAGTTATACCTAAAGGATGACGAAGCGCTTAAAGCGTATCTATTGTCATCAACGATTGATAATACGAAGCTACACATTAGTGCTGATGCGCCCGCTATTACTGGGCAAGCGCTTGAGACGTTGCTGAATGATTATAACCAAACGCAATTGATCAAAGCTCGTTTGCAGATCCGCTTCCCAGCGGTCATCTTAGATGCGTTGACGCATACGCCGAAACTTAGCACTGATATGACTTATGATGAGTCTGCGATGCAGGATTGGAAAGCCGCGATGCAGACTAAGCTAGATCATTTCGGTAGTGATCTAAGTCCTGAGATTGAATTGGTCAATATTCATGCGCCGCAGCCAAAAAATATGGATGCAGCGGCTGCTGATCTATTGGGTATGACGCCTGTCATCGGTACTGAAGCCGCAAGCACTGAAGAAGGCGAAGCGTCAGACAATGATGCTCTATCTACTAAGGCGCAATGGCTACCACGCGTCACGGTATATGTGCATCAACTGGCGCACCATTATCTGCTAGATGCTAGCTTCATCAATTCAGGTGAATATGGCAAGCTATTACGTTTATCAAGCGAGTGGAACACCCTACTTGAGAGTGATGCCTTTATCCGCCGTGAAGCAAGCGCGGGCACGACTAAAGATATCCCAGTACGTGACTTCGATTATCTCTGGCAGCAAATGATGCTCGATGCACGTCGTGGTCTGGCTATCCAGCGCTACAAAGGTCTGGGTGAGATGAACGCCGACCAGCTATGGGATACGACGATGGATCCAGAAAACCGCCGTATGCTACGTGTCACTATCGAAGATGCGATTGCCGCTGATCATATGTTTACCTGCTTGATGGGTGATCACGTCGAACCACGCCGTATCTTCATCGAAGAAAATGCCCTAACGGTGTCAAATCTAGACATCTAAATTTGAGTGTTCTATTCATAATATATGAAATACCGTTTCGATCATCGAAGCGGTATTTTTGTTTCACGTGAAACTTACGTAGATAAACTGCTATTGATTAGCAATCATAATTTGTGGAAATAAAATGATCGAAGTGATATTACTCGCTATCGCCCTAGCGATGGATGCGTTTGCAGTATCGATAGGACTGGGTGCTAAGGCTCAAAAATACAGCCATCAGTATGTAAGGCGCTTGGCTATCTATGCTGCGCTTTACTTTGGTATTGCGCAGGGCGTGATGCCACTCATTGGTTATTTATTGGGTGCAGCGCTGCTGGGTTGGTTGGCGGCGGCCGCGCCTTGGATTGGCGGGATCATATTAATTGTTCTAGGTGGAAAAATGCTTTACGAAGTGTTTACCGCTGACGAATCAGATGCGGATAGTGATGAGTTAGATGTCAACGATGATGCGATTAGCACTGATGGCAAAACAGGAGTAGTCTCTAGTAACTATCGTGCACACACCAATCACAGACATACTAATCATGGGCATATCAATCATCGCACCATGTTTACGCTAGCGATTGCCACCAGTATCGATGCGATGGCAGCCGGATTTACGCTAAATTTGTTGGCCTTGAACGCATGGCTAGCATGCTTGATTATCGCGGTAGTAACGGCTGTGTTTGGCGGGATTGGGGTCTATTTGGGACGTCGCTCAGGCACATGGCTAGAAGAAAAAGCAGAAGTATTGGGTGGTATGGTACTGATTGCGATTGGCATAAAAGTCATGTTTTTTGGCTAATTTATTTAGAGTTTCACCTAGTCTTTATGCAAAAAGCACCGCCTTGAATATCAAAGCGGTGCTTTTTTGTTTCACGTGAAACTTAAATTGACCAATATATCTATCTATTACTCTTCGTCAGTATTAAAGCGCCACGCCAGTACACGAGTGCTCTTTTGACCTTGGCTCATCTCGATAATGCGCATTTGCGCAACATTTAGCTGCTTTAGTAGTAGCTGTAAAGGTTTCACGTTTTCAGATTTTGACACCAACGTCGTAAACCAACCAACATGCTCGGCAAAGCTTTGGCTTTCTTTTGCCATCTTGGTTAAGAACGCAATCTCGCCACCTTCACTCCACAATTCTTTATGCTGACCACCAAAATTTAGGTTTTGTGCGGCGTTACCTGATTTGGTTGAATGACGGCTGATTTGCTCGCTCTCATTTTTACCACGATGTCGTTGCAGGTTATGCTGCTTGCGGCTGTTGGCTTCCATTGCTTCTTCTAATGACGCATGAAACGGCGGGTTACACACCACCACATCGAAATAATCTTGACGACCAATGATGTTTTTAAAGATAAACTTAGGTTCAGGTTGCAGCTTTACTTTGACCGCGCTTTTTAGCTTTGGATTAGCATCACAAATCAGTGCAGCAGTATTGACCGAAATCGGATCAATGTCGCTAGCGGTAAAGCGCCAGCCGTAGCTTTGGCTACCGACGATCGGATAGATCGCACTGGCACCCGTACCGATATCTAGCGCGTGAATCTCTTTGCCCGTCGGCGGTGTGTTGTCGGCATTCACATGCGTGGTTTGCGCGAGTAAGTCTGCAATATAGTGAATATAATCGGCACGTCCAGGAATAGGCGGACACAGATAGCCTTCAGGAATATCCCAAAATTTAACCCCGTAATAGTGCGCCAACAGTGCTTTATTCAGCACACGAACTGCCTGATGATCAGAGAAGTTGATCGTGGGCTCGCCTTTGGGATTGGTGATGGTGTGCTCAGCAAGCTCAGGCAAGGCGCGAGTCAATACTGCAAAGTCGTAACGACCTTGATGCGGATTGCGTGGATGCAGCTGACCGAGTTTCTTGGCGGTCGCGGGCGATCGGTTTCTGTGTTTACTGTTTGCAGGGATACGGGTCATAGGGTAGGGCTACGATAGGTGAATATAAGCAAACAGTGTAGCAGATTTCGCAGGTTTCTAATGGTTTATCCGTGCTTTATCGGTCGCTTATCGGTGACGAAAGATCAGGTTGAGTCCCAATACGATCATCGCCGACCCCAATACACGGTCGATCCAATGCTCAAAACGCTGAAATCGGCGATGAATAGTAGGGATAGAGAGTAGCATCACTACGGTGCTAAACCATGCCATCTGTAGCACCATCATCCAGACACCGTATATCGCTAATTGCCAAAGCGGTATGTCGGGTGACAGCACAAGGGTAAAAATCGCGACAAAATAGACAGGCGCTTTTGGGTTAAAGACATTGCAGAAAAACCCACGGCGCAATGTGACAACGGTAGATTCGGTATTCATAGATTTAGTATGAGTAGAGGCGTCTTGCTTTGCTTGTAAATGATCAGTAGAAGTGTTCTCTTGCGTTACGGATGCTGCTATTTCTACTGGCTTTTTTGGTTTTGCCTGAATGCCCTGCCACCCTAGATAAATCAAATAGCCACCACCTAGCCATTTAATCGCGGTCAATAGCGGCTGTGAGTGGGCAATGACCGTCGCTAGTCCCAGTACCGAATAGATAATATGCACTGACAGTCCTAAAGTAATCCCCAAACTACAAATCAAACCAGTACGTCGACCCTTAGCTAACGTCTGCTGTGAAACCAAGACAAAATCAGGGCCTGGTGAGGCGGCGGCCAGCAAGTGAACGCTCGTGATCAGCAAAAATCCGTGCCAAAACTCCATAAAACCCTCTATACCCTATCCAGTCTGAATCATAGTTGCACTTATCGTAAATGAGGTCAACTTTTATCTATTATCGCGCCATTCGAGTCATTGCTATCGCTTGTGTTATCGCTATATGGTGTCTATATTAAAAGATGGATGAAAAACAGGTTTATCGACAAACCTTTATAAATAAGCGATCAAGATTCGACGATATAATCATTCACTACATAAAAAATGACTTCGACAAGGACAGCACCATGACGACGGACAGTAATACGCAAGACAATCGCATCACTTATGACACAGACGGCACTATCTGCCTGATTGGGCTAAACCGTACCAATAAACGCAATGCCTTTGACAGCCATATGATTACGCAGTTATCTGACGCACTGACCCAATATGAAGACGATGAGCATTTACGCTGCGCGCTCATCTTTGCGCATGGTGATCACTTCACCGCTGGGCTTGATCTGGTTGAGCTGCAAGACAAGCTAAACGATGGTGTGTTTGAGTTTGATGACAATCAAATTGATCCGTGGGGCATTAGCGGACGCTTACGTACCAAACCTGTGGTCGTGGCGGTAAAAGGCACTTGCTTTACCGTGGCTATCGAGCTGATGCTCAATTGTGATGTGGTCATCGCCAGCGACAACTGTAACTTTGCCCAAATGGAAGTCCAGCGCGGCATCATGCCATTTGGCGGGGCGACGGTACGGTTTGTCGCGGCGGCAGGCTGGCAAAAAGCCATGCCGTATCTGCTCACGGGTAAAGCATTCAGTGCGCAAACGGCTGATCGGCTGAATTTGGTCAGTGAAGTGGTGGCAAATGGGTCTGAATACGAGCGCGCATTGACGCTGGCACAAGAGATCTGTAAAGCTGCGCCGCTGGGCGTCAGAGGCGCGTTATCATCCGCGCAAGATGCGAGCCGCAATGGGGCAGCAACGGCACTGGCCAATATCCATAGCTATCTACCGCCGCTCTTTCATTCAGAAGATGCCAAAGAGGGCGTAATGGCGATGGTTGAGAGAAGGGAAGCTAAGTTTAAGGGTAGGTAGGAATAATTTCTCAGCAGCTCTTTTTACTGTTGTTACATGATCTGTAAAACATATTTAATATCATAGGGAAATGGTAATGAACATAATTTCTAGACTGACTACTAAGGTAGGTGCAGTTAAGCAGGATTTATCTAATAAAAAGGATTTCAAGCAAAGGCTAATAGAAGTATGTTCAGATGGAAAAATTACTGAGTCAGAGTTAGCGCTAATCAACAGTCTTGCCGAAGAATATAATATTGAAGAAGAGGATTTTAAGAAAGTAAATTCTGCGGCATATGAGGCTGCCTTTAAAGCAATCATTAGTGATGGTGTCATCACAGATCAAGAAGAAATAGATATTATCGAAACACAACAAATTTTGATGGTGACTGACCAACAAATACCTAAACAGCTTGCTGTTTTACGTCAGCATCGAGAATTAAGAAATATTCAAAAAGGAATTCTTCCATCGGTAAATAGTTTTGGATTGATTCTACAAGGTGATGAGCAAGTACATTTTAGAGCGCGCGCAGATTTACTTGAAGAAAGAGTTGTAAGTAGAAAATATCAAGGTGGGTCGTCAGGCGTTAATATTAGAGTAGCAAAAGGTGTAAGCTTTAAAGTAGGGCAACATAAAGGCCGCTCAATAAGCGAAAAGGGAATCGTTATTGTGGACGAGGGTGACTTCTACGTAACGAGCAAAAGGCTAGTCTATAAAGGCGGAAAGAAAAATTTCACGCTGAATTTTTTACAACTTGTAGGGTATGAAGTTTTTACAGGTGGTATTGATATAAGTGCCAACAAAGGCAATACCAAGATGCTCAAATTTAAAGAAACATTTGATGCGGATATGCTAGAGCTATTGATTAACGTAGCTATAACTCGTTAATTGGTATAAAAAGTACATCACCTAGTAATATGGTATCCAAACCTGCCGTAACAGTATTGTTCCTAGCAACTACTGATATTGCAGGTTTTTTATGAGGTGCGAACTATACTTCACCCAAATCTTCCAAATCCACATACTCTTTTTTGCCATGGATCTTATACATCTTGCGATTGATCTCTGGATACAGGGTAATGTCAATCGGTGGTCGGCTGCCACCCATCAGATAAGTAGCATCGGCATCGCTCTCATTGCGCATTGAGTGCGCCGCGCCATGTGCAGGGAAGCCTACAAAATCGCCAGCGCTCAATTGATATTGCTCATCACCGTAGCGAAGCGACAGCTCGCCTGACAGCACATAAATGAACTCATCCGACTCCTCATGATAGTGATGGGTCGTCGTCTCATCTCCCGCTTCCACCCGTACGAGATGCAGGCCAAATTTAGTCAGACCAACGATATCACTGAGCGACACTGTATGGCGAATGGCTTGTTCATTGAACTGGTGAATATGCTCGGTCTCAGGCGTGTTATCGATATCGGATTTGGTCAAGACGTATGCTTGCGTGTCCTTACGCGGCTGTTGGTCTGGTGTCGTCATCATCTGTCTCCTTGATTGATGCTTTGAGTGTATACCACTATTAGCCAATAGTATCAGGTTTTAAAAGGGACGAAATAGGCGTGATTTTGATAATCATATAGCGACTTTATATATCCTGCATAAAGCGATTGTTGATGACGCTATTCATGTTGTACCCTGAACCATTATTTTAAATAAAGGAGAGTGCGGGTGTTGTATAACTTTGATGAGGTCATCGACAGACGGGATACAGGGTCGCTCAAATGGCACTATAGCGATGACACGATTCCGCTGTGGGTGGCTGATATGGATTTTAAGGCCGCGCCGCCTATCTTAAACGCGATTGAGCAAGCCGTGCAGCATGGCATATTGGGCTATACCAAACCCACCGAGGTACTGTATGACGCGATTATTGATTGGCATGGCAGTCGCTATGATTTGGCGCTTGCTAAAAAAAATATTTTGTTCTCCCCGGGTGTCGTCCCAAGCTTAGCGCTGATGATGAACGTCTTTACCGAGGTAGGGGATGCGGTACTGGTCAATGATCCTATCTATGCGCCATTTATGAGTAAAGTTGAGCAAAATGGTCGTACGCTCATCACCTCATCGTTACAAGAGAGCGAGGGCAAATATCATCTTAATTTAGCTGATATCGAAGGTAAGATTATCGAGCATGATATTAAGCTATATTTACTCTGCAATCCGCACAATCCGGGCGGGCGCGTGTGGACAGCGGATGAGTTGAAAGCTGTACTTTCGATTTGTAAAAAGTACAATGTGGCGATTGTCAGCGACGAGATTCATCAAGATTTAACCTTGAGCGGGCACACATTCACGCCGTTTTTAACGCTAGCGACAGGGTATGAGCACAAGGTGGTGAGCCTGACCTCGATGACCAAAACCTTTAATATCGCTGGTATCAAAGGCTCGATGATCTTTGCCAAAGATGAAGGTTTACTCCAAAAAATCAGTCAGCAGCAGCAGTTAAATGACGAGTACGAGCTGAATTTATTTGCGTATACAGCGATGCGTCATGCGTATGAGCAAGGCGATGAATGGTTGGTACAGGCGCTGACCTATATTGAGGCTAATATTAATTTAACCGTACAGTTTTTCGCTGAGCATCTACCCAATATCAAGGTCATGCGTCCAGAAGCGTCCTATCTGATTTGGCTGGATTGTTCAGCTTACAGTCAGGACGACGAGCAGCTTTATAATGAATTAAGAGCGGCAAAAGTAGAGCTAAATGCTGGGATCAAATACGGTAAGGAAGGGCATCTTAAAATGCGTTTGAATGTGGCCTGTCCTAGATCAGTGTTGACTGAAGGGTTACATCGTATTCAAAACGCCTTTGATAAGATATAAAAACGGCTATAAAGCGGTTATGAAGTTTTGGTTAATGGCTTACGTGCGCGTTTAGAGATTTACTCAATGCTTCACTTATAGGTTATAACATAGTTAGATAGCAAAAACCCCGCGATGGCGGGGTTTTTGCTGTTTATCGAATGAGCGGTAGTTTTTCTCGTATTATTGAGCAGATTTATAATAGTCAACGAGCATAGTGCCTAACGTACCGTTTTCATCAATCGTTACGATGCTGACTTGACCTGTCTGTGAGGCGGTACTGGATTTCACTTGGCCTGCGTTACCTAAGACGACCTGATGCTTATTAGTGGCTTTTACGCCATTACCAATAGCGATACTGTTCAAACCGCTCGCAACTGAAATATTACCAATCGCAATGGAAGCTTCGCCCTGTGCGGCGGCGGCTTCACCGACAGCCGTTGCACGCATACCGCTGGCATCAGCGAGATGACCGAACGCTTGGGCGCGTTCACCCGTGGCTTTTGACTGCCAACCGATAGAAGTAGAACCCAGACCTGCTGAATTGGCTTGACCACCGACCGCAGTCGCAGAGTTCATACCTGCATTTGCTTGGTTGCCGACGGCAACGGTATCGTTCGTTCCGCCTGCCATTGCCGCTTCACCCACTGCCGTTGCACGTACGCCACTGGCATTGGCTAGGTGACCAAAGGCTTGAGCACGTTCAGCGGTGGCTTTTGATTGCCAACCAATCGAGGTTGAGCCCAGACCTGCTGCATTGGCTTGACCGCCGACAGCAGTCGCAGAGTTCATACCTGCATTTGCTTGGTTACCGACAGCGACTGTATCGTTCGTTCCGCCTGCCATTGCAGCTTCACCGACAGCCGTTGCACGCATACCGCTGGCATCAGCGAGATGACCGAACGCTTGGGCGCGTTCACCCGTGGCTTTTGACTGCCAACCGATAGAAGTAGAACCCAGACCTGCTGCATTGGCTTGACCACCGACAGCGGTCGCTGAGTTCATACCCGCGTTTGCTTGACTACCGAGTGCAACCGTATCATTGGTGCCGCCTGCCATGGCTTGATTGCCATAGGCCAGAGCCATTGTGCCGCCATCAGCTGCCATCACGGCGGTAGTGCTAAAAGACGCTGCGGCGACTGCTAGAGCGAGTGTACTGATTTTTAGCGCTGAACGTGATGAGAATTCCATTTTCATAATTTTTTATCCTGTTTTTTTGAATATTAAAGTCTCGTTAAGTGATCCAGTTGGATATTTATTAAGACTTGTTTAGGCGAGTTTATATACAATTTAATTGGTTGAAGAGAGTTCAGTGACATCTACTGCGCTCTGCTTATATAAGCTCAAGGCGGCAGTAGATATTTATGAGCAGTTACTACGTAAATAAATTACCAAGCAAACGTGACACCGCCGCGAGCCCCTACTTTTCCAGTATCAAGCCCGACACCTGCACCGGCCGAAATGGTCATGCTATCGCTCATTCTGCCAGCAAACGAGGTACTCAATGCTGAGCTGCTATTGTAATAGCCTGTACCAAATGACATCGCATAGCGCTTACCAGCAGGAATTACTGGCGTCTCTAAAGACAGTGCCATCGCGATACCGTCTTCGGCTTCATCCAAGCGATCTTCTTGACGATCATATCGACTACGTAAGTCGTTAAATTGTCTAGAGGTTGCTAGTGAGTCTACGCTGACACTGGTACCTAATGTACCGTTGGCATCGGTTGTGACAAGATTGGTCGTGCCTGTCTGTGCTGCGGTACTAGCTTGCAGTTGACCTGCATTACCCAAGACGATCTGATTGTCAGCTGCTGCCGTTGCGCCGTTACCGATAGCGATACTGTTTAAACCGCCTGCCACCGATTCATTACCTAGCGCGACAGAGCGCTCGCCTTGTGCTTGCGCAGCTTCACCCACAGCGGTTGAGCGTTCGCCAGTTGCCGAAGCTAGATGACCAAAGGCCTGAGCACGGACACCGCTTGCGGTTGATTGCCAGCCCATCGCAGTTGCACCCGCTTGAGTGGCTTGAGCTTGAGCACCGATAGCGGTGGAAGATGTACCAGAGGCAGTCGTTTGACGTACGCCACTTCTATCGCCACCGATCGCTACACCGTCAAGACCTGAGGCGACTGAGTTATTACCGATAGCAATTGCATTATCTGACTCAGCACTGGCAGCTTCACCAACTGCCGTTGAACGTACGCCGCTGGCATTGGCTAGGTGACCAAAGGCTTGCGCGCGTTCAGCAGTTGCTTTTGATTGCCAACCGACTGAGGTAGAACCAAGACCTGCGGCGTTTGCTTGACCACCGACCGCGGTGGCTGAGTTATTACCTGCATTGGCTAGATTACCAATAGCGACAGTGTCATTACTGCCACCAGCGACCGATTCGTTACCTAGCGCCACAGAGCGTTCGCCTTGTGCTTGTGCAGCTTCACCCACGGCGGTTGAGCGTACCCCATTTGCTTGAGCTAGATGACCAAACGCTTGAGCGCGCTCGGCGTTTGCTCCTGACTGCCAACCAATAGCAGTCGCGCCTGGGCCAGTCGCTACTGATTCACCGCCGATAGCAGTGGTTGAATTACCTGCTGCATTGGATTGATCACCAATTGCTAGTGCATCGACGCCTGTGGCAGTAGATAGATTACCAATGGCTGTTGAGTTAGCGCTTAGCGCTTGAGAGTCTTCACCAATCGCTAAAGACAATGCACCATTTGCGGTAGCTTGGTGTCCAAAAGCTTGTGCTTGTGCACCAGTAGCGCTTGACTGCCAACCAATCGCGGTTGCGCCTGCGCCATCGGCAATTGACTCGCCGCCGATCGCCGTGGTTGAGTTGCCCAAAGCTTGAGCGCCAGCACGCGAACCATTTTCAGATACACCGCCGCCAACTGCTACTGCGTCGATACCATCAGCTTGTGAGTTAGACCCAATCGAGACAGTATTTTCATCAGAGGCAAAGGCGGTGTTGCCTACCGCCACAGCATTAGCCGCTGATGCAAAAGCGTTCTGACCTATTGCGGTGGCATTATCAGCAAAGGCGCTAGTATTTGGGCCACAGGCCAAAGCGTCTGTTCCAAGACCAGAGGCATTACCAGTATTGCCACTGCTTAACTGACATTCAGCTGCCATGGTGCTGGTAGTGGCAAAAGATGCAGCGGCGGCAATGGCTAAGGTGAGAGTACTAAGCTTTAGAGCAGAGCGCGGTAAGAAGTCCATTTTTTTCATTTCTTCATCCTTTTTTTAGAAACGTTAGGGCTTGATGGTGTCGATAAAAAATACGGCAGCAACATTTATTATTAAATGGGTTATTCATTTGTTTTTTTGCAAATAACCCGACAATTGACTGCCTGTACTGCTATTGATGAGGCAAGCAAGTCTCAACTGTGTTACCGAGTCTCAATGTAGCAATATCACAATTAGTCTACTCGCTACCCTGCTGCGATAGTACCAGTTGGGTGGATAAACCAACGGTATAAGCTGCTAAAATCGTTTGTTTTTTTCACAAGGCAATACACCGCTTGTCCATGTACTTTACTAGTGTTTTTGGCGTCCACATTTATAATCTACATGATTACGTAACAAAGTTCGACTGATAATTAACGTCTGCTTTCAAAAAGTTACAGTCTAATTATTCAACAAAAAACACGTAGTTTTCGTAAGGGATTTCAGACCTTATGGATACTGAGCTGTGTAAAAATACTTAATAGTAAGGGGTGTAAAATAAATGATATTTAATAGCAATAAAATGCGCGCAGGAAAGCAATCAAAAGAGAGCAGCGTGGTAAATTGAAGTTGAGATCACTGAAAAAAGGGTAGGTAGCAGATGATATTCTGTCTGAAGCTAAAGTAGATGGATGGTTGGCAAATCCAAGAATAGAAAGAATCAAGATTTGTCTTTATGCTTGGCTTTGGTTTTAAATGGTGTAGAAAATTGCAATATTAAAAATCCCACTACAGATAAGATAATGGCGATTTCGTAGCGAGCGTAAGCCACTGAAATACCGATCGCGCCAGTGTCCCAAAGTCCTGCGGCCGTCGCGGTGCCTTCTGCACCATCTTTGTTTTTGACAATCGCGCCGCCGCCAATAAAGCCCATGCCAGTGATGATGCCATACATAATGCGCGCTTGGGCGTCGGGGCTGTCATAGATATCCATCCCTACCAGCATAAAGGCGCATGAGGCAATGGTAACCAAAGGAAAAGTACGCAGGCCTGCGCCATTGTCTTGAAACTCACGATTGAGCGCAATGGGCAGCGACAGTATAAAGGCGATACTCAGCTGCATGGCGTGATAGGCCAGCAGTTTGAGGTTTAAATCGAACGCGAACATAATGTAAAGTCCCTCCCATATCGCACACTTGTACGATAACAGCGTCCACGATAACAATGTCCATGTCACCGTACTGTATTTTTTATACCATATAACAATAATGAGATGCCATATTTGGTATGCAGCGGTAGGATTACTCATTCTAAATGTAAGTCACCAACAAAATAGTTGCGAATAAACCGCACGTCAATCGCCATCATTGCCCCGAAACTTGTTAAAATAGGGCACCAATTTTTTATTGATGGATACTCACCTTATGACGACCGCATCATCGACGCCAACTATCAAGCAAGACCGCATTTTAATCCTCGATTTTGGCTCGCAATACAGTCAGTTAATCGCCCGCCGTGTGCGCGATTCTGGGGTGTTTTGTGAGATGTTCCCTTATGATATCGACACTCAGCGCATCATCGATTTTGGCGCAAAAGGCGTCATCTTATCGGGTGGCCCTGAGAGCGTCCATGCAGACAACAGCCCGCGTATCAATGACGCAGTGTTTGACCTAGGCGTGCCTGTATTGGGTATTTGCTACGGTATGCAAGCGATGGCAGATCGTTTTGGCGGGCAGGTTCATGCCAGTGATATTCATGAGTTTGGTGCAGCGACCATCGAAGTAAATGGTCACTCGCAGCTGACTGACGGTATCGAAGACAGCAAGACTGACGGCGCGGCTGCCAAGCTAAACGTTTGGATGAGTCATGGTGACAAAGTCATCGAAGCACCTGAAGGCTTTGACATCGTCGCTAGTACGCCAAGCTGCCCGATTGCGATTATGGCCAATGATGATAAGCAATACTACGGTCTACAGTTCCACCCAGAAGTGACGCACACCCTACAAGGTCAAGCGCTGCTAGGTCGTTTCGTTCATCAAATCTGTGAGTGTGCTGGTGAGTGGACGCCAGACAATATCGCTGATATGCGTATCGCGCAGCTCAAAGAGCAAATTGGTGACAAGCAAGTATTGCTTGGTCTATCGGGCGGCGTGGACAGCTCAGTCGTTGCAGCGTTATTGCACAAAGCCATTGGCGATCAGCTGACCTGTGTATTTGTAGATAACGGTCTCTTGCGTCTGCATGAAGGCGATCAGGTCATGCAAGTTTTTGCAGAAAATATGGGCGTCAAAGTCATCCGTGTTGATGCTGAAGATTTATTCTTAGATGCGCTAGCAGGCGAGTCGGATCCAGAGAAGAAACGTAAAATCATCGGTAAGACGTTCATTGACGTATTCGCTGATAGCGCGCGTCAAGTGAGCGAGCAGAGCGATGGTAAAGTCGTTGAGTTCTTAGCACAGGGTACGATTTACCCAGACGTGATCGAATCTGCTAAATCCCATCAAGGCAAAGCACACGTCATTAAGAGCCATCATAACGTCGGCGGCTTGCCAGATGATTTGGCATTTAAACTGATTGAGCCGTTACGTGATTTGTTTAAAGATGAAGTACGCAAGCTTGGTATTACTTTAGGCTTACCAGCAAAAATGATCTATCGTCATCCGTTCCCAGGTCCGGGTTTGGGTGTGCGTATCCTTGGTGAGGTGAAAAAAGAATATGCGGATGTCTTGCGTTTGGCAGATGCGATCTTTATGCAAGAGCTTGAGCGTTCAGGCTGGTATGACAAGACTGCACAAGCATTTGCCGTATTCCAACCAATCAAATCTGTCGGCGTGGTCGGTGATGGTCGCCGCTATGCATGGGTAATCGCGCTACGTGCGGTTGAGACTGTGGACTTTATGACCGCGCGCTTTGCGCATCTACCGTATGATTTGATCGAGACGGTATCGAACCGCATCATGAATGAAATCGCTGATGTGTCACGTGTGACCTATGACGTGTCGAGCAAGCCACCTGCGACGATTGAGTGGGAATAATCCTTCCTTAGATAGCGCAGTTAGTTATAAAAAAAGCCCACGATAGCGTGGGCTTTTTTGTGTTTATGTCTGGGAATATAACTAACTGATAGAAAGAGGTATGGCAAAAATAAATCTAAGAACGATTATTTTGCGAGTTTCATATCAATATGTGGAATATCGTCTTCTAAATAGGTTTCTGACGTTTTGACAAAGCCATGTTGTGTATAAAACGATGTCAGATACTCTTGCGCACCAATCTCAATAGATTCGTTAGGCCACAAAGATTGGCAGTTTCTCAATGCTTCTGCTAACAGTTGATGCCCAATACCGCCACCTCGATGATCTGCCGAGATGGCCACGCGGCCCATACTGACTGATGGATAGCTCACGCCTTTTGGCAATAAACGGGTACAGGCGACAAGCTGGTCACCGTCATAACCGAGTAAATGATAAACGCCCTTCTTATGATCTTTGTCATCCAATTCAGGATAGGGGCACTGTTGTTCAACCACAAACACATCCACCCTCAGTTTGAGGAGTTGATACAACTGGATCGTCGTTAATTCAATGAAAGGCTTGAGCTGCCAAGTTATCATATTGTTTTTTCCTAATCATGAATAATATTGCCACTGTAGACAAGTTGGCTAATTGCTTTAATTATTGAGTCTATGGCTGAGTATAACCGTTTCCTAGTCAGATTTTATTCCGTCATCAAACGCGGGCCTGTGCCTGTCTCGCCTAGCTCATCATAAGGGTTTAAGAGCTTACAGCGCTCAAGCGATAGGCAACCACAGCCGATACAGTCCGTCATCATGCTTTTCAATTCGGTCAATTGCGCAATCTTGCGATCCAGTTCAGCTTGCCATCTGATGCCGAGCGCCTCCCAATCTTCGATCGTAATGCGGGTGCGATTGGGCAGCTCATCCAGCTCCAGCAAGACTTCCTCTAATGAAAACCCTGTACGCTGCGCCACCTGAATTAGGGAGACAATACGAATGACGTGCTTTGGGTATTGTCTGTGATTGGCATTGTTTCTTTGACTTTTTATCAGACCTTTGCGCTCATAAAAATGTAGCGCAGACACTGCCACGCCTGTCCTCTCACTGAGCATACCAACTGATATCCATTCAGGGATAAGTTTTTTTTGCATTTTTTACTTGACCTCAACTTAGGTTTAGGTAGCAGAATAGCGCTTATTCAATATTCATTCAAGCCACCGCTTGCGCAAAACAAGCAACTAACGATGAGAGTAAGGCATGAAAACTAATTTATTGGTACCAAGTGCGCTGTGCTTGCTGCTGCTATCTACCTTGACGGTGATGTCTAACGCCACCATTGCGCCTGCCTTACCCGGTCTAGCGCGCGAGTTTGCAGGGACGGCGTCCGCTGATCTTTTGGTTAAAATGCTACTACCGATACCGGCGCTATTTGTGGTGATTTTCGCACCCATACTCGGTTGGACTGCTGATAAATTCGGTCGGCGCAAGCAGCTGCTGATCTCGACCACGGTATTTGCGCTATCGGGTGCAGCAGGCGCAAAGCTGGCAGGACTTGAGGCTATCCTCATCAGTCGTGCAATTTTAGGCATTTGCGTTGCTGGACTGATGACCGCGATCACCGCGCTGATTACCGATTATTTTGCGGGTCAGCAGCGCAGCCAGTTTATGGGTTTGCAGCAGTCTTTCTCGAATATCGGCGGCATCGTATTTATCGTCACTGCTGGCTATTTGGCCAATACCAGTGCGCGTCTGCCGTTTTATATCTATGCGGCGGCGCTGTTGTTAGTACCTTTGGTATTCTTTGCCATCAAAGATGTGTCGCGTACCAATGATGGGTCTGTGATACAGACAGCAGAGAACACTCAAACCAAAGACACGATTAAAAATAACGCACGCTGGAAATGGGCGCTGGCAGGCTGTGCGTTGGTGCTGTTTTGTCATTTAATCGTGTTTTATATCTTGCCGACGCAGATACCCTTTTTTATGGTCGATATCGGTATCACTGATGCTAGCAAGTCCGGCTTAGCCATGGGTGCTGGCACACTGGCGGCAGCGATTATCGGTATTAGCTTTGGCAAACTGGTGGACAAAATCCAGAACTATGGTGTGGCATTGGTAGGCTTTATGACTATGGCGATAGGGATGGTAGTACTGTCACAGGCATCGTCGTTTGGCTTGGTCGTCGTCGGTTGCGCGCTCATGGGGGTTTGCATGGGTCTTGTGATGCCCAACTTTATGGTGACAGGGCTGGCACTGGTGCCGAGTGATAAGCGCGGACTGGCATCAGGCGTATTGACGAGCAGCATTTTTATCGGTCAATTTGTCTCACCATTGATATCATCCGCCCTCATCGCAATATTGGCTTATAGCCATTTTTATTTACTCATGGCAGGCTTTACGGCGCTGTTAGCAGTCGCAAGCGCTGCCATGCTCAAAGCACAAGCGGCGTGATATCGCCGCTATATAACTCACAACTTATAAGGATTTTATAATGAAAGTACTTGCCTTTGGTACCAGCAACAGCAGAAAATCCATCAATCAAAAGCTGGCACGCTATGCCGCCACGCAGATTGATGAGGCAGATATTACCTTACTCGATATTCATGACCTTGAGATGCCGATATACAGCGAAGAGCGCGAAAAGGAAAGAGGCATTCCTGCCTTTGCGCATGACTTTTATCAAGCGATTGGCGAAGCGGACGCGGTGGTCATCTCGTTTGCCGAATACAATGGCTCGTACACCGCCGCGTACAAAAACCTGTTCGATTGGGCATCGCGTATCGATATGAAAGTCTATCAAGATAAGCCGATGATTATGCTCGCGACCTCACCAGGGGCGGGCGGCGCACAAAGTGTGCTTGCTACGGCTGAAGCGTCCGCGCCGTTTTTCGCCGCCGATGTTAAAGGCGCACTGTCATTGCCTAATTTCTTTGATAACTATGATGTCGAAAAAGGGGAAGTGACGGATGAGGCGTTTAATGAGCAGCTAAATGAGATTATTAGTAAGCTATAAGCCTTAAACATTCGTGATAGATAATAAAAAAACACTCAACTTGGTTGGGTGTTTTTTGTTATTCTAATAACTTTTATAGTGTTATATCTCTATAATTTTAAGTGTATAATTTAAATATATTTCTAGATATGAAGAATTGTGTCAAACAGTATTGATCAATGACTTGAAGAGCGGTATCTTGTCTCTAAGTGTGTACGCAGGCGCTATTTTAGGTTTGATTTGTACAATGATGGGAGTGCCAGTGATGGACTTGAATACAATGATTGAATGGTTCGGAGGGATAATGCGGGTACCAAAAGATTCAGTTATTGCTCGGATATGATGGGTCGATATTACCAATATTCCCTGAAGGTTCAAACCCTTCTCCCGCACCATATACAATATTAGCCAGTAGATAATAATATCTACTGGCTTTTTCTATTTTGCAAATGCAGCAGTATCATAAATAGACTATTATTTAATCATATATGAGTTTCCTTCGAGTATTTAAGGTGATAAGAATGCCGACAACTGCCAGTATTAACCTCCCTACACCTAAAAGTTGGGACGAGTTTGAAGATATATGTCTATCAGCAATAAAAATTAAATGTGATAGTGTAAATTTTAATAGATATGGAAGGTCTGGACAAAAACAGGATGGTGTGGACATTGTCGGAACAGACAGTTTTGGACGTTTGATAGGAGTACAGTGTAAAAATACTTTAAATTCGTTAACAGAAAAACTAATAGTAAAGGAAATTTCTAAGGCTGAATCTTTCACTCCTCCCTTATCAGTCTTGTATATTGCTACAAGTAGACCACCTGATACTCATGTCCAAGGATTCATACAAGAAATCTCAAGAGAAAGAGTAGCAAGAGGAAATTTTGCAGTAGGCATTTTATTTTGGACAGATATTGAGCAAGAGTTGTCTAAGAGAACTGATGAGCTAAAAAGATTTTATCCGCAGTTCTCTTTTGATACAGGCACATCAATACCTAGTTATAAAAGTGAAAGAGATAAGGATATATCGGTTCTAAGCGACTTATTTAATTGTATAGATATGGATGCTATACCTCATTATTTAGACGACGCACCAAAAAGAGTTCATGTAAGTTTCTTAGGCCACGTTTCAAATATTAACATGGCAATAAATAGTCCTCTTTTTCAGTTATATGATAAAAATATTGAGGGAAAGATAGGTATCTGGATTCAGAAGTGGTTTGATATTTATAGCTTGATTTCTAAAGATTATTATAGTTTCTACGTAAGCATCCCTGACGCTAGTGAAATTTTATTTAAATGGTCGGAAGATTCTTGTAGAAAACTTGAAGAGAGACAATTATTTGAAAATATAAGTAGATATAAGAATGATTTTTTAGAATTACACTACGAGCTATGCGAATTTATCCATAATAACTACCCTGAAATTGATTTAAATAGTACATCTTCATTTGCTCGTCAGTTCTATATTTAAAGCATTCAGTAGCTATAAAACTCTATTAAAGAGGTAAAAAAGCAGCCTCCCAAACGAGCGCTGCTTTTTTTATATCAAACCTAAAACCTATCCCTTCACATTCACCACATAACGCCCAACCACTTTGCTCGACATAAAACGATCTAAGTATTCTGGCGTTTGTTCAAGTGTAATCTCTTCACCATAACTCTCTAGATTAGGCAGTTTCATATCGGTGGCGACGCGCTGCCAAATGACTTCTTCGTCTGCCAGTGGAATATAGACCGAGTCGATACCCAGCATACGATAAAGATAAAGTTATCATAAGAGTTTTATAAGGGAAGTATTTGCCGAGACAGGCAAAGTGATGATAGATAACTTTAATGCGCAGCTAAATGAGATTGTCTGTAAGCTGTAAGCTGTAAGCTGTAAGCTATCGCGATAGACAATAAAAAACACCCAACGAGATTGAGTGTTTTTTTGGTTTTATTGCGTTTCTTTACGCTTTTAATCCGGCGAGCATTCTCGATACTTCAGTTAAAGCACTCCAGTCTTTGTCTCCCAAACCATTTTGATTTGCCGCAATCAAATTATCCTTTGCGCCCAATATAGTGGAAGGTTTTACCCCAGAAGCGGTAAAAGCGGTTTCAAAAATTAAGGCATCTTTCAAGCCTGCACTCAGATCAAACCCTACTGTATCGAAATCTCGATTGGCTATTTTCTCTGCATAATCGCGCATTGCTTGATTGTCAGAAAAAAACATCTTCGTAATGGTCAATACTTTAGCTTTATCTAGCTCACTTTTTTCTGCATACGTAAAAATCTCGCCCAACATCACCAGTTGTGTCATTGCCATATAGTTGACACATATTTTCATAGCATTTGCTGAACGCGCCGTTTCTCCAACCGAGACCTGCTTAACAGTATATGAATTGATGATCGGTTGAATACGTTCGATCGCCTCAAGGTCGCCAGCAAGAAAAGTGATTAACTGCCCAGCTGCGGCTGCATCGGGACGCCCCACCACTGGTGCAGCAATATAATGACAGCCTTGCTGTTGGTGAGCTGATTTTAGAGCATCTGCTGTTGCTGGCTGTATGGTTGTCAAACCAACGTGTATTTTATTTTCTGTTAATGACGCTAGTATGCCTTCTTCACCATGACACAAGTCAAGCACTGACTTATCATCTAATAAACTCGAAAAAATAACATCTGTCTGTGCCACTAGTTCTTTAATAGAGGAGGCAACCTTCGCGCCTTTTTCTGCAAAAGGTTGTGTTTTTGCTAGCGTGCGGTTATAAACGGTCAAATCATACCCAGCTCGCTGAATATTGGCACATATTCCTGAGCCCATTTTGCCAAGTCCAATAAACCCGACTCTGATTGTTTTCTTATGCATATTGTCCACCTTTGATTGAATGTTTTCAGTATGGACAATTTTACAGTCTGCTCGATTTGCCGCCTTAACAATTGTTAATAGGAAGGCTAGTTTTTGATCTAATACGGCTTAAAGAAACAGGAGTGATGCCTAAATATGCAGCGATGTAGTGATGGGGTACTTTTTCAAATATCTCGGGTTGTGTTGAGACCAGCTCTTCATAGCGCTGCTGTGGCTTGTTTTTTATGCGCGAAATAAAAAGTTTTTGATAATGATACATACGCTCAGCGATATAGTTGTCTATGGCCTGTTTTATGTTTGTGTCCTCAGCAAGCAGTTGTAACAGCTCATGTCGCGTGATGACTCTCAACCGCACAGCTGTAATTGATTCAATATTGTACAAAGCAGGATAGCCATTTTTTAAGCTTTCAAAAGAAGTCACAATATCGTCAGGGAAAAAAAACTGAAAAGTGACATCGTCACCATCATTGTTGAACCATGATCTGATGCAGCCTGTTTCGACAATAAAAACATTGCGACAAATATCACCTTCATTGAGCAGCGTTTCTCTTTTATCAAAATATGCCACACGCCCAACATTTAATAGCTGCGGGAACTTCGAAATAAGTGTATTCATCA
This sequence comes from Psychrobacter sp. T6-5, assembly GCF_052258485.2. Taxonomy (NCBI): domain Bacteria; kingdom Pseudomonadati; phylum Pseudomonadota; class Gammaproteobacteria; order Moraxellales; family Moraxellaceae; genus Psychrobacter; species Psychrobacter sp. T6-5. The sequence continues at coordinate 188,293 of NZ_JBQQEY020000001.1, read as the reverse complement.
TCTTCCACATGATTGGATATTGAAATACTGTGATTATGCAATGACAGCATAACTCACTTCACTTAGCATAAACAATGTGAGTGCTATCGTGTGACCAGTAGTTTTTTCCAAAAAATAACGGCAGCACCCCAAAAAGCGTACTGCCGTTATTTAACAATATTAATGGTTTTAAAGTAAAAATTAACCCTTCACATTCACCACATAACGCCCAACCACTTTGCTCGACATAAAGCGATCTAAGTATTCAGGCGTTTGCTCAAGGGTGATTTCTTCACCATAGCTCTCAAGATTAGGCAGTTTCATATCGGTGGCGACACGCTGCCAAATGGCTTCTTTATCAGCTAGTGGAATATAAACCGAGTCGATACCCAGTAGTGACACCGCTCTAGTAATAAACGGCATGACCGTCATTGAAAACTCAGCACCGCCCGCTAGGCCACAACTGGTCACCGCGCCGCCCGCTTTGGTTTGCTTGAGCAAGTTAGATAGATACTCGCCGCCGATGGTATCAATGGCATTGGCCCATAGCTCACGGCCGATAGGTTTATTACCGATTTCATTGATCGTATCGCGATGACGCACTTCGCTCGCGCCCAGCTCTTTTAGATGCTCACTCTGTTCTGGCTTACCTGAAAAGGCAATCACTTCGTAGCCGAGCTGCGCGAGGATAGCGATACTGATACTACCCACGCCGCCCGTTGCACCAGTCACAGCGACTGGGCCATCACTGGGTTTTGCGCCCATTTTCTCTAGCTTTTGCACACTGAGCGCTGCGGTCAAGCCGCCAGTACCATAGGTCATCGCTTCTTTTAGTGTCAGCGTTTTTGGACAGGCTAGTGCCCAATCTGCTGGTATAGAGATCATTTGACCCAGACCGCCATCTGTATTCATACCGAGGTCATAGCCGAATACCAACACTTCTTGCCCTGCACTAAATGTGCCTGATTTGTCACTGACCACGACGCCTGCTGCATCGATACCGGGAGTGTGTGGGTATTGTTTGGTGATTCTTTTATTACCCGTGGCGGACATGGCATCTTTGAAGTTCAATGATGAATAATGCACTTCGATGAGCAAGTCGTTCTCTGGTAAGTCGCTAACTTTGCGCTCTTGGATGCTTTTTTTGAATTCGCCATCGCTAGTTTCTTCAACGACTAAGGCTTTAAACGTTTTCTCGTTTGACATGGTGATATCCCTATTACGTTTTATTGTTGATGTTCATGAGTCATGGCTTAACTATCGCATGCTTAATTATCTCATGACTGCAAAGCCACTGAAGCAAAAAAAGCCCACTGTACTTTAGGATAAATACAAATGGGCTTCTTCTTATTTTATGCTACCTCTAATGACAATAGTCATTGAAAGGTCAGTGTGTGAATTATAGTTTTGACGGTACTTTAAAGGTACTAAGGTTTTAATAGTACCTTACCTTTTTTGCCAGATTGCACATCACCTGAGACGGCTTTAGTAATCTCATCAAGCCCATAAACCGCTTCAATTGGTAATTTTAGATTGCCGTTAGTCGCGCGCTCTAGTAACTCATCAATCAGACGCTGTTTATTGTCTAGATCCATTTCTTGGCTGGTTTTGCTGCCCCAGAATCCTTTAACAATCGCTTGCTTAAAGATCAGGCTGCCAGCGTCTAGCTGCATTGGTTTACCTGACATGATACCAAACGAGACCAGCGTGCCATTACTACCCAGTAACGATAGCAGCTCATTGCTTGATTCACCACCGACCGAGTCAACGGCAGCAGTGATTTTGTCCTCACCGATGATAGCGCGGACTTGGTCTTGCCAGTCATCATCAGCAGTGACGACATTGTTTTTGATATCCAGTGCGGTCAGCTCTTCTAACGAGTCTTTGCTACGCACGAGATTAATGGTGTTCACACCGCGTGCCGCTGCCAGCATGGCTAGCGTTTTACCAACAGCGCCATTAGCCGCGTTATGGATGATCCATTGCCCACTATCTACTTCTAAAAACTCTAGTAGCATTAACGCAGATAAGGGCATAGCAATCAGCTGCGCGGCCAGTTCGTCTTCGATGCTGTCAGGGATGACAAATACCATGTTGGCAGGGGCGACAAAATACTCTGCCCACGTTTCGTGCACACTGGCACAGGCCACGCGTTGACCGACGCTTAAGTCTGTGACGTCATCGCCGACCGCATCAATAATCCCCAACGCTTCGCTACCGCCAACCGCTGGCATTTCTGGCTTGTAGCCGTATTGCCCGCTGACCGTTAGCATGTCGTGGTTATGAATGGGGGAGAGAATGGTTTTAATACGTACTTCGTTGGCAGCAGGCTGCGGCATAGGACGCTCGCCCACGCTCAGTACGTCGGAAGGTTTGCCAAAGTGGTCATAAGTAGCAACGCGCATAAATTATCCTTAATCAATTATTTGTTGTTATGTGTATGGGACCCAGACCACCACATTATGGTGTCGCTGTCGTATTGCGTGATCTGGTTTAAATATAATCAGTATGGGTCATACTATAGATAACAATAGACTGGTCGTCTAGTAAATAGATGATGACGTTATGTATGGTTTTGTTTCAGGTAAATTGAATGCTCAGTCATTACCTTGACAGATATTGGCATATACATATTCTGCCATTTAGCATTTCCAGCATGATTTTGTCTCAGTCTTACAAAAATAAATAGAGAGAAAATAAAATAATTAGAAGACCGCAATATAGAAAATAAGTTCGGATATCCAGACTGTCTTAGCATTGCCGCTATACCGTTATTCTTACATCAATTTTATATACAGTGATTAGTTATTAAAAACAATCTTATAAGTAAAATTTACAACATTTTTCTAGAAGTTTTATCTAGTAGCCTTTGAACATCAGTACTAACAATAATAAATACTGAGCAAAAATATCAAATAAATTGTCTGAGTGAGAAATTTATGAGCGGTATTATATTGCTGATGAACGGTAAAATTATAACCAAAAAATGCATAATACAATCGATATTCTATTTGATTTTTGTCTAGAAAAAATGATTTTTTCATGCTCCTGTCACGTCAATATGCCACTAGAGCGCACCAAAAATTGTTGACATTTATATTGTTTTTCATTACTAATGGTTATCCAATATATTACCGAATATTATCCATATTTATGCATATTAGCAGTATTAAGTGTCAATTTTGATTCAATGGTTATATCTCAGTGGTTGAATCAAGCGATGAGCGGTATAAAAGTAGACTGTGAAAACAGAACCAAAGGTATAACTTTTAAACCTATGAAAAACAATGGTTTCAGGAGAGATAAGGTAGTTCTTACCTTTGATAATCATTGACTACCGTGACTATTGTGATAGCGATTGATGAAGTGGATAGTATCAGTATACGGATAAATTAAATGGACTTACTAAAACTGAGTAAATCTGCCCAGCCACCTATTCGCTAGGATGTTATATGATACCTGCCTCTAACCACCTTTTTAAATATGCACTTTTGCCTACTTGTATAGCACTGACTATGTTTGTGACTGGCTGTAGTGATAAGTCTGCAAACGATGGCACAACCACTCAATCTTCAAATATTGACCCGAACGTATTGGCTGATAAGCAAGAGTTGGTTGTCAATAATGCCGCCGAGCCAGAGTCGCTGGATCCACACAAAGTATCAGGGGTTCCTGAAGCTGGTATTGACCGACAGATGTTTGAAGGTCTAACCAATACCGATGCAGATGGTAAGACCATTCCGGGTATGGCGACCAGTTGGGAGAGTCCTGATAATAAAGTATGGACGTTTAAACTGCGTGATGCCAAGTGGTCAAATGGTGATCCTGTGACGGCAGAAGATTTTGTCTATAGTCTGCGTCGTCTAGTCGATCCAAATACTGCTTCGCCTTATTCGAGCTATTTAGTCGATGCCAAAATCGTGGGCGCTGAGCAAATCGTTGAGGGTAAGGCAGGCATAGACACGCTTGGCGTCAAAGCCATCGATGACAAAACCTTGCAGGTGACATTATCAGAGCCTGTGCCTTATTTTCCAGACATGATGATCCATAACTCAGTCAAGCCTGTCAACCAAAAGAATGTCGAAGCGTTTGGGGATAAATGGACTGACCCTGCCAACATCGTGGTCAACGGCCCATACAAAGTCAGTAAATGGCAAGTCAATGATCAAATCGTCCTAACGCGTAACCCTGCTTATTACGATGACGCCAATACCAAAATTGATACTGTCACGATGCTCGCGATTCCTTCTAGTACCACTGATGTGGCGCGCTATCAGGCAGGTGAGATTGACATGACCTACAATGAAGTTCCGACTGAGCAGTTTGCGTCTCTCAAAGAACAGCTCGGTGATGAGCTCACCGTCTCTCCTTATCTATGTACCTACTATTACGAGTTTAATAACGTCAAACCACCATTTGATGATGTCAAAGTACGCCGTGCGCTCGCCTTGGCATTAGATCGTGACACGGTGGTAGATAAAGTCATCGGTCAAGGACAGACAGCAGCCTATCAGCTGACACCAACTGCAACCAATGGTGATGTAAAAAACACGCCAGAGTGGTCAACGTGGGATAAAGAGAAGCGTCTTGCAGAAGCCAAGAAGCTGCTGAATGAAGCAGGCTATAGCGAGAGCAATCCACTAAAATTCGAGCTGCTATACAACACCAATGACCTTCATAAGAAAACGGCACTTGCGGTCGCCTCGCTATGGAAACAATCGCTTGGCTTTGTCGATGTTAGTTTGATCAATAAAGAATGGAAAACCTACCTCGATACTCGCCGTAATGGTAACTACCAAATAGCGCGTGCGGGCTGGTGTGGTGATTACAACGAAGCCTCAACCTTCTTGAACATCGTAAAAACAGGTAACAGTAATAACCACGGCAAATACTCCAATGCCAACTTTGACAGTCTCATGGCACAAACACTAAAACCAGGTGTAACGCCCGAGCAGCGTGTTGATTTATACAACAAAGCTGAGGCTGAGCTAGACAAAGACATGCCTTTATTAAATGTCTATCACTATGTCAGCCCTCGTCTCATTAAGCCTTATGTCATTGGCTTTTCTACAAAAGATGCCTTGGACAACTGGCAGGCAAAAGATCTGTCCATCGCCAAACACTGATAAATCAGGATTTTAATAGGTGAGTGCGATGTAGACCGCTTCGGCGGGCTTATCGCACGCGCTGCTATTGTTAGTAAGCAATTACTGCATGTTATATCTGTTGTATCCTTCCGGCTTTAATTGGGCTTGGGAAGGGGCACTTCCATAAAGAGGTCTTATGTTAAAACTGATTTTTCGGCGTATTTTAGAGGCCATTCCGACCTTATTTGTTTTGATCACTGTCTCCTTTTTTATGATGCGCTTAGCGCCAGGCAATCCTTTCTCAGGCGAGCGTACCTTATCACCAGCCGTACTGGCCAATATCGAAGCCAAATACAATCTCAATGATCCCTTATGGTTGCAGTATGTCCATTATTTGGGGCAGCTTGCTGTCGGCGACTTCGGTCCTTCTTTTAAATATAAAGACTACACGGTCAACGAGCTATTGTCCCAGTCGTTTCCAGTATCTATGGAGCTTGGGATTTATGCGTTTATTCTCGCATTGGTCTTGGGACTGATTTTTGGGGTATTGGCAGCGCTGAAGCAAAACTCATGGTTGGATTATGTGCTGATGGCGTTTGCGATGACAGGGGTTGTGATTCCAAGCTTTGTCAAAGCGCCATTACTGGTACTCATCTTTGCGATTATTTTGCACTGGCTACCAGCGGGTGGTTGGAATGATGGCGCACTGCAAAACCTTATCTTACCCGTCACTGCTTTAGCGCTAGCCTATACGGCGAGTATCGCGCGGATCATGCGTGGTTCGATGATTGAGGTGATGAATAGTCAATATATTCGCACGGCTAGAGCCAAAGGCTTACCGATGCGCCAGATTGTCATGAAGCACGCGCTTAGACCAGCGATGTTGCCTGTGATCTCGTATTTAGGCCCTGCCTTTGTCGGTATTATTACTGGCTCTATCGTGATTGAGACCATTTTTGGTTTGCCGGGTATCGGGCAGTTATTCGTCAATGGCGCCCTCAACCGCGATTATGGCGTGGTGCTCAGTTTGACGATTTTGGTGGGTGTGCTGACCATTACGTTCAATGCCATTGTTGATATTTTATACGCCATGATTGACCCAAAGATTCAGTATTAAATATGGCGAATTATTATTTAAGTAGATTATTACAAGGACAACTATGAGCCTTATTGTAGACCAGCCCACCGACATCATCCTGTCGCCAGCGAAAGAGATTAAAGGTCGCAGTCTTTGGCAAGATGCGTGGCGACGTTTTTATCAAAACAAGGCAGCCGTTGCCAGCTTTTTTATCCTATTACTGATTGGCGCTTTTGTCCTATTTGTCCCTCTGTTTGCCCCTTTTGGTTACGCGGAGACCGACTGGAACTTTATGCAAGCCGCGCCTTCTATCGAAAACAAGCATTACTTTGGTACGGACTCTCTCGGACGCGACTTATTGGTGCGTACTGCCGTTGGTGGTCGTATCTCCTTGATGGTTGGCATTGCTGGCGCGACGGTTGCCGTGCTTTTTGGTACTGTTTACGGAGCGACGTCAGGCTATCTTGGCGGTAAAGTCGACATGATTATGATGCGGTTCTTAGAGATTCTAAGCGCCTTTCCGTTTATGTTTTTCGTGATTTTATTGGTCACGATATTTGGGCGTAACCTAATCTTAATCTTTGTCGCTATTGGACTGGTGTCTTGGTTGGATGTGGCTCGGATTGTTCGTGGTCAGACGCTCAGCCTCAAGAGTAAAGAGTTCATTGAAGCGGCGCACGTTGGCGGTGTCTCAGGCTTTAATATTATCCTGCGTCATATCGTGCCCAATGTGCTTGGCGTGGTCGTTATCTATGCCTCACTACTGGTACCGACGATGATTTTGTTTGAATCATTTTTGAGCTTTTTGGGACTGGGTGTGCAAGAACCGATGACCAGCTGGGGCGCACTACTGCAAGAAGGCTCTCGTACCATGCAAGTAGCACCTTGGCAGATTTTGATTCCGTCGGCTTTTTTGGTCATTACGCTATTTTGCTTTAACTTTATTGGCGATGGTCTACGCGATGCGTTTGACCCTAAAGACCGCTAGGAGAGTGACATCGTGGTAACTAAAGATTTCAGTAACACCATTAATAACAATCTTAATGATGGTTCTAATAACAGTCTCATTACACCTCCCAATACCTTGCTAGCAGTAAAAGATTTGTCCGTGCAGTTTAAGACTGAGGATGGTTTGGTGACAGCGGTGAATGGGTTGAATTTTGATCTGCATGAGGGTGAAACCTTAGGCATCGTTGGTGAATCAGGCTCCGGCAAGTCGCAGACTGCTTTTGCCATTATGGGACTGCTAGCAAAAAATGGTCATGCCAAAGGCTCGGTGCGCTTTCAAGGTAATGAGCTATTAAGCTTATCCCAAAGAGCACTAAATAAAATCCGCGCCGAACAGGTAGCGATGATTTTTCAAGATCCTATGACGTCACTCAATCCTTATATGAGGATCGGCGATCAGCTCGCCGAAGTATTGATCTTGCATAAAGGGATGAATAAAAAGGACGCTTGGGCAGAGTCGATACGCATGTTAGATGCGGTCAAAATCCCTGAGGCCAAAAAACGCATTGGCATGTATCCGCATGAGTTTTCAGGCGGTATGCGTCAGCGAGTCATGATTGCGATGGCATTACTCTGTCGCCCTAAATTGTTGATTGCTGATGAACCGACCACTGCGCTTGATGTCACGGTGCAAGCACAAATCATGGTGCTATTGAACGAGCTAAAACGCGACTTCGGTACGACAATCATCATGATTACCCATGATTTGGGCGTCGTGGCGGGTATTTGTGATCGCGTCCTTGTGATGTACGCTGGTCGCACGATGGCCTATGGCGAGACGGAGGAGATTTTTTATACCCCAACCCATCCGTATACCATCGGATTACTAAAAGCCATTCCGCGTTTGGATAATGAAATCGGCAAGCTTGAGACGATTCCCGGTAGTCCGCCAAACCTATTGGACTTGCCTGCAGGCTGTCCTTTTTATGAGCGCTGCCCTCATGCGATGGATATCTGCCGTGATACACCGCCGCCGCTTGAGTTTTTGCCGCACGATCGTCAGCGCGCTTGTCATTGGCATCCTGAAACAGAAACGGATACCTCGGCAGATATTAATGCCAATCATCAATTAGAGATAGAGGGGTAGACGATGATAACACAGACTTCTAATAGCAGCGCGACCCAGCCTAAAACACCGTTACTCAAAGTGCGTGATGTTCATACTACGTTTAATATCAAACAAAAAGGCACTTACTTTTGGCAAAAGCCTGCGACATTAAAAGCCGTTAATGGCGTCTCATTTGAGATATTTGCTGGCGAGACCTTGGGCGTAGTGGGTGAGTCGGGCTGCGGCAAATCGACCCTTGCTCGTACTATCGTGGGCTTAATCGAAGCCAACTCTGGTAGCATTCTGTTTAATGAGGAAGAGCTCGTAGGCGCGTCCAAAAAAACCATGAGAATGAAGCGTAAAGACATTCAAATGATTTTTCAAGATCCGCTTGCCTCCCTAAATCCGCGCATGACCGTGGGCGATATCATTGCCGAACCGCTACGTACATATTATCCAAAAATGAAAAAGAGCGACGTACAAAGCGAAGTACGCGAGATTATGAAAAAGGTTGGACTACTGCCCAATCAGATCAACCGATATCCACATGAGTTCTCAGGTGGACAGTGTCAGCGCATCGGCATTGCCCGCGCTTTAATCTTAAAGCCAAAAATTATCATCTGTGATGAGCCCGTCTCGGCTCTCGATGTCTCTATTCAAGCGCAGGTCATCAATTTGTTGCAAGACATCCAAGAAGAGATGGGACTCGCGCTTATTTTTATTGCCCATGATTTATCGGTGATCAAGCATATTGCAGATCGGGTGCTGGTCATGTACTTGGGCAACGCCGTCGAACTTGGGGTGAATAAAGCCGTGTACGGCAATCCGACCCATCCTTATACTCAAGCATTGATGTCGGCTGTACCGTTACCCGATCCCATTGCTGAGCGCAATAAAACCATTCAGCTATTAGAAGGCGATTTGCCAAGTCCCATTAATCCGCCCTCAGGCTGCGCGTTTCGGACGCGCTGTCCACTAGCGGATGATGAGTGTGCCCAGATCAAGCCTGTGCTAGAAGGGAATATCAATCACCGAGTGGCTTGCCTAAAAAACAAAGTCGACGTGGTATCGTAAGTTAGCAGTCCTTTAATAATAGATAACTGTGTTAAGTTACTTTATAAAAAAATACCAAATGTGAATAACATCATCTTTGGTATTTTTTTTGGTAGGAAAGCTTTATAACACGCTGTTTTAAAGTCAGTAAAGCCAGTATTTTTGGCTCTTTTTCAATAAAACTCAATGCGGCTAAGGATGTGCTCTTGCACCATGTAGGCACACACATAAGCGCTCGGCCACGCAAAAATAAATGCCAGTCCCCACGAATGCATCAGCTCCGTAAAGAAGCCGTCGACATAACCCACTTTGACGAGTAGCAACGCCGATGAGATAATCAGCGACATCATCAATGCCATAAGACCCGTGAAGATAAGGCGGTAATATTTGCGGCGAGTGCGGATTCTGATGGTGGGAAAATTGGCCATATGTTTGGTTGTCCTACAAGTGATAGCAGTGATCATGATACTCCGTGATGACGGACGGGTAAAATCGTTATTATCAATGGCTAGGTTTGTTATATCTTGATAGCTGCCTGATCATAACGATTATGTCTCGCATTTTCCGTTTGAAAGCGTTCGTTTCGCAGGTGGTATCTTAAAAATAATAATGAAAAATAGTTCATTTTTTATAGTCTATTTTGCGACGATAATCTATGATAACCAAGACTAAACGATAAATAGGACAATAAAATGGCAGACCAAGCACAGCGAACACTCGGCATCATAGGTGGTATGAGTTGGGAAAGTACCGAAAGTTACTATCGCATCATTAACGAAAGCATCAAAGCTAAATTGGGTGGATTACATTCAGCAGATTTGCTCATACATAGTGTCGATTTTGGCCCTATCAATACGCTACAAGAAACGGGTGAATGGGATGAGCTGGGCGCGATGATGGCGAGTAGTGGCACGCGCTTGCAAGCTGCCGGCGCACAAGGACTCATGATTGCTTCTAATACCATGCACAAATTATTCGACGATGTACAATCAGCCACAGACCTGCCGTTGATTCATATTGCAGACGCCACTATCGATGCTATCAAAGCACAAAATCTCAGCAAAATAGCGTTATTAGGCACGCAGTTTACGATGACTCAGGAGTTTTATAAGCAGCGCCTGATTGATGCAGGGCTAGAAGTATTGATACCTGCCGAGGGCGAGCGTGCTGAAGTACACCGTATTATCAAAAAAGAGCTATGCGTCGGTGAGTTCAAAGACAGCTCACGCCAATATTATATCGATGTCATAAGCAAGCTTGCTGAGCAAGGGGCACAGGGGGTGATATTAGGCTGTACTGAGATTGGCCTGTTGATCACTCAAGCGGACAGCCCAATACCTGTATTTGATACCACAGCGATTCATGCCGCCGCCGCGGTAGATTTTTTATTGGCTGATGTAGCGTTGTAATGTGTTAATAATCAACGCTTAGCCCAGCAAAGATTTTTACATACGGTGCTTTTTATTAGGTCAACGTTATGCCAAATACCAATGAACAAAAGCCGTAATAATTAAAAGCCGTCAAGCTAAGCGTATATAAACCACGCTATGATCCTTTACTGTTCTTAATCATACGGTGCCTATAGAGTCTTCTACGAAGTCGTCGATGTAGCCTTGTGATACGGCGTAAAGGGAGCAGTTTCCATACAGTCGTCGGGGTAATATCACGACATGACGCAGAGGTGCCACCATGCACACGATATCCTTCACTCCCTTGTGCAGCCTCTTCGGCAACCAGTTTTTTACCCTTGCGCCATCCGCCATACAGATATAGTCCGGCTCCCATCAGAGCCGTGGCTACCATGCCTGCTGGAAATGACAGCCAAAGCGCGTCCTCACCGAGCAGGGGGTAAAGCCCAAACGCAAATCCAAGGCGCACGGGATACATTGAAATCGCCATAACGACCAATGGCCAAATCACATAACCGTTCGCCCGCATGGTGCCGAAGAGCACTTGCGCTATCCCAAAAAAGATAAAACCCCATGTCGCCATGAGCTGAATGTGTTCCCCGATTGGCAACGCTTCGCTATCACTACCAAGGAAAAAGCCCAAAATGGTACCATCAAAAATGGTCAGCACCGCGATAATTGCGCCTGTCAATATCACGTTAAAGATGAGTCCCCATCGGGTGATATCTGAGACTCTACCCCATTGATTGGCCCCGATATTCTGTGCGACCATCGCACTGGCTGCGGCACTTAGCGCCATTGCAGGCATCTGCACGTATGTCCAAAGCTGTTGGGTGGCACTATAGGCGGCTGTGGTCTGTACCCCTTCACGGTTGATCAATGACAGCATCGTCAATGCCGCCGAAGAGATGACAATCATCTGCAGGCCCATCGGCAAGCCTTTTGAGAACATCGATTTTAAAATGGCTCGGTCTGCGCGCAAAAAGCGTAACTCTGGCATGCTGAGTGTCAGCACAGAGCCGCGCATATACATCGTGATAACCATACCAATAAGCGCTAGCGTGTTTGCGGCAGCGGTGGCGAAGGCTGAGCCAAATATACCCCATTCGGGAAAAGGCCCTAGACCTAAAATCAGTGTCGGCGTCAAAATCAAATCGATAATCACCGATATAATGATAAACCAAAGCGGCGTCGTAGAATCACCTGTTCCGCGCAGTGCCATCATGATCAGCGTAAACGTGAGCGTGACGGGCATCGCAACGAAAATCATCCGTAGATAGGTCAGAGCCAGATCTACCGCACTGGCTGGCGTGCCAAGAAAATCCAGTAGCATTGGCGCAAATATCCATCCTCCTGCCGACACCACTATACTGATCGGAATAATACTGCCGAGCGCCGTGCCCATGGTTCTTTTGACCATCGCCTCATCACGGCGGCCCATGGCCTGACCAATCAAAATAGTGGACGCCATACCAAAACCAAAGACGAAGGAGATGAGTATAAACATCAAAATGTTGCCGTTCGCTGTCGCGGCGAGCGCTTCTTCCCCTAAAAATCGCCCCACCCAGACGGCGTTGATGGAGCCATTCAACGACTGTAGAGCTGATGATCCAAGGGTTGGCAAGGCAAATAGGAGCATCGTTTTGGCAATCGACCCTTCAGTGAGGTCACGCCGTTTGTCAGTGGCAATACTGGTGTCGCTCAATGTCTTTCCTTTTGCGCCATTCAAGTGGGCTTTGATTTATGATAAAAATGCGTCTTAGGACAGAGGGTAGGTAACGAACTTGAAACTGATCGCATAAAAACGCTTATTATAAATGACAATGCCCGTGCCATTTTTATTAGAACGGTAAGTAAACCACGTGCTGACATAAGCCCTAGTACGAAATGTGTTACTAACGTTGTTACTGTCCTTTTGATGTCGTGTCTTATATACAGTTAGGAGGCCAGCTCAGTTTCTACTGATTATAAAATCCTGATTATTATAAAAATCCTCAAAAGGATGACGCTGATTTGACTACGAAGTAAGAGATTTATAAATATAAAGCCGCATTTATCGTTAGAATCATAGCGTAGATACTTTTTATACTATAGTTGATCCGAGTTAAGAGTGGGTTGACTATATTTCTAACAAGGATGTTTCGATGACACTAAAACGTTTAAGCCTTGTCGCCCTATTTAGTCTTTCCGTCATAGCCTGCACCACCGCGCCCAATACGCTTGCGGTGAATGCCACCCAAAAGCTGATACAGTTCGAGCGCAATAAAGCCAAGCTTGAAAAAAAGGTATTGACGCTGGCCTCTGGCGACACCATGACCTATCTAGAAGGCGGTAATATCAACGGCGAGCCGTTATTACTCATCCATGGATTTGGAGCAAACAAAGACAACTTTACCCGTATCGCTAGAGAGCTGAGTAATTATCATCTGATCATTCCAGACTTACTGGGTTTTGGTGAATCCAGTAAACCGATGCAAGTTGACTACCGTGCCGATGCTCAGGCGCAGCGTTTACATGAGCTGCTACAAGCAAAAGGGGTCGCGTCTCATATTCATGTCGGCGGTAACTCAATGGGCGGTGCCATTAGTGTTGCTTATGCCGCCATGTATCCTGATAGCGTGGGCAGCTTGTGGCTACTCGACAGTGGCGGTTTTTGGTCAGCAGGGTTTCCAAAAGATAGGTTTGATGATGATAGTTTTGACAACAGCCCGCTATTGGTCAAAAATACAGAGGATTATTTTGCTTTGTATAATCTCGTGATGTACAAGCCGCCTTATATTCCCAAAACCGTGCAAGCGGTCTTTGCTCAGACCAATATCGCCAACCGAGAGTTGCACGCCAATATCCTCAAGCAGATTACCGCAGACAATGTGGAAGCACGTGCCAAAATCATCGCGCAGCGCGATATACCCACGCTCGTCGTCTGGGGCAATGAGGATAAAATCATCAAGCCTGAGACCGCCGCCATCATGACCGAGCTGATGCCGCAGGCGCAGCTGATTATGATGTCTGAGGTCGGTCATGTGCCGATGATTGAGGCAGTAAAAGCGACGGCCAGTGATTATAAAGAATTTCGTGCAACGCTTAAGGGTCAGTAATTCACAAGTCTTTTATTAATCGCGTCAGTAAGGTATCTGTACTTTCGTCTCTGACCAGCGTGACGCCTTGTCCTGCCCATAACGACAGATGCTCGGCGTCCAAATGCTTGGTCGCATCCGCTCTCATAAACTTGGTCATGGCATTGAGTTGTGGGTAGGGCGGTAGCGCATCTGCGCTCTCAAATTGAGCAAAATCACGCAAATAATCGTTTAATAAACCACGCGCAAGCTTACCTGAGAATAATCTGGTTAAGCGTGTCTCGCTACTGCGCGCTCCTTGACTGGCCTCAATGAGCGCTTGTTTATACGTATTATTAATACCGCATTGATCTGTGGTCAAAAACGCCGTCCCCATTTGCGCAAGCTCAGCACCTGCCGCTTGTACTGCCTTGATATCCTGTGCCGTCATAATGCCACCTGCGGCAATCAAAGGAATATCTGTGCAAGCGCGCGTTTGACTAATCAGAGTCAATAATCCCAATGGATCAGTTTCGCTTTGCGGCAACCAACCACCGCGATGACCGCCCGCTTCCGCCCCTTGTACACACACCGCATCTGCCCCAATCTCGCTCCATACTTTGGCTTCCAATGGATGGTTTGCCGTACCGATGACACGCGTGCCGACACGTTGCAAACGCTGGACTTGCTCAGCGCTGATAATACCAAAAGTAAAACTGGCAACAGGTACAGGATTGTCATAGAGCACTTGCAACTGCTCAGCAAAGCTCTGTGCTGGACGCGTGGGTAGTGTAAATTCTATATTCTGCTCTTGGTAATACTCACTTAGCCAAGCAGGCAGGGCGGTATCAAAGGTGCTCGACTCGTGCTCAGATAACACCATCAGATTGACCATAAAAGAACGGTCGGTCAGGGTCTTAATCGTATTGATTTGGCTATTCAAAACGTCTGGCGCGGTCATGCCAGCGCCCAATGAACCAAGTCCACCAAAGTTACTAACACTCGCAATCAGTTCAGGGGTGGTAGCTCCGCCTGCCATTGGCGCTTGGATAATCGGGTAGGTGAGGTTAAGCGTATTGAGTAAGCTCATGATTGACTCCTTTTTATTAGGATATTTGTATGACTCACTGTAGCAGAGGTAGGCGGTGCGCGTGTTGGATAGTGTTTATTTAGTTACTGAATAAGGGGTGGGTTTTGGCTACGGAATTGTAGTTAAAATATTTGACTATAAAACTGTAGTTAAAGCTTATTAATGCATATACTTGAGATGACTAAACATCTAGCCAAAGAAAGTTGGAAATAACTAATGAATAAAATATCTTCAATTACTAGACGCGATATATTTGACTCTATTCAGATAGGAAATATCGATTGGGCTGGAAGGTTAGATGAAACTACATTTTTATCCCGACTTTATGATTTAGAAAGCCTTTCTTCAACTGACAGCAGATATCTAAATGCTAAAGGTGATATTTGGCAGCATAGATTTAATAACCACGATTGGGATGACGACTGGATTTTTTATGATAGTAGGTTCAATCTGTTAGATTGCCACGATAATATTTTCCTAGATTTTTTGTGTCATATGATACATCCAGTAGTAAGAACAGATAGAGAAGAAGTAAAAACGATTCTTGATATCTTCAATAAAATTCTAAGTTATGACGATTTTGAAATTGTCGAAGCAGTTCATATTTCTAATAGACCAACTTTTAGTGGAAGGAAAAAATTTACTGGTAAAGCCTCTATAGAAAAAAAAGGTAATGAGATTAAGATTATTTTTAATGCTGATTACGTTTCTCAGCAGATTAACTTAATGGAATCATCAATTGAGACTTCACCTTATCAAGCGATAGGAGTAGCGAAAGAATTGATTGAAACTGCTTGCAAATCAATCTTTAAAAGTAGACAAGAAGAATATAATAAAAACTGGGACTTATCTAAGTTGATGAGAGAAACTACTAAGTTACTTAAAATTACACCTGATGATATATCTAACGAGGCGAAAGCAGCGAGGTCAATAAGACAAATATTAGGTAGCTTATCTGCTGTTGTCCAAGGAATTGCAGAGGTTAGAAATGAATATGGCAGTGGTCATGGCAAAGATAGTGAATTCAAAGGGTTACAACCTAGGCACGCTAAGTTAGCAGTTGGAGCATCATCTACCTTAGCTATATATCTACTAGAAACGCATGAAATGAGAAAAGATAGCTAAGAAAACTGACTCATTTTTATAACTCAGCAGCTCAACCACATCATCACCGCTAGTCGGCAAACTCCAATGACATGCCCTAAACAGACTGACTCTAGTTCTCTACTTCAACTAATTTACCGTTAGTATGACGCCGAATCCGTCTGGATCAGTTAACTCGATGCCGTTTTCATTCCAATAAGGATTTTGTGAGGTGATCGGTAGTATATCTGCTTGTTGCGCTCTATCTATAATGGTTTGGATTTCCTCTTCGCTATCTAAGTAAAATACGATCAAATCGTCCCTGTCAGGATGATGGTCAGCTTTATCATTGGAATAGGTAAACTCCATATGCCAATCCTGATCGGGAAATCCTAAAAAAACACCGTCGTAACCATTATGGTCTTTGAAGCCGCCCAGCTTTTCTAGTCCAATAATGTTTTGATAAAAATCAATAATGGTATCCAAATTATTGGTGTGTCGCGCATATCGAAATTTCATAAGTATCCTTACTCATTTAGGAGGAGCGGTATAGAGTTCAAATCAGTGACAACCAAATAAAGACAAAATGAGGATGACAGTGGTCGCATAACTGTCTTCGAACTGACCATGGTATAAATAATTCAAGCACTGATTTATTGTACACAAAAAAAGAGCCAATCATCCAAGCCACCAAAAAGATGACTGAGAAAATTGACCCATTCCTATAACTTTGCTTTTTAACTTTTATGATTAATTCAACTGCAACGACCCCTGCGCATTCATGAGCAGCTCAACCACATCATCACCGCTAATCACCTCAAAGCGTTTGTCGATGTCTGCTTCTTCCAAACCATTGTGCTTCATGCAAGCACCGCAGACCAATACTTGTCCGCCTTTCTCGATAAAGGCTTCTAGCAATTCACCAGCAGGCTCAAATGGCGCGCCAATATTGACATCGTCTAGCGCATTTGGTTTTGCCAAATGTACCGCATCCACCATTAATATCACCGTGGCAGAGTGGCCTTTTTTGAGTGCCACGCCAGCCATGGTAAAGGCTAGGGTGATTTTGCTTGGATTTGATTCACTATTATCAAATAACGTACCGACAAAATCCGTCGTGTTAGCCATATTATTCTCCTTATCAGACTATATTTAGTTGAGTTGAATGTCATACTCACTACTATCCTAACATTTATTATATTTATTTATATAATGAGTTGTTATGAAATAGTAGCTATAAGGTTACGTGGCTGTGATTTGTTTTAAACGCACGCTTAGCAAAATATATTTTAAGCTAAGCTCTCTTGCTATCACTCCGTTGGTGGCCACGGACGATCACGATCGCTCTCTATCCATTCGGCGACATAGCCAGTCGGCGGTAGATCCCAATCAGACTGTCCCAATGCGGCCAGTACTTGGGCGGTGTCGATCACCCGACCGCCTTTGGTCACGCCTGTACGCAGTAGCGCAGAGGAGCAAGGTTTGCCTTTGACCCACATGGATTGCTCGATATAGAGCCAGCGCGCATCGATACCGACCATTTTGGTCTTTAGTGTGACCTTTTCAAAGGCACGAATACGCTTGCGATATTGGATAGTACTGCCAGCGATGACCAGACCCCAACGCTGTTTTAGCAGCTGCGTGCCAAGTCCGCTACGCACTGCAAAGTCCATACGCCCCAAATCATACAGCGTGAATACGCGACCGTTATTCATCTCCAAGAAGTTATCGATATCCGTCAGGCGACAGCGAAACTGAACCTCGCTGGTTTCTTTTAGGGTTAAGGTATCGCCCTTTTTTGCTTTTAAGGCGGCGTGAGCGATGGTACTGGCATAACGGATAAATGGGTACATAAAATCGTCTCGAAGGTTTAAAGGACAGCATTAAAAGTCGTTAAAGTAGGATGTATTGTCAGGGCTACTTAGGCCTATTTTTTACGTGACTCGACCCCAATCCAATTGAAGTAGGCACTCACCGTTTCGGGTATCCAGTTGATATCAAATTTTGAAGAATTGCCATTAGTATTATTTTTTGCTTGACCCTTATCTGAGCGATAACGCAAATAGCCGATATGTCCACCGTGCTCAGTATCTAAGATAGTGACGCTATCAGAGACATCGTTGGGTGTCGCGGTAAAGCCAATAAACGGATCGTCTTTTGCACTGATGAGTAATAAGGGCTTGGTCACGTTTATCAAATAGGGAAGGGCTGATGAGGCTTGATAGTAGTGATTGTTAGAGCGGTAGCCATGACGCGGCGCGGTAAAAATATCATCAAAGTCACTGATGCGATTGACGGCTTTGATCGAGTCAATCTCCTCTTGAGTAATGTCGTTGGCTAAGGCTTTTTTGATAATTGGGTTGAGCAAATAAGGCGTATAAATTCGATGGCTTAAAAAGCTATGCATACTAAGCGCCGCTGAGGACATATCGACGGGAGCGGAGATAACGGTAGCGCCTTGGCAGAGTGCTTCGTCACCATATTCGCCCATATATTTTGCTAGGGCATTGCCACCCAAAGAGACACCGACTGCATAGATATTGGCGTATTGTTGCTTTAGATTTTGTAGCGCGTGATGCACTTCATCGGTATCGCCCGCATTATAAAAAACTCTGCCATTAGCAGGAATACCGCCGCAACTGCGGAAATGTGCCACCACGAAGTGCCAACCTTGCGCGTGCATCTGGTAAGCCAATGCGCGCGCATAATGACTGTCGCTGCTGCCTTCCATACCATGGAATAAGACAATCAATGGCGTTTGCTCAAGCGCGCCGTTTTTTGATGTGTCTACAGGGTGCGCATCATAAAAATCGTAGGCAATATCGCTTTCATCTAAAGAGTCTTTTTCGACTTCGCGGCGATAGGTTGGTGCTTTTGGCGCAAAAAACTTGGGTAAGATGCTTTGCAAGTGTGGATTGGTTAGCCAAAAGGGCGGTTTAAAAGGCGCTGGAGCAAAAGGTTTGGTTGAGGTTGACATATTTTGGTCTTATTTAATAATCGTGGAAAAACAAAAAAGTAGCGTGGTAAGGGTTTTTTATCATAACGTCAGTAACCATGAAAACCAATAATTTTTAGTGAGAGCATGACTACCGATAAATGGCTCACAAGCTGATAAATAGCGACTGAATACAACTATAGTGAAACCATTATAAAAATGGTATAGCAAGATTAAACGCTATTTTTCGCAGCCTCTGGAGACGCAGTCACAGCAAGCAAGAAAAGTAGCGTTTAATCGAGCGCATTTCCTATGCTGTATCAATTTTATTGAGGTTCTACTATATCTAAACGGCTAATGAGAAAGGTTAATCAGTTTCTTCTAGACTTCTGGCTGATTCAATACGCGTCCATCCATCGCAAGTCGCTCTTTTAGACTCTCGATATCTGCCTGTGCCAATGTCGCAGTCAAGGTGACTTGTTTGCTATAGGCGACATCATCGATGTGACCGCCAAGACTTTCTATCATATAGCGGCACTGTGCTTCGGTCGCAAACTCTGCCAGTATCTGAATCTGTGCCATGTGTACATAGGGATTTAATGTCATCTCATCGACCGCTGCTTGGGCAGAGCCTGCATAAGCGCGGGTGAGACCGCCAGCCCCTAGCTTGATACCGCCGAAGTAACGCACCACAATAATGATGACATTGCCGATGGACTTGTGTTGCAAGACATTTAATATCGGCCTGCCTGCGGTACCGCTTGGCTCACCATCGTCGTCAAAACCTGCACTGGTAGTATTGTCAGGGTCACCAATGATGTAGCCCCAGCAAAAGTGCCGCGCATCAGGATATTGCTCACGTAGTTGTTCCACGTGAAACATGGCTTGCTCACGCGAGCTCACCGGATACGCGTAAGCAATAAACTCAGATTTCTTAATTTCTAGGCGCGCGGTGACGGCACGTTTTAGCGTTTGATAGCTCATATTTCATCAGGCTTAGGTTGGATATGGTAAACTTAGCTAACTTTCACTGTCGTCCGTATTGGGTACAGTGTTCATTTCATTTTTCATTATAGTACCATTTCTAACCATCGAAGATAACGAGCTGCTCACGGCTGAGTGCTGGCGTCGTTAGTTTCTGATTTAGGGCTGGTATCATAAAACCGATGGTAGTAAATAGTATGCGTTTAGATAAATTCATTAGTAAAGCCACTGAGCTGTCACGTAAAGAGTCCAAAAAGATCATGCACGCGGGCGAAATCACTGTAAACGATCAAGTGGTCAAAGACCCTGGCCTACATGTCGATGTCGTCAACGATGATGTGATGTGGGCAGGCGAGCCACTGTCAGTCGCTGCGGGCAATCGTTATATCTTACTGTACAAGCCTGAAGGCTTTGAATGTACATTAAAGGTCAAAGAATACCCAATCGTCACCGAGCTGATCGCCGTACCAGAATTGGGTAGTTTGCGTATCGCTGGACGTCTCGATGTCGATACCACTGGCGCCTTGCTCATGAGTGATGATGGCGGCTGGCTACACCGTGTCACCAGTCCTAAGCATGAGCACGCCAAGGTTTATGAGCTGACCTTAGCATCGCCGATGGATAGCGATGCCCAAGAAAAAGCCGTGAAAAAAGTCGCTGAAGGGATTTTATTAGAAGGCGATTATGAGCCAACCAAGCCTGCTATTCTTGAGTTCATTGATGAAACCCATGCCCGCCTGACGCTAGAGCAGGGTAAATACCATCAAGTCAAACGCATGATGGGTTATTTTGGTAATCGAGTCACGGAGCTGCACCGCGCCAGTATCGGTCATATCAATTTAGACGGCCTAGAAAAAGGCGACAGTCGCTTCTTAACACCAGAAGAAGTCGCTAAATTTTAATTTCTAGTATTTGCATAAATACTATTTTTAAATTGCTCTCTTCTAAAAAACATTAGCAGCCACTACCCAGTGTGCTGCTTTTTGCTGTCAGCTATTTATATTTGTGATTCTCCTGCAATATTTTTGCGGTCTGCTTGTGTTGCCTATCTCTTAAAGCTCAGTAGCAATTTTGCAAAACTGCGCTTTTATAACTTTGCAAAAAATTCCTTTGTGCTAAAGTCTGTCTAATATTTTAATATATTCTTTTACATAATATAATTGTGATTAATAAGAGCTGGCTTCGTGAAGCATTGCATTTATTAAAAACCAACTGGGACTGTTTCTGTGACATTATCTGTATTTAAATTTGCGAGCTTAAGCAGCGTCATCTTATTAGCCACTACTGCTTGTGCGCAGCCAAGCTCAGCGGATACGACGAGCACCCAATTGAACCAAAACAATCAAAGCGCGCAGATGAGCAAAGCGGTAAGTGCAACGGTCGATAAGCGGTTGCGCCAAGTGCTGACCCAAGCAGGTATCAAAACGCAGATTACCTCCATTGCGCCGTCCAAATTACCCAATATGTATCAAGTGAATTTGGCTGGGCAGCCGCCACTACACATCACTGAAGATGGTCGCTATGTTATCCAAGGTGAGTTACAAAAGAACCCAAGCAAGCGGGTAGTGACCAAAACACCAGTACGCAGCACGAGTGCGCAGGTAGGCAAGCCTGTCAGTGCAGCAGTCAAATCGGCGATGCTTGCCAATATGCGTGCGCTCAAAAACATGAATGCAAAAACGCCGTTCTTTTATACGGCCGTACCCGGCATGATTTGGGGCGCAACGCTCGAAGGAGTGCCTTTTTTGCTATCAGACGATGCGCAGTACATCACCGATGGTGAGATATCAGTGATCGAAAATGGTCAGTTTATCGGACTCGATGAGAATTTTGAAAAACGTAAAAACCAATCGGTGTTTGCGACATTGGATGAAAGCCAATTGATTACTTATCCAGCGACTAGTCCTGAGAGGGCGGTGATCTATGTGGCTGATGACGTCAACTGCCCGTATTGCCGTCGATTTCATCAGCAAATACCCGTGCTCAATGCAAAAGGCGTGACGGTCAACGTCATCGGCTATCCGATATACGAGCAGTCACCTGAGCAAATGCGTGGTATTTGGTGCCAAGGTAGCGAAAGCAGTCGTCGTCAGGCATTCGATAAGGCGATGCTACAAGGTGAGATGACACCTGCACCAGCAAGTTGCAACGTCGATCACGTGACGCCCAATCGCGAAAAAGCTGCTGGACTGGCAGTGATAGCGACGCCTGCCATTTACCGTGAGGACGGTGTGCTATATCAAGCAAGTTTTGAAAGTCCTGAGTTTTTAGAATTTTTAGGTATCGAATAATTATATTAGTATCGCTCAAGATCTTTATTTATCATTATCTTGAATAGAGTAATAAAAAACCGCTTTATGAGCTGATTCATAAAGCGGTTTTTATCGTTTAACTTATCAATATTTCAAATATCAAAAGCGGTCTCAACTTGTTTATGGCAAGACAATATCGACGATCTTCCATTGAATAAGTCCTTGGCGCTGCATCTCGATAGTGAGTGGATAGCCTTTGACTTGACCACTGATATTGAAACAATTGATACCGCAGTAGCTCAATGTTGGCTTGTCGCTATCGTTGCCTTGTGCCGCCTGCTGTTCAAGTTCTGCCGCTTGTTTTTTCATGACTTGCTGGATTTGACTCTTGACCACAGCATCGACGTCGCCACGTTGAATGATTAAGCTTTGAATCAGGTTTCTCAAGTCAACTTGATCGCTAGCGATTGCCCATGCGGCCGCAAGCTCTTTGGTTGCTGTATTCGCTTGACCCTGAGTGTTAATGACTTTTTCGATATTTTGCGGGGTGATAGCACCATCAACCGCTTGCGTGATAAAGCCATTGGCAGCCTCAGTCAATGGCTCACCACCGAGCTCAGCGATTAATGGATACTTAG
Source organism: Psychrobacter sp. T6-5 (assembly GCF_052258485.2). Lineage (NCBI taxonomy): Bacteria > Pseudomonadati > Pseudomonadota > Gammaproteobacteria > Moraxellales > Moraxellaceae > Psychrobacter > Psychrobacter sp. T6-5. Next base: position 165,593 of record NZ_JBQQEY020000001.1, on the reverse strand, counting down.
TCATGGTCGTGGTAAATTGATCAGTTAGCTGAGTTTGGATGCTTGGACGCACTTGCTCGTAATCAATGGTCGCTGCGATAGCGGCACCGTCTTTGGCATCATAAGCATTTTTGAGCTGATAAGCACTGTAGTAAGGGGAGCCTGCATAGATTGCTACGGCAATCACGATTAATAAAACAATCAGCTTTTTCATAAGACTTGGTACCTTGTCGCAAACGTCATGGGTATAAATGACCGTAGATATGGCGATAAATACTAGCACGACTCGTCATTATTCAGGTATGAAAAGCTTTGTAGTAATCTTAATAAATCGTGTATATCGCAACCTAACTGCCTTAACTACGAATTTCATGACTTAAGCGCTTGATAAATCAGCAGACCATCTCCATAAATAGCGCAAACTTTTTATAATTGATTTGGCTAAGTAGCCCCCACCGTATTTGTCCGTTACATGCACATATTATCATCCTGTGACATTGTGGTTTGCCATGTTTCACATGAAACGTTGCTGTGTGATTGTGTATGAGATGAAGACCGTTAATGGTCAAAGCTGACCAAAGCTAATGAACTGACGAGCTGGTGGTGCTGCGAAGACGATAGGAGAAACCATGAGTAAACGCGATTTTTATGAAGTATTAGGTGTCAGTAAGACCGCTGACAGCAAGGAGATTAAGCGAGCCTACCGCAAGCTTGCCATGAAATATCATCCAGATCGCAACTCTGATGACCCTGATTCTGAAGACAAATTCAAAGAAGCCTCAATGGCTTACGAAGTACTGAGCGATGAAGAAAAGCGTTCAGCGTATGACCGCATGGGTCATGCAGCCTTTGAAAATGGCATGGGTGGCGGCGGCTTTGGCGGTGCAGGCGGCGGCAACTTCCAAGACATTTTTGGCGATATTTTCGGTAACTTTGGTGACATCTTTGGTCAATCACGTGGCGGCGGTGGTGGACGCTCGCGTCGTGGCTCTGACCTGCGTTATGTGATTGAGCTGACATTAGAAGAAGCAGTACGTGGCTGCAAAAAAGAAATCAGCTTTACCGCGCCAGCCCCATGCGACACTTGTGATGGTAAAGGTGCCAAAGATGCCTCTGATGTCGTGACCTGTCAGATGTGTCATGGTCAAGGCCAAGTGCGTATGCAGCAAGGTTTCTTTGCCGTGCAGCAAGCTTGCCCGCAGTGTGGCGGCTCTGGTAAACAAATCAAAAACCCTTGCCCTGACTGTCATGGTAATGGCGTCAAAGACAAATCACGTACGCTAGAAGTATCTATCCCAGCGGGCGTTGATGATGGTGATCGTGTCCGTCTGGCAGGCGAAGGCGAGGCTGGCGGCGCAGGCGTACAGAATGGCGACTTGTATGTCGAAGTACGCGTCAAACCGCACAACGTCTTTACTCGTCAAGGCGCCGATCTATATATGGATGTACCAGTCAGCATCACTGATGCAGCACTCGGTAAAGAAGTTGAGATCCCAACCTTAGATGGCAAAGTAAAAATCAAAGTGGCAGAAGGTACGCAAAGTGGTAAATTGCTACGTGTACGCGGTAAGGGCGTGACGCCAGTACGCACCACGATGAAAGGCGATTTGATCTGCCGCGTCGTTATCGAAACCCCTGTCAACCTAACTCGTGAGCAAAAAGATCTATTACGTCAATTCCAAGATACGTTGGATGATGACAGTAAGCATCAGCAGTCGCCACATAAAAAATCATTCTTTAAAAAGATTGGCGATTTGTTTGACTGATTATTTGACTAAGACAGACTGTTGTTAGATAGCTATATTGAAAGTAAGCCCAAAGGTTTCATGTGAAACCTTTGGGCTTTTTCTTGTGCTGATAAAAAACCACTCAGTTAACGATATTTGTTAAACTGACGATAAATGATATCCAAAAATAACCCCACCAAATGTAAAGTATGTAAGGTAGAGATATGAGTCAACAAACAACAGAACAAACCATCAAAGTTGGTGTGATCGGTGCAGGTGGTCGTATGGGTCGTATGCTTATCGAAGCCGTACAAAACAATGCGAAGACCACACTTAATGCAGCGATTGAGCGTCAAGGATCTAGTCTCGTCGGCGCGGATGCAGGCGAGGTGGCAGCTATCGGACGTTTAGAGGTACAAATCGTTGACGAGCTAGAGGCTGTGATCAATGACATCGATGTGCTGATTGATTTTAGTTTGCCTGATGCGACTGAAAAAAACATGCAAGTTTGTGCCGAGCATAATGTTGCGATGGTCATTGGCACGACAGGATTTAATGAGGCGCAAGAGCAGGTATTGGCAAAAGCCAGTGAAAAAATCGCTATCGTCTATGCAGGTAACTATTCAACAGGCGTTAACCTGTCATTGAAACTACTTGGCATGGCCGCCAAAGCATTTGGCAATGATGCTGACGTGGAGATCATCGAAGCGCATCACAAACACAAAATCGATGCACCGTCTGGTACCGCATATATGATGGCAGAAGCCGTCGCAGAGGCACGCGGACAGAACCTAAAAGACGTCGCTATCTACGGACGCGAAGGACAAACGGGCGAACGCGAATCAGGTACGATTGGCATTCATGCCGTACGCGGTGGAGAGATCGTAGGCGATCATACTGTGATGTTTATCGCTGATGGTGAGGTGGTCGAGATTACTCACCGCGCACGAGAGCGCATGACCTTTGCCGCAGGTGCTGTACGTGCCGCGACTTGGGTGACCGAGCAAGCCGTTGGGCAATATAATATGCAAGATGTGCTGGGTCTGAATGATTAGGTAGCATTGAAAAAGGCTCAAGAAAAATGAGGGAGTGCATGTGAATAATGTGAAGCGTCATATAAAGCATCAGTTAACGAGCACTGTATTTGCGGTCAGTGCTGCTAAAAATATATGCCTGCCAGCGTTTGCCCTGAGCCTGACAATTTTGCCGATAGCAGTACAAGCCAGTAGTGACCAAACCTATGTGATTGACACTTATGGCGGTGTCGCGCTCCTGCCAACAGTACGGCAACAACTCGAGAATAGCGCTGATGGCGGCACCGTCAGCGTATACCAAGATAAATTGGTACTAATAACAACACCTCGCAATTATCAAATGATACAGCAGTTACTCACGCAGATTGACCGTCAGCCACAAGCGATCACGGTCGCTGTGCGTGTTGGCAATAGCAGTAGTATTCAGGATAATATTCGGCAGGGTCAAGTCATCATTACCAATTGCGGTATCCAAGGTGCAGGCGTAATCAATCAATATAACCGCCAGCAACAAGGTAGTAGCTTGTATCAAGTACAAACGCTGTCTGGTAGTGCCGCTAGTATCAGTACCGGCACGCTCTATTCATTGACGCAAAACTATCGTGCCACTATTCAACCAAATTATCATTATCCCATTGACAGTCAGCCAAGTGCGCAGATTATCATTCAGCAGCAAGTACTACTGCCAACGACGCAAGGAATTGCTGTCACACCCAGACTGCTGCCTGATGGACAGGTCGAAGTGAGGTTGTCACAAGTTGAAGAGCGACTGGCGCGATCCAACTCATCCTACAATAGGTACGGTACGAGCAGTAATAGCATCCAAGGCCAGAGCTTGAACAGTACAATCATTGTGCCACGTGGACAGTGGGTAACGATTGGTGAGATTTCACAACGCTCAACCAGTAGCGGCAGTCGAATAACCAATAGCATTAATAGTGTACCGATTGCTTTGTTGGTTCAATAGCGAATACGCAAAATAGCCAAACACAAAAAAGCGCGGTGCTGTTATTAATAGCACCGCGCTTTTCTATAAATAATAGGTTTAAAGACTAGTCAATATAAACCACTTCAAGCGGCGGAAAACCATTGAACTCTACCGATGAATACGAGTTAGTATAAGCGCCCGTAGTGAGCCAATAGATTTTGTCACCAATCTCAAGCTCCTCTGGCAACTGATAACCTGCTTCTTCATACATGATATCGGTTGAGTCACAGGTTGGACCTGCCAGTACGACTGTCCCTTCACTAGTAGAAGTTTCCATCTTCGGGGTGTAGACAGGATACTTGATTGCTTCGCCTAGCGTCTCGATTAAGCCTTGGAATAAACCGACATCTGTATAGACCCAGCGCGCCAAATCTGTGTCTGATTTACGAGAGATCAGTACCACATCACTCACCAAGACACCTGAACCACCGACCAGTGAACGACCTGGCTCTAGAATAATCTCAGGCATCTCGTCATCATTATAATCATCAGTCAAATAGCTGGTAATTTCTTCTGCATAGACCTTAATAGGATTGACTTCGCTGATGTAGTTGGTTGGGAAGCCGCCACCTAGATTGATCATTTGTAGCTTGATGCCTTCTTCGTTCTTCATCCAGTCAAACATATACTTAACTTTGGCTAACGCATCATCCCATGCCGCAACGTCTTTTTGCTGACTGCCAACGTGGAACGAAATACCATAAGGTACCAAGCCAAGCTCACGCGCCTGAATGAGAAGGTCGATAGCCATATTAGGGTGACAGCCAAACTTACGTGACAATGGCCATTCTGCTGTCTCTGACCCTTGTACCAATATGCGTACAAATACTTTAGAGCCAGGTGCATGTTTGGCAATGTTTTTTAGGTCTGCTTCTGAGTCGGTCGCATACAGATCGATACCTTTTTCGAAGGCATACTTAACATGGTCGGCTTTTTTGATGGTGTTACCATAAGAAATGCGCGATGGCTCAACGCCGCAATCAAGCACACGATCCAGCTCATAGATAGAGGCACAGTCAAAATTAGAGCCAAGTTTTGCCAGCAGATTGATGACCTCAACCGCAGGACTTGCCTTCATCGCATAATGCAGTTTGGCATTCGGAAACAGGCTGACCATCTCATGATACTTGGTCTCGATACGACTTAGGTCCACCACTAAAAACGGGGTCTCGCGACCTTCAGCAGCCTTGGTAAATTTCTGCCAGCTGGCAGGTTCAAAATATTGGTCAATTTTGATCATTGTCATAGTAGTAAACCTTTGGTGAGAACAGTATCTGCTAAAAAATTGGCACCATATAGTGGATATCAGAGAGTAACATCCACTATAGGCATCATTATGTAAAGGAGAAAGAGATTAAGAATTGATCGGTTGTGGCTGCTGTTCAGCCGATGATGCGCCTTGTTTTTCGCGTATCTTGAGGACTTTGCGAACTTTATCACGGGCACGTGTTTGTTTCAAACGAGACAGGTAGTCGACGAATATCACACCATTGAGATGATCCATTTCATGTTGGATACAGACGGCAAGCAAGCCTTCTACCACTTCGTCAATGACGTCGCCGTTCTCGTCTAGTGCTTCGATACGTACTTTATTAGGGCGCTCGACTTTGTCGTAGACATCTGGGACCGAAAGACAGCCTTCTTCGTACGGTTGTTTTTCTTCTACCAATGGCGTGACTTTTGGGTTAATAAACACTCTTGGCGCGTTTTTGTCTTCGGACAAGTCCATCACGATTAACTGAATGTGACGATCGACTTGGCTTGCGGCAAGGCCAATACCTTGAGCATCATACATTGTCTCAATCATGTCTGAGATTAAGGTTTTGATTTCAGCAGTCACTTCCTTGACTGGCTTGGCAATCGTGCGCAAGCGGGGATCTGGGTAACTTAAGATAGGGAGTAGTGCCATAACGCTCACCTCAATGATAGGGACAAAATAGGGTTGATATTATAAGATAAATGGGGACAAAAGTAATGCTTATCAATACTTTCCCGTCTACATCACGTCTCATGCATTCACAAATTAAATATTTTGATAGATATCTGGACAAAAAAAAGCCTCACTTAACGCAAGGCTTTTTTGTAGATACTCTATCTGATTAGCCATTATGCACGGCGTTTGTTTACAATCATTTCATACAAGAACAGCAAAATGATCGCGCCGATAACTGAGAAGATAAGACCAGTGAAACCGCCATCTGCGTTGATACCAATTAAGCTCGCTAGGAAGCCACCTAACATGGCACCGACGATACCCAATACGATCGTCATGATCCAGCCCATAGGGTCGCTACCTGGCTTGATAGCACGTGCCAATAAACCTGCAACCAAACCTACGATAATCATCCAAATAAAGCTCATGTTATTCTCCTAAATTATTAATATTTATAATATGTTGCTAATTTAATAACTCCATTGTAAAGATTCCCCAAACGCAAGAGTAAGCAAAAAATGTTACCTGTGTAGGGCCTATGTGAGGAAAAAGTCAGATTTGCTATTACGTAGGTGCAATAGGTAAACGGAAGGTTACAAAGGTAGCCGTGGTGCTAACGAGTTGTGTATTAGCAGGCAAGCCGTGATAAGAGAATTGGTTGAAGAGTAAAGAAAAGCGCATAAAAAAGCGTAGCCCGTCTATGAGACAGCCACGCTTTTATTTGATACTGATTTATTGGATATTAATTTTTTAGATACTAAGTATAGAGTTTAGGGTTCAATCAATCGTTTATTTATCATGCAATGCCGTTAATAGGCGCTGATGAATCCCCTCAAAACCACCGTTGGACATCACGACTATCGCATCACCTGCTTGAGCATGACTACCGATATGCTCGATAATAGTATCGACGCTAGACATTACTTGCTGGTTACCGATGGAGTTATTTGCAGCCGTGGCTTGTTCGATGACTTCTCTCAAGCCCCATTCTAGTCCCGCCGGCTCATACCACAATGTATGGTCAGCGAGGGCAGCTGACTCAGCCAAGCTGTCTTGGTGAATGCCCATTTTCATCGTATTACTGCGCGGCTCAATAATCGCCCAAATACGTCTGCCAGCCAGTTTCTTTTTGGCACCGTCTAATGTTGTGGTAATCGCAGTGGGGTGATGGGCAAAGTCATCAAAGACTAAGACATCGTTTACATCACCGATCAACTCCATCCGGCGTTTGATACCAGCAAAAGCCGATAATGCTGCGCAAGCGGTAGAGATGCTGACACCGACATCATAAGCGGCCGCGACGGCAACCAAAGCATTGTTGACGTTATGAATACCACTCATGCCCCAATCGATGACGGCTGCTTCTTGGTCAGCAGCAAAACTGACTTTAAACTGACTGCCATCTTCGCGAATGAGTTCCGCTTGCCAGTCGCTATTGTCTTTAAGCGTACTGTCTTTAAGCGTACTGTCGTTTTTACTGGTATTAGATGCGGTAGTATCAATGATAGCAGTACGCCAGATAGGGGTCCAAACGCCTTTTGCTAACGTATCTTCTAAGCTGATAGTTGCTGCAGGCATGATGATTTTGCCCGTGCTTGGAATCATGCGTACCATGTGATGAAACTGCGTTTGGATGGCATTCAAGTCAGCAAAAATATCGGCGTGATCAAATTCTAGATTGTTCAAGATAGCAGTACGCGGACGATAATGAACGAATTTTGAGCGTTTATCAAAAAATGCAGAATCGTACTCATCAGCTTCAATGACAAAATAACCAGAAGGCGCTGTCGGATCATCGTCAGTTTTTTCTGCCCCTAGATAGCTGCTGTGTGCAAATACTTGCTGTAAGTGCTCATCAGTGGTATTAACTAGTGGTACACCGCCAATTAGAAACCCTGTATCGATACCAGCGTAATGCAGTATCCAAGCAAGCATGGTTGTCGTTGTTGTCTTACCATGAGTACCCGCAACCGCTATCACGTGGCGCGATTGCAATACTTGCTCTGACAAAAACTGCGGACCTGACGTGTAGAGCAGACCTGTATCTAGCATATACTCAATCACATCCATGCCGCGCTTCATCGCATTGCCAACGACGACCAAGTCTGGCGCTGGTTGCAAATGCTTTACGAGATAGCCTTCTTCGATAGTGACGCCCGCATTTTCAAGTTGGGTAGACATAGGAGGATATACGTTGGTATCTGAGCCAGTAACGGTATGCCCAAGTTCGCGCGCCAATAATGCCAGCGAGCCCATAAAAGTACCACAAATACCAAGAATATGAATATGCATAGACGTTCCGTACGAGCTTGAATAAGTGAAATAGAGAGAGTAAAAATAAAGTTTTGGGTGCTGAGCTGTTATCAATCGTGACTAACGTTTTAATCAGGCGTTGCCATGGCAGTAGTCTGGCAGACAAGCGATCATTGTAAAGTAAACGCTGTTCGATGACCAACAAAAAACGCCTAACAAGTAGGCGTTATCTAGCTGATAAATACTGTCTTATTTGGCAGCATACCAAGTACTTGCTGTCTATTTACGTGACAACGTATAGTCATTATTTAGGTTTTTTTGCTCATCTATCAAGATCAGATGATTGTCTTGAATATAATAAGACTCAATATGTTTGTCTTCATATACAATGGTGATTTTGTCTTTGTCTTGACGATAGACGCCAGACTCAAGTAACGGTGCGCGCTGCTGTTCAGCATCGTGATAGGTGCTAGATTTTAATACAGAACCATCAGAAAATAGGTTCAAAGTGACATCGATACTATCGCAGTCGTCACAAGGCACCATACCACCATAATCACCCATTAGCGTGGCTTGCAGCGCACTACTGTTCGATTCCGAGTGTATAGTAGAAGGGTGCATATGCCCCTCATTACTAGATTGAGCAGCAGCAATAAGTGATTGCCCTTCTGTAGATTCATTCAAACTGTCATCAGGATTTGATTCAGACATACTGTTGCTTTCTATCTCTTCTGATGTGCTCTGCGGATCAGACTCTGCTGACGCATCGACAAATGAAGCTTTAGTCCTCATGTCTTGATCAGAATTAGAGGAGGCACTATCACAGCCTATCAATAGCACACAGAGTGGTACCGCTAATAAGGACGGTCCCCAGCGTCTAATGACAGTAGATGTGGTAGAGCAAATAGGTGCAAGATATATCATGGTCATACCAAAACAGTTTTTTAAATAGTGTGTCTAAAAATCACCCATGCTATCGGTAACATTAAGCAAATATCGTTACCAAAAACGCGAGACAATGGGTCGTATAAAATTTGCGATAATATAAATATTGGAATTTGAGAGCGTATCTGATCTTTGAAATATAGACAATTTATCGCTCAAAAGCGACGGAGCTCTCATAACTACCCACTAAAAAATAGGCTGTCTAAAGGTATCAAAGGGTTACAGATATATCTGTGGACTTTTTGTTGTGTTCAATATGCTCGGTATAGCAAAGTAGGCTCTATCGGTTTGTCTAACATAGGTAATAAGAGAGGTTTAACAGTCGCAGATAATAAAATAGACATTGCATAGCAGAGTATGAATGTCTATTTAGAAAGAAGTGATAACGGTAAAATATAAAGTGATTTTAATGAACTATCGAGCGATAGACTGATTGGTAATAGGTCGCACGATACGCAACAATATCACCCCGTGCGCCACAAGAAGTACGCTGAATAGGATCAACGACAGCTCAGGGATACTAAGCCCAATAAACGTCCAATCGATAGAAGCACACTCACCAGAACCTGCAAATACCTCTTTGAACACTTGCAACATAGGCAAGGTATCGAGCCAATAATCCAAACCTGGGCCACATGATGGTACTTGATCAGCAGGTAGGTGTTGTAGCCAAACATGGCGTATAGCCACAGCGGTAGACCAGCCAATACCTGCCAGACTACCAAGCCATAATAGCAACTTCACCACTTTGGATTTTGGATTAAATAATGCTGATATCAGCGCAAAACCCCCCATAACTATTAGACCAATACGCTGAAAAATACAGAGCGGGCAAGGCGAAAGCCCTAGATGACGCTGTAAATAAAACAGCGCAAAACTCATGCCTACTACGGCCATCAATACTAAAAATATTTGCAAGTTACGGTAAGTGGTCAGCTGTCGCATGGTGCGTTACTCTTATGGTTTCATCTATACAGAGGTTAGGAGGCAATCGGGTCTAGCGATACTGCTGTAAAAAGTCCATAAAGTCTTCTGTCTCAGACTTCTCAATCTCAGCCTGCTGCAGGATAGATTTTTCTGCCAATACTTCGTATTTCGCTTGGGTGTTTGGACTGAGGGTCTGCTGCAATAATGACTCGCGATGCTGCTGCGCCAATGTAAAGCCAAGCTGCCATAGACTACCTAAGCGTTTGCTATCAGAGTTTACTTGGGCGGAGATCGTCGACTCAGAGTGCCCTGCTTTGCCTTGCATTAGCGCGACTGCTGCACGGTAGTCGTTACCACCGTAGTGAGCGTCTAGCAATGCGGCAAGTGGCTGCATACGCTCCAAATGCATCAGCATCCAGTCTTCAAGCGATTGCTCTTGACCGTTATTGATGATGTGTAAACCTTCACGGCGGCCTTCGTTGACCACACGCTCTAGGTTAATAGCGAGTGCCTCTTCTTCTTCAGGCAGCAAATCAGGTGAATCGCTGAATAGACAGTAGAGCGCCATCACTTCTAAGAAGCAAGCACTAGAGAGACGAATACCAACATCGCTATAAGGATCGAGATCAATAGCACGAAACTCAACATAAGCAATACCGCGACGCTCAAGCGCTTCGGTCGGTGTCTCACCACTCATCGCGATTTGTTTAGGACGGATAGGGCTATAGTATTCATTTTCTATCTGAAGGATATGATTATTAATCTGAATCGGGTTGCCATCTTCATCTTCCAGACCAAGCTTGGCAAAGCTCTCATGCGGTGTTTGGATCGCGCGGCGTAGTCCAGCGACATACTCTGGCAAATAGTTATAACGAATATCCAGCTGCTCTTGCACGCTATTGGTATAGCCAAGCTTGCCCATACGCAGACTGGTGGCAGTCGGTTTATAGTAGGTTGAGTCGTTCAATAGCTCTAAGTCATGCTCACGCCCAGCAACAAAACAAGGACACACGCTTGGACTTGCACCCAATAAATACAACACAAGGCTGGTCAGTCGCTTAAAGTTGCGAATAAGCCCTAGGTATTTCTCATTTTTGAACTCTGTTAATGTCTGCTCTTGTGCCGTTGAGGTTTGCGCTTGCCACGTTTCAAAGAGCGTGTCACCAAAAGATAGATTGTAATGTAACCCTGCGATGGTCTGCATGCGGCGACCATAGCGGATACCCAGACCACTGCGATACAGGGTTTTTAGCTTGCCTGTGTTCGAGCTACCATAATCAGCCAGTGGAATGTCTTCATCTTTAGAAGACAGCATACAGGGCATGGATAATGGCCACATCAGCTCGCCTTCCGGCATACCTTGATACACCAATACATGCAATTGACGCAGCATATTAAGTGTCTCTTTTGGCGAAGCTTTTGGTTCGGTGATAAGTTCAAGTAGGCTTTCTGAATAATCGGTAGTGATGAAAGGATGGGTCAATTTTGATCCAAGTTTGGCTGGATGCGGCGTCTGTGCCAAAAAACCATCAGGCCTCACGCGCAGGCCTTCTTTTTCGATACCGCGGAGCATACCCGTTAAATGCTGGCTATCAAACCAATTGGGAATGTCAAAATTAACAAAGCTACTCGCAAAATTACTCATAATAGTCATCTATTGTTATTCATTATGGCGGATCAAAACACGATGGGCGTTTGTCCATAAAAGAGGTAAATGTTCGGTCAATAATCCCGTCAGTTTAGCTCAAAGCCGTGGTTAAAACCACGAACAATTACAAATACGATAAGCTTTAGGCGAGCCGAATAGTCTAGATTTGGCTTAATATTTTGAGTCAAATTCGTTAGCCAAAAAAAGCATCTACCCAAGAGATAGATGCTTTGACGGTCATGCTCCAAGCCATCAAACACAGTGCCAACGCACCATGGCATCATCCATACAGTCATGGCGTTGTCGTCAGTTTAAATAGAAAACGACGAGCCACAGCCGCAAGTGGTGGTGGCATTCGGGTTGGTCACGACAAAACGTGCGCCTTCTAACCCTTCAGTGTAGTCAACGGTCGACCCTTGCAAATATTGATAGCTTAGTGAGTCAACAACCAAAGTCACATCACCATTATCAAAATTGGCATCGTCTTCATTTAAATCGTTGGCAAAATTAAATCCGTAAGAGAAACCTGAACAGCCGCCGCCCGTCACATAGACGCGTAGCATAAGCTCGCTATCACCTTCTTCTTCGCGCAGGCGGCGTACTTTTTGTGCCGCACTGTCGGTTAGGCTTAATACCGTAGGATCTACTGGCTGATTTGAGCTTGGATTAAATTGGTTGGCTGATTCGTTCATATCTACCTCAGTTGCTAGGATCAAATGCGGTCGTCGTCCTGTTTGGGTTTGCAATAAAATGATTACAAATAAAGATACGCACGGCGTTTGATTTAATTGGGTGCTGTCGTTATGGCAAAGCTATTAAAGCTATTGGTGCATTATAAGCTGTTTGTGCAATATCAATACGGTGTTTGTGCTATCACAACACTTTATTGATGGTGAGCACTTATCTTTAGCAGTATATCATAATGGGGGTATTCATTCGCTTGTCAAGAGTCATCGTCCTTACCAGAACTAATGAATCAAAAATTTTATAGCTATCGAGGCTGTACTCGTTATTTGTGCGAGAGTATATGGCTGCCAAAAGTCTTATGATAGTCGTTCGTATCGATAGGCTGACAAGGATTATATAATCTAGGGTCATTGGCATAAATACTTAATTTTAAAACACTTCGTTTTGAAATAGTTATTTAATTGTTTGCCTATGTGGCAAGCGTTTGAAATAATAGCCGCCAGTTGGCATACCCTATGTGTGTTTCTTATTGCCCTATATTTATATTATTGCTGAGATGAAGAAATTATATGATCGAATTTAAAGACGTTGGTGTTCGCCGTGATGGTCGGGAATTGTTTGCAGGTGCAAGCTTTCAGCTACATCCGGGTCACAAAGTTGGCTTAACAGGCAACAACGGCACCGGCAAATCGACTTTGTTTGCCTTATTGTTGACGCAAATGGGCAAGGGCGATACCGAAGTCACGCTCGATAGAGGTGAGGTCAGTATCCCAGATAGCTGGCATGTCGCACATATGGCGCAGGAAGTGGGTGCGACGACGCAGTCTGCGGTCGACTATGTGTTGAGCGGTGATGAGCAATGGTATGAGATCAATGCGGCGCTCAATGACTTAAGTAGCGTCAGTGATGAGCAAATTGGCGTCTTGCATCAGCAGTTCGATGAGATTGATGGCTATCGCACACCGACCAAAGCGGCGCAAATCATGGCAGGTCTTGGCTTTAATACTAGCCAGCATGAGCTGCCTGTAGAAGGGTTCTCTGGTGGTTGGCGCATGCGTTTGAATCTTGCCAAAACCTTGATGAGCCGTGCTGATCTGATGCTACTCGATGAGCCGACCAACCATTTGGACTTGGATGCTATTTTGTGGCTGGAGACTTGGATCAATGCCTATATGGGTCTGGTCATCGTAATCTCACATGACCAAGCATTTTTGGATGCCACGGTCGGTCATATCTTGCATGTCGAGCAGCAAAAAATCACCCTTTATACGGGTAACTATCAGCAGTTTATTCGCACGCGTCACGAGCGTATGGCGCAGCAGCAGCAAGCCTTTGAGAAGCAAGAAGCGACCAAGGCGCATTTGGATGATTTCATTCGTCGTTTCCGCGCCAAAGCCAGTAAAGCCAAGCAAGCACAGAGCCGTATCAAACAGCTAGAGCGTATGGCAGAGCTATCACCGATGATGGCGGACAATCCGTTCTCGTTTCAGTTTTATGAGCCAGCAAACATGAGCTCACCATTGATTGAGCTGACTCATGCAGATATTGGCTATAGCGAGACGCCACTGCTACGCAATGCCAACGTGCAAGTGACGCCGGATACGCGTATCGGTCTGCTTGGTATGAATGGTGCAGGTAAATCAACACTCATCAAAGCGTTGGTCGGTGAGCTCGGTGTGTTGACAGGGACGTACCGTGTCTCTGATACCTTAAAACTGGGCTATTTTAATCAGCATCAAATGGATATTTTGGATGCCAAAGCCACGCCGATAGAGATGCTGCGCCGTCTGGCAGGTAAAACATCTGATGCACTGTTACGTTCATTTTTGGGCAGCTTTGACTTCCGCGGTGATCGTATCGATACGCCAAGTGAGCTATTCTCTGGTGGCGAGCGTGCGCGTCTGACGCTAGCATTGATCGTTTGGCAGCGTCCAAATGTCCTTGTACTCGATGAGCCAACCAACCATTTAGACTTACAAATGCGCCAAGCATTGACCATTGCTTTGCAAGGTTTTAAAGGTGCCGTGGTACTGGTCTCGCATGATCGCGAGTTGATTGCTAACGTCTGTGATGAGCTGTATCTGGTACATGATGGCAGAATTGACGAGTTCGACGGTGATATCAGCGACTACGGCAAATGGTTGGCAGAAAAGCGTAAGCAAGAGAACTCATCAGACAAAAGTACGAGTAAGAAGAAAAGTAAAAAAGAGAGTAAAAAATTCGTTTCACGTGAAACAGATAACGGTCAGGTAAGTAATCAGGTAAGCAATAAAGCGCCTGATAATTCATCAAAGAGTAACGCTACGACGCCTGCGCTTAGTAAAGAAGAACAACGTAAACTGGCAGCAGAACAACGTAAACGCACCGCACCCATCCGCCGTGAGATTGAAGAGACTGAAAAAGCATTGGCCAAGATTGATGAACAGCTTGCAACGCTAGAAGAAAAGCTGGCAGATACGGGTTTGTATGAAGAAAGTCGTAAGTCTGATTTGCTTGTCTTGCTCAATGAGCAAACCGCGCTACAGCAGGAGCATAGCGATAAGGAAGAAAAGTTATTGCTATCGATGACGACGTTAGAAGAAATGGAAGCTGAATTTTAGTAGCAAGTCATATGAGATTTGGCTGTTAAGCGATTTTTCTCGTAAGTAATCAAACATAAAAAAGGGAGGGCATCAGCCCTCCCTTTTTTTACATCGTTTTTTGCAACATTATTCTTTACGATACTTACCATCACCATAAGACAGTACTTTCATCGTAGTTGTACAAAGCTGGCAATCTATTTGACTAGCAGCAGCTTTTGATAAATCAAGAATACGGCCTCTAATATAGGGGCCTCGGTCTGTGATTTTGACCACGACACTTTCTTTCGTCTTTTGGTTGGTCACCTGTACTTTTGTACCAAACGGCAGGGTTTTGTGTGCCGCGGTGAGAGAGTTCATATTGAATATGCTACCACTTGCAGTGCGTTTGCCATGAAACTTACTACCATAATAACTGGTGTTAGCAGCAAAAAGAGTTGTGCTCAGTAACAGTGATAGTGTGACAACCAAAGACTTGATTAAATAAGACATTCATTACCTTTAAGCAGTTTATGAGATAGACAGCTACTCTTGCCTATGTTGTCATACCCCCTACGAGTATGAATAATGAGGGGATTTTACAAGAATGAGATTGTCATATTATTACAGCTGTGTAAAAAACTCATCAGGTCAAATACTTGTTTTTTAAGAAGAAAAAGACAGTTTTGGTAAAAAAAGTAATGTCATAATTGATACAAATGCGCTTATAGAGAGTGATTCTTATAAAGAGGTCAACAAAATACTAGAAAGCGAATAATATAATGTAAATAGGTAATATATAAATACAAAGACTATCGATATAGCATCATTAAGTCGGTTTATACCTATCAAGACACTGACAATTAAATGTAAGTAAACCTTTCTAAATTGTTTCTAAAATACCAATATAAAGAATTAAATACTATTTTGAGCGCTTTATAAAAAACATTTATAAATTAAAAAATATCCCTCTCAAAGTAGAAATACTTATTTATCTGTATTTTAAATTCTTAGCACAACTTCACGTCATGACTGGTAATATTTATATAACGGTATTTATTTTTATTATTGCTATCATGAAGTGTGGACTATAAAAAATGGTCATATCGAGAGCCAGTAGTTGTCTATACTGTATCGTCCGAAACTGGCGGATCGATATCGCTAATGCGTTTTTATTTTGAGGAAAAATAACATGGCAGAGAAAAACTACTATGAAATTTTAGGGGTCGAAAAAGATGCCTCAGCCGCTGATATCAAAAAAAAATACCGTAAGCTGGTACGTCAGTTTCACCCTGATGTCAGCGATGATCCAGATGCTGATAACAAGATTGCGGAGATTAATAACGCTTACGAAACGATTAGAGATGAAGAAAAGCGCGCTGAATACGATGCGATGTTGAACAACCCATTTGCAGGGCAAAGCGGTGCGGGTGGTTTTGGTGGACAGGCTGGTGCAGGCCAAGGCGGCTTTCGTTGGGAAGACATCAAAGGTCAGTTCGGCGATGGTGAAGCGTTTGGCGATGGTGGTTTTCGCTTCGATGATATCTTTTCAGCGTTTGGTCGCGGTGCCCGTGGGTCGGCTGGTGGACAGGCAGGTGGTCGCTCTCAAAGTAGTGGCTTTGATCAGTTCGGTGGTGGGTTTGGTGCACAAGATAGCAAAGGTCAGGACCAGCATGCCGAGATTACGGTCGATCTCTCTTCAGTCTATCAAGGTGACGACTATAGCATCAAGCTAAACGTCCCTGTGCGTCAGCCTAATGGTGAGGTGAGCTACGACAACAAGACGCTCAAAATCAAAATTCCAAAAGGCATCACCGATGGTAAGCAAATTCGTTTGAGCGGACAAGGTGCTGCTGGCAGTAGCAACGGCAAAAATGGTGACTTGTTCTTAAAAGTTAAAATTCGCCATGATGCCAATATTCGTATAGAAGGTGCAGACGTTTACCAGACTGTCAATATCGCACCATGGGAAGCCGCACTGGGTGAAAAAATCAATGTCAGCACGCCAGCTGGCACGCTTGGTGTGAATATTCCCAAAAACAGTAAGTCGGGTAGCAATCTACGTCTAAAGGGCAAAGGTATCCCTGCCAAACAAGCGGGCGACTTATACTTAACCTTAAATATCATCAACCCTGATGTCAGTAGCGATGCGGCAAGACAGGCTTATGAGCAGCTCAAGCAAGCCTTTGCCGACACCACTATCAACCGTTAATCCATGCGCTTGATGGTCGACATTCATCATTATAGTTAGTCATAAAGATGAATGCACCAAGGATGAAATAAAGAGAAAACGAGGATAATAGCTATGAACCACTCGACTGAATTTACCGATATCATTATGAGCTTAGATGAGCTTGTCTCTGCTTGTGGCCAAGAGCGTCAATGGGTCATCGAATTGATTGAAGAAAGTATTATTGAATACGATGTGCCAGAACGTGAGCAATTCACTGGCTATCAGCTGACAACCGTGCGCCGTGCCTCACGACTCAGCCGTGATTTTGATGCCAGCGTACCTGCCATTGGATTGATACTTGAGCTGTTAGATGAGGTTGAGCAGCTACGTCAACTCAAGCGTCAAATAGAGATACAAACACCAGTCATAGAAATTGATGTAGACAATTTAAAGTAGTTAAAACCTAAAAATACCGCATAAAAAAAGGGCCTACTAAGGGCCCTTTTTTATATTTACAGAAACTGCTTTGCTAAAAATTAACGTGAATAAGTAGGATCAGCTGCTGCGGTAAATAATACATCAGTTGACGAGTTCAAAGCCGTCTCTGCTGAGTCCTGAATCACACCGATGATAAAACCAATCGCAACCACTTGCATGGCGATGTCGTTCGGTATGCTAAACAAGCTCGCTGCCAGTGGAATAAGTAGCAACGAACCACCAGCAACACCAGAAGCACCGCAAGCACTAATCGTAGCGACTAAACTGAGTAGCAGCGCTGAAGCAAATGTCACCTCGATACCCAACGTGTGAGCGGCGGCAAGCGTCAACACGTTAATAGTAATCGCAGCACCTGCCATGTTGATGGTCGCACCCAATGGAATAGTCACTGAATAAGTATCTTCATGTAGACCCAGTTTGCGTGCAAGGTTCATATTCACAGGAATGTTGGCAGCTGAACTGCGTGTAAAGAATGCCGTAATTCCTGATTCGCGTAGACATTTAAATACCAATGGATATGGGTTTTTACCCGTCTTAACAAGAACGATAAGCGGGTTTGCGACCAGAGCGATAAATAGCATACAGCTGATGAGCACCATCAAAATTCGAGCATAACCTGCTAAAGAAGCAAAACCTGTCTCAGCGACCGTACTAGCAACCAAGCCCAAAATACCAAACGGCGCTAGGGCAATAATCCACTTAACCACTTGTGAGATGGCATCAGCAAAGTCACCAACGACAGTGCGCGCTGTGTCACTGGCTTGACGTAAGGCAAAACCAATAATGATTGCCCATGCCAAGATACCGATATAATTGGCTTCTGCGATGGCATTGACCGGATTGGCGACCAAATTCATCAACAAATTAGTCAACACTTCTTTTAAGTCGGCAGGTGGTACTTGTGCGATATCAGCGTTGATCAATACTAAGTCAGTCGGGAATAAAAAGCTGGCACCGACTGCTGTTAGCGCTGCCAAAAAAGTGCCGAACATGTACATGATAAGCACAGGCTTTACGTAGACTTCATTGCCACTGCGATGCTGGCTAATCGCTGCCATGACCAGAATGAACACCAGTACAGGAGCTACTGCTTTTAGCGCGCCGACAAACAGCGTACCAAGAAGGCCTATGGCCGTACCGATACTTGGTGCGAGCCAACCGATCAGCACCCCTAACACCAAACCAATAATAATGAGCGGCACCAGCCCGATACGCTGATACATCGCAATCAATGAACGCATTTGTACATCCTCGACGTTTGTCAAAAGTAAATGAATTGTTTGAGCGAAAAATTTATCGAGGGATGGTAGCATTTTTTGACATATTCGCATACCACTCATAGCAGTGGAGGCGATGTATAAAGCGAAGGGTAACAGGCAAAATATAGCGAGTGTGCTCAAATGTGGAGCAAGTATAGACGAAGGCTAATTAGTGCAAATGGCTAGTTAACGAGGTATTAAAAGTAGTGATGAAGCGCAGAGAGAAGTGAACGGCAGCGCTATACCTTAAAGTGGGTCAACTCATAGCCTAATTGCTGATAGGCTTTATATTTATGGCGACCTTCTTGGGTACTGGTGGCATCAGGTCTGATGAGCTCAAGGACTCGAGATGGCTTGGCATTATTGGTCGCAGCCATAAAGTCAGTCACCGGACGCGTCGTCGTATTGAGCACGATACCACTAAAGTCTGCTGGCATATAACTGCCGAGCAATACGGGCGCTAGCGACTTGTTGGCATCATAGTCAGTAGCTTCAGGATGAATATCTGAGAAGCATTGATGCGGGATAAAGCTCGTGGCATCTTGTGCCCAAAGCGCCTCATCTAACGTTGACAGTAATGTCTCATCGTCGACAAGAATCAGCAAAGACTGCGTGCTTTTGTTCAGTGCTGTCTGAGTCAACTGACAAATAAAGCCCAAGAAATCTTGGGCTTTATTCTCACTTAATACATAAAAACTGATCTTCATAGAATGGTTTTCATAAAGTGTTTTATAAAATAGCATTTATCAATAGACGGTCGTTAATGCACTGCCATTGATCGATTAAGCCATATCCGCGCTGTTTTTCAGGTATTGCATAAATAGCGGTACTGGACGACCAGTCGCGGCTTTATCTTTACCTGAGTTCCATGCGGTACCAGCGATGTCTAAATGCGCCCATGCCTGACCTTCTTCGATAAAGCGAGACAAGAAGCAAGCGGCAGTCACTGCGCCCGCACCTTTACCACCGATGTTTTGGATATCAGCAATAGGTGAGTCAATCAGTGCTTGATACTCGTCGTCTAGTGGCATGTGCCAGATAAGATCACCTGATAAATTGCTCGCATTCTCTAGATCAAACAATACATCTTCATCGTTACTAAAGACTGCTGAACGCACATGGCCTAGTGCAACCACACAAGCACCCGTCAACGTTGCAACATCGATGATGGCTTTTGGATTATAGCGTTGTACATAGCATAAGGTATCAGCCAATACCAAGCGACCTTCGGCATCGGTGTTCAGGATTTCAACAGATTTACCATTCATTGCTTTGACAATATCGCCTGGACGGGTGGCATCACCTGATGGCATGTTCTCAGCACAGGCGAGCGCACCGACAACGTTGATTGGTAGACGAGCTTCACATAAGGCTTTAATAGTACCAAGTACTGAAGCTGAGCCACCCATGTCAAACTTCATTTCATCCATTGCCGCACCTGGCTTGATTGAGATACCACCTGAATCGAAGGTGATGCCTTTACCGACCAAGACGATAGGCGCATCATCATTGCTAGCTTGTGCATTATCGTCGCTAGCTTTGTCGGCTTTCTTAGCAGATTTCTTGGTTGGTAGTTTATCAGTGAGCGCTTTTTTTAGACCAGTCACTTTAGCATTGCTAATCGTCTGCTCAGTGGTGCCAGCGTTTGCACTAAATGAGGATTTACCGCGGTACTCCATGATGACAAGCTGACCTTCTTTGGTAGAGCCTTGGGCCACTGATAAAAAGCAGTTCATCCCTAACGCTGACATCTCTTCTTCACCCAATACCTTGACGGTCAATAGATCAGGATAGGTTTTTGCAAGTTCTTGTGCTTGTTCTGCCATATACGCAGGGAAGCAAATATTACCTGGCTCATTAGCGACGTCACGAGTGAGGCTTTGACCGGCGAATACTGCCTCAGCAAATGCGAGTGCAGGCTGTAGTGAGTCATCTGCCAATAGATAAACATCAGTCAATACAGGCGTCGCTTGCTCAGATTTATATTTGTCAAAGCGGTAGCTGGCTGCCAATAGGTTTAGGGCAAATTGACCAAAATGGCTTTCTTCTAGCGCATCACCTAGCGCAACGGTAATAGACGATACACGCTTTTGCGTGCTGCTATAGATGGTTTTGGCAATTTTTTGCAGTACGGTATTGTTGAATTTGTCCGTGTTACCGACACCAACCAATAACAGCTGTACAGGGTTTTGTTTGGTGGTTTTTTTATCCCCTGCCAATGCATAATCAGCAACGGTCTCACAGGCTGTTCCCTTAAAATGAGAGACTTCAATCAATTGCTCAATACGAGCGGTATAGTCAGTCAACACAGAGTCGGCTAGGATGTTTTTCTTGTCATCAACCAAGACAACCAGACAAGCGTCGTCTTTACTTTTGGCTTCTTTTTTGAGAATTTTTTGCGTATGCGTCTTTGGCAGATGCTGAGATAATTTGATATTCATATAGTTATCCTTATTAGAGTTATGAGAATGATAGAGCTAGTGCAATTGCTTATGCCTGTTAGATTATTAGATTATTTGGCCTATAGAGCAATCACGATAGTGTAGCATATTGCGATGATGGTGCGCAGTTTGCAAGGGTTAGGTAATAAGTCCGAACAATATTGCTGTGTCAATTAACACTACAATACGACGATATATGTGCCGATTCCTAGTTCATAATAAGTCTTAGCTCATGACGCGCATTGAATGATGAGATACGGCACTTATTACAGTTGCTATTAGTGTGTCGAATTAATTATTAATCATTAATTAATTCAGCAGTCATCACTAACGCACTAAATCTGTCCTGTAGCGCTGCCATCGCGGTGTCATGCATGACATCAGCACTGATGGCTTCTTTTGATGCACTTGGGAGATCGCGAGTGGCACAGGCGTCGTGACAGACAAAACTGTCAAAGCCCAAATCGAATGCGGCGCGGGCGGTTGAACTGACACACATGTGACTCATGAAACCTGCAAAAATAATTTGTTGTTTGTTTGCAGAGGAGAGTAGTGATTGTAGCTGCGTATCATAAAACGCATTGGGATGGTTTTTGACAATCACGGTTTCGCCATCATGCGGCTTTAACTGATCAACAATCTCAACGTTAGATGATAAGGGATCAAAGACATTACCATTTTCTGCACCATGATGGGTGATGTGAAAGATAGGGACATCTTGCTTGCGGGCTTTATCAAGCAATTGACGCGCATTATCAATCGCTTTGGCACCCGCTTGCCCCAGTGGCATCGCGCCATCAATATATTCGTTTTGATAGTCGATAAGTACGATAGCGCAATTTGACCAATTAAGCGTATCGAACTGACCACCAGCAAGTTCAAGTAGGGTTGCGGGCGTAGATGTGGTATTAGTCATTGGTATTCTCCATTACATTAGATGACATAAAATTATTTTTATCCGTCAGTCAGTCTAGCAATTAATAACAGAGATAGAGGTTCGATGATACGAATGACAAACAAACCTTTCCAAACTAAATAAATAAAAAACGTATTGGAGAAAACACTGTTAAACCAATTCCATATAAGATTTCACTAACGATTTATCCAATATTTGATATATTTATCGTCTGCTAATAGTAATGCGCTATCAGTAAGGTGTACGTAATGTTTGCAAACACATTTCACAGCCATTTTTAGGCAAAACATGCTAGGATTAGCGGTTATATTTGTCGCTTGTATTTGTTGAGTAGGACTAATCAGTCACTCAGTAATTGTCAGTATTATTTGACTGTTTGTTTGACCGTATATGATGCCTATGATGCATTGTTATTGTGCTCAAATATGACGATAAATCCCCAATCAATCATGCGCATACCAACTGTTTAAGAGTACCCATTGTGATATTACGCCGCTATATGACTCGACAAGTTGCCTCGACCACTGCATTGGTGCTGGGGTTTTTGGTAGTAATGATGCTTGGCGGTCGTTTGATACGTTATTTTGGCATTGCTGCTGAAGGACGTTTGGATATCAGCCTACTATTCACGATTATTGGGTACAACCTGCCGTACTTTTTGGAATTGATATTACCGCTAGCCTTTTTTATCGCGTTGATGCTGGTGTTTGGTCGTTTATATGTCGATCAAGAAATGGCTGTCATCAATGCCAGCGGCGTGTCTCGCGGTAGGCTGGCTCGCCTGATGACACCATTGATATTAGCGTTGTTCGTTGGTGAGGCGGCGCTATCTATCGTAGGAAAACCATGGGGCGTGCGCTCATCCGAGGCGGTGTGGCAGCAGCAAGCATTGACCAGTGCGTTTGATTTGATTCGCCCAAATGAGTTTATCAGCAGCGGTAACTACCATCTATACGTGGGTAGTCTCAGCGATGATAAGAAAAAACTGCAAGATGTGATACTGATCCAATCTGAGCCGATGCCAAAGGGCAATGCTGGCAAAAGTGCTGATATGAATAATACCATTGATCAAGAAACCGCTGATCAAATGGGCATCTCTGATATGCCAAAAGATATTATAAATAGAGATACAAAAGACATCAGTAAAGATACCATTACGCTCGCCAAGCGTGCTGAGCAGGTCAATACTGGCAATAGTGGCGTGACCCAGTTGGACTTATTCCAAGGTCGTCGTTACGAAGTGGGCGCCGGCAGCTTAAAGTACAATCAAGTCGCCTTTGATCGTTATCGCATCACGCTCACCGAATCCTCGCAAGACGTCATCACTGAAGACAATATTGAAACCCAGCCGATTGGACCTCTATGGCAGGCGGCAACAGGTGACGCGCAAGCTAGCACCAATAATGCGCTACGCGCTGCCCAAGGTGAGCTTGGCTACCGTCTGGCATTGCCGTGGCTGATGATTATTGCACCGATGCTGGCCGTACCGCTTGCGCAAGTGCGTCCACGTCAAGGGCGTTGGCTGCGTCTATTTCCCTCTATTTTATTGTTTGTCAGTTGTGCGCTAGGCATCATCTCGCTTAAAAACGCCGTGAGCAAAGGCAGCATCAGTGTATGGGCATATGCATGGCTGGTCTTAGGCTTTATGGCACTAGCGCTTTATTTGAATTGGGGCAGCCGTGTGCAACATCGATTGCGCTTTCGCAAACAAGAAAATAGACTCGCCGCTGCCGCGCCTATCAGCAGTCTGGACAATCAACACAATAGCTCACAAGGAGGGCAGTCTTAATGCGCTCCTTATTTGCTAAGTCTGCAGGGGCTGGTCAGTTGGCTAAAAAACCTGCCAATTTAAAAGTCCTTAGCCGTTATGTCAAACTCAACGCCTTGCTTGCTATTATCGCGGCCGTCGTTGGTTTATGGGCATTGCAGTTGGTATTCTCTTATTTATCAGAGCTCGATTCGTTAGATGACAGTTATACGATGGGTCAGGCACTTAAATATATCTTTTATCGATCACCCTACTTCTTAGAGCAGTTTATTCCAACGGGTGCGCTACTCGGTGCCGTCATAGGATTGGGCTTACTTGCTAATAAAAGCGAGCTGGTCGTCATGCGTGCGGCTGGTGTCAGTATTTATCGAATCGTCGGCTGGGTGTTACAACCTGCTTTGATTTTTGTGCTACTGGCATTGGCTATCAATCAGTTCGTCCTACCGTCTTCTAACCAATTGGCAAAGCAAATCAATGATGAGGACAACACCTCGCTAGTCACTTCGGTGCGCGGCTATTGGACGATACAGCCACGATTTGATAGTGCAGCGGATGGCAGCGCGACACCTGATGGCAGCGATATTTTGTATATCGATTATGCTGATGTTGCGGGTAATATCGGTGAGGTAAAACGTTGGCATTTAGATAACAACGGCAATCTACAAACGGCCGTTCATGCTAATGGTGGAAAGTATACGGGGCGTGAGCCTATCGATGTGACCAGTGACAAGCCAAGCGAGCAGTATCGCTACGAATGGCAGCTAAATGATATGGTCAAGCTTAGCATTAATCAGGGCTTTGAGAGTAGCCAAGCCATTTCACCATCAGATACCCTCAGCTTACCATTCGCCCCAGAGTCTGTTTACTTGCTAACGCGCAAGGCAGAGGACTTGTCATTGACGCAGCTGTACGAGCATCGCACCTTTATGCGCCAACAGGGTAATCGCTCCTTGGACCATGAAGTGGCGTTTTGGCAAAAGCTATTATCACCTTTATCGATATTGTCGCTGGTCATCGTTGCTTGCTCATTCGTCTTTGGCTCGCTACGGACGCATAGCTTAGGCTTACGTATTGTGGTGGCTTTGCTGTTCGGTTTGCTCTTTAGCTACATTCAGGACTTGGTTGGATTTATATCGCTTGCTACAGGATTCTCGCCCATGCTTATGGTGTTATTGCCGATTATCGGCAGTGCAGCGCTTGGTGGCTACTTAATTAAGCGCCAGATGTAAAACAGGGCAGTCCACCATAAAGCAGCCCGTCAAGACAGTATAGTTTTGACGGGCTTTGTTGTTTTTTAGCTATATGTCATAGTGATATCTAAATCTAGCGACTTACCATCAATGCTCGTCATCTTGATCGGAAGCAAGCACCGTTTGCACCCTTGTCCAAGCGTATTTGCCATAGCGTTCGTTATCAAGCGGCTCCAGTTGACCGCGTCCACTGAACATATCTCGAATATATTGCATACCTTGCCAAACGGGAAACACGTCTGTTTTTTGCGTATCTAGTTTACGTGCCAAGGTAATGAGTAGGCCCAGCCGCTTCATCCCACCTGCGCGTAGTGTCTTATAATGAGAGCCTGTCAAAGCTGACATGATGTTGGCGAGAGCGTTTGCGCTCACGGTATCCCCTGAAATCCTAAGAATCCGTGGAGCATCGTCATCCATAGCAGCCAGTGCGGTAAAATGAGCAGCATCATCTCTGGTGGTAAAGTTCAGCGCTTGGTCAGGATTACCCCAATACAAGATCCGATTGAGTTTTTTGATGACGATAGGTGCTTGTCCTGTCAGCAGATCTGTAAATGCGCCACACAATATCGAGGTTGCTTGAATAGGTGTGGCATCTAAGCGTTTTTTGAAGTCGCGCCTGATATCCATATTCCTATTTTGTCCTGCTGTCGTTTTGGTAAAGTCTAGCGAAAAATCAGAAGGAATAAAGCGCGGCACACCTGCCTGAACAGCGGCATTTAACAACTTTCCTTGAGTATCAATTAGGACAGGTTCCAAACCATTAAGGGTCGATATCACACAGTATACCCCTTCCAACGCGGTAGTCAGCGCCAGCACATCATCAAAGTCAACGAGATAAACGTCGGCCCCTTTTTGTTTGATGAGATGGCAAATATCAGAGGACGTTTCCTTACGAACAAGGGCGCGCACGCTTACCTCGCGTTGACATAAGGCTTCGATAACTCGTAGACCGAGATCACCACTACCGCCAGCAATCGCAAAAATCCGACGGTCGGTGTTCGTTGATGATGCAGTTCGTTTTTTCATAATAGAAACATCCAATAGCAGTTGCATGAAAAAGGGCGAAAACACAGACTTTAATTAAGTAAACCTAAGGCTTTTAAACATAATATTGCCTCGTCAATCCTCAGATTGAGCGAGCTTTCGGTATCACCAAGCAACCTCCTCATCAAATAAGGGATAAAAGCTATATCGATAAATTTTTCGGCAATGAGCCGAGCATGATGATCGGCTTCATAATTTAGCGTTGGTTCAAGCGCTTTTGAGATCATGGCGACTGCCGCTTCACGACCAATATAATCCACCTCACGAATCAAAGTACCATGGCGAGATGACTCAGTAATATATAGACGCATCAATCCTAACGGTATTGGCTTAGTCGCTTCTTCAATCATTTTTTGGCCCACAAGGCGTAAAGTCTCTTCAGTAGACAGACCATTGGGCAAATCTGTGACTGATGGCATAGCAGAGGCGACATTCGATCGAATCATCGCCTCAAAAAGCTCAGACTTGCTGCTGTAGCGAGCGTACAAGGTGGGTTTGCTCACCTTTGCTTTACTTGCTATGGCTTCAAACGTTGTCCCATCTACGCCATTTTCAAGAAACAAAGCCGTTGCCGCTACCAAAATACGGGCGTCTATTTTGATCACTTCTGAAAGTAAAGGTCGCCCACCTTTACGTTTCGGTGGTTTCTTTGCGCTTGTTATTCCACTACTCATCTTTTGTGTTCCACTAGAAATACAGTTATTTAACTAAACGATTATGTTTAGATTAATTATAGCCAATTTTTATCCAGTGATGATATTTTTTTAAAATAAACTGCTTCTACAGACTAATAATGAGAATTTGCTACTGTTAATAAAAAAATATTCTCTTTACGTTGTATATTAACTACACTTGAGCGTATAGTTAATTCTATACAGATCTGATGGTTTCTATTATAGTTTGATATTTCATTAAGGAAAGACCATGCCAAATACTATCCAGCCTTTCGTTTTAGATATCCCTCAAGCTGACCTTGATGATTTAAAAGCGCGCTTGTCTCGCACGCGTTGGCCAACCAAAAGCTCTGTCGAGGACGGTAGACAAGGACCGCCATTACTTAAAATACAGGCGCTGGTAGCGTATTGGGCTGAACAATATGATTGGCGATGTTGTGAGCGATTACTGAATGGCTGGGGGCAATATGTCACCGAGATAGATGGCATATCGATTCATTTTCTGCATATTCGTTCGCCACATAAAGAGGCGATGCCGCTACTGATGACGCATGGTTGGCCGGGTTCGGTGTTAGAGTTTCGCCATGTGATTGATCGCCTAGTCAATCCTACTGAACATGGTGGCACTGCGGAAGACGCCTTTCATTTAGTGATTCCTTCGCTACCAGGTTTCGGCTTTTCGGGCAAACCTGAAGAGTCTGGCTGGAATCCAATGCGAGTGGCAATGGCGTGGAAAGTTTTAATGCAGCGCTTGGGTTATGAGCGATGGTCGGCACAAGGTGGTGACTGGGGTGCGATGGTGACAATGATATTGGGTCAGATGGCACCCAACGAGCTTGCGGGTATTCATCTTAATTTTGTACCATTTCAGCCAACGGATGCAGAAGTGGCAAATGCTGATGCCAGTGAAAAATCTATGTTGGCAGACGCTAAGCGTTACGATCAAGAGTTTTCAGGCTATATGAAGCTACAATGTTCCAGACCGCAATCGATTGCCTTCTCGCTTGCTGATTCTCCTGTGGGACTTGCTGCATGGATTTATGCGCTTTTTCAAGATGTGTCAGATAGTGATGGCAATCCAGAATGGGTATTTTCTTTCGATGAGATGATAGATGACATCATGCTGTACTGGTTGCCCAATACAGGACCGAGCTCTGTACGTTTTTATTGGGAGGCGGCGCAGGCGATGACTGACAATGATAGGGAACAGCAGAAGATGCGAACGCCAATAGGCATTTCTATGTTTAGCGGGGAGCAAGTGCGACTGTCACGGCGCTGGGCTGATGCCCGATTTGACAACATTGTACATTTTGCTGAGCACGAAAAAGGCGGGCACTTTGCCGCAATGGAGGCACCTGAAGCGTTCGTTGATGACTTACGCGAGACGTTTCGATCGCTACGCTAGTTTAAAAGCGTTCACTGAATTGAGTTTGAAGTAGCAATACTGGTGGTTTGTGAAAGTAACGCCATATCTTTTATAGCAGGCGCTACTTTCACAAATACAGTATGTTTTAAAACTTTGCTTATGGTATCTGTCATTACTTGCAGCAATGTATCACCAAAGACATCTATTATTCTTTGGTCGCCATGGTAATCGTATAGGTTTTGCCTTGTTTGATCTTTTCGCTATTGCCAAACACTTCGGTAAACGAGCGTTTCATAAACTGGCGCAAGCCATTGATGGTCACCACATAAAAACGCCCACCTTTACGCATGCGGGCATAAGCATCGAGGAAATACAGATAATGCTGCTCTTTGCCGACTTTGGCAGGCAAGTTCGACATCACAAGGCTAAAGTCTTTGTCCGCTGCCACATGATTAAAGCCATTCGATAAATGCACATCGACATTTTTTAGACCATTTTTTTCGCAGTTCAGACGCGCATATTCTACTGCCATAAAGTCTTTATCAATCAAAGTATGCTGACCATTCGGACATTCACGTGCTGCCGTCATACCAAGCACGCCATAGCCGCAGCCCAAGTCGATTGAATCATCATTGTCTTGGAAGTCTACATAATCAAGCAGCATCAAACTGCCATCATCGAGCTTTTGCGGTGAAAAAATACCCCATGTCGTCGCAAAATCAAACGGCTTACCCAGCACGTCTTGACTAAAGTTAATGTCTTCGCGCCAGTGTTGGGCATTTTTTAATAGGTCAGCAGGTGGCTTATGATTTAGTGGGTGGCTCATGGGAGTCTCAAATAATAGATAGGTAAAAGGGGGTGCGTTGTCCAATTAGACAGTGCGCATCGTATGACGAGTATTGTAGCGAGAAAAGGGCGGGTTTGCAGCATCGTATTACGGGAATCATTATGGTTGCCAAATTTAGCGTGTAGAAAATACATAGAAAAAAGATATTGGCAAGATTAGGTGAGAGGCTTACACTCAACTTTAATCTGATAGTTCTGAAGTAGTATGTATGGCAGACATTATATTTGTATCTAAAGTCGACTTCTGGATCGCGTTGATTTTATGGGTCGGTAGTTTATCACTTATCCTCATTCCATTATGGGAATGGCGCTGGGGCAAAAGCGATTCACGTATGCGAAACATACTCCTAATGGTTATTCTACTGCCTTTTGCAGCACTGATGCTTATGCCTTTTTTTGGTACTAAATACACCTTAACCGATAGCCAATTGTACGTAGATAGTGGTTTGTCCACTCAAACCATTGAGCTGGCAGATATCAATCATATTACACCAACTCGAAGCATGACATCTGCGCCAGCGCTATCATTGGATAGACTCAAAATAGAATATCGGAACAAAGAAGTATTGATATCGCCAAAAGACAAGCTGCGCTTTTATCAAGAGATACAGGCACGTAATCCTAAAATAGTGATAGAGAAAAAATATAATTTCTAAACTACTTACTCAACCGTTTCTTTAACACATAATCAAACACAAACGGCCCAAAGGGCAAAAATGAACCAAGCACGCCAGCAGGCAACGCCCACAGCGGCATTTTAATTTTATGCGCCGTGATAAAGAGCACCACAATATAGGCGATGAACAACACCCCATGCACAGGGCCGACATAGCTCACCATTTCAGGCATATCCATCATATATTTGAGTGGCATCGCGATACCCAGTAGCAGCAAAAAAGACGTGCCTTCCAAATAACCCATAATGGTCAGTTTTTTTAGCGCAAATTCTTGCGCTTTGGTGAGAGTAGGCTTGGAAGATGGCTGAGCTTGCGACACGGTGTATTCCTCTGACGATCATGAATCAATATTTAATGACAATTTTACTCACCAAGCTACCCAAAAGGCTATCCACGTGGATGATGCGCTGCATGTAACTGCTGCAATCTTGCCGTTGCTACATGGGTATAAATCTGTGTGGTAGACAAATCACTGTGCCCAAGCAATAATTGCACACTTCGCAAATCTGCACCATGATTAAGCAAATGAGTGGCAAAGGCGTGACGTAAGGTATGCGGTGATAGTTCCTTATCGATACTAGCCACTTTGGCGTATTTTTTGAGCAAATACCAAAAGTTTTGCCGCGTCATATAACCACCTTGCGCGGTCAAAAACACTGCTTGGCAATTGCCAGATTTTAGATGAGCAATCAAATCGCCACGCCCATGCGACAAATAATCTTCTAGCGCATCGCTGGCGTATTCACCGAGTGGCACCAGTCGGGTTTTATTGCCTTTACCTGTGATTTGTAGCCAGCCAGAGTTTAGATTGACTTGCTCAAGTGACAGATTAATCAGCTCACTGACGCGCAAACCGCAGGCATAGAGCACTTCTAGCATGGCTTTATCACGCAGTCCAAGTGCGGTGCTGGTATCAGGTGCGGCAAGGAGATTATCGACATCAGCCTCGGCCAAATCTTTTGGTAAAGGGCGTCCGAGCTTTGGGCTTTTGATACGCTCGCAGGGATTATCCTCGCGTAGGTTACTCGCTATCATCCACAAGTAGAACTGACGCAGGCTTGAGAGCATACGCGCTTGCGTGCGCGGTGTTTTGTTATCTTGAGCGAGTATTGAGAGACAATGCAGCACATCATCAGGCTGCCAGCGGGTCAGGGCGATTGGGTTGGTCAACTCGCAAGAACGCAAGTCGCGGACATATGCATTACGCGTACGCGTTGCTAGACCACGCGCCAGCATCGCTTGACGAAACTCCGTCATATAAGACGGCTCATCATCGACTGCCAGCGCTTTGGGTTGCCTTTGCTGTACGGCGCGGTCACGGCTCATAGGACGCTCAGATATAGGTTAAGCACTTTTTTTCTTCACCACATAACGATACAGCGTCACGTTCGTAGGTGCGGTGTCATCGCCATCAACAGTGATTTCATCGGGGTCAGCATCTAGGTTGATATTTTCAGCCAGTGTCTCTTGACCGATTAGCTCATGACCCAGATGACGACAAAAATTTGGAATGTCGCGCGTGGTAGCAGGATCAGTGGCCAGTATCTCAATCACCTCACCGCTATCTGCTTTGCGGATGACTCGGTGCAGCATCATGACAGGTTCAGGGCAGATCAGGCCTTGCGTATCTAAGTGATGGTCGATAGTCGTATCTGGTATAGAAGTAGTCATAGTTGTTATCGTAAAGCTAAATAAATGGGTGTAAGAATGGATCGTTTGTTTAATCGCTTACTGGGGTGTACTGTCTAGATTGTCTATGGCTGCTGTCTCTTCGTCAGTATTTGCCACGTCTAAGAAGTTGAAAAAGCGCTTGAAACTGACCTTGAATAAAAATGCCACACCAAGCCAACAGGACAGCCCTAACCATGCCGTATCAGCAAATAATAAGCCACCGATCAATATGATAGTCGATACGCCAATACTCATGGCAATCATCGAGGGTTGGTTTAAGCGATAACGATAAACCACAAACGCATCATAAAGCGTAATGGGAATGGTCAACGCAACCAAGGCGTAGGGCAGGTTGTAAAACAGTTGATACAGCAGTTGATTGTCATGGAACATCTTGATACTGGCAATGGTGCCAAAGACTATAAAGGCCAAAATGGCCGCATAAATGAGATAGATCGCTATCTGATTTGCACGCTGCGCGCCTCTAATACGAGCAATAGCAAGCGGAGCAAAACCATGTTGCGACTTAGTGTGCAAGTCTTGGTCTAGGGCAGTGGTCATAGTAATCAGTCATTTATCTGTGAATAGGTACGATGTAGCAAAATGGTGCGACAGAAACAAAAGTGTCTTTTATCTATTTTGCCTAATTAGTCTGCTTTGACCGCATCAATAGCGATACTACTATTTGGATCCGCAAAGTAGGTCGACATCAGGATACAAGCAGAGATATCATCAATCGGATCACGTGCATGCTTAATCCAGCCGTTATTCCATGCGATTTCTCTTGCTTCGATAGAGGTTAAACGCTCATCACATAATGATACGGTCACTGGCAAGTGCTGCTCCATAACTCTATGAGCCAGACGCCGCGCGAATTTATGTGCGCGTTTTGAGAGCATGGAGCTGCTACCATCCATATTAAGTGGCAGGCCGACCACGACTTGTGCCACGCCCCAGACTTTTATAATACCGATGAGGTTGTCCCAGTCGGGCTGACCATTATTCATCGCCAAGATATCAAAAGCGCGTGCAGTTTGAGTAAGACTATTACCGAGCGCCATGCCCATTTTTTTGACGCCATAATCTAGCGCCAAAATAAGATGCGGCTTTATTTCTGGCTCAGAGTCGCTAAGACCATTGATGTTAGACTCATTACTGTCAATGTCATTTATATCAAGATCATGATCTGTAGCTTCTGTGCTATCCACCATAAAAGTACTATCCACCATAGTGACGGCTATCCTTTATTTTTTTATCTGTATTCATAGAGCGCAATTCATAGAACATGTGCTATTAAGCATGACCGATGTCACTGCTAAGATAGTCAAAATTGACGCCGATTTTGTCAGCGGCGATTTGCCAGCGCTCTTCGAACGGCGTATCAAACAATAAAGTCAGATCGGCAGGGCAAACGAGCCAATCACCATTACCCAGTTCTTGGTCTAACTGTTTTTTGCCCCAGCTGGCATGACCCAAGCACAGTTGATAGTGACCGACGCCTTGACCTGCCGCGATACGCTTTAGAATATCTTGGCTGGTGGTGATACAGACATTCTCTGAAATCGCAAAAGAAGACGCCCATTCAGGCTGACCTGTATGCAGCACAAAGCCTACCTCAGGATACATAGGGCCACCTTCTAAAGCCACATCTTCCATCACTTGCGGATCGGTCACCTCAATATCCAAATCTTCTAGCAGTTTACCCACTCGCGCCTGTTCTAACGGACGATTGACCATTAGACCTAGTGCACCGTGATTATCATGGCGACAAATATAAATGAGTGCCTGTTCAAACCTTGGGTCTGACAGCTCTGGTGCCGCAATTAAGAAATGATGGGTCAAATTGGTTTTAGACATAGAAACAAACGCAACCGAATAATAAGGGTGAGAGACCACTATATGGTGATAACCAATAGAAAAGCAAGATTCACGCCAACTGCTATTGATAGTCACAAAGATTTAGCAAGTACTTTTTTTGATGAATAGTGCTGGATGATTTAACGACAGTTAATGTGTTATTTGACATCAGACAGCAAGCTACGAGCATGATCGCGAGTCACGTCAGTGATCGTAACGCCACCAGACATACGCGCCAGCTCATCTACCTGCGCGCTGTCGGTCAGGATGATCAGCTCACTTTCAGTCTGTTCTTGATGGTGCTTTTGTACCAAGATGTGCTGGTGCGCTTGCGCCGCGACTTGTGCTTGGTGAGTAATGGCGAGCAGTTGCTGCGTTTGCCCAAGCGCGCGTAGTAGCTCGCCGACCACCTGCGCCGTACCGCCACTGATACCGACATCGACTTCATCGAATACCAGCATAGGTTTGGCGGCATTGTTATCAGCGTTAGTTGCCTGCAAGACTTGCATGACCAGCGCCATTCGCGACAGCTCACCACCTGAGGCGATTTTATGCAGTGGCTGCATGGGCATACCGACATTGGCACTGAACAATAAATCAATATCGTAGCAACCGTGTGCATTGTACTGGCTAGGTTCTGTCTTTTTGGTAAAAACAAACTCGCAGCGCGCATTAGGTAAGGCAAGCGGTTGTAGTTGCTCAATAAGCTGTTTGCTAATGGTTGGTGCCGCCTTTGTACGCTCTTTATTTAGCTGTGTGGCCAGTGCTAGATAATCCTGCCAAGCTTGCTCAATTTGCGCGGCCATCGCATCACTGCTCGGCTCGTTTTCTAACTGCTCTAATTGCTCCTGCCAAGCTTTTGCTTCATCAATCAAATCGCTCGCTGGCAAGTTGTGCTTACGTGATAAGCGATGACCCAAACTGATGAGATTGTCTAGTGCTTGTAAGCGCTCAGGGTCAGGTAACTGCTGCTCGGCATAATCTGATAGTAGCGCCGTTACTTCGGTGATTTGTTGCTGCGCCAAATGCAGCTGCTCAGAGGCTTGCTCAAAGGTTTGGCTGACACCAACTTGATGATCGCAAAGCTTGATTGCTTGCCCGAGCAAGGTCATCACATCTGGCTCATCGGTATCATTGTCGAGCAGATGCAAGCCATGGCTGGCCTCTTGCATTAAGGCTTCAATATTAGAGAGCTCCTCGTGCTCAGATTCAACTTCTGCATAGTCCACAGCCAATAGAGGGGTGATGTCTGCCAGTTGGCTTTGTAAAAGTTGAATACGGTCTTGACGCTGAGCCTCGCGGCTAGCAATATCATCAGCGCGACGCTTTAGCTGCTGATACTGCTGATAGCTACTGGCTGTCTGACGCGCGAGTGGCGTTATTTGTGCCATCTCATCGAGCCAATTCACCACAAACTGCGGCTTAAGTAAGGCTTGCTGAGCATGTTGGCTATGAATATTGACCAGTAATGCGCCCAAGCTTTTTAGCTCAGCCAAACTGGCGGGCGAACCATTCAACCATGCTTTTGAGCGACCAGTGTTGCTCAGTTGCCGCCGAATAAGTACTTCAGGCTCGTCTAGCGCCCGATCATTTTTGGCAAACCATTCGGCAATGACGCTGTTGTTGTCTACATCAAACTGAGCATAAATGTCTGCATTGTCTGCGCCATGTCTGACCATCGCGCTGTCTGCGCGTGCACCGACACACAAGGATAGTGCATCCAGCAATAACGACTTGCCAGCCCCTGTTTCACCAGTGATGACATTGAAGCCTTCAGCGACACTCAGCTCATGCTGAGCGATCAACGCAAACTGATGTAAAGTTAATGATACTAGCATCAACGCCTCTCATGACAGACAATGAACTTCGTATAAATCTCAAGAAGCCATCTATAAAATAAGGTAAATAAAGAAATGAATTTATCCATTTAACGACACTAAATAGATAAATATTGTAGTCAAACAGTATGGTGCTAAATGTGCTTAAATACAAACGTTAAGGGAGTGTATAATCGAATTTGTGGTTGGAAGATTACCCCAAAATTATCAAAAACTGGCAATAAGTAATCGCTGTAATATCAATCATTAAGAGGACCGATTATAGCAAAATCATGTCTATATACTAAGCGCGATTTTGGACAAAATTCATAAAAATAGACCCAGTATAATGATGCGTTAATGGCACAAAAGCAGATAAATAAGTCAATTTGAACTCAGCATTAAACAGTATTTTCCTAGTCGCTTTAACAAACTTCATAGAGATAATGTGGTAGCATAATCTCACATAGTGATAAACTCTTCTTGTTATATTGATGAAATACGGTGCATGACAACGAGTCATGATTTTGTAAAATTACAGGCGTATAGTGAGAAGAGTATGCCAATCAATCATTATTCCAAAGCGTTTTCATAGAACCTGTGGCTACTCTTAGCACGCAGATATCTAGTAGAGAAGGATACCGTACTTAGTGCAGAGAGGTGTGTCGATGATGCAGCTCTAGCGGTAACCAGTTACTTATTTTTTAGTTTTACCATAATTATTTGATAAGGAAGCCACTATGACAGCGGCGCAATTTACTAACGTAACAGTTAATGCCCAAGCGACAGTATCTTATGATGGTCGCTGTTCCAGCCATACCATTATGTTTGAAGACGGTCGTCACAAAACCTTGGGCGTGATCTTACCTTGTGATAACTTGGTTGAGCATTATCACTTTAGCACCAATACATCCGAGCGTATTGAAATCACCGGCGGCGAGTGTGAAGTGAAAATTAATGGTGATGACGAGTTCAGCTACTACCGTGCTGGTCAATCGTTTGTCGTCGAGGGCAATAGCGGTTTCAATCTACGTACCGAAGAAATCGTCCAGTATGTCTGCCATTTAGAAGGTTGATATTATCAACAATGCGATTAAGTTAACATTGGGTGCGGTTAAGCTAGTATCATCAGTGAACAGCTAACGCCATCAAATATTAATGACCAAACAATAAACAATATCAGACTGGTATTGTTTATTTCCGTTTTTAGTGCTGACTCAGTCGCTCCTTCATTGCCAACGAGTTGCAGTACTCAATGCCAATGACATTCTTCTTATTCCATCGCTTAGCGCGATATCCACCTGATATTTAATAGGCCTGTTATGGCAAAACCCATTTATTTTTACGGCATTCATGCCATTGATGCGTTACTTAAACATCGTCCTTTGGATGGTCTTAGCTTGTTTGTGCAACAGGGACGCGAGAGTGACAGCCATGTACAAGCCATTATGGCTGAGGCGGAAGCTAATGGTATCAGTATCCAGCCGACCCAAAAAGATAAGCTGACACAGCTATGTGGTAGCCCGCAGCATCAAGGCGTGGTACTCAATGCGCGTCCGCTAGGTTTTGCTGATGAAGCTCTGCTTGATACCATTATTGGTCGCGAACAGTGCTTATTGTTAGTGCTAGATCAAATCACAGATGCACATAACTTTGGCGCTTGCCTACGTACCGCAGTGGCTATGGGTGTGGATGCTGTGGTTTGTCCAAAGCACCATGCAGCAAGCCTGACGCCCACAGTTGCTAAAGTATCGGTTGGTGCCGCAGAAATGATGCCAATTATTAGTGTCACCAATTTGGCACGTACACTTTCGCAAATCAAAAACGCAGGAGTATTTGTGTTTGGTACGGCGCTCAATGCCGATGCGAAGCCTATACACGCCGCTGATCTGACTGGTAAAACTGCCATCATCATGGGGTCAGAAGGAGAGGGGATGCGCCGCCTGACAATGGAGAGCTGCGATGAACTGGTCTATATTCCCATGTCAGGAAACGAGCATGGTAATCTACAAAGCTTAAACGTAAGCGTCGCTACTGGTATGGCTCTATATGAGGTTAATCGCCAGCGAACTTTAGCTGCTGGGCAAGCGTAAGGTACTCTTGGTGTAAGGGTTCTAGCTGTAAGTATAGAGAGGCAAGGTCGCTCTCGTTGAGTATGACATCGTCTGCGTAACGATTGCGCTCTTCACGACTGAGCTGGTTGGTCATAATGGCTTTGATTTTCTGTATGCTTTGATCATCACGCTGACTGGCACGCGCAAGTTGCGTGTCTTCGGTGGCATCCATCACAAGGATACGTTGACACAAATTGGCAAGGCCCGCTTCAGCCCCCTCGATGAGTAGAGGTGCGGACAATACCACATAAGATGAGGTACTAGACTCTAACTGTGCTTTGGCTGTCTCACGTATCGCTGGATGCGTGATCGCCTCAAGCTCAATAAGCGCTTCAGGGTTTGCAAATACATGCGAGCGTACAGCGGCTCTATCCATTGACCCATCACCATTCAATACCCAATCACCGAATCTTTTTTGGATTTTGCGTAGAGTGTCGCTGCCTTTAGTAACGATCTCATGAGCGATCACATCGGCATCGATAATATCGATTCCTTGCTCAGCAAACCAAGCACTAGCAGCGGATTTGCCACTACCGATCCCGCCTGTTAAACCAACGACGAGCGTCTTGTTTTTTGTCTGTAGACTTTGTGGTTGACGCGAATAAGATTGTGCGACTTTATTTGACATAATGATGGCTTATTTGACAGAGGTAGTAAAAGCAGTGACTAGTAAAGAAATTGCTTATCAATAATTGTGCTTATAGATTAGGGTAGAAAACTTACTATCAAGACTTAGTAAGTATACATACCAAGATACCAGCTGACGATATCTGAGCCGTATAACAAAGCAACAATGCCCGCGATAGCAATGTAAGGGCCAAAGGCAAAAGGCCTACTCTCACCTTGTTTTTTCATCAAGATTATCCCGACTATCGACCCAAGCAAGGATGATAATAAAATAATTAATGGCAACATCATGGGGCCGAGCCAAGCACCTAATACTGCTAGTAATTTAAAATCACCTTGTCCCATCCCATGTTTCTTAGTGATTAAGTAGAATACTTTGACGACGATCCATAGTGATAAAAATCCAAAGAGCAATCCCCATATCGACTGCGTTGGCGAGACAAACCAGCTTTGTGAGTTGACCGCCAATCCTAGACCTGCTAATGGAAAGGTCAGGCGATCGGGTAGTAGCTGCGTATCAAAATCAATGCCTGTTAGAGCCACTAGTGTCCACACTAAAACGAGCGCTGACAATCCAGTTGCATTGACGCCGAACTTGTAGATCACGAGCACCGATAGTAAGGCGGTTACTAACTCAACTACAGGATAACGCAGACCAATCGCAGCTTTGCAGTTTGAGCAGCGCCCTCTTAATACCAGCCAGCTGATTAAGGGTATGTTTTCATACCATGTAATCTTATGAGCGCAATGGGGGCAGCGTGAGGCAGGTCGACTCAAAGTAATGGGTTGGTCAGCAGCTACGATATTCGCTATGGGTAGCGTATGCTCGCGTGGCATATCTGCCTGTTCAATCATAAATTGGCTACATTCTTGTCGCCAACCAGAAATCATCATAAGCGGGATACGATGAATCACGACATTTAAAAAACTACCAATACAAAGACCTAATAAACCAAATACGACCAAGGCTAAAGTTATATTTTCTTGTAGTAACGTTATAAATTGCATTAAATCATTATCCTACGACTGAGCCCATTTGGAAGATTGGTAAGTACATCGCAATGACCAAACCACCGACCAATACGCCCAGTACAGCCATAATGAGTGGTTCCATCAAGCTGGTTAAACCATCGACGGCGTTGTCGACCTCGTTTTCGTAGTAGACAGCGACTTTATCTAACATTTCTTCCAAGCTACCAGATTCTTCACCGATACCCACCATTTGAATAGCCAGACTTGGGAATAAGTTGGTTGAGCGTATTGAAAATTGTAATTGCTGACCAGTAGAGACGTCGTTTTTAATTTGCTGAGTGGCGTTATAAAACACGACATTGTTGGTCGCACCAGCAGTAGAGTCTAGTGCTTCAATGAGAGGCACACCAGCGGCAAATGTTGTAGATAAAGTACGAGCGAAACGAGCAATAACAGCCTGGTAAGCGATATTGCCAAATATCGGTGCTTTTAGTACAGCACGGTCTAAAAAATCACGGAATTTTTTGGAGCGTTTTTTGGCTTCTGAAAATCCGATAATAGAGCCACCAATAATGATAACTAAAATAAACCACCATGACTGCATCCATTCAGACATACCAACCACCATCTGGGTAAATGCGGGCAGCTCTGCGCCAAAGGATTCAAATAGACCTGAGAAGACAGGTACTACTTTTATTAATAGAATCATAGTAACGATAATAGCCACCACAATAACAGCAATGGGATATTTCATTGCTTTTTTAATCTTTGCTTTTAATAGCTCGCTTTTTTCTTTATAAGTCGCTACGCGCTCAAGCATGGTCTCTAGCGCACCTGATTGTTCGCCAGATTCGACAAGTGAGCAGAATAGATCATCAAAGTAACGAGGGTGTTTACGTAGGGCGGAAGCAAAGGTACCACCTGCTTCGATATCAGCTTTAATTTGTAGCACTAAGTCTTTCATACTCGGATTATCAAGGGAATCAGCCACAATTTCAAAGGACTGAGTCAGCGGCACACCTGCTTTCATCATTGTTGCCAACTGCCGAGAAAAAATCGCAATATCAATGGCTTTAATTGATTTTTTGAAGGTATAGAGCGGTTTTGGTTTCTTTTTAATACCTTTAACCGTGATCCCTTGCTTGCGCAAAGTTGCTTTGGCTAACTCTAAGCTACGACTAGTGGTTTCACCTTTAACCTTTTGCCCGCGTCGGTTCACGCCATCATAGACAAAGTCCAACAGCATGTCAGTCTTAGCTTTTGCCATATTACTACCCTCGAAATTGTCTAATATAGATATTGCAAACATAAATCAGGATACCAGACAAAATCATTGGCTGGTATACTTTATTTTAGCGCAAAAAACCAGTGCCTATCTGTTTTATTTTTTAGATATATCTATTAGATAATATTTCTAATTTTGAAGTCTTCAGAAAGCAAAATACTAGAAGATAAATAGTTTCATATACGGCTTAATATTTATGCGGTTTATTCAGAAGTAACACGCATCATTTCTTGAATACTGGTGACACCTTGTAGAACTTTTAAAACCCCAGAACGGCGCAGATCTCGAAAACCGTTTTTGAGCGCTGCATCTTTAATATCTATGGCATTGCCATCTTCCATAATGATACGTGAGATGTCGGGGCTGACCTTCATCACCTCATAGATACCCACACGACCTTTGTAACCTTCACGGCACTCATTGCATCCTACTGGCTCATAAATCACATTGTCTGAATTGTCCAAGTCTGTATCAGTAAAGCCGATCTCTAGTAGGCTCTGCCGTGGAATATTGATCGGTTTCTTACAGTTTTTGCATAGTCGTCTTGCCAAACGTTGCGCAATGACTAAGTTGACTGACGTTGCAATGTTAAAAGAAGCCACACCCATATTACGCAAACGCGTCAACGTCTCGGGTGCTGAGTTGGTATGTAGGGTCGAGAGTACCATGTGTCCTGTTTGTGCCGCTTTAATAGCGATCTCGGCAGTCTCCAAGTCACGAATCTCACCAACCATGACAATGTCAGGATCTTGACGCAAAAAAGACTTGAGCGCATTAGCAAAGGTTAGGCCGACCTTAGCGTTGACATTGACCTGATTAATACCCTCAAGGTTAATCTCCACAGGGTCTTCGGCGGTTGAGATGTTGGTGGCACCAGTGTTTAAAATATTGATACCCGTATAAAGAGAGACTGTCTTACCAGAACCAGTGGGACCAGTAATCAGCAGCATACCTTGCGGTTTATGCAGCGCTTCTAAAAACATCTCCTGCTGATCAGGTTCATACCCTAACGCATCAATACCAAGCATGGCTGATGAAGGATCTAGAATACGCAAAACAATTTTTTCACCGAACAAAGTTGGTAACGAGTTCACACGGAAGTCAATGGCTTTAGTTTTAGAGATTTTGAGCTTGATACGTCCATCTTGCGGTACTCGGCGCTCTGAGATGTCCATCTGTGACATAACTTTTAAGCGAGCTGCGATTTTGTTGGCCAGTTGGACTGGCGGATTGGCTATCTTTTCCATCACGCCATCAACACGAAAACGTACTCGGAAAGATTTTTCGTAAGGTTCAAAATGTAAATCAGAAGCACCCATGCGAATGGCATCGACCAGCATTTTATTGACGAATTTTACAACAGGTGCCTCATCGACCCCATCGCTAAGCTTCGTTTCACCGTCATCGTTACCTTCATCACCATCTTCAAAACCAACATTTAAGTCACTGTCGGAGAAGCTATCAAAGCTCTGCATCGTTTCAGCATAAACACTTTCGATACGCTTTTTT
Source organism: Psychrobacter sp. T6-5 (assembly GCF_052258485.2). Lineage (NCBI taxonomy): Bacteria > Pseudomonadati > Pseudomonadota > Gammaproteobacteria > Moraxellales > Moraxellaceae > Psychrobacter > Psychrobacter sp. T6-5. The sequence continues at coordinate 124,150 of NZ_JBQQEY020000001.1, read as the reverse complement.
AGCTTGTTTTCTTCAACAACAATCGTTTCAATAGACAAGCGAGAATTAAAGGCAATGGCATCAATAGCATCAACACGAGTTGGATCACTTAGCGCTACAAATAAGCGTTGACCGCGCTTAAATAGTGGCAATGCATTAAACTTACGGACGATTTTTTCATCGACTAAGTCCTTTGGAATGACATCAGTGCTGAGTGCATCGAGATCGAATAAGGGATCGCCAAAGGCTTGTGATAACATTTGGGCAAGGTGATAAGAATCAGCCAGTTTATTGTCTACAAGGTACGGCACCAATCCTATTTGCTGCTGCTGCGACTCAATCTGTGCCGTTTTCATATTTGCTTCGCTAACGACACCATCACTGATGAGCTGCTGCGCCAGACCACCATATTTACTGGTTGTAATAGACATTATGACCTCTCTTTGATAAAGGATTTGTACACCGCTTTAGAATACAGACTACTATATATGTTTTAATATATTTGCGGTAATCGATACGTACTTTGATTCAGCAAGTTATTTTTACTTCTTTCGTAATAACTTAGAAAGCGTTTAATAATTTTTAATTTCTGTTAAATACAATATACGACTTTGCTTGATTTTAGTTTAAAGGCTTTCTACAAATGATTAAACAATCAATACATCAAAATCTCTGCTTTTAGCTGTCATTTTTGAACATAGGTATTGAAAAGCGCTGCTGCTTCTGGCGGCACACTACTATAGCACTTACGAATTATTTGTTATACTGGCGCGCATATGAGCCGAATTGGCGTGAATACATGAGACAAGGTAAATAAGTATGCAAGCTTGGGTGATCGGTAATTGGAAACAGAATCCAGCAACTAGCCATGATGTTGATGCGCTGTTAGATGACCTGCTGACTAAGGTTGATGCTAAAAATCAAGCTAAAACGCCAACCTCTAGTAGTCAATGCAAATTGATGGTAGCACCAAGCTATATTCATTTGGCTGCAGTCAGTGCACGCTTAGCAAATAGTTCAATAGTCAGCGCTGCTCAAGACGTGAGCGCTCATAGTGCAAGCACAGGCGCTTATACGGGAGACTGCTCAGCGCAGCAAGTCGCAGATACAGGAACCACTTGGACGATACTTGGTCACTCTGAGCGTCGTCAGTATCATAAAGAATCTCATGACTGTCTAATAAATAAACTGTCTCATGCGTTTTCTCAGAATCTTGGTGTGGTGTTCTGTATCGGCGAAACGCAAGAACAGTATGATAATGATCAAACACTTGATGTTATCAATGAACAACTCTCAGTGATTAAAGATATGCTTGTTCAGCAGCCAGATTTAGCAGCATCGTTATCTGAAAAGCTACTCGTCGCTTACGAACCTGTCTGGGCAATTGGTACTGGTAAAGTGCCGACTGTGGCAGAAGTGAGTAAGACTCATCAGCATATCAAGCAAACCGTTGCGGGATTTGCTGACATAGCAGGTGCTATTACCGTACTGTATGGCGGTAGCGTTAATGCTGGTAATGCCGATAGCTTTGCTGCTGACGCTATGATTGATGGTGCTTTGGTTGGCGGCGCCTCATTGAAAGCAGATAGCTTCTTAGCGATCGCTGATGCTTTTAGTCAAGCGAATGCTTAATCGAATAAATAATGCTCAGATATCAGTATCATAGCTGATAGACAGTATGGTTTTATCAGTTAGTAAAAGTAGGTTTAACAGTGCCCTTGCAATCGTGTACAATGCGCCTTATTTATATAATCGATTTGGCATCATGAGATGCTAGTCATTATTTTTATTAACTTTACGTTTTATTTTCCGTTATCAGTCGTCATTACGCGGCAAAAGAGGCCACCATGTTTACGTTTATATTAGCCCTGCATATTATCGTGGCCATTGCCATGATCGGCTTGATTTTGATACAGCATGGTAAAGGGGCAGATGCTGGGGCTTCTTTTGGTGCCGGCTCATCAGGTACGGTATTTGGTGCAGCGGGAACCGCCAACTTTTTGACGCGTGCGACTGCAGTATTGACGGTCATATTTTTTATTACCAGTATGACGTTGGCGGTGCATGCGCGTAAGCAAGCAGAAGATCAGTTTCGTTTAGATGCGCCAGTATCAGCACCGCAAACGCCGCGTCCATTGACACAAAATCCTGAATAAGTGGCTTTTGAGTAGTCAGCGCTTGCTATTTTGGTAGGTTACATTTACAATACTTTTCTGTTTTCGCAAGTCCTTATCTATTAATGCCTACCTTACGCATTATATATAGTAGATAGGAAGTTAGAGAGCAGGGTAGTAAAATGCGATTGTGGTGGAATGGTAGACACGCCATCTTGAGGGGGTGGTGGCGAAAGCTGTGGGGGTTCAAGTCCCCCCAATCGCACCAAGTTTCACAGACGCAGCATAGCGTCAGGTTGGATTTTTAGTAGTAACCACTTAATTTATTATTTTTTAAATAAAGTGTTGACACTTCTATATTATCTCCCTATAATATGCGTTCTAGATTGATGCGGGGTGGAGCAGTCTGGTAGCTCGTCGGGCTCATAACCCGAAGGTCGTTGGTTCAAATCCAGCCCCCGCTACCACTTTTTATACTGATGTTTTGTACACTAAATTTGTCAGTACCGATTAACCCACCATAATGTTTGTGGGTTTTTTTGTATCTGAAGGTCAGTGTTATCGCGGTATCTATCCTACTTATGCTAAGCTCTAGGTCTATAGAGTACGATATTACTCGTCACTGGTCATCATCGGCCGCCACTGGCACGATGCTCCTTAAGCAACACTATCTTTTATTCCTCACGCTTTTATCGATAGTAGTGCTTTATAACTAATAAAAGCATTGTTTGGCTGAGCTTGATGTTTTTTAGGCTCGTCCCTATATAAACGCACAACACCTGTTATATGTTTGTGGTTTACCATTATATAATGACCGTAATTCTTACTATATATAAGTACGAAAAGAGCAAAGCTTTGATACGGTTTACTAAGTACGATAGATAAGCGAATAGGAAAATACAAAGAGATTATGAAGCTTTCGACTAAAGTTGCAGAACTGACTAATATTATTGCCCCTGCTGTGGCCGCTTGCGATGTGTCGCTATGGGGTATAGAATTTGCGCCACAAGGCCGTCGCTCTTTATTGCGTATTTATATTGAGGCATTGCCAGAAGAGCAAGCCCAAGATAAGCACGTTACTATCGAAGACTGTGCCGCAGTGAATCATCAAGTAAGCGGTATCTTAGAAGTTCATGATCCTATCGCTGGTGAATATATCTTAGAAGTGTCTTCACCTGGTTTTGATCGTGCATTTTTCTCAGATGAGCAGATGCACGCCTATGTTGGCCAAACAGTAAGCTTACGTTTGATTCAAGCTATCGGCACAGGCGATCAAAAACGTCGCAAAGCAACAGGTACATTAGATAGTATTGATGATAAAGCTTTGAAACTGACGTCAAGCGATGGTGAGCAGTTTGAGATTGCATTAAGTAATATTGATAAAGCCAACTTAGTTTACGAAGATGCCTAAATACTTATTATTAGGTAGCTGCTCATAGATTAGCAGTGTTATCTTCAAGTAGCTTATGTGGCTTATAGTAACTATATAATAGCGACACCCAAATTATAAAATTTAAGTCAATTAAAAAATGATAGGACAGGTATAGCATGAGTCGTGAAATCTTAACGGTAGTAGAAACTGTCAGTAATGAAAAGGGCTTAAATCCTGAAGATATCTTTGAAGCCATAGAAGACGCTTTGGTGGTATCTACCAAGAAAAAAGTATATACCGAGCAGCCAGAAGTGGCTGTGCGAGTAGCCATTGACCGCGCAACTGGCGATTATGATACTTATCGTTACTGGACCGTAGTTGCAGACGAAGATCATGAAATGCCTGCTTGTCAGCTTGCTATCACAGATCTTGATCAAGAAGAATGGTCAATTGGTGATATCAAAGAAGAGCAAATCGAATCGATTGAATTTGGTCGTATTGCGGCTACTCAAGCAAAACAGGTCATCATCCAAAAAATCCGTGAAGCTGAACGTGCACTTGTTGCAGACGCTTTCGAGCCACGTGTTGGTGAAATGATGTATGGCGAAGTCAAGAAACAGACACGTGATGGCTATATTATTGACTTGGGCGACAATGCTGAAGGTTACTTGTCACGCGATCAGATGTTGCCACGTGAACAGCTACGTGCAAAATCGCGTATCAACGCTATCTTATATCATGTAAACCGTGAAAACCGCGGTGCACAGTTATTGTTATCTCGCACGCATCCTGAAATGCTATCAGCATTGATGCAAAAAGAAGTACCAGAGATCGCAGAGCAAATTATTGAAATTCGTAACGTCGCTCGCTTGCCTGGCACCCGTGCTAAAATAGCCGTGAAGACCAACGATCATCGTATTGATCCAGTTGGTGCTTGTATTGGTATGCGTGGTACACGTATCCAAGCAGTACAGCAAGAGCTAGACGGTGAGCGTATCGATGTCGTGGTATGGTCAGATGATCCTGCTCAGTTCATCATCAGCTCTTTAGAGCCAGCTGATGTCAGCAGCATCATCTTAGATGAAGACACTCAAACAGCAGATATTATCTTTAGCACCAATGATCAGTTGGCGCGTGCTATTGGCTCTCAAGGTCAAAACGTACGTTTAGCTTCTGAGTTGACTGGTTATAAGCTAAATATGATGCTTGAAGAAGAGTACAAACAGCGTCAAGAAAACGAATCAAAGGCATTTATCGAATTATTTTATGAGCGCTTAGAAGTTGATCAAGACTTAGCACAGGCATTGGTTGATATTGGTTTTACTAGTATCGAAGAAGTTGCCTACGTACCCGTTGAGACCTTCTATGACATCGAAGGCTTAGATGATGAAGCAATCGATATGATTCAAGAACGTGCTAAAGACGTCGTCATCGCTGACGAGCTGGTCAAACAACAGAACATGAAAGAGCCAAGTCAAGAGCTCCAAGAGCTTGAAGGTATGACAGTCAGCTGGGCCTACAAAATGGCACAAAAAGACATTATTACCGTTGATGATTTGGCAGAACAAGCCGTCTTCGATCTAGAAGATATCGAAGGATTAGACTCTGAAACTGCAGGAAAACTCATCATGAAAGCTCGGGAATCTTGGTTCGATGAATAAGCGGTAACTGCATATCGCTGTCTTTTGGTGATATGCTATTGAGAATAAAGTGCTGATATCTATTTATAAGTATCAGCCTTAACCCAATCATTTGTAGCCAACAACTGAATTGAACATATAGCAAATAATAGACAGTAGGTGATAATAAATGGCAGATAAGACCGTCAAAGAACTGGCAGAAATGGTAGGCAAAACTACAAGTGCTGTAAAGCAGCAATTAGTAGATGCTGGCCTGCCTGCTCGCGCAGAGGATGACTTAGTCACCGAGCTTGAGCAAGAAAAGCTGGTGACGTATTTAAAACAAAGTCATGGTCAACAAGAAAAGCGTCGTATTAGTCTGAAGTCTAAGACCACTAGTACCGCGCGTGTGACTGGCTCTTCAGGCAAATCTAAGAGCGTCAATGTTGAAGTGCGTAAAAAGAAAGTATTCGAAAAGCCTGATCCAGAAAAAATGGCTGAAGAACTAGCAGCGCGCGAGCAGGCTCTCATTGAGTCTCAAGAACGTGCCGCCAAAGAAGCCGAAGAACGTGCCGCTACTAAGAAAAAAGCGGAAGAGCGTCAAGCAGCAACTTTAGCAGCGATGCGTGCAAGTCTAGGCTCTAGCAAAAAATCAGACGACAAAAACGATGATATCTCTACCTCAGTTGTCGTTAAAAAAGGCGGTAAAGCGAGCAAAGCCACTGTTGAAGTTAAGCCTAAAGAGCAGCCAAAGAAAAAAGTTGCTGCTACGAAGCCTAAAGTGGAAACCGCTGCTGAGCGTAAAGCTCGCGAAACGCGTGAGAAAGAAGAAGCGCGTCTGCGTGAAATCGAATTAGAGACTCGCCGTACTCAGGCTGAAGAAGCGCAAAAGCGTACACTTGAGCAAATGCGTAAAATGGCTGGTAAATATACTGACCGTGAGCCTGTTACTGAAGTACGTAAAGATGAACCATTGGCTGAAGGTCTGGTCGGTGATGCGTTAGAAGAATCATTTGAAAAAGAGCGTCGCGAAATCAAACGTGGTGCAAATAGCACTGGTACTCGCGGTCGTCGTCGTAAGAATCAAGATGAGCGTGAGATCAAAAACCGTAAAAATGGTTTGCGTTCAACACAAGCATCACAGCATAAGTTTGAAAAACCTGTCGAAAAAATCGTCTATGATGTTGAGATTAGTGAGCAAATTTCAGTTGCTGATCTTGCTCAGCGTATGGCGGTTAAAGCTCGCGAAGTAACCAAATTGCTCATGAAAATGGGCGAAATGGCTCGTGAATCAGACACGATTGATCAAGCAACTGCTAGTTTACTGGTTGAAGAGATGGGTCATAACCCAGTACCAGTCAGTGACACTAAAGTGGAAGACGATCTACAAGACGCCGTTGACGAGCGTAGCAGTAACGTTCAAACACGCCCACCAGTAGTGACGATCATGGGTCACGTCGATCATGGTAAGACATCACTGCTTGATAAAATTCGTGAAACGAAAGTTGCGAATGGTGAAGCGGGCGGTATTACTCAGCATATCGGTGCTTACCACGTAAAAACCGAGCGCGGTGTTATTACTTTCCTTGACACCCCGGGTCACGCGGCCTTTAGTGCGATGCGTTCACGCGGTGCTCAGGCGACTGATATTGTTGTACTTGTCGTCGCAGCTGATGATGGCATGATGCCACAAACGGCAGAAGCGATTGATCATGCACGTGCTGCTGGTACGCCGATTATTGTCGCTATTAATAAAATGGATAAGCCAGGCGCTGATCCTGACCGTGTTCTGAATGAATTGACAACAAAAGAAGTCATCTCAGAAGAGTGGGGCGGTGACACACCGATGGCACGTATCTCTGCCAAAACTGGTGAAGGTATTGACGATTTACTAGAATTTATTAGCTTACAAGCTGAGCTAATGGAGCTAGAAGCGCCACTAGACGGTGCTGCACAAGGCGTGGTCATTGAATCAAGACTTGAAAAGGGTCGTGGTCCTGTTGTTAGTGTCCTAGTTAAGAAAGGCACATTGAAGCAAGGCGACTTGGTTCTAGCTGGTGAGCATTATGGTAAAGTTCGTGCACTAACTGACGAGCATGGTCAACGTATCAAGTCGGCTGGTCCGTCTATCCCTGTAGAGATTTTGGGCTTGCCTGAAACACCTGCTGCTGGTAGTGAGTTCCTAGTTGTAACGGATGAGAAAAAAGCCCGCGAAGTTGCGGACTTTAGAACCAACCGTGAGCGTGAGCGTCAACTGGAACGTCAGAACGCCATGCGTCTAGAGAGCATGTTCGATCAGATGGGTCAAGGCGATGTGTCATTCTTGAACATTGTATTGAAAACAGACGTACGTGGTTCACTTGAAGCACTACTAGCTGCCCTAAACGAGTTGTCTACTGATGAAGTAAAAGTCAGAGTCATCAGTTCAGGCGTTGGTCCTATTTCTGAGTCTGACGTAACACTTGCAGAATCTAGCGAAGCGGTATTGTTAGGCTTTAACGTCCGTGCAGATGCCACCGCACGCCGTAAAGCAGATACAGCTAACATGGATATTCGCTACTATAGTGTCATCTATGGTTTGATCGATGATGTGAAATCTGCAATGAGTGGCATGCTTGCTCCTGAACATCGTGAGAAAATCCTTGGTGTTGCAGACGTTCGTGAAGTATTCCGCTCTAGTAAGTTTGGTGCGGCTGCTGGTTGTATGGTGGTTGAAGGTACAATCTATCGCAACAAACCTATCCGCGTATTGCGTGACGACCAAGTTATCTTTACTGGTCAATTGCAATCATTGCGTCGCTATAAAGAAGACGTCAATGAAGTACGTACTGGTATGGAATGTGGTCTGGCCGTTCGTGGCTATGATGTTGAAGCTGGCGATAAGATCGAAGTCTTTGAAATTCAAGAGTTCGCCCGTACTATCTAAAGCCGCTGTTCGATAGCAGAGTATGTAGCAATGCAATATGCCGAATGTGCTGAGCATGTTAAATACTCTGTCGATATTCAGCTGTACTTAGGCCTATCAGGTACACCCTGCTAGGCCTTTTTTAGCAAATATCATTACTACATTTTTTAGCAAACCGTTCTATATATTAATAACAATAAGCCCATTAAAGTAAGGTAACAACATGAACCAACGTTTACAACGCTTATCCGATCAGATCCAGCGTGAGCTTGCTGTTCTTATTCGTGATGAAGTCAATGATCCTCGTCTGACAGGTTTCGTCACAATCTCCAGTGTCAAAGTTAGCCCAGATTTAGGCTATGCAGATATCTATGTCACTATCATGGAGCCTGAGCTCAATGATGCCATGACTAAGACCAATCACGAAGAAAGCGTCAAAGTACTGAATAAAGCAGCAGGGTTTTTGCGTACGGAGCTGAGCCATAGCCTAAAAACACGTACTACGCCGCGTCTACGCTTTCACTATGATGAAGTGACTGCTCGCGGTAACTACATGATGGACTTGATCAGCAAAGCCGTCACTAAAACTGAGCAAAACGAGAATGACGAGTAAGTTATTATTATGTCTATAGCGTCTAAGCAACCTGATAAAAAAGCCAGCAAAGCACCTGAAAAAATAAAAGTTTCAGGGGTTATCTTGGTAGACAAACCCAAAGGTATGACTTCACAGCAAGTTGTGTCAAAAGTGAAGTATTTGTTTAAGTCACCGATACACGATAGCAAAAAGGCTGGTCATACTGGTACGCTTGATCCGATGGCAACTGGTTTACTGCCGATTTGCCTAGGTGAAGCGACCAAGTTTAGTCATTATCAACTGGATGCTGACAAGTCTTATCAAGCAACGATTTTACTTGGTAGTCAAACAGATACGGGTGATGCAGACGGTCAAGTGGTGGCACAATCCGCTATTCCAGCATTTTATGATGCTTCATTGGCTACTATTGCACGTCAGTTTCTGGGCGCTCAGCAGCAGATACCACCAATGTATTCAGCATTAAAAAAAGATGGCAAAAAACTGTATGAGTATGCCCGTGCTGGTATTGAAATCGATAGGCCACCGAGAGATATCACTATTAAGGCTATCGAGCTGCATGCGATTGATGATATACAGATTCGTTTGACAGTCACTTGTACCAAAGGGACTTACGTACGTGTGTTAGCAGAGGATATCGCGAAAACATTGGGTACGCTTGGACATTTAACGGCATTGCGTCGCACGCAAGTCGGTAATTTTAGTATTGATGAGTCTATTGCCCTATCGACTTTAGAAGAGAAAGACTTAGATAGCCGACACTCTCAGTTATTGCCTGTCGATGCGTGCATTGATATCGACGCTGAATTGATATTGACTGAAGAACAATGCTCGCGCGTACATATGGGACAGCGCTTAAACGTATCCGATAGCTTGACAGGTAAGCTTAGAGATTATGTTGCAAGCAATGCTGCTTATCAAATATCCAATGGTAGTGAAGCAGAAACTAATACTGTTGGTTCTGATATTGGTATTGAAGACAGCATTGACATCTCGCAGCCTTTAGAGCACGAGCTACCCGTTGATATACGCTTGCTAAATGAGCAAGGAGTATTTCTTGGATTAGGGGCCGTTAGCCTTAATGGTCGATTACAGCCTAAAAAATTGATTCAGCGCTGATAATAGAGTGATTGCTATAGCTAATCTGTTAACTGAAGCCTATTCAATTTACTAATAGTTTACACTAATCACATACCGTCACATTTTATTGCAGGTTTCACCTATGGTGAAACCTGTTTTTTTTGTACAGTAGATACACCAGCTAGGGAAGGCTGGATCAAAAACAAAATGGAAGAATGACATAACAATAGAAAATAAGAACAAGAAAACATGCAGAAAGGATATTCTTTAATAAGAAAAAATACGTCAGAGGATGACTATTATCAACGCAACAATCATTTATCAAATAATAATAAACAACAAAAATTATAGAATAATAATAAATTCGATTATAAAAGCCCAAATATAAATAAACAGAAACAAGTATAAATAGAAAAGGAATATCATGAAAACGATCGCTTTTTTACTACATAATAACTTCGAGCAAGCAGAATACGAAGACGTTAATAATCAGTTAAAGGACAGAGGTTATAAGACCCTTCTGATCACTACTAATGAAGGCAAAGAAGTGCAGGCTATGCAGCAGGATGTAGATAAAGGTGATACCTTTACTGCTGATATTTTCGTAAAAGATGCAAATGTTTCTGATTATGATGCACTAGTATTACCAGGTGGCACGGTTAATGCGGATACGATTCGTGGTAACAAAGAAGCTCACAAGATCATCAATGCCATCAATGATGCAGGTAAACCATTAGCTGTCATATGCCATGCCTCTTGGGCACTTATCAACACAGGTATTGCTCAAGGCAAAACACTGACTGCCTATCACACGCTGCAAACCGATCTAGAAAATGCTGGTGCAACGTACGTCGACAAGACTGTACAAGTCGATGGCAATTTAATTACTTCGCGTAATCCAGATGACATCAGTAACTTCGTTGATGCCATTGATAAAGCATTATCTTAAATTTTTCTTCATCTATCTAAAGATGGAAAATTAAAAATTCTCAACTATTTATAACTACAATTAAGGAAAATATTATGTCTAACTCTAACCCAAACGATACCAAACTTGAGCAACAACGTGCTGAATCGGCAACCGCCGCTCTTAAGAGTCAAACTGAAGATAACCATACTGAAAACAGCGAAGCAGCAGCAGACCGCATTGCTAGCAATGTAGAAAATGCTAAAGAAGAAAAATAGTATTTCTGTGTGTCATTTACTTTAGAATGGCACAGTTGCATTTGGTTTTAGCTTAGTAGCAATAATTATCTTAGTATCAGTAACTGTAAAGTAGATATTTCGAAAAATAATAATGTAGGAGCTAACATGAGTAATTCGAAAGATAATATGGACGCGCAAGAAAAAGAAATTCAGCAATTATCAGAAGACATTAATCCTAGTGAGGATGCTACTCCTGATAGTTTGGCAGAAGTCACTACAGCGTCGCCACTTGACGATGACGAGCTAGGTGGTAACGCGACACAAGACGATGTCAACAAATAAGCAAATCTAGTGATCTGTTGATGAATTGCCTTCCTATTAAGGCCAAAGCCAAATTTACAAGTTTTATGAAAAACTGCTGATAGTTCAGCAGTTTTTTGTTATAATTGCCCTCACATTTAAATCAGGTTTTGAATAATGTATGTTGGTTAGATCGACACCTTAATTAGGTATTGGCTTTGACTAATATAACGCATACGTTCAAACGTGTTAAATGGTCGTTATCTTTAACTGAACTTGTCGTACACTAGGTCAACTCTAGTAATGCAGGGTTGTCCTGAATGGCGCGCAAGTTATTTTATTTATTATTCTATTGCTTTTAATCTGACTCAAATTGTAGTCTGTTTTTAAAGTTTTTAGCATTGCCGGAGATATTTATGCTAACTAATACCGATCGTGAACAAATCATCGCTCAATACCAACGTGGCGAAAATGACACGGGCTCCCCAGAAGTTCAAGTAGCTTTGTTGAGCGCTCGTATCAACGATTTGCAAAACCATTTCAAAGCACATAAAGCTGACCATCATAGCCGTCGTGGTCTTATCCGTATGGTTAACACGCGTCGCAAATTGCTTGATTACCTAAAAGGTAAAGATCTTGGTCGCTATACCACTCTTATCAGCCAGTTAGGTCTACGTCGCTAATCTAACGACAATAGTACGAGTGGGTGATAAAATAAAAGACGCCATTATATGGCAGAATTTTAAAATTTTTGCTAACCGCTTGGAACTTGTTTGTTGTTATCGATAAAATAGATTTTTCTAAAAACGGTGTGGAATAGTTTCACGCCGTTTTTTTATGCTTATTCATTTTGAAAGCTATATTTAGATAGCACCATTTGTCTAAAACACATCAAGGTCGACAAACATAAGCGACCAAAAATAGTGATAATGATGCTGATTGGGCGTTAAAATTAGTATTTCCTATCGATAACGGCCCTGTTCTGCAATTAATTGGTCAATGGCTATAAATCACTGTAAAATAATGCCTTGTGAGTTCGATAGTATATCTACTGAATATATAGCGACTACTGATAAAGTACTTGTCTCTTGGCTTACTGCGTAAATCTCTGATTCTTAAAAGCGTAGAAATAGCCTAGACGGTTTTTAGCGCCGAAGTCTTTTGACTTAATGTCTGTTTGATAGTATTTATAGTAAAGCCAAAATTGAACGACCAAATATATATAATAGTACGATGTCTAGCACGAAAAGATATATGAAATAATTAGGTAAAGTTATTGGCATTGATTGAGATGATTTCTAATAGAGAGATTGTCAGTTAATGACCATATACACAGAATTTTAATGACAGATATCAAGTTTTTTGAAGCTGATATCACTTTTGTCAGTCAACATTAGGAAGATTATATGACAATGTTTAATACCATTAAGCGTGAATTTCAGTACGGCGACCAGCAAGTCGTTATCGAGACAGGACGTATTGCTCGTCAAGCAAACTCTATTTTAGTACACATGGGCGGCGTGACCGTACTTGTCGCAGCAGTCGTAAAATCAGAGGCCAAAGAAGGTCAAAACTTCTTTCCATTAACCGTAAACTATCAAGAAAAAATGTATGCAGCGGGTAAAATCCCAGGTGCTTACGGCAAACGTGAAGGCCGGGCGAGCGAGTTTGAAACGCTAACCTCTCGCTTGATCGACCGTCCGATTCGTCCGCTCTTCCCTGAAGGTTATGTAAACGAGATTCAAATTACTGCCACCGTTGTATCATCAGATAAAACGCAGTCTGCAGACATCGCTGCATTAATCGGTGCTTCAGCCGCATTGGCTATCTCTGATGCGCCATTCAATGGCCCTGTCGCTGCCGCTCGTGTTGGTTTTATTAACGGCGAATACGTACTAAACCCAACGACTGAGCAGCTTGAAACCAGTGATCTAGATTTGGTCGTGGCTGGTACTAAGTCTGCGGTATTGATGGTTGAGTCTGAAGCAGCTGAGCTGTCAGAAGATCAGATGCTAGGTGCGGTATTATATGGTCATCAGCAGCAGCAAATCGTTATCGATAATATTGCATCAATGGCAGAAGAAATTGGTACTGCTAAGCAGCAGTATTCTGCTCCTGAGCGTGATCAAGCACTTACCAGCAGCATGAAAGAGCAGTTCGGTGAGCAAGTTGCGGATGCATACACCATCACTGATAAGCAAGAGCGCTACACGAAGCTTGATGAGATCAAACAATCAATCATTGATACACTTGCTGGCGATGCTGAGTCAGAAGCTTATGCCGATACTGTGTCTGAGCTAAAAGAAATCTACAACGACCTTAAATATCGTACCGTTCGTGACAATATCTTGTCAGGTAAGCCACGTATCGATGGTCGTGATCTTGAGACGGTTCGTGCACTTGACGTACAAGTGGGTGTTCTACCATATACACATGGTTCAGCGCTGTTTACCCGCGGTGAGACGCAAGCATTGGTTACAACCACGCTTGGTAACAGCCGTGACGTCAACATGATTGACTCATTAGGTGGCACGATTCGTGACCATTTCATGTTGCATTATAACTTCCCGCATTTCTCAGTGGGCGAGACAGGCCGCGAAGGTATTCCAAAGCGTCGTGAAATCGGCCATGGTCGCCTTGCACGCCGCGGTGTCCAAGCGATGCTGCCAGATAGCGAACGCTTCCCATATGTGATCCGTGTGGTATCAGAAATCACTGAATCAAACGGTTCATCTTCTATGGCGTCTGTTTGCGGTGCAAGCTTGGCGTTGATGGATGCAGGCGTACCATTAAAAGCACCCGTTGCTGGTATCGCGATGGGTCTGGTTAAAGAAGGTGAGCGCTTTGCTGTCTTGTCAGATATCTTGGGTGATGAAGATCATCTAGGTGACATGGACTTTAAAGTAGCTGGTTCTAAAAACGGTATCACTGCACTACAGATGGATATCAAAATCGAAGGTATTACCCCTGACATCATGGAGCAAGCGCTTAAGCAAGCCCACGCTGGTCGTATCCATATCTTGGACGCAATGAACCAAGTATTGCCTGAGAGCCGTACTGAAATCAACGCTCATGCACCGAACTATGCTGTTATCGAAATCAACCCAGACAAGATTCGTGACGTTATCGGTAAAGGCGGCGCAACCATCCGTCAGCTAACCGAAGAGACTGGTGCGGTTATCGATATCGATGACGCTGGTACTATCCGTATCTTTGGTGAAAACAAAGCAGCGACCAAAGCCGCTATCGGTAAAATCGAAGCAATAACTGCTGAAGTTGAAGTTGGCAAAACTTATGAAGGTACGGTTGCTCGTATCGTCGACTTTGGTGCATTTGTGAATGTTTTACCAAACACTGATGGCTTAGTACATATTTCACAAATCGCAGAAGAGCGCGTAGAAAATGTATCTGATTACCTAAAAGAAGGTCAAGTCGTTAAAGTGCTTGTGCAAGACGTTGATAACCGTGGTCGTATCAAGCTAACTATGAAAGGTATTGAGCAGAACTAAGGCTCAGTATTTGATATAGTTTAAGTAATAAAAAGCCGCCTTGGATGCTCTTATGAGTGCCCAAGGCGGTTTTTTTATGGGCGCAAAAAAATGATGATGATCTAGTTAAAAGTCACTTATAAATCGATATTTTTGGGCATATGGATATCGATACGAAGTTTTGGTAGGTCTTGTAAGTGCTCGGTCAATAATGGCAACGTATCAGTCTGCCAATCTAGAGGTAGCGAATTTATACTTTCATTTTCATTAGATATAGCATCGCGTGGATTATCGGAGATAAGCGGACGAGCGAGTAGCGCAACTCTGCGTATGCCTTGGTAGCGTATGAGCGGAATTAATTGCTGCTGCAGGTCGATTAAAGCTGCGATGAGCCAACGCGACCGCGCAGGATGGTATGGGTGGTTTGATACAACAAGGTTGGCTATATAACTTGGTTGATTGCCGTTACTACTGATGCCAAGACCAGCTTGCTCACGTGTGCGCTTGTGCAGTAAGCAGCTGCCAACACTCAGACTGCCATCACGGCACGCGCTATGATAACGATGATAGTTATCAGGAAATAATGTTTTAGCTCGCGCGAGCACAGGGTCTAGAATGACACCAGCGTTATTGACAGGTAAAACAAGCAGCTGTGCATTGCTATTCAAAATAGAGGCATGTGTGAGTTGCAGAATTGCCATTATAGACCTCTTTGTGAAAATCCTGCGTTTATTGTGTCTCTGTATTAGCAGGGCTATCCGCTTCTAATTGTGCTATCTGCTGTTCAAGTAGAGCGATTTGTTCGGCTTTCATATCGGTTAGCTGTTTATTCATTGCTAATTGCTCCGCAGCCAACTTTTCTTGTTCAGCTAAGCGTTTACGTTCGTCCTCTAAACGATCAATTTCTTCTTTGGCTAAGCTGTCTGTCTTTGGCAACGGCGCATTTAAAATAGCTTTAGGATTTGGCGTTTCAACACGCTTATCGTCGCTTGCACTGGCGCTTTCATCAGTGGTAATGCTGTCAGTGAGTACAGTATCAGGCTCATCAGTTATGACGTCTAGAGTTGAAGCCGCTTGAGCCGCCTCGGTTTGCTCATTCATCGTAGGTGGTTCACTGACAGGTAAAACCACTTCTGGCTCGGGTTTTACCCAAAGTAAGTAACCAATAGCAATGAGTATCACCGCAAAAATAAGGATAATCCAAACGCGTCGGCCTGCTTGCGCAGTTTTTGCTTTAGAAGGCTTGGTCGATACAGGGCGCGTTTTTTTACGGTTCATATTATGATCAATTGATGGCAAGAATATAAGTAGACCTACTATAACAAACTCAAAATAAAAAGCCTATCTATTGATAGATAGGCTTAAGTCAGTATTAAATAGTGAGTTGCTTAGGTGGTAGTCTAGAAACAACACTGGATAACTAGGGTTTGAACTTGACTGTACCACTGGTGCCTGTTGTCATGGCATCGCGAGCAAGCTGATCCTCAAGATGGTTTTTGGCGCTGATGGCATCAGGGTCAGGGCGATGTTCCGAATGTCCACACTTTGTGCATTCGATGTATTCATCTGGTGCTGGCGTGACGATATTTACCTGCACCACAGCGTCCATCTCTTGGCATTTTGGACAGCGCACCCCTGCTAAAAATCGACGCTTAGGGCTTGATGACTGATAGCGCATTTAGATAGCCTCGCGTGTCGTTTGAGCATTGGCAGCATCAGTATTTTTTGCATCAGTGAAACCGTTATGGCGTAGCAATGCATCTATGCTCGCACTACGGCCACGGAAGTTTTCGAAATTGATTTTGGCTGGAAAACTGCCACCAACAGACAAGATCGACTCGCGAAAAGCTTTACCCGTTGCTGGGTTAAAAATACCATCTTCTTCAAACTTACTAAAGGCGTCAGCTGATAGCAGCTCAGCCCATTTATACGAGTAATAACCTGCAGCATAGCCACCTGCGAATATATGACTGAAGCCATTAGCAAAGCGGTTATAATCAGGTATTTGCATGATAGCGATATCGCTACGCACGGCATTTAGTGTCGTCAAGATACCCTCATAATCAAGTGCTGGTGTATGAGCGTGAATCAGCAAATCAAACAATGCAAACTCGATCTGGCGCAGCGTTTGTAGGCCGCTTTGGAAGTTTTTGACAGCCAATAGCGCATCAAGTTTGTCTTTAGGCAATGGCTCACCAGTGTCGACATGACTGCTAAGAAGGGCAATGCCTTCAGCATCCCAAGCCCAGTTTTCCATAAACTGACTAGGAAGCTCGACGGCATCCCATTCGACGCCATTGACCCCTGCGACATCACCGACCGTCACTTGGGTTAACAAATGATGTAAGCCGTGACCGAACTCGTGGAACAAGGTCAACACTTCGTCATGAGTCAATAAGCTCGGCTTGCCATCAAGTGCAGGCGTAAAATTGCCAACCATGAAGCAAACAGGTAGCTGCTGATGGTTTTGTTCCTCATAGCTATAACGAGACTGAAAACCACTCATCCATGCACCGCCGCGCTTACCACTGCGCGCAAATAAGTCAAAGTAAAACCCGCCAATCAAGCGATCATCAGCGTCAAACAGCTGATAAAAGCGCACATCATCGTGCCAGCGTGATACGGAATGGCCATCTGCACCCTCATGACTTTGCTCTTGTACTGTAATACCGTATAGACGTTCGACGATGGCAAACAAACCGCTAGTCACTTTTGGCAGTGGGAAGTAAGGACGAATCTCTTCTTGCGACAAGCTAAATTCACTTTGCTTTACTTTTTCAGCGATATAGGCGCTATCCCAAGGTTGTAATTCATCAATACCATAATCCTGCGCACATCTCTGTAACTGTGCTAAATCTTTCTGCGCGGCTGGGGTCGCTTTGGCCGCCAAGTCACGTAAGAATGTTTCTACTTCTAAGACACTGTCTGCCATCTTAGTCGATAGGGATACTTCAGCGTAATTATCAAAGCCTAGTAAATTGGCCTTTTGCTCACGTAAGGTGAGAATTTGGCTCATGATGTCGGCATTGTTTAGTGACTCACCTTTAGCATTAGTATGCGTATCAAATTCAGAGGCGCGCGTGACATAAGCGTGATACAGCGTTTCCCGTAAGCTGCGGTCATCAGCGTGGGTCATCACCGCTAGATATACAGGAATGTTCAAGCTTGCCACATAATAAGGCGTCGGGAGCGCATCTATATCGGTTTGACTCAGGGTGCCATTAGCAAGCTCACGAGTCTTGTACTGTTCACCTGCATCTGCCAACAATGCCAAACCGCTCTCCGTTAAGCCTTTTAGCTGACTTTCTTCTAAAGGCAATGCAAAGGCTTGGGTTGCATCCAAGATATGATCTGAGAATGTCGCAGATAAGGTAGATAGCTCACTTTGAATAGCAGCAAATTTGTTTTGCTCAGCCTTAGGTAATGCCACCCCTGATAACTCAAAGCTACGTAGTGCCAGCTCAATCGCCCGCGCACGTGCAGGCTCAAGTGCCGCAAAAAACTCGGTATCATCAACGATCGTTTGATAGCGGGTAAAAAGTGGCTGATGTTGACCAACCCGCGTTCCATAAGCTGATAATTTGGGCAGCAACTCGTGGTGGACATGACGAATCTCATCGTTACTCATCACGCCATTGAGATGCGATAAGATTCCCCAGCTACGATCTAGCGCTAGATTGATATGATCAAACTGCATCACATCTGCCAGTGCTTGCTCAGCGCTTAATTTTGCAATGTTAGTACTATTATCAGTCACCGCCGTCAAGTTATCTAAGAAGCTATTGGCATCGTCGATAGCATTGATGACTTGGGTTTGTAATGTACTTGGCGCAGCATTGGTAAAATCAACAAGGCGCAAATCTGAAGAAGGAAGAGTCATAAAGGTATCCGATATTAATGATTATTATGAAAGAAACATTGGACAAACGTAGCTTTTAAATCGCGCTTGATACGAGCTAACTTTGCGACGTACTACGATTCGCGCCATTTAAAATTTATATTTAGTTATATAAAAGATGGGTTCATTTAGTCAAAATGCAACCTGAGTACTTATAAACTGAGAGTGAATGCTTAAACTAAAAGTGAATGCTCAAAGGAAACGACAAATAATATAGTAAGCTGAGATATTAGAGATCTTTAACAATACAGATTGCTCTACTTACAAAGTGCTATCATTTGCTTGCAAATTAACCCTATAGCGAATGAGGGGTAGCTGTTAGCATCAATATAAAGGAATTCAAAAATTGTACGCCGATCAGGTGTACGGATAAAGCATGGACAAAAACTATTGATGAATTGATAGCATGATTTGTTGTTTACCGACAATGATCAGAGCTGCTATTAGTAAGAGATAAGGCAAGATGCCCTAACATTGTACTCATAAAAGAATGTATAAAATCGAAAGTAAATGATAATAAAACAAGGAGCAATATATGAAAGCGACTCTTAAAAGCTTACGTGAAACCAAAGCCAATCCAGCGGTAAGTATCTTTGTTAAGACTCACCGAGCACATCCAGCCAACGAGCAAGATCCTATCGCTCTAAAAAATCAGTTGAAAGTTGTCGAAGATCGCTTAAACAAAGAATATGATAAGAGCACAGCGACGACCATCTTAGATAATATCCATGCAAAGACTAAAGAATTAAATCATAACTATAATCTCGATACTTTAGCGATATTTGCTAGTACAGATGATGTGCAAATCGTCCGTATGCCAATCGATACGACGGAGCGCGTTGTGATATCAGACAGCTTTGCTACCCGTGATTTAGTGCGTGATATGGCCAGTGCGGTACATTACTACACGGTTGTCCTAACCCGCGATAATTCTCGTCTGATTGAAGCATCGAATGATCGCGTCATTAGAGAGTTTGATAAAGATGATGACATACAAAACAACATGGAAAACATCCAGTTCCCTGTTGAGAACAACGGGCTATATACCACAGGTGACGGCGGATCAGATCGCTCATCAAATAATGAAAGTAGCCACTTAAAAGAATACTTTAATCAAGTCGATAAAAGCGTACAAGAACTATGGGGTGAGCATAAGATGCCACTCGTGATCGTTGGTGACGCCAAAAACATTGGTTACTATAAAGAAGTCTGTGATCGTCCAGACAACATCATTGCTACCGTGTCAAATGCCACTAATTTAGAAGACGGCAGCGCTCAACATATCATCGATAGTGTACAAGAAGCGGTAGAAGAATATCGTACATCATTACATCATGCTGCTCTAGGCGAAATCGATAAAGCCCGCGGTGCAAATATGCTGCAGACTGATTTACAAGAAGTATATCGTAGTGCATTCCAAGGCGCTGGCGAGACCCTCTATGTACGTCGTGGCTATATCCAATCTGCCAAAATTGATGAAAAAGCGCAAACTCTAAGCCTTGCAAGCGATGCTAGCGCAGAAGGCGTGACTGATGATGCAATCGGTGAAATCATCGAGCATGTTATCCATAATGGTGGTGAGGCTGTATTTATGCCACAAGATATCATGGGCGAAGATCAACCAATTGCGTTGGTCACTCGTTATTAATTTAACGATGATCTAACAATGACATCTAAGCGCGATATTCATTTATGAATTAGCCATTAATAATGCATAGGTGTAATATGAGAGCATTGGTTCAATATGAGCCAGTGCTCTTTTTATTTCTGTCATTACTATCACTATGGGTGTTATCGTAGCTGAGCTATTGATTTTTACTCCATAAATATTGAGCGTACAATTAATCAAATTATGACTACCACCACCTCTTTTGTTTTAACCAGCTATAACATCCATAAAGGCATGTCACCCCTAAACCGTCAGGTGAAAATGCAAGGCATTGCTCAAGCGCTAGAAGCTGTGGGTGCAGATATATTGTGTTTGCAAGAAGTGCAGGGGCAAAACCTCAAACGTAACATGCAATATAATGAGTACCCCAATCAATCACAGCATGAGTGGTTTGGTGAGTTTTTAGATCTAGAAAATAGCTATGGCAAAAATTCAGAATACGAGAATGGTCATCACGGCAATGCCGTATTAAGCCGATTCCCATTAGACCCAAAACACAACGTCAATATTACTGTTAATAGGCTGGAGCAGCGCGGTGTCCTGCATTGTGAAGTGCAGCCTATCGGTTGGGAGCGGCCAGTCGTGGTGCTATGTGCGCATCTAAATTTATTTGAGCGCGATCGTATCAAGCAATATCAGGCCATCAGCGATTATGTGAAAAATGAGATTGCACCCGATCAACCGCTCATCTTGGCAGGCGATTTTAACGATTGGAAAAAAATGTCTTGCGACAAACTGGCTACTGAGCTTGGCATGATAGAAGCATTTAAATATTGTCATGGCAAATTGCTACCGACGTTTCCAGCAAGACTGCCAGTGCTCAGTTTAGATCGTATCTATCTGCGTAATTTGGTCGTCAAAGACGCATGGGTACATAGTGGAAAGCCGTGGTCATCACTCTCGGATCATTTGCCGATTAGTGCAGAACTGATGCTGCCTTAATACTTTGTAGTGATTTGCTCGGATGCACTGCCTTGATAATCTATCGAGACTAAAACATTTTTTTAGCAAAAATACTATCGACTACAATTGCCCCTTATGAAATAGTCACCTAACGTAAGATAAATAGTAACCATGCCCTAATAAACAAAATATAAGGATATTCTGCAATGGCAACGTCAGCTACTAATGACAATAATCAGCAACCTCAACGCCCCAATACCCAGCACGCTGCACTAATACGTGAATTTGGTGAACCAGAAGTAATGATATATCAGGATGGTGTCGATATTCCTGAATTACAGGACGATCAAGTATTGGTCAAAGTCGCCTACGCCGGTATCAATCCTGTCGATTATAAAACCCGCCAAGGTAAAGGCTGGGGCGCAGAAAATATCCAAAAACAAAAATTTGACAACGACCAGCCAGCTATTTTAGGGTTTGATGTATCAGGTACAGTGGTTAGTAGTAATAGCGATGCGTTCGCTGTTGGGGATCGCGTTGCCGCCTTGACCTTCACTGGTGGTTGCTATGCGCAATATTTGGCGGTAGACACCAAAATGCTCGCGAAAGTGCCAGAGAATGTCACGTTAAAGCAAGCAGGGGCATTGCCGTGTATCGGACAAACGGCGATACAGTTTGTAGATTTTGCTGACATTCAAGCAGGTGAGCATGTCGTAATCAATGCACCAGCAGGCGGTGTCGGTCATTTATTAATACAGCTATTAATGGACAAAGTGAGCCGTGATGATATCAAGGTCACCGTTATTTGCTCACCAGAAAAATATGCCAAGCTCGGTGAGCTTATCGATACCGACAAGCTGGCAGGCTGGATTGATTATACCAAAGACGAAGCGTTCCCTGACTTGCAAGCCGACGTGCTGCTTGACTTAGTTGGCGATGAAGCCGGTGTTCGCGCGCTCGGTGTGCTCAAATCGGGCGCGCGTGTGAATGTGTTGCCAACCATTTGGGTCGATAAGCTCAAAGAAGCTGGCAAGGAGAAAAACCTAGAAGTATCCGGGTATAAAGCGCAGCGTAGTGGTGATGATATGGCGCGTGTTTTACAGCAAGTTGCTGATGGCAAGCTGATCTTAAAAATCCAAAAAATATATCCACTCTCTGAGGTTGTGGCCGCTCATCATGAATTACAAAAGGGCGATGCATTCGGCAAAATCGTCCTTGCTGCTTCTGAATAAGGGGCGTTAACCGGTTTTTTAAAAATCATAGGATTCTTTACGTACTTCATAAAACTCTACAAGAACGGTGTCTCTGACAACACAACAGGCCTACTCTCTAATGTTGTCTGCTGTAGGATAGTGAGAGACACACTGATAAATGAAGTAATAACAAAGGATGTTATATGACTATGAATAAAGACATTGAGAATAAAGATACAGAAAATAAAAAAACAGACGAAAAAGTAACGGATCATGTCGCCTATGAAGCGCAGGTACGTGAAGAGATAGAAGCATGGAAAAATCCTGATAAAGGCGTTTTGGATAAAGCTTTTGCGGTCCTTAATACGCCTCTTGTCGCGGCAGGTGATGCATTAATGGACATGCCGCAATTTGGCGATGCCTTGAAAAAAGCAACTGAGCAAACCATCAGTACTTTGAGTAATGCTGCCAATTGGACATTGAACACTCAAGACATTATTGATAGCTATCAAGAAGATCCTGATATTGAAGGCTCGTCAATCAAGACGCTTTCTGATATCAAACATCTACCAATTGCGGTTGTCGATAAACAAGTCAAACTTCTCAAAAGTAAATATGTCGCGCTCACCAGTGCGCAAGGCGTAACCACAGGAGTGGTTGGCTGGGTAGGTATTCCTGCTGATGTCGTTGGTCTTATCACTGCCAATCTACGCGCTATCGGAGAGTATGCGACTTACTATGGCTTTGACATGAATGATAAAGGCGAGCAGTTGTTTGCCATGTCTTTGTTGGCGGTGGCTACTTCTGCCTCTGCTGAAGCGCGCAAAGCAGCACTGGATGATACCCGTGCGATGATTAAAGATCCAAAAACGCAGGCATTTAATCAGATTAATGAAGAGGTCATGTCGCGGGTACTGCGCCAAACAGCAACCAAAGTGGCGACCAATATGGTCAAAACGAAAGCAGCGCAAATCATTCCTGCGGTGGGTGCAGTAGTGGCAGGTGGTGTTAATGCCAGCTATACGGCCAATGTCTGCGAAGCGGCGCATCAATGCTACCGTGAACGTTTTTTAGATCGCATTGCATAGGTAACCGTTTACTCAACATGACCATGGTAGTTTTAGCGTGCAAGCATTCGGCGAAAGGTTAGGCTAATTCGTCCAGCATCGACAGTTTTTGTTTTAGTGATAGTATGTTTCCAAAGGGTTTGTGTATCACCGTGCATGACAATTAATTGACCAGACTCAAGATAAAGCGCGACTTTATCTTGGGTTTTTTTGTGCTTAAAGACAAACTTTCGGGTGGCACCAAGGGATAAAGAGGCAATGATTGGTTGATGACCGAGCTCTTTTTCATCATCGGCATGATAGCCCATACCATCAGTGCCAGTTGGATAGTAGTTGAGCAAGCAGGTGTTAAAATGCGCCTCAATACCCATTTTTGCCAAAGATTTTTCTACATGTTGTTTCACGTGGAACACTATATCTGACCATGGAACTGTTTGTCGCGTGTGCCCTGAATACTGGTAATCTGCCTCCGTGTCTCCCATCCAGACAATTTGGCGAGTCGTCACATGAGTTTTACCAAATAACGTCACCATATCTGATTGCCAAGGCAACTCATTTAGCAACGTATCGTATAGGGCATTGGCATCGTCTATGACTATGCCTAAATCATTTACATCACCATCATAGGGCAATATATTATCTGTGGGTGCAGGCGCAAAAAGGTCAGTCATAGATCAATAGTTATCTCTCATTATCTGCTGCGTTGATAATGCTCGTGAATGATCTGAGCACAAAGTTTGGGCGCTTCCATGGGCAGCAGGTGACCATAGTCTAGCAAGGAGATGATGCTGTTATCAGGCACAAATTTTTGCCATTGCTGTCTTACCTTATCATTAATGAATAAAGTAGGCTTACCGGTAATCAGCGTGTAAGGACAGCGCAGTTTTTTGAGTGCGGCATCGATATGAGGCGCACCAAAATAGTTGGCCAGCTCTTGCTCTGGAGCAAACATCAAGCTGTAGCTTCCATTTGGATTTTTGCTTAAGCTCTGTTCGGCAAAGACCTGCAAATGCTCGTCACTGATACGTCTATAAGCACGCTGCGCACGCAAGTTTTCATAATAAGCATCGACACTCGGCCACGTAGATTGCCGATTTACTGTGCTTTTGAAAGGCTCACGGCTCAGTAGGATAGAACGCGGTAACAGATTATATAAGGTGGCTTGGTTTTTAGTGAATGTGACAGGCTCTATCAGGTAAAGCTGTGAAAACAGCTCTGGACGTTTGGCTGCTGCCATGGCTGTGGCGGTTGCGCCTTGTGAATGTCCGATACCGACGACAGGGTTATCTTGTGTTTTTTCTAAAAACTCAATAAGCAGGTCAGCATCTTGCTCACGCGTCAGACGACGGCTTTGCGGTTTGTCATACCAATAGCCACGCAGGGCAAGTGAGCTGATATCAAACTCAGTTGCCAGCTCATTTAGCAATGGCGTATAGGTGCCAACAGTGAAACTATTACCACCATAAAAATGCGCGGGTGTGCGGCGATGGTTATCTGATTGAACTGACTGATTGAGCTGGCCAAGATGATAGTAACGTGCTTTTTTACCATCAAGATCGATGCTGTTTGTAAATGCTTCCATAAAATAAACACTTCCTTGTGATTTATTTTGACGGGTCTTAGTTGTCTTCACCTAAGAAACCACCGCTTTGACGTTGCCATAATTTAGCATAGACGCCATCGCGTGCGAGTAGCGCCTCGTGACTGCCTTGTTCAATGATGCGCCCTTTGTCCATCACTACGAGTCGATCTAGTGCCGCAATGGTCGATAAACGGTGGGCAATGGCAATCACGGTTTTGCCAGTCATCATGTCGTTTAAGCTTTCAGTAATAGCAAATTCGATTTCAGAGTCAAGGGCACTTGTGGCTTCATCAAGTAGCAAAATTGGTGCATTTTTGAGCATCACACGAGAGATGGCGATACGCTGGCGTTGACCGCCTGAGAGTTTGACGCCGCGCTCACCGACCTGAGTATCAAGGTCAGTATTGCCTTTGTCATCGCTTAAGTCTTTAATAAAGTCCCAAGCTTGCGCTTGCTTAGCGGCTTTGATGATGTCTTCGTCAGTAGCATCGGGGCGACCATAAGCGATGTTTTCACGAATGGTGCGGTGCAACAGCGAGGTGTCTTGGGTTACCATACCAATTTGCTGACGCAGAGATTCTTGGGTGACCTCATCAATCGCCTGTCCGTCAATACAAATTTTGCCACTATCGACATCAAAGAAGCGTAGTAGTAAATTCACCAAGGTTGATTTACCAGCGCCTGAGCGTCCGACCAGACCAATTTTTTCACCTGGTTTGATGTCCAAATGAAAGTCGTCCAACAGTTTGACGCGATTGGTTGCCAATGCAGTAGCTGCGGTTTTTGCCTCATCGACACGCGCCCCTTCATCATCGGCAACGCCAGCATCATCTTCATAGCCAAAATCAACATGATCAAAGATAATGTGACCGTCGGTGACCGTTAGTGTTTGCGCATTAGGCTTATCGACGATTTTTTGCGGTGCTGATAGAGTACGCATGCCGTCTTGTACCGTACCGATACTCTCAAACAAGCTGGTAGTCTGCCACATGATCCAGTGTGTCAAACCATTTAAACGCAGTGCCATAGCAGTCGCTGCGGCAATCGCACCGACACCAACATCGCCTTGTTGCCACAAATACACACCGATAGCTGCAGTCGAGCCAATCAGAGTCACACTGATGGCATGGTTGACGACCTCAAGATAGCTGACCCAGCGCATCTGTGCATGTACGGTGCCCAAAAACTGATTCATCGCGTATTTGGCATAACTCAGTTCGCGCTGCGAGTGGCTAAATAGCTTGACCGTCATGATATTGGCATATGCATCGGTGATGCGCCCTGTCATCAAGGCACGGGCATCCGCTTGCACAATGGCCGTACGTTTGAGCTTTGGAATAAAGTACCACATGGCAAGCCCAAACAGCACAAACCAAACCGCAAACGGAATGAGCAGCAAGCTGTCCAGATTAAATAAAATCACCCCAGTAGTGACAAAATATACCACCACATACATCATCATATCCGTGATGGTCATCACCGTATCACGCACCGCAAGTGCAGTCTGCATCACCTTTGCTGAGACACGTCCTGAAAACTCGTCTTGATAAAACTGCATGGATTGTCCGAGCATGCGGCGGTGAAAACGCCAGCGCATTTGCATCGGAAACACGCCCTGAATGACCTGAAAATGTATCAAGGAGGACATGGCAATCCAAAAAGGACTGAGGATCAAGACGGCAAACATCAGCAGCAGCATATCGCTTTTTTCTGCCCATAACGTCTGCGGGGTATAAGCACCCAGCCAATCCACCAAGTTACCAATCCATGCAAACAGCATGGCTTCATAGACCCCGACGCCAGCGGAGAGGATCATGAATAAGAACAGCCAGCCGCGCAGACCATGCGTACAGGCCCACAAAAATCTCAATAACCCCTTACGAGGTAATGGCATAGGCGTTTCAGGAAAGGCGGGGAGACGGGATTCGAAAAAGCGAAATAGAGCGTTCATAGGCGGCAATAATACGTCAAACCAGAGCGGTTTTGAGTCGTTACTTATGTTAATAAAATAGCAGGGTATTTTAGCAAAACTTGGCAATCAGGCATGCAGTAAATTGTAATTTGCCAAATATGAAGCTCGTTAATGCAGCATTGATAGGCATGATAACTGTAGAGATAATGACAAATAGATTGCTGTAAAAAATATATTTTGTTACCTTCTAAACCTCAACTTCCTCAGACATTCAAATATTATTTTTACAATAATATTTCTCCAAAAATCAGCTGGATAGAAAGCGACTTGCTTAGCACTATATTGCCAATATATGAGCCATAAACACCCAATATCGAAATCCAAAAGGTAGAAGTTCATGATGTATTTAACCATTGCGGTGTTATGTAGCGTCGCTGTCTCAGTACTTTTAAAGATATTGCGCCAAAAGAAAATGGATATTCGTCAGACTATCGTCGCGGGTTATCCGGTCGCTTTTTTATTGACTTGGTTTTTATTAAAGCCTGATGTTGGCGCCATACATGCGCTTGATAATGCTTGGGGTATTATCATTGCACTTGGCATTTTACTGCCATCAGTATTTATCATTCTTGGACGTGCTATTGAGGCGGTGGGAATGGTAGCAACGGATGCCTCCCAGCGCTTATCATTGATTATTCCGATCATTGCCGCGTTTTTGCTATTTGGTGAGGTGCTGACAGGTACGCGTGTGCTGGGATTGGTGCTTGGATTTTTGGCACTAGGAGCACTGGTTTATCGACCACAGCAAAAAGATACTCCTAAGCAAACAAAATACACACCGCTCTGGTTGTTCGGTGTGTGGGCGGGTTACGGCATCATCGATATTTTGTTTAAGCAAGTGGCCAAGCAGGGCACTGCTTTTCCGTTGACGCTTTTTGTGAGCTTTGGTGTCGCAGGTCTATTGTTGTTCATCTATCTACTTGTCACTCGGGTGCGCTGGCAAAGAGATGCCCTTGTCGCTGGGTTGCTACTTGGCGCGCTAAACATGGGTAATATTTATGCTTATGTCAGGGCTCATCAAATGCTGCACGATTCACCCAGTATTGTGTTTACAGGCATGAACGTGGGTGTCATTGCCGTGGCGACATTGATCGGTGTGGGTGTGTTTAAAGAGCGACTCAATCGCATCAATATATTGGGGCTATTACTCGCAGTATGTTGTGTGGGCGTCTTATTTTTAGCGTGAGATAATTTGTCCAAAAAAGGGTACAGTAGAATTTTTAGCGATGTTGTCACGTTTTCTATATAGGCATAGTTATCATCCTATGATAAGGTCATCTACAAATAGCAGACCTTATATAGGTTATAAAAAGCTTGGTTTATGATGTTTGAATTCACTCAATAAAAATAGGATGTACTTTCAATGGAATACGACAATCAGTTACAGCGCATAAAAGACGGTTCAGGTTTTATCGCTGCCCTCGATCAAAGTGGCGGCAGCACACCAAAGGCTTTAGAGAATTACGGCATCAGCGGCGATGAGTATGAGAATGATGAGGCCATGTTTGATTTGGTGCATGAGATGCGTGCCCGTATCATGACGTGCGACTGTTTTGACAATGAGCGTGTGCTTGGTGCGATCTTATTTGAAGACACTATGGAGCGCGACGTCAATGGTAAGTCGACCGCCAACTATCTGTGGGAGGACAAGCAAATCGTCCCATTTTTGAAGGTAGATAAAGGTTTGGCGGAGCAGATGAGCGGCGTCCAAGTCATGAAGCCGATGCCCAACCTAGACCTGTTGCTAGATAAAGCCAAAAACTATCCAGTATTTGGTACCAAGATGCGCTCAGTCATTTATGAGCCAAATGTCGATGGTATTGAGCTCGTTGTACAGCAGCAATTTGATGTGGCCAAGCAAATTATCTCAAAAGGCTTGATGCCTATCGTCGAGCCAGAAGTTAACATCGATAGCGCCCAAAAGCATGATTGCGAAGTGCTGCTAAAGGCCGATATTCTGCGTAATCTGGAACGCTTAAATGACGAACATCAAGTGATGCTCAAGCTGACATTGCCCG
Organism: Psychrobacter sp. T6-5; assembly: GCF_052258485.2. Taxonomy (NCBI): domain Bacteria; kingdom Pseudomonadati; phylum Pseudomonadota; class Gammaproteobacteria; order Moraxellales; family Moraxellaceae; genus Psychrobacter; species Psychrobacter sp. T6-5. Next base: position 95,253 of record NZ_JBQQEY020000001.1, on the reverse strand, counting down.
AAGAAGCAGGATTTTATCAGGAGCTGGTTGACCATCCAAAAGTGCTCAAAGTAGTGGCGCTATCAGGCGGTTATAGCCGCACTGATGCGTGCGCTAAGCTCAAACAAAACCCAGGTATGATTGCCAGCTTCTCGCGCGCCTTTACCGAAGGGCTGAGTAAGCAGCAAAGCGATGAAGAGTTTGCTGATACTATCAATACCTCGATTGAGGAGATTTATCAGGCGTCGAAGGTTTAATAGCACTAGATAAACCAAAAATAAAAAGCCCAAACCTGACTATGAGGTTCGGGCTTTGTTTAGACTATCTGAAAGGTACTGGTTATCTACACCTCTTTATACAACTGACGTCCTTCCTTATTATATTTTTCCATCATCTCAGCCATGCCTTGACGGACTTCCTCAGCACTGGCCTCGCCCACTTGTCCCACCAGTTCTGTATCGACTTTTTTGATCAAATGATCCGCATCGCTTAGGTCGCCTGTTTGTGGCGTTACTTTTTTATTAGCGGCATCTTTGTCCAGTCCTGCTGCATACTCACGCACGTTTTGAGTGATTTTCATTGAACAAAACTTAGGGCCACACATGGAGCAAAAGTGTGCCGATTTGTGTGCGTCTTTTGGCAAGGTCTCATCGTGATATTCGCGTGCGGTATCAGGGTCGAGCGCCAGATTAAACTGATCGTCCCAGCGGAATTCAAAGCGCGCTTTGGATAACGCATTGTCCCGCGCCTGTGCACCGGGATGACCTTTAGCAAGATCAGCGGCGTGCGCGGCAATTTTGTAAGTGATAATACCGTCTTTCACATCTTTTTTGTTTGGTAGGCCTAAGTGCTCTTTTGGCGTAACATAGCACAGCATCGCGGTACCAAACCAGCCAATCATCGCTGCCCCAATCGCACTGGTGATATGGTCATAACCCGGTGCGATGTCAGTCGTTAATGGCCCTAAAGTATAAAACGGCGCGTCAGCACACAGCTCAAGCTGCAAGTCCATATTTTCTTTGATACGGTTCATCGCCACGTGTCCAGGGCCTTCAATCATCACCTGTACGTCATGCTCCCATGCCACTTTGGTCAATTCCCCAAGCGTACGTAGCTCACCGAACTGCGCTTCATCATTAGCATCTTGCAAGCAGCCGGGACGTAGGCCATCACCCAAGCTGAACGCCACATCGTACTGCTTCATAATCTCGCAGATATCTTCGAAATGGGTGTATAAAAAGCTCTCTTTGTGGTGTGCCAGACACCACTGCGCCATGATAGAGCCGCCGCGTGAAACGATACCCGTTAGGCGTTTTGCGGTCAGCGGTACATAGCGTAGTAGGACGCCTGCGTGAATGGTGAAGTAATCTACGCCTTGCTCTGCTTGCTCAATCAACGTATCACGGAATATCTCCCACGTCAGATCTTCAGCGACGCCATCGACTTTTTCTAGCGCTTGATAAATCGGTACGGTACCAATCGGCACAGGCGAGTTGCGAATTAGCCATTCACGAGTTTCATGAATATGATTACCTGTCGATAAATCCATGATGGTATCCGCGCCCCAACGTGTTGCCCACGTCATTTTGGACACTTCTTCATCAATCGATGAGCCTAGCGCTGAGTTACCGATATTGGCATTGATTTTCACCAAAAAATTGCGCCCGATAATCATCGGCTCAGACTCAGGGTGGTTGATGTTGTTGGGGATAATGGCGCGTCCAGCCGCCACTTCATCACGGACAAACTCAGGGGTGATAATTTTGGGCGTATTGGCACCGAAGCTCTCACCCTCATGTTGACGCATATCGGTCAGTTCATGCTGCTTTTGCGTCTCACGTATCGCGATATATTCCATCTCAGGGGTGATGATGCCTCGGCGCGCGTAGTACATCTGCGTGGCGTTCTGTCCTGCTTTGGCACGGCGTGGTTTGTCAATATGGGCAAATCTTAAGTTGGCAGTACTGATGTCGCGAGCACGTGCTTGCCCGTATGAGCTAGATAGACCGCTTAGTTGCTCGGTATCACCACGCTCAGTGATCCAGTTTTCACGCAGTTTTGGCAGTCCACGAGTGAGGTCGATCTCGACATTGGGATCGGTATAGACGCCTGAGGTATCGTAGACATAAAAAGGCGGATTGTGCTCGCCATCTTTGTCGCCCGTACCGCCAACAGGCGTGTCAGCCAAGCTGATTTCACGCATCGGTACTTGGATATCAGGTCGTGAGCCTTCGATATAGACTTTGCGAGAGGCGGGTAGGATGCGATGCAAATCGCGCGCATCTTCTTCGAAGCGCGCATCGCTTGCGGCGCGGTGGGCAGGCGTCTTTAGCGCGTCGGCTTTTTTATCGGCTTTGACGTTGTCAGTAGAGTCTGAGGTAAGAGGTATGTTGTTGGCTGGGTTATGCGTTTGTGCAGCTGAGGCACTGTCTAAAGAGGTGTTGTCTAAAGTAGTCATATGCTGTCCTAGCGTGTTGGTTTTTGAATAAAAGCAACACCGCCAGTAGCTGCGGGGGCAAGCAGTCGTCATTCAGACAAATTTATATTATCGACACCTAACAGCGACTAAAAAGTATCGTCGCGGCTAATGGTCGTCAAATAGTGGACGCAGCTTTCTATCTTCTCTCGTTATCCATTTATGCGACATGCATCGTTAGACAATAGCGATGATAAAAAGGTATTTCTACGCGTCCTTTGTCATCAATAACAAAGTGCTTAAGACTTCCCTGCGTCGGTACTAACCGCATCAGGTTCGGCGGGTGATCTCTCAGCGAATGTAGATAGGCGGCTACTTTTATCAATGTTTAACTATAAACGTTTAATAAAGTAGGCCAATGCTACACCGCACCCCGAGTCTGTCAGTGTTGTAAATCCCTTTCATACTAACAAAATTCTGTGTTAACGGCTAATGATATTTAAATGAAAACATCAGACTTTGAGTTTGCTACTTGGTATGGTTATGAGCATGGATTCTTAGTAATGGTTATCAAAATTACCTGATATTACTGAGACTTAGAGTGCTTATCTGAATATTATGTAAAGCGGATGAAAGATTGTAGAGGTTGTCATTAAACTGTCATAAAGATTTGGCAAGATAGCACGCATATCACAAACAATGCTTTTTTATATCGTTGTTAAACTTCAGGAGTCCTACATGCGTTATTCGTTATTAGCAGTGGCCGTCAGTTGTACATTAATGCTTACGGCGTGCAACAAGTCAACAGAGACGACAGAACCAGCTGCTGATACTAGCAGTAGTGCCGCTACCACGGCTGAAACAACCACTCAGACTCAGGCAACGCCTTCTGCTGACACCGGTTTTAAATCTGCTGAAAATATCGCAATGAATATCACGGGTGCAGGTGCGTCATTCCCGCAGCCTATCTATGCCAAATGGTCTTATGACTATAACGCTGCTACTGGCGGCCAAGTCAACTATCAGTCGATTGGCTCATCTGGCGGTATCAAGCAAATCCAATCAAAAACCGTCGATTTCGGTGCTTCTGATGCGCCATTGACGCCAGAAGAGCTTGAAGAGTCTGGTCTTATTCAGTTCCCAACCGTTATAGGCGGCGTTGTGCCAATCGTTAATATTGATGGCGTTGAGCCAGGTCAGTTGAAATTAGATGGCGAAACCTTAGCAAATATCTATTTGGGTAAAATCAATAACTGGAATGATCCTGCGATCAAAGCCATGAACCCAGATTTGACCTTGCCAGATGCGGCCATCACCACGGTATTCCGCTCAGACGGTTCAGGTACGACGTTTAACTTCACAGATTATCTAGCCAAAGTATCACCAGATTGGAAAGATACCGTTGGTGTTGATAAAACCGTTAAGTGGCCAACCTCTGCGACTGGTGCAGGTGGTAAAGGTAACGAAGGCGTTTCAAGCTACGTCAACCGTATGAAAAACTCTATCGGCTATGTTGAGTATGCGTACGCCAAGCAAAACAATATGTCACATACGGCATTGAAAAACGCAGCGGGTAACGTTGTCCAGCCATCTGCTGAAACCTTTGCAGCCGCTGGTGACATCGATTGGTCACAACAAGAAGGCTTTTATAAAGTCATCACCAACTCTGAGACGGATCAAGCATGGCCGATCGCTGCTGCTACTTTCATCTTAGTACACAAGCAACCAGAGAATCCTCAGCAAGTGGCTGGTGTGTTGAACTTCTTTGACTGGGCTTATACCCAAGGTGATGATGATGCCATGGCATTAGATTATGTCCCGTTCTCTGATACAGCAGTGGCCTTATTCAAAGAGAAATGGAACGAAGTAAAAGGTAGTGATGGACAGCCGGTTTATAAGGCTGCTCAGTAATCTCCTGATGCTAGCCATTGTTTACTAATCTCTTTAATTCCCTCTTAAGCCACTATTCTCCGGTAGTGGTTTGAGAGGTTTTATCACAGCAAATTTGACCAAAAGACTAATCGCGATATTTCACGATAACCATTAGTAATGATACAAGTTGCGTTTGCTGTCATAAAACGAAATAAACATTCTGGTTTTTTGAATTCACCCATTCAATGCTGAGACACTTATGACAGACTTAAGGTCCCAACTGGCTAAACAAAAACGTTACGACGCTTTATTTGTCAACTCTACCAAAGCGTTTGCCATACTCGTCCTCCTATCTTTAGGGGGCATTTTGGTGTCTCTTATTGTTGGGGCATGGCCGAGCATTCAAGAGTTTGGTCTGGGGTTTTATACCAGTAATAATTGGGATACGGTCGCCAATGAGTATGGTGCACTAGCGCCTATTTACGGCACCTTAGTGACGTCATTTATCGCCATCGCTATCGCTGTACCAGTCAGTTTTGGTATCGCGATATTTTTGACCGAAATGTGCCCTAAGTTCCTCAAAAAACCGCTTGGTATTGCCATTGAGCTATTGGCGGGTATTCCTTCTATCATTTATGGTATGTGGGGTCTGTTCGTATTTGCGCCTTTCTTTGGTGAGCACATTCAGCCATGGTTTATTGAGCATGTTGGCCCGCTACCTATCATCGGTAAGCTGTTTACAGGCGCGCCCATGGGGCTAGGGATGTTTACCGCGTCTTTGGTACTTGCCATTATGATTATTCCTTTTATCGCGGCCACCATGCGTGATGTTTTCTCTGTCGTGCCAGATCTACTCAAAGAATCCGCCTACGGTATGGGTGCGACGACGTGGGAAGTCATGTTCAAGATTATCCTGCCTTATACCAAAGCTGGTGTCGTTGGTGGCGTAATCTTGGGTCTTGGTCGTGCATTGGGTGAGACCATGGCAGTGACCTTCTTAATCGGTAATGCGTTCAATATCAGCCCAAGCCTATTTACCTCTGGTGTGACCATCACTTCGGCATTGGCCAACGAGTTTGCCGAAGCGTCGAGCGAGCTGCATTTGGCATCTTTACTACATCTAGGCTTAATCTTGTTTGTCATCACCTTCATTGTGCTGTCTTTGGCCAAATTAATGCTCATGCGCATGGATCACAAAGCAGGTAATCGATAAGTCCGAAAAGGACTTATGAGACCTTGATAGATATTGATAAAAGATATGGGAAATAAATAGTATGCCTGCAAACAATGTGATGAATGCGCCAATGTCTACGAAGCCAAGCAGTGCTGGGCGTTATAACAAGAGCTTGTACAACAAGCGCCGCTGGACCAACAAGCTGGGTTTGGGCTTTGCCATGTCAGCGATGGTGTTTGGTCTATTCTGGTTGTCATGGATTTTGGTGACACTGTTTGTTGAAGGCTTTCAAGGCATGGTGGAGCTGCCAATCTTTACCGCTGATACCCCGCCGCCGATGAGCCCAGGTGGTTTACGCAACGCGATCGTCGGTTCGGTGATGCTGGCGTTTTCAGGATTGTTTATTGGTGCGCCTATTGGCCTGATGACCGGTATTTATTTATCTGAGTTTTCTAAAGGCAGCATGCTTGGCAAAGTGACCCGTTTCTTGAACGATATCTTGTTATCAGCACCATCAATTGTCATTGGTCTGTTTATATATGCTTTAATGGTAAAAGGCGAAAGTTTCTCTGGTTGGGCAGGTGCATTGGCATTGGCATTGATTGTCATCCCAGTTGTCGTACGTACCACTGAAAACATGCTGAATCTGGTGCCTAATAGCTTGCGTGAAGCGGCTTATGCACTTGGTACACCTAAGTGGAAAATGGTCACGCAAGTGACGGTCAAAGCTGCCAAAGCGGGACTGACGACAGGGGTGTTATTGGCATTTGCTCGAATCACTGGTGAGACAGCACCGTTGCTATTTACGGCGCTCAACAACCAGTACTTCAGTACCGATATGGATCAGCCGATTGCTAACTTACCCAATACCATTTATCAGTTTGCGATGAGTCCTTATGATAACTGGCATACATTGGCATGGGCGGCGGCGCTGCTGATTACAGCATCTGTCTTGGTGTTGAATATTCTGGCAAGATTTATTGGCAATCGAGGTCAGGTCAAATAAAGACCGATATCGCTGCACAGATACCAAGCATTTACTTATACTTATATGAAATACACTAAGCTAGGTTGGATAATATTATGAATGATGTCGCAAGCAAGGTCCGCAAAGAAACGACTGCTGATCGCTTTAATAATGCAACAGACAGCCTGTTAAATAGAACCATGTCCAAAAGCTCGCAATCACAGCAACCAAATACTGCTGAGTTCAATAAGCAAAGCATTCATGATATTCCCAAAAATATGCCTAAAGCAAAAATGGAAGTTCGCGATCTCAACTTTTATTATGATGATTTTCAGGCGTTAAAAAACATCAATATTGATATCGCAGAAAAGAAAGTGACCGCCTTTATCGGTCCGTCAGGTTGCGGTAAGTCAACGCTACTACGTACTTTTAACCGTATGTATGATCTCTATCCAGGGATGCGTGCAGAGGGTGCTATCAATCTTGATGGTAAAAACATCTTGGGTAAAGACGTCGATGTCAACTTGCTACGCGCGCAAGTCGGTATGGTGTTTCAAAAGCCAACGCCGTTCCCGATGTCTATCTATGACAATGTTGCCTTTGGCGTCAAACTCTATGAAAAGCTCAGCAAAAGCGAAGTGGATGAGCGCGTGGAGTGGGCACTAAAAAAATCAGCATTGTGGCCAGAAGTGAAAGACAAACTAAAAGCATCCGGTCTGTCATTATCAGGTGGTCAGCAGCAGCGTCTGTGTATCGCCCGTAGTGTCGCGACCAAACCTGAAGTATTGTTGCTCGATGAGCCAACGTCTGCGCTTGATCCGATCTCGACAGGTGCTATCGAAGATCTGATAGAAGATCTCAAAAATGACTATACCATCGCCATCGTTACTCACAACATGCAGCAAGCGGCGCGGGTATCAGACTATACCGTCTATATGTATCTAGGCGATATGATCGAGATGGGCGAGACTGATCAAATATTCACCAAACCTACCCAAACTGCGACAGAAGATTATATTACTGGTCGCTATGGCTAAGGCCGAGAAGCTAATACTGAGTTTGGGTCAGACATAGTGTTTTTGATAGGGTACTGTCAGCCGAGTCGTTTCACTCAACCAGCATATCGCGCTACTAAAATATAGATTTCAGGGAATACCTCTTATGCAAAGTGATAAGCATATCTCCAAAAGTTTTGACCAAGATCTTGATGAAGCCATCCGTTTGTTCTTATACATGGGTGATAGTGCTGCCAACCAAGTTGCCAAAGCGATTCATGCACTTATTGATAGAGATGAAACACTGGCGCAAGAGGTCATCGAGATGGACTTTGATATCAACCGAATGGAGGTTGAGCTCGATGAACATATCTTATTGTTGGTTGCTAAGCGTCAACCTGCTGCAGGAGATTTGCGTTTAGTCATGTCGATCAGCAAAGGCGTGGTAGATTTGGAGCGTATTGGTGATGAAGCCGTAAAGATCGCGAAAATGGCAAACAGAATCGCGGCACAAGGCAAATCGTCTTACGGCTATGCTGAGGTACAGCACTTGAGTAATCAGGTAAGACTGATGCTCAACAACGCGCTAGAAGCCTTTAGTCAATCGAATGCTGAGCAAGCGTTTGAAGTCATGCGCAATGACAGTGTGGTTAATAACGAATATCAGTCCGCTATTCGCGCGCTGATGACCTATATCATGGAAGACTCAAGACAAGTCTCAAAGGTCATCAATATCATGTGGATTTTGCGCTCGCTTGAACGCATCGGTGATCATGCACAAAACGTAGCAGAGCTGGTCATCAACTATATCAGTGGTCAAGATGTACGCCATTCAGACTACGCCATGGTTGAAAAAGCAGTGCAAGAAGCCAATGATCGTCTGGCTGCTCGCCAAGTGAGCACGATGTCAGTTGCTGACTTTGAATCACTAGAGAGTAATGACGACTGATAGCGCACCAATAATACCGTCTTATCATCAAAAAACGCGCTATATTGAGCGCGTTTTTTATGGGCGTAAGACTGTATGTAGATTGAGCCTAGCTTTCTGGTGTCCAGCCTTGGGCGCGCTCATAGTCTTCATTATCCAAGAACTTATCACGCTGCTCGGTCAAGAATTTTTTGGCTTCAGGGTCCATCATGCTCAAATGATTCTCATTGATGAGCATGGTTTGATGTTCTAGCCACTCTTTCCAAGCCTTTTCAGATACGGTTTCTTGTAACTCTTGGCCTTTTTTGTTAGGGAAGGGCGGATGCGGCATTTTTGGCAGTTCTTGCTTGTATTTGCGGCAAAACACGGTATTGGCTTGTGGGTTAAAAGTCTCAGTCATCAGGTGTTCCTTATTTATTCTATTAAGTGGTGAATTTGAGTAATGATATGAGCCTATGATAACGGTCTTGGTCAATTTAGCAAAGGGTATCTCGTGTCTCTTATTAAACAGACACAAATCTGCATAGTGTTATCAGTAGGTCTTTCCTTTATTCTGATTTATCGTTTCATATCATGCAGACAGAGCAAACGCGAAAAAGGGCGGGTAGCTGATAGTAAGTTATAGTTAATTCAGTTTAAAAGAGATACAAGGCAACCGAGCGCAGATGTAACTGTGATACTTCAAGCGAGGTTAACGCTGTAGCTCTTTTATAGGGGATTGACTATAAATAAAAAACACCCGCATCAATAGCGGGTGTCAGATATATAGCGATAAGTTAGCTTTGGCTTAAAATGGTTTGATTATGCAAAGGCTTTTAAGCGAGCACGGCCGTTGACTACTGCTTGCTTGACTTGGTTTGGTGCAGTACCGCCCAGATGGTCACGAGCTGCTAGTGAGCCTTCTAGCGTGAGATAGTCAAAGACATCATCACCGATGGCATCACTGAATTGCTGCAATTGTGCCAATGACAAGTCACTGAGGTCAACGCCTTCTTTGATGCCGAGTGCAACCGCATTACCCACGACTTCATGCGCATCACGGAACGCCACGCCTTGACGCACCAGATAATCTGCTAAGTCGGTAGCAGTAGCATAGCCTTTCATTGTCGCAGCACGCATACTTTCTTTGTTTGGGACAATATTAGGTAGCATATCAGCAAAGGCAAGTAGTGAGCCTGTCAGTGTATCGACACAGTCAAACAAAGGCTCTTTATCTTCTTGGTTGTCTTTGTTGTAGGCGAGTGGCTGGCTTTTCATCAGGCTGAGTAATGTCATCAGCTGACCAAAGACACGTGCCGCTTTACCGCGTACTAACTCAGGCACGTCAGGGTTTTTCTTTTGAGGCATGATTGATGAACCAGTACAGAAGCGATCTGGTATCTGCACAAAGTTGAACTGCGCTGACATCCACAGAATAATCTCTTCGCTCATACGTGACATGTGCATCATCAGAATAGAAGCGGCTGAGGTAAACTCAATTGCAAAGTCACGATCTGAAACCGCATCTAGCGAGTTTTGACAGATACCTTCAAAACCCAATAGCTCAGCGGTGATGGTACGATCAATCGGGAACGTCGTGCCAGCGAGTGCGGCACTACCAAGTGGCATCTGGTTGATACGGCGACGGGCGTCAACCAAGCGCTCGGTATCGCGATACAACATCTCAAACCATGCCATTACATGATGCCCAAAGCTGACAGGCTGGGCGGTTTGTAAATGCGTAAAACCAGGCATAATAGTATCGGTATGTTGATCAGCCAGATCAAGCAAGCCGCTTTGTAAGCGTACGAGTAGTTCGATAATGTTATCGGTTTCTTCACGCAACCACAAACGAATGTCGGTCGCGACCTGATCGTTACGACTACGACCCGTGTGTAGTTTTTTGCCAACAGCGCCTATAATATCAGTGAGGCGTGATTCGACATTCATGTGTACGTCTTCGAGGGCGATTGACCAGTTAAACTCACCTGCTTCGATCTCGCGTAATACTTGATGAAGACCGTCGATAATGGTGGCTACTTCATCAGCAGTCAAGATATCGCATTCTTTGAGCATCGTTGCATGGGCAATCGACCCTTGAATATCGTGACGAGCAAAGCGTTGGTCGAAGCCAACAGATGCGGTAAAGGCAGCCACGAAGCTGTCTGTCGCTTCACTGAAGCGTCCGCCCCACATCTGCTGGCCCTGAGTGCTGGCAGGGCTATTTTGTGCATCTTTGTTTGTTACTGAGACATTCGTGCTAGAATCAGCAACAGATGAACTTTTACTTGATTCGGGATTACTAAGGTTTGAAGAATTGGCGTTCATATCGGTACAAGACAAGTCAAGAGAATAAGAACTCGAGTATAGCAAATGATGAGGTTGCCTTACTAGCTAAGCGCTTAGAGTTTTTTATTCCAAAACTCATGGAGATCATGAGGCCTTGGCAGTGGCTGACATATATTGCTTTTTGGTCACTGTTTCTTACGGTGATTGAGCGTCATGGTCTGTCAAGTTGGTCTGATTTTATTATCAAGTTTTTTTCTCGAGTGCTACAGAATGCACTGACTGTTATTCCAGCATTGTATCTGGTCGACTATCTGCGTCCTGTGTTTAAAAACGCTAGTATACCTAGTGTAAGTGTGCGTATCGTCATGCTAATGATGTTTGCCGCTACGGTTTCTATGACTTTAGTTGTTTTAATTTTAATCAATATGGGTTTGTTGGAATATGATCGTCAAGCTTTTATGACCAATCTGTTTTTCAATACCGTACTGACGGGCGGTTTTACCATCGTGTTTTTATTGTACTTTTTGCGTAGCCACCGTGAGCTTAATGCGCTCAAGCTGTCGTTTGAATACAAGTTGACCGCACAAAATGACTTAATCAAAGCTCGCACTGCCCCTCATTTTTTCTTTAATACTATCAACACACTGGTCTCACTCATTGAGTCTGATCCACCAAAAGCCTCTGCTTTATTACAAAACGTTTCGATCTTATATCGTGCGAGTTTTAGCGGTGAACGTGAGATTAGTTTTGAAGAAGAAGTGGCGCTATGTGAGCATTATTTAGCGATTGAGTCTAGTCGTTTGGCAGACAAACTCGAGGTCCATTGGGATTTGCCTGATGAAGATATCATGTATGACATGGTGATTACGGCGTTAACCTTACAAAGCGTGTTGGAGAAAATGCTACTCAATGTGGTTGAGATGACCACTGAAACCATCCATTTTAATATTAAAGTCACTTGGCAGCAGCACAGAGTAACTATTCAGATCGACGTGGAACTTCCCAAAAAGACTTTAATCATTAACCATGATTTGCGTCAGCATATGAATTTTTATATTCAAGCGGATCGATTACGCGCGTACTTTGGTCAAAGTGCTGATATTCAAAGCACGGTTACTGGTAACCACATCACTACCATTATTGACTATCCCTTACAAGATGTCAGTTTATAATCTTTCCTCTTTTGCCATTTTTTATGATGTTCTCAGACACTATGTTCTCATTATAAGATGTTGTGGCATATTTATTGCATTATCTTTTATATCTACATGGTTATTGCAATTTTTATCTGGCAATTATTGACAGTGAGTGGTTACTATAAAAATATGATGCAGAAAATTTCACCATATTGAACTGGCCAGTACATTCGTCATACCATCGAAACATATTCAGTAGAATTTGAGGTGGGAGTTTACATGCGTATCGTAGTTTGTGATGATGAGCCTTTAGCGCGTGAGCGTTTGGTCAGAATCGTACAGGAGTCAGGTCATGAGGTGGTTGCTCAAGCGACCACAGGGGCAGAAGCGATTGTCGCCGTAAAAACTCAGCAGCCTGACATTATATTATTAGACATTCGTATGCCTGAGATGGATGGGGTGCGCTGTGCCCAAGAGCTGGACAAACTTGAGCATCCACCAGCCATTATATTTGTCACCGCTTATGATCATTATGCGATAGCGGCACTAAAAGCCAATGCAATCGGCTATTTGTTGAAACCGGCAAACAAAGACGAGCTATTAGAAGCACTGAACAAAGCAAAAAACCTAAACGCGGCGCAATTGAATGAAATTCGCAAGCTTGCAAATCCAACGGCGCGTCCGATACGCGAGCATATTGCTGCTCGTACTCACCGCGGTGTAGAGCTGATTAAACTTAAAGATATCTATTATTTTGCGGCAGATCAAAAATACGTCAAAGTACGTCACAAAGATGGCATTGTATTGATTGATGAGACCCTAAAAGAGCTAGAGCGAGAGTTTGACGATCGTTTGTTCCGTGTGCATCGCAACGCCATTATCAATCTGAACTTTTTAGATTTTTTAGAAACCCTAGACGCTGGACAATATCAGATACGTTTTAAAGAAATCGATGAGACGTTAGCCGTGAGTCGTCGTCATCTGCCAGCCTTACGTGACAAAATTCAAAGCATGTAATAGGATGTTTTCAGAGCGACATAATCATCCCATATCATCAAACCCTTATTTATGCTTAAATAGGGGTATTTTTTTGCGCCAGCATTTACTATCTCTGATGTGAGTCGACCGTTTTTTGTGGCAAGTTTTCCCAATCGCTTAGCACCAACTTGGCACTGACATTGTAGCATTGAGATTATAGTATCGAATTTATTGAGGCCCTTTATGAGCAATCCGCAGCAACCTGCTTTGACTACCTTAACCATCGCCACGCGTCAGAGTCCTTTGGCTCTATGGCAAGCGGAGCATATTCGTGATCGCTTATTAGCGCTCTATCCTGAGCTAACCATTGAGTTACTAAAAATTGTCACTAAGGGTGACAAGATTTTGGACACACCTTTGGCCAAAATTGGCGGTAAGGGTTTATTTGTCAAAGAGCTTGAGCAAGCATTGTATGACAAGCAAGCAGATATTGCGGTACATTCGCTAAAAGACGTACCGATGCAGCTGCCTGATGGCTTGACGCTAGGTGTCTACTGTAAGCGTGCTTCACCAACTGATGCTTTTGTCTCAAATACTTATAATAGTATTGATGAGTTGCCGCAAGGTGCAGTCGTTGGGACCTCAAGTTTGCGTCGTCAATGTCAGATCAAAGCCTACCGCCCAGATCTACAGATCAAAACCTTGCGCGGTAATGTTGGGACGCGTTTGGGCAAATTAGATGCTGGTGAGTATGATGCCATTATCTTGGCAACCAGTGGCTTGCAGCGTATCGAATTAGATGAGCGGATACGTGGGCAGCTAGATATTGATGCCTGTTTGCCTGCCGTTGGTCAAGGTGCGTTAGCCATTGAATGCCGTGAAGGTGATGACGAGGTGTTAAAACTATTAGCACCACTAAACGATGATAAAGCACGCATTCGCCTTATCGCTGAGCGTGCGCTTAACCGTCACTTAGAGGGCGGCTGCCAAGTACCGATTGCAGCCTACGCAGTGTTGCAAATGGCTGATGAGACCAGTGCTAATAACGATGACAATGGTGAAAACGGCAATAACGATAACGGCAATGTATTGTGGTTACGTGGTCGAGTGGGTCAAGCGGATGGTAGTAAGCTGTTAAAAGCAGAAAAGCGCGTGACATTGGTTGGTACACAAGACGAGCAAGAGTCGCAGGCAAATCAGCTCGGTATTGATGTTGCCAATATACTACTTGCTGATGGTGCAGGGGCTATCTTGTCAGCGATTTATCACGCTGAGTAGCGTATTCGCTTTGTCATACTGAGTCATTGATTGACATATCCACTGTTTGGTCGATGATTCAGTCAATTTTACAAGCCTTTTGTCGTGGTACATCTATGTCATCAACGTCAACTAAAGCTAGGTCTACTCATACAAATCAATCCACTGATGGGTCAGTGCCAAAAATTGTCATCAATACACGACCGATAGCACGCGCTGCGCCATTAACGAGTCATTTGCAAACAGCAGGGTTCACGGTGGTTGAGATACCGATGTTGATGTTGCAACCGCGCCCAACGACTGACGATGATCTAGCACTGATGCGTGCGTGGCTAGCAGGTGAATATAAGGCTCTGGTCATCATAAGCCCAACGGCGGCCACTTCGGGATTGAATGTTTGGCAGGCGCTTATGCACAGTGAGCATGACGATGGTGGTGATGCGCAACTGGACAATAAAGCAGCCAATATAGCTTCTGCAGCTTTGGTAGCACCAAGTCAAATCATTGCAGTGGGTCAAGCAACCGCTGCAGCATTGACTCAAGCCAATATAGACGCGGCAAACTATCAAGTGCGACAGCCTAAAGTTGCCAATAATGAAGGTATGCTAGCAATGCCTGAGATAGAGCGTTTGCAAGCGGGTGATAAGCTGCTGATATGGCGCGGACTGGGCGGACGACGCTTATTGGTCGATACCTTACAAGCACGCGGTGTACATATCGATAGTATTGCGTGGTACGAGCGCTCGATGCCTACCGAGGCAATGACTCAGTATCAGCAGTGGCAACAAGATTTTTTTGCATGTAATCAAGCGACAAATACAACACCAAAGCAAGCAAAACCTATCGTTGTCGTGAGTAGTGGCGCTACTTTTGAGCATTGGACGAGCATCGTCCAAGGTGCAAGAGAAAAAATGTCAGAACCAAAACGTAGTAATGACATAATGACTGATGCAAGAGATAATTTGCCACTCACGCTAGCGGACTTTTCTTATGTCGTATTGGGTGAGCGCTTAGCAAATATGGTTGCAGCGCAGCGCCTGAGCTATTGGCGCGTAGAAGATTTGGCGCCAGATACCATTCTTTCAGCCATCACTACTAACCCCTAGTTTCATAATTTCTATTTGATTTAAATATGTTTATACCTACCCATCACGGTACTGTCTTATGCCAATGAATTCTGAGTCTTTATCTAAGGACCCTTCTGCGATACAGCAGCGCCGGCAAGCAAATATCTTGCTGCTGCGGATGCAGTGGTTGGTCATTTTGCTGCTTATCGCGGCATTACTCTGGCTCTATATTAGTCAGCAGCGTTTTCAGCACAGTGTCAATGAGCGGTTGCAGAGTAACGAGCAGGTTGTCAGTCGCCTAAACGAGATGGACGATCGTTTATTTGCCATGAGCCAGCAGACATTGCCAGAGCCCAGAGTCAAAGCCAGTAGCCAAGCGCAAAACCAGCTGGATTTACTACGCATTCAAATAAAAGCCGCTGACAGATTGCTAGCAGACAACAATGATAGTGCCGCGATCGAGTTGTTGCGAGGTTTGCATTGGCAATTGGCGCAAAGCAGCAACGAGATTGCACCTGCATTGACCGTCGTGATCAAGCAAAGTTTGCTCAAAGACATCGAACGACTACAAGCGCAAAGCTCACAACCTAGCCCATGGCAAATACAAAATCTCGCGATTCAAAACATCCAAGAGTTTTTGCATAGTCATGAGCGCCTCGGCAGCTACGAGGGTGCTGATATTCAGCGTCGAGAGCTAGTGGATGCAGCAACTGAGGGTGACCAAAAGCGTGCAGTAGCGAACCCGCCTGCTCAAACGTCAGCGCGTAACGACATGACATTGACGCGTAGACAACTGACGATTCATGAAGTCATCATGACATTGAATCTCGCAAGTCAAGCGAGCAATATGCGCGAGCAGGATCAACTCATCAATTATTTGACCCAAGCACGCAAACAGCTAAAAACCTTACTACCTAAATCATCGGTTAGCAATGGCAAAAAACCCGCGCAAGTTGGCGCCATTGGAATAGCACCAGTAGACAAAAAATCAATTGGCACAGAAAATAACTTAGAAACCATGAATTCGCCTAGTGACATACCAGAAGTCATTGCTTGGCTTGACCAACTGATTGCCAACGCTCCTAAGCCAACACCATTGTTAACCACACAGATTTTGGATAAACCACAACCTTAATTGATACGGTTCGAAACAGCTATATATAGACAACATGAGACACAAGGTAAGTTATGACCAATATGAGTGAAAAATCAGATTTTATGTCTGAGGTAGCAATTGATCGACCTGAAATACTGGCGCATTACCCAGTGATTCATTATCAGCCGATTCATTGGGGTGAGATGGATGCCTTTAATCATTTAAATAACGTGGTGTATTATCGTTATTCTGAGTCAGCGCGCATTGGTTATTTGCATGCGTTAGATATGTTCGATGGCAGCATGGTCACCGTCTTAGCACAGTCGAGCTGCCAGTATTTACACCCAGTGACCTATCCTGATACCTTGTTATTGGGCGTTCGCTGTCAGCGTCTAGGTAATACCAGTATCGCAATGGAATATAGCTACTATAGTACAGCACAAAACAAAATCGTTGCGACCGCTGATGCCGTCGTAGTACGCCTCGATAGCGATGGGAAAGGTAAGTTACCGTGGACGACAGAAGAACGCGCGCGCTTACTAGCATTAGAGGAAAAATTTGGTCATACCCCTGAATTTTAGATAAAGCTTTACCTAATCTAATCAATTGTTAAAAACAAAAAGGCACGCTAATGTCATATTAGCATGCCTTTTTTTATGACTGTTGATTAGTCAATCTTTTAAATAGGTTTAGTTGTCTTGCGGTGCGTGCACAAAATCTACGACATTTAGATCGAAACCTGATAACGCATAAAACTTCATGGGTGATGACAATAGACGCATATCGCGAACGCCTAAATGGCGCAATATCTGTGCGCCGACACCGATACTGCGATAAGGCTGCTGGGTGATGGTCGATTGCGATTCATTATTCGCGGCTTGCTCTAATGCATCCCCTAAATCGACTGGTTGATGATTACCAACCCAGACCAAGACACCGCGCTCTGAGGCACTGATCTCTTCTAGTGCTGACTGCACGCTCCAGCCACTACGACCCGTCATGTCATTTTTGGCAGCAAATAAGTCACGCAGTGGATGGAAGCCATGCACACGTACGGTACTGACGCCTTCGCTCACATCACCTTTGACCAATGCTAAATGAGTTTCTTCAGCACCAAACTCGCGGAAGCGATGCAACGTAAACGTACCGTGCTCAGTTTCAAAAGGACGGGTTTCAACTTCTTCTACGGTTTGCTCATTGGCAATACGGTAGTTGATGAGGTCAGCAATCGTACCCATTTTGATATTATGTTCTTTGGCAAATATCTCAAGGTCATCGCGGCGTGCCATCGTGCCATCAGCGTTGATAATCTCGACAATCACTGCGGCAGGCTCTAAACCCGCTAATCTTGATAAATCGCAACCCGCTTCTGTATGGCCTGCACGGTGCAGAACGCCGCCGTTTTGTGCCATGATTGGGAAAATATGACCAGGCTGCACGATGTCTTCTGGCTTCGCTGCCGATGAGACAGCTGCTTGAATGGTACGAGCGCGATCAGCAGCAGAGATACCCGTGGTGACGCCTTCAGCGGCCTCAATCGATACCGTAAAGTTGGTGCTAAATTTCGCTTCATTGCGATCCGACATCAGCGGTAGTGCCAATTGCTGGCAACGCGCTTGTGATAGCGTTAAGCATACCAAACCGCGTGCGTGGGTAATCATAAAGTTAATGTCTTCAGGGCGAACATGCGTCGCTGCCATGATGATATCGCCTTCGTTTTCGCGGTCTTCATCATCCATCAAGATGACCATCTTTCCAGCACGAATGTCTTCGATAATCTCAGGAATCGTATTTAAACTCATAGTAAGTCTCAATATTTTATTATTAATAAATATGTGTGATTTGGAATATAAAGTGTTGTCTGCCTATTGTAGCAGTAGTTGGTATCACGCGCTGTTGCTGTTGAGCAAATCACATGACCATCACAGTAATCAAATATAGAAGTAGTTCATGACTTTTATATATCATTCTAAATACATTTTAACGGTTTTTATCCTAGCGTGCTGACACAAAGCTGAACTATCACGCTTAGTCTTTTAAAAACAGGGTTAAATATTATTAATGGCTCATACGTGTCACTTCTCAATCTTTTTTGCAAAGTTAGGCGTTGCTTTTGGTCATTACTGGTTTTGGTCATTACTGGCGGCTTGGCTTTTTAACCATTCCATAAACTGTTTGCTATGCTGCTCGCGCTGATTATCTGCAAACTCATAAAAACTCGTGCCTGCTAAGTTTTCTGGCAAATAGCTCTGGGGATAGTAATGGTTAGGATAATCGTGCGGGTAAGCATACCCTTGACCGTAGCCTTGATTGCGCATCAGTTTGGTCACGCCATTACGTAGATGTAGTGGTACAGGGGAGGCGTCTTTTTCTGCCAACGCCATCGCTGCATTGATCGCTTTATACGTGCTATTACTTTTGGCACTGGTTGCTAAGTAGACCACCACTTGCCCTAGGATAATACGCGCTTCTGGCATACCGATGGATTGCACACTGCGCAGGGCTGCATCAGCAAGAAGTAGGGCATTTGGATTGGCATTGCCAATATCTTCACTGGCCAAAATTACCAATCTGCGCGCAATAAAATCGGCAGGCTCGCCGCCAACGAGCATCCGCGCCATCCAATAAAGCGCTGCGTCAGGATCTGAGCCACGTACTGATTTGATCATGGCTGAGATAATATCGTAATGTTGCTCGCCATCTTTGTCATAACGTACCAACGCGGTCTGTGCCACTCGGCTGACCAATTCGTCATCGATGATAATCGGTGATTGTTTGGCATCCGCTGTTTGAATCCCCAGCTCTAGTAAGTTTAGCGCTTTTCTTGCATCACCGTGGGCCAGTTGACTGATGGTATCTTGTGCCTGCAAGTCGATGGTGAGTTTTTTGAGTACATGGTCTTCCGAGAGCGCCCGCCGTAATACTGCACTGATTTGCTCAGGCGTTAATGGCTCTAAACGATATACTTGGCAACGTGACAAGAGCGCGTTATTGACACTAAACGACGGGTTTTCTGTGGTGGCGCCAATCAGCGTAATATCACCAGATTCTACCGCGCCCAATAATGCATCTTGCTGCGCCTTATTAAAACGATGAATCTCATCGATAAACACTACAGGTGATTCAAATGCCAGTGAATCTTTACTATCCAATACTTCGCGCAACTGCTTGACCCCAGTATTCAATGCTGAGAGTGCGTGAAAAGGTCTATGAACCGCATCCGCCAATAACATCGCAATGGTTGTCTTACCGATACCTGCTTCGCCGTGCAAAATGATAGAGGGCAGATGCCCTTGTTCGACCAAACGCCGTAAAGGTGCGCCAGCGGCCAAAAGATGCTCTTGACCAATAATAGCAGCGAGAGAAGCAGGGCGCATACGCTGAGCAAGAGGGGTGTCGGCATGAAAGTTGGGCGGCATAAGTTTCTCTATTGAAAAATTAAAAAACGGTCCATTGGCTACAATGGCGGCCATTGAGAGATTTTATAGTCAAATCTAAATTACGACATACTCGTCTATAGTTATCACTTTTATTGAAGTTAAATGCGATTGTCCGCTTGGCATGATTCTCGCAGCAACTTCGCCATGACAATGAGTATTAGACATCAGCAGTCAAAGTAGGCTAATTTATAAATAGGGTACTTGCTATAAACAATACACGCTAGGCTAACGCAAAAATATGTTAATGAAAGCTAACGAAGCGTATAGCTTATGTCCCCAGCACTTTAGTTTTAATGATTCATCCATATCAACGGTGCAATGGTAACGATCAGAATGGTTGATCAAATATCATTTATTATCACCAGCCTAGCAAATATAAGGTATTACATTGACGATGTCTGGACAATCTCTCAAGCGTTTGCTTAATCAATATTCACGCAGTAGCGCAAAAAAGCAGCAGTCGCGTTGTCTGACAGTTGGTGAGATTGCGTTGGCGCGCTCGGTGTTTGGTGACAGTATCAGATTAGATGAAGTGCGACTAAAAACCACCTGGTGGGTTCTCAAAAACTATGCGGTAAGTCCGAATGGTCATATTTACTTTAATCCAGCCGATTGGATCGATGATTTCAGTGCGACTTCGCTAGGCAAGCAGAGCTGGCTCATCCACGAGCTCACTCACGTGTGGCAGCTACAGCAAGGATTGAAAGTCGTACGCGGTGCCCTTATCGATCGGCGATATGACTATGTACTAGAGACAGGCAAGTCGTTTTTTAAATATGGTATCGAGCAGCAGGCGCGCATGGTTCAAGATTATTTTGTTCGTCGTCAACGCGGACAAGATTGCCAAGATTTAGAGGCCTGTATACCATTTTTGACTGTAAATCCTCTTACTGACATAAAAAGTACTAATCACGCTTCTAGCGCTTAATTTTTCTCTGATATGAGGTGAGCTACCAATCGATATTATGCTTCTATCATGACTGATAGGTCAGTAAGGTCTCTAACGGTAATCAAATAGCGCCAGCCCGACACCATTTTAGCTTTTTATATTTTTGCTTTATTAAAGGATACGTACTCTCATGCTTCGACTTTTGCCAGTAAAGCCTCATATTGATACTTCTGCTAGCTCAGCTCTGGCTGCAGTAGCGCTAACGGGCGTACTATTTCTGACCGGCTGTCAGCAGCAAGCTGACGCACCGCCTGTACCAGATGAGACTCAAACAACTGAAAAAACAAGCGCAGAGGACAGTCAACCTATGCAGCGAAGTGATTCTGCTGCGGCACGTATAGAGCAGTTTCAACCTATATACGTTGCGCAAGCGCAAGGGCTACAGCGTCGACTACAAGCAGAGTATGAATCACTGCAAGCGGCAGATGCTTCAGATAGTGAAGAGTCGCTATTACTCAATGAGGCGACTAACGATTCTGCCACTCTTACAGAAAATGCGAATGGCGCCAATCCCGAACCATTACCAGCTGATAGTCCAGTAGAAGCTAACGCTACCAGTGAGGAAGGTTTGGATGCAGAGATAAATACAAGTACCGAAGTGGGTGAGCGTGATTTGACTGTGCTAAAGCGTATCAGTCTTGAGCCACGTAAGCCTGTCATACTGACCGAAGAGCAGATTATAGAGCGCTATCAGCAAACGATGGCAGCGTTATATCAGCCTGTGACTACGCCACTCAGTGCAGAGGATTCTGATACGCTGATCAATATAGCGACCTTAGTACCTCAGCTGTTTGAACATGCAGAGATTGCAGGAAGGGTCAGTGCAAAAAGCCCCGCGCTGGCTCGGTTGATTATTCAGCACCAAGTATGGGAGCAAATAGAAGCGCAGCAAGTGGTTGATATGCAGCAAATGAAGCAACAACAGCAGCAAGAATTTGAAACGCTCATGACCAAATTCAACGATACGATTAAAGGGTATGACGAGCAGATTGCTAAATATGAGCAGACTTTGAAAGAGTTTCAATAATGGTTTGAATGATACTCATAGCAACGAGTTTGCCAATAATTGGATGAAATGTATTCAAGAGCATCTATCCCAGAGCAATAAAAAATCCCGCACGATGGCGGGATTTTTTATTATAAAGATACTATCTTTGCTTACTTACGGTCTTCAACTTTCACAAAGTCACGGCGCGTTTCACCAGTATATAACTGGCGTGGACGACCGATCTTGTATGGGGCGCTGTGCATCTCTAACAAATGGCTGATCCAACCTGAAGTACGAGCCAATGCAAAGATTACCGTAAACATTGATGTTGGGATACCAATGGCTTTTAAGATAATACCAGAGTAAAAATCAACGTTTGGATATAGGTTACGCTCGATGAAGAACGGGTCTTCTAGTGCAATTTTTTCGAGTGCCATTGCCAATTCAAGCTTAGGATCGTTGACACCAAGTGCTTCTAATACCTCATCACAAGTCTCTTTCATGACTTTCGCACGTGGATCGAAGTTTTTGTAGACACGGTGACCAAAGCCCATTAACTTCACTTCACGGCTTTTCACTTTTTCCATGAATTCAGGTACATTTTCAACCGTGCCGATTTCATCAAGCATCTCTAGTACAGCTTCGTTTGCACCGCCATGTGATGGACCCCAAAGGGCTGCGATACCAGCAGCGATACAGGCATAAGGGTTTGCACCAGTAGAACCTGCTAAACGTACTGTTGATGTAGAGGCGTTTTGCTCATGATCAGCATGCAAAGTAAAGATTTTGTCCATTGCACGAGTGATGACATCATTAGTCTTATAGTCTACATCAGCAGGGGTTGCAAACATCATGTACAAGAAGTTTTCAGCGTAGTTAAAGTCATTACGCGGATACATGAACGGTTCGCCTTGCGAGTATTTATAACTCATTGCCGCAAGTGTTGGCATTTTGGCGATTAGACGAATCGCTGTGATTTCACGATGCTCTTCGTTACTGACATCTAGGTTGTCATGATAGAACGCTGATAGCGCACCAACGACACCAACCATAATAGCCATTGGATGCGCGTCACGGCGGAAACCTTCAAAGAATTTACGCAATTGATCATGAACAGCCGTATGTTCGCGGATTTTTTCAAAGAAATCTGCTTTTTGCTCAGCGTTAGGTAGGTCGCCATTTAGCAACGCATACGCCACTTCTAGGTATTCAGCATGGTTTGCTAACTCGTCGATAGGATAGCCACGGTGTAATAATTCGCCTTTGCCACCATCGATATAAGTAATTTTTGATTCAACAGGAGCAGTTACTTTGAAACCAGGGTCATAAGACCAAAATCCTGATTCTTGCAAAGCAGCAACATCGATAACTGGGCGCCCTAAAGTACCTTCAATAATAGGAAGTTCGTATTCTTCACCATTCACGGTTAGTTTGGCATTAGTGTCAGCCATAAATTGCTCTCCATTGTTTTTGATTTGTTAGAATAAAATTACTGCAGACGTACACCTCACGTCATCATTGGTCAAACGGTAGAATGTGTTTAACTCGTTTAATACGCAAGGTATATTAGCAGCAATTACTTGTGATTTGAAAAAACTTTTATTGACCATGGGTCCAATTGGCACGGCCTAGCGGTGGTTGTTCGCTGTAATTTTTGTATCAAAATATGTCTGATTGGTTATTTTGCGCCAAACTTTCTGCTTATCAAAAATATTTACAACGTCAATATTGACGTTATATTTTTGGGTTTGTCGCAAAAACGCAGCAGAATTTTCGTAAAAAACGAGGCTAAAAACAGACAGGGCATGAGTAGCAGACAAGTTGAGTGTCGATCATAATTGTCAGAGGTAAGCGTTTTCCACATTCAGTATTGCATATATCTATTCGTTTGTTAATTAAGTGTGTGCCTTTATTACTTCAGGGATAAATTTGTAATTATCGCCCAGTCATTTTATAATTGTAGGAATTAACTGGCACTAGCTTTGTGCGAATTGATAAGTGGTCATGATATAGTGTTGTTTAGAGCTTACTTTATACATGCTTATTTACGATTGTCTGGTGTTGCGATAAACCAAACCGAATTCTGTGGTTTAAATGTTCTTGTTAACCGCTCTATTTTTAGATGCTCAGCACCAGTATTTGGTGTTTAGCACAAGGTTTATTTTGATAGAGAAGACATATTAACGTTGTCTGGCTATTCATACGACCAATAAAAATAGACTGGTTAGTCGATCTTACTCATGTTTATTTTCTTTGTTGTATAATAGATAGGTTGTTTTGTAGGCCTGTCAGCTCGACAAGCGACACTAAACAGCTTATCAATACCTTATATACATGATTCTTTCTTCATATTTAGCACAAACTAAAAGAAGTCAGCTAGCTCTTCCTTACTTTATTCGTCTCGTGTGTTGCTCGATGCTCAACTGATACCATTCTTGTCAAGCGTTGATAGCAGATACAGGAGTATAACCGCAAAAAGGATGCCCGCTGTGAAAAGCAACCGACCTATTGATCTGCCTCTAAGCCAAGTGATTAGCGTTAATCGCTCACCGATCGCAATCGCCTCTATTTTGCATCGTATCTCTGGCATTATTTTATTCTTATTAATTCCTGTAATGCTGTGGCTATTACAGAACTCATTGGCATCGCCTGAGAGTTTTGAGACCGTATTTGACAACGTGCTTGTGCGCTTTTTAGCATGGATATTTGTTGCCGCCATCGCATATCACTTCGTGATGGGTATCAAACATCTATTTGCTGATATGGGCATGAACGAAGAGCTAAAATCTGGCCGCACCGCCTCTATGGTCAGTTTTGTCATTGCAGCGATTTTAGTTGTCGCGTCATTTATATGGGTGATGTTCTAATGATTAAAAATGATTCAGGAATCAAAAGTGCTACTGGTCTGACAGGTTCAGGCTCACGCGATTGGATTATTCAGCGTATTAGTGCTGTTGTTTTAGCCGTTTATAGTGTGGTGTTGCTGGGCTTCTTTTTGACCCACGGCGATGTCACGTACCTTGAGTGGTCATCATTCATGACTAGCCTGCCAATGCGTTTATTCAGCTTAGTTGCTGTACTTGCACTAGCTGGCCATGCTTGGGTGGGAATGTGGACAGTATTTACTGACTATATTACGACAGGCAAGCTGGGCTCAAGCGCAGCAGGTTTACGTTTAGTGCTACAGTCATTGATGATTATCGCTATTTTAGTATTTCTATTTTGGGGCATTATGATTTTTTGGGGCAACGGCTTTAGTGTTGTTGCTGTTTAATCATTGAGTGACCAGCTTTAATATTGATATAAGTATCTATATATAAAACGGATGCGCGCAGCTGGTATATCAGCTGATAGAGTGGTTTAAAAGTATCTGTTGATAGCCAAAAATAGCCATAGCATTGGACCAACAGCGCCCACTATTTAGATTGTCGCTGAATGAGCAACAAGGTTGAGCAAGTTTGGTTCAGTATAACGATAGATATGCAAATTAAGTGGTCAAAGACTGTTATATCCTCTTCTTTAATAAGTGCATGTGATGGCCGGATAAAAGCCCTTAAACCTGCAGTAAGAAGATTTTAAAACACGCTTTTCATTTACTTATAAGCATTAACAGGCATTAGGAAAACCGTAATGGCAACTAGACAAGACAATACCATTAGTAATATTAAAACCCTAAACTACGATGCAGTTATCGTTGGTGGCGGTGGTTCAGGTATGCGCGCTTCATTGCACTTAGCGGAAGCGGGTATGAAGGTTGCAGTCCTGACCAAAGTATTCCCAACACGTTCGCACACGGTTGCCGCTCAGGGTGGTATCGGTGCAAGTTTGGGCAACATGAGCAATGACAACTGGCACTTCCACTTTTATGACACCGTAAAAGGGTCAGATTGGTTAGGTGACCAAGACGCTATCGAGTATATGTGCCGTGAAGCGCCAAAGGTAGTCTATGAGCTTGAGCACATGGGCATGCCGTTTGACCGTAACGAAGATGGTACGATTTATCAGCGTCCATTCGGCGGTCACACGTCAAACTATGGCGAAAAAGCGGTACAACGTGCATGCGCTGCTGCTGACCGTACAGGCCACGCATTGCTACATACGCTTTATCAGAAAAACTTACAGCAAGGTACTGAGTTCTTCATCGAGTGGATTGCACTTGACTTGATCAAAGATGAAGCTGGTAACATCAATGGTGTTATCGCCCTTGAGCAAGAGACAGGTACGGTTGCGGTATTCCAAGCACCAGTGACTGTCTTAGCAACAGGTGGTGCAGGTCGTATCTTTGCCGCTTCTACCAACGCTTATATCAACACTGGTGACGGTATTGGTATGGCAGTTCGCGCTGGTATCCCACTGCAAGATATGGAGTTCTGGCAATTCCATCCAACGGGCGTTCATGGTGCAGGTGTACTATTGACTGAAGGTTGCCGCGGTGAAGGTGCTATCTTACGTAACAAAGATGGCGAAGCTTTCATGGAGCGTTATGCGCCAACCGTGAAAGACTTGGCACCACGTGATCTAGTATCGCGTTCTATGGACCAAGAAATCAAAGAAGGTCGCGGTTGTGGCCCGAACGCTGACCATATCGTCATGGATATGACCCATTTGGGTGTCGACACTATCATGAAGCGTCTACCGTCAGTATTTGAGATCGGTAAAAACTTCGCCAACGTTGACATTACTAAAGAACCTATTCCAGTTATCCCAACCATTCACTACATGATGGGCGGTATTCCAACCA
This sequence comes from Psychrobacter sp. T6-5, assembly GCF_052258485.2. NCBI lineage: Bacteria > Pseudomonadati > Pseudomonadota > Gammaproteobacteria > Moraxellales > Moraxellaceae > Psychrobacter > Psychrobacter sp. T6-5. The sequence goes on along the minus strand of NZ_JBQQEY020000001.1, from coordinate 69,002 downwards.
CTATCCATGGTCAGGTAATCGTGCCGGATCTAGAAGCGGGTACTGATGAAGACGGTTTATATGCCAATGGTAACGTTGTTAAAGGCCTATATGCTATTGGTGAGTGCGCTTGTGTGAGTGTACACGGTGCTAACCGTTTAGGTACTAACTCACTACTTGATTTGGTCGTGTTTGGCCGTGCTGCTGGTAAGCACATCGTTGATGAGTTTCATCAAAACGATCATAACTACAAACCACTTGATCCGCATGTACTTGACATCACGGTTGGTCGTTTAGACAAATTGCAGCAATCAACATCAGGCTACAATGCGCAAGACGTGGCTGATGAGATTCGTGCCACCATGCAGACACATGCCAGTGTATTCCGTACGCAGGCCATGATGGATGAAGGCGTTGAGAAAATTTTAGCGCTGGGTGAGAAAGTCGAACAAATCCATTTGGGTGATAAGTCACAAGTCTTCAACACTGCTCGTATCGAAGCGTTTGAAGTGGCAAACCTATACGAAGTAGCAAAAGCGACGATGGTATCAGCCGCTAGTCGCCACGAAAGTCGCGGCGCGCATAGTGTCTCTGATTATGATCGTCCAGAAGATGATGACTATGCACCAAACGGCCGTAATGACCACGATTGGATGAAGCATACTTTATGGTATTCTGAAGGCAACCGTATCATTTACAAACCAGTTCGCAAAGTGCCACTGACTGTTGACTATATCGAACCAAAAGTTCGCGTCTATTAATTTTAGACTATGTGCTCGATATAAACAGAAAGCTTAAACGTTTTATCCCTTATTAATTTATTAAAAAGGTGACCGCCAGCTACATGCTCATAGGAGTGCTACTAGGCTATTAATTGATATTCGATATTTGATTATCAGTAGTGATTAATAGCCAGCACTCACATGTTGCAATCTTTGTATGCCCGCCATCACCTACGTGTGGAGTTTAGCATTATGAGCCGAGGTACTCGCACCATCGAAATCTATCGCTACGATCCTGATGTGGACGCAGCCCCACGCATGCAAACTTATACGATTGAATTACTTGATTCAGATCGTATGTTGCTTGACGTGCTATTACGCCTAAAGAAAGAAGATGAAACAATTACCTTCCGCCGCTCTTGCCGCGAAGGCATTTGTGGTTCTGACGGCATGAACATCAACGGCAAAAATGGTCTAGCATGTCTAATCAACATGAACACGCTACCAGAAAAAGTAACCGTTCGTCCGTTACCTGGTTTGCCAGTGGTTCGTGACTTGGTTGTTGATATGAACCAATTCTACGAGCAATACGAAAAAGTACATCCGTACTTAATCAACGATCAGCCAGCACCGCCAACTGAGCGATTACAGTCTCCTGCTGAGCGTGAAAAGTTAAATGGTCTGTATGAGTGTATTCTGTGTGCATGCTGCTCAACGAGCTGCCCATCTTTTTGGTGGAACCCTGATAAATTCTTAGGTCCATCAGCATTACTGCATGCATATCGCTTTGTTGCTGATAGCCGTGATGGTGATACGCAAGCACGTTTGGCGCGTTTAGACGATCCGTTTAGTCTATTCCGTTGCCGCGGTATCATGAACTGTGTGTCAGTTTGTCCAAAAGGCTTGAACCCAACTAAGGCGATTGGTCATTTACGTAATATGTTGATTGATCAAGCTGGTTAATGGTTTGTAATTGTCTTGATTATTATTGATCGCACAAAAAAACACCACCTATTCGTTAGGTGGTGTTTTTGTTAGTCAAAATCACTGATTATAGTAGTGTTAATTTTCTGATTACTATTGTTTGAAGTGGGCTTCTGTTGGTAGCGATGAACAATCCTGCCGGATAGGTAGAACAAGAAGCCTGATACACTGGTGAATAATAGAACGTTAGTCTATCCGTAAATCTGTATGGGCGATACGTTGGTCATATGTAAGAAGACATATTATATAAACGGCCAATCTATACAATCAGATACACGTAAAGTTTGGTATAATTGCATCTTGAACTTGATCAAACACTGCGAAATTTGTTTCCGATGCATTAGAAGTAGCGTCTATACGGGCTATTGCATTAATACAATAAAACGTTATGTATACAATAACGATGCTTCTATAATTGATAATAGATATTCATTACGTAAATACTTAGTATTGAACAAACAAACTATATCGCAAAAAACGGTCATGATATTCTATACAGCAATGTATGTTTATCTGAAACGATAAGATTTGTTAGCAAATAGCGGACATTTCAGCGATAATAGCCAGTTTATAGGCTAGCTGGAAGATTGACCATTTATTAATAATTTATCATTGATGAATTGGTTATGGCTAAAAGAAGTATATATAAATTAATGTTGTGAAACGAGCCAGATCAGAAAACTGAGTATTCACAAATAAATTTATTTTTAACATAGGTGTTGCAATAAGACTTGTTATCACTATTTAGCATTACTTGCTCTTTTAGACAATGACAGCAATATTCTATAGTGACGGCAATACTTAGGGATAAAAGTGTTTTATCGAACCGTATTCAATGGGGTATGACGAATTGTCTGAACGCCTAGCATACAACGACTGACACCATAATAAGCACGATTCCATTCATTTATCTATCAAATAGACGATTATTATGAATAGTATAACCAAAGAAAAAGCGGACCAAGGACATACTGAACTGGCCGCCGATAATGCCAGCTATATAGAAGCTCTTTATGAGCAATACCTAACGGACCCTGATAGTGTTGACACAGATTGGCAAACGTACTTCGAACAGTACAAATCGTCAAACGATGCTCAGCATAATGCTATCAAAGACCAATTTTTGTTACTTGCTCGCAATCAAACGGCGAACAAATCTAGTAACGAGAGTATTGGTACAAGTAGTAGCAATTCAGATAACTGTACTGACCCAAAGCAAATGGGCGTACAGCAACTCATCTCAGCATACCGCCGCCGTGGTCACCGCCGCGCCAAGCTAGACCCATTAGATTTACATCCACGTGCAGAAGTGGAAGATCTAACCCTAGCTTATCACAACCTATCAGAAGCCGATCTCGATACTGTATTCCCAACCAATGATTTAGTGATCGGTAAAGATGAAGCGCCATTGCGTGAAATTATCGAGATCATGGAGCGTGTTTACTGCCGCCATATTGGTATTGAGTATATGCATGTGACCACCAGCACTGAAAAACGCTGGATGGAAGAGTATGTAGAAAGCAATCTAGGCTATATCACGTTTGACAAAGAAAAGCGTTTGTCTATTCTTGAGCGTCTAACAGCTGCCGAAGGTCTAGAAAAATATTTAGCGCGTAAATATACAGGCGTTAAGCGTTTTGGTCTAGAAGGTGGTGAGAGTTTCATACCTGCAGTCAATGAAATCATCCAACGTGCTGGTGGCTATGGCACAAAAGAGATGGTCATTGGTATGGCTCACCGTGGACGTCTAAACTTGTTAGTCAATATTTTGGGTAAAAACCCTGCAGACTTATTTGATGAGTTTGATGGAAAAGTGCAGCCGGAAAAAGGCTCAGGCGACGTTAAGTATCACAATGGTTTTTCATCTAACGTGATGACACCAGGTGGTGAAGCGCATTTGGCTTTAGCATTTAACCCGTCGCATCTTGAAATTGTTGCACCAGTATTACAAGGCTCAGTACGTGCACGCCAAGTGCGCCGTAATGATCAGCCGTCATTGGACAACACTAGTGGCAACTCAGTATTACCGATCGTTATCCATGGTGATGCGGCTTTTGCTGGACAGGGTGTGGTTCAAGAAACCTTCCAAATGTCACAGACCCGTGCTTATACCACTGGTGGTACTGTACATATCGTTATCAATAACCAAGTTGGTTTTACTACTAGCCGTCAAGAAGATGTGCGTTCAACTGAATATTGTACTGATGTGGCAAAAATGGTACATGCACCAATTCTACACGTGAATGGTGATGACCCTGAGTCAGTCGTTTTCGCGGCTCAATTAGCCTTAGACTATCGTCATCAGTTTGACAAAGACATCATTATTGATTTGTTCTGCTATCGCCGCAATGGTCACAACGAGGCAGATGAGCCTTCAGCCACTCAGCCGTTGATGTATGCAGTTATCAAGAAACTGCCAACGACACGTACCCTTTATGCACAAAAGCTCATTGCTGAAGGTATCTTAAATGCTGAAGAAGAAAAGCAGTACGAAGATAATTATCGTGAATCTTTAGACCGTGGCGATTACGTTGTCAGCTCACTGGTTCAAGAACCTAACGAGCAGCTATTTGTAGATTGGAAGCCTTATCTAGGCCACGACTTGGTTGACGATTGGGATACCAGTGTTGATATCGAAAAGCTCAAAGGTTATGGACGCCGTATGGCTGAAATGCCAGAAGGCTATAAGCTACAGCGTCAGGTTCAAAAGGTTGTTGAGCAGCGTCTGGCTATGCAGACTGGTGAAGAGCCTCTCAACTGGGGTGCTGCTGAGACATTAGCCTATGCATCATTAGTTGATAACGATGATGTCTTAGTACGTATTACTGGCGAAGATGTCGGCCGTGGTACATTCTCACATCGTCATACTGAAATCTACAATGTTAATGATGGCAGCATGTATGTGCCCCTTGCTCATTTGAGCGAGAAACAAGCACGCTTTGCTACTTACAACTCGTTGTTGTCAGAAGAAGCGGTATTGGCCTTTGAATATGGCTATGCGACGACAGTACCGAACGCCTTGATCGTTTGGGAAGCTCAGTTTGGTGACTTTGTGAACGGCGCACAGGTTGTTATTGATCAGTTCATCTCAAGTGGTGAGACCAAGTGGCAGCGTGTTTGTGGTTTGACGATGTTGTTACCGCATGGTTTTGAAGGTCAAGGCCCTGAGCATTCATCTGCCCGTCTTGAGCGCTTCTTACAGCTATGTGCTGAAGACAATATGCAAGTCATCACGCCAACGACTCCTGCACAGATCTATCATGCCTTGCGTCGTCAGGCGGTACGTCCGATCCGTAAGCCTTTAATCGTCATGTCACCAAAGAGCTTATTACGTCATAAGCTAGCGACTTCTAATCTAGAAGAGCTTGCTAACGGTAAGTTTGAAACGGTATTGCCAGAGATGGATGATCACAACGCAGATAAAGTGACTCGTATGGTGCTATGTGGTGGTAAGGTTTATTACGATTTACTAGAACAGCGTCGTGCATTAGGTCTCGATCATGTTGCTATCGTTCGTATCGAGCAGCTATATCCGCTACCAGAGCAACGTTTGGTCGCTGAGATTGAAAAATACAGCAACCTAGCTGAGATTGTATGGACGCAAGAAGAGCCATTGAATCAAGGCGCTTGGTACTACTTAGCACCGCATATGTTCCGTATTGTTGTACCACATCCAACTAAAGCAAAAGTTATGGAGCCCGTGGCACGTCCTGCTAGTGCAGCACCTGCAACAGGATCTCCAAAACTGCATGCACAGCAACAACAAGCATTAATTGCTGGTGGTCTTGGTATCAGTATTGATGAGTTATCTCAGTAACAGATTATCTAATCGAAAGACTATAGAAGATAAATGAATCAGGCGATGACAGTCAGTATCTTTTAGTACAATCTAAGTAGCATCACTAGAATGCTACTGACTGCCTATCACGACTTAATAATAAGTATGAATATCCAAATCTAAGGAGTATATCGATGGCTGACATCAAAGCCCCCGTTTTTCCAGAATCGGTTGCCGATGGCACAATCGTTGAATGGCATGTCACTGAAGGTCAACAAGTTAGCCGTGACGACCTATTAGCTGAAATCGAAACTGATAAAGTGGTACTAGAAGTTGTTGCACCTGATGATGGTGTATTGACTAAAATCGTTAAGCAAGTTGACGATACCGTATTGTCTGACGAATTGATCGCACAGTTCGAAGCCGGTGCAAGTGCAGGCGATGCAGCACCAGCTGCAGAACAGTCAGCTGCTCCAGCACAAGAAGAGCAAGCGGCTGATGGTGGCGAGCCAGTACAAGTAACTGACAAAAAAGATGAAGCAGAGCACAAAGATCAAAGCCCAGCAGTCCGTAAAGCGGCAAAAGAGTCAGGCGTAGATCCTAAAGAAGTTGAAGGTAGCGGCCGCGGTGGTCGTGTCACCAAAACTGATATGGCTAATCCAACACTGAAATCAGACAGCAGCATCAAGTCTGACAACGGTCGTCCAGTTGCTGAATCGATGGGTGAGCGTACTGAAAAACGCGTACCAATGACTCGTCTTCGTAAGCGTGTTGCTGAGCGTCTATTATCAGCATCACAAGATACAGCGATGTTGACGACGTTTAACGAAGTGAACATGAAGCCATTGATGGACATGCGCGCTAAGTATAAAGAGAAATTCGAAAAGCGTCATGGTGTACGTTTAGGCTTTATGTCATTGTTCGTGAAAGCAGCGACAGAAGCACTCAAGCGCTTCCCAGCAGTAAACGCTTCACTAGATGGTGATGACATTGTTTATCATGGTTTTTATGATATCGGTGTAGCAGTATCTTCAGATCGCGGTCTGGTTGTTCCAGTACTACGTGATACTGATCGCATGAGCATGGCTGACGTTGAAAGCACTATCCGTGAGTTTGGCGGTAAAGCACAGCAAGGTAAGCTTGGTTTAGAAGACATGACTGGCGGTACTTTCACTATCTCTAACGGTGGTGTATTTGGTTCATTGATGTCGACACCTATCTTGAACCCACCACAAACTGCTATCCTAGGTATGCATGCGATCAATGATCGTCCAATGGCAGTTGATGGTAAAGTTGAAATCTTGCCAATGATGTACCTAGCGCTATCTTATGACCATCGCATGATCGATGGTAAAGAAGCGGTACAGTTCCTAGTAACTATCAAAGAGTTGGTCGAAGACCCAGCTATGTTGCTACTAGACTTGTAAGCTTCTAAGCTTGTATTGGCAACCGCTAATACAAGCTTTTTAGCTTTGGTACAGACAATAGCTCTACCTGATTAGCAGCAATTGATTTGCTGCTAATTATATTAAAAAAGAATTTAATAATGGTGACTTGCTATTGACAAGTGAGTCTATCTCATTGACATAGTGTATTAACTATTCAGTGTAGATAATGCTGATCTATCAGCGAGACAAAAACCAGTTTAAATGACACATACAATTAAAAATAGGAACGTACTATGAAAGACAATTATGATTTAGTCGTCATCGGCGGCGGTCCTGGTGGTTACGAAGCAGCGATTCGTGCAGGCCAGCTCGGTATGAGTGTTGCTTGTATCGAAAAGCGCGTTTATAAAGGCGAGCCAGCACTTGGCGGTACTTGCTTAAACGTTGGTTGTATCCCATCAAAAGCCCTGCTTGACAGCTCACATCGTTATGAAGCTACTAAGCATGACCTTGACGAGCACGGTATCAGTACTGGTGACGTTGCTATCAACATCGAAAAAATGATAGAGCGTAAAGAAGGTATTGTTAAGCAGTTGACTGGTGGTGTTGCCGCGTTGTTGAAAGGCAACGGTGTTGACTGGCTACAAGGTTGGGGTACTTTAGTTGACGGCAAAGGCGCTGACAAAAAAGTCAAATTTACCGCTTTAGAAGACGAAAGCGAAACCACGATCACTGCTAAGAATGTTATTCTTGCGGCAGGTTCTGTGCCTATCGAAATCCCTGTTGCCAAAACTGACGGTGACCGTATTGTTGATTCAACTGGCGCGCTTGATTTCACTGAAGTACCGAAGCGTCTAGGCGTTATTGGCGCTGGTGTTATCGGTCTTGAGCTTGGCTCAGTATGGCGTCGTCTAGGTGCAGAAGTAGTCGTATATGAGGCACTTCCTAGCTTCTTAGCTGCTGCTGATAAAGACATCTCAAAAGAAGCTGGCAAAATGCTCAAAAAGCAAGGTCTTGATATCCGCGTTGATACCAAAGTCACCAATGCTGAAGTACAAGGTGACCAAGTTGTCGTCACTAGCGAAAGTAATGGCGAATCGAGTGAGGAGAGCTTTGACAAGCTAATCGTTTGTGTTGGTCGTCGCGCTTACTCTGAAAAGCTACTTGGTGAAGACAGCGGTATCACGTTGACTGAACGTGGCCTTATCGATGTCAATGACCAGTGCAAAACCAACCTTGATGGTGTGTATGCTATCGGTGATTTGGTCCGTGGTCCGATGCTTGCGCATAAAGCGATGGAAGAGGGCATGATGGCTGTTGAGCGTATTCATGGCGAAAAACCTCAAGTTAACTATGACACCATCATCAATGTCATTTATACTCACCCAGAAATCGCATGGGTAGGTTTGACTGAGCAAGAAGCTGAAGAAGCTGGCTATGAAGTTAAAACAGGTTCTTTCAACTTGGCTGCTAACGGTCGTGCATTAGCGCAAAGTGAAGCGCAAGGCTCTATCAAAGTCGTTGCCGATGCTAAGACAGATCGTCTGTTAGGTATGCATGCTATCTCTGCTGGTGCTGGTGATATCGTCCATCAAGGTATGATCGCGATGGAATTTGTTTCTAGTATCGAAGACTTGCAGTTGATGACATTTGCTCATCCAACTATTTCAGAAGCAGTGCATGAAGCTGCGCTATCTGCAGATGGCCGCGCTATTCACGCTATCCAGCGCAAAAAGCGTAAGAAATAAGTAGTTGCTCGTTTAATTATTATCGATTTACAACCTGATTGGGGTATCGCTATTTTGGTGATGCCACAATCATGAGTGCGTCAGACGTATGATTCATATGTATATGTGCGCACTTGATTTCACTTTTTATTAATTGTAAAAAATAAAGGATACAATCAATGAATTTACATGAGTATCAAGCAAAAGAGCTATTGAAAAGCTACGGTTTGCCAATTCAAGAAGGCATCATCGCTCATAACGGCGACGAAGCTGCTGCCGCTTTTGATAAAACCCCAACTGACATTGCGGTAATCAAAGCGCAAGTACATGCTGGTGGCCGTGGTAAAGCTGGTGGCGTAAAGCTGGTTAAAACTCGTGAAGAAGCCAAGCAAGTTGCTGAAGAGCTGATCGGTACTAACCTAGTAACGTTCCAAACTGATGCTGATGGTCAGCCAGTCAACTTTGTATTGGTTGCAGAAGATATGTATCCAGTACAAACTGAGCTATATCTTGGCGCTGTTGTTGACCGTGCAACTCGTCGTGTGACGTTTATGGCATCTACCGAAGGCGGCGTAGATATCGAAGAAGTAGCACACAGCACACCAGAAAAAATCTTTAAAGTACACGTTGATCCTTTAGTTGGTTTAATGCCTTTTCAAGCGCGTGACGTTGCGTTCAAACTTGGTCTAGAAGGCAAGCAAATCAACCAGTTTGTCAAATTGATGACTGGCGCTTATAAAGCGTTTGTTGAAAATGACTTTGCATTGATGGAAATCAACCCATTAGCTGTCCGTGAAAATGGCGAAATCGTTTGTGTTGATGGCAAAATTGGTATCGACTCAAACGCCCTATATCGTCTGCCAAAAATTGCAGCGCTACAAGACAAGACACAAGAAAATGAGCGTGAGCTTAAAGCGGCTGAGTTTGACCTAAACTATGTTGCCCTAGAAGGTAACATCGGTTGTATGGTTAACGGCGCTGGTCTTGCCATGGCGACCATGGACATCATCAAATTGTATGGCGGCAAGCCTGCTAACTTCTTGGACGTTGGCGGCGGCGCAACCAAAGATCGCGTTGTTGAAGCGTTCAAAATTATCCTTGAAGACAGCAGTGTTGAAGGCGTATTAATCAACATCTTCGGCGGCATCGTACGCTGTGACATGATTGCAGAAGCGATTATTGCTGCAGTAAAAGAAGTTGATGTGCAAGTTCCTGTGGTCGTGCGTTTAGAAGGTAACAACGCTGAGAAAGGCGCGCAGATCCTAGAAGAGTCAGGTCTAAAACTGATTTCAGCTCAAGGTCTTTCTGACGCCGCGCAAAAAATTGTCGACGCTGTTAAAGCGTAATAGCCAAAGCGTAATGACGGCAGTGGCATACTGAAAGGCTAATGACAGCCGATGCATGCTGCCATCATTACAAGACAACCGAATACAAGGAAAATATAATGAGTGTATTAATCGATAAAGATACCAAAGTATTGGTACAAGGTTTCACTGGTAAAAACGGTACGTTCCATTCAGAACAAGCCATCGAATACGGCACCAAAGTAGTTGGCGGCGTAACCCCAGGTAAAGGCGGTCAAACGCATTTGGGTCTACCAGTATTTAACACTATGGCGGAAGCTATGGAAGCGACTCAAGCAGACGCTTCTGTTATCTACGTACCAGCACCATTTGTACTAGATTCTATCGTTGAAGCCATCGATGCTGGCGTTAAGTTGATCGTTGTGATCACTGAAGGCGTACCCACTATCGATATGCTAAAAGCAAAACGCTATCTTGAAGAAGCGGGCGACGTACGTTTGGTTGGTCCTAACTGCCCAGGCGTTATCACGCCAGGCGAATGCAAAATCGGCATCATGCCAGGTCATATCCATCAGCCAGGTAAAGTCGGCATCATCTCACGTTCTGGTACTTTGACTTATGAAGCCGTCGCTCAAACGACTAAGCTTGGTTTTGGTCAGTCAACGTGTATCGGTATTGGTGGTGATCCTATTCCTGGTATGAACCAGATTGATGCATTGAAATTGTTCGAAGCTGATCCACAAACTGAAGCGATCATCCTAATCGGTGAGATCGGTGGTACTGCTGAAGAAGAAGCTGCTGCTTACATCAAGGATCATGTAACTAAGCCAGTTGTTGGCTATATCGCTGGTGTTACTGCTCCAGAAGGCAAGCGTATGGGTCATGCTGGCGCTATTATCTCTGGTGGTCAAGGTACTGCTGAAGAGAAGTTTAAGGCGTTTGAAGATGCTGGTATCGCGTATACGCGCGATCCATCTAAACTTGGTGAGAAGTTAAAAGAAGTTACTGGTTGGTAATACAGACATATGTCTGTTATATAGCTACCAAAACTATCTTGAAATATTGAGAAGGCACCCCTACAATGGGGTGTCTTTTTTATGTCTGCAAATTCTATGAAAAACAAAATATTAGTCATCAGTTATAGTGAATATATCAGTTTTCATAAAAATATTATTTTGAATGATATGCGTCATAATTTTTGATTCAGAGTTATTAGACTGATAAGTTTTGTATATCTGCTGAGACGTGTCATATTAGTAAGGTACAAATCTAAACCACTATAATATCTATTAAGTATTTGCTAAGTTAGCATTGTTTTACCTAACCTACTTTCTTAAAACAGTCCTCTTATTATGAAAAAAATCACTCACGCCGTTATACCAGTTGCAGGCTTTGGTACACGTATGCTACCGCTGTCTAAATCTGTACCAAAAGAGCTATTGCCTTTAGGCAATCGTCCTGCTATCCATTATGTGGTCGAAGAGGCCATCGCTGCTGGTATCAAGCATATCGTTTTGGTTGGTCATGCGCAAAAAAGCGCGATTGAAAACTACTTCGATATCAATGCTGAGCTAGATAGTCAATTGCGTCATAAAGGCAAAGATGAGTTGGCTGATAGCTTAAATTGGTTGCCAGAAGATGTGACTGTGTCGATGATACGTCAAGGTAAGGCGTTAGGTTTGGGACATGCAGTACTGGCTGCGCGACCAATCATTGGTGAGAATGACTTTGCCGTATTGTTACCTGATGTCGTGCTTGATCCATTTACCACTAACATGTCTGCTGATAATTTGGCCTTTATGTTAGATGCCTTTGCTACAGATGGTCACTCACAGATATTGGTTGATAAAGTAGCAGATGATGATGTACATAAATACGGTATTGCTAAACTCAGTGACAATAGTGATATGAATGACCAAGCAGATGTAAATGCTAGCTTTAGTGTTGCAGGTTTTGTGGAAAAACCCAGTCTAGCAGAAGCTCCTTCAAACCTAGCTGTGGTTGGTCGCTATGTATTTAGCAATCAAATTTTTGACTACTTAGCCAATACGCAAGCCTCAGTCGGTGGTGAGATTCAACTGACTGATGCTATTGATGCACTTATTAACGAATATGGTGTAAATGTCACAACGATGCGCGGTGCTAGCTATGATGCAGGTGACATGCGTTCGTATATGCAAGCGTTTATCTATTTTGCCGAGCAGCAATTAGCAGATGATAAGTAGCGATGGATAAGATAAAGGACGATAAGAAGTATCATAGCGCTCGCCGTTCCAAATATTGGGAGCAGTTGCAAACGCTTGCGGCGCAGCCATGGTCGTTGGCAAGTTTATTCGCGCAAGATGATAGGCGTGCTACACGCTTTAGTACGCAAGCTGGTGCGCTGTACATGGACTATAGCAAGCAGTGCGTAGATTCTCAGGTATTGGACGCTTTATTTCAGCTAGCAGATAGCTGTGAGTTGTCCGCTCGAATTGATGCGTTGATGCAAGGGGCGATGGTCAATAATAGTGAAGAGCGAGCGGCCTTACACACAGCACTGCGCCTACCCGAAACGGCAGAGCTAAAAGTTGGTGAGCAAGATGTGGTTGCCAACGTACATCATAGTTTGGCACGGGTAGCGAGACTATCCGAACGTGTCCGTAGTGGCACATGGCGAGGGTTCTCAGGTAAGGCTATTACCGATGTAGTCAATATTGGCGTTGGCGGTTCCGATCTTGGGCCGCTCATGGCAACTGCTGCGCTTGATGAATGGGCAGACACGGACATCGATGTGCACTTCGTCTCTAACATGGACGGCACTCAGCTTGATAATCTACTAAAGCATCTAAATCCTGAAACCACTTTATTTATTATCTCTTCTAAATCCTTCGGCACGGTTGATACCTTATCTAATGCCAAAACCGCACTATCATGGTTGCTTGCGACGGCGACGCTGCGCGCGGGTACAGAGAACAGTGTGTTGCGTCGGCATTTTATTGGAATATCAGCCAATAGTGAAAAGATGAGCGCTTGGGGGATACATCCTGAGCATCAATTAGAGCTTTGGGAGTGGGTTGGAGGCCGGTTTTCTTTGTGGTCAGCGATTGGGCTAGCCATTGCTATTCGTGTTGGTATGAATGGGTTTAGGGAGCTACTAAGTGGTGCTCACAGTATGGATGAGCATTTTGCACAGGCGCATTTTACAGATAACTTACCAGTATTGCTAGGGCTGCTAGCTGTATGGAACAGTACGTTTTTGAAGGTGAATGCCCATACCGTACTACCTTATGATGGACGGTTGGGCTATCTGCCTAGTTACTTGACCCAGCTTGAAATGGAAAGTAATGGCAAGTCGGTCACTCAGCATGGTGACCAGATTGATTATGATACTTGCCCAATTCTGTGGGGCGAAATTGGTTCAAACGCTCAGCATGCCTTCTATCAGCTACTGCATCAAGGCACGCAGCAAGTTTCCTGTGATTTTATTGCTTGTGTACGCCGTTATAGTGGCGAGGTACAAAACGCCTCGTTACAACAACAACATGAGCTATCTTTAGCAAACTGCCTAGCGCAAAGTCGAGTCTTGGCATTTGGCAATGCCGCTGTCACAGCTGCCTCAAATAGTGATGAAAAAACGGCATCTAGTGCAGATAAATATAAATATTACCGTGGTAATCAACCATCAACTACCTTACTTATTGATGAGCTTACGCCTCATAATCTGGGTGCGCTGGTTGCACTCTACGAGCACAAGGTCTACGTGATGGCCAGTATTTGGGATATTAACCCGTTTGATCAATGGGGGGTTGAGATGGGCAAGCAAATGGCAGAGTCTGTGCATGACGCTATGCAGCAAGAGACTCACTGCCAATTTGACACCTCTACCGACCACTTGCTACAGCATATCAAAAAACTATCTCAGTAATATTGATCAATCAATAACGTAAAAAGGTACACTCATGGGGACTGCTACAAACGATAAATGTACGCCTTATAATGAATTTGCATCAAGCCCATTGACCAGTTCCAATGTGTGTGTGCTGGTTGGCCATAGTATTGAAGCGATTACCAGTGCAGTGGTGCTGGCAAGTTTAGGTCAACGCGTTCATCTTTATGCAGATATGGATCTATTGGTTCGGCAAATACAGCAATACAGCTTTGAGCATCATCTGCAAGCGCTATGGCAAATGTATATACAGCAGCAAGTTATTACGAGCCAAGCATTACCAGATCGTGCAGAGACGTTAATACATTATTATGAGACGGCAAATCATGATGATACTCAAATTGTCAGTCAGAGCATTCATAGTGATGATCAAAATAAAGTGGCGCTTTACTGGTTGTTTTTAGACAGTATTAAGTCAACATGGAGCGACGATAGCTGGATTACGGCGTTTAACCATAGTCACCAACAGGCATTACCTGTGATTATGAGTGGTATTGAGCAATTAGGGACTATCTCAGCGCTATCTGAGCGTTTACAGCGCGCTTGGGTTTATTATGTCCCGTTCGTATTTTTACAAGATGGTGATGCTTATAACTCCATGTTGAACCCTGCATTATGGTTGCTGGGTGAAAAAACAGCAGACAGCAACCAACATTTAGAGATGTTACAGCCGTTAATGCAGCATGCTCGCGCCGCTCATCATGCCGATATCGCAACGATAGAGTTTGCGCGTAGTAGCATTATGGCGATGCTCGCGACCCGAGTAAGCTTTATGAATGAGATGTCACGCTTGGCGGATAGCCAGCAGGTGGATATCAGTCAGGTGAGTCGTATCATGGGGTTGGATGAGCGCGTAGGCAGTAGCTATCTACAGGCAGGCTGGGGGTTTGGCGGTAATACATTACCTACCGAGCTTGCTAAGTTACAGCAGTCGAGCAAAATACACAGTTTAAACATGCCTCTTTTACAGTCTGTCATGCATATTAACGAAGACCAAAAAGAGCTGATATTTCGTAAGTTTTGGCAGTATTTTGATGGTTTCATTGATAATAAAACCGTCATGATCTGGGGCGGCAGCTATAAAGCAGGCTCAGGCCGTACCGCAGGCTCAGCCATCCATCCGTTGTTAGCATTACTCTGGTCTTATAATATCCGTACATTAGTCTATAGCGATAAGGCACAGGGTGAGCTTGCTGCACTGTATAAACAACAACCTTTACTTGAATTGATTAGCAGTCCTTATCAGAGAATCAATGATGCTCAGGCCATTTTTTTGATCAGTTGGTCGCCACGAGATCGACTAGATATTGATAAAATCAATCAGCAAGCCATGCCATTATTTGATGCGCAAAATATATTTACTCGGTCGCAAATTGATCGCTTAGTAGGCGACTATGTGGGCATTGGTCGATCTAAATAGTTTTATTTAACATTATTCATTATTAAAAAAGCTCGCTAATCATGATTAGCGAGCTTTTTTGTGATTTTATGCTGGAACCGCACCTTGTGCTGCTAGCCATTGCTGAATTTCTTGAGTTTTATCAGACAATAACGTTTGATCGCCGCGACTTTCGATATTCAATCTGATAAGTGGTTCAGTATTTGAAGCACGCAAATTGAAGCGCCATTCGCCAAAATTCAGGCTTAAGCCATCAAGCAGAGATTTAGTTGGATTGTCGATACTAAATTTTTCTTCGATTGCGCTGATGATCGTTGGCGCGTCATGAGTCGTGAGGCGAAAGTTTAGTTCGCCTGAGCTGGGATAAGACTGAATATAGCCTGTGACCAATTCTGATAAGGTTTTACCCGTGATAGACAGCAGCTCTATGGTGAGTAACCAAGGAATCATACCGCTGTCGCAATAGAAAAAATCACGGAAGTAATGATGGGCGGACATCTCACCACCATAAACCGCACCTGAATGACGCATGACTTGTTTGATAAATGAGTGGCCAGACTTGCTGATAACGGCATTACCATTATGCGCTTCAATAACCGCCTCAGTGTTGTATACGACTCGTGGATCATAGACGATTGATTCACTCGGGTATTTGTTCAAAAATGCTTGAGCGAGCATACCGACGATATAGCTACCATCAATGAACACGCCATTTTCATCAAACAAAAAGCAGCGATCAAAATCACCATCAAAAGCAATACCAAGATCCGCTTTGTTTTCTAGCACGGCTTGCTGAGTCGCCAGTCTATTGGCTTCAATCATTGGATTGGGGATGCCATTTGGGAAGCTACCATCAGGCGTATGATGCAATTTGATAATTTCAATGGGTGCACCAGCTTGCGTCAGTTTATCGATTAACAAGTCAACGACTGGACCTGCGCTGCCGTTACCTGAGTTGATGACCAGTTTAAGCGGCTTTAATTTATCAACATCAACAAAAGTCATGACATGATCGATATAAGCACTTTTATCAGTTAATAATTGCAACTGTCCTGATTGATTATTAGCGGTAAATTGTCCTGATTCTGCTAATGCCTGAATCTCCGCCAAACCGTCATCCGCACTGATAGGTTTTGAGTGCTCTTTGACCAGTTTTAAACCATTGTAGTTGATAGGGTTGTGGCTCGCCGTGACCTCTATACCGCCCAGCGCCTGATAATAACTGGTAGCAAAGTACACCTCTTCCGTACCACTCATGCCCAAATCGATTACATCAACGCCTGCATCAACGATGCCTTTGGTAGCGGCTTGTTTTAATTGCTCACTAGAGTGGCGAATATCGCTACCAATGACGATAGCTGGTTTTAGATCTGCCATATCATTGGTTTGATTTTCAATGGCTGCGTGATAGCGCTGATATAAAATCTGAGCAAAAGCCCGACCAATACGGTAAGCGATATCTTCATCGAGATTGACGCCAAGCTCACCGCGTATATCATAAGCTTTAAACGAGTTGATGGTGATAGCATTAAATTCCGTGGCGGGCTGATAGCTGGTGGTCGCAGAAGTCGACATAATGATAAAATTCCTTGCGCGTGAGCAATGATAAAATAAGAAAGTAGATAGCATAATTATAAGCTAATCAGGGCTCAATGATACATTAACTACTCAATGAGTTAGATACATGTCGATATGTATGACGCAGATTTATGCTGATCGATCACTAAGCCTCGTACTACACTGACGTACGAGAATGATAAACTATACGCTATACCAAGCCAAAAAATGGCATGATAAATAAAATATAAGAGTATTTCCTATGAGTATTTTAGATAACAAAGTAACAGTACCTGAACCTGTGCAGGGTACACCAGAGGCTAGCGGTGAGTTTGATGATTTATTAGCGTTGATGGCTCGTCTACGAGCAGATTGTCCGTGGGATAGGAAACAGACTAATCATAGCCTTATTCCTTATGCTATCGAGGAGGCCTATGAGCTGGGCGAAGCGGTGCAAAGCGATGATGATGAAGATATCAAAGGCGAGTTGGGTGATGTCCTGTTACAAGTCATCTTTCACTGCCAAATGTACGCTGAACAAGGGCGTTTTGATATGAGTGATGTGATTAGCACTTTGCAAGAGAAGTTGGTTCGCCGTCACCCGCATGTATTTGAAGCCGAAACGCTCAAAGATGATGCCGCGGTAAAAGTACGCTGGGATGAGATTAAATTAGAAGAGCAGCAGGCACGCGAGGCACGTGGTAAGTCAAAACGTCGCTTAGATCAAGTGAAAGCGGGTAGTGCCTTAATGCAGGCACAAGATGTGCAAAAACAAGCGTCAAAGCTGGGTTTTGATTGGGAAGGCATTGCAGGTGCCGTAGATAAGCTAGACGAAGAGATTGCTGAGCTAAAGCATGAGCTAACAGATAAATCTACAGTTGAGATCAAAGCAAATATCAGAGAGGTCGAAAAGGAATTAGGCGATTGTATGTTTGCGCTCGTCAATGTCGCACGCAAACTAAACCTTGATGCAGAAGCCGCTACCTTAACCTGCGTACATAAATTTAAATCACGTTTTGGTTATATCGAGGAGCAATTAGCATTAAGTGGTAAGCGTTTGGAGGACAGCGATATAACTGAAATGGATGCATTGTGGGAAGCGGCGAAACAACATGAACGCTTATCATAAAATTCTACCTAGTAGCTATATTTCGCCTAGCAGCTACATAGTAATGTCTATTGTTAGTCTTTCATGCGCTCTGCTGATGCTTAATAATGCCCACGCTGCTCCCTGTTTTGACAATCCTCAGCGTGCTTACAATTATCTGTTGGCACAAGAAAATGCCAAAATACAGGCACGAGATGAAGCCACCGTAAATATCAATCGTGCCAGTGAAGGTGAGCTGGTATCGCTAAATGGTATTGGCAGCAGTAAAGCACAGGCGATTATTTTATATCGTGAAATGTTCGGTGAGTTTAAAACAGTAGATGAATTAGCAAAGGTGAAAGGTATTGGTGCAAAAACGCTTGAGAAAAATCGAAGACGCTTAAGTGTGCAAGATTAATAGCGGTATTTTGCATTAATCAATCCCAATATTGACAAAATAGCATGTAAGTAAATGTCATAACACACCCAGCACGTGCAAAATTTGTTAAACTAGCGGGTACATCCGCCTGATAAACGCTGTGTTATTCAGGGGTGGTTAAAGAATACCGGCGAGGAGTAGATGCATGGCCGAGCGTGCCGCCAAGCAGTTAGAACTGAACAAATCTGAATTACCCAATTCCATTACTGAAGTGATTGCCACATTGACCCGAGCTGGGTTTGATGCGTATATCGTTGGTGGTGGTGTGCGCGATACCTTATTGGGTCTGCGCCCAAAAGACTTTGACGCCGTGACTGATGCCAAGCCGCACGAGATTAAAGACGTCTTTGGCAAGCGTTGCCGTATCATCGGTCGACGTTTTCAGTTAGCACATGTGTATTCAGGTCGCGAGTTAATCGAAGTGGCTACTTTCCGTGGTCCACCAACGAGCAATGCCAATACCAATCAGGACGGTATGATCCTGCGCGACAATGTGTGGGGCGATATCAAGCAAGACTTTGCCCGTCGTGACTTTTCTATCAATGCGCTTTATTATCAGCCGCTCAAAGGCGTGGTTCATGATTTTTGTGGTGCGCTTGAAGACATCGATAATAGAATTATTCGTCTACTGGGTCATGCGCCAGTGCGTATTGAAGAAGATCCAGTAAGACTATTACGTGCGCTGCGATTTAAAGCCAAATTAGGCTTTGAGTTTGATGATGCGTTGTCCGATCAGTTCCATGATGGTAATTGGGCCCTGCTTGAGCAGATATCGCCACATCGTCTCTATGATGAAACACAGAAGATGTTTACCGGTGGCTATCTAGTGCCACTGTTGCCATTATTGTTTGAGTCTGGCGCGATCGATAGCCTCATCATTTACCCACCAGCCGAGCCAAGCGCCTTAGTCAATCAAGTGGCAATCAATACCGACAAGCGTATTGCGGCAGGCAAAAGCATCAATCCAGCGTTCTTTTATGCGGCGCTATTGTGGGAAAACTATCTGCATCAATTGGCAAAAGCTAAAAAGCGCAATATGCCGTTTGCTGAAGCACAAATGCATGCCGCTGGTAAAGTCATTGACCGTCAACGTATCAAAACCGCTATTCCAAAATTTGCTGAGCAATTTATCCGTGATATCTGGATATTGCAGCCAAAACTTGCCGCTCCGCGTAGCAAGCAAATCGTTCAGCTCTCTGAGCATCCGCGCTTTCGTGCGGGTTTTGACTTTTTATTATTGCGTGAGCAATGCGGTGATGCTGAGCATCCATTGTCAGAGTCGACGAATGACATGGGTGAGTGGTGGCAGACGTATCAGACATTGTCTGAGCGAGAGCAGCAGCAAGCGATTGAAGCGTTCGACGAAAATATTCGCCGCGGTGCCTACAAAAAAGGGCAACGTAGCCGCGGACGCAATCGTCAAAAACCAGAAGCAAATATCACTGATCACTCACCATCTAATCAGAGCAGTGCGAAACAAAGCAATGCTAATGATAGTACTGAGAAAGGTAGAAAGGATCAGACAATGGTAAACGATTCATCGAACATCCCAGCACGTCGTCGTCGCGCTGTCAGCCAGTCTAAAAATGACAACAGTAATAACAAAGAGTACAACACGCAGCAGGTGAAACAAGATAGCAATGAGCTTGCGCAGCTACAGCAGCTATCGCTTGCTAGTAATAACCAGGTGACAAACAAACGCCATCATTCTAAACCTGCGCCACTGTTCGTTATAGAGCACGAAAAGGTTGTGCCGCCGCTACAAAAGCAGCTGCCAGCTGAGAGTGCATCGCAGCCGAAGCGCAAGAGCGCGCCTGTGCAAAAGCAAGAGTCGACTAATAACGACACCCAAAAGCAAACGGATAAAGCTGATCGTTTAGATAACACTCAGTTGTCTCAAGCTAGTTCGTCAGAGGTTAAGGCATCAGCTGATCAGGCAAGACCAACTCGCTCAATCGCAAGATCGCCTGCGCTAGTCAGTATGAATAACGAGCCGATTCCGCACAAGCGTCGCCGTCGTCAGCCCACTGTTGATAGTGCAAATAGTGTCGAGTTGCAAAGCAAGGCTGATAAAGAGCAGTCAACAGCGAAGTATGCGAGAAAAGCACCTAAGTCAGCAGCGACATCAGCTAGTTCAACTGATACTACAGAAGTTGTAGAGCGTGAAGTGACAAAGAAAGTGGCTACACCAGCAAAGGCTAGAAAACCAGTCAAAGCAAAGACTGAGCAAGTTGCTAGTAATCAAGAACCTGCTGTTAAAGTGACTGATGATAAAGGCCCTGTGCCATCAAAACGCCGCCGCCGTCAGCCTAGTACTGAAAGTGCCTGATATGAATAACAGTACGAATGATAGTCACTGGGTTACCTGTTATGTGGGCCTAGGTAGCAATCTATCTAATGAGTTGGGCTCGCCTACAGACCACTTGCAGCAAGCGCTTGAAAGCATGAAAAATAGTGAGAAAATACGTGACATTAGCGTGTCTTCTTTTTATGCGTCAGCGCCGATGGGTCCACAAGACCAGCCAGACTTTATCAATGCGGTTGCTGGGTTTAAAACGGTAATGACGCCTTTTGAGCTGCTTAGTTTTTGTCAGCAGTTAGAAAAAATGGCCAAACGGGCACGTTTGCGCCGCTGGGGTGAGCGTAGTCTAGATGTCGATATTTTACTATACGGTGATATGCAGATTGCCGAACCACAGCTAACGGTTCCGCACGCTGGACTATGCGAGCGTAATTTTGTATTGATACCACTGCGAGAGTTAGCGCCACATTTGACTATCGTAGAAACACCAATAGCTGACTACCCACCAAGTCATGATTGGACAGGCTTAAAATTATTATCAAATGACTGATCTGCAGTGGCTTATCATAAAAAGTATCAGATACTTTTTATGATAGCTCATTAACGCTAGCTAAGGTGATAGACATTGATAATTAAAGGCATTGCAAGTTAATTGAGGGTCATATGACAACATTATCTACGTTAAATAAATTTAAAAAAGATGGTACTAAGTTTACTTGCTTGACGTGCTATGACTCAATGTTTGCACGGATGATGGATAAAGCTGAGATCGATACGATTTTGATTGGTGATAGTCTAGGTATGGTCGTGCAAGGCCACGACTCAACGCTACCTGTGACCGTCAATGATATGGCATATCACACAGCCAGTATCGCTCGTAGTAATAAACACGCCTTGATATTAGCTGATCTGCCGTTCATGAGTTATGTGACGTTGCCAGAAGCGATTGCTAATAGCCGCCAATTGATGCAGGCAGGCGCGCATGTGATTAAGGTCGAAGGCGGTAGTGAGCTCTGTGAATTGGTGACGACTTTAGCGCAAGCAGGAACGCCCACTTGTGTACATCTTGGTTTGACCCCGCAATCGGTCAATGTGTTTGGCGGCTATAAGATTCAAGGCCGCGGTGACGAGGCGGCTGACAAATTGCTCGCTGATGCTAAGGCAGTGGTTGATGCTGGTGCAGCGCTGTTGGTGCTAGAGTGTGTGCCGGCAGCACTTGCCAAAGTAGTGACAGACGCTGTCGCTGTGCCAGTCATTGGCATCGGTGCAGGCGCAGATACTGATGGTCAGGTACTGGTGATGCATGACATGCTAGGCATGGTACATGGTCGTGTGCCACGTTTTGTTCATGACTTTTTGACTGATGAGCGTAACAGTGCACGCAGTATTGAAGGGGCTTTTGAGTTATATCAGCAATCGGTACGTGACCGCAGTTTCCCAACTGAACAGCACCAATTTAGCTAATCTATTTGAGCTTTCAAATATCAGAATATTGAAATATAAGAAAAACTACCATGTCTCCTATCATTCATCATCATATCTCGTTACTACGTACCGCTTTGCAGCCGTATCGTGGTCAGCAAAGTGACAAACAAGACCGTCAGCAGCGTATTGCATTAGTACCAACAATGGGTAATCTGCATGAGGGTCATCTAGAGCTGGTAAAAATTGCTAAACAGCATGCGAATATCGTCGTCGTTAGTATTTTTGTCAATCCTACTCAGTTCGGTGTGGGTGAGGATTTTGATAGTTATCCACGTACACTAGACGAAGATGTGGCTAAGCTTGCCTCTGTTGGTGCAGATTATGTCTTTGCGCCAAGCGTTGATGCGATGTATCCAGTACTACCACCACCGACTACCGTATTAGCTGGCGCTATTAGTAACCAATTATGTGGTCAATCACGCCCTGGTCATTTTGATGGCGTTGGTATCGTTGTTTCTAAGCTTTTCAATATTGTGCAACCAGATGTGGCGATATTTGGACAAAAAGACTATCAGCAGCTGGCTATTATTAAGCAGTTGGTGCGTGATTTGAGCTACCCAATTGAGATTGTTGGCGCCCCTATTGTTCGTGCTGATGATGGACTAGCGCTCTCCTCGCGTAATCAATACTTAACCGAATCTGAGCGACAAGTTGCGCCTATACTGCATCGAGAGCTGCAAGATTTGGCAGCGCAGTTGAAAGGCAATGGCATCAGCCAGCAAGTGTTTGAATCATTACTAAAAGACAAGCGTACACGCATTAGTAACGCAGGTTTCACGATCGATTATCTAGAAGTAAAAACTGAAGCGCTGGGTTCTGTCGTAAGTGACTCTACAACCTTCAATATAGAAAATAAAAACATTGTTATTTTGGTTGCAGCATGGCTCGGACGCGCACGTTTATTGGATAATCAATTAGTAGTGGTGGAGTAAACCCTTCGGTATATAATGTATCGGATGCAATGAACTAGAATGGGTAGATCATGGATATAAGTCAGGATCAAAGCGAGAATCAAGCCGCATCGACAACGCCAAAAATATCAACGGACAAGCTCAGTATTCTAGTGGTATCAGGCCGTTCAGGATCAGGCAAAACATCAGTGTTAAATATCCTAGAAGATTTAGGATATTACTCTATTGATAACCTACCGTTGTCTCTATTGCCGAGTGCCGCCCACAAGCTGGTAAAAGAAAGCGGTATCCATCGTATCGCACTTGGTGTTGATATACGGACGCCACGAGCTGATCTATCTAACTTTGCCGCCACCTATGCTTCTTTGAAAGAAACCTATGGGGCACAAGCGGTACAAGTCCTATATGTGACGGCGCAAGAGAATACCCTAATAGCACGTTTCAATGCGACGCGCCGCGTCCACCCTCTGATGTCTCAAGATGTTGATAGTGACAATGCAAAGCATATCGCATTTAACCTGCCTGCTGCGATCAAGAAAGAAATTGAATTATTAGAGCCGATTTCTGGTCATGCCGATATCAAGATTGATACTACCAGTCTAAATATCCATCAGTTAAAAGACAGGTTACGCGAACACATTGGAATGGACAATCAGATTGTCATTAACCTACTGTCATTTGGTTTTAAGCACGGTAGTCCCATTGATGCTGACTTTGTATTTGATGTCAGGATTTTGCCCAATCCACATTGGAATCCTGAGCTGCGTGCCTCAACAGGGCTCGATGCTGAAGTCAGCGCATTTTTCGCTGATTACCCTGAAGTGTCTGAAATGCTCAATGACATTGATAAGTTTTTGACACGTTGGCTACCAGAGTTTTTGCACAATAATCGTCATACAGTGACGGTTGCGATCGGTTGTACCGGCGGTAAGCATCGTTCAGTATTTATCACCGATCATTTGCAGCGTCGCCTCGCTGATACGATGCCAGAAGGTGTAAAGGTACTGGCAAAACATCGCGAAAAAAGTCGTTGGTAGTTATATTCAGCACTATTAATTTTATTACTTATCATTTTGGAAAGTTTTTATGATTGACTGGTCAGAACAAGATATGCGCGTTTCGCGCACAGAACTCAAAAAATCTCATGAGCGCTTGCAGCAACTGTCTATACCGCTCGCTGGCCTATCAAAAAAACAGCTAAAAACATTGCCAGCCAGTGATTATTTTATGGCTGAACTCATGGCATTGGCTGATATTACCAGTGCCAATGCTCGTAACCGTCAAACCAAACGCGTTGGTAAGCTCATCAGCGAAGAAAATCGCCACGAGTTGGTCAAGGCATTGTTTGATGCATTTTTTCCTAAAGAGCAAGTGTCTAAAATTGAAAGTTGGTATGATCGCCTAAATATCAATGATGAGGGCACGCTCAAGCAGTTTGTAAAACAATACAAAGCTTCTGAGCACAACAGTATGTATCAATTACTACTATGGATTGAGTACGCCAAACATATGCAAGACGATGAGCTAATGGCAGAATCCAAAGCAGACTTGGCAAGCTATATTCGTGAAGTGGCGATCTTGTCGCAATTGAAAAAATAGATATACGATAGTAATATTGATTAAATTTTAGAACGCAAAAAAGCCAATCAATGAATGATTGGCTTTTTAGTGTGTCATATAGATATTATCGTACTTAAATGATGCTATTTAAGCTGACGTGATATAGGTTATTTCTTTTCAGCGCGGGCTTTATCGACTAGATATTCAACAACTTTAGGCACTTTTGCATCTTCACCAGTTACCACGTATTTGCCTTGTACGACCACAGCCGGTACGCCAGAAAGCTGATAACGCTTAGCGCCTTCTTGTGAGCGACCAATTTTTGTACCAACAGCAAATGAGTTATAAAGACTGTTGAATTTCTTTTCATTTACGCCTTTTGATGCGTACCATTTACTCAATGATGATTGATCAAACAGCTTTTTGCCATCTTTGTGGATCGCGTCAAATAGTGCAGAATGGGTTTTGTCTTCGAACCCTAAAAGCTGAGCCGCATAGAAACCACGAGCGTTGGCTTCCCAAACAGGGTTAAGTGCCGCTGGTGTTTTGAAGAATACGACATCTTTGTCTTTAGTCTTTGCCCATTTTTCCATATGCGGATCAAGTACATTACAATGTGGGCAGCCATACCAGAAAAACTCACGAACAATGATAGCATCACCGCTGATGGTCTCTGGGTTGTCTATTACGCGATAATCTTTTCCAGCGACATAGTCCGCAGCTTGTGCGCCCATTGAGGCAAGTCCAATGGCCATCGCCAGACCAGTCAGTGTAATGACACGTTTCATACTTTATCCTTGAGGTGTGGGGATTTAGAGTTTGTTAAAAGGTTAGGGTATTTATGACATTTACAACATCGATATGTGAGATATACGATTTTCAGAGTGTCTGAACGATACAGCGTCAAGTATAATCGAACAATATTGAAGTATCGACTATGATAGCGTAAAACGTGCACGCTTGTGAATCGGATTCTTAACCGACAGTTATAAAGTTGTTAGCTATTATTTAAGGCGTATTGCTTGTCATTTCTGATAGTTAGCTCTTTTAAGCTTACGGCTCATCGCTATGCTCATTATAAAGCACGCGAATAAGTATGTCTAAAGCAGCCATTCTCTATTATTTGCCATAAAATAGCAGGTAAAAAGCAAGTAAGAAATAGACGTTTGCTAGGCCCATTCACAATCAGTGACGATGTACCTACGACAAATATACGGCGCTCATGCTAATATTGAGCACATAACCGTGCACTGTATACGATAACAACTATAATGACAATCAAGGAAAATGCTATGAGCTCAGCTTTATCTTCTTCGCCATCTTCGAGCAATAAGATCAACGAAAATCTTGATAACACGGCGGCTGGCACTATAAACGTGGACCCCAACGAAGTTGAAAAATTTAACAATCTGGCGAGCGAGTGGTGGAGCAACACAGGTGCATTTGCAACGTTACATGAGATCAATCCGCTGCGTTTAAATTGGATAGAAGAGAACATCAAGCGTGGCTATCAAAACGATACTCGCAGTAATGACGTGACTCATAAGACCGCTGAACAAGGGCTCGCTGACAAAAAAGTGCTCGATGTAGGATGCGGTGGCGGAATATTGTCAGAGTCTATGGCACGTCGCGGTGCAGATGTGACAGGTATTGATTTGGGTACTGAAAACCTCAAGGCTGCTACAGTGCACGCTGAGCAAAGTGGATTAGAGAGCACTTTACGCTATCAGCATATTCCAGTTGAAGAGCTAGCAAAAACGCATACAGGTCAGTTCGATGTGGTGACCTGTATGGAAATGCTTGAGCACGTGCCTGATCCTAGCTCGATTGTACAGGCTTGTTATGAGCTCTTAGCGCCTGGCGGCGTTTGTGTACTATCGACAATCAACCGAAATCCTAAGTCGTACTTGTTTGCTATTGTTGGGGCAGAGTACGTGCTGCGATTGCTCGACCGCGGCACTCATGATTATGCCAAGTTTATTACCCCAGCTGAGCTAGACAAAATGGCCATCAATACAGGCTTTGTACGCCAAGATATCATCGGCCTGCATTATAATCCGCTGACTAAGCGCTATTGGCTCGCCCAAAACGTTGATGTGAACTATATGATAGCTGTCCAAAAGCCATTGGTTTAACGCGGTAGAATGAGCACTGTAGACGGCTTTCTTTATCCATTGTAATTTTACTAAACACGTTATCAATTTCAAGAGCATTCACTATGACCCAATTTGTAAAAGCTGTTTTATTTGACCTTGATGGGACGTTAATCGATACTGCTGCAGATTTTGTGCGTATCATTGGTAAAATGAGTCTAGAAAACGATTGGCAAGCGCCGCCTGAGGCAGAAATCCGCGAGCAAGTCTCTGCCGGCGCCTCAGCCATGGTGCAGTTAATGCTCAGGCATAACGACCAACTAGAAGTCAGTGAAGAGGCGTTGCTTGAGTTCCGCCAGCAGTTCTTAGATGACTATGAGGCAGATATCTGTGTCGACAGCTGCTTGTTTGAGGGGCTTGAAGCTGTGTTAGTTGATTTAGAGAGCAAAGGCGTACCTTGGGGTATCGTGACCAACAAGCCTCGCTATCTGGCAGAAAAACTATTGAATAAGATACAGTTAGATGAGCGCTGTGCCGTCTTGGTATGCCCTGATGATGTGTCGCGTTCAAAACCAGATCCAGAGCCAATGTATATGGCACTAGAGAAACTGGGTATCCCTCGCGGTGCTGCTGGCTGTGTGCTCTATGTAGGCGATCATATACGCGATATCGAAGCGGGCAATGCAGCTGGCATGTCTACGATTTTGGCGGCTTATGGTTATATTCCACCTGAAGATCAAAAAACGCTGAAGAAATGGGGCGCAGATCATATTACTGACACCCCTGAGCAGTTGAGTAAACTGCTACTTTCTTCTGGCAAATTTGAGTATTTGTAGACTGGTTTTTAGGTAGTAAATCATCAGTATGAGTCATCTTAAGTTCATACTGATGAGCATATATTTTCAATGATTCAACGATAAGTAGTGAGCAATAGCATGAGTGACAACATCAATCAGCCAGCTAATCAGACAAACAACCAAAAAAACGTTCAAAGTCTTACTCAACCTTTGACTCATGACGATATTCGCAACTTTGAGCCACCTACTCATTGTCTAGATGGAAAAACTATCTTGGTGACAGGTGCAGGGGATGGTATTGGCCGTGTTGCAGCATTAACCTATGCTCGTTATGGCGCTACCGTTTTGCTACTAGGCCGTACCAGCAGCAAGCTCGAGTACGTCTATGATGAGATCGAGAGCCTTGGTGGTAAACAACCTGCTATGTTGCCGATGAATCTAGAAGGGGCGACCTACGCTGAAATGCAGCAGCTAGAAAGACTCATTGATAAAGAAGTTGGTCAGTTGGATGGTATCTTGCATAACGCTGGTGTGCTTGGGCAGTTGACGCCACTTGAGATGTATGACGTTGATACATTCGCTCAAGTTATGAAGGTCAACTTTACAGCGACCTTTATGCTCACTCAAGCATTGCTCCCACTGCTAAAAGATGCCGATCATGGCTCTATCGTCTTTACTTCTAGTACAGTTGGCACGCATCCTCGCGCATTTTGGGGTGCTTATGCGCTATCAAAACAAGCAGTAGAAGGTATGAGTGATATCTTTACTCAAGAAACCCAAAATACCACGAATCTGCGTTTTAACTGTGTTAATCCAGGTGGTACTCGTACTAATATGCGCGCCCATGCTTATCCAGGTGAAAACCCGATGAGTTTAAAAACACCTGAAGATATTATGGCAGGTTATGTCTGTCTGATGAGTGATGCAAGTGTTGGCGTGCGTGGGCAGGTTGTCGAGTTGCAGCCAAAAGATTAGCAGTGATGTTTTTGCTTTAGGTTGCCGTGTTTTATTTATGATATTGCGACGATTGTTAGGTTGCAATCAGTTGTATCTAGCCCCATCTATTTGTTATTAAAGAAATTATATACAGAATAATGACTAATAAAAAACAAATAGGATAAAATTATGGCAGGTGGCTGGTCAAGAGATGGTGCTGAGCACGAACAAATGGATGCAACGGTCAATGATGCCTTGGAGCGCGCGCGGCGTTCGCTACCGACAGGTATCAGTGCTGAGCTATGTGATGAATGTGGTAACCCTATTCCAGAGGCAAGGCGACTAGCGGTACCTGGTATTCAGCATTGTGTCAGTTGTCAGACGGAGCTTGAGCAAGAGGCAAAAGCGGCTGAGCTATTCAACCGTCGCGGCAGTAAAGACAGTCAATTGCGCTAAAAGGAAGAAGAAAGAAAAAGGGCGGGCGTTGCTAGATAACATAGCAATGCCCGCCCTTTTTTTGTCTATGACTATATAACCAGTGCCATCAGTTCGCGATCGCAATCCTCCCAATTTATAGAAGCTGCTGACGCTTTGGCATCATTCTCAGTTTCTGTTTTTTCTGTAGCTGTATCGACAGCATTTGTATCTACAGCATTGCTTAATTGCAAAATAATTTCCAATCGACTATCAGTCTGTGGATCGATTGTTCTGGTGGTTAGACTACCAGGGTTAAAATTGATCTGCATCCAGCCATCAGAAGTATGAACCACGCCTTTGATGCGTTGCCAGTTTGGCAATGCTAACAACCAATTCTGTAAATCGTCAGCATTTAGCATGTAATGTGCAGGTAGTCGCCATCCAGCCAACTGAAAATCCTTTTGATCTTCATGGTAGCGATAGGGCAGATCGTTATCAGCACTGGTCTGAGTATTGGTCTGAGCCTCGCTCTTATCTGTAGATATACTCGATAATGGCACAGCTGCTAAAGAGTTGGCTTGAGACTGTAAACCAATCAGCGATTTTTGAGGGTGCGCGATATTGACTTTTCGTTGATTGGAAATGATAGAGCTGGGCTTATTCAATTGGTCGTTCAACGTTGTCGAATATGCATCTGCTACAAGATTATTTGTTAAATGGACGTCTGATGAGTCTATTGTCTCAGATGCTGTTAGTCCTGATACTGCCCAAATGATTTTTACGTGTGAATTTAGTTTGGCTATCCACTCCACCATCGATTGTTTTTCGTTAGTGTTTAGTTGGTCATAGCGATTAATGATCAGCACATCGGCATCACGGACATGCGCTTGAAAACCATCATGGTCACGATACTTAATCTGTTGCCACTGCTCGCCATTCAGTACTGTTATCACCGCATTCATCTTTAGGGCAGTTTGCCAATGCGGTGCACTGAGCTGTAATATCAGCTCGCGTGGATGTGCCAAGCCTGTGGGCTCAATCAATAGTCGCTGCGGGTGATGGTCGCTAAGCAGACGACTGATCGCAATTTGTAGGGGCAGCTGACTGGTACAGCAAATACAGCCACCACTAACTTCTCGAATGGCGATATTCTGTTGCTCAAAATCGTTATCTTGAGAGCTTGCCAAGAGTGCACCATCAATACCAATACGGCCAAACTCATTGATTAAGAGAGCCCAGCGCTCGTCGTTAGGTTTTGTGGCAAGCAGCTGATTAATGACGGTGGTTTTGCCAGCACCTAAAAACCCTGTCACTAACGTGCAGGGTATGTTTTGGAAGATAATAGGGTTTTTCACAGATATGCTCATCATATCGGCACGTGTTTGTGAATAACCAAACACGGCCTATATTAAAAGAAATGTCATCAGCCAAAGGTTATTCACTTTTGACGGTTTCTACCTCAGCTTCATCAGGAACGAACACATAGCCCACCCCCCAAACCGTTTGAATATAGCGGGCTTGTGAAGGGTTGTCTTCAATCAAGCGACGTAGGCGTGATACCTGTACATCGATAGAGCGCTCCATCGCACCCCACTCACGACCACGGGCAAGGTTCATCAACTTGTCACGGGTCAACGGCTCACGTGGATGCTGAACTAGAGCCTTTAACACCGAAAACTCACCTGTCGTCAAAGTGACGACGTTACCATCACGTTTGAGCGTACGAGTAGATAGATCTAGTGTCCATGGACCAAATTCAACCACCTCTAGTTGGTGACTTGGCGCCCCTGGAAGCTCACGGTTCTGACGACGCAAGACGGCTTTGATACGCGCCAATAGCTCTTTTGGGTTAAATGGCTTAGGCAGGTAATCATCTGCACCCGCCTCCAAACCTGCGATACGGTCAGCATCGCCACCTTTAGCGGTCAGCATAATGATTGGAATATCCGCATTGTCTTCACGTAGGCGCTTACAGATGCTAATACCGTCTTCGCCCGGCAGCATCAAATCTAGTACGACTAGAGAGAAGAGCTCACGTTGCATGAGTTTGTCCATCTGACTACCATCATGGGCAGTACGAACGACGAAACCATCGTCTTCTAGGAAGCGCTGTAGCAAAGAGCGCAGGCGAGCGTCATCATCGACAACTAAAATACGCTGAGTCAAAGTATCGGGGCTGTTGTTATCAGTCATACAGGCATCCTCTTATAAAAATTATTGTTAGCAGAAATGACGAGTAAAAAGCGATGAGTAAAACACTGCCATTAATTATCGTTATTTAATGATGGGTCAAAACAAGCACGTCATAAAATCAAAAACTATTGTTCAATATATCAGCACATCTCAATATTTGTGCTATTGATACTTTAGTGTATAAGATTGCACCGCGAATTGCATCACCCATAAGAATAAATGCTGTATGCGTTTGTTTAACAAGGCTACAGAACGTTTGATATAAAACGTTTTATGCCGCAAAACAGGCGATAATTAACGAAAAGATAAAAAGGATTTTTATTCATGCAGCTTTTGCTATAATGCAAAACTACATTTCTCAACGATTGATACGTATATGAGTAGCACTGATACCTTAACGTCATCTCAAACCTCGACAAATGCACAGGTTTTGGATGCAACCACACACGCGAATATTCACGACAAGCTTGCTCGCGCGCTTGGCATTAAGACTGCTCAAGTCAATGCGTTTGTGAAGCTTTATGATGAAGGCGCAACGGTTCCGTTCATTGCGCGTTACCGCAAAGAAAAGACGCAGAACCTTGACGACGCGCAGCTGCGTGCTTTAGAAAAATCTCTCAATTATGAGCGTGACATGGCCACACGTCGCCTCAAAATTACTGAGTTACTGAGCACACAGGGCAATCTGACCGATGAGCTACAGATGCGTATTGATAACGCGACGTCTAAGCTTGAGCTTGAAGACATCTATCTGCCATATCGTCCGCGTCGTCGTTCACCGGCTGCCAAAGCACGTGCTGCTGGTCTTGACGCTGCCGCGCAAGCGGTCTTGACGCAAGAAATCACCCCGACAGAGGCGCTGGCTGATTATCAAGTTCAATCAAGCATTACTGATGATAGTGGTAATGAGATCGACGTTGATTTTAGCGATATCGAAAAACAGCTCGCTGGTGTACAAGCCATTATCGTTGATGAGTGGACACAAGCATTGGATTTGTTGGACAACTTGCGCAGCGGGTTTGCCAAAACTGCCAGTATCGTATCGAGCGTTGCGAGCGAAGAAAAGCGTGAAGTCGGCGAAAAGTTCAAAGACTATTTCGAGCATAGCGAAAGCCTTGCCCGTCTGCCTAACCATCGCCTATTAGCGATGTTACGTGGTCGTCAAGAAAATGTCTTGGGTCTAAAAATTGAAGGCGAAGACGCTCCATTTATCGAAAAAATTATTAATCATTTCGATGTCGATGCCAAAGCGCCAGCAGAACGCCGTGAGTTTTTGGTAGAAGCAGCCAGTAGCTTATGGAAAGACAAATGGCGTCCGCATATCGAGCATCGTTTATTAACTGAAAAGCGTTTGGCCGCAGAAGCAGATGCGATCGATGTGTTTGCTAGCAATCTACAGCATTTGCTAATGTCTGCGCCAGCAGGTCCTAAAGTGATCTTGGGTGTTGATCCTGGTATCCGTCATGGTGTAAAAATGGCCATCGTCGATGCGCAAGGTCATGTGATGTCAGATAGTGAAGAGAAGCCTGTCATCGCGACGGTTTATCCATTTGCACCTGACAACAAAATGACTGAAGCCAAAAAAGTCATCGATGAGCTATTAAGCACTTATAATGTTGATTTAGTAGCCATCGGCAACGGTACGGCAAGTCGCGAAACCGATGCAATGATCAAAGAGATTCTAGCCGCAAACGATGCACTCAAAGCCAAAGCCGTCATTGTGAATGAGTCAGGCGCGTCGGTCTATTCTGCCAGTGAGCTTGCTAGTGATGAGCTTGCTAATCTAGATGTTTCTGTGCGTGGCGCCGTTTCTATCGCGCGTCGCTTGCAAGATCCATTGTCAGAGCTCGTTAAAGTGGATCCAAAAGCCATCGGTGTTGGTCAATATCAGCATGATGTCAACCAAAACCAGCTCGCAGATAGCCTTGATAAAGTCACTCAAGACAGCGTGAACGCGGTTGGTGTTGATGTAAATACGGCGAGCCCTGCTATCTTGGCTCATATCGCTGGTCTTAATCGCAACGTAGCGCAGCAAATTGTCACTTATCGCCGCGAGCACGGGGCATTTGATAGCCGTGAAGCGCTCAAGAATGTCCCACGCCTAGGCGCTAAAACCTTTGAGCAAGCAGCAGGTTTCTTGCGTATTCATAATGGTAGCAATCCATTAGATGCAACGGGCGTGCATCCAGAGAGCTATGCCTTGGTTAATAGCTTACTTGCACAAGCGGGTAAACCTTTATCAGAAGTCATCGGTAATGATAGCGTGTTAAATGCTATCGATACGACTGCGCTGGCTGCTAACGATGATAATGTCAGTGTAAAAGCGATTATCGAAGAGCTTGCTAAACCTGCACGCGATCCACGTCCTGAGTTTAAAACGGCCAATTTCCGTGATGATGTCAACAGCATCAAAGACCTTAGCGAAGGTATGCAGCTTGAAGGTGTAGTCACTAACGTAACGGCCTTTGGCTGTTTCGTTGATGTCGGTGTCCATCAGGATGGTTTGGTCCATATCTCTCAGATGGCCAATGACTTTGTCGCAGACCCCATGAACCGTGTCAAACCTGGCGATATCGTATCAGTTCGTGTTATTTCCATCGATGAAAAACGTGGTCGTATCGGATTTAGTATGAAGCCTGAGTCTGAAAAACCTGTCCGTACGGCTGCAAAGTCTACTGCAAACAGTACAGATGGTGAAAAAGCCAGTCGTCCACGCAGTAATCAGGCGAATAGTGATCGTCCAAATAATAGCCGTACCGCTGCTGATAAGCGTTCGTCTAAGCCACGTGGTAAACGTCAGGACAATACGAATAGTAACCGTAACAAACCGATCAAAAACGATAAGGCGGAAGCTCCTAGCAAAATGGGTACACTTGGCGCCTTGTTACAAGAAGCTGGCGTGACTAAAACTAAGAAATAGCCAAAATTTATAGCCGTGTTCAACAAAAAAGGCAGCCAATTGGCTGCCTTTTTATATTATATGTCACTTATTGATAGTAGTAAACTATTAATCATACTACTAAATCAAGCACTGTCATTATTAACGAATTGTGAAACGACGGTTTTCGTTAAATTCAACTTGACCAGGCTGAGTGGCTAAAAGCTCACCACGACGATCTTTTTTCTTTTCTTGTAAGGTAATCTCGACTGGCTTTTCGCGCATGTCAGCAGGTGTTACTTGACTGCTTTGAACATCATTTGTCATCTGTGCGCGGCGCATCATAGCAGCACGTGCTTGAGCGTCAGCATCAGACATTTCATCCTCTGCTGTAACGGTCATGTCTTCGTCCATGTCACCTTCTTCAGACTCCATATCGTCATTCATCGTGTCCATGTTGTTATCATCAACAGCGCCCGGTTGAGTAGCGAGAAGCTCACCATCAGGGCCTTCTATTTCGGCTTGCAAGGTATTATCGACAGGAGTGGTACGCATATCTGCTGGCATAATGTCACTGGTATTGACAGGTGCAGCTATTGCTGCCGCTGGCAAAACAAGTGTCGCGCCTAATACTAACGGTAAAATATTCTTTTTCATTATAAAACTCCAAATTTGATAAATTAACAATGATTAAAAACGCCTGCCTCTGTTTTGATATGGCTAATTTTAAATATCATTGGTTTAAAATATAGACAATTAAAAACAGCCAGACTTTGGTTCGACCTTACTATAATTTGTAAAAACAAAGTACCAGTTATATAGCTGATATTTCAGTAGTAAACTCATTAAGGTTCTAACAGCTTGGTATATTCTTGTGACGTTGTGAAACTACTAAGCCCACATCTTATTTAAGAAATGAAGTAAACATTTGGATCTATTTTATCCAACAATGATATATTTACCAGTACCTGTATCAATAGTAGGCTGCTGAGAATCTTTATCTGGCACACGAACTACTGGAAGATTTTGACTAATATCAATTCGATCAATAACATTGTTTTAGAGAAATATTTTTATTTGATCATGCTTGTCGAAGTGGATTTTGATTAAAAATTTTAAATGAATATTCTCTATAACAACCAAACCATAATGTATTTTATCCTAGCGTATTGATGAGAATATGGCTGTGACATTAGACTAGGAATGTGTAGCATAATGTATTGAAAAATCGAAAAGCTGCAATATTGCTTACCAAAAAAGTACGCTATTAGTATTCGCTAACATGACAGATGAGCACTATAAAATTTGCGTACTAAAAAACCGCACCTTGTTATCAAGATACGGTCACAAAAATCATCAGCGTTAATAAATCATTATTTAAATGTTTTACACTCGATTAACCATCGATAACCTCGAAGCTTAAGCCTGAATGTTCTTCTAAACGGACTATGAGCTTATCACCCATCGCAGAGGCAGGCGTCCAGAATCCGCCGCCAACGTCTTCTTTACTGATATCTTGTGCCAGACATAATGCTGCCTGCGCGAGCATACGAGAAGTGCTGCCGTAACCAGGATCTTTATCGCCTGTAACTTTGACCGTGATGGTGTCGTTTTTAGCTGTTTGACCGAAATGGCGAATATCAAAGTAGCCATTTTCCTGCTCATCCTTAGAAGGGCCTGTGCCTGCTTTGGGCAGAACATGCTTGGACAATAACTCACGGCTTGGTTTAATCATCATGGCAGTGGCAAATCCTAGTAGACCCGCGCTCATCGCGTAGCTTGATAACTTACCTTTGACACCATCTTTCATCCACATGGCTTCGTCATATTTAAAATCGCGACCGTATTCATAACTGAGTAGCTGGTTACTGCGATGGACAATACGTGTGTTGATACTCGCCATCACAAAGGGTGCCAACCAACGTTTATGGGTGCTGTCGTATTCTGGTTTGCTGACATTGTCTTGACGTACATTGGGCACATCTGTGTCATCGTTTAGTAGATAAGGGTTGGCTACTTGCTTACGGCGCGATTTATCTTCACCAACTTCTTCGAATATCGTAGCCATCGAGGCAATCGTACCACCAGAGATGCCACCTTTTGCCGCTTTTACGCGCATGTGAATCACATTACAAGCTTCTCCGAACCTCTCTTCTGCTTTGGTTTGCGTAAAGTAAACGCCTAAATCTGATGGGATAGAATCAAAGCCACAAGAGTTTACGATACGTGCGCCGCTTTGCTTGGCAGTATCTTGATATTTGTCCATCATATCTTTGATAAAGATCGCTTCACCAGTAAGATCGACGTAATCGGTACCATTTTCGGCACAAGATTTGATAAGAGGCTCGCCATATTTGAGGTAAGGGCCGACGGTTGAGATGATGACTTGTGTCTGTTTGGTCATCTCATCAAGGCTGGCAGAGTCTTTACTATTGGCAATGATAATATCTACTTTGCTCTCAAGTTTCGACTGTAGCTCATTGAGTTTTTCTTCATCACGTCCTGCAATTGCCCAAGTGACGTGAGAGCCATCTTTATTTTTAGCATTGGATAAAAAATTGGTCAAATAGTGAGCGGTGATTTGTCCGACAAAGCTTGTTGCGCCATATAAGATGACGGCATAAGGGCGGTTGACGCTACTATCTTGTTGCGTGGGTTTTGCGGTATCCGTCTCGGTACTCATAAGTATTGTCCTTAATAGATTGGATGATAATGTGACTTTAAACTATAAACCAAGTGGAAACTATAAACCAAGTGGTCTAAATAAGTTAGAAATTTATGGGGTCGCTATAGTTTTCATTGCCAAATCTCTTTTTCAAAAATTTTTGATGTTATTTATATACAACTATAAGACAATCAATAATTTAGCAAATAAGGTGCTCATCATCCTAAATAATATGTTTATAGAGACAAGAAAAAATAAAAGGTATTAACACTTGCTACAAACTTTACATAATCTACTGACATCATTACTAAAATGCACGTTCTTTAAAGAGAAATATTGCTAATCTATGTTTGTAAGCAGATATGACTGGTATTAGAAAAACAAAAAGTTAAATCAATACTATATAAAGTTTACTATCTGATTTTTAACAATTATTTGAGGAGAATATTATGTTTCGTTGGGCTATTATTTTTGCAGTAATCGCACTGTTAGCAAGTTTATTAGGGTTTGGTGGCGTCGCAGGACTGTCTGCTAATCTGGCATACATTTTCTTAGCAGTTGCTGTGATTTTATTTATTGTGGCATTTGTCAGTCGCAAAATGTAAACACAGCTTATTACTATAAAAAAAGACCCTCAATTGAGGGTCTTTTTTATGTTCAACTAAAGCACTTCAGTTACTCGTTTAACATAAGCATAAGGCTATAGACGTTTGGGCTGAACGATATGCTCCATGCGTTTTGCAAGGCGAATGTCCAAACTAGAGATACCACCGGTATCCTGATTGGTTAGGCGTACCTCGACTATATTGTATATATTACGCCATTCGGGGTGATGTTCGAGTGCTTCAGCATGAAATGCCGCTTGATTCATAAAACTCATGGCTTCGATAAAGTCACTGAAGTGATAGGTCTTGACGATACTATTACCATCGCGCTGCCAACCAGCAAGCTCTTCTAACTGTAGATTGATTTGTTTGTCAGATAAACTACTCATATTAATAACCTTTATTGTTATATGGATTGGTTTATTAAAAGTTATATTGGGATCGGTCTCCTAATCTAAAATAGGTTGCTAAAATTATTATTACACACAGTCTTTTATCGTTAAGGAGTAGCATTAAACTAGATAAGGTCTTGGTACTCAGGATGTTTGCTGATATATGAGGCGACAAACGAGCATTGCGGCACGACTTTTTTGTCATGCTCACGGGCGTAATCTAGCGCATGCTTGACTAGGGCAGACCCGACACCTTGACCGCCTAACTGTTGCGGAACGATCGTGTGGTCATAGACGAGCTTGTCATTACGGTCTTGATAGCTAATGTAGCCAGTTTGACCATCAATAGTCGTCTCAAAACGATTTGCTGCTTGGTTATGAGTAATATCTAAGTTTGGTTTGGTCGTTTGGTTGCTCATTGATTAACTCCATTTATTATTATCGAATTTTTATGATGAATTAAGGTTATTTAACAGACGCTAAAATCATTATGCGTGCTAATAATTCTAGCCATATATTTATTAAACACTTGTTGTTATTTTAGTATGACGCATTACCGCTGAACAATCTAGATGCTTACCGCAATAGTAGACATGACAGCGGCTGTGTACATAGTTTTAGCGTTAACCAGTCTGCGTAAGAATGAAATATTTCTAAAATACTATTTTGGCACACTACCATGCATAGGATAAGGCTTGGCGGACAACTGGTGGTAAAAACCGACCAAGGCCACCTTTGACCGCTGGTTTAGTCTCACGATCGATACGATTATCGGTATCTGACATTGACGCCTTATACGCGTGCCATTCTTGTTCGCTAGGTTTGCTAAAGTGGTGGATACGTCCTACTACCTGTCGCAGCTGTGTGCTAAAACGTCCAGTGTTATAGGCCAGATTGTATTTGTGGCAGATGGCTTTTACCTGCGGGGCGATACTGGCATAGTGGCTGGCTGGCATATCAGGAAAGATATGGTGCTCAATCTGATGGGATAAATTGCCAGTCAAAATGTGAAACCATTTATTCCCTTTGATATTGCTAGAACCCAAAATCTGACGCACGTACCAGTCGCCTTTGCTCTCATCAGCATCGAGATGGGTATAGATATGTGCTTGCTCAGTGAAATGACCACAGAAAATCACCGCCCATGTCCATAGATTACGGATCGTATTGGCCGTCATGTTGCCACTCAGTGTGCTTAGGGCACTACGACGGCCTAGTGTCATTGCTGCTATGGCGGGCAGGGCAATATAGTCTTTGCCCACTTGTCGGCCGATTTTGGCAAATAGTGCGCGAGATTTTTGCTGCATGATTTTATGCAAGTCAGGGGAGTCGGCGTATTCATCGACACTGATCTGAATATCATGAAAGGCAACTGCCCATTCAAAGCCAAATGCCAGCACCGCTGTACTAAACATATTGTAGCGATCTTCTGGCGTCCAAGGCTGCTCATCGGTCACCCGAATCAAGTGATAGCCGACATCATGGTCACGCCCAACAATATTGGTAAACGTATGATGTAAGTAGTTATGCGAGTGTTGCCACAATGGCGCAGGGCAAACAATATCCCAATCAAACTTTTGACTGTTCAGATGCGGGTGCTGCATCCAATCGTATTGACCATGCATGACATTATGCCCAAGCTCCATGTTGTTGAGTATTTTGCTAAAGCTAAGCATTGACGTACCCAGTAGCCAAGTCCCTATCTGCGCGCGGCGTGATGACATGCGTCCTGCGGCGGCCAGTAAACCACGGGCGACAAGCTCACTATAAACCACAGTCGCATAAATCCGCTGAATGTATTTGGCGTCATCGCTACCTAATGAGTCCATTACACCTTTATATAGCGCATTTAATTCTACTGCCAAGGCATCACTTTGTGCTTTTGTTAAGGGTGCCTGGGTCACTGTTGGATAGCGAGTTTGCTGTGATGATAGGGTTGGCTGCTCGCTATCATTTTTTGCCAACGGTGCATCGGACACTGGCATCAAGATAGGTACGGCAGAATGTGCTGTATCAATAGGTGGTAATAAGCGCATATATAAATCCTTAACCGAAACGGCACGAATAAACAGTACTGGATTCGGTTTTATGAGTCATCTGAGTTTTAGCATACAATATGAGTTAACATCAGTCTATTTTTTAGTTTTAAGAGGTCGATAGTCAGGGGCTAGTGGTCGTGTTTTTTATTTCAGCAGTATTAAACATCTAATATCACATCGGTCATCGCGACACTGATGCACGTTTGGATAGACTCGTAGCCATCACTACTTATCTTACCAGTTTGGATGTTTTTGACCACGCCGCTCACTTTATTACAGCGGCATAGTTGGCAAATACCTTGCCGACAACCATAGGCTAGACGTACATCTGCATTTTCGGCAGCGACCAATAATGTAGTGTCGCTATCGAACTGCCGTTGCCGTGACCGCAAATACACCGTATGCGACTCTGTCTGTAATGCTTTATCTAGTAACTGATTGCCGTCGCCATCAAAATCAGGCAATGCATTACCGAAATTTTCTACGATAATGTTGTCACGTAGCGGGATGTTTTGTGGCACGCTAATCTCGTTTACTGCTTTATATAAGCCGGCTAATAAAGCCTGTGAACCGCACGCAAATATTTTGGTATCTACCAATGGTAAATTAAGTGATAACAAACCCTCTGCGCTCAAGTATCGTTCGCCAGCCAAATAAGTCGCAGGGTTATCAGTATGGATAAAATGATAGCTGAAGGCGGGATAGATATCGCTCAGCTGTTGCCACTGATGCTGAAACTGGGCAAGTTCCGTTCGATTATAATGTAGCAACGCCACCTGATGTCCGTTTGCAAGTGCTTGCGTAATAAGTCCTAACATAGGCGTGATACCGCTACCGCCAGCGACAAATAACAAAGGGTTTAATCTTTTATTATCTAAGTTCGTCTTCGCTAAAGTGAAGCTACCCAGTGGCATACTGGTATCAACGATGCTAAATAGTGGCAGTTGCTTGGTGAGGTAATGAGACACCAATCCTTGCGGCTTGATCGCGATAGTAACCGTGTGACGTTTACTTTTTGCTGACTTAGTAGCGACGGCATCATCTTGCCACCACAATGGTTGATTCGCCAATCCTACGATTGAATAGCTGCGCTGATGATAAACCCCATCGATAAAAACACGTAAATCAAGATACTGACCGCCTTGCCAATCATCTGTTCCTTTAGATATCTGCTGCCTAAACGCTTGATTGGTCTCAAATTGCAGGGCGATCAAATCATCACTCATCTCGTATCGAGCAATAAGGCGTAGCTTGGGCGTCGTCAATGACCAAAACGGATGTAAGCACGATCCGATAAAATCGACAAACGCACGTTGAACTATTTCAGGGCGATAGCCGTTGGCCATATAATCAGTACCTGTATAAATATTATTAAAAATATATGAAAAATAATGACTCAGCTTATAGCCAGTTTCGTTGATGACATGCTAAACCATTCTTTTTTGCGCTGTTAAGCCACTCTAACATGCTAACGGCTATTGATTAAATTTGCGAAAGTTTTGATGCTGTTTTTTGTGGTTTTTATAAAACAGCAATGAATCAGAATGTTAAGCTTGTTATTTCAACAAAATATTTATGGCCGCTTTTATCCAGAAACAGCGATACTCTATGACAAAAGCTGCAAAACAAGGGGTAAAACAACCTGTTAGCTTGCAGGGTATGCGCCACAATGCGATAATGAACGATAATTTGTAACCCTGATTTTGAGGTACGGCACGCTTGGCATCATCGCTGAGTGGCATTTGCTGTTCTCTTCTATGCAGTCTATCGGAGTGTTAATGGCTCAATATATTTACACGATGAACAACGTGTCAAAACTTGTTCCCCCTAAGCGTGAAATCCTAAAAAATATCAACCTATCGTTTTTCCCTGGTGCCAAAATTGGTGTCTTGGGTATCAATGGTTCGGGTAAATCAACCTTGCTACGTATCATGGCTGGCGTCGACACTGAGTTCAGTGGTGAAGCACGCGCGCAAGCTGGTACCAAAGTTGGCTATCTGCCACAGGAACCACAACTTGATGACAGTAAAGACGTGCGTGGTAATGTCGAAGACGGTATGCGCGAAGCATTAGATGCGCTCGCTCGCCTAGATGCTATCTATGCTGAATACGCAGAGCCGGATGCTGATTTTGACAAACTTGCTGAAGAGCAGGGCAAAATGGAAGACATCATCCAGTCATGGGATGCGCATAACCTAAACAACCAGTTAGAAAAAGCGGCCGATGCGCTACGTCTGCCACCATGGGATGCGGACGTTAGCAAATTGTCAGGTGGTGAAAAACGCCGTGTGGCACTATGCCGTCTACTATTGTCGCGCCCTGATATGCTATTACTTGACGAACCGACCAACCATTTGGACGCCGAGTCTGTTGCATGGCTAGAGCAGTTCTTGCAGAACTACAGCGGTACTATCGTTGCCATTACCCATGATCGCTATTTCTTGGATAATGTTGCTCAGTGGATTTTGGAGCTTGACCGTGGCCATGGCTATCCGTATGAAGGCAACTATACTGAATGGCTAGAGCAGAAAAACAATCGTCTAGAGCAACAGAACAAGCAAGAAGAATCATTTGCCAAAGCGTTGAAAAAAGAGCTTGAGTGGATTCGTAAAAATCAGAAAGGCCAACAAGCCAAATCTAAATCTCGTGTACAGCGTTTTGAAGAGTTGAACTCAACAGAATTCCAAAAACGTAACGAGACCTCTGAGATTTATATTCCACCTGGTCCACGTTTGGGTAATAAGGTGATCGAAGTCAATGATATCTCCAAATCATTTGGCGATCGTTTATTGTATGAAAACCTAAGCTTCAACGTCCCAGCTGGTGCTATCGTTGGTATCATTGGTCCAAATGGTGCGGGTAAAACCACGCTATTTAACATGATTACTGAGCGTGATACCCCAGATACTGGTTCGGTTGATTTGGGTGAAAGTGTCAAGGTTGCCTATGTCGGTCAGGTGCGTGATCACTTAGATGATAATAAAACCGTATGGGAAGAAGTCTCTGACGGCCTTGATATCATTACCGTTGGTGATTACACCACACCAAGCCGTGCCTATATCGGTCGCTTTAACTTCAAAGGCTCAGACCAGCAGAAGCACGTCGGTCAACTATCAGGTGGTGAGCGTAACCGTTTGCAATTGGCGAAAACGCTAAAGCAAGGCGCAAACGTATTGCTTCTTGATGAACCATCAAACGATTTGGATATCGAAACTTTACGTGCGCTAGAGGATGCGATTCAAGTATTCCCAGGCACGGTCATGGTCGTCTCGCATGATCGCTGGTTCCTTGACCGTATCGCTACTCACATCTTGGCATTCGAAGAAGAAGGCCCAGTGTGGTTCGACGGTAACTACACTGAGTTTGAAGCGTATCGCAAGAAAACCATGGGTGATGACGCCAGTCCTAAGCGTGCCAAGTATAAGAAAATTACCAACTAATACTGCTGTTTAGTATATTGAAAGTTCATAAAAAAGACCGCTAATCATTAGCGGTCTTTTTTTAGGTAAGCATTTTTTAATTGTACCGGTGATGGTATTTATTCATCAATAATTGGAGATTTCGATTAAATTGCCATCAGGGTCACGAAAGTAAAATGACATAATCGCCCCTTGCGCACCTGTTCGCGGTACGGGACCTTCGAGCACGTCAACACCTTGCCCACGCACATGGGTCATGGCATCGGCTAAGGGCGTGGTGGTGATAAAGCACAAATCGGCGCTACCTGCTTTGACATTTTGTGCTTTAGGCTCAAACTCATTGCCCAGCTCATGCAGGTTGATTTTTTGTTGACCATACATCAAGGCGACACGTCCTGCACCAAAACGCACTTCGGTCATGCCCAGCACTTTGGTATAAAAATCAATGGTATGCTGTAGATTTTTCACGGTTAAAACAAAATGGTCAAGCCTTAGTATGTCCATGGCATCTTCCTTAGGTATTATTGATAGTAAAACATTTCATACGAGCGTGATTTATGACGATTAAAGCATCCCAGCAAGAAACCATAGAGCAGTTATATCACACCCACCCGCTACTAAATACTATCACAAGGACCAAACCGCTATGCTGGTTTAACCCCAAGTGGCAGTCCTTTGCAGAAGTGGCCCACACTTTACCGCTTGGCCCAAAGGAGATCGCGGACGCCGCTAATCGTTTGCAGCGGTTTGCTCCCTA
The DNA here is from genome assembly GCF_052258485.2 of Psychrobacter sp. T6-5. Lineage (NCBI taxonomy): Bacteria > Pseudomonadati > Pseudomonadota > Gammaproteobacteria > Moraxellales > Moraxellaceae > Psychrobacter > Psychrobacter sp. T6-5. The sequence goes on along the minus strand of NZ_JBQQEY020000001.1, from coordinate 25,261 downwards.
TATTGCCACCGTATTTCCTGAGACGGCGGCAAGCGATGGCGTCATCGAATCGCCATTGATCGATATCCCAAACATGCAGCAAGCGCTACAAACCTTTTATGGTCATCCGATGTTTGGGCGCTTACTGCTAAAATGCGACAGCCACCTGCCTATTTCAGGCTCGATTAAGGCGCGCGGCGGTGTCTATGAAGTACTGAAATATGCAGAATCAGTCGCGATGGACTCGGGTCTATTAACCCTAGAAGACAACTACCAAACACTCGATAGCGCTGCCTGCAAGGCGGTCTTTGCCACGCACAGTATCGTGGTCGGCTCAACGGGCAATCTTGGTTTGAGTATCGGCATCATGGGCGCGCAGCTTGGTTTTCAAGTGACCGTGCACATGTCTGCGGATGCCCGTCAATGGAAAAAAGACTTGCTGCGCGATAAGGGCGTCCGCGTTGTCGAGCATCAAGATGACTATAGCAAAGCGGTTGAGCAAGGGCGAGCAGAGGCTGAGCAAAAACTGCGCTGTCACTTTATCGATGATGAAAACTCCCAAGACCTATTCCTTGGTTATAGTGTCGCCGCTGAACGACTAAAACAACAACTGGACGATCAAGGTATTCAGGTCAATGATGAGCAGCCGCTGTTCGTTTACCTGCCGTGCGGCGTTGGTGGTGGCCCGGGCGGCGTGGCCTTTGGTTTAAAGCAAATTTTTGGGGACAATGTGCATTGCTTTTTTGCCGAGCCGACGCATTCTCCCGCCATGTTGGTAGGCATGTATACGGGCTTGCATGATGGCATAAGCGTGCAGGACTTTGGCATCGATAACAAAACCTGTGCCGATGGTCTTGCAGTTGGTCGCCCATCCGCCTTTGTCGGTCAGGTGATGGAACCACTACTCAGCGGTATCTACACGATGGCGGATGACGATTTATACCGTTTGCTGGCCTTGATGCATGACAGTGAGGGGATCGATCTTGAGCCTTCCGCATTGGCAGGTGTGCCTGGTATTTCCAAAGTCCTCACCGAAGGCAAAGCATACCTAGGGCGCCACGGATTAACTGACAAACTAGATCAAGCGACGCATATCGTTTGGGCAACGGGCGGTAATATGGTGCCCGGTGAAGAGCACCTTAATTACTATCAAAAGGGGAAAAACCTGCTATAAGATCTTTTAAATAAGCACAAAAGCTGAGACGCAATGCATTTATTCTTTAAAAAAATAGCAGACTTTCTTTGCAAATCATTGAATAGTAGCCGCCTAAAAGCTGGTCACTACCGTCACCCCAGGTACAGTATTGTGCTCCATCGACATCAGCGCCTCGATGGACTCTGCTAAGCTGATTTCGCGGCCCAATAGCTTTTCGGGTGCAAGCTTGCCTGTGGCAATCATCGGTAGCATGGCATCATAACGAAACGCCTGCATACCGTGGCTGCCAATGATTTCTAATTCATTGGCAATGACTCGGTCCATTGGGATGGGCGGTGTCGCTTGCTCAGCTAATAGTAGGCCAACTTGGACATGCTTACCCCGTTTTTTTAGACTTTTAATCGAGTTGATACAAGTAGTCGGATGACCCAGCGCGTCTAAAGATACGTGCGCCCCGCCTTTGGTCAGCTCCAAAATTGCTTCGGGTACACTCGCCACGGTATTGGCATTGATGGTGGCATAAGCGCCTAACGCTTTGGCCAGTGCTAGTTTGTCATCGGCGATATCTACCGCAATTACATTGGCACCCAGACTATTGGCAATCATAATGGCAGACAGGCCAACGCCGCCACAGCCGTGTACCGCGACCCATTGACCCGCGCCGACTTTCCCTTGATCTACCACCGCTCGAAATGAGGTGACAAAACGGCAACCAAGGCTAGCGGCGGTGGTAAAGTCGATGGTTTCAGGCAGATGGACTAGGTTGACATCGGCATGATGGATCACCACGTACTCTGCGAATGAGCCCCAATCGGTGAAGCCCGGTTGGGTTTGGTTACCGCACACTTGATGATTACCAGAATGGCACTCATGACAGCTACCGCAGCCACTCACAAACGGCACTGTGACGCGATCCCCTACCTTAAATCGCGTGACATTACGGCCAACTTCGGCAATGACACCAGCAAACTCGTGACCGGGTACATGTGGCAGCTCGATATCAGGGTCATGTCCCATCCAGCTATGCCAGTCACTACGGCACACGCCAGTCGCTTCCACCTTGATTACCACATCATCGACTTGTGGCGTGGGATCTGCCACCTGCATCAGTTTGGGTGTGGCACTAAAATTTTCATAAACAACCGCTTTCATAAACCCTCTCTTTTCTATAACAAGGCATGGCATTTATTCTACTTAGATAAGCCAAACAGTATCAGCAACTACACGATTTTTCTGCCTGTCCATTATCAATATACGGTAGTCAATATCATGATTTTCGAATGACGCACTGCTTCATAAAAGTAGTTGATCAAAGATACTTGGCTAATAATTGTAACTACTTTTGTTGAGACTGACTACAATTGTATGTAATTTTGCTCGTTAGTACATTGCATTTTGTATGCTGACGTTATCGATGGAAGAAACCAACGAAAAAAAGACCGCTAATCATTAGCGGTCTTTTTTATGGCTTAGTTGTTTAAAATTCATGAGAAACAACTAATAATTAACGCTTACGCCCAAATTTACGCTGTTTTTTATTACTAATCTCAGTAATCGCATGAGTGATTTCTTCTTCGTTTAAACTGGCGACTTGCTGCAAGATTTGCATCATATCAGGCGTCAGCACATATTTGGCATGACTGGCGATGTCATTGATACGGTGGTCAAAGGTCAATATACTCGTTTCATCATCTTTTTGTAGATAGTCGAGACGAGTCAAAGCGCTGATAAAGCTAGTAAACAATGCGCGATCAAAGAAGTCAGGAATATCATCCGCATACAGTACAGACAAGCGCTGGCCAAGCAGATGGCACAGGTCAACGACCTCGCTTTCGGTCAAATTACCAGAACCCTGCTGAGCGAGTAGGGCAAGCGTCATAAAATAACGCTCAAGGCTTTGTCCAACGGGTGTCGCCAGCACTTGTAGCTGTTGATAGCACTTGCTATTAGATTCAGGAACACTAAGCGTGTCATCACCCAACTCAACGATCAACCCATGAGACAGTAAGCTATCGACTTTTTTATTGAGCGTCTCAGCCAAACCATGCGCTGGGTAGTATAAGAACAGCTCACCCTGCAAGAACGGGTATAACTGCTCAGCGATACTATCTAGGCGACTGCGTTTGATACGTCCGTTACGTGCCACTAGTGCTGATAAAAAAGACAGCAAGATAAAGACGTGTAGAATATTATTGCGGAAGTAGCTGAGCAATGCCGCTTGCTTACCAGCGACCTGAATGATATCGCCCAAGATGTGCGGCGTACGCTCTATCAGTTTTAGCTTGATACCATAATCAATGATTTCTTGCGGCGTCATATCCGTGATGACAGTGTCATCTGCATAAGGAAGCTGCTGCGCAAGGCCTTGGTATAAAGCGATTTGCTCACGGCAACTGTTTTCATCCAGTGCCGCTTTTGGTGCGGATAGTAGGACTAATGATAGCAGCGACACAGGCGTTATCACGGCAGCTTTGTTGATGTGCTGCATGACTTTTACACCGATGTTATCGACCATGGCACTGGCTTTTTCATCGAGTGGGGAGTCGGTGCGATCAGAGGGCAAGCTGTTGGCTGGAACATCGAACTTTGTCATAAAATCGCTAAGATGCAGCGGTGTACCAAAACTCAGATGTACATTACCAAAAATACGCTCAATTTTACGACCAACCTTGAGTAGCCCAATCAAAGATTCTGACTCTTTTGGTTTGCCTTTCAACTCACCGATATAAGTGCCGCCTTCCATAATACGCTCATAACCAATATAGGTTGGAATGAACACCACCGGCTTATTGGTTTGGCGCAATTGGCTATGTACAGTCATCGCCAGCATACCCATCTTAGGCGGTAGCAGGCGACCTGAGCGTGAGCGACCACCTTCAATGAAGTACTCAATCGGCGTGTTGCGCGTGATAAGGGTGTGCATATATTCACGCAGTACAGCAGTATAAAGGGCATTGCCGCGGAAGCTACGACGAATATAAAAAGCGACAGCGCCGCGCAATAGCGGCCCCAATACAGGCACATCTAAATTATCGCCTGCCGCAATGTAAGGAATGCTCAAGCCGCGCTTGTAGATGACATAAGACAGCAATAGATAATCGACATGACTGCGATGGCACGGCACATAAATCAGTTCGTAATCGGTTGCCAGATCGCGCACACGCTCAAAATGATGGACTTCGACACCATCATATAATTGCGTCCATAACCACGTTAGAAACTTATAAAACCCACGAATAATGGAATGAGAATAGTCATTGACCATCTCGTTGGCATAGCCTCGTGCCTGACTACGAGCGTCGCGTACGCTGGTGCCTTTTTCGGCAGCTTCCAGCTCTATTGCGTGCTTAATCGCTGGCGAGTAGACCAGTTTGTCAACCAGATTGCGTCTATCTGACAAATCAGGGCCCAGCATACTGGCGCGCTGTTTGTCTAAATAAATCGTCAGTTGCTGCTGTAGCATCCGCACGAGTTCACGATTACCATCAGCGGCCGCCACTAATGTATAGCTGGGTGATTTTTCAGCATCAGTTTTGACATCATTATCCGTCGTTGCTGATTCAGTATCTTGTGAGTCTAAAGCAGTTGAGTTTTTAGCACCTGAATTCTCAGAAACCGAATCAAAAACGCTAGGACCCGCAACCGAATCAAAAACGTTAGGACCCGCGCTTTCACCTTTGAGACTGTCGTTTATGATGGTACGCAAATCTTGGGGTGGGTGGAATTGTACAAAGGTATCACGGCCCATCACGCCGATATTAAATAACTGCTTGCTGATACTCGGGTCTTGCCAATTGTCAGCAGTTAACAGTTTAAATAAAGAGTCTTCTTTTTCCGGGGCGCGTCCCCACAGGATAGATACGGGTACTAGGCGCACCTTTAGCTCTGGATATTGCAATACCGCAGACACTAGACGAGAAAGGCGTGGAGACAACTGATTATCTTTGGCACTTGGGTGATTCAAAAATATGATGGCTGCGTTTTCTTTGATATTGTGAGCCGCGTCATTGACCCCAACCAATGCAGGCGGCAAGTTATGCTCTTGCGTCTGCAAATCGATCAAAATACTGTTGGAGCGAGAATAATCCTGTAGCACATAAAACCTGAGTACTTGATCGTCGCTATCAAAATCAGGCAATTCACCCAGTAGTTTCGGTTTGACAGCAACGTCGAGTAGCTGCCCCGATAGCTTACGATATAGCTGATTGATCGGAGCATTGGAATATGGCTTGGTGACGATTGGACCCGCGTCAGTTTCAGAAGTGCGGTCAGTGCTGACTGGCGCTTTAAAAATCCGTTTTTTTAGGAACTTCGGTATCATAATCAGTATCAAAAATAGTCAAATATGTTGCGCTTATGATGCCATAAAAGCCACCAAAGCGATATATAGTGTCTGTATATACTGCTAATATTAATACTATTGGGTTACTCACTAGTAAGCGAGCAATGATATAAAACGGTCAAGTATTTGAAAGTTACGATATTTGGCGTAATAATATATTGATGCCATGTCTATCTAATCCGTATGACCCTCATTCTTTAGTTCTATTTTATTAAGCCGAAATATTATGACACCAGCTATCGATCTTGCCAAAAAACGCGGTCTTGATTACCGCATACACGAATACACTCATGACAGTCATGCGGCCTCTTTTGGTTTAGAAGCCGCAGAAAAGCTTGGCGTAGCAGTAACGCAAGTTTTCAAAACTTTGGTGGTGTCGACCGATACTGGCGACCTTGCGGTTGCGATATTGCCAGTAGATAAAACCCTCAATTTTAAAAAAATGGCCAAAGCATTATCCGCGAATAAATTGCTGTCTTGCAAAAAAGTACAAATGGCGGATCCCAAGCAAGTAGAGCGTAGTACCGGCTATGTGTTGGGCGGCGTCAGTCCATTGGGTCAAAAAAAGCGCTTAAAAACAGTCATAGATAGCAGTGCGAAAGATCAGACAACGGTCTATGTCAGTGGCGGTCGTCGCGGCTTAGAGATTGAGTTGCCAGCAGCGCAATTAGCCAACACACTTGATGCACATTTTAGTGCGATTACTGATGAATAATAGGCATAAAGGTTTTACGGTGGCGAGAGATACCGCGTAAACTTACCAGCCAGATCATCTATTACTTTTTATATTTAAGGACATACTCATGCCGCATTTAACCATTCAAGCCACGCCTAACGTCAGTATCCCTCACGAAGAATCATTGCTAAAGTCGCTAAACAAAGCACTATGGGACAGTGGGCTGTTTAAACAGCCTGCTGAAATCAAAACACGTATCTTACCTATTGAGACGTTTTTGGTGGGTGTGGAAGATGATGAGCAAGCGAACGGCTTTATCTATGCCAATCTAAAACTGATGAGCGGCCGCGATATAGAGACTCGTAATCAGCTGGCTGAGCTACTGATCGCTACAATCGAAGAAACGATCGGAGACGAGCAGTCAGGTCGCGCGGCACTGCAAATATGCGTAGAAGTCGAAGAGATTAGTGCGGTCTATCATAAGAAGATGCTGGGTAGTTAATGTTAAACGCTTTAACCTCTTCCAAAGCGACTTATTCTAGTTTGAAGGCTTTCGTTTGAAGGCGTTAGAGATCGATGGTTAAGCGGGCTTGCATAAGGATTCACTGGCATACTTCGGTAGTATCATGACCTCAACTTTATAGCCAGCCGTTTTGCCTTGCGTTGCCATCAGGTTACGTGCGATACGCAAACGGTATTTTCCCGTTGTAGGCAAGCAGCCTTGATAAATGATACCGCCTTTGGTGCCATCTTGGGTACCATTCGGCATGTGCAACACACCGACATTAGCAGTCTCGGGCGTGCCTGCAAGTGGCGAAATATTGATCACGGCATATTGCTGACTTGCAGCATCGAAACGATACCAATGCTCATTTTCATGGGTGTTTAACTTGCCAGTGACGACGCTAGTGATGGCGCCCTTTGCAAAATGCAGAGTACTATCGCTACTTTTGGCAACTGCACTGCTGATGCCAATACTGACGAGCGTGGCACTAATGACCAAGGCTCGCATATATCGAGCAGCTAAAGACGCGTTTTTATCATTAGGTAGAATCATCACGTGCTCCTAAATTACAGGTTGTTTTTGATAGTCTTTAATCATAATACGGTCAGTTAAACACAAAAAAGCGCCTAAATGTTAGGCGCTTTTTTGTGGATTATGAATACAGTGTTAGTCTAGAAAAGCAAAGTTTTCGATGTCCATCTCTGTCATGCTATTGCTTGGTGCGACCATGGCTTCAGCATGTCCCGAGGTACGTGGTAGCAGCTTGTCAAAGTAGAATTCAGCTGTTTGAATTTTCGCTTTGTAGAACTCTGGTGCTTCTGTGCCGCCATTTTCAAGCTTGTCATAAGCGACTGCTGCCATACGTGCCCAGTGGTAGCCCATCATGACGTAACCTGAGTACATCAAGAAGTCATCTGATGCTGCTGAGATGATTTCACGGTCTTTACGAGCCATTAGCATCAAGCGTACTGTCAAGGTGTTCCATTCAGCGCACAGCTTGGTGAGTGCCCAAACGAATTTACGCATATCTTTATCAAGGGCATACTCGCCGCACCATTTCATGATGCTTGAGGTATAGTCACGGATGATTTTACCTTTAGATTGCAAGATAACCTTACGGCCTAATAGATCCAATGCCTGTACGCCAGTCGTACCTTCGTACATGGTTGCGATACGTGCATCACGAGCGATCAGCTCCATGCCCCATTCTTTGATATAGCCGTGACCACCATAGATTTGCTGACCGTGTTTGGCCGCTTCAATACCTAGCTCAGTCAAGAAACCTTTTAGGATTGGCGTGTAGAAACCTAGCTTGTCATCCCATTTTTCGAACTCTTCATCATCACCATTGACGATACCCTGTGCCATTTTGTCGGCATAGCGCGCTGAGTGATAAATCATTGAGCGGCCGCCTTCAGCAAAGGCTTTTTGCGTCAATAGCATACGGCGTACGTCAGCATGGTGAATGATGGCATCAGCTACTTTTTCAGGATCTTTAGTGCCAGATAGCGTACGCATAGAACGACGTTCTTTGGCATACGGTAGCGCGTTTTGGAAAGACAGCTCAGTGTGCGCCAGACCTTGGATACCAGTGCCGATACGAGCAGTGTTCATAAAGGTGAACATCGCTTTTAGGCCTTTGTGCGGTTCGCCAATTAAGTAGCCAGTAGCACCATCAAAGTTCAACACACAGGTAGAAGAGGCACTGATACCCATTTTGTGCTCGATTGAACCGCAAACAACAGCATTGCGCTCGCCAGATTCGCCTTCAGCATTCGGCGTGAACTTTGGTACGATGAATAGCGAGATACCGCGTGTCCCTTCTGGGGCATTGGGTAGACGTGCCAAGACAATATGAATAATATTGTCTGTTAAATCATGCTCACCGCTTGAGATAAAGATTTTGGTACCACTGATTTTATAGGTACCGTCATCCTGCGGGATGGCTTTTGATTTTACTTGGCCCAAATCCGTACCACACTGTGGCTCGGTCAAACACATCGTACCTGCCCACGAGCCTTCGACCAACTTCGGTAGATAAAGGGCTTTTTGCTCATCCGTACCGTATTGGAGTAGCGTGTTGATACAACCGGTTGATAGGCCAGAGTACATCGCCCATGGCCAGTTAGCAGTACCGATCATTTCAGCTTTGATTAGGTTGATTGACGTCGGTAAGTTCATCCCGCCGTATTCTTCAGGATATGAGATACCTTGCCAGCCGCCTTCTACAAATTGGTTGTAAGCTTCTTTAAAGCCTTTTGGCGTGGTGACTTCGCCATTTTCAAAATGACAGCCTTCTTCATCGCCTGATTGATAGATAGGAGCCAGGACGTTTTCAGAAAAGTCAGCCATGCCTTGTAGGATCATGTCAATCGTTTCAGGATCCGCATTTTCGCCATTGTCTAGGCTCTTATAATGCGTTTGGTAATCAAATACATCATTAATCAAAAATTTGATGTCACGTAAAGGTGCTTTGTAAGTTAACATAATCGCTCTCTTTGGTTGGTTCACTATCATGGACTTGCGACGCAGTATTTGAGTCAAAAGTCATGTCAGCGATGTGTCATTATTTTAATCGAGATAGATACTATATCTGTTGTTATGAGTGCTAGTAATAAGCAGCGAGTCCATTGTGAAGGGCTTTATAACGTCCTTGTTGAGCGTCAGCTATTATTGCGTTGATATGATTATAAATCTTATAGGCCAATAAATATACAATTCATAACTATTATTCATGACTTTTATTTTAATTAATCAATTTTAGTTTTATGAAGTGGCTGGTATATGTGCTGGATGTGCTCAAAAATCATCTGCTATAAATGATTGATGATAAGTAGAAGACCGAAGAGTAATAGAGATAATAAATAAGGAAGGCCATCTATGAGCGACTCAAAATCTCACAAACAATCCTCTTGGTTGACCACATTCTTGATGCGCATTAAGTTGCTCATTGACGGTGAGCTTGGGCATTTACTGACAGTCAATCGTAGTCGAAGGCCATGGCATATGCCTATTGTTGCTGCGATTGCGATCAGTTTTCCAGTATTTGTGGGCGCTTACTTTGGAGACTTATCTGCTGGGATCAAAGCGTCGCTGGGGTCAATGATTATTTTAAACCTGCCATTGGTGGGCGGATTACCTTATCGATTGGTGACAGTGATGGCTTGGGGGTTTGCCATGATACTCAGCTTTGCGCTGGGTTTGATGGCGCAGCAATTGCCTATACTCAGGCTGCCTGTCTTTATGCTTGTTGCGCTTAGCGTGGTGATGTTGGGTCGTTATTATAAGCAACCACCACCAGCAGGGTTGTTTGTGTTAATGGCTGGGGCAATCGCGCTGTTTATTCCTGTCCCGTTAGATCGAGTGCTCTCAGCGATAGGGCTTGTGTTATTAGGCAGCGGGTCTTCGATGTTGCTGGCGCTACTGTATACACTGTTTTTGCTCGCCACACGTCCTATTGCCCCTGCGCCTAGTTATCATTATGAGCCAGATATGATCAGTGATAGCCTCATTGTCGTAAGTTTCATTAGTCTGGCGTTGGTAATAGCAGTTTTGTTAGACATGCCTTATCCATATTGGGTCGCCATGAGCTGCTTTATCATTATTCAAGGCATACAGCTACGAACCATGTGGATCAAGCAATTGCATCGCATATTGGGTACGTTGGTTGGTATGGTGGTTGCAAGTTGGATGCTGTCTTGGGGACTATCGATGTGGGGTGTCGCCGTGGCTATATTATCAATGATGTTATTGATAGAGTCGTTTGTCGACCGGCATTATGGGCTGGCGGTGATTTTTATTACGCCGTTGACGATATTTATCGCGGAGTATGGCAGCACGATGCCGGTGCCGCCAGTGGCAGGAGATGTTATCCATACGCGCATGATTGATACGGCACTCGGTTGTGTGATTGGTCTGAGCGGTGGTTTGGCCATCCATTCTACACGATTGCGTGTACCACTGCGGCGTTTGGAGAACTGGCTGCTGCTGCGCTTTAGTGAATAAAAAGCAGCAGTTTAATGCTGCTTATTAAGAGTTCCATTAAGCATTTTGACTCAAGGCGGCTGTCGCTTTTGCGACATCGATCGTATGATCAGTCCAGCGCTCAAAACTTAATGCTGCTTGTCCGATGAGCATGCCGTAACCTTCAGACGTTTTGGCATCACGCGCTGCGAAATGCTGCAAAAAGGGTAGGTCGCGCCCATACATCATGTCATAAGCGTATTGGCAATGTAGATTATCATCCAGCGGCAGTGTATCGCCTGATAAGCCGATGGAGGTGGCATTTATAATAATATCAAAGTCGCCGCTCAAGTCACCAGTGACACAGGTCTGAATATGCTGCTCTGCAATGACTGAGCTTGCTGCACTCAGCTCGTCCACCAAATCTGCTGCTTTACTCACTGTGCGATTGGCGATAGTCAGTGAGCCAATACCTGCTTGAATCAGCGGTAGTATGACACCGCGTGCCGCGCCGCCTGCGCCAATAAGGGCAACGCGAGCACCGTCCAGTGGCCAACCTAAGCTCGTTATGTGATTGACGAGCCCTTGTCCATCCGTATTATCGCCGTATATGGCCTCTTTTATCGACGCGCCTTGTTGTAGTAGCGCCTTATTTATCATAAGGGTATTGACCGCGCCTGCTGTTTTGGCATGTTCTGATAAGCCGCCGCGCGCCGCACAGCAGTCATAAGCGACTTGCTTAAAAGGTACGGTCACGTTAGCACCCACACCACCACCATGAAAAAACGCCTCAATGACCGCCGTAAAACTGGCAGCATCGTCAGGACAGTACTGGCGCTGGTAGCGAATATCAGTATCCGCTTGTAATGCAAATTGCTCATGAATTTCAGGGGATTTGCTGTGGGCAATCGGGTTGCCAATAACGATGAAGTGTTGGGTCATAAAGGGTCCATTGGCTAAAAGAGGCAAGACATCATCAAAAATGCATCGCTTATGGCCATTTATCATAAGCGATAAAATGAGGATTGACAAACCAATGGCTCACTTCATAAGCCTTGTATAGGGTAGGGTTTGATGAGTGATATCTTTAACAAATATGTATCCTCTGGGAGCGTTATGCGTAACCTAAAAGGTAGTCAAGCGCCGAGCAGTTGGGTAAACTATCGATTATATGTTAATTAGTATAATATGCTCTAATGGCTGTTAGGTTATAACTTTTATTAAATACATTTTTTATTAAAAAACCCTTTGTTATCGGTGGCTTCTGGGCCAGCTCGTTAATATTCTTTTAAGATCAATCTAAAAGTGTGAGTAAATTATCCATGTGGAATCATAACCTTCAGACTCTTCTAGTCGGTACGATAATGGCAGTTAGTGTGACGCTTGGCGGCTGTGATAGCACCAAAGAGGATGCTCAAAATCCAGAGACAAACGCTGAGAGTAGCGAGCAGACTGTGACGGATACCCCTGTACAGGATAGCGCTGTAGATAATCCTGATCTAGATGGCGCGACCGCCCAACAAGGTACACCAGTAAAATACGATGTCTCGGCATGGGGCGCTGACAAGGTAGAGCCGCTTAGCACCGATGAGTTAGATGATATCAAGTCAGCATTTGGTAAAGTAGTAAGTACGGATGAAAATAGCCTAGACTATGCCAGTAATCCTGCCACCAAATATCGCTTTATGAAGACGGACGCGCCTTATCTAGATATTATCGACTCCGAAAAATACCTTGAGCTTGGCTGGTATTATGCCAATCCGACCGATTCTGATAAAGAAAAAGAGTTGAGCCAAGACCATGCCAAAAAAGCCTACCAACTATCGCGCCGACTGATGGGTGATGAAGGCGGCAAAATGGTCGCTGATATGCTCAGTAACCAAATCATCAAAAACAGAGTCATTGGCGGACAAAAAGTAGAACTGGCAAAATGTGAGTTTTATAGCTGCATGCTAGTCATCAATAAATCCGCTGCCCAAACAGACAATAGCTAAGTGATGCTAGATATGAAGTCACTGCCTAACCGGTGGGTCTGCCTATATCCACAAGACGATACGGCAACCAGCGAAGCGGTGACACTGTCGCCAGACAACCGCGGATTGGCCTATGCGGATGGGTTTTTTACGACCATGGGTGTGCTGGACGGGCTCATACTATGGGTAGATTATCATCATCAGCGGCTCATCTCCCACGCTGACGCCTTGCAGTTAGATATAGACTGCGAGGAACTACTGGCAGTATTAAAAATGTATGCCCAGCAGCTAGAGCAGGGCATGCTCAAGCTCGTGTTGACTCGCGCCGCACAAGACTTTCGCGGTTATGGCTATGTACCAAGTGAATCAGGAAGCGCTTGTGAGGTCTGGCTAAAACCGACTGTTATGAGAATCTCCACGGCTGTGCAACTGTCATTACCTGATGGTAATCTAGTACCGATGCAGCCGAATGCCTCAGCGATATGCTTATCTTCACAGATTGCCTGTCTGCCGCCGCCGCTGGCAGGACTCAAAAGCTTGAGCCGCCTAGATAATGTCCTTGCCAGTGGCGAGCTACAGCGCATAAAAGCTGAACCATTGGCCTCTAAATTTGCAAAGAGCTTTAGTGAGGGGCTGCTACGTGATATGAGTGGTCACTGGGTTGAAGGTACGATGAGCAATGTGTTCTATCAGTTAGCAGATGAGCCTTTATCCGAATCTGAACCGCGCTCTAGTGTATACGAAGATGTTGATAACAATCCTGAGAATTATCTAACAACAGGTCAATGGTACACCCCTTCTATGGATCAATCGGGCGTTGCTGGTGTGATGCGGCAGGTGATTATTGATGCTTTGTCCACGACAGAGTACCCAGTGGTGATACGGTCGTTATCAGATGAGGACTTGCCTAGGTTGACGCGGTTATTCTTTTGTAATGCGCTGCGCGGCATCATGCCCATGAGTAGTTTGACGCTATTGTTAGGTGATATTGTAGATTTTGAATTCGTTTAGTTGTTATTGAAAAACGACAAATTTGGTATCAATAAAATCATCTGGATATAACACCACTTGCTCATTTCTATACATCTCTTGCGCTTTCAAAAGCGCACTTTGCTTATCTTCTGCGATGACCTCCACGATATTGCTTAGTGTTTCGACAATTTCAATTTGAAAGGTCTGTGACACTTTTTCATTTGTTCTTATCATAGTGAATCTCAATATTGAAAACTACTTTCGTTATCTATGCTGGCTAGATTAGCAAAAGGACTCAAAAGAAGTGATCGTCTTTTGTTACGCAGACTTGTGTCATAACGCAAATCGATCAAGAATTTTTATATCGTGCAGGTTAAAAAGAGAAGCGACTAGTATAACTTTCGATAATGACTACGGCTTATAAATTCAATCATGCCTTTATCTCGTAATACTTGTAATTGTTGGCGAATTTTATCTTTTACATGGTTGTTTTCAGGATGTTTGAGCTGCAACTCACTAGTAAAAGCATAAACTTGATTGAGAGAAAAACTGACATCGAGACGGTCAATACACTGCCAGACATCGAGTGTCCAACCGCGTGAAGCCATAGATTGCTTGCGTAAAAACAAAGTCTTTTGGAACTGTTGGGTGACATTTTCACGCGGTATAACTTGTTGGTTTTTGACCAAAAATACTTTGCCTGATTCGGGTACTTGGCGTAAGTCAATATTACAACCAACCCAACCTGCTCGTTTTGCCGTCACTGATAAGGGTTTACGCTTAACAATAATATCGGGCGTAAAAAACTGCTTGGGAATAATCAGAAAATTATTAACGGTGTATTCTTTTGAGTAGGTCAAAAAGAAAAAACTGGGATTATTCTTACTATTGATACGCTCAATCATCGTCTTATAAGTGCCATCATTAACGATGTTGCTGAGTTTGGCTTTTTTACTTTTTAGCTCATATTGCTCATGACAATGCGCGCAATAAAAATCAGCAACCGGCTGGCCATTAGCAAATTCAGTCAAAGGCTGCTCGCTACAATTAGGGCAGTAACTATTTTTCGTCACCCATGCTTCACTGAGAACACGAATAATCTGTGATTTAGAGCGATAGTTTTTGGCAAGTCTTTGATCAAAATGTAGATTCATAATAGAGTGTCAGCATCGATGGACAGTGATAAAAATACCAGTAAAAGGTGGGAATATTGAGCCATATAAATCAGTGTATAGACCAAGTTAATGCATAAGCTAAGCAAATACCATTGAAAATCGTACGGTTCAGTGCTAAATTCTAGCAAACATCTGCCTCGCGAGTTGCCATGAGCAAGCCCACACCCAATACACCACCTGAACGTCCCAATGAGTCGCCATCGAATAAGCAAGATGGCACAGTCGAGGAGCGTGTAGACACCACGCTACCGGACGCGCAACCAGTGGTAGATAGGGTGGAAGACACGCCAGAAACCAATGTCTCGCTGATCAGTGGCAACAGCAAACCGCGTCAATATAAAGTCAACAATCCCTCGTTTTTTATGCAGCGCGGTTATCAGGTATTGCTGGTACTAGGGCTCATTGCTGCGTTTTTCTTAGTTATGGTATATCAGACCTTATTTGGTCGTATCGAGCAGCCGCAGCAAATGGTCACGATTGAGCAAGGTCAGACGTATTATGGCCTATTGCCACAGTGGCAAAATCAGATTCCGCTGTTCTCGGCCAGCGTAGCCAAGCTATATATCAAGTCGCAAGTCGATGCACCTTTGCATGCAGGTATCTATCAATTACCTGAGAACCCAACCATTGCTGAGGCACTGCAAATATTAGAGCAGGGCGCAAAAGCGGCCATGGTAAAGGTGCAGATCATCGAAGGCAAAACCTCAAAAGATTTGTATCAAGTGCTGCGTGATAATGACAATATCGAAAAAGAAGTGCTGACTGCAGATAGTGATAATGCCAGCATCGCACAAGCGTTAGATTTGGCTGGTATATTGCCAGACAGCGTGACCAACAGCAGTGATCCTATCGTCAATCATAATCTTGAAGGGTGGTTTGCGCCCGATACCTATTATTATGGTGAAGGGACGAGCGATAAAAAAGTGCTCACGGATCTATATAAACGCCAGCAAAAAGCGCTGACTGATGCGTGGGAAAATCGTGCGCCTGACCTACCTTATAATAGCCCTTACGAAGCACTAGTAATGGCATCTATCATCGAAAAAGAAACCAGCGTACCAGAAGAGCGTCCGCTAGTCTCTGCCGTGTTTAGAAATCGCCTGGTTAAAAACATGCGTATGCAGACCGATCCGACCATCATTTATGGTATGGGTAGCCGTTATGATGGCAATATCCGCCGCAAAGACATCGATGAAAAAACGTCTTATAATACCTATCAGATTGATGGCTTACCGCCAACGCCAATCGCGCTGCCATCTGCTGCTTCTATCGAAGCAACCTTGCATCCTGCCGATAGCGACGCCCTTTACTTTGTGGCAACCGGTAACGGCGGACACAAATTTACCAATAGCTTGGCTGAGCACAATCAAGCGGTAAAAGACTATCTGAGTGTCATGCGTGAGAAAAAATCTCAAACACCGCCGCAATAAATAACCTTCTTATCTCTTATAAAACTTATCGTTTATTGAGCGCTATAGTTTAACGATAGCGCTCATCAATGACATAAGGTCATATCATGTCAGTACCTATACAGACCAACGCGCCATCCGCGCAGACGAGTACAGCGTCGTCCACTCTACCGGAATCAAATGCTTCACAAACGACAAACGCACCTATTGTAGGACGGTTTATTAGTTTTGAAGGAACGGAAGGCGTCGGGAAAACCACGGCGATTGAGCAGCTCTGCTTGCAACTAGAGAAAAATGGTATTCAATACCTTCGTACTCGCGAGCCGGGTGGTAGTCCGTTTGCTGAGCGACTGCGCGATATATTGCTAGACCCTGCAACTGAAATTGAGGATGACACAGAGCTTTTATTATTGTTTGCGGCGCGCTGTGATCATATGCAGCAAGTCATCCTGCCTGCGCTACAACGCGGCACATGGGTCGTTTGTGATAGGTTTACGGACTCTACTATTGCGTATCAGGGTTTTGGACGCGGACATGGTGATAAAGCGATGCTGACCAAAATTGAGACTCTGATCGAGCAGTTTGTGACGCAGTTACCTGAGCTAACTTTATGGCTTGATTTGCCAGTAGCAGAAGGCATGGCTCGCGCCAATAAGCGCAGCGCAGCAGATCGCTTTGAGCAGCAAGCGATGGATTTCTTCACTTGGGTACATACTGGTTTTAGTACACTTGCAAGCTCGCATCCTGAGCGCATACAGCGTATCGATGCGTCAGGCAGTACTGATGAAGTGAGCGCGCGAATATTGCAGGCAGTCGTAGACAGATTTGATGTTAAATAATCATATTTGATCGAGTATTTTTATCTTGTAAGTAGATTTAATAATCAAGCGGATGTAATAAAAATAAAAAGCCCCAGCATGTCGCTGGGGCTTTTTATTGATGACAGTTTGTTATTTAACCGATTATGACGTTAGCGAGTAAATAACGACAGAGTTTATTTATCACTATTTTTGTCATTCAGCTCACTCTGCTCGGCTTCTTTCTCAACCGCGCTAGAAGCGTCAGTGTCAGTGTTGGCAGTCGAATGAGTAGCATTGTCTTGACCAGAGTCAGGGAGGCGATTGGGATCAAGCGCTCCCTTTTTGTTTTTAGGCGCGTTGCCATTACCATTACTATTACTAGACGTTTTGGTTTTCGAGGTCGCTGTCGAGTTTGCTGACATCACACCTTTATTCGCCGTATCAGTTGAGACGGCTTTTGGCGCTACAGCTTTATCACCCGTCGCTACTGGCGCAATATTAGGCGACTTATCTACGCCACTATTCACACTCGCGGTACTTTTCTCAGCGTTTTTAGCAATGTCAGTGGTTGTCTCTGGTTCTACTTTTTGAGTGCTGTCACTGCTCAGCTCTTTTTCTTTACGCTTTTCAGGTGCTTTTGAGCTAGATTCAAAATTAGCATCGGCGACCATTCGAGCTTGCTCTTGCTTTGGTGTTACGTCTACTGGTTTTGGCTGTACTTCATCATCCACGACCAGTGAGATAAGCTTGCGATCACGCGGCACTGTACCGTCGAACTTATCAGTAATGACGTGCAGCTTACCTTCTTTGTCTATGGTATAGAGCGGCACAAACTGCTTGTTATCCGCTTTATATTGCTCAAAGCTATAGCTGTCAGTGATGTTGGTGATTTTGATGCGGGCTTTTTTGGACAGCATACTAGCAAGCTTGGTGTACGTCACATCTTTGCCAAATAGCCACTGTGAGTGGAAATTGGACTGCTTGTCGTCGCGCTCACTTCTGACTTTTTCATCACTGAATTTGAGACGGTATAGCTTACGCTCGCCAAATTCATGACGATAATGAATCTCAGACAAGGTATTCATCTCTTTGTCCATACTCATGGCAAACAAACGCCCAATACCGATCAGATCGAGATGGTGATCAGCGTGATCAGAGATTGGGTTGCCAAAGTAAGTACGCAGTCCGCTCATGCGTGCGCGCGCGATATTGGTATAGTTATTATGGGCGACGATGACGTCGAAGCCTTGCTCTTTCAGAGAGGTAGCGATGAGTAGCGCAATCGGGTTTGAGCCGACGATAAGAATACCGTTGGTCTCAGGCTCACGTACGCCCAGCAAGTTGCCGACCACCTTTGCACCCAGACCTTGAATCATCACCGTGCCAATGATGACCATAAATACCAGTGGTACAAGCAGCTCAACACCCTGAATATCATACTCTTGCAAACGAATCGCAAACAGGGATGAGATAGCAGCAGCGACGATACCGCGAGGGCCAATCCAGCTGATCATCAGCTTTTCATTGGTTTTTAGGTTGGAGCCGATAGAGGACGCCCATACCGACAGTGGGCGCGCCACAAACATGACAATAGCAAGGAGCACCAGACCTGCAAAACCTACGCTCAATAAACTTGCCAGCTCCACACGAGCCGCCAAAATAATAAAGAGGACAGAGATCAGCAGGACGGTTAAAGACTCATTGAACTCCAAAATCGTCTCGCGTGGGAATTTTGGCCAGTTTGCCAAAGCTACACCCAGTACGGTCACGGTCAATAATCCTGATTCATGCTCCAAGTGATTTGATACCGAAAACAAGACCAAGACGAATGCAAGGGTAAAAACATTGCGCAAAAACTCAGGAACCATATGACGACGCATGAGGAAGGCAAGCAACCAAGCGCCTGCCATACCAAGTGCGGTTGCCAATACGACAATCTTGGCAAATAGTAAGATACTACTGGCTTCACCGCCTGAGATGATATATTCATAGACCAATACCACGGCGATTGCGCCGATTGGATCAATGATAATACCTTCCCATTTTAGGATGTTGGATATCGTTTTATTGGGGCGCACGCTACGCAACAGCGGCATAATGACCGTCGGACCGGTCACGCAGACCAGCGCACCGAACAGGAGTGCAATCAAAGGATCGACATCAAATAATAGATAAGTCGATAGTGCTACGATAGCGATAGTGATAAGCACACCAACCGATACCAGCATTTGAACCACGGTACCGTGTTGTTTGATCTCATCGAATTCTAGGGTTAGCGAGCCCTCAAATAGAATAATCGCGACCCCCAATGAGATGAAGGGAAACATTAACTCGCCCAATACCAAATCAGGGTCAAATACGCCCAGTACTGGTCCGACGATAATACCAATCAATAATAAAAATAAAATGGACGGTTGCTTCAAATACCAAGCCAGCCATTGGGCGGCAATGCCAATCCCAACCACGCCGGATAGCAATAGGGCGGTATCCATAAATTAATCCTTTTGTAATCTTGTCATATTTTATATCTATCAAATAGCTGCCATAAGATAGTCGCTACCGTTCACTTCATAATAAGTTGCTATCATTACTTATCTTATCTGGGTCATAGCACTGATAGCCATCATGAATCACAACATGAGCTAGATATGATATATATACTATAAAGTAGCAAAGACAAAAGCAGTCCTAGACGAATAATGTGGGTCTAGAAATGCAAAAGATGGAAAACAAGGGTGATGATAGACAGCTTGATAAACGAATAGTCGATAGTATTTTTACTAATTGACTTTTGTTTGTTTTATGATTTGTTTTGCTTGCTATCATAACATGGTTTGATTCATATACATGTATATAGCGCCTGCCACGATATCAGTGCGCAGCCACAAAATTGTACAAAGTCAGTATGAAATAACCATGCCTTGGGTTATCCTGCATTATGGAAATAATGACAAGATAACGTTTTATTCATCATACAGTAGCTACGTTGGTCATGCACGCCGCCAAAACGACAATAATATGACGTCAGTCAGAGACGATGCATTAGCGCTAAGGGTTTATATTTACCAAAGCTAACAACCCTGATTTTGATTAAATAAGTATAAAAACGGGGCTGATATGATCGTTACTATATCAGCCTAGCGATAAAACATATATGAAATCGATGCATAGTACGAATACCATCGTGTAATATGAGTATAACGATATAAGCAAATATAAGAACGCTGACCAATAACGATTGGGGTTATGTGCGTCAGGTAAGACGTTATCGAGTATCACCATCAGCTAATTACCAACAATAATAATGACCATCTATATGGGGGACAATATGCCTATCAATATGTTTAAAGCACAAACCACTGTCGATATGCGACTTTGGTTACAGCGCAGTGCGTTGGCACTCGCTGTGAGTACGGCGATGGTGGCGAGTATTAATGTCACCACAATGAACAATGCACATGCGGCTGTAACCACTGCTGATTTTTCTGGCCTAGTTCAACAAGTGACACCAGCAGTGGCACGCGTCAACGTCACCAAGACAGTCAGTGAGGCTGAGCTTGCTAAGGCGCAAACGGCCGAAGTGTTGCGGCAGTTTTTTGGCGATCGGGTGCGCATTCCTGATCGAGCAGTCACGCCAGCGATAGAGCATGCTTATGGTACTGGCTTTTTTGTCACATCTGACGGCTACATGCTGACCAATCATCACGTCATTGAGGGCGCTGACAAAATCACCGTCACACTTAATGATAGAACCGAGCTTGATGCAACCTTGATTGGTAGTGACGAGCGCTCAGATGTGGCTGTACTAAAAGTTGAAGGCACTCAGTTTCCCGCGCTACCGATTGGTGACTCAAACAGCTTAAAAGTAGGGGAGCCTGTACTAGCCATTGGTTCACCATTTGGTTTTGACTATTCAGCCTCCGCTGGCATCGTCAGTGCCAAATCACGCAGCTTCTCACGCGAAACCAGTGTGCCGTTTATTCAAACCGACGTGGCGCTGAACCCTGGTAACTCAGGTGGTCCTCTATTTAATCAGCGCGGCGAAGTGATTGGTATCAACTCGCGTATCTTTAGCGGGACGGGCGGCTACATGGGACTATCGTTCTCTATCCCGATTGACGCTGCTATGGATATCTATGAGCAACTAAAGACCAGTGGTGAAGTCGCTCGTGCGTACTTGGGTATCTATCCCCAAGATATCGACCGTAATCTAGCAGAAGCTTATAAATTGGATAAACCCCAAGGCGCTTTGCTGACCCGCGTTTCTCCAGACTCGCCAGCACAAAAAGCAGGTCTAAAACCTGGTGACATTATCTTGCAGTACAATAATGTACAAATCATGCGAGCATCCGACTTATTGAATCTGCTTAATCGAGCAAAGCCAAGCGATCCATTCCGCGCACAGATTCAGCGTAATGGTAAGCAGATGATCATTAGCGGTAAGCTCGCTTATGCACCTAATGATGTCAGAGCCCAAAGTGGGGATCAGCAGAGCAATGATGTACAACTGGGCTTACGCTTGCGTGATTTAACCGAGGATGAACAAGCAGAAATCGCTGCAGATAATAAAACCGGTATTTTGGTTACCACTGTTGATCCGACAGGACTTGCTGCCCGCTCAGGAATTTTGGCAGGTGATGTCATCACTAACTTTCACCAAAAGCCTATTAAAAAGGTAACAGACTTCTCTGGTGCGATCTCTTCTTTACCAAAGAAAGGCGTTGTGACCATAGAGGTCATCCGCCAAGGTATCCCCGCTATTATTGGTCTGCGTATTGAGTAGATAAAACCATAAGAAAGTGATTTGGAGAGCAGCATACCGAAGAACATCGAAAAGTATAATTGCCCATTACAAATACCGCTCGCTATAAGAGATACGCAAACAGATATTGCATCAGCCTGGAAATAATGTATTTAAATATTCGTCAGCAGCGGTATTGGCACGCGAGGCCTGCCTTTTCGATTATATTGTCCCACCATCGATGTGTTGACGATTCGTTAACATTAATCAAAAGACTTATCAGTGCTGATTCATTACGTTAAACTAGCTATTAAGTTTAGCGTTTGTTTATTGATAGAGTTCTGAGCTTATATCTATGGTTTTTGGTAATACAAAAGTCTCTTTTTGGCCTTTGATTTATGATTACAGCATCAATTGATTGATAGCGGTCAAATCAAAATATGCTACACTAGCAGGCGTTTTTATTATTATATTTTATGGCGCAACAGGTATTCGCAGTCACTGGCATAGATAATGTCAATACTCACTTGAATACGCAGTAATTTATAATGTAAACGTTATGATAATAAATAAAATTTCAGCATTAACATCAAGCAAGGATTGGCCATTAGCGTTTATCGACGCATATAAATTTTTGGCACTTGCAAACGACCTATCATGTGACAGCTTTGATAAAAGCTAGGATAATACAGTAAGGCACGGTTATGAGCACAGCATACGACGAGATCAAAACCCGATTACAAGGCTCAATGGTAGCCTTGGTAACGCCCATGCACCCTGACGGTACAGTTGATTATAAACGTCTGGCTGACCTCATAGACTGGCAGATAGAGCAGGGCACGCATTGCCTCGTTGCTGTTGGTACCACTGGTGAGTCGGCAACCCTATCAATGCAAGAGCATAGCGATGTCATTCGCTATTTTATCCAGCATGTCAAAGGTCGCGTGCCAGTTATTGCGGGTACTGGCGCTAATAACACCATGGAAGCGATTAAACTGACTCAAGATGCAGCAGATGCTGGTGCAGATTGTGCGTTGTTGGTTGCTCCTTATTACAATAAGCCGCCACAAGAAGGTTTATTTCAGCATTATCAAGCCATTGCTAAAGCCGTCAATATTCCCCAGATGCTCTATAATGTACCGGGTCGCACGGTCGTTGATATTGCACAAGACACGGTTGAGCGTTTGTGCGATATCGATAATATCGTTGCTATCAAAGATGCGACAGGCTCTGTTGGTCGCGGTGAGCAATTGATTAAAGCCGTTGGTGACAGAATGGTCGTATTGTCTGGTGATGATGGCACAGCGCTTGATCTACTAAAAGTAGGCGGTAAAGGCAATATTTCAGTGACTGCCAACGTAGCGCCAAAAGCCATGAGCGAGACTTTCGCTGCTGGTTTGCGTGGTGATTTCGAAGCCGCTGACAAAATCCACGATGTGGTCAAGCATTTACATCGTGATTTATTTATCGAATCAAGCCCTATCCCAGCGAAATACGCCCTACATAAAATGGGTATTATCGATAAAGGTATTCGCTTACCACTCGTTTGGTTGGCAGAGCAGCATCATGCGACTATTGATGAAGCGTTGGTTCGAGCAAACATACTATAACTTGATTTTCAGCGATTTAAGACTTGTTACTCGACAATCAATATTCAAGCGAGTAACAAGTCAACTTATCATGATGAGTCAATCGCCTAAATGAGCAATAACTGCTAACTCAGAGAGACAACATGATGACAGTATCATCAAAAACGACAAAACTACTTCCTGCAATGCTGACCTTAGTTTTGGGTAGTACGTTGGTATTGAGCGGCTGCCAAGCGACCAAGAGCTTGCTTGGAAAGCGCGACAATGGCAGCTTAGACTATCAACAAAGCAAAAAGCTTGCACCGATAGAACTACCAGCTGCTCAAGAAACAGCGCCTTTCGTGCCTTTGTACCCAACACCGAATGTGGGCGCGAACACGCTTAAACTACAGAATGAGTCAGGTAATCAGTATCAGCTGCCAAAGCCTCAGCGTGCTGTTAGTAGCCCTTCAAACTAATTTATTTCTTCACTTGTACCGCCGATTTTTATGATTATTGATTAAAATAATATCGATATTGTAATAAGAGTCAGCGGTCGCTGCGCGTTTTTACCACATAAGCTTGAACGAACAGGAACCCCTATAATGCAAAAGCAACAACTGCTGTATAAAGGCAAGGCCAAATCTGTCTATGAAACAGAAGACAATGATCTTCTGATTTTACACTTCCGTGATGATACCTCAGCGCTTGATGGTAAGCGTATCGAACAATTGGCACGTAAAGGCGTGGTGAATAACCGCTTTAATGCTTTTATCATGCAAAAATTGTCTGATGCTGGCATCGAGACGCATTTTGAAAAGCAATTGTCTGACGACGAAGTATTGGTCAAGCGCTTGGATATGATTCCTGTAGAGTGCGTGGTGCGTAACTTTGCCGCTGGTAGTTTGGTACGTCGTTTGGGCTTAGAAGAAGGGCAGGCATTGACGCCGCCAACGTATGAGCTGTTTTATAAAGATGATGCGCTAGGTGATCCGATGGTGAACGAATCACTTTCTGTGTCTCTTGGCTGGGCGACCAAAGAGCAATTGGCTAAGATGGAAGAGCTAACCTATCAAGTCAACGATGTATTAAAAGCATTGTTTGATGCGGGTGATTTAATCCTAGTGGATTTTAAATTAGAATTTGGCGTATTCCATGACCGTATCGTATTAGGTGATGAGTTCTCACCAGATGGTTGCCGTATCTGGGATAAGAATACTAAGAAGAAACTTGATAAAGACCGTTTCCGTCAGTCATTGGGTGATGTGATCGAAGCTTATGAGGAAGTGGCTGACCGTATCGGTGTGCCATTAAAATAAGTATCTGATACTTAGTATGCAATAAAAAACTGAGCCTTGTGCTCAGTTTTTTATTGCATTATATTAATGTTGGTACCCTAGTGAGGACTTTAACCTTTAGCTGTGGGCTAATGATAGTAATGATTCGAGTTACCGAAATAATTGCAGTGTACTTCATAGTGTACTGTTTTAGCAGCTCAAGATTTTTGAGTAAGATGGTATCTAGGCCAAAATAGTTATTATATTAAGTTGTAATTATAAACTCTCACCTCTTCTATGATGGCGTCAGGATTCTCTTCAAGCTCTAAGCCACCAGCTACGAAGTATATTCCTTCAATGAACCGTTCTCTATCATCCGCTAGATAATGCACATCTTCCGTATCATCCAAAACTAACGCATGATCTATATCTCCGATACGGCTGCCAATTTTAATACCACCTTCAAAGATTTCGCCTTGATAACCAGCACCAGCAATAATAATGCATAAAGTTCCTTGCTTATTAAATACAAATTCCAGCTTAGGATCCGAAAAATATATTCTATATCCGTTTTTATTCTGTATCTCGTACAGTAATACACCTGTATTTTCTAAAGCTAAATAAACAGTCCATGGAACCTTATTTCCATCTACACTCTGATCGACATAAGGCAAAAAGCTTTCCAATTTTTCACCTAGTGTGAACCCTGCTAAGGATTTACCAAT